>CAXXMV010000001.1:0-82500 GCA_963662285.2 bacterium
ACCAACATATTTATCTTTAATATATATAGCGAAACGGTAAAAATTCTAAAACGTTTTTCATGACCACAAGACCTAGTAGATGCTCAATCCTGACGTATACAAAATATTGTGTAAGTATCGTCTTACGTACACTTTTTAGCGGCTCAACATATATGTTCAACAATAAACCACTCAATCCAACTTTTTATATCACATATCACCTTTGATCTTCAAATAAGCCAATCTTTCCACACTTATTTTGAAACGCACATCCGCGAAACAAAGTAAAAACACTAATCCCAACACGATAAAAATACTATTCTATCAACCAACATATACAAATGTTCAATAATTGGCACGGTTTTTGCCATATTGCGTATCAGGAAGCAAAAAATCTATTAGCAGGAGGCGGCAAATGAATACTGCAATCGCAATGCCCACCCAATTAGATGATGACATCATCGATACTCTAGAACACTGCATCACCAAAATGTCGAAAAAACTAAAAGAAGTCTTCAATCCCGACAAAGCCGAAACAAAATCATTATTCCGATTATTCTGTTCTGCGGTCAACACACGATCCAGAATGCTGCAAAAGATGGCCAACGCCATCCAAAAAGCCCATCAAGCCATGAATAATTCCAAAAAATCCGAAACAAAGGCCATCAACGACCAATCAAACATCCAAAACGCAAAGCCCGAACAGTCAAATTTTGCATTAATGACCCAAAATAAAAAGAAGGAAGGCCGCGTAGGAGCATTTTGGCGCAACAAAAAACTGGCGTAGAGCAGTTTTGAAAAAAATTAAGCCATTTCGAATCACGTTTTGACTCCAAAAAGCCAACCAAAAAGGCTTCCCCAAAACGCGAACAGGCGCCCTATTGCCTAAGATAAAATTTCGGGCGCGCCCCTAGTGGGCGCCCGTAATTTTCAATACCTCTAGAAGTTAAATGATATGTACCGGAATGTTTTTCTAAACTTGGGGATGCGTGATGCGCAAGTGGTTCAGGGCGCCCATAAAAGACGCCCCTACGGATTGGGTGGCGCCACGAATACGGGTGCCAAGGGCAAGAGCGCAATGCGCTCAGCCCTTGATGCGATAAATTCCGTTAATAAGCAAACCCTGAATGTCTCAAAAAAACTTTAGTATTTGTAATAGATGCAAAAATAAAGGCGCCAACCAAGGCCGCTTAATATGAAGCCCAACGCCCCCCATCCTGAATATCCTTCAATCCTAGGCATCATGATTCAGACAACACGCGGCAGCGTAGCATAGTAAAGCAGTATGAGATACCCAAGCGCTTTTTTTACTGTTTAACATCATTTTACTACTTATTTATTAATAGTTAAATAATACAGCATTACTCTATATTCTGTCGATTAAATGTGAGATAATAAATATAATTATTGAGATAGAACGCTTGGGTTGTTAGGAACATAAGATATGAACTTCAATAGAACTGGAATTTTAGAGAAAATTGAAAAACGTAGGAAATCAAAAGTTATCCTTTTTGTTACAGGAGACAGACCTGGTTTGGAAACCCAGATACACCAGGAGGTTTATGACTATTTTGTTAATATATTGGATGATATTGGAGTAGTCGAACGAATATCTCTTGTTCTTTATACACGCGGTGGTAGTACGCTAACTGCATGGTCTATTGTAAATTTGATTCGACAGTTTTGCAAACATTTTGAGGTGATTATACCAAATAAGGCTCAAAGTGCAGGCACATTGATATCGATAGGAGCAAAACCAATTGTAATGACGAAACAGGCTACGCTTGGCCCTGTTGATCCCTCAATAAACACTCCTTTAAATCCCAGTATTGAAGGAGCACCTCCTGAAGCAAAAGTTCCTGTGAGCGTTGAAGCGGTTAATGGATTCATGGAACTTGCAAAATCTAATATGTTAAATCCAGATTCTGGAGTAATTAAGGATTTAATAATTCAACTTTCTCAAAAAGTCCATCCACTTGTTTTAGGAGAAGTTTATCGATCGAAATCTCAGATTGGAATGCTTTCCAAAAAACTACTTTCTTATACTGGAATGCAAGATGCTAGTATTGAAAAAATTGTTGCTTTCCTTTGCTCGGAATCTGGGAGTCATGATTATACAATACATCGTCGTGAAGCGCGTGAATTAGGATTAGAAATAGAAAAACCCGACGATGATTTTTATAAAGAGATAAAACTTCTTTATGATGACTTTGCTAAGGAATTGAAACTTAGCGAAAGGTGGGATCCTATAGGAGAATTAGGACAGGAAAACGATTTCACCTATAAAAACAAGCGATGTCTGCTAGAATCAACTTGTGGAAGATCTTATTTTTTTTCTACGGAAGGTATAATGACAAAGGTACAGCAAGGCTCGCAGATTGCTATTCAAGACAACCGTACATTTGAAGGGTGGAAAAATGAAACAAATGATGAAACAAATAATTAATCAAAATGTAAACTATGCCAATCATACAAATTCCAGTGCACCAATTTGGACTTCGACGAGTGCATCAAGCATCAGTCTATCAACTATTATTCGGGATAAAAATATCATAATTGGATCCGTAATAAATGAGTCACTAAATGACAAAATCATAGATAACAAAGAAATTCATAGATCGCGTTAACACGCGCCGATAAGTTTTGTCGCTTGGCGAGACGTATTGTCTAGACATAACTTTGTTAGTTATTCGGTGAATTAATGGGTGATCAAGGTTAAGATAAACCTAATCGCCCCCCATCCCCTACAAACTTATCACACACATCCCCCCCCAATCCCCAACCCACTATCATAGAATAAGCCAAAATCAAAATAAATCTTGAAAGAGTTAATCATGAAACGAAGCGTGTTGATTTGTCTGGCGTTGTTTATTATGGGGTTGTTGGGTGGGTGCTGCGCTACTCAGCGGGTTTGTGAAACCAAGGTTCAGATTAAGGGGCAGGATAAGGCTCAGAATAAGAGCGCTTTGTCTCCGGTTTATGCTCCCTTGGCTGATTATTTGACTGAGCGGTTTGATCTTGGCGCCAAAAGCGGCATTGGCATTGATCTGGGCAGCGGGCGGGGGGATTTGATTGTTGAACTGGCGCAACGCTCTCCGGGGATGCATTGGATTAACGCTGATATCAATACCAAGGTGTTTGCGGGATTCTTCAATAAAGCCGCCAGCGCTGGAGTGGCGGACTGCATCAGCGCTCAACTCGCCGACGCCAAGTCGCTGCCCTACCGCTCCAACTACGCTGATATAATAGTCTCGCGTGGATCGTTCCCCTTTTGGGGAGGCGTTGAGGCTGGCTTGAATGAGGTTAACCGCGTGTTAAAACCGGGATGTTTCGCTTTTATCGGGCAGGGCTTCTCCGAAAACCTGCCCGTCGATATCGCCCGCAGCATCCGTGAAAGACAGAAGCAAAACCGCCATTGGCCGCATTACGACGTCGACCAGACCGCGCAGGAACTGGCTGACATCATGAAGCGCATGGGGAACAAGAACTACATCATCCACCGCCCCCAACCAGCTGGCAGCCAAGGCGTCAATTACGGCATCTGGCTGGAATGGCGTAAAGAATAGCCGCGGATTAACTTGCATGATTCCTGATTCGAGCCATGCTTATATATAATAGTATACGCTTGATCCATGCATTGTCCCCTCTCCCGCCGGGAGAGGGCTAGGGTGAGGGGTATGTTCAAACAACGGTGGGATTGAGCCATTCAAGCAACCCCCCTCTAACTCCCCCCAAACTTGGGGGGAGGATGTGATTCATAATATTCAGGCTTAATTTGACAATAGGAAACAGCCGATGAACAACTGGTTTTTGAATATCATCTATGAAACATGGTTTATGATGGAAGCGGCGGGGCCTTATATTCTGTTCGGCTTTATCGCCGCTGGGTCTGATCCATACATTCGTACCCTCGGAAAAGATCGTGGCGTTGTTGGGTAAGCGTAGTTGGAAATCCGTCTTAACCGCGTCAATTTGCGGAATCCCTCTGCCGCTCTGCTCCTGCTCGGTGCTGCCTACCGCAGCGGCTATCCGGCAAAAAGGCGCCAGCCGGGGCGCCACCACCTCGTTCCTCATTTCCACTCCGGAAACGGGGGTGGATTCCATCGCCATGACCTATGGCATGATGGATATATTCATGACCATCCTGCGGCCGCTCGCAGGTTTTATCACTGCCTTGTTCGCAGGAATCTGCGTCAATTTATGGGGCGACGCCGATGATCCAGAACCAAAAGAGATCAAGACGTCCTGCCCCAAATGCGCGGCGCCATCATCTCCAGCAAATACCGTGCGAACCGATACACAATCCTGGTGGATCAAATCACTCCGCTACGCATTCATCGATCTGGCGGGAGACCTGGCCTACTGGTTGACGATTGGCTTCATTCTATCGGGAGTCATTGCGGCCTGTATGCCCGATTGGATATTCCAGGGATGGGCCGGGCAGGGCTTCTCGTCATTATTGGTCATGCTCGCTATCAGCATGCCCATGTATATCTGCGCATCGGGATCAACCCCCATCGCCGCCGCCATGATCGTCAAAGGACTCTCGCCCGGCGCCGCGCTGGTATTTCTGCTGGCCGGACCAGCCACCAACATCGGATCGATCCCCGTCCTGCTCAAAATCCTGGGACGCCGTTCGACTTTCTTCTACCTTTTCTCAATTGTGGTAGTCAGCCTGATCATGGGGCAAGCGGTCAATATGTTCTACCAAAACCATGAGTTGATCCCAATAATGGCTATCAGCGAACATGGAGCCGAAGGCGTCAGCATTATCAGCCGCGTATCAGCCGTAGTTCTTATCCTCATGATGCTTAATGGAATACGCCGCAAGTCGGCGCCGACCGAATGGAGACAGACGGGTGAGTATATAACCGCCAAAACCGGATTCAAAATAACCTGGAATAAAATACTGGCCGCGCTTACAGTTCTTTTCGTGATTTCATTGCTGCAATCAACCTTGCCCGGTTCAAGCAGGAATCAATCAACCATCGCTCCAAATGATGACGCCATCAATATTTTCGTAAGCATAACGCCTCAGGCATACATGGTGCAGCGCATCGGGGGCGCTTTTGTCAACCCGTCGGTTATGGTTGGTCCGGGGCAAAGCCCGGCCACTTATGAACCGATGCCCAAACAGATCGCCAAATTATCACTGGCCAAGTTGTACTTTCGCATCGGCGTTCCATTCGAGAATGCCTGGATGAGCCGTATAGAGAAAACCAACCCCAAGATGAAAATCATAGACCTGAGAAAGAACATCCCTCTGCTAAAGATGAAGACACATTCTCATGGAGAAGATGAGCACGATGCTCATGAAGAAGCTGAGGAAGATAATGGGGAAAGTTACGATCCCCATATATGGCTCAGCCCTGGTAGAGTTAAGTTAATTGCTCAAACCATCTGCGAGACGTTGGTCGAAGCTGATCTGGAGCATACAACGTTTTTCCAGGATAACCTGGATGAGTTTTATAAAGAACTAGACATTTTAGATAACGAGATCAAGCAGTCATTAAAAACTCTTACGACGCGTAATATGCTGGTTTTTCATCCATCATGGGGATATTATGCTGATGACTATGGCTTAAATCAAATTGCGGTAGAGATTGAAGGCAAAGAACCGACCGCCAAGAATATGTCGGAATTAATTGATTTCATTAAGAAAGAGAAAGTCAATACAATTTTCATCCAACCCCAGTTCGACAAAAGCATCGCTAACACCATTGCTGATTCTATAAATGGCAGCATCGTGACGCTCGATCCATTAGCCCCGGATTATCTTAATAGCATGAGAACTATTACCGGAAAGATCCAAAAGGCATTGCAATGAACCAGAATCCGCCCATCGTCAATATTGAAAATGTCTATTTCAGATATGATAGAGACCCGGTTTTAGAGAATGTGTCGCTGAAAGTAGATCAGGGGCAGTTCGTCGGCGTGGTTGGCCCCAACGGCGGGGGTAAGACAACGCTGCTTAAAATGATGCTGGGATTCCTGCAGCCGGATAGTGGATCGGTTCGTGTATTTGAGAAACCGCCCAACAAAGTGGTATCCCAGATTGGTTACGTGCCCCAATACGCCGCGCTGGATTTGGAATTCCCCATCTCGGTGATTGATGTGGTATTGATGGGGCTGCTGGGCAGCTCGCCTCAATTTGGCAGGTATAGTAAATCCGATAAGCAGACCGTTGAAAACGTTTTGAGCCAGGTTGAGATGGCTGACCTGCGCAACCGGCAATTCGGCGATTTATCCGGCGGCCAGCGTCAGCGCGTACTGATCGCCCGCGCTCTGGCTGGCGCCCCTCAGCTGTTGATCATGGATGAACCGACCTCACACGTCGACAGCCTGTCGCAAAAACAGATATTCAACCTGCTGCATGACATCAACCAACATTGCACCATCATAGTAGTATCGCACGACCTGAGCATAGTCCCCATCTACGTAACCCAGGTTGCCTGCCTAAACCACAGTCTGGTAATCCACCCCACCAAAGAACTAACCATAGAATCCCTCGAAACCATGTACCACACCCCCATGCAATTCGTGGATCATGGACATGAGGTTTAGTAGTAAGAGATACATCCTTCATAACATATATAATATTTGACAAATCCTGTTGTCATTTTATCTTTTCCTTCTATGAAAAAATGTCAATTCCATCTAATTTTTTATTGCACAAAAGTTCATTGCGTGTTATGATACAAAAAATTTGGGAAAAGAGGCGTATTATGGATAAAAGCAACCATGTTGTAAGAAATAATGATACGACTATGACCAGAACAATATCTGATGAGAGATATTGGTGTGAATATAATAATTTCCAGAGGGAAAAACACAATATTATCAAGAATTATTTAAATGGCTGGTTTCCTAAACTTGCGAAATGGAACAACAAACTACTTTATTTGGATACTCATGCAGGGCGAGGAAAACACATTAGCGGCAAATTAGGCTCACCACTTGTTGCTTTAGAAACATTATTAAACCATACCTATTTTCCAAAACTCAATAATTGTGAATTTACATTTAATTTTATAGAAAGAAATAGATCAAATTATGAAAGTTTAATGGGCGATTTAAAAGAATATAACCTCCCTGCTAATGTTAAATGCAATCCAATCGAAGAAGATTGTTTCAATATTCTTGAAGAAATGATCACTTTTTTAAATACACCAGCATTTATTTTCATTGATCCTTTTGGCTTTAAAATACCAGGAAAATTATTACGAGACTTGATGAGTATAAAAAAAGTAGAATTATTTGTTAACATTATTTGGAGAGAATTAGATATGGCAATTTGTCAAAAAACAAAGCCATCAGGAATGATGAAAACATTAGATTTAATATTCAATGGAGGAATCTGGCAAACAATAACAGATAATGATCCTGATAAACGGGCTGATCAAGCAGCAAAATTAATCCAAGAAATGACAGGTTCAAAATGGTCAACATATATTAGCATGATTGGTGAGAATCATAAAACTCGTTATTTCCTTTTACACTTAACCAATCACGATGATGGAAGAGATTTAATGAAAGAATGTATGTGGAAATCATGTCCAGATGGGGGATTTTATGTAAAAAAAGTACATAATCCCGATCAATTGTTCCTAATTGAACCTGAACCTGACCTTGAATTACTAGATGAATGGATAATTTCTGAATTAAAAAATCAACCTCAAAGATGGGAGAATTTAATAATCAAAATTAGAAAAGAAATCTGGCTAACTAAACATTTCAATCAAGAGATTCAAAAATTACGGAAAAAGGGGATAATTGAAGGTAAGGATTACGATGGAAAGTTTGCTAGAACGAATAACCCAATTATTCACATGAGACAATAGAGAAAAATGAAATCAAATATCGAATGGACAGAATCAACCTGGAATCCAATTACGGGCTGTACGAAAATTAGTCCGGGATGTGAAAATTGCTATGCTGAAAGAATGGCTCAACGCCTCAAAGCAATGGGACAACCCAATTATGTTAATGGCTTTAATTTGGCTCTTCATGAACATGCTCTTGATTTGCCTTTGAAATGGAAACAACCACAAACCATATTTGTAAACTCAATGAGCGATTTATTTCATAAGAACGTTCCACTGGAGTTTATTAAAAAAGTTTTTGCAGTAATGGAAAAAGCATCTCACCATCGTTTTCAGGTATTAACCAAAAGATCAAAACGGCTTATGGAATTAAGTCCCAAACTATCCTGGCCTTCTAATGTATGGATGGGAGTAAGTATAGAAACTGAAAAGTATACTCATAGAATTGATCATTTAAACCAGACAGGCGCAAAAGTGAAATTTCTATCGCTTGAGCCATTACTCGGTCCATTGCCAAACCTTCATTTAGAAGGAATGGACTGGATTATTGTCGGCGGCGAGTCGGGTCCCAAATCCCGCCCGATGCAGATGGACTGGGTTCGGGATATTCGCGAACAATGCATTGAAGCCACCGTTCCATTTTTCTTCAAACAATGGGGCGGCGTTAATAAAAAGAAGAATGGACGCACCTTGGATGGCCGTATCTGGGATGAGATGCCAATCGCTGTTTAGAACATCAAGTAAATTCTATGTATTCCTCGCGCAATGGGGCGAAGATTTCTAGGGCTACTGAATCAGCTATGATTCCGGCGCCGTGTTCCATATTAAGTCGATTTCATGCTTATGAGTGTTGATTACTGGTTTTTGATTTTGCGATGTCAATTCTTATTCAAAGAGATCAGCATGGGAACCAGTGCGTTCAAGGATCAGGTGTTGGCCGTCTATGCGGTAAATCAAAAGCCAATCCGGATCAATGTGACATTCTCTATGCCCGGACCAGTCGCCTATTAGAAAGTGATCTTTTTTATTCGGGGGTAAGGGGTTTTCGGTTTGCAGCGAATTGATGATATTTTCAAATGCATCAATATTCTTTCCACGCTTTGAAACGCGCTTTAAATCCTTCAAAAATGTTTGAGTGGTTTTAATAGCGAGCAATTAAATCTCCAACTCTTTTCGTACATCTGAAAAACTCTTGTATGTCTGGAGATTTTCTGAATTGCTTTCGCCTTCTTGCATAGCCTTGATAGTTTTACTGTTTGGAATACTTAATTCGAAAGGCAACCCTTGCTGGAGATTAACTTGCGCATAGAACATACGAATAGCCTCCCCTTCGGTTATTCCCAGTTGTTGGAAGACTTTTAAGGCGGCTTCTTTCAAATCGCCGTCAATTCGCGTACTTACGCGCTCATTCATACTCATTTGGTTGTTATCTCCTTTCTTAATATTGTACACCAAATGACACCCAGCATCAAGAATTTTCCATTTTTCTTCAAACAATGGGCGGCGTTAATAAAAAGAAGAATGGAGGCGCCTTGGATGGCTGTATCTGGGATGAGATGCCAATCGCGGTTTAGAACATCACGCAAATTCTATGTATTCCTCGCGCAATGGGGCGAAGACTTCTAGGGCTACTGTGTCGGATATGATTTCAGCGCCATGTTCCATATCGGCGGGGATGCTCCAGCTGTCGCCTGGATTTACCTCGTATAATTGATCGCCAATGGTTAGTTTTATGTTTCCCGAAACCAGGTATCCGGTTTGTTCGTAGGGATGCTGATGGGTGGGAAGAGTCCTGCCCGCTTTCATGACGAATTCGGTCATCAGGGTTTTTTCACCATAAACGGTAGTGGTGATTTGGATGCCGGGCAAGATTTCTTTATACGAGTTGTCGGAACTTTTTTTGAACATTTTTTATATTCCCTTAATCCTGGTTAGTTATTCTTGGTGGGCTACGCTGGCGCTTTTAGCCCACCCTACACGTAGGTATATTTAATCAATGGCTGAAAGACTACTATCGTTAGTGGCTTGATCAAGGGCTGACCGCATTGCGGTCTTGCCCTTAGCGCCCATATCAATAACTTAAGTGATTCTAAATTACCCCTCACCCTAGCCCTCTCCCGGTGGGAGAGGGGACTTGGTTATCCAACATTATGAGTTGGTCAGAGTCATGCATTATTAATCAATATTCAGACCAAGAGCTTTGGCGGTATCTTTATTGACTTCGACTTTTCCGTTCCGGCGTTCTACTACTCCGAAACTGCCGTCGAAGGTCCACATGCACCAGCCGATGTTGTATTTCTCGCAGGATTGTCTTACGTCCTGTATCCATGCGTTTCTGTATTTTGGAGGGCAGTAACTTTTGTAGGCGCCCCATTCGTTACAGATTACATTAACGCCATGCTGCTTGGCCCATTCAGAGGCTTGTTTCATGCGGCCTTCGATTTTGGCGGCGTTCCAGCGCTGCTCGCCATAATGTTTGATATTCTTATCGATCTTTTCGTCAGAGTATTTACCGATATGGTCTTGCACTGCTTCCGGGGTGGAAGGATAGGGGATGTCGCGCAACGGCTTGACCCAATCGGAACTCCAGGACGCGCCTTGATGAGTGAAGATATGCGGTTCGTAGAAATGGAAATTATAAATAATGTTGGGGTCTTTGAGCGGCTCGAGTTCCAGCAGGGTATCCAGATTTGACCACTGGGCGCCAGTGGCCAGAATGGAATGTTTGGGAGCGCCTTGACGGATAGCGGCGATTACCTTGGCCTGCACTGGCGGCCATGCTGCCTCTTTGCCGCTTAGAACAGGTTCGTTCATCGGTTCCAGTATAACCCACTCAGGATCGAACTGGTTCAATTGTTGCGCGAAGGCAGTCCAGAAACTACAGAATTGATCAGTAAAAGTTTGATCCTTACCCAGCGGCCCGGAATAATTGCTGCCGCCCTCTTTTTGAGAAATGCTGTGCAGATCGATAATAATGGCTAATTTGTATGACAGGATTTTTTTGATCCCCGCCATCAGCAGCGGCATGTTTTCTTTATTTAACAAACCCAAATCGCTCTTGTCATATACATTGGCCATGTCTATGGGGACGCGGACGAAGGTGAAACCCAGTTTTTTGATCAAAGCGAAATCCTCATCGGGATAGCGTTTGCTCAGTTCTTCGACGGAACCGCGATTAAGCCAGAACCAGCTGGGAATATTAATGCCTTTGGTTAAACGGGACATGCGCTCATCGCTGACGCCGCTTGATTGTGAAGCATTCACCGTCGGCGCCAGAAGTAGAAAAGCGCCCAGTATTAATAACGTTAAACCGATGATAAAATTTCTGCCTGATATGTGTAACATCTTAATTCTCCTTAAACTTTACGTCAGAGGTGGAATTTGGTGGGCTACGCTTTCGCTTTTAGCCCACCCTACGCGTTGGCTGATATGCGTAACATCGGAATTCTCCTTAAACTTTACGCCAGAGGTGGAATTTGGTGGGCTACGCTGGCGCTTTTAGCCCACCCTACGCGCTGGCATGTGAACTCTCCTTGATGGAGGGATTATGATGACTCCATGTTTAACTGATATGCATATTGTTAACTGGATTATAGTGAAAAGCAAAGGGGCGCCTGCGCTCTATTATTATTTGTTGCGTTAAATGATAAACTATGATTAAATGCAGTTGAAAGTTGCGCTCTGGAGATTCCCATGGAAAATGAACCGCACCCCCCAATGGATTTCGGGAAATTTGATTATCGATGTCTGGTTTCTCTTATTGGTGTTTTAAGAAGAGATGCAATGGCTAACATAAATCTAATTTGGATCAAGATTAAGTTTCAGATTTTATTGGCCGGCTTCTTTTTTACTATTGCAACCTTTTTTACAAAGGATATGATTTTCGGGGTATATAGTGGAGATATCACTTTTTTAATAACTGGAATTATTGGATATGTGATAAACCTATATCTTCAAAATACGATAGAAAGCAACTGGACTCAGGTTCAAAAATACAATGAGTCATGCAAGAAATTAGAAGAACATTTACCAATTGAATTACGGGATTATGCTGCAATGCATACTTATTATGCAATCGCGAAGAAACCAGGTTTCAGGCCGACCAAAACATTTATTGATAACTTTGGATTTTTATTGAATGCCATTTGGATTTGCATCGTAGTTGGTTGCGCCGTCTTGTTATTTGTTGATTTTTAAAATGTGTTGAGGGTGAGCGAATCATTAAAAGAAAATATTATTAATATGAAGGAAAAAAGATGAACCAACCAAAATTCACACGACGTGGAATCTTCGCCCCGACCGGAACTGCAATAGCTGCAGCCATGATCGGAGGATTATCAAATACTTCTCATGCAGCGACTCGCCAGGATAAACCATCCAACAAGCAGGCTTTCCGGTATTGCTTAAATACTGGAACTATCCGTGGTCAAAAACTGGGTTTGCTTAAAGAAATCGAAGTGGTTGCCAAAGCGGGCTATGACGCCATCGAACCCTGGATCGATTCCATCCGTAATTACGAAAAGCAGGGAGGTTCTTTGAGCGATTTGAAAAAGAAAATTATTGATTTAGGACTCACGGTTGAAAGCGCCATCGGTTTTGCTCAATGGGTGGTTGATGATGACGCCAAACGCGCAGAGGGTATGGAAAATATAAAACAAGACATGGATATCCTCGCTCAAATCGGGGGAAAACGAATCGCAGCTCCTCCAGCGGGCGCAACCAATGAACCCGGACTCGATCTGCTGAAAGCGGCTGAGCGCTATCGTGAGTTATTGGAATTGGGCGACCAAGTGGGCGTTGTTGCTCAGATTGAAACCTGGGGACCGTCCAAGAACCTTTATCGGTTGGGTCAAGCCGCCTACGTGGCTATCGAAAGCGGCCATCCCAAGGCGTGCGTCCTGGCAGATGTCTACCATATGTATAAAGGCGGTTCGAGTTTCAATGGACTCAGACTGCTCAATGGCTCAACCATGCCGGTTTTTCATATGAACGATTATCCAGCCAATCCCCCCCGTGAAAGCATTGGCGACAAAGACCGTGTATACCCCGGCGATGGAATCGCGCCGCTAACCCAAATACTGCGCGACTTACATTCCACCGGTCCGGGGAAAGTTCTGTCGCTGGAAATCTTCAACCGAACCTATTGGGCGCAAGATGCGTTGAAAACCGCAACTGATGGATTACGGAAAATGAAGGATGCTGTTCATGAGGCGATTGGGTAGGGGGGATGGATTGAATTAATGGTGATAAGAATAACGAAAGTTTGTTATCAAGGGTAGAAAATACACTACCCTTGGCACCCATGCTGATGGATTACGGAAAATGAAGGATGCTGTTCATGAGGCGATTGGGTAGGGGGGATGGATTGAATTAATGGTGATAAGAATAACGAAAGTTTGTTATCAAGGGTAGAAAATACACTACCCTTGGCACCCATGCTGATGGATTACGGAAAATGAAGGATGCTGTTCATGAGGCGATTGGGTAGGGGGGATGGATTGAATTAATGGTGATAAGAATAACGAAAGTTTGTTATCAAGGGTAGAAAATACACTACCCTTGGCACCCATGCTGATGGATTACGGAAAATGAAGGATGCTGTTCATGAGGCGATTGGGTAGGGGGGATGGATTGAATTAATGGTGATAAGAATAACGAAAGTTTGTTATCAAGGGTAGAAAATACACTACCCTTGGCACCCATGCTGATGGATTACGGAAAATGAAGGATGCTGTTCATGAGGCGATTGGGTAGGGGGGATGGATTGAATTAAAGGTGATAAGAATAACGAAAGTTTGTTAGCCTCTTCAAAAAAATCTGTGGGTGAAATTTGGTTCTGGTAAATCGCCAAGTGTATGATATAAGGCGATTTCCAGCGCTTTGTAGGTTCGAAAACCGTACGCCATTTTGGTAGTCACTTTGGCCTTGTTGTTTAAGCCTTCCACCACTCCAGAAGAAAACTCCTTTTTCGCCCGAAACCAGTTCAAAATCAGTTCGCGATGGTTGCGCAGCATCTTGGCCACTTTCTTCATTGGTTCGATTCGCGAGCGCATGGTTTTAGTACACCACTGATCCATGAAGCGTCCAGCCCACCATGCTGATTTATATTCCCAGAAAAATTGAAATTCCTCTTTGAGAAGATAACTTCTCACCGTGCGCAGATTATATCGAACCACGTTGGCTAATTTATCGACCTGCTTGACTGTCAAATTATCCGGGCGTTTCAGAAACCACCAGCGACTTCCTTTTAATACCGGTTCTAATCCCTTGGCCTTCAATTCACGGGATTCTCCAGCGCGGACTTGATCTATGGCTTTGTTCATATGAGCCATGATGTGAAACCGATCCAATACATTCAGCGCGCTTTTGGCTTTTTTGCGAATGACTTTGAGATAAGCTTTCCACATATCACTGCACACAAATTCCAATTTTTTTGAACGTTCTTCCCCGAACCATCTGAAGAATTTCAACAGTGTTTTGATCTTTCTTTTTTCCCCGATCCACAGCAGCCGTTTGCAATTCTCATTGATTTGATATACCACTGTCACATACTGATGTCCGCCGCCCCATTGCATTTCATCGATTCCAATGGCGGTGATTCCTTCCAGGTTCACATGCTGGCGGCCCCATTCTACCGCCCGTTCAACCGAATGAAAAACATTGTACCAACTTGTTTGAAATGCTTCCGCCACTTGGCTCCAACTCATCCGCTTGGCCCAGCTCGCCAAGAACCATTGATAGATATGCGTTAATTCATGTTTACCATCGGCCCAAGGTACCTTTTCAACTTTCACTCCACAGCGGTGACAATTCACGCGGCGCATGGCATAGATCAGGAATACGGTTAATCCCCATATCGGGATAAACTCAAATCGGCGCGCATCTAATCTGTCATAACCTGATCCTTTTTCTCCGCAGCATGAACATATCGGGCGGCTTTTGACATGAGCACGGACTTTTACCTCTATGGATGTTTTACCATTCCATTCACCAAATTTGCTAGAAGCATATACATACCCCTTGATTTTATGAACACGATTGAGGATTCTAATGACATCCATCCGGTTTCCTCCTGGTTGATGATTTTTCGCTGATTTCATTCTTTCAGGATAAGAGACCGGATGTCTTTTTTATACCTCTACTATTCGAAGTATTTTTGCTATCATTCACCCACAGATTTCTTTATAGAACCGTTTGTTATCAAGGGTAGAAAATACACTACCCTTGGCACCCATGCTGATGGATTACGGAAAATGAAGGATGCTGTTCATGAGGCGATTGGGTAGGGGGGATTGATTGAATTAAAGGTGATAAGAATAACGAAAGTTTGTTATCAAGGGTAGAAAATACACTACCCTTGGCGCCCATGCTGATGGATTACAGAAAATGAAGGATGCTGTTCATAAGGCGATTGGGTAGGGGGGATGGATTGAATTAATGGTGATAAGAATAACGAAAGTTTGTTATCAAGGGTAGAAAATACACTACCCTTGGCACCCATGCTGATGGATTACGGAAAATGAAGGATGCTGTTCATAAGGCGATTGGGTAGGGGGGATGGATTGAATTAAAGGTGATAAGAATAACGAAAGTTTGTTATCAAGGGTAGAAAATACACTACCCTTGGCACCCATGCTGATGGATTACGGAAAATGAAGGATGCTGTTCATGAGGCGATTGGGTAGGGGAGGCTTGGGTGGTTGGTTTTGGTGGGCTACGCTATCGCTTTTAGCCCACCCTACGCGCTAAAGTTTGTTATCAAGGGTAGAAAATACACTACCCTTGGCACCCATGCTGATGGATTACGGAAAATGAAGGATGCTGTTCATAAGGCGCTTGGTTAGGGGGGATGGATTGAATTAATGGTGATAAGAATAACGAAAGTTTGTTATCAAGGGTAGAAAATACACTACCCTTGGCGCCCATGTTCACAGTATGCGTTGTGGGAAATTATTGATAAGAAAATCGCCGCATCGTTTTTTTTATTGGTTAAGGGGAAACGATGCGGCGGTTTGGTTTTAGTAGGTGGTTTTGGTGGGCTACGCTATCGCTTTTAGCCCACCCTACGCGCTGCTCGCTTTTGCTTTTAATGGGAATCGTTGCGGATTTTCTATTATTTCTTCGCTTAAGTCAACATCCAGGTCAGGCCAATAATAATGTCCGGGAGATTGCTCTTCTACATTGATAATCGATTTAACCGTCTGATCTTTAAACCATGGGAAGTCTTCGTATGACATGAATATTTCTTTGTCATGAGATAAAAGCCATATTCCATGGGATGAGATGTTTGTGATCTCAACTGATAAGGCGCCTTCGTTATGCATTATTGAACCTTTATAAGCAACTATCATGGTGGGCTACGCTATCGCTTTTAGCCCACCCTACGCGAAAACTTTTAGCCCACCCTACGCGAAACCAAATTTCCAGTATAGTTTACTCCACACCCCGTTTTTGCCGCTCAAACAAGGGGATTGATATTAGCAGGATAACGGTTCCCAGGGATAGTAGGCTTAAGCATTCGGGCATTACTCCGGATAGGGTTTTGCCGAAGGCCATTACGTCTTGCAGGGCTTGCAGCGCCCAGTAGGTCGGGGTGCACATGGCGATTTTGCGGAAGGTTTCGGGCACTATCTCAATGGGCCACCAGCAGCCGCCCAGGGCGCATAGAATCTGGGTGACCATGATGCCGACGCTGGAAATCTGTTTCTCGGTTGAAAATACCGTGCCGAATAAGACGCCCAGGGTTCCACAGAAGAAGGAGAAACACGCCAGGACGGGAATCAATATTAATGGATGGTCGCCCAGTGATACGCCGAAGAGGTAATGGCCGCACAGAATGATCATGATCGATTGCAGAGCGGGTTGCAACATGCGCGCCAACAATTTAGATATAAATATTTCCATAGGCGAAACGGGAGCGGCGATCAAACGGGTCAGCTGTTTGTGGCGCCGTTCTTCGGCCAGAGTGATCCCGCCATACATTATGCTGATCATTAAAACGAACATAACCAGATAGCCCGGCAAGGTAAGCGCCATACCGACCGGAGGCGGACGCAGGGCGTTATGCTTCATATTTTTCACTGATAATTGCTGGGGCTTGTTTAACTCGGCGACAAATTTTTCACTGGTCAATTTGGTCCAACGGTTGTTGACCAGGTCCACCGCCGCCAAGGCGCCATTGAATTTAACCAGATTGAAGATCAAGCGCGCTTGAGCCGAGAGAGTGTTCTCTTCGTTTCCCTTACCTTTTACGAATTCAAAGCACGCCGTTTCTCCTTTTAGGATCGACTCAGAGAAAGTAGCCGGAATTATAATGGCTCTGGACCAATACTGAACGTGATTCTCTTCATACATTTTCTTACGGAGATCAACGTTGTATCCATCAGCCTTCAGCTGATCGATAAACAGGGTGGATAGTTCATGCTTATCGTGATTGAAGATTGGCAGCCAGGTGGTGTTTTTGCGTTCTCCACCCATCAACAGGGCGAACATATAGACAAAGCCCAGCGGCATAATCAGCCACCAGAAGATCAACATTTTATCCTTAAACATACGGCGCAGGTCGTTTAATGCGATGCGAAGAATATTCATGAGGCATCCCCCGATTCCATACGGCGTTTCAGGAACCATGATCCCAGAAATGTCGTGACCATTCCATAAGCAAATAATTTCAATATCGAGGGGATGATTTTATCCAACGAGTTACCGCTCATAACGCCGCGCATGCCAACGATGCCCCAGCGGTTGAATACCCATTCCCCGATGTTTTGCATAAATTTGGGCATGTTCTCGAAGGGGAAGAAAGAACCGCTTATAAAACCAGTGAAAAGAACCACTATAACGATGACCGCATTTGAGCCGTCTTTGGATTTCATTAATCCATAAACCAGAGCCAGCGTGCCGGTTATCGACATATTCATAGTAAAACCAACTACCGTTAACCAGAACGGGTTGCCCCACTTGATGCCAAACAGCATGATGGTGACCAATACCAGAAGTATCTCAACGATGAAGCAGATCAGGAAGCAGCGGATGATTTTGCCCAGCACGATCTGGTTCACCGAAGCGGCGGTCGACATCAAGCGCATCATGGTCTTGTTGTCTCTCTCTTCATAGAGGTCAGCTAAGGTGTTCTGAGCAATAAAAAAGACCCACATCAACATCAAGCCGGGAAACATATAGGAGAAAATTTCTTCATTCATACTATTATCCGATATTTAACTGTTCAGGTGACAGAAATTCATATTAGAAAAATGCTTGATAAAAGCATGCAGACTAGAATCCTTCCCCCCAAGTTTGGGGGGAGTTAGAGGGGGGTTGCGTCTCGACCAATCAACCCCCACCTAACCTCCCCCAGGCTTGGGGGAAGGATATGCATTTCATTCAGCTAATCTATTATTTCGTTTTTTTTTTTATTTATAATCACTAAATTTAAACACATTTTACTGAACGACTACCAGTTCGCGTGAGGCGCTGGGGATGAAATCCTTGACGGCGATGGTTTTGAATTGCACTAATGGGGGCAGGAAATACTTTTCCACCACTCTCACCTTCTCCATACCATTATACAAAAGCATGGCGGCGCCCCAGCTGGAGGGCAGCGAATCAGAGTTCAACAGTTCAACGGTTTGTCTAAGTTCGTCTTCCATCAAGGTTATGATTTGCGAGACGCCCACCGCGAACAGATCGGTTCCCTGCTCAACGACAAAAGGCAGCACCAATTGCGCGGGATTCTTGTATAATTCGATAGTTACAGTGGCGCCATCGATAAGATCAGCCGTCATATGATCGGGGAAAACCACTAAGGCCGAGGCCCGGCGTTTCTCTAAAAGTAGAATGCCATCATCTACGGTATCCACAAAATGCAGTTTGAGGTTTTTTCCGGCGTCTCCCTGCGATGACATAGAGCGCAGCATACCGGAGAAGAAATCTTCGTCGTCATCCACCACCGCTACGTGAAGCACAATCTCCGGCGCTTCCTTGCCTCCGCCGCCAAATACGGAGGCCATCAACCAGGTGAGCAGCACCGGCAGAATCATCATGATTATGATGCTCCACGGCCTTTTCAGGTCGCGCAGCAAATCTTTAGCAACAAGAGATATTAGAACTTTCAATCTCGTAACTCTCTTCCGGTCAGTTTCAAGAAGACGCTCTCCAGGCTAGGCTTTTGCATGGACAGGTCGTCGATATCAATCCCTCCATCGGTCAATTTCTGCAAGAGAGACGCGATATTGGTTCCATTCGATTTGAGGCTGAGGGTTGCGGTCTTATCTTCCATACTTAAGAAATTGACCGCTAAGCCGCTAAGAGCTTCTTTAAATGCCGGGGCCGTGAACTCACCGTGAATGGTGACCAGTTCACCGTCGCCCACTACCTGCGCCAGTTGATCCACTGTTCCGGTTTGCAGTATCTTGCCATGATCCATAATGGCGATGCGCTCGCATAGGGCTTCGGCCTCTTCCAGGTGATGAGTGGTAAAGAGGATGGTGGTTCCCTCGCGAGCGATTTCGCGGATCAGATCGAGGATAGTATTACGCGCCTGGGGATCGATGCCTACTGTAGGTTCATCGAGCAAAATGACTTTGGGATTATGCACCATTCCTATGGCCAGATTCAAACGGCGCTTCATGCCGCCGGAGTATTTGGCCACCGTATCGTTAGCGCGGTCAGAAAGACCGACCCGGTCGAGCCACTGATTTATATTTGATTTCAATTCTGAAGAGCTGAGATTATATAAACTGCCCCAAAAACGCAGGTTTTCTCTTGCGGTTAATTCTTCATACAAGGCGATATCCTGAGGAACCAGACCGATAATACACTTGGCGGCTTTGGGCATTTGCCAGATATCCATATCGCCGACCAATACCCGCCCTTTATCAGGCTTCAGCAGACCGGATATCATGGATAAAGTGGTGGTCTTCCCCGCCCCGTTAGGCCCTAAAAAGCCGAAGAGTTCGCCTTCAGCGACCTCGAAGGAGATATCATCCACCGCCCGCAGTTCGCCGTAACTTTTCTTTAATTTTTCAACCAGGATCATTCGATTTCACCCAACAAATGCATTTTAATCTATTAATTAGTTAATACGTAATACTACTGCAAAACATTTAAAATAAATTAGAGTAATATTATAAAAACAGCTGATTTTCAATAAAAAACCGATTGAAGGTCGGTATTTTGATGATCCGGGTTACATAATATCTGAAGCGTAACTTTAGAAAGGGGACGACCGATGACTCAGTTAAAACTTATTGCAAGCCTTATATTAATCTCATTCGCCTTTCTCCCGACCACTGAAGCAAAGACAGCGGACGCACTAAATCCGCAAGCATGTGTCATAAGCCCTATAAACCAAGAGAAATACCCGCTCTATCCGGCGCCTATTAGCAGCAAACCTGATATCCCTTCACCTTTCATTACCGATGATGGAATCGAGATTATCACTGCTCTCACCATTGATGGAGATTATCTCCTCATTCCGGTCACTCAAGCAAATGATGAGCGGATCAATCCCGAATTAAAGATAAAAATGGGTAAGGGATTGCAATTAGAGATAGATGAAAAAGATTTTCCCACTCTGGCCCGAACCGGTCTTCATGCTACGCATGAACTGGATAATGCCAAAACGATTACGGGCAAACCAGTTGAGAAGATTACTGAAATTGGCCGTCCCGATCAATCATCCGGCGTCGGTTTTATGAGCAAAAGTGAAAATATCATCTCCGTTTTGAAGGGCGACAACCGACTGGTTAAAGAATTGGGGCTAACTCATCCCCAAATGGCCAAGCCTCTATTTCATGTCTGGAACCTGGCTTTGCAGGATATTGAAACCGGACATTTCAGGAGATTCTGGAAGCATTTCCAATATGTCCTTTACAACCAGCAAAAAGTTATTATCTCTGGTTTTGGAACCAAGGGTTGGCAGGAATCCATTTTCAACGATGAAATCAAAGGAACCTATCAGTTTGACATCCACCGTGAACTAAATGCAAAAGAGATCAGTTTTCTGCGAGAAAAATATGCTGAGCTGAGCGAGCCGCAATTCAAGGTATTAACCGAAAACCTGACCCGCATCCATATCGGCGAGATGGTACCATACTACATCATGCGCTATGGATTCTATGAAGGACACACCGGATACCGCGCCGATCCCATCGCCCTGTCATGCATCTTCGGTTTAAGAAGCATCGAACAGATAGAAGCTGTGTTTCCCCATAAATTATATCAGGCATTGACAGATCATTTTACCGAATGAAGCGCCGTTGCGGGTTGATAAACCGAATGGCCAACTTGAACATTATTATGATAACTGCTCTAGTAGTACGACACACTCGTTTTTCGGGAAGCATTCATAATTCCCCCTCACCCTAGCCCTCTCCCTGTACAGACCGGGTAGATGGGTAACACATGTTCGGGGACATGGGTTACAGTTTTTTATCAAAACCGGGATTTATCCCAGGTTATTGTTTGAGTTTTTTTTTAGGCATCTAGAGATGCTCAGGATAATTGGTTGGCTTAGAGGGAGGAGGTGAATATTTCACCTCCTGCATTATCCCTCGCACCTCGGATCGGCTATCCCTGGCGGGTTGCACTCCTGCAGCGCCCGCTTCCGTTTCGCCCAACCAATTTCTATTGTGACGCCTTTTTCTGGATTGCCAAGTTATCTTCTTTGATTTCATTCAAACGCAGATCGAGCGTCTTGATTTTTTGTCGGCAAAAATATACGTCCATCATCCCATCGGTCATAGCGGGTTTCAAGGCAACCGGGCATCCTACCAGGGCGCGGCTCACCCGGAAATCTTCACCACGGTACGCCACCCGACCTCCTTGTTGCACCTTCCTGATAATGCTGCCCGGCGCGTACTCGATATCCGGCAAACTTCCCGGATAAACAAAAGGACTGGACGTATAATGGTTAGCCGGGACATCCATATCCAGGGCTTCGTGAGGACGCTCAAAATTGTATTCATAACGCCACTCATCAAACCGCCTTTGGCAATATTCCAAATCCACAAACGATTCCCTTATCAGCAATTCTTGCTTAAAGGTCCGGTGAAATCGCTCGACCTTGCCTTGGGTTTGCGGATGGTAGGGGCGACCGTGATACACGCGAATACCCAATCGTATCAGCCATATTGTCAATCTGGTGTATTCGCAGGTTTTGCATCCTCCCCACGGACTTCCGTTATCCATCAACATCGCCCGAGGCATACCATACATCCTGAACACGCTTTCCAGGGAGTCTTGCACGGTTTCCCTTTGCTGATTGGCGCACGAAAATAATCCGGGAACAAAGCGCGTGCAATCATCCAGAATGCTGAGCGGATAACAGCGTGCTTTGAGCGTGGGAAAATCTCCTTTGAAATCCATTTGCCACAATTCGTTGGGCGTATCTTTTTCAAAACGCTTATAGGCTTTGTGCTTGTGACTTTCCTTTTCATCCAGCAATCCCAGTCGGCGTAACACGGCAGTAATAGTGCTGGCGCTAGGAACATTTTCGTATCCCAATTGAATCAGACGAGAGCGAATTTTGCGTCCTCCCCATCCTTTTTCGCGATTTTCTGTAATGGCTTGCTCGATAGACTTATCTGTTTGATGAGGGCAAGTATTGGGTTTTTTGGAACGGTCTTGGAGATTTTCGACTCCTCCTTCTTTGTACCGTTTGATCCATTTGTAACCCGTCTTACGGCTGATATCAAACCGTTTACATAATTGGCTGATGTTGCTTTCTTCTTGCTGGCTCAACAATACGAATTCTTTTCTCAGAGACATAAGGTCCACCTCGTTCCAGGGCATATTCTTCGCCTCCTTTCAAGGCTAGAATACACTCAGGGAATGTGTTACCTATGTCCCCGAACACCTGTTACCCATGTCCCAGGCCTTTACACTCCCAGAGGGAGAGGGAACGAGGTTGCCCGACATAATGAGTTGGTCGCACTACTAGCAGGTGGTTCTTTGATAGGTCGGTAAAGCTAATCTATCCTACGCGTTGTAATCCTCTTATACGCTCTTTTCCCACCAAACCCGCTGCTGTTAAAGCCTTAAAAATAAATAGATTATCTGCTAAATTAACGATAATGTTAATAAAGATTGACGGCGGCATATCATATATTAAATTGAGATGTCATCGGCGGACATCATTTTTTCAATCACTCGATGTGGGAAAGAATTTTATCCAAAAAGGAACGGCGGATAATGCGAAAATTTACGGCAATTGTGAGCTTTGTTTTGTTGGCAGCGGCATGCGGGACAGTCTTTGCGGGTGAGGTAGAGCGTCTCGCGCTTTGGCCGGAGATGGATGAATGGCTGGCCGGGGAAGGTCAGGGATTCATGGTTCCCACTGTGGAAACCACGGATTGGGTTGGTTTTATCAGCGAAGGAAACCGGATTCGTGGATTGGACACTGGCCACAGTTTCCGCTATACCTTCGACCGCCAGGGTGAATTTTACTTAGGCGTCATTCTTATCGACGATCCCGATGGCATCGAACGCTTGCAGGTTTCCTTCAACGGGCGCGATATCGGAACGATTTTCGGCGCCGATGATAATGGTAAGGCGCTCTATAGTTTCGCTGAAAAACTGACGGCAAAACCGGGCGATGTCTTAGACTTCACCTGCCTGACTCCGGTGGGTTGTTATCGAATCTATGACCTGGTCTTTGCCAAGAAACCCATTACTCCACCGCGTCCTCAATTCAGATTTATTGAAACATGGTCTACAAAGCCGGGGAACATAGACATCTGCTGGACCACAACCGGCATCGTTGGGACCGGGCGGATTACATGTAAAACCGTGAACTCCAAACCCGAATCCGCCGCGTCACAGGCAGAGGGCAGAAATCACCGAATTCGACTTTCCGGTTTGGATTCCACTGAGGAATATACCGGGAGGATCATAACGACATGGCAAGGCAAAGAGTTGGCCTCGGAGCCGTTCACGTTCCAGGCGGCGCCTAAGAAACCAGCGTCTTCACAGGAACTCTCTATTGAACTGGCATTACCAGAGCCTACGGATACACCGCGCCATGCATGGCCCGTCACGATTGGCATTCCCTTTGAACGGGGAAAACTTGCGCAGCAGGACGACCTTAGTTTGTTTGATCCACAGGGCAGACAGGTGACGCTGCAAACCTCAACCACCTCACTCTGGGACGATGGAAGCGTTAAGTGGGTGACCTTGGATTTCCTGGCGAATAGCGGGGCTAACAATACATATCGATTAAAATCCAAGTCTGGCGGCGCAGTACATAATAGCAAAAACGCCCAACTTCTCATCATTGAAGAATCTCCCAGAGGATGGGATATGACAACCGGCGCTACGAGTTTTACTATAGCAAAAAGTGGATCGACGTTCTTTGGTCAATATGGATTTGACCGCAACCGGGACGGAATAATTAGCGCTGCGGAATGGACATATGGCGCCGCTGCTTCGGGTCTGGTGATGGAGACAGAGGATAGACAGATTCTAACCTGCGCGGCGCCCAAGTCGGTCGATGTCACTGAAAACGGGCCAATCAGGGCAGTGGTTGAGAGCGCTGGCTCAATGCTCGGATCAGACGGAGATAAGGGATGGCGCTATCTTGTCAGGCTTACGTTCTGGAAGGGGATGCCGGGCATGGCGGTCAACGTAACTCTGTGGAATGGAGACGCTGAACCGCTGTTTAGAAAGGTTCGGCGCGTATCGGTAAATGTTCCCATGGCTGGCGCCCCCGCTCTGCGTGGAGCGTTTCAGGGCGACACGCCCGCCCAAGTAAAAGAAGGTGAGGAGATGCGTCTCTTCCAGGATCAGGACTCTCATTATATTCAATCCTGCGGCGCGGAGAAGAAAGAAGGCGAGCGGGCCTTGGGTTTAGTTTTAATGAACCAAGGCGAGGGGACGTTGTCGCTGCTTTACCGCGATTTCTGGCAAACCTATCCCAGCGCGTTGGAACTTGATGCTAATGGTTTGCGCGTGGATCTGCTGCCCGCTTTGGCGCCTGATGCCTATACCATAGAGAATGCCAAGGGATGGTATCACCGTCTTTACCAGTGGTTTGAAGATGGCTGCTATCTCATGCGCGCGGGGCAAACCACCCAGCACGAGTTCTATATTTGGTTTAATGAAGATGAAAACAAACAAGACGCAGTTCAACAGTCGTCATGGTTTACGCATCCACTGCTAGCGCAGGCGTCACCCGAATATCTCTGTTCAACGGGAGTTTTAGGAAGCGATGTTTTTCCCAAGACTCCGGGCGTGTGGGATTCGTATGAAACCTTTTTCGATTCTGGATTTAAGGGATTAGTGCAGGCGCGAGAATCAGACCGGATGTATGGCTGGATGAACTTCGGCGACTGGTATGGTGAGCGGGGATACAATGCGGGCAACAACGAATACGATCTCGCATGGTGCCTGGGTCTGCAATGGATGCGAACTGGCGACCGGCAGTATTTCACGCCCGGCCTCGAAATGGCGCGGCACTATGCGACGGTCGATACCATCCGGGGCGCATGGACGGAGAATGTCCCAGGCGTGGTGTGGGAACATTCATTTAACCATGTAGGAACGCGGAGAACGCCCGATGCGCTGGGCTTTGATGAACATGCGCGGAATTATGCCGCCAGCCAACCCGGCACCTTTGAGGGCGGCATGGATCCACAAGGCCATATCTTTGAAGATGGCGTGTGGCTCTACGGCTTGCTCACCGGCGACGCATTTCTGTTGGAAACAGCCGGGCGCGTGTGCACCAGTCAGGCTGATTTTCTGACGCCCACTTTCGATTTCGAGATTGAGCGGGGGGGCGGATGGCCTCTCATCAATGCGACCGGCGCCTATCTGTTCACCGGAAATCCCTACTATCTCAATGCGGCGCGCATCATGGTGCAGCGTTGCCTGGAAAGACATGACCCCAAACACGGCGGGTGGCCTCATGTGCCGCCATTGAACGAGACGCTTGGCGTCGCTGTAGTGGGAGGTAAAGCTTTTGCCACGGGAGTTCTGGGCTTTGGATTGCTGCGCTATCTGAATGTCGAACCCAGGAAGCGCCCTGATGTGGAGCAGATGATGATCAACACAGCCGACTGGCTCATGAACGAATCGTGGGAACCAGGGAACGGCTTTAAGTACATCACCAACGCACCCAATTACATTGGCAAGGGACATCGAGGGCATGAATGCGTCATGAACGCGGACATCATCGGCTACGCCTATGAAAAAACAGGCGACAAGAAGTATCTAGAATTCTGGGAAGAGATGATGGCCGGCGCCTTCGATGTTGGATTAACAGGTTGGGGTAAAGGATTCTCACAGGGAAGCCGACAGACAATCTTCGGTCTGGTTGGCGCCAGAAAAGCCGGGATCACAAACTGCAAGCCGCTCGAAAAGAAATAAGTAAAAACGTCGATTAGGAGCGATTGAACCATAACAGGCGGCTATAATACAAAAAAAGTCAGTTTATTTTGGATTTCTTTTTATGTATTTTGTAATCAGCACAATATATGATATTATTTTATAATTTCTTTTCACTCATTAGGAGGAAATTTTTCCAGTTATTGCTTTGCTCAGGTGGCTTATATCAACTCTCTCCTTACCTCTCCCAAGAGGGGGTTGTTTTTCTATAATTCAGATTCTCAATTTGTGTTATGATCATAATCTAACTGCCGTTTTTTAAGGATAATACGTTGGTTAATCAGTTCAAATTAGATTTCAAGTAATTGCATGTATTTTGATTACAACAATTCCCGAAAAACAGTTAACATCCTAAGGAGTGAGTTATGTTATCGAAAAATATAAATCGTAGAGATGTGATGAAAAGCATCGGCATGTTGCCGTTATGCCTCAGCAGTCAACTCTCGGCCAAGACTAAAGCCAAACAGCCCAATATCCTGTTTATTTTTTCCGATGACCATTCATTGCAAACTTTGGGCGCTTACAAGTCAAGGATGCAGGAGTTCATTAAGATGCATAATATCACTCCTAACATCGATAAGATCGCCGCCCAGGGCGTGGTTTTCGATAACAGTTTCGTAGGTAATTCAATCTGCGGCCCCAGCCGGGCTTCCATCCTGACAGGCAAACACAGTCACATTAACGGTTTCAGGGCTAATGGGGATAAGTTCGATTCAAGTCAATGGACTGTAGCCAAGGAACTGCAAAAAGCGAATTACCAGACGGCGGTGATAGGTAAATGGCATCTGGCCTCTCTTCCTACCGGATTTGACGATTATAAGATATTGCCGGGTCAGGGCATGTATTATAATCCCGATTTCATTTCCAAGGGTTCCGAAAAACCAATCCGCAAACAGGGTTACTGCTCTGATGTTATCGGCGACCTGACCATCGATTGGCTGGATAAGAAAAGGGATAAATCCAAGCCGTTCTTCCTGTGCAGCTGGCACAAAGCCCCGCACCGCACCTGGATGCCTCACCCCAGACATTTTAACCTACTCGACGGCGTGGATGTTCCGGAACCAGAAAATCTGTTTGACGATTACGAAGGACGCACTTCCTCAGCGCTTGAGCAGGAAATGACCATCCGCGACCATATCAACATAGCCACTGATGTGAAAGTTACGCCGCCATTCTCCACTACATCACCAGAGGAGATGCTGGAAGCAATTCCCAAGACAAAATCCCAGGACAGAGTTACCATCGGTGAATACAAGCGGATGACCCCTGAGCAAAAGAAGGCATGGGATGAATATTACGCGCCCCGCAACGAAAAGTTCCGCGCCCAGAACTTAAAAGGAAAGGAACTTACCCGTTGGAAATACCAAGCCTATTTGAAGGATTATATAAAGTGCATCAAAGCAATGGATGATAATGTCGGTAGAGTTCTGGATTACCTTAAAGAGAATAATCTCGAAGATAACACCATTGTTATTTATAGTTCGGATCAAGGATTTTATAACGGCGAGCACGGCTGGTATGACAAGCGCTGGATGTATGAGGAGTCGCTGCGCAACCCGTTGATCATTAAATGGCCGGAAGTGACCCAGCCAGGAACCCGCTGCAAAGAACTTGTTCAGAACATCGACTATGCGCCCACCATCCTTGAAGCGGCTGGAATCAAGACGCCCCAAGAAGTCCAGGGGAAATCACTGGCGCCCCTGCTCAAAGGCGAATCCCCCGAAGACTGGCGCAAGAGCATCCTCTACACCTATTACGGAAGAGGCGCCCATGCCGTCACCACTCACCGGGGCGTGCGCAATGAGCGTTATAAACTGATTGAATTTTATACCAAAGGCGAATGGGAATTTTATGATCTAAATAAAGATCCGCTGGAAATGAAGAGCGAATATGATAATCCAAAATACACTAAAATCATCAGCGGTATGAAACAGGAGTTAAAGAAGTTGATGGCGGATTATAAACTTGGATAATTCTACTCAACCTGATAACGATAGTTAGATTATTGAGGTTGCAGAAAAACCAAAGAGGATTTGTAACCGGGGTAACCTCAAGGGATTACCCCTACGATTATTCATTGATCGTTTACTATGCATATTAACAAGGGCTTGAGAATGGGATTGCTCTCAAGCCCTTTAGTTAATCAAACCTACTTGGGGGGAGGAATTCAGCAGGTTTTTAGTATGTTGTGATTGTAAGTTCAGTCATTATGTCATCGACTTTTCCGCCTCGTTTAGGCAGGCATTTATAGGGGATTTGTATAATCATGGTTGATTGCGGTTGGTCTGCGTTGTCGCCAAAGAAGGGATAGCCTGAAGTCCTTGGCAGCGTGAGAAGTCTTGTGCTTCTAGCCAGCGCTCTACTACTTGAACCAGCTTGCCTTCTGGCTTGATCTGACAAGACGCGCGCCTGGTTCAATTGTTGTAGCACTTTATGTTGGTCCTTCTGAAGAGAATGTAATTGATCCTGATATATCTTGAGGGATTCTTGATATTTCTGCTCATCGCCTTTTGCCTGTTCACTTAATTTTTCATTTAGTTCCCGGTTCTTTTTCTCGATTTCTGCTTGTCGTAGACTAATCTCCTTACTCATTTTCTCGATATCCTTATTCAAGTCACCGAAAACATCACTACTATTACGACTGCGGCCTGTAGTTGAGAACTCGTCTGCATTCTCGTCTGCATTCTCGTTTGCATGATCATTTAGAATTTCTTCCATACTTGAGATAGGTTCACCCGGAACAGAGATTTGAACATTACCGCCACCGAACGATTTAAATACTTGAAATGGATTATCTCCTTCTCCTTCGATAATCAAGGTCACGGTTTCATCCGGCCCCAGGCCTTCCAAGCGGCTGCCGTATTTGGCGAGAATTTCAAAGATTGTATTACGAAGCGTTTGAACTTTTTGGCTGTCGTATTTATTCTTTTCCTTACTGAACGTTTTTATGAATTCATCTTTATTCTTCTTTCCATCCACAACATCAACTTTCGAAATGATTATGTTGCGTTCTTCATCGGCTACTCTTGAAACTTCGTTATTCTCGAATTGATCCCATAGGTCTTTCTCTCCATTGGATTGTTGACTTATTTTTTCCTCTATAGATTCAATTAGGGGAAACTTGACGCCTAGAATAAACATGGCGCCTGTTCCTGGAACCCAGAAGCCGCGCGAGCCGCGCGCGAAGATGCCTTGCGACTGGTAATCGCCGTCCAGCGTTTTGTTTAATTGATAATCCAAGACCTTGCACATCACCGAGATTGACTTGCGGGTTTCCTTTACAGTCGACGAAGTATTTGTATTATCATTAATCTTATACTGATGGATTTTTTCTTTTGTATCTATTCTGATGATATCTCCAACAACCACATAATCCATTCCGTTAGCGGGCAATACCGTATTCAAAACAGTCCTAATGGTTGGACTCTCTAAACTAAAAGTCACTTTCTTATCCAGACCTTCACCTAGAACGAATTGCATGCCGGATTCAGACTGAAGAAGTTGTGCAAGTGTTTTGAAATCCTGGTTGCGGGCTATTACGGGACCATCGATTTTCTTATCCAGTTTTCCCCATTTATATTCTATTTTGGTTACTTTTTCTTTTATCAACACATTCGAATCCACTCCCGGAGGACCGCTGATTGCTGGCGACGTATTTTCTTCAGTATAGGTTTTCTCTGAAATCATTGGAGATATCTTCTCCGCAAACTTATATTGACGAATTTTTTCTTTGGTATCTACCAGGACGACATTATTATCAACCACATAATTCAACCCGTTAGCAGGCAACACCGTATCCAAAACAGTCCTTACGGTTGGACTATCTAAAGTAAAAGTCACTTTCTTATTCAGACCTTCACCCAGAACAAATTGCATGCCGGTTTGAGACTGAAGAAGAACTATGAGTGTTTGTAAATCCTGGTTGCGGGCTACTACAGGACCATCGATCTTCTTATCTAAGTTCCCCGGTTCTTGTACGGTTACGCTCGATGACACTGAATTTTCCACTCCTGGAGGGCCGCTGACTGAGGGTGAGGTATTCTCTTCAGCATAAGTTTTCTCTGAAATTACCTGTGCATTGACAAAGTTGGCGCTTAAAATAATGGCGCTAATTAGTAAGGTGTAGATTAGTTTTCTGTGGTTCATTTTTTTGATCTCCTTTTATTGAAAAAGATTTTGTGATATCGGGCAACCACGAGGGATTGCCCCTACATTCTTCCTACGGCATTGGGCAACCACGAGGGATTGCCCCTACATATCTATCAATGAACGTCTTCTTCCGAAGGCGATATGTCCTGCAAAGTCCGGAACATAGCAGGGCTTGCGGCTAAGATGGGCTGCAAGCGTTGATCGAGGCCTTCGACCAGTTCGTTGAGCGCGCGCTTGATTTTGATGTCGCTGGCCAGTTGCCCGTTTTGCTGCATGGCGTACAGGTTTTGAGTGGTCTCTTCCAGAGCGGCGAGACGTATGGAAGATAGTTCCCGCGATGTTTTAACCAAGTCTATGGTTTGTGACATTTGGTTGATAATCGGTTTATAGTTGGCGGTCAGTTCCTGCTGGACTATCTGGCGAACGCCGGATGGATCTTCTATTGCGCCGAGACCGAAGCGGAATGAACCGACTTGCAGCATGATTCCCTGAGTTGAAGCCAGAACGAAGAACATAAAGCAAGCCGCAGCTGCCGCCGCCCAAGCCGGACGTCTCCATAATGGACGGTTAACTGCAGGAAATGACAAGACTTGCGTTTGGACTGGGTCAGCCGTATCTTTCAAACGATCCAGCATGGCGCAGGCGCGTTGCAGTTCTTCGAATTCGTGTTGATCTTCAGGATGAGATTGAAGCCATGCTTCAAGTTGCTTTTGCTCATCTTGGGGTAATTCGCCGTATAAATGCGAAGTCATCATCTGTTCGAGTTTATCCCGGTTCATGGTCTTACTCTCCAAAATCGTGTTAATGCTGCCAATTTTTTTTGTCCGGCGGCGTTCTGTAATTTCCCCTCACCCTAGCCCTCTCCCGTGGGGAGAGGGGACGAGGTCGTTCGGCATAATGAGTTTGTTAAAGCACTAAACGCTTTTTAATACTTCATTTTCCAAGATGCCTGCTTGTTTCAGTTGTTGGCGCATTGATTGCAAGCCACGGTATACTCTTGATTTTACAGTACTTTCAGGCGCATCGATTAGATCAGCGATTTCCTTAAAATTCAAGTTTTCAAAATGGCGCAGCACCAGGACGATCCGCTCGCCTTCGGGTATTAGTTGCAAGGACTTAAAAATCCGTTCTTCATATTCGCCCATTTGAGCGCAGCAGCGTGAATGTTGAGCTGCTGAGTCTTGAGCCGCCTGGTCTGATTCATCTATATCGTCTAATGACTGAAGAATGCCTTTTTTCTTACGGGCGTGTTTGTCGATCACCAGATTAGCGGCGATACGATAGAGCCACGCCTCAAAACGGCCTTGCTGGCGATAGGTACTACGCTTTTGATAGACGCGCAAGAATAAATCCTGCCGCAGGTCTTCCGCTTCCACAGCATTGCCGACGCAACGCTTGAAAAAACAGAGCATCCGGCTATTCCATCTGCGGACGAAAAGCTCAAAAGCGGGATTCGATCCCTGCATAATATCCAACATCAATTGCTCGTCGCTGACCGTCATTCCTTCCGCCTTTGAGAAATTTCAAATTTTCCAGCTTCAATTAGGTAAAACGATGCATGTTGACAAAAAGTCGAGATTATTTTTATTACATGATAGATTTGTTGATACGCCCCCACCCTTTATCCGGGTAATTCCGAGCGCCACAAGGGCAATGTCATTAAGTTAAGGAATTTCACCATATCGTTGGTGGCTTGATCAAGGGCTGAGCGCAATGCGCTCTTGCCCTTGGCACCCAGTCCGGGCGCCCACAAGGGGCGCGCCCTACTTGGGGTGTGAGGGGACATTGTTGATCAATAATTTTTTAATGATAATAGATAGTCACATAATTGAATGGAGACTCTTACTCATGCTAATCGAAAATCCATGCGGTATTGCGCTGCCATCCAGTCTGTTTGGGGGTGGGTTGGTTCTTCCCTATAAAGATTTCATGCCTGAAATTGGCGAGAATGTGTTTATTGCTCCATCAGCCTCGGTTATCGGACAAAGTACGTTGGGTAATAACGTCAGCGTCTGGTTTGGAGCGACCGTGCGCGGGGATATTTCATATATTAGAGTTGGTGAGAACACGAACATCCAGGATCAATGCGTGCTGCATGTGGGTGATGATCATCCATGCATTATCGGCGATAATGTAGTCGCCGGGCATAAATCAGTAATTCATGGCTGTACGGTGGAAGATGATTGCCTGATCGGCATCGGGGCGATTATTCTCAACGGGGCGGTAATCGGGCGAGGCTCTATCATTGGCGCAGGCTCGTTAATCCCTGAAAATGCTTGCATTGCAGCATCAAGCGTGGTTATGGGGACGCCGGGTAAAGTGATTCGTCAGGTTACTGAAGATGAGCATGATCAACATGTTAAACTGGTGAGAAAATATGTGGGCGTGGCTTGTAAGTATCGGTTTTGATATAATTTAATTATTATAAGGGTACTTTCGTTTTAATAGTTTTCAGTCAAGGGCAGAAAGGACACTGCCCTTGGCGCCCAGCCCTTGGCGCACATGAAAGACGCCCTACAGGTTTGTCCGGAGTTGGTTTGTTGGTAAAAGTCATTGAATTATCATAGTTTTAGTCAAGGGCAGAAAGGACACTGCCCTTGGCGCACATGAAAGATGCCCCTATAGGTTTGTCCGGTGTTGGTTTGTTGGTAAAAGTCATTGAATTATCATAGTTTTCAGTCAAGGGCAGAAAATACACTGCCCTTGGCGCCCAGCTGGGCACAATGCGGTCTTGCCCTTGGCGCCCGGCAATTTCGACTATAATAACTGCGAAATTCCACTTTTATGAATTTGTAGTGGAACCAGGTAAATTTATCTGTAATACTATCCAGGTAATCAGCGTTAATAGGATGATAAAGTATAACGCTGAAAAAATTGAAATGTGGAATCATGGTAATGGCTCAAGCGCTCATAACCGATATACCGGTTCAATCCGAAGTTTCCGAATCGCAGACCAGTGAAGCGATTCTGATTGAACGGGCGCAAATGAATCCAGAAGAGTTCGAGCCTTTGTATGAAATGTATTACGAAAGGGTTTATCTCTATCTTCTCAGGCGTTGCGCAAATACAACGCTGGCGGAAGATTTAACCGGGGATACCTTTTTTAAGGCGATACACAGTCTGCCCCGTTTTAAGCAACAAAATGTACCATTTCTGGCGTGGCTATTCCGTATCGCCCATAATCAGATGATCTCCCATTTCCGCAAAACTAAAGTGCGCGATGTATTCCGGATAAAAAAACAACGCGAGAATAAATCACACACTGATCCGAGAATCCATCTGCTGCGCAAGACAGAACTGGATCAGACCGGAACCGCTTTAGCCAAAATAATTCAGCACCTTAAGCCGATTGATCAACTATTGATATCGCTACGTTATATAGAAGACCTGAGCATGAATGAAACAGCCGAAGCAGCAGGCATGACTACCGGATCAGCCCGGACGCGTCTGCACCGCGCTTTGAAGAAATTAAAAGACCTGATTGAGAATGATGCGCCAGAGATATTAGAACTGATCGGAGGAAATAAATCATGAACCAACAAGATGATTTTTCTCCGTTAGAAAATTTACTGCGCCAAACCAGGTTAAATGCGCCGATTAATCCATCGCATAAGGCTGAGTTGCGGGGCAAGTTGCTGGCCGCGCCGCCCAGAGAAGAAATCTTCCGTCGCAGAATGATATGTGCAACATCGTTCGCAATGGTTCTAATGACTATTGGCATCTTTTGGATGCAAGACAGAGGCCCGATAGTCGGTAGTTTTATATGGAACGTTAATCAGAGCAATTCCAAATCGCTTCGCGCCGGGAAATGGTTAAGAACCGGCAACGACAGGTTAACCGCAGTTCTTCAGGACAGGAGTTCGTTGCAGTTTGAACCACTATCCGAGTTTAAGATTATTTCATCTTCCACCAAAAGAAGAAATGAAAACGCGGTTATCTATTTAAAACGTGGAACAGTAAACGCCATTGTATCTAATAAAATGAAATATTCATTAATTATCCATACTCCAGACGCGCAAGTACGCGTAGTGGGCACTAAATTCAGAGTAACAGTAGAAGAAATCAAAAGTCAACAATAGTTTAACACATTCAAAACATTTGGTTTAAGGAGAATATCATGAGACGGGAATTCGTCATCGGGGGAATTTTTTTGCTAATTTTTATGATTTTGATGGCATCCGTCACCTATTGGGGAAGCCAGGAAGAAGTCATAACCAAGACATCCGTGATCGTGGAAGAAGGAAAAGTTGAAGTCTCTAGCACATCAGATTCCAATGATAAGAAGACATTGAATAAGAATCAAAGAATCAATGCATCAGGTGGAGAATTGCTGGCGGTTGAGAATATCATTCCAACCCCGGAGGATGCTGCGCTGGATGGAGCGGCAATAGCAGGCGCAATTTCAATGGCCACGTCAACAATCAGCAATGCGACTGAAGACGAATGTTGGATCGCCGGTTATGTTAAGGGTGAAGATGACAAAAAACTGGTTGGAGTTGAAATCAGCGTGCGCATCATGGATGGAGTAGAACAAGGCGTTTCTTATGATGGTTCTGATGAAGATGAAAATGTTAAAACAGCCAAGACCAACCAGGAGGGATATTACACCATCGCTCTGGACGGCCCCCATGAATATCAGATAAGTTCAACGCCGAGTGAAGGTTATCTTAAACTGATTGAGCGGGTTACGCTTACAGAAGAGAACAAGACGCTGGCCAAGCATTTTGTACATCCAATCGCGGCATTCTCAGTACGCGGTAAAGTATTGGATAAAGAGACCGAAGAACCAATCGAAGGCGCTAGAGTCGCTTTGATAATGCAGCATCCTGACGTTCATCCTCAACAAAAAATAGAAAGAGCTGAAACCAATGAAAAGGGCGAGTATAACATTACCCGCGTCGCTAGGGGAACTTTCCGCCTCGAAGCCAACAAAGAGGGATACGTCAAATTCAGCCCTTACGGGAAAAAATTAGGCGACACCAGTCCACTGCTGAATTTTCAGGTTAATGAAAGTACGCAAAAGAAAGAATACATCATCAAGATGGAACCGGGTTCAACCGCCAGGTTCAAGGTAGTTGACGCCAATAAAAAACCAATTCCTGAAGTATATGTAAAAGTGATGCGTGATGCGCAATACTTTGCTTATATTGATAGCTGCATGACAGATCAAAATGGCGAGGCGGAAAATGACCGCCTGCCCAAAGAGACGCTTTATGCAGTAGCGTCTCATGAAGATTTCGGTCAAGGACGCAGCAAAAAATTTGAACCGGGTTCGGCGGATGATATACCTCTGGTCGAAATAATATTACAAGAGACCGGCTCTATTTCGGGGAAAGTTACTGATGCTGATGGCAACCTGATGGAAGGAATCAACATCAATGCGGCATACATATCCCAAGATATGGATGTGGAAAATGTAGAAGAAAAAAGGACTCAGACCGGGGCAGACGGACTTTATTCTTTTAGTTTGCTAAGCGCAGGAACATACCGGGTTTTTGTATCCAATAATAGTTATGGCGTCAATGCAAATAAAGTACGGACTATTGAAGTACTGAGTGGAGTGGATCGAACCGGGGTAGATTTTACTCTCGGTAATATGGTTGAGTTGCGCGGAAAAGTCATCAATCAGGATGACGAGCCGGTTGAAGGCATCTACGTACATGCAGTGTCATACTTAAAAGATGGCGGCATGCCCGGCAGTGGAAGCGATGAAACTGATGAAAATGGTGAATTCCACGTAAAAGACGCTCCCCCGGGAGACGAGGTGCAATATCAATTGCAAGGCAAAGGATACGCTCATACCATCATAAGACATCCAATGGATGGTGAATATAAAATTCTCAAGATTAAATCGGCGGGAACAGTTAAAGGCGTGGTAATGAACACAGAGGGAGAACCAGTCGAAGGCGCCCAGGTTTATCCCATCCGTTTGTTTTCAAATAGTCCTTATCACAATAAATACAAAACAATTAACACCGGTATAGATGGTTCGTTTGAATTTACCAATCTCGATCCAATGGACTACCGTTTTTGCGCATCCGCTGAGGGATATGTCCAAAAAGAGAGCGCGACTGTCTCGCTGGATCAGGGAGAGAGCATCGATTCTGTAATTATTGAACTGGAGACCGGGTTGGAAATCAGGGGCCGGGTGGTTGATCCCAATGGTCAACCGTTGCCTGATGCGCTAATTTCTCTTCTCTCTCTTACTATAAACAATAACTCTGGAAGTTGGAGCAGTTCGGGTTTCGAGATGGCTAATTTCCCTGAAACAGCAATGAGCGATCAGGAAGGTAATTTCGTTATACCCGATTTTCCACCAGACGGCGACACGCTTATAGTACAACACCAAGGCGTTGCGCCGAAACTGTTTCAGATCGTCCCCGCCATGTTGGATCAACAGCCGTTTACCATCCAAATGACTGAAGGCGGCGCGATTGAAGGCCTTGTTTTAGACCGGACCAAGAGTCCTATATCAGGCGCGGAAATCCGGGTGCAGAATTATCCGGAGAATATGTTCCGCTACGTGGCTAAAACTGACGCCAAGGGAGAATACCGCATTGAACACCTGGGGCCTATGTCTTATATGGTGCAAAAAGTCGTCTCAATATACGCCAAGAATAGTGAGCAATCATTTGTTTCAAATGGTCCGGGAACAGACGACTCGCTGTTTGTGACTGTTGTAGAAGGTCAAACGGTGCGCGCTGATTTCGGCGCTGGCGAAGGCGCTGATGTTCGAGGAACGGTTTATAAGCGGGGAGAACCTGTCCCTGGCGCAAGAGTTGGAATCCAAACAGTGGGAACAACAGGTGATGACAATAGTTTATTTATGAATGTCGTCACGGATGAACAAGGCGTTTTTGTTTTTAATGCAATCCCTGAAGGCGAATATACCCTCTTCACAAATACAAACGCAACAGCCTTTCTACATATTTCCCGCGCTGAAACATATACTAACATAAGCATCTCAGCCAATCAGGATGAATATACCCAAGACCTTTATATCGCCACTTATGAAATTCAGGGAACGGTGGTTGACGCAGAGTCGGGAGAACCGATTCCAAACGCTACCATCCAAAGCAATCTGTATGTCGGAAAAACCAGAGCCCCGGTAAAAGGGGCAGCAAGTTTAAACACCGTTTCGGATGGAGAAGGCCGATTTACCTTGTATCCCCAGGAAGCGGGTGAGTTCAACCTGGCGGCTATTGCTGATAAGTACAGCCCTAAAAAGTTCAGCGTGACGGTTGAAGCCGCTGAACCGGGATCAACGGCGCCGACTCAGCAGATACAGGTAACCATGCAAAAAAATGACATGGTATTGATCGCCCGGTTATTCTTCAATGGCAATCCAGCGTTTTGCAGTTGGGCGCAATTCAGACAAAAGATGGAATTTGGAGAACAAAGATTAATTGAAACCAATGTTGAACCCGGCGTTTACCGCGTGTTGGGTCTGCCCGAAGGAGAATCAGAATTCTTTGTCAGAGCCTATGTTAATAACAAGGTTATGTATTCAACTACGCCGCGGGTTGTGTTGACTTCCGGGCAGGAGACGGAAGTTACTTTGAATTTATTTGAAGTCATGCGATATACTCTCACCCTTGAAGCGCCGGATAACGAGATGCTTGAATCTGTGGCCACTGCGGAAGTATTGGATTTCCCTGAACCATTCATAAAGACGCTTCATTTGAGTCGATACACCGATACTACGGGCAAGAATCTCGCCCAGCTCGAGATTCCCTCTACGGCGCGTCGCGTGTTGGTCAACGTTCCTGGATTTATGCCGGTTGAGTTTGATCCGGTGGCTATGGCTGTAGGTGGAGAGAATGCATTGGAGAAGATGATTACTATTAAACTTATGCCGCAGTGATTGATCACTCCTCTTCCCCAAGTTTTCGGGAAGAGGAGTTTTGGGTTTTAGTAGTGGGTGGTTCTTTGGTGGGTCGGTGAGGCGCGACCCACCCTACACGCTGATTCGGATGTTCTTTGCGCTCTTTTTGTGAAACATTATTCCGGCTTTTCCAAAAAGATAACTCTTCATCCAAAGTCATATCCTTTAATTTTTCCCATATTTTGATTGATCCCAGCCGTTTCATCTCGACGCAATCAATTGTTTTAGTTTTCATCGAAAATCACCTCTAATGGACTATGAATAGCAATAGGTTTATAGCCTAACTTTTCATTTACTATATTATATTTCGAAATCTTTTGATAATTTACAATATGGTGAAAATTCCAACTTACGATTAGATTGCAGTTTTATACCGTTGCTAAAGCCACATGAAGAGCATCGGCCATCCATCGCGAACCAATAACATTTGAATCGATATAAGCATGTTGAAGAATAATTGCCTCTTGTGTTATTTCAATGAACTCAGCATTATATCTAATTTCCTCAAAAAAATCCTTCACGTATTCAGGAGCCGACTTAATCTCTTCGCTAACAACAGATGATAGAACAAGAAAGAAATATCCATTATCGGCGTTGCGAAAAAATGACCGGCTTGATTTTGAAAACTCCTCATCAAAAATCCCACCTATTACTGAGGTGTCAGTATAAATTCTTGGAACTATTTCAGCCATATATTATCTCCTATTCATCCATTCCATTATAGAACAACTTATCATAGTTAATAATAGAATTCATCATTAAATTATTGTTCAAATTAATGAATGACACCCACGCTTGAGTGGTTGAGTTTGATTAAGTTGCTTTATGTCTGAATCTGGATTTACAGGATGGAAGAATACTTAGGATTTTTTTATGATTGGGTAGTGGTGAGAATTGGGTTTGTTTGGTTTGTTGACGTGATTGATATCACTCCTCTTCCTCTTGTTTTAGGGAAGAGGAGTTTTTGGGTTTGAGTGGGTGGTTTTTTGGTGGGTCGGTGAGGCGCGACCCACCCTACGCGCTGGATGATGGAAAAATTCAAATAAAATACCCAGGAGCGGGCAAAAGCGGTTATGATGAAAATATGACACAGCGTTAAAGGGATTTAGAAGAACGCTGGATGGGCCGTAATAGTAGTTATTTTTGGAAGTTGCCTTATGCGTAAGAAAATGATATATTTTTTTATCTCAATCATCGGCTTGATTGTTGTTACAGTGATTTCATTGATTACTGTCATTCGGCTTAATCATGCGCATCTCATGGAGGCGCCAGGATTGTATAACCGGTTGATTGCTTTTTTATCGACGAACGTTGCGGAAACATCAGAAAACCATGTCTATCCAGAGTTAAAAACCCGGTATTTTGGGGAATCAGATGAAAGTCTTTTTGATCATTCAATACACTCAGTTCAAAAACTAGGTTGGGAAATCGTTTCATCAGATTCTGCAAAAAAAGAGATGCAAATTGAAATAAAAACACCCCTTTGGAAATTTGTCGATGATATGCAGATCCGGGTGGAAGCCATAGATGAAAGCCGTTCGAGTTTGTATATTCGCTCTTCCTCGCGGGTTGGAAAAGGAGATCTGGGCGCCAATTCAGGACATATTTATCAACTTTATCATAGATTGGCGAAGGATGGCGTTAATGCGCTATAGTAGAGGCTAAGTCTAAATACGCCTATTGAGAAAGAATAAAAAAGATGCGGATAATTCCAATTATGTTTTTATCTTTTATAATTAGTGGATGCAGTGGATTGCCCGAAGGCGTTACTCCAGTTTCAGAATTTGAACTTAATAAGTATCTGGGGAAATGGTATGAAATCGCCCGGTTAGATCATTCATTTGAACGCGGTCTTAACAATGTTAATGCTGAATACTCAATGCGCGAAGATGGCGGGGTGAAGGTTATAAATAGGGGTTTTTCAGATTCACAAAACAGCTGGAAAGAAGCGGAAGGTAAAGCCTATTTCGTGCGAGAAAAAAACATAGGGTATTTGAAAGTTTCGTTCTTCGGTCCATTTTACGGTTCTTATATCGTTTTCGAACTGGATAAAGAGAATTATCAATACGCCTATGTCGCAGGACCGAATAAAAAATACCTTTGGCTGCTGGCAAGAACGCCAAACGCAAGCCAAGAACGCATAGACCATTTTGTGGAAAGTTCAAAAAGCCTTGGGTTTGACGCTGATAATCTAATATTTGTGGAACATAATCAACCATAATATTGGGCATACAGGCTCAAACAAAAATCCCTCTCTCACAATTTTGGGAAGAGGGATTTTTGGTATTAGCAGGTGGTTCTTCGGTGGATCAAAATGCGCGACCCACCTTACGCAAAGGTAAGGGTTTCGCCTTAGCGGAATAATTCCCAGCAATCAGTTTGGGATGATCCTATAATCATATCGGCTTGATTGAGCGCTTCATCGGTGAAAGTCCAGGCCGGTTCCAGTCCTTCCAAGGCGTTTGGATTAAGGTAGAGGGTGTGGGGTACGTAATCCTCCAGAGGAATATCCTTGGGTGTCGCACCGTTGAGGATTTGCGCCGCCATGTTGCCCGCCTTGACGCCTACCTCAAAGAAATCCGGGCCGAGATCGAATAAGGCGCCTGAATTAACGCTGTCGGGATTGACGGTAAAGACCGGGATTCCCGCTGCTTGCGCAACGGCGACAAGATCAGCCATTCCGAAATTAACGGTGTTATCACCACCCATAATGAAGGCCTGGACGCCCTGGGCAACCAACATATTAGTTTTCTCTAAAACTTGGGAAGATTCATTAACATTCTCTTCCAATAGTTCGATCTCAAGCGTCGGGCAGGCCTCTCGAGCTAGAGAGGTAGTAAACACAGAATTGGATTCATCAGGATTCCATATCAAACCCAATTTATTTAACGATGGAAAAAACGCCTTGGCGTATTGAATAGCCGCGCCAACCGGATTGGGGGAACTGACTCCGGTCAGGAATTCCGGCTTATCGAGCGGGCCGCCATCCCCGATGCCGACATCGGCGGTATAGGCCCATGAGACTACTGAAAACACATGAGGTATCTTGGTTGCTTGATTGACATTGTAGACTGCCTGCATGCAGGCAGTAGAGCAGGTCAAAATAAGGTCGAAATCCTGGGTGACGATCTCTGCCGCATAAGCATCGGCATTGGCGCGGTTGCCTTCGGCATTATAAAACTTGATCACCAGATTATCACCATCGACAAAGCCATTTTCGCGCAAACCCTCCAGCATTCCCTCGACGCCTTGGTCGTTCACGAAATAGGAGTTGTATTTGAGGACGGCTACATTGAATCCCCACGCGGCGCCTGCGGTTAGTTCGAGAGATAAAACAAGAAAAAGCAGAAAGCATCGGGATAGAATTCGTTGGATCATAGTAGGTTCCTTTGTTAGTGTTTTTAGAGTATTTTTGGCATTATAACATGCTGATTAGAGATTTGAAGTTAATACATAAAAATTGCAATTTCCCTCTAGCAGCGTGTCAATTAAACAAACGACTTGGATGATTAGTTGATTTGTTTTTAGGTGGTTCTTATTCATATTCTGATTGCATTTTATCAATTTCACATGGATAATGGAAAGTTTAAATAAATCATAAAATAGATTAAGAATTTTAAAACCACTTACCCGCTTGCGCGTTATATTAAGCGTGATGCAAATACAAGCCATGCAAATACCAACGGATGAACAGCAGCATTGGGAAACTCTGAGCGATGAGCAGGTTATGCTGCGCTATGCTCAGGGCGACAGTGATGCGTTCGATGAACTTTACCAGCGGCATAAGTCGTCGGTATATGCGTTCATCCGCAATTTCATCTACGACGCCAACGCGATTGACGATCTGTTTCAGGCGGTGTTTCTCAAAATGATACGTAACCGGCTTAACTTTATACCGAAAGCCAAATTCACCACCTGGTTATTCACCATCGCACGGACCACCTGCATTGACGCCATGCGCAAGACCAAGACATCGCGAGTTATACAACTTTTTCCGGATCAATATGATGAAGACGCCGGGATGGGCATGGCGGATTTTCCCGATTGCGAACCACAGCCCAGGGAGAAAGGCTATCAAACCGAGTTGCAACACGCCATAGATGGAGCGCTGGAAATGCTTCCTCAGGAGCAACGCGAGGTGCTGCTGCTGCGTGAAAAGACTGAACTGACCTTTCAGGAAATCGGCAAAATTACCGGATGCTCCACCAATACGGCCAAGAGCAGAATGCACTACGCCCTGTTGGCCATACGTAAAGAGTTGCAAGAGAAAGGCTTCGACGAGCCATGAGATGTGAAACGGCAAGACGCATAATGATGGATCGGCTCTACGAAACAGTTGCGCCTGATCACTTGAAGAAACTCGAAGCGCATTTGCTAAGTTGTCCGCAGTGCGCCGCTGAGTGGGATGATGTGCAACGCGCACATAACATGTTGGCGTCTGGATTGACGCAGGAGGTACCTATGCATTTGGATCAGGCCATACTATCACAAAGCAACGCGCAAGCAGCGCCCGTTCCAATAAAAAGCCGTTTTGGATGGCGCCGTATAGCGGCGGCGGCTTCGTTTCTAATAGTTGTTGGAATCTCATACCAGGTTTGGCAAAAAGATGATCCGGGATTAATCATTCAAAGTGATTTATCACAGAATATTTCAGTTCAATCTGACATTCCAACGAACAAAGAAGAGGCGCTTGCTTCATCAGAGAGGATTCAACTTAAAGCATTAGGCTATTCTAGCGCAGCGCCCGCTCCATCGTTAATGAAGAACAAACAGGATGCAAAACTAACCAGGTCGCAGCCGCAGCAGTCAATTCAACCAGCGGTTTTGGCGCCGCGCCATGAATCAACCAGCAATGCTGAAGAGTATTTCCGCACCAGTCTCAAACTTTATAACAAGGCATTCGCTACAACCGGGGATGATAAACGGGTTCTGTTGCGCAGCGCCATTATTATGCTGCAAGATATTGAGACGCGCTATCCACAGGACGGCCAGTGGATCGCTATGTCGATGATACTGATAGCCGACTCATACCGCGAGTTGGGCGACAAAGATAAGGCTATTGAGACTTACCAACATATAACGGATCAATTCAGCGATTTGCCGGTTTATACGCGGCAGGCGCGGGCATCGATGCTTAAACTGATGCTGGACAAGCCGCAAGTGGACATTGATCAGGCGGAGAAAGTTCTGGTGCAGTATCAGGAGCAACAACCTTCACCGACGGAGTTTGTGAAACTGGCGCTGGCGTATTCGGCCAAGGTAAATTCGAGCAGCCCGGAACATGCTTATGAGTGGTATAAAAAAATAAAGAATTATCTTCCGCCTCAGCATCCCCTGATAGAAAAGGCTAACAGAGAATCCAGGGATATCGAGCTGAAATTGCGCAACCATTCATACATCATGGATTGGAAAATCGTGGGGCCGCTGGAACAGGCGACTTTACTTGAAACTGATAGAACAGGTTCCTACGAAAAATGGTTCAGTTCAAAAAGCCGCAAATTTGGTAAAGAAAATACATACATAATCGAGAACAGCAAAAGATACTGTCTTGTTCCGGAAATTGATCTGGTTCATCTATTCAACCAGGCGCCGCCCCGGTCATGCGCATTCGCTTATACCAAAATATACAGCCCCAAAAAACAGTACGCCCATCTGATTCTGGGATTCAGCGATGGGTTGCGCATCTGGCTTAACGGAGATCATGTCTCAGGCGGACTGGAAAACCATAGGTATAAACGGGATTCGGCCTCAGTCAAATGCAGCCTGAAAAAGGGATGGAATGAATTGCTTTTTAAGAGTTATTACCACAAGGATCGGGCTGATGAAAACCGGGAATGGAAATTCAGCGCACTGCTGGTCAACAACAACGGTGAACTGATGCCTGAATTGAGATACAGCGTAGATGCAACTACATCAACCAGGAATAAATAGCAGATTAATTCCTCCTATAAGCCCGTGGAGGTTAAGAGGGAATGTCATTAAGTTTAGTTATTGAAATCCCCCCCCTCACCTTAACCCTCTCCCGGCGGGAGAGGGGATAACATATAGGAGGGAGTTGAAGCACCGAAGGGCAACCCCCCTCTAACTCCCCCCAGACTTGGGGGGAGAATTTGATCATCAATGTTTGTTCATAGAACCAAACGGTTACAAATAAACAAGAGAAGGCAGAAGGATAATACGAGGCGTCATCATGAAAACAAAACTAGTACTAATCAGTATATTTATATTATTTCAAACATTGGTTCAGGCGGAAGTCAAACTGGACAAAGAGGCCATGAAATTCGAGCGGACGGAGAATTCGCTGAGCGTTTATCTGCCCCTGCAAAGCGACCAGGACAAACCTGTGTTCGGCGATATGACGGTTACGCTATTGGATAGCGCGTATAATTCATTGGCGCAGACATCGAAGAAGACCATGCTGATGAACGGCGGCCATATCGAAACCGTGGCGCTGCCTATCTCGGTCAACACGCCCAAGATCGAAGATTGCTTCATTCGCGTTGATTTTATGGGACATATCTGGTTGAAGGGTTTCACTAAGCAGAATACCGGACATGAGATTCACCTGATCGGGCAGAACCGTTGGATCGCCGGAAGCCGTGGGTCGCTACGCGTTATCACTACCAGCAGCGGTAATGACGAACCGGTGGCTGATGCTTCGATCCAACTTTTAATCAAGCAATCCGATGGCAAAACCGCCATAGAGGTTAATGATAAGACAGATCAGTCGGGAACTGCGGCGCTTGGTTTTGATATTCCCAAAACGCTGCTTGGAGACAGTACTCTGATATTGACCGTGAAATCTCCCCTGGGAAGCAATACCGTTACATCCAAGGTCCAGTTCGTCCCCGGAACGCGCGTCTTTTTGACTACTGACAAACCGGTATACCAGCCGGGGCAGGTTATGCATATACGCGCCTTGGCGGCGCATAAAGTTTCGGGAGAACCGCTGGCTGAGCATGAAGTGCTGCTGGAAGTATTTGACGGCAAAGGCAACAAGGTATTTAAGAAGCAGCCCGTGACATCTGAATTCGGCATTGTTTCGGCTGATTTTCAATTGGCCGATGAAGTGAACCAGGGCGAATACCGCATCGTAGCGTCGCTTAATAATGAGACCACCGAAAAGACAGTGCAGGTCTATGAATATGTGCTGCCCAAGTTCCGGGTTGACGTCAAGACCAAGGAGAAATATTACGCTCCAGGCGATGAGGTGAGCGGCTCTATTACGTCGCGCTATTTCTTCGGCAAACCGACGGCGGGCGCCAAGGTTACTATCACCGCCAATTGCTTCGATGTGGGTTTCAATGCATTCGCTGAAGTTACGGTCGTGACCGATGAAGCAGGCAAGGCGGAATATAGTTTCACTATTCCAGACAAACTGGTGGGGCAGCCGCAGTTCAAGGGAAGCACCATTGTGCAGATGGATGTACGGGTGCGCGATACTGCTGACCATGAAGAACAGAAAATGCATACATTTCATGTATCGGTCGATCCGTTGCAGATCGAGGCTATACCCGAAAGCGGCCGGTTGGTTCCAGGGGTGGAGAACGAAGTATTTCTTTCGGCGTCGTATCCAGACGGCAGCGTGGCTGCGCCGGAACTTACTATCAAATCCAGTTATTTATCTGAAACGGTCACCGTGCAATGCGATAAGAACGGCATCGCTTCAATTCGCTTTACGCCTCCTGTTGTGGATAAAAAGGACTTGGTTACGATGGTGCAGAACGTGGCGCAGCCTGCGGTTGATGCTTCTGTTTTGCATATCTCAACTGAGATGAATGGCAAGACTATTAACATCGTTAAGAATTTAGATATCGGCGCCACTATCGAAAATCTGTTGCTCAGAGTTGATAGAGGGGTATACAGCGTGGGCGATGCTTTGGAGATCAGCGCCTTATCCAGCAGCGCCCCCGGCGAGACGGTCTTTCTGGATATCATCAAAAACCAGCAAACCGTGTTGACCAAGACCATGCAATTGAAGGATGGGCGCTCTGCGCTTACCCTGCCGCTGGATAACCAACTGACGGGCAGTTTGACGCTTAACGCTTATATCATAGGTTCCGGTGGAACCATGCTGCGCGACGTGCGGCAGGTTATTGTGCTGCGCAGCGACGATCTCAAGATCGATATCCGGCCTGATCAAAAGCAGTATGAACCGGGGCAACCCGCCAAACTGCTGATCGCCGTAACCAACCAGCAAGGCGAGCCGGTGCGCGCCGCTTTGGGAATGAACATCGTTGATGAGAGCGTCTACAGCCTGAGCGAGAAGGAACCGGGGCTGGCTAAAGTCTTCTTCGCCATCGAACGCGAACTGATGCAACCCAAGGTCGAGATTCATGGCTATCAACTGGACAAGGTGGTGCGCCTGTCGGCCAACCAATATAAGGACAACGCTCAGTTATCCAAGGCGCTGTTGGCTAAATTGGATAATTTCAGTGAATACGCGATTAATATCGATACTGCGAAAAAACGGGATCAACAAGCGGATAATGATATACGTCAGATTCATGGACAATTACGATTTAAGATGCTTCCCCTTCTTTCACAGCCCATGGACGTAGCCGAAGTTTTGTTGTTGCATGATATGCAGCGCGGCTCGCTGCCTACCATTGACCCCTGGGGACGAGCATACCAGTTAGTTCCTGATAAGGATAAAACACAGTATAGAATTTTCACGAAAAAGAAGCCTAATCGAGATCAAGATTCCGAAACATATTTCACAAACCTATTTATCGTCAGCAAGGGACGCGATGGGCTGCTTGGAACAGATGATGATAAACGTACGTCAACTTATTCCCGGCCAGTTATCATAAGCGTTACCGATGCGCTCTTCGATGATTCAGGGCAAATGCAAGGATATGCCAGCAGTATTAGAGATGCTCTTTTTATCAAAAGTAAAGGAGGGCCGCTTAGCAATGCAACTAAAGAAGAATTGAAGCATATAAAATTAGGTGGATTTGCTGATACCTCTTATACCTATGCATTTGAAGACAACAAACATAATTCCTTCATAGCGGATAGATCAATAATGCGCGGCGATCCTTCATTCAAGACGGTCGGAATTGATTTCATGAAATTCGGAGCAGCTGAGAATCGACGCGGGGGTGGTGTAAGGGGCGGGGTGGCTAATGGAGTTGGTGGATATGGCATGGGCATGATGGGCGGTATGGGTATGATGGGCGACGCGTCCGGAGATTTTGATGGTGATGGCCTTATGGAGCGCCCCATAATCGCTAATTTAGAATCCGCTCCTGAGGAAAGATTCAATGACAGCGTGGATGTGATGATAGATGGATTAATTATTGGCGATGATGGAGAATTCAATGGTGATGCTATTGAAGTTCCATTTATAACTATTCCTCCTGGAGAAGCAGAGGAAAAAGGTTCATTTAACTTTAAATTTATAATTGATAAAGATTCAAGCGGACCTCTTAACGATCAAATAATCGAAGCGCTTACCAGTTTGGGTTATACCAGTGGAGATAAAGACGAATCCGGCATGCCATTGGTAGTTAACGGCCAGGTTGATATGGAGCAGTTGCGTAAGGCGCTTGATCCTATTCCTGATGCAGACAAGGTGTTTGAAGATATCAAACAACAAATTGATGAGTCGCAAAAGATGTTGGCGTTGATGACGCCCGCCAAGCCGGATAAAAAATCGGTGCGGGTGCGGCGTTATTTCCCTGAGACGCTATACTACACGCCTGAAGCGATTACTGATAACGATGGTCTGCTGGCATTGAACCTGCCTATGGCCGATTCGATAACCACCTGGCGCATGTCGGCTATGGCTAATGCTAAGAACGGTTCGTTGGGCGACGCTACGTCGGCGCTGCAAGTGTTCAAGCCCTTCTTCGTCGATCTCGATTTGCCAGTGGCGTTGATTAAAAATGATGAAGTGACTATCCCGGTGGCGGTTTATAATTATCTGGCTGAGCCGCAGGAAGTGCGCATCCAGTTAGAGCGTTCGCCCTGGTTTGAACTGCTGGAAGATGATTTCGAGCGCACGGTTAGTATCGCCGCCAATGAAGTTACCTCAGTCTCTTACCGCATCCGCGCTAACGAGCTGGGCGATCAACCGATCACAGTCTACGCCTGGGGATCGAAAGACAGCGACGCCATCGGACGTTCTATCGATGTGCGCCCTAACGGCGAAGCGCAATTTATCACCCGCAATGGTCGGTTATCCGATGATGTCAGCCAGACCATCGCTTTCCCCGAAGGCCGGGTGGATGGAGCGGATAAGCTGTTGGTTAAGATTTATCCCGGATATTTCAGTCAGGTAGTGGAAGGGCTAGACGCCATCCTCAAGATGCCCTATGGCTGCTTCGAGCAGACCAGTTCGACTACCTATCCCAACATCATGGCTCTGGATTATATGAAGAGCACTGGTCGGGTGACGCCCGCCGTTGAGATGAAAGCGCGTGAATACATCAACCTGGGCTACCAGCGTTTGTTGACCTTCGAGATAGAGGGCGGCGGCTTTCAGGTCTTCGGCAGCCCTCCGGCCACACGCATCCTGTCGGCTTATGGTTTGATGGAATTTTATGACATGAGCAAGGTGCATCCAGTCGACGCTAACATTATCCCGCGTACGCAACAATGGCTACTGGGTCAAATGAATGAGGACGGAACCTGGGAACCGGACAAGAACTACTCACACGCCGAAATGTGGAAATCAATTCAGGATAACAAGATTCTTTCAACCGCCTACATCGCCATGGCATTGGCGCAAACCGGAGCTTCCGACCGACTGGATGTGAGCAAGAACTATTTGATCAACAACGCTGATGAAGCCAAAGACGCCTACACTCTGGGCATTCTATGCAACGCGCTTTTGGCCATCGATAAGAAAGACCCGACCGCCCGGAAATGCGTACAGCGGCTGGTTGATATGAGCATTGTTGAACAGGATAAGATGTATTGGAAATCGGAAGCGAGCATGAGTTTTGCGCGGGGTAATCACGCCTCGGTCGAAACCACCGCCTGGGCGTTACTGGCCCTGCTCGAAGACGGGCGTTTCCACAGCGAAATCGGCAAAGCGCTCAACTGGCTGATAGATCAGAAAGACCCCAATGGAACATGGGGCACCACTCATGGAACGGTGCTGGCTCTCAAAGCGCTGATACGTTCCGTCGGTCAGCAGACTGAGTTGGCTGACGCGACTATCATTGTCAGCGTCAATGGAAAAAATGCCGCGAAATTACAGGTCACGCCGGAAAACAGCGACGTCTTCCGTCAATTCGATCTTACTGAATTCGCTACGGCAGATTCAAACCTGGTGGAGATTGAACTGGAAGGCGAAGGCTCGCTGCTTTATCAGGTGGTGGGTAAGTATTATTTGCCCTGGAAAGAAAAGCAGCGCGAACGGATTGCTGCACAGCCCTTTGATATCAAGGTGGAGTATGACCGATCTGAGCTGCGCCGTAATGATACAGTAACCTGCAAGATCACTGGAGCGAACCAGCGTCCCTTCCGGGTGGAGATGGTGATGATCGATATTGGAATCCCGCCGGGCTTCCGCGTCGAGAAACCGTCATTGGATGAGTACGTTGAAGAAGGCGCCATCGCCAAATACACTCTGACGCCGAGACAGCTGTTGATCTATATTGAATCAATGGATGGCGGCGCCAAGGTTGAGTTGGACGTTCCCATGAAAGCCACGCTGCCCATGATGGCCAAGGCGCCCGAATCGACTATCTATGAATACTACACGCCTGAAGAGAAGAAGGTCTCGCCGCCGCAGGAGTTGAAAGTGCAATAGAGATAAAGATACATTAATTTAATGCAACCGCCCGTTGAGAGTGATCTCAGCGGGCGGTTTTGTTTGCAAACTGAATTAACATTTATTCAAATACATTACGCCGCTTTTTAAGTGTATAATTCAGACACTGCGCTTTATCTGCAGCGCTTAGTTATGAGAAGATAATTAGAAAATCAAGATAGTGTTTTTGATTTTGTTTTTTCCTGGAGTATTATGCATGTTTTTTAATAATCAAAATAAATCTTTTACTCTGATCGAACTGTTGATTGTGGTCGCCATTATTGGAATATTGGCGGCTATTGCCGTACCCAATTTTCTCAACGCGCAGATTCGCGCCAAGGTGGCGCGCACCATGTCGGATATTCGTTCATTAGCGACGGCTCTGGAAATGTACAACACCGATAAGGGAACCTATCCACCCGGCCGAGCCACCTGGGCTATTTTCGGACTGGATAAGTTAACCTCTCCCGTGGCGTATATGTCATCTATCCCGATTGATCCATTTGCGCCTGCGGAGAGCAGCGCGATCCGTAGTTTGGGAGGATATGGCTGGTTTCCCGAGGTTCTGCCTTACTATGTTTATTTATGGGAAAAGAATCCTGCTGATTCGTTGAACAGCGCTATCAGCCGCGACTATCTTTTCCGCAAGGGCGTTATGAAAGACCCGACCGGGTCGCCTCCTCAAATATTCCATTATTTCCAGATACGGGCTATGGGACCCAACGGCCAGGGGGATTATTCAATGGCCTATGATGCATCAAACGGCATTATGAGCGCTGGTGATATATCGTATCATGGACCCGGAGCGGGATTTTGAGCGTATTGGGTGGTTCTCAAAACCAAGCGCCCCAATACGGTTGTTAACCGCTCTATAATAAAACCTCTCCATACCTATGAATTATTCAGGCGCTGAGTAAAAATATCATCAAAACAATATCAGATTAATTTATTAGATATGGAGATATGTGATGTTCAAAAAACATTCTATTTTATTATGCTTTAGAAATATTTGTTTGGGATTGACGATTATCGTTATCGCCTCACAGGCTTATGCTGCTGAAGCATCCAAACCAAAGAGTAAAATGGATTATCCCGTCCAGCCCGCGCCGTTTACTGCGGTTCATTTTGATGACCAATTCTGGAAACCGCGCATCGAAACCAACCGAACCATTACCATTCCTTTTGCTCTTGAAAAATGCGAGACCCATGGCCGTATGGATAACTTTTCTATCGCTGGAGGATTGATGGAAGGAGAACACAAAGGCGATTTCCCTTTCGACGATACTGATCCATACAAAATCATGGAAGGCGCCTCTTATGTGCTATCCATTAAAGATGATAAAAAACTGGAAGCCTACCTGGACGAGATTATCGCCAAGATCGCCAGCGCCCAGGAAGATGACGGATATCTCTATACTTGCCGCACCAATGGTTATGAAAAACTGAATGGCTGGATGGGGGATGAACGTTGGACGAACTTACAAGGAAGCCATGAACTATATAACGCCGGGCACATGTATGAAGCGGCGGTTGCGCATTATACGGCGACCGGCAAGCGCTCGTTCCTGGATATCGCCATCAAGAACGCCAATCTGATATACCAGACATTCGGCCCGGATAAAATTCAAATGCCCCCCGGTCATCAGATCATCGAAATGGGCTTGGCGCGTCTTTACCGCGCTACCGGAGACGAGCGTTATCTTGAATTAGCCAAATTCTTTCTGGATATGCGCGGAGTGGCCAGCAAAGACCGTGAGATATGGGGGCCTTACAACCAGGATCACCTTCCAGTAATCGAGCAGGATGAAGCGGTGGGACATGCGGTGCGGGCGACTTACATGTATGCCGGCATGGCCGATATCGCGGCGCTTACAGGAGACAAGGCTTATATCAAAGCAATTGACCGGCTGTGGGATAATGTGGTTTATAAAAAACTCTATCTAACCGGAGGCGTGGGCGCCAAGAGTGATGGCGAGGCGTTTGGGCAGAACTATGAACTGCCCAACATGAGCGCTTATTGCGAAACATGCGCCGCGATTGGCAATGTTTATTGGAACCATCGCTTGTTCCTGTTGCACGCGGACGCCAAGTATATCGATGTGATGGAGCGCACCTTGTATAATGCGCTTATCTCAGGAGTTTCGCTGGATGGCAAGAAATTCTTCTATCCCAATCCACTGGAGTCGCATGGGCAACATGAACGAAGCCCCTGGTTTGGCTGCGCCTGCTGTCCTGGTAATATTACCCGCTTCATGGCATCGATCCCCGGTTATATGTACGCCGTGCAAGATGACAGTCTGTTCGTCAATTTGTATGCTGAGAGTCATGCGGATATCCAATTAGATAAACAAACAGTTAAAATCGAACAGAAGACTGATTACCCCTGGGATGGAAAAATGACGCTAAGCGTTCAACCAGAAAAGGCTGGTGAGTTTTCCATCAAGTTACGCATCCCCGGCTGGGCGCAAAACCAACCTGTTCCGAGCGACCTCTATACTTTCTTGAATAAAAATGATGAAAAATTCACCCTTAAAGTAAACAACAAAGTGATGCAATCTGAGGTTAAAAATGGTTATGTCACTATTCAGCGGCGATGGGAAAAAGGCGATGCTATCGAGTTGAATCTGCCTATGCCGATTAGGCGCGTCATCGCCCATAAAAATGTTGAGAGCGATACCGGAAGAGTGGCGCTGCAACGCGGGCCAATGGTTTATTGCGCCGAATGGCCCGATAATCCAGACGGTCATGTTATAAATTTACAGTTATTAGATGGCACTGCGCTGCATACAAAATCCCGACCAGAACTGTTTGATGGCGTACAAGTTATTTGCGGAAAAAGTTTGGCTTATCAATATGGCAAGGACAAAAAAGTGATTAAGTCTCCAGAACAGGAATTTACCGCCATTCCATATTACGCCTGGGCGCATAGAGGCAAGGGAGAAATGGCGGTCTGGTTGGCCAGAGAAGAGACTGCGGTTAGACCATTGGCCGGCCCTACCATTGCATCTAAAAGCAAGGTGACAACCTCCGGCGGGAAAACGCCTCACGCCATGAATGATCAACGCGATCCCCGGACTTCAGGCGATCACAGCGTCGAGTTTTTTCATTGGTGGCCTAAAAAGGGAACAACTGAATGGGTGCAATACGATTTTGACGCTGCACAGGAAGTATCAACCGTGGAGGTCTATTGGTTTGATGATACGGGACGTGGGGAATGCCGGGTTCCAGAATCATGGCGCATCCTATACCTTTCCGGCGACCAATGGAAACCTGTATGGACGAAAGAACTATTAACTGTAGACAAAGACAAGTTTAATAAAGTTGTCTTTGAAACCGTGAAAACAAAATCCTTGCGTTTGGAAGTAAAACTGCAAGATAAGTTTTCCGCAGGCATTCATGAATGGCGCGTGAAATAAATCGACAAAAGTGGAGTATAAAAATGCAAACTACCCGACGAAATTTCTTAAGAACAACCGCTGGCGCTGTAGGATTAGCATCCATACCGGGCTTGGCCTGTCAATCAGCCCAAGCGGGAAAAACAGATAAACCTAATATTCTGCTTATTATGGCGGATGATATGGGATATGCAGACGCCCAATGTTATGGCGGCGACGTGCGCACTCCCAACCTGTCGGCTTTAGCGAATAACGGCGTCCGGTTTACGCAGCATTATTCAACCGGGCGCTGCTGGCCATCAAGAGCCTGCATCTTATCGGGCTATTACGCCCAGAACATACGCCGCGACGTTATGCCTGGAATCAAAATGGGGAACCGTCCAGCCTGGGCGCCTTTGCTTCCAGAAATGCTGAAGCCGCACGGATACCAGTCGTATCATTCCGGCAAATGGCATATAGATGGAACGCCCAAAGATAGCGGCTTCAAGCGTTCATGGGGCAGCGAAAGAAGCGGCGCCGACTGGGATCGATTTTTTAATACCCAGGCATGGAAAGAGGATGAGTTCACTGCGCCGACCAAGCCGGGAGAGCAGTATTACTCCACCGTGGCCATCGCCGATCACGCCATCCAGTGCCTTAAACTACACGAACGGGATTACAGGGATCAACCGTTCTTCCAATACATGGCATTCTATTCACCGCATTTTCCACTTCATGCTTTGCAGAAGGATATTGATTCTTACCGTGACGCTTATCTTGAAGGATGGGATGTAATAAGAGAGCGGCGCTGGAAACGCATGAAAGAGATGGGCTTGATCAATGCTCCCCTTTCTGAACGCGAGACGGATGTGGTTCCCAGTTGGAATCTCAAGCCTGATGAATTGAAAGAGCAAATCGGTCCGGGCGAAGCCTCTCATGCGGTTGCCTGGAATACGCTTACCCAAGAGCAAAAAGAATTTCAAGCCAACAAAATGGCCATCCATGCTGCTATGATTACGCGCATGGATTTGGAGATTGGCCGCGTGGTCCAGCACCTTAAAGATACTGGCGCCTACGAGAATACGTTGGTTATGTTCATGAGCGACAATGGCGCCAGCGCGGAACAGTTAATCCGGGGCGGCGGACATGATCCAAGTGCGCCTATGGGTTCAGCCAAAAGTTATTTATGCTTAGGACCGGGCTGGTCTACCGCCGCCAATACGCCATTCAGATTCCATAAGCACTGGAACCATGAAGGCGGCATCTCTTCACCCATGATCGCCCATTGGCCCAAGGGAATTTCCGCCAAAGGTGAACTACGTCATAATCCGACTCATTTCATTGACATCGTTCCAACAATTATGGAACTGGCGGGAGACGCTGAACCGCATACCAATAAGATTCAAGGCGCCCCTGAGCGACCGGGGATCAGTTTGGTTCCGGCATTCGCCAAAGATGGAACGGTCAAACACAAAAGTTTGTGGTGGTGTCATCAAGGCAACCGCGCCATCCGTATGGGAGATTGGAAACTATCAGGCCGCAAAGGCAAAGACGGCAAGTGGGAACTCTATAATCTCAAAGTGGATCGCAGCGAGACCAACGACCTGGCATCAGTTCATCCAGATAAAGTCGAGACGCTATCCAAGCAATGGGATAGTATAGCAGAGAGATTTCTTGAGGATTTAAGTTCCACCCGGTAGGGTGTACCGCGCCTATACGACCCACTGGATCAATTATTACCAGTGGGTCGATGAAGCGCGACTCTACTTGACTGAGAAGGTATAAACACATGCAAATAAAATTTGGATACTACCCACGACACTGCGATATTCACATAAAAGATATCAGCATCGTAGACCTTCCCGATCAAAAACAAATCGTCACTAAAATAGAAAAAAGCCGAACGATTCATAAAGACTGGCTTTACGCCCCCCCCATGTCAGAAAGAAGATTTCTTTAGTGGCAAAACAAATACATTACCATATAATCATCGTATATTTGGTTTACCAAAAACACACATTTTGACCCACAACAGTGCAGATATCGTTGATCATTTAGACTTTCTTGTCTGGTGTTTCGGTTTTTTTACTGGAATGCGCCTTACTACGACCGAAGCAGGATTCCTTGACGCCACACCGATCAAACCTGGAAAATTAACCGATTTCATACTGTCAAACTGTACTCTATCGGACGCTATTTCCCTATCAGAAACATTTTGGCAAAAACACTATCAAGACAATCGTAAGGTTAAACGAATAGTGGGAATCATTCACACTTTATTTCTCGCTCAGTATCCCATCAATTTAGAATTTGAGAGGTTCACATATCTATACAACGCGCTTGACGCTTGCTTTAAACTGACAAAATCGGTATATGAGGACAAAGGCTCGCCATCATCTCACGCAAAACGGATTCATTGGATGTGTGATATATTCGAGATGGAAACACCAGATTGGGCATTACTGAACGCTAATGAGACCGAAATTTCAGTAGTTCGCAATAAAACATTTCATGAGAGTCTTTTCTTCGAGGAACCACTTGGATTTGCCATTTATGACGACAGCAAGAATGATAATGTGCTACTGGAAATGGAAGCCCTTATCTGTCGACTGATTATTGCGTTGCTTGGCAAACCAAAATGCAATTATGTTAAAACTCCAGTCAATACCCGACAGATACATGGATGTGATCTCACCTAATTACCTTTGTATCGTTAGTTTTGTACTCTTCCCTTTCAACAACATAAACTAATTAACGAGAAGATGGACTGCGCTTTGCTTTTTAGCCCCTACATTTTGAGCCATGACGGGTGGCAAGGGCAAGGCGTAGCCAGCCCTTGCGGTCTATCCAATATCGCAGGTAATCGCATCAAAAGCTGACCGCAATACGGTCTTGCCCTTGGCGCCCAGCATACAAGAGGTAGCTTTGGTGGGCTACGCTTCGCTTTTAGCCCACCCTACATGCTTAGCCATGTTTTGAAAGCGGGCGTCTGATATAGTCTCTGGGCTAGGAGGTCGTAACCTTCCGCCAGGGGGTGGCTGGTGTCGGCGTAGAGTGGGCTGGGCAGCGGTTCCGGAACGCAATAGGCGATTTTTGACTCTTTCAACCATTGCTCGAATTGAACCTTCAGTTTGCGGTATGTTGCTAAACTGCTTTCGTCAAGAATGTGTTCATTGAATGGTCCGACCATTACGAAGACTTGATTACCCCGCTGCTTCAAGGTTTGCGTGGTTTGCTTGAAGGCTTCCCATTGCAGTGAAGTTTCCAATTCTACCCAGGGGAAACTCTGGGTCTGTTTTCCATTGACTTCCCACGAGATCGGTTTGTGCCGCAGAGCATCCTCTGGATCGTTTCCGATGGATGCGAATTGGCTTAATGGATTGGTGTAGGGATGCTCCAGGGTCCAGGATGGTAAATCCTGATCTTTGAAATAGACTGCGCGCAGGTGATTCACCCAACTCAAGAAGGGGATATAACGCTCGATGACGGCGTTGAGCCGTTCAGAAAAAGTCGCCCGGTAACATGGAATCCTGGTTAAGAACTGGGGAACCAGCCGTGGGTGATTGAAATTAAACTCTTTATCGATCTGTAAATCATGCCGGGGCGAGCTCATCCACAGTGGATTGAAATGCAGAAAGACGCGCGAATCCCTGATGGCTCTGCCATAGTATTTCGTCAATCCCGCCAAGGCCACCGGATGAGTGCCGTTGACGCCGAGATTGGCGTAGAGAGCGGAGCCTTGAGTCTGGTCCAGGAAATGCGGCAGGGTTTGATCGCTCAAGACGTATTCACCCCACACCACCGAATCGCCGATCAGCAGGATTTTTTTCTCTTTGGTTTGCGCTGCGCAACAACGATGATACACCCAATAATCATTGCTCAATTCATAAGGTATACGGTAATCGTTTACTCTATCGAATGGAGACAAGACGCCCCATAGAATTGGCGTGAAGATTAAGAATCCTCCGACGATTATGAAAACGATCATCCATTCACGCAGTGATAAGCGCACCAGATGCGAACCATAGGCTACATCGGGGACTTTGGCGTAGTTTATTTTTGAGGTTGCTGTAGTGGTTGTTTGCATGGTTTCGTTCTTCTTTATTAAGATTCTATTTGTTCGACCTGTGTTTTGCCAGGCAGTGTTTTTTTAATTTTTCCTCATCCTAGACCAATCCCGGAGGATTGATCTTCCTGGAGTGGTTTTGAGATATATAGGTGATCGCATCAAGGGCTGACCGCATTGCGGTCTTGCCCTTGGCACCCAGGCTTTTTTTATCTATGGTTACTGCGTTTTACCGGGCGCCCACAAGAGGCGCACCCTACATTATTATCTAGACAGAGTATTAAAATTGAAAATAGATAAAGGGCTGTTCAGCCGATCCTGCGAAAATCAAGATATATAGGATCATGAAAATAACTAACGACACCCGCACAGTGCGCCATTCAATTACCTGTTTCCAGGATGATTCAAATAGATGCTGGTAAATAGTTACGCCCAGCACCAAGACCAGCGCCACTAGTGGAAACGCCGGATCAGATAGACTGGTAGTGAAGATGCGCTTGATAATCAGCAACGCGTCGTTCATGGTTTCCGCCCTAAAGAAAATCCAGGTGAAATTGACGAAGATGAATACCCATAACTGTTTGAACAAACGGGGCACGCTCTCTTTATACCAGACGTTGCGCTCCAACTCGCGGGTCAGCATTGTTCCAACCGCGTGCAGTGCGCCCCAGACGATAAAGGTCCAGCCCGCGCCGTGCCAGAACCCGGACACGACCATGGTAATAAACACATTGCGGTAGATCATGAAGGTTCCACGCCGGTTGCCGCCTAGTGGAATGTAGACGTAATCCTTGAACCAGGTGGAAAGGCTGATATGCCAGCGCGCCCAGAAATCGCCGATGCCGGTGGCCAGGTAGGGATTGTTGAAATTGAGCATCAAGCGGAATCCCATCATCCGCGCCACGCCCCGCGCCATGTCAGTGTAACCGCTGAAATCGAAATATATCTGCCAGGCGAAAGCGAAGGTTCCCAGAATCAAAGCGGGAGAATCGAAGCCGCCGGGATTGGCGTAAATGCGGTCGGCGTATATGGCCAGATAGTTGGCCAACGCCACTTTTTTGAAAAGCCCCAGGATGAATAGAGACATACCGTCTGAGACATCCGTCTTGGTAATTTTCGGAACGCCCTGCAATTGGGGCAACAGGTTTTTAGCCCGCTCAATGGGTCCTGCGACCAACTGGGGAAACAGGGAGACGAAGGCGGCGAAACGGATGAAACTCGGTTCGCGTTCGATCTGCCCCCGGTAGTAGTCGATTGTGTAACTCATCGATTGGAAGGTATAAAACGAAATCCCCACCGGCAGCAGCACATCCGGCGCGGGCAGTTGATAAGCCAAGCCCAAGGCGCCGAGAACCACATTCAGGTTATCAGTCACGAAGACGCTGTACTTGAAGAAACCCAAGAGACCGAGGTTGTTGAAGACGCTGACCATCAACCACATTTTTTTGCGCGAGCTCTGCGCCATGCGGTTGACCACCACATAATCCAGCAGTGTCGAATAGACGATCAGCCCCAGGTAGAGCGGATTCCACCAGGCGTAGAAGACATACGAGATCAGCAGCAGCCAGGGCATGCAGAAGCGGGTATTCTTCACTGCCAGATAGATGGGATAGACGATCAGGAAAAAAATCAGAAACGGCCAAGTGTGAAATAACATTAATGTTTACCTAAGATAATATTATTAACTTATGTTGTTTTAACATCTCCCTCACCCTAACCCTCTCCCAGCGGGAGAGGGGACAATAGGGTTAACATAATGACATTACACTTGAGAGAAAATGGGGTAAATCTAAAAACAACTTTTAATCCTCACTGAGCAAGCAGCGCAAGTTCCTTATCGGACAAGCGCCTTACGCAGCGGAAGCCGTAAGTATCCTGCGCGAAGCAGGCGTCGGTGATTCCAGGGACATCCGAAACGCGGTATGACGAGCGGCAGGCTTCTGCGCTGGAATTCCATGCCCCGCCCCGCAGCACCCGTTCCTTGCCAGCCGCTGGTCCACGTGGATCGGTCTTGGGGCTATTCTTGTAATAATCGACGTCATACACGTCATAACACCACTCGAATACATTGCCGTGCATATCGTACAAGCCGAACGCGTTGGGTTTGCGTGAACCGGTTTTTAATGTTCGCTTATTCGAGTTATTGGCGTAGCAGGCGCGCGACGCCAGTTTCTGGGGGTCGCCGCCGAAATCGTAATCCGTACTTGATCCCGCACGGCAGGCGTATTCCCATTCGGCTTCGGTGGGCAGGCGGTAACCGCTTGCCTGGAAATTACAGGCGAACGAGAGTTCATCGTAGCATGGCTCAAGCCCATCCACTTGCGAGCGGGCGTTGCAGAACATGGCCGCATCCGACCAGCGCACCTGTTCGACCGGATTGTCCGACCCCTTAAAATGAGAGGGATCGGAGAGCATCAGTTCTTCATAGATTCTCTGAATAACCTCACGCCGATCCATGACGAAGGGCGAAACCGTAACCTCATGAGAGGGGCCTTCATCGGGATTGCCGCCGTCCTTGCCCATGACGAACGTCCCGCCTGGGATCAGAACCATTTCGAGTCCTGATGCGTCTTTAATGACTTGGATCGACGCGGTTGTGGACGACGAGTCATCCCCGCAGTGCTGCAAAAGAACTATGGAAAAGACCAAAAGAATTAAGTTGGTATATTTAATATTTATATTCTTCAATGTCTGCTGCCTCTCATTTTATTTAGCGGGAACAAACCAGTCGGATTCTTTGAATGTTCCTAAGCCGGGGGTTAATTCAGCATACACTCGCTCGCCCGTAACTGGAGTAACGCATAATCCCCATTGCCCTCTTACGCCTACCAGTTCAGCAATGCCCAGGTTGGTTCCCGGTCCATCCGCTTCGGTGCGTCCTCCCGGCCCGCGGCTATAGCAAATATATTTCCCGTCCGGCGACCATTCGGTATGGTAAACATGCTTATCGTCTACGATGACGTTCCGTTGATTGGAAACCTTGGGAACGGATGATTCCAGATCGATATCCGCCACGGCGATAATATTATCGGATAATCCCCAGGCGATCTGTTTTCCATCGGGGCTGAGGTCTGGCCGACAACCGTCAAGCCCCAGGTCATAGACCTTGCCGCCATTCACTTCAATCGCCAGGTTGGTGTGTTGATACCCCATTCCGGCGTGGACGGTGGCGACTATCCATTGGCCGTTTTTCGACCAGCAGATGTTGTAGAGATGGTGGATATCTTTATTGGGATGCTCGCGGGTTTCTTTGGTTTCTGTGTTATAGAAAACGATTCCCTGCGTCGCGAAATCATTGATTTGGAATTTATCGTATTTGCTTTTGAGATAGGCGATGGTTTTGCTATCGGGTCCCCAACAGGCTTGCCGGGCGCGTTGGGCGACTTTGGTTCGTCCCGTACCGTCCATATTCATCATATAGACGTAGCGAATCTTGGCGCCACTTTTCTCTTCATCCACTGTGAAACAGATTTTAGTTCCATCGGGGGAGACGTGGGGATACATTTCGTGAACGTCAGGCGTCTTGGTCAGATTAACTGGATTGGAACCGTCCGCGTTCATAACGAATAGTTCCCAATTATTTTCTTGATAGGTTTCATATACGATTTTAGATTCAGCGTTCTTCAGCTTATCGAGCAGATCCGGAGATAGTTTCATGATACTCTCTGGGGCTTTTTCATCGCTGGAAAAAACCGGATTCAGAATAACCATGAGCAAAAACATTGAAATCATTGATCTCTTTAACATAACCATTCTCCATAAACTTTACATAATGTGATTCGTAATAAATTTGAGTAACTTGCATAATAACATTCTTCTTTGTTTTTGGAAAAGCCTGCAAGGATGAACTTTTTAACGAGAATTCTGCATAGAGTGGTTTTTATGATAAACTTTTGATTTCTGAGTGGAATTGTTTTTTAACCTGGCATGGCAAACACATACGGAAGAATTGTCTCGAATTTCTTAAGCATGTCTATCAACATGAGTTAGTAATCACACTAGATGTAATGCCAAAGTGAAATTGATAGTTTAGTTTTCATAATAACATTCTGATTAGCAATTAAACGCTTTATTTGTTCAGCATTTCTTCGACGGCTTGGAGCATATCCATTTGCTCGTATGGTTTATGGATAATTCGATCCGCGCCTCGCTCTATAGCTGTCTCAAATGTCGCTTTTTGACAAGAAGCGGTAACAATGGCTACTGGTAGATTCGGTTTGATTCTCTTCATCTCAGGAAGGGCGTCAATTCCATTTACACCTGGCAACTGATGGTCGCAAAGAACCAAATCAGCAGAAAGTGATTCAATGTTTTGAAAAAATGCTTCTGCTGATCCGTAGGCGATTACGTTATAACCCTTGAATTCAAGCAAGTCAAAAAGGTTTTCGCGCAATTCTTCTTCATCCTCAACGATGATAATAGTCTTATCAGTCATGATATTCTCCTATATATTTTTCAATGGCAACGACAAAGTGAATGTAGACCCGTTTCCCTGCACGCTAATCAATTCTATCGTTCCATCATGCAACTCCACCAACTCTTTGGCAATCGATAATCCAAGTCCGGAGCCTTTGGCGAAATTCTTCGAAGCGCTGGTGCGGTAGAATCTTTCCCAGATTTTGCCGCATTCTTCTGGAGTCATCCCTATACCAGAATCCTTCACTGAAAGAGACACTATATTATCACTAAACGATAATACCACATCAACATTCCCATTATCAGGGGTGTACTTAATTGCATTACTTACTAATTCTCCAACCACCCGTTCGATTTTGCTGCCGTCGATGTTTAGAGTATAGTCTCCATCACTGGCATTGAATGTAAGTTGTATGTTTTTCTGTTCAGCAGCGGGTCGGTTTTCGTTAACAATGTTTTCAACCAAAGCCTTGAATGGTATATCACTTTTTTCTAAAACAATACGACCTGTTTCTATGCGGTTGAGATCTAGCACGTCATTGATCAGGTTTGTTAGTCGATCAACGGATGTGGTAGCGCGTAGCATGACCTTTTGTTGTTTCTCTGTTAATGCTCCAGCGATACCCATTAGCAGGTTATCCAGGCTGCCTTTGATTGCAGTCAGCGGAGTGCGTAGATCATGCGAGGCCTGGGAGACGAACTGAGTTTTCATCTGGTCAAGTTGAATCAGCTGGGCGTTGGCTTCTTGTAAGTCTGTGTTGAATTTATTCAGGCTTTTGTTAGCAACCTGCAGGCGGAGATGGCGGTTCACAGCATAGGCTGCAAAAATAATTGTCAGGAGCGAACTAAAGAAAATTATCAAGAGAACAACAGGTTCCTTATACCACGGCAGTAGAACTGTAAATGTGAACTCAGCAGGAGTTGGATCGATATTTCCTTTGCGATCCATAGCGCGTACATTCAATGAATGGATTCCTGATGCCAGGTTTGTTGCGGAAAAGACTGTAGCTGATTTAAAGGGAGTCCATGCGCCGTCGTCTAGTCTGGTGGAATATAGAAGCCGTTCGACTTCGGTATATTTCCAGCAATCCATACCAGTAAAACCGATGCGCATTTCGGTTCCCTGCACAATTTCATCGACGTATTCATCTTCTTTGATGATGGTTTCGGGGTGATTGAGATCCGCTTCGGGGTGATAACATGCTAGGCCGAAGAGAGTCCCGGCCCAGATCCGCTTCTGGCTGTCTTCAAAGATTGATTTAACGATGTTGGAAGGAAGCCCTTCGTCCGTCTCAAAATGCAACCAGGTTCCATCTGGTTTGCGTCTCCATAATCCAACTTCGGAGGCAATCCAGATGCTTCCATCAGAACTTTTTAAGAACTGATGAATTTTTCCAAAGCCTGATCTTACCAACGACCAGGATTGTCCATCGTATTCGAGCAAATCATTTTGACCGCACCATTTTTTACCATCACCAATATCGATCATGCAGCGGGCAGATTTGATCGTAAATCCATCATCGTCACTGAAAGATTGATATTCGTTGCCATGATATAGACGGATTTCGTCATAAAGAGAAAGCCAGAAATCTCCATTGTCTTCTTCCCATAATACATCCGGATTGCCGATGCCTGTTTCGATCTTTAATACGACTTTATCACCTTCTCCATCATTACGGATGACTAGCCATTCAGATTTTCCACTTGTAGTAGTTAATACAGTTTTCCAGAATATATTTTTATTATTAATATTATAGAAAACAAGATTTGTATATTGATGGCGTTCCTGTTCGAATTTCTCATCAACCGGATTAAAGAAAAGAAAACCTTGGTTTTTAATGGCGCCGATAAGAAGGCGGTCATGGGTGAACTGCATTTCATATGTTAAATTGGGTATTCTCGATTCTGGATAGAGATAGATTTTCCATTTTTGATCCAGGCCAAGGCATAAGAGACGGTCATCTGAAACAAACCATATACGTCCTTGCTGGTCTTCATAAATCGATTGAACAGGTTTATCCAATTTAGCCACTTCGGGCAACATGCCCCAAAGTGGAGGACTGCTTTTGGCGACGCCTTTTTTTGAGGCCACCCAAAAACCAGCAACCGGATCGGCGGCTATGTCTGTGGTAATCGAAGTGAGAAACTCATCCCGCACAAGGGATTCGTTGTTATTTAAATCGAACTGCTTTAGATATTTGCCTAATAAATCCGTTTCCCAAAGTAAACCATTTTGATCTACCAATCCAAAACCATTATCTGTATTCAAATTTTTAATTTTACTCCAGGATTGTCCGTCAAAATGCCCTAGGAGCCACTCCCTTACTCCTCTTACATAATTGAAAGTGATGCCAACTTTCGCGTCCCCTCTAGGCAACCAGATTTCTTTGATATTCAGTTCAGGATCATAAGGGAATTCTTCCCATTGGGCTTCTTGAAGATTATTTGAAGCATTAGGTATCGTCATTTTTACAAGTTTGTCGTGTTCAAACAACCACGTTGATTCATCCGATCCCTGAGAATTTATATCTCTAACCAAGTACCATCTAGCTAAAGCAGTCGCATTTCGCACTGTGTGGCATTCTTGAGTGCGTGCATCGAATTTAACAATTCTGTCATTCAGTTGAAGATAGACCTGATCAGTGGCTCCAGGGATAATGCAGAAAGATTGAGTCGTAGGGAGAATTCCATCTAGTTGATAGGATACCCAGCGATCATCCTTATACTGACGTAAATCTTTGAATATAAATACTTGTGGTGTTACCGCCGCAACATAAGATGCAGCCCAGATTTGACCTGAAGCGCTCTCTACCGGTAATATCTGACCCAGAGGGTTCTCTAGTGAATAGAGTTCTTTTTTAAATGGAATGGTCGTAACATTGTACCCATCAATACGCGCAAACTCTCCTGTTTTTTTCTCGGTAATAACCACTCCTTTTGCGTTTACATTGATATTTCTTTTATTGAGAAAGTCCAAACCATCTGATTGTTTCCAGTAGCGCCAGATTGAAGTCGACACGCCCCTCATACCGGTTAACATAAATTTGGCCCGGTCTTCACCGACAATCGTGAATTGATTAATTTTCCCGCTGACAACAAAATCTTCGTCCGTTTCCTCATTATTAAAGGCTCGGTAAGTCAATAGAGTAGAACCGGATTCGGCCATCATCGACCATGTTATTGTTGCGCCATGCACGACTCCACCATGACTAACGGTATTGGCGCTCCATGCTTCGGGCAGGATTTCTTCTATGGTGATTTCTTGCGCATGGGGTGATTCGTTCATTATTTCAAGCGCAACATCAAAGGATTCACCTTTTTTAAAAACACCTCTAGGGAATCTTCGAATCGCCATTATCTCTACAGGTTCCAGTTTGACATCCGAAAATCTCGCGCAAGCCAGTAGATCATTATCGGAAACATTGGTTATAGAGATGCCATAAGCCACTTCATCTCCCATATCTAAACTCATGGTATGATCAAAATTCCATATAAGACCATCATAAGACCATTCGGAACAGAAATAATTCTCCGGGGCGAAACGGGTTACCCGAAAGTAAATACCATCACCGGGATCAGAAACAACAACACCGTCTTTCCTGGTATTTATACCATACATTCGGTAACCTGGCTTTTCCCGAATCCCCATCGAACAAGTACCATTTTCAAGATTACCAGGCATAGCGCGCACATAGAATCGATAAGACGTAGAATTAGTAAGGCGGCCATTATTTCGAATATTGATGCCTGCATCAGGATGGTTTGAAGGTGGTTCACTGGGATCTCGTCCCTGATCTATCCAATGGACCTTGGCGGATAGACTCCACGAGCCGGACCGGGTGGTGTAGGCGTAGAATCCCTCATCCGTGTCATTCCAGATATCATCGCCGTTGCCATAGAGGTCGTAGACAATGCCCTGCTCGGTCTGTTTCACTTCGACGCGCCCGGGTACTTTATTTTGCTTACGCATAGGCGGGAACTCCGGCTCGAGTCCCCAATCAGCGGTGGCATTGAAGATGCCAAGATTCGCTGAATCTTGCGCCGAAGAAGGAACCACCAGCACGAATGACCAAGCAACCAAGAAACAAAACAGAATCATTAATTGAATAGAGAGACGCCTAACCATGATTTCACCCACTTAATGGAATAGCAGAATAAATCGATAGTATGATTCTCTCAAAAAATTGAAGAAGAGTCTACTTGGAGGAAACAATATAACTAACAGATAGTAGATGGGGTGATGATTTATTCTTCTTGCGTTTTGCGCTTAGGTTTCTTGGTTTGCTGCAAGAGATAACCGATAAAACAGAGAGGCAGAAAAAGAATGGGAATATCCATAGTATCAGAAAGAATGTAGGCGCCCAGGCAGGTGGTTAACAGAACAATAAGTTGTTTCTGGAAATATATGAATAAAAGAGATATTAACAATGCCAAGACCGCAGGCCATGCATTACCCAGAGTATTATTAAGCGGTTCCAGGATGCCGATCCACGAAAAGAGTTGTTCAACTAAAGCCCGCTGCCGGTCATCAGCGTATAATATATAGAGTGCGCCGGATAATGAGCCGATAAAGATCAAAACAACATACATGCGTTTTGCCAATAAAACGCCAATAATTCCGGTTACGATGCCCACAAAAAACGCCGTATATGGATGCTGAGGGAAAAAGCGCAGCCATTCCTGGTTGATGATGCCGACCCAGGCGACTACCAGTTCGTACACGCTGGAACCAAAGACATAACCCAGCGCGAAACCCGTTGCGCGCAGCCCGTAACGAAACAGAGTCCACCCGAAGGCCAACAATCCTAAACCCAAGGCTAATCTTAAATAAATTTCAGGAGATATATTTAACAATTATCAACACCTATTTTTTAGTCACTTACGACTGCGCCGCCAGTTCATTAAGAACTTCTCTACATTCGGAATCCGATGGATTCAACGCAGCAGCGGCCTGATAAGATTCTTTGACGCCTTCGAAATCATGCAACTCCAATCGCGCCCGGCCAAGCAGTTTCAAAGCTTCAAAATGGTCTGGCGCCTGCTCCAGACAACTGATCAGCAACTCAACCGCCAATTCATATTCATTTTCAACAATAGCCGCGTATCCTTTCATAAACTGAATGGAAGGATGATCCGCGCTGCAGGATTGCGCCCGTTTGAGAAATTCGTCTACTTTATCTTTTTCATTTTTGTCATAAGCCATACGGGCGAGATAAGCGTATGGACGGGGGTCGCGGCGGTTGATTTTGAGCGCTCTAAGAAAAAAGCGTTGCGCAGCAGCCATGTCGCCGGTCATTTGACAGGCGATGCCCATTTCGATCAAGGCCTCTTCAAAATCCTTATCCATAGCCAGCGCATCATTCAGGTATTCAATGGCGTTATCGTAGCGCCCCATGCGGTTAGCCGCCAAACCAAGGTTATACAATACCAGGATGTCGGCGGAATGCTCTTTAGCGAAGGTCAACAAAGCATCATGCGCACGTTTATATAATCCCTTGCGGACGAAAGCCAATCCCAGCAGCATAGATGCTTCCAGTTCCACGCCAGAGCGTTCCTTCAGGTCGAGCAGGCGAATAATAACTTCATCATAGCGGCCTTCCGCATACAGCCCGGCAGCTTCGAGCATATCTTCTTTGGCTTCTTCTTCCGGGCTTAAGACCTTGCCTGTGGAGTTATTCTCCATAGCTCGGATCACGGAATTAAATCCCCGTTTCGCAGTTTCCTGATCAGGGTCTATCTCCAGACATTGTTCGTAATAGCTTTGCGCTTTGGGAAGTTTATTCTGCCGTCGTAATATATCGCCCGCAAATGCGTAAAATGGCGCATAATCAGGATTGGCTTTGATTCCCGACTCAACGGTAGACAGAGCTTTGCGCAATTTTTCATTATGCATGTAATAACGGGCGATTTCCATACGCGCCCGTGGATCCCTGGAATTCATTTTCAATGCTTTGTTAAGCATCTTGATGCCTTTTTTGTCCTGACCGGCTTTAAGCAGGGTTTTGCCGTAGGTGAAATGGATTTCCAGATCGTTGGGCAGAAGGTTTTGCACCTTATCAAACATAGAAAAGGCGTCAGCGAAATGTTCTAATTCGCCATAAACACAAGCAATTTTGAAATATGCATCAGGAAATTCCGGCTGGAGGACGAGAACTTTTTTAAAGTTATTCAGCGCTTCGCCGTAATGACCGGCATCGAAAAGTTCGACGCCTTTGGAGTAGTATTGAGTATACGCAGTTATATCGGCCATCGAAATTTTTCGGTGAGCCTTCTATTCAAGAATTTATCCTAAGAAATAAAAAAAATGGGCGGTACTGGACTCGAACCAGTGGCCTCCAGTTTGTGATACTGGCGCTCTAACCAGCTGAGCTAATCGCCCATTGATCCTTTTTATTATTACTATTCTCCACGAGATGTCAAGCGGGTTTGCAAGTTCTTTATTATCAGATCATATAGCCCGATAAACATATCCAGGTCGCTCACTGCGCCATCAAACAATTCATGCAACGAATCATACCACCAATCTCTTAATTCCTCATCGCCTAAATCTGATGGAGGTTCCATGCGCCAGGTGCTGTATCTCCTGCGCGCTAAACCAATATCAACGCCAACATCCAAGGCTGAACCCGATAATATTTCTTTCCATCGTGATAGAAACATAGCAGCGCTCTCTGGAGTAAAACCTGATGATTCAGGGAGTTTTTCATTTTTCCACTGAGCCAGTCGAGCCATACCAATTTTTAGCTGTTCCTGATTTTTTTTCAAATCCTGACTTAAATTGCTCAGGATTAGTATTATTGTTTTGATAGAACCAACCTGATTTGCAGGACCAATATCATGCAAACGGTTCAAAACCGGTTCCGCAGCAGTGTACTTACTCAAAGCTTCGCTAAGCGGCATCTGCACCGCGCCTCGTTTTTGGGCGCCGCCTTCAGTAGCGTCAATCACAAGGTTATTTATCTTAGCAATCTGATTTTCCAGGGTTATTATGGTGTGATGAAAATACGAAAAAGTGAGCACCGGCTCGCCGTAATATCCGGCAACCTGCGTCATGGGCGTATTGGCCGATTCAATATTACCCTGCAACCTGACCTGTTTGCCATCTTCTGATGGAGTAACCATACTGGCATTGGCCGTGCCCTCTGCATGAGATAGATTTCCCGGAGAAACAGCCAAATCCATGCCCGCCATGATAATGGGCGAACAACCCATAAATTTCGCCAGCATAAACGCGCAAAAACCCACATTCATCCGGCGGGGAAAAGCCTGTTTAATATTTAATGGCCGGGCCAGGCGCTGTAATAATTTAATTTGTAAATCATACAGGCAAAGCAACCGGGGATGCGCGGTGTATTGCTCAATAATATCAGCGTTAACATCGGGCAAATACGCCAGAATTGATGATCCCAGAGAGTCGATTCCGGCAAAATGTTTATGATTGATTTTCAAAGGATCGCATGCCACCACAAAATGAGGTTGGATTCCCTGCCGCAATAATGGCTTCAGGGCGGTATCCGAAGCGATAATCACAACGCCCGGCGCCGCCTTTTTTAATGCGGCGATATTCCCGGTTAATGATGGACCCGCGCCAACCACCACCGCCGGATTATCCGGAAATAGGTCATGAAAAGATTCCAACGGCATGGAACGCGTCATGGATGGAATATTTTTAATAATATTGCTCTGAATAATCACGCCGCGTTCTATTTGCACCTGAACATTCTCACGGGCGCAGTGCAGCGCGAAACGCATATCGTTTGACATCTCAGCGAACCATTCAGGTTCTTGCTCTGCCAATAATGAATCTTTCCAGGCATGAATGCCCCATGCGCCAATCTCGGTGACGTCATTCAACAGAGCCTTTTGGACATCACTGGTCATTGATCCGATATACCAACGAACGCGTATATCTTTCAACAATGCCATCCAGGGGCGGCGCCCCATCTGATTGCAGAAATAATCTATGTTTGGTTCGATGATATATAAATAATGGATTGAATCATTGTAACGATTATAAAAATCCAACAGCCATTGCCCGTCTCTCATACCAAGCATAATTACATAACGGGGATTTAGCGAAGTAAAACCGGGAATATCATCCAAATCTACCGGTTCCATCAGCTGATCTTCACTCTCAGGTAAAGATGAAATCCCGGTACATTCCACTGGCGTTATTGCTGCAAGAGAAGGATGCAACGCCTCAATAAGCGAGCGATTGCTAGTATATAGTAAGGAAGAATCTTGGTTCAAATGTTTATCTCTGAATTAAGGAATATTAATGCAAATTAAATGACAAATAAAACACCCGTCTATATTATGTTCATTGTAATATAGACGGGCGTTAAATGCAAAACAAACATTTCGGGATGCTAAATATAACTATTCCCAAATCATCCAGTCTTCAACCGCTGTAACTACATCAGGAACCGGGATTCCTTCGCGGCCGGTTGGAATGGCGATTAGGCGTTGTTCGTAATATCTGAGCGGGTCGCTGGATAAACTATTTTTATAATAACTGCTGCATGCAAAAAGAGTTTTTGAATATTCTCCCCGGCCAAAAGCCAGGCCGCCCGATGAACCGATGTCATAAGTGAAGATGATTCTTTCGCCCTCAGGGCTTATTCTATATATATAGCCATAATCCTCATCGGTCACGTAAAGAAAACCGTCACGGTCAAAAGCCATACCCCGCAGCGCATTGGTGGAGAAATCATGATAGAGCGCAGCCGAGCCATCTGCTTGAATGCGGTAAATATTCGATTCTCCTACAGAGGCATTGCAGACTAATAATTCGCCATCCGGCGAAAAAGCCAGTCCGGTTGGATTGCGGACTGCTGAGGTATATTCCGTCCGCGTACCATCAGGAGCAATTTGCTCAACGATATCAGAACCTATTTGAGCAACTAGAAGATTGCCCTCCTTATCAAAGGTCATAGCGCTGGGGAAATTGAGATGATCCACAAAAGTTTCAGTGGCTCCACCGGGGAAAACTTTGACGATGCTATTGTTAACCGCGTTGGAGTAATAAAGCGTTCCTTCCTGGTCTATGGAGAGCGCGTTTGGCCCCAGCGTTCCGCCTTGGGTTGGAATGCCTTCAACCACAATTTCCATTGATCCGTCGAGTGCGTATTTACTTATCCGCCCCAGCGCCGAATCTGTGAGGTATAGGTTATTCTCTGTATCAACCGCCAATGCGTTGGGCATTCCTTCCATATCCGCGATGATTTTCGGAGCAGGCGCACTGAGCGGTACTGTTGAATTATTAGCCCATGCCGCATCACTTACAGTCAGAAAGATTATTCCACCCGGCGTCGTCTCGACATCCAGTTCAACTGGTTTATCTTTTTCAATAGTAAACAAAACCTCATCGCCGCTAAGATCGAAAACCATTGTGGCCGATAAGGGATAGGTGTCATCAGTGATAGCAGGCGTCGGGATTGAGATATGCACCCCAGCGGCGGATGATGTAATGTCGATGAGATCGAAATCAATGTACGGCGCCGAGCGGTCGAATGTTGTTCCATGAGCCAATTGGATTACATAAACTCCGGTCAGCCTTTGGGTCATCTCCTGATCGGGTGAGGCGAATACCTGTATCCGGTATTGACCGGGGGCGGGCAGATCAATTCCACTGAGAATGGAGAAGACCCCGTCAACCGAATCGTCATTATAGAATACCATATTGCCTTGCATATCCATTATGCGAACCGCCGGATCAAGAAAATGCGCAGTGGGAGTCACCAGCACAGAGTAATCCTGTCCCTCTTCAGCGGTAAACAGATAACTGTCTTCGTCGCCAATAGGGCCGATTACTCCACCGAAAATAGAGCCATGCTCTAGCGCTATATCCTCTTCTTCATCTTCACGCATGTTGACCTCGACCTCAGTGTATCCGAGCATATCAGCGCCGACGCCCATGACTAGCAGATAGAGCGTATCATCTTCCACCGGAGTGAATCCCTGGATGAAAGCGGCTGGGTAGTCCTCCCGCGCTTCACTACTGGCGATAACATTTAATCTACTATCAGTCAAAGCAATAAGCGGGTAGAAATCGTCTATGGCGTATGCAGCAAAGTCGTAGACCTCATCGGTTTTTAAGGGAATCTGGTAAATACGCATATCACCGAAAATGCTGATCTCTTCATCGGAGATAAAGGGAGGATTATAAAGCGGCGCCGAATGCGCCAGCATAGTATATGGACCGGTTGAATTGCTATATGCTCCATATAAAATAATCTGGTAGGTTCCATTCTCTTCCGGAGTAATCAGCAGAGTTGATCCGGTTCCGAAAAAATCATTATTATCCGCGACTACTTCTCCGGCTGCATTCATAACCTGGATATACGAATCCAAAATGCTTGATGGGGTAGAGACCGTCAATAAAACTGGATTCCCCTTACGCACTGAGAGCGAGAAAGTATCCGCGTCATCTGCATTAGTTATGATTCCATCCACGCTTTGATTTACGCTTAGAGGCCTATCATTCGCTTCATCTCCATCAAATTGACGAACGATAAAAGAGAAATCCATATCAACCTCTAAGAGTTTGTGAATTTTAATTGTGTACAGCCCTGATACAGGAACCTGAGTGAATATATACGCCCCGGCGAAATAGGGAAAATTCACAAATTCGTTGGATGCGATAATCTCGTCATTAATGTCCAATAAATCTAATCTAATGGGGTAATCACGTTCATCCACGTTTAAGGTTATTTCCAGCCATTTGCCGGATTGGGCTTCAACCGTATAAATCATTCTTGCTTGACTTGCCAGCATTGTTCCCTGATATTCCTGATCAAAGCTGACATAAGTTTGCGATAGAGCGCTTTGACTTAGAAATACAACCACTAACGTCATAAGCAGCCCATTGATTCGTTGCGTAGGTATATTCATTTTCTGCTAAACCTTTTTATATAATCCAAGACCAATCAATTTTTTAGAACGCTACTAAATCAATACTTTAAACCAAAACAGGGGATTGTGTAATACATTTTTGTAAAGTTTTGTCTGTAGTTAAAAAAATATTGACAATGTCGTATCTTCATGAGAGACAGGTCTGGGCTAAATCCCGATGTTGGTTACTAATGTACACGAGTGAAACACCCTCCGAATTTGTTACCCGCTCGGTTCTTTGCCATATCATCAAAACGAATTTATTCGGTTTCGGGAATGATTGGATAACGCAATTAATTCTGAAGAAACAAAAAAACGCTGACAATCCTGCAATTCTTGGTAAGACAGGTTAAAATGAACTTATGACTGTCGAGATATAATTCATGTTCATATAATTCCAATCAAAAAAATCCCCCTGAAATGGGGGATTTTTTTGATGAAATATTTTTAATACAGTATATAGTTCAATATTTCAAATTACCCAATTAACAAATTAACGTTGACGTCGTTCTACGGCGGCCATTCGGTATCTGAACTTTTGCTCGTCTGCTGTTTCGGACTCTTGGTCAGGCGTTGATTCGACTGTTGCTTTAGGAGAAGGTGATTCTTCTTTTGGGCGCCGTTGCGAAAAGAGTTCTTCCAAATGCTCAATTATGGAAGTTGTTTCATCTTCTTTTTTCTTCAGAACGGATTGTTCTTTTTTTACGACTACAAGTTCTTTCTCTCTTACATCTAATTGCATAGACTTGTCGCTCAACGATAATTCGTAATTTATCTTTTTTTCACCCTCAGCGCTTTTTAAGAGAGATTTCATAGTTTCAATATTAGTACGCAAATCGTGGGTCTCTTCCTGCAGTACTCCTTCACGCTGGGCGACCAGATAACGATGCGTGCTCAGAATACTTTTTTTATCACGTTGCAAATCCACTCGTATAGAACTGGATTCATGCGTATCTGATTCCAAACCACGGCTTAACCGGACATATTTATGCTTCATCCCGGCCAGATCTTGAGCAATCCGGGCGGCTTCTTCACGTTTACCCATTTTTTGCAGGTTGAGCAGTTCACCCATTTTATTTTCGAAGGCGTCAAGAATCGGTTCATTGGTTCGAACCAGTTTCATACGGTCATCAATGGTTTTGAGTGAACCAAGTTGAAAATTTACTTGTCGACCAAGACGAATAAGATTGGGTTCAATACGTTGGATTTCACTTACAGGGATTAATTTTTTATCTCGATATTGATGAAGAGTGTTATGCGCCAGGATGAAGAGGACTTTTATTTCCTGCTCTAATATGCGGCGGTCTCCCCGCAGAGCATTATGAATAGATTGTTTGAGGTTTTCATTTTCATTTTCGGAAGGTTGTAGATAAGCTTCAGCTTCGTCTGCTGTCATCCAAGTGACTACGCCATTGTCAACAACTCGCACAAGTTCATTAGGATTAGTCCGGTTTTGTTGGAAAGTATCAGTGACGACTTTTTCCAAAAAACCTTCTAACTTAGATAGAGATATATCTTCCGGATTTCCACCGAATATATCATCAAATGAAATAGTGACGCCATTGGTATCCATACCGGCTCCAATGATCTCCTGTATTTATATGGTTTTCAAGACGAAAATGAAACTCAAGGTGTGGAATCTAAACTGTTTACCCTATTTTATCGTTTACGAACATGCATTCCGATAGACTTTTTCTTTTCTATAGCTGCATTTGCTGAGCCAGCTTGTTTGGGTTTGGCTTTCATTGATTCTTTCTGCAACTGCGCTTGAACATTCATTTTTGAATCAGTTTCGCCAAGCACCTGTTCAGAAATCGTTTCAATTACTGCATCGACGCTGGCTACTTGATGGTCAATAATCGCGCTTTCATGTTTAAGAGTTTCTAACTCTGTTTCTCTTTCATTAATAACCTGTTTTACTTCTTTAACTTTCTCTTCATCATAGAGATCCTGGCGGTCTATCAATGCGGCAGCCGTACCCTGCCCGGCGAATTCGGCTTCTTTAGTCTGAGATTGTACTAAATTGATGCTGTTTTTTAAATCATTCAGTTCTAACACCAGCGAATCCTTGCGGGTTGAGCATAGTTCATTCTGGGTGTTTAGAAGCCGTTTTTTGGTTTTCTGAAGACTTAAGCGATGGTAATAGATGGTTTTTACATCTGGTTCGATAGATCTTGTTATGAGGATGTAACTTTTCTTCTTGACAGCAAGAACTTTGGCTATTTCAGTAGCAGCTTCCATATTCCCGGTGGATTTTACTTTTAACAACTGCCCCATCAATTCTTCAAATTCTTGAATCACCGGATTGCGACGTCTTTTGTCATTGACAATGGCTTCGCTCTCCGATGTCTGATTGACGCCCTCTTGAATCTCATATTGCCGTCGTTGCAAGCCCGGTTCAATGCGTTTGATTTCATCGGGAGGAATTGCATCGTTCTCTTTGAATTTTTCGAGGGTGTAGTGGCCTAAAGCTAAAAGGATTTCTAATTCCTGCCGTATATTTTTTAATTCACCTTTTAATGCCGCTTCAATGTCTTTCCGTAAATTTGATTTACTGCCGCTTTCCTGTAGATACTCAGACGCCTGTTCCTGGGTCATCCAGGTTACTCTTCCATTATGTACAACACGCACCAAGGCAGTTGGACTGACTTTCGCTTGTTCAGAAGCAATGTCAACTATTTTATTCAAGAACGCTTCTACGCGTTCCATAGATAAGGCGCCATTGCTCGATCCGCAAAGATCCTCAAATGATATGCCTGCACAGTTTTGTAAATTGAATTCACTCATAAGTTAGAGTACATCCACAATTTATCTACTTTATATAATAATCAATTATATAATATTTATGAACTTAAGTTAAGTACTTTTTTATTGTTTCTGCGTGTTCATCAATATATATTATAATGTGGATCATTGGGTGATCTTGATGACGCTAGTTCCTGAAAAACCAGATTTTAAACATATAATCAAGAGCCGTCAATTTGCGAACAAAAAAAATTAGAACGGATAATCAGTAGAACTCTTACAAATGATATGCGATAATCTATATATAAACAAGCATTGAATCAATATATTTCTTTTAGGATTCTTGATGTCAATCGATCCTTATTTTAAAGGTATTATTAGACAAATTGATATAATCCCCTATAATGTTTAAGGATGCGAAGTTCCATTAGAGCGATAATGGCCTTATAAAAACGTTGTAAAAGTAATATCTTAAGTTAATTCTACGGAAATTTGGAAGAATATCCTTTTTCCTTTTTGCCCAAAAAGAGTGAAATATGATTCGTATTGAGCACTTATCCAAAAATTATGGTAATATTAATGCATTAAGCGACTTATCTCTTAATATCTCTACTGGAGAATTTTTCGGATTTCTTGGCCCAAATGGAGCGGGAAAAACCACAACAATCAAGATTATTGCTGGATTGTTACAGCCATCATCCGGTCAAGTGGTGCTTAGCGGTGATGGAACTGGTGAATATGATATTTCCCTTGAAGCAGAAAAAGCTAAAGCGCTGACTGGTTATATTCCTGACCGGCCTTATTTGTACGAAAAATTGACTGGATATGAATATGTTCATTTCGTGGGAGGATTATATAACGTCCCCCGCAAGGAGATTGATGAGCATATAAAAGAGTATTTCAAGTTATTCGACTTACTAGATGCGGCGCATTACTTGATTGAATCTTATTCTCATGGCATGCGCCAGAAAGCCGTAATGACTGGCGCATTAGTCCATAATCCTAAAGTCCTGGTGGTTGATGAACCAATGGTGGGGCTTGATCCACGCAGCAGTCGGTTGGTGAAGGATTTACTGAAACGCAAAAGCCGGGAAGGCATGACCATTTTTCTCTCTACCCATACCCTGGATGTGGCTGAAGAACTATGCGACCGTATTGGAATCATCCAAAGAGGTCATCTGATTGCCCTGGGAACTATGGAAGAATTAAGAAGCTTGGCTAAAGAAGAGGTTTCCGACTTGCGTCTTGAATCAGTATTCCTTAAACTAACCGAAGAAGAGGTCGATATTATATAGTATCTATCTCAATAATTGGCTTATATTTATTTTATGTTTATAATGCTTTTGGATAAGCATTTGAGTTTTTTGTAATAATATTTCGCGGTTGATAACGATTAAATTTCACAACCGCTCTAAGACATGCGACCTATGGCTACAATACGACCTGATCAACCAACCGATACTATCAAGTTTATCTCTTCACGTTTTGGAGAGATAGAACTGCCTGATTCGGAAATCCTGACCATGCCGGAAGGTTTGTTAGGTTTCAATCATTTGAAACGGTACGCCATTTTAAAGGATCCGGATGAAGAGCCGTTTATCTGGCTGCAATCCATTGATGAAGCAGATCTATCGTTTGTGGTTGTCGATCCTTTCATTTTTTTTCCGGGATATGAAATTCAAGTAAAAACCAATGAACTAAGTTCCATTATGTTGGATGACTTGGATAAAGCTACGGTGTTGGGCATTGTTACCGTTCCGGAAGATCCCATGAATTTGACTGCAAATCTTCGTGGTCCATTAGTAGTGAATACCGAATGCAAACTAGCTAAACAGTTTGTTTTAATTGATGATAGATATCACACTAAGCATTTTCTTTTGAAAGATATTCCACCCTATTTGGCCGTTCCACCTGATACGCAAAGACGTACGATAGGCGCATCGAGTCAAAAGGGGAGTGGGAAACAACATGAACCATTGGCTTGAATAGCCTCTGGTTGTGAAGCGCATACATAGTCCAATAGACTTTGGGCATTGGAGGCCCGCATGCTGGTTTTAAGCCGGAAGCGCGATGAAAGCATCATCATCGGAGATGATGTTGTTATTACGATAGTGGATATTAAAGGGGAGCAGGTGAAAATCGGCGTCGCCGCACCCAAGACTGTATCTATTCATCGTAAGGAAATTTATGAAGCCATCCAACAGGAAAACCGGGCGGCGGCGAATACTAAAATTCAAAACCTGAGCGGCCTGGTTACTGTTCTGAGAAAGCAAAAAAATCCCGCTGCCGAGTCAACTGACTGAATTATTCATTCCTGATTATCCAATTTTCCTTCGATCTTATCTAAATTTTAATGTTTATTAACTTTTTTTATTTGTATATAGGCAGAATAATGCAAATCACATTGTTATTGTGCGTGAATTGTTGAATGTTTTAATCGATTTATTGTTGATGAATTATTTTTTATTGAATAAACGTCAGAATTTCCCCCTACGATTGTTCTCTTTTTTGGTTGATATACTTGATGAATTGGTTTTACTGGTGGAGATATCATTGAAACTGGTTTGATTGTTTTTAACTGCATTTTGGTTGCTGTACAGAATAAACGGAATAGCGCGTTTGATTCGGGGGAATCGGGATCGTAGCGTTTGTTTAAGTTATCAGAAATCTTCATGATGCAGTTAAAAAACGTGTCAATGATTTGCTCATCGAATCTGGCAATGGCTTCGGTTGTGATAGACATTTTAGTTCTCCTGAGTACTATTTTTATAAAACTCCAGTACGCAATATGGCAAGAAGCGTGCCAATTAGGGGACTTTTGTTCAGTTGGTGGGGATGAAGGCGCTTGTTTTTTGTCTGAATCTGGATGGTCAGGATAGAAGGATGGGTAGGATTTTGTTGTATCTGAAGTGTAACCGGTGCGCAAGATATTTTCTGCGCCCCGGTTGTTATCTCATTCGTTTTGCGGTTTATTCGGTTATTGTTGGGTTTGCTTTTCCATTTTTTCAATCGGCGGCAAGAGCCAGTTTTCTTTGTTGGCTTCCCACCATTTCAAACAATATTCGCTCATCTTGTCAGCAGCGACGCCCGCATCATCGGCGGATTTCTGTAAGGCGTCGTCTGTCCAGTAATTTATAGCGGCGATCAGGTCTGTGTCGCCTTCTCGGATTTTCTCGATGGCTAAAGGTAAAGCGAGTACGCCCAAGTCTAGAAATTGTTGATACGATGTTCTTTTATGTGGACGTAATTTTTCTTTTTCGGCTCCTTCAGGCATTGCTTTCCAACTCTTCATAGCATTGCGGTAACCTTCAGGATCACCCTTGTACTTTTTAGTATGATCATTAACAAAACCTGTCTTGAATTTTGATTCAGATATTTCCTGTTTCCAATCCGAGTATTTCTTTGTAAAACGTTCTTTTATTTTCGGTCTTCCACCATTCCAAATACTTTGTTGTGGCTGGAATAGAATCTACGAATATAAATATATCTCTAGGAGAAATTTTACATATTTTATTTACAGCCACTATTAAGGCGCCACCAAAAAATCCCCTATTACCTTCAATTTTCTCGAAGATTAAAGGTAATGCAGGAATCCCTAATTCTACAATGGCATCAAATTCCTCATAATTTTCAGCAAATGTGGAAAAAGCACTTGATGCGAATTCAGGATCATTACGCACGCGATGTTCCCATTTCTGGTAAAGTTCTTCAAAGATTGCTTCATTCTTTTCTGTTTCCATATCAGAAAATCCATTATGCGAAACAACCATGCAAAAACTGAATATAATCAACATAAAAACTGATATACTCATTTTTGATTTTTTGAATAACACTTTTATTTTGTTCATCGATACACTCCTTTTTCAGATATTTCCAAGTTGAGTATACCTCATAACCGGGGCGCAGTAGAAACGTTGCATCCCAGGCTCTTCGCCCTTGCCACCCATCCTTAAGTGATTTAAAACCCCCCTCTGACTCCCCCCAGGCTTGGGGGGAGAATTCTTCTTGATAGCGGTTATGCTTTAGACAAGGGGATATCCATGTGATTAGGTGGCTACGGTGGTGGGCTACGCTTCGCTTTTAGCCCACCCTACGCGTAGGTGAACTCAATCAAGGGCTGAGCGCAATGCGCTCTTGCCCTTGGCGCCCATGCGTAGGTGACTTGATCAAGGGCAGAAAAAACACTGCCCTTGGCGCCCATGATTACGCAATCATACCTTAAATAAGCAATTATCCCTCAAACAGTTTTTTGAAGTTTATGTCATAAGGCGGGCGGATGACTCCCTTTTCGGTTATGAAGGCGGTTACGTATTTATTAGGAGTTACGTCGAAGGCCGGGTTGTATACATCTATACCGTCTGGAGCGGTTTGTTTGCCGAAACCGTGGGTTATTTCTTCGGGATCGCGTTCTTCTATGGGTATCTCATCGCCGCTGGCCAGGGCCATGTCAATGGTCGAGGTGGGCAGCGCTACATAGAAGGGGATATTGTGCTCTTTGGCTAATATGGCTACGCCGTAGGTGCCGATCTTGTTGGCTACGTCTCCATTGGAAGCGGTGCGGTCGGTGCCGACTATAACCGCCTGGACTTTACCCTTGGCCATCACTGATGCGGCCATATTGTCGCAGATCAAGGTGACGGGGATGCCCGCTTCTTGCAGTTCCCACGATGTCAGGCGGGCGCCTTGCAGCAGGGGGCGGGTTTCGTCGGCGTAGACGTGAATCTTCTTGCCGCGCTCATGAGCGATGAAAAACGGCGCTAAAGCGGTGCCGTAGCGGGTGGCGCATAGTCCACCGGCGTTGCAGTGGGTCAAGACGCCTTGTCCGTCTTGCAGCAGTTCATCGCCATATTCACCGATTTTGCGGCAAATAGCGGTATCTTCTTCAGCCATACGCTGCGCTTCAGCGAGAATGGCCTGTTTCAGTTCTGGGACGGGTAGTGAAGCGTTCTTCTTGATGAAGGTCTTCATCAAATCCAAAGCCCAGAACAGATTTACGGCGGTGGGACGCGAAGTAGCCAGATAATCAGTTGTCACTTCGACATCATTCCAAAAGGAGGTAAAATCTGCTGCTTGGGAATCTTTAATTCCCAGGTAGGTTCCGAATGCCGCAGCAATTCCGATGGCCGGAGCGCCGCGTATGCGCAGTATCTTTATCGCTTCCCACATCTCTTCTTTATTATGGATAACGCGGTATTCCGTTTTGGTTGGAAGCAATGTTTGATCGATTATTTTGACCTGACCATCATCAACAGTTATAGTGTAAACAGACATTATTGATACCTCGCTTTATAGATTCGATTGAGAAAGAGAAAATAGCATTGAATTCAGCTGAAGCCAACCTTACGGGCCAAATATCGGATGTATGGGGAACCCTATACTCCCGCAATGGCCTGACGCGTTTTATGAAATCTGAGGGATTTTTCATGTCGCGCTCTCTCGGACAGAATTTCCTGATTAATAAAAAAGTTCTCAATTCTTTCCTGGAAAAGTCTGATTTTCCCACTGAGGGAACAGTTATCGAAATCGGTCCGGGCATCGGCAATCTTACCTGGCTTTTGTTAGAACGTGGATTGAAAGTCGTTGCGGTGGAAAAGGATAATATGTTCGCCGAACGAATGCCAAATTGGGTTAAACAGTGGGGATTCGATGAATCTCAACTTGATATTCTGCATCAGGACGCGCTCGAAACAGATTTTAAGGAGTTAGCGGAAACTCATGACGCCAAGCATGTCATCGGCAACCTGCCCTATAACGTCTCGGTTCCCATATTGTTTCATCTGGCGTATAGCGGTGCTAGGTTCGATTCAATCTGCGTAATGGTGCAAAGGGAAGTTGGCGATCGAATTCTTTCCGTGCAAGGCTGCAAGAGTTACGGGCGGCTTTCGGTGGTTTTGAAATATCTGTTCGATATCAAAAAGGTGATGATCATCAATCCCGGCGCTTTTTATCCCCAGCCCAAGGTTGATTCGGTTTTTCTGAAATTCGTCCCCAGGGCTGATGCGGATGTGGGATTCGCCAAGGATTTTCTAGAGCGCGTCGCCCAAATCGGTTTTATGCACCGGCGTAAAAAAATCCGCAAAAACCTTAAGGGATGCATCGTACAGAAAAGGGTGTTCCAAGATGAAATGATGGAAAAACTGGAGGCTGCTTTCGATCTGGATAGCCGCGCTGAAGATTGGCCGTTGAAAGACTGGATTCGCTTTGCTACTTTTATCCGCGATTGCGAGCCAGATCAATAGTGAGATAGGAGTGGATGATGTTATGTGAATTGAGAAACATTCTTTTTTATTGCATTGCAACTTTCTTACTCTGTTTGACATTCACCGTATACGCTGATTCGACCAACCAACCTGATGTTGCGATTCTTTGTGAAGATTTCGCCACTCAACCATCTTATGCTGATCCGGTTGAACTGAAGACGTATCTTGAGACTCAGAATATTAAAGTTCGTCTGATCTCTGCGTTGGAATTGTCTGATAAAGAATTTCTAGTTCGTGACAAGGTGGATGTTGTGATCCTGCCTTATGGCGCCAATTTTCCGTTATCGGCCAGAGACGCTTTTATCAATTATCTCAAAAACGGCGGCGCTTTCATCTCTCTGGGAGGTTACGCCTTTGATGATTTGATGGTTAAACAGGACGGAAAATGGAAATCATCAAAGACCGATGATCCCAATCTGTTGCTATCCGGCAGAAGAGGCAAGGCGGGTGATTGGATCAATTTTAAGCCGGATCAACTGGTCATTTTTGATCCAACCTATCATTTCAAACGCGTCGCCAATTTTGATCATGGCCCATCGCCTTTGCCGGGTGGATCATATTTCAATGAGAAAATTGAACTGAAAGGTTTTCCCGCTACTGCAATGACCGGCAGCAACTCGCCCGTTTTCGGGAAACCATACGCCCGTTGGTATTCACTTGCCAGGGCCTATGACCGTTTCAATAATCCACGCGGTTCGGTCTTTGGATTGGCCTTATATTATGACGGCCCCTACCAAGGTTCGGCCTGGGCGTTTTCCGGCGTTA
>CAXXMV010000001.1:87500-1253079 GCA_963662285.2 bacterium
ATGCTGCATGTGAGCGATAAATCGAAACAATAATAGCAGGAGCTTTTGAGAATGACGAAACGTGAGATAACTATAGGACACAGCCCGGACGCAGATGACGCCTTTATGTTTTATGCATTGGCCAATGATAAGATTGATCCGGGACCGTTTTCTTTCAAACATATATTATTGGATATTGAAACGCTGAATCATAAAGCTGCGGTGGGAGAGTTGGATATCACTGCAATTTCGGTTCATGCCTATTCTTATGTACATCACCGTTATGCGTTGTTGACTGCTGGCAGCAGTATGGGCGAGGAATACGGCCCCATGGTGGTGGCCCGCGAACCGATGAGCATTGATGAGGTTAAAAAGAAGACTATCGCCGTTCCAGGCAAGATGACGTCCGCCTTTTTAGGGCTTAATCTGGCTATTGGCGAGTTTGATTATGACGTCACGCCCTTCGATCAGATTATCCCCGCTGTTGTTGATGGGCGGGTAGACGCCGGGCTGATTATCCATGAAGGCCAGTTATTTTACGGCGACAAAGGATTGCATAAAATCCTTGACCTGGGTGAATGGTGGGCTAAAGAGAACGCCGGGCTTCCGCTGCCGCTAGGTTCTAATGCCATCCGCAAAGATTTAGGCGACGATTTGATTGCCGAGTTAGCGCCTTATATGAGAAAGACTATTGAATACAGCCTGACTCACCGTGAAGAAGCTCTGGCCTACGCCATGAAATTCAGCCGTGACCTGCCCACCGAAAAGGCGGATAAATTCGTGGGGATGTATGTCAATGATCTAACCTTACATCTGGGCGACAACGGCAAAAAAGCCTACCAACTTTTCCTTGATAAAGGATACGACGCCGGTCTGATACCAAATAAGGTAGAGTTGGAATTTGTTGATTGTGGATAAATCAGGGGGAGTGGTTTGATGTCGGGAGTGGATTTTTGATGGGTCGGTGAAGCGCTGACCCATCCTACGCTTGGGTGGTTACACATCCTTCCCGTGGGGAGAGGGGACGAGTGCGCATGATATATTGAGTTGGCCAGAATACCAGTATTCTGGAATACTCTTTTATGCATTCAGTATTTGACGGATTTTTGTGGCGATTTCTATGTGGGTAAAGGGTTTTTGCAGCAAGTTCATTCCTTCATCCAGGATGCCATGATGCGCAATCAGATCGTCGGTGTAGCCGGATATAAAAAGGACTTTTGCTTTTGGATTCCTGGCGAGGACGTGATCGGATAATTCTTTACCGCTCATCCCGGGCATAATCACATCGGTGAGCAATAAATCAATTGAGTCATGGAACTGTTCGAACATGTTTAAACCCATTATGCCATCGTTTGCTACATGAACTATATAACCATATTTATTCAATGTCTTGATAGTCAGGTTTCTGACTAATTGATCATCCTCAACCAGTAGTATAGTCTCTGAACCTTGCAGAGATTCGATGGTGATATCCGGTTTAATCATTACCTGCGGCTTCTCGTAAACGCGCGGGAAATATAGTTTGAAGGTGGTTCCTTTATTTAATTCACTGTATAACCAGATGCATCCATCGCTTTGTTTAACAATACCGTACACGGTAGAAAGTCCGAGACCCGTACCTTTACTGCGTTCTTTGGTTGTAAAAAATGGTTCGTAAATTCTTTCCTGGGTTTTTTTATCAATCCCGACGCCGGTATCGCTTACAGAAATCATGATGTAATCACCGGGTTTTAGTTCTGGATGATGTTCAGTGTATTCATAATCTAATGATACATTAGCGGTTTCGATAATTAGTTTCCCGCCTTTGGGCATGGCGTCGCGCGCGTTGACTGACAAATTCAAAATTACTTGCTCGATTTGCCCCGGATCAGCTTTTACAATCCCTTCTTCTGAAGATAACCTGGTGATTAAGCGTACATCTTCTCCAATCAAGCGTTGCAGCATTTTTTCCATATCGCCAATATATTCATTGATTGACATCAACTTAGGCTGCAACACTTGTTTACGGCTGAATGCCAATAGTTGACGGGTTAAAGACCTGGCTCGCTGCGCTGCTTTTATTATCTGTTCTACATCATCGCGCGTTTGAGGGGGAAGGTTTTCTTCCATTAAAATAAAATCTGAATGCCCGATAATGGCCAAAATCAGATTATTGAAATCATGAGAGATGCCGCCGGCCAGTTTACCTATAGCTTCCATTTTTTGCGATTGACGTAATTGATCCTGAAGATTTTCCAGATCAATCATGTCTTGTTGGAGTTTTTTATTGGCTTGTTGTATTTCTTTAGTGCGTTTACTGACAACATCTTCCAAACCGCTGGCGTATTTTGCCAGTTTGATCCTTGCTGACAAGGCGATAATAGCGGACGAGCAGACAGTTAAAAATATTAAAATGGTGACGGGCCAAAACCACACGCGATTCTGCAAAGGTATGGGTGGAATACTAAAACTGAATACTGCGGGAGAAGGATCAACATTCCCATTTCGGTCAACAGCCTTAACTTCTAATTGATGGGCGCCTACTTCAAGCCCGGTGGCGGATGCGATGGTATCCGGTGAATATGACGACCATGGGCCATTATTAAACCGGTATGAGAATAATAATCGCTCGTCTCTGGTGTATTTCCATTGATCCTTGCCTGTGAAGGAGAAATGCACCTCTCCGCCCGGCATAGCATTTTCTGCATTAATTTCCGGCGGAATATAGGTTTGTGGAGGATAGGGATCGGCCTCCGGGTGGTATTGGTATACTGATCCACCAGCCAGCGCCCATAACCTGTTGGAGGAATCTTCTATGACCTGATTAATTATTTTGTCGGGGAGACCTTCATCCGCCGAATGGGTAATCCAACTGTTTTTATAATAACGATGTAAATTTTTGCCAGATGCCACCCATATTCTGTCTTGGCTGTCTTTAATCATGGAATTAATTCGTTCTTTAGCAGGAGAACTCTGAATTTTAGTCCACTTATCTCTATTATATTGCTGAATTATCCCTGTGCCTCCGATCCATACATTGTAATCATCCACCTTAAGCGCGGTTATAGTATCTTTCCCCAAATAACCATCTTCTTCAGAAAATATCCGGTTTTCGCCTTTATCATGAAAGGCGACGCCTTCGGTGCTGCAAATCCAATATTGTTGATTGCCTAATGACAAAACATAGCGTATCCGGAGAAATTTTCTTGAAAAAACGTTGTCTATCAGCGGTTTAAAATCAAGGCCGTAAAATACACTATGTTGGTATTTTGAATCTGCATCATTCTCAATCCACACCAGGCCATCTTCTTCGGGGAAAACTTTCAGAATGTTCTTATTTTCAGGAATAGGAGCAAACTGATATTGCATATCTTCTTTGGTATCATAAAGACAAAGACGTTTTTCTGCGGAATAATTGTCGATAACAACAACAGCCAGTTGGTTATCAGATAATGAGGCAATCGAATTGTAAAAATGATAGTTTTCGGGAGGAAGATATTCAGAAAAACTATTATTATGAAAACGAAACAACTTTTCTTGCGCTAAAAACCAAAGGTTGTGCTTTGCATCCTCATAAATCGACATTATTTCATCATTAACAGAACGAAAATAATCATTCTCCTGCCATAGAGGAGGCGACCATTTCAACACTCCATTCGCGGTTGCAACCCAGAATGTACCATCCCTAGAGTTCAACAAAGGTTTTGAAATAGCTTTTAATTCAAAAGGCATGTCATAATTAAATGAAGAATCCTTGATCTTAGTAAACACTGAATTATTTTTCAGCAACCAAATACTATGATCCGGGGTTTGCCATCCGTATTCAAGAATTTCATCATCGATTTGGTATATAACGTTCCATTTATCTTTGTCAAATTCTAAAAGAACATACTTATCTTTATCATTTTCACCTATAACAAAAAAATGGTCAGAATCGCTGATTAGTAAATTATGAAGCATGGATAATCCACTGGTTTGATCAAGAAGATAAACAGTTAATGTGATGCGGTTCGAGGTTAAATCGGTAAGATCGGTTTTAGCGATTCCATTGTTTCCTACTATCCATATATTACTATCTGGAGTCCTATGAATTTCATGCAAACCACCCAAGGCATCAGGCGCATCGTTTTGTATGATAGTTGTTGATTTTGTATTAGCGTCGTATCGATAAATATGATTATTTTGAAGATAGAGTAATTGGTTGTTTCCAATGGGAACAAAAGGTAAGTTATGTTTATTATTGTCAAAGGATGATTCGATATTATCATCACGATATGGAATCCATGAGTTATCACTGAATTTCTGGAAACCGATTATAAATCTTTTGGTATCATCCCATAAAAGAGACCATAGGATTCCTGAAGCATCATCAATAATAGCAGCCCAATGCCCCGGGCTGGGGATATTCTCTACATCATAATCCTTTATTAGAGTTGATTTATCAACATGACCATGGTTCAGCAAAATAGAACCATCTTTGCCTTGATAAATCTGCATAGTCCACGATTCGCCTAAATTGTCCTGGGCGTTCCATAACCTCCACTCAACCAGATTTTCAGAAAAAGCAGATAATGATACAAACAGCAAAGCAATTATGCAGTAGAAGATGATTGTTTTATTTTTTTTTCTCATAGTCATACTTTTAATTTAAATAAAAAAACAAAAAAACGATTGTATACCATTGTTTGATAGTTTATAATCTACTTGTTTTACTTGAATAAAGCAACACAAATCCAGTGAATTAACAAAACAAAAGGAGGATTTTCATGGCTGCTAAAATCACTAAATCGTTTGTCCTGAAAGATCTCATAATTTTCGACGAGGGGAAAAAGTTTGTTATAGATAAGCTTGAAATTGCGGAATCGGGTGAATTGGTCGGTATTTTGAAAAAAGATAAACATGAAGGCCCAATTCCCAAGACCGTAAACCGCATGGAAATTTCAGTCGAAGTTAGAGAGGATAATTTAATCCAAAAGACGCATAAATTCGTTGGACACAGTGATACGAATTTTGAAAAAGCAGAGGTATTTCCTGAGATTCATCATTACGGCATATCATCAATATCGAATTACATGGTAGTACTGCCATCAAAGAAAAAATAGAACAAGTTATATCTGTCCAACGAAAACTGAAATATGCAATATATACTTGTATTTCATTAGTAGTTGGACAGTTTTTTTTAGTAAAATTTCAGTTCCCGCAATTTGATTTAAGAAAACCAGATAAGATCATATTATTAGTCATATGTTGATTAAATAGAAATGGGGAATTGCGTCTATTATTACGCGTTTTTCCAGCAATGTCTCTTAAACATTTTGTAACAGGTCAGCCATATGAAGCAGTAACACTATAACTATGTTTTATACAAGGCTTTTTTATTAAAATTCTCCCTCCAAGTTTGGGGGGAGTTAGAGGGGGGTTGCGTTTCAACGAATCGACCCCCACCTAACCTCCCCCAGGCTTGGGGGAGGGATAACGCACTTCAATTGGCTGACCAGTTATAACATTTTTTAGAGTAAATTCAGGAATATTATCAATGATATCAAAAGGTATTGCATATATCGTCGATCAGAAATATGAGGAAATGTTGTATGTCTCATTGCTTAGTTTGTTGGATAAGGGAAATATAAAAGGGACTATCCCTATCATAGTATATTCATTCGGTTTTTCCGAAGAATATGAAGATAAAATCAAAGATTTGAATTATGTTGATATTCTTGATATTAATAAAATTACTGAAGTCTCTTATACTAACATTGATCCGCATCATCGGCAGCGTATTATCAAAACTCTGGTTTTCGATGATCTCTCGCCATTTGATATAACATTGTTGCTTGACGCCGATACCATAATTTTGAATGACATTAATGGAATTTTCCATAATCTGGAAAAGTCAGGATGCAGTTTCGCCGCAGTACCTGAAATCAAGCCTTCTCATGAAGATTCGTTGTTTTTTTTCATCAAAAAATATAAAAGGAAAGATTTCGAAGTCGTCTCCAGGAAAGTATCAGAAATTTTAGGCCTTACCTTCCCCGATGATATTAATATTCCCTATTTTAATGGCGGCGTACTATGCGCATATAAAGGCGATTGGAGCCGTGAATGGAGAGAGATTATTCTGCGGTCGCAACTGGCGCCAGAGGTGGAGATACGCGACGATCAGCTTCCATTACAGGCTGCATTGATCAATACCGAAACCAAAGTACTAACCCTTAATCCAACCTGGAATTTCAGTTTTTTCACCAGCCTTGAATCCAATGGCCACTGGTGGAATATAATGGATTTATTTGATAGCAAAGCGCCAATGCAATCGACTTCGGGTGATATCGAACCTCTACGCATCCTCCACGCTATCGGGGGAAAGTTATGGACAATACCGTTTATCCGGTTCCCGGCCAATAAGTTGTATCTTGATTACATGATGTCGATTATATACAAAAAAGAGAATTAAAGGCAGCCTATTATGCCCAATCATAATAATTTATGTTTTGCCGCAAAACCCCGCTTACATATTCTTGGCATTGCCCATACCCGTTTCACAGATGAGTACTCCAATTGTTCATTCACTTCACTCACCCGCCGTTTTTGCAATATGATGCATGCAAATGGATACGAAGTATTTGTGTATGGAACTTCGGGCGGGCATTTGGAATGTACTGAATTTGTTGAATGCCTTGAAAAGAATGAATTCGAACGTTATTTCTATCAAAAAAAATCTGATTCTGAAAATCATTCATCAGGAAACCTGATTCAAGAAGGCTGGGCTTTATTTAATGAGAATTGCGAAACAGAGTTAAAACGCAGAATTCAAAAAAACGATATTGTCATAATTCATTTTGAAGATTCTCAAAAATTCGCCTTTGACATACCTGAAGCAATAACCGTTGATGCGCACTATGGAATGATGAAACCGAAATATACCGTCTACCCCTCAAAAACATGGCGTTCTTATATGTATGGCTTGTCAATTCATAACACTATGCTTGAGAAAGTTGCACCTCCTTATTGGAATGATGTGGTTATATATCATTACCTCGATCTGGAGAGTTTCCCTCACCAGGAGCAAAAAGAAGATTACGCCGTCTTCCTGGGAAAAATCGTCACTACCAAGGGAGTATATGACGTCATACGTCTGTGCCAGGAGAAAGGGGTTAAATTAAAAATCGCTGGAAGCATAAACCAGGATATTGAAGAAGATTTATTTAAATACTTAAAAGAACATCCTACTGCTGAATATATGGGAGTACTGGATGCTAACCAGCGCACTCAATTGATTGGTAAAGCAAAATGCTTGTTTTGCCCGACTTACCACCTGGAGCCATTCGGTTTAATCGCCATTGAAGCCATGGCTACGGGAACGCCCGTTATTGCCACCGATTGGGGAGGCTTTTCTGAAACAGTGATACATGGCAAAACCGGTTTTTTGATTTCTCATTATTCAGATTTGGGAAATGCGCTGGATAACATCGACCGAATCTCTCCCCATGACTGCAGGAAATGGATTGAAGCCAATTTTACAACCGGGATTGCTTTTGAATATTACGACAGATTCTTTAAGCGGATCATGGCCATAGAATCATCCCAGGGGAATAGTTGGTATACTGCGAAATTCATTGGTGATGGGCCGATATCTCAGGTTTTGGTGCATCCCTGGTAAGCGATAGACTGCATTAATTGTATATAACAAAAATAGGAGGGATGCACTGATGGAAATCTTGATGAGTGAAGGTAAATCTGAATGCCCGTAAAATATAGATGACGCAAAGCGAAACGCGCCCCATCGCATCTCTACTCGCGCAACCCCTACGACAAATCCTCCAAAGTAATATCTTCAATTTCGGGTGATATATTAACTTGAAGTGATTCATATAGACTCAGAATCCCGGTTTGAAGATGCATGGCCGCTTCGCATAGGGGAGAGCAAATTTCGCCGGTGGGATCATGTTCACGGGCCAGTTCAATCGATTCTTCGATTCTTTCCAGCGCGGTTTTACCTGTCTTAAATGTTATTAATAAAGAATTTATATAATGAAACTTAAATTCAGAATCAGGATCTTCATCAGAAACTGTATTTAGAATAACTTTCACTTCATTAATCAGACCAACCAACACTCCATCTCGAATAAATCTCTTATGCGCCATCATCTAACTCCAAAATAAAATTTATTACTACAATTTAGTATACTTGGAGATTTTTAAAATATACAAGTATTTTAGTGATTCATTAATTTTTCATCTTGAGGATAGGTATAATAAATAGTGGGCTGCAAGCGAAACGCTATACAGCCCACTGAAATACTATTTTATATCTATGATCTTGAATACATATAAGTATTGCAATTCCGGGGCGATCTTGTTTGGATCAAAGTCAGGCATTTCGATTACTATATTACCATCGCTTTGTTTCCATTCAAGTTTTTCTCCAGTGGCGAGAAATTCAACTGTGCAGTCTTTCGATGCAGAGACGTCTTTGATAACCAATTCTTTGCCCGGCCATCGAGGAGTCATAGCGAACAAAGCATCGTCTTTAGAGGTAAAGATGATTTCTTTGGTTGCATAACCCGGTTCGGGATTGACCATCAATTTCAGAATATACTCGCCGCCCAGGTAACTCTGTTTCTTTGGTTTATAATTACGGTCTCCAGCGGACCATTGATTGGAGCGTTGCCATTTGCGCGTACCGTATATCGCATCGCCGTTAACTGCAAGCCATTTTCCAATCTGAATTAAGCGCTCTTGCATAATAACCGGGATGCTGCCGCGTCCATCTGGACCGATGTCCAACAGTAGGTTTCCACCATGGCTCACAATATCAGCCAACATCAATATCAGCACCTGCGGCGAGTTGTAATCGTCTGCGTCTTCGTTTTGGTTATAACCGAATGAAAAACCCATACCCCGGCATTCTTCCCAGGGTTTATCGTAATTGGCGGTGGCGTCATATTCGGTGGTGAAGTATCCACCATGCTTTTGCCTTACTCCTTTGCCCCAGCGGTCATTAATAACGATAGTGTCTTTGACGGATGATTCGTTGAACAGCCAGGCCAGCAGTTCCTGTGATTTCCACTTTTCCGCTTCCATATCCCACTCGCCGTCGCCCCATAAAATATCCGGTTGATAGCGCTCAACCAAATCTTTAACCTGAGGGTGGAAATGTTCTTTAACGAAGCGGTCTTTATCGTTCTGCCACCAGGGGTGATACCATTCATACAATGAATAATAGAAGCCCATTTTGATGCCCGCCTCTTTAACCGCTGGAGTCAGTTCACCTAACAGGTCGCGCTTGGAACCAACATCAGCGCTGTTCCAGGCGAAACCACGGTCATTGGCCTGCTTATTGGGCCACAGGCAGTAACCATCGTGATGCTTTGAGGTGATTACAATATATTTGGCGCCAGCGCGTTTGAATAAATCAGCCCATTCCTGCGCATCGAACAAATCCGCTTTGAACTGCTCGCCGAATTTATAATAGGGAAAATCTTCACCATAAGTTTTTGTATGATAATCATAAACTTCGGTTCCCTTAAATTTACCATTGCCAGATAATGATTTGTTTTGCAACCAATGTTGATACCATTCAGAATAAGTGCCTTTGGGCGTAAACGCTGGAACCGCGTATGGTCCCCAGTGAATAAAAATACCAAATTTGGCATCCTCAAACCATTGGGCGACCGGGCGCTGGTCTAATGATTCCCAAGTGGCTTCATAATCCGCTGAGTAAGTTGGAAGAGCGGAAAAGGCCGCGAACATGAATAAACAAATGGCTAGTATCTTTCGCATCAATCAAATCCTTGTTTTTATAAGATTTCATGGTGTAATCCATCAAAAATTGTACATTTATATTGGGCAAAACGTAATGTTCATTGTCTCTTGTATTATTAATGGTCGATTCATTTTTATATTATTTAGAAATGGCTCATAGGTTTAAGGTTTAACTTGTGGAAAAAATCAGGTACTGTTATTAGACAGTGGATATGCCGGTTTAGAATGATTGTTGATGTAATTTAATGCTTAGGAGATCGTTAAATGAAAAAGAGACTGTTATGTAGATCAATGACGCTTAGAAATCTATTTATCTGTTTACTAGGATTTATCATTGCAACAACAAATGCGGTTGTGGTTTGCAGCAGTGAAGCCGAGACCAGCGTTCCTCCAATGCCGGAGGGATATTCCAGTGAAATGATGATTAAAACGGCCTTTCTGCTTAATCAAATAAAGCTGATTGATGCCAAAAACGTCATTGTTCCCGACAATGTGATTGAACAAATGGATATCGAATATGGCAAAGCCGGGGATAAGTCATTACAGCTGGATTTATACAGCCCCAAGGAAATGAATAAACCGGCGCCGGGGATCATCTTTATCCACGGGGGAGGCTGGAAAAGCGGTCATCGCCGGGATATGAAATTTTATACAGTCAATTTCGCCAAACGGGGATACGTATGCGCTACGGTATCATACCGTTTAACTGGCGAGGCCCTGTTTCCCGCCGCTGTTCAGGACGTCAAATGCGCCGTACGCTGGATGCGCGCCAATGCCGGGAAATATAATATCGATCCTGATCGAATTGTCGTATCCGGGAACTCGGCTGGCGGGTACCTGTCTTTAATGACCGGCTATTCATCAGATGTTCCCGAATTGGAGGGGGATAGTGGAAATGCCGGAGTCAGCAGCCGTCCCCGGGCGGTTATCAATTTCTATGGTCCTGTAGACCTGACCACCGATTTCGCCAGGAAACAGAGTCTGGTAGTGGACTTTTTGGGGAAATCCTATGATGAAGATCCAAAACTGCATACCTTCGCTTCTCCCATATCGCATCTGACCAAGGACGATCCACCGACTTTGATTTTGCATGGAACCATTGATAGCATCGTCCCCATCAAACAAGCGGATATGCTGGCGGATAAATTGAAATCATTGGGAATCGATTATTTCTATGAAAAATATGAAGGATGGCCGCATACGATGGATTTAGCCGAAGCGGTTAACTTGCGTTGTCAGTATCAGATGGTTCAGTTTTTGGAGAAATATTTGAAGTAAATGAAGTAATAGTATAGCATGGGTGGCAAGGACAGTGTCCTTTCTGTCCTTGACTGACAACTATGGAGATACAAAATCCACCTTGATTCTTTATAATCCAAGTACGGGTCCAATAAATTGGATTTAATTATGTCATCAACGTGGATTGATGAAAAAAAAACAATGCAAATAAATGAAGTAAACTCAATCAAGGGCAGAAAATACACTGCCCTTGGCACCCAGCATTAACATAAGTGAATTGAATATCCCCCTCACCCTTGCCCACTCCCGGCGGGAGAGGGGACATTCAATAATCCGGTTATGTTGTTTCACCATAGATATGCGTATACCGCCGCTATGGTTAAGGTGGGGACTAACCACCATATCCAGAGATTACTGTACCATGCTGCGCCTGATGCATTCAACATACTGGAATCCCACATGTTGTCTTCAGGCGTTGTGCGCTTGATTCCCAGTAAAACAATTAGCACCGACATGGTAACCAGCACCAAGACGGCCATCAATGTTGCGCTGAATGAGGCCATAATGAATATTGGAATTACGGTAATCGCAGAATAAATCCAACCAGACAACCAAGTGCGGTTGTAGGAAAAACAGATTAGCAATGCGATTGACGACAGCGTCATGGCGCCAGCGAAAACCAGGGGATTGGCTAAATTAGTCGGCAGAAGTTCAATGCCGTAGTCAGACAGAATAACTTTTGAAATAATAAAGGGGATGGAAAGTATTGATATCCATAAACAGATGACCGCGCCTCTCTCATTAGCCTTTTTCCAAAGAGCGCCCGCTAAAAATATGATTACAATGGGAGCGGCCATCGGCGCCCAGATATCCTGCGCATAGCGGAATAAATTATCCCATTTCATCACGATAGGAGCGATCAAGGCCCCGATCAGCAAAGCGATTCCTCCCGACCATCTACCGATGCTCACAAGGTCTTTTTCCGCCCAATTCTTCCCCTTCCAGCGTTGAACTAAATCGAGCGTTACCAATGTTGAAACCGAATTAACCAGGCCGGAGATGGTAGACATAATAGCGCCTACTATGGCTGCGGCCACCAGTCCTCTAAGTCCGGTCGGCACTACCGCCGCCACGACCATGGGATAAGCGGCGTCAGCATCGATCAAGTTGGGATTTATTACGCGGTATACCATGCCGGGAAATGTCGTGGCCAATGGCAGAAATATCTGTAACATCATGGCAATTATGATGCCCATTTTGGCATGCCATTCATTACGCGCTGCCAGACAGCGCTGGTTGATGTACTGATTGGTGGCGTAGTACCATAGATGTGAGGTTAACAGCATACTGGCCAAAGCGGTCCAGGGTACTTCGTGATCAGCGGGCGTTATCAAGTGCGCTTGATCTCCGGTTCCCAGGATTGCTTGGAAATCCCAACCTATCATGGACATTCCAGCGAAAAAGACATATATGCCGCCGCCCATCAATAACACGCATTGAAACGAACTGGTCCAGGCCACAGCCGTCAATCCGCCATAGATTGTATATAAACCCGTTATTAGAGCGATAGCCCAGACAGCGGTTAGTTGATCGATGCCCCACATCATTTCCAGAGCGTATCCTGCGGTATAAAACACCACGGCGAAATTGACCAGGACGTAACTGGCGATTAACAGGCAGGCGTACAGCGTCCTGGTTTGGCCGCCATAGCGCTTCTCCAGATATTCGGGCATGGTGGTGACTTTGTTACGAAAATATAGCGGGATGAAAATCCATAATAGCAGAGTTAAAGCAGGGAATACCGACCATTCCCAATTGGCTACCGGCATACCCAGCTTATAGGCGTAGCCCACTTCACCGACAAATTGTTCTGAACTGATGCCCGCCGCCACAATTGAAAAACCAATGGCATAGAATGGCAGGCGGTTGCCGCCGCGAAAGTAGCCGCTGATGGTATTACGCTGCTTTCGCGCAGTGACAATACCGATAACCATTACCAGAACGAAATAACTTAAGAAGCAGACCAGGTCGATATTATTGAACATCTTATATCCTCCGGAGAGTGTATTGAAAATGCTCTATTTAATAGTGTGTCCATTTCCATGTCAGTGATTCTTGGTGGGCTACGCTTTCGCTTTTAGCCCACCCTACGCGTAGTCTATTTCTATGTCAGTAAGCGTTTTCCGTTTGGTTCTTTTCATTGCCTTTGGCGCCCATGTGGTGTCATTAAGTTGAGGAATTTAAGCCTATCGTTGGTGGCTTGATCAAGGGCTGAGCGCAATGCGCTCTTGCCCTTGGCACCCAATCCTACCGCTTAAGTTAATGATATCGCCCACTAGGGGGGCGCCCTATATTAAGCATTTTATGATTAGTGCAAACGGTGGTTGCTGGTGAATTTTTGCATATCAAAATCCGCCAAATCATCCAATACCAAATCCGCATGGGATAAATCCTGCATATGAACATTTTTACGTAGTAAACCAACGCAATGCATACCCGCTTGCTTGGCTGCCAGCACGCCTACGTGTGAATCCTCGAATACGATGCAGTTTTCCGGTTTGCAGTTCATCTTTTCTGACGCCGCCAGATAGCAAGTTGGATCAGGTTTGCCGGGATGGTAATCTTCGGCGCCCAGGAAAAAATCGAGATGAGATGCGACGCCCATCATTTCAATCCCTTCCTCAATTTCAAACCGGGGGGCGCCGGATACGATAGCTACGGAATAATCCGATGAGAGTTGTTTCAGTAGATCGATTGACGAATGAATGCGGATGTCCATTTTATCGCGCAACGCTACGAAATGCCTGCGCACTGCAATCCCCAATGATTCCATTGTAGGAAAAGCGCCAGGAAAGCGTTGATTCGTTGCTTTATAAATATCGGGCCATGATACGCCGTAAACCAATTTAATAATTTCTTCTTGTGAAATTTCGCAATCTTTCTCTGAGAATGCCTGCGTTACTGCCTCAACATAAAGTATTTCCGTATTAATCAAAGTACCGTCCATATCAAACAATACGGCGCGAATATCAATATTTTCTTTTGGCATTAAATGATTCCTTAATAAATTATTTAAGCGGATAATCCACCATTATATGTCAATTTCTCTAGTTAGACTTGATTGAAATAGTCACTTCAAATTCCGAGATCGTGTCGCCTTTTCGGTATTGTTTATTCTTGATGAAGTTTAGATACAGATAATCCGTTGTCCTGGCTCGCGTGGGTTTAAGTGAACTTATATAGACTGCATTCAACGGTGATTCGCTTTGGATAGACAGTATTTGATCGATTTCAATGCGTTTCTCATTTGATTCGAGGGACTTCCCACTATGCGCCATGATCCGGTTTTGTTTGCCATCCATGAATACATCACGATAGCCTTTTTCGTATATCCAATTTGGATTATTTAATATCCCGATCAGACCGGTTTGAACTTGATCAATTTCAATATCATTCAATGCAATCAACTTTTCGCTTATCAACCAATTTCCATTGGGGTATGAATGGTAATGCAAATCAGCGCGAATTTGATTTTTACCATGATCCAATTGCATACGGACATCGAATTCATTGTCAGTATGCTCTACATCAATAGTGTTGATGGAAACATCTAATGCTTTGGATTGACCATTTAAGCGGACCGCGCCGATGCCATTACGCTGATCTGGCGAGACGATTCTATCCAGTCGGTTGGCTACAGTCTGCGCCATTACCTTTGCGCCCCAACTGAAGGTGTGAATCGCATGGGGAGTGCGGTTAATTATTATTTTACCCGTGTCTAAACGCCGGACGCCCGATCGTTCATGGTATGCATTGTGGATGGGTGGACCTATTTTTAGCGTCAGCCAGGCTCTTAATAGATAGTAGATGCAGTCGGATTGAGTGGATGCGAAGAAGAATTCTTCATCCAGATAAACCTGTCCTGATGGGGAGCGTTGCTGCATTTTCTCGTGCGTATCAAACGAGCGCATGGCCAGGGTCCATGCGTCGGGATCATGACCATACGCCGCCATTAATATGTGCGGGAAAAACCAGTCGGAATTGTTGAAAAGACGCCAATCCTGTCCGGAAGGATATACAATGCCGCCATCGGGCAGCGAGAACCACTTAAGGTTTTCATAAATCCCTGCGACATTAAACCTGAGCGCTTCGGGCGCCCGCCGCTTGGTCATGACGTAATCAATGAAGCAACTCATCGAAAGCGTGAATGTACTCATGTAATCAGGATGAACGATACTGTGATTTTCCAAGGTGAAGTCATCGTATACATTGGCGCCGTAAAATTGCTCTGAGACGGGACGGCCATCAACCATAACTGCTGAATTTTTATCTGCGGGACGTTGGAATGATGACAGCACCCATTTTTGAAATTCGCGTTCCCACACATCGCGTTGAGAATCCTGAGGCATCAGTAGAATGGCGACAGAAAAGATTTGCGCATTCCAGGCATTTTCTTCGGCTTTGGTGTCATTCTTCAGTTGGCTGGGCGGCGTCTGGCCGACGAATCGTTGCGCTTCGTGTTTGACTACGCGGCGGATGCCTTCTTTTAAGTCATCCGGCAGATCATTCCAAATCCACCATCCAGCCCGTCCCAGCATGTGCGCCCAATGGGCTGACTGCCAGGCGTCGCCCCACGGTTTCCCATCGCTGGTCATGCGGTCTCCCGTGTTATGAGTAGCGACCAGATAGCGCATCATGGGAATGATTTTTTGGTTCAATAATGCGTCACGCTCCAAACCGACAGCCGATTTATCATAAGGACCGAACTGATAGAGGAACGATAAACCCGCCACTGTTCCAGTGTTGGGACGAATCCAATGTTCGCCGCTTTTACTGTCCGTCAAGAGCAGCATTGATTCATCTTCAGGCCAGGGGTGTAACTTGGATAACAAAAAACGCGCCTGGTGTTGGATGGATTGATATACCCGGTTTGAAATATCTCCTCTAATGCCCTGCCCGTTTTCTGATGGGATGGAAAAATTCAGTGGAAGCACTGTATCTTCTTGAGCAGGCGCATTTATGGTAGCAACCATAAAATTGATTATTAATAATGGGATAATATATTTCATATTGGTAGTTACTGCCTTTATGTTCGGTATGGAAAATTGATTAATCTGCCTTGTCACAAGCCTGGATAAAGCTTTGTGCGGCTGCGTCTATCTCTTCATCGGTGGAATCGATATTGACGCCAAAGGCTGAACCAAGCCCGGCGTCCACAACGCCTATGCTGATGTTGATGGAGCGTTTCAGGACATCATCGGTACGGGGAAATTCCTCGATGGTGTGAGGATAGCCGCGTTCTTTAATATAACGAACCACCTGATCCATGTTGGAATAGACATGCCAGCCCGTATCATCAACCGTTACTGTGTTCAGCATTTGGCTTACTTTAGCGGCTTTTTCCTGCGTATCGAAGATAACTGTCAGTAGCGACCCGCATTCTCCCTCTACGTCGTGCAGCGTGCGGAATTTCATTCCTTTTACGCCTGAGATTTGTTCTTTGAACCGGTTCTTTTTCTCGCGCATGGTTGCGGTTATTTTATCCAGTTTGCGCAACTGAGCCAGAGCGAAAGCGCCTGTCAGTTCATTCATGCGGAAATTAAGCCCCATTATGCTGGGAGGCGCAATCTCCAGGATGCCGGATTTCTTCTTATAACCTTGATCGGTCATCGAAAAGGCGTATTGGTAATGTATATCATCGTTTGTGATAAGCATCCCACCGTCGCCCGCCGTGATGGTTTTGAATATATTCAACGAGTATCCGCCCAGTTCGCCGAAGGTTCCCACTTTCCTGCCTTTATACGAAGCGCCGCAGGCCTGACAGCAGTCTTCTATAACCGGCAGACCTTTTTTATTGGCGATATCCATGATGGCGTCCATATCGCATGGGTTGCCCAGGATATGAACCGGCATAATGGCTTTGGTTTTGGGGGTGATGCGCCGTTCGATGTCAGCTGGATCAATGCACAGGCTTTCGTCTATTTCGGTAAGCACTGGAATGGCGCCGAGAAAGATGGCGGCGCCGTATGAAGCGATGAAGGTATAGGTGGGGATGATAATCTCATCATCGGGTTTGAGGCCCATGGCGCTCAATGAAATCAATAGAGTGCTGGTTCCCGAACTGGTTGCTACGCAATGCCTGGCGCCGCAGTATTGCGCAAACTCTCTTTCAAGAGATAATACTTTGTGTTTAAAACTCGTATCGTTGAGGTCGCCATAACGATTTACCTTGCCGCTTTCCAGAACATCGAGTACTTCTTTTTTCTCTTCTTCACCAATCCAATAAGCTCCGGGTCCAGGCATATCATCATCTCCTTAATTCGTGAATGATTCAATTTATGGTTGTCGAATCCATACTGAGTTTCAGTCTTGAATCAGAATCTATACCTTAACACACAATGCAATGTGAACGGAATAGTAATTGCCGCTTTTTAGATCGAAAAAATTCTGTTTTTAATCGATATTTATGTATAATCAACTATTCTGATTTGAAAGAGGCCATGATGAATAAACTCGAACAAATAACTCAAAAGCGCAAAGATGCTCACGCCAAACTGCTGGCGCTGAAATCTAAAGTATACCAGGCCTTTCTCACCATGGAAAAAGCCGCTTTTTCTGATGGCGCCTTACCCAAAAAAGAGAAAGAACTGATCGCCGTCGGTATATCAGTAGTGATTGATTGTGAATCTTGTATGCAATGGCATATCGAACAGTCGGCCAAATGCGGCGCTACAATACAGGAGATTCTGGAAGCCATCGAAGTGGGCATCGAAATGGGCGGCGGCCCCGCTACCGCATCAGCGCGTTTCGCACTCGATGTAATCGAAGATGCGTTCAAGGATTAGAGTATATGAAATAACGAAAGGAAATATCATGATTACTCAAAAAATTTTGGCGTTGAACCTTGGATTCATCATCATAGTATTGCTGTGCGCTTTGTATATGATCTCAAGCCCCAAGACTGCTGATACCAAAGAGCCGACCAAACTGGCGGTTGTGTGGAGCAGCGACGATCCCTATGTGGCGCACCGCGTCTGCCTGATGTATACCCATGCCGCCCGGAATCAGAAATGGTTCGATGAAGTTGAACTGGTAGTCTGGGGGCCATCGGCCAAATTGCTCAGCGAAGACCAGGAACTGCAAAAGAAAGTCAAAGCCATGATGAATGATGGCGTAATTGTTGAAGCATGCGTCGCCTGCGCCAATGCTTATGGCGTTAGCGATGATCTGCGCGAGTTGGGGATAACCGTCAAAGGAATGGGCAAGCCGTTAACCGATTTCTTGCAGAAAGGCTGGAAAGTATTGACCTTTTAGATATATCCCCTTCCTCTAACTCCCCCCAAACTTGGGGGGAGAATTTTACTTACTCATACAATCCAGGGATCGCGCTTGGTCAATGACAGCATTTTGTTGGCTTCGTCATCATTGATGAAGCATTCTTTTATTGGATCCCATTTCAATTTACGGTTCAATTGCTTGGCGATGCCGCCGAGTAACATAACGCTGGCGGAGTGATGGGCTACGTTGACATTACAGATGGTTTGCTTACGGGTTTTGATGCATTCCAGGAAATTGCCCGAATGGCTGTCGCTGTGATAGACCTGGATATTATTGGCGCCCAGCGGCTTTTCAAGGATGCTGGGGGGTTTGGAAAGCAGATGTTCACGGTCGACGCCGATGCAGCCTTCTGATCCGAAATACCACCCGCCGCCGGTTTCACCGATTTTGTCGTCTTGATAGGGACGGCCATAAACTTTAACGCCATTCGCGTATACATAGACGGCGCTGCCATTTTCGATGCTGATCTCAACCGGGCCGGTTTTATCTGCATCCAGACACCATTGTACAATATCATAATGATGCTGCCCCCAATTGATCCCGCCAAAACCAAATAAGTGAGCGTCTGAGCGGCCCTGATAGGGCATATCGGGCGCTGGTCCGAGCCATAAATCCCAATCCAATTCTTTGGGGATGGGTTGTTCCGCTTCGTGAGTTGTAGGCCAGATGGCGCCGCCGCCGTCGCGGAATGTATATATCTCTTTCAAATCGCCGATCCGTTGATTGCGCATGTACTCGCAGGCCACCCTGAACCGGGCGTCATATTCTGAGCGCTGCTGGGTTCCCGCCTGAAAGATGCATTTGTTTTCGGTGACGGCTTTAACCATCGCCTGACTTTCCGCGATGCAGACCGAGGTCGGTTTTTCGCAATAAATATCTTTCCCGGCTTTGGCGGCCAAGATCGCCATAGTGGCGTGCCAGTGGATGGGAGTGGCGATAAGAACGGCGTCTATATCTTTACGCGCCAGCACCTCACGGAAATCTTTATAGGCGGTAACTGATTGATATTCGCCTTTTTGATAGCGCTTGGCATAGAACTTATTAGCGCGGTAGCGAGAAACCTCACGCTTATTTTCCCAAACATCGCAAACCGCCAGGGTTTGAACGTCTTTACGTCCTATATATCCTTCGGGAAGATATGTCCATGCCTCGCCGAATAGATGCCCGTTGCCCATAGTTCCCATGCCGATAAAGGCCATGGTGATCCGTTCGCTCGGCGCAACAGATTTATCGAGTCCCAGCGCGGAAGATGGTATTACGCTTGGCGCAGCCAAGGCCATTCCTACCAGGCTTCCACTATATTTGAGAAAATTCCGGCGTTTGATATTTTTGGATTGATCCATTGAACTCTATTCCTTTGCAGAGCGTTTGTTCCACATGCAGGCGATGCAGAAACATTTTATATATGGTTGAATTGATTCTCTCATAAAAAAGAGAGTCTTGTCAATCTGCCTTTTACTATAATTCACCTTAAAGAGAGGAGTAACTCCATTAACAGTATCGTATGCCTCTAAAGAGTTGAGCGTAGATCACATATTCTGGTAGTTTTTTTTTGACATGATCTAGTTTTGCATAGTATAATGTTAAGGTAATTATTACCCGGGAATGGAGTAAGAAAAAGTGAAGACTGCAGAAGAATATATTATTGGCTTCAATAAGCTTCCCCCGGAAGAGAAACAAATAGTCGTTGACTTTGTGATCTCTACCGAGGAAGAGGTATTCAAGGAAACCAAATATTCAGAAGAAGATTTGGCTTTACTCGACCAACGTTATGAAGAAGCCAAAAAAGGGATCAATGTAGATAGATTTTCCTCGATGGAAGAAGCGATTAACTCAAAACTAGTTTGAACAGAATTACTTATCTGTCGTTGGTCTATTATTGAATTTCCAGCATTACAATTATTATTTGTAGAGAAGGATAAATCATTACTAGGGAGTTGTAGAAGAATTAACACTACATGAATTCATTATTTCTATTTCAAGTTTTTTATTCTCAAGTAGTGATGGTGGTTTAACTATTTCATTCCCAGTCGGTATCTGTGGTTCAATTAGGGATTCAGAGAGTTCAACATTACTTTGTGAATCTTTTAATTGCTCTCGTATTTTATTGTTATTATTTTTCAACTCTCTTGAATCATTGTCGATAACCATAAAAGCACATAAAAGCATAAATGATAAAAGACCTAATGTAATAGCTCTACATGAAGCTCTAAAGACTCCTATTCTATAGTTATTACACTCTGAAAGTTTGTCGCCACAGTGAAAAAACTCTTGTACAAAGAATCTCTTAACCTTATTAAGGTCAGCAAAAGACATGACTCTTTTCTGATTTGGGACGTAAACCGTTTGTACTCCAAAATGTACAAGAACAAGAAAGATCGCGCTTGTAATTAGTATTAAAGGAATTAAGATTAGCCATTTTATTTTTATATTTGGACTAACGAATGCAAGTGCAGTAATTAATAGAGCCGCTATGGTAAGAATAATCTTATTCTTCTCATCAATGATTTGGCTTCTCTTTTCTTCATCATCATAATGGGAATGGGATGAACTTAATTGTATATCAAGAATCGCTGGATCAATTGACTCTTCGTTCTCTCCCAATTGTTCGCTCTCTTCCCCTTGTTCTAAAGAAGTAAACATGCGATTTTTTTCTACTTCCTGATACGTATGTCCTGGATTAAGGATAAAGAGTAATATCCAAGTTATTCTATTTAAGCATTTTTCGTACCATTTCTCAAAAGTTTCAAATAATTTATTTATTCTATTGTTTAAGAGTATTAATAAAGGCATCTGAAATATTTGCTCCTCCAAAAATATCTAGCCAAGCCCATTGTCCATTGGGGTTGATTTCAAAGAAATACCATTCCCCCAATTCTGTTACACCAAAGTCAAGTGCAGCAAATCGTAACTTGTAACTACGCAGAAGATTTCTTATAGCAATAGAAATCTTCATTGGTATATCGATTGGGAAATATTCCACATTATCCATATTATCGCGACGAATGTCTAATTGTTCAATATTGTTTTTTAATCCCATGCCAACTAGAGTATTGTCAATTACTGTTACCCTGACATCAAATATCTTCTCTATTTGTGATTGGAAGAGAATAGGGCATGTGCTAATTTTTTCCAAGAGAATATGGTGTTCCTCTTTGAAAAGATTAGTATAGATAATTGTGTCGTTATCAAGATGATCTCTCTCAATGTAGCCACTAGCCAGAGGTTTCACGATTATGCCGTTTGGTTCTGAATGGATAAAATTTTTAGCTTCTTCAATGTTGTTTGTGACTATAGTTCGGGGAATCATCAAACCATATTTCTTAGCTCGACTTAATTGTTCGATCTTGTGGCTAGCACAAGAGTTTCGTGCAGGATGATTGATCCAATATTCTTCTTCAATATGCGCCAAAAATCCTTCAATTGATTCTGACCATTCCCCTGCAGTATGCATTTCTGCGTATTCATCTTCTATCTTTTCAATATTAATGGGCTTGGGTCTTCTTAAGATTACGGTTTTTATCTGTTCCGGTTGTATTGAATCAAAAGCCCATTTTAGGTTCAATGATTCAGGCTTGTAAGAAAATAACGATGTACAACAATCAATATCTGTATTAAATCGGCAAAAAGGTAAATCATGCTCTTCTAGCCGCATGCAGAGATAATCTGATGTTGTATCTTCTGAATTTGTAAGTATAAAAACCTTATTAGTGTTCATGATTTGTGGGTTTGGGGTATAGAGAAAAAATTCCGATTGCTTTCGTCTTGGTCGTTCTCCTCTCGCGCTTCTGTAAGTGTTTTTGTTTGTAAATCTGTTTTGAGTGGCAACGCATTATAACTAGCGTTTTCTCTATTTTGTTCAGGTTCTTCCCGAGCTTTCGTAATCGTTTTAGATGCATTATACATAAGCCTATAATCCTGTTGCCCTTGTTGTTTCGTTAGTGTTTTATTCCCTTCAGTAGAATCTTGTTTATCAGGAACTACCTTCTCTTCAAAAATGGACCAAAATCTACTTTCAATCATTTTCATTCCTCTCAGTTTTTTTAGATATGGTATCTTTCTAAAATTATTGTAGTTAGATTTTTAAACAATACTTCATTTGTATAATTTATTATACACGACTTTATAATAATTATTATACAATGTCTAGTTTTCATAATATTTTCGTGTTAATAAAATATGTGGGAAAAATTACTTTTCAAAAGAATAGATATTAAATGAAGATTTATTTCAATCTAACGTTGAAACTGAAGGATTTGTTCAAAGCCCCAATATTTCGGAGGCTTTGAACATGAATTATTAAATATGATATTTGGAGAAGCGCTCTAACAGTTTATTTTTCAAGAGCGCGTAATTTTTTAGTTGCCAGTTTCAAATCTATCGGGTGCACCTGATTTACGATCTCTTCACGCATGGCTTTTCCTGCTTCGGTTTGTTGGGGGTAGGATATAAAACCGAGTTGCAAATCGAGTTTCCTGGCCAGACGCCGCGTAATGGCCGGCCAAATCAAACCCAGGTCGCCGATAACCGGCAGACTGTTGGGCAGCCGGGCGAAGCCTGACATCTCCATGCGGAACGGGATTTTGAACATTTTGGTTTTGGGCTGCCCGTCAGCGATAGCTTTTTGAACGCTGCCGCCTTCCCTTTCGATCTGCCATGCTTTATCAAGAGCGGGATCTAAATCGATGCGGATGATGGTTTTGCCTTCGAGCGAATAGGTGGGGTGTCCCTGCCAGGCAGACCACATGCCATGTCCGGTATAACGTTCCAGTGGTCCGTCGTGAATCTCTTGAGTCAATGCCACGCCGGATTCAATAATGATATCAGCTTCGCTAAGCAAATCAGCTAAACGGTTGGCTCGTTCGGTGATGCTGATGCTATCGCCGATGCATAGACCAACCATCCCGCCGCCGATCAGTTGGGGAATGGTCACCATAACTGGAATGTTCTTTTTGGCGCCCATACCGATCATGGTTCGTTCGCTGGCGCCAAGCCCGGCGACCTCTTCAAAGCACATGCCGTGTGAACGAGCCAGCATGACGATTTCCATTGATACGCGTTCGAGCCATAGGCCAACCGGATAACCAAGATTACCCGCCGCCTTAATGATGGTTTTACCTTCGGCTTGCTTGAGCCGTTCCATCAATTCCCGGTCGATCGGCATATACTCTTCAATATCTTGGAGTACTTTCGGGCTGAGTTCAGTCAGTTCAAAGTCGCCGCCATAAGGTAATAGATGAGGCGATACGCCGACCGATTCGCCCTGACAGCGTTTGACCTTATCTAACGTCCCGCCCATTTCATGAGCTATGACCGCAGAACTTGTGGTGACTCCATCAATAATGCCCAAACTCATTAGTTCGGCGATTAAGGTAGTGACGCCTTCATGGACGTTAGGGCCGCTGCCAGTGACCACTACTACCTTTTTGCCATTCTGTTTTGCGTTAACAATAAGATCAGCGGATTGATTAATCCGGTCTAAGGTTTTGGAATCTAATATTTCTTCCGATTTTTCAATAATCTGATTGTAATTCTTGTCCATGCTATATCGGCCTTCTTCTTACTTAAGATTACGTTCGAGCAACATTGCTTCCGCTCGTAGAGCATCCTCTTCAGTGTCAATATTGAATCCATGAAACTCAGTGTTTTGGCATTTAGACTCGATCACCCGTAACTTATAGCCGTTTTCAAGTACCCGTAATTGCTCTAATGACTCAATCTGCTCCAGAGGAGTAGGAGACAAACCAGCGAGTTTAATCAAAAAATCTTTGGTATAGACGTACATTCCAACGTGTTCAAATACAGAATGGGCAAAATCTTTTTGAGGATAGGGAATCAAAGAACGGGAAAAATATAAAGCGTTGCCATGTAAATCTGTAACAACTTTTACAATCCCCGGATCATGCATATCCGCTTCATTTTTGATGGGATGCATCAATGTACACATATTAATCGAATCATCATCAAGTAAGGGTTGTACGCCTTCATCAATCATGACGGGATCAATAAAAGGCTGGTCACCCTGAATATTTACTACTATATCCATATCTATGGTTTGAACCGCCTCAGCTATGCGGTCCGTTCCGCTCACGTGATCAACTGACGTCATAATGGCTTTACCACCGAAAGATTCAACTACAGACGATATGCGCTGATCGTCGGTGACAACATAAACCTCTTGCAGAGACGTACATTTTATCACTCGTTCATAAACTCTTTGAATCATGGGAACGCCTAGAATCGGCCTCAGCGCTTTTCCGGGCAACCGGGTTGATCCATATCGAGCAGGGATAAAACCTACAACCTTTTTTTGATTCATAATCAATGTCCTTCTCATGCAATTTAAAAAAAATATATAGTCGCCGCCAGAAAGCTTCTAACGACGACTATATTAATAATATTGTACATCGCTTACCAGGAGGTTGAATCATATGTTGCTACTCTCATTTTTGAAAGAGAAAGCCACATTATTATTTGTCAATATCGTTATTCAATAGACCAATCCGCCACAGCGGTTGGCTCTTCGCCAATAGCCCACTGTACGCAGCGTTGTAAAACTGCTTTGCCGGCAGGCGTCATATAATCCAGAACCACTACCCATTTCATTGGTTGTTCGGCTCCGTTAATAGGACGAACTTGTCCTCCACCGAAGAATGGCATTACCCTTCGGGCAGGAGCTGTTGTTCCATCAGAAAGTGCATCGCCCGCTTCAACTACGGCAAGAGCTGCCTTGGAAGGATCAGAAGTCCATACAGCCAGAACCTGGGTTCCTGAACCGGCGTTTGCGACTAAATCAGAAATTCCCTGCCATGCATCGCCTGGATTTTCTGGAGGTCCATCCGGGCCATCACCAAAAATAATGATTTCTTCTGGCAATCCTTTTGTCAAAGGATGAGTTTTACCAGCTTCGGTGAGCGTGATTGATTGTGCGCCTTCGCCACCCATGTCACCGCTTTGGTCGCCGCTAAAGATAAAAGTTGATCCCAGTTTGTTATCTCTGGAACCGAGATTAGCATGTTCTCCCTGGATAACAGGTACAGGTACTTCTTTCAAAGCCGGGCCAATAGTTGACCAGCAGGTTCCTGTATTCCATATTAATGCATATCCTTCATCCTGGAAGAAAGTTGGATAAGCCATGTAGACGCCGTCATCCACCCAATTAAAATAATCGGCGTCATCACCAAGTGGAAATGGAACAAATCCTTCATTCATCATATATTGCACAACATAATCCGGCATGAGAATCGGGAAATATCCCCATTCTTGAGCAATGTATCTTAGAGTTTCGTCATCCATTGAAAAATGAGGCATTACAGCGAAGTCTCTGTCAATTGTGTTGCCATCGCTGCCCGGCGCCCATGATATGCGTCCTGAAAGCGCAATTTTCTTGGGTTGCGCATCTGCAATAATTACGCTAAACGCCAAAAACAGAATGATAAAAGGCACTAGTTTTCTCATGATAATATTCTCCCTTTTTTATTTACTAAGATGATGTTTCAAGAATTATTGTTGCATTAACTTTGTCGTTCTATTTATCTACATCTGTAAGCAAAAAACTTTTCTTTACCTCCTTTCAAATATTTTTTTAAAAATTCATTAGGGAATGATTACTTTTTCATCAAATTGTTCTTCAGATTCTTCATGAAATGCGTCCGAAAGCGTATTTCTGATATGATTCACCATGATGGTGATTGATTTCCCCGAATCCCGTTGAGCCAAGGCTTCTACAAGTTTCATGTGATCGGTCATATCTTTGCTGGTGGGCAATGTTCGATGATGGCCATCCAATGAGGATTCATTGAAATATTCCACCAGAATTGCATGGAATTGCTCGGTGAATTCACAACCGGCGGCATTAAAGATTATTTGGTGGAACTCAACTTCCAGTTGGGCGATTTTCTCTTCAATTTCTCTTGTAATTGGTTGAGTTGAACTAAATAATTCCTGCATCTCTTCAGCCAGCTGACGCATGCGTTCTATCTGTTCATCTGTTGCCAGTTCTATAGCTAAGGGAATCGATCCGATTTCCAATACAAACCGCAAATGACACAGCCTGTTCCAGGATTCTTTATCCCCGGCTATGGGCGCCAGAATTTTTTCGATTTTATTAATGGCGTCGCCGTTGGTGACGCATAATCCCAGACCCTGCCGACTTTCAACGATGCCTAATCCCCGCAATTGCCCGATTGCTTCTCTGATTACAGTTCGAGATACCTTAAACTGAGCAGCTAACATCGCCTCGGTACCCAGTACAGTACCTGGCGTTTTATGCTTTTCCCGAATCCATTTGCTTAGGCGATTGGCAATCTCCGTGCTAAGGGCATTGCGGGAATGAAGTAAATCTCGAAGTTTTGATGTCATTATTACCGATCTTTCAATATTTCCGGCTCATTTAATTAAGAATTGTCACCTATCACTATTATTATTAACTCGATTGTATGATAATCTCATAATATGATAATAACGAATGATTCTCAAGAGCAGTTTCATAAATTGGATAAATTTATTTAAACTATTTTTATTATGATTAAAGCGGTTTTTTTTAAACATGAATATAAACAATATTTCAATGTCTCCAATTGAAAAAACATTGAGTTAATTCCATGCTTCTAGAGTAGTTATCATAATAATGTTCTGATTGGCGATTCGAAAAACCAGAAAAGATTGGCTTTTTCGAAGACCAAAAGTAATAATAAACGAACATATTTTTGATAATCGCTCTAATATTCATGATTTTAGGATTAACCGCAATAATCTGTATTAAAAGCATATATAAGATAATGGAGAAAAAGATCGATGCGAAAAACTCATGTCTTACCAGATTTCATTTATTCAAAGGATTCATGTAAATTAGAGATGTACGGCAAAATAATGATAATTAACCTGTTTATTTGTATTGGGTTATCTGCTTCAGCCGAACCGTTTCTTGCTGGAGAACTGATCTTCCCTACCCAGGAGAAGCATGTGCATTCCAGTTGCATTGTTGAGTGTCCCAATGGCGACATAATGGCCTGTTGGTTTTATGGAACAGGCGAAAGAAGATCATCAGACGTAGTAATTCAAGGCGCTCGATTAAAAAAAGGTTCCAAAAAATGGAGTCCTGTTTTTCAAATGGCGGATACTCCCGACATCCCGGACTGTAATCCGGTTCTTTTTGTTGATAAAAAGGATGAATTATGGCTGTTGTGGATCGCAGTTTTAGCCACTCGATGGGAAGACTCTATCCTCAAATACCGCAAATCCAATGATTACTACAGTAAGGGAGCGCCCAAGTGGTACTGGCAGGATGATATTATCTTGAAGCCGGGGGAACAATTCGCCAAAGATATGGAAAAAGGCTTTGAAGATATGAACTATCCCGAAATTGATTTCGGTAGTTATGCGCCGCATCCTTTGGAAGCGCTGGTGGAAGCGGCCAAAAACAGCAGTTACCGTCAACGAGGGTGGATGACCCGTACTCATCTGAATGTTCTTCCCGATGGCCGTATTCTTATTCCTCTCTATTCTGATGGATTCTATGTCTGCCTGATGGCAATATCCGATAATGATGGCGAGACATGGAGAGCAAGTTCTCCAATAGTGGGAGTTGGATTAAATCAACCCAGCGTGGTTAGAAAGCAAGATGGTACGTTGGTGGCCTACATGCGTGATGAAGGTCCGGCGCCGAAGCGTATACAGGTCAGCGAATCTAAAGACAACGGTGAAACATGGTCTCTGGCGCGTGAAAGCGACATCCAAAATCCTGATGCCAGCATAGAAGCGATTGCGTTGCAAGATTCCCGCTGGGTTATGGCTTTTAATGATCAAGAGGATGGCCGCGACCGACTGGCCCTGGCTATGTCGGATGATGAAGGCGAAACCTGGAAGTGGAAACGCCATATAGAAATGAAAAGCGGCTGCGCTTACCATTATCCATCAATCATACAAACCAGAGATGGATTAATTCATGTAAGCTATACCTATGATGTCGGCGGCAAAGCAGGCCGTTCTATCAAACATGTCGTCCTAAACGCTGATTGGATTCTGGAAGGCGACTGAAGTGGTTACTGCAAATAATCAATGTTCAAAGTCCCTGGAATAAAAGGGACTTTGAACAATATCTCATGATGTCAATATTCTATAATCCTACTAAAGCATCATCGCATGGATAAGACGATCTGGCGCCGAGTCTGATTAAATCACCCATACTGCTTAAACCATTGGAAACTTGATAGGTAACAGTGTTGCCCCATGTATTAGTGTAATCAGGACCAGCGCTGGTAACTTTATAGTCGCAGCAACGCGCCTGTGGAGGTAAAACAGTCAATTTACCAAAATTAATCCGGCTCCAGCCATCGGTATAGTCATAAGTTATATATGCGGCATCCTGCTCATCGTTCAGGCGTTGTCCGGGAGCGCCATAGAGAAACGGGTCTTGGGGAACGGTTGGCATATAAGAGACAGGAGTGGTTAAAGGAATAAGCCGTCGGTTAACCGGATTCTTTTGCACCCCGCTTGCATCAAGCCAAGGAGGGTAAATATTGTTATCGATTTTATAACTCTCAAGAGCAGTAGCGATAGTACGTAATTCGGATTCGGCTTTGGCAATCTTGGAACGAATCATGGCATTGATGAAATTCGGTACCGCGATAGCAGCCAATATTCCAATGATTGCGACTACTATCAGCAATTCAATTAAGGTAAACGCTTGCTTCTTTTCAATAATAGAAAACATCCGTAACCTCCTGGATAATGTGATTTTTTTATTATCTCACAATAAGATATACTTGGAAACAGGAAATTTTGTTATTGAGCCAACTAAATTAATAGTTAAACCGTCAACCTTCCACAATCCGATGCTCGATTTTGGCAATATCATTAGTCCCTAATCCAAGTTTCGCCGCTTCGGCGATGTACTTGGCTGGACGCCCCACTTCAGCAAATGGCAGAAGTTCTTTGGATTCTCGGACGGCCTCTATGCGGGATGTACCGATAGTATCAAGCGCGACGCGGTCAGCGGCGATATAAAGAGAATCATAATTGAATAGGCCTGATGGATTATATCCTGGTCCTTTATCAAAACATCCCTGAAAAGCGTCGAGGATGGTCAAACGATATTTCTGCTGAACCAAAGGCGTTGCGTTGACCTCTGCAATTTGGGGGCAACAATTGTTTTCATGAAATTTATTGGAACTATTGGTAATGCCATGCGAAATATTTTTCATTGAGATCGTTGATCCCGAATGACGGTGATCTTTCAAAATGGGTAGATTAATAAAAGCAGTAATTTGTTGAGCCAGAATTTTGGTAATATTGGCGGATACAGAACCGAATTTGTATTCTTTTTCATCCCATCCGATGGAAGGATGGTCGGTTGGATACACGCGGACGCCGGTGTCGCCCATATTCTCATCCATGCCGATGGAACGAATGCATCTTTGCCGGTCATCCCACACGATGATGTTGTTTTCTTTAACGCCAAACTCCACTAATCGTTTGATGATTGCGAAAACCAATTCTTTCTTGGTAGATAAATTGGGGCCGCCCAGTCCATTAACTTTTAATCCTACTACATCGTCTTTCTTTATGAATTTGGCCCATTGATCTTTGGTGGATTTCTGGCCGGTGAATTCCATCATGGCTTTATCCAGCATTTGCTGGACGCCGATGGCATCAGGCCGATTATCTTGTCCTGTGATTCCCGGACGATGAACTTCGACAATCAGACTTTTGTCTTGAGCGGCGTATGAATTAAGCGCTAAAGCGCCAGCAGCGGCAGGGATGGTTTTGATGAATCCACGGCGGTTAATGGAAGGATGATTCATATCATTTATCCTTTGGGAGAAATAGTAATTGATTGAAAAGATTATATATTCCTTTATCAATCCAACAAGGATATTTTTGAGAAACACTCTAACTGCAATATATAACGCTATTTTTTCATCACAACAAATGTTAGACTTTGACTTATGACAAATGTGCTAATAAACCAATTCCTCAGGAAATTTCTCCTTATGGAATTCATGTAAAAATAGTGTAAATTTGTGTGAAACATTGGCAATTAACCATAACAAGGAGTTGAAAATGAAAAGATATAGTTGCAAGGCATTTACCCTTATAGAGTTATTGATCGTCGTAGCCATTATCGGGATTCTGGCGGCCATTGCCGTACCCAATTTTTTGAATGCCCAGGTTCGGGCTAAAATCGCACGGGTTGATAGCGACCTGCGCACCCTGGCGGTAGCCATGGACTCTTACCGTATTGACCGGGGCGCCTATCCACCTGACTGGATTGGCGCTGGAGGCGGCAGCGTTCAAGAAAAAGGTTTTATCCGGGCGATGTACAATTTAACCACCCCGGTAGCCTATCTTTCCAGCGTTGATCTTTCTGATCCGTTTTACACTGGCGCTGCAAAAAACGTTACTTTCAATGGGGGCGGCTATGATCAAGCCACTTACCGCTACTTCTGCTATCGTTATGGTTGGGGAGACGCAGTCAATTATGTCAAAGATGGCTATGCCATACTCTCTTACGGCCCGGATAAAATTGAAAGTTATGGTGAATGGTGCGGCATCCCAAGGGGAAAAGGTTGGGATGGAATTTATAGTTCTTCCAATGGACTTCGCAGCATGGGCGATATTGTAAGGGCTGGCGGGGCGGTCAACGTAAATGGATGGCAGCAATAAGCAATACACTAGATGTACAAGTTCCCTCGCCCACCGGGAGAGCTAGGGTGAGGGTGAATTTAATAATACCTATTCACTACCAACACTAAAAAAACTTATTGTTAAACACGGGGAGGCAAGCAGTCATGCGTAATCTATTATTATTTGTACTATCTATTTCATTTATTCTCACTGGATCAATACTGCAGACGGACGCAGCTGACGTGGAGGCGCCGATTCAACTAACCTGCGAATATCTAAACAATCCTATGGGGATTGATGAGCCTGCACCACGTTTTTCATGGCAAATCAATGACGTCCGACGCGGCGCTGTTCAAAGCGCATATCAGATTGTGGTCTCTACTAACCGCGGCAAACTGCTTAAAGATCAGGGCGATGTTTGGGATACAGGGAAAGTCCAATCACAACGCAGCATTCTAGTGCCTTATGATGGTATAACTCTTCAAAGTAATACCCGGTATTTTTGGAAAGTCCGCACTTGGGACGGCGATGGGAAACCATCCCCTTATAGTAAAATTGCCTTTTGGCAAATGGGTTTGCTCCAGGAATTTGAATGGCAAGCCAAGTGGATCGGATTCGGAGGACAACTGCCTGATCCCCAACGGCGCCATAATGGGTATCATAGTAAAATCAGTAATACGCCCGATACAACCAAATGGGTAGTCGTAGATTTATCCAAAGTCCAACAGTTCAATGCGGTCAGGCTTTATCCCGCGCATCCTTTTAATTTCAAGGATACTCCCGGCTTTCTATATCCGGTTCGGTTTAGAATTGATGTTTCCCGTGAACCCGGCTTTGATTCGTTTGATACAGTAGTTGATAAAACAGGTAGTGATGTCATCAATCCGGGTGATGCAGCGCAACTTTATCAGTTTGATGCAGTCAGCGCCCGCTACGTGAGGCTCCAGGTTTCCAAACTGGCGCATCGTGAAAAGCAGGAGTATGGCTTCGCCTTAGCGGAGATGCAGGTTCTGAACCAGGATGATAATCTGGCGCAAGGCAAGATCGTAACAGGTCTTGATACTATAGATGATGATTCATGGTCTCAGGATCGCTTAACTGATGGCGTGACAATTGCGGTTAATCCCGGTAAAAATTGGAGTCCCCATCCATCACCCATGTTGCGCAAGGATTTTAACCTGCCTGCTCCCATTAAACGCGCCGCTCTTTCTGCGACTGCGCTGGGGCTTTATGAAATATTCATTAACGGCCAACGCATCAGCGATAATCTCCTAGCGCCTGAATGGACCGATTATAATACCCGCATTCAATACCAAACCTATGACGTCACCGCCCAACTCAACCAGGGGCAGAACGCCATTGGCGCCATGCTGGGCGATGGTTGGTACGCAGGCCGCATTGGTCTGATCGGGTTACGCGTTTACGGCGACCAACTGGCTCTGTTGGCTCAACTGGATGTTACCTGCACCGATGGCAGCCGCCATCTGATCACGACGGATTCAAGTTGGCGCGGGACATTGGAAGGTCCAATCCGCGGCGCCGATATCATTCATGGTGAGATGCATGACGCCCGGCGGGTGATTCCTGATTGGAACAAGCCTTCTTTTGATGACGCCGATTGGGGTGCGGTGAATATCCTGCCTAAACCACAGGCCAAGTTAGTTCCGCAGATTAATCAACCAATTCAAATCACCCAAAAGATAAAACCACTCAAAGTTACCGAACCCAAACCGGATGTATTTGTATACGATCTTGGTCAGAACATGGTTGGTTGGTGCCGTCTTATTCTACAGGGCGAGGCGGGAACGAAAGTAACCTTGCGCTATGCGGAAATGCTTGATCCCAATGGCGCGGCGTATATGGATAATATGCGCGGCCCGTTTCAAATCGATGAGTTCATTCTGGATGGTTCCAACGACTGCGTCTTTGAACCGTGTTTTACTTATCATGGCTTCCGCTATTTAGAGGTGACTGGTCTGACTGAAGCGCTTCCTCTGGAGAATATCACCGGGATGGTTTTTCATTCCGCTTCCCCGATGGTCAGTTCGTTTGAATGCTCCAGCCCCATGTTGAATCGGTTGATGAAGAACATTCTATGGACTCAACGCGGCAACATGCACAGCACGCCGACCGATTGTCCCCAACGCGATGAACGTCTGGGTTGGATGGGCGACGCCCAAATCTTTTCTCAGGCTGCCTGTTTCAATATGAACATGGCCGCTTTCCATAACAAGTGGCTTCAGGATGTACGCGACGCCCAGACCGATAAAGGGCAGTATTCCGATTTTTCTCCCAATCCAGTCATGGATAAAGAGCAGTTTGTCGCGGCGCCCGCCTGGGCTGATGCGGGAGTGATCATCCCCTGGCGCATGTACGTCAATTATGGTGATAAGCGAATCATCGCGCGTCATTATGCATCCATGAAGCGATGGGTGGATTATGTGCAGAAAAACTCGGTGGATTACATCTGGACGGAGGGGCGCGGCAACGATTACGGCGATTGGCTCAACGCTGATACGTTGATTCTAGAGAACTGGCCTAAGGAAGGCGGCGCCATCTCCAAAGAACAGATAGCAACCGCATTCGCAGCTCATTCGGTTGATCTCTTATCGCGTATGGCGCAGGTTATCGGCAAAGAGAGCGATGCGCAGAAATACGCTGAGCTGTTTAAGAATATCCGTCATGCATTTATTCAGAAATATTTCGAGGCCAATGGACGTAATAAGGAAGATAACCAGACCGCCTACGCCCTGGCTCTGCATTTCAATTTGATACCCACCGATCAGCGCTCAGAGGCGGTTCAGAGCATCTTGCGTAAAATAAAGGATTACAATGGCCATATCTCCACTGGCATCCAGGCTACCAACCGCATGATGCTGGAACTGACCAACGAAGGTCAGAACGATGCAGCCTATCAATTACTCAATAACCGCACCATTCCATCTTTGGGTTATATGATTGACAATGGCGCCACCACGATCTGGGAGCGTTGGGATGGTTGGGTCGATGGGCGCGGATTCCAAAATACCGGTATGAACTCTTTCAACCATTACGCCTTAGGTGCTGTCTGCGAATGGATGTTCAGAAACATAGCGGGCATTAATCCCGATCCATCAGAACCGGGCTATAAACATTTCATAATTCATCCCCGCCCCGGTGGAGGCGTCACCTATGCTAATACCACCTATAACTCAATACGCGGCCCCATTATCACCAAATGGCGCATAGAAAATAAAACGTTTACGCTGGATGTAACCATTCCAGCCAATACCAGCGCCGCCATTGTTCTGCCCACTTCAGAAATAAGTCAGGTAACAGAAAACCAAGGTACACTGAAAGACTCTAAATTCATTGAGATTATGAAATCGGGAGATGATGGCGTAACGCTGAAGACGTCTTCAGGTCAGTACAAGTTTTTGGTAAAGTTAGAGGATTAAGGATTTGTATACATGACTCATCTTTTAAGATGATTGAGCTATATTTATTACAATTCAATGAGGAGAAACAACATGTTTAAGCGATTATGTCTACTAGCCCTCGCCTTATCATCCATTGTCAGTTTGTCATATAGCGAAATACCAACCTATGACAATCAACCCTCATCCGCCTTTCTGCGTAATTGGCTGTTATGCGGTCCTTTCCCTAATCCGGCGGCCGTTTATAGCAAGCGTGAAAAGCATACGCCCGGGTTTTATTTTGATTATTTGCAGGCGCATGGCGGCGAGACCAATCTCTCGGTTAAAGCGGGGCAGCAGGAACAATTCGGTGATGCTTCGTTGGAGTGGGTTGAATATCAATCCGAGAATAACTCGATTGATCTGGATAAAGCGGTCTCTATTAAACCTCATGTGCTGGCCTACGCTTACTGTGAAATAGAATCATCTGTGGAAAAACCCTGCTTCTTAGCTTTGGGCAGCAATGACGGGGCGCGGGTCTGGTTTAATGGCGAGCAGATACTCGACCTGCCGGTGGAGCGTGGATTACGTAGCGACGACAACATTATCCCTGTCGTCTTAAAAAAAGGCCGCAATTCTGTACTATTGAAGATTGCTGAGACGGAGAATATGTGGGGATTCTGCTGCCGTATGGTTCCGTTTGATCTGAAGCGTCTCGGTAATGACCAGAGTCTTTTCCGGGTATACACCAATAAAGCTGGTGAAGCCTCACTCTCTTATACCGGTTCAAAGTCGTTGATCGGCAAGGTTCTTAAGAAGATTGATTTACAGATATCACCTTCGAGTAACCCCGATGAAGTGATATGGAAAAAACAATGGTCGAAACAGGATAAGACCGCCCTTGATATTGCTTCTAATGAATATGGCGAATATATATTAGAAATTACCATCACGTTGCTTGATGACAGTCAACAATTAATATCCATGCCTTTTTTCGTTGGACAACGGATGGATTATAGCCTCTTCGAAAATAACAAAACCGATTACTCAATCGTCGTTGGAGAAGATGCCTCTGAATCAGAACAATGGGCTGCTAAAGAGTTGCAGCATTGGCTCGAAGAAGTCAGCGGCGCTGCACTCAGCATCAAGTCTGATAACGAAACGCAGACGCCTAATCAGATTATCATCGGCTTAAACCGGCATAGCAGATCATTGCTCGGTAAAGATCAAAGCAAAGAACTCCAGGAACTCGATGAATCTTTCACTTATCGCAATGTCGGGCCTTCAATTGTGATATGGGGCGGCAAAGCGCGGGGAACCATGTATGGCGTGTTCTCTTTTCTCGAAAACGATCTGGGCTGCCGTTGGTACACTCCTGAGGTTACTGTTATCCCAAGCAGGGAGCGTTACGCTTTTCATCACTTAAACCATAGCGAAGCGCCCGGCATCCGGGTCAGGAATGATTTCTATTTTGAAGCCTTCAATCCCATCTGGGCGGCCAGGAACAGAGTTAACGGCGCTATGGGATACCGTGAGCAACCGGGCGGGGTTGAAAGTTATTGGGCGGTGCACACTTTTTACCCCATGATGCCGCCATCTGAATTTTTTGAAGATCATCCCGAATATTACAGTTTGATTGATGGTAAAAGGGTGCATAACCGCGCTCAACTATGCCTAACCAATCCCGACGTTCTGCGCATCATAACCGAGCGTACGTTGGAAACAATCCGCCAGAATCCTAAAAATCTGATCTATTCAGTTTCGCAGAACGACTGGGCCGGGCCATGCCAATGCGAGGCCTGTCAGGCTATAGCCAAAAGAGAAGAGAGCGAATCGGGGCCGGTAATCTGGTTCGTCAATCAAGTGGCCGAAGCGGTCGAGAAAGAGTTTCCCGATAAATTCATCGGTACCCTGGCTTATCAATACACCCGCAAGCCCTGCAAGACCCTGCGTCCCCGTCATAACGTTGTGGTGCGATTTTGCAGCATCGAATGCTGCTTCGCCCATGATTTCGAGCATTGCCCGGAAAACGTTTCGTTTGTAGAAGATATCGAAGGCTGGTCGGCCATCGCGCCCAAACTTTATATATGGGATTACGTGGTCAATTTCTCTCATTACGTAATGCCTTATCCCAACTTCAATGTGCTGCAACCCAATATCCAGTTTTTCCGCAAGCACAATTCCATCGGAATCATGGAGCAGGCCGCCTATCAAAGCAGAGGAGGCGAATTCTCTGAATTACGGGCTTACCTGATTGCCAAACTTTTATGGAATCCCGATTGCGACGTCCAAGCAGTTATCAATGATTTCATGTACGGCTACTATGGCCGCAGCGGGCAGTATATCAGAAACTATTTTGATCTGCTGCATGACCAATTGACTCCTGACACCCATATCCACCTGGGGCTGCAACCTGATGATCCATTGTTCTCTGAAGAGTTCATCACGCAAGCCGATCTGATTTTCGATCAGGCCGAAATCGTGGCGGATAATGATGAAATCAAAAAACGGGTAGAGATGACCCGCCTGCCTCTTATGTATCTAAAGTGTAAGCGAGATGCTCAAAAAGCCATCCAGGATGGAACCTATCAGCGCTTCTCTGAAATCACCGAACGCGAAGCAGTCCATAATTTCGCCGAAGTCGGCGCCAAACACCGTGAAGCCTTTCACGCCGCCATGCGCAATGAGATGGAGCAGGAATGATGCAATACACTATTCATCAATCAACCTTGATTCGTGAAACAAGTATGAAATTAGTCTCTTTTTGCTTGTTTGTTTTGTTGTTGATAATTCCATGTTTTTCGATATTGGCCGACGATCTTCCAGACGGATGGGAATCCAGTTTTGCTGAAGTTAATGGTCTGAAATTGCATGTTATAAGAACCAGCGGTGATAAACAGCCAATCGTTATGGCGCACGGTGGTTTATCGAATGGTGTTTTATGTTGGGAATATCTGGCAAAAGCATTTCAAAAGCAATATGACGTAATCATGTATGATTCCCGCGGGCATGGCGATTCGCAGAGAGCCAAACATGATTATTCTTTGCATACTCTTGCGAAAGATCTTGCCGGTTTAATTCAAAATCAACAGTTGAATAAGCCGATATTGATTGGACATAGTATGGGTTCGTACGCTACTTTATTTTGCACAGCCGAGAATCCTGAACTCCCTCGCGCTATTGTTCTGATTGATCCATTAATACGTAGTTACCCATCGAAAGATGATAAGGATGGTTTGGTTGTATTTAATAAGTGGGTTAGGGATACGAAGAAGGAGTTCGTTAAATGGAAAAGTATGTCACGGGATGAACTGCTTGAATATTTTCCTCCAATTGATCCATTGATAAGCAAACAAGGGCGAACGGTGGAAAAGAGAATTAATAGTATACAAAAATTAGATATTAATGCCTTATCAGTCATCGATCATATCGGCAAAATGCGTTTTGAAGATTTTAAGAACATGTTCAAAAAGATCACTTGTCCAGTTTTGATTTTAAGTGCGGACGTTCAAGGCGAAGATAAAGAGAAAGAGTGTCGGTTGGTTGCCGAATTTCCTAACATCAACATTGTTCATATTGTCGGCGCCGGTCATAACGTACATCATGATCGTGCGGATGAATGCATTAAATTGATTTCTGATTTTCTCGAAAAGAATTAAACAATCTTTCTAAAAAGAAGAATGATGGATTGTGTATCGCTTTAAGAATTTCAACACGAACAAGAATAAACCGCCCGTTGAGATCATTCTCACCGGGCGGTTTTTTTGTACAAAACGTTTATGTTTTGCTACCTTTTTCCCCGCTTGAACGTCTTTATATATGATAGGCTGTATTCCGGCAAAGGTATAAGCGCGGGTGGAGAGAAACTTTGGATCGATTCATTGAGAAGGATTTACGTAAAGGGAAACAGCAGGCCTTCGCGCATTTGTTCGAACTGCATGCCGATAAACTGCTGCGTCTGGGATACGCATTGCTGTTCAATCAAACCGATGCTGAAGACGTGGTTCAGGATGCGTTGATCGGATTTGTTGACGCTTTGCGGGATGGGCGTTTTCGCGGCGGCAATGGCGTTGTCGAAGCCTATTTGAGACGCAGCGTCCGCAATCGGTGCATCGATAAACTACGCCAGTCGGGAAGACTGCCAACCTCGCAGGTTGCAAATATCGATTGCGAATTATATACGCGACATAAACCGATATTGCCTTCAGGGGTATTAGAAGAAAAACGGATGCAGGCATTGATAGAGGCGGCCATTCAAAACTTACCCGATGCGCAACGAGCCGTCATTGTGTTGCGCTTACTGGAAGATTACTCCTACCAACAGATCGCAGACGAATTACGAATCTCTCTCGATTATGTAAAGAACCTCATGGCGCGCGCCCGTAAGCATCTGCGTCAGGAATTAGACCCTTTTGTGGAGGATAAATAAGTCTGATGGATAAACATACCGACCAATTCAAGCAGGAAGATGATTTGATTCGTGACGCTTTGCAGCAGATGGATATTCCAACCCAAAGGGAATCCATGAAACAGGCTTTTATCGAACGCGCTAGGAATCGTTATACGCCATCAAAAAGCCAGGGCGGTCTATGGGTTAAACGTTTAGCGCTGGGTGGAGTGGTTTGTTACGCCATGCTTACATTGGCGTACTTATGGGTAGTATTCAACGCTTCCGCAGTGCAGAGCATTCGAGGAATCAATGCGAATGATTGGCGAATTCATTATAAAGCAGCTTTGGGTGATGCAGTTCAATACAAAAAAGGCGACCAATTACTATTAACCGACGGATCGACTATAGCATGTCTGGATGATTCCGCCTTGAGCGTTATTTATACCAATAAACAAAGGCTGATTGAGCTGCGGCAGGGGACGATAGAGATTGAAGCGGCGCATAACCGGAATTATCCAATGGTAGTTTATAGCGGTGATGCAGAAATACGGGTGACTGGAACAAAATTTGTGGTTTCCACGGGCGAAGCATATTGGGAGAAGGAGAGAGGGCTATGACTCGTGGGAAATGGACGCTTGTGATATCGCTAGTCATCTTCATCACATCAGGATTGATGTATCTAAATTCGCTGTCGCTTCAAGATACAGCGACGCCGGAGAATATGTATGTTGAAGTCATTGATGGATCAGTAGAACTGTACAACAAAAAGGGGATGGTTGACCTTAAGGCAGACGACCGGGCCTTGAGTCGACCGGGAGAAGCGCCAAAGGTTTTTTCTACAGTAAAACCGACGCCGGTAAAAGCGCCAACCCAACCTCCCCAAGTGATTGCTTTCGCGGTCAATGTGATTAACGATGTTTCGCAACCCGTGAAAGGCGCCAACGTCCTGGTGCGTGAGGGAAGCGCCGTCATCGCATCGGCGTCCAGCGATGAAACAGGCTTTGCATCATTTACTCTTAAACTCAGCAATGACGCCAGCGTTTTAGCTCAGCAGAAGGAACATTTCGATAGCAAGCCAATCTCTGTTTTAGGAAAAGAAAAATGGATTTTGACCTTGGATCGCAAACTATCTATTCAAGGCAAGGTTATTGATCAAAACCAGAATGAGGTCATAGACGCGGTTGTTTCCATTGCTGGAGCATCTAATGTTCAATCTTCAACCAGTTCACCTTTTCTATTTGCTTCTCTTCATCCTGGAACCTATCACGTCCAGGCCAGCCATGCAACACTGCTTGGCGAAGAACAAACCGTTCAGGCGGGGGATGAAATCGTGTTGCATCTGGCAACCAGCGCAACGGTTATTGCCTCAGTATCCACCTTACGCGGTGAAGCGGTAGGTGGGGCGGTATTGGATATGACCTCCAAACGGGGCAGCGGTTTTATTTTCTCAGAAAAACAGAATACCAACACCAAAGGCATCGCCAGTTTCAGTGATATCCAACGGGGAACCTATTCTATCGGCATCAAACATCCCTGGTATCAAAGTCTGAAACGCACTGACGTCCTGGTCGATTCAGTGACGGAAGAGATATCTATCATATTACCCGATAAAAACCATTCTATATCAGGACATGTTTTCGACGCCAAAACGAACCAGCCAATCGCCAACGCTCCAGTTGTGTGCGGTTTGGATTGGGGCAGTAAAGAATCGCTTCTTATGCTAATGGGTATTGAGAAAAATACTGGACCCTTATCGGCTACCTATACCGTCTATACCAATGAAGATGGTTTTTATCGCTTCGATGACCTATGGAGCGGCTTATATATCCTTTACGTTGATAAAGTTGCAGGATATATCTCAGGAGACGCTTCACTCATCGAACATTCCGGCGCCCAAAAGTTAAAACGCGTCTTGCTTTCACAGGATGAGGATATTGAATCGGTCGATTTCTATTTGAAACAATGCTGGAAAATATCAGGACATGTTTTCGATCCTGATGGTGAACCACTGGCCGGTATCAATGTCATGGCTCGACTCAGTTATACAAATCCTGCGGAAGGACGCTATAGAACGAGTTTATTAGAAAAAATTGGCGCTGAATGCATAACTGACGAATCGGGGTATTATGAAATATCCGGTCCAATTGAATTGCTGTCTGATAGTAGTATTTCCAGTCTTTATGTTGAAGGAAATCACGAAAAATACGGGAGGGCGAAGAGCGATAAGTTTTATCTCAATCCTGGAGAATCAAAAGAAGACGTTGATCTTAAATTTACCTATTGTGCGATTGTACAAGGTACGGTCTGCGATGAAGATAACAATCCAATTTCCGGCGCCAAGGTGCTGATCTGGCGGGAACCAAAAATAACAGTGAAAAGAGCAGGAGCGCCAAGACATGAAATTGAATATGAAGACTGGAATAATTTATGGACGCGTACTCAGTCCACAGACGAAAAAGGTTTTTACCAGTTTCATTTAATGGATCAAACAGGAATACATTTTATCTATGCTCTTGCAGAGGGTTATCATAACAGCGCTGAGAACAATCTGGAAAAACAAATTACTTTAGAGTCTGGCGCCGATCCCATTCTATGTAATTTCACGCTCCAAAGTGGGATAACGGAAACGTTGGAAGGCGTGGTAGTGAATGAAGATAACCAACCGCTTCCGGATATCGTTCTAAGTCTTTCAGCGCAAAACACGGGTATTGATACACGCCTAATTTATAAAAAAACGGATATTAATGGCCGTTTCTGCTTCGATCTCGGATTGCATCATCGATCCTTGATGTCTTTTACGTCCCGGAAAAATCCTAAGATTCTACCTCTTGATTTACGCGCTCCTGAATTACGCAATCCATTTAGTCTCCAGGTTTACGAAACAGATGAATATGAATATACCGGGGATATTAAATATTACGATAATCAACGGGTGCATTTTCCGATATATTATGATTGGGGAGAGAAAGATATCCATATCGTAATGACCCGCAAGAAGGAAGTCGGCCTTGTTTCTTTCCGGGGGCGGGTTTTGGATTCTAACAGCCAGCCGCTGGTTAATTATGATATTCTCGTCGTCCCCGGCTTTGCGCCTAATATGTTTGAGCAAGGCAGTATGTATTACCGCTGGACTCCGGTTCATTCAAATGACGGCACGTTCTTTCTCGAAAATATTCCCGCAGAACATGGGTTGTTCCGCATCGCAGTGCGCTCGAAAGAGCATGGTTTCGCCAGCACCGATTTGTTAAATCCTCAAGCCGATGAAATAATAGAAGATATCGTGATCCAAGTTGGCAAAGGCGCCATGTTAAGCGGCGTAGTCCGCGACAAAGATACTGGAGAACCTATAGCGGATGCGGAGGTATACACCATGCTGCCGCCTTCCCCATTACAGCAACAACAGTTGAATTCACGTCTTGGTATAATGTTTGGCGTCCCCAGGGCGCAAGCGCAACTTACTGGAGACCTGGCATCCACCAAAACCAATGAGAAAGGTGAATACGAGTTGCATAACGTCTGCGTCCCTGCGGTGCGGCTGCGGGTAATGAAATGGAAATATAACGATTGTTATCTTCCAGTGATGAATTTGCAGCATGGAGAGATGCGAAATCTGGATGACGCCCACTTAACGCCAAAGAAGAGTCAGCCATGATTGCAATCATGACTTGATATTATTGATGTACAAACAAAAAAAACAGGGTGGTATGCGCTATCGCGCTCCCATCCTGTTTTTGTTTTGATAATTGAATTGTCTATCTCTCCACATAGATAACAATGCTTAAGTTGTTATATCCTACTAACGGGCTTCAATGATCGATTGGATGAGTTGTTTCATATTTCCTTCCGACGTTTTCAGCGCGCCTTTTAGTTTTTCATCTACAGGTGCGCCTTTCATGCCGATCAGGGCTTCTTTCGCCGCGTGTTGCACTTTGGGTGAATCATTGCTCAAACCTGATAGGATAATTGATGCGGCGCTGGATGTTCCAGTTTTCCCAAGGCTGACCATAATAGCGCATTTGATATGTTCTTCATTGGTATAACCTAGAATTTTTTCCAGCGCCTCTTCTCCATCGTAGATATTGCCTTGCTGAATCTGCGCATCAATATAGCGTAGCCAACTATCGGCATAAGCTAACTGATCACGATAAGAGAGAGATTCAAAATCAGGCAGCGTAACATCACCTTCAGGTTGTTTACCGATAGAGGCCACAGCTTTCATGGCCGGGATAGCGATCTTAGCGTCATAAGCCCCCATCTCATTAACCAAAGCATCCTTGGCCAGTTCGTCTTTGCGGTGGCCAAGGGCGGCGATGATTCGGGGTTTGAAATCTCCGGGGGCGTCTTTGAGCGCTTTAAGCAGCGCGTTGGTAGATTCCTCTCCGGTTATCCGCTCCAGACAGAATACGGCTTCTTCCCGTAGCGCTTTATCATTCAGCAATTCAGCTGCAGTAGGCGTAGCGTCGGCGTCGCCTATAGTAGAAAGATGGCGCAGGGCTTCAATGCGCGTCTTTTGGGCTTGATCTTTCGATGTGAGTTTGACTAACGCATTCATCACGTTCTTGCGTTTCTTCTCATCCCAATTCCTGGCGGCGCTATGAACCAAAACGCGCAACGCTTCGCCCGAAGATTTTGCGATGCCGGGATTTTCAGAAACCAAAAGTTTCCCTAGTTCCAATACGGCTTTGGCGCCGACTGTGTTTGCTTTCTGCACCGTGGCGTAACGTACTTCGGCATCGTTGCTTTTAATATTGGTTAGAAATTCATCCAAGCGTTTGCTGGCGGCCTGGCTTTGGGAGGCAGCTGCGATAAACGCTCCGGTCGAGACGGTCTTGGTAAAGCATTTGGTAGATTGTTTTATCATCGTTTTCTCTTTCTCCTTTCCTGGTTTACAGATGCCAGGGTCCACGGCCGGGACGACTGAGGAGGCGGTTGGCTTCTTCATCGTTTTTCACTTTTTCGGCGACTGGGTCCCACTCCAATGGACGCCCCAAGACGTAGGCGATGTTGCCCAGGATGCAGAGGGTTGCCACGCGGTGGCCGGCTTCGATGTGCATCAACGGTTTTTCACGGGTCTTGATGCAATCGAGCCAGTTCTCGAAATGGCCGGGGCTGCGGAAGACTTTGGCGCCGTTGGCTGGCGGTTCATATTTCATGGCTTTTTCTTCAGTGCCGCATCCCCCATCCCCGCCGGTTACGATAAGGGTGTCCTTATCTCCCCAGTACTTGGCGCCAAAACTCGCATCCATCAATTTTTCCCCTGGCTGAGTCCAGGTCATGGTCCAATCGGGGTTTTTGAATGTATATTTGATATCCATCTTGGTCGGGCAGTCCCATATTCCTTCACGCGGCGCTTCGCCAGTGGCTTCGACGCGAACCGGACCGGTCTTATCGGCATCCATACACCAGAAAGCCACGCTCATGACATGAGCGCCCCGGTCGCGGATTTGGCCCCCGCCGAAATCGAGCAGCCAGCGGAAATTGAAATGTACTTTATTGGGGTTATAGGGCATCCAACGCGCTGGTCCGAGCCATAAATCCCAATCGAGGGTGGGAGGTGGATCACAATCGGGCGTCCAATCTCCTACCGGATTTTCGTAATGCCAGCATGCAACTTTGCTGATTTTGCCCAGGTTGCCATTCCTGATATAGCGGCAGGCATGATAGGCGGCGTTGGTCGAGCGGCCTTGTGAACCGACCTGGACAACCCGCGAATAACGCTTGGCGGCGTTGACCATAGCCCGGCCTTCTTCGATAGTCTTGCTGGCGGGTTTTTCGACGTAAACGTCTTTACCCGCCTCGCAGGCGTGAACCATCATCAGTCCATGCCAGTGATCCGGAGCGCCGATGGTGACAGCGTCTATATCTTTGCGGTCAAGCAGGTCACGGTAATCCTTGTATAAACCGGGATTGCCGCCCACCCGTTCGGCTGCGCTTTTGAGATGATTTTGATCCACGTCACAGATCGCCGCCGTAACGCCGGGTCGAAGAAATGCTGAACCGCGCCCTCCCACGCCTATACTGCCCAGTACGATAGTATCGCTCGGCGCAGGATTTCCATCCGCGCCGAGTACGCGGCGCGGTACTATAGAGAACGCCAATGCGCCTGCGGACGCTGTAGTGGCGCTTGATAGAAACGAACGTCTGCTGATTTTGCCCTTATTTGTCATAATTGATTCACCCTTCCTATCGAATCCGCTAAATGCGCTTCGATATGATGAATTCAATTCTAACATATATTCAAACGATGAGTAAACCTGAAAGCGTTGGTTCAAGCAGTTATCATGATTATATTAGTTTATAGAAATATAATCATTAAAACACTAAAGTATCTTTCAATCATGTTTTTGTTTGTTTACTATTGACAAGATATGTCTACATGTACCATCATCCAATCTACAAGTAACAATGACTGTTTCAGGAGAAAATCATGCTAATCAAAACAAAACGTTTATCAATTTTTTTGATATTAACTGTAGTAATCGCAATATCCACTATCGCGGAAGAAGCCAAACGAACCGTCATCAACCTGAATGGGACATGGAATATCGCCGAAGGCGGTATGGATGCCGTGCCTGATGCTTTTACCTATAAGGCGCCAGTTCCGGGATTGGTTGATATGAGTTCGCCTGACTTTTTTGAGGTGGGCATCGAGAGCGAGCGCCGCGAGGCGTTTTGGTATCAACGAACTTTCAAAGTGGCTGGCGATATCCCGGCTTCGGCGATTTTGAAAATCCATAAAGCCAAGTATGGAACCAAGGTCTACTTAAACGGCAGCCTAGTAGGTCAGCATCTGCCATGTTTCACTCCCGGATATTTCAATATTAAGCCATATCTCAAAGGCGCCAACCAACCCAACCAATTGGTTATCCGGGTCGGCGCCCATTTAACATCGGTTCCCAAGTCGATCCCTAACGGGTGGGATTTTGAAAAGTATAAGTATATCCCCGGCATCTATGACGACGTGGAGGTAATTCTGTGCGGCGCCCAGCGCATCGTCAACATCCAGACTGCGCCGGATATAGATAAACAGGTGGTGCGCATTCAGGCTGAGATCGAAAGCGAAGAGCAAGACGATAACCTATGCTTGACCTATCGCATATCCGAAGTCGCCTCAGGTAATATCGTGGCAACTGGAAAAACGCAAGCCGCCGAAATATCCGCTAATACAATCAAGGTCATTGATTTCAATGTGCCAATGGCCGATTGTCAACTATGGTCGCCGGAGAATCCCTTTTTGTACAAACTGGAAATAGAGACGCCAGCAGATTCTTTATCAACCAGATTCGCCATGCGTTCATTCCGTTTTGACGAAAAAACCGGACGGGCCATATTGAATGGCAAGCCCTACATGATGCGAGGTACCAATGTCTGCATCTACCGATTCTTCGAAGACGCCGCGCGGGGAAGTTTGCCCTGGAACAAAGAATGGGTTCGCAACCTGCATAAAAAGTTCCAAAGCATGAACTGGAACTGCATACGCTATTGCATCGGCTTCCCTCCGGAGTTCTGGTATGACATCGCTGACGAGTTAGGAATCCTGATCCAGGATGAATTCCCCATCTGGTCACTCAGTGAATGGCCCAAAGAACTGAAAGCCGACGCCATTGCACGGGAATATCAAGAATGGATGCGGGAGCGTTGGAATCACCCCTGCGTGGTTTGGTGGGATGCGCAGAATGAATCAGTCACCGAAGAGACTGGTAAAGCCTTGATGAAAGTTCGCCAACTTGATTTATCCAACCGCCCCTGGGATAACGGCTGGGGAATGCCCCAAGCTAAAAGCGACACTCTCGAATCGCATCCCTATTATTTCCAACAAGCATGGAAAAAAGTTATTCCTATAAATATGGAGAAATTCGGCGCCGGAAATGGAATTCCAAACGTGCGCAGCATCCAGAATGATTTACCAAATCCGATAATTATCAACGAATACGGTTGGTTATGGATCAACCGCGACGCCTCGGTCACCTCGCTGACCAATTATGTATATGAAAGTCTTCTCGGCCCTGACTCGACTGGCGCCGAGCGGCGGGAGTTATACGCCCGTTATCTGGCCGAATTAACCGAATTCTGGCGGGTCAAACGTAAATGCGCGGCGGTAATGCACTTTTGTGGATTAGGTTACTCGCGTCCCGGAGGCACAGTACGCCCCGTAGCAGGCGCCACCAGCGACCACTTCACCGATGTAGCCCATCTAAAATTCGAGCCGAATTTTTGGAAATACGTAAGAGATTCCTTCGCCCCGGTCGGTCTGATGATCGATGTCTGGAAGGAAAAATTCTCATCTGGTCAATCAATATCAGTCCCGGTCGATGTAATAAATGACCTTAATCCAACCTGGAATGGATTAATCCGTCTACGGATTACACAGGATAACCAAATCCTATCCGAGCAATCCCAAACCTGCCGCGTCGAGGGGTTAGGTCACGCACGGCTGGAATTTTCAGTAACGCTCCCGAAAGAGCCGGGTAAATACGATATAATCGCAGAATTGGTAAAACCTGAAGAAGAATCAGTCTTCAGCTACCGTTTCTTTACCATTGAATAGGGTTAACTCTAAACGATACAAGCCCTTATCTATCGATAGATAAGGGCTTGTATTTTACTTATAGAACAGTGCAAAAAGGAATTAGAGCAACAATGCCCGAAAATTCAATAATCATTGATATTCCCCTTCTAACATCCAACGCAAAACCACTTGAACTGGCGTTAATTCCCGCAGGCTCATTCACTATGGGCAGCCCCGATCATGAAAAGGATCGACGTAACGATGAAGGTCCAGTCCATCAAGTGACAATCACCAAACCATTCTACCTGGGGAAATTCCCCATCACTCAAATCCAATGGCAAACCGTAATGGGTAATAATCCTTCACTTTTCCAGGGAATGAACCGTCCGGTTACACGAATATCCTGGGATCATTGTCAAACGTTCATCCATAAAATCAACCAGAAGGGCGCCGGGATATTCCGCTTGCCAACCGAGGCCGAGTGGGAGTATGCCTGCCGGGCGGGAACATCCACCCGTTTTTATTGGGGGGATGATGCAGATTGCAGAGAAATTGACCTAAATGCCTGGTATTCCAACAATTCAGGCGGGACGCCCCATGAAGTTGGATTAAAGAAACCCAATCCCTGGGGGTTGTTCGATATGAGCGGCAACGTATGCGAATGGTGTCAGGATTGGAAGGGAGATTATCCTTCTGCTGATGTAGTTGATCCACAAGGCCCTGATAGCGGCGAGTTCCATGTAATACGCGGCGGCGCCTTTGGCTATTATTCCGGAGACTGCCGGTCGGCCATACGCTGCTTCGGAAGGCCAGCCTACCTATTTTACGGCAATAGTTTTCGTTTAGTTAAAATGGCATAAAATGGCAACATCATGCCATTTTACAATTTTTCCCCTCAATTCCGCTTATGGATGGTTACAAAAACAAGTCTTGTATTATAGAATCTTTTCTAACAATTGTGGAATAAGAAATGATTTTATGGATTGGGGATGATTTCGTCTTGCTCTCCTTTTAATTATATTTCTTACCATTTAATTCATCTTGGTTATAGCGGAAGTTTCACCCTCCCCTATTGGCATTAGGGAAAGAGATGACCGCGCATATTTTTTTAAGTGTGAGAGTTCTTCTACTTTACTAAATTTTACTAAATAAAAGAAACGAGAGGAAAGTATTTCAATGCCCAGACGCGAAGACATTAAAAAAGTATTGATTATAGGTTCTGGACCCATCGTGATCGGCCAGGCGTGTGAGTTCGACTATTCTGGAACTCAGGCCTGCAAGGCTCTGCGCGAATTAGGATACGAAATTGTCCTGGTTAACTCCAATCCAGCTACTATTATGACCGATCCGGGAATGGCCGATGTCACCTACATCGAACCGCTCGAACTAGATTCGATCACCAAGATTATCGAAAAAGAACGCCCCGACGCACTGCTGCCAAACCTGGGCGGGCAATCGGCGTTGAATCTGGCGTCGGAACTCCACAAGGCCGGCGTTCTGGAAAAGTATGACGTCAAAGTCATCGGCGTTCAGGTAGATGCCATCGAACGCGGCGAAGATCGCGTGGCCTTTAAGCAAACTATGGACTCGCTGGGCATCGAAATGCCCAAAAGCACAGCGGTTTACAATGTCGAAGACGCCGAAAAAGTTGCGGCGGAACTGGAATATCCGGTAGTGATTCGTCCCGCTTACACTATGGGCGGCACCGGAGGCGGTCTGGTATATAACGTGGAAGAGTTACGAGTTATAGCCAGTCGTGGTTTGGCGGTCAGCTTGATCCATCAGATTCTGGTTGAAGAATCGGTGCTGGGCTGGGAAGAGTTGGAACTGGAAGTAGTGCGCGACGCCAAGAACCAGTTGATTACTGTCTGCTTCATCGAAAACGTTGACGCCATGGGCGTACATACCGGAGATTCATATTGCACCGCCCCCATGTTGACCATCTCTCCAGAACTTCAGGCCAAATTGCAAGATTATTCATACCGCATCGTCGAAGCCATTCAAGTTATCGGTGGAACCAATGTCCAGTTCGCCCATAATCCCAAAGACGGACGGGTAGTGGTCATCGAGATTAATCCGCGCACCTCACGTTCATCAGCCTTAGCCTCAAAAGCGACTGGATTCCCCATAGCCCTTATTTCATCCAAACTGGCAGCGGGATTAACTATGGATGAAATCCCCTATTGGCGCGACGGAACATTGGAAAAGTATACCCCGTCTGGTGATTATGTAGTTGTCAAGTTCGCTCGCTGGGCTTTCGAGAAATTCAAGGACGCGGAAGACAAACTAGGAACCCAGATGCGGGCCGTCGGCGAAGTAATGTCCATCGGCAAAAACTATAAAGAAGCATTCCAGAAAGCCATCCGCTCGCTCGAACAAGGGCGCTATGGGCTTGGATTCGCCAAGGATTTCAACACGCTGCCGCTGGAAAAGTTGATGAAACGGCTCAACGAACCCAGCAGCGAACGCCAGTTCCTGATGTACGAAGCGCTTCGTAAAGGAGCGACTGTCGAGGAACTATTCGAAAAAACCTACATCAAAGCCTGGTTCATTGAACAGATGAAGGAACTGGTTGAACTTGAGGAGCAGATTCTGAAATATAAAGGCAAACTGCCTCCCGACGAGCTGCTGATTCAGGCTAAAAAAGATGGATTCGCTGATAAGTACCTATCGAAACTGCTAGGCGTCTCAGAAGAGACCATCCGCAATCAACGCATCGCGCTTGGCCTTAAGGAAGCATGGGAGCCAGTCCCGGTATCCGGTGTGGAAGACGCCGCCTATTATTTCTCCACCTATAATGCTCCTGACGCAGTTAAGACTACTAGCAACAAGAAAGTCATGGTGCTGGGTGGTGGACCAAACCGCATCGGCCAGGGCATCGAATTCGATTACTGCTGCGTCCACGCCGCTTTTGCTGCGCGCGATGCTGGATACGAAACAATTATCGTCAACTGCAATCCGGAAACAGTTTCCACTGATTATGACACCTCCGACAAACTCTATTTTGAACCGTTGACGGTTGAGGATGTCTTAAGTATTTACGAAAAAGAGAAGCCCGAAGGCGCAATCGTTCAGTTCGGCGGCCAGACGCCGCTCAATATCGCTGAAGAGTTAGAGAAGAATGGCGTCAAGATTCTGGGAACCTCGCCCGCCACTATCGAAATGGCTGAGGATCGCGACATATTCCGCAAGATGATGGAAAAACTGGGCATTCCCATGCCAGCGGCCGCGATGGCTTCCAACCTGGAGCAAGCCCTGACAGCGGCGGAACGCATCGGCTACCCGCTTATGCTGCGGCCTTCGTTCGTGCTGGGCGGACGCGGTATGGAGATTATCTACGACGAAAATATGCTGCGCGAATACGTAATGACCGCTGTTGGAGTAACCCCGGAACGTCCTATCCTGATTGACAAGTTCCTGGAGAACGCAGTTGAGATGGAGACCGACGCCATTTCCGATGGAACCGATGTGTTTATTCCAGCTATCATGGAGCACATCGAACAGGCTGGAGTGCATTCAGGAGATTCGGCCTGCGTCATCCCACCGATCAGCATACCCGAAAAGCACCTGAAGACTATTTCCGAATACACCAAAAAGATTGCTCAGGAACTAAATGTAGTTGGATTAATGAACATGCAGTACGCCATCGCCGACGAAGTGGTCTACGTGCTCGAAGCCAATCCACGCGCCTCACGCACCGTGCCGCTGGTTTCTAAAGTATGCAATATCTCCATGGCAAGAATCGCCACTGAGATCATGCTGGGCAAAAAACTGTCCGACATGAATTTGACCCACAAAAAGATACCTCATTTCGGCGTCAAGGAATCGGTCTTCCCCTTCTCCATGTTCCCCGAAGTCGATCCGGTCTTAGGGCCGGAAATGCGTTCTACTGGCGAAGTGCTGGGCATAGCCGATTCGTTCGGAATGGCCTTTTTCAAATCGCAAGCGGGCGCCAAGCAAACCCTGCCTACTGAAGGCGCGGTTCTTATGAGCCTGACCGACAAGGATAATCCGCAGGTACTAAAGGCGGCGCAGAAATTCGTTGACCTTGGTTTCACCATCAAAGCCACTCAGGGAACTCATGATTACCTGACCAGCAAGGGATTTAAGACAGAGTCGATTCTCAAACTGCACGAAGGACGTCCTAATATCGAGGACGGCATCAAGAACAACGAGATTCAATTGGTTATCAACACTCCCATAGGCCGCCTGGGTCAACACGACGATTCATACATCCGTAAGACAGCCGTAAAATACAAAGTGCCATACATCACCACCCTGGCCGCAGCGGTAGCAGCCGCCGAAGGCATAGCCGCCCGCCGCACCAGCGGAAACGAAGTAAAATCCCTACAAAGATACCACCAGGATATTAAGTAATTAAGAAAATCACACCATAATCCTTCCCCTCTATAGGGGGAGGATTATGGTAATATCATTAAATCCCCTTCCCACTCTTCTGCAATTTATTTACAGGATTGAATTTCACTTTCATACATCATCTTTTCATTTTTTGTTGCATAACATCATACAAACTCTTTGTAACGATTTAGTTGTTTGAAGGCAGGGTAGGCGGTAGAGGGGGCAATTGACCGGTGCAGATGGCGGTTTTCAGCGCATCCACCACTTCGCCCGACGTATTGTAGCCACGGCGTTTGAGTGTGCGAAAAACCGTCATCAGAATGGACTGCGTTTTCGCTCCCGCTTCGCTTTGGTTGCCCTGAATCATCTTGCGCATAATGACCTCCGGTTGGATATTGGCCGGAATGTCTTCGATCACGCGGGTACGTTTGGCGCTTTCGCTTTGGCAAGGCGTGACGGGCCCTCCGCAATCCGGGCATCTCTCCAGCGGAGGATGCTGTACTCGATTCGTGATTTTCGTATTTTTCTTACGCCCGCTTCCAGGATCTTTCTGAATGAGAGCGAGAATCGCCTCTTCGGTCAGTCCCCTACGCCCTACAGAATTTCCTGGAGAATTCTCTGAGCGGTTTCTTGGTTATGGTTCATACCACATATAAATTCAAAACCGCCTCTGAAGTAACGCTAGGTGTAATCTATTTTTTTGGATATACAACTACCGTTTTTTTATGGGAAAAAGGATGCGAATTATTCCATGAAATAATTCATCTAAATCGTTGTTTTAATCTAGTAATGAATCTTCTGTTATGATATAGAATACTCCAAAAATCGAATTATTTAAATTCCATGACAATTCCAAAGGAAAAACCATGCCAAAGATTCTATTTGCTTTATTAATAAGTTTATTAGTAGTACATAGTTCCATTGTAATGAGTCAAGATTCAACCTCAGTGATTAACTATATCGGTGTTTTAACTGATGATGGATTGTCGGCCAATGGTGAATATGATCTAATATTTACGCTGTTTGATAAACAGACAAATGGAGTTCAAATCGGTAACTCTATGACATTTGAAAACGAATACGTTCAAACTGGCCGCATAATTCTTGACCTCGATTTTGGAATCGGCGTGTTTGATGGGAATCCCCGATTTCTCCAAATTGCGATTCGAAGAGGAAACGACGAAGGATCGTATACCGAGCTGACTCCCCGGCAAGAAATAAAACCCTCCCCTTACGCTATATACGCTCAAAATGCGCCCAGGAAAGTCAATGGAACCGACGGCATCGGTTTTGAGGTCGTCAATAAGAATTCCAGCGGCGTCGGTATAATCGGGCAAGCGGGAAGTTCCGAGGGTAATTCCCCCATACAGTCCGCTTCGAATAAGAAAGTTTCGGGCTTAGAGAGTTCTACGGAGAGAAACGCGCCTCTCCTTGATCCAACTCAAGGCATAGGCGTGTTGGGACGCGGGGAAATTGGCGTCAAGGGTGAAGGAAAACTTGGAGTGCTGGGAGAAAGCAGCGCTGAAAACGGTTCGGGCGTAGGGGGAGCCAGCGAAGGAGCGGAGGGTTCGGGCGTGGAAGGGATGGCGTATCATGCAAGCGCCGTTTCCTATGGCGTCAGAGGGAGCGCAATCAGTGCATTGGGATACGGGGTATACGGCGAAAACCTCTCGAAATCCGATATAGGAATCGGCGTATACGGTAAAAGCGAAAATGGCTTCGGCGTCAACGGCGATGGGAAGATCGGCGTCGGGGGCATGAGCGAGGTGGAGGGCGGAATTGGAGTTGCCGGTTCCGCGATTAGCGCTCAAGGCGAATCGTCCGGGGTGGAAGGCGAAACTAACAGTCCAAGGGGATACGGAGTATTCGGCGTCAATAATTCGCAATTGGAAGGCGGAACGGCTGTGGGAGTAAAAGGTTTGAGTTCCAAGGGAATCGGCGTACTCGGCGAAGGAGCCGTCGGTGTTTTGGGAGAAAGCAGCGCCGAAAACGGTTCGGGCGTAGGGGGAACCAGCGAAGGATCGGAGGGCGTGGGTGTGGAAGGGATGGCGTATCACGCAAGCGCCGTTTCCTATGGCGTCAGAGGGAGCGCAATCAGTGCGTTGGGATACGGGGTATACGGCGAAAACCTCTCGAAATCCGATATAGGAATCGGCGTATACGGTAAAAGCGAAAATGGCTTCGGCGTCACTGGCGATGGGAAGATCGGCGTCGGGGGCATGAGCGAGGTGGAGGGCGGAATTGGAGTTGCCGGTTCCGCGATTAGCGCTCAAGGCGAATCGTCCGGGGTGGAAGGCGAAACTAACAGTCCAAGGGGATACGGAGTATTCGGCGTCAATAATTCGCAATTGGAAGGCGGAACGGCTGTGGGAGTAAAAGGTTTGAGTTCCAAGGGAATCGGCGTACTCGGCGAAGGAGCCGTCGGTGTTTTGGGAGAAAGCAGCGCCGAAAACGGTTCGGGCGTAGGGGGAACCAGCGAAGGAGCGGAGGGCTCGGGCGTGGAAGGGATGGCGTATCATGCAAGCGCGGTTTCCTACGGCGTCAGAGGGAGCGCAATCAGTGCGTTAGGATACGGAGTGCACGGCGAGAACCTCTCGAAGTCTGATCTGGGAATCGGCGTACACGGAAAAAGCGAAAACGGAACCGGCGTTGACGGAGAGGGAAAGATCGGCGTTGCAGGAATGAGCGATAATGAAGAAGGCATTGGTGTTTGCGGCGCTTCATTGGGTAAAAATGGAGTCGGCGTTGCAGGAGATGGAGGCGCCAATAACGTGGGTGGGCGTTTTATGAGTACCAATAACGTAGCGCTTCTCGCCCAAAGCGAGAAAGGAAATCCCTTCGAAGCCTGGAACGGCAACGAAGCGGTATTCCGCGTTAGCAACAGCGGAAATGTCTATGCCGATGGAACGTACCAAAGCCCCGCTGCCGATTTTGCAGAAATGCTTCCCGCCGCCGAGGGCTTAGAACCGGGAGACGTTCTTTCCATCTCCCCCGAAGGAAAAGCGATCCTATCCGATGTGGACAAGGCCAGTTCTATTATGGGCGTCTATTCCACTAAACCAGCCTTTCTTGGAGGAATTTCCGGATCGGAAACAGGAAGCCATAAAGTTCCGGTGGCCATCATGGGCGTGGTTCCCGTAAAGACATCGAATGAGAACGGCCCCGTTCGCCCCAACGATGTTTTGACCGCCAGCTCTAAATATCCAGGTCACGCCTGCAAGGCGAAACCGCTATTGACAACCGAAAACGGACAGGCGATCTATGCGGGGGGAACGATTCTCGGACGTGCTCTATCCTCGCTGGATGGCGAAACAGGTCTGGTGAAGGCGCTCATTCAATTGCGATAAATTCAACGCCACTCGACCGGGTCAGTAAAACATCCAGATATTGGGGAAGAACAATGACTGCTTTCAATCGTTATTTCATGCTATTAATACTATCACTCGTATCACTCGCGACGGCGATACAGACATACGGAGCGGGGGAAACGCCGCCGTTTCCGAAATACACTACAGTCGATTTGGGAGATTTCGAACCCATCGCGATTAATAATGTGGGGAATGCGATCGGAGCTATTCGCGATACCCAAACTAACGCCGTCAAATACGCATTTTGGAAACAAGGCGAAACTTTCGAAATAAAGGGCTTGAGCGGAGAAATGATCCAACTGAGGGATATCAACGATCTGGATCAGGTCGTTGGAGGAGATTACAAACTGTTCGAGGACGGCGCCAAGAAGTTTCACGCGTTTCTTTGGGAAAACGGCGCGACGACCGATCTACATCCCACCGAGTTGGAAGATAAATTCAATTTATATCTAAACGATCCAGATTACATCGTTAAAACGGACGTAGCGATGCATAACAGCAGCGACGCGTGGGGGATCAACAATCAGGGCGCGATAGTTGGCTATTCCTTGGGCCAATTCACAGAGCCATTTTACGAACTCCTCTTCACCGACATAACGAACGATAATAAAGAGGTGAAACACATATCCATTAACTTACAAACTTTAATGGGAGCGATGTGGCAAAATGGAGAGCAACACGTTGTAGGATATCCGATGAAACAAGACGAGAACAATGTTTACCCATTTTACTTTTATCCCTATTGGTATCCAACGAGCATTAACGACTTGGGCGACGTAACGGGAAGGATGTTTTTCGGTCGAGGCGCGCCGCCGACGGATTGGACGCTTTTGAATCAAAAATATGCATTTGTTGTCAGGAACGGATCGATATCGATTTTGAAAGGCCCCGATGGAGAAGAAAGCGAAGGAGTAAAGATCAATAATTCAGGATACGTGCTGGGACATTACGATTCCAGCTTGGGAGAAGGGTACCGCGTTTGTTATTGGTATGACGGACGATGCGTCTCGTTGCACCAATCCTCGTGGCTAACCGAATATGCCTACGATATCAACGACGCCACCCCGTCACCTCAAATCGTAGGATTTGCGATGGACCAAGAGGCAACGAATATGTTCGCCTTTCTGGCGCAAAACGATACTGTCATCAATCTGAACGAATTGATCGACGCCGATTCGGGTTGGTATTTAGAAACGGCGCAATCGATCAACGATCAGGGGTGGATAGCCGGTTCGGGTATTTATCAAAACCAACGACGGGGATTTCTCTTAAAACCAGAGTCCGGGCCTATATTTAAGATCGACAATAAGGGTAACGTTTTCGCGGATGGAACCTATCAAACGCCCGCCGCCGATTTCGCCGAACGATGGCTGGTCAGTTCGTCCATCGATCCAACGGAATTGAGCGCCGGTCACGTTCTGTCTCTGAACTCCGATGGCGGCGTGCAATTAGCCCATGCAAGGGAATCCATTGCGATTCTTGGAATCTATGCCTCAAAACCAGGATTGCTTGCGGGTTCGCCAAAATTGCCGACGAAATCAAACCGAGGCGCGGTGTACGTTCCGGTGGCAATGACAGGCATCGTCCCGGCCAAAGCCTGTTGTGAAAACGGTCCTATCATTCCGGGCGACTTGTTATCAATCAGTCGAGAGAAGCCAGGATATCTTGCTAAAAGCGTTCCGCAAACATTGGGGGAACTCGACTTTCATCCAGTGGGTTCGATTGTGGGGAAAGCGCTCGCTCCCCTGACGGAAGAAGAAGGGCTCATTCGAATCCTTCTCATCATGCCTTAGAGAGGTGGAAAGATGAATCAATTGTGTAAATCCATTTTGGGATGCGTCTTGATTTTGGCTGTGTTGATTCCGTTGCTATCCTTCTCTGCGGAGTCATTCGATATACCGTTCTGGACTTTCCACTCCAACGCGGGAACATCCGAAGGGGGAGAATACAAAATCCAATCCACAATCGGTCAAACAGTGAGTGAGACATCGCGCGGAGGCTCGTTCGTCATCAAGGCGGGCGTTTTAGATTATTTTTCCGGTTTTGAAGTCGACGTGAGAGATTGGATGATTTATTAAAATCTGATACTCAATCGATTATTACTACAATGGTCTAGGATCACGAAATATAATTCATAATCGCCTTGGGAAATCAGAAAGATTAGTGGTTTCCATGTGGAGTGTGCGGATCACTCGACCGAGTCCTAGACCGGCTCACAGATAGAATCAATAGATATGTTTTGATATGAGAATTAAACTTGAGATTCGCCATCATCAGATTCTCGCTCGATACCCCCAATGACAATCAATGAAAGTAAAGGCTTTTCAGTTTGGAGTTTACTGGAACAACATACAAAGAGCGTTTTGGTAATTCGCTATATATCGATTTGAGCATCGCGAGATGGGTTCGATTCTTTGCTGTGGGATTAACAAGATTTCCCGGAGAAAAGGCTAAGAATACAAGACTTTCAGAAAGTTATCTACCGGCCAGAGTGTATAGCCAAGGCCATTTGAATGTTTTTTAAACATAGAGTTGACTTAAGGCAAACAATATTGTCTAATATTAAAGATTAAACAATTTGGTGCTATTTAATTAAGCACATGGAGCTATATAAAAAAAGGTTCGGATCATGAATAACAAATCCTATGTTTTTTCAGTCTTTTTACTGTTGGTCATATTTTTCTTATTTCCTTCGTCCATTCTTTTGGCGCAGACTGGCCTATTAAAAGGCGATGTTACACGAGATGGAACAATCGACGGCCGGGATGCTTTACGCATCCTTCAACATATTGAAGGCGTTATTACCCTATCGGACGATCAGGTTCAGCAAGGCGATGTTTATCCATTGCCAGACGGTAATGGTGCATCCGGCGGCGATGGCATTTTGAGCCAGGATGATGCGCTAACTATTCTGCGAATCGGCGTTGGTTTAATCACTGCTGGAGACATATCGAACAATTTTAACGAATCTCCTCCGGTCATCGATGATTTCGAACCCCAAAGCGCAATCTCCGGGGAAACAATAACCATCACAGGTTCGAATTTTCCCACAGCGCATCCAACGGAAACCATCTTATTGATCGGCAGCCTTCCCGTGGAGATTCTCTCCATCGAAAACAATGCTATAAAATTCCTGATTCCTGAAATAGCCCAAAGCGGGATTCTTCGCCTTTTTACTCCAGGGGGGGTCGCCGAAAGTTCCAACCCGTTATTCATCCTGACGGGAACGCCAGGCGTCCTGAAACTAGAAGAGAATTCCAATCTCAAAGATTTCATGGTATTCACGCCTTATGACGCCGTGGAGATTGAAAATACAAACGGCTTATTTACGCTTCACTTACCACTGGATACGATGGTGCTTATCGGCGCGTCTTCCAGTGCGGAAAATCGACCGGGCATCTATCTTTACTTGCGTTTGCCTGATGAAGCGGCTTCGACTCAACCGTTTCAGATCGATGAGTATTCCACCGCCAAAGCCCTGGTCTTTTTTCATCCCTTTTTATCAACGAGAGATACCAATAGCGCGCGCTACCTTTTTAATCTGATGGAGCAGACGCCGGAAGTGCAGGCGCTGGCCGACACCATCGCGCAACGCTATCCCCTTGGAGCCGATGGCCTCGACGACCCGGAAGTTGGCACCGCATGGGAAAAGGCCGCTTCCGTAATACTGAACAAAGCCATCCAAAATCAAGCAGCCTTAGTGACGCAACAATCCGTATCCGTGAAATCCCCCCGGCGTGCAGCGTCGTATACACAGTCCTCCAATATCGCTAACAAAATTAACTCTACGCCAGCTTTTCAAGATTCGGCCAAGATGGTTAAACCAATGGCCGAAGATTCCGGCGAACTACCAGTAAAAATTTATGGCATAGACGCCTTGTTTATCGCCCCGGAATACATCCCAGAAAAACACGGCATTAAGATGAAACTGGATAATTACAGCCCGATCGATTGGGTATCCACCCTATACCGTCTGGATACCAACGATATGCCGCGCGGCATCAACGAGTCGTTTCTCGGCATGAGAAACCGGGGCGTTCGCACGACGGGGTACGAAATATCCACTGTCGTGCCCGCCAATCAATGGACGGCTAAAATCGATCTGTTGTATTTCGCCGTCGATTGGTCGATTAATTCGATCCTGGAAAAATTCGTGGAAGGGGGAAACGTCCTTCCGCTTGAAGAAGGCGCCTTTAACCGCTTGGAAGACAGCGTGTATCTTCTTCATTCGTTCAGTGGATCGCTCTACACGGGCCTCGAACATGAAAAACCGGATTTCAAGGCCATCCAAGCGCTTAATACAGGAAATACGATGGCCCTCTATTCCACCTCTATAAACATCACGATCGCCGCCGTCGATCTCTGGGATCTGCTTACCGGCGAATCCAAGCGTTGGACGCGCGCCGCCATGAAAAAAGGCATTCAAAACGCCGTTCGTAAAATCTCACAACGGCTTTCCAATGTGTCTTTGGAAACAGTAACAGCTAGTGATATTATCGGAATACTTTTAGAAGGAACCGTTGAAGCCGTCAAAGGCGGTCTTACCTCGGCTCCCCAGGGCTTAATCACCTGGAGTCATAAAAAACTGGGTGAAGAAGCAGAGGAAAAACTTAAGCAAGCCCAAGGCAAATTACAAAAATCATGCTTGCAATGCATGAGCCGCGCCAATGCCGTACTTGGAGCGTTGGACAAAATATCGTCATTCGGCCGCGTCGCCGAGCGGCTTCTGGGATTGATTGGCCGCTTGATCAACGTCTACGATTTCGAACTGTCCGAAGCTGTTTCGCCGCTCGAATCCCATCTCATTGTTGTCGGCGATCCCTTCAGTCCCTCGGCCTATTCCATGGCGCCCACCGAAGGCGCACCCGGTACAGAAGTTACCATTCTGGGCTATCTCTTCGCCTCCAAACCCGAAGACAACACTGTTCTGTTCGGCAATAGAGAAGCCAAAGTTTTATCGGTTGATAAAAGAGAAAAACTAGTGGTGGAGGTTCCTCAAGGCCTGAATTACAACTACGAACAGCAAATCAGCATTGAAACTCCCGCAATGATGAAAGCGGCCATCGTACCTCAAAAATTCAAGATAAAACGAATTCCCTACATTACATCTGTAACCCCCCTTCGAGTCTTCTCATCTGTTGCCAATGATGATCCCGGTCCCTTTGCCGGAATGTTTTCCTCCATCTCAATCAAAGGTTCGGGTCTTAGATCGACCACCGAAACGCCCGATAGAGTCTTTCTGGACGATCTGGAATTGACGAATCTATACATAACGGCCAATGAGATACAGGCTACGCTTCCGCCGAATCTGCCATCGAAAAACTACCTGGTTACCATTGTTTCTCCCGACAACGACGATTATCGAGCTATAGGTCCCTATATCGATATCATGGGCAAACCGGTAGCGCAAAAACTTTCACCCGCCGAAGCCAGAGCCGGACAATACATCACCATCACCGGCTATGACTTTGGCTCCACAACCATCGCCGTCAAAGTAGGCGGCGTTCTCTCACCGGAAATCAAGAAAGTCAGTGATACCGAGGTCATCTTTCGCATGCCCACTGTGGGGAAGGAAGGCGAATCCCTGTCGGTCGTCGTAATCACTCCAGCCGGAACCAGCGGCAATCTTTCCATCAAACGCGCGGCGGGTTACGAAGATACTCTCGCACCTGGCACTGAACGCTTTATTATTAACGTGAATTCTTACAAAAGCGGCGTCGACGCCGACGGCGAATTGACCCTGGATGAAGCCGCAAACATCGCACGAGGCGATATCGATCCTTTTGCGCCTCCCTGGGACGATAAAAACGAAATCTGGACGCACAACTTTTTTCAGGTTAAACGATACGATGATCAAGGCAACCCTTATTATATCTGGGAAGAAGGTGATATCGAAAAAGAAATGAAAGCCGGTGGTCTCGGCTTGGAACAAATCGAACATTACCGCATCGATCGTTATCACATGGATAATGGGGGAACTAAATCCGACAAATATTTCGTAAAAACAGAATCGCTTGACGAGGAAGGCTCTAAGGAAGAGGGCGATTTTGTCTCTTCTCTGTATACGGGCGAGTATTCCGGTGGACAAGGTTACGCTGACAGGATTCAGATTTCCGACGATATAGACGGAAACAGTACTTTTCATGCGGTTGACCTGGTCCTTACCGACTACGACTCCTTGATTTTGCCTCACGAATCCCTGCTCTCCCTGGGAGGCCGTGGCATTCAAATTACCAAAGGAAGCCTAATTGATATCGGTAAGGTCGTGTGTGAAACTGGTGACGCTCTCACCATCACGGGCATAAAGAATGACGTTAATCTTCATATCCTGAATTCCGGCGCCAACGGAATCATTATGCAAGAGGCGGTCGGCAACACAATCCGTGGAGAAGTTGAAAATTGCAAAGAGTATGGCGTAAAGGTTGAAAAAGGCGGAGACAACCGTATTTTCGCCGATATCCGCAATGCTGGGAAACACGGTATTTTACTCGACCGCAGCAACCAAAACCGGATTGGAACGTCTTTCGATAAACAGATCATCGAAGGTTGCGGTTCACATGGCATCTATATCAAAGAATCCAACCAGACAAGAATCAGCGAGACCGTCGTCTCTGAAAACCAGGGAGACGGTATCGTGCTGGAGAATAGTTCGCTTTGCGAATTCTACAGTTTACAACTTGCGGGCAACAACAGCGGCTTAGTTTTGTTTGGCCCCAATACCGTCAATAATACCATTTCTTCCGTCTATATCGGTTACATCGACTCAAATCTCAAAGACAACCAGACAAAGAAACTGATAAAAATGCACAATCAATACGGAGTGCATCTTTATGGAAAAGCTTCGTCTAATACCTTGAGCGGCATCAATATCTTTCAGACGGGCGATCATGGCATGTTGATAGAAGACGATGGAACCACCTTGAACTCATTTAACCATTGCTCTGTCGGGATGCCATCAGAATGGCTCTCTCTTCTTAATGGCGATGCAATCCAATGGCCAGCCGCCAGCGCCGCAGATGGTCTGGTAGTTCAGAAAGGCGCTAAACAAAACCGCTTTTATCGAGTAGATATCAATCACCAAACCGGCAACGGCATAGTGTTGAAAGACGCAGGTACAGATAACAATGTCTTCGACAGCCTGCAAATTGGACTATACATGGAATCAAATAAGGCCAACAAAAATTTATTTAAAAACGGCGGCTGGGGCGCCGTTGTCAAAGAAGGACCGCTAAACACACTCTTTACCAACTGTTACGGCGGGTATAACGAAAAAGGCGGTTTCCAGGTCGATTCCAACCAAATCGATGCACCGGTCGATGCGCACAACACCACCTTCACGTTTTGCTATGCCGGTTATACGATGGATGACAACTATAAACCCAAATATTACGTCGAAGGTCTTCCCACTGGGGTTGGATTCGATCTTCTAAATTGTTCGAATGTCTTTGTGGATCGATGCAATTCGTGGGGCTATCAATACGGTCTGTCCATTTCCGGCGCCCTGTCCGTCAATAATGACATCTGGTCTGGTCTATACCGCGACGCCGCCGATGCGGGCATCCTGGCATTTCAACTGACCAGTCCCAACCGGATCGCGAATTCCAGTTTCATGGAATGCAGCAAAGTCGGGATTCTTGTGAAAGAGTGCAGCGATCAAACTCTGTTGATGTGCCGTTCGTCGGGATTTAACGCCCTCAAGGATAACAGCGTCAATCTTCGAATTGAAAAATCGCAGAACATTCGCGTTGAAGACGCCAGTTTCGGAAACACCCTGCTGAACGGCGTCGAAATTGATAATTCCAATACCATTTCTTTTCTCGATCTCTGGACGAGTCAAGCCGGGAATCATGGCGTGATGATTACGGGAGAATCCCGAAAAATCTCACTAGAGAATTGCACCGTCAACGAGAATTACGGCGACGGACTACATGTTGTCTCCTCCCAGGATATAACATTTCTTTCGGGACGCATCGATCGAAACGGTTTGTCCGGTATTTCGTTCGAGAATGTGACTAATGCGCAGATTGTAGACGCAGAGATTAATCAGAATTCCAACCACGGTATTACTATTTCCGGCGAAAACACCGAAAACATTTCAGTGCGTGGTTCTTCCATTGCAAGCAATACCTTGAATGGGATATACGCTCTGCAAGGCAAGGGAATTCACATTGGCGACGCTTTAACCGGTTCTGAGCAGAAAAACTATTTTGAATGCAACGAAGCTGCGGGAATTTACGCGGAAGGAAACGGGACGCAAATCTCTATCGTGAATAATAAAATCGGATCCGGCCGCTACTCTTCCTCGTACAGTTATAGTTCCGGCAATAAAACAGGAATCGTTCTAGCGAAAGGAATCCAATCAACCCTCATCCAGAACAACACCATCACGAAGAATACGGGCGAAGGAATTATACTTCGGGAAGGAGCCAACCGCCATTATATCGTGAATAACGATATCCAACAAAATGGAGGACACGGCGTACTGGTTGACGGATCTGATACCATCCGCAACACCATCACGATGAACTCCATTTCCGAAAATGGGGGAAAAGGCATCGCACTCGTCAACGGCGGTAACGAATCGCTTCAAGCCCCCATTATCGATAAAGTCACCTGGATGGGTGAAAACATCTGGGGCGACGCGTCCGTCCCGGATGGAAGCTCCATCGAAGTATATTTCGATCCCGATGACGAAGGACTGTTTGTCGCTGGCGTTGGAAAGGTTTTCAAGGATCGTTTCAACGTGGCGGGCGGGTACGATCCATCCATGAAACTGCACGGCATCGTCATCGATCCCAGTGGCAACACCTCAGAGTTCGGCCCTACCGATATCCAACCGGAACGATCCGATTCTTTCGTCTATACCGCCGAACAGAATGGCGGCAAGGATATCTATTATAAACCAAGCGGAAACGAATTACCCATCCAATTGACTACCCATCCTGCGGCGGATTACTCGCCCTTCGCTTCCAGCGACGGTTCATCCATCCTCTTCGTTTCAGAACGACAGGGGAATCCCGATCTATGGCTGTACAATACCAAAAATGGCGAAGAAAGTCCGCTCACCACTTCCACCGCCGCAGAAATCGATCCGTACCTGGAACCGGATGGCGAGAATTTATTGTACGCTTCAAATGAAAGCGGAAAATTCAATATTTATCGGATGCCTTTATCCAGCAATGGCTCAGGCAACTCAGTCGCATTCACAGATGGCCCCATAGATAGCGGCATCGCCGCGCTGAAAGATTCTCAATACGCCATTCGCATCCTGACCGAAAAAGCAGGCGTGCTGGATAAAATCTCGTTCTTCATTCAAGGCGATCCCGCTCCCTTTGCCTGGATGGTAACCGATTGGAATGTTTCCGAACCCGGCGAAACTGTTTTTGCCGAAGATATTGCATCGCCAAACGAAACCGGTTGGTTTGAGATCGATATCGAAGACCTTTCTCTTCCCGCCGATTTCGCTATCCATGTCAAAATGCTCGAAGATAACAAACCAGTGTTGGGGAAAGCGCCGGCTGCGATGGGCATGTTCTCCTGGACTTATTTTCTCTCTTCCTTGGATTCCTGGAACACCTTAGGCATGGAAATCATGCTCCGGGCCGATTTCTTGTCTTCTGAACCTCCGCGATTAACCCAAAACGATGGAGACAATCGGCAACCCGCTGTATCGCCGGAAGGAAACGAAATCGCATACTCTTCCAATAGCGCAGGTTCTTTCGATATTTGGATCATGGATTCTAACGGTTTGAATCCCCGCAAAATCACCGATGGCAAGGGTAGTAATACACATCCTGTATGGACTTCCGACAGTGAGAAAATCGTCTTCGCTTCTGATCGGGACGGTCAATCCGATCTGTATCAAATCAACGCCGACGGCAGTGGTTTAATCCGCTTAACCCAGAACCAAGGCTTCGACGGTGATCCGGCATGGAGCCTCGATGGCAAACGGATTCTCTTCACTTCCGATCGGGATGCAGGAGCGGAAATTTACTCGATGATATCAGGAGAAACCCGCATCGAACGCCTGACGTTTTCGATCGACGGAGTAAGTCAACCCCATGCCGCGCCCTCGATTACGATAGTTACAGTGAATACAAAGTCGATGATCGTATCAAAGGCCGCTGCAACGGACGAAAATCTGCTGAATCCAATGAGCGCACCGACCGAACTCTACTTAGAAGTCTCTCCCGCTAAAGCCAAACCCGGCGAGACCGTCAAACTTTCCATTCAGGCCGTCAATGCTGAAAAACTTGGGAATGTCGCATTCGATGTGAGATTCGATCCCGATTTATTGAACCTGTCTAAAATGACGCTGAGTTCAACATTCCAATCCGGTTCGCTTCATGTCATGAACCCGGAATCTCTGTCTGATGTCAATGGTATATTGCGATGGAACTGGATTCATTCCTTTGGCGCTTCGGGTGATCCCGAAATAATGTCACTGGAATTCGAAATCGATGGCAATGCGGATAGTGAAACTACTTATGTTAAGATATCCAATGCGCATTGGTTCAACGCAGATATATATCCTTTGGATATTCAACCGGCCAGTATCCAGGTTGTTATCGAAAAAGAAGAAACGTCTATCGAGCAATGGTTTCTCTATGAATAATGCTGAAAATTGATCGCCAATGATTTCGAAGAAGATATGAAAGCCGAACGCAATCTCTGTTGCATCCGCGTACGGATATTCTCAATACCATTATTAGTAATTGCTTCTGATTCGCTGCAAATCAAGATCAAACAAATTTACAACAAATATCTACTACCAAGACCGTAAATAAGGGCTTATTCATCCTTAGTAACGATTTAGTCTTCCAAAAAAATAAAATACACTAAGCGTTACTTCTAAGCTGGTTTTGAAGTTATATGTGGTATGAACCGTAACCAAGAAACCGCTCTGCAAATTCTCCAGGAAATTCTGGAGAGCGTACGGGAAATGACCGAAGAGGCGATTCCCCCTCTCATTCAGGAAGCGGGAGCGAGAACACAGTCCGTTCTGATGACGGTTTTTCGCACACTCAAACGTCGTGGCTACAATCCGTCGGACGAAGTGGTAGACGCTCTAAAAACCGCCATCCGCACCAGTCAATTACCCCCTCTACCGCCTCCCCTGCCTTCAAACAACTAAATCGTTACAGTTTTTTATTGGCCATCCAGGGGTAGTTGATATTTTGGTATTTCTCCATTTCACTCAATAATGCGGGTCGCCAGTTGCCGGATGGGTTTATCATAATCTTTGATCATCACTTTTTCTTCATGAATTTTCAAGAGCCTTCCTTTACCATCCGATCCCATAACCCGTATTTGGCGTTGGCTTCGCCTGTGGTTTATATACCAAAATATATTCTGAAACGGTCATACGATTCTTAAACCTATAACATTGATTTGTTAAAACTTAGGCGAGAGTTGTGGGAAATTAATGATAGAATAATTTGGGGTGGATAGTCTCATGAAAATCGGTGATTATGAATGGATTATGCAAGTCTGGAGATACATTTTGCTTAGAGGTATTGCCGGTTGATCTGAGATCATTTCTAGTAATCCCGTTTAAATTCCTCCGTTATCTCCCCCATCCAATCAAAAAAATCATCGCCCAATAGGCTTTCCCCCAACTATTGCCCACTATGCCGCTTCATCGCGGCATAAATCAAACCGCCCTAAACGGAATAAAAATATTAGAGAGCAACAACAGCCGATAATTTATTAACAATTGTATCCATAGATCATGAAACAGAAAAATACTATGAACACATCATTCTTCGCTTGGGAACAAAAAATAATAGATTAATACAACATCCAAGAATTCACACTTGTTTCATTCCCGCTAATTGTGATAACTGCATCTTTTGCAATTACAGATACGGGCGTTAAATTCACACTGTATGCTTCTGCGTTATTGATAGAAACTACCGTGTCAGGATGAATCGTTTTTTCGTTAATCATGAAATTCAAACGGATTTCCGAGAGGTCTGACGTCAATCCTTCCGCGCCAATCCAATTCAACCGTACGGGTGTTAAGTGAGCCGGATAATCGGGCGGATTGATTTCATAAAGAGAATGTTCCGTTTGAAATTCCAGCGATGGAGATTCAACAAGACTGAGAATAACGGGATTATAGGCAATTTCCAAATCTAAATTACCGAGGGATTGAGCCCCGATTAATTGAAGAAGAATTTCCGCCACCGATCCCGGTTTGGCTTCCGCATCCATCATTTGCAAAGCGATCTCACCTACTGTCAGCGGTTCCAATACGCTCATGGTTTGAGTTGTTTTTGTCAGCATGGGTTTGTTGGGAATCCGATTTTCCAGACTCTGAGCTTCAAATGCACCCGTTTCGGGATATCGCGCATCCAATGTTCCGATCGTCACACGATGGGGAACGGGATTGTAAACGTTCAACGAATTGATTTCATAATTCCCCAAGCGGTTCGTTGAATAGAGTATGCGGTCGCCGCTCTGGCTCCATCCCGGATCCGTGTCATCCGCTTCATTCTGAGTCAATCGAACGGCGTCGCCGCCATCCACGTTCATCATGTAGATTTCCGGGTTTCCATCTCGATCCGATACAAAACCGATCTTCGAGCCTTGTGGAGACCAGGAAGGCTGACGGCTGTTGCCATTGCCCTGGGTGAGGTTGATAAGATTGCTGCCATCCGTATTCATCAGCCAGATGTCCTCATTCCCCGCCCGGGTGGAAGTAAAAGCGACCGTATTCCCGTCTGGAGAAATGGCCGGATACCGGTCGATGCCGGGATCATTGGTAAGCCGCGTTGGACCCGCAGGTGCAGGATCTACAGCAATGGCCTTCATCATGACGTACTGAGCGAACGATTTGGATAAATTCCATTGATCGAAATTCTCAAAATACCGGTGCATCCAGGTATGCCCCTCTTCGCCAGCGCTGGCGATTCCCAACTGAGGTTTGTAATCTTCCTCAAAATAAATCATGACAATATATTGCTCGGGCACTTGCAATTCCCCAACGCTGATCGTGTGCCAGCCTGTCTCCGTGATATTCTCTTCACCTTCCGCGAGTATTTCATCCGGCTTGGCTTGCCAATTCGCATACGGGAAGATTTTCCACCGGATGGGCGCTGGATCGGCGGAAATGTATACCTGAAATTCAGTAAGCAATTCCGGTCCATAATTAAACTGAGTTCCCAGGCCATTCCCCATCGTATCAGACCGCGCGTAAATCTCGGCGTTGGGATCGTCTCCTCCGCTAAAATAAGAAAGTACGATACTGTCCCCGCCTTCTCCTCCACCGGATTCCGAAACGGCTTGCATGTAAATTTCGGGATTCCCATCCCGGTCTGAAACAAAAAGAAAATGATCGCCGTCCGCCATCCAAACGGGATCGTAATCGGGCGCCGTATTGTTCGTGAGCGAAGTGAGATCGAACGAATCCAATGTCAAATGCCAGATATCTGGATTGCCGCTCCGGCTGGAAACAAACAATACGTTATTCTGATCTTCGGATAGGCTTGGATCGTAATCTTTCGCGGGATCGTTCGTAATCCGCGCGGGACGTTTCAGCGTATCGTTGTACAAATACAGATCGGTATTTCCGCCTGACGTTTCCGAGAATAGGAATGGATCGGTTTTGATATCGATAACGGTAGGCCCAAACTCAGATGTGTTGCCGTCAGGATGAGTGATGGTAGCATGGTATTTCATCCCTTTCGGGACAAATCCTTGGCAGATAAATTTCTTGCCAAACAGCATTCCAAGCCCAATCAGGATTTCTCCTTCATCATCCATATCGGCAAACACTTCGACAATGCTTCCATCGGGCGCGTCTTGGTTTACTTTTCCAAACACCTGGCGTTGTTGACGCTCGACTTTGGTAATGATCGGAGACTCGACCATGTCGTTGCCCCCGTTCAGCCGAATCCCCGCTCCATCGTTGTTGTATATGCTGTTTTGCGAGATATGATTAAACCGGGAAGCCGCTCCTTCAACATGGATGCCATTCTCTCCATTCGACTTGATTCGATTTCTCGTAATCGAGTTCGTGTTGGCGCCATCTCTGATGTAAATGCCATGACGCTTATTCAAGAGAAAAAGATTGCCTTGAATCAGATTGTGCTTTGCGCCTTGCTCTAAGACCACTCCGTCCTGATTTCCCCAGGAGGCCATGGGATCTTTTTCATACCGTGCGGGAACGCCAATCGCGTTCCCTAGAATGCGGACTCTTGTATTCTCTCCCTGAACGAGAACGCCTGCGTTGTCGTTCATCTCGATGTAATTGCCCCACTTATCATTGTTCGAGCCGATGGTGATATCCTGTCCTCCCTGAATCAAGCAAGCGGCTTCGTTTTCCGAGCGGTGAATATTGCAATTTATCACTTGTACGTTTCTGGTTTGATCGCCGGTAATCCATAGACTTGTTCCTCCACCGGATAACGAGCCTCCCAAGCCGTTTTCGCCCATGATAATGTCCTGGCAATTATCGATTTTAATACAGCCTTCTTCATTTTGGTTCATTTGGAATCCCCATTTAAAGTTCAAAGAACGTGATTCACCGATGAGTTCGACGTTCTTGGAATTCTCCATCCAAATTCCCCAGGCTAGACTCTTCACGATTTCAAACATATCGAATACGAAATTCTTACAACCATTCAAAACGAAACCGTTTTGATCACTTTCGGATACCCAGAAATCCTTGAAATTGACCGTATCGCAATTGACCGCCCGAACTCCGTCTTTCCCATTGCGAGAAATATAGGCGTTTGTTACGCTGATATTTTTACAATCTTCCATATACAGGCCGTATCCATCATTGCCGCCAGTGGAATTGTTCCAGAAGTTATATAAAGGAAGCAATTCCGACAAGAATTCCGCGTTTTCTATATTCGATAAGTGAATGCCATCATCACCCGCGCCATTAACCGTAAACAGTTCAATATGGAAACCATCCGTATTTGTGACGTATAGCCCTTTCCCTTCCGGGAAATACACATAGGTATTATCAAAACGCAGTGATTCGTTGTTGCCGACAATCTTTATCCCGTCTTCATGAAGAAAGGTGAAGATAGTATCAAACTCTGCATATTTAACGTTCTCGCATTCAATCGCCGATCCACCGGTTTTGGTTCTTTTTGTTAACCGGACCTCTGATTTTTGCAAGTTCGTGCCGATCTTGCAATTCCGCATGAGGATCGAAATGTTCTCTTCAGAGTAATCGGAACTGTCCAAATTCCGAATTAACACGCCGCCCTCTGCGTTGTAACCCAAGGTGCACGAATTGATGTAGGTTCCGACAGCGTTGTTGGTTATGATGATTCCCCGACCCTTGTTATACCAGGCTATATCATCATCCTCATTATACACACGCCCGATCCAGCATTCTTCAATGATGGTCTCTACACCGCCGTCGATGTAAATCCCATTGTTGACCGTTGAAATTTCAGAATCCCGAATAACTGTTTCACTGGCTCCATTTTCAATATGGATGCCGTCACCTGTCATTGTATTGACAAAATCCAGGTCAAAATCTTTCTTGTAATCCATATCCGTTATTCTGTTCCCGGTTGTGTTAGGGCCGGAAATCAGAATTGCATGACCTTTGTTCAACGAGGCTATGAATCCGTTGATGGAATTGTGGGATGCGCCATTCATCAGCACTAAACCGTGCCCGTTGCCCATAGGACTTCCATTACCCTCAACTTCCATCCATTCAAAAATATTTTGCGCGTTGCCTTCTCCGCTTAAAACAATACCGTTTTTATCGTTGTTCCTTACATGAACACTCGTAAACCGGTTGCCTCCCGATTCGTCTTCCATCAAAAAACCATTCTTTTTATTTCCTTCCACAATGACGCTTTCAAAAACATTGCCGTCTCCATTCACTATGTGGATGCCTTCTCCTCCGTTATTCATAACATGGATATTTTCAAATTTATGAAATCCTCCGCCAGTCAAATCGATTCCATTTTCACGGCAGTTCCGGATGCCGTGTTCGTCATCAATACTGGAAAGCGTGATATTTTCGGAATTCGTCCCATAAATTCCGTTCTGGCAGGAATCGATTGACAGGCGCAGCGTAATAGCCTGAATGTCCTCCAGTGTTACGCCATTCCCGCTGCACTTAGAGATTGAATTATAAATGTTGATATTGTTTTGCTGGCTGCTGGTAATTCGGACTCCATCGCCATTTGCGTCTTGAATCTTTTCCACGGAAATTTCATTCAGACCGCCGTTCTTGATATCAATGGCGTGACCCGGTGAATTAAGTATTGTATCTACCGTAACCTTCGCGCCAATCGCATCCTGCAACAGAATCTGAGCGTTTTCCACTGTTGCGGCGGAAATGGATGAACTATTTCCTAACTCAATGGAACCTTCCATCTGTATTGAACCGGTTTTCATCAAACCCATGGGGATTTTTATAGCGCCAGTAACTTGAAGGCTCGATTTCCTGTCGATCTCGATTTCATCCTGGGGACCCAATTCAAATCCTGGACTGCGTATGGCATGTTCTCCTTGGATAGATATCCGTTCCCGTTTTTCGGCTGAAGGAATGCCCGAAAACCGGTCGCCTTCTTCCCGGTCGTCATCGGTTGCATCTTTCGATTCTGTTCGAATATTGGTCCGGGAGATTTCATTTCCTTGTTCGTCTCTGAGGACTTTCTCATATACTCTATATTCTAAGCCCACTCCGCCCGGAGACCGACTCGATCTATCTCCAACCTTGACTTCGACATAGTAATAGATGGGATTGTGATCGTCATCGTACCGGACGCGCCTTTCATTCTCCCAGATTTCTTCATGCAGTTCGTTGTCGTCGTCCCACCCATCAAGAAAAGGATTCGCCTCACCTTTTGCGAACATCACCGCCTCCGCGAGAGAAAGATGGCCATTTTTTACGATTCCATTCGTATAATCGGTTACGGTGATTCCACTTCCGGATGGCAGTCTTTCATAATCGGGACGCTCCAAACCCGGTTCCCGGATGATTTGCGTCCGGGCGGAACCACTCGGCGTCCAGATCGTGATTGGGACCGGCTCATTCTCCTCCCCCGATCCATTCATTTCGACGATAATTCGATTCACAAACGTCTGGTAAACGGTTGCAAAATAATCCCCGATCATCACTTTGGCGTTGAGCAGATTATCACCGGCTATTTCAAAACGCTGTCCTTCTTTCGCTCGCTCCGCGGATAATCGGCTAATTTCAGGTTGGTCGAAAATATGGAAGGTCAGTTCGTTGCTCCTCTCGCCAGTATTTGGATTGAGAACATGTACCGGTACGTCTCCCCTCAGGCCTTCATGAACGTAGGAATACATCAGGTGATCATATCGACCGATTGTGTCTGTTTGACGCCAATCAAAAAACACCTCGTAAGGTTCTTCATCCGCGTCTTCTTGAAAGTTCATGCCTTCAATGCTGACCAGAGTTGAATCTTCATCATAAAATGGATTATCCGGATCGGTGGGTTTTGAATATCCCCAATTGGGTTCGAGACGGCTAATAATGGGCTGGGCAGTTACATAAAACCGTTCACTGGCCGTCGCCCCGCTAGACGCCGCCGTCGTCTCTAAGCGGACGCTGTAATCCTGGTGTTTCGTTAAGAAAGATGGCGCTTCAACCACCATTTCTCCCCGGTTGATTATTTCTACGATTCGGGCGCTGTAATTTCCAAAACGGACAGTGTTATCCCCCGGATCTAACTGAAAATTATTACCAAATATCCTGACCTGAGAATTCACGGGGCCTTCGGAAGGCGTAATACGTGTAATCGATGGAGAAAACGGATCGCCGATTTGCACGAAGCAACTCTCCAGCGGCGTCGGACCGGCGGGCGACAATTCGAGACCAAATACGTTGATTAAATATCCCATCAACGCTGCCGTGCGTTCAGCAACTTTTCCTATGGTAGAGATAGTTTCCAGAGTTCCTAGAACGCGGCTGTACGGAATCAGTAGAGAAGCGATCTCCTCTTTAATGGCATCGGAAACGCTTGGCATGGCGAGAGCGTTTTCTACGATCTTTTCAGCGATTACTCTAATAATCGTAAAGATAATCTGTACTTGTTGCTCTTCATCCTGGGGCAGCGGATAAATCCGGAGTCCTTGAGCGTTCAAGGACAAAATTGATTCGTGAACGCTTTCGTCAATAATAGAAGTAACGTCGTCTCCCAATAGATCGCCCAATACGTCCAGCATCCCGGCGGAAATATTCAAGATCAACGCCATCATAGCGTAGTTTGGTCCGTTGTCGATCGATTGGATTATTTCATGATCGCGGGGATCGTTATTACCCAGTGCGCCGCTATAAGCCCGGCACTCATATACACCCATGAATGAATCATTGATAGGGATCAAACGCTCCAGAGGTTCTTCCACACCCAAAATGCTCGATAGCGCCACAATCGGCGCATCAACAATTACGTCGATCGCCTGCGAGGGAGAGATGTTTGACGCCCATAAGTTGGATGGCAGGAACACGAGCGTATCGTTTGCCCAGGTTTCCGTTCTGCGGATACCGCGCCGGGCGGTCAAAAACGGATTTTTAAGTCCATCTGGCATATCCGTATAATCGACCGGGTAGAATGTCACAATCCATTCCAAAGGATTGTAATCATTCTGTACGCGATATTGTACTTGAACCGCGTCTTCATTGGAAATATTTCCCAAATCGACAAAATCCATATCGGCCCGTTTTATCGTTGTTAAATTCGACGATGACTGGGCGGGTTGATTGAATTTCTCTGTATTGTGGTCGGGCAGGGAGAATGGCGAACTTAACGGAATGGACCAGGGACGGTTCATGCTCTGCGATTGAATCTTCGCGGGCGGACTTCCCAAGTGAAGCACCATACTATCCGGCAGTTCCGTTAATATGGCGTAGATTGCTTCTTCCCATGCAGTTCCCACCTGATCGTCGTTCAATCCATCCGCGCCTTGGGGATAACGGTTGGCGATCGTTCTGGCAAATTCCTGTACTTCGGGAACCGTGTCGAGTTTGTCCATCACCCAACGGGCCGCATAAACGTTATTGGTTGCAAAGAAGGGATGCAAAAAAATCAGCGCTTTCGCTGTGGATAAGGCATTAATCTCCAGCGAATCGGCAACCTGACGCGTTCTAACTTTACCTGTCTGCTCATCAACTTCGATTTCGGGGAAAAGGAAAGCAAAATAGGTATTCTTACTGTCACCCGCAGGAACCGCTCCAACCAGGGACACGCTGTCCTGAGCGACAGTGACATCAAAATTACCTTCTGCATCGATATCACTCGTCTCATCAAAACGGTTCACGATAGTCAAATCAGAAAGATTGATACCGTCACCGGTTTCGATGACGCCCTGCACGGTTTTCGTTACGGTAAACGAATCGAGGCTGCTTGCCTCTCCGCCGGGTGTTATGATTTCAATAATTCCCGATTCCATATCACTGGATATTTCAATCAATAGGGATGAACTGGTTACCTCTAAAACAGGAACAGGAACGCCTCCCACTTCGACGATATTCAAATCGGGAGCCGTGCGTATAAAATTCCCGCCTTCGATCAATACACGCGTTCCTGGATTTCCAAATTTTGGATCGAATTGATGAATCACTGGTGCGGAAGCGTATAAGTTGCCATTTAATTCGGCTTCCGGGATCAGGCGTACGGAATAACGCAGAATCTGCCGGACGTCGTCTTCTGTTAATTGCCCGTCGCCAATAGGCCTGTCACCCGTTCCAGGATTGGGATAAACATCCCCTTGATCTTTTTGATCGTCAGTTAGTGTTTCCAGCCCGGCGATGGACCGGAGAAGTAGAAGAGCATCCCGGCCATCTATACGCCCATCTCCAGATACGTCTCCACGTTCAACCAGGATCTGCCCATTCAAGCATGGAGAAAAAAGAACGAAGAGCCCTAAAACGAAAAACACAAAAATTATTCTTTTTACGTGAAAAGAAATGAGTGATCCCCAATTACTCATGGCCATATTCCTCCGAATGCTATTTATTTAGAAAATAATATAAAATGTAAAAAATTTTAAATAATCATTATTTATATTAACAGATTTATTTGTATAAAAACACTGAAAAATTCAATTTTGCATAGGAAAATTTGCAGTCCAGTTTTACCCCAAATCTGTTACTAAATTCTCAAGATACTAAGTAACTCATGTTACGTACCAATAACGTAAACAGGATGGTAAGAGAGATGGATTGTATTTCGACTGTTTTTTTATTGAGATGATTAGTAGAAAAATATGTTTGAATCAAGAACACCCATTTTGCATCCGTGTACCATAATAATTGCATTATATTTCTATCTGTTTGCATCGGCATCTATGATAATGGCAACGGAGTTGTTTCCGCTATCTGTGCAAGGGAAAGATATTGTCAATAGTGAAGGTGATGTCATGTCAATGCGGGGAACAAATTTTGGCGGTTGGTTGATGATGGAAACATGGATTCCCAGCATCGAGATGGAATGGCACGATCACCTTCCTCGATTAGCCAAAGAAGCCGGAATCGAAAAAGAACTTCATCAAGCCATTAAACACATTGGTGAATTTAATGATGATGATGAAAACATACACGATTATATCGAACGGCTGCATCAAACGATTCAGTCATTGGTTGACGCGTCGCGTTATGAACGTTATATGATGTTGTTTCAAAAAGAACCGCCGATTTATGCGGCAAAAGAGCTCGATGAAGTATTACGGAAACGGTTCGGTGTGTATGGCGCCGCCGAAATATGGAACGCGTTTCATGATGTGTGGATCACTGAAACCGACTTTCAACTGTCAAAAGCCTTAGGATTTAATTTTGTGCGCATCCCGTTTTGGTACAAATGGTTTGAGAATGAAGAGAATCCCTATGAATACAGCGATTACGGATTTCAATATCTCGACAAAGCCATTGCATGGGCGGAAGAGCATGGTCTTTATATCATGTTGGATTTTCATGGAGCGATAGGTGGTCAAAGCCCGTGGGATCATACCGGCGAATTGAGCCGTGGAGAATTCTTTGAAAATGAAGAATATCAAAAACGTACTGCATCGTTGTGGCGGGAAATTGCAAAACGCTATGCTGGAAATACAACCGTTTTTTCCTATGATTTATTGAATGAACCATTCAGCGCCAAAGGAATTGAGGATTGGACAAAGGCGCATGATTTGATGTATGACATGATTCGTGAAGTGGATACCGACACCATCATTATAATGGAAGACGGCTATAAGTTAGAAACAGAACCGTGGAAAGAAAAAGGATTTTTCCCGAAACCTGAAGAACAAGGTTGGAAGCAAATTGTCTATTCCATCCATTTTTATTCCGGTTCCGATCCATTGTTTTCAAGTGATGAAGTATTAGACGAACACATACAATTCGCAGAAGATCTATTCCGAATCACAAAGAGGGAACAAGACCGTACCGGAGTTCCCATCTATTTCGGAGAATTCAGTACAATGGATGACCGCCCGAACGATATAGAAGGCATGAAGCTATTTTTAGAAATGTTTAACAGAGAAGGGTGGCATTGGTCTCCTTGGACATTCAAATATGTGGATGACAACAATGAAGGAACCATTTGGGGAATCTATCAATATAATGAGCCTTGGAAAAGAACGCCTAATTTTCACCGCGATTCAAAAGAGTCCATCCTGAACACAATTTCTCAATTGACAATAGATCGTTTCAGTTTACAGGAAAAGTATGGAAAAATCTTGCAGGAATGTCTATCTCAACCAATCTCATCAGCGAATGAATAGAGTGAAATATGAAGAGAATCTGGAATATACCAATTGTTGAATACATACCTGTGCAAGAGATTGATGAGGCAGCCGATGTAGCGCTTGTTTATACAAAAGGTGCATTGGATGCAGTGGAACATAGTCTTCCATTTAAGCCATCATCAAAAATTGAAGTTACACTAGCGGAAGAAGATCATTGGAAGCAATTGATATCTAATATCCAAGGAGATGTGATCTATGCCGTCGGCGGCGGACTTGCCGTTGATGCAGCTAAGTATATCGCTTGTAAAACTAACAAGCCGCTGAAATGCATTCCAACGGCCATGTCGGTAGACGCATTTTTTACTTGGGCTTCCGGTTATCGCCAAGATGGATGCGTGGAGTATATGGCTACCAAGCCTCCGGATATCACATTTATCGACCTCGATTTGATTGCGCAAGCTCCAGAGCCGATCAAAGCAGCAGGGATATGCGATATTCTTTCCATCGCTACGGGCAGTTGGGATTGGAAATACGCACACGACAACGACCGGTTAGATCGTGAAACCCGATTTATTCCCTTCGTTTATGACAACGCCGCATCCATTTTACAAGGCGCCTTAGACTGCGCAGAAGCAGCGGGAAAAAGTGATCATGATGGAATGAAACAATTGATCGACTGTCTTGCCCTAGAAGTGCAATTGTGCAACCAGATTGGGCATTCGCGTCCGGAAGAAGGCAGTGAACATTATTTCGCTTATTCCGTTGAGAATGTAATGGGTAAAGGATTACCACATGGCGATTTGGTGGGTCCAGGAATTTTGATAATGGCTCAATTGCAAGGGCTGGATATCGGCCCCTTGGAAAAGGCTTTGCGGTCATGTAATATCCCGCTTCATTCTATTCCTGACAATATCATCCAGCAAACGCTATATCGATTGCCGGATTATTGTAATAAACATAAATTTCCTTTTGGAATCGCACATACTTTGAATGCTCAATAGGTGAGATGATGAATACTATTTCCAAATTAACCATGGTATCTCTCTTTTTTGTATTTCAATGTCTCTTCTCTTTCGGAGATTCTTTGTCTATCAAAGGCATGTCTGTCATCCCACACGTACAGTCCCCTGAAATGAAATATAGGAAAGAAGCTAACTTTAGTTTGGGAGCACGTGTCCAAATCTTTCTGCAAAATATTTCAGACGAAACGCAAACGGTGGATGCCTGCACGGATATTCGATTAAGAGGCAAAACGCCAAAACAACTAATAACAAATGATAAATGGTCTTGGCATGATTTTCCCAGTGCTTACGCTGAGAACTCTTTGAGTCTTCCTCCTGATACACTAACGGTATGGACTTGGAATGGTAATTATGAAGAATGGGGCGTTGTTGAAACGGTCAACATAGCGATTCCCGATATGCTAGACGCCGAGATCAGAATTGAAACGCCTAAAACCTATCTTTCTGCCATTACTTTTTTAAGTTGTGAGAATAGTCCTTTCCCTGATTCAATGGTTTTTCATATTGCTAACGATTCCGCATCTGATATTTCCATTGAATCAAGCCGTTTGTGGCTGCCAAAAACCAATGAAACTTGGAGAACTTTATACCCGCAATCCTGGAACAATGAGTTTAAGCCATTTTCTAAAGGTGGATTTATCTCCTCAAATGATAAAGGTGGTGCAACAGTTAAAACTGGACGATTACCTTTGACCTATGCTGCAGTCGAAGTGCGGGTGAAAGATGATCAGGGGCAAGTGCAATCTATTTGGGGGTATTTGCGAATAAAACGTGAAGTTTTTGATATCAGTGGAGGGTGGGTGAATTCTAATATCAATGGACAAAAATCGCTGACCTACGAGCCTTATCTAAAATTATTAAAGCGTATGCACATCAACACCGGGCACATTGCCGATACTTCTGGATATACCGACAATCCCGCTCTCTATACCAAATATCCTCTTAAATATTTTAATAAACTCGACAATTTCGACTGGTACGATTCAGATGAAATGCTCCCCAGAATTCATGCTGTAGAGTTTTTGGGGGAACCTCAATATGGCGGCGGTAAACCCGTTGCTCCGATGGAGGTTTGGAAAGCGTTCTTACCTTACCAAGCCACCCGGCTGCCGACTACGGTTACGCATAGCGAAGAACGAATTTGGCGGTTTTATTCAGGGCTATCCGATTATCCCCATTTTGATGCTTACCGTGTGACGGCTCCCTCACCAGACAATTGGCGATTATATGATCGTTGGGGGGAAAAACGCATTCGCTGGGGAGCGCCGTTAGAAACGATCGGCGTTATGACACGCAGTTTGCGCGATTTGAATCGTCCAATGCCAATCGCGTATTGGTCGCAAGGTGCGCATGACGGTTGGGGACGTTCTGGGGGACGGGAACGGACTTCACCAACGCCAGTTGAATTACGCGCTCAAGCCTACCACGCTCTCGCGGCTCGAATCACATCGTTGTATTGGTTTAATTTAAGTTTTAAGTCGTTGAAGAAATTCCCCGATCTCATTGATCCAATTACGGAAATTGGCCGGGAAATAAAAACGCTTGAAGATTATTATTTACGTGGTGATGCATATCACTATGAGCGAGTCATCGTTAATCAAACTCCTCAATGGGATTTATCCGTCATTGCGGCCCCGCAAGGCGCCTTGCTCTTTGCATTGGATTTGAATTATGAAGCCGATGATGATGAAAAAGTATTTCAATTTCAGAATTCAAGAAAGGCAGAATTAGAATTTCCTTTACCGGAATATTTAAGGAATCCCATTCAAGTGCTTCAAGTTGATGCACATAAAATTACAAAAGCACCATTTGAGACAACCCGAAATGGAGTTCGTTTGAAACAATCTTTTGGGCCTGTAAATATTTTCGTCGTTACACATGATTCAAAACTGAAGGAAACTTTAGAATCTAAGAGACAATCTCTCATCAAATATGAAGAGTCATTTGAATTAGAACGAGAAACATTATTTGAAAAATAAATTCATATAAACTTCTTCTTTCTATTTTTAGTTCCCACACGATCGAAACTTTGCGAAATGGAGGTTCGGTTGTAACCGGCGCTAAACATATTGAGGGAGGCGCATACTTGTATATATCCCAGATTGGCACATATACGCCGTTTTTCACTTTACAATTCCCATCCTTTGCGCGGTTTGGGTTTGATATGGCGGTTGGCTTCCCAGTTATTCGTCACCCGCATGTTTGGCCCGTCCCAAAGCAGTTCCCCCTCAGTTCTCAATGCCAGATTTCCCAGCAGAACTATTTCGGTATACGGCCCGGAGTAATCGAAATTTGAGCAGGCGGGAATGCCTCCCTTGCAGGCCTGAATCCAATCCTTGTAATGCCCCATTGAACGTGGAATCACAGCATCCGGTTTCTCATAGTCCTTTGGAAATACTTGGAAATCATCCGCATATTCTTTGCTGATGATGCAGCCCTTTTCACCGATAAACAGATTACCACTATGAAAGTTCACAAGCGGGTCGTTTTGCACTACCTTCGGAAATTGCGGCTTATAACCACCGTCATACCAATACAGCGTAACTGCAGGCATGCTGCCCCGTTTTGGGAACTTATAGCGGATAATCGATTTATTCGGATAGGTCTGATCGTTCTTTCCGTCCTGTGTCAGGCATTCCACGCTGATCGGATCGCCCAATCGAAGCGCCCAGTATGGAGCATCCATTATATGACAGCCCATGTCTCCCAATGCTCCGGTTCCGAAATCCCACCAGCCCCGCCATTTGAAGGGCGTGTAGTTCGAATTAAAAGGCCGCCAAGGCGCGGGGCCAAGCCATAAATCCCAATCGATATGATCCGGGACATCCTCTTCCGGCAATGGTTTTGTGATCCCCTGCGGCCAAATTGGGCGGTCGGTCCAGCAATGCACTTCCCGTACATCTCCAATGATTCCTGCCCACAACACCTCGCAGAATTCACGCAGTTTGCTGCTGGAATGTCCCTGATTTCCCATTTGTGTTGCGACGTTATATTTCCGCGCCGCAAAGGTCAGCTGCCGCGATTCCCAGATCGAATGCGTCAGCGGCTTCTGTACGTAAACGTGAATTCCCCGCTCCATACACCTCATCGCAGCAAACGCGTGCATATGATCGGCCGTGGAAATGGTGCAGGCGTCAATATTCTCCTTGTCCAGCATCTCAAGCAGGTTTTTATACTTATTTGCCTTCGGATAACACTGGAACGTTTCCGCCCCGCGCCTCCAATCGACGTCGCACAGCGCAACGATATTTTCGCTTTCGCAGCGTTTTAGATCAGACGCCCCTTTTCCTCCAACGCCGATCCCGGCCACGTTTAGTTTTTCATTTGGGGATTTATAACCGAGCTGCGTAAGTGACTTCCGGCGTTGAGTCGCGCATCCAGCGAGCGTCCCGATTGATCCCATGAAAAATAAACGTCGAGAAAAAGTTGTTTTCTTCATTAGAGCGCCAAGCCTTACTCAGTATTTTTTTTATGACATTTAAGAATTTCAATAACAGCGGAATTATCTAAATCACCCAAATCCATCTCAACTCCTTTATTCAAAATGGATTCATGCAAATTACTCAAAGGGAGTTGAACATTGTGCTCTAATCCGAGTGTATTGATGATCTTTACATCTTTTAGATGTTGGCGAAGACGGGCCTGAGGATTAAAATCGCGTTCGATCATTTTTTCCCCTTTTGTATCCATCACTTTTGAGTAGGAAACGCCTGATTTTAACACGTCCAAAATTGTATGCAAATCTAACCCAAGCGATTCAGCGAAAACCAGACTTTCACTTAATACCAGGCGGTTTAAACCAATGACAAGATTAACCACTAATTTCGCATCGCTCCCTGTTCCGACATCCCCCATGTGGAATATTTGATTCGTCCAAGAATTTAATAAATCTAGAATTGATTCTAATACATTTTCCTGGGAGCCAATCACAACAACGCTGTCTCCCTTTTGAATCATCGTGGATGAACCAATAAGACAAGCATCACAATATATAGAATTCCTTTGGGATATTTCTTTTGAAATTTGGCGTACATGAGGAGGATTTCCTGTTGTTGTATCAATAATTATTCTTGAGATAGAGGTATCTTGCAGGAGCCCATTCTTATCCAGCAGTGCGTTCTCAACAATATAGGAATCAGGAAGTGACAACACGATGCGGGAGCATTGTTGTGCAATATCAGAGAGGAACTCTGCAATTTGAATACCTGATTCTTGATTTTTTCGGCATTGATGATGATCGATATCAAAGCCAAGAATGGAAAAACCGGCTTCTTTCATGCGATATGCTAAAGCGCTGCCTACTAAGCCTAGTCCGATCAAGCCAATTGGTTGAGAACTATTTGCTTCATCATTCATGTTTGCTGAATCCTATAGCATAAGAATTAACTGCGTACCACCAATAAGAAGAAGGACAACGCCCCATGCCGCCACAAATCCCAAACACGATACACGATCTGGTTTAACAATGAACAATCCCCCACGATTAAACAAACGCTGTGAAGGAGGAATCGCTTCTGCTAAAGGCAGCGATAATTTGTTTTCTTGGCCGATGGGTGTATGAATTTTGACGAAAAAGGAATCTACTCGATCTGCTTCTGGCTTTTGAGTGCAAAGACTTATGATCCATCCTGCAATAATTCCAGCAGGGATAAAGAGCATGGTTTGATACGCGATTGCCGGTGCTACACCAAATTGGGATACAGGGAAAATAAATAGTTTGGCTGTATAAAGTACTGTTGTCGCGATTATAAAACTGGCAAAAACACCTGCTGTATTCATTCTTCGCCAGAATATCCCCATCCAGAACGCAATACCGATCGAGGCTGTGGTTTGAAAGAAAGTAAAAGCTCCTTCAAGGACTGTCGGGAATAAAGATGAAAAAAGGATAGCGGTAACAACAATAACAACACTTGCAATACGTGCAACAAAGAGGTAATGCGCTTCCGTTTTTCCAGTGTTGAGATGAGCACGATAGAGATTGTCTGTGAATAAAGCAGAGGTCGATATCATCAGGGCATCACATGTGGACATCGCTGCTGACATGATACTGGCCAGCATGATCCCTCGCAGTCCAATAGGTAACAGATCCGCTACGGCATAACCAAACGCATGCTCGGATTGATTTTCCAGACCCAAATTTGGATAAAGTACAATGGCGCAAACACCGATCAACGCCCATCCAAGCGTGCATATCCGTTTAAGAAAATTTCCATACGTCATACCGACGCGGCCTTCCCATTCGGTTTTGCCCGCTGATGTCGTAGCCATGACTTGCGATTGCGCAACAATCCCAACCATGGCGTTCAATGATAAAAGAGCAATGACTGGAACTGTTATCGTATGTGCGGAAATCAGGTTAAGAATATCGGGACCAGCCTGATCACGAATGGCTTGGAATCCTCCAACCGAATACAACGCATATGGCACCATAAGAAACGAGAGTATAATAATGAAGATGCCTTGAATCATATCGGTAATAACGGCTGCAACCAAACCGCCCGCAATGCCGTACACAATGAAGGATACAGTCATAAACCCGATGGCCGTGGATTGGGAGATGGCTCCATCCGTCATGGAAGAGATTACCAATCCTGTCCCTTGAAGCATGATCCCAATATTTAGGGTGATCGAAATAACACTGACAAAAACGAAAAGTAACGATGCCGATGATCCGTAACGATCATGGAATAATTCGGCAGTAGTAAGACAACGGCTTCGCCGGAACACGGGAGCAAGAAGCCAATAAAAAGGCGTGGTAAACATCCATTGCCATTGCGCCCATATCCCCGACATTCCATTGCGGTAACACGCGCCTGTTACGGCGACGGCTTGATCGGTATGGGTTCCAGCGCCAAATGAATGAAAGATCATCAGAACCTTTCCAAAACGGCGTCCGGCCATGTAAAAATCTTCACGAGACCGTATAGACGATTTCGTACGATACCCGATCCAGGTGATACAAACCAAATAAACGGCAATTGCCGTCCAATCCAAGGAGTGAAGGCCAAACAGATTCATCGCAATCAATTACCTTTTAACAATTTCCGAAATATACGTTTGGTATTTAGAAATGAGGAAATCATCAGTTATGTTCTTGTTTTGGAAAATATATAAACCGAAACTCAAGGAGAAGCGTTCGCCTTTTTGGATAGAAATAGTGCTTTTTTCTTTTTGGGTGAATGCGTTTCGCCCAAAGGGATTCGCTGTCAATAATCCATAGTCTCTTGCGTGAAACCATGACGATCGAAAATTACCTGGTGCGGTCATTAGAAGCGCTCCCAAGAATTCTCCGGAAGTATTTTTTCCATAGTATGCACACCAAGGCGATTGAACTCCCCATACTTTCTTTTCATTCTGGTATCCCTGCTGATTAAGAATTGTACCGCCATTCTTGGCGATCAAAGGAGTTGCCATCCGAATTCCGAATCCCATTTCTTCCTGATCACCAAAGTAGAATGGATCATTTGTTGAAAAGAAAACTGAATCCCAAAAAATATAAACGCCATTATTATCATACGATACACGAATCGAACATTCTTCCTGACAAATGATTGTGGCATCATTCATATAATGATTTAAAACGGAAAACGAACCTTGCTTGTTTCCTGGTTTTGGTTGTTCGACAAAGCGGACATGCTTAACGTGAGATTTATTACGCCAAAAGTCATGCCCGTTAAGATCGCCGAATGCCATCCACAAACCGGGATGATATTCGGCATGATCGGTACGGTCTTTTCCTTCGATGGGAGGATGGTTCCGGGTGATTTGCTCACCTTGAAGCGTTCGTATGGTATGGAAATAGGGCCGGTATATTTGTTTATCCTGGAATACATAGGTGGCAAGCGGTTTTGTGTTTACGGTGATATCTAACGAATTTGAATTTCGTGAAAATTCAACTTGAGCATACACGAGTGGTGAAACACAAACCAACAAAAAAAGTATAAGTGTCAATCTCATGATTTATCCTATCTTGGGCAATTCATAGCCTTTTCGATATTCTCGTCCTAATAGTTTCGCAGCGGAAGAATCATTCGTGATTTCATAATTCGAAGAATTAACAAGCAGTTGATTCTGGATTCGAGTGGAAATGTTGCCCAAATGACAAAGCGCAACGGAAAAGAAGCCTTCCGTAATTGGAGCGTTTAATGCTTTTGGATTGTTTTCTTTTACACTCAAAATAAAATTTTTGATGTTTGCATCTAAATCACCGCTGCCGCCAAGTTTTTCGCGTGCGCCGTCTTTCCAAATGACATGACTGCCATCCCTCCCAATTTCCAGTCGGCCTTCATCGCCGTAGAAGACCGTGCCGTTATCATGGCCTTCCAATTTGTAATCGGTCCATAAACGCATTTCATAAACCAAGTGGATACCATTATATTCATAGATTATGGTTTGAGTATCCGGGGTTTGGTGATCGTCTTGATAAAACAGTTGTCCACCGCTTCCAGATACCCGAGAAGGGTGGATTACCTTAAGGCCCCACCGGGCCACGTCGATTTGATGCGTCCCGTCGTTGCCGATGTCGCCGGTTCCATAATCCCAAAACCAATGCCAGTTATAATGCCATCGATTTGGGGTGAAAGCATGAACCGGCGCCGGTCCAAGCCATAAATCATAGTTAACGCCTTGAGGTGGTGATTCAGGATTCGCTGTTCCGATTGGTTTGCGCAATTGATGATTGATTGCTTTAGCCATACGGATTTTACCTAACTTGCCGCTTTGTAAAAATTTCATGGATTTTTTAACACCTTCGCCACTGCGGCTTTGGGTTCCATGCTGAATACATTTATTTTCTTGCTTGGCACATTGAACGAGCTGTAAACCTTCATGAATATTGTGGCAGCAGGGCTTTTCTACATAAACATGCTTTCCCGCCAGCATGGCTTCCATGGCAATTTTTGCGTGCCAATGGTCTGGAGTGGCAATACTTACTGTATCGATTGACGGATCGGCGAGCAGTTTGCGGTAATCCCCATATATATTTTGCTCTTGGGTGATATTTACCAATCTAGCAGCTTTAACTCTTCGTTTAGGATCGACATCACATACCGCAACCACTTGGCAATGGTCGGAAAAAGAGTGAAACCTTTGGCAATGATTCTGCCCCTGATTCCCTAAACCAATTACAGCGTGATTGATTCTTTCATTGGCTGTAGAATAAGTTGATTTAGTTGACAAGACCAAGGGCGCCATGGTCGCTATTTTGATCATTCGGCGTCGATTGGTTTTTCTCATGTTACCCTCCTGCTTTTCTACAGTTTTTAGATAATTTGTAACTGGTCAGCCAATTGAAGTGCGTTATCCCTCCCCCAAGCCTGGGGGAAGTCAGGTGGGGGTTGATTCGTTGAAACGCAACCCCCCCTCTAACTCCCCCCAAACTTGTGGGAAAATTTTAATAAAAAAGCCTTGGATAAAACATAGTTATAGTGTTACTACTTCATATGGCTGACCTGTTACGATAATTTTTATTGCTTAACACTATTGCAAATAGTTCTTAGATGGTTGAATTATCTGAGTTTAATATTCAATCACAACAATCTGTTTTTTTCAATAGGACTCAAAAGAATTCAGATGAAGATTCGTTTTGATTATGTGATTTCTATACAGTTCCACATAATATTGAGCGTTTTATTCCTCAATATCGATTGATTGGCGTGTTTATTTAAGGTGGTGAGAGTTTTATAATGGATAAATTCATGATGAACTGAATATCGATTTTTGGAATTTAGATAAATGGGATTCGAGATGAAATATACTTTGTTTGTTTTGTTGATTATGCTTGTCGGCGTTTTTGCCAATGTGGGCCTTAGTACTGAACTAGATTGGAATGATGTTGAAAGATTGTAACCGCCGAGACTGTATAGTCCTCAGCCTGAGCGTTACCGCTTTGGCCATGTCGATATCCATAATCCAGAGTTTTATCCAATTCCACAAACTCCAGTTACCCGCGATGCCTATATGAAATGGCTGGAAGATTCGGGAATGTTGGATTATGTGAAACAGCCCAAACACGGACTCAACGGACCGACTCAACTATTGCCTTGTCTGGCGAAACTCGTTCAAACAGATGACCCCAAATGGGGCGAGGCTTGTATCGTCATGCTGAAGGATTTTCATCGTGCGCTGATTCAAGAAGTAAACGAAAAAGGTTGGACGGAACAGTTCGCGGAGCCTCCCGCATTTCTTCCCCTGTATAGAAAATACCTCATTTAAGCAAACTTGATGCAGCCGGATGAACCTTGGTTTAAGGAGTCATCTACCTCCGGCAAAGCCGGAGGCTTGATATTGTGAACCGCTCAAAGCGGATTATTTTATGCGCCGCCTAAAGGCGACATCTACTATTCAAACAAATTCGTCTGATCCAAACGTTTATCCTCTTTCTCCTGTTCCTGAATATATTTTCGAATCATTGCTTCATCTCTTCCTACAGTAGAAACTAAATAACTGATCCTCGATATCAGACACATACAAAAGAATCATGTGAACTTTGATTTAGGATATGGACTTACATCCTCAAGAAACTGTTCAACCGACTGCATTAGCTTTTCCATTGATGGAAATTGATGATTTCTGGTAATGTTATCATGCAATTGCTTCCAAAGCGTTTCTATCTTGTTTTCGACTGGACTATAGGGAGGGAGAAAATGGAGTTTTAATCGTTCTCCATGTTTTTTCATCCAACGCATTGTCTCCTGGCTCTTGTGGATAATGTAATTATCCAAGATAAGGTGAATCACGCGATATCGACGATAGCGATAGAGAAGGTCCTTCAACATATCAATGAATAATTTGCTGTTCTTTCGTTTCTCCACCGTCCAAGTCACATTTCCCGTTTTTATATTCAATGTCCCGGCGATATAACGTTTTTCATTGACGCCCGGTGTGGGTATTTTTTTTTGTTGATTGGGCAACATATAATCACTTCCTATTCGAGGATTGAGATCAACATCTGCTTCATCCTGATAAAAAATCGTTTCGTCATGCGGCATATTTTCCACTAAACGGTGAATCTCTTCAATTCGTTTTTTACGCCCTTTAATAGGGAGCCTGAGCACCGGACACGCTCGTCTGCGATGGATGTTCAGCCTACGAAGCATTTTCCCCAAGTAGGTTCGCGATAATTCTATCCCGGTTAATTTTTTCATCTGTTTGGTTAGAAGTTCCTGAGTCCAGGTACTGCGATTCCAACCATAATCTCGAGGAGATTTAGGTATTAATTGTAATAAAGTTGTCAAATAATCAGATGTGACTTTGCTGGGATGAGCCTCCAATCGTTGATCTTTTAATCCTTGTTCTCCTTCTTCCCGGAACTGGTTGAAAGTTTTGTACACCATTGATCGGGCGCACTTTACAGTACGTCGAATATCAGTAGGCGATCTGTTTTCAGCTAACAAAATGATGATTTGATATCGCTGACGAGTATCGGCGCAACGGATTTTTTTTGATTGACGCATCAATTTCCTTTTGACTTGCCGTGATATTTTGAATATAATTTGTAACATCAGAAGGCCTCCTTTGGGATTATGATTGATGTCATATCCACATTATAAGGGAGGTCTTTTGACTTGTCTGGCCTTTCTGTAACTTATTAGTTTGTTTTTACTTACATAGTGTCCGAGATTTTAAATCATCTATTTAGGCGAAGGCGTCATGTTCCTTCTCCAGGAAGCCCTGGATGCGGTTTATAAAGCCTTTAATGTTTACCCAGGTAAACCGGAGAAATACCCTACCTTCGAAGACATTCTGGAATGGCTGGAAAAACACCCTGCCAAAGGCCGAAAAGCTCTTTGGATGGATTCCACCATGCGAGGCGTAAAATCCATCTGCTTCGGTCACATGGGAAAAGTCGTCAACACCGCCGTTCAACCAAACCTCGCGTCGCTCCTAGAGAAAAACGTGATCCTGGAATTAGACGGCCTCACCAATGCCGATAAAACCTTCATCATCGAATCACTATTGCTCTGGATTCACCATTACCGCCTAGCACAACCACAACGGGAAACCTTCAAGCACGCCATGATCATCGAAGAAGCCCACCACATCCTTTTAAAAAGAACTGGCGGTCAGGGAGGAGAAGCAGTCACCGACACTATCCTGCGAGAAATCCGCGAACTAGGCGAAGCCATCATCCTGGTCGATCAACACCCCAGCCTGATCTCCATCCCCGCCTTGGGAAACACCTACACAACCATCGCCATGAACCTTAAACATCGATCAGATGTCAACGCCATCGGAGCAGCCATGTTGATGGATAACGAAGAAAAAGACATCTTTGGACGTCTCCCCATCGGAATGGCGGTCATCAAACTCCAAGGGCGCTGGCTACAACCATTCCAAATCAAGATCCCACACCGAAACATACCAAAAGGAGCAATCAACGATTCAAAACTCGCCTGCATCATGAAAGAGAGAAATCCCTTTTCGAATCAAAAACCAGATAAATCGAGCGTAAGTATCCAACCGGAAGAACAACCAATCGAATTATCCGAGAAAGAACTCGGATTCCTCGTTCACGTACACGAGCAACCGTTCCTCGGAACTGTCGAGCGCTACCGGCAATTAAACCTAAGCCGCCGTAAAGGAAACGCGATCCGGCAGCAATGTCTGGATAAAGGCCTACTTAAAACAGTCGATATCCCCACTAAAAGCGGCAAAGTTGTCCTCGTCGAGTTATCCGAGAAAGGAAGAAAACAACTCGTCTTACTCGGACACACCATCCCGAATCGATCTCGCTGGGGAAGCACGGAACACGAGTTCTGGAAACACAAAGCCGCAAGAAAAATCAGAGATCGAGGATGGAAAGCGGCAATCGAAGAATCCAACCAAGGATTTACCGATATCGTTGCAACAAAAGCAAAACACAAAATCGCGGTTGAAATCGAAACCGGCAAGTCAGACTGGCGATCCAACATTCAAAAAAACATCCAAAGCGGATTCAAAAACATACTGATCCTGGCCACAAACCAAACCACACTCCAAAAAATCACCCAAGAAATCCTGGAAATGAAAACCAAAATCAACATCAAAACCATAACAGCCCAAGAATTCCTGGAATTACCCGAAACAAAATGAAATAAGTCAAAACTCGAAAAAGAAGGATGAATTGAAGAGATATCACCGATTCCAAAGCGAAATGGTCGATTAAACTGATATAGAGATAGTATTAGGTCATTCCCTCTAATGATAAGAATCTTGGAATCCAAGCGGAATCTCCGATTCAGACTTCAATTCCAAGATTCTATGATCAATATCCAAAGAGGATATCTCTGTATTTATAAAAATCTGACTACATTTTTTTCCTTCTCTGTTATTTCGATTGAGTGATTAAAAAGTGTGTTAAGACAATAAAATCTTGAAATTCACTAAAATGTGTCGTAACATACTTAAAACATTTAATTAATTGAAAGTCGAAGAACAAAGGTTCTAGTGAAAAGAACACCAATCAGTCAAAAAACAGTGAAACGTCTTTTCGCGGCCTCTGGCGGAATTTGTGCATTTCCAGGTTGCAATACGAGACTGGTTGATCCAGATTCTGGTGCACTACTCGGTGAGATGTGCCATATTCACGCTGCTTCACTTGGCGGTCCGCGATATGATCCTTCATTATCTGACGATGATCGAAATAAAGACAGCAACTTGATTATTCTCTGCCCTACCCATCACAGCCTAATCGATCAGGATGAGGAGACTTATACCTCAGCAAAGTTGAAATCCATCAAAAATACCCACGAAGAGACTGTAATTGCGATTTTATCCGCAAGCAACACATCGACTATCAAAGAAACTCAGACTTCAGACCTTGCTCGCCAAATTGATTCTGAGTCGGTTGATTTTGCTATTGTGGTAGCACTCAAAAAAGAATTTGAGGCATTACAACACTACATACCTGAACTTGAACAAGTCACAAGTACCAACGAAGACATGCGGTCATATTACAAAGCAACACTTTCTGCAGTTGGAGGTAGCTGTTACAGAATAGTTGTTACCCTATTACCAACTATGGGTAATCTCGATGCTGCACATGCAACAGCTGATTTAATCAATCGCTGGAATCCACGATACATTCTTGTTACGGGATTAGCAGGAGGTCTGAACCGACAATCTCAGAATTTTGGTGATATTGTTGCTTCTGAAGCGATTGTTTACTACGAGCCGGGGAAAGTGCAAGATGGCACAATTGAACCTAGAAACAGACAGTTCTTAGCAGACCGTCGGCTTCTCGATGGATTGCAGAATCTTCGGGACACAAACTGGAAGTATTCACTTCCAGAACGCCCTGATGGTAAACCTTCATCCATTGAAATTCCGAGAATACACATTGGCCCAATCGCATCTGGTGAGAAGGTTATTGCATCGGATGAAGAAGTTTCCAGGCTTTTGTCAAGTCAACGTAACCTAATCGGTATTGAAATGGAGAGCGCAGGAGTGGCTTCCGCCGCTTTTAGTGCTTTAAAAAAGATTGGATTTATCACCATTAGATCGATTTGTGACTTCGCAGATAACCAGAAAAACGACAACTGGCATTCATATGCGGCACATGCAGCCGCGGCTTGTCTCCGAGCATTCCTAGTGAGTCGTCCAGTTGGACCATCCGAAGGAGATTGGCCCACACCCCAAACCAGAGGTGAATCTCTTTCGGAAGATCCTTTAAAACAGAGAAAATTACTTTTTAATGAATTATGCTCGGCTTTTGATATGGAAGATTTTAAGAGTTTTTGCTTCGTCCTTGGGGTGGACGTAGATGAATTACCTGGTGATAAGAAATCGGCAAGAGTAAGGGAACTGATATTGCTTTTCGAGCGACAAGGACAAATAGATGCCTTGGAGGAAGCGTTCAGCGATTTCCGTTTTAATTCAATCGATACTCAGATTAACAACGTAGAAATTATTCAATCAGAGAAAAAAGATAGCATACTACTTAAAGATTACTTTTTAATTGGATGTGGGATTGGAAATCGCATGGTTATTTTACCAGTTCCACCAGGAAACGCTGAAGACAAAGCTTTATCTGAGTTTGCAGAAAAACTTCATAAACTTGATTTAGGCAATTCCGAAATACCACAACGGCTTTCAAATATCGCGAAAACTTTGGCAGACAATGAAAACAAGGAAAAAGTCAAATCTGCTTTAGATCAATATTTTGATATAATGAACGACTTACCAGATCTTATACACAAAGTAAGTACAGATGAACAGTATAAAGTTATGAACCTTGGTAAACTACTTTTTGAAATTCCAACACTTGCATATATTGAAAAAAATAATAATGAGTTGTTACCAACAATTATTGCGTTAGAATCAATAGTGGCACAAGTCGAAATAACCCCAAATATAAAAAAAGAACTACTAAATCATATAAAATCTATTCGTGAAGAAGAAGATTATGAATTGTTGATGGATCAGACAAACAAACTTTCAAGAACTATTTACATGGTGCTCTAAACATGCAACAATTTCTAAAAATATCTTAACAATGCTGAGCGGTTCGTACCTTTGCTCCCTCGCTAAGCTTCGGGAGAACAAAAACACTCGATCGGAATCCCTACGGGCATCGCTCAGCGCCGCATTATCTCCTAATATGATGCCACAAGAATATTCAGAAGATTTTGAGACTAAAAATGCAAACTTTGACCGACCCCATATAATTTTGCTGGGCGCTGGTGCAAGTTATGCGGCATTTCCTAATGGGGATCGTAATGGTAATAAGTTACCTTTACTTAGAGATTTTGTGAATGTAATTGGCTTAGAAAAAGAAATGAAGGAAGCAAAAGTTTCTCCACCATATAAGGATTTTGAAAGCATCTATTCAGCAATACATTCTAATCCAGACTTAATACGAGTCAAAGAATCTATTGATAAGAAAGTTACCGACTACTTTTCAAACTTAGAATTACCCGATGAACCAACCCTGTATGATCACTTGGTTCTTTCTTTAAGGCCAAAAGATGTAATCGCTACTTTTAACTGGGATCCTTTTCTATGGGATGCCCTTCATCGTAATCATAAATTTACAGAGGGCCCCTGTGCTCTTTTTTTACATGGTTCGGTAGCAATATCCAGGTGCCCTGCTTGTGAAATAGTGGTTTCTCGTAGCGCTATAAGATGCCATAAATGTGCTGTCGATCTTGAAAATATTCCCATTCTTTTCCCTGTAGACAAAAAAGAATATATAACAGATCCTGTTATTGCTGGTTACTGGCGTACTTTAAAAAGAGCCATGAAGATTGCTTGGGTATTTACCGTATTCGGTTATAGCGCACCAAAGACTGACGTGGAAGCTATAGCACTTCTAAAAGAAGGATGGGGTAGTGCTAATAATCGAGAGTTAGAACAGATAGAAATTATTGATATCGTAGATGAAGATGCTCTAATAAAATCATGGGAAGAGTTTATACATACTCATCATTATTCTGTTTTAGATGATTTTTATAAATCTTTTGTTGGTGAGCATCCTCGAAGGAGTTGCGAGGCGTATTGGAATCAAAATATGGAATGCATGTTTATAGAGCCTTACCCAATGCCTCATAATGTACAATTCAATGAACTTTATGATTGGTTACGACCTCGAATAAATGCTGAGAAAAAGAGATAACAAAGCGCTCGTTCGGACGCAAACTACTCTTCGCTTGCGCCGCACATCTTAAACGTTAAGGAGGAATCACAGCCATGAGCAGGCCGATCTTCATAAGTCATACCGTAGCGAACAAAGAGTTGGCCGATAAGTTTGTGGATCTCCTTGAGACCGGCGTCGGAATTCCCGACCGTGATATCTTCTGTTCGTCGTTGGAAGGCATGGGAATCCCAAGTGGCCGAAACTTCGTGGATTTCATTCGCGCCCAAATCAAAGAGCCACGTGTTGTGATACTCCTGCTGTCGCCACAGTATTTTGATAGCCAATTTTGCCTCTGTGAGCTGGGAGCTGCTTGGGTTCTTACCCACCAGCTCATCCCACTGCTTGTCCCGCCTCTGGAGTTCAGTGACGTGAAAGCTGTTCTTACAGGAGTCCAAGTCCTCAAGATCAATGACGGTGCCGCGCTCAACCAAATGCAGCAGGACTTGATTGATGGCTTGAGTATCAAGGGCAAAGCATTTGCCCGATGGGAGGCCAAGAGGAACAAGTTTTTGGAGTCTATTGAGGGAATCGAGAAGAGTAGCCCGGTTGCTTCTACAGTCAGCCGAAAAGAATATGACGAACTGAAGCAAAAGTATGATGGCGCTGTGTCCGAAATCGAGTATATGGGTGAAGAGATTGAGGAGAAAGACGGACTGATAGAGAAACTAAAATCTGCGAAAGACTCAGAGGATGTGAAGGCCATTGTCGCAGAATCTCTCAGCGAAAGAGAGCAATTTGATGAGATTGTCTATCGGGCGAAGAACGCTCTGAAACCGTTGCCCTCAATTGTGGAAGAAGCACTGTATTACCATTTCCGAGATGAGTATCTCCCTTGGCCAAACCCGTTAGATAACGACCGAAAAGACGAAGTCAATCAGGCTATCGAGGAGGACTATTTGGAGGGCCGTGATGAAGGTGTCGAAGTGGTTGAGGAGGATCCTCGGATTGCCGGGGCCCGCTCGGAACTCTGGGAACTCCGGTCATTTGTGAGCAGTATTGACGAGGAATCAGAATTCAACGACTACTATTCAGAAACGTATAGTCACCGACTCAATTTCGAGTCGAGACGCTTTTGGGATACACATCTATTTTGACCTTAACAATGCCTTACACCCGGACGGTGAAGGCCGCGTTCAGTAAAAGAAGATGTAAAAGAAGAAGATGATGTTGATCTTGAAAAGGAAAAGAAAGAAGCAGAAAAAACAATTATCAAATACTGGAATGAAACAAAATAAAATGGCCTAATCCGCGGTTCCACCTGCCCGCTTCAACATCTTTTTAACCAATCAATAATTAGAAAATCGTTACTTTTATATAGTAGTGACAATTCTCCTTTTCTCATGGAAAAGGAAACCACTAAACAACGATATTATCATATCTCGGACTTCTTGGAGCAGCAGCTGAGAGAGATCAACCTGAAAGTCGAACATCTCATTTTCCGGTTGCGGTATGAAGATCCACCAATCTGGATGAAACGCGATGAGAACAGAGAAAGCGATCAAGGTTGACGGTTTCCCCTTGCAGAACGGAAACAACTGCGTCTTCTAATTCATTCTTCCAAGTTTCGATCCCCGATTCATTTATCTGAAAGACGCCGCCGTGATATTGAATGACTCCCTCTGAATCGAGTACAAAAACCTCCGGCGTAATTGTGGCTCCAAAATATTTCGCCGTTCCCCCCGAAGGATCTCGGTATATAGGGAAAATGATGCCGTTGTTTTGAGCGTACTCTCTGAGTTCATCACCGGTCTCTTCTTCATTGAAACAGAGGCCGACAAACAAGAATTCTTGTAAACGGTATTCGTTGTGTATGGTGATGACGGCGTCCAAAACATGATCGGTATACTCACAACGACTCGACAGGAAGACAATCGCTATCCCTTTTCGCTCGTTAAAATTATCAAGGGAAATGCTGGCACCGTTGATCGTTAAAACATCGAAGGATTCAATGCGTCTTTCTTCAGCAGTAAAAGCATTGGGTATTGAAATAAAAAAGATAGCAATTGCGACCATGAGTGTCTGAAACATAGCATCTCCCAATTTGTCTTTTTCACATTTTCAATACATAATAGTATATTCAGACAACTTACTCAATTTTATATTCTTAGGTTATTACAGAAACATCCAGCTAATCGAGCTGAAGCTCTATTCGGCCAGAAATTATTGAATTAGATAACATGCTGATTTGTATACAATTAAAGAAAATCCAAAAGCAGAGGATTAATGATTTTAGATTCAATATTTTAAAAAAGAGTGGTCAGAAGGGTGGATAGCGATAAATAATAAATTTTAAAACAACACCATAAGTTCAATAAAATCTAATAGCGGGAGACGGGGTTCGAACCCGCGACCCTCAGCTTGGGAATAAGGTCTCCCGGTGGTGGAATATGGAGGAATATCGTGCTAAATGACGTACTTTCAGACTCTTCTGAAGAGCACGAATCCGAAACATAGTTGACTTTGGAGCCCTTAGAGGGAACCGAAGGGTTCCCAAAAGGGTTCCTGGCAGAATCACTCAACATACTCGAAATAGAATTGTTATTTCGGGGTAGATTGATAAGAAATGTATATGGCCCTCAGCCTAACTAGCTGATGTCCTCTTTGATATGATCACTCTGGTCGTGTATCTTTTTAATATGAAGAAATTCCATTTTATATGCTGAAATTCTTTTCAAATCTATAACATTCTGAGATTAAAAAAGCCCTTCCAACAATTGATAGGGCTTTTCTATTTAACATTTAAATATCGTAACGATTTAGTCTTCTGAAAAAATAAATTACACCGAGCGTTACTTCAGGGGCGGTTTCGAAGTTTTATGTAGTATGAACCGAAACAAGGAAACCGCGCAGAGAATTCTCCAGGAAATCCTGAAAGGCGTACGGGAACTGACCGAAGAGTCGATTCGCGATCTCATTCAGGAAGACCCGGAAGCAGCAGTTTTTCTCATTCTCGAACAGGCCCTCCGACTCAAGAAGGCTCTGGCGGCGCAACAAACCAAGAAAATCAGTACGCCATCCGGGATGGTTCCTCCATACGAGAAAACCGCCAAAGAAAAAAAGGATAAAAAACGCGGGCGAAAACGGGGACATCCTGGAAGCGGGCGCAAGAAAAACACGAAAATCACGAATCGAGTACAGCATCCTCCACTGGAGCGATGCCCGGATTGCGGAGGACCCGTCACTCCTTGCCAGGGCGAAACCGCCAAACGAACCCGCGTGATCGAAGACATCCCGGCGAATATCGAACCGGAGGTCACCGAACACGAAATTCCCCGCTGTTATTGCCCGCACTGCAAAAAACTGGTGGAGCCCAAAGTCGAAGACGCGCTGCCCAACGCGCGATTGGGAAATCGGGCGCTGGCTCTGTCCGCCCATTGGCACTATGGACTGGGAATGCCCTCCCGGCAGATTGTCGACCTCCTGAGCGGACACCTAAACACCGTCGTCTCTCCGGGAGGATTGTTCGGTATGTGGAAACGCCTAGCCGATTGGCTGCAACCGTGGTGCGAGCAGTTGATTGATGAAATGCTGGAAAGCACGGTCCTGCATGCGGATGAGACAGGCTGGCGCGTCAACGGGAAAACGCACTGGCTCTGGTGTTTCACCAACCCGGATGCCACGTTTTACATGATTCATCCCAGCCGGGGCGATCCAGCGCTGTTCGAATTTTTTCGGGAGACCTTCGAGGGCGTTCTGGTAAGCGATTTCTGGGCGTGTTACGCGCACGTCGACTCGACGCATCAGTATTGCCTGGCGCATTTGTTGCGCGAATTCAAAAAGGTGGATGGAACCAACGCATCGGCGGTTTGGAAAGAGTTTTCCAAGAAAGCGAAGCGGCTGTTTGGCGATGCGCTTCGATTGTACCATCGGGAGGGATACGATCCCCAACGGTTTCAATCGCGCATCGACCGGCTCCACGAACGCTTGATTGATTTGATGCTGATTCAATCTACAGACAAGGATGTCAAGCGGATCGCCAAACGCCTGGAAAAATACTGGGACGAACTGTTGGTCTTTTTGACTCACCCGGAAGTTCCTCCCACCAACAATCACGGCGAACGGGAAATTCGCCCGGCGGTGATTATGCGCAAGATGATTCAAGGAAACCAAAGCGAAGCGGGAGCGAAAACGCAGTCGATTCTGATGACGGTTTTTCGCACTCTCAAACGCCGCGGCTACAATCCGGTGGACGCGGTGGTGGATTCGCTGAAAACCGCCATCCGCACCGGTCAATTGCCCCCTTTACCATTTCCACTGCCTTCAAACAACTAAATCGTTACTAAATATCAAGGTTTAGATTGTATAACCATTAAAATATTCGGGTTTGAGAAACGGTTCTGCTCTATCGGTATTGGTTGCTTTCATGTTTTCACTATCCCAATAAAGTATCTCGCGTGTTCCAATTGCCGCGTTGCCAAGCATCGCCATTTCTGTTAAATACGCGCCATACTCAAAATTAGCGCTTGCCGGTTCGCCGCCTTTGCACGCATTAATCCAATCGCGCATATGGCCCTTCGAGCGCTTAATGGTCTTTGGTGGACGTTTATAATTTTCATTCAATGAATGAGGCAATAGAACTGGATCTCCCGCCCAACCAGGACACATTATCTTACCCTTGCTCCCACAAAACAGAATCCCATTTCCACGGCCAACAAGTCTTTCTCTCGGACCGAGTTCTTCCGGTTTTGGCGGGTCCATTTCGGTGTACCAAGTCAATTTGACAGGAGGCTTATTGGCTCGTGCCGGGAACTGATAATAGATGATATATGCCAGCGGGAAAGTGTATTTAGTAACACCATATTGCGTTGCCTGGACAGTGGTTGGTTGTCCCAGGTCAAGCGAATAAAATGCGGGATCGGCATTATGGCAGAAGAAATCGCCCATTGAGCCGGTGCCGAAATCCCACCAGCCGCGCCATGTATATGGCGTATAGTCGCTATGATAGGGACGTTTCTTTGCAGGACCAAGCCAGAGGTCCCAATCCATGCCTTCAGGAACAGTCATTTCTTCTGCTGGAAAACTATCACGACGACCGACGCGAGCACGGCTATTTGTCCAGGCATGCACTTCCGTTACTTCTCCAATCACTCCATCGTCAATCCATTCTTTCGTAGCGCGAATCCCCTCACCGCTGTGGCCTTGGTTACCCAACTGGGTGGCGACACCATTTTTCTTTGCGCATTCAGCGATTTTACGGCATTCATAGACTGTGCGTGCAAGAGGTTTTTCGCAATAAATGTGTTTACCAAGATTCATTGAATCGATCGCAATAACCGCGTGAGTGTGATCCGGTGTTGCAATGACGCAAGCATCAATCTCTTTCTCTTGTTCGAGCATCTTACGATAATCAAGATACTCCTTACATTTTGGATAATCCGTCGATTCGTAACGAGTGTTAACCATTTCCAATGCGGGGATACGGCCTGCTTTCCCTCGGTAGTAAAAGCGGCTGTAGTCATTGGTTGCAGAAACATCACATATCGCAACGATTCGGCAATCGTCTTCCCGAGTAATTGATCTCGTATGCTGTAAACCGCGACCACCAGTTCCGATCATGGCAATGTTTAATAAGTCGCTTGGAGGAGTATTTCCTTCTCCACCAAGCACGTGCCGTGGCATAAACGCTATCGAAGAAAGCGCCACTCCACTGATTAATGCTTCTCGACGAGATATTTTATTGCTCGGTTCTTTGTTTTTATTCGATTTCATAGTGGCCCACTACTGTCCCAACATTTGAAACAAAAAATGCTGTAAGTATCTTAAATGCATGAGAATAGGTGCTCTCGTGAGCGTAATCGATTTGAAAACCATTTGGTCCGTGCCCCATAATTCCACAAACGAGTGGAAGGAGAATGGGGTTGAATTCAGGCCAAACCGTCTTTTCTCAAATCATGGATTTCCTCCCGAAGCACGAATTTCGGCGATTCGTCAAACGCTATCGGGGGCATTACAAAGTCAAATCGTTTTCCTGCATGGATCAGTACCTTTGTATGGCGTTCGCCCAACTCACGTATCGAGAAAGTTTGCGAGATATAGAAGCGTGTCTTCGATCCGTGCCAAGCAAACTGTACCACATGGGCTTCCGAAGCATCGTTTCACGCAATACATTGGCCAATGCCAACGAACAACGCGATTGGCGCATCTACGCCGACCTGGCTCAGGTTCTGATTCGACAGGCGCGCGAGTTATACGCGGGCGAGCCGACCTTCTCAGATCTCGACCAAACCGTTTACGCGTTCGATGCCTCTACCATCGACCTTTGCTTATCTCTTTTTCCTTGGGCTCGATTTCGAAAGCGCAAAGCCGCCGTCAAACTCCACACGCTGATCGATCTGCGTGGCAACATTCCCGTGTTTATTCGGATAACCGATGGAAAAGTTCACGACGTCAATGCGCTGGACAACCTGGTTTTCGAACCCGGTTCGATTTATGTAATGGACCGGGGATATCTCGATTTCGCACGTCTATACCGCATCCATCAGCATCAAGCGGTTTTTGTCATCCGGGCCAAATCCAACATGCAATACCGCCGTTTGTATTCCCATCCCGTCGACAAGGCGACCGGATTGCGAAGCGATCAAACCATCAAACTCAAGGGATACTATCCCTCACAAGACTATCCCGACACGCTTCGCCGGATTCGGTATTTCGACGCCGTAAAAGAGAAGCATCTCACCTTTCTCACAAATCAGTTGACCTATCCCGCCCTCACGATAGCCGACTTGTACCGGAGTCGCTGGCAGGTGGAACTCTTTTTCAAATGGATCAAACAACACCTTCGCATCAAAGCCTTTTTCGGGACGTCCGAGAATGCCGTCAAGACGCAAATTTGGATCGCCGTATCGGTTTACGTTCTCGTCGCGATTCTCAAGAAGCGGTTGAATTTGGAGACCAGCCTTTACTCCATCCTTCAAATCTTGAGCGTGACGCTGTTCGAAAAAAACTCTCTTCTCCAGTTATTTACCGAACCGGAAACGAAAATTCCCGGTCTCGACGATTTAGATCGCTTTCCTTTATTCGAAGATCTTTGAGCCATGTCCAAGAAGATTATTTTTTTCTCAGACGCAAATTGAATCCGTTTAATTTCTACACTTTTTGGCAACGTCGAAACGATGTAGAAACGCGAAAAAGGCCTATTTTCGGGCTTTTCGAAATGCAGTTTACACTTTTTCAGATACTGCATTTTGTAAATCCTTTAAAATCAATCACTAATACTGGGACACTAGTGATAGTGGCCATCTCCTAATATAGTTTAAGATTGCCTATGATGGTGATTAAACGACTGCCAGGATAAGCATCTTATTTATTTTCACAGAATTTCCTTATTGCTTACTGAAGCCTTAATACATGGCAACTATACGAAAAATTATTCAGGTTCATCGATACGGACATGAGGTCCAACAATGGCACCAAGAAACATACCATCACGAACAGCGGATGTGATGATTGTAGCGTCAGCATCGCCTACAAGAGTTTTCCAGTCACTGTCCTTCGTCTTGTATTCAAAAGAACAGGTAGCCTTATCTGCTTTAACACGTAAATCGATTTCATTTAGCGACGATAACTCTACTTCACCGACTCGGTTTACATCCCGGCCTTCGACTTTTTCGAGATAGAGTTGAGTCTTACCGTTTTTATACTGTACCGCCAGAAAATAGTGATATCTCTCATTCATGAAAAGCACTAATCCCGAAGAAATCCCCTCATTCTTTGGAATGCCAACTGATAGAGCAGCCATGTACTTAGCATGTCGAACTCGTCGTCCCAAAAAGCTGGGATTGCCAGAACCTCTTAGTGTTTCTGAACGGGGAGTTAATTCGAGTCGTTCGGTTGTTGTATTTACGTTCCACCATTCCTCCTCAGGTTCACGGAGCATAATCCACTCCAATGAAAGATCCTTCTGTTTGAAATCATCACTCCAAGTAAAACTGCCATTGAGAGGTGCATCTGATGCTTGAATTTCAACGCCATTGGGTGATTTGCTTACAAGTGGCACTCGCTCGCCCGGCGGCAAGATGATCGGCCAATCATCATCTGTCCAATTGACTGGCAGCAAGAACGTTTCTCGTCCCATTGGAGAAAGCCCATTTTTGTATGGACGCACGGCAAGAAATACTGCCCACCAATTATTGTCCGGCCCAATAACCAAATCGGCATGTCCCGTACAAGTAACAGCGTTGGGTGCATTGCTATCCAAATCACGTTGAGTTAGGATCGGATTCTTATCCCAAGGGATGTAGGGACCATCGACTTCTTTGCTGCGAAAAATGACTTGTGAATGCTGCGTACTCGTGCCACCCTCAGCACAGCAGAGATAGTACCAACCTTTGAGTTTATAGATATGCGGTCCTTCTATCCAAACCGGCTTTTTTGAAATATCGACACCGCCATTAATGAGCAACTTACGCGACTCATACATTTTTTTGTTTTTAGGATCAAACTGCTGAATCCAAACTGCACGGTGCCCATCATATAATGGTCTGCCTTCAGGAGCATCATTATAGACAATCCAGGCTGTTCCATCTTCATCAAAGAAGATCGAAGGATCAATTCCGCCAAACCTTAAGGGCATGGGATCAGACCAAGGGCCAGCCGGATTTTCAGCTGTTACTACGAAATTGCCTGGGCCGTCGATCTTGGTACATACAACGTAAAAAAGTCCATCATGATAAGTGATAGCTGGGGCGAATAGTCCTGCACTTACTCGGCGGTTCCTAAAGTTGAGTTGTTCAGGGCGATGAATAACATGGCCAATCTGTTTCCAATTTACAAGATCGGTACTATGAAAGATCGGTAAACCAGGAAAGTATTCGAAGGTCGAATTAATCAGGTAGTAGTCCTTGCCTGCGCGGCAAATACTCGGATCAGGGTGAAAACCGGCGAGAATCGGATTACGATACTGATCGGAAGAAAGTGGAGCAGTTGCATTGATATCTTCTCCCGTGTATTCGAAATTATCGAAAAATACTGGCTTTATTTGTTGCGCGGACTTATCATCCGTCAAAATAAAGGAATCTACATCAACAAAACCCGCACTAGACTCAGGATTATAGTAAAAGATAGCGAACTGCTGTCCTTGAAATGTTCCGGTTTGCCAATCGAATTGGAGTGGAAATTCTTGTCCTGCATCAGACCAATTCTGACCATCCAAACTATATGAACATTTTCCCTTATGGATTTCGAAGTCCATCTCCGTGCGGAGCATAATAAAATCGGTTTGAATGGAAGTTAGTATTTCGCTTTCATGTGTTTTCTGACCGTTTTTTATATCTTCTATCACTTGTTTTCCAAGAGTTAATTCACCTTGTTCATTGCAAGTAATGAATATGTGTCCGTTAAATTTCCCTAATGTTCCAAAACCGCAGATGTCTCCAGGCTTGAGATGACTCAAATCCAAAGTCACGGTACCTTGGCACCACGGCCCCCATCCCTTTTGGGTGAGCGTATTGCGTGCTGTCCAAAATTGATCGGATTGTGTTGCTTTGAGACGAAGATAGCCGGGCCGTTCGGTAAGCGACCAGCGATTATCGTCAGGATTGTGATTCCACTGCCATTGCAATCCCAATATATCAGAATCGAATTGATCCGATGTTGCTGGCTCTAAGACCGGTTTGCCTTGAATTGGTTTGGTTGCAACATCCGGCACAGTGCCTGGAGCGTCTGGCGTTCCCCACATGGGCCAATCATCTTGCCAAAAGATGGGACTGATATTAGTGATTCTGCCCACCGACTTGAAATCACACATCACGAATCCGTACCAACTCCCATCAGGCAGATCGACAATGGCTCCCTGATGACCACCGGTTCTATCGTCGATAGACCGTTTTGTTTCCCAAGGGCCATTTAGACTTTTAGCACGCGATATATCCATTCCCAATCTTCTGGGTATGGATTGAAACAAGTAGTACCAATCTCCACGTTTGATAATCTTTGATCCTTCAGCGCCTCTGTTAAAAAAAACCTTTTTTGCTTCTTCTATTTCAGTGTAATCTTCATTTAGAGTTAATAGAGTGAGTGTTCCGTCGTATCCAGCCGATGTCGCAACATAACCCTTGCCGTCATCATCGAAAAATAAGGCTGGATCAAATGCACCGCGGTCTAATTCTATATAATTCCATGGGCCTCTTGCATCTTTGGCTGTGTATATTCTTGTCTTTTGTCCCACTGGAGTTACAGCCACATAGAAAGTGCCATTATGGTATCGAAGGCTTGGTGCAAATATTCCAGATCGGTAGGCTGTACCTTTTTGAAGATCGTATTCTGACCGTCCATTCAACCGTTTGATGACATGGGAAAGATATCTCCAGTTAACTAAATCTTGCGAGTGCAGAATCGTTAATCCTGGTGTGTTCACAAAGGTGGTTGTCGCAAAATAAAAATCATCACCAACTCTAATGATGTCTGGATCTGGGAAATCGGCATAAAGAGGTGGATTGGAATAGGTTCCGTCACCATTGTCCGATTGCCTTGCCAAAAGAGTACTTGTGAAAACAACAAGTAAGCAAAAGAGTGTGAGTGATGATATAAGTTTCTTGAAAAGATTTTCCACGTTTTTCTCCTCTAAGCGGATAACAACTGTCAAAAAAGTTGTGTTTTGATTATTTCTGATTTAGTTTCAAGAGACCAAGCCGATAGGGTAAAAGTTCGTATCGACCACCGGACGATGGATAGCGTCCCTGAAAAAGCAACTGTAGGTTATTGGGATCAATTGTCATCGTTTCATCATATCCATCGCGGAGTAATTCTCCATGACTGATATCCTTAGTCCAGGCTTCAACCCCTTCTGTAAAGGAGACATTGTTGATCCCGGCAAACGGTGTATCCCATGTGTTCGCGTTAGTTACTTCCGTCCAATCTCCATTTAGGTGATCAGCAATCCAGGCACGGTAATAGCGGGCAGGACCAATCGCTTCGACAAGTGTTATATATTTATCAGTGCCTTTGATTTTGTAGGTCATGCTGCCTTCAAAAACATCAAATCGTCTTCCTTCAATAATAACTTCCGGTTCGCTCATGCCTTTGGGGAAATCTTCGATCTTGGTTTGGCTACGATACGTACGTCCGTTATCACCAGTGAAAAACAGATAGGCGTGTGTATCGTCACAAATCACCCAATAGTCAATCCATAAGCGTGGAGCGGTGGTAGGTTTTGAATCAAAAAAGTCTTGCGGCTTGGTCCAGGTTTCCGGTTTGGAAAGATCATCCGTTGTACAATACTGAGGCTGTTGCGATTGAAAAATTAAATACCATTTCTTATGCGGACGGAAATAGAACAAATGCGGAGCACAATGATATCCGGTTAAATATGGATTTTGATCGACAAAATGTAATTTGGCATTAGGTGCATCAGACCAATCTTTAAAATTCAGGTAAACCATATTCCAGGTTTTGGCGGATGTTGAGTAGACCGTGGCATAGATGTGCCACAAATCATTGTAACGAACCACTGTAGGATCTTTAACCGATACTATACTGTGGGTTTCATCAGAGACAGGCTTGACCAGGATATCCGAAGATATCCATTTCAGCGGTGTGTCAAAAGGCGCTTCGACCGTGGTTTTATTTTCTGCTTCGGGAGCATCCGCTTGGTTTTGTGATGCTGAATCTAAAATATAGGTAAAAAGAACACAGCAGACGAACGCCATTGAGACCGCAAAATGATTAACTTTTGATTTTTTCATTAGTAGACCTTTCAATAAAATTATTTTAGTTGTTGATTTATTTCCCGTTTTCTTTAAGGCTAACAGTATATCCCTGTAAGGGCTCATCATTCGCATCAAGAAATCTAGCGCAGAAATCTGTGGCTCCACCGCCATTAATTACGGCGCATCGTATAATATTCGGGCCCTTCTTGAGCGTCAGGCGTTTGGAAATACCATCGTCAATGACCGTTTGTCGGTCATTATAAATGCCAATAACCTCTTGCCCATTAACCCACCAAACCGATGCTGCGTTAGAGCCGATCGCCAAACGAACATCTTTCATCTCCTGCGAGCAATGGATGATTGTGACGCCCCAGAATAGGACGTTTGATGTAGGTTTGCCGAAACTCTTGGCGAAATAATAAAGATTAACGTTATATTCATTCGTTTGCACGGTATGCCAAATGAATTCCTTACCGTCGATCGTAACCTTGTCTCCATCGTTTGGAATCACCGTAAACTGATTGGGAAAATACTCGCGCTTTACAGATGCCTGGACCGCGCTATCCGTTAGGCCGATAACGCTGATCGGATCAAGAATAATCCATTGTTGAATAAAACCATCAGCATGAGGAACTATTCCAACTGATGCTGAAAGCGAGTCTGGAGTTATCGGTCCGCGACTTACGCAACCAGTTGCTAATATCAGCAACACGGCTCCTGTTAAGATGATAAATACTGATGTTTTTTGGATGTATGGAAAAGTATTCATGAGAATCCTTCTTTTCATTATTGTTACTAAAACTCAGATGATCTTTTTCTCGATTGTCAGGGAGTCTTCAATAGCCAACGATGTTTATCCGATTGGGGATCGTATTTAGAAAGCGTAGCGAAACTTGAACCGATCGCCGAAAGCGCTAGCGTCTCCTTGGAATTCGGAATATTTTTGGCCATGATTCGCCAGGAGCCATCGGCAAGTTGATCGAGACGCCAGAGTTGTTCGGGTTTACCAGTAAAAGCGGGGATGGCGACCAGCTCGGCATCTTCGTCAACCGCTAACGTTCGGCCTGTACCAGCAACAGTAATCTTAAAATAGGGTGAGCCGAAATAGCCTCCGGCATCAGCAACGGGTTCAATGTTCCATTTTTGTTGTGCTTGGCACATATAATTGGCCATACGCACTCCAACATTTCCGGAAGGCCATTTTGCTGATACTTCCATAACATCTTGTGGTGGAATCACACCACCGCTCCCGCTGAACATACCGCCTCCAGGTCTTCTACGTAAGCGTCTACCTCCAACCGGTACGCCCTCAACGGCCAGTTCGAGCGCTGTACCTGTGCGCACTGATTCGATCTCATACGTACCTTCTTTGCAGTTTTCACCTGCGATGGGCCATCCGTCTCTCCATAGTAATGGACGAATATCCATTACACTGGCACCACCTCTATCAAGGTCTGCTTCATAATGACAGGAGAATTTCTGAACGCCATCGCCTTGATCGATCAGACCAAAATGACCTGGACCAATAACACGGCCACCGGAGCCGACAAAGAGTTTACCGCCGCCCAGGAGCATATCGATACCCAGATGGTCGATGTATGGACCTGTTACTTGCTGAGCACGACCCGCACGAATATTGTAACCTGAGTCGGCACCACGGCAGCAACTTCCATGAGTTGCAAGTAAGTAATACCAGCCTTCGTGATAAATTATGATTGACGCTTCACAGTTAATTGCAATATCGAGAGGTGTGTCGTTCGGATCAATACGCTTACCAGTGGCTGGATCGAGTTCGACCAAGCGTATATACCCAAAATATGAACCATAAACCATCCATAATCTCCCATCAGTAGGATCGAGAAAGAGTCCTGGATCAATGGCGTTGCAAAACTCTTCTCCATTGGACGAAGCGATAAGTCCTTCTTCCACCCATTCATAGCCGGGAGAATTCGGATCGAGGGTCTTGTTCGATATCAAATTGATTTCCGCTCTGGGTTGTCCTCCCACATTTGCAGATACGTACATATAGTAGCGATCACCAAGGTTTATGATGTCGGGGGCCATACCTCGACGAGATGGCGTTTCTCCTCGACTCCAAGTCCACCCATCGTCAGAGACTAAACAAGTGCCTCCTGTACCATAGGTGTAGAATTTCCCATCGCACTCAACGATTGTAGAGGGATCATGAATTTGAACCTGCCCGTCAAGAGAGTACGATTGTGATATCAAGATAAGTGAAAATCCTATCAAACATACGCTAATTTTCATGCATTGGATAGACGGAGTATTATTCATTGCTTTCATAGTCAGTCCTCTATTTATGTTTTGTATAAAGAATCGTGTCACTATTCAATTTCCACTTCCTTGCATTACTTTGAATGATTCTCTATCAGCATTGTCATTGAATTATGTTCAAATCATGATCCAGTATGATTTTATTCCCTGCATCAATCTGCAGGTTTTTCGTTTGTTCGTTATACCGGATATTGCACTTATTACCATTTTTACTATGGATTATGGCTTTTGCCAGTTTTTCGTTTTTCCACTCCAGGTCAATTTCAAATCCACCTTTGGCGCATAAACCTTGAACTGATCCATTAGCAAAAGTTTTTGGTAAAGCGGGAAGAAGCAAGATTTCATTTTGCATGCACTGTAAAAACATTTCTGCTATACCGGATGTACCGCCGAAATTACCATCGATCTGAAAAGGCGGATGAGCATCGAACATATTTGGATACGTCCGCTGAGGGTGTATCAGCATCGTGAGTATTTTATAGGTGTGTTCAGCATCGTGGAGGCGCGCCCAGAGGTTTAAACGCCAGCCGATTCCCCAACCGGTAGCGTTGTCACCTCGAATCTCAAGTGATTCACGAACCGCTTTGGCCAAATCCGGTGTATGGATGACATTGATCTGGTCGCTGGGATAAAGCCCATAGAGATGGGATACATGGCGATGGTGAATATCTCTCGCTTCCATATCCCAGTCTTCAATCCATTCCTGAAGTTGACCTTCTTTTCCGATCTGATTTGGCGCAAGCCTTTCACGAGCAGACGCCAATTTACTGCGGAAATCGTTATCTTTCTTCAGGATTTCTGAGGCATTGATACAGTACGTAAACAGATCGCGGACGATCTGCATATCCATAGTTGGACCGGCGCAGATACTCACACCGTATTTGTGTCCGTTTTCCGGTGAAAGCGAAGGGCAGGTAACAAGCCATTTGAATTTTGGATGTTCAACTAGCGTATCAAGGAAAAACTGCGATGCGCCTTTGAGTACAGGATAAATCTTTTTTAGATATTCATTATCTCCGCCATATTCGTATCGTTCCCAAAGGTGCTTGCATAACCATGCACCGCCGGTTGGCCAGAATCCCCATGCGGGACCATCGATAGGGGCTGTTGCACGCCACAGGTCCGTATTGTGATGGCAGACCCAGCCGCCTGCGCCCCATTGCACTTCTGCTGTTCGTTTTCCCGTTTCAGTGAGATCCATAACCATCCCGATCAACGGTTCAGTACATTCCGCCAAGTTGGTTGGTTCAGCGGGCCAGTAATTCATTTCTGTATTAATGTTGATTGTGTATTTACTGTCCCATGGCGGTCTCATACTTTCATTCCAGATTCCCTGCAAATTAGCAGGCTGACTACCTGGTCGTGAACTGGAAATCAGCAAATAACGTCCAAACTGAAAATACAAACTTGCCAGTTGGGGATCATTACCATTGGCAAATTTCTTTATGCGTTCATCGGTTGGAAGTTTCATCGCATCGCTGGTACCCAGATCAAGCGATACACGGCGAAAAAGTCGTTGATGTTCAGTGATATGTTCTTGTTTGAGGTCTTGATAAGACTTTAAATTTGCCGACTTGATAGTTTCTTTTGTTAGTTCCGCTGGATTACCACTTACATCGTTGTATCTTTTGAAACTAGTATTGACGGCAATGAAAAGTATGGCCGAATCAGCTTTTTCTACGGTAATTAGGTTCTCATTTTCTATCAACTCGCCGCCGGTCTGTTTTACTCTCACACGAGCCTGGAATGTCAACGCGCCTTTTATCCCCATAGCATCACCGTTGACGCCATCCAGGAGTAACGTCCCTGGTGATTCAACAGAAACAGATGCAGACTGAGGTGTTTTCATTCCTGCTGAAAATGAAATGCAGCCTGGTTTATTGGCTTTTAATTGAATAACGATTACCTGATCGACCGGACTGGAAAAAAATTCTCTGGAGTACTCAACATCATCTTGAGTATATGAAACGCTGGCGATTGCTGTATCAAGATTGAGAGTTCTCCGATAATTTGTAAGCGAGTTTCCTTCCGGAAACGTAAGGAGCAGGTCACCAACCACTTGATAGGGCAACTGCTTTAGTGGTTTCGCCATCATTTTCTGACCAATCAGGCGATCCGCTTCTCGATACTTGCCTTCAAAAATTAGTTGCTGCGCTTTGGGCAATGCTTCCAATGCTTCCGAATTATTCGGATCGTATGGTCCACCGGCCCATAAGGTGTCTTCATTCAGTTGAATTCGTTCTTGACTGACGCCGCCGAAAATCATTCCACCCAAACGCCCATTACCGATTGGAAGCGCTTCCGTCCATCGTTTAGCTGCTTGTCGATACCAAAGGCTGAGCGGTTCAGATGGGGCCTGCGCGAAAATCACATTACTTGATAGAAGGAAAAATAATACAAGGAGTGTAACACGTCTTGATTGCATAGTGATATTCCGGACACCTTTCAAAGAGATTACTTTTATTTGTCTTCGATTGTATAGAAAAAGTTGCAAATTCTCTATATAAACGAGAATCGTGAAACTCAATTCATCCCATAAACGCTCAATTTTTCAGTATTCGTATGATATTTGCCAAATATCCAGAAAATACCAGTTAATATTGCAATGTGTATTAAATATGTATTTTTTGTTTTAAATCAGTTAATGATTCTCATTGCATTTCACTTTCAGATTGATGAGATATATTAAGAAATTCCAATGCTTTCACCTATCAATTGACGTTTCAAATGTGATATTTTATGGATTGTTCGCTATCTCATTCGTTTTTTGAGTGTTGGAACTTTCATGAGTAGTGGATCGACTTTTAAAACAAAACCCCTCAAAAGGAGATTCCTAATGAAATCGGCTTTTTTTAATATTGCGTTAATCTTTGTTGTTCTCTGTGGCTCAATGTGCATGGCGCAAGATTCATCAGAAACGGTTCGCGAAGATTTCAAACCCTCTACCTTGAATCAGCCAGGCCAGGAATACCCGCAGGTTAATTCGCAAGGCTACGCTCGGTTCCGAATAAAAGCGCCCGAAGCTCAAAGCGTCAGCGTGAGTTTTAGAGGAACAACTCTCACCAAAGGCGAGGATGGTTTCTGGACGGGAACCACGACAAGGCCGTTGGATGAAGGTTTTCATTACTATCATCTCACGATCGATGGGGGCACATTTAACGACCCCGGCGCACTAAACTTTTATGGTTCGACTCGTTGGGAAAGCGGCATTGAAATTCCCGCGCATGACCAGGATTTTTACGCTCTAAAAGACGTTCCTCACGGAAATGTACAGCAGATTCTCTTTCCTTCGAAAAGCACCAATACCTCACGCCGCGCCTTTGTATACACGCCGCCCAATTATGATAAAGATTTAGATAAGCGATATCCCGTCTTATACCTGCAGCATGGCTGGGGCGAAGATGAAACTGCCTGGAGCAATCAGGGGCGAGCCAATCTGATCATGGATAACCTGATCGCCGAAGGCAAAATCAAACCATTCCTCATCGTCATGACTTATGGCATGACCAATGAAATCCGATTCGGCGGCCTCAGAAATTTCAGTATCGATCCATTCCAGACCGTTCTCGTTGACGAATTGATCCCTTATGTCGATGCGAATTTCCGTACGCTTACCGATCAACCCAATCGCGCTATGGCCGGTCTCTCCATGGGTGGAATGGAGACCAAGACGATCACACTGAAGAATCTCGACAAATTCTCCCACATCGGTCTCTTTAGTGGTGGTACGATTTCGATGGAAGATGTTGAAAACACACCTGATTTCAAAGAAAAAGTAAAATTAGTATTTGTCAGTTATGGTAGCCGTGAACTAGGTGATGGTGGACGCACAAGACGTGGCGGTGATCCAAAAGCAAACGCCGAAGCCTTAAAAGAAGCAGGGATCAATAGTGTTTTCTATGTTTCCCAAGATACCGCGCACGAATTTCAAAGTTGGAGGCGCAGCCTTCTTCAATTTGCGCAACTTGCATTTAAAGATTCTACAACCATATCACAATCCGTGCAGGATGATTCAGAAGAACCACCCCGCCGCAGAGGAAGGGGAGGATTTGGCGCTCCCATCGAATTGGGGCCAGATGATAAACCAGCTTTCGATGATCCACCCCAGGATTTCAAAGCCAAGCGTGAGAACATCCCTTACGGTAAAGTATCGGTGGTTGAGTATGATTCCAAAACGGTAGGCGCAAAACGTCAATTGCGGATCTACACACCGCCTGGATATTCATCCGATCAAAAATACCCGGTGCTTTACCTACTGCACGGCATTGGCGGCAATGACCAACAATGGATGCAGTTCTGCAGTGTTAATAACATCATAGACAACTTGGTGGCTGATGGAAAAGTTCAGCCCATGATCGTTGTTTTTCCCAACTGTGATGCTAACAATACGGTAGATAATCCAAGGTCTGAAGGCCTTGGAGCGGGTGGTCCCGGGAATAGCCGATTCGAAGGTTATGGAAAACTTTTCGAAAACGATTTACTAAACGATATCATTCCATACATCGAGTCTCACTACTCTGTTCATACTGATTCTAGCAATCGCGCTTTAGCCGGTCTTTCAATGGGCGGCGGTCAATCTCTGAACATCGGTATGTATCACATTGATACCTTTGCCCATGTTGGCGGATTCTCCTCAGCTCCGAATACAAACCAGTTCGGTGGGATGTATGATGCTGAATTTCTGCCCGATCCGGAGGCAGCCAAAAATAAATTAAAACTGTTATGGCTAGGTTGCGGTAATAAGGACGGTTTGATCCGTGTCAGCCAGGGCGTACACAACTATCTCAAAGAACAGAACGTTCCGCACATCTGGCATGTGGATTCCAACGGCCATGACCCAACGGAATGGGGTAATAATCTTTACTATTTCGTCCAACACATTTTTAAAGAAGATGCATCAAAGGTAACAACCTCTTCTGACGAATCCAAACTTGTAATCCGGATTGCTTGCGGAGCTGAACAGCCATACACCGACAAAGACGGCAATCTTTGGCTGCCTGATGAGGTCAAGGCTCCCGGAGCCTCGCTGGAACCTCTGGATGGTATGACCATTGAGCGGTACGAACAGTACGAAGTTCCCGATGTTGCGTTCCCGGAGATTTTCCGGAGAGAGCGCTATAGCATGAGCGCCTACGAATTTAATCTTCCTAACGGCAAGTACACCGTCCGACTCCATTTTGCTGAAACGTTCACGGGAATTACCGGAGTTGGCGACCGGGTGTATTCATTTGCCGTGCAGGGACAAAAACCGGTTAAGGATTTTGATATGTATAAGGAAGCCGGTGGGCCGTACAAAGCACTCCAGTTCGAGTACAAAGGCGTGGAAGTAACCGATGGAAAACTAAAAATTACGTTTACACCGAATGTTGAAAATCCTGCAATCAACGGTATTGAAATCTTTTCAGAGTAAATACACATCTTACTTGAAGAATGGGAGTAGTCCGTGAAAACAAAACGAATAATCACACTAATGAGCGCATTAATTCTGTTGAATTGCGCACTTTCAAATGCGGCTGAACAGGATGTCCCCGTGTTAAAAGAAGTATTCAAGAATCACTTCCTCATAGGCGGGGCGATGAATCGATGGGTGATTGCTGGACGAGATGCCAATGCGGCAGCACTCGCCGAAAAACATTTTAATACTGCGACTGCAGAAAACGCCATGAAATGGCAGCGCATTTATCCCCGGATCGACCAATACAACTGGGGACCGGCTGACGAGTTTATGGAGTTCTGCAAGAAAAATAAAATGGCAGCCATCGGCCATTGCCTAGTCTGGCATAGTCAGGTTCCGCGCTGGGTGTTTCTTGATAATGAAGGAAATGACCTAACGAGAGACGCGCTTTTAAACCGCATGAAGAATCATATCGACACAGTCGTCGGTCGCTATAAAGGCAGAATCAAGGGTTGGGATGTTGTCAATGAAGCGCTGGAAGGCGACGGCTCGCTAAGGAAAAGCAAATGGCTAGAGATCATTGGTGAAGATGCTGAAGAAAAGAAATACGATTACATCGAAAAGGCTTTTCAATGGGCTCAGGAAGCCGATCCCGACACTGAGTTATACTACAATGACTACGGTTTGGAAACCTCAAAAAAGAAAACCGATGGAGCGGTCGAGATCGTAAAGCATTTAAAGTCCAAGGGCATCCGCATCGATGCTGTTGGTATCCAACTGCACGGGGGATTGGAGTACCCCAGCGCAGAAGGTCTTGAATACGCGATCACCAGTCTGGCAGCAACCGGCGTCAAAGTAATGATTACGGAATTAGATATCCGAACACGGCGGCGAGGATATCGCGGTGCCGATATCAGCCGGGTCAACCGGCAAAGCACGACCGATTCAAATGCGAATTCCGAGGAAACTCAGAAAAAAGTTGCAGAGAAATATACCGAGATTTTTTCGATCCTGAACAAACACAAAGACGATGTTAAACGGGTCACGTTTTGGGGCATCTATGATGGCGCATCCTGGATTGGAGGCTCTCCCTTGTTGTTTGATCGGAGTTACCAGCCCAAGGAGGCGTTTTTTGCCGTAGTAAAGACAGCACAGGATAACAAGTAGACACACTTACGATAAGCGGGGAACACTGTTTATTGTATTTCATCAAAAATCTGTTTTGATACGGTAAGTGACTTCACCATTTTCATTGGAAATGCTACCGCCGTTTTCAAGAATCGCAATCTCTGCTATTGCTACTAATCGGTTAACTATATCCGAAATTTTGTTGAAATTTGGAAGGTTATCCCTTGAATAATTAATGTAGGTATCGTTGAAAGGCTTTTCCCATTTTCCACGAGAAGGTAGTTCTTTGGTAAATTTATCTGGAATTGAAGTTCCACCATTAATGACACCGAGTAATCCTCCAAATGTCGCCGCCTGGTTGTCGCAGTCATAACCGGATGTGGTGGCAATTCCAACAGTCTTGGTAAAATCTCCATCACCATATAAGAGCGCCATGACGCCATTCAATCCATTGATCACGGCACCACCGACCGGATAGGGAATTTTAAAACCACCCACTTCATTGAAGTATTTATCATGAATTAACTGCCTTGTCACTTTCCAGTCGTCATTCTCCTTTGACCATTTCACTAAATCTTTAAATGCTGTCAAGTATGGACTGTCATCAGGTAATTTACTCATACCTATTTTGAGCAATTTGTATGGATTTTTTTCAAAGAATGCAGCGCTGTACATCGTGACGATTACTTTCGTACCATGCGTCCCCCAACTGTCATTGTTGATTCTGGCACCCCATTCAGCTCGTTCGGCTGCTTTGTCGGTCATACCCGGATAAACAGCTCCCCAGATCTCGTTAGTGAGTTGAGATGAAATACGATACCAGTAATCATTGAATTCTTTGCTCCCGGTTTTTGGCGGTAAATATCCTTGGTTAATCAAATCTCTCACTCGGGCATTAGACGACCAGATGAACCTTTTAACATGTTCTTTTCGCATCGCGGCAATTTCTTCATAATTTAAGTCAAGCCCATATTTTTCAATAGCGTGAAGGGTTACAAATTCAATATCCGTGTCATCATCGCTCCAGGAGCCGCCCATCGCATCGGCCATGATGTTGACAAAACTTCGCCGGTCGTTGAGGTTCATCTTTAAACCAAGGCTTTCAGCGTCTTTGTAATTGAAATAATGGTCAATAAAAACGGGGATGGGTTCATCGGTGTAGAGGTTTTCAAAAGGAAATCCAACGTAATTTCCTGCGAGTTGCCCTATCCAGTAGCCATGTATTTTATCAGTAAGTTCAGCCTTTGAAATAGTCCGATAATTCTGTGAAAAAGAGAAATTATCAGCCATGAAACAAACGAAAAAAGCAAGGATTAGTAATTTTAAAAAAGAAATTTTCATGATTGCATACTTTCAATAGTATTTGATATTATTGGATTTGTAGAATCTCCAGTAAACACGCTCTGTTAAAAAGGATTTCTATTCAACAGCGTCCTTGATTTTTATGTAAAATTACCCTGATAGACAGGAATAATTTTTACTTTCACCCATTCATTTGATCAATTTATCAAATAATTGAATCATGAACAAGGTGGTGCAGAGAGTGAGAGGTAACTGTGTTTTGTAGGATTTATGATAAAAACTAATAATCCAACTTTACACAAAAAATCGTAAGCATTTAGCGGAGTGAAGAGAAAGGAGGGAGCGAACCAGAGAAAAGCGAGTCATGATGGGCGGAGAAAAGAGTGTCAACGGGGTTGAGATCCCGCCTTTTGAGTGTGCGGAAGATGGACATCAAAATGGCCTGAGTGTGGGCTCCGGTCATGCTACGGTTGCCTTGAATTACTTTGCGCATGATGACCGCAGGCCGGATTTCCCGCTCGGCATGGTTGTTCGTCGGTGGAACGTTGGGATATTCCAGAAAGGTCAACAATTCGTCCCAATATTTTTGCAAGCGCTTGGTCAGCCGTTGAACATCGCCATCGTTCGATGGAATCAACATAAGATCAACCAAGCGCTCATAGAGCCGTTCGATCCGGGATGTATAAGTGTCCGGTGAGAAATCATCCCGCTGGCGTAAGCGTTAGGCGTCTTTGAACAAACGTTTGGTTTTCTTGGAAAAGGTGGGCCACTCCGCTGACGAGTTGGAAACATCGACCTTCTCGAACTCGCGCAACAGATCGACCAGACAGAATTGCCGTTTTCCATTGGCGATGGAATCGTAAGCGGCCCAAAAATCGGTGACCAAGCCGCCTTCGCTGATCGGGAAATGAAGATGGGAGTGGAAGGATGGCGATACAGTTGATGTGAACTTACCCATGCGCACACACGTTGAACGTCTACCTGACGGTTCTGATTGGGTGGCTATTCTAAATGGCCCGATTGTACTCGCCAAGCCTGACGGGACAGATCAATTGGAGGGGTTGTTTGCTGACGAAGGCCGAATGGCGCACGTTGCCAATGGCCCGACGAGACCACTCGATAAAGTTCCGGCCTTACTGACCAATGAAAAGGAACTTCTCAATCATATCGTTCCCGATCTGGCTGCCGGATCGCTTCACTTCCGTATTAAAGATGTGATCGAGCCACCTGAATCAGAGGGCTTACCTTTAATACCGTTCTTCAGAATACATGAATGTCGCTACCATATGTACTGGGAACTCACCAGTATTGAAAAGATCAAGGCCCGCAAAGAAAAAATCGCCGCTCAGGAACGTGCCCGCGCCGCACTCGAAGCAGCTACACTCGACGCTGTCGCTGTGGGAGAACAGCAACCCGAAGTGGAGCATGACCTGAAAGGCGAAGGAATGGAGTCGGGAACTCATAATGGTCGACGCTGGCGGCATGGAGACTGGATTCAATACACCCTCAACACACAAGGTGTGAAGGAAGTCACTTTAGCCGTAACCTACTCCGGTGACGACCGGGGCCGGGAATTCGATATCTTGGTTAACGGAACGGCAATCGCTACACAGAAACTGACCGGGGAAAAACCAAACAGTTTTATTGAAAAGCGGTATGCGATTCCCTCTGAGATCCTTGAAAAGGCAAGCACTGGCCGACTAACGGTTCGGTTTTCTGTAAAACGGTGGCTCGCTGGAGGGTTGTATGATGTGCGTCTGCTCAAGCCAGGCGCTCCGGAAACAAAGTAGTATTTTCTTAAATCATCAAAATAAACCATAGGAGATCGCTATGGTTCAGAAAATTAAAGCCGCTTTACTAGTACTGATAGCCTTACCCCTGTTCATTGTTAGTGTGTTCGGCGATCCCGATCCGAATTTTTATATTTTCCTTTGTTTCGGTCAATCCAATATGGAGAGTGGAGGAAAAATGGAAGAGGTGGACCGAACCGTCGATTCGCGTTTTCAGGTCATGGCTGATTTTGACAATCCAGAACGCGGGTGGAAAAAGAATAACTGGTATGATGCGATCCCGCCTTTATCTGCACGAGGCAAGGGGATTTGTCTGGTCGATTACTTCGGGAGAACGTTGGTCGCCAACCTGCCGGAGAAGTTTCGCCTGGGGATCATTTAAGTCACTGTCCCAGGTTGCAAAATCGAACTGTTCGAGAAAGATACGTTCATGACGTACCTTGATACAGAGCGGGACTGGATGAAGAACATTGTCAAGAACTACAACAATAATCCCTATCAATATCTTCTCGATATGGCCAAAGCGGCGCAGAAGGATGGTGTGATCAAGGGAATCCTGCTCCATCAAGGGGAGTCTAATCCCAACGACAATCAATGGCCGAACAAAGTGAAAGGCGTTTACGACAATCTGATCAACGATCTTCATCTCAAGGCTGATGATGTTCCGTTGCTGGCGGGTGAAACCGTGAACGCCGATCAGGGAGGCGTTTGTGCAGGTTTCAACAAAATTATGGCGAAGTTACCCACGGTTCTTCCCAATTCTTATGTCGTATCTTCAGCGGGTTGCACATGCCATCCAGACCATTTGCATTTCAATTCAGCAGGATCAAGAATGTTTGATAAGAGATATGGAAAAACTATGCTATCGTTGCTCGCAAGCAAGACTCCCGATTCAAGCCAGCCTGTCCCATCAATATGATTAAGAGATTTCTCGTGAGTAAGTCGAAGACTTATTCAAAAGACTTTATGCAAACATCATCTCCAATTAATAAAGATATGTTCAGATAACTGACTCAAATTTCTATTTATAGGTTTTTAAGGGAACCCTCAGCTCATTGAGCTGATGCTCCCCCTCATGATAAAAAAGGGCTTTTTCGTAACTTAATATTTTTAAGGGGATTACGAAATTGAGTATTTCAATCAAATGCCGGAAAATTGCCGATATTTTTTTAAAAGGGTTCCTGAAAGGGTTCCCAGGGCAGATTCTGTTAAAATAAAAATTTTCGTAAGTCCAATAAAATCAGTAAGCGGGAGACGGGGTTCGAACCCGCGACCCTCAGCTTGGGAATCTGTTGCTCCTATATAAAAAATTTACTTATCTACTTGATTTTTCAATACTTTTTTATTATAATAACGTATTGAATATACTAGGTATAAAAAATTAATAACTACCTGTATTTTCTAGTTTTTTCTCTTGGTTTCTTATGTGTTCCTGTGGTCTAAACATGACAAAAACATGACAAGGAGGCCATCAGCTTGAAGCTGATGGTAATTTGAGAATTATGGTTCGAAAACAATACCCTTATACTCTTAAACAAGAACGTGGATTTGGCTCCTTGAAACAAGAAGGGCCAAAAGCGAATTTTAGAATTTTTTATACTCAATCGGATGGAAATACGGGGAAAAAATCGACCAAAACAAGTGTTCCAGAAGAAGCCATTGAAATTTTTGATAGATGGATAAACGAACAAAAAGCGGGGCGTTATGGAATTCATCAACCTCAATTTCGTCCTGTTATCTTAAAAGAAATCGTCCCTAAATATTTAAGTGAAAAGAAAGAGCGAGTTAGTGAGAGATACTTTAAGTATGAAGAAAGCACATGGAAAAAAATTATCATGCCCTTCTTTGGTGACGATTCTCTAATAGGAAGCATTTCAGAAGAATGCATTGAAGAATATCTCCGTACTCGAAAAGAAAAAGGCTTATCGGCTTCAGCAATAAACCATGAGTTGCAATGGATTGACCTATTATTTAAATATGCCATCCGAAAAAAGTGGTTACCGGATTATCTAAAACCAACGGTTCGGAAACTACCTTTAAAGAAGACTCTTCCAAATGTACTCAAATCCCCTAAGGATTTTATCACTTTACTCGAAGCAGCAAAAAACCAATCAACTCACATGTATTATTTAATTTCATTTGCTCTTTATACGGGAATGCGAGCCGGAGAAATTTTGAAACTTGATTGGGAAGATATTGATCTAAGTAATGCTTCTCTTATAGTACGCGATCCAAAAAACAAGCACGACCGCATTGTATACTTAACCAAAACACTTTGTTCTATCTTAGAAGAAACCACTACAGGGAAACGAACAGGCCCTATCATTAAGAATCCACAAACCGGAAATCGTTTACAAGAATATAAAAAAGCATGGAAAACTATACGAGAAAAAGCAGGTATCCCAACAACCGGGTCCAATCGAATCCGCTTTCACGATCTGCGTCACTCCTTTGCTACAATTAATCACGCTAACGGAGTCGATATAAAAATCATCAAAGATCTCATCGGCCACAAGAAAATAGACTCAACGTTAATTTATACACACCTTGTTGATCAGGTTCAAAAAGATGCTATAGAAAAAATGGATGAGATTATAAGTGACCGGGATCAAAGAAAAACTTAAGATGTATTTTATTTTTGCGGAATTTCTTGTGAATTTATTACCCAGTTTTCAATATCTGATAATTTGAATCGAATATATTTACCACTATTTCCTCCGATTTTGATGAAGGGAATCCGTTTTGCATGCGTTAGTTTATATATATACGATTTAGGGACCTGGAGATATTCTGCTACTTGATCAACAGTCATTAAGGTTTCCATTTTTATTTCCCAATCCTTTACATCTATTCCGTTTCGCATCAGGATTGGCGAGAAAACCTCACCAATCCTCATTCGGACCGGAACTAGGATCGATTGGATGGAGTACCGCGTCCTTTAGATTTCGGATTTAACTTCGCAAACATGTAAAGATCGTCTTTGGACGTTGAACTTATTCCATACAGAGCAAGCAAACTCTCAGGAAGTTCGCTTCCAGGTATTTGGATTAAGGATTGGATCTCCTTCCCAATCTTTTTGAAGACATCACCGATGGGATTTCTTTCATAGTGGATTTGCCCCTGTTCACTTTGTACTTTTTTCGAAACGCCGACAAAAACCATAGTCTCATCCATTATCAGATTCCTTTCTTTAAATGAAATTATTTGATGAATACAAACTGAATTCTGATTTTTACTACTGAAAAGGTCTTTAATCTTTTGATTGATTGTTTTTGACTGTTGCTGAAACATCGCCTTCTAATCTTTTTGCATGGTATAGCGAGGATCGTTATGGGAATAAACATTTACAACATTGGCAAAAACACGATCATCGGACTCTCTGTGTCTGATCTGAATGAAACAATGCGCTCCTATAATACCTTCGAAATCAAGGTTTTTCCCAAGTTCGAAATCTTGATTCGTAAGTTTTAGAGCCCATCGAACCAAACGAGAGGAACGATTCATTTCTACTTTACACATCCCATTAACATAAGGATTTTGAAGGTCTTTTTGTAAAATGCGAAAATCGTATTGGGCGTAATCATTAATGATTGACATTCCAATACATTCTGCTGGATAGACGCCTTCTGGAACAAGTTTGTCTTCTTGCATGATAATGGTTGGGAATTCACTATTTTCCATGATTTTGTCTCCTTAATTTAAATTGTTTTACCATTCATTACGGATATGATTTTTAATGTAAGGCGGGAACTCATTCATGACTGGAGATTGCAAAAGTGTTGGTGATTTAGATCTGGCAAGCCCAATCCATTTATTAAAATCGAATGGACGTTCCAAAAGATAAGATAAAACAATTAAATATGCGTAAGCTTGTTCTCGTTCGAATTCAGATAATAAATCATGCTGGAGGTTCGATAAAACAGTAATGGATTCCTCATAATTTCCTTGATGATAGGATCGAATCCCTGATTGCATTTTTAATCTGGATATTTTTAACATGTAAGAATTATTACGAGTGTTGCTATTTGATGGACTGACCGGAACCACGACAGGAAAAGACCTTGATATGGAGGAAATAGTAGATACTCGGTTCCATGATGATTTTGTTGAACTGGTTCTACATCCACTTGAGAGGATTAACAAAACCAAAAGCGTTCCTGCCATAAGAAAACGAAATCCCGCCGGAATGGAAATTGCTTTTTTATTGCGTTCCAAGTGATTCATTTTTTCACCTCAATGATTTGAAATGTTCCTAAAGATAGGTTGACAATGATTCGTAGATTCTGTTGATCCAAAAGGAGAAAATCACGTTGCATGGGTCTATAGCCTTCTTTTTGAATTGAAAAGTGATGTTTTCCTTCTGATAACGTGAATCTTCGTGTTGGTACTTCTTGGCTTATTTCTAAAACACCATTAGCGTCTCGAATTGTGAACGAAGCCCAGGGATCACTATGAACCTGCAAAAAGCCAAATCCTTGTTGATGTGAAGTCCCTTCACTAGGAGTTACAGGAGAGGGAGTTTTGAAGTATTTTTTTTGGGGATTTTGGGAATTATTTTCTTTTTGTGTGTTTGGTTGATTTGAATGAGGTAACGAAGCATACAAAAACAAAACCGTTATTCCAAGAAAAGTAGTCAAGGAAATGATATGTAGCAATTTGATTAATTTGAAATTAACACTTTTTCTAAATTCCTGAAACCACTTCTTGTAAGAATGAAAATTGAACCTGCGCTTATAATTTTGTATCAGTTCAACGAATTCTTTGAAATCTTTCTTTAATTGATTCCAGGAAAAGTTCTTGTCACCTGAATTGCTTTGATAAATTTGATCCCAATTTTTTTTAACAACATCGAGATTTTCCTTAATTTTCGTGTAAGCCATTTTCAAGGCATTTATCTCGACTCTTGATGATATTTCATGCAGTTTACGATGAAACGCGCTATCTAAATGCTCTGGAGTCAAAGGCGATGCATCGACATCAATGTTCAACGTATCCAAATATTGGCGTAATTGGATGAATTGTTTTTTCATAATCGCCTGCCCATAATACAGGAATGGGTCAGATACGGTGAACGGATTCACCGTATCTCATCCAGGCCGGTATTATCATTGGCGGAAATCAATATTTTCAATTTTATGAGTTAGGATTTCGACTTTGCCAGTAGCAAGATCTTTGACTTCGACAGTTAAAAGAGCGTCGTTATCAATATTGGCTTGAAGTTCAACCTGCGGAGTAGCGTTTTTTTCGAGAGGTTTCAAGTTAATTGTTGCTTGTAAAAGGATGGCATCTACATTTTCCTCAATAAATTTAGATTTAGGCTCAGAACTGGTAATGGTTATTTTTACTTGTTGCTGTCCTGGACTTTCCGTTCGATATTGTCCGATTTGTTTATGAGTAGGAATCGGCGTATTTCGAAGGAGAATTGGATCGTTTAACATATCACCGGAATATATATCTTTAATAACAACGCAAATGTCCCAGGGAAGTACATTATCAATTTTGGGTTTAGGAAGACACTTTTCTGTTCCTTCCGGTTTGATCGTCTCCTCCTCACGCCACAAGCAAGCCAAAACATTGCCTAAAGCTACATCATGTTGTGGATAATCACTCATCACAATTTCTGCATGAGGAAACATTTCTGCAATTGAACGAATAAAGAGAGGAATTCGTGATGTTCCACCGGTTAAAATTACGGTTGAAATATCCATTGAAGAACATTTTGCATTTTGTACGGTCAAACCAACATCATGAAGAATTTTGTCAACAAGAGATTGGAATTTTTCTTCGACCTCACTTAAAGATATATCACAGATTAAAAGATCTTTGCTAGATAAAACCACTTTTGCTTTTTCCATTTCTGTCAATTGATGCTTTGCATCTTTAGCCGCATATTTAATTTCCGAATTAAGATGGGGATCTTTGGGTGTTTGACCATTAAATAGTTTTTCGACAATTAATTCACAGATGGCATTATCAAAGTCGATTCCAGCAATGGAGACAGCATGAGTTGATAGAATTTGAAAATGCTTATTGATGGGATCATGCGATCCAATATCAGACCTCCTGATCTGGTGGAATTTCATCCGATACCAGTTTGTAGATTAGTCGCAATTCCGTGCCGGGGTAGATGGTTTCTGTGGCGTTGAGATTCGCTGCTAAGTTGCGGGCGGCTTGATCCGATAGGTGGTTGGTCAAATGGTGCAACTGCACCGTTAAGGTTTTGTTTTCCTCATCCGGAATGAGATCCGCTTCCGTCGCAAATATTTCCCGGATCAATGAGCGGGCATCGTCGCTTCGGGCCAATTTTGTTCGCACAATCATCGCCATGGCCGTCTCCGCCCGATAGGCGATCATTTTAATCGCATCGAGAAATTGTTTGCGCGTCGGAGCGAGTTGCAAAAACCGTTCCGGCTCCGGCAGTTGATTAAGCGGCAAGTGCTTGTCAACCGTTTTACGTTCCTCCTTCATCCCGGCCAGTTCATGCTCCAACTGCTCGATATCTTCTTTGATTTCCCCCTTTTTTTGTTCAAAGGATAAGATATCTTTCTCCTCCACCTGGGATTCCGTCAGCGCCAAATTTCCAAACTCCGCCTTCTTTCTTCCCAATCGTCCCGCTTGTTTTTTTATCCGGCCTTCCAAAGAACGATAGGCGGGATTGACCACTTTCACGGTATCATCCGGCTTGACGAGATCGTAGTCGATAAGCCGATCAATTCCATAGTGTTGCATCATATAACGGAAAAAGTTTTCCTGTGACCATCGCGAGAACATATGCGCCGCAATACGGGTGAAATCAGAGGCGTAATCCGTACTGATCACCGAGGTTTGGTGACCGCTTTCTGTGAGTTTCCGGATTTCCCTTACCCACAAAACCCGGCCCAGGAACACCCCTCGCTCAGCCAATTTCATGCGGGATGAATGGCCGCCGGGCATCTCCACATTGACCTCGGTGAATTCCGCTTCCGGCCAATCTTCTTTGGGATACTTGTTGTAGGTTTGGCAGGCGATGCGGAGCGTCCGCATCTCCGCGAAGAAGGTTGGGCTGTATCCCTCACGGTCAAAGATCATGACAAACCGATGGCAATAAGGATTCGCTTCGAGTTGTTGCGGGCTGGGCTGGTTGGGAACATCCTGCAGCAGTTGCGGCGCGATCTCGCGTTTCAACATATCCAGCAATCCCGCGGTGAACGGCGTGCTCACCACGAAGAACGGATCGCCCTGCTGATCGTTTACCCAATAGTCGGTCGTGCCCCGCATGCACAAGCGGTCGCGCGCCACGTACCGTTTGGGGAGCGGAGTTTGCGAGCCGTGATAGACGCGTACGTGTCCATCGATATACAGAACTCCCGCCGCCTCTGGATTGTTATCCATCCAATGCCGTGACAAGATGCGGCTCCATTGCGCGACCGATTCGGGCGCCGCCAGGATTTTGATCTTTTCCCGCAAGGTCCGCACTTCGGGGATTCGATCCAATCCCAGCCATTTGCCCCCTTCTCCCGCCGGAAAATAGCGCAACTGTTCGTTGGTCTTGATCCGGATCAAGGCCATGAAAGCTAACAGCAGGAAAATATGAATGCAGGAATAATAACCTTTGGGCAGGGAGAACAAGGCTTCTGTTTTGGTCAACAATCCATTGGCCGATAACGCCGGCAGCGCCCAAAGCACGCCGCCATTGCAGACGTCCAGCGAGGTCTCGAAACGGGTGGGCGCTTCGCTGAGTTGCCCCGTCGCCGCACAGACCCGCTCCACGACCCGCGTACATCCCATCCCCATGGGAGCGGCATGATCCGCCGCGCTGCGCTGGCTTTTGTTGCTGCCGTTCAGGTCTTTTTTTTTACCGGTTCGGTCAAGCGGCCTGCGCAGATCGCCTTCGACAAGGTATTCGATTTTAGATTCATTTGCTTCGCTGCTTCGGAACGGCTCACGCCCTGCGATAAGAGGTCTTGGGTTTTTTGCAACACCTCCGGCGTCAGGACATGTTCGCTGCGTCGGCGCTGAGTTTTGAAGAATGCTTCCGGGCCTTCCTCGCGGTATTTCTTGACCCATCGCTTCATACTGATGGCGCTGATGCCAAAGGCTCTAACGATGTCAACTTGGCGGCAGACTCCACTGACCGCCAACTGGCTGGTGAACATGCGAAAACTTTTAAGGTCGGTTTCCCCATGACTGAAAACCGGTAATCCGGCATGAAAGTAGTACACCGATCCATCTTTTTTTTGATAGGAAATCAACTCGGATATGAATCCTTCGCCTGATGCGAATAGAGGTAATAAGGTCTGCGGCATTTTTTTAACTCCCTCATACTCTGCAGGATTGGCCTTCCCTCCAGTATCCTAACAAAATCCCGCGAGAACCGCAAACCACGGGTGAGCTCAGGAGGTCTGAATATAATTGTCACTCGTTCCTGCTCCGAGATCGATTACAAGCACGTTTCCTCGATTCTGGAGATCAGCCATGAATGAGAGCATCGCAGCAGTAGGTTCTTCTTGCATACCTACAATGTTGAATCCTGCCTGATTCATAATCTCATTGAGAGTCCTACGCTCATTGGAATCAAAATTAGCAGGATAAGAAAAAAAACAAGGAATGTCTTGAATGGATATTTTCAAAAGGTTTTCAATCCGCTTTTTTATTTCTTGAAGAAATAACAGGAGTGTTTCATTGGATGTAAAACATGCCGATTCGCTTGCAGCGTACGTTATTTCGGTATTTTTCAGCCCATTCTTGCCAATAAGAGAAATAATCCCATTACCTAATAACGCGCTGTTTTCGGCTTCAATACCTATCAGGTACGAATCCTTTTCCTCAAAACTAATCAAACTGGGTATCAAAAGGTGCCCATTAAAAGAAAGGATATAGAAATAATGCGTTCCATTTTTTTCAATTGCGAGAATAACCTTGAGACCGCCGTTGCCGATATCGATCCCAAGCCACATTTTACCAATCCCTGAAAGATCAAGCTCCGGGCTGAAGATAGACAGATTATCGCGTTTTTTACTGGTTATCATTGTTTTCCTCCTCTTTTGGGGATTCATCTTTGGCAAGAATTACGAGGGTTGGTTGAAAATAATGATTTCCAACGGATGCCCCAAACTGATAAATTTCGACAATAGAGCCCTCTGTGTGATTCTTGTCTGATTCAACCGTATCAAATATCTGTTGGTTCGTAGGATCGAACGGATTTTTTTCCAATTCAAATGGATCAGGAATGATAATGCCAATCTGATTCAGGGAATGGAGAAGGATGTCGAGCTGTTTTTTTGCTGTCTTGTGCTGATTGGAACGCATATCCTTGGTTTTAACAATCTTATAAAGATTCGTTAAGACTAAACAAAGGTTATGAATACCTATTGTTGCTTCCAGAAGCCGGTCAATATCTTCACGAATTCGAGTGATCGAGTCGGCGTAACTACCCAAATCATTGATTTGCTTGGAAAATCCATTTTCTTTTATTTCCAGAAGCAATACTTTCATCTCTTTCAAGAGTTGGATCAGTTGATTGTTTTGATTGTCCGGAAATGCTGAATTGAGTAATTGTTCATCTTGGGAATTCTTCTGACTCATTTTCTTGGTCCTTTCTTTATTGTTTATTCGAGAACACGCCCTACGAATAAAAGCAAAATATTCCTTCAATCTTCATTGTTTGAATCCACGTTTTACTTTTTTTAAAAAAAATGAGCAAAACCTGGAAACTAAAAGTAAAAGGTGAAAAGAAAGTAAAAATTGAATTCTCTTATCACTTATAGGAATCGGAGGGTGGTTTTGCTCAAAAAAACTTTTTGCTTTTCAAAAAGATAATTACTGAAGTAACAGGAATGGGAATGCTATGAACAGATTCAAACGAAACATACTCAAAGAGGTATGCGAGTCTACGGGTATTGATGTCGAGAATATATGTGAATCGAAGTTATATCTGGCTATCGTGCAACTATCCAAAGAATTTCGAATGGAAATTATTGTTGGGAGTATAACAGCAGAAGCCGGTGATTCCGGTGAACTGACTTTGATTATCCAACCCAAATTTCCTTGTGCGACTTGCATGCGGCTCATGGACAAACCTCAGACACAAATTATTGGATTAACACAATGCTGCAGAAGAATCTACTGCAAAAGTTGCGTTTCTTCTCATACAACCTGCCGGAAGTGTGGAACAAAAGTATGCGCATACTGTGGTGAAGATTTGCGGCCAATACGAAGAGGATTGGTGATTCACAAAGGGAAATGTTTTGATGAAATGATAAATTCTTTGGAAAACGGCGGACATCTGAATTGGATAACCTATAAAAAATAGAGCGAGTATCAATGATGAAATTTGATACACCTGAATTCCAAAAAGCAATCGAAAAAATTCGTTTTTTACTCTCGACTCCAGCAGCACAAAATGATTGCAGATTGCAACGATACTACGCTCAATTTATCAAACGGCAATCAGAAAAAAAACTAAAGAGGATATTAGAGTATATTAAAAAGAAAGGTTATGACAATTATAACCCACATGGAATTCGTATCGTCGATAAGAACGATCCAATTTCTAAGGGAGAGATTCCTCTTGGACATGATTCGGATTATAAAAATCCGGTTTATTTGACGCTGGATGAAATGGTCAGAAGTGCTTTAATCTGCGCTGAACCAGGTGCGGGGAAAACCTCTGAATTAATCCCACTCATAGAATCAAGTATACACCATGGAATCAATCCATTAATTTTTGTAAAAAAACTGCATCAATTTGAATATATTGCAGATCCAAATAACGAACCATTTACTGTATTTGGATTGAATGAGTTACGGTATTCAATGTTCGAATGTGATGATGAAACGGATTTTACTTTGTGGTGTCAGTTTATTGCCGGTCTTATCGTAAACATTTACAGTTTACAAAACAGTGCGGGATATTTGCTGAAAGCGGCAAAACTTTTAGCAGCGGATTGGCCTTTGGAGCGGCGGTTACAAGAAGGATTTCCAACCTGTTTTGATTTATCTCAAAAACTCACCTCTCTGAAAACACCTTATCACGACAAAAAATATATTCATAGCGCTAACACCATTTTAATGACTATTTCGGAATCAACAGACCTCTTTCATGCAAGAAATGGAATGTACCAGTCCATCCTCTCACGGCCAACAATTGTCTATTATGAACCGGGAAAAACACAACTGGTTGAATTACTTCTTTCTTTAATGGCGTATCGCTTTAAAAATGAGAATCAGAGATTACAACATGATCAGCGAAAATATTGGCTGATTATTTGGGATGATGCACAGGAATTTTTACTGGGCCGGATCAGTGATCGACTACCACCGATTGTGGAACTTATTTCCATCTTACGTGAGTTTTTGCTTGGATTTATTTTTTCATTTCAAACATTAAAGCAGATTGATCCTCAAATTGCCGCGATTCCATGTACACGGATTGTTGGACGATTATCTGATGCTCACGAAGCCTACAACGCGACCAAAATTTTGGGGATTGACGAAACGTATGCGCCCCATATTTCCATACTGAACGACGGCCAATTTTTGGTGAAATCGCCGAACAGCCAAGGTGTTGTTTTATTTAAGGGTATTTATAAACCAATTCCGTTCCCTAAAGATCTGCAACAATGGATGTTGGATAATGAGCAAAGGAAAAGCCTGTATCAATGGACGCCATTTGAATTACAACAAGATGAATCTTTTAGCAAAAATAATGAAGATATATCAGAACTAGAAACCCGAATTTTCTGGCAGATTTTGAATCATCCTTTTGACACGAGAGACGAACACCAAAAATCTCTTAGCCTTTCTTCTTCAACAATCAATAAAAACACTCAAAAACTTGTTGATCGGCAATATCTGAAAAAACATAAAATTTCTCATTGGGTTGCTTATGAAATTTTGGAACAAGGATGGATCTTTTCCAATCAAAAACCGACGGTGCATAAAGGCGGTTACCCGCATGAATTCGCTGTAGATAGAATCCAGCGCATGTTGAACGCAAATGGATTCACCGTTCAACGAGAACAAACACTGCCCCCAACAAACCACCCCATCGATCTTGTCGCAATAAAAGATGGCATAATCGTGGCTGTTGAAATCGAAACGGGGAAATCAAATATTGTTTCAAATATCTTAAACTGCAAAAAAACAACGGCAAACCAAATTGTTATCGTCGGAATTACGGATATTACAACGAGAAAAATTTGTAAAGACATTAAAGATAATCCTGAATTGGAGCCTTCAGTCATGACCAATCGTCTCCAAGTAATCAGCCTGTGGAATTTTTTGCATGAAAAATAAAGCATTTTATTCATCCATTTATTTTCGAGAAAGGATATTGATCATGAACAGTGCAGAACGATTTGAGTATTGGGTATCGATGGCCGTTGCCTTAGCACTTATTTTGGTAGGTGCAAACTATTACCCCGGCGTCGAAAAAATCTTCTTTGAGCGGGGAGGTATTTTAATCTTTATCATTGTGGCTATTTGGATACCGTTTAGGACTCCTTCTTCCAATGAAAAAGGAAAAAAACCGGTCTTTTTCTGGGATGATGACAACGATGAAAAGAGGTAGAAAATGAATGGTTTCGATAAACAAAAAAAGATGAATTCAGAACACCGTGATTATCATAAAAAAATTGTTCTGGACAGTTTTTGCGATCCATTTGTGCGGATTGTGCAGGAAGACCAAGAGTTTTCGGATAACTCACAACCTGGCCCATCCCGCTGGTCTATTGAAAGGAAAACATTTTATGCGATCCTCATTTTTGCTCTACTGGCACTTATACTTGTTCTTCGGCTATAGGAAAAACAAGTATTGTCGTGAACATTTTTTGCCATAAGCAACCATAGTTAACGCAGAACAGAAATTGTTCTGCGTTTTATTTTTATTTCCCAGGCTCATATAACTCTAAAAAAGAAAATAAAATCCATCATACAACGGTCGATTCAACGAAATGACCACTAATGCAATTATTGCAAACAAGTACCCCACTCTCAGAATGAAAAGGAAGGGGAAACTTGAAAATCAAAAACCAAATATCCGGTCCAATGGGTCGGATTCCCAATCAATAAAAGCCCTCAAGGGCTATCATGAAAACACATCATATCGCCCGTTCCGAAGGAACGGGCCTCAATAAATGAGTCCGAAGGACCATCATGAGGTCAAAATAAATCGCTCATCCAAAAGAACAGGTTTCAAAAAATGAGCCAATACATTCATCAATTATTCTAATATTCTGCATCATCTGTGCTGAAATAAATAAGTTCGATACACATCTATTATCCATTAATGGATCGAACCAATAATCGTAAAAATGAAAAAAGAGGGGATTATCCCCTCAATATTTTCACTTTTCGACAGAACGCCTGAACACGTTGTTGCTCCCATGGGTGAATAACACGGGCCTTACGTTCCCGTTCAATCTCCTTATAAACCTCGGTAGCCGCACGAGGATTTATATCGCAAAACTCCTCTTGGAGATCAGGATCGCTTGCTCTTGCAAGACTCCTTTCTTGCTCAACACCGTCGAGTCCCAAATCGTCCGATTCGTCACTGCTGTTGTTGATGCTAAAACACAATTCAAATTCTCTTATATCCATTTTCATTACCTCCGAAGGAGACCATCTTTGTTGGCTCTTCACATCTCGAAGAGCCACAAAGGAATGGACTATCAAATAATCCAGCGAAATAGAAAGAGTCGGAGCGTTAAGTGGGCCACAACGATAAATGTTTCGTTCTCGACTATCAAAAATTGTGAATAAATCGAAGAACGAACCATTTACGTTTGTGGACTGCGGCTCAGACCAAACCTTAAAAATCGCGGATTCTTTGATCTATAAAGACTCAAAAATCACTTTTTCTTCTCCAGATCAATTCCAACATCATGAAAGAAACGCCTGAATAAAACAAAAGATCGCTGTAACACATGTAAATCAAAAGAGATGTTCCCATCCTTCGTTTCTTCTTCCACAAGTTTCTTGTGGTAATAACTCAAAACCTTCTTTTCTAAAAGCGATGCAAACTGCGACAATCGAACAAACTCAAAAAAATCGAGAACCAGCGGTTCCCCAAGATACTTTGCATATGTTTTCTCGTAATATCGCTTTTCCTGGTTATAGGGTTCAAGCCCGGATGAATACAATCCGGTATTGTTCGTATAGCCATTGAACTTGTCATATTTCCCTTCAATGGGAGAGTTAAAATACTTATCAATGTTGATACTCATTTTTCCATCCTCCTGTGAACCACTCAATTCGGTGGTTCTCCTATCAATGGAGAGAAACCACCGAAAAACAGTATTCTAAGAAAACAACGCCCCTATTGGAGCGTTGTTTGAAGCAATTGCTCTTCTTCCAGGTTCAACTCTGGATTTCCCTCATTGAACAGATCCATGACGGAAAAAAGACTGCGCAGATCGTCTGCTTGACACCAGATTTGCTGATTGTTCCATTCACCAGTTGAGCGATTCTTCTGGCTGTATTGAATACACACCCGGAATGTTTCGATTATCCTATCGGTCTGAAATGATTCATTCCGAATTACTTTCTCTTGTTTCCAGAGACTGATCTGGAAGCGGCCATTTCGCGTTTTGTATATAGGTTTTGTTTTCATTGATTTCACCTCTTGTCCAATCGGACGTTTCTACTCAGTAAAACGTTCGATTCTAGAGAGGTGAAATATTCAATGAAACAATCCTATCAAAGAGCGTTTGACGCTTCAGCTGTGTCGTTGGAATTCAGGTGGGTGAATAATGATCGGGGGAATCGGGCCCTCGTTTGAATTTATCAATTGGCAAAAAACCCATTTCAAGGAAGATCTTATCCAAAATAGAAAATCCCTTTCGAGCGAGCCTCCATCTACAGCGCAATTCTGCGATATGATCCCGATTTGGCTTTTCAGAAAGTCTCTCTTTTCTGATCCGATTTCGAAAGTACTCATCGATTTTCTTTTCTAAATATCCTTGGCGTGAATAGCATTTCCAAAGGAAATGATGTTCAGCCATTTTTTCATTTATCTTCTTTATGATTTCATCTTCTCTTTTTTCATTCACTCTCAATCACCTTTGTTGTGACCGATCATATTTAATGGCCGGTCGCATTCATACCTTAAGGAAAACTCTCGTCTGAGATCTTCCCAATTGTCGTCAATAAACACAAACCGATTGTTCTTTGGAACCAGCAATACTCCAAAACATTTCGAATCAAACACAAAAAAACCTAAATGAGAGATGGCATGCGGATTATCTCTTACGTAGCATTCAATTACGTTATCTTTGGGATGAAAAAGCGTATGTCCTTTCGTTGGTTGAAGAATGTACGCTCCATCTGGGTCATCAAGGCGCCTGATCTGGTCAAATCCGGTTTCAGCAAGCGCCTGAATGGCGGGAGCCGGGAGAAAATCAAACTCCCGGCTAATCCAATCCCCAATGGGCTCTTTTTGCTTGGATTCCATTTATATCACCTCAAGCCACTCATCACCTTGCATTTCTGCGTAGTATTGATCCGTCTCTTCAATTGGCTGCTCGGAGCGATAGTTTGATAGTTCCAGGTAAGTTTCTGCCCGCATCAAGACATAAAGCGCCTTTCGTATATCTCTTGGTTCAAATACCGTACTTGTCCGCCATTTTCCATCCTTCTTGTATCGTTTGCCAAACGATATTTGAAGGGTTCTTATCTCTTTCCCATCCTTCTTGAAACTCACCGGAAATAACGATGCCCGGACATTTTCTCTATCAAATACCTGTACTGGTTTTTTCTTTTCCATGTTTTCACCTCGCAACGATGGCGATACCCGATTGTCCATCGTTGCACAAAGCTTAAATAGAAGTTCATGCACTCTTTATGAGTCCTAAGTGACAACGATTTTGACCGGCTACAGAACCCGCAACATGCGCTAATCCAACAAAAAAGAGCAGCGATATATTCGAACGCTAATGGAAAGGAGACGTCTATGGTGCAATACTCAAGCCCACCAATAACCGACATCTTTCAGGATTTGGAAGTTTGGGTGATTCATCACCCATTAGGAGCAGTATTGCTCGTTTTGATAGCATGGGGCCTCTGGTTCCGCAAAGATCGCGGGTATTAACCAGTGATCTGGTCAAAATCAGGCGATGCGAGGATTCATCTTCGCATCGCTACTTTCTTTTAGGGGTGAATCTTTTGCACAAAAGATTGGGTGGGTGGGATTCAATTAATCAAAAAAAGCCGCATCAATGAATCGGCAAACTAACGCTCATTTTGTTCCATATCGTAAAAAAAAGGTCATCTTTGAACGTTTCAACGACCTCACCGTTTATTGAATCACTTATCTTGGACTTCGGGCATTCTTGGTCATCACAGTATGCGCAATCAAGGTACTCATTGTATTTAGAGCAATATTTTCCTTCACTCATTTCTTTTTTCCTTTCAAAACCAACTATCTGAATGACTTATATGGGCAACAAAATTCGCCTTCTGGAAATAGAAGAGAAAATATCCTTTCTATATACACACGGTGGCAGATGATTTTGAATAAAAAATTCTTCAAAACTCTGATCTGAAAAATATATATAGAAGGCACAAAACAATTTTTTGGTGGTATTTCTCCGATAACTTTAAAGAAAATAAGGGGTTATGTCATGAATTCCGTGATTCTTTATTCCCGGTGTGGAATTACTCGTGAGGTATTCTTGATTGTCTTTTGTCCAAATCAATCAAACGGTTACGACTTTATCGAAACGAGAAAGGCCTATAGTTCACAGAATGGAATTACAAACAACAAGAGAATAGTGATTGGGAACATGAATTGGACCAATTATAGCGGCTGTCCCTATTGCGAAAACCTCTGGCTTGTGAAGTGTAATCGATGTAGCTACCTGACCTGTCTAGGTCATATTATTGGCAAAAATTTTGTTTGCCAGTGGTGCCTAAGTCCTGGAATTATTGATGGCGTCTTTACGGAATTGGAAGGAACTCAACAACAAATGCCAACCGGTATTACGAGGTTTTGAATCATGCAAACAAATATTGTAGGAGTAGAGGAATCTTGGAATCCTGTGACCGATTGTAACAAATCGAGCTTTGGAAACCAGAATAACCAGGCAGATCAAATGCCTTACCGGCTGCAGGCTAAGGGGAAACAGGACAATTCAAAAAGATTTCAAGTGACTTGTCACAGTGCCGAACTCAAACGCCCGTTTTCGTGGAAAAATCCCCGCTTGGTGTTCGTCAATTCTACAGTTGATCTATTTCATGACGATGTCCCTTTGAATTTCATTTACGGAGCATTTCTTGTCATGTCTCATACGAGACAACACACTTATCAAATATTGACGAAGCATTCTGAACGGCTTCTTGAACTTAACTCCGAACTTCGCTGGGAATCGAACATCTGGATGGGAGTTTGCGTGGAAGATCAAGAACATCTTTACCGGATTGAACATCTCCGTAGAACCGGTGCTACCAATAAACTTGTATCGTTCAAACCAACGTTTGAATCAGTGACAGACATTGATCTGACCGGTATTGATTGGGTGATATCTGGTGGTGAATCCGGTCCAAGATTCCGGCCAGTAGATCGGAAGTGGGTGCGAAGATGAAAATTGTCGGTCGTAATGTTCAAGGAAAGGATAATAAAAAATGAAAAAGCAAGATATTAAATTAGGGAAATTTTATGTGGTTCGAAGAAGAGGATATCGGACAATTGCAAAAATTGTTAGAAGAATGCCAACACAAAAGATGTTTTTCTTTTCAAATCACCCTCCACGCCAATATTTACTTGTTGGCGGTTATGACTTTGCAATTGGGAAACAATTTGAGGTTTTACCTCAAAATGCTCTATGCGAAGTAACAGAACAACAAGCAAAGGACTTTGCAAAAACGAACGGGATTAAATTTGATTCTTGCCCAGAAGTAAAACATTACGACGAAAACCGGAAAACTTCTCTATTTTGATAAAAGATAAGCATTCACAAAGGATTTGAAAATGACAATTCATATTCGACACGATGAAGAAAAAATTATTTCTTCGCTTTTTTCGCATAATTCGCATGGTGAAGATGAGATTAACTTACCAAGCAAACCATCTTTATCACCCGATGCGATTCCAGGAGAACTGGGTGATTTCATCCATAGCGCCACATGTAATAGTGAAGCAAATCCGGCAGCTGTTCTTGCCACTTTTCTTGTGCGATTCAGCACTGAAATTGGAAATGGACCACATATTTATGTTGGAGACGAACCACATTTCGCGCGTTTGTATGTGGCAATCGTTGGAACCAGTTCAAAAGCACGCAAAGGAACATCAATGGCTTCAGTTCGAAGCCTTTTTGAATTAAAGGATTGCACCCATTGCCAAATTACTCCCGGACCACTTAGCACGGGAGAAGGGCTTATTTACTCCGTACGCGATCCGATAAACAAATGGATTCCTGGCGATTTAGCCGATGAAGGCAGATTTGAAATGATTGATCCCGGTATCGAAGATAAAAGAATCTTCGTTATTGAAGAAGAATTCGCAGCCTCTCTTGCGAACGCACAAAAAAAACAAAATACGCTAAGCCCTATTTTAAGATTACTTTGGGATAGTGGCTCATGCTCACCAATAACAAAAACCAACAAAATTTCAACAACCAATGCGCATGTTGGGATTGTTAGTCACATCACTACAACGGAATTGCACTCACGGCTTGGAAATACCGATATACACAATGGTTTTGCGAACCGGTTCATTTGGATTCTTTCATATAGAAATAAAAAAGTTTCGTTTCCCCGCTCCATCCCGGAAGATGACATGAACCGCTACAAACAGTGGTTATTTGAAACACTGAAAATCGCCCAATCAAAACAGAAAATTGAATTTAGTGAAGACGCAATCCAATTATGGGATGAGATCTATGAACAAATATCTGATGAAAAACCGGGGATCATTGGCTCCATTTGCAATCGGGCCGAAGCTCAACTGATCCGCCTTTCTTTGATCTATGCATTAATTGACCGCAAATCAATTATTGAGCCAAACCACATTAAATCTGCATTGGCATTTTGGAAATACGCTGAAGAATCCGTCAAATATATATTTGCCTATAAATCACAAAATTCGCTCTCTAATCGAATCATGGACTAGATGAAAGAAAAAAGAGAATCCTCGTTAACCGATATTCACGCACTTTTCCAAAGACACGAAAAAGCGGAACACATCAATCTTACAATCCAAGAACTCGAATCAAGCGGATTTATTGAAATCGTTAAAGAACAAACCAATGGAAGGCCTAAAACCATTTTTAAATTAAGCGAAAAATGCGAAGAAAGAGATAATTGAGAACAAGTATTTTTTTCTATATGGTAATTTATGATTTATCAGCGGGTACTTCGAAATATCAAGCATTTGTAGCAGAAAACCCGTATGATGATATATTGATAAATCCACATCGCTTGCGATTATTTTCCAAATCTGGCTTATTTTATTACTCATTGGTCTGTGTTGTGAAGGGAACTCAGCCTTGGAGTAAAAAGATAATGTTTGAATAAAAACAAATTAGTGATGAAACATTTTGGGCCGATAATTCCTTTCTACAAGAATATTAAACCTGATTCAAATTGAACAACAACCCGTTTTCAACAGGATTCAGTGGACTGACCATACAAAATGAGCCGAAATTGATCTTTTCTATGGCTTGGTAAATAATAACGCTTTCACTCGGATGAGGCGAATCAGGTGTGACTAACGGAAATTACCCACATACTGACCCAGGAATAGTGCTTGTATTTGGAGGCGGTTTTGAATATAAACAATCGTGAAATAGTGAGATAGTCTATGAGTTATTCATTTTCTCCTACCGTGGCGATCTTTTTCCAGGCGGTGGATTATTGAGAAGACAATTTTTTCTCGAATGTGGCGACTCTGTTCTCAAAATTCTCTTTGCCAGCAGTAGAAGACGGTCGGTTGTAAATTGAATTCTACTCAGACATCAGAGAACGGCTTGTGCTTCAACAGATGGCGATGAAGGATTGTCCCTTGCTTTTCCGGGGTGTAATGCTTTGTACTTTTCTTCATGAAACTCTCCTGCATTTGAATATCTAACCCAAACCAGAGTAAAATCCATTTCCGATTGAAATGGGACAATTGAATTCTATGTAACGATTTAGTTGTTTGAAGACAGTGGAGGAGGTAAAGGGGGCAATTGCCCAGTGCGGATAGCGGTTTTCAGGGCGTCCACGACGGTGTCCACCGGATTGTAGCCGCGGCGTTTGAGTGTGCGAAAAACCGTCATCAGGATCGACTGCGCTTTCGCGCCCGCTTCGCTTTGGTTCCCCTGAATCGTCTTGCGCATAATCACCGCCGGGCGAATTTCCCGTTCGCCGTGATTGTTGGTGGGAGGAACATCCGGATGGCTCAAAAAGACCAACAGTTCGTCCCAGTATTTTTCCAGGCGCGCGGCGATTCGTTTGACGTCCCGGTCTGCGGATTGAATCAGCATCAAATCAATCAATCGTTCGTGCAGCCGGTCGATGCGCGATTGAAACATCTGGGGATCGTATCCTTCCCGATGGTACAATCGAAGCGCGTCGCCGAACAACCGCTTCGCTTTCTTGGAAAATTCCTTCCAATCCGCCGACGCGTTGGCTCCATCCACCTTCTTGAATTCGCGCAACAAATGCGCCAGGCAATACTGATGCGTCGAGTCGACGTGCGCGTAACACGCCCAGAAATCGCTCACCAGAACGCCCTCGAAGGTCTCCCGAAAAAATTCGAACAGCGCCGGATCGCCCCGGCTGGGATGAATCATGTAAAACGTGGCGTCCTGGTTGGTGAAACACCAGAGCCAGTGCGTTTTCCCGTTGACGCGCCAACCGGTTTCGTCCGCATGCAGGACCGCGCTTTCCAGCATTTCATCGATCAATTGCTCGCACCATGGTTGCAGCCAGTCGGCCAGGCGCTTCCACATGCCGAACAATCCTCCCGGAGAGACGACGGTGTTCAGGTGTTCGCTCAGGAGGTCGACGATCTGCCGGGAGGGCATTCCCAGTCCATAGTGCCAATGGGCGGACAGGGCCAACGCTCGATTTCCCAGTCGCGCGTTGGGCAGCGCGTCTTCGACTTTGGGCTCCACCAGTTTTTTGCAGTGCGGGCAATAACTGCGGGGAATTTCGTGCGCGGTGACCTCCGGTTCGATATTCGCCGGGATGTCTTCGATCACGCGGGTTCGTTTGGCTTTCTCGCTCTGGCAAGGAGTGACGGGACCTCCGCAATCCGGGCATCGTTCCAGCGGAGGATGTTGGACGGTTTTCGTGATATTGGGATTTTTCTTGCGTCCGCTTCCCGGATGGCCGGGTTTTCGCCCCCGCTTATCCTTTTTTCCCTTTTTATCTTTGGCGGGTTTCTCGTAGGGAGGAACCATCCCGGACGGGGTGCTGGCTTTCTTGGCCTCTTGGGCCGCCAGAAACTTCTTCAGGCGGAGAGCCTGTTCGAGGATAAGAAACACCGCCGCTTCCGGGTCCTCCTGGACGAGGGCGCGGATCGCCTCTTCGTTCAGTGCCCGGACGCCCTCCAGGATTTCCCGGAGGATTCTCTGAGCGGTCTCTCGGTTTCGGTTCATACTACTACTAACTTCGAAACCGCCTCCGAAGTAACGCTTGGTGTAATTTATTTTTTCAGAAAACTAAATCGTTACAATTCTATTACAACCGATAGCGACTATACTCTGCATTGAGTTATCTATGCCCAGTGGAGTACAAAAACGCTATTTGTTCCACTTTTTTTGTTCACGGCAATGGGGTAAATTCATTCCCTTTTACTAAAGACTCATGGAAACTGAATATGGACTTAAAGAGATTGCATCTAATCATTTAGGCTAGACAAGACTAATGTTTGTATGAGAAAATTGGATTTAATGGAGAAGATAAGAAAATTACTCACTTTAAATAGAGAATTTTGTTAATCAAAAAATAATGAGGGCAAAACCAATGGAATTGAAATCTTTAGTTACAATTAATGAATTCGAAATGCTATCAAGCATTGATCCTATTCCAAGTAATGGACTGCTTGTGATTCTTTTGATGAGTGAATGGGATACACCTGTTAATCGTTGGTTAAATAGACATGTAAATATATTTGCTGATAAAATTAAAGATAATTTATTCATGCCTATCCAAAATAATGAGTTAAGAAAAAAACTTCGTGATTTACTGAATACAACAGAAAATGATGAACCAATTATGATATTAACTCCTATACATCCATCTAATTGGGAGACACAACTATCCAACCAAAGAGGTGTACAAATTAGGCTTGGTTATGTTCGTGATGAGAATGAGTTAATAAAATTTTTGAAGAAACTAACCGAAATAATTTGCAGTACTTCTGATAACAAATTAGAAGATATTGCCTTTTCATCCAAGGTTCACCGAATTATAAGTTTTTGTAAAAAAATACCAGTTCTAGGTATTTTAGGAGTAGCATTATCATGAATTTGTTTTCTACCACTTTAGGTTCACTTTCCTTTAAAACTTGCACTAGAAGTATTGGTATTGCTCCTCCTGTAGGTATAAAAGAACATTATTTAAATGCAAACAATAATCCTGAAGGCTTAACTAATTATCTACAAAGAATTCCTGAGCAAGAAAGAAATATAGCTCTGAAATGGATGATTGTAAACTTTCACGAAGTATCACATTATCACCAACTAATAAGCACTGTTTGTGGTTTACAAGTTTTTGAAACAATGTCTCGCATTTCATCCATTCTGTTAAATTTTTTCAATCAATCTACTAATTTATCGCTTCCGTTAATTGAAAATAACAATTTACCTGATTGGGCAGAAGAATTAATGTATACTGAAATGGAACTTGATTATTTATATAATGGAATCCCACCTAAAAGATTATTGATTAATACTGAAAAAGGTGTTCCATATGTTAAATATGAAATGCTAAATTCCTTATTTTTAATGAAGACAAAAATTGATTATGTAGAACCTGTGTTTTTTAAAGCAAAAAATGGTGGTTTAATACCAATTGGCTCTAATCATTTTTTTGAGTGTGGCTCTACATTTATGGAAAGGAATTTCGGTGCATGTATTATTGACAAATACACTAATGGTGCAATACCTGGTTATCCATTTCCATATCCCGATAAATATTTCCTTTTGGATGATATCGCAAAACAAGAATTTCCTCAAATATATCACAAGAGATATGATATTGTTCTTGAGATAATCGCATTTTTATTATCTGTGTTAGTAAATCCTGGTGGGACAGATACTACAAGAAAGAACAACAAGAACCATTCGCCTGTAAAACTATTGGATGCTTTATTAATCATAAAACTATATATAAAAAATAATGGTTTTAATGATATAGACTATAATTCAATAAGTGAATCGCTTGAAGATTTAGGCTATGCAACAGAGGAAGAATCGATTGGTTCTCTTATAAATAATGCTAGTGATATGGTAAATAAAGGTGCTCTGGATTTTCAAACTATAGCAGTTCAAGATTACTACAAACAGCAAATATCTATTTTAGAAACCATAAAACCGTCTGATTTGTTCTCTTTCAATTATTATGAAATTTGGAGAAGATTACCAAAGCCACCTTTAACATTTGGTTATAGTGATAATATAATACCAAAGAAAATTGTAATTGGTAATGATCTTGAAAGATCTCCAAAATGGTTAAGGTATGTTTTCTTTATTGATATTGCAGAAAAGGCTTTATATCAGCATAATATAATATGCCCATTAAAGGAAGGTGATGTTTATTGTCCATTCAAAAACGAAACATGTGGGAATGTACGACAATTAGAAAATTTTAAAATAAAGAACAATTGCCTATTTGAATATATGATTTCTTTTATGATTAAAAAAGATGTATATGATACATCTAAAGATGCGGAGCATATCGCAAATTTATTATTTGCAGAGCCACAATAATTATTTGCTTGATATTCTATTGACAATCTCAAAATATTATTTTGTTCATTTCGATCCTTTTTTATAAGTCAAGTAGCATGTATGATAACGTCGATCTATAATGATCTAACGATATTTAATTTTATTGATTGAGTGATGATGTGTATTATTAAATAAATCTTTCAGATCGTGATGGGAAGGTGATCCGTGTCCTTTTTTAATATGATAAAGGAGATGTAAATCGCCAAATCTATTAGATAGCCGACATTGCAATAAAAAAATATGATTACGGAACAATATTTTACAAATCTCTCCCCCTTTTCCCTAAATTCAGTCGCTTACAGGATGAGAATAGTTTTAATTCCAGAACCGAGACCAAGAAATTTGAATCTATTAGCAATTCCGCTTTGAAACTACTCTATAGTTAATCTTATTTTTTAACAAAAATTACATGCTCTCCATTCCAATTTTTGTCAATATAGAAGGGATTGTGGAGAACAAAACTCACCGTAGATCGCGAAACACCTGTAAGACGAGCAATCGATCTCAGCGATTTCATGTCTTGGGCAAGTCTGAATATGTGCTCAACAATTGGTCTTGTCTTCTCATCTATAACGATCCGCTTGTTCTGCATCCGGTAGCCAAGAGGAGGACGGTTCATAAACTGGCCCTTCTCTTTGGCGAGTTGTACTCCTCGTTTGATTCGTGCTTGACGAAGTTCCGTTTCGAATTCAGAGAAAACGCTTCTGATTTTGGCAAACGCCTTTTCTGATGGCGATTCTACTTTACATTCATTAACCAGGAATATTTCAACACCATGCATGGAGAGATGTGTTGTCAGCCAACCAAACTGGAATAGATCGCGTGAAAGTCGGTCTGATTCAGTCGCGACAATTCCTTTTATAGGCGTTTTGATGTGATCGATCATATCGACGAGACCGGGACGCTCGAATAATTTCGTCGCACTCATTTTATCCTCAAAGAATTTAATTAATACTAAATCCTTTTTAGCGCAGAAGCGTTCTATTTCCCGCCGTTGTCCATCGAGAGAATATCCTTTGCCTTGCTCGCCGGTTGAAACGCGGACATAGCCAAAAACGTTTCGATTTATTTGCGACTGATCGGTCGTAATACGATATCACCCCGCTCGATGAATATTTCTATGTTGTCTCCCCCCTGGAGACGAACAGCTTTCGCCACTCCCGAGGGAATCGTAATTGAAAATTGACCGTTACTCCTTTGTTGTCGTAACACAACAACGTTTTGTGAGAGTCGTTTTCCACGCTTGGCCGAAAAATAGAGGATAGATTTATCTACCTTGTCCATCATAATATTATGAATGAAATCATTAATAAACTTATCGTTAAACTGTTCAATTTGAAGGCGGTCTAAAAAGTCTACCTTCTTGGACGCCATAATTGGAAAAGATTATTTGTGGAGGTAGGACGCAATCGGTTTATATTCATCTTTCAGATGGCTATGGGGCCAGAATCCTGTAACTGGGCGACACATCCAAATATTTCCTTTCTTCTCATATTGCCATTCAGGAAAGTCAACGTAATGGGTATCGTTCTTGGAAAAGTGAGAGTTGGTATTTTTAGCTTGTGTTTCACGTTGGAGATAGAATTTCATTTTGGCCGATAGAAAATCTATGGAATGCTTTTTCCCCAATTCATATATATCCGTGTAATTCTTGCAGTGAAGGAGTTCTATTCCAAAGCTTTCAGGATAACCATCCCAATGTATCGCGATCAATACCTGATTACTTTCAGTCACAATTGCTCTCGTTCCTATTTTTATCACCTTATTTTTCTGGAGAAAATTGTATCAAAAAAGAAAAAAATCAAATAAAGTGTTTTGCGGTTATTTCTGCAAGTTCTCGGCTCTGCTTCTCATTAGCGGCTTCGAAATAAGGAAAGCAGGCAAAGCAATTCCAGAATGCATGACCGAATTCTGAGCTATAGGCTGCTTCCAGATCGTTTCCACAAATACAGGTCTTTGTAAACCTCACTTTTGCTTCATTTTCTTCTTCCATTTTTTATCCTCCAAGAGACCACATTGCGGCTCTCTCACCCCCAAGAGAGCCGCGATTGCCTCTATCATGTTTCAATGACGAGGGCGCAGTTTTCAATGGATTGAATAATTGTGGATGCGCATTGCCTGATCCGCTCAAGCCGCTCAAAAAGTGAGTCTTTATTTCCATCCCAGTTTTTGATGTAATCTGCCGATGACTGGATCGCATCGATGCCAAACCGCTCACAAACAACACAGGCAACAGCATCCGCCTCAAGTTCTTCGATTGGACGAGGCGTTTTTCCATTATTAAAATGGAGATGAATATGAGCCCATTCATGAATCAGAACCGAGAAATTTTGCCCAGATGTCATTCCTTCTTTGAGTACAATTCGGTTTTTAGTTGAATAACCGTAGGCGCGTCCCGTTTCCCCATATTCAAATTCAATTCCGTTTGCTTGTATGGAGCTCAGCGCCATCTCAAAAACTTCTTCAGCATCTCCCTGGGCGCCAGAGAGATATGGAATCTCATCACCGTCAGTTTGGGAATAGTCAAATACATACGCGGGCCTGAATCCAATGACCTTATCTTGTTCGTCATCTTCATCCGCTTTTTTCTTAAGGCAGGGAGCCAGAATCCGAATTCCTTTTTGGCCTTTGCGGACACACCGATTCAATTTATTCCAGGTCCGAAAACCGGCAACTCGGGACGCTTTGGGGAATTGGCTGAATATGAGCAGCTGGTTTCCGATAGAATAATGATGAAATCTCGACATTGCCTTCAGATACTCGATCATTTCAGCGGAGTAGCCCTTCTCTAATTGATCCGCGAGTTTATCCAATGTCTCATCAATGGTTTTCTTTGTCTCCGAAATCAGATTTTTTGTTTTTTCATTCAAATATTTCACCTCCGGCCAACTGGCCAATTGCTACAAGTTGACGGAGCACAACTCTAAGAAAACCGGAAAGTATAAATAGGAGGAGTATTTTCATCACTTCAAAATGGTAAAAAGACACATAAAGCGATTAAAATCAGATTGTTTGAATGATATTGGGATACTTTTAGAGGATATGCGGGAGGTAAAGATGCTCTTGCACGAGATTAATGCAAAAGTTGAGCATCTAATTTATTTCAAAATCTAATGATAGCATTCAATGTATAATATTCGGTCATTCATTGAGTTGATCTAATTCTTTTTTTAATTCCCGTATTTTACGAAATATCTTATCATTTAATTCAGTTGGATAGACAAAATTTTTATATTTTGACAAATCTTCTGTTTTAATTTTACCATCAAAAGCGAGTTTAAGAACACGGAAATGAGTAATTGCTATAGATAATAAACTAAGTCCTTTAATATCAACATCCGTCTTTGTAGGGTCAGGTTCATAATAAAACATTAACTCTTGATCATCAATCAAACCACCTTTGTCTATTATTAGCTGTTCTATGTTGGATTCTACAGAAATGATTTCTTTAAGAATATTACTATCATTATCACTTAATCCCCTATGAGTCTCAGTTGTATTATTTATATGAGATTCAAGTATAAACTCTAAAGTTCTAAAATTATTGGGCTTATCAGATTTCAAGATTTGATATAATGCTTTTGTTGTGTTTATATAAGACATCAATGGTCCATAAAATTCGTTCAATTGCTGTGAAATTATTTGTCTTTTTTCCCTTATTTTTTGTTCTTTCAAGCTAGATTGATTGTTCATATATGTTATACGACAAGTAATGAAACCTACAGCAATTACTGAAACAGCTGAAATGATAGCTGGGATAAGTGTATTATAATCCATTATAATCTCTCCCTGCGGCTGTGAATCAGATTATTAAACTCAAGGTGTTGCAACTGCAATTCTCATCAAATCCAAAATATTATTCATATCTTTCGTACCAAATAAGAAAGAAATCCCGCGATGGACATGCAGTCGGAATTGTTTGCTTAATGTCTCTTCGTCTAACTCAAGCCTATCGCGCCAACAGCGTTCTTTAAGCAAGGCAAGATACACTGTCTCATACTCGCCTCCAAAAGTTCTCCATGACATTTCGACACCTCCCTCTAAAGGGATTTGGATATCACGTGGAGGAGAATTATCTGCTAACGATACACAAAACGCCCAGCGACATAGGATGTTCCAATTTTCGATACCAGTACGGCGCTTAAGCATAATCAATTGATCGCGGCCTTGTTTGGAAATTCGTACAGTTTCTAATGTCATAAACAGCCTTCTTACCAGAAATAGTTTTTCTTGATTGATGATGTCTGTTTGCTTTCATCATACTCCAGCAAATAAGTATGCCCGATCCACTTTTTCAAATGTTCGTGATATTTATTGTTGATTTCTTCATCAGTAGAAAGTAAAATCACTTGGTGGCTAGCAAATGGAAAATAGCGTTCAACCAAATGCATCCGGTGCGACGCATCCAATCTCCCAAGAGGTGTATCAATAATCACCGGTATAGGTTTGCCAGATGCCCTCCCCAGAGCCCATAGCATCGAGATCGCCAAAAGTTGTCGTTCTCCTGCCGATAAATCATCGGCCTTGATTTCTTGGTTGTTACCATTATATAAAGATAAGCAGTAATCCTGCGGATCAATCTCAATCTGGTTGATGAATGCCCTCTTGCGTAGTAACTGGTTGTAACTCTCTAATATAAACTTTGATAGTTTCTCTGCATTACGCGCAATTACTTTTTCTTTAAACACATTCATTGTTTTTTGCAAACGTTGTGAATGTTTGATTACTCTCTCCATATCAGAACGTCCAATTTCAACTTGCCAATTGTCATTATATTTTTTGTCTAATAGACGTTTCTTTTCATCACGCTCACGACTCAAACGTTCGTAATCTTGGTTGATTTCTTGGTATTGGATATTGAGTTTTTCTAAGTCTTTTTCTGTTTTGCTTTTCTCTTCCACAATCTGTGCTAAGGCATCCTCATCGGGTACCGCTGCCAGTTTTTGATTATATTGATCAATCGTGCGTGAAAACCTTTCTGCCTGTTTCAAGATTGATTTCACGTTTTGAGATTCTTGCTGCAATTCTTTTCCTAAAAGCACATCGATTTTGAATTTCGTTTTCTCATCGGCATCTAAATACACATTAATCTTAGATGATTGCTCAGTCTTGTTGATGTCTTTCAGCAATTCTTCTTTCACAAGTTTGATCGTCTCTATATCCACCTTTTCTTTTTTCAATTTACTCAACAAAGATTCTTTTCTATTTGTCAAATGGTTTACCAAAACCTTGGCTTGCTGGGCTTCGAGTTCTTGATCAATTTGTCTGCGTATATTCTGAAGCAAATTCGAAACCAAGTTTAATGGTAATGCTCCCGAAGCCTTAATTATCAACTGTTTATCCAATTCTTCTTTTTGTTTCTCATTTTCCTTTTTCTTTTGTTCATACTCATGTCGACACTCATATAACTCGCCACCCTGTTGGGAAAATTTTATATTTAGATCACTCAGGCCTTTTTCAACTCGTCCTATTTTTGTATTCAAACTAGCCATTTCTTGATATTTGTTTGAAACATCTTTGTCTTTCTTTTCGATTTCTTTTTGCAAAGAATCAATCTCTTGAATTTCTTTTTGTTGTTTAAGTTTTTTTTGCTTATTCCGTTGCAATATGGCCAAATCAACCTTCAACTGTTCAACCAAATCTACTCCAAACAACGCATTGATCGCAGTTTGAAACAATTTGTTCGAATGAGTTGATTCTGCTAGCATTTCTATCTGCTCGCCATCAAAAAAGAAAAGATGAGCCAATTGCGTAGGCACAAAACGGTCAACTTGTTCTTGCCAGGAATCGGAAAAGAAAGACGAATACTCTCCATTTATATAAATATCTAGATTTTCCGATATGCGTGAACTGGATTTGGCAAATGAACGGCGCAAAGTATAGATTTTTTCTATGCCGTCTTCATAACTGCGGAAGGTCAATTCAACGAAAGCACCAAGTTTGGGATTCACATTTTTATTGATGCGGTTTTTTAAATACTCCTCATAACCGATATTTTTATTGCGTACTATAGGAGAAAATTTTCCATACAACACAAATTGAATGGCTTCGAGTAATGTGGTCTTACCCACACCGTTTAATCCCCCAACCAATACTATTGGTTTTTTTTCTGAAGGTGGAGTTAGGTTCACAGATTGTTCACCGTGAAATATCCCAAAATTAGATATAGTAATATTATCTAAGATCATGAGGATTTTGCCAAAGAATCAAACAAAGGTGCATCTTTGTCTTCTTGTTTAGTACTGGACTGTTTCCAACTCGCTTTTAATCGAGCCCGTTCTTTCGCATCATCAACGTCATCATAAAAACATCGTTCAATTATATTTTCCATCTCAATAAATAGCCCTCGACGTGTTGCTAAGGTCCGGTATCGTCGCTCTGTATCCAAAAGATTTCGTGCAAGTTCAAAATGTAATTCATCTCCGTTGCAGGTTTCTTTCAATAATTCCAAAGTTTCTGCATCAAAAATAAAATTGTCATCGATTAATTTACCAGGATACTCGTCACCCACAATTCGCTCATAAATTTTAGGAAGAAAATCTTCAATTTCGTGCTTTTCTGCTATCCAAATACGGCGAATCTCTTCCAACTCTTCCAATGTGATTAATTCAATGGAGCCCACTTCATTTGGCCCGTTTTTCCGAATAAATTGCTGGATTTCCAAGACTCGTTCTAACCAATAGGCCCGTGTCTCTTGTTTATAAGGACCCGGAACCAATTGAAATTGGCCGTTTGTATCAGTATATGAAGATACTTGGCCGGTAATACGTCGAAAATCTCGACGTTCGCGATCACGTTTTTTATCTTTTTCTGAACGAAAATCTAATTCATTCCTAAGTTCTAGAAGAGGTGTCATCCATTCTTTTTCTTCATCATTTTGGATCATCGCATCCATTGATTTATCTTTTTCAACCAGGGTACAAACCCAACATCCAAAGCGGCTATTTCCACAACTTGATGTAGAATTATCGACAACTAATGGACATTCACCATCTGCACTGGCTCCTCGGTACATACTCATCAAATCTTTATTATTATGTCCCCATGGATTCTTTATCTGCATCAAAAAAGTCCAAACATCATCGCTCGACCAGTCTTCTATTGGTGTATAAATGAGTGAATTAGGTAAACTTGAACTAGGTACGAGTCGATCACGTACTGCTTTTTTACGATGCTCTGCCATTGTACGAGCACGATTGGAACTTTCGGATTTCCTAGTTCCCAACACCAATACTGTTTCACCGTTTTCTTTCACAACATCACGTACAAATTTGTTGGATGGATTAATCTTCAAACGCTCAGTGCACCAACGGAACCGGTGTCGAGGGGCAGGATAACCTTTTCCGATTAAATTAACCCAAAACGTATCTTCAATGGCAGGCTTTAAAAGTTGGGGTTTAATAGGTAAACCATGTTCATTTGCATTTTTTCCCATTATTAACAATGAATTGCGTACCCATGAAGAAACAATAGGATTCTCTACTAAAGTGTCTGTACTTATTGGGTATACAGGTTTTTCACGGTGTTTTTTGGGCAGTTCAGAAATGGCCAACCACACTAATTGCAAGGTCGCTGTAGAGTCTTTTCCTCCACTGTAACCTACAATCCAAGGAACTTCATCCGATAAATAAAGATCTTGAATTTCACGCTTTAGGAATTCAATCGTTGAAGAAAATCCACTTTTTGCAAATATAGATAATGGACGATTCATTTTATTATTTACCGTTATTCTTACTTAGAAACGCAGATTCAAACCGATTTTCCTCATCTGTCAAAGGCAAGTTCAACGTCTTTTTAAGGATATTTGTTGTTAAAATCACATTTTGATTTGTATTGGATACGCGGCCTCCATTCATCGCCCGGCCTTCCCATAATTGATAATTTGAGCGTGACCAATCTATTTTTTTCAATGGGCGTAATTGAGATTTCCATTTTTGGGGATATTTATTCATTAAAAGATTTCCAATTACACCAAGAGATTCGAGGATAACACCATGAGAATGAATGAAATCAGTACGTATTTCACCTGAAGTGACTTTTCCATCACGAACGAGTTGCCATTCATTCATTTGTTTGGCAACCTCTTCCCAGTATTCATTCGCAATAATTGATCCTTCATTAATATCAACTATATCAATATTCGCAAGCAATGCTGATGTCGCCTTATAAATGGCGCTTAATGTAAATAGTTTACGTGAACGCTTCGATAAACTGCTTTTCTCCATTTCAACAATATCACGGAACAAATTAGAACGTAGAATCATCAAGCGGCACAAATTGGCTAAATCATCACGATAATCATATAAAACTCCTAGTGACCGGCTTGGGCGAATCGCATATCGATTTAGATCAGCAAACATTTGCTGGCATCTTTCTAAACCGATATCCAAGAAAAAAACTACAGCAATTGTTTCTTCTCCTAATTCTGGATTTTCCTCCAATGCTGATTCAATTGCTGCTCGACGGTGTTGTCCATCATTAATCAGGAATTTTGAATCCATTGGAACATGTAAAACTCCGACTTTCCCACCATCAACTTCAGGATTTAGAGGTGTGAAGACTACATCTCCATCAATAGATGCGGTAATTGCTGAGAAAACATAATCATTTGAATTTTTCAGAATATATCGAGTAATATCTGGGATACGGTTTTTATTAAGTGTTCTCTGAGCTCGGAGTTCGGGCTTTAATTCAATTTCATTGTATAGGAAAATACGAGGGATCAATCGTAATGGGCACATTGAGACATAATATTCACGCTTTGCTTGAATTCCGCGAATTGCGGGGAAAGTATAGCCGAATCGTGTATCCATTTGATTTCAATTGAGATATATCATAATTTTAAAATTGAATTTTAATTTCGCTCTGTCAATATAGAGAGATTTTAGCAAAAGTTTGTGGAGGAATCAACAAACATACGTTGATTTATAAGAAAATGCCAATTTATCTAGACTGTAATGCGACAACCCCCATTGAACCTCGTGTTTTGGATGAAGTCATTAAGTACATGAAAGATGAATATGGTAACGCCGGTAGCAGAACTCATGAATATGGGACAAGGGCTCAAAAAGCGGTACAACTAGCTCGCGAACAAGTAGCAAAAGTAGTTGATTCGAAAAAAGATGAGGTGATTTTCACGAGCGGAGCCACCGAAAGCAATAATATTGCAATTCTTGGTTTGTGTGAGTATGGTCTGAAAAAAGGACATAAGCACATTATAAGTTCTCACATTGAGCATAAAGCCGTACTCGAACCTTTAGAACATCTTAAGAAAAAGGGATTCGATATTACACTACTCCCTTGTACTCCAGGAGGTTTTGTTGAAGCCGCATGCATTGAGAATGCTTTGCGTGATGATACGCTGCTAGTTTCGATCATGCATGTAAATAACGAAACGGGAGTCATTCAGCCACTTGATGAGATATGCGAAGTTCTCCTGGATCATCCGGCATTTTTTCACACAGACGCAGCGCAAGGTTTCGGAAAAGAAATGAAGATGCTTAAATCTAACCGTATTGACCTCATCTCGATAAGTGGGCATAAAATTTATGCCCCTAAAGGAGTTGGGGCTCTCATATGCAGACGTCGTAAATATAAACGCCCACCACTTTCTCCTCTTTGTTTTGGAGGAGGGCAGGAAAAAAGTCTTCGTCCAGGTACATTGCCGGTTCAATTAATTGTTGGATTAGGAGTAGCCTCTGAACTAGCTCAAAAAGAATGGAAAAAACGAGCGGAAAAATGTTCGAAATTCAAGAATGATTTACTTGAGACTTTGGCTTCTTTGAATCCTACTCTCCATGGAGATCAATCCCGTACATTGCCTCATGTTATAAATCTATCATTCGGCAATATAGATTCCGAAGCAATAATGATTGCTCTAAAAGATGTTGTCGCTATCTCAAATGGCTCTGCTTGTACATCAAATAGTTATGATCCTTCACACGTTCTTCTTGCTATGGGATTATCTGAAGATGAAGCACAAACAGCGACTAGATGGTCCTGGTGTCATAAGACAGATTGCAAAAATCTAGATATATTAAGTCATATTCAATTGTTATTAGAATAGAATTTTGTGTTAGTATTACCCTAAAACAATTTCCATAAATGATGGATAGTATCTGTAGATTCGTGAATATGCCTCGATATCAGAATCTATAATGCCAGGTATTTTAATATCATTAATATCATTTATTTTGGGTAATTTCGAATTTATTTCACGTAATTCTTTATGAGTAAACATCGGTGCTTTTATTTTGTATGGATCATCCTTTTCTCTAACAAAATCAAAATCTTTTATTTTACTCTTTATTATTTTTTCTTTGTCAATTTCATTATAGAAAATCCAACCCAATGTCATCATTTCTGATCCATCCGAGTACTTAAAAAATAGCCTCTTCAAAAAAATCTGTGGGTGAAATTTGGTTCTGGTAAATCGCCAAGTGTATGATATAAGGCGATTTCCAGCGCTTTGTAGGTTCGAAAACCGTACGCCATTTTGGTAGTCACTTTGGCCTTGTTGTTTAAGCCTTCCACCACTCCAGAAGAAAACTCCTTTTTCGCCCGAAACCAGTTCAAAATCAGTTCGCGATGGTTGCGCAGCATCTTGGCCACTTTCTTCATTGGTTCGATTCGCGAGCGCATGGTTTTAGTACACCACTGATCCATGAAGCGTCCAGCCCACCATGCTGATTTATATTCCCAGAAAAATTGAAATTCCTCTTTGAGAAGATAACTTCTCACCGTGCGCAGATTATATCGAACCACGTTGGCTAATTTATCGACCTGCTTGACTGTCAAATTATCCGGGCGTTTCAGAAACCACCAGCGACTTCCTTTTAATACCGGTTCTAATCCCTTGGCCTTCAATTCACGGGATTCTCCAGCGCGGACTTGATCTATGGCTTTGTTCATATGAGCCATGATGTGAAACCGATCCAATACATTCAGCGCGCTTTTGGCTTTTTTGCGAATGACTTTGAGATAAGCTTTCCACATATCACTGCACACAAATTCCAATTTTTTTGAACGCTCTTCCCCGAACCATCTGAAGAATTTCAACAGTGTTTTGATCTTTCTTTTTTCCCCGATCCACAGCAGCCGTTTGCAATTCTCATTGATTTGATATACCACTGTCACATACTGATGGCCGCCGCCCCATTGCATTTCATCGATTCCAATGGCGGTGATTCCTTCCAGGTTCACATGCTGGCGGCCCCATTCTACCGCCCGTTCAACCGAATGAAAAACATTGTACCAACTTGTTTGAAATGCTTCCGCCACTTGGCTCCAACTCATCCGCTTGGCCCAGCTCGCCAAGAACCATTGATAGATATGCGTTAATTCATGTTTACCATCGGCCCAAGGTACCTTTTCAACTTTCACTCCACAGCGGTGACAATTCACGCGGCGCATGGCATAGATCAGGAATACGGTTAATCCCCATATCGGGATAAACTCAAATCGGCGCGCATCTAATCTGTCATAACCTGATCCTTTTTCTCCGCAGCATGAACATATCGGGCGGCTTTTGACATGAGCACGGACTTTTACCTCTATGGATGTTTTACCATTCCATTCACCAAATTTGCTAGAAGCATATACATACCCCTTGATTTTATGAACACGATTGAGGATTCTAATGACATCCATCCGGTTTCCTCCTGGTTGATGATTTTTCGCTGATTTCATTCTTTCAGGATAAGAGACCGGATGTCTTTTTTATACCTCTACTATTCGAAGTATTTTTGCTATCATTCACCCACAGATTTCTTTATAGAACCAAAAAATAATAACTGTTCATAATAAATTTTCTGCTTTTCTGCAGCATTCCTATTATCAATTGTCTTTTTTAATTGTGTGATTATTATCCTTCTATATGTTTGTGATATATTTTCCCCAATTAAATCTATTGGTTTTAGATTAATAGGTACATTTTCTTCGCCAACATTCTTATCAAGCATTTCTTTTCTATATTTTTTAAGATCATTATTATTCATTCCCTCTTTTCTCATTTGAGCACAATTGACAGTAATAATTAAAAAACCACCACTCAGAATTCGAGTACAAATAGTATTTAGATCATTCAATACTTCACTAGTTAATGTAGAATCATAATCAAGCCAAATGAAATAATTCTCTTTTGATATAATTTCTGGAAGAATATCATTAGAATTTCCAATTTTTAAATCTATACAATTGAAAGGAATATTAAATTCAAACCTTTCTTTATATTTTTCTTCTTTTTCAATACTCACCATTTCATTTATATTTAATACTTGATGAAAAAGAATAAAATCTTTGAAATAAATAGAACCAAATCCAATATATTTATATTTTGATAAATCATTAAATACATGAAATTCTTTAAAAATGTCACATATCATTTTTCTCTCAATTACTTTTGATGGTCTAATGGAATAATTAATTCTTCTATATGTACTATTCATCATCTAAACCTTCATAAGTTACAAAGTAATCAAAAGTATTCTCACCAACTTCCTTCCACGTACAGGCATGTAAATGATCTTTAACTTTTTGTGCTAAGTCTATCGTTTTTTTATATTGAATTGTTTGAAATCGAATTCTTGGAATCTTGGGTTTGATGATATCTGGGAAAATAAATGTATCTGTTGTTTTAGAATTTTCAATGAGCACTTCTTCCTTTGCATTATCAATTAGTGCGTTCAATGGATTATCTTCAATTTCATCATTATCAAATTGTTTTTTTTCCTCAGCTCTACGCCTGAGAAATTTAGTAAAAGGTTGAGTTATGATTATCATTTCTCTTTTTATCGATCTATAGTATTCATTATCGGAGTCAATACCAGTTTTTGTTGTAGTCCAGGGGAGCAATGAAGAATCATCTGAGTCGAAATAAACCATTCCACGGAAATAGGCAAAATCTGGATGATATTTTGGAGTACCTTCTTCTCCCCAAACAGTCAAATTAGTTTGGTCTGCTCGAACCACCATTCTACCATTGCAGAATATATACCATCCCCCATCCTCTTTTTCTCTTCTTGACAAACCAGCATATATCTTCACTTTTACAGGATTTTTTTCTTTATCATAAGTGATTTCTCTATGTACAGATTTTAGATCATCCGATTGGATAAATTTCATTGGTTCGTATCCTATCGGAATGGCGTTTAATGTAATGCTTATTCCATTATTTAAGTTTAAAAGATGGGCGTTTGATATTTCATCAGATAGTCTTTTTATAAAAGTATCAAGTCCAAAACTTTCTGAAACACTAGGGTGGATATCCGTGATCTCAATAATAGTGCCTTTATCTTTGGAGGAATTATCAATTTCTTCTTTTAATTCACTGAACTCGAAGTGCCAGGAATTAGCATTTTCATTTTTTTCTTTTAACCATTCATCTAAATCGATATCTATAATAAAATAAGATGAATCTGTAGTAGATTTCACATAATATTTTTTCCCTACTTTGAAAAATGTTCTTTTCATACCTACGCCAAATTGACCAATTGAAGCATCACTAGGTGGGGCGTCGGGAGGTCTTCCAAAGCGAAAAGCATAATTTCTTGCAATGTCTACTGAAATCCCACCACAGTTATCAGATATTTTGAATTTGTTTTGATCTATTTCAATTCGTATCCAAAGCTCATTGAAGTTCTTTACTTCATTAATTCTTCTTGCTCCATCAACAGAATTATCTACTAAATCAATAATAGATCTAATAAGAGGGGCATCACGCGTTAACATATAAATAAAGAATTCTTTAGTAGGAGATGCATTTATTTTTTTGTTTTGAATATTTTCGGACATCACGAAGGATTCCCCATATCTCGCCAAAACTGTCGAACTTTTCCTAAACTCACATCATTTTTTAATCGTAAAGATGCTTCACCAAATTGCAGTTTTTGATGTAATGCTTTACCAATGATCTGCTTTTGTTGTCTTTCACTTAAAGTCTCCGGGGAGAAGTGGATTCCACATGTTGCGAGTTCTGCAAAATTTGTCGCATTATTACCAGAAGTTACAAAGGCATCTGCATCCTGAGAAGCAAGCCAAACTGGAAATCCCCATGATCTACCTTGCCTGGCAAGTTTTCCCAATAATCCAGCCTTGCCTTCCTTCGGAAGCAAATGATGGGCCTCATCAACAAATAGAATCATCTTTAAAGGTTGTACATTGTTTGTAATGGGGAGATTTTGATTGAATTTATTCATAAGAAAATTAAGGATTAACGCAACAACCAAACTCTTTGTGTCATTATCATTTCCAAAATCCTTAAAATCAATCACAAGTGAATCTTTAAAAAATTCTTCATGGCTTGCAGAGGTGAAAGACGAAGCGAATAAATTCAAATCGACAATTTTCTTAATAATCGAATACTCAACTCCTGTTGCTCCATTTGATTCAAGTTCATCTAATAGCCTAATAAAATCAGGCGGATTGATACGTTGATAGGCATCTGCAATTGTTCTTTCCTGTTTTGCGCCTAATTGATGAGCATAAGCGCGTATAAGAGAAGCAATTTCGTATGAAATTTGTGCATTAGCAGATGGATTTGGACTATAGATTAATGGATTAATCGGCAAATCTTGTTGGATGAGACGAATATATTTAGCATTTGTTATTTTGAAAAAATTATTGCGGTTTTCTTTTTGTTGGGAATTCGTGGGATCATTTTCAAGTTCACCTTTTAAATCAAAGAAAACAAACCTAAGTCCCTGATTCGCTACCTGAGCGAGAAGATCAAGTGCAAGTTGACTCTTGCCTGTCCCTGGCTTTCCCGATATAACTAACAATCCGTTTTGACCGGGATCGTTTATTATCCAAGGTTCACTGCTTTGAAATAATTTCAATTCTACGGGATGATTCACAATGGGCATCGATTTAATACCCTCTTTGGTTTTTCTGGTGATTTCTATATCATCCCCGATTAGATCTAGAATTTTTGTAACAAAAAGAGTTTGATCATTTGAAGATTCTTCCCAGATTTGTTGTAACAACATGCATCCATATTCAAAATGTCTTCGGAATTCTCTTTTATAACTTGATTCATCGAGTGTGTAACCTGCCCGATAATTCAATGTTGCTTGAACGATGTCTCTCAAATCATCACCAACAACGGTTTCATCGTTTAACTCTTTTCCTTGTTGATTCTTTGGTTCATATTCCTTTGGTACACCTTGTCCTAATGCAAGAAATAAACCGGCCCGGCCTAAAACAGCTTTATTCCTGGCTCCAACTCTGGCGTGTACTGATTCAATAAATGATTCTGTTTCAGAACTTGGGTGAAATCTCATAATCTTTTTCCAAAATAATCATTCTTAAGTGATACTGTATAAAATTGACTTGCTTGCTCACCCTGCGGCTCTAGTGTATAAACACGGGCTAAGTTTCCCATGATTGAATCATATAATGGGCCTTGAGGATCTATTTCAGAATTAGTTGCCAACATAATTGATTGATGTCCGCAAAGATACAATTTCTTCAAGACTGATCGCCGGATTTCTTGATCTAAACGACCTAGAGGTGTATCAATCACTAACGGTGGAACTAATCTGGCAAGTCTTCTTAATGCCTCATTGAAAGCCAATGCTCGAACTTGTCTTTGTCCAGCTGATGTATTAGCATCCTCCCAAGAGATCTTATTTCCATTTTGTCGCATAAGATAACAGTTCCAGTTATTATCAAATTCCATATTCGAAAATTCTAATTGTCTATCGGTAATATCAATCCAAAGATCGCCAACCATTTCACTAATATCACTACGAAGTTGAATGGCAGCTTGTTGCTGGATATCTTCCACTGATTCTCGAAAACGAATAGCATGGGTTGTCAGACTTGCTCCTTTTTGCGCTTTTTCAACAACCCGGCGTTGATTCTCTTCTTCTCTTTTTAGTTCTTTAATTTTGTTTTCAAGGATTTTGATCTCAGACGGAATTTGTGATAATTTCGTCTGCCATTCCTCAATTTGTTTTCGAAGATTTTTTATCTGTTCTCTTATTTCCCCGCTTCGCTCGTAATCAGATTCATTTTTTCTTTTATGTTTAAACCATAAGTCCAAGTCATTTATTTCTAAACTCTTACTTTCAATATCTTTCGTTAAATCTGAGAGTGATTTAATTGAAAGAGTGCTATGTAGTAATTGCTGTCGAATTTGTGCACTTGAATCAATACGCTTTACAGCAAATACACGATCTGACATACCGTCAGGCGGGGGGTGAAATATACTGCGAAGAGCTTTATCTAATCGTTCTGTGTAAAAATTGAGCGTCTCTTCAGTAAGAGAGTATTCTTGAGGAATATTTTGAAAAACATCGGATTTTATTTGAGGTATTTTGGGCTCAACTGTAGCCTTGCTTCTTTCCCATTCATTTCGCTTTTCTTCTTTCAATAAATAATCATGTAATTCGTTCCTTAAATCTCCCAATAAAGCTATCGGCAAATTCGTTTCCCATGATGCGGCCAGTTCCGATTCAAGCTGATTTCTTGCAGCTTTAATTTCAGCATATTTTTTCCTATTTTCTTCCAATTCGTCAGGATCAATTTCCCCGAGTGTTCTTAATTCTTCTTCTTTTTTAGCTAATTCAGATTCTAAGTCACGAAGTTGTTCTTTATATTCATTTTCTTCATACTGTTTTGACTGAAGTTCGCCTTGATATTTACTAATCTCTGAAGATATATCACTTAGTTTCTTTGATTCATCTGCCAGCGCTTTCGATTTAAACTGTTGTGGAATTTTATTTCTAATTAATTTTCTCAATTCATTAGCAAGTTCTTCATAAGTCCATAATCCGAGGATCCGACTGATTCCATCAATTATATCACGATCTCTTAAGTGTAAACTCTGGCTTCTTTCTGCGTCAAAGAAAAAGAATCTTGCTAAATGTCTTGGTAATAATGAATCTCTTAATTTTTGAATTCTTGTATCGTCATGGACTGTTTCTTCTGGAGTTGCAACATGGGATTCCCATCTTGGATGAGAATTAGGTCTATGATGAATTTTTCTGATAAAGGTAAATTTTCTTTTTCCATCAACATTTGGATCATTTTGTACGATTTCTATCTCAAGACTAGATAAATTATGCCCTTCAGATTCTGCTTTACGATTAAGTGATTTATCAAATCTGAAACCAGATGAATTTGGATCAGATTTTTCGATGTTTGTTAAATCATGAACACCAGTTTCTCCAACAACTGCAAGATAGATAGCACGTAACAGATGTGTTTTTCCTGATCCATTTTTTCCTCCAACAAGAATACCACATCTATCTTCGACAGGATGCAGATCAAAGGTCACACGACCGTAAAAAGGGCCGAAATTTTCAACTGTTAGACGATCAATATAAACTTCGGCCATGATTAATCCATGCTTTCTTTCATGTTAAGATTAAAATCATCAGTAATAATATTAAGTAATTCATCTTGCAAACCAACTGCTCTATGACTATCCCCATATTGTTCAACCAAACCAAGGAGTTGCCTTAAGGTTTTAGAAGACACGCTCTTTTCGGTGCAGATTTTCTCTTGCAATTGATTTAATTTTTCCATATGTTTTGATTGGTTCATTTTGATATATAAATTACACCTAATTATTTTTTGAGGCATTTTGCAACGGTTTTATTTCTTTCAAATCATCCAATTTACCAGTTATTTCTAAAAGAGATGCATATTTTGTAATTTTCTCATATCTAAACTTTTGTTGTCAACCTTCAATACCGAATAGTGCTTTTTTTGTTAAGGGTTCTTATGTGATCTATAACTAGCAGAAATATATAGATTTATGAACTTGTATTAATCGTATTATCTTCAATATAGCAAACAATTCCTTAAAAAAAGGGGAATCTTTCATCCCCTTCAAAGCATGAAATGACATTTCTATCGCAAATACAGATAATACCAGCGCCGTTTTGGCTTGTGGATCTCTCGTTCACGCTGAATCCGTTGCCGTTCAAGTTCAGTGAGCTTACGCCCAATCTCTTCAGTCGTTTCTTCTTGGGATACGGCTCGATAGACAGCCACGCTCTTGAAGATTACCGGTTGATACTTGGCTTCGACGATATCGATGAGTTCGAGTATTGCGGCTCCAATGCGGGCGGCTTTGACGTGCTCTTGTAGATCGTTGAAATTGCTGTCAAAGATCGATTGCTCGGTAAGGATGTCGCGGAGGCCGGGGCCTACGTTGCGGTTCGATTTGCTGATTGTATTGTTTCCGTTGTTATTCATGGACTTGTTCCTTTCAATTGATTTAGGCTTCTTGCCAGACCGATCCGGAATTGATTCCGGGGGAGATGGCGTGAGCTGCTGCGGTGAGGGTTCGATAGACAGTTCCGTTGAACAGAATCGATCGACCTTCCATACGTTTGTTCGATGGATCGTCCACAATGACGGCCTCAAAGGTCTGGCCTCGGTAGGTGGTTTGGATTTTCGATCCGACTGGAGGGATTTCCAGCGGCTTGCGGGTATGTTCGGGAATGAACTGAGCGTCGCCCGAACGGTTAACTTGATTCTTTGTTTGTTTCTCCTTTCTTTCTGGGATTGGATTTTGTTGAGTTGCTACATTACTGTTGGCGTTTTGATTTGAGCGTTCAGAAACTTGGCTCTGAATGTGCTTTTCCTGGGCTCTCATACAATCTGTTTGAATCCCGCATGAAGCGCATTCCGGCGCGAGGGGATCAAACAGGGCGAAACAATGCGGATTATGGACAGACGTATCCATAATGGATTCTCCTTTCGGTTTGATTTTGATTTATGCTTATTGGCGTTTTTGGCGTAGGAGTTCCGAAAACTTGGCGTAGAACGCTTTGGGGAGTTCCGGTAGGTTTTGAACGACGACATGTTCTTTGAAGAATCGCTTGACGTATTCAGTCTGGATGCCGATCGCCACGCACTCGATTCCCGCCTTCTCGCATTTCAGCAGGTTGTCTTCGAGATGCCGGATGACGGTTTGCAGCATGGTTGGATTGCCGCTGTAGGGCTCGCCATCGGTCAGGATCAGGATGATCTTTCTGGTCTCTTTTCTTATGACGATCCGCTTAGCAGTAAAAAGGATGGCGTCATCGATGGGGGTGTACTCTAGGGCGTTCATGGAGGGAATGCGCGGTTTGAGTAACCGGAACGGTTCATCGAACGCCTTGAAAATGGAATAGACGCACGGGAATATCCTGGCATAGAGTTTGGAGAGTTCCTGTATATCCATGCCGGTTTCTTTTTGCAACCTGGGAAACGTCCGCTTAGCCGGTTCGGTTGTAAAGCCGATTACCTCCGAGGGGACGCGCAGCTGGTTGAGCGTTTCGGCGAACAGTATGGCGACCTGGCGGGCGAGTTGAATCCGGGCTCCGTTCATCGATCCGGAAAGATCGATAAGCAGCGACACGGCTACGGAGTCCGATTCACATTCCTTGATCTGCCGAAATACCTTGTTCGATCCTTGGTTGAGCAGAGCGTAGAGTCTTTTGCAATTGATCTGGCCTTCTTCCTGCTCGCTCACCCAGAATCGGGTATCTCGGGATCGCAACGTGCGTATCAATTGTTGCCGAAGAGATCCAACATGGGGCCGAACGGCGTTACTCAGGTTCTGAAAGGTCTCACCGTTATCCCGCATTGGCGGTACAACGACTTTGTCCAGCGATGGATCGTATACCCGGTAGGGGCGATTGACGCTCTGACTCAGTTCATCCTGGAGATGGTCCTTGATGTTTTGCTGGAGCTCGAATGGATGCCCGTTTGACGTGTATTGCCCTGAAAACGCCTGGTCCATGGCGCTTTGATTCTGATCTCCAGAGTTGCCTGGTTGATTGCTGTTCGAGCTCGAATCGGCGCTTTCCGATACATCTTCATGCTGATCTCCAGGATTTTCAGAAATATCTGGTTTATTCTCAGAATCATCTGCTTTATCACCAGAATCATTATCTTCACTCGGTGTATCGTTTTGTGAGGATTGCTGGTTCTTACTGGGATTTTGTTGATCGTCATCACCGGAATTGGATTGCGACGATGAATCCGGCTTTCCTTGTGAATAATTTGAAGGTTGTTGATCGCTGGATGGCTGATCTGCTTGTTCTGCCTGATGCTTTAGACGTTTTAAAATACCCTCCGCCATATTGCAGGCTTCATCGGTCGTATTGAGGGATTTAAATTGCTCCGCTTCACGGCTGAACTGTTTCACTAATAGGCAGGCGTCTTGGCCATACTGATCGTAGGAAATATCCATTCCGGCCAGGAAAAGAGCACAGAGGAACCGAACGGGCAATGGCATTTGATCGATTGGGTGTTTCTCAGTTATCTTATCAATGCTGTGCATGATGTTTTGCCGCGAGCCGGGGTATTCTTTCTGCATGGCGTAATTGACGCGGACGTCTTCGATGACATTGAGCAGATCAAATCCAAATTCGCCCCATTTCTGCTTGAATCCTTTCATGCGGCCATTGAAGTCGCTGTATAGGATATGGGCGGTCTCGTGATCGAGCTCGCCGCGAATCAGTGTCCAAAGCGACTCCGAAATGCTATCCGGAAGCGCCGGCAGCCAGATGGTGCGGCCATCGGTCTTGCATTCATTGGCTTTGCATCGAACGGTGATGTTGTATTTATGGGACAATATCCGCCCGACGCGCTCCAAGGTTGTTTCTAAGCCATTGAGATTTCTCATGATTGATTGGCTCCTTTCGGTGGATTTGAGCTCATCAGGTCTCCCAGATGCCGCTGGGCAATCTCTTGGACTACTCGCCGGTCATCCCGAGAGAGTTTGTTGAGAACGGTGAGTTCAAGAGCTTTTGCGAGGTTGCCGAGGTGATCGTATTTCCTGGCGAATGCGAGTAATCGTCTTGTGGAAAAACTGCAATAACACTCCTCGCGCTCCGCCGCTTCTCTTACCTGGCGTGCACATTTAACGAACCGACGTATTTCGGTCTTTTTGAGTTTGGATATTTTCTTGGCCAGAATTTCGGTTTCGGTCTTCTCATCCGGGTAATCCAAGTAAATAACCGTTGCAAACCGGTACTTGAAAGCCTCATTGAGGATTTGTGTTCCGGTATAGAGCCCGGATTCATCCCCGTTGCCGATGGTATTGGCGGTGGCGATGATGCGAAAATCGGGATGGGGAGCTACGACCTCTCCGTCCTTTTCGAGGAGCACCAATTTACCGCATTCTTCGAGTACGCTTTGAAGTACGAACAGGATTTGCGGTAATGCGGCATCGATCTCATCGAGAAGCAACCAATCGCCGTTTTTCATGGCGGTTGGCAGGATGCCTTCGCTGTAGACCATCTCTTTTCCGCGCACCGTCCAGCGGCCCAGGAAATCAGACACCGTGGTTTCACCATTCAGGTTGCAGCGGCGTAAGGGGGTATTGGACTGGGCAGCGAGCTGCATGACCAGGGAGGATTTCCCCGTGCCAGTCGCTCCGACGATCATGACGTGTTCTTTATGATTGATGGATTGGATCAGATAGGCTGCTTCGGGAGGGAATTGATAGTGCAGATCGAGGTTAGGCACTATGGGGCTGGCCCCATTTCTTTTTCTCAGAACCGCATCGTGAATGCGAAATTCTTCGCTGGCTTGAACCGGCGTTCGTGTGACGGTTTTTCCGGATTGGATCTGGCTGAGCAGTTCAGGAGCAACCAATGGCGCGCCTGGATACTGAGTCAGGTACTCTTGAGCTGCAAGATTGTGTTGTTCACCAAGGTGGCCATACAAGGCGCCTTGGATCGATTCTCCACAGAGTTGACAGGTAACAGTGTTCATAACGATATTCCTTTCTTTAAAATAAAAAATCCCGGCCAGTGCCGGGTTCGTACTAACTTGTGGGCGTAATGCCCTATGTCTTGTTTTCGATGAGCGGTTTCAGATCATGTGATCTGAATTCCCGGATCGGAAAAATCCCGTTCGCATTGTTTGCAGTAGAGATACTCCGATACTGGATCGATGCCGTCATCAACGGTTTCGATTTCCTCTTCCGCCCAGATCAAGCCTTGTTCGTCTTGATAGAGATTTCGGTAGAGGCTGGAGGGAAGCACGACGCAGAGCTGAATTCGCTTTACGTCTTGGTTCCCACAATGCGGGCATTGGATTTCTTTGATACACATGGCGTTGTTCCTTTCTTTACGTTGAATGGATAAATCTTGAGGTTTTTAGGTGGGATGGACTTACTGGTTATTCCAGATGGCGACAACACAGGGATTGCCTTCATCATCCGGTTCGGTTTCTTTGAGGAGTTCTTCCTCGGTGAGGTTGTCGATATCGTAATCCCTTACGCGGATCGTTATTCCATCGGGAATGTGTTGGATATCCTGAATGACGCCGCCGCGAACGATAACGGTTATCGGCTCAAATTCTTGGACAAATATCTTCTTGATGGCTCTACCGCCAATCATTGCTATGCCTTCAGATTGCAAGGAGGCAATGATTTCCTGCTTGTCTTCTTCATCATAAACGTAGAACTCTGCGAGCTCGCGAAACGCTTGCTCTCGCTCGTTACCGCTTTTAGCGTTGAATACGAACGAATCCAGATATTCATGCTCTCCATCGACGATGGTGTATTGAACTTGCATTGGTTTTGTTTGGTTCATGGTTTCATCACCTCTTAGTAATCGCTAGGAAAGAGGATCGTGAATAGGTCAGATCCTTGAGGCCCAGCGCCCTCATCCAATATTCCCCATAGAGTTTTTTCCCCGATTTCAACCGACCACAAATTAGGGTTATCCGGATCGGGTGTTTTCATTTTCTCCATGAGTTCGGTGAAAGCCGCATAGATCTCCTCGGGAGTCAATTCGCTTTTGACATGTTGTGTGATTACCGTGTGCATTTTGTTTCTTTGGTTTGCTGGTTGAATCATGGTATTACCTCCAAATTTTTTATTGCATGGACCGACAGGTCAGAATTTTCCTGGCGAGTCCAAGCTGATTGGTTGATACAAAAAAAGCCCGACAGTATTGGGCCGATCTATTCAAAACAGGCGTTTCCGCCTTTGAGAATCCTGATTCCGCTTTATGGGATTGTTTTTTGAGTCGGATAGAGAATTCGAACTATTAAAAGCTCGGGTCAGATTCCAGATCGTCTGGAATAGATGGGGTTAGGTGCTGAAATCACCGGAAACAGACTTGCGCCCGTATCCGGCTCATTCAGCGGTGGGTTTTTGTTCTGGAAAGGATGCCTTGCGGCATGGATCACTTTCCGATTTTTTATGTCTTATAACATCGGCGCAATGTCCGATGAATATGTTTGGATGTTCGGCTTGTAGTTTGGTAAGCCTTGCATGAATGTGATAGGTCGCTTCCGCATCAGTTCCGAGTACGTATATTCGCTCGTATCCTGCTTCCAAATTTTTCGAAACATTCTTTATATAATCGGATTTTGCGGACTCGATTTCGACGGGTATCTTTTCATTGTCTTTCATGATCATGAGATCGACATAATTCCCCGATGGTAATTGGTATTCTGGGATGACAGTGTATCCCTGTTTTTGAAAGTACTCCTTGACTTTGCTTCGCCAGTACTCATGAACCAGTCCGGGATTCCTTTTTGCATTTTGTTTTGAATCATTGACATCAAGCAAAACCACCTTGCCCTGATGGGTCAGTATATCAACAGGCTTGATGATGCCTCTTGCTTGCAATTCTTCTTTAATTAAATTTCCTTTTCTTCTACTTAGCGATAGTCGCTTGTACCTTTGTACTACTCCAGTTAGTGGATTTTTCCGCACATCCTCTAGAAAAGCCTTTTCCATCTCCGATAAAGGCTTTTCCCATGCCTTTCTATCACTTGGCGATTCCTGCGAAACCGGTATGGAAACGCCTTCAAAGGTCTGATTCTGGCTGGAATGGCCGGAATAGGCCTGCATATAGTCTTGGATGAACTGATCAGTTATGACTTTGTGTTTTTGCATGATGTGGGGAACAACGATCAAAAATGGTTTGGTCCAACGGCCTTGCAATTTGACAATCGCTTGCCCCACCTCTAACCGGTTGAGATATTGTTTCTGTTCTCCATCGAACATGAGATAGGATGACGATGCATTGACGTCTTCACGTGATTTGAGATTCATTGAAAAGGTGCAATACGTATTTCCAATTGCTTGTAATGAGGTTTGCGAGGGGTGCTGATCCACCAAAACGATTGCCTCACCCAGTTCACGAATTTCACGCAGGAGTAGATCGGTTGTACCTTCGCTACTCCCCGTGGTTTGCTTTTTGAGTAAGTGATGTGCTTCTTCGATGAATATGGCGTGGCGAAACTCGTCACGGGTTTCGTTTTTGGCTAGGCGGTAATGGTGAATCCACAAAAGTAGAGATTCAATGAAGAATATCTTATCCGTTGAGGTCAGGGAATCGAGTTCCAGGATCACCGGTTTGTCCAAGATATCCGCCACAGAAGCGTTCGATTGCGTGGTGAGAACTTCACCCATTGCACCAAACGATAAGGCGGAAAGGGCACGTTGGGTGGATGCCATCCAGTTAGCCGCTCTCCCCTTAACGCTCATGTCTTGAATGACTTGTACGAGATCTTGCATGGTGGGATACTGCTCGACATCGCCCGCATAAACGCCGCTTTCACGGTAGAGTTTATCGAGTCCCTGCTGGAGTAAAAACATGACGCCCTCGCCAACGAATGTGGCTTTAGCCAAAATTTCAATCAGTTTTTTGAGCCATGCTGTTGGTTCGGTTTTTGGGGGAGGGATGAAGGGATTGAAGTGGAATGGAACAAGGTTGTTTCCAACCGTGTAGATCATTACGGGGAAATCACTGTTTTCTGTGATAATGCTGCGGTAATTGCGTTTCCAGTCAAAGATCAAAAACGGCTTTTTCTTTTGCAGCAAGTTGGCGATTAGCATGTAGACAAGGTTTGTTTTGCCACTACCGCTCCTTCCGAATACAGCCAGATGCTGCACCCATTCTTTCTCCCGTAAACCAAACTCATCCCGTATTTGTCCATTGTATAAAACGCATCCCACGGGATACTCACCCTGGATCAAATCATTGGGTGGCGGCGGCAATAAGATTCCTTCGTCATCAACTCGACGGCGAAGTGATTCAATGTACAGTTGCTCCACCATGCTCTCAATTTCACGCTTGCCTTCTGCATCCTCGATCTTATACGCTCTCCAAAGTCGATCAATAATTTCTCCATAGATAGGTTTGAGGGCTTTCAAAGTTTCTTCATTGAGGATAACGATCACCTTTAAGGTATACGTGACTGTAAAACATAAGGTTCTATTAATGCATTACGCCGTTTCACCGATTCTGCCGATTCCATATTGGAAAGAAGGTCTTTCGAGAGATTGTGAACATCCTGCCAAAACGACAATTGCCCTTGACGATCCTCACGTGATAAAGCAATTAGGTTTTGTTCCAAACTCCATCGCATTGAATCCCTGGCCTGATTAATCCCAAACGGCTCATCATCGAACTGAATTAGATGATTGCGAACACGCTGTACATCATATTGTCGTGAACGGGATTGTTCCCTTTCAAGAGAAACTCTTGTTAAAAGAGCCTTAGCCGTATGGTCCAATAAGCGATCAGACTGACCGATTTTCTCATGATGAAGAATACTTAAGGGATCGAAATCACTTTTTGGATATGAGTGTTGCTGTTCTGTTTTTGCTGGAAGGGATATATTCATATACCAAGGAGGGTTGGAGGAGTTTTCCATTACTTATCACCACTGATAAGTAATAGTTCTACTCCTATATAAATGTTTCGAAAAAAATTAAGACTCAAACTCACTGCTGAAATTTTTTTTCTCGGTATCGACCTGTGTCAGATACATGTATGCACTTTGCAAGGCGGCAATCATTTTGGGTATTTCATTGATGTCCAAACTATTGGAATTTTTCCACTCATCTCCATCCTTATAACGCTTTGCGAAGTTTACTTTCTTGATTACATAGTTTTTTTCATTTTTATTGACCGTGTTGGCAAAAATTGCACAACGGCATGTTCCATGCTGGAATACTTTTTCTGGACTTGTCATTTCATATCACCTCATATGGTTTTTGTTACTTATATAACAGGAACAAAAACCAGAGTAAACTTAATTGTTCATAAAAATGTTTAGGTTAAAGAGCAAAGAAATAATGCCGTAATAAAAAAAGAAAAAAGCAGAATGGATAATATATGAAGACTGATCATTTGAAATAGAATTCATTGGATAGAATTGAGGGATGAATTTCCTGGAATTTCAATAAGAATATCACCAACACTATGAAGTCCATTTGAAGAGTCGTAGATCATTCCTTGATATACAATGGTGCTTTTTGGCGGTTCTAAAAGTTGATCGGGACCTCGGCTTACTAAAATGCAACCGGGAGTTTTTATTTGCTTATTTCGGATTAATGAGAATAACTCAGATTTTCTTATCGATTCAAAACAGGTTGTTCCTTCATAGTAGTCGATAAAAGGATCGATAAAGGCGTTTTGGGTCATATTCAATCCAAAACTATATCGGAAAAAATAACGGGCTTGGCAATCATTCCTGAGGGATATAGAAACATCTTTTCCTTTCGATGAATCATAACGAATGTCTTCCGGATAAATTTGATGGTCTGCGTAAAACCGCATGTACTCGTAGGAAATTGTCTTGCTTTTCATAAAAACAGTGGAGAGATTTGCTCGAATCAGAGCGTGTTGTAAACAAGGGTAAGAGATCAAGGCAAGCGTAGATAGAATCGCGATCGAAATCAACAATTCATTCAACGTAAACGCGTTGTTTTGTTTTCCGTATGCTGTTGTTTGATCCAGGCTTTCCATGTATCACACACCAAGAAATAAGTTAATTTACCACCTTATTCCCTTTAGTGTCAACATGAAAATCCGTTTGTCAATTAGTATTAAACGCTTTTGTCCATGGGGTGTAAGCCGTATCGGGCCACCATTGGCGATGGGGAGTTGTCATGGATTTATCTTCTATCGCATTCGAATTAATGTCAGCTTCATACCCGGATTCGATAATCCGTTCAACATTATTCAAGGATACAGCAACGGAACCATCAAAGACTTGGATATTGTTTTTATCGGGTGAAACTTCTAAGTCGAAGATCGTTCCGATCGGCTGGATAATCCCCAATGGCGTGTGAAAAGATATTTCAGAGGAGCCGTTCCCTGAATGATTATAATGTAGACGGCCTTTAGAGACAGAGATTCTTTTTCTGGAATCGTAAGTAATACGGCTCTGTTTATCGAGAATGATGAATGTTGTATCTGAAAGAGATAATTTGACTTGATTCTCCATCGTTTCCAGAGTATCACCTAGAGAAAAACGCTTGTTATTCTCTCCTAAAACTCCCGCGCGGCCATTTAAGTCAATTTCTCCATTTCCAGCCAATAAATGGATTTCACCGCTCGAATTGGGATAAATATATAGAAACCATCCTGCAGTGAGCAGTATAATGAGAAAAGAAGCCAATACAGCCGTTCGTCTCATCCAATAGTGGTTGCTATTCAACGAATTGGAACCGCGTATTTTTCTTAGAACGTACATTTCTAAATCTCTTGAAGAGATTTTATTGCTTAATTCTTCAGGCAATTGATTTTTTAAAAAATCATCCACATCGGGAGGGAGATTATTCATGATTTAACACTCCATTTGCGGTAAAATTTTTCTTTTAGCCGACCCCTGGCGCGTTTCAAACGGCTTCGTACGGCATCTTCAGTCATCGCCATAATGTCCATGATTTCCTCGATTCGAAACTCTTCAACATAATATAGAGTCAGTATGCTCTGATCTCTCTTTGAAAGAGTTTGAAATTCATTAAAAGCCATGTTGCTCCTTTCCTGTTGATAACAATGATCATAAGGCGTTTTCACTTTGTTATCATGGTGATTTTTAAGCATGAATAAACGATGGATTCTTGCTTTTCGTATATAAGATACGGTTAAATTATGCGCGATTCGGTATAAAAGCCCTTTCAAATTGGTTATCTCTCTTCCTTTTGTTGCATAATTTTCCCAGAAAACAACAAAAGTTTCTTGAACAATTTCATCGATTTCGTCTGCTGCATCAATCTGAACTGCTACAAACGTTTTCAGGGCGTGCTGATAGCACTGGATAACCTGTTTTAGAGCATATTCCGTGTCAAATCTCGACAAATTGTCCAGTTCAATATTCAAAATGAGTAATCCCATCTAGCGATAATGACTAAAATATCAATTTTCCACATAAAATACATCGAACTTATCTATAAAATTGGCCAAAAAAATACACTTCAATGATTCATCCAATCATGGATTGCAGAAGGAATCGGTGTTGGTTTTGGGAATTCTGGATCGTAAAAGAACAATCGATTTAATTTGTATTCATCATTTTCTGTTACGAAAATAATATCTCCATATCCATTGCCGTTACTATCTCCTAAAATAGGACGTCCAGAGATGCGTCCAGGAATCTTGAACCTTGAAGGGAAAATGAGCGGGTCTAAGTTTTCGTTTAAAAAATGAATATAATCGGAATCATTAACAGTTTGAATCACCGCCAAATCCGGCCCTGGTTCAGAAAACAGTAAAATACTCCCAATAAGAGTGTTGGATTCTTGGATCGTAAATATCCGGCCACGATTCTGTGATATATCCAATCGATATAGGTTACCCTCTCCGTCAAGAAGCACGATTTCACTCTCCATATCATCATCTAATTCAGGTACGGCTAAATCGACGCAATCCCCCTCAAGTTCTATTTCCTGGAGTAAACGTCCATTGAAAGCAGAAAAAACAGTAACAGAAGGTGGAATATAGAGAGAAGGATTTTTCCGTGCTTTCGTTCCAGCGATAATCAAAGTTTCCTCATAATCAGATTGTCCTATCGCTAAACGGGATAATTCGAGATTTGGATTGATCGGAATCGACCATAATTCTTCTGGAGATAACGTTTCAGCATTAAGCCTGTATGAGTGAATGTACGATAAATCGCTTTCTGCGGTTGATTGGATAATGGGATTTGAAGCAATATACGCATACCAGGATTCATCAAACTCGTCCCATATGAAAGCCATTAAACGAGTCGTAGAGGTTCCTGGAAATTCAATCTTCCTCGAAGAGGAGGATTTTCGATCGTAAACGGATAGAACGCCTTTAAGTGAGTCAACTGCTCCATAACATAAGAATTCTTGATTCCCATCTGAATCAATATCGATAGCCGCACAAATTTTCTCATTGAGTATGCTTTGAGATGAATCAAAATTCCAAATAAATTGTTTTGTTAAGTAACTGTAGATAAAATGCCTTGAATGGCCATTCTCATTGATGACCGAGAAAAGAATCTCTTTAACCGAATCACCATCAATATCTGCTAATGAAGCGAGATAGACGGCTTCATTTGTCTCTCGGACGACGGGTACAGTCTCAATTGAATGATTGTTAAAGTCAATAATGAGAATTCCTGAACCATCGCTTTTTTGAACAACAATTTCTTGTAAGCCGTTATGGTTTAAATCGCCGCAAATAAGATTTTCGATATCGGAAGGGATCGGTATCGATTCTATATCAATGATTTTTTGGATCGTGCGGTCCTTGTTGTCTAGATGTACGAAAGCGTTGGCCTTTAAATTAGCGTATGGATATGACCAATCGTTGTTTCCATAAAGTGGAAACGAAAAGAAAATACATATAAAGACAAATAGAATTGAATTTCTCAATGGATTAACGCCTGCCAATTTACTTATTTGATCTTATAATTATATCGCAAATGGAACGCGAGTTGGGCATTAAATATACAGCGATTTGAATGTAGAATTCAATCGCAAGTATATTGGGGATAAGGAGAAATATCAAAAGAATGAAGAAACGGTCATTGAGTTTCCTGGTTGAAATATTGTTTGTTTTGGTATTCGTTGGAATAAATCAAATCAATTCATCTGCTCAATCGTGGCCATTCCGCAATGGGGATTCTTCCAATACGAGGAATTTCCAAACAGTAAAGCCTCTGCTTGTGGGAGATAAGATAACAGCAAAGAAACTTCTTCTTCCATGGGAAATTCAAGGTTTTTTATTATCCGGTGATGTAGATGGAACGGGCCGAATCAGCCTCGTATCGTCATTTCAATCTCCACCTTCCGTTGCGATCTATGATCCCATCTCGCTCGCATCGCGTTTAATTCCGATTAGTGAGAATCCTTATACGAATGATTACGTATCTCCATACAATCTACTGGATACGGACGGGGAGCCTGGATTGGAAATCCTGACAGTTATCACGCCTAATTCCGTTCCATCTTATGGGGAAGGAGTTCCGACTCTATACCAAGTGGTTTCAGGGAAGCAAAATCTCGTACTCAACCAATTCATGGGCATGGTGGGTGAAGATCAAAATGGAGACGGTGTATGGAGCGGCCGGGAAAGCCCTGAACTTATGTTTGTGGATGAAAAAGGAAAGGTAAAAATCCTTGCGCATATCGATGCAGGGCATGAAGATTACAAACCTCGGGCCATAAATATTTATGATGTTGAGTCGGGAAAAATTGACGCTCAATTTCACATGGCGACTCCACCAACAGGCATCTCATTCTTTCAAGATCCTTCATTAGGCAAATATATCTTTACGGCTCCCCTGACACCCGATAATTGGATTCGAGTCAATGGTGAAAAGATAATTGATTCTGAAGGTAATTACATTAATGTGAGCGAGGACCTGGATGGGCTTACTGTCTCAGACAAGGAAGCCTATGACGTCTGCTTGAAATTAGAAACGGATTCGGAGCAAGCATATTCACTAGATCTTCAGTGGTATTTAAAGCGGGGCGAATATATGTCGGGCTCATCATTGATTTCCCGGACAGAGGATAATCGCCTTGTTGTTATATCCTGGGATACAATGATCCGCTCCTACGATGCGATTTCACCTGGAGGAATTCATGTTTACGACCTCAAAACCGGTGAAATCGTTAAGGAGTTTTATTTAGGTGAAGAAATCTCTTTTAGAGATGTGTTAAAGATAAATAATTCAAACACTCTTTATGGATTCCATCTTGAAGAAAAATCAGTCACTAAATTCGACTTAGATGAAGAAGGACCAAGCAAAACAATTGATTTTAACGATGAACCAACAGTAACGCTTTCCGCATTAGGGGTAGCTGATATGGATGGAGACGGCTCAATTGAAATATTGATTGCAAAAAAGAAACCGGAAGAAACCGTAATGTTCGTCTATGATGAAAACCTTGTTGAAAAAGACTCTTTAAACGTTCCTCCCTTCAATCAATACTGCTTCGCCGATGCAAACCTGGACGGACTCCCTGAGATTTACATGCTCGATCAAATTAATAATAAAGAACTTACGGTTGTTGAATATGAATCTTCGTCTTTCGTCAGTGATTACATAAAATACGATTAATATACGCAATTTTGACATAGATAGAATTCTCGCTTGCTTATTTTTTCATGAGCAAGCGATTTTTTTTGGCCAATTTTTCGGGAATATTCGATTTTATTAAAAAAACATTGGGTTGCTATATAAAATTCTACCTATTTTTTGGAGAAAAAAATGTGTAACAGGATTCTTGTGTTATTATGTGTTTTTTTAAATTGTAGTTATTCGTCAGAATATTATTCTTATGGGCCTCCAGTAAAGTTCCCATCATCAAGTCATAATGATTCAATAAATTCTGTTAATTATTCTCCAGATGGAAATTTTGTAATTACAGGAAGTGAAGATAAAACCGCTATTTTATGGGAAATCTCTACTGGAAGAGTAATACATACTTTTTCTGGGCATAAAGAAAGAATCAATTCAGTCGCTTTTTCACCTGATGGACAGACAGTATTCACAGGTAGTGATGATACAATAAAAAAATGGGATGTATTAACTGGAAAAGAAATTCAAACGTTAGAGTTAAATAAATGGATTCAAACTTTTTCACCGCAGGGTAGTCAGTTTTTAACAGGTCGTTATTCTGAAAATTTGGAAATCTGGGATTCATTGTCCAATAGTAAAATTGCATCTTTTGATGCTTCTTTAGATGGGTTTGGTCATACAATCTATACAGCTGCTTTTTTACCAAATGAAAAACAAATAGCATTTGTTAGTGAAAATAGTCATGGGGGAATAGTAAGATTTTGGAATATTGACACCAATAGTGAAATTTGTACTTTCTATCCTGCTTCTTATGCGCACAATGAAACCATAACCGATATTGCGTTCTCTTCTGATAGCAAAAAAATCATTACAGGGAGTGATGATCAAACAGCAAAAATATTGGATATTGAAACGAATGAAATTGGTAATATATTTATGAGAGAAAAATTGACTCTAATTGGACATAGTGAGCCAATAACATCTGTTGGTCTTTCACCGGACGGAAAATATGCTCTTACAGGGAGTCAACACTACGCAAAATTATGGGATGCAATAACTGGTGAAGAATTACATACATTTCATGGATATGAGTTTAAATCAATTATTTTTGGTAAAAATGGAAACAGTGTTTTAGTAGGAAATGAAAATACCGCATTCTTATTGGACTTAGATTCAAAAAAGAAGATTCAAGTATTTGGTGCTGATGCATATTCAGAAGTAATATCACCTAGTGGTGAATTCATTGTATCATTTGGAAATTATTCAACAAGACTTTGGGAGATTGAGACTGGTTCCGTAATACGAATTTTTTCTGGGCATAATGATGGTGTGTATTCAGCAGCATTTTCACCGGATGGTAATCACATTTTAACAGGGAGTTATGATGATACAGCAAAATTGTGGGATGTAACCTCTGGTACAGAAATTCGAACATTTACTGGGCATAACGATGATATTCGATCTGTCGCTTTTTCTCCAGATGGTAATAAAATATTAACAGGAAGTTGGGATAAAACAGCAAAGTTATGGGATGTTTCCTCTGGCAACGAATTACAATCTTTCTCTGGTCATACTGATGGCATAACATCGGTAGATTTTTCTCCTGATGGAAAACAAATTGCAACAGGAAGTTGGGATAAAACAGCGAAATTATGGGATCTGGCTACCGGAAAAGAAATATTCACGTTCCAAGGTCATAACAAGTATATAGATTCTGTAGAATTCTCTCCAGATGGGAATTATTTATTAACTGCAAGTGGAGATAGGTCAGCAAAATTGTGGGATATATCTACTGGAATAGAATTATTAACCATATCAGGTTGTGATGGGAAAGCTACATTTTCACCGGATGGAGAAAAAATTTTGACACAGGATGGTAAACTTTGGAAAGCATCTACTGGTTGTAAATTTGGATCTAGATTAGGATCTTATCCCTATGGCGGTGAATTCTCACCTGATGGGAATTATATTATTGCCACTTCACAGTACCAAGTCTTATTATGGGATATTTCAACATATGGTAATGAACAAAAATCCATTGGAGGTAATAATAGTTATATATACACAGTTGCATATTCATCCGATGGAAAGCGTGTGGCAACAGGAGGATATGATAATAGAGCAATAGTATGGGATGTGGAAGCAGGATCTGTGTTATGCGAATATTCAGATAAAGGATACATCAATTCGTTATCATTTTCTCCAGATAGTGAACAATTATTGATAGGTAGTGAAGATGGAACTGTCAAATTGTTAGATGCAATAACTGGTAAAGAATTGTATCGCTATCAAGATATTGATGACCCAGTCAATTCTGTTGCATTTTCACCAGATGGAACAAAAGTATTGGTAGGCAGTGATGATAATACAGCAATAATGTGGGATGTAAATACTGGTTTAAGACTGCATACTTTTTCTGGTCATGAGGGAACTGTGCATTCAGTTATATTTTCGCCAGATAGCAATTATATACTAACTGGGAGTGAAGATGGAACAGCAAAATTGTGGGATATAGTATCTGGATTGAACATAAAAACGTTTATTGGTCATGAAAGTGGTGTTACATCTGTTGCCTTTTCTCCAGATCGTAAACAAATTGTAACCGGAAGTTGGGATGATACTGCAAAATTATGGGATGTGATTACAGGTAATGTATTAAAAACTTTCTCAGGACATAAAAGTAATGTGAATTCAGTCGCTTTTTCTCCAAATGGTAAATATATTCTCACAGGGAGTTGGGATTACACCGCAAAATTATGGGATATAAACACAGGAATGGAACTCCAGGAATTCTCGGGACATACAGCTGAAATAAAGTCAGTTGCATTTTCTCCTGATGGAAATAGTGTCCTAACGGGCAGCAGGGATTTTTCGGCAAAGTTATGGGATGTAAATACAGGAGAAGAATTAAAAACATTCTCAGGGCAAAAACTTGAAATCTCATTACTTTCTTTTTCAAATGATAGCAGCATTTTGTTTTCTAGTGATTTTAGTACAGCAAAATTATGGGATGTAAACACAGGAGGGGAGTTATATACATTTAACAATTTTCATAATAATGAAGGAATGTCATTAGATGGAAGTAGAATTTTACAAAAGACTCCGGAGGGTACGATTAACATGCTGGATTCGACAACAAATGAGGTTCTACATGTATTTTCTGATCCAGAAAAAGTACATAATTCTACAATTTTATCACCTGATGGTACAAGAATATTAACAATAGACGGTAAATATAAAGATGCCATAACAGATGAAATTTTATTCTCTATTCCTGCTTTTTCATCTGCTTCTTTTTATCCAAAAGGTGAAGCATTCTTAACTAGTCACACTATTATGGCAAAATTATGGAATATGTATAACGGAGAGGAACTCCTTACTTATACAGGGTTTTACTCAACGGGTAATGCTCTTGCATTTTCTCAAGATGGAAAATTATTAGCAACTTCAGATAAGCGTAGGATTGTTCTTTGGGAGTTAAATGGATGGATTCAAGAAATCACACCTCCAGATACAAAAATAGATGATTGGGCAATATATTAATATACAACTAAAAACAGAATATTAATCGAAATCTAATTAGATTTAGCGTCATATCTCACATTTTTTCTCCAATCAAATATTAATGGATTAATCATTTATCCATCAAACCGGCCCAATTTAAAAATTTAGGCATTATTTTTATTTTTTTTTTGACCGATTTTGATTTGGTTGTCGATATAAACATCAAGGTGGTTTGTTTTGTGTGGCGCATCTTGTTGTTTGATTGTATCAACATTCTGAGAAATATGGAGTTAGGTCATGAAAAAGAGCATATTTGTGTTTGGTTTGGTTTTGGTCTGCGGTATGAATTTTGCTTTTAGCGAGTCGGCATCGTTCTTTCGCGGTGAGAGTGATGGCAGCGATGGGGAATTGATTGTCACTGAAGACACTTCTGTTCCATTGCCCGAAGACGGCGTGTTGAATTATACAAGGATCGAGGTACAAGAAGGCGCAACTCTCACATTCACTCCAAACGCAAAAAACACCGGTGTTGTTCTCCTTTCCCAGGATGATGTGATTATTAATGGCGTTATCAGTGTTTCTGCAATCAGTTCAGAAACACCTGGACCCGGCGGATTTCATGGACCGTATCAAGTCGGTGAACATTGGATGCCAAGCGATGGTCTTTTTGGTTTTAAAGGAAAAAGTTCATTTGCTAGTAATCAATCATATAAGTATATTGATCCATACTTGATTTCACTTGTAGGTGGCTCTGGCTATAATACTACACATATCACAACACTGTACTATTCTGGTGAATATGACAATTATAGTGGGGGCGGCAGTCTGATAATCCAAGCACTAGACAAAATTGTTCTGACTGGATCAACACAGTCTTATCCAGCTAGAAATCATTATAATCATCCTAGTGTTGATAATTATCGCGGTACACTCCGATTGATAGCAGACATTGTCGAAGGAAACGGATCGATATATGCAGCATATGCCAGAATTGAAGCCAACGAAATATCGACAGGATTAAACGTTGACACAAAACCGTGGCTTTCTGATGATTCAACCGCCTATACAACAGGAAAACCCACATTGCCCATCTACATCAAAAACCGTCCGGAAATCTGGATTGAAAGCGTGTCTGGTAATTCGGTTTCAGCCGGTAAAAAGTCTCAATGGGGCGATATTGCGGATATCACGTTGCCTACCGACAACAACCAGGTCGAGATAAACGTCAGAGCCAAGAACCTGCAAGCGCAGTTTATTGATGACACTACCGCCTACGTGCGGATCATGCCTCAGGATGAAGATTATTACGCCGAACAGGTCACTTTGACCGATGCCGGAAACGGTGAAGCCACCGGTTCGGTTACGGTTGAACTGGATATCAGCAAGCAATACCTGTTTGCCGCATACATACTCGCCACTCATCTGACAGAGTAGACGGCCCGCTGAATAAAAACAGCAGATTGCTAGAGGAGGCGGCAGTGTCTGAGTATATGCGGAAATATACATGGTTAGAGCTTGCAGTTTATTGGCTGCTGCTCGTGATGCCCGTACCGGTTCCCGCTCAGGAAACCGGTTCTGAATATCTGATTCCAGAAGATTCAGTATTCGATCCAAATACGGAATACGGTCCATTCTGGAGTACAAACAGGGTCAGTACGATTTTCTCCGATCATACGGATACCATTGAGCAAGATGTAACATTCGGTCCCTTCTGGGGGAGCAACCGAATTGGAGTGATCTTTTCCGATCATGCAGATACCATTGCGCAAGACATTACATTTGGCCCATTCTGGGGGAATAACCGGATCGGCATATCTTTCTCCGACACCACCGATGAGATTTCGGAAGACATCGACTTTGGCCCGTTTTGGGGAAACAACCGCGTCAGTCTGACTTTCTCGGATGTCACCGATACGATCACGGAAGACCTTGAGTTCGGCCCGTTTTGGGGAAACAACCGCGTCAGTCTGACTTTCTCGGATGTCACCGATACGATCACGGAAGACCTTGAGTTCGGCCCCTTCTGGGGGAGTAACCGAATATCGTTTAAATTTCAAGACCAACTCCCACCAGAGACAGATATATTAAGACCGGTTTCTGGAACTATAATTTACAATCCAAAATATCGATTTGAATGGATCGGGAATGATGATACGACTCCCACTGTCGATCTACAGTATTCCTATCGTCTTGATGACCAAAATTGGAGTGATTTTTCATTAAATACGTCAACAAATTCAAATGATCTAACTGAAGGTGAACACACCTTCGAGGTAAAAGCCAAAGATCTTGATAATAAGGAAGATCCGACTCCGGCAATCGTTGATTTTAACATAGACCTAAGTGCGCCAATCATCACCAATATCGAGATCAATCCTCTTCAAACAAATTGTACGATTACTTTTAGTACAGATGAACCATCAAAAGCATTAATACAATATGGCATTGATTCAAACACGAACCTTTTAATATCTTCAACCAATGAATGGAAAACAGAGCATACGATAACGATCTCAGGATTGGAGATGGTAACGGCTTATACTTACACCATCGAAATCTGGGATCAAGGAAATCATAGAAACATAACTCAAGAAGGAATATTTGAAACAAAAGGCGCACCGGATCTTGTGGTTACGGGCGTAATGTTTGATACAGATATGGTCTGGCAAGAAGGAACGCTTAGTCTTGAATGGACAATACTTAATCAAGGTGTTGAAACTGCCGGAGGGGAAAGACTCGATGCAATCTGTCTTTCTAATGACAAAAATATTGGAGAGGATGTATTAATTGCGGAAGTGAGTCAAGTTGATTCTATCGCTCCAGGAGAAACAAAAACATTCTCATCAAATATTAATATATCAAATGATGAATTAAATGATGGTATCTATTTTCTTGTCGTGACAACAGATGTGTCTAACAAAATATTTGAAGGAGGCAATGAAAGCAATAATAGTTTTATCAATTCAAATTACATAATTCTTAGAGAATACGAAGCAATTATTACAAGGTGCGATGTAGATATCGCTCCAGCAGGCTCTCCTGTAACTCTCCATGGTGAAGCGTTAAGATTATCAGATGGTGAACTTGCTCCGAACGTACCAGTTCAAGTCGCTATATCCGTTAGGGGGATTTCTCGTGTTTCAGAAACCATAACGGACACGAATGGAGAGTTCGAACTTGTTTTCACTCCTCTTTCAATGGAAGCAGGCCGATATCAAGCATTTGCCAAACACCCCTTCGATCTAAATAAAAACGAATCAGAAGTAGAGTTTTCGCTCGTTGGGATGAAGGCAAGTCCAAACCAAGTGCAATATAATCTCATAACAGGGATCCCTCTCTCAGCCACTTTAGAACTTTCAAACCTGGGTGATGTTCCATTACAAAATATCCAAAAAGAAATTCGTGCAACGTCTAATGGGATAAGTTTAGATATTCAATTTCCTGCAGAATTGAATGGTTTAGAAATTACATCTATTCCTTTTGTCATTGAGGCAATGGATGATGTAACTGAAAATTCAACAATTAATATATCGCTTACGAGCATTGAAGGCGCTACTGAATTAGTTGAAATTGAAACACATGTTACTCCCTCTCAGCCAAAATTAGTAAACTATCCGGGCGTTTTGAATATAGGGATGATTCGAGGCAGTCAAAAATTTGTTGAATGTGAACTTACTAATAGTGGTGGGGCTCCTGCTGAAAATGTCCGTATTGAATTACCTCAATCAAATTTACAAGATTGGTTAAAGTTAGCTTCTCCAGATACTTTCTCAATGATCGAACCTGGTGAAACCAAAAAGATTATCGTAGCGCTTCGTCCACCCGATGACATGATACTTGGACCATATCAAGGAGAGATTATTGTTCATTATGATCTAAATAAATGGATTCAAATACCTTTTAACTTTATCTCGGTTTCTGATAGCAAAGGAGATTTGAGAGTCAATGTTGTGGATGAATACACGGTTTTTGGTGAAAGTGCTCCACGCGTGATTGATGCTACAGTTACTTTGATGAATCCAGCTGATAGCACAACAATATTGGCAACCAGTAATTCGAATGGTACAGCATTAATAGAGGATGTAACAGAAGCTTTCTATTATATAGATGTTGAGGCTGATAGGCACTATTCCATAACAAGATTGCCACTCGAACTTTCTGCGGGTATTGTTAATGAAGCAACGGTATTCTTGAATCGTGAACTCATAACATACCGTTTCAATGTCGAACCAGCAGAGATTGAAGATAAATACAATATATCCATAGAAACAGTCTTTGAAACAAACGTACTTGCCCCCGTAGTCACAATAGATCCACCCATAGGTAGGATTATACTTTTCGATGATCAACCTACAACGATCAATTTTAATATAACCAATCACGGACTGATAGATGCTGAGAATACTTACTTGAATTTCCCCGTAGATTCATATTTTACAGTTACACCTCTGGTTGAAGATATTGGTGTAATACCTGCTGGGCAAACAATAACAGTTCCTGTGCGTGTGGAAAAAAGTCATGAGACGAGTTTAAATCTAGCATCACAGAAAAGATTGTCTTCAATTGATAGAATTGATGAAGATATTTTTGATAAAGGTCCATGCGAAAAATCTATATCAGGTAAAGTGGTTTATGATTATGTTTGTGTTGGAACAACATGGGTGGAAATCCCTATACCGATTTATGTTTTTGAAATGCTCGAAGAAATAATCAAAGCTGGTATTTGTACTGCAGATCTTACAATATGTGTTGGAGCATTATCAACACCTGGATCTCAATTTGTTGCTTTACCATTTTGTATAAGAGGTACTGAATGTTTGTGTAAGTATATGAGTGCTATGACACAAGAATATTCATGTTGTTGGTGCCATATCATCGGATTAAGTACAATTGTTAATGGCAAGAAAACTAAAATTAATGGCTGGGAAGAAGACCTTTCTCATCCAACAACCGATCCAGGTGAGAAAGCATTAGATTTTATAAAAGTAACTGAAGCGGTAGAATGCATAAATGATGCCATAAACAAAAATCCTCCTACACCCTCTCAGAAAGAAAAGGAGAGGGAAAAGGGAAATAGAATAAATCGTAGTGGAAGCAGAATTGGCAGTGGTGGTTCTGTCTATTACTCAAATACATATTTTAGACAAAGTTATGTTCAAGGACCACATAACGGAAAAGGCGGTTATGTATGGCAATCAAAATGCGGTCCAAAACCCAAATCAACTGACTCACAGAATTGAATTTCTTTGATTTATTAGGAATTAGAGGAACTAAAATGAGAAAATTATGTATATTTTTAATATTATTTGCGTCTCTTGAGTTCTTATTATACGATTCGATAATTGCGCAGGACGATGATCTCAAAGAAGGGATTTGCGCAAAAATACGGTTGCGAATCGAACAAGAGGCAGTAATGACAAAGTCCGCATTCAAAGCAACACTAGAAATTTTCAATAACGCGCCTTATCCAATTACAAATATCTTTACTGACTTGTCAATTGATGATGCAACTGGAGAGGAAAGTACTTACAAATTTCTTATTAGCCCAAATCATAATAAAAATATACAAACTATTGATAGTTCCGGTGTAATTAATCCAAGCGAAAATGCTATTATAGAGTGGTTGATAATTCCGAATAAAGAGGCAGCGATTAATGGCCCTGCTAGATATAATATAAGCGGTATCCTTGAATATTATGATCAAGACGTATTAGTATCAATTCCTCTTTTACCAGCAGCGATTTGGGTTTTTCCATCTGCAGAATTAGATGTTCATTATTTTCAAGAAAAATATGTCTATTCAGACGATCCTTTTACAGAGGATATAATTGAGCCATCCACTCCTTTTTCTCTCGGTCTTTTAATCAATAATGTAGGTAAGGGGAATGCAAACAATGTAAGAATATTTTCCTCACAACCGAAGATAATAGATAATGAACGAGGATTAATTATTGACTTTAAAATAATTGATACGCAAGTTGGTTTGGAGCCAGTATCACCTTCTTTGACAGTCGATTTTGGCGATATTTTGGCAGGCAAGTCTGCTGTTGCTCGGTGGAGAATGACTTCAACATTATCCGGAGAATTTACCGAATATCAGGCGAAAGTTGAACATGAAGACTATTTAGGAGAACCACAGATCACCAGCATAGATATACACGAATTAATCCATGTAATGCGAATGGATACGCCTGAGTCAGATTTATTGCAAGATTATTTAGTGAATGATGTCACTAGTGATAATTTACCAGATATAATTTATTCAAGTAATGGCGCAGTGTATCCGGTAAATGTTGCAAGCAATATACTGATAAACGAGTTAAAAAATCAATTATTTTCCGAGATATCTGTAGAATCAACCGTAACGGATGGCTGGATTTATCTTAAGATAGATACACCTGGAAAATCTTATAAACTTACTAGGGTAATTCGCTCAGATGGTAAAGAAATCTTGTTAAGTGATAATGCCTGGGTTACTAATCGCGTCATACGTTTAAACGGACAAACACCTTATCAAGAAAATCTTGCACATATTGTTGATTACAACAGTACTGGTTCTTATGAACTTTATTTCGAAAATATTGAAATAGTAGGACCAACACCAACGCCAACAATTACTCCAACACCAACATTAACCCAAACACCTTTACCAAAACCAGCAATAAATATTTTTGACAGCGCATCTGAAAAAAGTGTTGTCATTGAATGGGATATGCCGAACGTTTTGAAGGATGGTGAACATTTTGTTGATTCACATATATATGTCACAATTAATGATGCAACGGAAACTGTATTTTTGGGAAATACTCGTAATGGTTATGACACATCGTTTGAATGGTTTAAGAATAATCCACTGCTTCACGATTCATTTAGAGAAGGTCCAGATTTTTCACAAAATTACTCTTATTCATTTTTTTCAATAATCGAAAGTATTGATGATTATAATAATTCTAAAATGAAACATGAAGGCCCCTTTAATACAATTGCAAGATATAAGTTTTCAAACCAATATGAAATAGAGGATGTTGATTATGATGATCCTGAAAATCGCTCTATTGTGATTAGTTGGGATATTAATCCAAATTTATTTAATGGTTACATAATAGATAATTATGCAGTATATGTAAAATCGAATACTCAAAATATGCTCGAATTATTAGGGTATTCTGGAGATAGCAGAACAAACTATTTTATATGGGATACGAAAAATAAATATGTAATAAATAAATTCAAGGATGGCCCTCAATTTTATAGTATTTATCTCTTTTATGTAAAACCAATTTTTACGAAAGATCCACAACCAGAATTTGGACCATATGCAAGTGAAACAAGTATTAAAGTTGAACCAATACTAATAATCACTGATTCAATCGAGTCATACGATGATATATCCGGCAAAGTCTATATTGAAGATGGCAGTGATAAGGAATTAATTTTGAGATGGAACTTCAACGAAAACGAATTAGACTTTGAAAATGTTCAAGATTATCACATTTATGTATCAGAAAACAACGAAAACTCTTACCAATATTTAGGAAGACCAAACATCAAAGAAAATAGAAAGAATGGATATGTGATATGGAATAAAGTATCTTCATCATATATTAGCAAGGAATATATTAACGGCCCTCAATTTAATAAAAAATATTTCTTTGAGTTGTATCCTATGACAAAAAATGGTCAAATTCCTTATTATGGCCCATATAAAGCAAACGGATCAATCACATATAATGAAAAATCAACGGATGTAAAAAATTGGGAAATATATTAAAATATTGAAGCGTGAGAAAACTTCCGATGGAACTCACATGTGTCTTTTGTATATCTTAATCCAAATTCGTTATCATCACTCCAGAATGAAAAGAAAATTAGTTATAAATCAACTTCGCCTTATATCGCAATAGAGAGAACGCTATTCGCATAGTTCGATTCGATTCACGTTAGCAATTAACATACAATAAAAAAATAATTTCCATCGGAAATTTACTCAAACCTCCAAGGCATATCTCATTCGTAAAGTATTTATAACAAAACTTTTACGAAAAGGAAATGTCACCGCAGCCTGTTTTCCCCCGATTTAATGTCCGCTCGGATTTCTTCTCACAAATTCTTGATCCGTTTGGTATGATCGATTTCGCATCCGTTTATTCACGGCACAATCAAATAGTCGATTTCATTCTCTTTTCCATACTCTTTATTGGAATCAGCCGTGTAACACTTACCAAACACTTTAATGGAGCCGGAGGAAAATTGCTGTCTGTTGGAACCGGTATCGTTCTTTCCCTGGCATTAGTGATTATGCAAGATCAAATGGGATTTTCACTACTAACCTTTGCCCCGTTTGCCGTATTCCTTCTTTGCATTCTTATGATCTTGATGCTCTTTGTTGTACTCAACTCATTTGGTATGCAAACCAAGATATCTTTATCGATCTCGTATATTGCAATATACACCTGTCTTCGTGCGTTTGTACCATCATTCTTCGATTGGCTAACCTGGAACGTTTCATTTGTCGCAGGGATTATGACTATCGCACTAATCATCTCCATTGGAATCATCTTATTTGCGATCATGCCCAAATCCAACCAATCGACATCGTTTGGAGATCAGGCAATGAAAATCGCACCAGAACTTTTCCCGAAGATGCAAGAAGCATCTAATTTGATCGATTCATCCAACAATCTCAGCAACCAGATCGATATTTCAGAACGTGATGTTTTCAAACGCTTAAAGCAAATTCGAAAATTTCTACCCACATTAATGCAGACCGAAGGAGGCCAGGCAGAACTCTTGCAAGCCATACGGGAGATTAAATTAGAGAACAACGAGATCGTTTCCAAATTAAGCAAGATGAGCGAAATAAACAAAGCCATCGAGTCAGAAGACGTCCAAGTTTTCCAAAAGTTATTCGGTATGATGAATAAAGTACCCAATAATCAGATGTCAAAAGCGGTCAAGGCATTAAAAGGAGCAAAGCAACGCCTTAATTTGGAATCCGTCATCGCGAGTTTAGAAAAACGAATCGATGAGATAACAAATAAATTTTCGAAACTCATCGACATCTTGTTCAATGCCGTCCAAAACCGCGATATCAACACCGCCAAAAGAGCGATTGATGCCGCCATCCAAATGGAAAAAACTCTGCAGCGCATCATCAAGCCTCTGGAAGCGATCGAAAGTAGCCTTAAAGCCTCATACAATAGAGCCATCAGAATGACGACACCTAAAAAACGCTAATCATCATGTTGTTCTGGATCAAAATCCTGCATAAGATGCTCTTGTTGTTCACGCCATATATCCGTAATTGTAAAATCTCCTCTCAGCAAAAAAGTGCGATGTTCTTGTTTTTCTTTCATTCCGATTCAATTGAGATTGGTATATAAGAACCTTTCGATTTAAGAAAGCCCGATCAACCGCTTCAAACGATCAAGAATTCTTTCGGTCAAATCTTGATCATTCGAATTATAAATCTCCCGGCTTTTGCCATATCTCCCATGGCTCACAACACGTGTGTTTATGAGCGAGTACAAATCAAATGAGGAAATAATATCGGAGAAGCGCCTCTGGCTGATTGGTCGAATTTTGATGGTATTCGCCAAACGTTGATATTGCTCGAAAACCTCTCCTGTATGAACGCGATTATTGTTTTTAAGCAAAAGCGAATAACAAGCCGCAAGGGAAATTTTCTGCTGTAAGGGAAGTGACTCTGCTAGAGACATCGCCTTTTCATATTCAAGTGCTTTTTCCGCCTCTTCAACCTCACTTACAGTCAGATTGCCCCCTGCTCGTTCGGCTAAATACGATGACTTCATCAAAAGTTCAATCGCTTTCCTTGCATCCCCGGAATCTTTTGACGACACTGCGGCAATACGAGCGATAGCGGCTTCATCAACTCGGCTTTGATCGAGCGCTTTGGCTATCCGTAATTCCAAAATCTGACGAATTTCAAGCGCATGATATGGATTAAAGATAATATCGTTTTTCTTCAAACAGGATTTTGTGCGGGCATCTAACGAATTCTCCCAATTCAGTCGATTTGTCGAGAAGATATAGATCAACCGGACTCGAACCTGACGCGGAAGACTTTTAACGATGAAGGTCATAAACACATCACGATCTACTGATATAGAATCGATCTCATCAAGAAAAAGGATCAATGTTCCTTGTCGCTCATTCAAATAATCGCGGATGCGAGACTGCATAAGTTCAATGGGAATCCCTTTGAAATACGAGCGCCCCTGCCCAATGCTGATCGCAATCCGGTTCAAACCAGCAAATGCTGTAGTGGATTGAGACAAATCGACATAATAATAATCAAGTGGAATCGATTCACGATCAGCGATAAATTTTATAGTTTCCAAGAGAGTGGTAATGGATACTGTTTTTCCTGATCCTGTCACTCCGATTGTCAAAAGATGGCTAGGTGTCCGATTATTCAGACAAGGACTGAGATGTTCAGATAATGCTTTGAGTTCGCACTCTCTTACATCACGCGAGAAGATTTCAGTTAACACCTTAGACCGTTCATCGTCAGGGAGAGCCTCATCATCGAGATAATCCGCATTTAGGATTAACGGTTTTCGATCCTTCGGCAACCGACAAGCGTTTATAAACGATTCAACACGGTTTTCTTTTCCATGAGCAATTTCCTCGGACATGAAATAGAAGAAATAATGGGAATATATAAATGTTATGCAATTTAAGAGAAGATTAAATTATAACCATAATAAAATATCCTCATCGGAATATTGACTTTTCCTTTCTTTAAAAATTGGTTTTTCGATTAATTCATTTCGAGACTTAACTTCACTAAAACGAGGAAGAAACCATTTGATATAGTAGGAATAATTAATTTCAGGATTAAGGATCTTAATAGAAGCCTTTGTTACTTTACCTTCTTTATCTTCTTCAAAGTCTAAAGGAGCATATCTTTTTTCAATTTTTTCTCTTTCATCTGGTAATAGTTGTCTATTCTTTTTAACATTAAATTCAGGATTTAGCATAAAATAACCATCCATGCATTCGATACTTAGCTCAACTAAATCAGTCTTGTTCACAATTTTAATATTTGTCATTTCATATGGATCTGTATAATTAAGATAAAAAGGTGGTTTGTTAGAACGGTCACGTGACTTATTGATCCTTGCTATATCATCGAAAAAATCGCTATAAAGGAAAAATAATTTTTCACATGATTCTTCAAGCTTAATCGTTAATGGACTGTCATCCCTTGTTAATGGTTGATCGAGTTTAAAGGCATATTTGACTAAATCTGGACCGTTGATAACATTTTTAATCTCAACTTTTTGTATTTTTGCATGTGGAAGAAAAGAAAAGTTATTTAATTGCAAGTTATAAAAACATGAAGGTCGTTGATCGCCTCTTCCTGTGAACAACTTATCAAAAGCATTTAAAGGTTCAGTATCTGTATAAATAACATATTTTCTAAAAATCTTCACTGAGCCATCTGGATATATTTTCCATAGATAAGAAATACATGAAAAACAGCCGTGCGCGTTCCCGTAAGCAATACTCGATTCCGGTATTATATCTTTACCAATTATACCAATTTCTTTAACACACTCTTCAAGGATATATCTTCCATTTTTATTCTTTTTAGTATTTATAAAACGTACATTGAAGGGTCGTTGATATTTAGTATCTAAATCTATTGTTATTTTTTCAACTTTATTTATATATGTATAAATTCGATTAAATTTTGAATTATTTCGGCTAAGATTAGTATCATAAATTTTCCATATATCATTATCTAAATTATCTAATTCCAAATCACTGATGTCAGGATTTTTGGATTTGTATAATTCTTTCACCTTTTCTGTTTTGCATTGGGTTATTAACCAATTTATGAAATTATCCCATGTAATATTTCCTTTCTTTTCAAAAATTTCTACAGAAAAATCTAATAGCATCAATTCTAAGAAATCTAATTTTTTTATAAAGCCAGAAGATTCCAATATTAATTTTGCATCAAAAGTGCTCGACTTGTTATTCATAATTTATTATCTCCTATAAAACCCCGCTCCAATTATTCGACTGAACTTCCTTTGAACTTCACGTGAACTTAAAATTAATAATATCAATACGTTATATTGAAAAAAAACGAAAAGATGTTTCACTATAATACAACAGAAAACAAAAGAATGTACAGAGCACTAACGAAAAGGAAAAAAGGAAAATGAGAACTTTTAATAACTCCTCTCAAGACATAGAAAAATACACGGTTTTCATTCTAGCAACCACAGCAACAAGCATGATCGAAATCGAATTTTGGTTGGAACAGATAAATTTTCTGCCTCTTCAAAAAAATCTGTGGGTGAAATTTGGTTCTGGTAAATCGCCAAGTGTATGATATAAGGCGATTTCCAGCGCTTTGTAGGTTCGAAAACCGTACGCCATTTTGGTAGTCACTTTGGCCTTGTTGTTTAAGCCTTCCACCACTCCAGAAGAAAACTCCTTTTTCGCCCGAAACCAGTTCAAAATCAGTTCGCGATGGTTGCGCAGCATCTTGGCCACTTTCTTCATTGGTTCGATTCGCGAGCGCATGGTTTTAGTACACCACTGATCCATGAAGCGTCCAGCCCACCATGCTGATTTATATTCCCAGAAAAATTGAAATTCCTCTTTGAGAAGATAACTTCTCACCGTGCGCAGATTATATCGAACCACGTTGGCTAATTTATCGACCTGCTTGACTGTCAAATTATCCGGGCGTTTCAGAAACCACCAGCGACTTCCTTTTAATACCGGTTCTAATCCCTTGGCCTTCAATTCACGGGATTCTCCAGCGCGGACTTGATCTATGGCTTTGTTCATATGAGCCATGATGTGAAACCGATCCAATACATTCAGCGCGCTTTTGGCTTTTTTGCGAATGACTTTGAGATAAGCTTTCCACATATCACTGCACACAAATTCCAATTTTTTTGAACGCTCTTCCCCGAACCATCTGAAGAATTTCAACAGTGTTTTGATCTTTCTTTTTTCCCCGATCCACAGCAGCCGTTTGCAATTCTCATTGATTTGATATACCACTGTCACATACTGATGGCCGCCGCCCCATTGCATTTCATCGATTCCAATGGCGGTGATTCCTTCCAGGTTCACATGCTGGCGGCCCCATTCTACCGCCCGTTCAACCGAATGAAAAACATTGTACCAACTTGTTTGAAATGCTTCCGCCACTTGGCTCCAACTCATCCGCTTGGCCCAGCTCGCCAAGAACCATTGATAGATATGCGTTAATTCATGTTTACCATCGGCCCAAGGTACCTTTTCAACTTTCACTCCACAGCGGTGACAATTCACGCGGCGCATGGCATAGATCAGGAATACGGTTAATCCCCATATCGGGATAAACTCAAATCGGCGCGCATCTAATCTGTCATAACCTGATCCTTTTTCTCCGCAGCATGAACATATCGGGCGGCTTTTGACATGAGCACGGACTTTTACCTCTATGGATGTTTTACCATTCCATTCACCAAATTTGCTAGAAGCATATACATACCCCTTGATTTTATGAACACGATTGAGGATTCTAATGACATCCATCCGGTTTCCTCCTGGTTGATGATTTTTCGCTGATTTCATTCTTTCAGGATAAGAGACCGGATGTCTTTTTTATACCTCTACTATTCGAAGTATTTTTGCTATCATTCACCCACAGATTTCTTTATAGAACCAATTTTCTTATTCAAACCTTAACAAGAAAACAAAAAAGCATGAAATAAAAAAGACTGAAAAGGAGAAAAAGCGATGACACATAAACAACTAATCAGCGAAATGAACGACGTGATTGAGGCAATCATTTGGTTTATCACAGGCGGATTAATCGACGGTCGCGATTATGAGGGAGCAGTCACAAGTCTTTGTTTGAAATTTGCCTGTCTTAACGAAGCTTTCTGGCGCCGAAAAGTACGATTATTCAAGTTCATCCTTGAATGTGTTAATGAGATTGCAGAAAAAAAACAATTGAAAAATATAAACAAAGAACAAGTTGTGTTATCGCTTTTCAAAAAAGAATTCAATCGCGATGCAGAAAATTTGCCATTGTGGGTGATAGACATTTATATTGGTAAATTAATAAAAGAACAACAAAGGGAGAATAAAAATGGCTGATTCAAACAACTTTAACTATTATAAATTAGGTAAAAAGGTCTTTGACGAAAGCGTGGATAAGATAGCCAATACGCTTCAGAAAAAGAACAATAACTACGTCGATGATGAAGAGAATAAAGAGTTAATTAAGATTCTATCAGAAAAGAATACGGAAGCCATTTTGGAACTAATCAAAATGTCCGTTCCTCAATTAGAACTCGACGAGAAATACAAGACTGAAGAGGACCTGTGCCAATCTATTGAAAAATTATCTACAATTCTTGTAAAAACAATGTCTGGGAATTTCAATTCTTTAGCCAATATGAAAGAAAACGTTCAGAAAGCATCTAGAAAAGATATTTTTCCAACTTCACACAAATCTTTACAACAGATGTTTGAAGAAGGGCACGAAATCAAGGATGAAAAAACAAGGATAAATATAGGTGAGACAGAAAATGAAAAACTAGAAATTGATGTGATGACGTGTGAAATTTCAAAACGACTCACGCTCCGAACGAAAAAAATCTTTCACCAACTAGTAGAGGAAATCAAAACAATGTCTAAGCGTGAATTCGAGGAATTCGTTACTTCAAAAAATTCCTGCGGAAAAAACATTCTCTTAGATAAGGGAATCGTGACAGAAAAGTGGGTGGCAAATTACACTATGACGCAAATCAGAAGAACCGCCAAGGATTATCTTAATGGATTAGGTGGCATACGAATAATTGACGATAATCGTGGTGGTGATCGTTGAATAGAAAGGAAAAGAAAACACCAGAAAGAAAAAGAATTTATAAAACATGCATGACAAAACCATGACAAAACAAAAAGACTTACGAAAACTCAGTTTCGTAAGTCTTTATTTTTCAGTGAGCGGGAGACGGGGTTCGAACCCGCGACCCTCAGCTTGGGAAGCGTAGGTATAGGATTTGCAAGTTGTTTTTTATGAGAAGGTTATATTTGGTGTAAATGGTGAAGTACACAAAATAGTACACAATCGACCTTGAATGTGGTGAGTTTTTCTAATATGTGATCATCTATATATTGCAGTAAGGTATGGTTTTGTCAATCATTTTCTTCACTATTGAGAACTCGCACGACGTTCTCGGCTAATCTTAATTAAAAAAATCCGGGGATTCCCTAGTCTCGATTTCTTAACCAGACCCCCCGGCCTTTATATCGACCGGAGTCCCACTTAAGTGTTCGGTCGGCCTGTTGTGTTTTGAGGAATATAGTTTGGCCTATTTTAATACGTCCAAGTTCAGGGTGTTGCTGCGGGCGGCTTTAAGGACGCCTTGGACTCCGTACATTTCTTCCAATACTTTGAAATTCCTAAGGCCGTTTGCGTAGAGACCGCTGGTTCCTGTGGTTTCACGGTATTCTGCATTGGGAGTGATATCGTGGAGTTCGCAGACTTTGCAGCATACCCATTCGGCGAAGCCTTCGCGGCGCTGCCAGTTTCCCCCGCAAAATCCTTCCATGAATTGCCAGGCGTGCGCGTATTCATGGGAAATGGTGGAAAATAGAGAATCGCGGCTCAGCCCTTTCTGCACGTAAATCACGATCCTGTTCCGTTCATCCAAGCAGGCTCCATTCGCGCGCATGCTCTTGCCGTGATCGCGTTGGCACATTTGATTGAGTTGTCGTGAGGAAACAACCTCGATGTCAACCGGTTTGGAAGGACGAAAAGAAAACAGTAAATCCAGATCGTCAACGATTGTATCCATTATTTCTTCGACGGTATGTTGAGCATAAGGGTGTCCTTCATAATCCACCCCGGAATGCATGCGCACTGCGGCTCTGAACCGGGAAACACCGGTTGATATCCGCTGTCACTCATGTAGGAGCAATGGAATCAAAACCACGGCTCCCGCAATGCATACTCCATGTATGAAGAAATCACTCATAGCATCAATTCCGGCAGAACCAGTTTCATTTTACCGGCCAGAACCTTCGGCTTTCGCTTACCAGCCCCGGCCCGGTTATTTTGTCTTTGTCCGGCATCCGGTTTTTACGGTTGGATGCGCGGCGCGGGAATATGCCTTTGGACTCCTCACGGTATTCTTGGATCGTCCTTGAACGGGCCAACTCGAATGGTGAGAAGATATCTTTCTCACGAGGAGTGCGGGAGAACGCCAACCGAAAACCGATGTTGTTGTTCCTGTTGTCAGGATTGTTCCTGTTGCGATTGGCCGAGCGGCAGTTCCTGGCGTTGTTGTTCCAGCTGCCGCCCCGTTTGACACGGTTCGAGCCTTCTCCCTTACCTGTAGGATCGTATTGATGTCCGCTTAGATAACTGTCATACCAATCCTGGCACCATTCCCAGACATTGCCGCTCATATCGAATAGCCCAAAGCCGTTCGGTTCCTTTGTCCCGATTTCGTGAGTCCGGCTACCGGAATTTCCAGAATACCAGGCATAGTCTCCGATTTGGCTGTAATTCGAATCTTCGTCCCAATAAAACGCCATAGTGGTTCCCATGCGGCAGGCGTATTCCCACTCCGACTCGGTTGGCAAACGGAACGTTCTATATCCCATCTCATTCAACTTCTGAATGAAGGTCTGAGAATCATTCCAGGATACTTGTTCGATGGATTGGCTGTCACCACTGAAATAGGATGGTTTATTCCTCTTAACCGCATATCATTGACTCTGAGTGACCTCATATATTCCGATATAGAAATCGTTGGTCAAAGTAACATCATGCTGTGTTTCATCCGAGCCCCGGTTCTTCTCTGTACTTGGCGATCCCATGATGAATGTTCCTGCCGGAATTTTGACCATAACCAATTCTTTCGCTCTCTCGGGGAGATCGAGGGGGACGGTGTAGATTTCGTCAGTGAAATTTGAATTGTTTGGTGTGAGAGTGACAACGGGAATTGGAGTAACCGTCTGTGTGGGTGTAGGCTATACATTACCGCCTGAAATGTCTTCTTATGAGAATGGAATGTTATCCGGACCGCTCTCCAGTGCTTCCAGGTTATCCAAATAGACCGTCAGCGGATCAGTTTCGCTGGTATTGATTATATGCACGATGCCCTGGAATCCAGTAGAGGGGGGCAAGAAGAAATCGGCGATGCGGTCATAACGGCTTACGAAATCTGATGGATTTTTGGGGGTGATAGTCAGACATAAGCATATCTACAGAAGCGAGATAAAGTGATGCGTGCAGGGCGCTCAGTCGGACCAAGCAGCGTAAGAGGGCGCATGTAAATAGTATTGGTTAAGATCATTGCTACTTGCTCCTGTAGAAGCAGTGATAATCATCCCACGGCCATCAGTTGCACTATCAAATGCGCTATCTGTTGGGATACCGCCGAACGAAACATCCGTCATAGGATAATCACCGAAACCGGTACTGTTGTTTTCACGCTGACTAGAGCGTATCTGGGATTTTAGTGCATAGGTCAGGAATTTTTTTAATGATACGATCACCGTGCTTTGGCTACACGTTCAACTTGTTCGAGATATTTTTGAATATTGTCCCGGGGTTGAATTAACTGCGCGCGGCGGAGGAGCGGTAACGCTTCGGCATATTTTCCTTGTCCAACCAATAACTGCGCGTGCCGGACTTTCGCATCGGCTTCATATTTCTCGATATTAGCGGCACGTTCGAAATAGAACACGGCTTTTTCCATATCCCCGGTACGGCTGCTGTGCTGTCCCAGCAAGATGAGCGCTTCACCGTCCAGAGGATCCAGTTCTACAATTTCTTCGAGAACACGGACTTCTTCATCGCCAGAACCATCCGCGACAACAAGACGGGCTTGCAATTTCAACAGGTCTTTACGGGCATTGGTTTCAAGTTTGTCACTATAAACTTTCTGAATGTGTTCGATCAGTTTCCGGGTTTCTTTCAGAGCGCCCCGGGCAATTAGGATTTTGGCCGAGCGGACTGCCCGGTCCGGACTTACATCGGGATTGAGATCCATCACGCGGATATAGGTTTGTACCGCCATTTCGTAGAGTTCTTCGTTGATATATATGTCTCCCAGCATGTTCAGGCTGTCGGCTGTCGATTTTCCAAGTTGATCGATAATCTCGTAGTTCTCAGCGGCATCGAGAGGTTTCTTCAATCCGATATATGCATTGGCCTGTAACAGCCAAAGATCCGCCCGGTCCGGATTGCTTTCTAGCAATCGATCGCAGAGGGCGGCCGCTTCCGAATACCGGCCCTGTTTAAAGAAACTTCGCACAAGCCCCATTTTCCAATCCATCGTAACGGGATCGAGCAAAATAGCCATCCGGTAAGCGGATTCGGCAGCCAGGAAATTTTGTACCGAGGAATAGGCATAGCCCAATAATCCATACGTCACCGCATCGTTTCCCCCCAGTTCGATAACGCGGGTCAAGGCGGGAATCGACTCTTCAAACTCACCCTGGCGGATATGGATCAATCCCAGGTTTTTGCATGCGCGGCGGAATTTCGGAAACTTTGTTAACGCGGTTTTGTAAACTTCCGCCGCTTCTTTGAGTTTGTCCTGTTGAAAATAGATGTTCGCCAGAGTGAAGTCAAACACCGCGCTGGCGGCCTCATTACGGGATTTTACCAGCAGGGCGGCGGCTTCATCCATTTTATCTGACGAAATCAAATCCAGAACTTTTTGCATTTGTTCGCGTTCGTCAACTGTTATTCTTGGTTCGATCTCTGTTTCGGCGATGTAACTTTCCGCAAACCGTTTTTGAAAACCCGGATCGTTCCATATCTTTAACTCCGCATCCGTTAAACGCACTTGGTTGGCTGAAACAGGAATTGCCGAATCCGGAGTATCTGCCGTGAAACCGGGAATGGAAGAATATAGCACAATCAAGAACAACGGAACTGAAATAAAATTGGTTGCTTTGAACGCAGTAAAATGTCTCATAGTGAAGTACCATTCATTGAATTTAGCGATAGTAGAATCTGGGCGTTTCACCCGCTAAATAGAGATATAAATTCTCTTTATTTCTTATCCTTTAGGGAAAGTGATGGGGACTCGCATGCGGAAACGCACCGGTTGTCCGTTCTTTTTACCCGGTTCGAATTTCCAGGCTTTCACGGCGTTCAGCGCGGGCCGTTCAAAAACCGGATCGGTTGTATTTTGCACTTTTGGATTTTCCACCCGGCCATTCTGGTTTACAATGAAAACAACGTACACTTTTCCCGGCGCTTTTTTTCTGATTTCATTTGTAAATACCGGACTGGCTTGATAAATCACCCGTGGTTTCTGATCGAGATCAGCAATCGAAAACAAATCATCAACATCTTTAGTGCCCGATACAGCGGTGTTCAGTTGCACGGTGAAATCACCGCCCATCCAGCCATCGCTCACACTTGGATTCAGCGCCAGTTCAAGTTGCGAAAGATCGAGCGGAGGCGCGTCCTCCATCAACTGGGGCGGTTCTTCTTCCGGTTCGGGCTCTTCCTCCGGTTCCGGCTCGGGAGGCGTATCCGGCGCGTCCAGTTTGGCCGTATCCATTGTTTGTACAATCAGATCGGCGGTTGGCGGCTTGGTCAGAGTCTGCATGAGCGGCAAGACCAGAAAAAAGAGCAGTGTTAATCCAATTGCACCGGTAATCACCGCCAAACGATGGAACAGCTCTTTAATCAACCTAAACGAGGTATGTTTCTTATGTATCATAATAGAGGAGATGGAATTTTATGTTTTTCTTGTTGCCACACTCACTTTAAGAGCACCACCGAGTTTGGCTTCGTCAATAATACGAACCAGGATACCAGACAGCGCATTTGTATCGGCCTGCACGATGACGGGAATATCTTCTTTTTGAAGCATGCGTTTCACGAGTGGCTGCACACCGCTTACACCAATTTCCCGTCCGCCGTAAACAACCTCGCCTTTTTCGGTAATCGCGATAAGAATGCTATTTTTTTCGAGTTGGACCGATGAAGCCGCCTGAGGTTTATCCACTTCAACACCGGTATTCTTAACGAATGTGGTTGTTACGATAAAGAAAATGAGAAGAATAAACACACAGTCCATCAGAGGAGAAATGTCGATTCCCGCCTCATTGCCGCTATCGGAGGTTAAGTCTTTAAAACGTCCCATGATTTATTGCCATCCTTTGAATGATTATGCTGCTGTCTTTTTCTTATAAAGTTTTTTATACAATTTCTGCGTGCATACCGTTTCAAGATGCGCTAGAAACTTTTTGTACCGTTCCAGTTTCCGCGCTAGATGATATTGTAAAAAAAGCCCCGGCAACGCCATAACCAATCCGGTTTCGGTTGTTATCAGCGCTTCCGAGATCCCTTCGGCAACAAGCCCCATCGTCTCCTCTCCTCCCGAACCGTGGGCAAGAGCGGCAAACGTGGCCAGCATTCCCGTTACCGTTCCAAGCAATCCAATCAGGGGAGCCGCACTGACACAAATTTTCATGACACGCAAATCGCGTTCAAAGGGAGTGATTTCCGTTGACCGCAGTTCTTCAAAAAAGACTGATGAATCTTTCAGGGATTTGGCCCCCGTGACAAAATCCAGCAACTCGCCAACCGGGCCTTTCCGCGCTTTTGGATGATTGATCCAATGCCGCCATTTTTTTTCACGCACCCGGGTAAATCCTTTTCCAGAAAGCCGAAGATGAACATGCACACCCAAACCGAACATCACCATGGCGATGGCCGCAATCGCAATCATCGCCCATCCGCCGGATACCCATATCTCGATAGCCTGCTGCCATAATTCCGTCAGGTATTCTGTTATAGTATTGATACGGCTCATGATCCGGTTACCAATTATTTATCGTTCCCATTTGAGACGCTGCTTCCGCCCGGTGTGATTTGACTGACTAATTGGCCGACTTGATTGAGAACGGGCATACTCTCCAGATCAAGTTTCGGATAAACCGGTCCCGGATTTTCGGATTCTTCATCATCCACAACCGGTAACTGAGATTGTTCCTGCTTCTTGGGCAAGCGCTCTGATGGATTCTTCTCCGGATATTCACGGTACGGTGTTTTTCCGATTTGATTGATCAAAGACACGGCGGCTTGTTCCATCTGATTGATAACGCCTTTCGCTTTCCGTGAAAGAAAAGCATGCAGTAAAAGAGATGGAATCGCTACAATCAAACCGAATTCCGTTGTTATAAGCGCCTCGGAAATTCCTCCGGATAGAGTTTTTACATCTCCCGAACCAAAGACGGTAATCAGTTTGAAGGTATTGATGATCCCGGTGACAGTACCCAGCAGTCCAAGTAACGGAGCGGATGCGGCACTGATGGCAATAAAGGGAAGAAAACTGTCCAGTTTCAGACGGGCGGCCAAAACTCGTTCGTACATGATTTCTTCAATCAATTCGCGCGGTTCCTTGAGATGTTCGACACCGGCCTGCAGCATTCTGCCAACCGGGCCTTTGATTGCTTTGGCATTTTCTACAGCGGCCTTTTTATCATGTGTTGCGATTGCGTCAAGCAGCGCTTGAATGCGTTTTTGAGACGGTTTGCGTATAAACAACATCCCCAGCCATTTAAACAAAGCCACAAGGAAGGCCGCGCCGGCCAAGGCAAAGATCGGGTACATAACCACACCGCCTTTTTTGACATGGGCGAGAAAGGATTCCTGGGTTTCTTCAATTTTATGCGCATTGCCGAGGGTTGGATCGAGAAGAAAAGCGCCACCGTTACCTGAAATCAATTGAGCCGCAACATCTGCATCTTCAGGCGCGCCAAAAGGAATCACTGCCGGTTCCAGCGATCCCAGGCGTTGTTCAGCCGTTCCTATAATTTCACCGTCGTTGGACTGAAAAAGCGCGGCCGGACCTGCCAATACAAACGTTCCCGGTTTTACAATTCCATTGGGATCGACCGCCGTGCCTTCAAAACGGGCTCCTCCCAACGCATCGTCCAACCGCTCAATGGCTGTTTCAAGAAGACCGGCTTGTGCCTTGAAAACTTCCTGCCCGGAGAGATTGCTGTTTTCTGTCGCTAATTTCGCTGCCATCAAGGGTTCTTGATAACGGCCCACCTCCGCGATATGCAGGCGGGATTCAAAATTACGGACATAATCACTCAGTAAATTAGTCAGGTAGGATGATTCTTGCTGACGGGATTTAATTTCCGTTCGCAGATTGCTTAAATCGAGAGCCCGGCTATCCAGCAGGCGGGTCGTATCTTGATATTTCTGGCGAACATCGGTGAGTTCCTTCTCTAACTCACTCAGTTTGCGGCTTAGCGGAATCGTTTCCCGGGCGGCTTGTTCGCGCAACTGATTGAGTTCGGCGACACTCTCAACGAGCCTTTGCTGGAATGATTGAGCGGCCTCCCCAAATGCATTTTCATTGGATTGGGCCGCATCTTGCGCGCTTGCCGTAAACGCAATGATGAGAGAGCCAAGCAGGATAAGTATTGTTTCTGTTTTCATGATAATCCCGTGTTATTTATTTGATTTCGATGGGCAACCGGACAAAAGAGGCTACTTGTTCGTTTTTCAAAATAGAAATGGCCTTCGCGATTTCCCCGGCGGCATCGTTTGCGGGTTTCCATGCCCAACCCTCTTCTGAAACGGTTCCTATTCCCGCAATCGTTCCATTTGCACCAGAGTAGTACCCCTGCCCGAGACCGAGATAGAGCGCGGTCACTTCCGCGGATGTGCCATCCGGCAACATACGTACCTCGCTGACAATCCGGATGTCCCGGTTGAATTTACCGATCTCATTGAGAATCCCGACAACATTTTGGAAACGTTCAGAAATTGTGAGTTTGGTTTCTTCCGCGCGGTCCGGCAAACGTTGGCTCAGAGGTTTGATATGCTCCCGAATAGGATCGGGAAGCCGTGTCAATAATTTTATTGTGTTCTCTTCCAACGAAGTACAGACGCCAACGAGCTCGATGGAAACCTCTTTAAGCAAATCGTTCTCTTGAATCAAATCAGCCCGCTTTTTATCGGCTTCCGCAATGCTCTTTTCCGCATCGGTAATCTTTTCCAGAAGTGATTGAATCTCCCGCCGGACCAATTCTATTCTCTCATTGAGCATTTCCTTGGATAGTTCCAGGTCACGCTTTTCCTTCGAAATAACGCGCTGAGTCTCCACCCATTTTTCCAATGCGGTACGAGTCTCTTCAATCGTCCCGGCGGTTTTGTCATCCGTTACAGCCGCGCAAGGTATAAAAACAACCATCCAGACAAGAAAGACCGCTCCTGCCAACAGACGGTGATGAATGATTTCAAGCGATAGAATCCAGCGTGCAGCCCGGTATTCCCCATCTTGTGTTATACGTTTCATAATCCGGTGATCCTTTTTATCATTACTATTGGTTATCTGTTTTCATCGCGACAAAATGCATGTCTTTCATTGTGAACACGGCATACATGAACATGTATAATGTATCCATTAAATATAAGGATTCTGTTAGTGATATGTTTTTCTATTGTTACCTGCAGATTAGCGGAGAAGGTCTGATTTTTTTTTCTATACAATACTTGCTCACACAATCTACAATCAATCCGAATCACAACAACCTATTCATCTCATTTTGGTTACTATCTATTCAGATACTCTGTATATAGCAGCTGGTCATTTGGGCATTCCATTATGTTAGTTTTGTGTTAAGGAACTGTTTAGAAAGTTGCACTCACGGATAGCGAAAACTCAATCCCTTTTTTATAGGATGTTTTCAAAACATCACCACCGATGTATTCGGAACGGTAAACGGATTCAATGGCGGGATTGAGTAAATTCTTGGCTTGAAACTTGAGTTTCCAGTTCTTTCCAAAACTTTGAGTTGCGCTTAGATTGAGTGTTCCATACTCGGTCTCATAAACACTGGGTACGAACTTGCCATCCGCCTGACCGGCGCCAGCCACCAGCGTGTCTCCCCGCACGGTATAAAAAAGACCGGCTTGTGTACCTTTCATTCCCAAATCCGTCAGGTCGTACATGAGAAAGAAATTGTAGAGATATTCGGGCGCATTGGTCATATCTCTTGTAGGCATGGGAGCCATGATATTCGGTTCTTTCAACTGTGCGGCTTCGAAATCCGGAAGCGTCACTTCGGAATCAATAAATGTTGCATTGGCCCCAATTGAAAGGCCATTGAGTGTATCCCAAATTTGCCCCATTTTCTGACGGATTTCGATCTCGTACCCGCTCAGTTTCCCTTCGGGATAGTTCACCGGCGTTGTATAACCAAAATCGGCGATCCGTTGCACGTATTCGATTGGATCCTGGATGTCTTTATAGAAAAAGGATAAGGAAATCAATCCTCCTTCATAGGGTGTATAATCAGTCCGGATATCGTAGTTCTTCAAGGCGCTCATCTTAAGGAATGGATTACCGATAAACACATCTCCGCCCAGAAATTCCTGCTGCTGAATCGGCGTGAGTTCCTTGAACGTCTGACGGGCAATCGTTTGGCTGTACGAACCATGCAGTTTGATTTGATCGATGGGCGTCATAACAAATCCCAGTGAAGGCAGCATGTCGTTTTGTGTATAGTCGACATCTGCTTGCCCCGGTTTCAATTCAACCGAACCGGGAGATCCAGGCGGAATCCAGGTCACCTCGTCCTCCGGAAAATTCTCGATGCCGATATCCGTCTTTTCGTGCCGGACTCCGCCGATGAACTTGAATCTCGAGTTCAATGGTAAATCCGTCATATAATACCAGGCCGTAATATCCTGTTCGCCCTTGTAATCCACATCGATTTCGGCGGCCGTTACAGGATGATTTTCCGACGGGAAAACACCACTCCAATAGTCATCCCAATAACTTTCGCATTGAGCGCTGTTATCATTGAAATTACTAAAGGAATCCTGATTGTACTGACGGTCAACCCGGTCGCTGAAATGCCCGAATTTCAGATATCCCTTATCTCCGGTCCATTGTTCGAACGGGAATTTCAGATCGAAATAATATTGATTGCTATCCTCGGATATATCTTTCCAGATTCGCTGAAGATTCCCCAGAGTATAATTAGCGGCCGGTTTAAAAGGCCGGAACACTGCCGGTTCCGTGAAAGGATCGATATAAGGCGGGTATCCCGGATTGTTGGATTCCGCACACCACATCGAACCAAATTGCCTCTTGTCGGGCTGATAGAGTCCGGACGAATTGACAGAGAATCCCCAATCCACTTCAGGTTTGAGAGAGGTTAAGAAATGATTTATTTCCAGGCCCGGATCGGGCAGTTTATGCTGGCCGCTTAATTGCATCGTTTGCGTGGTCCGTTCGGTATACTGAAGGGTTTCCGTTCTTAGATACGGCGCGGCGTCACGCTCGCGATTCCCTGGATCACTGGGATCGTCCGGATCGTAACCGGGAAAATAATAGGCTTTCCCTCGTGTATCTTCAGCCAAAGTTGCAACATCCTCCGCCGCACGGGTATACAATGTTGTCAAACTTAGAGAATGATTTTCGGTTTCAATCCCCACGGTTCCCAATCCGCCCCACTTAACCTCTTCCGCCCCTTGAGTCACATCAAAGAGTTGCGTCTTAAAATCCCCCTGCATCGGTGTTCCCTGGATATACTGGGGAGACATGAAACCGCCCGGTTCTTCAACCCAGTATTTATCATTGATGCCATTGTCAAAAAAGGAACTGTCCCGTTCATAAAAGAAACTGGCCAGGCCGCCCAGAGTGAAACCGGCATCAAATTCATGTTTTCCGCCGGCCGCCAGCGACCATTTATAATCGATGGGCGCACCCTCCGGCGCAACTCCCACAGTGCGGTCGAAATTCCCGTCCGAAGGGATATCCCGTTCGTCATCCCCCAGCAAACTGACTCCGCCGCCATCATATAAAAGGAAATCATCATTCCCGGTTACTTGCGAATTGTAACTGAGTTGACTGTCCAATTTAAAAACGGTTTCATTCGGAATTCCTTTCAGCACAACATTGACGGCTCCGCCGGAGGCATCGCCCTGTTGATCCGGTAAAAACGTTTTACTGACTTGAATGCTTTCGATTGCAGCGGAAGGAAATTGATCCAACTGAACGGCGCGCTTATCGGCATCGGCAGTGGGCAAACGTACGCCATTCATTTGTGAATTGACATACCGGTCCGGCAACCCGCGAATGACGGCGTATTTGCCGTCTTGAACAGATGCTCCCGCAACCAGTTTTAAAGCGCTGGCGGCATCACCCGCGCCGGCCTGGCTCATTAGATCGGCGCTAATCGAATCCATTAACGTCGGACTTTCCATACGCAGTTCAAGCAGAGCCGCTTCCGTTCCTGTGCCGATCTGAATGTCTTGAACGATAAATTCCTCCATATCCGTAAAATCACCGGCCAGCCACACATCGAGTTCGGTCATTTTGCCCGGTGAAACAACCACATTGGCTTTCACCTGTCGGATATACCCATCCTTCGAATAAATCAGTGTATAATTGCCAGCCGGAACTTGGTTGAAAACATAATTCCCTTCGTCTGCACTTTCGGTTTTTTCTCCAGTTTCCGCGATCGAGATTTCCGCCCCCCCCAACGGCGCATCGAAATCCTTATCGTAGATTGTCCCCCGGATACTGCCGACCTGCTGCGCTAAAACAAGTGAAACTGATAAAAAGGATATACAAGCAAAAATCCAAAAACAAAAAATATGTTTTACCATGGTTGGCCTAGCCCCCCATATATCTGCAGCATTTGTTCCCAGAGTTCCGCATCGGGTTCACAATTGGACAGAATCATCGAGCAGCAAGCGGCGGACAGGTCTTCAGCCCGTGGCCTGGAATTAGGATTCGCAATCCCTTCTTGTACGGATTTCTTATAGACGGCCAGCGCGGATTCTTTATCTCCCATCATCTGATAGGCTTCCGCAAGCGGACGAAGCGCTCCAGCCCGCCAAATATTGACTATTTTCATTCCCTGTTCGTTATAGAGAGCCAATGCGGCATCCGCATCAGAACGAGATTTCTTTCGGTCACCCGCCCGGTAGCGCAGTTTTATGATCTTAGCCATCAGGGGAAAACGGTGTTCCAATTTCCATTGGTACTTATCGATAAAATTTTGGGCTTGGTTGATTAGTTTCAGGGCTTTCTCCCGATCCGAATTTTCCAATGCAAATTCCGCTAGTTTTTCCAACCAATCGATTCGGATATTTACGGGAATCGTATCCCAAGAAGCCGTGATTTTATCTTCGATAACTGCGCGTTTTTCTGTATCCTTATAAAAGCGGTCAAACAACTGAACGTACGCTTCCAAAGCGTGTTTGACGATGTCAAAATCCCCTTTTGCAATATACGAATCGAGCGTTTTGACTTGATCCTCAAACGATTCCTCATCGCAAAGCATGGCCTGAACATATTCCACCTTGCCCGATTCAGATGCAACAACATTCGAGGCAAACTGGCGAGCTTTTTGAGTTTGTCCCAGCCAGGTATGAGCTTGCGCGATCTTGATCCGTATCCGGTCTCTGCGCCAATCCTCAGCGTCTTTGGCTATCGGTTCCGCTATATCAGAAAAATACTGCATAGAGTCAATATCACCCTGCCGGGCACAGTAATAAGCCAGATTGGCGTAACACATTCCTTTTCGCCAATTTTCGATTTTTTCTATAAACATCATGGCCTGCTTTGGCTGACCGAGTTCCAGGCAAGCATCGACCACTTTTTCCTGCGCTCTCGACCGGTCTGTGATATGGGGAGAAACTGGGATGGAGGAAGCCGCGTTAAACGCCAGATTCAACAATTTGACTTGCGAGTCTCTCAGAGGCTTATCTTCAAGAGGGCCTTTTGTATTTTCCGCGAAAACTTTCGTCTCCATGAAGATACCATATCCGGTGATCGATAAAATCAACGCTGCGCCTATTAACGGAAAGACAAAAAAGGGAATGCTTTTTTTTTGAGGGGACCACAATTTCATTTCCATGAAAAAATCCTTATACGGTTTATACGTCTTAGATAACTCAACTTTCATTATTCGGGTGGAAATGGCATGAAACGGAACTCCCGGATACATGGGAATCATGCGGAATTGTTCTTTTGAAAGAGGAAAGCGAACGAATGCCAGCGCTGTTCGAAGCCAGCATCCATTCGCAATGTACTCGTAAGAAATCTGAATAATGAATAGTAATGCAGATAATCTTCACTTAATACAATTCGTAATTTGAAACGTTGGAAGCGGAACCTTCGGTCATGCCATAAGCATGAACGGCCGTCCAGCCAGCCAGCCAGTTATTCGAATCATCAAATCCGCCGCGGTATTGCGCGGATTGGAAAAATCCATCAGCCGGAGCTGCTGCAACGCTGGTTAAGGCGTCGTTGTTCGCCAGAGGATTGATGGAAACAACCGGAATCATTTGTTTCCCGCCTTTGGTTACGAGATCACCGCGAACCAGCCCTTGGATCGGCATGATTTCGGCGGTTATGTTGTTGTTCTCCGCATTGCGGACACCACGGGCATCGGCTTCCGTATAGGCGTCAGCGTGAAGGTTGTTATAGAAAACCGTATCTGTGATTTCACACAGTTTTCCGGATGTTTGCACTGTGTAGAGAGCGGCTGCATCGGCCTGACCAAGATTGATTGCGGATGTATAGGTGTAATCCGTTGTCCAGCAATCTTCCCAGGGAAGCGTGCCATTGTAACCATATCCATTGGCGCCATCGCCATCATCTCCATCGAATCGGACCAGTTTTTCACCGAGATCCATGAAGATGCAGTTGCGGTATTGAACGTGAGCGTTATCCCGCCAGGTTGTCCCGCCGTCACCGTCAATCGGCTGGCCGACAACGGTAAAGTTATAAATCGAAGCCGTTGTAATAGGCTGGGCATCGGAATCTTCCGCGCCGTCTGTTTCGAAGCAATTATCGCCAACACCAGAACCTTGGCTGGCATCCAGACTGTAACCTTGAACGATCAATCCGAATTGAGCCTTGCCGCGCCAGCCTTCATCGATATCGAAACTGTCGTCGCCAACGTTCCAAATGTTTACATATTTCAAGTTGACTGTTCCGCCCCAGATTTCGATTCCATCGTCAACATTGTTCATGATTTCAACATGATCGATTGTCGTGCCACGGCCGAGACCACCCAACGACAAACCGTTCAATTCGTTTGCCAAACCTAAAACCTTGCCGCCATACCGGATAGAAAGATAATGAATGGAACCGCTATTGTCATCATCATCATCTCCGCCATAGAAAACCTTGGTGTCATTCTCATCCGCCGCAACAAGACCTTCCATTTGTTTCACATTCAGTCCAGTCGGTTCTTTCGTATTGCTGCCGACTTGCTGGCCTTTGTAGTGCGAAGCGGAAACCAGGGCATTCCCCATTATCGTAAGGTTGCCCCACTCGTTAGCGCCTTCATGCCATGATGTCAAATCATCATTCGAAGACGTCATGATAACGGGGTCGTTTTGAATCCCGTTCACATAAATCTTGGCGCCCCGGCAAACCGCTAAACTTCCTCCAACTCCGGCAGTGCTTTGAACCAATGTCCCGGCCTCAATCGTCAAAGTTGCTCCAGGCAGAACATAAATCTGATCCTGCAGGTTGTATACATTATCGGATGTCCATGTTACGGATGTGTCAATATCCTCCGTTACCAATACTTCTGCCGCGAAGGCAGATCCGGTGATTGCCATACAGAACGCTGCAACCAATGATAGATTGACTGTTACTTTTCTCATGCTGAGATTACCCTTTCTTCGAGTTTGGGGGATTCTATGGAATGTAAACATAGTTTCAATACCCAAATCTTTGGAATCATTGATGAATCTAAATACAGAATTGAATTCATACTGGGATAAATATACAGCGGCTTTGTTAGGGAGACATTAATATAGCATTAGAATACAGTACATCTTGAATCCTGATATATACCATTAATTATATCCTGATATAATCAAATCTGCTGAAACAAAGTTCGAAAATTAAATCACTTGAACTGTTTGCGCTTAAGTTTTTATCGAGGCGGCTCAAGACCTGGATGTCCATGATTGATTGAGATTCGTAAAGAATCTTTCTCGGGTGTGGGATTCCGTCGGAGCCGCCTTACAAACATAGATCGTAAGACAATGTGCGGCTGTCACGCGAAGATGAGAACGCACCAGACGCGATACAGGGAAAATCGCTGAAGAGGTGATAACACACCTTGTTGGTTTGGTAGGCTACTCGGTGCGTGTCACTCTGGAGATCGAGGCAGATATCCCTGATGGAGTGCCGGAGAATGTTGTACGCATCGTAACAGAGAATGGCCGGACATTGAAATTCACAAGCCAGGGCTTTGAAGTGTAGTGATTAGAAGCGTTAATGCACGTTTTATGGGGCTTTACTTAAGAGGAGACGCCAAGAAAGCCTCTCACGCGCGCGCGAATATATATATACGGGCGAATATTAGGGCCAGGCGTCATTCCATTTCCAAGTCCTCTTTGGCATACTTTACCGCATCCTCAAGGTCTTCCAGTTCCTGGGGGTAGATGTTGATCCCGCGCCTTGTAGGTATCCACTCCCCGTCCTTCAGCACCCAGATACGGATGTTAAGGAAGGTTTTGCCGTTATAGTCGTCCAGCGATGTCCGGAGGCTCTGTGTCGCGGTGCGTTGCTTATCAGTGTAGGGGTAGGAATCATTTTCCATGGTGACATTCCTTTTAGATTTTTTCCTTGTATTGAAGGAGAGCAAAAGCGACTGCATTTCCTTCGCTATAGCCAGCCTGTTTCATAACACGATGTACTGTATTAACAAAATCGTCTCTACCCCGTGAGTCCCACTCCTCCCAATATTGCATAGCATTTTTCCAGGTCGATTCCCAAAGCAAGGATTTGGAGAAAGGGAAATAGTGATCATCTGCTAAATCCGCTAAATCCGCTAAATCTGCTAATCTGCATGATTCTATTGGAGTTGTCTCTGCAAATGATTTGCTAGGGTTCGCTAAATCAGGTTTTGAATCCATCTCAGTAGCAACGTTTAGCGGAGAAATAGCATCGCTATCTTCTCCCAAGTCAGCCACTTTAGCAGGATTAGCAGAATTAGCAGGCCTGATAATATTCTCTATATCTTGGAAAAGAGCATCGATGGAATCATCAGATTGAATTTTCATCGTAATTGACTCTCCAAACATCCTTGTATTTCTTCCCGTCGATATCTGCACCACCTTTTACTCTTTCCGCCCAGCCATGCTCTTCAAGCGCCTTCATGGCTTGCCTTGCTGCTTTGGCTGCACGGAATCGCATGGGACCAGATTGATAGATGACAGGCAAGGGGACTAACTTAAGGCCTTTTTGTTTCAGCCATTTCAGTAAAATTTTTGCATTTTCAATCTGTGGGTCCGAGATAATTAATGACTGAATCCGAAGGGCCTCATTTAGATAAAAACGTGCTAACTCGATCCCGCTTTTTATGTGATCAACATCAATCTCTGTTGCGCCCATATCATCCACAACCTGAAGGATCGCAGACAGCCGGATTGCGTGTTCGGGAATTTTATTAGCAAAACTGCGAATGTGATCCAGGTCTTTGCCTGGTTTGAGTCTTCCCTCTATTACATCATGAAACTGAATCCACACTTGTTTTGCCTTATCCGTGAGCCGAATAATTCGTAAGGCTGATCCACCGTTCACAATGGATTCTCGGTTCACGTTTAATAATTCTTCCATCTTTTCGTAATATCTTTTAATCTCAGGGGATTCATATAAATTAATTTCCTTGTAAAGTCGTGTCCCTGCCGTTGTAACTGGAGAACATATTAAAAATCGAGATAAAAATCCTTGATCGATAATCCCGTTATCCGCAATCAATTTTTGAGCGACAGCGGGCTGACACATAATATGACAAGTTAAGCGTTTATCAAAAAGGACAATTGGATCATCGCCCCCTCGTACGCGGGTAACCGGTTTGCCATCCCACAAACTTGAAAGGCCACTAGCTGTCTTGACGGAATTATCTCTGTTCATAGCATGGCCATGGATCAAGCGGCCTCCCTCATCACTAAAAAGGCCTATTGAAGCCGATCCTTTATAGAATAATTTTACCAAACCTTCATAAGACGGCTCTTCGATGAGGAATATGGGATATGAAGGAGGAGGTCCCTGAGGTGATTCCGATTTTTCCCACTCCTCAAGTTTCTTTTTGTACTCATTCAAGATTTCCTTCTGAAAAGCCTCATGTTTGCGAAGCGCAACACGGTCTACTGCGCTCTTTCTTTCACCGGATAGTGCCAGCGTGAGGAAAAATTCCGAAGCAGGATATACCCGGCCATCTAATTCGACATTAACAAGTGATTGAATGGTTAATCCTGCAGCTGCCAGGATCGATTGACCACATAATGCGTCTGGAGCCTGGATAGCTTCTTGGATTTTGCGAGCAGCCTTGCTGAGAACAGGACCTAACGCTTCCATCGGGAACGGCATTGATTCACGCTGTTCTCTTTCCAATGGAAGTGGCAATTCTTTTGCTGTTTGATCTAATTTGGATTCTTGATAGTACTCCGCTTGTTCCATGATTTTTTTGAAACTCCTAGAAAAATTATCCGGATCAGCTTTGTGGAGGTCGTTTGGATCTTTGTGAGGAGAACAATTGATGACGAGTAATTCACCATCCCAGCCGGTATCGCGTAATCGTGTTGCCACTCTTTTCACTAATTTCGCCCCGGCACTATCGGGCTCCTGTACGATATATATTTTGGCGATGTCCTTAAAATAATCCGCAGATAAACACGTCGTCATTGTCGCCCCAGGAACAGCCAAGGCAGGGAAACCATGATACCAGAGTGTCCATGCGTCAGACTCACCTTCCTCCAGGACGATATAGTCTGCTTGTTGAGCCTCCTCCAATCGCCATAGACCATAAGGAACAACGGCCCCCTTGCCTGTGTTCCATTTAAATCCGTTTTTGGCTTTGCGAGCATTCCTAAAGCGTTGTCTCGGTGCCAGACTGCCATTTGCAAGCCGGTACTCAATCTGTACGTTATTAGCCCCATTGCTTACTCCTAACTCCCGCAAAAACTCGACAGGGAGTTGTTTGTCTTTGGCGAGCATATCAACAGATATTGGACTGGTGTTTTTTCGAGATGATACGGGGAATAGATCAGATTTTTTAAGGCCTAGCGCCGCAGTGATTGCATCGAAGGTACACCCAGCGAAACAATTCAGCAGAATTGTCCCATCTGGAGCGGTACCAATAGAAAGCGAGGGGGTCTTGTCTCCTTCACCTTTGCCATGGCCAGGAACAGGACAATGGCCCACATGTCCATCGCCGGATGGCTTGGCGGATGTTTTATCAATAATGCTTTTCAGGGTATCAGAGATATTTGATGTCATTTAACGAACACCTCCCATATCCTTCTCCCTGGGCTGGACAGTTTGACTTTGCAACCAGGAATCGAGTAACTCCCGATTAAAGCGCAAACTGCCCCCTAGCTTGGTATAGGGGATGCGTTGCATATGCACCCGGTTATAAACAGCCTTGGTAGTTAAGCCCAAATAGGCCGCCGTTTCTTGAACGTTCATCCATTTATTGGTCTCTGCTCCACAATTATTCATCATTTGCCCTCTTCCTTGCAGATTTTGATAATTTCTCTGCCTTAATTGCGTAACTGGTTACGTCCGGAAGGAAAATGAATGGTGCAATTGTGTGTAAGGTCAATTAAATGAGGGTTTAGATGAGAAATAAAAAAATACAAAAGGAACGTAACTATACCGTAACTATACCGTAACTGGTTACGCTTTTAGTACGATCAGTATCTGAAAAATAAAATCAAATGGATAATCTAATTTTCACGATCAAGGCGGTCAATAATTTCATCTTTTGGATTTATCCCTGTACTAAGAGTACTAGTATCATTAACGCTACGTTTTGGGGAATGTGTTGAATGGTAGGCATCCCTCCATGGTATATTGTCTGGCAACATGTACTCCAAGTTACACCTTAATTGACGTTCACTCCTGGAATTATCTATGATTTGAAATGGAGTTTCTTCTTTACCGGTCATATTCTTCAAAAATTTCGAAATTTTACTACATGTGGCTCTAAAACTTTGTTGATTGGTTGTGTTCATACTTTGTATGGTGAATCGTGTTTTCTCTTTGCCAGGATAATCGAGATGACTTAGCAATAGATCGAGTAATGTTTTTCCACCTCGTTTCCCAATTAATCCAATTTCTTCAGGAGAGAATTTTGTTGGAGGACGTTTCTTTGATTTGAATTCAATTTTTAAATCGGAGTCATTAATTGCAATAAAGGTAATTGATAAATTTTCCCACGGCTCATCGTTCAAAGGAAATGGCCAACTATGTTCTGGATGATTAATGTTATCAGTTGCATTGCTTTTGCGTTGAATCTCGCGCATTGCTGTTTCTATGTTCTCAATATATTGTCTACGTTGAATCTCTAGATTATCTAATCCTTCTGCAAATGTGACTTCTTGCGCAATGAAATGGTCTAACAGATCATTGCCATCCCATAGTTGTTTGTAAAACGGTAGCCCATCCCAACTAATACCGTTTGTCCGAATAAGTGGTTCAATGCGATAATATGCTTCTTCAATGGCATCTCGAATCGGCCACCATGGAATATCGTTGGGATTTTTTGAGAATTGAATACTCCTTACTATTGAATTTTCTGTGATCGGTTCAAACGGACAATCTCCAACTTTGGGGATTAATGTCGAATCGGTTAGTACGGCAGATCGGTTTTTATCTTGATCATAACATGCGATTGATTCCCCAATCGTCCCCCTGCCCCAAGGGATATCCTTGATTGTATTTATTTGCATATCAAGAAGGTCTTGCGCTCCAAAAAAATATGAATACGTTTCTTTACCCAATTCAAACTCTCTAGCCCAATGAAGACACCATTTGGTAGCTTTGAAATGGAGGTTAATAAGACGCTGTAAATGTAGGCATTGTTGAATAGAATTTTTTTGTTCCATTATTACCCAAATTTCAACCCATTCACCGCATCCTGTAAATGATCGGGAGCCAGATGTGAATAAAGCCGTGTCGTTTCAGTACTCGAATGCCCGAGTAAGGCGGCAACCGTATAGAGCGGCGTCCCGGCCATAACCAAGTGCGAGGCGAAGGAATGGCGTAGCGTATGCGCCGTTACCTTATTGTCTCCTTCGATTGGTAATCCCGATAGGTTCACTAATCGCCGGAATCGTTTTTTCATTCCTTCATAGGTGACCTCAATCACCATTTCAGAACCTGGATTCGATTCAAGTCGTGCCTTAAGAAACTCACAGAGATCTTTATTCATGGGGATGACACGTGTCTTTCGCGTCTTAGTTGTCCAATCTTGGCGGGGAGCAATTGTGATGATGCGTTGATCGAAATTGATGTCTTGCCAGCGCAAAGCAAGGGCTTCTCCAGCCCGTAAACCGGCATTCAGTCCCAGCATCACATAGGCGTCTAATTCGGGAGATAGTTGTTCGGCGGTTTCTCGTAATTTAGCGATTTCCTCTTTTGAAAGAAAACGTAACCGCCCCTCATCTTCTTGCAGTTTCTTGGCCTTGGGGATCGCAGTCTCCGGCATCATGTCCCAATCCACGGCTTTTCGGAGCATTGCGAGAAGGGCATGATGCGTTTCAATATTGACTGTCCGGGTTTTTACCGATTGCAGCCTGTAACGTTGGTAAGCCTCGATCTGGGATGCTGAGATGTTCTTAAGGGCCGTTGACTCCCCAAAGAAAGGCAAGATGAAATTCTCTAACAGCAGCCCTTTGTTGTGAGCCCAGCGGGGAGCCATTGTCGTCCTGCAATGCTCCAGATACTTATCTGTTAATTCCCGGAGAGTGTATCGCTTGAGCGTGGTTGGTAAGTCGTTGTACTCCTTAGCTTCTTCCACCTTATACTGGTTGAGTACCTCTAATGCGATCTTCTTTTTATCGGTCTTGGTGGATACGCGCTTCCACCGTCCATTTACCTTATACTGGACATACCAGATGTCGCTTTTGGGCTTTTTAATGAGGCTGGCCATGTGTTTCTCCTTGAAGAGTACATAAAAAATACACAAAAGATTGTGTACTCTTATACTGTCCTCTCATGATTCACCATATCGAAAACAATGTTACCCAAACCGATAGTACATACAACAGTACACAATAAAACAGCGAAAACAAGGGAAATAGAGGGAATTGCAGGAAAGTCGTGAGTTGAGAAAAGCCTTTATTTATAGGGTTTTTGAGGATTTTTGGGAAAGCGGGAGACGGGGTTCGAACCCGCGACCCTCAGCTTGGGAAGCTGATGCTCTACCAACTGAGCTACTCCCGCATTTTATTTACGTTAACCTTATTATTCGGTTTTTTTATAGTTGTGTCAAGCGAATGCAATTCAATATCTTTTTTCAACTACTCATCATTTACATGCATTATTAATCTATAAGCATCATTATTTCTTAGTAATTACATCTGCTTTTATTTGATCATTTACTGATCGGTGTTCTCTGTTCAAGGGTAGATGGTTGGTATAGAATTGATAGGTGGTTAATTTTTTCTTGATTCGGATAATTTATCCAATATAAATTAAGGTATTTTAATGTGAAGATCGAATCCATTGATGTATATCCAGTGTATTATCCAACTAAAGGACGCTTCAAATTTCTTGAATCGCCTGACGGCAAACGAACCGGGCGGGCTGCGGTTTTGGTGAAAATAACGGCGGATGATGGAACTTTCGGTTGGGGAGAATGCGTTCCGGTTCATACCTGGGCCTACGAGACGCTTGAATCCGTTACTTTTACCATTCGGCGTTATTTGACTCCCGTTTTGATTGGTGAAGATCCCTTTGATCTTGTCGGTATCCATAAGATTATGGATCAAACAATCCGTCCGGGATTCACTACTGGTCAACCCATGAGCAAAGCGGGGATTGATATCGCTTTGCATGATCTATGCTGTAAATCGTTGAATTGTTCTCTGGCGCAATACTGGGGAGGATCGCCCAAAAGTGAAATAGAACTAAGTTGGACATTGAATCCTGCCAGCCTGGATGACCTTGATGGAATGATAGATGCCGGATGGGATAAAGGCTTTCGTAATTTTAACGTAAAAGTCGCTCCTGATCCGCTTTATGATATTGAACTATGCCGCAGAGTAAAACAGCGCGTTCCAGACGGCTTCTTGTGGGCGGACGCCAATGGTGGCTATGATCTTTCATCCGCCCTGGCGGCGGCGCCCAAACTGGCGGAAATAGGGGTTGACGTGTTGGAAGCGCCCTTGCCGCCAAACCACATTTCCGGCTATCAGCGCCTCAAACAGCAAGGCGCTTTGCCCATAATCATGGATGAGGGGGTAATCGCGGTTCGCGACTTGATTGAATTCATTAAGTTAGACATGCTTGACGGCGTAGCCATGAAACCAGCCCGCTGTGGTGGGTTGCTCACCGCACGCAAGCAAATTGAGATTATTCTGGATGCGGGTATGATATTCCTGGGCAGCGGTTTATCTGATCCTGATGTTACATTATCCGCATCATTAGCCCTTTTTGGCGCTTTTGATTTATACTACCCGGCAGCATTGAATGGACCACAATTCCTGGATTACAGCGTTTTGACCTCTCCTTTAAAATTGAATGAAGGTAAACTGAGAGTTCCCTCAGGCCCTGGTTTGGGAATTGAGGTAAATGAAAACAAGATTCAGGAAATCCAAGTAGAACCATAATGCCAAAATATCTTTTGCAACTAGGGCATTGCCCTGACATATCTTATGCTGAAATTGCAGCAGTGCATGATCGTCTTCCAGTAAATCTGACTTCCATTGATATGGATCAGGATATCGTTATTGCTAAAAGTGATGATACCAGCAATATCAAATCTTTTTGCAATGAACTGGGCGGAACAATTCGCGCCGCCAAAATTTTATTTACTAAACCGCCGGAAATATCTATCAAGGATGAACTTACGCCGGATTATCTTCTCGAAGTATTTGATGCGGCTCATATTGTGGAACAACTCAAGGAACGCTCCAAACGTCCCATTTTCGGAATTTCGATCTTAGGCGACTTGCCTCAAAATTTCAGTAAAAAAGATGCTTATTCGCTACTCCACGAAACAGCTGACTTATTAAAACAAAAATTAAAAGATAATGATGCTTCATCCCGCTTCGTGATGCCTGATCCAAAAGGTGGGTCATTATGTCTTAGCGGAGCGCAGGTTAAAAACAACAACTTATTTAATGATGGCATGGAAATTTGCATCCGGCTTAATCAATCAATGGGAATAACCATAGCTGAATCGGTTTGGCTGCAGGATTATGAAGATTATTCCAACCGGGATTATGGACGCCCGGGACGTGACGCCCATAGCGGAATGCTGCCGCCGAAACTGGCGCGAATCCTGATTAATCTGGCGCGCACTAAAGATACCGAGACCGTACTCGATCCATTCTGCGGCAGTGGTGGAATTATAACCGAAGCAGGAATGATGGGATTGAACTCGACCGGTTTTGACAAAAGCCAGAAAGCCATTGATGATTCCATAAATAATTGGGAATGGCTTCAATCAAACACCGATAGCGCAACGGGCAGAGTTCGCGCTTTGTTGGGAGACGCACGTCAACTTCATACTCTTTGTTCGCCGCTATTCTTTGATTGCTGCGCTACGGAGCCATATCTTGGCCCGCCAATGAGCAAACCGCTTGATCCACAGCGTTTCGGGATTATATCTAATGAACTTATCCCATTATATATAAGAGTCTTAGGAGAAATCCGAACTGTTGTTAAGCCTGGTTCCAGGGTAGTATTCGTAGTTCCCCGTTTTCGTTTAAAAGAAAATGATTCATATGCAAATCTCCGGCTGCTTTCCGATATCAAACTGCTTGGCTATCATATTCTTGATCCATTATCTGATTTTGAACCAATTAAAGGGCGAACGCCTTTGGTTTATTCAAGACCCAGTCAGGTAGTACAGCGAGAAATATTCGTCTTGCAAGCTTAATATAAAATTGCGTAACTCTCAAAAGAGACTTTTTTGAATCTCATGCAGCAGAATCCTATCCGCTTATATCTGGAACAACTCCATGCCTTAGGCATGGATTCTGTATATCTGTCTGAGAAAGCGCAGCAATTGCTTTCTCCTCCAGGTAATAAAGAGGCTTTAGACCAATTGGATCAATCACTTAAAGACTGCAAACTATGCCGACTATGTGAAAAACGGAAACAGGTGGTGTTTGGTGGAGGCAACCCGGATGCGCAGATTGTCTTTGTCGGTGAAGGTCCAGGCGCCGATGAGGATCAGCAGGGTATTCCGTTTGTCGGAAAAGCGGGACAACTGCTGACAGATATGATCGAAAAGGGTATGAATATAAAACGTAGGGATATCTATATCTGCAATGTTATCAAATGCAGACCTCCCGGCAACCGTAATCCCGAAGTAGATGAAATCGCTGCTTGCGAACCGTTTTTGATCCAACAACTGGATATCATTAAACCAAAAGTTATTGTGGCGCTGGGTAAATTCGCTGCGCAGACTTTACTGCAAATCGATACAGGAATTATGCGTATGCGTGGTAAATGGCATGAATTCAGGGGAATTAAAGTCATGCCGACTTTTCATCCATCATACATTCTTCATATCAGAGATGCTCAAAAACAACGGGAAGAAAAAATCAAAATCTGGAATGACCTTAAGATGGTACTTAAAGAATTAGGTTGAGCTTCTGAAAATAGAACAATCTTGATTTATAGGGAAAGGATCAAAAACGGTGTCCATCAAGCAGATCAGCGTTGTTATTCCAGCCTACAATGAGGGGCCATGCATTGGCGAAGTTGTAAGCAAAATCCATAACGCCTTACAGGATATTGAATTTGAAATAATTGTGGTTAACGATGGCTCTTCTGATGACACCGCAGAAAAAGCATCCACCGCCGGCGCCAATGTGATAAATCATCACATCAACCGGGGTTATGGCGCCTCACTGAAAACCGGCATTCGCAAAGCGCGTTTTGAATGGATTTCGCTTATTGATGCGGATGGTCAGCATAATCCTGACGATATACTGCGGTTAGTTTCAGAGATTGATCAAGGCTACGATCTGGTTATTGGCATCCGGGATAAATCTTCATTTCAATACGCCTCACGTATGCCGGGCAAAAATTTCCTACAATGGTTCGCAGGTTTTGTAGTGGGGATCAAACCTAAAGACGTCAATTCCGGTTTAAGAGTGTTTCGCAAATCTGATGTTTTACCCTATTTCCCGATACTGCCAAACAAATTTTCCTTCTCAACAACCATGACATTAGCTATGATCAAGGACGCTTATGAAGTGGGCGATGTATCTATACAGGTTTCATCCCGGCAGGGCAGACGTAGTACGGTTGCGTTGAAAGATGGTTTTCGAACCATCATGCTTATCGTTCGCATCGCCATGTTGTTTAATCCGCTCAAGGTATTTGTTCCCATCAGTGGATTATTATTCAGCGTTGGATCGCTTTATGCGCTCTTCGACCTAGTAAGGAAATTTAATATCCCTACAGGCGCGGAATTGTTGATGATAGCAAGCGTTATTATTTTCAGTTTCGGCGTACTGGCTGATCAGATTGCTTCTATTCGGCGGGGGGGATGAATACGGCGAAACGTTTTTCCTGAGTTACCGGCAGTGGTTTATATGGGACCAGGAGTTGAATGGCTGCCTGCGCTTTTGGATCTAATGATATCTTGAAATAACTGACTCCTACTATGCTATTCGAATTTAAGTCCTTATAAGGCTTTAAGATACGACGCACCCAGGTTTGCTTATCCCAACCAAGGCTTTTGGAGATATAATATAAAAATTTTTCATTACATACAAAACCCCTGTCTGTAAAACACCAGGTCGAAGCAGGATTCCATACAGCTTCGTATCGAATCGCGGTCTCCTCAGGGTGATCTTTAGCGTCGAGCGCGAATCCGTATGATTTATGGATAATATCTGAATCGAAGCGCCATGACGCCCAAACCGCAGCATCAGTTTTAGCGCTGCTTGGATTAATTGCTGTGATATCAAGTACGCCTACCTTCAATTCGTCAGTGGCTTTATCGATTATGGTTTGACTGAATTGAAAATCGTAGCGGCAATTGGTTTCTCTAGTGCTGCACGCTATCGTTCCTTTAGCCGCTGACCGCAACATAAAGGGAGTCAATGAGCGGGGGGGATCGCCGATAAATATCAGCAGTTCTCCTTCAGCGCCGCGCAAAGCTGTATCCGGGGTAACCACCATACCGGAACTGATCAAACGGGGTTGGGGGGGGGTAGGAGTGGAGGGCGTCTCTTGGCTATAGGGCCGGGGTACCAATCCAATAATAATACAAATAACAATCCCTGAAATGGAACAGACGAACCATCTCAGGGATAGAAATTTCTTTGTGAATATCAGGATTGTTTTTTTCATACCGCAACTTTCTAAAATCGCGGATTTTATTATATAGTTAATAGTCGTGGACCAAAAACTATTATTCTTTTTCAACCCAGACTTTTATTTCACTATCAACCTCGCCCGACAAACGAACCTGAACGGTATACACTCCAAGAGCGCGGATGGGTTCTTTCAGGATAATTTTACGACGATTGATTTTGATGCCTTTTTCCGATATCGCATTAGCAATGTTCTGCGATGTTACGCTTCCAAACACACGATCTTCTTCACCGACTTTAACGGGAATATGAATGGATAATTCAGATAAACGCGTTGCTAAATCCTGATCATCTTTAATGCGCCGTTTACTTAAATCCTGTACTTGCTTTTGCTTATGTGCTAGCTGGGCGGCATTGACGCTTGATGCGGAATAAGCTATTCCTCTGGGGATCAAGAAGTTACGCGCATATCCCCCTTTAACGTTGACGACTTGGCCTTCACTGCCCAGGGTTGGAATGGATTCTGCTAGGATTACTTGCATGGTAGCCATGATTTTTCTGGCTCTCCTTCGTCTTTACTATTATTCGTATCTGCTTTATAAACAGGTCATTCGCTTGATTGTTTTGTCTAAAACAAAGATAAGAGAGTATTATTGTATCATATACCCCATTTTGACAAGGGGCGTACAATGGAGGACTGGATATTCGAGTTTGCCAAAAACAGTCTTTCCCCTAGAAATATCATTAGAAAACCAGATATCAACCATGTATTATCTTCTTAAAATTCAAGGTGTTTAAGCATTATTCTTTTCATTCAAGAGAATTGACCTGTTCCATCATTTTTTAGGTTTCTTTGATTTTAGTTTGGTAAATTTCGATCCTTCCAGGGTAAGATTATACATCAGCCCTTTTTGTCCAATTACGAATCCGATTATGGGATCTTTGATCTGGGTTGTATCAACGGATTTTCCTTTACCAACATCAATTATGGCGATTGAACCGTCAACCCCCGCTTTCCAGCCTTTGCTTTTTTGAAATTGTTTGAGCGCTTTTTCTTGCACGAAGATCAAAATAATATCTTTCTTTTGCGCTCCTAATTGAAAACCGAAAGAAGCGGAACCCATGCTGTAATAATCGACGGTTTTATCTTCTACAATTAACGCGCCTTCACCATATTCGCCGCCTACGATAAAACCGGCTTTGAAGACATTTGGGATAATCAAAATTCCCTTGGCGATATTCAGAAATTCTTTGGCGCCCTCAACATCTTTCTTGAAACGCTTCATCGTCTCTTTTACTTTTGCGTCTATTTCCTTAGCCGTCGCGGCGTCAGCAACATTTTGAATACTAAAAACAGTGATTAATGACAATATGATCATAGTTAAAGAGAAACGAATAATTCTTTGATTCATTTTGGTATCATCCTTTTATCTGGAATTACACATATGGAATTATTATGTAAACTTATTTCATCTGAACTTGTCGAGCTTGGCATGAAAAAAGATATTGTCAACCATTATTTAAGTATAAGTATCCAGTCACCAATTATCGTCAGGCCTGATGCAGTTAAAACCATTCCACGCTCACCCCCGAAAGACTTAAGTTCTCAGGTCTTATCAAAATAATCAATATTTATTCTCCTCCAATAGAAAAGGATTCTTGAGATGATAGAACATAACTTGAGTCAAATATCATCTGTTATAGAAAGCCCATCTTCATTGGCTTTCTATAACACGAATCATAACGCAATTATTCAGACCTCTATAATCTCCTGTTATTCCAAGATTTAACCCTCAAGTAGACTCTTCTTCATTTTTTTGAGATAATCCCATCATTCGGTTTATTTTGTATTTTTATCAAACGGGAGAAATCATGGTCAGGCGCGTCTCTATTCAAACAATGCTACTGTTTTGTATCTTCATTGCGTGGTCACTTGTACTAGTTGATCCTTGTATAGCGCAGGAATCGGCTAATCTGGGCATATTCGACGCCACTGCTGATTGGGGTTCGTTTCCCGGTTATGGTCAGAAATCAGAACACTATAACATTCCCAGCCGGGTAGAGATAAGCGAGGATGATGAAAACCCGGTCTACGATGTATACGGGAATGGTTATGCCTTAAAAAACGATATAAAAGAGTTTTTGGTATACAAAGAAAAATCCGGTTCTTATAGCATGCAGGGAAGCGTTCAAATCATCAATAATGATGGATTGAATATTTCCTCTGATGCTGGATTTATGTTTTTTGAAACAAAGGAAGATAAAAAAGAGTGTTTTTATGGAATGGCTATCTGTTCATATAAAGATATTCAGAGAACGTATATTGTATCTTTCTGGAAAACCAAAAATGACGTATTCAAGATGAAATACATCTACCAATTTTCCGAACCATTCAAAAAAATATATTTACGCATATCCCGGTATGATGATTTCGATAGATGTCATTCGGAGTGGTCTCTCGACGGGATATCATGGAGGCATGTTCATAGTAAATCAATAAAAATGAGTGACACACTAAATTACAGTATGATAGTAGGAACTAGTACAGATGATAACGTGCTGACTCATGCCCGGTTTACAGATGTTGCCTTCAACCAAAGCAGCCAGTTCATAAGAAGATATATTGCGCCAAAAGGATCATCATCAGAATGTACGGTGTTTTTGGATGTTATGAATCCAAACGACGAGATTCAAGAAAGTTTGGTTATTGAGCGACCGCCGGAATATTGTTCCATCGAAAACATCAGCCATAATGGCAGCATTAAGGATGGGACTATCTCCTGGAACATACCATTCCCCAAAGGAATCACCACTCTCCGCTACACGGCTCAACCAATCTCCAGCAAGGTCATCCACAACAGAACATTTTCTGGATATATCAATTCAAAACCTACTATAGGAGATAGAAGCCTGGTTCAATACACAATATTCATGGACACTATTTATTGGATGTTATTTATGGGGGTGCCAGTTGTTCTCTTAATTATCCACTTTTTCATCTATCTATTTTATCCAAAATCAACTGAGTATCTTTATTTTTCATTATTTCTTTTAGTTGTTTCTATTGGGCATTATGCAACTTTCTTGCCTTCATCAGTTAATTTAGGATTTAATAATTCAATCGGGACTCTACAGTGGTCATTCATTGTCCTATTTTTCCACAAAATTGTTTTCAATAGATTAACTTTATATTCCTGGATTATCGCAATCCTGGTATTGATTGCTATCCAATTTTACCCTTTATCATCAGATTATCATATCTGGCCACACTTATTTTGGATTGAAGTTCTAAGAATCATTTTTTTCGCATATCGGAAAAATATTGAGGGTAAAGTGTTTTTCACAATAGGACTATTTGTATGGTTTTGGATAAGTTTCGGAATGTATTTATTCAGTTTTGCATCGTTTTATGTACCAAATATTGGAGGATTCGCCAACTTATCTTTCCTCATTTTCATGACGTTATATCTGACATACCGCTTTGCTAAAACCCAAAAAAGATACGCAACTTTGAATGTTGAATTAGAAGACAGGGTTGATCGACGCACTAAAGAACTCGAACACGCCAATGAAGAATTAGATACCACCAATCAATATCTGAATAATGCCAACTCAGAACTACAAGAAGCCAACGCCCAGTTAATCCAACTAGATCAAATGAAAACCCAATTCGTCTCCCAAGCCTCGCATGATCTTCGTACTCCCCTTACCGCTATAAAAGGCAGCCTCGATAACCTGCTGATGGGAATCGCAGGCGCCCTAAACGAAAAACAGCAGAAGGTAATGACTCGCGCTACTACATCAGTCGACCGCCTTACCAACCTGATAAACGACGTGCTCGACCTTAACCGGATCGAAACAGGCCGCATTGTTCTAGAGAAAAGCGATATCCCATTTAAGACGCTTGTTGATAACATTGTTAACGAAAACCGCCCCGCTGCTGATCAAAAGCAGATTACGCTTAACGCAAATCTTGGGGATGAGATTACCCTTCATATTGATGGAAGCAAGATTGAGCGGGTGGTGGGGGAACTGATCAGTAATGCTATCAAATATACTCCGGATAACGGAACTGTAGATGTAAGTTTGATGACTGACGAACAAAATGTGTCTCTAACAGTGAAGGATTCAGGCATCGGGATGACGCCTGAAGAATGCGGGAAGATTTGGGAGCGGTTTTACCGTACGGCTGCTTCCCAAAAATTCGCTAAAGGCTCAGGGCTGGGGCTTTCGATTGCTAAAGAGTTGGTTGAATTACATGGGGGAACTATAGAAATTATTAGCGAACAGAGCAAAGGAACTACTTTTACATTGCGGTTACCTAGGGATCATTAAGATTACAATTGAAGTATTGATCCAAAGTCCAATTAATCATGGACTTGGAAACACAAATAAAAACATTATTATGCAAACCATGTGAAATAGTGATAATATCCTTAGTCTGAGGAATGATTATGCGTGAATGTGATGATGCATCTAATTACAAGCCGATTGTATGCCGGATTAACTCTATTACAGAGTTAACTCCTTATGAAAAATTATTCAGGGTGGAAATACCTGAGGATATGGAATTCACCTACCAGCCCGGACAATTCGTTTTGCTTTCGGTTTGGGGATTTGGCGAGGCGCCCATTTCTATTTCAAGTTCTCCTACCCGACCAGGCTATCTTGATTTCGCCATCCGCAAAGCTGGCAGCCTGACCGGAGCGCTTCATCTATTACAGCCAGGAGACAAAATCGGCCTGCGGGGCCCCCTGGGGACTTGTTTTGATATCGACGAGTTACGTGATAAGGATTTACTATTAATCGCGGGGGGCTGCGGATTGGCGCCGCTACGCTCACTGATTCATTACTGCCAGGATCGGCGCAGCGAATTCAAACAAATCACTATTCTATATGGAGCGAAAACAGCTCAGGATTTACTCTATAAACCAGAATTGGCCGACTGGGAGCAATCTGATGTTTTCGATTGCCATGTTACTATCGATAGCGCTGATCCAGATAGCAACTATACCGGAAATGTAGGTCTGTTGCCTGACCTGATCCCCCCGCTTGAAATCGAGCCGGACAATACCGCCGCTGTCTTGGTCGGTCCACCTGTCATGTATCAGTTCGTTATTGAACAATTAAAGAAAAAAGGTCTCAAAGAAAATCAAATCATTGTCTCTCTGGAGCGGCACATGAAATGCGGGATTGGAAATTGCGGCCATTGCGCCATTGATCATCTTTTATGCTGCACCGACGGTCCGGTTTTTAACCTGAGCGCCTTGTCAGAAGTGAGAGGCGCACTATGAAGAAAACCCTAACAACCTGTGCCTACTGCGCCTGCGGTTGCATGTACTATCTGGTAACTGATGATTCTGATAGATTCATTGGCGTCGAACCATCCGCAACTCATCCAGTCGCACAGGGGCATCCCTGCGTTAAGGGGTGGAACGTCTTTAACTTCATTAATCATCCCGACCGCTTAACTACTCCAATGATTCGTAAAAACGGAGAGTTACAACCCGCCTCCTGGGATGAAGCGCTTGATCTGGTAGTGAGCAAATTACATGCGCTGCAATCGAAATATGGCAATGATTCCATCATGTTTTGTTCTTCGGCGCGGACAACCAATGAAGAGAACTACCTGGTGATGAAACTGGCCCGAGCGGCTTTTCAGACTAATAATGTCGATCATTGCGCACGGGTATGTCATTCATCTTCAGTCGTAGGATTGGCTTCCACCTTCGGTTCCGGCGCCATGACCAACTCGATCTCCTGCATTGATAAGGCTAATACGATTTTCGTCATCGGTTCAAACACCACCGAGGCTCATCCCCAGATCGGCGCCCGCGTCATCAAGGCGGTTAAAAACGGCGCCAAACTCATCGTGGCCGATAACCGGACTATCCGCGTTGCTAAATCGGCTGATATTCACCTACGCCACAAAAATGGAACCGACGTGGCCCTGATTAATGCCATGATGCACGTAATCATCCGTGATGGAATGGAAAACCGCGAGTTCATCCAGAGCAGAACCGAGAATTACGGAGAGCTAAAGACAATCGTAGCGCGTTACACGCCTGAATTCGCCGCTGAAATTACCGGCCTCAAAGCGCAGGAAATTGTCGATGCGGCTCACCTCTACGCCAAGTCGCCCATTGGCATGATTATCTATTCGGTGGGGATCACCCAGCATACCCACGGCGTCAACAATGTCCGGGCTGTGGCTAACCTGGCCATGCTCACCGGAAATATCGGTCGTCCCGGAACCGGGGTGAATCCCTTACGCGGCCAGAACAACGTCCAGGGCGCCTGCGATATGGGCGCCATGCCCAATATGTATTCCGGCTATCAGAAGGTCTCGGATGATGAGATACGCCAAAAATATGAAAACGCGTGGTCGACCACTCTACCGACCAGCAATGGCCTCTCTCTAACCCACGCTATGAACGCCGCCGAAGAGGGAAAATTAAAAGGCTTCTATATTGTCGGCGAAGATCCCATGATCTCCGATCCCGACCAAAACCACGTCCGTAGAGCATTGCAGAATTTAGAATTCCTGGTGGTACAGGATATCTTCCTCACCCAGACCACCCAATACGCCGACGTAGTGCTGCCCGCCGCCTGTTTCGCCGAAAAAGAGGGAACCTTCACCTCAACCGAACGCCGCGTTCAGATGGTGCGTCAGGCGGCTCAACCCGCTGGAGAGAGCCGCGCGGACTGGAACATCCTATGCGACGTCGCATCACGGGCTGGATACCAACACATGAACTACGAGACGCCGCAAGAGATTATGGAAGAAATCAGCAGCGTCACGCCCATCTACGGCGGTATATCTTATCCACGAATCGCGCAACTTGGTCTGCAATGGCCCTGTCCCGACAAGGATCACCCCGGAACGCCTATCCTTCATGCGGAGCAGTTCACCAGAGGCAAGGGATGTTTTCTTCCTGCGGAATATTTCCCTCCTGCAGAAGTTCCCGATGAAGAATATCCCTTTATTCTTAGCACCGGGCGTTCCTATTATCACTACCATACCCGGTCAATGACCGGACGATCCCGTCTGCTGGATCGGGAACAGCCATCACCTTATGTGGAAATTAATACCGAAGACGCCAATCGGCTTGGTATCAAGCATAATGAAATAATCACCGTTGCCAGCCGCCGGGGAGAAGTTAAAGTCGCAGCCCTCGTAACAGAAGATATTATTCCTGGAGTACTGTTTATGACGTTCCATTTTGAAGAAAGCCCGGCAAATTTATTGACCAACAACGTACTCGATCCCGAATCGCAAATCCCCGAATACAAAGCGTGCGCCGCTCAGATACGGAGGATATCATGAAAGTGATTACGCAAAATCAACTACACGATTTTCTACGCTCACTTACAACCAAGTACGATGTATTCGGTCCGGTAGTGCTGCATGATGGCATGTTGTCACTCGGTCAACTTGAGACTAAACCATTCAAATTATTGAGCGGTAAAATCCCCCTCCGCATCTCATCAATCTTTTTTCCGCACGCTTCCACAGTGTTAACTATCAGCGCTGATCGAGTCGATGTTCCCCAAGCAGCCTCCAAACCAATATTGGTAATTGGACTGACAGCAGGAGATTTAGAGGCTTTGGAGTTCACCGATAATTTCTTTCTAACCGGCTGCCGGGATGATTTGTATCATCAAAACCGCTCAACATCCATCGTAATCGGCGTCTCAGGGCGCAGCAGCGCCAACGGCGACTTCCACAAAATATCCGGGGGCAAATGCGATATAGAATTGATTAACGATGGAGAGCGTTTCCTTGTCTCGACATACTCTGAAAAAGGGAAAACGCTGGTGGATAGAATCAGCGCGGAAGATGAAGATATTTCACTCGAAGCGCTCCAACAGGAATCCAACTCTCTCCCCGAACCGGATAGGGATATAATTCAAAAAGCCTCTGAATTATTGCTTCAGGATAAAGTCAGCGATGAATTCTGGGTCAACGTCGCCAATCAATGCATTGAGTGCACTACCTGCAATAATGTATGCCCCACCTGCACTTGCTTTGATATGTACGACGTCAGCAACAAGGATAATGTCATACGCTACCGCCAGTGGGATTCATGTCAGTTGAGCGGTTTCATGCGTGAAGCCAGCGGCCATAACCCAATGAGAGAGCAAGCCAGCAGGGCGCGGCGCAGGATTCATCATAAACTGGCGGCTGATGTTCAACGTTGGGGAAAGATTTCCTGTTTTCTGTGCGGACGTTGCGACGATGTATGCCCTACAGGTCTGGGGATGAAAGCAGTGGCGCGGGATATTGTCGAACAGTTCGGGTAATGCCAGTCTAATCTAATGCGCGTCCAATCCACGCATCATATAGATGGTATGCTCCAGCGTTTTAAGAATTTCCGTCATATACTCTTCAACCGCTTTGACGCCGCCCGGCAGAGTATAGATTAACGACTTGCCCATAATCGCCGCCACGGACCGGCTTAACAACGCATTGGGGATGCTTACTCCATACTTGGTTCTGATAAACTCCATAATGCCGGGAATAGTCTTATCAGCCAGGCGATTAACGACATCAGGCGTTATATCTCTCGGACTAACCCCCGTACCTCCGGTAGTGAAGATAACATCAATTCCCTGCTCTTTTAGTACCAGTAATTTCTCTTTCAATTGACTGGCGTCATCTGGAAGAATGCAACTATCATAACTGACATCCCAGGATGCGTCATCAAAAAAAATATCTAAAAGTTCACGAATCCTGGGGCCGCTTTGGTCTTGATACTCATTGGCGCTGGCCCGGTCGCTGAGCGTAATAACGGCAATCCGCATAGGTCGCATTTTCCAAATAATTGGATCGCCTTTTTTAATTACTCCACCTCGAAGAACCTGACCAAAGACGCCTTGCTTGGGCATGATGCATTGCCCGACTTTATTAAAAATAGCGCACCCGTCGCCGTGACAGGTTTTACCGATTTGAGTAATTTCTAACTCTACATCATTGATAATTAATTTATCTAATACAGAAACTTGCTGCAAATCTAAACCGAGCGTAGAAATATTTTCAGCAAAACTCCCGGCGTTAATTTGGCAGCCAGACTCAGTTCGGAAACGGTCAATCATCTCCTGCGATAAAAGGCTTATCTGCCGATGCCATTTACCGGAATGCGCATCACCCTGAATGCCTTCTTTATCCACCACCACTTGCTCTACCGGGTGTTTGGTTTCACCCTTCTTTTCAGATACATTGACAGAAACCACTTGACCGGATTGGGTATGCATTTTTTCCATTTCTATATTTATTAACCTACTCAATATCCTGTTTAATTTTCTCAATCAAAGTTATATCACCGATCATCATTGTTTTATCAACCGCCTTGCACATATCATAAATAGTCAACAAAGCAACGCTGACAGAGGTTAAGGCTTCCATCTCAACACCGGTTGGTCCAACGCACCGGATTTCACTATCAACTACAACGCCGTCATCCACTAATTCTGAATTGATTTTGACATTGGACAGAGTAAGCGAGTGACATAATGGAATTAATTCAGAGGTTTTCTTGGCGGCTTGAATTCCGGCAATCTGGGCGACAGTTAGAACATCGCCTTTTTTCATTTTATTCTCACGAACCAACGCAACCGTCGATGCAGACAAAAGAATTTTGCCTCTTGCTTTGGCAATCCTTAATTGGGGATTCTTGCGGCTTACATCCACCATCACGGCCTTGCCAGTTTCATCCAAATGAGAAAACTTATTGGCGTCATTCATATTAAACCTGATTCACGACGGCGGTTATCGCCAAATCCATAATCTTCTCCTGCGTGGCTTCCGTATGACTAAGTTCTCCTAGAATGCGACCGCTATTCATAACCAGAATCCGGTCAGCCATGCCCAACACTTCGGGCAATTCCGATGATATCATAATAATAGCGGCGCCATTACGCAGCAGTTCGTTCATCAGCAGATAGATTTCACGTTTGGCGCCGACATCTATGCCCCGCGTCGGTTCATCAAAAATATATAGTTTAGAATTGGCCACTAGCCATTTAGCCAGAACGACTTTTTGCTGGTTGCCGCCGGAAAGATTTTTTGCCAAGACTTCAATCGAAGGCGCTTTAATATTTAATTCCTTTAACTTTGCTTCAGCCACCGATTTTTCTTCATCAGAATTGATGAAGAAAAATCGGCAAACATCCCTTAATGTCGGTAAAGTAATATTTTCACGAATCTTCATACCAAGAACAAGACCCTGCTCTTTGCGATCCTCAGTCAACAGACAAATACCCAAATCAATAGCCTGTCGCGGGGAGGATAGTACTACAGTTTGTCCCAGAAAAGATATCTCGCCACTATCCGGTTGATCAACGCCGAACAGCATCCGGGCAGTCTCAGTACGACCGGCGCCAACCAAACCAGTCAAGGCAACAATCTCACCTTCGTGAACTGAAAAGGAAACATCATTGACTTGTTTATTGCATAATCCCTTAACGCGGAGCGTCTCGCCTCCAGGCGTGAAATATTCCTTGGGATACTCTTCGGTGATGCTGCGGCCGACCATCAATTCAATAATGCCGTCCCGGTCAATCTCATCAATGGATTTAGTGCTAATCCATTCACCGTCGCGCATAATAGTTAAACGGTCGCATACCTCGAATATTTCTTCCAGGCGGTGCGATATATAAATAACGCTGACGCCTCTTTTTTTCAAGTTGCGAATCGTCTCAAACAGTTTGTTCAATTCATAGGATGTCAGCGTGGCCGAAGGTTCATCCATTACAATAATCTTGGAATCAACCGATAGCGCTTTGGCGATTTCTACCATCTGTTGATTGGCTATGGATAACCGGCTGACGGGAATAGTGATATCGAAATCAAATCCCAGGCTCTGCAAAAGTTGTTCAGATTCATTTCTGCCTTTACTGCAATTAATAAAACCATAGGCGCCCGGTTCCCGCCCCAGATAAATGTTTTCGATTGCGCTGAATTGAGGAACCAGATTAAACTCCTGGTATATTATCGAAATACCCAATTCCTGAGCTTGATGAGGATTATTAATTGAAACAGGCTGCCCCTCTAATAAAATCGCACCCTGATCCATACTTTCAGCGCCAGCCAGAATTTTCATCAAAGTAGATTTCCCTGCCCCGTTTTCTCCTACTAAAGCGTGTACTTCATCTTGATAGATTTCAAGATTGATGCCTTTTAACGCATGCACGCCGGGATATCTTTTATGAACATCCTGCATTTGTAGAATAGGGTATTGGCTTACCATGAAAGAAAATCTCCTGACTTAAATATCGAGATAAATGAGTCCTGCAAGAATCTTACAATTATCAATGCAATTAATCTATGTGGATTCATTTATATTGTGGTTAACAAGAGTTTATGCTTTTTGCGGGGGATTTTGATATGACTGTTTTTTTTGAAGAAAGGATTTTAAAATCCGGAAGGAACTATTGGTTTGGACAATAGTTCCTTCCTCACCCATCGGGTGGCGCTAATTTGTTAAGCATCACGCCTCCCATTCTAGATTTACCTGTTTACGTACGCAACAGGCCTTAAAGCATGGTGAGGTTTCACAACTCTCAACCAGTACTCTTTCTCGGGCGATGAACGTCGCCCTCTCGTATTTAGGCGGGAGAAAGTCAGTTGCAGAAGTTCAACTATTTTTCTTTCTCTCTCATCCTCTATATATAGTAATAACACTATGAGATTTCAATGTCAACGGGTTTTTTTGGGGATTAACGGTATTTCCCTGTTATGGAAGAATAATCCATAAGCAAATCTTTAACCCACCTTTTTAATCAAGACATTTTCAAAGTGCACGCTATAATTGAAATTACTTTTTTATATGCAAGGAAATCAACCATGTTACAGCGCTCAAGATTTACAATACGTATTACGTTCATACCAGGCATATTCTGCTTGTTATTCTTTTCTAATTGCGCAACCCTCAATCATACAGAGCATGATGCAATCAAAAATATTCAATCTCTACGCAGCAGCGCATTGGATGACATTTTTGTTCTACAAGATTATCGCGCAGGCAAGAACAGCTTCGTAGAAAGCCCTGAACGACACAAAGATTGCTGGACTGATAAGGAATACCGCTATACCTTGCTTGATCTAAAAGGCAGTGGATCAATTCGACATATCTGGTCTACCCGGAGAGATGGCGATCCATATTTTGATATGGAATTCTACGTAGATGGAGAAGACGTCCCCAGCATCCGTGGAACCGATATAAACCTCGAACGAGCAATGGCGCAGTACGCCCTTCCAGTTGCGCCAGCCAACTCCGTTCCATTAGGCAACAGAGATTTTAATTTCTACCTGCCCATTCCATTCCAGAAGAGCATCCGGGTAGATGCGGTTCAGCGTCATGATTCGTTTGGATTATGGTTCTGTCAAATGGATTACCGGCTCAATGACGATTCGCTTAATGGAGCGCGTCTGTTCAGCGAAGGCCAAGGTGAAAACTTGACTCTCTCCTATATTGGTTTACCGCAGCAAAAACGGATGGCGCCTGCATCAACCCTAAAACGCGAAACAGAAGCCTTTGATACAGTTCCACTAAAACCTGGAGAACTGCTGCGCGTGGCGCGATTCTCCGGCCCCGGCATTGTGCGTGAATTGGAGATGAAGTGGCCTGAACAATCAAATCTACGTTTACTAGTAAGATATGAAGGCTGTGACGCCTATGCGGTTAACTCACCGGTGGATCGCTTCTTCGGCCCATTCAAAGGCGTTGCATATTTTCAACATGCGCCTCAGCATTCCAGTTGCTACTTGCCCATGCCCTTCAAAAAGTCCTGCGAAATTCTGCTATTAAATGAAGGCCATCGAACAGCGCAAGTATCGGGCAAAGCCATTGCCGAGAAGGTATCATCCTTTTCAAAATCATGGGGCTATTTCCATGCGCTTCATCAGAAAACCGATAAAACCAACGGTCACCGATTGCATCAGGTTATGTATCTGCGGGGCTGGGGACATTGGCTAGGCATGACGCTCTACAAAACCGGCCACGATCATGGCGGAGGCGATTTCGCAGTAATCGATGGAGAAGGCGACGACCCTGCGTTTCTGCATGGCGTTAACGGCGAAGACTATTTCACTTTCGCCTGGTTCGGCAAAGGAGCGCATCATCCTTACGCCATTGCCGGTACCAATGATGAAGGCCGCTATCGCCATCATTATGAAAACGTATACCCATTCCACAAATCGCTGGCTATTGAATGGGGCGCCTTCCCAGACCTAAGCCCGGAAAGCGTCAGCGTCTGGTATCAGGATTCGCCGGAAGATACAACAATTGCTGATGGAGCGCGAGAGGAATCAAGTGAATGGGATGTGTTCGGCCCGGTTCCCATTCCTTTCGATAAAGATGGAGATGCTATCGACGATCCCTATGCGGTTCTTCCAACAGTAGAAGACCTGGATGATGGTCAACAGTTCGAGTGTAAACTGATCGAGGAAAAATTCACGGCGGGATGGATGAAAGAATGGTCAGTCGGCCCCATGTTGAATCTTACATATATTGGCAGACATAAAACCAGAATAGCGGGTGAAGTCGAACTGGGCGGCATGGGGCACGCCTTCATGGCGCGAAAGATGATTAATTCTGAAACTGAAGGGGAAAAGGCTTTCTTATTTGCGCATGACGACCCCATAGAACTATGGTTGAACGGCAACCGGATTTACGCGGGAGGTCAACATTTCAATGGATTTGAGAGCAACACGATATATCTACCACTGAAAAAAGGCGCCAATCAGGTAGTAGTTCGATTGACTAACTATTTCAATCGTAATTTCAACTGGACGGGATTTTTCTTACGCCCTAAAGAGCCTTGATAACCAGTATGGCGCTGAGCAGACACAACGGGGCGCCAATTATGATCAACGGCCCCAGCATACAAAGCGCAGCGCCGACGCCAAACATAACCAGCCCTAATAGCAGGGCGAGAGTCCGCCCCAGCAGTTCTATTATAAGCAGAACCAACTTAAACGGCAGCAACAGTAAATTACCTAGCGCAGAAATCATGATTATTAATAATACCTTACAGATTTATTTTTAGTAGTATTATATTATACGGTTATCATAATATAAATATTTCGTTTTTTTAATAACCTTTTCTATTCCCAAAACATCTTTTCCGTATTTTTAAAAGGCCAATAAAAAAACGTTATTATACGATCCTTTTGATACAAGGGAAAAAATGATATCAAAATCTGAAAAATATCGAATATTCTTGTCTCGCATTGCAGCTGCTATAAGTTTGTTCTTTTTATGCAGTACGCAGAGTTATTGGGAAACGCATAATGAAACTCTTTCATTTTCCTTGTTCTTTATAGGATCGATTCTGGTCGCCATTGCTTCTTTGGGCAGGATGTGGTGCTCGCTTTATATCGCCGGTTACAAAAATAACACGCTAGTCACCCAAGGTCCTTACTCCCTATGCCGCAATCCCTTGTATTTTTTCAGCATGATAGGAGTGATCGGCATTGGCTGCGCCACCGAAACTTTTACTTTCCCGATAGTTTTTATGATCTTCTTTGCAGTCTATTATCCCTTTGTTATTGCAAGTGAAGAAAAACGCCTTAAGCAACTTTTTGGAATTGAGTTTGATGAATATGTCAAAAGGGCGCCTGCCTTTTTTCCAAAACTATCAATTTTTGATGAACCGGAAGATTACTGCGTGAAACCAGCTGTTTATCGAAAGCATATTTTCGATGCATTGTGGTTTATCTGGATAATTGGAATCCTTGAGGTACTGGAGGGACTGAAAGAAATTGGATTATTATCATCCTGGTGGTTGCTTTATTAATTATGTTGACATCTCTATTGGGATAGTTTATAGTTCTCAATGATGTTTCCGCAAGCATCGTTCCAGAGAGGTATATTCAATGAGCATCATAATAGCAATTATAACCGCAGCCATTTTAGTTGTTGCTGTAGGCATACTGTTCGCCGTAAAGTCAGGTTTTAATCAAGTAATCACCGGGCTTCAATCGATTGATGAGACTTTACACAATAAAAAGCCATGAGTGTAATTTCTACAGGGCGGTAATAACATCCGCATAGGGTGATTGGGTAGGCTAAAAGCACCTGCCTCGCCCACTAAATTCCACTAAAACATATCAGATATCCTGTATTTTATTCTGGTTGATTAGTGCATCGATTTTTCTATTCAATTCCTCGATTAATTCTGATTGCTTTTTGACCATCGATCCCAGTTTATCGATTTTGGCGTCGAGAATTTTCATCTCTTGTTCCACTTGTTTGCTTCCCGTATTGCCAAAAATCAAAACTATGATAATTATGAGAATGATGGTTCCACATCCGAAGGTTGTATTTCTGTTAACTACATGAATCTCTTTTTCCATGATTTAACCTCAATTAAAGCGGCTGCACCGCCAGTGCGATGCAGCCGTATTAAATATCTATTAAGTTTATAACCAATCTTAATCAATCAGAGTAGCCTTGGGTGGATTAGCTAAATTCTGATAGCGTCGCTCGATCTCTTCACGGGTGACATCGTCGCCATCCACGATCCACCACTGATAATGAACATGTAATGGTTTATCTTCAGTAAGTTTATAGGGGAAGAATTCGCCGAAACGTCCATAGAGGCGTTCGGAGAATTTGGCGCCTTCAGGATTCTTGGGATCAGTCAAATAAGCAACCGTATAGCGCTTGCCGCCTACGGTGTACTTAACTGCATTCCAGGGTAAATCCTGATAATCTTCGTCATTAATCTGCTGATCTTCCGGCAGTTTGCTCCAGGCTTGTGGACGGAGAAAGCGGGTGGTTTCCTCATGCTCGGCTACTTCTTGAGCAGGACGGAACTGAGCGCCGGCGTGCTGCCGGTCTCCACCAAGTTGTATATCACCGCGCACTGATTTTAAGGTTGAGCGAAAATCGATCAAAATCTGTCCCTGAGGTTGCCGAACGGCGCAAATCCAGCGCGTCTCTTCGATGAAGGGCTTCCCCTCTGTATCGTTCCAATCAATGCGAACAACATGGCCGCCGACTAACTGTCCGTCGAAAGCCGCTACTATTTCTTTATGGATTGAATGCTCGCCATTATTGGCATGCCAGATATCAAACATCTGATCGCCGACCGATATTTTGTTATAACCAAAGAAGATGCCACGATGATGAGAATACTTGCCGCCAACGCCTTTGGTGATTAATTGAGTTCCACTGGGATCAAATACATGGTGGAAGGGTTTCTTGGTGTTTTCTTTATCATTGGGATCAAAAGGCGTATGCATGTAGCGCAGCACAGGCTTGTCGCCCAAGAGGAGGTCTTGAGAATTACCGTCGCTCTTGTTCCATTGAAAAGGCATAAGATTAGTCTCTTTGCCTAATTCAACAACATACTCTTTGATCTGGTGTGCGGGTAAGGGCTGCATGACCCACCATACTCTAATCCCTCCATTTTGCATTGGTTGAACCTGGGCTGGAAAACGCACGCCATCCACTAGAACGCTGGCTATTTTAGCTTCAGCATTTAACGTCACTGCTACCACCGCGCCCTCGCGGTCATAATCTCCTGATTCCACCTTAACCTTATAGGTCTCCGCATTACCCAACATAGCGATGCATAGAAAAACCGTAATTAACAATAAATACTTTTTCATAATACTCAGTCCCCACTTTCGTTAAAATAAAACTTTACCACCCCTTTGTTATAAACTTATGACCGCCATTTATCTAGTGAAACGTTATAAATTGCCTGTAAACTATTACAGTGCATTAACCGCATTAATAATAAAAAAACAGAGATTTGACGCTAATCCATATCTTTTTTCAAGATTATTGTTTTACGCTGAATTTTTCGTGTGTTACTTTATGCTTTACAGACGTTTATATATAAGAGTTATTTCTACATCTTCGGGAGGATTTTTTCCATGAATATTGGATTTGGATACAGAATCAGATTTATAGTTGGATACACCATTTTGCTGCTTCAAACAAGTTATCCTGCTATTGCTCAAAAACCTCTTTCGGGAAACATGGAAGGTTCTCTTGCTTACCTGGATAAAGACAAGAATAGTATTGAACTTAAAGTTCCTCAAGACCAGACATTTGAATCTATAATCAAGAAGCGCTGGCCATCTGAATCCATCATCACAGAATCACCAACCGAAACGCCCATTGAGTCTCCAGATGTGATGCTTCCCTTGCAAGGCAACTGGAATTGGGATGGCAGCCAATTGCGCCAACTAAATACCACTTATAATTCAACATACATGATCTTTGAACCGGTAGTTAACTATGGCCATATCAAACTGAAAACTAGATTGATAGAAGGTGATGAGGGCGCAAGAATCATCTTTGGATACCAATCCAAGGACCAATTTTTTAATGAAATTAGAATCGGGTATAACAGCAACAAGGCCATCACCATAACAAAAAATTATGTAAATGGTAATGAAAACCTGGAAGATGTTATTGTAATTAAGCAATTCAATATTAAAAAAGGCCAATGGTATAACATCCAAGTCAGTATTGACGGAACTCAAGGCGCCGTACGTTGTGATATCAATGGCAATACCATAATAGAATACAAAATAGCCGAACCGTTTGCAGGACGTTTTGGAGTGGGTACTACATATTCTTCGGCGGATTTTTCTAATATTAGTATTTTCAAATCAAACCTGGCATCCCCTGCTACTGGTAAGGAAATCAGGAATAATCCGACCGCAACATTAATCCAGAACCAGCCGCCAAAACCCAAAAAAACTTTCTCATATATCAAACAACGCTTTGAAGATATCGGCTTTGATGCTCAATGGGATGAAAACACCAACCGGGGTTTTCTGGTTAACGCCGTGACCTGGAATTCTTCTGCATCAAAATCTGGTCTTCGGAGCGATGATCTTATTGTTTCAATCAAAAATACCAAGTTTGGAAAAGAAGTAGAATCCACTGAAAATAAAGAATTTGCTCAAAAGGCAATTTATGGATTAGGTGATTTACCCTGGCAAATAACGATTGAACGGGCAGGCAACGAAGAACCGATTGGACTGATTCTTCAGCCCCTTAATCAAATATCTCAATTTCAACCTACTAATATCAGGCAATCATTTAATACCATCCAAAACATGCCACGGTCGTTAATGATAAATCAACCGGCTGCTCAGGCGGTAACTGCCAATAACCTTAAGGATGATAAATTATTAAATGATAAAAATTGGCCTGATACGCCGCTTGAGAAACATATCAAAGTTGATGAATCGTGTAATACTATAGCCTTTCGGGGAAATTGGGATATAAATGGCGCCACTATCCACCAAACGCAATTAGACGCTGCTCCAGCTACGCTTATTTTTGAACCGATTATTGAGCCAATCGGCGAAATCCGCTTAAAAGCCCGCGTCATCAAAGGAAATGAAGGCATTCGCATTATATTTGCTTACGCAGCATCCAATCAGTATCTGGTCTGGAATATTGGCGGTTGGGAAAATAAGAAAATGTTGGTTGAGAAGTGGTTCGGTCTTGATCAGACCGACCAACATGTTGATCTAACCGTATGGCAGGATTTAATCCTCGAACACAATAAATGGCATGATATCCGTCTGGTGATTGACGCCGGGAAAAGTATTGTTAAAGGATATCTGAATGGCAAAAGAGAATTGCTCATGACTACCAACGAGCCGCTTTCCGGCAGGATTGGACTGGGAACATGGAACACCGAAGTTGAATACAAAGACATACACATAATCGGCGGCAAGGATTTTGTGGATGCAGTCAAGTAGTTAAATCGGGTGGACTAAAACGCTTAGCCCACCCAAATAAGTTCTTCGAACATCAAGCCTTATTTATTTGGTTGGTAACTTAAAGAAGCGTCGTAATGCAATCTAAGGATTCTAATATCTTTTATAAATTCACTACTTTTTTTACGCAAATCAATAGCTGCTTGTCCTAGGATTTCTTTTGTTTTCTCAGAATCTTTTCTATGGTCTGCTTCAGTTGCTGCAATGGAGGCAATCCAGAAACTGGGAAGATTGGCCCCGATTCTGGTTTCACCGAAAGTCACTGCCTGGGTTATCTTGTTTTCTTTCAGCAGGTCGCTATATCCTTTAAGAATGTCCATGAAACCTTGTCTTGCGCCAGGATAAAGATGGAATTCCCAAACTTCACAATAACAAGATTTGGCTGGATCCCATTGATATCCGCCATTTTCTGGTAAATGCCAAAGATCGGTTAGTAGAGGACCGATGGATTTGGTTCTGGATTCTACGCATTGATCAATCTTTTTCATGACGGAGATAAGTTTATCCCCTGCTTTTGCTTGCACTTTTTTGTATTCTTCGGCGATTTTGTCTAACTCAGCCATAGAATCCAGTGATATGCAATACGAGAATTTATCCATTTCCTGGTATGCTTCCCAACCATAGGGAAATTCACATTCAGCCATGATATCTTTATATTCCTTCACTGCTTCGATATATTCAGGGATTTTTACTAACTTCACATCCACTTCTGTATAAAACTCAAACTTTGCCAATGGCGCTTCTTCCGCCGCATTCGCAAATCCTCCCGCCTGGAAACAAACGGCGGCCAGTAACAACATGAGTAATACTTGTGATCTGGTTCTCATCATGTTCTCCTTTGCGGTGAATAAATTTTAAGTCATCACGATATCCAATCTTCTATAGATTGGACATTGGACATGGGCGATATTACGAATGGAAAATAACATAGTGTTGGTAAGAGTGAAGGGTGGGTTATGTTTTTGAAGCGTTTAACCAATACCTAAATGTATTATAAAGTGAGCAAAAACGTATTAATACATAAGCCCGCCTTTTAAGAGATAGACGGGCTTATGTATTAATTCAACTAATCTCAAATTCATTAATAACCATTACTTGTCTTCGACGATAACCTTAACTCTACCCGTCGATACGATGCCTTTTTCTGAGGTTCTTTTAGCGGTGACAATATACGTGCCCGCTTTTTTGTAATGATGAGAGATTGTGGCGTAATCATTGAGCGAGCAGGTTTCGCCGCTGGCGCCATCTCCGAAATCCCAGGTCTCTTTTCCGCCCTTTGATCCGAAGGTGCGCACTTTGAAAAAAACCTCATCGTTTGGGTGTATGTTCCAGGTTGGATAATAGGATACGTGGGTTGAGGGGACTAAATAGCCCTTATTTTCAGTGGGAAAGACATGAACTACTGCGAAATCTATATCTTCCTGTCCACGATTATCTTTGATGCGCAAAATTTCTGAATAGGCGCCGGGCTCATCATAGACTCGCTTCACCTTCACACCGCTGGCAGTTGATCCATCGTCAAATTGCCATTCATACGTGGTGATTTCTCCACCATCGCAGATAGAGTTGGAAGCATCGAGTTCAACCGCTTGTCCGGTTAAAGCAATTTTGTGAGGACGCGCAACCGCCAGCAATACACCGGGGTGCTCTTGCAAGTAGGCTTCCACTACGAAGGCATACGCTTCGACGCTGCCTCCATCCTGATCCATGATGCCGAAATGGAGATGCGACCACCCGCCCGACGCGCCTTCTTTGCCCAATTGACCGATCCAGTCGCCTTTTTTGACTTTACCACCCGGCTTTATATGGGGCAGGATGGCTGATAGATGAGAATAGCGATAATGCCATCCCCGGCAATCACGTATATAAATCACATCATAACGCGGACTTATGATGGATTTAGATTTTTCTGTTATATCAGGGGAAAGTTCATTGCCAACCGACAAAATGTCTCCATCGGTTGCCGCCAGAATAGGAGTTAACAGATCATAGCCGCCGAAATCCAAACCGTAGTGATAGTAGATCCCTTTTTGAATATTATTATCGCAGGCATTAACGTAGCATGGATCATTTGCCATCTGCGTATCGCTGGCGAACAAGCGCTGCCGGATGGGATATCCAAAGGTTCCAGGTTGCAACAGAGGCTGGTTTGCATTCCATAAACGCAAACGCACATCCGCCTTATCCGAAAGATTCCAGACATTATCTTTGGATGATTTATCTACATATCCTTTAGTCACGGCAATATCCATTTTTACATGGTTAACTATGCGGGGAAGATTATAGAGCGCTGAAGGTAAAACGGCCTTAACGCCATCCACCTCCACTGTAATTTTTGAATCCCGTACAGCATTGCGGATCGAATCCCTGGTCTCTTCAACATTGATTACCCGGATCGTTTTGCTGGTTCCATCTCCACAATCAAAAACATACGATTCACCTACAGCCAAATCCACCGAAATTGGTTGAGACCACCCAGGTGATATGCTTGCAGCCATCAGACAAATAATAAAGATTCCCCATCGTTTCATCATAACGCCCTCGCTATCTGCTTTGTAATGAAAATATGATTACTCTGTTTTAGATTAGCATAAAAATAAAAAGCCCACCGATTAAAATAACCGACGGGCTTTGTTTACATTATCAAAGTAGAGTGGACTAAGAGCAAAGCGCAGCCCACCATTTATTCTATCAGTCCGCTCCGGTAATGGCTTGAGCTGACGTGGCAACACTGAAATGCTGAATAGTCACATCACGGAAATTCGTGTGCTGACTGGCCGGAACCGCTTCAGCGCCAACTACGAAGTTCTTGATCGGCGACTGCTGAGGAAGAAACATAGGTGAAATCTCAACAGACCTGAAGATCATCGAATAAAGCGTAACATGCTGACCATGGTTGCCTTTTTTGCTGACATCGTAGGTTTTTGCTGAACCAGCTGCATGAACCGTTCCGAAAGCATCCAGCACAAGATAACCAACCGGGATAGTGTTTTTCTTTATCCCAAGATCTTCATTGGCATCATTAGGCACTAAAGCCAGATCAACAGCAGCGGGGAATCCGAAATATGGCGTTGATTGAATTGCTGCAACCAACTTACCGTTAACTTCTCTCGGTGGGAACTGAAGACCCCTTGCGTCGCCAACTGAATGAACCGCGCCGTAGGAATCCAGCAGGTAGAAACCTTTTCCACTGGGAGTGATCTCAAGATCAACCGCAAAATCGCCGCCAAAGTATGGCAGGTTTTGTCGATCAGCATACCAGGGAACAGCAAGAACGGCGTTATTGATAGGCTCGCCGAACAATGGATTCTTCTCACCATTAATATCCAGCACATCCTGCTCGTAATTGATCTTGCCATCGTTGTTTACGTCAAAGTCCAAAGGCAAACGGCAGGAGTGAACAGCGCCAAAGCCATCAAGGATATAATAACCATTAGTCATGGCGATGATGCGATTGTCAATGCCGCCCGGAACAGTCTGGGAAGGCATCGTCATTTCGGTGTATTCAACCGAAATTTCCAGGTCACGCGCAATATCAGAGCCGAATCCGAAATAGGTGAATACCGGCGTAACGCTATCAATCACATCTTCTGGCGACGCAAATGGAAGATTTACTGGGTAAGAGACCGGTCCTTTGTTCAATACATCGCTTGGAGACAAAGTAGATCCGCTTATGTCGAGAGTCTCAGGGTATAGCGTATATCGATATGTGGCGTCAGCAATATCATCTGAACCGGAAGCCATATAAACATATTGCGGCAGGTTCGTATCACCGACAGCGTGAACCACGCCATCCGCATCCAATATAAAATAACCTCTGAAACCATTGGTCACATCGCGCCAGTCCGGTGCAATTTCGATATCTTCTGCTACATCGAATCCCCAATAAGGCGGGATAGATAACTTTGCCGTAGGAGCGAAAGCGCCGATTCCATCTGGACGAGGCTCCGGAATCCGCGGTGAATCAGCAGCTGTGACATAATCAGCGATGTTCAATGCGAATTGACCGCCGTTTATATCAAGCACATAAGCTCCCATCAGAGCACCTTGAGGATCACCGACAAACTCTACATCTTTTACGATTGGAATCATAAAATTGAACTGTTGAGATGTCGCTTTCAACTCATCAAACAGAAACGGACCAATGTTGCTATCGTTTAATGGAGCGCTGAAGGCTCTCCCGATCGCATCCATTATAAAAATTCCGTCTTGATTAGCGGTTGTCATTTGCAATTGGGAAAATGAAACATTCACCATTCCCACTGAAAGCACACAGATGCCAAGCAGCAGCCTCTTAAGGGCCATTTCGACCTCCTTGGAGCTCGTTGTTTTTCTAAGTCCCTCACTATCCCGTTCGCAACAAAGGAGAGCGACGGGCACGACTCCTAGCATAATTTATAGATAAGGTATATCAAAACACCTTTATCTCGTAAAACAAACAAAAAAAGGACTTGAGGATAATAACATTACCGTTCTTTCGCTGAAAAACGTCTGTCAAAGCGATCTACGCCTAAATTCAAGTCTTCAGCAGTATATGAAGAACGATTCTTGGTGTCAAGAGAAAATTCACTCAAGTACTACAAAAAACAGAATATGCGTTGATTGTTGTGTTGAGTAGGGTTGTAGCCCAGAACTACTCTTTCCACTCCCAACCAGGTTATTATATTACAGTTAAGAATACATCCCTGGACAGGATCAACAAATAACTCAATTATCCCCAGATTAAAACTTTCAAAATATATGCATATTTATATCTCATATATTTATAGTTATAACCTATTTTCTAATAAAAATCAGGGGTTAAGCTTAAAAAAATGTTTAAAATTAATCATCGGCCTATTTGTGCAAATATTTAGAGACGAGGCTCTGCAATATTGAAAAAAGCCATTATGCTCTAATTTTCTCGTAATAATTGGAATAATCACCGGAAAACACCCTGAAAAATAGTTATGTTCAATAACTTAACGAGATAATAAATAAGTTGATTATTAAATAAAAAAATATGATGTATCGGTATTCCGAATCATAATATCAAAAATTTTTTATATTATTTTTGATATTTTAGAAACAAAACGTCAAATAAATCGTACATCTAAGTATAGGATTCTTATTTTGATTAATTTTATGAGTCGACAAAAAGTGGACGGAAGACGAAACTCACGCAATATCTTAATGATCTTAATGCATCACTCTTGAAAACTTACCATTTATTGTAGTCATGAAAACCGTTTTAGACTTTTCCCGTTTCGTCTTATTTTCACTTATTTTTATTTATTGCTGAGCAATTCCCTTTAAGACCAATAATCTGATTTATGTAAAATCCAATAAGTAGTTGACTAAGTATGAATTATCTAGAGCGGTTCTTTAAATAATATTCGTTTATAATCACGGTTTGCCTTCAAAAATCACGGTTTTCTAGCTTTTTGAATCGCATATATGAACGTTTTCATGCGAATCTCTCTAATAATAATATTTAATATTAATAAGATTTTAAACCATACTCTATATAATTTGTAAAAAAAATGTTAAATACTCTGAATAAACAATGTTTACCGGTCGTCGAACAAGCCAGGAAAGATATTAAAATGGAAGAGCGGGAGTTGATCCAACGGGCGCAAGATGGCGATCAGGAAGCATTTTCCGTTTTGGCGCGGAGGCATCGAGATCCACTCATTCAGGTCGCTTATGGATATCTTCATGACAAAGATGAATCCCTGGATGCTGCGCAAGAGGTTTTTCTGAAAGCTTACCGGAAAATCTGCACATTTAAAAATGAGGCTTCTTTGTATACCTGGCTGTATCGGATTATGGTCAATCACTGTAAAGACCGCTTAAGGCGACGTAAAAGAACTTCGGCTATAAGTATGGATACTCACAACGAAGATGGTTGGGCCTTTCAAATACCAGACAATACTCCCGACCCTGCTAAAAACGCCCAACAGGTTGAACAGGAAAAAATTGTAAGAGAAGCGATTGACGCATTACCCGAAAAACACAAAAAGGTGCTTATTTTAAGAGAGTTAGGCGGATTAACCTATAAAGAAATTTCTGAAACATTGAATTGTAGAGAAGGAACTGTTATGTCCCGTTTGTTTCATGCCCGACGATTACTGGCAATAGAATTGGGCCAATTTGTTGAAGAACTACTATAATATAAAAATATAAGAATATTCTGAAGAAGATAATCTGCCGGGTTTGATTTTTCAGTTTATTTTTAATATATTTTTAACGTATTTCCTGGGTGAACTTATGAAAGACAGTAATCCGGCGCGTATTGATGAGATCATGCTATCCCGCTATCTGGATGGTGAAGTATTGCCTGAAGAGCGTGACATGATTGAAGAAGTCCTGAATCAATCCGAAGAATCGCTTGATGCATTCCAGCGGCTTCAATCAGTATCATCCTTAGTGCGCCAATCGATGCATATTGAAATTACTCCGGAAGAGCAAGCCTCTTTCGATGCAGAATTGACCCGTCGCCTGGAACCAACGACTTGGGATGAGCCGCTCTGTTCTTCATTATTCGCTCCATTTAAGTATTTGCGTCAACTCTCCTGGCAATGGCAGGCCGCTATGGCTATTTCCCTGTTCCTGATTTGCTATATTCCCTTCCTCGCCCAATTTTCTATTGATTCCGGCGCGAATATGGATATGCTGCTCAATTCAGATTACTCTAATCCCCAACTTTTCTTCGATCCCGATCCGGAAGCAAATTTCGATTGCATTTGGATGATTACTGATGAAAAAGATGAAAATAATGAAAATAATAAAGAAATAAAAATCAAAGAAGACGATTCTCCATTAGGCTTCGTTTTCTCTTATAAAGCGTGACGGGCAATGCATAGAGGACTATATATAACTCTTATTCTATTAATCGCTGCAACCGTTTTTGCGTCTCCTGAGCCATCCGAAACAGGCAAGTGGATACGCGTGTCTCTAATTGAAGCATCAAAAGCAGAACAGTTTTCCGTCAATAAGAAAATTCAGCACCTTGAGGATCAGCTAAAAAAGGTAATTACCAATAAATCAGATAAAGAGCGATATGATATTCTGAAGGATTTCAAAGAATTCGAACCTCTATGTATAACAAAACCGCAAAAAATCGACTTTGGCCGGCAATCTCACATTTCTCTCGACAAACAGAAAAATATGTTCGTCGAAATAACCTTGAATCAACTGAAAGAGGATCATTATCCAGCTTCGGTTCGTTGGTTTAATAAAGTCGAAAAAAAAGAGAAAGATATAATCAAAGCTAATCACTATAAGTTTCACAAAGACCGCTGCCTGTTCATTTTCAGCGTAAATCCATCCTCCGATTCATTCAAACTGATCGCCATAGAATTCATCAATCCCAAAGATATCAAAATACAATGATCTATGGTTTTTGATGTCTTCGATGGGACGCGTTTGCGCTTTATCCCATTCTACGCGCTAATCAACTCGATTTCCGCCTTACAACTCAATCACCCGCCAAAGGCGTCAGCAACGACGGATGCGATGCTGGATCAGTAGCCGCTGAATTTGTAGATGTTGGATTATGGCAGTTATATTGATTTGATGAGTTGGTGACATCAAAAAGCCGGGTGGGATGATTTTTTAAATCATTGGATTGCTTATGTTTTTTCGTATTCTGCGTTTCGCCTCAGTCCAGTTACTGAACTGCGATACCCCTTCCCGCTCCCGGTCTGTACGCGCTTTAAGGACGTCAGCGTGCCAAGCGGGAGAAGGGATTTCTTCCGCTGTTTTCTGCAGGTCGCTCCAGATATCTTCCAAAGCCTGAATCTTCTGATCGAAAGGGTTTTAATCAATGCATAACTTATTCATATGATCTGTTAGGATAGCAATTTGTTCATGTAGTTTTCTTAGGCCTTCTAGATCGTCTACTGATTTTTCGAATTCGGTCCCATCACTATATGTTATTTCATATACATAACTCTCTATTGGCAAAGACATATTAAAATTTGGTGACTTCAGAAATTCTCTTGCATCAGATACAGAGTCAAATGCTATAGGTATTGAATCATGCCTTAGAATAAATCTGATTTCTTGAGGTAAAGCACTAAGAGACGAACGAACTCTATCAACATATGATTCTATTGTTGCATATCCTAGCAATTTTACTAGAGATTTTCTTACGGCCTTCTTCTTTGATATGGTAAAATGCTCCTGAAATGTTTCTACAATACGCGCTTTTTCATCTTCAGGATATTTATCTGGATAATCCATAATTAATCCGCAGGAATTAAAAGCATTTACAATTTTTTCTTTAGGTACATATAATAAGTCAATATCTCTACTTCTTACTAATTCTCTCGCAGGTTTTGTGAAATCTCCGGCTGAAATAATGCCTAAAAACCTTGCTGAAGGATATGTTTCTCGCATCGGCATCAGTTTTCCACTATCATCTCTTGCTTTATCTTTTGAGTGGCGTGAACCTCGACGCCAAAAACATTCAATAAAGGCAACAGGTATACCTATTTTATCTTCTGATCCACCAAGTTCTAATACATAATCGAAATCTACATAATTACCGTCTAAATCACTCCATAATATCTTTCCTTCTCGAGTATTACGATCAACAAACCTTGAATCAACAAAGAGATCAAGATTTTTTCCTACTCTTTTGAGTATGGGTAGTACAAAATATTCTTCATACCAGTCACCAATCAATTGGCCAAGTTTGTGTCCTGAAGATGCGATGTTCTTTGCCATATTTTATCCTTCTATCCATAATCTTCCTTCATGCAAAGGGACTCTGTGCTTTCTGTTTTTCCACTTAATGTTCCGATCTCGGATTTTTTCAAAGGTATATGATTTAAAACCTGCTGAAATAGCTAATTCACCCAACCATTTGTCAACAGCCAAATACACACCATAAGGAGCAGAATCGCCTACAACAAAACACATCTTGCTTCCTTTCTTGCATAAAGGACGTAGCGCGTAGAAAACATCGCCTAAATCACTAAAATAGGCAGCTGCCATCGTGTGATAACTTTTTCTTCCACCTTTAGTTAATCTGATTTTTTCTAACTCTTTACACGATTTTGATAATTCATCTTTTATTGGAATTAAGATATCATTCTCCAAAAGGTCATCCAACAGAAGTTTGTCTTTAGATGTATGCTGCGAACAAGATCTCAATAGGTATTGACGCACAGATAAATGAAGATCTCCCCAACCCATTATTTCACCCCAAAAAGTCATTTCTAATCGTGTGGCATCAGCATAATCATAGTTGTTTGGGTAAGGTGGAGATGTTATAACTAAATCAAATAATGCTTTTTCTTTATACTCAGGATTACGAGCATCAGTTTTAATTATTTCTGAGTTTGATAACCATTTTTTTTGTTTCGTGAAAGTGATATCTTTAATTACTTGCATCATTTTCAAAGAAAAAGCATTAAATGGATCAAGTATTTTGGATTTCTTTTTATTAGGAAGAACATACTGCCATTGAGCGGTTCCAGCTGTACTGCAGGCACGAATAATATTTGTAATTGTCAACCAAATGATTTCATTTTCAGGTTCTCCATTATCAAACTCAGATAAAAATACATTCTTCAATGAATCCAGTTTACTCAATGAGTCATTGGTAAAACATTTTCCTAGCAAAGAAACATTTAGTCTTTTTGTTTCAATTATCCTCTCTTCCGCTTTACTAGAGATTTCTCTATACATTTCACTCAAAACATTTGTATCCACATTCCATCCAAGTTTTGCTTTGGCAATTCTGTAAATAAATGGATGAGATTCAAAACCTACAGCCTTTGTTTGTGCTGATGCGGCCGCTAACAATGTAGTACCAGATCCAGCAAAAGGATCTAAAACATTTATAGTTTTATCTTGGCTCTTATATGCAGAAATTTCCTTTTCAACCCATTGAGCAGAAAATCCTGCAGAATACCGGAACCAGTTATGTATAGGTAACTTCATATTATCGGCAAAAGTTCCAGATCGTATATGTTTCTTCTTAGTTGAACTAAAATCTGCGTCTAATTCTGGGAATAAATTTTGCTGAGTATATGGATATATCATTTAAAATACATGTCTCCATTAATTAAAGATAATAATATGTTATAGTTATATGAAATTTTAGATACCTATTATAACGTGATTATGAAAAAAATGAATTGTAGATACGTTTTCCTATCGTTCGTATGTTGAAAAATCTGCATTTACAATTAATTTTGAATGGCTAATTAGTAAAACATGAATCAATATCGCAATTAAGGATTAATAGTACACTAGTAACAATTTAATTCTAATCATATTCTACAAGCGTTAGTATAAGAATCACACCTAAAACCCAACATGCTCCGTCCTAAGTATAATCTCATTCTGCAGTTGTTCGCTGAGATCGACAAAATAATCGCTGTATCCCGCAACTCGTACTATCAGGTCGCGGTGTTTTTCTGGTTCTTGTTGGGCCTGGCGTAGGAGATCGGCGTTTACTACGTTGAACTGGATATGGTGGCCGTCCATGCGGAAGTAGGTTCTGATTAATTGCGCTAGTTTGGTGACGCCGTTGTCGTCTTCCAGCAGTTGGGGAGTGAATTTCTGGTTGAGCAGGGTGCCTCCGGTGCGGATGTGGTCAATTTTGGCGGCGGATTTAACTACCGAGGTCGGGCCGTTGCGGTCGGCGCCTTGCACGGGTGATATGCCTTCAGATAGCGGCTCTCCGGCTTTGCGGCCATCGGGCAGGGCGCCCATTACTTTACCGAAATATACGTGAACCGTGGTAGGCAGCAGATTTATGCGGTGCTGTCCGCCGCGGGTGTTAGGGCGTCCGTCGATGGCGTTGTAGTAGGTTTCAAACACCCGCCGGGTAAGGTCGTCGGCGTAATCATCATCATTACCGAATTTTGGAGTCTGATTGAGGAATGTTTTGCGCAACTCCCCGTCGTTCTCAAAATTATTTTTCAAATGTTCGAGCAATACATCCATCGTGAGTTTTTTATTGTCATAGACATGCAGTTTGATGGAAGCCAGCGCGTCGGTTATGCTGCCCAGCCCCACCCCCTGGATGTAACTGGTGTTGTAACGCGCTCCGCCGCTGTGATAGTCGAGGCTGTTGGCGATGCAATCGTCGATCAGCAGCGACAGGAAGGGAACCGGCATATATTTGGCGTAGATGCGCTCGATTACGTTGTTGCCGCGAATCTTGATATCAATGAAATGACGCAGTTGCTGCTCGAAGGCGGCGTATAAATCATCAAAGGTCTTGAATGACGCCGGGTCTCCGGTGGTTAGACCAATCTGTTTTTTTGTGTATGGGTCGAAACCGTTGTTGAGGGTGATTTCGAGGACTTTGGGGATATTGAAATATCCGGTCAGGATATAGGCCTCTTTGCCGAAGGCGCCGCTCTCAACGCAACCGCTGGCGCCGCCATTGCGGGCGTCCTGCACCGACTTGCCCTGCCGTACCAGTTCCTGCACGATAGCGTCGGTATTGAAAACCGAGGGCTGCCCGAATCCGGTCTTGATGATTCTAATCGCCCGTTTGATGTAACGGTCGGGATTCTTCTTACTCAGTTGCACCATAGAACTGGGTTGCAGCAGGCGCATCTCCTGAATCACGTCGAGGATGATATAGGTCAGGTCGTTAACGCCATCCAGGCCGTCTTCTTTAACGCCGCCCAGATTGATCAAGGCGAAATCAGTGTAAGTGCCGCTCTCTTCAGCGGTTACGCCGACTTTGGGAGGCGCGGGGTGGTTGTTGAACTTAATCCAGAAGGCTTGCAGCAATTCACGCGCCTTCTCTTCGGTCAGGCGGCCTTCTTCCAGGTCTTTTTTATAGAATGGATATAGGTGTTGATCCAGACGGCCGGGATTGAATGAATCCCACGGGTTAAGTTCGGTGATAACGCCGACATGCACGAACCAGTAATACTGTAACGCTTCCCAAAAAGTCTCCGGCTTATTAGCCGGGATACGGGAGCAGATGCGCGCCATCTCTTCTAATTCCGTCTGACGTTCAGCGTCGGTTTCATGCTGCGCTAGTTGCTGCAGCTGATCGGCGTGGCGCTCGGCGAATGTGATAAGCGCATCCGCTGCAATATCCATAGCGTACAGTTCTTCCTGCTTATCAAGCGCCTGGGGATCGGTAAAAAAATCGAGTTTTTGCAGACTGGCCTGGATATCTTCTTTTATGTCTAAAAAGCCTTTTTTATAGATTTTGTCGCCTAGCACGGTATGCCCTGGCGTGCGTTGCTCCTGAAATTCGGTGAACATTCCCGCCTGATAGGCATTGATCCACTCATCGGTCATTTCTTCAAAGATGCGCTCGCGGATGGATTTGCCCTGCCAAAATGGGATGATGTCGTCTTCATATTGCTGACAGGTCGGTTGATCGACCGCATAAGGCGTCTTTTCGCGTGAATCGAGGATTTCTAAATCCTGGCGGCTATGGATGCAGATTTCGGGATAGGTCGGCGTGGCTTTGGGCGACGGGCCGCGTTCTCCCACGATCAATTCACCGTCCAGGATAACGATCTGCTTCTTCTCCATAAGGTTTTTGAAGACCAATGCCCGGCGTACGGCGACGGAGGCTTTTTGGGCGGCATGGCTTTTATAGGTCTCAGTGACCAGAGCGGCGCGTTCAGCTGAAATTGATGGGATGGCTTGCAGGCTGTTTTCGCGCAAGGTCTTTATTCTGCTATTCATTTCTATCCTCCGATATGCACCGACAATCCGGCATCTTCCAAGCGTAGTTTAACTGATTCGATCTGGTCAAGCGTGGGAGGAGCAATTTCCCCTGTCTTATCTTCCATATCCAAGCGCTTATATTTATGCTGAGCCGTATTGTGAAACGGCAGAATATGGAATGTTGATATCTTTCTTAAACAGGATAGATAATTCACCATAGCCGATAAATTATCATCTGTATCAGTAATGCCCGGAATAAGGGGAAAGCGAATGGCTATGTTTTTGCCCTGGTCTGCCAGCATCTTTAAGTTATTCAATATACAACAGTTAGATACGCCAGTGTATTTGAGGTGCATGTCATTATCCATCAATTTTAAATCATAAAGAAACAGGTCAACGTTATGCATTACCTGTTCAAGAATTTCCTGCGAGGCGTAGCCTGTAGTATCGATGGCGGTATGGATTTCCCGTTGTTTGCTTTCCCGCAGCATGGCGTCCAGGAATTCTGATTGCACCAGCGGCTCTCCTCCAGAAAATGTCACGCCTCCACCGGATTCATCAAAGAAGAGAGTTTCTTTTTCTATTTCGCGCAATACTTCATCCACGCTCATCCTGCTGGAAATATTTTTAGCGCCATAGCGGGAGTTTGAATTCTGTTTATTTAAGAATTCACCATCAGCATTACAATCATCAGAGAGTGAACGAATCCCCTCTGGATTATGGCACCACCAGCATTGCAGCGGACATCCCCGCATAAATATGGTGACCCGAATCCCCGGACCGTCATGGATGGCGTAGCGTTTTATGTCGAACAAGCTGCCGTATAGGGTGGTTTTCATAATAACATTCATTTTCGAAGACTATAGCAGTTAACAAAAATATATGCGCATTGAAAACATTGGATTTGTTAAAAGTCCCATCTTTTGGGGACTTTTAACAACCGCATTGACGCACGCTATTTTGAGAATCGCTCTAGAGCGATTGTTCTTATAGAAGTATTTCTTATTATAATTTTGAGGTTCGTATTAGCAAGCGTGCGCATACTCTTATATTGCTTAGCGTAAAGAAATTTCAGGACAACGAAGATTTGGAGATTGAATAAGTAGTTGCAATTACTTTGATTATGGATACGCTTATTTTTAGATTTCTTGACGTTAACTAATTTTATATCTACTCTGTACATACCGTTAAAATATATACTTAACCAATACTTATAAGCTTAATTTATTGAGGATATGTTTTCTTTGAATTTACATAGTGAATATTTTTTCACATGCGATAGTTATATATATAGAAGCAGACAATCAATTGATAATCAGGCAATGCATTTCGCATGGAAATGAGCGTTGACATTGAATAATAATAACTCGCCAAATCCAGATGTTGATCGGGTGGATTCTCCTGATGCATCGGCAATCCACCCGAATCTTACAATCGTCATCCCTGTAAAAGACGAACAGGAGACCATCAAACCTTTGTATGAAGGAATTTGCCAGACTCTTGATGTTTTAGGCGAAAAGTTCGAGATTATTTTTATCGATGATGGCAGTACAGACGATTCCTTCCGAGAGATGGAATCTCTCTATCAAACAGATCCTCGCGTACGGATTTTCCGCTTTTACGTCAATAATGGCAAGTCGCCAGCTCTGGCGGCGGCGTTTGAACATGCGCGGGGCAATATAGTGGTTACGATAGACTCTGATATGCAAGACGATCCGGCTGAAATCCCGCGTTTGCTCGAAAAACTGGGCGAAGGTTATGACCTCGTTTCGGGGTGGAAAAAGAATCGCCAGGATCCATTTTTCAAACGGTTATTATCGAAAATATTCAACAAGGTTGTTTCTAAAGCCAGCGGGATTATGCTGCATGATTTCAATTGCGGTTTGAAATGCTACCGTAAAGAGGTGCTTGATCAGGTAAGGTTGTATGGTGAGATGCATCGATTTTTACCGGTTATGGCCAGTTGGTACGGCTTCCGCATCAGCGAAGTAGAAGTGACCCACTATCCACGCCGTTGCGGCAAGAGTAAATACGGCGGCGAACGAATTATTAAAGGCTTACTGGATTTCGGCGCCATAATGTTTTTAAGTTATTACGTCCAAAGCCCGGCTCATCTGTTTGGCCGAATCGGCTTATCCCTTGGTTTGATCGGTTTTTTAATGTTATTCTGTAGCCTGGGCGCCTTCATAGCTGGATTAACAGTAGCCAGCGGCGTTGCGCTTGCCGTTGGTTTGACGGCGGCGTTGATCAGTTTTCAATGTTTCTCGCTGGGACTCATGGCGGAAATGCTGATTTTCCTGAATCGGCGCAGGGAATCATCTTATTTTATTAATGAACGGTTGGAACGATAAATAATAGTAATATGTCAGCCAATTGAAGCGCGCATCCCTCCCCCAAGCCTGGGGGAGGTTAGGTGGGGGTTGATTCGTCGAAACACAACCCCCCTCTAACTCCCCCCAAACTTGGGGGGAGAATTTGAACCTAGGCGCTTTGTATATAGCATAATTGTTAAGTTATAACTTTATGAGGATGAAAGATTACAAATTATATACTTTACCGAATGGTTGGGACGATGAACGATAAACCTTTTAAGCTTTACTCGCTATTTCTGGTTGTGCTCATTGTTTTGGCGATTGCGCTGCCTTTCGCCGACAAGGCATTTCATATCGACGATACCTTCGTGCTGGGGATTACCAAGAATATCCTGGAGAATCCCGCCGATCCCTTTAAGGGAGATTTCGATTGGCATGGCTACATGCATCCCATCTGGCAAACTACTACCAATCCACCATTGGTCAGCTATTATCTCGCTGCTTTTGTCGCCAATTATGGTTATTCAGAGATAGCGCTTCATGTGGCGATGATGTTATTCCTGTTATTGCTGGGTTGGGGAACCGTCATGCTCTCTCACCGCTTTGCGGGGGGGTCGAACATTCCATTATTTTTCGTTATGTTTAGTCCGGCGGTTATGGTGTCGGGCAATGTCATGCGCGATATTCCAGCGGTTGGTTTGGCCGTAGCTGGCATAGCGCTTTTTATAATGGGAACCGACCGGCAGAACCGTTTCCTGCTATTGCTGGGTTCCTTATTAGCCGGTCTGGCTGTTCTGGCTAAATATTCGGCGATTACCGTTCTACCAATTCTGATTCTATATCCACTCTTTAAGCGAAAAATTAAGCCTATATTCTGGATAATCCCAGGAGCATTGCTTTTCGGCGCCTGGTGTATGCATAACATCGCTTTATATGAGCAGATGCATATCACTTTTTTGATGGAAAATAAACGCTCCCTCTCTGGCATCCCCTGGGAGGATAAAGCATTCGGCGCACTAGTGATTTTCGGCAGCATGATTTATCTGCTTCCGGTATTGCTGTTCGGTGAACTGGCGCGTAAGCGGTGGATTGCTTTTGCGGGATGTCTTCCCATCGGCATACTGGCCTTTTGGGGAGTGCAACGTCATTTCGGGTGGAATGCGGATGTACAGTATTTAATCTGGGCGGTAACCGGGGCGCTGCTGCTTTACCTGTGTATGTTTGAAGGTTTGCGGCGCGGTTTGCGTTTTTTACGTCATTTGAAGGATGAAGACGCCAGCGACTCGTTGTTTTTATTGGCTTGGTTATGCGCTCCAGTGCTATTCAGCATTATATTTGTTCCATTCCAGGCAGTGCGTCATCAATTGCTGGCGCTGGTTCCATTGATGCTGCTGGGCTGGCGAATGCTATACAAGGCACGTGAAAAACGCAGGGCATTCATCACCTCATGCGTAGTGATTCTCTTCTTGCTGCAAGCAACGGTCAGTTATATGGTGACCACGTCGGATTATCAACTGGCTGATACCTACCGCATGATGGCGAACTATGCCAAACAGAAATTCGATGCAAAGAAAACCTGGTTCGTGGGACATTGGGGTTGGAAATATTACGCCGAAGAAGCCGGATTCAAAATGCGCCACCGTGACGGCGAGTTGCCCAAGCCGGGCGATGTTGTTCTATGGCCGCTACGGGTTCATTTCGGTGAGGTCTGGAATGACTTGAAGGGCGACAGCGCTTTTACAATACTCTCGCCACGCACCATCGATAAGGTGACTTATAAAACGCCTATTCCAATCAGAACCATGAATTTCCAGGGCGCTGCATTCTACGCCGTCATCGGCGATAACTTACCATACCGCTACGACGAGAATATCCCTCTGGAAATGCTCAAGATTTATGAAGTCAGTGATTATAAGGCGGCTGATGTTCTTAAAAAGATTGAGAATGTAGAGGAATAATCCGGGGGATTAAAATAATGTAAAAAAACACTATATGAATTGAATTCAATGATTACCAGTGAGCGACTTTCTCTTCTGCCAAACCAGCCGGGGGTGTACCTGATGAAAAATGCAGGTGGGAAAGTTTTGTATATTGGTAAAGCCATCGATATTCAAAAACGGGTTCGTTCTCATTGCTATAGGCGTGATGGGAATTTCGCTTCTCCCTTCGTGGAATTGGTCGATCAAGTGGATGTGATTATTACCGATGGAGATGCCGAAGCGCTGATTCTGGAATATAACCTTATCAAACAGCATAATCCTCCTTTCAATGTCAAACTGAAAGACGATAAAAGATATCCCTATATAAAATTAACTATTCAGGAAACTTTCCCACGGGCTTTTTTAACCAGAACCGTCGAACCTGACGGCGCCAAATATTTCGGCCCGTTTCCCCATGCCAATCATGCGCGCAGAACCTTGATGGGATTGCATGAAATATTTCCTCTGCGCACCTGTAAATATGAATCGGCGAAGTTGCTCAATGTCCGGCCATGTCTGGATTACGAGATGGGGCGTTGCTGCGCTCCCTGTGGATCGATTATCAATGTCAGGGAGTATGCACTGTTATGCCAGGGTATGGTTGATTTCCTTCAGGGAAAACTTGATATGGTTCTTCAAGTGTTGCATGAAAAAATGAATCTGTACGCTAAAGAATTATTGTTTGAAAAAGCTGCCTTTTACCGTGATATCCTTGATTCGGCCAGGCATTTCGTTGACCGTCAGAAAATGATGAACATAACTGTAGAGAATCAGGATTTTGTGGGTTATAGCCGCGTACATAATGTGGCCTGCGTCGCCGTAATCCGGCGGCGCGGCGGTCGCATATTGGGCGCGTCACAGCATTTCCTGGAAGATATCAGCCATGCGGACGCGCGGGAAATACTATATTCTTTTCTCTTGCATTTTTACGCCAATAATACCGATATCCCCAAGGAGATATTCATATCTTCGACTATTGGCGCCGAACGGGTGAGAACCCTGGAAAAAGCATTAACCGGATTAATCAACAAATCGGTGGTGATTAAAATTCCTCAACGGGGCGATAAGCATACCATGCTGCAACTGGTGGAGAAAAACAGCGTTCATTATGCTGAACATAACTATCGCAAGTTGCACGGCGTTAAGCGGGGCGTATCGTCTAATGTGATTATGCTGCAGGAATCGCTTAAACTGGAGGTCTTGCCTCTACGCATCGAAGGATACGATATTTCCAACACCCAAGGCGAAGAAGCGGTGGGAGCGATGGTGGTTTTTGTGGATGGGAAATCCTATAAAACCGGCTATCGCCGCTTTAAGATCAAAAGCGTGGATCAACCCAATGACTACGCCATGATGCAGGAGATGCTGCGCCGCCGGTTTTCTCATACTAAAGAACAGGATGATAAGGACGAAGGCCATAGGTTTGCTGAACCGCCAGATTTGATCGTGATTGATGGAGGCAAAGGACACCTACACGCCGCGATGGAAATTCTGGATGAATTGGATATCCAGCATTTCCCAATTTGCAGCCTGGCCAAGCGTGAAGAGGAGATTTATCTGCCGGGGCATCCTCTGCCCGTCCGCCTTGATCGCCGCAATGAGGGGCTGCGGCTTCTACAACAGGTGCGTGATGAATCTCACAGATTTGGCGTAACTTATCACAGAAAGTTGCGCGGTCAAAGGATGAAAAAATCCATCCTGCGGGATATTCCTGGAATCGGACCTAAAAAAGAGCGCATATTATTGAAGCAATTCGGTTCGGTATCAAAGATAAGCCAGGCGTCAATAGAGGAAATTAATGCAGTTCAGGGCATTCCAGACCACCTCGCCATTCTAATATATAAAAGTCTGCATTAATGATAATCTTTTTCCATTCTTAAAAACATTCTGGATGCGGCTGGTGTGATGGAAGGTCTTATGCTACGGTATATTGCTTGTTTCTTGCTGTTTAGAAATTCTGCGAGGATATTTTGATAAATAACAACATGGCTTCAAGTATCTTTTTTCCTTATTATTACTTATCCAATGATACATTGCTGCGTCATCAGTATTTGTACGCTCCAACATTGCTGCGGGTTCTTCCTTCGGATAGACCCCCAAGAGATAGCAAACATTTGAAACGTTTCATCTCGGAACTATCTCAATTCAATTTTCTGGATAATTCATTTCAGGAAGCATTTGACATAGATGTCAATAAGCGTTTTTTACATCTAGTTGAGCATGGTTTTAATAAGAATACCCCATATTTTGTTCATTGCCTGGGGAAATATGAGAAGGAGCTCGCCTCAACCAAAACTTTTCACTTGTGCCGCTATAAAGTATGGCAAGAATTAGTAGAACGGCTGGTCGAGTTAAGGATCGCCGAAATTGATCCATATGAAGAATGGTGTTTTTCAACACGCAAGATGGTTATTTCATTAAATACATGCTTAACCATCTCTCAACAGGAGAAACAGGGCATCCCCCGTTGCACTGATTCAATCGAGCATGAAGAACTGGCAACATTAATTGAATGTTCTCCTTGTGATAATGATGAAGATGTTCTCATACCACGGGCGATTCTAGAGTTCCCTTATTACGCGCCTCAAAATCTGGGCGCCATGCAACTGGAACGTATGCAAACCATTCGTGAATCGCTTTCAGATGACGCCAAATCATTCCAGAACTTAATCCTGGATAATTCACTGGAAATCCAAAAGGCTGCATCTAAGGCCGATTTTTCAGATAAGATGCGTTGCTTCCATAATCAATTACAGGAAATAAATGGCCGAATATATGAGAAACTGCAATCTCATAACGAGCAGATTCAAATGGTATATGCTCAATACCGCTGGTATATACCTCAGGATTCATATTTATCAGAAATCGTATTAGATGATCCTGTCTCATTGAAAGATGTCTCGTGCTCCATTATCAATGCTCCGATAAATCCAAATAACCTAGAACGGATTCTCTCCTATCCAGGTTCATATATATGGACGCAAGAATCACCTGCATTAGTAAAAAAATCTGGTGGTATATTGAAGAGACTATTCTCGTTTGGTAAATAACATAAATCAATTCGAGTTTAATATTATCCAAATTTTCCATGGACTTGGATTATGGCATCAAGATGATCGAAGAAGATGTCAGTAAGGTTTGGATCAAAATGGATTCCTCTACCTTCCCTGATAATTCGCAGGACTTTATCTCTGGAGAAAGCTTTTTTATAGGGACGTTCAAAAGACAAAGCGTCAAATACATCCGCCAAGGCGCAGATGCGTCCAATTAGAGGGATTTCTTCTCCAACGAGATTATGGGGATATCCGCTGCCATCCCATTTCTCATGATGGGTTAATGCAATTACCTTTCCTGCTTGTAATAACTTAGAAGAAGAACCATCAAGTATTTTAGCGCCGATAGTAGTATGCGTTTTCATTATGGCAAATTCTTCAGAATTTAATCTACCGGGTTTTAAAAGGATGCTATCGGCAATGCCGATTTTACCGACATCATGCATAGGAGAGGCTAATTTGATGGTTTCTGCTTCTGATGAAGGTAAGCCCGTTTCATGAGCAATAATTTCACAATAAAGCCCGACTCGCTGGATATGATGTGAAGTTGCTTTATCTTTATATTCTGAGGCCAGCGCGAGGCGGTCTATTGTATCCAGATGAGCTTCTTTCGCTTCCTGTTGGGCTTTAGCCATATCCTCCAAGGCTTCATTCAAGGAGGCGGTTCTAAGTTTGACCTGATCTTCCAAATCTGCGTAATATTGCTTTACGGTATCCTGCGTTTCTTTCTGTTTTAACAATGAATCCGTTCTAATTTTCAGTTCGGTTTGATCCATTGGCTTGCAAATGAAATCATTGGCGCCTGCCTCAACAGCCCGTAGTTGACTATTTCTGCTTGTTTCTCCCGTAATCATGCAAATTGGAATATCCGATGTTTGAGGATTACTACGGATTCTTCTTACAACCTCAAATCCATCCATTCCCGGCATTTGAACATCTAAAAGTACTAAATCAATATCTAGATTTACTTTTTCCAGAGCCTCGAATCCATCCTTCGCCATTTCTGTTTCATGACCATAAGATTCAAGAAATATCTTAATCAAGTTGCGCAAAGGCAACTCATCGTCAACTACTAGAACTCGTTTCTTTTTAGTTATTTCCATTGTTTAATAAAAAATGAGTAAATCATAAAAATTTTACTCTATCCGTGATGTTTACATAGATTTAATAACGACTAATAAAAAGTATAACTGATAAATTTAAAAGAGAATAACGAGAATGTTTTTTGAGTAAAATTAATGCAATAAAATTATTGATATAATTGCCAAAGCGTAATATAACGTTTAATCAGCGAGAGCGTACTACGCAAATCAGGCATTTTAAGTAGCGTGATTCCGGCATAGACAGCAGTACCGGGTGATCTCTGGCCTGGCCGCGAATCTCCAGGATATGCAATTGTTTATTCTCGCGAACCGCCGCCTTGTGTATTGTATTGAGGAATTGATCCTGGTGAATGAAGTACGAGCATGAACAGGTGCATAGAATTCCTTCATCCCTAACCAGGTTAATCGCCTGTCTATTTAAATCTTCATATCCCCGCAAAGCTTTATTTATCTGCTTGGCGTTTTTCGCGAATGCCGGAGGATCAACAACAACTATGTCGAATTTCCAATTATTCTTTCTGGCTTCTGATAACCAGTGGAAAGCATCTTCCATAACCGTTTTGATACTATTCTCCATATTGTTGATTTTGGCGTTATAGTTAGTTAATTCTATGGCCGGGCGGGAAGAATCAAGGGCGACTGCGTTAGCGGCGCCAGCTCGCAGCATTTGAAGCGCCCAGGCGCCTGTATGACAAAATAGATCAAGCACTTCTTTATCTTTTGCTAAACCAGCGAGAGCCAGACGGTTTTCCACTTGATCAAAAAAATGACCTGTTTTTTGACCAGTTAAGACATCGGAAGCCAGTTTGATTCCAAATTCATCTATTTCGCAACACTCAGGAATTTTTCCGAAAGCAACCTTATCGTATAGAGGTAAATCTTCCAGTTTCCGTTTCGTGCTATTGTTACGCAAAACAATGGCTGTAGGGGATAATTCTTTTTTCAAGGCTTCTATAAGAACAGGAGTCAAACGTTCCATTCCCGCAGTAAGGATTTGCACAGACAAAACTGATTCGTACCTGTCGATGACAATGCCAGGAAGGCAGTCTGAATCCGAATAAACTAAACGGCATGAAATACGGCCGGGAAACAGCCTTTCCCGTAAAGCGACGGCCAAGGATATTTTTTGCTGAAACCATTCAACCGAACCGGGGATTTCATCCGGGTTGCGTGACAGGAGACGCAATGCTATCAGGCTATGCGGATTATATGTGGCATAACCCATAAAGTTGTTGCCATCGTCGATCACATCAACTAAAACTCCCGCTTCGGGCAATGGATTTGGATGAACGATTTCGTTGCTGAAAATCCACGGATGTCCAGCCTTGGCTCTTTTTCCACATCGCGGCTTAATAATTATGCTGGGGAAACCTGATTCGATCATTTTTTATTCATTTCTTTCCTACTAACAGGTAGAATAAATATAATTGCTTTAAAATATTTTGTATGATTGAGGATACACGATTTTTCCCCCAATTTGGAAGGCGAGTAGTTATAGAGGTTTACATAAAAAAAACGTTATTACAAAAGAATATATTTCCCAGAATATATATAATAGGTTAAAAGTATGGAATTATTAAAACACCTTGATACATCTGGATTAATCGGCGTCCGGCCATATCAACAAATGTTATTTGAACCAACACCAGTTATCGGTAGTATTTGTCCTCCTTCAATTAATGATATTGACGTTGTTTTAAATGGCCGAAAAGAGCACATAATTGCTAAGGTTGACCGTTATCGATTAATCGATTCTTTGGTTGAATCGCATCAATTGCGCTGCGCCCCTGAATCTTCTTTTGAATCCATAAAATGCCTTGAGCAAACTGATTGCTTCATGATCATTACCGGGCAGCAACCGGGATTATTGGGTGGTCCACTATATACATTTTATAAAGTTATTCATGCGGTAGTTCTGGCGCGGCGTCTCTCGAAAGAACGTCCTGAAAATTTCATTCCTGTATTATGGGATGCTTCTGAAGATCATGATTTCCCCGAAATATCAAAACTGCATTGGTTATCTAAAAACAAGGATGTTACATCATACCAATGGTCGGGAACAGGTGATAACAAACGTCCGCTATTCAATATACCTGCAGATCAAACGCCATTGGATGAATTGATCAGTCAAATCGAAGAAACAACATTCCATACCGATTTTACCGAAAATATTCTGGAGCAATTTGCTTCATGTCTTAGCAATGCGAAATCTTATCCGGATTTCTTCGATAATTTGATATGGAAATTATTTGAAGATGACGGTTTGGTTATTATTCGCCCGGAAGATAAATGGTTCAGGGAATTATCGCGTCCTCTGATTGAGCGGGAAATCCTTGATCCATTACGATCAACCGCAAGCGTGAATCGAATCAGCGATATATTGCAAAATAACGGTTTGCCTCCCCAGATTCATAAACGTACTGATCGAGCCTCTTTTTTCTTGATTGACAACAATCAACGGATCCCGGTTTATGTATCAGAAGATGGTTTTTCTACTGATGTTGGAGTCTCATATTCAACTGATGATCTACTCGAAAAGCTGTATTCCAATCCTCAAGCCTTCTCTCCCTCAGCTGTATTACGTCCGATTATCCAAGATGCAGTTTTACCGGTGGCGACATCTATTTTAGGGCCAAGCGAATTGGCTTATCATTTCCTTTTAAAAGATATGTATGATTTTCACCAGACGACCCGCCCCTGCCTGGTTCCCCGTTTCGGTTTAACCCTGGTTGATGCGCGTGAACTTAAATTGATAGAACGATATGATATCAGCGCGGCTGATTTAGCTGCTAATCCCTCAGCCTTGGTTAAACGCATCGCCCGAGAGGATGCAGCATTGGACTGGCATAAAAATAAACAGATTGCGGATGCATCCCTTTGGGAACTGTTTGAGACGTGGAAAAAACATGCGGAAAATATTGATCCCTCATTAGTTAATTCATTGCAAAAGAATTTGGTCAAAATTCAAAAAGAACTGGAACGTTCAGAATCTTTGTTAATACGAAAAATAGCTGAAAAAGATGATCAAGTTCTCAGGCATATCAATGCATTGCAGAACGCTCTATATCCTGAAGGTGGTTTGCAGGAAAGAACCTATAATATTTATCAGTATATTTCTAAGTTTGGACCGGATTTCTTGACGCAAATCAAACTTTTCTGCAAGACCATCGAAGATGGAACGCACTATTTTGTCATGATTCCATAATATTGAAGATGAAAGTCATGAGAACATAGACTACTAAAGCACGAGACGGCTTTACGGCGCAATTGGCGAGGAGACGCTGAAGATGAAGCATCAACATTACATAGAGCCTGATACACATGAAGATATAAGTCAACCTATTTTGGGAATTGAAGTAGAAGAGACGGATTCAAGCGGCGCTAATCACTCAAACAAACACATGAGCGCACGAAAAAGGTTTCTTTTCTTGGCTCTCATCATGGTCATAGTTTGCGCGATGGTCATGGCTGTCATAACAGCCATTCTCTATCGTCATGAGATCAAGCAGCAACGTGAGTTGCTGCAAGTCACCGCCAAAAGCCACGCGCGTTTAGTAGAGGCGGTCGCCCGCTACGACGAAAAAATATCTGATGCATTACAGGACGCTTATCCAGGTCATGATGCTTCTAAAGCAACGCTGAGTCAGATCATCGACGCCCATGATCGCTTCCAGGGATTCGGCCAGACGGGGGAATTCACTTTGGCGCGGCGCGAAGGTGAATCTATCATTTTCGTCTTGCAACATCGGGGCGATACCGTTAAACGTCCCGCACCAGTAGCATTCGACTCAGATTTGGCCGCACCCATGCGCTTGGCGCTCATGGGGCTATCTGGAACCATCATTGACCTTGATTACCGGGGTGAAACAGTCCTGGCCGCCTATGAGCCGGTCGCGGTGTTAAATATGGGAATCGTGGCGAAGATCGACTTGGCAGAGATTCATGCACCCTTTATAAGGTCTGGCCTCATAGCCGCCGCAATCGCACTTCTTATTGTCCTGGCCGGGACGGCCCTGTTCTTCTGGATCAGTAATCCAATTATTGCACATTTGGAGGCATACTCACTAAACCTGGAAAAGGAAGTCGATGCACGCAAGATGTCGGAGAAGGCGCTACGGGAGAGCGAGGAACAGTTCCGGCGAGGCGTTATGGATGCGCCGGTCCCGATTATGATTCACGCCGAAGACGGAGAAGTGTTGCGGATCAATAACGCCTGGATGGAGTTGACCGGCTATACTCACAGCGAAATCCCTACAATCGCAGACTGGACATCACGGGCCTATGGCCAAAGGATGAATGATGTACTTGCGGGAATAAATTCCCTTTTTAGGCGAAACGGTGTTGTGTATGAAGGGGAATTCTCGATCAGGATCAAATCAGGTCAGACCAGGATATGGGATTTCTCGTCCGCTCCACTAGGCCAATTGCCGGATGAAAGGCGCCTGATGATATCCATGGCTATGGATATTACTGACCGCAAAAAGGCCGAGGAAAGAATCAAACAACAACAATACCTTCTTGAAAAAGCCCAGGAACTTGGCCGGATCGGAACTTGGGAACTTGATATCATAGGTAACAAACTTTACTGGACCGATGAGAATTGCCGGATTTTCGGGGTTCCACCCGGGAGCATGGTGAATTACGAAATATTCATAGAAAAGGTTCATCCTGATGACCGGGAATATGTTGACCTGGAATGGAATGCAGCCATGCATGGGAAACACTACGATATAGAGCATCGCTTAGTTATTGATGACGCCACAAAATGGGTTCGAGAGAAAGCGGATGTTGAGTTCGATGAAGGGGGATCAGCCGTTAATGCAATTGGTTTCACTCAGGACATCTCCGAGTTAAAACAGGCCGAGGCAGAGAAACTGGCGCTGGAACGGCAGGTGCAACATGCACAGAAACTTGAAAGCCTGGGCGTGTTGGCGGGCGGCATCGCCCACGACTTCAACAACCTGCTGATGGCCATCCTGGGCAACGCCGACCTGGCGTTAGACGAACTCTCGCCCATGTCTCCGGCGCGCGAAAACATCCAGGAGATCATGCAAGCCTCCAAACGCGCCGCCGAACTGGCCAAGCAGATGCTGGCCTACTCGGGTAAAGGCCAGTTCGTCATCGAACCGATCAATCTTGGTGAACTAGTCACAGAAATGGCTCACCTCCTAGAGGTATCGATCTCAAAGAAGGCCGTACTAAAATATAATTTCGCCGACAACCTGCCCACCTTCGATGGCGACGTAACCCAAATCCGCCAGATTATTATGAACTTGATCGTCAACGCCTCAGAAGCCGTTGGCGACAATAGCGGCGTCATCGCCCTGTCTACCGGCGCGATGAATTGCGACCGCGCCTATCTTGATGATGTTAATGAAATCATTCGAGCCAGTTTAGACGAACCGCTGCCCGAAGGCGTCTATACCTATATAGAAGTGGCCGACACTGGCTGCGGCATGGACGCGGAGACCATCGAGAAGGTTTTCGATCCATTCTTCACCACCAAATTCACCGGGCGCGGTCTGGGCATGTCCGCAGTTCTCGGCATCGTTAGGGGCCATAAGGGGTCTCTTAAAATATACAGCGAGATCGACAAGGGCACGACTATCAAGATACTTTTCCCCGCTAATGAATTGCCTGATAACGACTCGGTTATTCAAGACAAAGATATCTCCGAGAAAAATAACTGGCGCGGAAGCGGAACCATCCTGCTCGCTGACGACGAGGAAACAGTCTGCGCCGTGGGCAAGCGGATGCTCGAACGTATGGGCTTCAGCATACTAACAGCGCCCGACGGACGCGAGGCGCTGAAACTGTATCTGGAACATTCCGACGAGATCGTCTGCATACTCCTCGACCTGACCATGCCCCACATGGATGGCGAGGAGACCTACCGTGAGCTGCGGCGTATCCGCCCGGACATCAAAGTCATCCTCTGCAGCGGTTACAACGAACAGAACGCTACCCAGCAATTCGCCGGCAAGGGCCTGGCCGGCTTCATTCAAAAGCCTTTTAATATTATCTCGCTAAGAGAAATACTCATGAAAGTTCTGGGTGACGAACGCACCGAACCGAACGAGGCAGCAAATTAATACCGGCTGGTAAAGAGATAAACACCAGCATCCGTTACAATCTTTGAATGCGCAAACATAACTTACGCGATCCGGATCGCGTTAGAAAAGAGAGGCGCAACTTGAGAGAAATCAGCAAAGATCAAAAGCACTCACCGGGTGTTACTATATTCATCGTTATTCTCGCGGCGACGTGGACGCTAATCGGCGACGTTCTAAACGCCGCGCCTGATGAGGCCGATGCCGCTAAACAAAATATCCTTGGACAATGGATTACAGCACCGGCAGTTTCCTGGCAACAGGATGCGACCTTATGGTTAGTGCTTACGACGGTTTTGTTAGTTCTCGGTATAAGTGTTCTTGCAGTATGGAATTGGATACTAAAACGTCGTATTACTGGCTATACGCAAGAATTGCAGAAAAAACTGGCTGACCACAAACAAGCTGAAGAGAAACTCAAAAATAATCAAAAATTCCTTGACAATATTCTTGATCAAAGCCCATTTCCCACATGGATATCTGATATCAATGGTACGATGATACGGGCTAATCCTGCTTTAACAAAAGCACTGAATCTTTCAGATGAGCAATTGATTGGTAAATATAATGTTTTTCAAGACACTAATGCAGAAAAAAACAACCTCTTAGAGATATTTAATGATGCATTGGAGAAGGGAAAGACCAGTGAATTTACTCTAATCTGGAGCGGGAAAGAGATTAAAGACTTAAATCTCAAAGACTCTAACACTGTTTATGCCGAAGGTAATGTATTTCCAATTTATAATAATGAAGGAAAAATCACAAATTTAGTCGTCACCTGGAAGGATGCAAGTGCTAGAAAATATGCCGAGGAGGAATTGCACAAAAGCGAAGAGAGGTTTCGCAGACTAGCAGAGAACGCCCAAGACATGATCTACCACATGTCTCTACCCGATGGACGCTATGAATACGTCAGCCCGGCCTCGACAAGGATATTAGGACATACACCCGAAGAATTCCTCAACTCTCCTCTCTTGATTCAAGAGGTAATTCATCCAGATTGGCATGAGTATTTCAAAAAACAATGGGAAGCGCTCCAGGTGGGCAAGATGCTGCCGTTCTATGAGTACCAGATCATTCATGGCCAGTCAGGCGAGACGCGTTGGCTCAATCAACGCAATGTACTAATCCAGGATGATGCAGGTCAACCAACGGCAATAGAGGCTATCGTAACTGACATTACTGACCGCAAACTGGGCGAAGAGAAACTTCTGGCCTCAATGCAGAAACTTGCGCTGCACATTGAGCATACGCCTTTAGCCGTAATCGGGTGGGATTTGCACTTTAAGGTAATTGAATGGAATCCCGCCGCTGAGATTATGTTTGGGTACAAACAAGAGGAAGCGCTTGGAAAACACGCCTCGTTTATAGTGGAGGAAAGCGCGAGAGAACATGTAGATGTAGTATGGGAAAAACTGCTTAACCAACGTTGCGGAATCCGCTCAAATAACGAAAACGTTACCAAAGATGGAAGACCCATCCTTTGCGATTGGTTTAATACACCTCTGATCGATAATCAAAATGAAGTTGTTGGCGTAACTTCACTCGTTATGGACATCACCGAACGCAACCAGGTGGAAGAGGCGCGTAGGGAGCATATACAATTCCTTGAGAACCTGGAAAAGATTGAACAGGCTATTAACCGATCAGCCAACCCTGATCAAATGTTGAATGAAGTGATTGAAACCGTTTTCCAACTATTCGAATGCGACCGGGCATGGCTATTGTACCCCTGCGATCCGGACGCCCCTTCCTTCAGGTTACCCATCGAATCGGCCCGTCCAGAATTCCCGGGTGGTAAAATCCTTGATCTTAACATTCCCATGACGCCCGCCATGCAGGGTGATATGAACGAAGCTCTTGCCGCAGGCGGTCCGGTTACCTACGGCCCGGGGAACGAAAAACCTATTTCTATGGATACCCATAATAATTTCAACGTACAATCTCAGATGTTTATGAGCATACACCCGAAGACTGGCAGCCCCTGGATGTTCGGAATTCATCAGTGCTCCTATCCTCGCGTCTGGACCAAACAGGAGCAAAGACTTTTCAACGAAATCGGTCGGCGAATCGCCGACGGCCTGAGCAGTCTGCTCTTTCTACGCGACCTCGAAAAAAGCGAACAACAATATCGTCTTCTCGCCGAAAACGTCACTGATGTAATTTGGACCATGGACATGAACTTGCGCTTGACCTACGTCAGCCCCTCAATTTTCCAATTGCGGGGTTATACCGTTGAAGAAGCAATGGCTCAATCCCTGGAAGAAATGATAGTTCCTGAATCGATAATTGAGATACGGCCCCTTATCAAGCAGAAACTTCAGTTGATAGAAAATGGCGATGAAGAAGGATGGTCGCCGCTCCGTTTCGATGCAGAGATGTACCGCAAAGACGGCTCAACAATTATTACTCATATCAATATGAAAATCCTAAAAGGACCGGATGGGAAACCTAATCTCATCGTCGGCGTGACCCATGACATAACCGACCGCAAACGGGCAGAGACCGAACAACTCGCCCTGGAACGACAGATGCAGCACGCCCAAAAACTTGAGAGTCTTGGCGTACTGGCCGGAGGCATCGCGCACGATTTCAACAATATCCTCATGGCGGTGCTGGGTTATGCCGACCTGGCCATTCGTGATATCTCAGAGACTCACCCGGCCAGGTCATACTTGATCGAGATCGAAAAAGGCGCCCAAAGAGCTGCGGACTTAACGCGACAGATGCTGGCTTATTCGGGCAAGGGAAGTTTCATTATTGAGAAAATGGATGTATCCGCGCTGATGGAAGACATGTCCAATCTTCTCCGAACCGCCATATCACGAACCATCACCCTGAATCTGCATCTGGATCGGTCGCTTCCACCCATCGAAGCCGATGTCACTCAAATACAGCAGGTCGTCATGAATCTGATCACCAACGCAGCTGACGCCATCAGCGACGGGATCGGCGTCGTAACCCTGTCCACTGGCAAAGCTGAGTGTACAGAGGAGTATCTAACTCAGAGCCTGATCATTCCCGCATCTCCCGGGGAAACACCGCCGGGCGTCTATGTCTATTTCGAGGTAAGCGATAACGGCTGCGGCATGGACAAAGACACCAAGGCAAAGATTTTCGAGCCTTTCTTCACCACCAAGTTCACCGGACGGGGTCTTGGCATGGCCGCCGTACTGGGTATCATTCGTGGACACAAAGGCGCCATTCTGCTCGATACAGCGCCTGGCCAAGGCGCTACATTCCGGATTCTATTCCCGGCGCTTGAAGGAAAGCATATGGACGCTGCTCAAAAAAACTCTAAATCATCAGAAACAGAAAACCTAACGGAACAAGGCGTGATCCTCGTGATTGACGACGAGGAAATAGTACGCAAATTAACGACTCGATTTCTCAATCGTATGGGATTTACGGTTCTAACTGCGGAGAACGGTCGCGAAGGCGTTAAAGTGTTTCGCGAACATGCCCAAGAAATCATCTGCATACTGCTAGACCTGACTATGCCCCTCATGGGCGGCGCAGAAACCCTTGAAGAACTGCTCATAATTCAACCCGATGTCAGGGTGATCTTATGCAGCGGCTACAACGAGCAAACCATAAGTCAGCGCTTCGAAGGAAAAGGTTTAGCCGGTTTCATCCAAAAACCATACAATATGACAAATTTGCAAGAAAAACTCGATGAATTGCTGGGTGATAAACATAGCGATCCAGACGACAAACTTCCTGGAAACGCCTAAGGCGCAGTAAACAATCCAGCCAACCGAGGTTCCAATTATTAACTGATATAGCAAGAGCGTTATTTTCTATATGAAGAAACGTTATAACCAACGTTTCTCGAACTTTTAACATTTAACCTTTTATCAAGACGAAAGTATTGATTACTCACGCTTGCTCCTATAGCATACCATTGAGGTGAAAAGAATTATGGAAAATGAAAACATGACGTCTCGCATTGAAGAACAATCCCCGCCAGAAGAATCGCCCTATGAAGCCTATGGTTGGGATTTCCATAAGAAACCGCTGATCTACGCCCTTATTGTAACTGCGCTTTTTTATGCCTTTATTTTCTTCTTTATAAACATTTAGATATTAATAAGTCACTCTTTTAACAAAATAGAGCTTGTTTTTCTCAATCATTTGGCTATATTGCCAAATAGATAAATAATTATGAACGACAACAGAAAACGCCGGCTGGAAGCAAGAGCCAATATCATAAAAGCGATGGCGCATCCCACGCGGCTCTTTATAATTGAAGAATTATCCAAAAGCGAGCAGTGCGTATGCAAATTGACGGAAATGATCGGGGCGGATATGTCCACCGTTTCCAAGCATCTATCCATCTTGAGAACAGCAGGGATAATTCAAGACGACAAACGCGGCGCCCAGGTTTTTTATCAATTAAAGACGCCATGCATCATGAAATATCTCGAATGCATCGAATCGGTTTTACTGAAATCGAGTCAGGAATTATATAAGATTATATAATTCCCCCTAAACAACTGGTTTTTTTTTAATTATATACTTGGCGAATTGGCCAAATAGCAAATAGAAGAAAGATTAGCATCATGGATTGGAAGCATGAATCGAAAACATTTCTTATTATCGCAGGTTTGTTTCTGCTCTGTTTTTACCTGCCGGTTGGCAATCAACGGTTTGATAAAGCTGTATTGGAAGCCCTTGGTCTGGTGCAATGGTATGCGCAAGAGCATGTTTTGTTATGCCTGATTCCAGCATTCTTCATTGCAGGCGCCATATCGGTTTTTATCAGCCAGGCATCGGTAATGAAATATCTGGGAGTAAAAGCGAACAAGGTATTGGCTTATGGCGTGGCTTCTGTTTCCGGATCAGTCTTAGCAGTATGTTCGTGCACTGTGCTTCCTTTATTTGCAGGCATCTACAAAATGGGAGCGGGATTAGGACCGGCATGCGCTTTCCTATATTCCGGACCAGCCATTAATGTCTTGGCCATTATTCTAACAGTGCGCGTTCTTGGCCTGGAACTTGGCCTGGCACGGGCATTGGGCGCCATATTGTTCAGCGTCGCCATCGGGCTGGCCATGCACTGGATTTTCCGTAAAGAAGAATTGGAGAAAGAGAAGGTTCAAGCAGTTATGCCTGAGGCGGACGTCAAGCGCCCTCTGTTCCATAATGCGATTCATTTCGCCCTTATGGTGGCTATTCTCGTACTGGTCAATTGGAGTTCCGCCGAAACCACTGGATTTTTCGGCTGGATGGCTGCATATAAATGGGTGCTGGCTTCAATCTGCGCGGGGCTGTTCGCTCTGATTTTAATTGTATGGTTTGAAATAAAGATTTGGAAAATGGCTCTAACGGTCATTTCTGTCATAACAGCCTGGCTTCTCGCTTCTCAAACGCCCTTGATTCCCTTTGCGGTTGGATTAATTGGATTGTCATGGATTCTCATCTCTTCACAAGGCGAACGGGAAGAGTGGTTTGTTTCCAGTTGGACCTTCGCCAAACAGATTATGCCTCTGCTTTTCTGGGGAGTCCTGATTGCCGGATTCCTACTGGGTCGTCCAGGAGGAGAAGGAGTAATTCCCTCATCCTGGATTGCATCACTGGTTGGAGGCAACTCATTGGCGTCAAATTTCTTCGCTTCGGTGGTCGGGGCGTTTATGTATTTCGCCACATTGACTGAGATTCCCATACTGCAAGGTCTTTTAAGCGGAGGAATGGGCAAAGGTCCGGCCTTGGCCCTGCTGCTGGCTGGCCCGGCTTTATCTTTGCCCAATATGCTAGTCATTCGTAATATCATGGGAAACAAAAAAACAGCTGCGTATATCGCACTGGTAATCATCATGTCAACCGCCAGCGGCCTGCTTTTCGGCTGGATGACTGGTTAGGCTAAGATAAAAAAAACCATAGGAGAACATCATGAAGAAAATACTAATATTCGGAACCGGATGCGCTAAATGCAAAAACTTAACTGCTAATGCAGAAAAAGCAGCTACTGAAAAAGGCGTGGAATATGATTTACAAAAGATTACGGATATCATGGAAATAACTCGATTCGGCATCATGGCCACTCCAGCTATCGCGATTGATGGCGCCGTGAAAAGCTGCGGCAAACTCGCGTCAGTAGAAGAAATCAAAGAGTGGCTCTAGTACTGGGCGCCAAGGGCAAGACCGCATTGCGGTCAGCCCTTGATAAAATCACCTAGTATAAGGTTAGGGTGAAGGGTAGCATCAAACACATTACAATCACGAAAGGTGTAGAAAAATGAACAGCAAAAAAATCATTACCATTATTTTACTGGTTTTCGTAGTAGGCAGCGTCGGAGCGATGATTTATAAAGAACTCCAACCAGGTCAAACTGATCCAGACGCGATAACCGCTGATATTTCAACAGAAAATGTTCCACAAAACCAGATTATCGCTTACTATTTTCATGGCAACCAGCGCTGTCCGACTTGCATGAACATTGAAGCCTATACCAAAGAGTCATTGGAAACCAATTTTAAGGAACCACTTGATTCAGGCCGCGTGGTATGGCAGCCAATTAACATTGATGAAGCGGCGAACCGGCATTTTATAACCGATTTTGAATTAGAGATGAAATTGGTCGTGCTGGCCGATATAAAAGACGGCAAGCAAATCCAATGGAAAAAGTTGGATCAAGTCTGGCCGTTATCAGGCGATAAACCTGGATTTTTGGAATATATCAAAGTCGAAACCGAAGAGTATCTGAAAGAATCAGTATAATGGATTTCTTTTTCTGCTTTGGAACAGCCCTGTGGCTTGGAGTGCTGACTTCAATCAGTCCATGCCCGTTAGCCACCAATATCGCGGCTATGTCGTATATCGGGCGCAGAGTCGACCGCCCGGTATATGTATTATGGACCGGGCTTTTTTATACAGCAGGACGGGCGTTAACCTATTTCGCGCTTGGTTCATTAATTGTATCAAGTTTCCTCAATACGCCTCAACTATCCTTTTTCCTACAGAAATATATACACATGTTTGTAGGTCCACTATTAGTGGTGGTTGGAATGTTCCTCTTGGAATTGCTTAGTTTAAACATTGGCTCATCGGGATTGAGCCAATGGGTGCAGAAACGCGCTGAGTCATGGGGCTTCTGGGGAGCGGGGGCGCTGGGAATCGTATTCGCCTTATCGTTTTGTCCTGTATCAGCGGCCTTGTTTTTCGGCAGCCTTATCCCTTTGGCGATTCAATATGATTCAGGCCTTCTATTACCCTCGATCTACGGAATCGGTACGGCGTTGCCAGTGGTACTATTCGCCGTATTAATCGCCTTGGGCGCTCATTCAATCAGTAAGGCTTTTAACCAGATCACCAAAGTCGAATGGTGGGCGCGCAGCATAACCGGAGGGATATTAATTCTAATCGGAATATATCTAACCCTTCAGAATATTCTTGTATAGCGCAAAACATTTCCAATCCTATTTCTTTTGCAGTTGCATGACAGTTTCGCGTAAAAAGTCCATATCAATATTATGAGTTCTGGCCAGTTGCCCGATTTTAGAATTAGTCGGTGTATCGGCTGGGAGTTTCAGCGTTTCCAAAATGCTGGATGCCGCAACTCCACTTTGCTCTTCAATATCCGCCAATGTCATAAAACCTTTAATATGAATTGCCTGTGATTCCATTGGTGAAGAACCATGTTCTCTTTCAATCCCATGTTCCCGGAATAATCCTCTTCCCGAATTTGCTAACTCAGCATCTTTCTCAATTGGCAAAAAGAATGGCGCTCCAATAAAAAGCAGAGATGTAATCATAACAAATAAGAAAGTTAGCGTTGTTTTTGATGAGAAATTCTTGGTAAAAAGAGAGCGAATCCAATTCCAATGCAGAACAATATGCAAGAGCATGGCTGCTATAAAGGCAATCGACAGATAGAAATGAATATCGCCCCAATCATGCCGGTTCATGCCAAACAAAGATAATCCTTGACCTCCCCTCGAACCGGGAAGCAGGACGTATTCCATCAGAAGACCAGTTGAAATCATTAACACCAAAATATAAAACGCAGATAAATTCAATACGAAGTTGACTTGAGTTTTTTTCATTTTTCTATCATTCCTCATTGATTGTGTAGATACAATACTAACGTTTGCAACTTCGATTTTATTGATTGCAATATTAAAATATTAAAATATTAATTCAAACACAAAAACGGGGAACCGTTTGGTTCCCCGAAATTAATGCGATTCAATTAGAGCAGTTTTCTTACGCCACTTCGCCTTTGGTTACTTTCATGAACACTTCTTCCAGATCAGCAGGTAGTTCACGGAAGAAAAGCACTTCTACGCCTTCATCGAACAGTTTCTTATGTAATTTGGGAATCTCGCGCAGGTCGCCTTGGTATTCAACGCGGGTAACCTGCCCCATCATTTCCACATTCTGAACGCCGGGGAATCCCCAGATAATCTTCTCCAGGCGGTCGTCGGGGTGTAATAGTTCGATCTCAATTAATATATTCTCCCGAACCTGGCTCATAATGGTTTTAATGTCTCCCGATGCGAGCAGCACGCCGCGTTCCAGGATGCCGATCTTATTGCAGCAGTCGGCTAGTTCCGCCAGAATATGCGAGGAGATAAATATGGTTTTTCCCATGCGCTGCAACTCTTTCAAAAGTTCCTTGATATAGTGGCGCGCGCGTGGATCAAGTCCGGAGGCCGGTTCATCCAGAATCAGCACATGTGGATCATGCACCAGAGTTTTTGCTAGACAAAGACGCTGTTTCATGCCGCGAGAGAGACCTTCGACGAAATCGTCGCGTTTATTATCTAGATCAAGCAGATTGATTACATCCCGGATGATCTGTTTACGCTTGTCACGTTTTATATTGTAGGCCGCTGCGAAGAAATCGAGATATTCCCAGACCCTCATGCCTTCATAAACCCCGAATGAATCGGGCATGTAGCCCATTGAGCGCCGTACGTCCATCGGGCTTTTCGTGACGCTGTAATTATTTATCCAGGCTTCACCGCCAGTAGGCTTTAACAGGGTGGCGATAAATCTGATAGTGGTGGTTTTCCCTGCGCCGTTTGGGCCGATGAATCCGAAGATATCGCCTTTTTCAACGTGCAGGTTAAAATCTTTAACTGCTGTGTTCTCACCATATTTTTTTGTGAAATTCTCAATTCGAATCATTTGCGTCCCCTTGTCTCCCTCTGTTATTGTACAGCGTCCAAGTTTGTCTTACTTTTTTTTGCAAGCGCCGCATCTTCTTCAACTGCGTCAACATAGTAACCCAGGAATTTGCCGCTGGTTTCGGTTCCATAATTGATTTGCAAGCGAATGTCGAAAGAATTTATGCCAATGCGAATATCTCTATTCGGAGGAGCTTTGATGCGGGCGGAGATAACATTAGTAATCTTATCAATATACCGACCCGGATTTATAACATTGCCTTCTGCATCCGTGATATCGGATATGGGATAAAAAGTTTGATTATAAAGGTCTTGAATAAATATTCCGTATTCATTATCGGCCGGTTTTCCATTAACCAGTTGGTATTTAAGAGCATTTCTCCCACTACTATTTTGAAAACCCATTGCGGCGTAATTTGGTTTGATGCTAAATGATTCAATCTTCCCGCCAGTCAAAGAAATATCACTGGCGAAATCCCAATTCCATTCATCATTAGGCTGAATATGAAATTGACCTTGTTCAAATCTTCTGCCCTGCTGCATTCCATATACCACCATCCCCCCTCCATATCCTCCCCCAACTCTTCCCTGGATTGGCATTATTCGGCCTTGTCCACCAGGTCTTATACCAGAATCTAGTAATGTCCAGGCATCCTGCTTAAGTATGATCCGTCCATGCATTGTTTTCTTAAGAGAGAAAACCTGACATAAAAGCGCATCGCCTTTTAAATTGATATTTGGATTGTTATTGATGGAAAAAGGAAGCTGCGGTTTATTTAATCTTGCAGAAAGCACCGCCATACCCAGTGATGGAAACTCTGCAAAAAATTCATAAGCGTATGTATCTTTTAAATTTTCCTGGATAAATTTTGCGGGATCTCGATGGTTATATCGTTGATAATTTCCCTGGAATCTCATTGGGGGATTACCTTGATTATTGTTAAAATTCCTCATCTTTAATATTTCATGATTAATTGGCAGCGTTTCTCCATCGTTGATACTGGCCAGGTTAAACTTTTTGTCTTTGATATAGATTGTTGGATCCAAAAGAATTTGACCGGTATTGTTGGTTACATTTCCCACGATGTTATCGCCTTGCCATTTCAGATCGATATCAACGCCCTTACCCAAATCGCTTTCATGCTGGGTTCTCAAAATCTCCTGAGACCAGTGATGAATAAGAAAATTATCCACTTGCGGTCCAGTGTTGGCATATTGTATAAAAAGTTGTTTATCGGGAATTGTGTTGCGGCGTCCTGTGTACACAGTTGGAATTTGGGGAAAAGCAGCTGGATTGTCAAAATTAAAGGTATATCTTTTCCGCATGGGCGAATAGACCGAACAGAAGGTCGTACTTTGGGCTGCATTGGCGGATGATCGCGCTTCCACAATGCTTATTTCATTAACCGACACTTGCCCCTGTTGACGAAGCGCTCCGATATAATAAGCCCCGTAAGCGAATATTATCGCCCATATCGGGACGGTAAACCAAGCCCATTCCAAGCGACCCAACATGCGAAAAACGATATAGTTTATCGGAACGACCAACAGAATATAACAACCCAGATATATCGCGATAAACCATGTTCCCGGCAGTTCCGCTTGAATCATCCAACGAAGAAAACCAGTGGTTGATTCATCTAAGCGCCCGACAACCCTGGCGCTGAGAGGCAGAAAACTCTGCGTTAGATATTCATTAAAAATTCTATTGCGGATGGGATTGGCAAAGAGATTATTACTGATAGAGGACGCGACGTATACAATGCGGCCAGCCCCCCATTTTCTTTCCACTAAAAATGGATCATCATCTGCTTTCAGCAAGACCTTAATTTTGGCATCATCCAATAGTTCTCCTGTAGCGATGACGATTGATGAATTCAACACCGGAAGTTCTGATTCCTCTGGATTGATTAATTGCGTCCCGGCATTTAATACGCGGGAGCCATCCAGGGTTTGGGGGATGTACAAGCGGAAGGGTGAATCATTTAATTCCTGCCAGCGTTCTCCTGCCGCCAGAACAAGCGTTCCTCCCATTTGAATCCATGATTCCAGGGCTTTTTCCTGCTCTGGATTAATGATGGTTGTCTGTCCTCCATCCCATATCAATACATCCAGGTTTTGGTAAGCGATGGAATATTTCGGCAACAAAGAAGGAGTGGTGTAAATGACGCGACGGAATAAATCGACTGTTTCTTCTTCCTGATTATGAGCCAAGTGTTCATGAGAACCCCGTTCATCACTAATAACTGCAATAAATCGGTCGGTCTCGGCATAGGTTGTAGCGACAGTAACTGTTTCTACCGGGATTTGTATTCTTCCAATTTGTACATGAAACTCCAGTTCATCTAAGGTGGGAGGGAAAAAAACCGTTAGGTCGTATGTTTTTTTGGCTTTGGTTGGAAGATCGATGGGAGTAGAGTATCTTACGCTGCCATCCTTCATCTTTACAACCAGTTCCCCTTTGACCGCTTCCTTATGGTTGGTTAATTCAACAATCAAAGGAACCCACGATTCTGCTCTGCGATAGGGTCTTTCGCTATCAACGCCGATGGTCACCACAGCTGTAATAGGATCAACCGGTTCGGTGATTCCTGGAATTGCTTGATCAGAACGGTTTGTCTTGGAAAAACTTTCCTGCGCCCGTGCTTGTTCTGAAGAGCATAAAACGAACAAGACCATCAATAAACTTCCAAATAAAAACAGAGAAAGCATCCTGATCCGGGTAAGGAAGCGTTTTGGTTCAAGTAACCTTGCACCCAATTGCATAACGACTCTTGTGTTTTTATCACATTCCCCAAACAAACGCTCATCCCCCTTTAATTGATTTAGTGACAATGTCAAGAAAGTGTAATATATTATTTATATACACGTTATATATCTTGTTATATGAAAAGAATAGGTTAATTGTAAATCTTTGTCATGCAAAATAATATCTAACATGCTAAATTTTCCCGGTAAAAAATAATGAATCTGCTGCTATCACCATTATTATGGCGTGATTTACGTCTTTTTCTTCGCACTTGGAAATCATTCATTGCTTTGCTCATTTTCCTGGTGGTGCTCGAATTACTGGTAAGCCTTAATTGGACCAATCTGATTGAATCCTGGGACATAAATGGAGATAACTCAAAAACCACGCGAATGCTCTTTTACTCATTAGTTCGCGGTCATCTTCTGTTTTTGGTATTCTTTACTCCATTTTTGACTGCTACAGCCTTTTTCAGTGAACGGGAGCAGGGCACATTCGAGTTGCTGCTCTCCTCTCCCATATCTAATATTCATATTGTGCTGGCCAAACTACTGGCGTCACTGGGATTCGTCTTTATTCTATTACTGGCCGGTTCACCTATATTAGTACTTTGCGTGGTAGGCGGCGGTATCTCAAATTATGATATAACAGGCGCATACGGGTTATTTTTATGTTCTATCCTGGTTTATGGCTCTCTGGGTTTATTCAGCGCCACTTTATTCTCGAAAACTTACCAGACCATGCTGGCAACAGCTTTAATGACATTTACCGTTACGGTAATCATCCCATTCCATCAAACAGTTTTATCGTATATTGATCCAAGATTCACGTCATATTTGAATCGTCTGATAAATCCTATTGATCAAATACAACGTTTAATCACTGAACAACGTATCGGGTCCGGTGGATTCTTCACACTATTTGAGACGACCAACCACGGCATGGAATTCATAAATCCTTTATATGTGCAATATTTTTTAATATATCCGAGCCGCTTAAACTCATCAGCCATATTTGCTTCTTTTGGATTATGCTCACTCTTATTGTGTTTGATATTCCTGCTTGGAACACTGATCAGAATCCGTATTCTAAGCCAGGACTTCAGTAGAAAAACGCCGGGGAAAAGAAAAAATTACAATATCAACGATAATAATTCAAATATTTTGCTGTATGACTTAACTGGAGAAAGAGACTCGATGCAATCTCCATCATCCCTCAGCGCCAGCCAACTTTTGGAAAAAAGAGGGCAGTGGTACGCCCGTTCCGGCGGTTTGATTAGAATCTGTTATATCACGGTTATCGCATCATTATTGATATTACCAATTGCATCGAGCGATTCTTCTTTATTATTCTTCCTCTTACCTCTCTTCATGACATTGCTCATCACATTACCGATCACTGCAACCCGTTTTGGAATAGAGCGCGAGCAAGGCACTTTTGATCTACTACGCACTACATTGATGCCCATGAGCGATTATATTAATTCAAAATTTAATACATGCCGGAAATATAGCATTATTTTCGCCTTAGCTCTTTATATCCCCGGAATGTCAACCCGTTTTATTTACCGGTGGCGGAGCAATTATACATATTTCTTGATGGACGTTATTATTTTATTTGGATACCCTATCTTCCTATATGTTTGCATTAATTTTTATACGGCGTTGGCGCTCTATGGATCAGCACGTTTCAAGAAAACCAATCATGCACTGCTGTCCATCGGATTGGTGATTCTGTTAACCATAATTACGCCTTTGTATTTCGTCTCTTATCATATTGACGGACCTCAATTAAGGCCAACATCAGGAGATCCAATGATGAAAGTGGTGTATTTTGTTGATGATATTGAAGACAACGCATCACGAATAGTAAAATGGGTGCGTATAAAGGGATGCATGCTGCTCTCTCCACTGATTAGCGTGCTGGCGGTTTTGCCTAGAGGTCAAACCAGGCTGCTGATTCACGATACAGGCAGGCTTGGCTTCCCCTTTAATCCGGTTCCGAAAGGAACTTTACCAGTGGGCGCCTACTTTTTTGTTATTTCTCAATGTTTTATCTTCTTAGGATTGACAACATTATTGAAACGTTGGACTGTAAGAATCATTGATAAAGTGAAATAAAGATGATATCTATGGATAGCGTAAAGATTACTCAAAAAGCCCACTTTTTAAGCTCCCCTCTGCTGATACGTGAAATCCGGATTTTTTTACGAAGCAATAAAGCCTTTCTTTGCTTGTTATTGTTTCTCGGAGCTCTGGTAATAACCGTCATGATGAACTGGGCTGCTTTTACAGAACATTGGCGGCCTGATCGTGATATTGCCAGAGGCGCCCGCATCTTTTTTCACTCGCTGGCCAGTGGTCATTTATATTTGATTATCTTATTTATGCCATTTCTCTTAGCGCCATCCATAGTTGAAGAGCGCGAAAAGAATACGCTTGACCTATTGGTATCATCCCCAATATCCATCGCCCATCTTGTATTGGCGAAATTAATCTCTCCATTGTTATTCGTCTTTATGCTATTGACCGCCGCGCTGCCCGTTCTGGCTCTCTGCTTTTTAGGCGGTGGATTGGGAATGATAGATGTGTTGTACGCATATATAATTATGCTGGCAACATCTGTTATTTACTCTTGCCTGGGACTTTTATGTTCAACGCTCCGCTCTCGAGTATATGAAGTCTATCTGGTTGCTGTTCTGATGACTGTTGTTCTTTGCCTGGTTATCCCCTTTCATGGCAGTCTATGGCGATACATTACTGTAGTGAAATGGGTAGAGGGAGGATCAATTAATCATGGCTTAGAATTTTTGAGTCCATTTTATATACTGAGAAGTTTGATTTATACGCCCGCCGGCGTCGCCAGAAGCACCTATATATTTATTTATCTTTTCATAACACTGGCTCTGAGTGGAATGATGATGATTACCTCTTTCGCCATTGTCCGCAGGATTGCATCAGGAACAGCATTTGGCTCTGACTATAAAGAAGATGATGATGAAGATAATGATATCATTAAGGCCTATGCGCGCGATTACTATATCTCCTTTGATAGTACTTCGCAGGATGGAAATCCCGGCCTGGTGCTGGAGCGCCGGGTGCAATGGTTCTCCCGTTTACCCGTTTTAATGCGCTTGTTTTACAGTTCTTTGATGCTATCGATTCTGACGCTGCCATTGGCGTCTTATCAGGGATCGTGGATATTTTTGTCTCTGCCATTTATTTCAGCGGCTTTTTTCACTCTGCCTTTAGCGGCCACCAGCATCAGTTCGGATTATGAGCGTGAAACTATATATTTATTACGAACATCTCTATTAAGTTCAAAACAGATAGTTTACGCCAAATTTCTCTCTAGTCTTCAATACAGTTTTGTTATTGCCTTGGCGCTATATTTCCCCGGCATGGCTTTTCAGTTGTTCTTTAGTTTCATGGGCTATGAAGTCGACCTGGTATCCAATTTCGCCGACACGATAGCCATGATTTTTTACCCGGTAGCGCTATTTTTCTCTTTGCTTATGTATAACGCCTGGGGGCTGTTATGTTCATCATATTTCCGGCATTCCAATAAATCTCTTATCGTTTCCGGAGTTATAATATTAGTAACCATATGTGCGCCTTTTTTGGTTCCCCAAATTGATTTTTTCGCATTATCTTCGATATCGTATTTTTTGACATTTATATTAATGTTTCTCAGTCCTCTGGCGGGGATCATAACCCTATATCCACCAGGCACCATTAAGTATTTGGAACGTTCTTTGTTTGAAATAAGAAATCTATCTGAAATCCCCTATATTTTTCCATTGTTTCAATGCATATTCTTCTTGATAATTACATATTTTCTGTTAAAAAAGACAATCTATTTTCTTGAACACAATGATTAGATAGATTTTTGAATAATAGAATCGGTGAACGGATGAACTCCAGGTAAAATCACGGACGCCTTGCCATTTTATTGTCGAATGATAATATTAAAATATACATAAATCCTATGCAATTACTATATCGAATCCAACGGTTTATAATACGAACTCTTTTAAGGAGTTATATCAGGTTAATTGTTAAAGGCAATGAAAATGTCCCTGCTAATGGTTCAGTTATAATTGCTGCAAATCACTGTAGTTATCTGGATCCACCATTAATTGGACTCGGTCTGCCCCGACAAGTAACCTACCTCGCGAAAGAAGAACTTTTTTCAATCCCCTTATTAGGATGGTGGCTTCGATCTATAGGATCATATCCTGTTGCTCGTGGCAAAGGGGATATTCGCGTAATTAAAACCGCTTTACGGCTATTAAAAGAAGACAAAACAATACTTATTTTCCCTGAAGGGACGCGCAGCAGTGATGGCAATTTACAGCCTCTGGAAAAAGGGCTGGCCTGGCTGGCTTTGAAAGCAGGCGTATCTGTATTACCTGTTTATACATCAGATACCTTCCGGCTGTACCCTCGATCTGCACGTTTCCCCAAACCGGGAGTAGTGCGATTCCTGGTGGGCAAGCCGATTTTGCCGGTTTTAGATAAAGAAACTGATTTTGCAGAACAAGTTAATTGCTTTACCGCACAGATTGAAACAGCGTTAAAATCGCTGGAAGCAGAAGTAAAGAATTCGGCGGTAGAATGATAAAAAAAGAATCATTCTGTTGCTGAGGCTTAACTCAAAGCAAAATTATTGTAAAATCCATTGCGGTTTGGACATTATTTCTGACGCCTACGAAATACCTGTCCGATCCTTGCAGTAGATCAATATTTATAAAAATATTATATAAATATTAATTCCAAAATTGGAGCGAGCTAGATGATAGGTCAGGAACGAGAGCTAGCGGTTTCACAGACCGCAGAAGAACCAGTTATGTCGGAAGGACAGGTTCCCTTAACAGACGATATTGATTCCGATGATTTTTTGCAAGATGAAGATTTCGACATGGGCGCCCTTATCGATCAGACGATGTCTAAGATAGAATCAGGGCAGGTCATCACTGGCATAGTACTTAAGGTCTCCTCGGATGGAGTAATAGTCGATATTGGTTCCAAATCCGAAGGGGTGATTCCACTCAACGAGTTTCTGGAAGACGGGAAAGACCCCAACGTCTATCAAGGGATGGAAGTGGAAGTCATGGTTGTCAAAAGAGAAGGACGCGACGGTCTTCCTATTTTGTCTAGACGACGCGCTAAAGAGCGTATCTCTAAACGAAACCTCCGACATGCCTTTAAAGATGGCACGCCGGTTAGATGCGTTGTGAAAGAAATTCTACGCGGTGGATTCCAGGTTGATGTTGACGGAGTACGCGGTTTTATTCCTTTCTCGCAAATGGGACCGGGAGCGCGTTCTGCCGAAGAACAGAAATCTTTGATCAATCAAGCCATCGAAGTAAAAATTCTGGAAATGCGTAATAGACGCGATCTGATTCTTTCTCAGCGTAAATGGTTAGACGAAAAACGTGAAAAACTTCGTTCCGAAACGCTGGGATCGCTTAAAGAAGGATACTGGATCAACGGCGTAGTCAAGAATCTGACCGATTTCGGCGCCTTCGTGGATTTAGGCGGTCTCGATGGATTGCTTCATGTTAAGGATATGTCCTGGGGACATGTGGCGCATCCTCGCGAAATGGTTAAAGTCGGCGACGAACTAAAGGTTATGGTACTCAGCGTCGAAGGCGACCGGATTTCGCTTGGCCTGAAACATAACGCCCCTGATCCCTGGCTTGCAGTTGATGAGAAATATCCTCCTAACTCAATCGTTGGCGGAACTGTAACCAGTTTGACAAAATACGGCGCTTTCATCTGTCTTGAAGAAGGCGTTGAAGGTTTGATTCATATATCGGAAATGTCGTGGACCAAACGGGTTCACCATCCATCCGAAATTCTCAAAGAAAAAGAAGAAGTACGGGTCAAGGTGCTAGGCATCGATAAGGAACGTCAACGCATATCCTTAAGCCTGCGCCAGACGGCAGTTGATCCATGGACCCTGGCTAAAACCAATTATCCTACGGGAACCATTATCTCCGGCGAAATCACTGGCATGACCGATTTCGGCGCTTTTGTCCGGTTGCCTGAAGGCGTTGATGGCATGGTTCACGTTTCTGATCTCTCCTGGGGAGAAAAAGTTTCTCATCCCAAACAAGTATTGAAAAAAGGCGAGCAGATTCGTTGCAAGGTTCTCGAAATTGATCCATCTCAACAGCGCATTTCACTTGGCTTAAAACAGATGGAACCGGATCCATGGTTTGTCGCCAAAGAGAAATATCCTGTTGGAGCAATGGTTGAGGTCAAAGTGACGCGCGTGACCGAATTTGGCGCCTTTGTTGAACTTGAAGAAGGTCTCGAAGGTTTAGCGCATATTTCCACCCTCTCCACTGTAAAAGGCCAGAAAACAGAAGAAATTCTCAAAGTTGATGACAAATTAGTAATGAAAATCATCAAATTTGATATTGGCAATCATAAGATCAGCCTGTCACTTAAAGATTACCTTCAGGATCAAGAAAAGAAGGAAATCAAGAAGTACATGTCTGACGATAGCGGAGGCAACGCTACTCTAGGCGAGCTGCTCGGCGAACAGATGAGAGCTCTTATGGATAAACAGCATTCCGAAGAGCCTGTAGTTGAAGAGTCGGTTGTCGAAGAGGCTCCAGTTGCCGAAGAGGCTCCTGTAGTCGAAGAAGTTCCAGTTGCCGAAGAGGCTCCAGTTGCCGAAGAGGCTCCAGTTGCCGAAGAGGCTCCAGTTGCCGAAGAGGCTCCAGTTGCCGAAGAGGCTCCAGTTGCCGAAGAGGCTCCAGTTGCCGAAGAGGCTCCAGTTGCCGAAGAGGCTCCAGTTGCCGAAGAGGCTCCAGTTGCCGAAGAGGCTCCAGTTGCCGAAGAGGCTCCAGTTGCCGAAGAGGCTGTAGTCGAAGAGCCTGTTGAAGAAGAAAAACCTCAAGAATAGACTTAAATAAGTTTTTAGATAAATATCAGAACGGCCTTGTGGATTTCACAAGGCCGTTTTTTTAGTGTATTGAATTGTTATTTTATTGGAAGAAATTATGTATTGGTAAGAACCAGGTTATCCCGGTGAACTGCAATAGCGGCTTTGCGGGTATTTAGCATCTCTTGGATTTCTTTGCCGGAACGTCCTTGAATTTTCATGAGTTCTTTGGAAGACATGCCAACCAGACCTCGCGCGATTTCATTACCTTTGAGATCAATTATCTGTACTAAGTCTTTATTCTTAAAATTACCTGTTGTGGCGCTAACTCCAGTTGCCAAAAGGCTCTTGCCGCCCTCTCTCAATGCTTTAGCCGCTCCATCGTCAACAATGATTTTCCCGCCGCAGGGGTTTTTGGCGAATGCCAGGTAGTATTTCCAGGCATGCATTCTCTTCTTGGCGGGCATAATCCAGGTTGCTTTGGATTTTCCTGAAAGAAGGTTTCCTATAATTCCTTTTTTCAATCCATTCGATATAACCACAGGAATTCCCTTGGAGGATGCGGCTTGGGCGGCTAATAATTTAGAATTCATACCTCCCATGGACAAGCGGTCGTTTTTATCCTGGATAAACGATTGCACCTCGTCGAAATTATTATCGATAATTTCGATCAGGTCTTTGGAGCGCTTCCCTTCTTTGAAAGTACGGAATAATCCATCTACAGTCGTGAGAAGCAGTAATAATCCCGCATCCAGTTTCCCCGCAACCAATGAAGCCAGCATGTCATTATCGCCGAATTTTAGTTCTTCATTGGCCACCGTATCATTCTCATTAATGATGGGCAGTACGCCCATGGTTAGCAGATGCTCTAATGTTTCCCGCACATTAAGATAGGATGAGCGGCGATCAAGGTCTGAGCGGGTTAAAAGCACTTGCGCAATAGTTATATCGTATTCCTTAAATAAAAGGCTGTACTGGTTCATCAAGCGGCTTTGACCGATAGCAGCGTAGGCTTGCCTCAAATTGATTGATGATGGTCTGCCCTGCACTCCCATGGTTCGCAAACCGGCGCCAACGGCGCCGGATGAAACCAACACCACATCGATTCCATTTTGTCGAAGATTAGCAATCTCTTTAACAATGGATTCCATAACTGGTTTGTTAAAATGGGTTTGTTTTTTATCGATTACGCGAGTGCCGACCTTAATAACAACACGTTTTATATCTTTGAGAAGAACGGAAGTTGCTGTTTTCGTGTTTTGAATAGTAGACATGATATAAATTCTAAATTCACCTAATAAACTGATTTATCTTAGAATGAGTTTAATTCGGAATCTCCGTAGTTGGAATCCTCGGAGATTGGTGATGCGGTCAGTTCAATGAATTTCTCTATGATTGCATTTCTTAATATTTCGATGCCGTCTTTCTGTAGCGCGGATATAGTAAAAATGGAGTCTAGAGGAATATCAGGATTCGCTTCGCAAAATGTTTGCTTCACCATCTGCAACTCTTCTTCATCATCCAGCAAATCTGTTTTATTGAGGACGATTAAATATGGTCTTTCAATGATAGAGGCGTCGTACTGCTTTATTTCGTGCTGCAAGGCTTTGAATGATTCCACGGGAATAGATGGATCATGAGGCGATATTTCGATCACATATATAAGTATCTTGGTACGTTCAATATGGCGCAGAAAATCAAGTCCTAATCCGATTCCTGCATGAGCGCCTTCAATAATTCCAGGTATATCAGCAATTATTAAACTCTCTCCATCGAGTAGAGTTATTGTGCCTAGAATGGGCTGAAGGGTGGTGAATGGATAATTGGCTATACGCGGTCGGGCGCGGGTTACGGTAGATATAAGAGTTGATTTCCCCGCATTGGGCAGGCCAATAAGACCCACATGGGCTACCATTTTCAGTTCGACAACAACAGTTAATTCTTCACCAGGCTTGCCCTCAGTTGATTTTCTGGGCGCTTGATTGGTGGAGGTGGCGTAACGCGCATTACCTCTGCCGCCATGTCCTCCCTGAGCGATAACGGCGGTATCCCCGGCATCCTCCATATCAACGATCATATCTCCGGTCTCTTCATTTATGACAATTGTTCCGGGAGGAACTTCGAGGATAATATCTTCTCCGTAAGCGCCTGAGCGTTTGTTAGGGCCGCCTTTTTGGGCATTTTCAGCTTTATAAGACGGTTGGCTGTGCAACTTCTCCAGAGTATTCATGCCTGGATTTATGCGAAACAATATCGAACCGCCGTCGCCGCCATCGCCTCCGTCCGGACCGCCCATGGGGACGTATTTCTCATGACGAAACGAGGTAATCCCATCGCCTCCGTCTCCAGCTTTAAGACGAAGCCTGATCCGGTCAATAAATGAATTTTCAAAATGAGCCATTCTTTTTTTATGCGCCTGTTCTTGTTTTTATAATTTCCATTGATGGTTATCATATCTGTTTGTTTTTCCTGAGGAAGGACGATGACTTTTACCAATGGCAATTCTAAAATAGCATGACGCATCATTCCCGATCAAGAATAAGGTTAAAACCGATATGTCAGATTATGCTGATCAATTGATTGATCCCCGGCATCCTGAGGGGATGTTCGATTTCCTGCGTCCCTGCGCTGAAAGCCAATTATTGGCTGATTTCGTCCATATAAACGCCGGAGATCACGTCTTGGATATTGGATGCGGCAGCGGCTATTTGACATTGTTTCTGGCATGGCGCTTCCCGCAATGCAACACAGTAACCGGCGTAGACATCAATCAGGATTTGATTATGCAAGCGGAGAAGAATAATCAGATCATCCAGCAGCGCATCAAACATAACTCTCCTGAAATCCATTTTATCGCTGCAGATGCAACTGTAATGACTGACATTGATCATCATTTTGATGTTTTAGTTAGCAATCCGCCATTTTTCAATGCTGAGGCGGGTCGCATCGCCGAATCGCAACAGCGTCGTCAGGCCAGACAAGATGTGACTTTGACATTGGAAGATTTATTGCAATGCGCGGCCCGGTTATTAAAAGATAATGGACGCTTTTACATGGTCATACCATCAATACGCATCAGTGAACTCGAAAACACTATACATGACGGGGGCATGAGCATCCATGATATCCGCTCATGCCCTGATATCCGTAAACGGTCCGGCGGGATTAGTTTGGTTGAGATTATCAATCGAGCACGGTCTTAAAGTACTCAATTGTTTTAGCAAGCCCGTCACGCAGGCTGACTTGCGGCTCCCACTTTAGATACTCTTTGGCTTTGCTGATATCCGGCTGGCGTACTTTAGGATCATCTTCGGGTAGATCATTATATTCAATGACGCTCTTTGATCCGGTCAATTCCAACACCAATTCGCCCAATTGCTTAACCGTCATTTCAAAAGGATTCCCGATATTAACTGGAAAGTTTATATCGGATTCCAATAGCCTGATTATGCCTTCCACCTCATCGGATACAAAGCAGAACGAGCGCGTCTGGCTGCCGTCTCCAAAAACGGATAGAGGCTTGTTTTGCAGGGCTTGAGTGATGAAAGTGGAAACCACCCGCCCATCCATGACCCGCATACGCGGTCCATAAGTATTGAAAATGCGCACGATGCGCGTTTCAACGTTGTGATAGCGGTGATATGCCATTGTCATGGCCTCAGCAAAGCGCTTGGCTTCATCATAGACGCCGCGAGGACCAATAGGATTAACGTTGCCCCAATACTCCTCCTGTTGAGGATGGATCAAGGGGTCGCCGTATACTTCTGAAGTTGACGCAATGAGAAACCGGGCGTTCTTCTCTTTGGCCAATCCCAAGGCTTTATGCGTACCCAAAGAGCCGACTTTCAGGGTTTGGATAGGCAGTTTCAAATAATCAATCGGGCTGGCTGGAGACGCGAAATGTAGAATATTATCAATCTCGCCGGGGATATGAATGTAATTGGTAACATCCTGATTAATGAATAAAAATCCTTCTTGTCCGAACAAATGCTCGATGTTCCTTAAATCTCCAGTAATGAGGTTATCCATACAGATAACTTCATGTCCACGTTTCAACAGCGCATCGGCTAAATGAGACCCTAAAAAACCGGCGCCGCCGGTAATCAATGTACGAGGCATTCTTTTCTCCATTTTTAATTTTGATGATCCAACAGTTCTGATAGCATATATAAACAATAACAATAATTAAACGATTAAAAAGCCTGATAGTTATTCACTAGTTTTAATCAAACTTATATTCCGTCCGTATATCAGATAGCGCCGGGAACTGCTGACGGTACTTAACCAGCGCCGGGTAATCCAATTCTGCATGGATTACAGTCTCTTCACTCTGCGCATCAGCGATAACGACGCCCAGGGGATCAATTATCTGGCTTCGACCAGAATAAGTATGCTCAGGATCATTTCCACAACGGTTTACGCCGATGATATAAGCCTGGTTCTCGATAGCCCTCGCCCTTAACAGAGCCATCCAATGCTCTTCACGGGCCTCAGGCCAGCAGGCCATTACTACATACATATCAGCGCCTAGTTGAACTGAATGCCGGAAGATTTCAGGAAACCGCAGATCATAGCAAAGAAAAGGCGCGACAGTGAAATCGCCCCACGGAAATAATGCGATCTTGTCGCCTGGATTATAGTAATCAGTCTCCCGCGCAAACGAAAAGGGATGCAACTTGCAGTATCGAGCTATTCTGTTACCTGCGGGATCAATTACTGAGGCGACGTTTTTTCCACGATCATCTGAAGCCAGAGTAACCAGTCCGCCGATGACGGTGGATTGGCGTCGTTTAGCCGTTTCACGCAGGAATTGCTCAGTCTCATTATTTTCACTTTCACAAATATCCTTAACATTCAAACTGAAACCGGTGGAGAACATTTCTGAAAGAACGATCATGCTGCCCGGTTCGACATTGGCATCATCTAAAAGTTTGGTAACCTTATCGAAATTAGCCGTTTTATCTTCCCATACAGTATTTAATTGGATTCCATATACATGCATATTGATTACGCTCCTACTATTTCCTTAAGACCTTGAGTCAATCGGCTTATTCCTTCAATAGCGGTCTCTTTCTGCAGCGCCCCGTAGGATAAACGAAAATATCCGCTCTCTTTCATGCCAAATGATTGACCGGGCATGACGGCCACGCCATATTCCCTTATAAGCCGTTCGGCCAGTTGCATCTCGCTCATTTTGGCATCAACTTTAATTAAAAGATAGAAGGCGCCCTGAGTATGAGCCGCACTGCATAAATCGGCAATTTTATCTAATTCTTGTAACATGATACGCCGCACATCGGCTTTATCTGGTAAAAACTTACGGCAGTAAGCTGCGCCAGCCTGCATGGCGCCATAAGCGGCGTATTGCGAAACCAGCGGCGGGCAGATCAGAATTGTATCCTGTATCTTTTTGATAGAAACATTCAGGTGCGCCGGATAAACCATATAGCCAATCCGCCAGCTGGCGAAACCATAGGCTTTAGAGAGTGAAAAAAGTGATATGGTATGATCGGCGGCTTGCTGCATTGATCCAGGCGAGAAATGCTCGGCGCCGTCATAAGTAAAATACTCATAGGCTTCGTCATTTATATGGTAAATACCGCGTTCCTGGCATAAGCGGTTTATCTCGCGCAGGGTTGAAGCAGGGTAAACCGCTCCAGATGGATTATTGGGCGAGACGGAAACCACGGCGCGGGTTTTATCGGTTATAGCGGCATCGATTGCGCCCAGCTCTGCTTGATAATCTACGCTGGTCTGAGCGTAAACCGGAACACCTCCTGCGATTTGAATGGCCATCTCATGATTGAAATAATAGGGCGTCAACAAGATGATCTCATCTCCGGGATCAGTGATAGCCAGGACGGCATTCATGAAAGCCATATTACCGCCAGCGGTGACGCAAAACTCCGATGCTCCATTGCCAACTGTTATGTTATTCTCTTTTCTCAATTTATCTTTAATGAGTTGACGCAGCTGAGGGATTCCTTCTACGGCGTGATATTTATGGTTTTCTGGATTCTTCAAAAACTGTTCTATCTGATCAATGGCCTGCTGAGGCGGCCCATAATGAACCACTCCCTGACCAAGAGAGATGGTTCCAGGGTGATTTCTGACCATGTCGCCAATGATGGGGATGATCGGCGATTGCACCTGCTGCATTCGTAGTATTTCTCGCATTATGAACCTTCCATATTGTTTACAGAGTTAGAACATCATATCCGGTCATCAGCAGAAATTCAAAGGAATCGCCTTTGCCCCTGCTCGATGCTAAACTGATTCATAATAGTTTACTGTTACTATCTGTGGTTGGACGATTCCAGAAAAAATATCTCTATTATGACAAAAAAAGATATACGCCTTTATAACATGGATTGCATAGAGGGCTGCCAAAAGCATATCGCTGACGCCTCAGTCGATCTGATCATTACTGATCCCCCTTATGGCATCAACGGCGACTCACTGCATAAGCATTACAACCGCAAAGAGAATTTTGTGCTTGATGGTTATATCGAGGTTCCAGAGAAGGAATATGCCGCATTCAGCGAACAATGGATCAAGCAGGCGGAGAGGATACTACGTCCAGGCGGTTCGATTTACATCGTTTCCGGCCACACCAACCTGATCCATATCCTGAATGCTCTGCGTAAAACCAAGTTGCAGGAAATAAATCACATCATTTGGAAATATAATTTCGGGGTCTATACCAGGCAAAAATACGTAACCTCTCATTACCACATTCTCTACTATTGCAAACCGGGCGGCGCCCGAACATTCAATACTCTTTGCAGGTTTGGCTCATTAGAAAAGAACGGGAATAATGGCTCTCTTAACTATCTTGACCGGGAAGACGTCTGGATTATCAACCGTGAATACCAACCGGGCAAAATCAAGAACAAAAACCAATTACCCTCTGCACTACTGCAAAAAATGATCTTATACAGCAGCAATGAGTCAGACGTAGTCTGCGATCTTTTTCTCGGTGGATTCTCCACTGCTAAAACAGCTATAGGCTTAAACCGAATGGCCTGGGGCTTTGAATTAAGCAAGACGGCTTTTGATCATGGCAAAAAAGAGACCGCAAAAGTAAGGCGGGGAAACTTATTAAAGACTCTGCAACTCCCTGAAAAAGAATCACATGCCAACCAGGGCAAGCCTTGGACTGATACAGATTTCGAAGCATTAGCAGCGCGTTATGATTTCTTCTATGAGAAGCACAAAACCAAGAGAAAAGCTATTGATGAACTATCCCAAGAACTAGGACGTGGATATTTCGCCATCCTCAACGCATTAAAAAAAATTGGGCGTTAAAAGGAAACGGGAACGCTTAAACTCGTTCCCGTTTTTATTGTTGGCCAAAACCAAACCTACATTATGTTTCTAGGGTTCAATCCATTCCAAAAATTTAACCGGGCCTTTATGGCTGAATGGTCCATCATTCGATCCGTCTGAAAAGAGAATATATAAATAGAACTGATATGATTTTCCGAATTCAGGTCCATTCCAATACTTGGGATTTATCTTGGGAGCGTTAACTTTCCACTCATAGAAGTCTACGTTAGCGCTTGCCGTACGTCCCAGATATTCGGGATTGCCGCCATTAACCGAAATATATATATGATAATCGGTTACATCTTCATAAGCGAAATTCCACCGAATCACCAGGTCGCGGTTACTGCCGATATCATAGTCTTCTCCATTGCTGAGACCGATGAAGTCATGAGTATGATCCGCCACAATCATGCTATTTGGAGCTATACGCGGCGTTGGAGTTACCGTTGGAGTCGGCGTTACAGTCGGTATAGGGCTTCCTTCTGCTTCATATAAAACGATGCTATCAGTACGAATCAACGCCGTAGACAGGTCTTGTCTTATACCAAATACTGAAAAACTGTACTGCGACCCGAATTGCGGACCTTGTAGAAACATCGGAGATATCCCTGATCCGTTTTCGCGCCATTCCATAGAAGTAATGTCTCCGCTGCCTGTACGGGCCAGGAAGAAATCTACCGAACCTTGAACGCTGACGTATACATGATAGTCTATCATTCCTTCTTCGGAGAAGTTCCAATGAATAGCCAGGGCGCGATCAGACTCTTCGTCCTTATCATATAGCCCAACCAGATTTTCATTCGATCCAAAATCATCCGTTACATAAACTTTATTATCCGGAACAAAGAAATTAACTGGCGTATTGGTGGGTGTTGGCGTAGCCGTAGCCGTGGCCGTAGGCGTCGGCGTCGGATTAAAAGAACTTTGATAGAACATTTCATCCTCGGCAATGAGAGATGTGAAAGGAGCGCCTTCTTTCAAACCAAAGATAATGAAAAGATACCGGTTGCCGAACTGCGGTTCCAGCCAATCCAGATAACTTATGTCCGAAGTTCCGGTTCGCCCGATATAGTTAGGATCACCGTCATTGATTTTAACATATACATGATAATCAATTACATCAGGATCAACCATATTCCAACGAATAGTAAGAGAACGTTGGTTAGCTGCATCCTGATCGAATGATCCAATCAGGTTTTCTGTAGACCATAGATTATCCGTTACAACAATTGAATTTTCCGGAACGTCAAAAATAACCGAACCCACTGTCGGAGTTGGAGTGGGCAACTCTGCTGTCTGATAAAAAACTCTTTTCTTGGTTGTGAGTGGAACTGACGCAGCGCCATCAATGATGGCGTAAACCTGGAAAGAATAGAAGTTGCCGAATTGCGGTTCAGTCCAATTGAAGAATTTTATTTCTGGATTCCTTGATTGTCCGATAAATACGGGGTCACCATTGTTGGTGCGAACATAGACATGGTAACTCAAGATATTTTCGGCCTGGATATTCCATCGAATCGCCAATTGACGATTATCAACATCATCAATATCGGTTCCACCCAACAGGTCTTCAGTGGTTTGCAAAGTATCGGTTACATATATGGTATTGGCTGGAACATCTACAGGTACGGCTGTTGGAGTCGGCGTCGCGGTGAATGTCGGCGTCGGCGTCGCTGTCGGCGTAAAGGTCGGCGTAAGCGTAAAGGTTGGCGTATTGGTAAATGTAGGAGTCGGCGTATAGGTCGGAGTGAATGTCGACGTCGCCGTTGGAGTAGGAGTAGCGTCAACCGTTTCGGCGATATCCCATATACGCAATGAACCATCACTTCCACCGCTCAAAAAACTGCGTCCATTTGGAGCGAAAACAACTGAATTGACGGTTGCATTATGCCCTTTGAATTCATCAAGCACCAACATTTGCTCAAGATTCCAAAGTTTGATAGTTTCGTCGCCGCTGACCAGAAGCCAAGGTTTAATTGGTGAAAAAGCAACTGCATTAACAACGCCGGGAGTATTAAATGAAACAATCAGGTCACGGCTTGCATGATCCCATACATAAACCATGTGATCCGAAAATCCCGCTGCAATTTGAGCGCCATCAATCGACACCGCAACCGAAAGGGCGGGGATGCCATTGCCTCCCAGGGCGAAAACTGGTTCGCCTGATAACATATTCCATTCAGCAACCATGCCATTATCATCTGCAAGAAGGAAAGTTATCCCGTCTGGTGAAATTGTCAGGGCGTTTATAGCGGCGGTTTGTTGATCATAAACATTAATCGTTTTGCCGCTGGAAACATCCCACAGGCGCACCGTTTTATCGCTGCTGCCAGTCAGGATTCGGCTGCCATCCGGAGTAAACGCGACGGCGTCAACACTGCCAGTGTGTCCCAGAAAAATTCGCTTTACTTCACCGCTGCCGGCATCCCATAGGACAGCGGTAGTGTCATCGCTTCCAGTTAGCACCTGCGTACCATCAGGCGAATAAGCGATAGCATTAATGGCGCTGTCATGCACTGTATCAAAAGAACGCAGAATCGCTCCGGTGCTTTCCCGCCATACCCGCACCAGATTATCCACTCCACCCGATGCGATTTGTAATCCATCCGGTGAATATACTGCGGCATTAATTCCACTGGTGTGTCCACTAAGAGATTGTACTTTTTGGCCAGTTGATGCATCGAAGACTTGCAGCGAGTTATCATCACCAACAACCGCTACCCGCGTCCCATTGGGAGAGAAGGACAGAGATAAAACCTTAGCGCTGCCGCTGAGTAAGGTGTGGATAAACTCACCGGAAGTCAAATCGGCCAGTTTGGCGCCGCCGCTGCCGCCTAGCGCCGCCGTACTGCCATCAGAAGAGAGATCGACAGAATTTACAGAACCGCTTTTGAATGAATTTAATACCGCTCCGGTTTGTATATCCCATAACTTAGCGGTTGTATCAAGGCTGCCGGTGAATATGGCGTCGCCGCTCGCTGAAAAAGCCACTGATTGCACAGCGCTGCTATGACCGCTGAATGTACGTTGCGTTTCACCAGTTGAGATATTCCATAATTTAGCGCTATTGTCCTTGCTGCCAGTCAGTACGCTTAATCCGTCAGGCGATACAGCCACAGTATTGACCGCAGAGCGGTGTCCTGTATAAGTCAGTAGTATTTCACCAGTTAGAACATCCCATATTTTGGCTGTTTTATCATCACTGCAAGTTAAGATTTTGGTGTTATCAGTCGAGAAGACAACGCCATTAACCGCTTCATTGTGTCCAAAAAAGGATAACAGTTCGGCGCCAGTCGCCACACTCCAGATTTTTATGGTTCCATCCTGGCTGCTCGACGCCAGCATTGTTCCATCAGGAGAGAAAGCCAGCGACAAAATATCGCCGCTATGTCCGATAAAGCGCTTGGTGGGCATTCCCGTGTCGGATGACCAGAGAATCAATTCCTGCCCTCCTGCCGTGGCCAGTGATAATCCTTCCGGCGAGTAGACCACAACTTTAACCGGCCCCAGACCGAATATTTTCTCACCGGATGCTCCGGTAAGAAGAGGGATAGTATACGGAGTCGGCGTAGGACTTGGAGCAATTGTTGGAGTCGGCGTTATAGTTGGAGCAAAAGGCGGCTCACCATCTGAGAAGAAGATTGAAAGCAAGTAGTCGCGCACTACAGTATACGAATCGTTGGGAGAACGTTTTACAGCGATGTAATAGGTTCCGATAGTTTGAATGTCATAACGGATTTCAGGATACTCTTCATCATCGCTGGTTGCGAGCATTTGACCCTGGTTATTATAAACCTCTATACGGGCGTTGCGGTCTATGGTAGTTGCATGACCGATTGTACAAACCAATTCCCGGCCCAGATCAGCGCTGACAACATTGATTTTGAACCAGTCTTCGGCGTCTTCATAGGTTTCTTCCATCGTAGTTCCTGAAATATCGAATGAAGAGAGAGCGCCGATAATGGGGAGACCGATTTGAGCCGTCATGCTTTTCTCAAGACTATCATTATCTTCAATTTCCTGGATAGCGTCATGGCTGGCCAGCCATGAATAAGTCTTATGTTCTGCAATAGCCTTATCGAGCAGTGTTTGAGCGCCTTCATAGTTATATCGCGCATAATAATGGGCGATAAAAGCTTTAACGGTTGGTGGAATATCAGGATAAACCTGATAAAAGAGCGTTTCATCATCCATAAAGGTATTCATGAAGAGACGGCTCCAGTTGGAAGAAGAGAAATTCTCACTCCCCAGTGTGAACGACGCTTGTTTAGGCGGCAAGCCTTTGATAGTAGGCCAAGCCAGCCAATCGATCAGGTAATTCTCTAATACATCATCCGCATTAGAATTAATGTAAGCTGTCCATGGCTCAATCAAACCGATCAGATGCCCCAGTTCGCGTTGGAAGATATTGCTGATAGCAAAAGCAAAGATTGAGTTGCCTTCAGTATTGGTTCGTTTGAAGGTGTCGCTGGAAAAGATATAAGAATAAGGGTTGCCGGGTGAACGCTTGTAAAGCGCTGTCGGGGCGCCATTATCCGTTAAACTGAGGAAAGCGTTTAAGTTAGGATAATCACGCCTGATCTGAAACACGGCGGTATCGCCGCTCCAGGCGCCAAAGAGAGTGGCTTGCGAGACCACGCCATCCAATTCAGCAGGAAAAGAGGTCGCTTCAATCACAAGATGATGAGTTCCATCACTAACTTCCAGGAACTCCAAACCTACGTTTTTAAGAGCCTCGTTATACATGGAGATAGTACGTCGTAATTCGCTTTCAAAGGTCAGCACATCCCCTGAGTTGTAAATCCCGCTGTTAATAAACCCGGAAAAATCAATCTTAAAACGGCATTCACGTAAACCATTACTGTTTGAATCGGTCCGGCTATCGGACAGACCAAAGTAATAAGATGGCCAGCGATATACGTTTTTAACCTGGTTGGCGCTTTCTCGATTCCAAAAATCCACGGGAACAAGGTTGGGATCGGTTGATATCTTTTTACCTTCAAGTAGACGCTGTAATTGGTGATTAAGATATATTTCAGTACCGGATTTAGGTGGAGAAATCTGGCTGGCCCATGTTGCCTGGACCATCAATAATGCAATTACAATAAGTGAAAAAATGGAGAGTGCCCGGCTAAAACGGACGCTTGACATACGGATAGAACTATACAATGGAATCATTGCTCTAACCTCAACCCTTCGAAAAAAATCAAATAATAGAAATAGGCGCATCACGCCTTATGTGGGATTTTTTCATCATTCCAAGGTAATGTCAAGTGAAATTTAATTCATTTCATGCTAAATACAACGAAATTAGTGACTTAGTATATCAATAATTTTTTGCCCACCATCGGTTTTTATGGCTTGGGCTAGGGAGCGGCCAGTTAATGCGGGATGCAGAAGAGACGCTTCGATTTTTTTGCGGATCAGATTCTTCCCATCAAGCGATGAGATTAGCCCGTGAAGCATCATGATATCCTCGCTTATAATTGAGTAAGCAGCAATGGGAACCTGACAGCCGCCTTCCAACTCAGACAGGAAAGCCCGTTCCGCTTGAACTCCAACCGCTGTGTCTGGATCATTGATCGATTCGACTAACGCAATGGTTCTATGGTCATCAATCCGCGTTTCAACCGCCAAAGCGCCCTGAGCGGGAGCGGGCAGCATTTCTTCTATAGATAGTACGCCGGATATTTTATCCACCCATCCCATACGGCGCATCCCGGCTTCGGCCATTATCAGCGCATCCCAATCTGAGTCATGAAATTTTTGCAGACGCGTATTCACGTTACCTCTGACATCGACCACCACTGCATCTGGACGAGCCGCCATAATCTGCGCTCTACGCCGTAGGCTGCCAGTCGCGATAACCGGATTTGCAGGCAACTCGCTTAAACTGGCGGCGCCGCGCGATATCAAGGCGTCGAAAGGGGAATCCCGTTCTGGAATGGAGGAGATAGTCAATCCATCAGGAAGTTGAGTGGGAAGGTCTTTGAAACTATGCACCGCAAAATCAATGGCGCCATCCAAAAGAGCAATTTCTATTTCCTTGGTAAAAAGCCCCTTATCGCCGATTTGAACCAAAGGTTTATCCAGGATTTTATCGCCGGTGGTTTGGATAACCTCAATCTCGATGACAATATCAGGATTGGCGTCCTGCAATAATGACTGTACGCGCTCAGCCTGCCACATGGCTAAAGGGCTGCCCCGCGTACCTAACTTGAAGAGTAAATTCTTATTCATTTGTAGTTCACGTATTCAGATTTGTTATTTGATTAGTAACGCATTCCGCCAAAAAATCAATAAAATCCGCATCATCATTCAAACATGGCAGATGGATATATTCATCGATCCCAATATCATGCAGGATTTTTTTAGATTCCAATTGCGTCTCCGCATTGTCGGCCAAAAAACCGAAAGGATAATAGATTAAACGCTTGATTTTTTGATTACGCATTTCATCGGCCGCAGTTTCAAGCGTAGGGGTCGTCCAATCACCGCCCACCCTGTGATTCATCCAGCCAATATTTAACATCTTAAATTCTGAGTGTAGTTGTTTTTCAATTAGATCATATAATCGTTTGGTATCATTGTATCCTGTATCGCTTATGCCAGCGGGTGGATTGATCACCGTTCCATGACATCCCAGCAGTAAACCACATTGGCCGCAATCTTCTGATGAAATACCTTCTTCTGCAATTTTGCGGCGTATAAAACCAACCATCTGTTCAGCTAATTGATCCAGATAGTTGCGAAAGGTGCAGAACCTGACATCTGTAAACGAGTGTTTGTTTACTGTTTGATATTGATTAAAATCACGCTGCGAGATTCCCGTTGTGAAATCTGATTCAGCGGTATACATAGGAATCATTAAGAGCAGATCGCCAGGATCACCGAGGATTCCATCAAGAATATGGCTTAAAGACGGATCGCGGAATTCATAAGCCGCCTGAACTCTCCATGCGTGATCCGTTACCGTCTTGCATAAGGCCATACGCAGCAGATGGGCCTGTTGTTCAGTGATAGATTCAAGCAGCGAAGAATAATTGTTCGCTTTATAATTTTTAACCCGAATTCTTCCACGCCAGGCGCCGATTAACGGGATGACCAACTTGGGGATTGGCGCCACCAGCCGGGTTAATTTATTCAAAATACGATTAGAATAACGCCATTGATCCAGGAAAGCGGCGTTAACCGGCTCTCCGTATGATAACAGGACGATATCTATCTTCATGCAGACTCTCTTAAGAATTCACTTACATTAAGCGCAGTCTCTTTAGCAATCCTGATGCAATCATTGGATGAAACGCCGCTCAGGTAATTCCCGATACAATGCAATCCGGGGTGATTTTTTAATTGGTTATTCAATGCTTCTATCTGGTCAACATGCCCGACCGGGTATTGGGGGATGGCCTGCTTCCAACGGAAAATCCGTTGGATTTCCGGCTCGCCTTGAGCGCCGATAGCGATCTTCAGGTCTTTCTTGATTTGCGCCGATATTTCATCATCGGAAAGTTGGAAAGCCGCCGGATCTAATCCCCCGCCAATGAAGACGCTGAAACTACAACATCCTCCAGGAGCGCGCCGCGGGAAGAGGCTGGAATTCCAAATGCTGCCCAGAATACGAATGGCCTGCCCCCGTGGAGAGAGGAAACCAAAGCCGTTGCATTGGCGTTCTATCGCGTCGCGGGAATACCCCATACCAACCACGGATAACGCATTATATGGAATTGATCCCAGGTAATCGGCTGAATCCGGCATCAATGGCTTCAACATATCGGCAGCGCTATAAGCTGGCGTAGCCAAAATAACCGCTTGGGCATTTATGTTATCAGCCGCGCCGTCAACCGTAATTGAATAACCGCCATCTGCTCCAGGTTCGATTGCAGTTACGGGTGATTGAAGATGAAGACGATCACCCAAAACCTTGGCCATCGCTTGCGTGTTGGTCTCCATACCATCGATAAACGAGCACAGATTTTTAGCGCGTGGTTTTTTCTTACCTGCGTCCTTCCCTTTTTTACCCTTAAAGGCTTTAGCTAAACCGCCCCGAACCAGCCCGCCGTGGTTGCGCTCCAGGTCGTATAGTATGCCAAAGGTTCCCCGCAGACTGAGTTTCTCGGGGTCGCCGGCATAGACGCCCGAAACAAATGGAGTCACCAGGTTAGTAAGCACTTCATCCCCTAAACGGCGGCGCACGAACGACGCCAGGCTCTCATCCTCTTTGGATCGATTGGCGGAACGAAAGATTTCGGTCATCAAACGCCGTTTAGCTTTACCGGAGAGCAGTTTGGTTTTGATCAAGCCTCCCGGCCCGGTGGGTACATTGTGCAGTTCGCCATCCAGAAAAACAAAGCGGTCATTGCCGCGCATGGATTGTTTCAATAACTCATTTTCCAATTTAAGGTCGCGGCATAATTCCACGGTATCAGGTGCATTATCCAAAAACGAATTGGGGCCTTTTTCAAACAGATAACCATCCTGCCGGATAGTCTGGATCACCCCGCCCGCCCGGTCTTCTTTTTCAAAAACCTCAACCTCGCAGCCCTGTCGCATCAAGTAAAACGCTGCGGTCAATCCTGATATGCCTGCTCCGATAACGACGACTTTATTCATGATTTATTTCCTGGGTATTAGATATATAAATTTATAACGTCCGCGAAAACTGCGCCGTCTTCGCTCCACTTTGCCTAGTTTTCTTCAGATATGCATCAAACACCATAGCGATAGGGCGGATGATGATCTGCCCGGTGCGGGTAACTTTTATCTCTTCAGTAATATCAGGATCAATCAATCCATCATCCATAAATGGTTTTAACTGCTCCAGTTCTTCTGTGAAATAATTGTTAAATTCCAACTGCCAGATGCGACTGAATTCGGCCATGGATATACGCAGGTTGCACATTAATTCCATGATAGTCCATTTGCGGATACGGTCATCAAGCGAAAGTTCGATGCCTCTTTCCACCGGGAGGCGCCCGTTCAGCACTGCGTCCTGATATGGTTTTAACTTTTTGACATTCTGGATATAAAGCGCATCAAGGCTGCTGATGGATGATACCCCGAAAGAGTGCAGGTCGCTGCCCGCGCAGGTGGTGAAGCCCATAAAGTTACGCTGCAGGGTTCCCTGACGCTGCGCCAGGGTTAGTTCATCATCCGGTTTAGCGAAATGATCCATGCCTATATAGGCGTATCCGTTGTTGGTGAATCCCTCAATGGCTGATTGAAAAATAGCGAACCGTTCTTCTACATCAGGCAGCAATGAAGCGTCGATCCGTTTTTGATGCGCCAGTTTTTGGGGAAGATAAGCCCAGTTATACAAGGCGATGCGGTCGGGATTAATCTCATATATAGTTTGCAGAGTTTCCGAAAAACTTGATACGCTTTGGGCTGGCAATCCATACACCAAATCGATGTTAATGCTGTCGAATCCTTTACTGCGGCACAAATCGATAAACGCTCTGGTATCCTCGACGCTTTGCTTCCGTTTGATGGCTTGCTGCGTAACAGGAGAAAAATCCTGTACTCCAATAGAGATTCGATTAAAACCCAGATTCCTCAGCCCATCCAAATGCTCTTCGCTGGTTATACGCAAATCAACTTCGATGGATCGTTCTGCGTTATGTTCAAAATCGAAAAGTTTTGTAACATTCTCCAGCATCTGGTTTAGCGTAGCGGGCGGGAGATGAGTCGGCGTCCCCCCGCCAAGGTGGAATTGATTAACCATACGGTTATCGGAGAGTTTGCCGGCGATTAGCCCTGCTTCACGGGTGATAAGGTCGACATAACCATCAAGCACATCCTCATGATTGGTGACAATCACATTACAGGCGCAGAAATGACATCGGTCAGGACAAAATGGAACATGAATATACAAGGATAGAGGCCGGGGATGGGTAATGTTGTTGGCTTCATGGATGTGGCGCCAATAATCATCTTCGCCCACTACATCGCTCCATTCAGGCGCTGTAGGATAACTGGTATACCTTGGGCCGCGTCCGGAATATTTGTTGATCAGATCGTAAATCCGGGTAAAATCAGTCATGCAATTTTCCGACTTATTATTTGCAGTATTCATAACTCTTCACGGTCTCAATCAGGGCTTGGACGCTTTCCACCGGAGTACCGGGAAGTACGCCATGCCCCAGGTTGAATATATGCCCGGTGGTTCGTTTGAGATTATGTAATATTTGCTGCGCCTGCTGGCTTACAATTTCCGGTGGAGCATATAGCGCAGTAGGATCAAGGTTGCCTTGCAGAACAACCTGCTCGCCTAAAATATCAGCCGCCTCCTGCAAATCGATGCGCCAGTCCAGACTTAGGACAGACGCCCCGGCGTCCTTCATTTCATTAAGCACGGGCGTTGATCCTTTGACATAAAGAATTATAGGGACGCCATCGCTTTTAATAGCGTCAATAATCCGTTTTTGATAAGGCAATGCGAAACGCCGGTAATTGCTTCTACTCAATTCGCCAGCCCAGGTATCGAAAATCTGCACCACGTCAGCGCCTGCTTTGATCTGGATGCGTAGATAATCAATGACCGTTTCGGTAATTTTATCCATAGCTTCTTCAAGCAGTCTGGGCTGGGAGAAGAGAACCTCTTTGATATAACGCAAGTTCTTGCTGGTGACGCCTTCGATCATATAGGAGGCCATAGTAAATGGAGCGCCCGCGAAACCAAGGATAGGGACGTCATCGCCAACGCTTTTGCGGATAGCCCTGATAGACTCATAAACCGGGGGCGTCTCATCAAACACGCCGCGATGGATTTTATCGAAATCCACTTGTTTTCTAATCGGTGGAGTCACGGCTGGACCGCTGTCGGCGAAATCGACCCTCTGCCCCATGTGTTCCAGAGGTATCAATATATCGTTGAAGACGATGATGGCGTCCACCCCGATTATGTTATAAGGTTGAATGGATATCTCCGCTGCGATATCCGGCTGACGGCACATTTCCAGAAAAGTATAATTTTTCTTGACCGCCTGATAAGCAGGCAAGTAGCGCCCCGCCTGACGCATCAGCCAGACAGGGGGGCGGTCAATCGGCAATCTATCGATGGCTCGCAGCAAACGCTGCTTTGGCGTATAGATTTGCTTCTGCATTTCAGAATTAAGTGATGGAGTCATGATTGATTATTTCCAATTCACTGGTTAAGCCCAGATTAATTATTCAAAATATCCGAATCGGAAGAATCTCTTGCGCCGCATTCTGCTGCAAACAAATCGGCCAGACATTGAGCCGCGTTAGGACAGGTGCGCATGGTTTTATTCTGCCGCATGTTTCTTCTGGGAGTAAGGATAATACGTTCGGTCAAACGATACATACGCGTCTTGATAGTATCGCGTTGTTCTTCAGAAAGATTCGGCAACAATTTTAAAATTTCATTTATCTCTTCCTGACATATAACTCCTGCGAATTTACCTAGTTCCTGCGCCAGATCATCAATATGAAAAGGCAGCGGCCATGGGCCAAGTTCTTCCAGTTCATCTTTTAGTATTTCTTCCGCCAGCGCTATTTGGCTGGAACGCAGATCCTGATTGCCCTGCGCAATTTCTCTCAGCGAATCAAGATCGATCAGTTTCACTCCATCAAGTTGAGCAATAGCTGGATCAATGTCGGGCGGCAAAGCTATATCGATAAACAGGCGTTTTTTACCAATATTAAACGCTTCACTATCAAGCATTGATTTAGTAATAAGTTGATTAGGAGCTGTGGTGGCGCTGATAACCATATCCGACTCGGTCACTACTTTTTCCAGTTCATCGAAATCATAGACGACGCCATTGACTGTTTCGGTCAATTCAACGCTTTTCCGCCTACTACGGTTGATGATCCTCAACTCTTTTACATTGGCGTCCTGAATATACTTGGCGGTTAAGGCGCCCATCTTACCCACACCGATCACGGTTGCTGTGATATTTTCCAGGGAACCAAAATGTTGTTTGGCGTAATCAACCGCCAGCGCGGCAATGGAGACTTTACCTTTTCCCAATCCGGTTTCATTCCGGATGCGTTTGGCTATCGTGAATGCCCTTTGGAATAGTATATGGAACACCTTGCTAGCCGTACCCAATGAAAGCGAATGCTCGTATGCTTCTTTAACCTGCCCCATTATCTGCGCATCGCCAATCACCATCGATTCCATCGAAGAGACCAGCCGGAAAAAATGCTCCACCGCCTGAGCATCTACCAAAACATCCAATCCCTCGCGGATGCTCTCCAGAGAAGCGCCTGAATGATGCGCAATTTCATGAACAATCGCGTGAGCGGCGTCTTTCACAGAATGAACCGCCACAAAAAATTCCGTCCGGTTGCAGGTGCACAATCCAGCGATCTCCGCAATCGAAGCATTGTCGTGCAGATTAGTTAAAAACTGACTTAATTCGCTGTGTTCGAACGTAAAATCAGGGAGAGTTCGTAAAGACAAGTTCTTATGGTTCAACGTAATAACGATGAAATGTTCGGGCGCCTCAGTGTTATTGTGTACTACCATTTCACTGCTTATCCTAAATTATCATAAAAAATAAAAGCGAATTCTTTAAAAACGCTCCGTAAAACCTGCTTTTTTATATCAAAAACAACAAGTTATCTTACTAATTCTTATTCATTTACAGTATATAAACTAGAGGGATTAGCCAATTTTAAAATTCAACATCATTGTAATGAAATAAATATGTAGCCGGAGTTGATAATAGAGGAGATTAAAAAAGTAAAATTGGGGTGGCTGACGGGACTTGAACCCGCGACTGCTGGAACCACAATCCAGAGCTCTACCAACTGAGCTACAGCCACCATAAATTACGAAATCCAGATTGGGATTATATCTCGAACCGTTATTCTTCTCAACCCGCAGTATTAATAGTTATGATAAATTATACTAATAAGAAGATATTTTCAACGTATTACCATAAACCTGTTCGGTAAGCGCAGTCATACCAACCAAATTATGATGTTTTTCAAGAGTCTCCCTGGCGTTTTGCACAATTTCTGGAACCTCGTCCCACGCTTCCCTGCTCCGCTTAATCTCATCGGCGATGCCCGTAATGCTATTCCTGGCCAGATATCCATTATAACCATGTTTTATTAAATCGAATGATCCGGGAACATTAGTGGCGATCACCGGCGTCTGAACCGCCCACGCTTCCAGCACAGTCAACGGAAGTCCTTCCCATAACGAAGGCAGAACGCATAAATCCATCGCCGGGTACAACCGGGTCGCTTCTGGCAGGTTTCCAGTGAAGATGCATCGATCAGAAATTTGCACCGACTCAACCAACGTCTCTAACATGCGGCGTTTCGGCCCGTCTCCTACAAGCAATAGATAGATATCGTCATAACTGTCAAGCAGTATGCGAAAGGCGCGAATCAGACGACTGACCGATTTCTGCCATTGCAGACGGCACACCGCGCCAATGACGAAAGCGTCATAAGGAATATCATACGTATCACGTATTTCATGGTTTATATGTTTTAGTTCTGTTTTGGACAATTGCTTAAAGGGAATAGCATTTTCGATAACAGTTGTTTTCCCCGATGCCTCAGGAATCTCATTAAGCAATTCATTCTGCGTACTTTGCGACACGCAGATAAAGGCATCGGTCCATCGGCTTAGAAAACGCTCAGTAGCGTTGACCCATAATTTTTCGACAGGATCAGAGTAATGCGCTGGATGATAGCCATGCACGGTATATATCATAGGCGCTAGTCGTCGGATCAAGCGGCAGGTCATTCGAGCAATCAAAGCCGCCCGGTGACCATGACAATGGATATGAGTCCAGGGCTGACTTTCCAGGATGGAGCGTAACGAGATGACCGCTTCAAGCGGCAATGCGGCATCAAGCGAAACCGGGTAAAATCGAATACCGGCTGACTCAATAATGGCGCGTAGAGAGGGATTATCATCCGGCGCTGCTATGGCCGTGACGCATCCCCTTTGATTTAATGTTTTTGAAAGGTGCAATACATGCTGCGCGGCGCCGCCCTTCAGCGAAGCTGTAATATGAAGAATATGAAACGATTGGGCAGTAGGCATTTGAAAAACCCCTATGCGCCCGTCTTCCCCCAGATATCACGGAAAATCTGCCAGGAAGTGGAACGGTCAAAGCCTGAACGGCCTCCGATTATCCATCGACCTATAATCTTTAACGTAAGATAAATACGTAATTTAAGAAGACTAAATGAGCCAAAATGCTTTTGTGTGAAATAACACTGGCTGCGCCGGTATTCGATCTCCGCCATATCGGGGTCTTGATCGACGCTCACGCCATGGGCATGTCTGATATGCGCTTCGGATGTGTGATAAACAGAAAATCCCTTTTCCCTGGCTCGAAGGCACCAGTCAATGTCTTCAAAGAATAGAAAGAAATTTTGATCCCACGGCCCGATATCCATTGCGGTGGAACGCGTGAAAAACATGCACGAACCTGAAACCCAATCCACTACACGGGTTTTGCAACTCTGAGCCAACAATTCCTGTCTGGCCCAAGGTTCACGCTCAGCGGCGGCTCTATCCAACCGGCGGCGCTTGGCTTCAGCGGTTGGCGTGGGAAACTCTCCCCAGGTAAGTTGAGGAAAATCGTCCTCTTCAAAATGCAGGGGAGCGATAATACCCGGAAAATCCAACCTATCCCAGATGCGTTTGATTTTAGCAATTGTATCAGGCGATATTTCAATATCACTGTTAAGTAAAAGAATTTCGCGTTCTTGGGTAGATGCCAGTCCTTCGTTGACCGCAGCTGAATAACCGTCATTTTCTTCCCGTTCGATAATCTGAACATCGGGAAACCGGGTTTTCACCATATCCACGCTTCCATCGCTGGAATTATTATCCACTACGGTAATTCTAAGCTGGACGCACCGGGCAGGAGAATCTGCTTCCCTCTGAGTCAATCTTTCAAGCAGCGTTTGTAAATATGAGGAACAGTTGTAGTTAACAATGATTACATCGATCACTGGAGTTTATCTCTTCATGTATACAGGTTAATTAATAAACGAATCACACCCATTGTAGTAAAAAAAAAAATCCCTGGCAGGGCTTCACAAAATAAACCTGCCAGGGATTTGATTTAATATATATCGGTTATTTCAGGATAATAGTAGGAGCATTGCTGAAATTAGCGTATGCTTCTGCAACCTTACCCTGTTCTGCGTCGCCTGCATGGATGTAGACGCGGTATTTCATATTCCAGGTTTTACCTTTTTCCAAGATTTGGCTTCCATCTTTTGATTTGTCGATAAAATGCGACAATCCAAATGGATTAGCAGTAAAAAGCCCATAATCCCGGACATGATAGCGCATCGGGTAAAATGGATTGGTTGGATAATCCATGATTGTCATACCAACCGTCTTGCCATCAACCGGACCGCTGTAGTCGCACCAGGGCGCTGGTTTGCCCCAGCACTGACCGGCGCCGACACCACCTTTAGAATTTAAGATGGTTCCACCTTTTTCTTTATTTATCAATTTTTCACGCATTGTGGCCGCCACGCGCAACGCAACCAATCCACCTTCTTTGGTATCGCCGAATTTCACATCGCCTTCAGTGGCTTTGAAGGTTAAATCGAAGTCAATCATTCTTGCGCAGTCCGGGGTTCCCCAGATGGTAAGGATGCGTTCTTCTTCGAATATCTTTTTGCCTTGATGATCTACCCAGTCCAAAACAGCGGAAATTCTACCGGCGGCTGGAGCAACCGAAGTAATATATTCCTGCTGTTTGGTAAAACCATGATCTGCGGAGAGACCCCAGAAATCCACGCCATTAACATCACCGTGCGACACCCAAAGCGACTGATGATGAGGATGATCTTCACTCTCGCCTTCGACTTTTTTCATGGGGAAATTGCGCGTCATGGGCGCTCCGCCCGGTCCAAGCAGTGGATAAAAATTTGGCCACATTTTTTTATTTTCAACGACGGTGTAATCGTAGGTAGAAAATGGTTTTCCCGCGATAGTGATATCAATAGCGCCGTTTTTTTCTTTGAACTCCACCGGATTAGCGATGAAAGTTGTACCAACCTCGATCTGATAAGTGCGCGCTTCCCAGGCTTTCATTCCGTCGATCACAAAGGCCAGTTCGATTCCATCTTTAGAGGGAAGAACCGCAATTGATGCAGTCTGTTGTTCACATACAGCGCGAAGCGGCTCACCCGATTTGGCTGCTTTATATAATTCCGAATCCGGGGGAACAGAGACGGTGACCGGGCAATTATCACGCGCTTTGTTACCAGCGTTGACCAATATCTCGCCTTTACTGTCGAAGGCGTTGGCTGCCGGAGCAGTGAAAATGATAGTGCAAATCAAAGTCGCCAGCAGTAATTCGATGATTGAAAACTTGAATTTCATAATTATTTCTCCCGCTTTTAATTAAGTTGTAATAGAATAATTATCCCTCCCCCAAGCCTGGGGGATGCTAGGAGGGGATTGATTAGTCGAGACGCAACCCCCCTCTAACTCCCCCCAGGCTTGGGGGGAGAATTCTATCATCTACACATTAATATTACACATTAATATTACGCAAAAACTTTATGCAAAAACTTTTTTAAGAAACTCGATGCTTTCTTTGGCGATGGTTTCTCCATCTGGAGTATAATCAAATACTTCAACTGATACATAACCATCGTAGTTAATCTCTTTAAGGGCGGCGGCGATGGGAACGAAATCAACGTCGCCAGTTCCGGGGCCTTTTAGATTACGGTCGTTAGCGTGGAAATGCTTCAGCATTTCTTTGTGCTCCCGGATAATATAAGCAGGTGGATAATATTCTCCACCGCACATGGCTTTAGCGTCCAGGTGAAGTTGAAAATTGGGGTGATTAACCGCTCTTATCAATTCAGCGCCATCACGGCCTGAGTTGATAAAGTTGGTTTCAACGTGTGTTAATGGTTCAAAACAGATGGTGACGCCGCATTCCGCCGCCAAGTCCATGCATCCCTGATAGAATTCCACCGCACGCTTAAACACATCCTGATAGAACTCTCCGGGAGTCCAGTCGCGCTGCTTAGGCGAACCATGCACCATTACCTTACCGCCCAGTTCAGCGCAGAAGCGGATCAGTTCTTTATAGTAGTCCTGCGATTCCCGACGGATCTTATCATCCGGGCAATTGATATGCAGTGGCTTATCGCAGCCCTGGGGAACCACCAGCAGCCAATGAAGGCCGATGATCTCAACGCCATTATCATCGGCGATCTTTTTAATTTCCCGCCGTTCCTCTGTTGAAATATCGGTCACAAGTTTACCAAGCGTAAATGGCGCCAGTTCGACGCCTTGATAGCCGCATTTCCCCGCGCACACGCAGGCGTCTTGCCATGTTTGATTCTGAAAGGTTTCATTACAAATAGCAAATTTCATGGATTTCTCCCTGGATAGGATCAAGCGCTTCAAGAAAGGTTTGCCTGATCCATGATTAACGATAACGTAATTTTACGAATTTGTGTCGGGGATAGTCAAGGTATAAACCGGCATGATTTCAAAAGGATGCACCTGTTTTTCGGACAGCGTATCATCAGGTTTCAGAAAAATAACCGAAATTATGTTGGAAGAAAGACAATAAACCACTCCAGCGCTATCTTCCGGGACGTCGCCTATATCATTATTGGCCGTGACGTAATGCCCCACCTCGATCACCATATTGCGGTACACGATCGACGGCTCGCTCTGTTTTACTTTCTCCAGGCACGACGCCATCAGGTCGCAATCCTCCTGCGACTTGATTCGATCCAGGATAAAGCGAAGTCCATCACCCAGATGGGTATCCTGAAATTCAGGATATTCCTCCAGCACCCGCCTTTGTCGGAGGCACTGGGCAATCGAAGAGACAGTCGATTCCGTATACGATACGAATATCGACCAGATCAGGGCTTTTAGGTATAAAAGAAAGTTTCTGGTTTGCATAATAATTTATAATAACCCATGCTAAAGAAAATCTATAGTCGAGTTGTAGATATTCGAATCACTAGACGATGGCTCTGATTTTTCTTTATAATAATGACTTTATAACATTCTACATGAACCTATCAACAACAAAAAGGAAATAATATGACATCCAGAAGTCCCATTATAATCATTATCAGCCTATTTCTTCTAATATTCCTGCCATTCGTCATGACAGTCGAAGCACAGGATGAGACGGTCAATCAGGATTTACTGGATCGCATCCAATACAACAGCCCCGGCTTGGCGGTTGACTTGGGAGTAGGTCTTTGGGCTTGGCCTCTGCCGCTCGATTTTGACGACGATGGCGATAACGATCTGCTGGTTAATACCCAGGATAAACCCTACAACGGTTTGTATTATTTCGAGAATACTTCTGGCAACGTCACATACCCCGTCTTCAAACCGGGCGTCAGGATCAGCGGCGGCAGCAGCAATGTCCAGATATCTTATGTGGGAGACCAATACAGAATAATCACTCCGGGCAAAGAGTATCCAGATTATAAAACCAAGGGTCTTGCCGACGGCGTCCCCTTCCCTTACAAGCAGGAATTATACGCCGGACGCTCCAATCACTGGCGGCTGGTTGATTTTGATGGAGACGGCGTCACCGATTTAATTATAGGCGCCAGCGATTGGCGCGAGTATGGCTGGGATAACGCCTTTAATGAAAAAGGCGAATGGATCCGCGGCCCGCTGCATGGCTATGTATATTTCATCAAAAACCTGGGCGATAATGATAAACCAAAATATGGAGATGCGGTTAAAATCATGGCGGGTGGAGAACCCATCGATGTATACGGTATGCCTTCGCCTAACTTTGCTGATTGGGACGACGACGGCGATCTCGATTTAATCTGCGGCGAGTTTCTGGACCGCTTTACCTATTTTGAGAATACGGGATCTCGCAAAGCCCCGGTTTACGCCAAAGGCCGTTTTCTTTCATACCAGAACCAGACAATCAAAATGGATTTGGAAATGATCATCCCCACCGCCATCGACTGGGATAAGGATGGCGACGTGGATTTAGTCGTCGGTCAAGAAGATGGCCGGGTGGCGCTGGTTGAGAACACTGGCAAGATAAAAGATGCAATGCCCCAATTCCTACCGCCTAAATTCTTCCAGCAAGAGGCGACCAATGTAAAATTCGGCGCCCTGGTCACCCCTTTCAGCGTTGATTGGGATGCCGACGGCGACCAGGACTTAATCTGCGGCAACACGGCGGGCTACATCGGCTTTATCGAAAACCTGGACGGCGGCGATACTCCCCGCTGGGCTGAAGCCGTATATCTCGAAGCCGATGGCCAAGCCATCCATATCCAGGCTGGCTACAACGGTTCCATCCAAGGCCCCGCCGAAGCCAAATGGGGCTACACCGTCCTAAATGTCGCCGACTGGAATAACGATGGCTTGCTTGATATCGTAGCCAATTCCATCATTGGCGAGATAATCTGGTTCGAGAACATAGGAACGCCCAAGTCGCCCAAACTTAAAGCAGAGCAAACCATTGATGTTGAATGGCAGGGCGCGCCGCCCAAGCCTGAGTGGCATTGGTGGAATCCCAAAGGCAAGCAACTGGTCTCCCAATGGCGCACCACCCCGTTTATTTATGACTTAAACCACGATGGCCTCAACGACCTCATCATGCTGGATCATGAAGGTTACTTAAGTTTCTTTGAACGCCAGAAAGACAATGGGAACCTCATACTTCTGCCCGGCAAGAGAATATTTGAAGACGAATCAGGCAATCCGCTACGCCTCAATGACGGCAAAGCCGGCAAAAGCGGCCGCCGTAAATTCATACTGACCGATTGGGACATGGATGGCCATCTGGATATCCTGATCAACAGCCGCAGCATAGATTTCATGCGCAACATAGCAACCAAAAAAGGCGAATATAAATTCAAAAACCTGGGCCAGGTCCACCCCCACCGCCTGGCCGGACACACCACCTGCCCCGCCATCGTCGACTGGGATAAAAACAACATCCCCGACCTGCTAATCGGAGCGGAGGACGGCCATTTTTATTACTTTGAGAATCCTAAGACGGCGCGAGAATAGAGTTATATCAAGGTTAGGTTTATACAGGCAGTGGATTATTGATTAATTAGGAAATATTCCCCAACTACTACAAATGTATTATTGAATACTTAATAATACATATAATGTCCACTATTGACATTATATACTTGTATATATAATAGTATATATAAAATGACAACATAATTCTTTTCAACATGCTGCAAACTGATGATTCCAGGGGGGGGATAACAACAGGTAATGTCGTACGGCAAATACACTCAAATTAATTGTAAAATTCTTTGTTTTGCATGGATAGCGAAGACTAGTAACTTCCTTTTTCTGAAAAATCTTTTCATGGAGAACTTTTTAATGCAGATCAAAAAACATATACCTTAATAATTTGGATACTATCGGTATTATTATTTTCAAATTGTGCAAGCGCTCCTACTAAAGAACAATTGCAAAATGCTGATTATGGGACACCAATCTATCAAGAAGAAGCAGTGCAATTAGGTGAAAATTTTTTAAAGAAACAGGTTATCTAAAATATATATCTTGTTGTAATATCTGTTATTGAGACATGAAAGAAATTTTTGTTGTAATCGATAAAATTAATCTTATTAACAGTAACTACAGAAAGGTATCATCATGAAGAAAAGAATAGAATCAATACTATTATCAAACTCGTTTCTCTTTATCGTAATCTATTTCATATTTATACAAAACTCTTTTTCACAAAATCCAGAATGGCTCGTGTTCAATACTGAAAACTCAGAAATTGCTAGTAACATGATAAGCTCGATTTCATTTGCACCTGATGGTGTTGTTTGGATTGGTCATAGTCATCCTAGTGAAATGGGAAAAGGCGTTTCCTTATTTGATGGAGAGAAATGGACAATCTACAACATTAAAAACTCAGGATTACCTCACAATAATGTTATTGCTGTTGATTTTGATCATAGTGGGAACACATGGATCGCAACAGGAAGTAATTATGACGTGGGTGGGGGACTGGCAAAATTTGATGGGAAAGAATGGGTAACTTATAATATGAGAAACTCAGGATTGTTAAGCAATAGTATATGGTACATCAAGTTTGATTATAACAATAATTTATGGATTACTTCAAGCAAGGGTATTGTGAAATTCGACGGTGAGAATTGGATTACGTATACGATGAATACAACCGATCTTCCTTCGAATGCAGTGACAAGTGTTGACTTCGATAGTGAAGGAAACATTTGGTTTTCGACGTGGGGAGGAGGACTTGTAAAATATGACGGAATTAAATGGACAACATATAACACAAATAATTCAAGCCTACCACATAACAACGTCATTAATGTTGCTGTCGATAGTATCAACAATATTTGGATGTCAACTTTTGCTGGCAATTCTGGGGGGGATCGTGGGATGGCTAAATTTGATGGTGAGAATTGGAAGGTATATAACACTGATAATTCCGATTTGCCGAATAACGGCGTTTGGGCGCTAACCGTTGATCTTCATAATAACATCTGGGCTGGACCAAGAAGTGATAATCCTCCGATCAAGAATGGTCTTGTAAAATTTGATGGCAATCAATGGACTTTGTTTAACACATCAAATTCAAATCTCCCGAGTGACTATGTCCGATGTATCAATACGGATGTACATGAAAATGTTTGGGTCGGAACAGGTGATGGTGGAATGGCAATCTACCGCGAAGGAGGCATTAAACTGCCCCAAACCAACGCAGGCATCAAACAATGGCATAACTTAAACTAAAAATAACAATAAAAAATGGGTACGTTCAATAAATTGTGTAAACGGAAATTCTTAGCTAAGTAGGGTGGGCTAAAAGCCGCGAAGCGGCGTAGCCCACCATGTACCTCCAAATACTCCTAAACCGAAACCATCCGGCCAGACCTGGCCGACTCATAACAAGCCGCCAGAATCATCTGGTTGCGCAGCCCCAACTCAGCGCTGTTGGACGGTTCACGTCCTTCAAGTATGGCGTTACCCATCTCTTCTATTTCCGCTTGATAGGTATTAAACGGTTTGGGCGATATCTCTATTCCACCATTACTTACATCATCTTGCTGCGCATCATAGGAAGCGTCTTTCTCTTCCAGAAACGCAGTCATTGTCCCCGCCTCTCCCTGCCCGATAGTTCCCTGGGCCAGGATACTTCCGGTGGAGCCATAGAGTTCCAGGCAATTCTTGCTGCTGGCGTCGGGTATGCAGAAGAATGCATCAACGCTGGCCATGGCGCCGTTCTCAAAGAACAAACTGACCACCGCGCTGTCTTCTGATTCATAATTGTGAATTGTATTATTAATCATACAATTCACCTTTTTGACCGAACCGAAATACATCTCCAACAGATCGATGCAATGCCCGCCCATATCAATCAACGAACCGCCGCCGCCTTGCTTGAGGTTCTGCCGCCAGGCGTTTTCAATTGGTGGATACCAACAAGAGAGCTGCGCTCTGGCGAATGTCGGCTCGCCCAACTTGCCCTCTTGAACAATATGCAAAGCAGCTTGATGCTGGGTATGAAAGCGCATCATCAACGCCGTCCCCAAAATCACCCCTGCATCTTTACAGGCCTGCATCATCTTTTGCGCTTCTTCAACCGATAGACCCAGAGGTTTTTCGCATAGCGCATGCTTACCCGCTTTGGCGCAGTCAAACACTTGCTGGCAATGCGCATCGGCTGGAGTTGCGATATAGACCGCGTCTATGTCACTATTCAACATCGCTTCAATACTTGCGGCGGCGTATGCTCCAAACTCATCAGCCACAGCCTTATTAATATCAGGATCAATATCAAAAACGCTGATTAAATCTCCATTGCGGGCGGGAACAATCCCTTCGGGAATAGTTCTTCGTTTGGCGATGCCGCCTGAACCGATGACTCCCCAGCGAACTTTTTTCGACATTTTGCAACCCCTCCTATTCCGCTTTCATCTCTTTTAACATATTGATAGCCGCGTCGCACCACATTACTGGAGTTTCCGGCGCCTGTCGGGCGCTGCTGTAGGTGGCTTCGTAGCCGCCTTCATCGTAACCGCGTGGGTGAGGTTGATAACCCATTGATCCACCCGTCAATCCGATTACCCAAGTTGCATCCATTAACGAATGCTCCTGGATGTCTTCACTCAATTCAACAAAGCATTCAGCGGGCAGACCAACGATGCCAATTGGCCCAATACGCAAGGCGATCAATTCAGAAGGACGCGTCTTTTCTTTGGTTTCGGCTAATCGGATAATCCCCGCGGGCGTATGTTCATTGAAGTTCCGCTTGGACGCCTTATCAGCATCCTTCTGCATTTCCGCTTTGGCCCATTCATAAATTTCCGAGGGAACTTTGCGGACCGGACATTGGATTTTTGTAATCCGTGAATCGATCTTATCGACGCTTACCGGCCTTGAATCCCGGTAAGCCCGCATAGCCGCTTTGGCTAAAGTCCTGCCAATATGGCGGGAACCTTCCGGGCTGCTTTTTTGGCTTTTATCATTCACATTGATGTGATTAATGTTGCCGCAGCAGGCATTCAGATAGATAACCTTCCAATCAGTTCCAAGTTCTTCCTGAATGCCTACAGTAAGATGATAGGGATAATCCGCCGAAAATTTTGAACCACCCAGGCAATCGCAGTGCAGCCCATGACTAACCAATGCGATTTTTGAAGACTGAAAACTCAGCACATTTACTTCTTTATCGATTTCGCCTATCGGATGAACGATGTTCGGGTTGCCGCGTCCGGGATTGGTGCGCACCGATCCATCCTTCATCAGAAAACGCCGTATAAAGGTCACGGAATCTTCATAAGCGGTTCCCGATGCAACCTGGTTTTCAGGTTGAGCATTATCCAACGCCTTCTGTACAGCGGAAGTAATCTGCTGAGGAAGTTGATCTGCAATTTCCTCTACGATGGCGCCGGTATGGGTATGGGTAGCATGGATAAAAATATTTCGCGGATCAATCCCGGTTTTATATTTTATAGCGCTGCGCATTCTGTCAATTACAGGTAATTTAATAGAAATCAGATCAACCGCTGCGATGACAATGGTTTTTTCATCACAAGTAAGAGTCATAGCCTTGATCAACAGCGGATCAAGAATCCCCTCTGCTTTACGTTCATGAAAATATCCCGGCATCCCTGTTCCCATCGCCGGAGTGATATCGACTTCTCCATAACCGACAATAAGTTCTGAAGCATCGACGCAGCACGGTAATATCGAGATCATTCCTATTAGCAGCAGGAATAAAATCCAAAGACTGGTATGAAACCTCGCCTTAAACATTGCCATTCTCCTTAGTTTTAATAATCTCACTACGAGTATGCCTGGATTACTTTTTTGATGGCATTGCCAATCTGCGCACAATCTTCCGGCGTGTAGGTCGGATAGGCGAAGCAAGTGAAGGTGTGGCTTTGATGCCAGATTGCGTTTGGAATTTCCACCTTACTATAATCAACGCTGGCTGGATCAGCGTATTCCTTGGAACGGAAAGGAAAACCACTCTTACCGAACGAGTTGAACTCCTGGAACGCCCTCTCGGTATGACATTGGGGCCAGAATACCTTCCAACAGGGAGCGCCTTCCGCGCCGACCGCCTGTACGAATTGACTGATATCGCATTTCATATCTTCGATATTCAACGAAAAAGCCAGGACGAACCAACCATTGCGCCGTTGCTCAGTATCAATCGGCATGTATTTGACCTGCGGCAAGTCCTTAAGTATATCCATGATGATATGAGCGTTGCGGCTGCGGGTAGGCATGTTCCAATTATCCATCCGTTCCAATTCCGCCAGACCGATTGCTGATTGCATCTCCGTCATACGGTAGTTCCAGCCAACCATGTTATGAATATAAGGCAGTTTCTGCTCCATCTCCAGAAGATTAAGCCGCTCTTTAACGTCGTAGCCATGATCGCGGAAACTGCGTGCGCTCCAGGCCAATTCTTCATCATCAGTAGTGACCATTCCACCTTCGCCGCCGGTTGTGAAAGTCTTGTTCTGGCATAAACTGCACGCCGCAATGCGCCCCAGGGTTCCAGTCTTCTTGCCTTTGTAAGACCCGCCAAAGGCTTCGGCGTTATCTTCGATGACAAACAGATTATGCTTTTCAGCGAACTGCATGATCGGATCCATGTCGCATACATTGCCGTACAGATGAACCACCATGATTGCCTTGGTGCGTGGAGTTACCAGTTTCTCCATCGATGCAACGCTGACGCAGTGATCGTCGATGTTGACATCGGCGAAACGGGGCACCGCGCCTGCCTGGACAATAGAGAAACTGCTGGCGATGAAGGTATAACTGGGGACGATAACTTCGTCGCCGGCGCCGATGCCTAAAACCGTAAGCGCGGTATGCAGCGCGGCGGTTCCCGATGAGACGCTGATGGCGTATTTGCTGCCCTGCCACGAAGCGAATTGTTCCTCAAACTCCATACCCTTGGGGCCGGTCCAGTAATTAACCTTTCCCGTGCGCAACACTTCTTCAACTGCTTTTATTGCTCTTTCATCAAAATGGGGCCAGCCGATAAACTTGTTGGTTACCGCCTTCGGCCCGCCATCAATAGCAAGTTTTTGATCCATTATTCGTCTCCTCTATACAAAACGTTTCATGTTTTTCCAATAATATTTAGGCTTTATGGATGCTTCGTTTCTTGGGATCAAATTTCATCTTGCGTTCTTTGATATTTGCTGCATCAGCCAGCAGACAGGCTACCGCATGTTGATATCCAGCTTCGATATCAGCATTAGGCTGGCGCCGGGTGCGAAGACATTGCAGCCAGTTTTCCATGTGATGCGGCATTTCAACATCAGCCACGTCTTTTTTACCTTCAACATGTCCGGGAGCGCTGGTTCCTTCACCAGTCATATATGGTTTACGCCAGTCAGTGGCGTCCATCATGCCTTTGGTTCCCCAGAAACGGGTATAGTTTCCAGACCCATTACCGAACGACGTGCTGTAACTAACCATGAAGCCTTCGGGATATTCGAGCAGCGTATGAACCGAATCAGGACAGGTGCGCTGATTCTTCCAGGCGTAGTTTCCGGTTAAACTCACGGCGCATGTAGGATATTGAGCGCCGCTGATGTAATGAACCAGGTCAATGAAATGACACATCAGGTTGCTGATAGAGCCGTCAGTGAAATCACGGTATCCATACCAGGCGGTATGCTGATCATTATCAAAGGGACGGTCTTTGGCATTCCCCAGGAATGTTTTCCAATCAGTATCTTCTTCAACCAATGGACGGGCGAAACGGTTCCAATAAGGTTCATAGGAATTACGCACTTGACCGACCTTTATAATGTTTCCAAGAAGCCCGTCTTGAACTGCTTTCTTGCATCCGGTAAATGATGGCCAGCTTCTCAGTTGGGTGCCCATTTGGACAACACGGTCTGATTCCCTAACCATATCAACTACGCGGTTTAGCTCTTTCATATTCCGGGCGAGAGGTTTTTCGCAATAAGCGTCTTTGCCCGCCTTGATGGCGTCTTGCAACATAGTAGCATGCATATGGTCGGGAACCGCGATAGTAACTGCATCTATATTGGGTAAGTTCAACACGTCTTTATGCTGCACAAACTGCTGAGCTTCAGTTCCATACCAATCCAGCGTCTTCTTGGCAGCTGATTCACGGTGTTGCCTCCACACATCGCATACGGCGGTAATCACTACATTCTGCTCGCCGCTGAAACTGTGAATCTCTTCCATCAGTGCGTTCTGTCCACGGTTTCCACAGCCGATGATCCCGATTTCAATCCGCTCATTGGCCCCTTTGGCTGATTGGGGAATTATAGTAACTAAAGGCAAAGCGACGGCCATTGAGGATTTCTGCAAAAAACTGCGGCGGGATTGCGTTGGTTGAGTCATGATATTTTCCTTCCCATATAAATTATGTTTTTTCAGGTCTTGACTATATAAGGCGCTTATCTTTATTATTAGAAGATTTCTAATAATAAATAATTTATTAACATATATCAAGCTAAATTATTAAAAAAAATAATATTTAACTGAAATAAATTACTAGACAATTTCTAATATTACATGGTATATTATTATTTACTTACATTTGCAGGAGAATTTAATTGAAGCAAGCCTCTAAAAAGCACATTGGCAACCACTCTTTGCTCAAACGGCTCAATCGGTCTATTGTGCTTGAATTTCTACACCGGCAAGGTGGGCTTTCCAGAAAACAACTTACTAATCTCACCCAACTTGATGGTAAAACAATCACCAATATCACCCAGGATTTACTACGCTTAAAGATGATTAAAGCGATTGGCAAGGTATCAAGAGGCGTGGGACGACCCAGCGAAATAATCGAATTAAATCCTCAATACGGATTCACCTTAGGCATAGATTTAGGCGCCAGTCATATAACCGGCATCGCGGTTGATTTCACTGGAGCCATCCTAGCCCGTGCGCAATCAACCATACGTTACGGCCTCTCTCCATCGACTGTTATCAAACGCATGATCGCAGTCGGCGAAAAAATAATCAATGAATTAAAGACCGATAGAAAAAGATTCCTGGGGATTGGAGTATGCGCGCCCGGCATTGTTGACCGTAAAACCGGAATCGGCGTATGGGCGGCCAATTTATCTAAATGGAAAAACGTTCAAATATCAAAACCATTCGCATCCGCTTTTAACGTTCCGGTATTTCTCGAAGAATCGACCCGTTGCGCCGCTTTAGGCGAAATGTTCGCCCGGCCCAATGACAACCTCAATGACTTTCTGCTGCTTGATCTTTCGCTGGGCATCGGTTCCGCTCTGGTGCAAAACGGCAAACTATATTACGGCCATTCCGGCGTGGCTGGTGAAATCGGACACACCACCATCAAACCGGGCGGACTTCCCTGCCGTTGTGGAAAACAAGGCTGCCTCGAAGCCGAAGCATCCGGTTACGCCATCGCCCGTAAGTATTCAGAAATCCTAAAAACCACCAAGAGCACAACCAGTAAACCGGATGCCATTAGCGCGCAGGATGTTGTAGACGCCATGTCGCATGGTAATGAAATTTGCGAGCAAATTTTCTCTGACGCAGCGCGTATGCTGGGAACCGCCGCCGCCAACGCCGTTATGCTGCTTAATCCCGCGCACCTGGTATTGATGGGCGGTTTAACCCTCTCAGGAGATTGGCTGATGCAACCATTCCGCGAAGCCTTACGTAAAGAACTTAGACCGGAAATTATCGAAAACCTTACCGTGGAAATCTCTCCCCTGGGAAATGACGGCGGCCCATTAGGAGCAGCCAGCCTGGTGCTGAACCGGATATTTGATTCTCCGGGTATGTAGAGAAAATTGCAAGATGTCAACGTAAAACCTTATTTTAATTATCCCCTCTCCACCCGGGCTACTCTCCATACATAAATCTGTAGAGTAGATAAAAACGGTGATCATCATAGAATGGGGAGCATCGGCTTCTAGCCGGTGCATCAATTAAAAAATAGAATTAACACAATTACGCATAAATATTTCTACGAAGAAAGGAGGATGAAAAATGAATATCCGATCCAGTACAGACCGAATTAAAGAAACCTATAAACCAGTCAACCAATTCCGAATGTCTCGTAGAATCCTTCCTCACATGCAAGATCCTGGCCACACCTATTTCATTACGTTCAGAACCCATGATATTATTATGCCAAATGAATTGTTGGCTGTTGTCATGAATTCATGCTTATATTGGAATGAGAAAAAATGTAAAATTCATGTTTGTGTTGTGATGCCGGATCACGTGCACATTCTCCTGACGCCATTGGAAATTCCAAACCTTGGATATCATTCGATCATAACATTAATTCATAGCATTAAAAGTTATTCATCTACAGAAGCAAACAGGTTGATGAATAGACAAGGAGTACTGTGGCAGCGGGAATATTTCGACCGGATAATACGTTCTGAATCGGATTTAGTTGAAAAATGGAATTATATTCGTACCAATCCGGTTAGGAAAGGATTGGTTGAAATCGTGGAAGAGTATCCGTTTTTGTATGAAGAAAACGATTGACGCACCGGCTAGAAGCCGATGCTCCCCTGATGCTCTCTGCTTTTCCCAGTTTATCAGAAGTAAATGCATTGCCATTGAATCAATTTAATAACAACTTGTACTGAGAATCCCCCCACCAAGAGAGGCTAGGGTGAGGAGAGATTTCAAAAAACTAAAGTAAAGTGAAAGATATAAAAACAGGAGGCTTCCCATGACCGACAGAAAACTAGGCGTACTCATACATGGAGCTGGTTGGGTATCCGGCGAACACATCAGGGCATTCCAAAATAATCCTCATACCCATATCGCGGCAATCTCCAGCCGGCGGATGGAAAGCGTTAAGCAACGTGCGTCCGAAGCCGGACTCAACGATATCGGAATGTACACCAGCCTGGAAGAGGCCTTGCAGCATGACGGAATAGATATCGTCTCTGTCTGTACGCCGCAACACGTCCACGCCGAAAACGTCATCATGGCCGCCAATGCCGGTAAACACATTATTATAGAGAAACCCATCGCAAATAGCATGGAAGAGATGCAAGCCATGCGCGAAGCGGTACATAAAGCCCAAGTAAAGACAGTTGTTTCATTCGTGCTGCGCTGGAATCCCCTTATCTCAACCTTGAAATCTCTCAGCGCTGACGGCATGTTCGGCAAGATATATCACGTCGAAACCGACTACCAGTCCAATATCGCCAGCTGGTGGAGCGGATTCGAAGACGCCCGTAAAAAAGATACCGGCATCAGCGCCTTGATGGTCGCCGGGTGTCATGCTCTGGACGCCGCACGCTGGTTGGCGAGTACGAAACGCGACCAGGCGGCCAGAGTAAAAGAAGTATTCGCCTATTGCGGGGGATGGCGCAAAGGCAGCGATAAAGAATACAACTGCTACACAGGGGAATGGGCTACCGGAAAACCTCCCTTGGAATACGAAGGCCTGGAAGTGCTGCTCTTAAAATTCGTTAATGGCGCCATCGGCAAAGTATCGACCAATTATGATTGCATTATGCCCTACACCTTCCCCATCGAAATGTTCGGCGACGCAGGAAGCGTGAAAGACAACCGCATCTGGTCGCGCCGTTTCCCCGGACAAAAAGGATGGATCGAAATCCCCACCATTCTACCCGATTCGGCCGATGTCGCCCATCATCCGTTCCAAGGTCAAATCGACCATTTCACCGATTGCATCCTCAACAACATTGAATCGCATTGCAACCTAGACGACGCCATACACACCCATGAAATAATCTTCGCCGCGCAAGAATGCTACCAGACAGGACAACCAGTACAACTATCTATAGGGTAATACCAAACAGGGTATCGTAACATGAATATATTGTGCTAAATTGTTAGTAATTTCTTTGAGAGGGTGGTTTATATCACCCCTCTCCTTACCTCTCCCAGTCTTGGGAGAGGAATGTATGACTACAGTATTTGTATTACTAAGGTAAAACGATATAACTGGTTATTTCTCCAAAATACCTCTCCACCAAGCCTGGGGGAGAATTCAAGAGGGGGTTGTTTTCTACAACTGGAGATGTCTCACTTGGCGTTATCATTATTATCTATCTGCCGTTTTCAGGTTAAACAACCTCCAATTATTCACAAACCTCAATCCAATTCAACCACAGCCGCCACCCCCTTGATAACCGGAGTTTTTCCACCTGAAACCTCATCAAAAATTCTCTGCGCATTATTCTCATCGCCAAACGCATCAGTAACTTCACAGAACGGTTTACCGTCATCTAAAGTCCTCTGTGGTTTCTCCAACCCCTGGAACGATTCTATCCCGCCCTTGGCCGTACAAACCTGAATGCTCATTTTCCTGTCGCCTACCGCATCCAATACTTCGCGCGGGATAGAAAGCACAATTGAACCTTGAGATTCATCATGGATTTCGATCACATTAAAATTCGTCATTATAGGATTATAAAAACCAGTAGCGATAAAACGGGAGATATCTTCACCTTTTTCATTCACAATGGATATATCGAACTGGCTCTTAAAACCTGATATATACCAATGCCGATAGCGGATCATCCTCTCCGCGCCCCGATCCCATTCGGTTTTACCACTGATCATCCTATATCCCCGGTCAGGAGATTCATAATCTAAAAGAATGAACGTATCCTGAAAAGCTAGCCCGGAGAGATCGCGATTCGACGCATAATCGATTTTGAGATACAAACGTTCCTTCGAACTGCGCACTGAAAGACCTAGCAGGTCTCGTGATAAATCGGTATCGAATTCAAATTTCTGACGCGCTTCATCATTTCCATATTTCATAATCCAATCACCAGAATCATCGGTCGCTATAGAAGCTGTCTTATCCCAAAAAATTTTATGCGCATAAGCGTTATCTTCCTTCATTTCAGTTAAAATTTTATATGCCTTATCGATATCCAAATGATCGGGTGAGGTATAAATCTTCATCAAGTAAATCCGGGCAACATCGACCAAACGACTTTTGGGATATTCCACCAGAAAATTCTGATAAGCAGAAATTGCTAACGCCGTCTCACCGCTGCGGAACAAGGCTTCAGCAACCGCATAAGCCTTCTCTTCTTCATCACGCCACACAATACGGGTCCTATGCTTTTCTATATCAGAAATATACATAATTGCTTCACTATTATTGTCGAACGTATCACTGATATAGGCGATCCGGTTCCACTGCGCATCAACCGCCGCCCAACTGGCGCCCAACGGATTGTCAATCATAACAGTCTGCTCACCCGAAGAGAGATCAACACTGATTAATCGAGTCTCTTCATGTCCCACTACTTTAGTAATCACAATAGATTTTCGCGTCAGATCAATTGACGGCGCATCCCACAGAAAAGCATTTTCGCATAGCATCCGGGGATTAGATTTACTCAACGAATCAATATACAAATCCGCTGTCTCATTATCGTTATCACTAACGAAATACAGATAACGGTCATCATCCACCCATTTAGCAAAAGCTAATTCATGTTCCCCTCCATCATGAAGCATCCTCAGTTCTTTATCACCTTCCCGCCAAAGCGCAAGATAGGTCTCGTCAACCGTCAGCAAAAAGCGTTTACCCCCAGCATCAACATCCACGCAGAAGATTTCACTATTGTCTTTGCTCAACAACATGGTTTCTTTATTATCAACTAAATCTTTGCGCCATAGTTCAGTCGCATTCTTCTCTTTATTATCTCTCATGAAATAAAGAGACCGATTATCATCAGATATATCAAAATAGAATCGCGCGTTCTCTACTATCTTCTGCCTGTTTTTATTATGAATATTGATTTTATAAAATTCACAAGTTTCACTTTGCCCTTCAAGCGGCTTCAAATATATTAATTCATCAGCTGATGAAAGAAATCTGCAACCGATTACATCTTCATCCACAAGCAGCGATGCAGTCTGCTGCTGGCCATCCCACAACCACAGTTTTTGATCATCCATTCCCACAAACACCAGATACCTGCCATCCGGACTCCAGGACATGGGATCAGTTATACAGCCCGTCATAACAAAACCCAGGCACAGAAAAATAATGGTTATATGAAATACATGTTTTGTTCTCATGATCAGATACTCCTGTTATTGACATATTTTTTAATAAATCCACTAAGAACCGGCGTTTCTTCAATTTCCTGCAACGCCTTGGTTTTGGAATATTTCGCTAATAAAGAAGCATAAGTATCCGCCGCATCTTCCCACTGACTATTACGTATTTGGGTTTTCATTTGAGTCTTAAGACCCGCCGCCGTTATTTCATCCAACAAAGAATCAGCTTGGTTCTGCGAAATATAGATGTTATAAACCGGTTTTTCAGATTTGGCGGAGACGGGATCATAGTCGATTACCGCCTGACGGCTAGGAGTGAAATATTGCACCAACAGCAAAGCGCACACTCCAGTCACAGCCCCCATTGAGAACTGCCCCCAGTTCAGTTGCGGAATTATGAATCCCCACAAAGAACTAATCCGCTTATCAGATTGCCTGACGACTTGGTTAATGAAATCAGGATGGGGATCAGGCGCATCAACCGTCCACGTTTGCAGCATCGACGAGGTTCGTTGATACGCCCGCAGCTGTTCCATGCGTTCACCATCCGTCTGAAGATATTCTTCCAGCGCCAGTTTATCATCCGACGCCAACTCATCATCTATATAAGCAGAAAGACATTCCATCCACTCATCTTCGGTTTTTGGTATATTCCAGGACATCATCTCACCTCGGTAATACAAGACTGCAAACGCCTTCGTAATATATCTCTGGCTTTGGCTAAACGGCTTTTCACCGTGCCGACCGGATTCCCGGTCATTTCAGCGATATCCAGATAACTAAGTTCTTCAAATTCACGCAGAATGACAATCTCCCGCATTAGCGGCGGCAATGATAATACCGCCCCCATGATCATTCGGTTTCGTTCATCATCAAGCAATGACTCTGCTGGATTCCGGTCAGGACTGTTTAGATCAAAAGAATCATCTATCGCCACCTCAACTACTTTAGTCTTCTTACGCAACCAGCTGATGCATAGGTTCCTCACCACTACAAACAGCCACTTGCGCACCGCTTCTCCTTCAGGAACATCAGGCGGTTTTCGGCTAAAACGAAGAAAAGCTTCTTGAACCATATCCACCGCAGTTTCGTTGCTGCCTAGCATACGAAACGCAAAACGATATAGGTCTTTATAATTCAACTGTATAGCTTGCATGCAATCTATACTCAAAATTCGCTTCTCCCAGAGATAAGTCTCGCAATTATTACCAATAACGTACATTATTTTGAGAATCGCCTTAAGCTCTCATAATCATCTACGCAACATTTATGGGAAAGTTCGATTTTTTTAAAGAGGAGGGTATTAAATATTGACTACTACACATGAGTATACAACAAACATCGATCCATCAACATGACTGAATCAATCTATCAAATCATCCAACGCTTCAAAATCAGTGGAATAAATCTTGAAACTCTTGTCCAAATGAACCACGCTGAACAACTCTTTCATGTTTTCATTGGCTGCGCACAGAGCCAGTTCTCCGCCGCCGTTTAAGGTAATTTTATATGCGTCGGTTAAAGCATGCAGACCAGCGCTGCTCATATATTCAAGCCGGGAAAGATTAAGTAATACTTTTCCATCACCGTCTCCCACAGCACGATTAAGAACTCCAGACAATTCCGATACAGACATGGAATCAACTCGTCCATGCAACTCAAGAACTTTGACGCCTGATTCGATTTTTTCAGTGTATTTCATAATAACGCCTCCATCATGACAATGACAATCTATTTAAAATCAATCACCATCAATGTCAAATCATCATCTGGTTCACCCGCCTGAAAATTTGCCAGATCACTATACATATTATGCATGAATTCAGCTGAATTTGAACGGCAATTACTGGATATCATTTCCTTCAGACCGTCTTTACCCAGCATTTTATCATCTTGACCTCGCGCTTCCAGAAAACCATCAGTATACAAAATTACTCTATCACCAGAATTAACGCCTAGTGAAGTTTCATTATTATCACCAAGTATCTTCTGCGTCACGCCTACCGGAGGCGTGTGTGAAGCAATGGCTTCGAGTTCTTCTGAAGCACTACGCCACACATATATTTCGGGATGCCCCGCATTGGCGATAGTCATCATTTCATCTTCCAGATCAATAAGGAGAATCACCATCGTAACAAACATGGAAGTTTTATCAATATTACGAAGTATAAACCGGTTAAGAAGATTGAGCACATTCGAGGGAGGGCGCCGCTCCGCCAACCGCTGTTGCAGCTGATTATGGATCAAATTCGCCGTCAGCGCCGCAGAAACGCCATGGCCGCTCACATCATACAAGGCAATGGCATACTCCTGGGGAGAATACTGGTGAACTGTAAGATAATCGCCGCCAATTGCAATCAATGGTTCATAGCGGTAATTGATAGAGAGATACTGATTATCAACCGGCTCTGGAAGAAGGCAGCGTTGAATAGCCGCCGCATGACTCAGGTCTTCTTCTAACTGCTGTTGCTGTTCAGCAACCTTTTTTCTGATCGCGCTGCGCTCCAACACCTTCTCAACCACTTTCATCATATAAGGCAAATCAATCGGTTTGGTAATGAAATCAGCCGCGCCATTCTTCATTGCATCAATAGCGTACTCCATTGTCCCGAAGGCCGTCATGATAACTACCGGGATATCAATTCCTCTAATGCCTTTTTCCTGTAAAAACTGTATCCCACCCATTTTGGGCATCATCAGGTCAGAAATAATCAGATCCGGTTTATGGGAGTCGAGTATCTCAAGCGCTTTTAATCCATTGTTCGCCTGAAAAACATCGAAACCTTTAAATTCAGCGAAGTCGCTTAAATTCTCTCGAATCTCATCTTCATCATCAACAATTAAAAGAACAGTTTTTTCTTCCATTATTTTGCCACCTTTACACCGACTTAGCTAACATCTCTTCAACGGCTTGCCGCATATCTTCTGGAGAATACGGTTTCAGTATGGTACGGTCTGCTCCGTACTGCTCCGCTTGAGCCAGAACTCCTCTGACCGAAGATGCGCTTACCATAGCAACTGGTAGATCCGGTTGGATTTTTTTTATCCTTTGAAGCAATTCAAGTCCATCAATGCCTGGAAGTTGGATATCGAACAAAGCTGCATTAAAATCCTGAGATGAAAAAAGTTTCAAAGCCTCTTCACCCGACGATGCAGCAACCACTTCATAACCAAAAAATTCTAACAGGTCACGCAGGTTCTCCCTCAACTCTTCTTCGTCATCAACAATTAAAATTTTCGCCTCAGACATCAAATTCTCCTGATGATACGACAATAAACGAGTTTTTCATACAAACACAGTTCAAACATTAGGTTAAAATCCTAAAAAGAAAACGAGATTGTTTTTTAATCCACAATTATTAACTGCATTCCCGCAGACAAACGATCCAAAAACAAACTCAACCTACCTGATATAGTTATATTTACACCATAAGCAATCATCATAACATACGATCATTCAAAGACGCAACTGCGATATCCAAAGATTCAATATATTGTCTTACCGCACGGCGGAAATCGGTATATGCGAAAATAAATTTGTCTTTTAATAACTGAATTGCATTAACTTTACTCTTATCGCATCTGGAGATGCAGCCGGGATCACCGAACAATAAAATCGTAGCACGTGGGGATATAGAAGTACATAATCTGAATACAACATTATAATCATTTTGTAACGTTAAAAATAATTCCAGCGATTGTTTAATAATCAGCAACGAGTTCTCATCTGAAACATCCAATACTTCCACTTGACCAATAATCCTACCTAATTCGCTGTCCAGTTTACCGCATTCATCCAACAATCCTTGCATCTCGTCAATTACATCGCCTATCCTTCTAGTCAATGGCTCATCAAGTGATTCCAGTAAAAACGACTTATCAATCTTTGACTCTGGCAGGGATAAAATCACTTCATCAAAATCACAGAATTCCACCCCGTCAATTCGGGCGCCTTGGGTTGATGTATTAATCACACGGCCATAAGTTTTTCTAATCATCAACACCAGCGAATCCAGAAACATTCTCAATTGCATCGAGGTTTTCACCATGGAACCATCATTGGCGACAACCTCACACATTTGTTGGATATCTCTCTTGGGAATTTTCAAATCATTTTGCATGGCGCCATCGGCATATTGCCGTTCTCCGCAGAAAGCGAAATCCAGTCCGGTCAAAACAATCGGCGAGCAACCCAACTGACGCGCAATATGATATGCGGCATGAGCCGTCGATCCGAAAGAATCCACCGCACCCAGCGCCTTGATTGATTTCAGTTCATTGATAAAACGAATGGCATGATGGGTGAAGAAATAACTTCGCCCCCGAAATTGTCGGATAATATTTGGATGAACCGAAGGCGACGCAACCAGTACAGCCTTATCTTGTGAGATGCCATCAAAATGCCGTGCGTTCAAATCGGTAAAATCCACGCTGACAATCACATCTGCCGAGACGCCATTACACTGTAAATTCCCCAACGCCGTATCTACCGCAATAATTAGCGACTGGGCTTGAATTGACCTGATCTTTTCAACGCTCTCCTGCAAACCCGGCCCCGGCCCGACCACCAGCGCTGGAATCCCCGGCGCGGCATTCAGCAGACGAAGAAATGGAGCTCCATCCAGCATCGCGCCTAGATTGGAAACGCAGTTTCTTAAAACAAAACTGCCCTGCGCCGCCATAGTCCTCAACTTAATCGATTCTCTTTGCGCAACTTTTTGAAGAGCCTTTTTCAAATCAGCTATATATTCATGATACTGTTTCATGCTTGCCATGACGCTATGCAACTGGATTCCCATAGCCCGCATACGGTTCCCGGTAATTCCATCAAAGGGAAGCCGTACAGCCTCTTCCGGGCTGCATCCTGATACAAACCGGACACGGTGCGATTGCAGCAGTTCCGTAAAATCGACTAAATGAAAAGCAGATTTAAGAACAGCCGGATCAGGTTCAACAATCCAGATAAAGGTATCATCATCAGACAATTTATATATCGATAGGGCTTGATAACCTACGCCAATCCCGACCAGCATAATATGCCCATGACGTAAATCCAGCCGATGCTGATGTAAAACCCATTCATCAGCTTTCTCTGTTGGATTCGTCAAATCGTCTAAAGTCATGTATCGTCCATCCGGTTGAATAAAACCCATGACCGGAGAACCATCAGCAGCATTGACATACTTGATAGCAACAGAATCCAGTTCAGTTTCACACAAGAGGCAAAACAAATCAAAATCCGAACGCCGGAGCGCATCGATATTCTCCATCCATACAGGATTATTAATACGGATTGAATTAATCATATATCTCTACATCAGTCGTTTAGTGGTTATTAAAACAAACGTTCATTAAGGCAAGTATCCACCATAAAACTAAATAAAAAAAGGGACTATCGAAACAGCCTGTTCGATAATCCCTATAAAAAGGTTTGTTGCTTATTCTTAAAGCGATAACCCTGGTCAGATAAAAAAGGGGGGTTTTTTAACGATCAGCGCTTAATTGTATGAAGATTCTGCTGGCGGATGGTTATATCTCCACAGAACCTCATTACATTTTTTGTGTATGCTTGATCACGACCAGAGTTATCGGAAAAATATCATGATTCCCATTTACTATTATTTATCAATAAAAACGCGGCTAACCAGCGCAAAAAACACGTAGTTTCCCCTGACTCCAAAAGCGGAATTGCCGAACCGCCTACGTCTTCTTTTCAATGGCTAACCGCTTAATCAACTTTTCAATTGAATAGAGCTGTTCTTACAATATGTTCATTTATAATCACTATAATATGAACGTTATTGAACAAATCTTAATATGCCTTACACAAAGAACATACCAATTCCTGACTAGATCATAAAAAGGCACATAAGAGTTTTGAAAATAAAGATTTATATTTTAGTTATACTTGAAGAGATACTCTGAAAGGGTTGCATTTTGCACCTGTAATCAACAATTAGAGTCGCATAATTGCTACTCCACTCTACGTTTAGAGCGTCCATCTTCGGGGGGAAGTTGTATATCTAACGATGCGATTTTTCTGAAAAGAGTACTCTTATGGATGCCAAGTTCCCGTGCAGCAGCCAGTCTATTCCAATTATTACGCTTCAAGGCGCTGACAATCATACGCTGCTCCATCTGTTTTATCGTTGTTGGAATACCCTGCAAACCAGCCTCGAACTCATCAGGTCTTAAATATTCAGGAAGATGCCTCATATCGATTAAACTGCCTTGGCAGAGCACAAATGCATGCTCAATGATATTCTCTAATTCACGGATATTTCCGGGATAATCATGATTTACCATTACATACAACGCCGAATGGTCGATCTCCATGATCTCTTTATTCTTCAATTGATTAAAATGGGCGATAAAATTATCTATCAACAAAGGAATATCATCTTTGCGTTCGCGCAAAGGGGGAAGATATAAGCGAATAACGTTAATACGATAATACAGGTCTTGCCTAAATGATTCCGCTTCAACCAGTTTTATTAAATTTTTATTGGTGGCGGCAACGATGCGCACATCCGCCTTCACGGTCTGAGTCGCGCCAAGTGGTTCATATTTCTTCTCTTGCAGCACTCGCAACAATCTGACTTGAAGAGCAGGAGAGATATCACCTATTTCATCTAAAAAGAGAGTCCCGCCTTCGGCCAAAGCAAAACGGCCCGGTTTATCTCTCTTCGCATCAGTAAAGGCGCCGGCTTTATACCCGAAGAGTTCCGATTCCAACAAAGTATCCGGTAAAGCGCCGCAATTAACTGCGATAAATGGTTTATTCTTGCGTGGGCTTAAATTATGAATTGCGCGGGCGAACAGTTCTTTTCCCGTTCCACTTTCTCCCTCAATCAATGTAGTACTTTCGCTGTTCGCAATCTCCGGCAATATTTCAAATAACTGCTGCATACGGTGATTCTTGCTGATGATATCATTGAAACTATATTTCTTCATCAACTCTTTATGCAGTTCTTCAACCTGGCTCAAATCACGAAAAGTCTCAACTCCACCAATAATCACGCCATCTTTATCTTTCAATAGAGCAGTGGATATACTAATCGGTATACGATCACCATTGGCGTCAATAATATATACAGTCTTATTGGCTATAGGTTGACCTGTTTCCAATGTTTTACGCAGGACGCACTGAGATTCACAAATATTGGTTCTGAAAACATCGCAGCATTGCCTCCCCATCGCTTCTTCGCGTGATACGCCGGTGATATCTTCAGCCGCATTATTGAAGGATGTTATGCGCCACTCTGAATCAACCGTAAACACTCCATCAGAAATGGAATCGAGAATAGTCGCCACAGGAGTATTAGGCCATTCAGGATTGAAATGAGGATGTATTTTTTCTGACATATAATTTTATAATCCGTTTTCTAAAGCGATTATCAAAATTCTGTTCGTTTATTATCACGTTATTATACAGACATCTCTAATCTTACCCCTGTGAAGACATAATGAAACCAGTAAAATTCAACAAACTCTATAAATAAAGTAAATCATAGAAATATGCAAAAAAAAGATATAGCTTATTATATTGATCCTTGCTTCCCGGAATGGGAAGAGCAACTCGATTCACTCGCTCAACTAAATTATTCGGGTATAGAAGGCATTGATGCTCTGTATAAGAACTATGCCAACCGTATCCAACTTGCTCAACTTATGCTTAATCAGAGGGATCTCCAACTCATCGCCCTCAGTGCTGCCGGAGATTTCGTCATTCCCGATAAACGCCAGGAAATTCTGCAAAAGTTCCATCCATTGACCGATTTTTTACATCGAATTGGCGCCCAATATATTATTATAAATACTGGCTCACCTAATATGGTCGAAGATATACGGCGCGATTTTAAGGTTGCCGCCCAAACTCTAAATGAACTGGGAAAACAATGCCAGGAACATGAAATCTATGCCTGCATTCAGCCTGCTCAAGGATCACGCATCGAAACTGATGAAGAGATTGATCGTATTATGAATCAAGTAGATACGCGCGAAATCTATCTATGTCCTGATACAGCGCAATTACAATATGCTCAATTTGATCCGATTCAGTTTTTGAAAATATACGGCGAATGTGTTCGCCATATCCACCTGACTGATATTCCACATTCCAACGAAGATGCAATTTATTCTTCGGTTAAAACAGAAAAAAGATTCTGCCCTCCGGGACAGGGAATAATTGATTTCAACGACATCGTGGATATGTTGCACTCATTAAACTATAATGGGTGGTTAACCGTTAAATGCGGTGATGCAGATATTTCTGCAACAGAATCGGCTGCATACGCCAAAGATTACTTAGATAATATTAATAGTGAGGATTAAAAGTGACTCAGACTATCAAACCAGCCCGCACCCTGGTTCTTCTTTCCGGCAGTGGAACAACCCTGCAAAATATGATAGACCGCCAGGAACAAAACCAGTTGTCCATTGATATCGTTGGCGTTATCAGCAGTCGTAAAGACGCTTATGGCCTCGAACGGGCGCACAAGCATAATATCCCGACCAAAGTAATCGCCCGCAAAGATTTCCCGTCATGGGAAGATTTTAACCAGCAACTTTGCATCGCGGTGGATTCATTCGCGCCCGATTTAATCTGCTTCGCCGGTTTTATGTCTCTCTTCCGCGCCGATTCCAAATATAACGGTCGCATAATGAATGTACATCCAGCTTTGATACCCGCTTTTTGCGGTAAAGGCATGTATGGACATCATGTCCACGAAGCAGTTATCGAGTCTGGCGTTAGAATTACCGGATGCACCGTACATTTTGTCGATCAACATTACGATACCGGCCCCATAATCCTACAAACCGTAATCGATGTACTTGATTCAGATACTCCAGACTCAATCGCCGAGCGAGTGCAAGCAGCGGAACGCGAAACATACCCCAAAGCTATACAATTATTTGTCGAAGGAAGATTAACGATTCAAGGTAGGCGAGTTAGAATTTCCACTGCAAGCACTTAACAGTAAATTAAATTTACATTATGTAAATTTTTACTAGGTATTAACCAGAAAAAGATATATAATTATATATAAGAATAAACAAATCTAGCGCTTTTCGCATGTTATTCTAAGAATCGCGCTATATTTAAGTTTAAGACGTGATTCTTCTAGCACCGTTCTAGAATGAATTTTGATCAAAATACATTTAAGTTTTAATAAAAACAATCATGTTTTGGATCATTATTGGTTTCCTTGTTCTATCTGCTACAGGCGGCGCCGCCTATGTGTACACCCGTGTGGAATCTCCTAAATTAAACGATATTTGCTCGGCGCTTGGATTACAGGATTTCCAGAAAGACGCCAATTCAACTCCTTTTTATAAATGGACTTGGAATCGGGAATCCGATGATCAGATTTCAGCCAAACACATGATAAAAAAGGCCTTCAACGATGCTCAAGTCTGGTTGGATGACAGCGATATAAACTTCTTCGAAGATCAGTGCAGTAGATTTCAATCTGGATCAAAAATCGACGAAGCAACCATTCAACAACGCGTTTCCCAGATTGTAGAACGAACTGACATGCTGCACCAGGAAATTGCCCAAAAGACCGAAGCGGTTATCAAATCAGTTCTTCACTTAAGCGAAAACGAAGCGCGTGAACATCTTCGATCATCCGGCATCCATGCCGATTCAGGCAAAGCCCTGAAACAACATTGCAGTTTGGAATTGAAAAAATTACTCTATCGTTTAGGCTTGAAGGTTCTAGGACCCAAAGGACGCGGCATAACCATACACGATCCTGGCGCCAAACGCATTTTCCAGATGCGCGGATTGGATATCTGGGAACAATGCCTGTTTGCCATTAAAAATGAACTTAACCGCTGGCTGACTACTCGTAAAACTACAACTAATCCCAATATTCTCCATTCCCTAAAAGCAATTATGAATCGGGGCAGCATCAAAGATATTGAAGATGATATCTCCGCTTCACGTGTTTTCCGTGAAGATATGCAAGACGCGATTAATAATGACCTGCTCAATCTTAGGCCCGACCAAATTGATGAATACGAACAAATTATGTATGGTTGGAAATTCTCTAAAGGCATCAATTTCAAGCAAGCGGATCATAACTCCATCAGAAATCTGCTTTCCAATAATAAACTCCCCGCCTGCTTTCGTCAAATCATAATAAATGGTATGACTGATAACCATGAATCTCTCGGCGTATTGCTAGACAGTTTCCCCCGTAAGGTGATCTTTTATGGCAGCCAGGAAAAAGCCCGCTCCTATGCTATGGATCAATATTCATCCATCCTGCAAGCTTTAATAAATGCATTGAGTAATACATGCGAACGAATGCATGTCATGCCATTATTGGTTCACATTCCCGTTGAAGAGGTCGATCAAATACGTTCTTATAACGATGATCCTAAGGATAATGACGCATCTCTTCCTACAGGAAAAAAACCCCAAAAGACGCCTACGCTGGATAAGCTGATTAGCAAACACCAACGCCTGGTTCTTATCGAACGAAAAATGAAAAAAGAAGATGGCGACCAATTAGGCTGGATCATAAACCTGCCGATCCCCGATATGGAACCGGATGAATTCGAGCACTTGCAAAATGATTATTTCAGCGCTTTCATCCGCTTCTTTTGCGATACCAGCAGCAAGAGCGATTTTGAAAATCAATCGGAAGAAAGCCTAAAAAAACGCAGTAAGTTCTTTAATCGCCTGCTGATTTCTATAATGAATGGCGGAACAAAGCAGGAGAATCAAACAGAAGCCGCCCAGGTTAGCGAAATGGCGCTATGAATTTATGCGGCTTTTATGATGTATAATAATTTGGTCTTTATAATTGGTTTTTAATTATAATCAAGTCTTTTCTGGCAGCCCGAATTTATATAATTGCGCTAACTACAAGTATGCGCGAATTAATATCTACCGATTTGATAAATAAGGCAAAACGATGACAACCCTAGTCGTCTCATTTCTCATAATTTTGGTTGCAGGCGGAGTATATGCCTCTAGTTCTTTATCAACCGGAGAATCAAACAAAATCCGCCGTATCATGATTGATTTAGGGTTACACAATTCTTACTGGTCAAATGAAGAAGGCTCGCAATTCTACAAATGGGGATGGCACGAAGAACAGGAAAACCGCGTTTCCGCCGAACGTATGGTAAAACTTGCTTTCCGCAAATCAGGCATCTGGCTCGATAGACAAGACCTTGCTTTCTTTGAACAGCAATGTAAAAACAACGAAGCCGCCATCGATATTGAACAATCCGTCATTGAAGACCGCATCCAGGGCATCGTCACCCGATCCGACCGTATACGGCGTTGGATCACCAAAGAAGTTAAGGAAGTAGTTCAGTTTGTAGGTATTTTAACCCCTCAAGAAGCTGCGGATGCGCTCGCTAAAAAGAATATGGAAGTGGATCAGGAAAAATCCCTTGATCGTTTTTGCCAGTTGGAAATGCAGCGCATGTTATATAAACATGGGTCTCATATTATGGCGCTCGGCGGCAAAGGATTGATAGTCGAAGACCCTCTTTCAGGACAATCAATTCATTTGGAGGGCGTCGAATCCTGGCTTCATCTCTTGCGTACTTTCAAAGATGAAATCCTTGAATTCTCAGCAGGCAGAAACATTCCGGTTTCGCTTGATATTGCTCGTTCATTAAAAAAAATTGCTGAAACCGGAACAATTCGTGAATTGATATTGGATATTGAACAAGCCAGGAAATTTCTCCAGGATATCAACGATCAATTTCATGCCAAAGAGATTTCCATTTCGGTGGAAAGGGCGCGCGTCATCAACGCTATATTGAATCTATGGAAATTCGATGAGAATATTGACTTCACACAGATTCATCAAATCAAAATTCGCACCTTTCTCGCAAGGCTCGATCTGGCCCCTCGCTTCCGCGAAGTGATCATGAATCATCTCGATGAACATTTTTCTTCTTTGACAAAAGTGATACGGCTCTTTCCCCGCTCGGTTATTTTTTATGGCGGATCTGGCTCAGCCCGTTCTTTCGCATCAGATCAATACTCCCGTCATTTTCTATCAATGCTGGAAACCTGCGGCCTTTCACCAAACGTTGATCCCAAACCTCCAACCATTATATTAATCAGCGAAGAGCAGATTGATAAAATGCGCCTTGCTCCTAAAAAAGGTTCCAACGCGATCACTTTACCCAGCCTTATTGAAGACCAACAACGCATGAGCCGACTTGAGCAGAATATCAATCAGGAAATTTCCGATAGAAGAGGATGGATACTTAACCTTTCCATCAACAATCCAACCGATAATGAATTTGAAGCCTTGAACAGAAATTCTTTGAAGGACTACACTCGCTTTCATTGCCAGGCAGGTAAGGACGTAGACTTTCTGAATAATACTTACAACGCCAAAAAAAGCCGTATTCAATTTTTCAACATGGTAGTAGATACGGTTTTAGAAATGCCCTCTATCCAGGATACGGCGCCGAACGAGACTGCCAGTGCTTCCACCACACCAGCAACCCAACATGCGAATTAAATCTCAATCGTCCTAGAGTGATTCTCAAAATAATAGTCGTATACTCTTAAGCAGCCTAGATTCTTATTGAATTGGATTTTTGGTTTGAACGATAGAGAGATTCAATTATTTTGATACACTTAACCTCTTCTTCACCGGTAGTTCTTGGTGATCGGTTTTTAATAATTGCGTCAATAAAATCCTGTGCTACGCCCAAAATTATATTCCATTTATCAAACGAAGAAGACGGAGCAATAGTGACCGGCTTACCGCTACGGTCTTCATATATCTGAAAGAAGATATCCTGAGTCCAGGCCAGAGGATCAAAGGCGATGCCGGCCTTGGTTCCATAAATTCTGATCCGGGTTGAACTGTTCATATGCGTCGCCCAGGCCCGTTCCCAAAAGACGCGTAAACCGCCTTTGCAATGCAGCATAGCCGCGCCATGTTCTTCCACGTTGAAAACGACGCCTTCCGGCAAGGGCGTCTCCAGCCCCTGGTAGCAGAATCCATCCACCCGCTCCACAACAATATCTTCTATCAAAGAATAAAGAATATTGAGATCATAAATCCCCCAATCAAACATGGCGCCGCCACCTGCTTTTGATTTATCCAGACACCAGGTTGCAGAGGTATGAAAATCAATCCCGGGACGATTGCGACGGGTGATGCCGGAAATAGTGATGTGATAAATTTCACCCAGCTCACCTTCATCGATCAATTCTTTAGCTTTGATTACCGACGGACTGAACCTATAACGCCCCGAACATGATCCCAATAGCAGTTTTGCTTTTTTTGCTTTTTTCACCAGTTTATTGGCGGACGAGCTGCTTATGGTCATCGGCTTTTCGCATAAAACATGCTTGCCAGCCGATAATGCCGCCATAGCGATTTTTTCATGAGTATACGATGGCGTGCAAATTATTACCGCATCGATCTCTTCCATTGCAATCAAGTCATTGGCGTCAGAGTAGGAATAAGGTATCTTAAATTCATCCACCGCCTTGGAGAGTCTACTTTCATCACTATCTGCGATGGCGTGTACAATAGTTCGTGGAACGGCTCTAAATCCCCGGATATGTTCTGTTCCGATCATTCCGATTCCGATAATCCCTATCTTTACATCGTGTTTGCTTGACATTATAACCCTGAGAACCTCGTTAAATTTTTAAGTCCACATTTCTATTGGTAAATGAGTGACTTCATTTATAGATTTTATCACTTTATGTCCGTTTATGTCGAATTCAATTCGACATAATGAACTGTTATATAAATTAAAGGTAACGCCATTTCGATATGGGATGCCTAAAATTACATGTAATATAGCATCAGTGAACATTCCATGACCAACCAGACAGATTCGATTTTCCAAATTTTCATGCATATCTAACATGATTTTCATGGTCTGCTCAGCCCTGTGTATAATATCTGCGCTTGTTTCAGCGATCTGAGGCCACCATTTATGTTCACCAAGTTCTTCGGGCAATGTCACCCAGGGAAACGCCTTAAGCAGTTCATCTTTGGTATGCCCGTTCCAGGCGGTTCCCCATATCTCGCAAAATACAGGATCAACCACTGGATCAATCGATAGACTTTTCCACAGAATCCCCGCTGTCTGCATGGCGCGGTATAATGGGCTGCAATAGATATGGGTGATGCCTTCACCAGCCAAACGCTCAGCCGCAAACTTGATCTGCCTATGCCCCATCTCTGTCATAGGTGGATCAAGTCCTGCAATATTTGAAACATTACCTTCTGATTGTCCATGCCGTAGTATATAAAGATGCATAAAGATATCTTCGCCGCCCGCTGAATCTTATTGACCTGTTCTAAACTGAAGCCATAATAAACCACAATATTTTTTATGGAACCTTACTTTTTTCACTCTATCACCTCACTCTCCTGGCGCAAGGCCGGAGAATAAGGCATTAATAACAAATTGGGAGAGGATTAATATGGACATAACTCGCGATGAACTTAAAGCAATTTTACGGGAACTGATTCAAGAAGATTTACCTGTTGGTCATACCCCGCTGGGAGACCGTTGGATTGATGGAACCCTCTATTTACAGCCTAAAGACCCGGATGCACTTCCCAAAGCCATCCCCATTGAAACATTCTTCCATAAAATTGTTATGCTGCGCGACCGGCTGCGGGTTTTAGAGCAAAGCATAAATTCTCATAAAAAACTGACCGATGAAGATAAGGTTAATATGCAGCAATATATCAGCCGAATATATGGCACGTTGACAACCTTCAATGTACTATTTAAGGATAAAAAAGACCACTTTGTCAGCAAGATTACATGATTATGATTAAATATTGATAAACTAGGCTCGATTTTTATAAAAAAGTATAAACTATCTCTTAAATGATTCGTTATATATGGGATTGCGATTGAGATATTGCATCATATCCAGCATCTTAATAAGAGAGATAAACCGCATTATTGGATTGGAGTAATACAGTATGAAAACCACAGATTCAACTTGCACCAGACGTGACGCTCTGAAAATATTCGGCGGCGCAGCCGCAGCAGTCGCAACGCCGGGATTAATGGCTCAAGCTGCTGATGCAGATAAAAAACGCCCCAACATCATCGTTATTATGGCTGACGATATGGGTTTTTCCGATATCGGGTGTTATGGCTCCGAAATCAGGACTCCCAATCTAGACCGCATCGCCAAAGGCGGACTGCGTTTTACCCAGTTTTACAACTGCGCACGCTGCTGCCCGACCCGCGCATCGCTGCTGACCGGACTTTATCCACATCAAGCCGGAATCGGTCATATGATTGATGATCGTGGAATCCCTTCATACCAGGGTTATCTTAACCAGAATTGCGTCACTATCGCCGAAGCCATCAAACCCGGAGGCTACCACGCTCTGATGTCCGGCAAGTGGCATGTCGGCGAAGATAAAGCGCATTGGCCGCTGCAACGCGGTTTTGAAAAATACCGCGGTTTGATCAGCGGCGCCAGCAACTATTTCAAACTCGACAAAGGCCGCAAGTACGCCCACGATAATAAGTCCATCACCAATCTGGGAAGTAAATTCTATATGACCGACGCCATATCCGATAACGCCGTTAATCAGATTGACGAGTACGGTAAAAAAGACGATCCATTCTTTATGTACGTGGCCTACACTGCTCCGCACTGGCCATTACACGCCAAACCCGAAGATATCAAGAAATACCAGAAACAATACGTCATCGGCTGGGACGCGCTGCGCAAATGGCGCCATAAAAACATGATTAAAAAAGGCATCGTTGACGCCAAATGGGAAATCACTCCCCGCGATGAACAAGCGCCTGAATGGAGAGACGACTCAGTCAACCGCAAATGGGAAGCTGAACGCATGGCGGTGTACGCCGCACAAATCGATAGTATGGATCAAGGCATCGGGCGCATCCTGGCCAAATTGGATGAGTTGAAAATCTCTGATGACACCATGATTCTCTTCCTGGCCGATAACGGCGGATGCGCTGAAGACCGGCCCGGCAATGATCCTAAAATCTCTCCGGGATCAGAGAAAACCTTCCAGAGTTACGGTCTGCCCTGGGCTAACGCCAGCAACACCCCGTTCCGGCGCTATAAACATTGGGTGCACGAAGGCGGCATCTCCACGCCATTAATCGCCTATTGCCCCTCACGCATAAAGGCCGGACAGATCACCCATCAACCCGGTCACGTAATGGATATTCTACCCACCTGCCTCGATTACGCAGGAGTCGAGTATCCCGAGACATATAAGGATAACACAATAACTCCAGTCGAAGGAAAAAGTCTGCGCCCCATCTTCGAAGGCGAAAAACGCCCCGGACACAAAGCCATCTTCTGGGAACATGAAGGCAACAAAGCAGTCCGACAGGGCAAATGGAAACTGGTATCCAAACATCCCGAAAACTGGGAACTATACGATATAGACGCCGACCGCACCGAAATGCACGACCTCGCTCCAGATAATCCCGAACGCGTCAAAACCCTAGCCGCCCTGCATCAGGAATGGGCCGATAAAGTAGGATCAAAACCCTGGGATGAAGTTAAAGACATGAAGAAGAAATAAAACAGAATACGATTTACCAAGGGCATGAGAAAATCTTTCTCATGCCCCATTTTCATAATAACAACAATCTTTTTCTTATTATGCTTCAGCAATTCATAGGCGTAGCGATTATTATACTGGCCCGGCAATCAACACCGGCGCCATGAAATACAAGATCACTCAGTTTGATTATTTATTGGTAGAATCAGATAAAACTTCGTTCCTATACCCATTTCACTTTTTACAGTGATGTCGCCCCTATGCTGTTCTACGATGCTATGAGCGATGGATAGTCCAAGTCCGGTTCCTTGACCTACAAGCTTTGTTGTAAAGAATGGGTCGTAAATTTTAGTTTTGATATCCTCAGGGATTCCCTTTCCATCATCCCTGATTTGGATGACGACATTATTCGCTTCCCGTTGCGTCGAAATCCAAATATTTCCTTTCTCTTTAATCGCGTCGACTGCGTTGGAAAGGATATTCATGAAGACTTGATTGATTTGACCTGGGGAGCAGGTTATTGACGGAATATCTCCGAATGATTTGTGTACAATGATTCGATCATCCATTCTGGATTGGAGAAGATCGACACACGAATCGATAGCTTCGTGGATATCGTACAAGGACTGATAATTGGCATCGACCTGGATATATTGACGAAGATCGTTGACGATCTTCGATATTCGATTGGATCCATCTTCGAATGATTTCAACAATCGTTCGCTGTCTTTTTGCGCAAATTCCAAATCTTCCTCTTTCTGAATGGACGTATAGTCGTTGCGCAATTCGGTGGACATAGAGTCGACATTCTTCCCCAAGGCGACAAAAAGCCGCTTGTAGCCTTCCAAGTAAGATTTCAGCGGTTCAATATTGGATTTAATAAACGTGATTGGATTGTTGATCTCATGCGCAACGCCCGCCACGAGCTGGCCTAAAGAAGCCATTTTTTCGGATTGGATGAGTTTGTCTTGAGTAGTTTTTAATTCCGCCGTGCGTTGCTCGACGCGGTCTTCCAGTTCAGCATTTAATATTTCTAAATTCTTTGAGGTTATTGCAGATTTTAATGAAACATAAATTGAAAGCGACACAAATAAAAATATAAAAGAAAAATCATGAATAAATACTGTATCTTCAACAATAACAAACATGCTATTGATTTCTACAATAAAAATCGGGATTATCCCAATAATAAAAATATATATTCCCTCGATTTTTTGACGAATTGCATTGATCAAACACCTGATACCTTCAAAACCAATTAAACACAAAAAGATGGAATGAATATAAGTATCAAAAATAGCAAAATATTCTAAATATTCGTTTGGCGTAATAAAACACAATAAACAATATACTATAACAAATAATAGCAAATACAAAAATTGCCGAGGCATTCTATTTGATGTTAAGTAATAGCAAAACAGTAACCCCAACAATAAAGACAGATCAGAAAAAAAAGCAATAATGATTGAAAAATCTGAATAGTCACTCACATACATTTCCATATAGAATTTCAAATAATATAATATTGCAATGCTCAACATAAAGATGGAAAAGACTAAGTTTTGAGTTTGCTTAGGATAAAAAACATACGTAAATAAATGTATTATAAAAAACACGAATGGAATTATTGTTGATGTGGGTATGTTCAATAAACTGTATGCCTCATCTGTATTGAGATTAATTTTATTGACCTCAACGCGACCGGGTATTTTATGTACGCCTAATTGTGGAGCAAATTCCGATTCAAAACCAAAATAAGCCGTAGCATCAAAAACCCCCAGATCGGAACTCTGCTGAGACCACGAACAAATACAGATTAAATGTAATAGAAGAATTATAAAAAGCGAGATTCTCATGATTACTGACCTTCCTCAATACTATTCACACAAATGCGTTTTTTGAGACGACTAGATAAATATAAGATCACTCAGTTTGATTATTTATTGGTAGAATCAGATTAAACTTCGTTCCTATACCCATTTCACTTTCTACGGTGATATCGCCCCTATGCTGTTCTACGATGCTATGAGCGATGGATAGTCCAAGTCCGGTTCCTTGACCTACAAGCTTTGTTGTAAAGAATGGGTCGTAAATTTTAGTTTTGATATCCTCAGGGATTCCCTTTCCATCATCCCTGATTTGGATGACAACATTATTCGCTTCCCGTTGCGTCGAAATCCAAATATTTCCTTTCTCTTTAATCGCGTCGACTGCGTTGGAAAGGATATTCATGAAGACTTGATTGATTTGACCTGGGGAGCAGGTTATTGACGGAATATCTCCGAATGATTTGTGTACAATGATTCGATCATCCATTCTGGATTGGAGAAGATCGACACACGAATCGATAGCTTCGTGGATATCGTACAAGGACTGATAATTGGCATCGACCTGGATATATTGACGAAGATCGTTGACGATCTTCGATATTCTATTGGAGCCATCTTCGAATGACTTCAACAATCGTTCGCTGTCCTCCTGCGCGAAAGCCAAATCTTCCTCTTTATGAATCGTGGTATAGTCGTTGCGCAGTTCTGCGGACATGGTGTCGACGTTCTTCCCCAAGGCGACAAAAAGCCGCTTGTAACCTTCCAAATAGGATTTCAGCGGTTCGATATTAGATTTTATAAACGTAATAGGATTGTTGATCTCATGCGCAACACCCGCCACGAGCTGGCCTAAAGAAGCCATTTTTTCGGATTGGATAAGTTTGTCTTGAGTGGCTTTTAATTGCTCCGTGCGCTGTATCACACGTAGTTCGAGATTCTCATTCAGAGATTCCAAGTTTGTTCTCGTTTTAGCATAGCGATACGCAAGAAACATAGATAAAAACAAAAACCCAAGCATAAAAAATGAATAATGAAAGTACTGATATGTCCAATATGTATAACGCTCAAGAAATCCAAAATAGCAATCCAGTGACACAATAAATAATGGAATAGAAAATACAAAAGCCGCCAAAAGTAAAAATACTATACCTTCCACTTTTTTTACTATCGCCAGCCGAGTCATTCGAAACAATTCAATTGCAACAGCAATTTTGAAAAAATGATCTAGCACAATCATAAATAATGGTGGATTCCAAAACAAATAGGAATAACAATAATAAATAAAAATATCAACAATCCGATAAAAACAACCATAAATCACTAATCCCCAAAAAACTTTTGGAGTTGATACATTTAATATACTATAAGAAAATAATAACACAAAAAACATGATTAAATACCATGCCCATACACAAGTAAACGTAAAATATATTTCTTTTTCTAAATCACAATTCACACTTTCAAAATTACAAAAAGTTACAATAGAAATTAACAATAATCCCAGAGCCCAATATAAATTTTCACTTTTCTTTTTATTAAACAAATAAAGAAAAAAATGGACAATAAAGAGCAGAAATGGAAACGCAGAACACACATCACCAAATCTCGTAAACGGAATCAATTCATCTAATGATAACCAACTCTTTAATATGCGATACTCTCCACCTATCTCTTCTTCATTCAGGAAACCACGAAAAGTAATCCATCGCTTCGGATTAGATGGAGCCAACATGTTATACGAAAGAAGCGTATCTCCTGGTTTAAAAGTCTTGCTCCAAGATATTGTAGAATCTCTAACAATACCATTATGAGAAATTTCAAGCGGGCTCCATTCTTGGGGAATCCTTTCCTGTATACACATATCATGATCGAATGGATTTGGATTAAAAACTTTAATAAAAACATTCACAAAATTATTTGGAACAAAAGTATGTTCTCTAAATAGTCGAAGCGCGTGAGGTGGCGGGTAAGCAAACTTAACTTTACTAACTTTTATCTCAAAAGGTTTGGTATTTTTAGAATCATTGTTCATAAAAATGCCAAATCCAACATCTCCATTCAGAGACATGCCACTCGTCCAAGCGTATTCCCAGTTGAGACCATCGTTAGATATATAACATTCCATATAGTTTGACGAAGTGTATCTTAAAATGCGTAAATATATACCATCCGTATAATCAGATGCATAATTAAGTAGTTTGGATGGAAAAGGATGGTTGATCAAATCTCTTTTTTCATTGTTATTAAATCGACATTGAACAATATGTCTTAATTGATTATTTTCTTTTTTTTGAACAAAATGACCAAAATACCTTGAACTATTGGATTCGGGATTTTCTCTAACCATTAACCCAAATTTATACTCTACACTGTCAGTGTCTACGAATTGAAAACGAGCGCTGAATTCCCGGGATCCTTTCTTTTTAGCGTAAAGATATAAACCATCGTCAGTACGATGATCTACAGTATCTTTTCCCCAACCACTAATATTGTAAATAAATCCATCTTCTGATTTAACAATGCTAACATCTCCACCAGCATTTGAAGATATGATTTCTTCGGAATGGAATATTGCAGTCGCATCAAAAATACCCAGATCGGATATCTGTTGAGACCACGAACAAAGACAGAGTAACTGAATAAAAAGGAAAAGTAGAAGCGAGATTCTCATGATCACCATCCTTAAGAATGATTTCATCAAAATAATTCGATAGTAAAAAACTTTCCGATGCCCTTATTGTGCCAGTATATCAACTATTGCTTATTATTCTTCAACAATTCCCGCGCATAGCGTTTTGATGCGGCAATATCATCCCCGCCCAACATGCGCGCCAGTTCATCCTCGCGCTCCTGGCCTTCGAGGACGGTTACGGTGCTGGATAGTCGGCCTTTGGTTTGTTTTTTATCCACCCGCAGGTTGCGGTCGGCCCGTGATGCAATCTGGGGAAGGTGGGTGATGCATAGAACCTGCTTGTCGGAACTTAATGCGCCCAGTCGTTCAGCGATGGCGTCAGCCGTGCGGCCTCCGACGCCTACGTCGATCTCATCAAACACCATCAATGGAACCGAATCGGCCCGACCGAAGACGCACTTTATCGCCAGCATGATGCGTGAAATTTCTCCCCCGGAAGCCACATCTTTCAGCGGCCTGGGAGGTCGGTCGGGAATGGTGCTGATCAGGAACTCTACCTCATCGGCGCCCTCAGGACCAAAAGCCACTGGACGTTCTTCACCTATATCAATCCCGGATGATAAGCAGCGGTAGTTGACCTGAATCTCGAATCGCGCCGTATCCATACCGAGAGGCTTCATCTCCGCCTCGATTTTTTTGGCGATCTTGCGGGCTGTGGCGCCGCGTTTTTGATGCAATTGCCCACTCTGTTCTATCAAGCGCGTGCGGATAGTCTCTTCTTCATGGCGCAGTTCTTCACGCTCCTGATCAAGATGCTCGATGCGATCCAGTTCTTCCTTGCTGCGGTTACGGAATTCAATGATATCAGCAATGCTGGCGCCATATTTATTCTTAAGCCCTTTAATCAGAAAACGCCTTTCCTGAAGCCGGTCAAGTTCATCCGGATCGAATTCCAACGACAGATTAAGCGATTCAAAATCACGCGCCGCTTCGCGTAGAGTGATAGCGGCTGACTGCCAATTCTCCAGAATCGGCTTAACGCTGCCATCCAACTCTGCAATATGAGCGATCAGCGATTCCATACGATCCAACTCATCCAACAGAGCCGCCCGGTGATCATCGTTCTCGTTTAATCCCTGGAGAATATCGTTGCACCATTGATGCAGTTTTTCTGAATGTTGAATAATTTTCAGACGGTTGCCAATCTCCTCGTCTTCGTTATCCAGCAGTTCGGCTTTGTCGATCTCTTCAACCTGGAAGCGCAGGATATCTTCTCGCCGCAAGCGCTCGCGCTCATCTTCATCCAGCGACTTGAGCCGTTCGATAACATCTTTCCATGATTTATACGTCTCACGGTATTTAAGAAGTAGATCATCATAAGAACCAAAGCGATCCAACAATGGACGGTAACTATTTTTCTGCAAGAGCGACTGATGTTCGTGCTGACCGTGAAGATCCATCAGCAACTCGCCTAAACTTTTCAGCACCTTCAACAGACACAGCGAGTTATTAAGAAAAATCCGGTTGCGCCCATTGGGCGACAGAGTCCGCTTGATAAGCAGGTTGCCGTCTTCCCACTCCACGCCAGCCTCTTCCAACAGTTCTTGCATGGCTTGGGTCTGGGCATGACCCGATGGGATATCAAACTCCGCTTCGACCGACGCTTCCCGCCCGGCGTCACGTGCGCTATCCGCCGAACCGCGTTCGCCCACCAGCAGCCCCAGCGCCCCGGCCAGGATAGACTTACCCGCCCCGGTCTCGCCAGTCAATACGTTCAACCCCGGATGAAACTCAATCCGGCAATCATCGATCAACACGAAATTTTTAATGTGAAGAGAAACTAACATAGGTTTTTCAGTATCGCTCTATATGAAATCGTTATTTCAAAGAATCAATTTCCACCACATATATCATAGTAGGCTCTTTGGGATTCTCCGGCTTGCGGTCTCGGTTTGGTTTATCCACTTGCTGCTGCATGTAATGTTTCTGGCCTTTGGGCAGCGGGCCGATATTGGCAGCGCGAATATCAGACAGCCCTAAGCCGGATTGCGCAACCTTCTGATAGGCGAATTGTTCCGCTTTCATTTTAAGCAGTTCATCTCTTGATATGGCCAACTCCTCATTTCCTTCGCGTATATGAATTTTCCCGCCGCTCCATGATACTCTGGGAATTGGTGGATATTCAGGGATGGTTCCCCGGCCTTCGAACCAGAACTTTTTGTTTAGATTGCTGACCTGGACGATTTTCCATTGACCATCTTGAGGCGTGGCGACATACATCTGGTTGAATCCATTCTTATCAAAGCGGGTATAGCCGATATGGGGATTGCCCGATTCATCAATAGCCTGCGAACCGCCGTTCATCAACCCCGCGCGCTGGGGGATGTCATCCACAACCTCGGCATTTTCAGGGCGGATGGGTAGATCATACTTGGTTCCATCCCAGCGCAGCCAGGTATGTCCTCCATCCAGGCTTTTGGCGTAGCATATATCATGGTTAGTTACAACATCGGGAGTCTCGCGCCAGCACCACGCGATGTGCAACACGCCATTAGCGTCTTCCTGGATGCCGCCAAAAGGATAGGCGTTGCAGGTCGGATTATGCTCCATACCGCTGATGAAGGCGTCGCCGGTTCCTGTCCAGGTTTGGTCTTCTTCGTTGTAATGCACCAGGATGCGCTTGCCGTTGCCGCTGCCCCCATGCCGGTACATCATGTGCAGCGATCCATCGCGGCGAACCAACAGGTTGGGATAAGTCACGCGGTTTTCATTCTTGCCGCTCCATTTATGGATAGCGTCGAAGACCTCAATATCACGAGGTTTCCTGCTGCGGTAGTATTTCAATGATACGCAGTGCATGTTGCCGGTAACATGAATGAATCCCTCGCGATCCAGGAACATCAATATTTTGTTGTGAGTATCCCAGCCAACTTTTTCGGGCAGTTTAGTAAACCGCCAATTGGTTTCGCTCAATTTGCGCTGAGCCACCGTCATCTGGTGCTCTGCATCATAATAAGCCAGGTATTGATACTCTCCATCAGAAACCAGACAACGCCCGCCATTAACCGGATGAGAAGCCAAACCTTTGGCGACGGGAATTTTGTTTATTGTTTCAGCATTCGATGAATATGTAGATAGGATTATGCACAAGCAAATCGTCAACTGCGTTATCCGATGAAATAGTGGTTTCATGATTCTTCCCCCTAATTTATTATACCGATCTTCAAATAACCGTAGGGGTAATCCCTTGTGGTTACCCGATTATAAATCCTCTTTGGCTTTTGCAATTTCTCAGGCCGCCGTACATATCGGGCGCCCATGAAAGACAATGTCATTAAGTTAAGTAATTTCACCCTATCGTTGGTGGCTTGATCAAGGGCTGAGCGCAATGCGCTCTTGCCCTTGGCACCCATATTAACATAGGTGAATTAAATTCCCCCTAGCCCTTGGCGGGAGAGGGAACAAAACCAAAAAACCGGGGTACTTCATAGGAAGCGCCCCGGTTTGATAGGTGACAGTATTAATATTCGCAATAACGCGAATATATCTTATTTCTTGTTGAGCCAAGGCATCAAAGCGCGTAGTTCTTTGCCTACAACTTCGACGGAATGGTTTTTGTCTTTGTTCTGTAATGCGTTGAAAACAGGTTTGTTGGCCTGATTTTCGAGAATCCATTCACGGGCGAATTCGCCGCTCTGGATTTCGGATAATATCTGGCGCATTTCATCTTTGGTATCTTCGGTGATGATGCGCGGGCCGCGGGTCAAATCGCCGTATTCGGCTGTATCAGAGATGCTGTAGCGCATTCCGGCAACGCCGTTCTCATAGATCAGGTCGATGATCAGTTTAAGTTCATGGACGCATTCGAAATAAGCCATTTCCGGCTGATATCCTGCTTCAACTAGTACTTCGTATCCAGCTTTGAGCAACGAAGTCAAACCACCGCAAAGTACAACCTGCTCGCCGAAAAGGTCTGTTTCAGTTTCTTCGGGGAAAGTGGTTTCGATAACGCCGGAACGGGTTCCGCCAGTTCCTTTAGCATAAGCCAGAGCGTTCTCTTTGGCTTTGCCGGAAGCATCCTGATGAACGGCGATCAGCATCGGAACTCCGCCGCCTTCAGTATATGTACGACGAACCAGATGTCCCGGTCCTTTAGGAGCAACCATGATGACGTCGACGTCAGCCGGGGCAACGATCTGTCCGAAATGAATATTGAAGCCATGAGCAAAAAGAAGCGTTTTGCCGGCTTTCATTTGAGCGGCGACTTCGTTTTTGTAAACGATAGCCTGAGTCTGATCGGGAACCGTCATGGTGATAATGTCGCCCTGTTTGGCTGCTTCAGCAGCGGTGAGGACCTCGAAACCATCAGCTTTGGCTTGATCGTAATTGGGGCCTGGCACATCGGCGACCACAACTTTTACGCCGCTGTCACGCAGGTTCTGCGCATGAGCGTGTCCCTGGCTTCCATAACCGATGATAGCAATAGTTTTGCCTTTCAGCAGATCGAGATTCGCGTCTTTGTCATAATACATCTGAACCATCTTTTTGTTCTCCTTCTATTTGGAAATGTTTTTTATTTAAGAATAAAAAAAATTACGCCCGGAAAAGATAATACCGCGCATCCAGGCGGCTGCCAAGAAGCAGAGAGCATCCACTTTCAGGCAATAAGTAATTTGACCTATTCAACTTTACCCCGCGCCATAGCGACATGCCCCCCGCGAGCCACTTCGAGAACGCCGTAAGGTTCGAGCATTTTGAGCAGGGCGGCTATTTTTCCTTCGCTGCCGGTGGCTTCGATCATAATGGAAGCATTGCAGACATCAGAAATCCGGGCGCGGAAGATATTAACGATTTCCATAATCTCAGAACGCTGCGCTGCATTGGCTTTGATCTTGCAGATACAGAGTTCGCGATCAACGATGTCGCGCGCTTCCATCGAGAAATCATGTACTTCATGGACATCAATCAGTTTACCCAGTTGCTTGCGAACCTGATCGAGAATCTTGTCATCGCCGGGAACCACAATAGTCATACGCGAGACTTTAATATCTTCGGTCTGCGCTACTGACAAACTATCAATATTGAATCCCCGCGCTGAGAATAAACTCGCAACACGGGCCAACACGCCTGAACGATTTTCAACTAACACATAGAAAATATGACGCCGCATAGTATTTTCTTTCATTATGCCATTCCCTCCAACATCTGACTTAGTGAGGCGCCAGCGGGAACCATGGGATACACGTTCTCTTCACGGGCCACCCATACTTCGAGGATCGCAAAACCTTCCGATTGAAAGCATTCGATCATGGCGTCCTTCAAATCGTCTTTTTTGGTTACTCTGCGCCCCCAACAATTATAGGCGCCAGCCAGTTTTTCATAGTTAGGCAGATATTCGGAATTCCGCCAGTCCGCCGCATTGGTTTCAGCAGCCTTGCAGCCCGGTTGCGGTTTGGATGTCAGGGTGGATGAGTAGTTCTTGTCATAGAACATATCCTGCCACTGCCGAACCATGCCTAACCAACCATTGTTCAAAACAACCACCTTAACCGGGAGATTATTGTACGCGGCGGTGGCAATTTCCTGGATATTCATCTGCAACGACGCATCTCCGGCGATAGTGATAACCTGTCGTTTAGGAAATGCTTTCTGCGCTCCTATCGCGGCGGGTAGACCAAATCCCATTGTTCCCAGCCCGCCAGAGGTTAACCAGGCGTATGGTTGGGTAAAGGTATAATATTGAGCAGCCCACATCTGATGCTGACCAACTTCGGTGGAGATAATAGCGTCATCATCCGAGAGTTCATTGATAGTTTCGATCACAAATTGAGGCCTGATAAGGTCGCTATCATCATCGCCGTTATAGCGTAGTGGATTCTCTTTTTTCCATAATTGGACGTCTTTCACCCAATCAGCGGTATCGCATTTTTTGGCCAGTTTAAGAAGATCATTGAGAATATGTTTGGCATCGCCCACCAGATCGACGTCAACTTCCACGTTTTTGCTGATCGAGGAAGGATCGATATCCATATGAATAATCTTGGCGTTTGGGGCGAATTCGCTGATCTTACCCGTGACGCGGTCGTCAAAACGGGAACCAGCAGCGATCAGGCAGTCGCAATTCTGAACCGCCATATTCGCATATACGGTTCCATGCATACCCAGCATCAACAACGCCAGGGGATGATCTTCTGGAAAACAACCCAACCCCATCAGCGTGGTAGTAACAGGGATATTGCACCTGGTGGCGAACTCATAAAGTTCATCCGCCGCCTGTGCGTTAAGGATGCCCCCGCCAGCATAGATCAAAGGCTTTTTGGAGGATTTAATCAGTTCCCAGGCTTTTTTGATGTTTTCTTTATCGGCGTTAACCTGCACGTGATATCCCGGCAGATCCGGTTCATCAGGATAAACATAATTCTCCAGAGTGGCTTTCTGGATATCCTTGGGAATATCGACCAGCACTGGTCCGGGACGTCCTGTCCGGGCGATATGAAACGCATTCTTAAGAATTTGAGGTAGTTCTTCAACTGATTTAACCAGATAATTATGCTTGGTTACAGATCGCGTGATCCCCACTACATCCGCTTCCTGAAAAGCATCGTTACCGATAAGGGAAGAAGGAACCTGGCCGCTGACAACTACTAATGGAGTTGAATCCATCATGGCATCCGCCAATCCGGTAACCGTATTGGTGGCGCCCGGTCCGGAAGTCACGACGCAGACGCCAACCTTGCCGGTTGTACGGGCGTAACCTTCACCCATGTGCAGAGCGCCTTGCTCGTGTCGCGTAAGGACGAAATCGAATTTATCCGACTGGTTGATCTTATCGAAAACATCAATAATAGCCCCGCCCGGATACCCGAATGCGACCTCAACTCCCTCTTGCTCAAAGGCGTCCACTACAATTCCGCACCCCTGCATGCTGCGCGGCTTCGGCTCGCTGGTCTTCGACTTTTTCTTTTGCGTCTTTTTCTGAGTCTTAACTGAGTTTGGCATTGAACTAACCTCCATGACCTCCTACGAGGATCAACTCTCTTTTAAGAACGTAGAACGGAAGAAAATCCTCAATACGAAAAAAGGCCGTGAGCGATTGCCTTCCGCCCACGGCCTTGAGGAGTTTATTTTTCAGAATTAACCGTCGCTCCCCAAAGCAGTGGGCATAAGTACACCGACACCTACGACGACGAGGCCGAGTAACATCTGCTCTGAGTTGAGAATTGAACGGTTCATCTTTAATACTTTTCCTTAAATACGGTTAAGTTGCAGAGCATTATAGATTATTACTATAATCCGTCAAGGCTGGATATGAAAATTGTATAAAAATCTAATCTCACAATTAGCGTCATTATTCGTTTACAGTTATGATAGATATGATATTGTATGTAGAGGGTTGCCCATTTAATATCGCCAGGCAGCCCATAGGAGAATAATTATGTCGGCAATTCGACCGGGAATTGCGTTATTGATGGCGGCCTGCGTCATTAGCCTTTTTGGCTTCAATGCTGCTGCGGATAAGATCAAGCCATTAAACCTGGACAAAATGACTGAAGCGGCTGGAGTTATATTCGAGGGAGAATGCATTTCTCTCCGCAGCGGCAAAGATCCCGCAACAGGACTTATGACCACCTGGTTTACTTTCCGTATCACTCAAGGCATCAAGGGTAAACTGGATGACGAGTACGTCTTGAAGCAATATGGCGGAACCGATGGGAAAACCAAGGTCAGCACTCCCAGCGTACGCTACAGCGTGGGCGAAAAGGTCGTCCTGTTTCTCTATGGAACCAGCAGATTGGGCTTTTCCAGCGCAGTTGGTATGCAACAGGGCAAATTCACCATAAACAGCATCCCGGAAAGCAAAACGCGTTACGCCACCAATGGTATGCCCGCCATGCTTTTATACCAGGATATGGAATCGCGCCCGGTGACCTTGGATACTAAGGGACTCAAGACCACGGGCAGCGCTCAATTGCGCTCCAAGAGAATGGAACTAACCCAGTTTTTGACCGAAATCAAGCAGATCGTCAAAACGCAGGAACTGAAAAAAAAGTTGAAAGATCAATAAATCACCATGAATACGGATAATACCATAAACAATCCGCCCGAACAGAATGATTCCACCAATGAATGGAGCGCCAGCCGCATCGCCGCCGTTATATTGCTGGTCGCCCTATGCAGCGCATTGGTATGGAACGCCTACCACCCCGAAGATATCTACATCAGCGATCTTAAGTATGAGGTTTTGAAGAGCACCAAATTTGAACCGCAGAAAGATACATCGGTGGAAGGCAATCCATTATCGATCCATAAGACCTATTATCCGGCGCGGGGCCTGGGAGTTCATGCCGATTCAGAAATTCATATTCGCAGCATCCCCAACGCTTACCGCTTTTTCATGGCGGATATCGGCGTTGATAACGAAACGCCGGAAAATAGCCCGGCCTCGGTGGTGTTTGAGGTTGAATCGGACGGAACCGTCTTATACCAAAGCCCGGTTATGCGCCGAGGTATGGCGCCGCGTCTGGTGCGCGTCTGCCTGGATGGTCGCACAAGTATTACATTGAGAGTCACTGACGCTGGAGACGGCAGCGAAGGCGATCATGCAGATTGGGCCATGGCGCGCTTCACGTCACGGTAAACTATAATACATCATGCAACCTATCATCCTGGCGCACGGTTTTCTCGGCTACCGGAATTTTCTATTCTGGTCGATGTTCGGCGGAGTGGTTGAAGCGCTCCAGGAATATGGATGCCAAGCCATCCAGCCGATTACTCATCCCACCGCGACCATCGAACAACGCTCCCGGCGCCTGATGGAACACATCAACCGGGAATCGGGCGAAGAGACCCGGTTTCATTGGGTGGGACATAGCATGGGGGGATTGGATGGCCGCTACATCGCATCTCCTGGCGGCATGAACCTGGGTCACCGCTTTCTTTCTCTCACCACGCTTTCCACGCCTCATCATGGTTCCAGCATAGCCGCAAAGATTCCCCAGTGGGTGGAATGGCTGTTATCCCATGCAGCGGGAATCGGGCGCCATCTGATGTCCGGCGAACAACGCCAGTTTCTGGATGCGCTGGCCGAATGCAACTGGCAAGGTTTGAAGCAACTCACCCCGCAATATATGGAGCAGGAATTCAACCCGCGCATCACCGATCATGCTGATGTGAAATACTTATCCTACGCAGGGCTGGTCGATTACAGCAATATCAGTTTAAGCAACCTTCCCCGCCAACCGGTATGGCGCTTCATGAAAACCAGCGAAGGCGGCAACGACTGCATGGTTTCAGTAGAATCAGCCAAGTGGGGAGAATTCAAAGGAACTCTGCCCTGCGATCACGGCGCAATGGTCGGCCTGCACTTCATTCCCTGGGCTAAACCTAATTTCGATTACATCGCCTTCTTTGTTGCTCTGGCGCAAGAACTTGGGAAATTTGAAGACGATTTAATGTTATGAATTATTTTTTATTACATAAACGCCAGAATTCCCCCCTGCGATTATTCTTTTTTTGGATTGATGTACTTGATGAATTGGTTTTACCGGTGGAGTTAATATTTCCCTTCAGATTTTTCGGTGTATTATGGTTATGGTTTTCCCAAAGTTTACTTGGGATTGAATTCACCTCACAAACCTGGGGGGAGTTAGAGGGGGGTTGCGTTTCGCCCAATCACCCCCTCCTAACCTCCCTCAGGCTTGGGGGAGGGATACATCGCTTTAATAGACTGAATTATTACAAGATAAACAATAATCATGCGAAAATTTTTATTTAAAATCATACACAACATCGTCTCCAGATATCCCCGCCTGGTGGTATTTCTCTCCTTTGCGCTGGCGGCTTTAGCTGGTTTTTATGGAACCGCCAATATGGAGATGATCACCGACCAGGATCAACTGCTATCCGAAGATTTGGCTTATCACCATAAATATATGGAATTTATCCGCAAATTCGGCGATCTGGAGTTTCTCTATATCATCATTGAGGGAGAGACCCAAGAAAAGATGATCGGTTTCGCCGATGCGCTGGCTTCGCGTCTGGAGCGGAGCAGCGACATTGATGACATTATCTACGCTTTCGATACCCGGTGGGCTGCGGATTACGCCCTGTATTTCGACGAAGCCCCGATTAGCGACCTGCAAAAATTCCAAAGCGAACTGGATGCCAACCGGGATGATATCAAGACCTTGTTCACAACTGCATCGGTCGATGAGGCGCTGCTAAAGATATCAACCTCGCTCAATCAGGACAACCAGCAATCAGCCGTATTCACTGAAGACGACGCCAACGGCCTGCAAAATTTAATCGACGCCCTCAGCGGCAAGCCCAATGAATCATTCAAAGACTTGCAGCGTCTCGAAAAAGGGCTGGCTGAGGAAAAGAACAGCCAAAAGAGATACAACTGGTCGGGCAGCGGCGGCTTCCTTTTGATGCTGGTTATGCCCTCCAAAGATTTTTCTACCCTCAGCGTTATCGAAGCGCCGTTGAAAAACATCCGCGCCAACATTTGGCTTACTAAACAGGATTTTCCTGGAGTGAAAGCGGGGGTAACCGGACGACCCGCGCTGCAAGCCGATGAGATGCGCACCACCAATGAGGATATGCTCAACGCCAGTCTGCTGGCTTTGGCGGGCGTTACCATAATGTTCATCATCTTCTTCCGCGAGTTATGGCGCCCCCTTTGCGCCATCTTCGCTCTGCTGTGCGCTATGGGTTGGACTTACGGCTTCGTGGCTCTGACGCTGGGGCACCTAAACCTGCTCTCCCTGGTTTTCGCTTTGATACTTATCGGTTTAGGGGTGGATTTCGGCATCCATTTTCTGCACCGTTATCAAGAGGAATTAAAACGTTCAGCCGATCCATCCATCGCGGTGCATAACGCCCTGCATCATGTAGGCAGCGGCATACTGACCGGCGCCACCACTTCATCAGTGGCCTTCATGCTGGCCATGATGACCGATTTTTTAGGGCTGGCCGAGTTGGGTTATGTCGCGGGAGTCGGCATCCTCTTTTGCCTGTTGGCTATGCTGGTAACGCTTCCCGCATTGCTTATTTTTTACGATAGCCACATTCGCTGGAAAGATCATCTGCCCACGCCGGTTCATCTGCTGGGTCTACGGCATGTATCGCGTTATCCGGGGATAATGCTGATCGTGATTATCATCATCACGACAGTTCTGGCGCCTAAGGTGTGGCAGGTTTCGTTCAACGACAATCTGCTTGACCTGCAAGCGGAGGGGCTTGAATCGGTTGAATACGAACACAAGTTGATGGATGAGTCGGAATTTTCGACATGGTACTGCGCTTTCCCAAAACGCGACCTACAACAGGCGCGGGCCATATCAGATAAACTTAAATCCGATCCAACCGTGGCCGGAGTAGAGAGCATCGTCGACGCATTACCCCAGGCGCCGCCGGAAAAAAGCGCCCTGATTCATTCACTGCGCGATTCGCTCGACCAGATTGTCACTGATAAAGAACAAAAGTACACCCCCAATCCATTCATCTACCAAGCGCTGGTTCAGAAAGTGCAGATGCTCGACTCGCAAATACAACAAGTTGAAGAAATGCGCCGGATGCAGCAAGAGATGATGGAGAAGGCGCAACAGATGAAAGAGCGAGCCGCTGATCCATCTCAAATGTCTCCAGAGCAACGCAAAGCCATGCAAAACGATCCCCAACAGGCCGCCAGGATGCAGCAGATGGGCGAAGGTATGCAAATTCCAGAGGGCATGGAAATCCCTGAAGGAATACAGATGCCGGAGGGTATGCAGATTCCTGAAGGTATGGATATATCCCAGATGCAAGAGAACGGCGCCGGGGGGATGCCGGAGATTCCAGAGATTCCCCCAGAGCAGATTGAACTGTTGAACCGTTTGAAGAAACTTACCGCGCTGTTGGATGATAAAGAAGAGATCGTCACCGCCCGGCTGGCCGTAGCTAACCGTGAACTACTCGAACGCCCGCGCAAGGCGCTGCGTACATTACATAAACTGACGTCGGCTGATGAACCGACTACGGATGTTCTGCCTGACCTTTTCCAAAGGTTATTCGTCGGCAAGGACGGCTCGCTGCTGGTGATGGCCTATCCCAAAGAGGATATCTGGGAAACCGAGTCGATGGAGAAATTCGTGGGCGCCATGCGCCAGATCGATCCAGAAGTGACCGGAACGCCGATTCAGGTATATGAATCCAGCCTGCTAATGCGCAACGCCTTTTCCTTTATCGGCATCTGTTCGTTAATCGTGGTAAGCCTGCTGGTGCTGCTCGATTTCCTGAGTATGCGGGCGCTGTTTTATGTGATCATTCCGCTGCTATTAGGAGTCCTCTGGCTGGTGGAGATCATGGGATTATTCGCCATCCAATTAAATCTGGCCAATTTCTTCGCCATCCCCATCCTGATCGGCATCGGAGTTGATAACGCCGTACATTTCTTCCACCGCTATGAAGAGAATCACGACGCGGAAAAAAGCATGTACACCACCGGAACCACCCTGACCCTGACCACCCTGACCACCATAACCGGCTTCGGCAGCCTGATGTTCGCATCCCACAAGGGACTAGCCAGCCTGGGAGTATTAATGGCGCTAGGTTCAGCCACCTGCTGGTTCTCATGCGTAGTAGTAATGCCGACGTTGATTAAACTAACCTGTCGCCATCACAAAGCCCGGATGCAGGAACGGGATGCATGAAGTAGCAAACGCCAATGATAAAAGAATATGGGCGCCAAGGGTAGCGTCCTTTCTACCCTTGACGGACAACCTTTGAGAAACGAAATCAATATCATCAGGATTAATGAATCCAATTACCGTGACGATGATCTAAATCATGATTCTATCTTCCGCGTGAATCCTTAGTGGAAATTCTGGGAATCATAGGTGACTCAATCAAGGGCGCAAAATACACTGCCCTTGGCACCCGTGCCCTTGGCGCCCGTATTCGTATTCATCTGTTCCTCTTTGTTTTTTTCAAATCCTTGGTGTTTGTCATATCGGGCGCCCATGCGGAGGTTTATTTTGATCAGGTGGTTGATTACCGGGGTGAGGGGATGGTTGGGAAATTGGTTTTGATGGGGGAGAGATGATGGTTAGTGGGTAGTGTGGAGTGGGGGTATTCTATTAAGGTCGGAATAATGATGGTAGGATCAAATAAAAATATTGGAGAATTGAAAAATGTTAATGTATTTATTTTGGCTGGTTGTTATTGTAATTGCGGTAAGAGGGGTATGGTGGGTATGGAAGAAAAGGGCGCCTATTAAATTGCAAGAATATTGGAAGGATAAAATAAAAGGATTTAATGAATGCTTAGAAACTAACCCTATTGTTGGAATTTTTAAAAACATAGGATATTTAGGAATTGTCTTCGCAATTATCCTTTTTGGTTGGGAGTGGAATGATAGGGATTTTCAAAGAAAAAGTCAAGCGTGGAATCTTGTTTATCTGGCTTCTGGACATGGTGGAGATGGTGGGAGAATAGAAGCGCTAGAATATCTTAAAAAAAAAGGAAGTGACTTTTCCGGGATTAATTTATCAAAAGCAGTTCTTGATGGGATTGATTTGTCTGGCGCAATATTAAAAGGAGTGGATTTTAAATTTGCATCGCTGGTTCATGCAGATTTATCTGGCGCTAATCTTCAAAATTGTGATTTTCATTTTACTGATTTAAGTAACGCGAATTTAGAAAATGCCGATATAGAAGGAGCAAAAATTTATGTAACAAATTTAACGGGAGTAGATCTCAAAGGAATAAATTATGGATATGATAATAAATGGATACTTCCGTTCAACGTTTACGACGTAAAAAATCCTCCAGAGGGATTTCATGAATGGTGTAAAAAGAATGAATGTGTTGAGCATAATGCTGAAAAATGGAAAAAAATCTTTGACAAAAAAAGAAAGGCATATCAAGACCATTATTAAAAAAACAATCAGTGGTTTTGATGGGCTACGCTGTCGCTTTGTCATCCTACGGAATTAGGTTGTGTTAGATTACCTCTCACCCTAGCCCCAATGTCATTAAGTTAAGGAATTTCATTTTATCGTTAGTGGTTCGATCAAGGGCTGAGCGCAATGCGCTCTTGCCCTTGGCGCCCATGCTATTGAGTCTTGGACACACGAACCCCATAGTAGATGTTCCATATGACAGGGTCGTTGTAGCTACGATTCGCCGACCGCCAGTCTCCGACATCGTTGTACCAGCTACCGCCGCGAAAAACCCTTTTAGAGCCAGAATCCGCACCTACAGGGTCAATGTTTGGTGAATTGGAATAATAATTGCTATCATACCAATCCTGACACCACTCCCACACGTTGCCGCTCATGTCATACAAGCCAAATTCATTTGGTAATTTCGTTCCTACTTCTTGAGTGTAGATATTTGATCCTGAATGGCTTGAATACCAGGCATAATCACCAATATTTCCATTTTCCCAATAATAATCTGTCGTTGTTCCCGCCCGGCAGGCATATTCCCATTCCGCTTCTGTGGGTAATCGGAATGTTCCATGATACATTTGATTCAGTTTAGTGATAAATTTCTCACAATCGTTCCATGATACGCTGTCCACAGGCAGATTATTCCCTCCAAAATGCGATGGATTGCTCCCCATCACGGCCTGCCATTGCGCTTGGGTAACCTCATATTTTCCCAGATAGAAATCTTTTGAAATTGTAACCTCATGAACTGGTTTTTCATCTGAATCTCCAGATTCACTTCCCATCATGAAAGTTCCCGCAGGTATTCGTACTAATTCCAGTGGTACATTTCCAGGCAACAGAACTGTTAATTCACTGGGGTTGTCAGGCGTCGGTGTGCTTGTTGGTGTTGGCGTACTTATGCTTGCAGGTGTATTTGTAGGTGTTATAGATGAAGGATTTAGAGCTACAGAAACACCATCTTTATATACTACCAGATCATCAACCACCACCGATACATCAGCGCCTGGGCCGCCGAGTTGCACGAATGCGCTTATCGGGATATCGGGATTATTGGTGTTGAAATCACCGCCGATGATTAGCATTTCATCTTGTACGTCATTTATTGTCTTGATTTGGTCAGCGAATCTAAATATGCCGAGATTTTGGAAGCCGTTGGTTAAAACCAAGGCCATCATACCTCCGCCCGGCATTGATTCCCGTTTGACGCTCACTTGACCCAACAGGCTAAATGGGAATTGGTCATAGATGCCTTGGCAGGTAGTTCCGATATTGGCGGCGATGTTGGAAGGCTCAATAGACATGCGCAAAGCAATATCGGTAATTGTTTCAAAAAATGGAATGACAGTTCCATCATCGTCATTAATATTAACCATAAGCGATTCCAAACCGCCTTCGAAATTACCATTAACTTCTAGTACGACTGGTTCAAAATCAACGATTGGCGCATAAGATTTGACCTCAATGTTATCCACCCAAACCGTAGACGATATAGTTGAGAATGGTGAGTTCACCGCCTGAATGGCATACTGCACGTTGCCTGAAGGTGGAGCGAAAACAAGGTTGAATTTACGGTAATCATTAACCGGAATTTCATCTCCTCTGACATTGGTATACCCGATCTGTCCATCAATCGGGCTATTCAAACCAACCAAAGCGATAGCCACATCTTTATTATCAGCACGAAAACTGCCGGATAAATGAACCAGTGACGGCATTTCAAATTCTTTGAATGAAGCAATGAAAACGCCCTGTCCCGGCGCCAGTTTTATCTCCATACCTATACCATCAGAACCCTCGCCTTCAGGTATCTCTCCAAGTTTAATCCGCCCTTGAGTATACCCCGCTGGCGCTCCTGCGGTGAGGTAATTATCTTCTAGAGTTTCGCCGTTAAGAGATGACCAAATTTCTGGTGTGGGGGTTAAGGTAGGAGTAGGCGTTGGAGTGGGAGGTATGTATGGTGTAGAACCATCAAATTCCATAATAAAACCATATTTTCTTGTTTCTACTTGATCCGCCCAATATCCTTTATAAAAATAAGAAGGTAAATATGCTGTATTAGGTTCAATGTTAGACCAATTCGTATATTCAAATGGTTCACCAGTAATCCATCCTCTTGTGGTTTCTCCTGGAATTTCTCCTAAACCCATCCAGGATATCTCACCATCAAGAATGGGTAAAAATGTAAGATTAATCCATTGCTGTTCTGTTTCACTTGTTACCGTGAATAAATATCCACCATGATTTTGACAATAACTTACTGCATCTATCCAGATTTTTAATTCGTTTACATAGGTATAATAATGCCCATTATCTGGATTGAATTTCCAATCATAACCTTCAGGTAATACCGGTGTAGGCGTCGGTTGAGCTTTAACTGCATGGGTAAAAAGAAAAAGACTGACGAGAAAAACAGTGGTTAGAGTTATAGAACGTTTCATTTTATCCCCCTACTGGATGGTATAAATATAATATTCGTTACCTCAACATAACTTGTCAATAGCAAATAGATCAAAAACGCAACATTTCTGCACATCTTAGACATACGTATAAATAAGTTATAAAGATTCTTCTAAACCTCATATCAAAAATCAGGTTCAAATAAAAAACCCCTATCTCCCAAGTTGGGGGATAGGGGGTTTTGGTTTTCGGGGGTGGTTTTTTGCATCCCGCCACAAAAGATAACATTGCATCCCAATGCTTAGAGGTATAAAATACAGGTAAATGGAGATTTGGTTATGCAAGTTATTATACCTCTTGATAAAATGACGGTGGCGGAGAAGCTTCAGGCTTTGGATGATATATGGAGCGACTTACAGAAGACGGCGGAAGAAGACATCCCTTCTCCCGCCTGGCACGCCAACGTGCTTAAATCACGGACAGACAGGGCGCAAGATGGAAAATCTAATTTTATTGACTGGCCTGATGCGCGGGCGCCAAGGGTAGTGTACTTTCTACCCTTGACGGACAACCTTTGAGAAACGAAATCAATCCAATTATCGTGACGATGATCTAAATCATGATTCTATCTTCAGCGTGAATCCTTAGTGAAAATTCTGGGAATCATAGGTGACTCAATCAAGGGCAGAAAATACACTGCCCTTGGCGCCCAAGCGTGACCCACACTACGTGACTATAGGATCAATTGTATAATTCCCAATCGCCAATAGTAGATTTTTTTTCAACCAAATCAACTTTAACTTTGATTTGGGTTGTTCCTGGTCCTGTGAAATTAAATGGATCACCACTATCCCAAGCGCAATAATAATGATTTCGGGTTGTTGTATCAAAAGTCCAATTTTGGGGTATCATATTGTTGCTGCTTACGCCTTCTCCGGTAACTCCGATATATACTCCATTAAGCCATGCAATCGCAGCATCATCACCAGCGATTTTAATGGTTAATTCTGTTATCGAGTCGTAATCTTTGACGTCAAAAATCGAACGGGTATAAATAGTTTCTACAGTTGGATCAAGTAGAATATCAATTTTTCCTTCTTCTGTTTCTGTACCATACCCTATTGGGAATCCAAGATTAGCATCATTGTTCCATTGGCTGTCATCAAAATTCCGTAGACGCCAACCATATTCTTCTTGGCCATTTCCATTCTCAAAAAATACGGCTTTCCACCGAAATTCCGTGTCAGGAATCCATGTTCCTATATTTCCATCAACATATACAGCGCCATTGTTATCAAGCAATTCAGCCGATCCCACCAGATCACTGCTAGTATTACTTACGTTATATATACCAACCGATAGCACATTCCCTGTTTGATACAAAGGCGCGGTAATCTTCGCCTTTGTATGTGAAAGCATCCACGCATAAATATCTCCATTTAATTTTCTGTGAATATCACCCCAAATAAAGTGACCACCACTTTCTAAAACCGTGAATTTGACGTTACCACCCAGTTCACGAAGTGCGTTAACTGTATTTTCATCATAAGACAAAGGTACGGTAGGATCATCCTTGCTATGGAAAGCCCAAACGGGAATATCTACGAGTTTCTCGATGGCCGCAGGGGGAGTACCCTTGAGATCAGAACTCATAAGCGACGACTCACCAGCTCCACAGATTGGAACCATAGCGGCAAAAATATCTGAATGTACGCTGGCGTAACTCCACGTACCAAAACCTCCCATGCTTTGTCCGGTTATGTAAATGCGACTGCGATCAATATACAAATTATTGAGCACTTCGTCTAATACCTCATCCAAATAAGGATTCCACCACCACTCACCCGGTCGACAAAAAGGAGAAATCAGGATAAAGGGAAAACCTTCTTCCCCAAAAAGAGATGTCGATAACGCTTCATCTTCAACAATCCCAGGGAGTAAGCCAGTAGCATTTCTCAGTACATCTGCATCATCCACTCCTGTTTCAACATATCCATGAAGAAACATTAGCAGAGGCCACTTTTTATCTGTTTGCCCGTACTCTTTAGGTAAATATAGCAAATAATCATATTCAAATCCCGAACTCATCTTGATTTGTTTACCGGCTTCTTGCGCATCACAGATAGTGCAAGGAAAGCATAAAAAGGTAAACAAGATAGTAAGAAGCCACATTCTATTATTAACGCTATTTTTCATTAATTGATTATCATTGAAGAGACGATACGAACATTTGAATAACAATTGATTATGCATTTACATTACCTCTTTTATAGCATTATTTCACAACGATACAATCATATATGGTAGACCACGCTTAACTAATCCACCGATAATCATTGATTTAGTGGATTATAAACGCGATCCCACTCTACAAGACTGGTTAGAGTTATAGAACGTTTCATTTTATCCCCCTACTGGATGATATAAATATAATATTCGCTCACCCCAACATAACTTGTCAATAGCAAATAGATCGAAAACGCAATATTCCTGAACATCTTAGACATACGTATAAATAAGTTTATAGATTGTTCTAAACCACTTGTTAAAAATCAGGTTCAAATAAAAATCCCCTATCCCACGAGTTGGGGGATAGGGGGTTTTGGTTTTCGGGGGTGGTTCTTTGGTGGACAGGAAACAGACTGCCCTTGGCGCCCGGCGTTCATGCCCGATATATCATTGGGTGGATTTTTGGGGAATTTATTGTTGCATTTTTTGTTTCTGTTTTTCCTTCATGGATTGCATTAATTTTTGATACTCTTCCTTGGTGGCTGCTTCCATTGGAGGGAACCAATTTGGTCCGACTTCCAAAGTGGATGAACAGAGGACGTGATAATCGTATGGTTTGGCGTCAAGTTCGGGGAAATTGGCAATAGGCCGAATGTTGGTTTCCAGTTTTCCTCTGGCTAAAGAGAATAATAGCAGAAATTCCGGTTGGATTCTTGTCGAAGGCAGATGTCCCACGCATTTGAAGGTCCGGTCATTCTCAACTGAACCATATTGCCGCCACAAAAGTTCTCCATCCTTGCCGACAACCGCCGCGCCAACCGAGTACTGCAGTGCGGCGGAGGGCATGATGACTCCTTCGCGCGCTTTCAATTCTCCGGTTACCACGAAATATTTACCCTGAGGCGCATTGGGTTTTATCGGCTGCACCTGCGCCTTTTGGGGAGCATTTTGGTTAAATAAAGCCAGATCAATTACGCCATAAGAAACATTCTCGAACTCCAGGGGTTCAGGGTGAATCATAACCTGAGATGCGGCAACAGTTTGGCCGCCGGGAATAGAAAATAGCATCATTTTATTGGGCGTGTATTCAACAAAAGGGAATAGTATTAATTGAGGATTATAAAAAGCTGTATCCTGAACCGGATTGCCTTCACTTGAGGCTGCCGGTTGTTTCTTGGCGTCGTTTTGCTCTTTGGTAGAATTGGTGATTGTTTGTTGATTGAGCAGTTTCTTGGCGGAGTCTAAATAGCGGAATGGTCCTTTATACTCAGAACCGATTCTGACGAAAAAGCGTTCCTTGAACTCGAAGAAAATGACGCCGTCTTTTTGGGCTTTATAGACATCCTCTATGGTCTCGCATTTGATTACATCACTTGCAGCCGCTTTGGATTGGGTTTGCGCCAGCGCCTTAATTGGCAATATCGCGTTTACCGGCAATAAAAAGATGAATGCCGCTGCTATAAATAAAATTCGATTTGTTGAAAACATGAGTAGCGTACTCCTTTAGGATGAGAAAGAGTATTCGTTGAATACTCATGATCATTATTATTCATTTAGAGAATATCACAAGCCGCTTTTGTTGACCATTATCGGGATTATGATTAATCAAGTCTCGCCTAAAGTATATTTTTCAATATAATCTGATAACATCAAAATTATATGAATTCAAACCTGTCGGGATAAAACCATGCAGCAGATTGGCAATGATGAACTCGAACAACGCAATATGGCTCTGATTCTGTCAATATATCCCCATTACGCCGATCTGTTTAATTCCACTGCGGCGGCTGCTCAGTATCAAATCGAGCAGATCAGTAATAATACGTATACCTGCCAACTGAAAGATGAAAACGCTCAGACCCAATGGCTGCATGGTCCACATGATCCCTGGCAGTGGGCGGAAGCGCAAATTAAACAATCCAACTGGGCGTCGCAGCGCACTTTCGCCATTCTGCGTCCCGGACTGGGGTATATCCCTATAACTCTCTATCCCAATCTACGCAAAGGGCGCACCGCGCAACGCATGTTGCTGGTCGAAGACCGGATTGACCTGTTCCGCCTTTCGCTAAGATTATTCGATTGGACGGACATAATCCGCTCGGATCGCATCATTCTGGCATTAACCGACAAGCCGGTTGAAACTATGGTGCAGTTTTTTTCATCCAATCCAGTCGCCATTCTTCCGCCTCTATCAGTTCTGGGAGGCGTGATCTGGGGTGATGAGGAGCGCCGTTATATGGGGCTGCTGAAGGAACATCTGGGCGAAATGGCGCAGACGGTTAACCACGCCGCACGGCAATATCTCAACGAATTAAACGGTCATTATCTAGCTGTCGCCAACGATTCCGGGCATCGTAAACGGGTATTAATGGTGGAGCCGGAGCATGATTATCTGGCTAATCCTATCGCTAAAGCCTTTGAAGAAGAGGGTTGCGTTATCGAAATGTACAAGGGCAACCGTCGGCTGTTGCGCTTTCTGAATCCTTATGTCTGGTTGGTTTACGCCAGAGAGAATCTGCCTGACGTCCTGTTGTGGATGAATCGTAATACCCTTTCGCCTGAAGGGGCTGAAGATTTGGGGCAATTCCCCATAAAAAAGGTGCTGTGGTATCTGGATAGCCCGAAAAGAGTGAAAACTTCTAAGGAAGAACTGGACGCCACTGACGCCTATTTCTCGTTTGACCGTTCATATCTGCCATATCTCAAAGACCTGTGCGGCAAAGAAGGCAGCCCTCTCTCCACCGCAACAGGTATAAGACCATTACCCGAATGCGGGCCGGAACGAACATGGCCGGAACGGCAAGGCCCTGATGTTGGTTTTATGGGCGCTCTAGGCGCTGACCGTTTTCAGGATGTGCTGGCTTTCTGGCAGCGGCGCGATCCGCAGTTTGTGCAAATTCTGGATAGCATCATCGAAAATTACTTGAGCGATTCTTCTATATCTTTGGAAGAACGATATAACAATTCTGAGGGAATCAGTCGGCTTCCGTTCAGTGGATTCGTAGTGCTTTATCTGGAAGAACGCTCTACTTACCTTCGGCGCCTGCGGTTTTTGCAGCCGCTTAAGGATTTGGGATTGGCCACCTATGGCGCCGCTGAATGGGGCGCCCCTGCATGGGCTGAGCAATTGGTTTCATGCTATTCAGGCGAGAAGCCCTCTTATGAGACGGACCTGCCCCGCATCTATTATCATACTAAGATCAATATAAACGTGTTTCATGTTCAATGCGTCGATTCCACCAATCCACGGGTCTATGACGTGCTGGCGGCGGGGGGATTTTTGTTGACGGAATACCGCCCGGAAATCGAGCGCGAATTTATAATAGGCCAACACCTGGATTGCTTCCATTCACCGGATGAAGCGCGTGAAAAGGCGCAATACTACCTTGACAACCAACAGAAACGTGAAGAGATTGCCCGCGCCGGGCAGGAGTTCGTCCTCAATAACGCTACTTACCGCCACCGGGTTAGGGCGCTGCTCGATAGTATTTAATAAGAAAATGTATTACTCTAGAATGTCATATACATTAATGATGATTAGGTAAAAAGTAGATGAAAGACGAAACTCGTGCTATATCTTGTATATAAGTCTTATGAATATCCACTAATTATTGAGGTCATAAAAACAGATTTTGACTTTTACCGTTTCGTCTTTAATAATCAAACATGGAGATTTCTAAATCAAATGAAATCTATGATAATTCAACTTAAGACTTTCATGATTTCAACGCTATTGATTATGTGTACTGCGTGTATGGATAATAATAACAATATTGATCCTAAGAATGATTCACTTCCTCCAGGCGCCCTCGGCGCTCTGCCTACCGTTACGTTTACGCTGGGAGGCGTTGAGGTGGAGATCGAGATTGCTTCTGCTCCGGCAGAGCAGACTCAGGGCTTGATGTACCGCACAGCAATGCCGGAAAATCATGGCATGCTCTTCGTTAACCGTGAAGCGCGTTATCTCAGTTTCTGGATGAAAAACACCCGGCTCCCTCTTTCTATCGCTTATATCAGAGATGACCTGGTAATTGGTAATATTCTAAAGATGAAGCCTCAGATTGGTGAGTATGAACCGGCTGAGCGATATCATTCCAAGTATAAATCTTTGTATGCGCTGGAAATGAATCAAGGCTGGTTCGAGAAACACGGCGTCAAAGCGGGAGACCGGATCGATTTGCCTTTGAAGGATATAGAGCAGATTATTGCCAGAGCAGCGTTTGATAATACCAAACAAAAATAATCGAAAAAAATAAAACAGACTGTCTTATACCGGAGGTTCAATCATGAGGATGCGCATAATCGGGATAATTATACTTATCGGAGTGCTGGTCATGCCTGTCATGGCTCAGCAAAATATCAATCCTGTGAAACGGCTCGAAGTTTCCGCACTTGCATTGCATGTCGATGGAACGACTCTTTTCGTCGGTGGATCGGATAAACTAAGGATTTACGATATCAGTGATGGCGGCAACCCAATACTGCTGGGTGATCTTGAGGTTTCAGCGGGCATCACGGGCATAGCGGTAACCGATGGAGTCGCTATTGTGGCGCTCGAACATCAAAACGAGCCTAACTTGCTGGTTGTGGATGTCAGTAATTTATCATCTCCCCGGCTTCTCTTTGAAAGACGCACCGATCAGGATCGTAAGATGTTATCAGCCGTGCGAAGCGTAGGACGGATAATATACCTGGGTTTGGATGATAAAGAGATTCAGGTGACGGAACTGGATCAAAACAATAACGTCAGCACCATCCTCAGCATTCTGCCGGTTTCGGATGTTATCACTGACATGCGCATCAAGGGCGACCGGATGTACGTCTCGACCTGGTTCAGTATTTTAGTTGTCGATATCAGCGATCCGTCTAATATCCATCTGATCAGGGAAATTTTCACCGATGACGCCAATAACGGGATATCCATCGATGGCGATCTTCTGGCCTCGGCGGAAGGTTTTACCGGCATTACGTTTTACGATATTTCCAATCCTGACGACCCCCAGAAGATAACCACCAAAATGATTTACGCTGATAATGAAAACTGGCGCGTGGCTATTCGTAAAGAGTATTGTTATGTCGCGGTATTGAATAAGCCGTCGCAGAATATTTTTGATCTGCCTGATCCGGGTGGATTGCGCATCTATGATTATCAGTCGATGAGCAATATCAAGCCCATATATACCAACGACGTCGAAACCAGCGGTATGGACGTCCTGGCTTATGATGGCTATGTGTATATCGCCGAAGACGCTACGCTGGGCGTTTTCCGTCATGGGCCATTAGGCGAGCGGGCTACTCCGACGCCTATCGTGCCGACCAACACCCCGACTCCGACATTCACCCATACGCCGACCAACACGCCGCCGCTGTTGATTCCACCGACTCCCACGCCGGTTCTGTCTCAGCCGACTCCCACGCCGACCAAAACATTCACGCCATTGCCAGCCGCGCCGACCCCGACTAATACGGCTATTGCGGTTCAGCCGACGGCGACCAATACTCCACAGGCGGCGCAGCCTACGCCGACGCCTCAAACATCGACTGGCGATCTTCCGGCAGCGATCTTCACCTCTGATTTTGATGGTCCGCTATTAGGCAATGAGCAATTCGCGGCGCAGCTGCCTTTTGCTGGAGCATTCACTCTGGCCGCGCATTCCATCGGCGCCATCCCCACCGATAACGCATTCGCTGGCGCCACTAATGGGCGGGGGCTTATGGTTACGCTCAACGCGGGCGACGCCGTCATGCTGATGGGGCCTTTCCTTACGCTTGACCCCGGAGTTCCGGCTTTGATCCGCGTCAGCGCCAGAAGCACTGGAGCGGGCGCCGCCGTTGCTCTGGCCGCGTTGGATGGATCGTTCGACGGCTCGCAGGCCACCAATATCCCGGCCAACAGCCAGGTTTTCGCTGGAGCGTATAAGCGCTTCGTTCTACTCTATAAGCCGCCCACTAATTCAATTATCCCCATTCTGCAAGTCGCAGGCGGCGCGGCGATCACCGATCCAGTAACGGTCTATTTTGATAACCTAGAAATAATCCCCCTCCCGCCGGGAACCTCAATCCCCGCCGAAGCCCTGGGCGCAGGAGGCCTGGCGCCGTGATGTGATAGAAGTATTACCCTCTAATACATGAATCCCCTATCCCCCAACTCGTGGGATAGGGGATTTTTATTTGAATCCAATTTTTGACATGAGGTTTATAAGAATCCAATTAACTTATTTATACGTTTGTCAAAGATATGCAGGAATGTTGCGTTTTTGATCTATTTGCTATTGACAAGTTATGTTGAGGTAACGAATATTATATTTATACCATCCAGCAGGGGGATAAAATGAAACGTTCTATAACTCTAACCACTATTCTTCTAGTCAGTATTTTTCTATTCATGCATGAAGTTATCGCACAACCAACGCCTACGCCAACACCGGTATTACCTGAAGGTTATGACTGGAAATACAATCCAGATAATGGGCATTATTATGCATATGTTGACCAGACAATGAGTTGGAAAGGTGCATATAATTTTGCACAAGAATTAGGGGGATATATTTTAACTATCACTGATGAACAAGAACAACAATGGTTAATTTCAACATTTTCTAGCAGTTATGGAGGATTTATAGGATTACAATATGACGGGAAATGGAAATGGATTACTGGTGAAAGTTATAGTTACAATAATTGGGCTCCTGGCGAGCCTTCTGGTGATGGATCAATTGTTGAAATAAGTGGAATAGGGTGGAATGATCGACCAGATACTCATGAAAAACCTTTTATGGTTGAAATTGACCAAGTACCTGTTCTTACACCAACCCCAAAGATAACACCAAATCCAACCCCTACGCCAGAAATTTGGTCATCTCTTAATGGAGAAACTCTAGAAGATAATTACCTCACCGCAGGAGCGCCAGCTGGATATACGCAAGGAAGAATTAAGTTTGGAGAGATACCTGAAGGCGAGGGTTCTGATGGTAGGGGTATGGAGATCAAACTGGCGCCGGGCCAGGGCGTTTTCATTTCGTCATTCAAAGATTTTGCAATGCCGTCACTGGTTCATTTATCCGGCAGTTTTCGCGCTGATAATAAAGATGTGGCTATCGCTTTGGTTGGATTGAATAGCCCGGTTGATGGACAGATCGGATATACCAATGTCCGGGGAGAAGAAGTTCCGGTTAATGACTACCGTAAATTCAATCTCATTTTCGCCCCGCCTTCAGGCAACGTGCAGTATGCCATCCAGGCGGTTAACTCGCCATTCTCAACTATATCATCTACGGTTTGGGTGGATAACATTGAGGTTAAATCTTATGAACCAATCGTTGATTTTGAACCAGTCGCGCTGGAAGTTGATGGCAACTTCGAAGGTGGTTTAGAATCGCTTATGGTTAATATAAATGGCGATGATGGAACCGTTATTCCATTTTTTGAAACAATTACCGATATTGCTTTGCGTATGTCAATTGAGCCTTCCAATATCGCCGCCAATATCGGAACTACCTGCCAGGGAATCTATGACCAATTCCCATTTAGTCTGCTGGGGCAAGTGAGCGTAAAACGTGAATCAATGCCGGGCGGAGGCATGATGGCCTTGGTTATAACCAACGGCTTCCAAAATCTTGGTATATTCCGATTCGCCGACCAAATCAAGACGATAAATGACGTGCAAGATGAAATGCTGATCATCGGCGGAGATTTCAACACAAATAACCCTGATATCCCGATAAGCGCATTCGTACAACTCGGCGGCCCCGGCGCTGATGTCTCGGTGGTGGTTGATGATATTGAAATATTTAAGGATGGTTATCCATATACTATAGTATACCCAACTCAAAATCCTTCATCTCCATCTCCAACCTATATAAATACTCCTATTAGCATAAGTACGCCAACACAAAAACAAGTTCCTTTATTTACACCAACTTCTTCTTCAACACCAACACAAGTTCTTTTATTTACTCCGACCTCTTCTCCAACACCACAACTAATTCCTTCACCAATTCCAACTCCTTCGCCAACTCAATATATATTTGATGGACCAATAACAATAAATGGTTTTGTTAAAGCACAAGTACCTAGTGGACGCGTTTATAATGCTCAAATATCATTTAATGAGTTTATTGAAATCACTGTGGATAGTAAATATTCGATTACTCTACCAAAACCAGGTATATATAAAATTCAATTATATGTACCCAATCTTCCAAAGATGGAAATAGTAGAAGAATTTTTAGAGTCAATGGAGTACAATATTATTTATAATTATGGTGTTATTATTACACCAACACCTTCAAATGAAGACCCAATAAACAAAACTCCTACGGCAACTATAACACCTACAATTATTATTAGCCCATCTCCAACTGCAACTCCATTATTTCCATCCCAAACTGAGATGCATGGAGATTGGTTACTTAAGCTTGGGCGTGGTGCTAGCGGATTTACTTCAGATACTTATATTGTGAAATTATTATCGGGGAATATTCTTGTAATTGATGATCCTGAAATCGGTGTAATCCAAGGAACGTATTCATATAATGACAAAACAGGTTTATTCAATGGACAATACAGTAAAAGCGGAAATCTCTCGAATTTAGGAAGATATCAACTCAACGGTGAGTTCTCTGGACAAATGAATGTCAATCAAGAACTGGTAGGTGTAATAAAAATCACTCAGATATCGTTCGATTTGGGTATATCTGTTTCTGATGATGCTGATTTTATTGGTAGAAAAATCGATTAAATATGCGCGGGTGCCAAGGGTAGTGTCCTTTCTACCCTTGAAAACCACCTACGATTAAACAAACTTACGCATAGAGTGGGGAGCATCGGCTTCTAGCCGGTGCGTCAAAGGTGGTTTTTTCGGTGGGTCGGTGAGGCGCGACCCACCCCACGCTTTGGTGGACTTTTTTTGCGTGGGCCTATGCAGCGATGGATTTTTGGTTCTTTAGGAGTTCACCGATTCGGGCGGTGAACATCATTAGGGTGCCGGTCTGTGATGAATTGTGCGCGTCACGTCCCAGCAGGTAGATGTTGCCGTCGAATATTTCCATAGCGAAGAAGTCGCATGAATGAGGCAGGTTGATTGAATTACAGGCCCTTGCGGTGAAATGACCCTGCTCATCCCGTGGGAAAAGGTTGATGCTCAGGTTGCGTCCATCGCGCATCGGTTCGACCAGCACGCAGCGTTTTTCTGCGGCGTGCATCAAGGCCTTACCCGAATTGCAGGGCGTTTTGGCGATGGCCTGCCAACGTTTGGCGCTGCTATCGTCCTGCTTGTATACCCAGAGGTGATCTATATCTTTCCTGGGGATCCCGGCTATGAGAGGTTCGCATCCCGATGAAAGCGCCGCTATCTGACCACCCTCCAAAACCAGGGGCAGTTCCCTGCTCCATTTTCCGCTTTTGACATTGGCGGCTGATGCAGACAGTATTTGCTGGCCTTCAGAACCGCTGCCTTGAACCCATATCTGGCCTTTGTTATAAAAAAGTCTTTGTATTAATTCTGTATCACTTGGGTAAGGAATCTTCTTGCCTTTGACAGGTTTACCGCCTGAAGGCAACGCGATTTGCAACGCCTGTTTAGCGTCCTTATCGTCTGTTCCGAAAATAAATAAGTTCTGTTTTCTCATAAGGATATGGGCTTGCTTAAAGGGCTGTTTGACTGCGGCGACCATCGTCAAAGATTTAGGTTTATCATCTCCCGCATCAAACATCAGTTTAAGAGGCGCCTTATAAATCCGCCCATCCTGATTCATAAGTAGAACTGAATTCCCCTGGATTTGCGCGGCGATGGCCTGCGGCTGAAAATAGAGCAGATTTGAATTGCCTTCTCCATTATCAATCTCTTCGATCCATTGCTCGCGCCAATCGCCTGATTCAATCTCTGGATTAATTAACTCTGCAGGATCATCCTCAGCCTGCGCCAGTTTGGATTTCCGCCTACGCAACCCTTCAGCAAGAATCATGGACAGCAGCAAAAGCAATCCAACCATCCACCACCAGGAAGCCTCTTTCTTTTCAGACAATCCAGCAAGAGCCATCATCGCAGCGGCGCTTACATCTTCGATATCATCAGCAGTAGCAAAACGTATTCGTGAGTTATGTCCCCCGGCGCCTTTAACCGGAACAGCCTTACCCATTGATATGGCCGATCCACCCAGGGCTTTCATCGACCTATCCGTCAGGTCATCAGGCAATCCTACGGAGGATTCATCGGCTTCGTTTCCCGATGAAGGGTATTCTGGATTTCCACCTTGATCATTTTGGTCTAGCGTATCCTCATCACTTTTTTCGCTATGTACTGCACCCTCATCTTCAATTCCCTGGGAATTCCCGTTGGCAGATTCCTCATTATCCGGTTGTTCACTCTTGGATTCTTCAATCTTGGGCTGTCCATTATCATCCTGGTCTGATTTATCTGGTTGATTATTTGTTCCAGAACCTTTATCTCCCGATTTTTCAGCAGGTTCCCGGTTCTGTTGCTTCATTTTCATTGCTTCCTGATCATCTTTTTCCTTTTTCTCTTCAGCTTCTTCTTCAGAATCATTTTTATCAGAATCACCACCACCCGGCGCATTGCCTCTACCTGAAGAATTAGAACCTAAACTGCTTTTAGATGGAGATTCAGGACTACTATCAGATTGATCAGGCGAAGATTTATCACCCTTTTCCGTTGGAGAAGCGGGAGAATCATCATTTTCGTCCGGTTGTTGCTGATTTGGTTCTGGCTGGTTTTGAGATGCTTCACTTGGCGATGATTGGTTTGGTGAATCAGATGGATCGCTATTGTCGGGATTTTTATCTTCCGGCGACTCGGGCTGAGGTTGATCCGGTTCCAAACCTGGTTTGTTAGGAGAATCTTCAGGTTGCTCTACAGAATCATCATTATTTTCTGGATTTGTTTCAGGATTCTTATTCAGTTGAGGAGAATTGGCTTTATCATCAGGAGATTCAGACTTGTTCGGATTTTTTTGCGGGGCAGAATCATTCTCTGTGGGAGACGCCGAATCATCATTGTTTGGCGCCGCTTGAGACTCGCTGGCAGGACTCTGTGCGGCTGATTGATTGTTATTATTGGCTGGTTTCTGAGAATCACTCTGGTTTGGTGGAGATGCATCCGGCCCGGCATTATTGCTTGGCGCATCGGCTGGCTGACTCGACGCCGCCTGGGCTGATTGACTTGCTTTTTGGGCGGAAGCGGCTTGATTATTTGAAGTTGCGGCGTCTGTCGATCCTATATCGATAGAGGTAAGAGCATCCGGCCAGGCTTGGACAAATCCCGTTGGACCAGTGAAACTTAAGCCTAATCCCCCGCCAACGCCCGAACCTGCGCTGCCGCCGCTTTTGGTCTGGTTATTCACCAGACCATATTCAACATCGCCAGCTTTATCAAAAGTATAAGTCAATTGAAGATCGGGCAGAATTTTGTTGATGCCGGTTTTATTCTTATAAGAGACTTGATATTGGAAAAATCTGCCGCTTTCTTTGAGTTTCACCATCTTTTGAGTTAACGTCTTGCTCCAGGGCGAGTATGGTTTATCAATATCAGGGGTGATGCGGTATTGAATCTTGATATCCTGGGATTGTTCAATATCCCACGAGAATGCCAATAGAGACGCTTTGCGTTTCAAATCAAACTCACCGATTAAATCTGGAAGTGAGTTAGAGTTACCTGATGAATCAAGTAACTGATTAGCTTGTATTTGAGATATTTGCTGACTCTGTTCCCATTGAATAAATTTGCCTCCGCCAGTAAATAAGCCTTGCTGCTTGAGCCAGGTAGAATCCTGCTTCAGAATCACTACAGGATCAGAGCGTTGGTTCAGATAGAATCCCATGACTTCGCCAATAGCATCACTGCTTACAGGCGTCCACCGGGCTTTTTTGGCATCTGCTGATGCGTGATATAAAGTCCAGCCATTAGCTCGTTGGACGAATATCCATATTCGTCCATGAGCAATAAGCATTGAAGAATAAGCGTCGCCTTGGGGCAGAGCGCCCCATTGCATCGCTGGTTCTTGATCATTTAAACGCTTTGAACGGAAGATTAACGGCGGTTGTGCAGAATGATCGATGGCAAATTGCCAGGAATAGGTAGTATAAAAGGAACCTGCCTGGGAACTTGGATCGAGAAAATTGTTTGTCTCGCTAACTTTATCACCTGATAATTCGGATGGAGAAATATTATCCCCGGTTCCCCAGGCAGGAATGAAATGCTCTGTTTTATAGTGCCGTATATGCTGTATCTCGCCATGAGCTATAGAAAAAAATGAAATAACGTATAGCATCAAGGCTGAAAACCCAGCCGTACGTAGTCTCAGTATATTCATCACTCAAAACCCCTATGTAGTACATTAGAAGCCATTCTCATGCCGAAATGACAAAAAAATACCGGATTTTCACTTAAGTTTATTAAAATCTGCATGTTAAAATCATCTAAATATCTTTATTGAAATTATTTCGTGATAATTAGTCGTCAAAATGAAGAAATATAAAAGTAATCAGACATGCAAAATGAGAGAAAATGATACTTATAAGAGTAAAGCAATGCTTTCCAGAAAGGTCAAAATAATTCCAAGCCCTTGCCTGTAATAAATAGTATGAGTAGAGTTTTTGATTATAGCATTGATCAAGAACAGATCTGCGTGTATATTCCCTATTTCCATTAAGTATTAGTCAAACAATATCATAATAAACGTGAGATGATCGATAATGAAAAAAAGAATTTATGCAAACTGGTTTACCGTAGTTACGCTCTGCGTCATGATTGGCGCCATGTGTTCATGCGACGGGAACAAGGTTAAGAACGATAAAACCGCTGATAATAGCGTAACCGAACAAAAGGTTAGCAAAGATAACGTTCAGCCAATTGCTGAAAAGGAGCCTACAGTGAAAGAAGAAAAAGTAGAAAAAGTAGAAGAAGTTGCAATCATGGAAACTTCAGTAGGGACAATGGTTCTACGCTTTTTCCCGGATGTGGCTCCAGGTCATGTTGAAAATTTCAAGAAATTGGCCAAAAAAGGTTTTTATGACGGAACGCGTTTTCATCGCGTAATAGCTGGATTCATGATTCAGGGCGGCGACCCCAATTCCAAAGAAGATGATACAAGACGATGGGGAACTGGCAGCCCGGGTTATAGCATCAAAGCCGAATTCAACAATAAACCGCATGTCAAAGGAACGTTATCAATGGCGAGAAGCGCCAATCCCGATAGCGCTGGAAGCCAGTTTTTCATTTGTCATGGCCGTGCAGCATCTCTGGATAAGCAATATACTGTATTCGGCGAGGTGATGGACGGAATGGATGTTCTGGATGAAATCGCCACATCCCCTGTTACAAGTTCTCCCTCAGGAGAAAAAAGTCTTCCCATGAGTCCGGTAACCGTAAAAAGCGTGAAGATCATACCGCTTTCAGAATATAAAAAATAGTCGTAGTATTACATTATTATTGTAATAATCTGTACGTTGTCTATTTGATAACTAGAATCGAAGAAATCGGGTGTGCTAAGCGGGGAATTAGCGGCGTCCTATATCTGCAATCCGCTCTAGCAGAGCTGAATTCCCTTTCTTCGGGGCGCGGCTGTGAGGCTGCGCTGCATAAGGAGTGTTGACGGCAGGGTCCCATGCGATGTAAGTTCGTGAATTAGGTCAGGTCCGAAAGGAAGCAGCCTTAAGCGGTTTCTTACATGTGCTTTGGGATTACCCGGCTTGAGCCACCTGTGCAGTGGCGCTTGGAACTGTTGCTTCAACGAAAGGGTGCACACCCCTTAAAAAATATTGTTTAACTGATGCTGGATTCATTAATCTTTGATTCAATCTGGCCGGACAGAATCCCTCATGGCGTCAACCGAATTTATTGTATCTGCCATAAAACACCGCCCGACGACTTTCGCCGAAGTTCTTGCGCAAGATCATATCACCCGTACGCTTCAACATAGCCTGGAACGCGGCCAGATCGCGAATGCCTACCTCTTTTCGGGGCCTCGCGGCACGGGCAAAACCACTACTGCCCGGATTCTCACCAAAGCGCTGAATTGCGAAAATCTAACAAACGGCGAACCCTGCAATAAATGCGATTCATGCCGTATGAATACTAAAGGGATACATCCTGATGTTTTGGAGATCGACGCCGCTTCAAACACCGGCGTGGAAAATATCCGTGAACTGCGCGAAAACGCACGATTTAGTCCGTCGATCGGGAAATACAAGATATACATCATCGACGAATGCCACATGCTTTCAACTCAGGCAAATAATGCTCTGCTGAAGACGCTGGAAGAACCTCCTAGCCATTGCCGGTTTATTTTCGCCACTACCGAAATCCAGAAAATTCTGCCTACTATCCTTTCACGTTGTCAACGATTTCCATTCCGCCGGATTCCCGCACAGATTATTGTTGACCACCTGAAAAGCATATTGACGCAACAAGACGAACTGGAATTCGCCGATCCTTCTCAATTGGAACAGATTCTGTTTTTGTTGGCCCGGTCATCAGAAGGATGTCTGCGCGACGCGCTTTTCGCCCTTGATCAACTACTGGCCTTTTGTTCTGGCAAACTGGATTTAGCAGAAGTTGAAGAGATCATGGGCGCTATTGAATTTGATCGGCTGGATCAATATATCCGGGCGATTATTCAACATAACTTGCCCGTCATATTAGAAATTATCGAGAAACTCACAAATCAGGGCAAAGAAATATCGCTTTTTTTATCTGAGTGTTTGCAATATCTCAGGAATTTAGCAGTGATTAAGATTGCTCCTAAAAACACTGACCTTCTTGACCTGCCTGATGAATACCGTAAGCAACTAACTGATACAGCATCACTTACATCTCTGGAACAGATTTTATACATCACTGATCAACTTTGGGATACTGAACAGCGCATTCGAAACTCATCAATGGGACGCTTGATTATTGAACTGGCTTCAATCAAAGCTGCCAAAGCGGGTCAAGCTGTTAAAATCGAAGACTTGTTAGAAAAATTATCCTCCGGAGAATTTACCAGCGGATCTGTTATTGAGTTTTCAACGCCAGCAGCTTCAGCTGAACCAGCTGTAGTTGCTCCTCCAGTATCGACGCCCATTACGGCGCCTGCTCCGAAGCCAATCGTTTCTCCTGCGCCTGTAGTCGAAGAACCTATCGATGATTCGGCGCCCCCTCTGGAAGCGTATGAAGAAACTCCATTCAGGGATGACGAATTTCAAGATTCACCGTCACTGACCGATGAAGAAGAAGATTTACAGCCAACAGTCGATGAAATAGATGAATCAACTCCTCAACCAAGCAAAAGCCAGGTTGGCGAAGTAGGATCGCTCAGTACGATGTGGAACCAATTTTTGCATGAGTTGGATGATCCGATGCTGGCGGGAGCGCTGGAAGGCAGCGTTGCGCTGGAATTTACCAATGAATTATTACGTATTGCCATTCCTTCAGATCATGCTTATAGTCTCAGGACGTTGGAACGTCCCAATAATCGCACCAAACTTACTGAGATATTATCAAAATCGTTTGGTACATCATTGACGATTCGCTATGAACAGAGCGATGAATTGAACCAAATCAATCAAAAACACGCTCAGCCCGCTGCTGTCGAACCGGTAGTTTCCCGGCAGGAATTGATGGAACAGGTGCAACAAAACAAAATTTTCAGTAAACTAATGGAAGAAATGCCTGGCAGAGTTATTAATATCAGACCGGTTGAATCAAAATAATTGGCTGACTAAAACATCTGTCCTAAAGGTTAAGGAGCGGTTTTCATGAAAGGTCTAGGAAATTTAGGCAATATAGCTAATATGATGAAACAAGCCCAGCAGATGCAACAGAAACTGGGCGACTTAAAAGAAGAACTCGAACGAGAAGAAATAAGCGCCAGCTCTGGCGGCGGTATGATAACCGTAACCATGAATGGCAAACAAAAACTTACTTCGATCAAGATTGATCCCGAAATTATTAAATCCGATGACGCCGCCATGCTGGAAGATTTGATTTTGGTCGCCATCAATGAGGCTCAAGACCGCGTGCAGGAGATGGTCAAAGAACGTATGAGTTCCATCACCGGCGGCATCCCCATCCCCGGAATAACCACATGAGCAATAATCAATTCGACCGAAATCGTCCACTATCCTGGATGCCAGCCGTCGAAATGGTATCCAAACAGTTGGCAAAATTGCCGGGCATTGGTCCACGAATGGCGCAACGCTTAACCTTCGCCCTTCTGAAACGCGGCAAAACTGAGATCGGCGATCTGGCTGACGCACTGATTCTTTTAAGGGACGAAATCCGGTTGTGCTCGACTTGCGGCAATTACGCTCAGTCAGATCCCTGCCCTATCTGTCAGGGACAGGGACGCGAGATGGAACTGATTTGCGTCGTCGAACAACCTCAGGATATGCTGGCCATCGAACGGACGGGGAAATACCGGGGGCTATATCATATACTGGGGGGAGCGTTGTCGCCGATTGACGGTATCGGCCCCGACGAGATAGGCGTTCCGAAACTGATCAACCGCATCAAACAACCAATAAGCGAAGTGATCCTCGCCACTAACCCTACTATGGAAGGCGACGCCACCGCCATCTACCTGCAAGACGCGCTTAAAGAAAAAGGCATTAGAGTAACACGTCTGGCGCGCGGCCTACCCTCCGGCAGCGACCTGGAATACGCCGACGAGACCACATTAGCTATGGCTTTCTCAAGTCGACGGGAATTATGAGCTGGGTGTTTTGGTTCTAACTGGGAGAATACTGATTAATCCTTATATCTCAATTTTTCACTATTTTTGTTTTTTTTTTCTTCTTGGGGAGGAAAAGCATCCGCACCTTGTGAACATCGCCCCCTCCCATTTCCCGTACGTCCAGAAACACATTTTGCTGGAGGATCAGGCCAAGGCCCCGGAGGCTTTACCATAAACAATTCCCTCGAGAACGCAGCCTTATATGATTTATCTTTATTTTTTTTTGTCATGATTCATCTTTTTCAGATAATGATCCACGTTTTTTTTCTATCTTCATTATAACATTTATTCAGAGTCTTTTTTGTCTGAATCTGGATAGCCAGGATGAATAGGATATTCAGGATATTTTTTTAATTTGGTGATTATGATAGCATAGTTTTAACAACTAATCTCTTTTACATAATCCAAATTTCTGGTTCAATAAACCTACCTGAATAGTCATAGCATATTGGAGCGTTAAATGAAACTCAAAGAGTTGATTGGCCTGATAGAGCATGCGGTTCCTTTGGATTGGGCATTACCCAAAGACCCTGTCGGGTTGCATGTGGGCGACCCTGATCAGGAAGTGAAACGGGTATATGTTGGATTAGAAGTCTCCAGCGATTTTCTGAAAAAAGCGATCAGAAACAAAGCGGATATGCTGCTGGTGCATCATCCATTGATCTTCCAACCTTTAAAACGCCTGGTTGAAAACGATCCCGTGCAACGCTTGATACGGGAAATAGTTAAACATGACCTGGCGCTATATGCAGCGCATACCAACCTAGACCTGCATCCAGAAGGCATGGCCAAAATCTGGGCGCAAAAGCTGGGATGCAGCACGATGCATCCATTAGCCAACAAACCACAGGGACGCCAACTGAAGATAACCACTTATGTTCCAGAAGACCATCTGCATTCAATCCGGGATGCGCTTGGCAAAGCAGGCGCAGGAGTTATCGGTGAATATGATCAATGTTCTTTCAGCGTCCAAGGAGAGGGAACCTTTCGAGGTTCAGAGCATTCAAATCCATTTATCGGCAATGCCGGAGTATTTGAAAAAGCGGCGGAAATAAGATTGGAAATGCTTCTGCCGGAACGGGCTAAATGGTCTGTTGTCAAAGCGCTTTATGCGGCTCACCCTTATGATGAACCGGCTTATGAACTATATATACTGGATGAATTTCGCGATTTGAATCAGGCGGTATGGATAGCGCAATTTGACAAGAAACTGAGTTGGGACGATTTCATCAACCGCGTCAGCCACAGCATACCCAATTCTGAGTTCATCTCAGAAATGCGCCCGGATAAAAGAAAACGTATTCAGCAGATCGCTATTTCAACGGGAAGCGGAAGTTCGCTTGTTTCTTTAGCCGCCAATTTGGGAGTTGATGCTTATCTGACGGGAGAAGTGGGTTACCACCAATTGTGGGAAGCTAATGAGTCGGGTTTGAATACTGTTGTGGTTGGACATGGTCAAAGTGAGTCGTTTTTTGCAGAGACCATAATACCAATCGTGGATAAATTCACGGAAAATATAACATGGATTGGTGAAAGTTAGTGAGGTGTACGCAAGCAATACAATAATAAACTTGATATCAAGTCTTGGCAGAGCGGGAAAGCGTCATAAGCGTGAAATCATCCATCCTATCGCGGTCTTGACGGAATGATTCTGTTTCATCGAAAATTCGCTGCACCAGTTCATTACAGGAGCATTGATTGTTAATCAGGAAAACTTCTCGCAAGCGGTCGGCGCCGAAAAATTCGTTTTGCTTGTTTTGGATATCCGTCACGCCATCAGTAAAGAAGAGGATTTTATCTCCCGGTTGAAGCGTGATACGCCGTTCTTCATACTCTTCCATCTCAAATGTACGCAACGGAAAAGAAGGCTCGTTCTTCATATCAAAGATTACATTATCACTCGCTATATAATGCATTAGCGGTACATGCCCCGCGTGAGAATAAACCATTTCCATAGTCTGGATATTTAAAACCGCATAGAACATTGTGACGTAATGATCTGAAGAAAGATTGGCGTTAAGTTTATCGTTAAACAAAAACAGCGCTTGCTGAGGACTAACGATTCCCTTGCCGAATTCTTTAACCACCATCTGGGTTAATGCCATTACAACCGCCGCCGCAGTACCATGACCGGCAATGTCGGCAATTACTAATCCCCAATGATCCTCATCAATCTGAATCACATCATAATAATCGCCGCCGACTTTGATTGAGGGATGATACAGCGCTGCCAGTTCCAATTCAGCATGATAGGGGAAAATATCGGGTAAAAAGGAACGTTGCATCTTAGCCGTTTCGCTAAGTTCACGATCCATGAGGCGTTGGGCGTGGGACAATTGGCGGTGGCTCTCTTCCACGCTGTTTTTCAAAGCATGAATCTGCATATGGGAACGAATCATAGATAATAATTGTTTATTACTAAGATGTGAAATGCGGTCCCATTCTTCAGGATTAGAATTTTCTCCTGATATTGATTCTCTGTTCCTTAAAAACAGAAAACAATCGTCCACTTCCTTAAGTGTAGTAAAATCCTGTTGAGGGACGCCATTGACAGATTCGAGATAAATAAAAGGAACGTTTCGAAAAGAACAAGTGATTGAATTTCGAATTTGTATGCAAATATCATTTATATTACGCGTCAAGTTGGAACCGTTTATCAATACTAAATCAGGATAAATATATTCAATAACATGCAGAGCTTCTTCGACCGAGACAGCTTTGAAAACGTTATAATGTTCTTCTGTTAAAAGACATATAATATCTTTTGTATCATTAGAAGAACAATCAATTAATAAAACAGTATTTCCCAAATTTTCGGAATTCATTCCTACACCAATAGAAAAAACCTAAATCATTAAAGAGATTCTCAGAATAACATACGCCAAAGTATTGAACCTTGCCCATTGCAAAAAGCGACATATTTCTATTCAAAAAAATATCACTTATATAAAGGATACCCTAACCTTGTCGAATATCAATCCACAAAAAAAATCATACCTATAAAATCATGACTTCATTACGAGGAGATAGGTAAAGAAACGACGATCTCCCGATTTTCAGCCTGATCAATGGATCGGCAAAAATCTACGAATCGATGATAGGCTTCCGGTTCAATATTCTGTTCTGGAATAAGGAAAGATCTTTTAATAACAAGATTATTCCCATCCCATGTATAAAATAGTGAATAGAAGCCGAATTCAGAGATGATAAGAGTATTATCCGGCAAGGCAATAGCAGCGCCCTGGTCGAGATAATATGAAAAATCGATCCTAACATCAAGAGGATCATTAATGACGCTGGAGCGAAACTCCATGCGGAACTGCCTGGTTGGTTCGCTGACGATGGAAGATGCGTTAGAACGGGCTAACACGGGCGACACTTTTATTGTTCGTTCACCTGAAGGTTTGGCAATATCCGGCAAAACGCCATGGAATTCCAAACGGGGCGGCAAAGTCAAATCATCAAGCTGAACAATATCAGACTCTTCAACCTTGATTCCCCTCAAATCGCGAGCCAGTTGCGAATCGGCCAGACGTTTTTTAACTTCCGGATTGGTGAGCGCTTCGCGAATCTGGCGGTCGAACGTATTTTCGTATGAGTAATGACCGTTGATTAATGCTGAGTGATCTTCGCGCAGAGTGAGATTGAAATAACGGTCGATTATTCCAGTCTCCCATAACAATGGATTCAACGGTTCAAAAAATGGCGCTGTCTCATCAAGAACTAAGGATATTTGTTTATTCATGCGTGGATCAATGCTTCCAGCAGCGGCGAAACGACTGGAGAAATCAAGCAAAATCCGTTGCGCAATCTCTTCCTGACGGGGTATAACGAGAACTATCGAGCCGGGGTAGGAAAGAACCGGCATGGGTCGATATCCACTGCTTTGCTCATTATCGACCGTCATAGCGATGCGGGTTTTTATTCCCCCATAATTAAGCAGCTGCCGCACAAGGCGCAGTTTCTGATATCCTCCACCAGCGCCGAGAACAATAGTATCGGCAGTGGTGGAACCACCGGAGGTCTCTTCGATATTAGAGCGAACATAATTGAAGACGCTGGTAATATATTCCTGCTTGGATGATGCTTCCGTTTTGAGTTTTTGGGCGAGTTCAGTTATTTCGGTTGATGCTTCTTCAGAACCCCATATTGAAATTCTTTGCCGTTCAGCAAAAGTAAGCCAGTCAGGGCAAGTGCTCCATTGAATTGATGGAACCCGCTGAGAGAGCGATGGAGCGAATCGTTCATTCTTCAATCCTTCAGACATTTCTTTAGACCACGTATAAACGACCTGAGCATTTTCCCGTTTAATCTCCGGATTAAAGTCATCTGGATTAAGGTCAAAGTGAAACGGGATATGTTCGGGTTTAACAATGGTCAATTGCGATAATAGCATGGGATCATCATCCGAACCGAAGAAATATCCCCCGCCGGAATAATTGACGCCGGGATCGCTTCGTCCCGTACGGTCAATGTAGGCGTATTCCAGAATAACCCCTGGCTCGATGCCATACATGGATAGAGATTGTTGTCCGCTTAAATCCTGCACATGCGAGACATCCCACTCAGTACCATCGGGAGTGATGGTGCGCGCCATAATGATTTCGACATTACCGCCTTTGGGAATGACCGTCTCCGCCCATTTCTGCATACCTTCCTGGTTTTGGATTTTGATGGCCTGATGGATATATTGATCGTAGGTCCCGTCGTCATGCATATCAACAACCATCAGATCGAGTAGATAAATGACCGAAGCGCGGGAAGTCTTCCATCGATCAGCCTTGCTTATATCGACGTCATCCAATTGCACGTCGTATTTTTGATATGGGAAACCGTCAACTCCGCCAGCATCGCGTAAGGCGCGAAATGGCCTCATTCTTCTTGGAGCGATCTGGAATGCCTCCTCATAAAAGGCCAGGGAGGAAGTTTTATTTGAATCCAGCAAATCCAAGGCGGCGATTCTTTCATACAAACCTGGATTATCAGGAAATGTCTTGAGCATCTCACTGTACCACTCGCGGGCTTCATTAAGTTTTCCCTGCCGTTCGAGAATTGTACCTAAAAGGAAAGAATATTGTTCACGACTTGGATGAATGCGAATGGCCTTGTTAACATAATCCAGCGCCTTGGTTATCGCAACTGATTTAGAATCGCTTCGGGAAGCCCTTTCCAGAAATGGTTCATAAGCAGGAAACCGATCCAAGGCTTGGGTGATAATATCCGTTGCGCGATCCAGTTCATTATGACCTTGGTAATAATCGAACAGATAGTTATAGGTTTCGTAAGAGACTAACCAATCTTTTAAGGATTGATTGAATAACTTGATGGAATCCTCTTTGAAATTCTTTTGATCATACAGAATACCCAGTGAATAGTTGATCACTCCTTCATTAACATTTTTTCGAATATCCGGGTATTTGGTTAAATGATCTTTAAAATTATCGAGCGCTTGATCGATTTGCGCACGATCAAGATAATAAGCGACCAGTTCAGTCATGGCGGATATGCAATAGGGATCATTACTTAGGGCCTTGCTTAAAGAAGTTTCAGCTTCCTGATAAAACCGCAATTTCGATCCGGGTCGTGAGCGGGCCAGTTGAAGAGAGACGTCGCCATGCAACGCATGAAGCAGAGCGAAATCCGGCGCAATTTTTTGCGCCTGTTCGAAATATAACCGTGCGGCTTGATACTCTGCGCGATTCAAATGCCATGAGGCGAGAAATACGGCTTCAGAGATTACCTGCGCTTCTGTTTTACTCTCAGACAATGCCAATGGATAAGGAGATGAGACCACGCTGCATTCCAAAGGTCTGGAGGTTTTCACTTCAAACGGCGTCAGGAAGAGAGATTCAAAATCGGATGATTGAAATGGAATAGAAGATATATATAGTTTTTCTTCATCTTTAGATATCAAAGAAGATCGAACCCACCAACTGCCACTGGTTTTTTGAGATTTCACCACAAGAAGATTCTTGCCTTTACGGACAGGGATGGACGCAGTATGCAATTTGGCTGTATCCAAAAGAAGATAAGTCTTCTCCATAATGGGCTGCCCATTAAACCAAATCTGGAAATCGGCGGGTGATTGAATAGTGAGCCATGCTTCTGCATCTGTTTGGGATTCGAAAGCGTTGAAAGCATACGCGATACCAGTATCGGGATGTATCAGGGAACTGAACTCGATCAGACCGGCCAAATCAGGATTATCGATATTTTGGACTGAAACCTTGCCGCGCCATCCTTGATATTCATCCTGCAAGCCTTTTTCTGGACCGAAAGGATTGAACAAATCCGCAGCGCCATAGCGCCCGAAAGGTCCAACCACCGCCCAATGATTCAACAGAACACCCGCTTCCTGCGCTGCTTTTTTTACATTTTCATCTAGAAGCATATCAAGCGTTTCCATCCATTCATGGGCTAATATCTGGCGGTGAATGAAAGAAGTTGAATTCTCGATAGCCTTTTGCAGAAGGGCGGCCCGATCACTGGCTTTCCATCCATGAAATTCCGAGTTTCCCCACATGGATAAATATGCCGGTAAAAATTGGCTCCGGGGATAATCATTTAACAGGCGGGTAAGGATTTCAGCCATCTCCGGCGCCTGGCCTCTCGCCCAGGCGGCTAGATACAATCCCTGAAGAGCCTCTTCGCCGGGGTTGCTTTCCAACTGTTTGGCAAATTCTGTTTGCGCCGCATCGATCTGATTCGTGATCAATGAATCCCAGGCGGATTCCATTGATGCATTGACGCTTGCCGTAATTAGCAGTCCTAAGCAAATAAAAGTGGTGATATGAATAGAGAAGCGATTAGTCTTCATCTTTTTTTGCATCCTTTTTATGTTGAACGTTCTTTCAAATTAGCAATTCAGGTTTGGCTTAAGCCGCACAACGATCTCAATTATTTTTTGTATGATACTTTTTCATCCTGATAATGATCTACCAGACGGCAGAATTCCCGAAATTCAGGATAGTCTTCTTTTGATACTCTTACCGGCTTAAATACAATCTCTTCTTTGATGGTGATCTCTGCGCCATCAATTTCTGAAATACGTTCAAATTTGCCAAACGGATTATCGATGCTGCGGTTTTGGGGAAGTTCTACGTCTACATGGCCGTCAGGCAATTTGATAGTAAATATATTGGTGCGGGTCCACGGGTAATTGAGGATCAAGTCGTATTCCCTTTCAGATAATGAAGCGAATCGTTGAGACATCATATCTTTGAATATGGTCGACGGCAAAATCCAGCGGTCGCCCTGTTTGACGCTGTATTGTGGAATGGTCATTTGGTAAGCCAGCCGTTCTGAGGTTGCATAATCCTGAAGGTCAGACAGTTCAATATTAGATGATTGAGAACCGGGATAGGTTCCAACCAGAATACGGTCAACTGTCTCTTTGGCTTTTACGGGATTTTCATAGGTGCGTCGAACTACGGGATTATAAAGCCCCCGGAATTCAGCGATACGAAATCCTTGCGCCGTCCCATCGTTATCCAAAGTCATGGCTGTTGTATAGATAGCGCCATTTTCTTCCTTATCGGAATGAGGAATTCGCTTGAACTCGTATGCTCCACCGGGTTTCACGATCAAAGTATTGGCGCCGGCATCAACGGAAGGCAGTTCGGAGGCATCAAAGAAAGTAGCCGTGCCGTCGATCCAGTATTCCTTGCCGTCGATGTCGGGCAGATAGTAAATACAGTGGTTGAATATACCAAGTGATGGCAGATCGTAATCAATCTCGCCTTTATTGGTCGTGCGGATAATAACCAGATTGGCTTCAATGCCAATCTCTTTTAACATGGCGACGGCCAGTGAGGCTTTATCTTTGCAATCGCCATATTGAGCATTGCAAATATCATCCACTTTATGCGGTTTATAACCGTGGATGCCGAATTCCAAACCAAGATAACGAACGTCAGTATTGACGAAAGCGTTGACGGCTCGCACCTTATCCCAATCGCTTAATTCCTGGGTTGGCGAGATTTTATACTTGATACGGTAATCAGTGAGGATGCGCGCCAAAGCGTCGTGAATCACGGCGCCGGGTATCAGTTGGTCGCGTGACAGGTTCCAGTACCATTGGGTCATATCTTCCCAGGTTTGGAAAGTGGATACTTTGAGGTATGGAATAATTTCTGTCACTGAAGGCATCATTGGTTCGCGTGGAATCGTAGGTAGAGAACTAAATGACCATTTCCAGATTCGTTCAGAATCGCTTTCGGTTTCCAGAGGCTTTGACGCTTCATCCAAAGAAGGCGCAACCACGGATGCCGGATAGTTAGGCGCAGTATATTTATAATAAAACTCGCGTGATTTTGGGGTAATTAATACATAATCCATACGGACGGCAGGTTCCATGAAACCATCGCCGATATAGAAGAGGTCGCCAAAGTAATCGGCGTATATGTTTTCTCCCTTATCTTTCTTTTCATACTCCAATTCTACTACCGAGCCTTTTTCCAAACCCTGGAATTGCAGAACCGCGACATTGTAATCGCCATATAGACGATTGGCGGCGTCTCCGGCGTTGGATGTACTTTGATGACGTGGAGCGGGAGCGTCATAAAAGGTCCCGTCCGGTTTCCAGACCCGCGCGCTAATTATCCGCACTTCCTCACTATCGCCTTCATAGTACACTCCGCGCACCTGTTGATAACGGACTCCGGTTTCGGTGAGAATCTTGATCGCTTCGCGAACCGTTTCGCTGGAGTTCCCGTTGGCGTGCACCCTGACAATGCGCTGATGCAGCAGCACCAGGTAATTGGCTTTCGACAGGTCCTGATCTTCCGGTTGCTGGATAGTTTTCCAGTCGACCAGGAAGGGTGAGGCATAGGTTTCTTCATTGGGCTGCAAGAACTCCATATAGTCCAGACACCACGGATCGGAGGGACGCGTAATTAAAGCTAGGCGCAATTCATTGAGCGCGTTGGCGTCATCTCCCATCTGATGATAGAGAACGGCAGATAGCCGATGCGCGTCAAACATATCGGGCGAAATTGCTAAAACTTTTTTAAGAGTCAGCAGTGCGCCTTCAAAATCATCTTTGCCTTGTTGGCGTAAAGCCGCCTGGATAAATCCCTCGGTTGAGAAAGGATTAAGCCATTGTTCGCGTTTTAATAAATCCTGCACGGCTTCTTCATCATTATTGCGCAAAGCGATGTCGCGCAGTTGCCGCACGGCGTCATATTCAAAAGGGAAATCTTCCAAAATCGATTGCAATGCGATTTGTTTGTCGGACTCAGTCATCCGGGAAGATTCCATTGAAAAAAGAAACATGCTTGCTTTGGCGCCTAAATCTTCATCACCCTGCTTCAGCAGGTCAATAGCGGCTTCCCGCAATCCTTTGCCATTAAGGATATGGGCTTGTTCTAACAGAGCAGATTGCGGTAGTTCGCGTTCTTTTTTCCAATCACGTATCAGATCAAGCCCCTTAACGGCGTATGGTGAATTGCTGTAATTTCTTAACAGGCCAAGAAAAGCGGCTTGATCGCCTGGATCGATATCCAACGCTTTTTTATAAGCCAGCCGTTTGCGATTGCCCATTGTCTCCGAGTCGCCCTGCTCCCGCCATAAGAGAGGATTATCGGGATATTGAGTAGTCATGCTGCTTAACAATGCGTTAGCGCTGGTATCATTTTCATCCGCGACATGCCAGCGTTGCAGCAATTGAGAGAAAAATAGTTTTTGATGAGGACTGGCGTCGGGTGATTCCGCCATAGCCCTGAGCTGTTGAATAGGCGCCGGATCAAAATTGATTACTTGGGGCGCCTCGTTTTCGCTAACTGGCGTATGACCTGTAATATCAGGTGTATCTTGATTCACTGAAGGGGCAGAAACCGAAATTGAATCAGCGTTATCTGTCGCGATGCGCAGGTAAACGCCGTATTTATCTTTTTCTCCCGATGAGACTTTGAGCAGCACGGTGTTGGCGCCTGCATTGAGATGAGTCTCTATATAAACCTGATCGGGAACCGGGCGGTGGTATCGATCAGCGTTGACTAGTAGTTTTCCATTCAACCATGCTTTCAATGCGCCGCCGTGTCCGATGTAAATCTTGCAGTTCTGCGCAACGGACGATTGAACCACTGTGGTAAGATAGGTGGTTGATTCGTTGGATGGATCAACTATGGAATGAAGGTTGATGTAGCCGTTATAAGGTTCAACAGGAACGGGACGCCATCCGATGGTCTGTCGGCGTCCTTCATAGGTAGCGGTTAGATCAAGATTCTGCTCTGGACCAAAGGCGCGTTCGTGGCCGCCTTCTTCTGCGTTGTCAAATGGTCCACAATACCAAAAACCAGTTATATAACCGGATTCAGCATAAGCCTGCGCCGATTCATCCCACCGCCCCAAACGTTTGAGCAAAAGCGCCCGGTTGCTTTTAAGCAGAGAAACAAAACGCTCGGATAGACCATCACGTTGCAATACTTTATCGAAACAGGCCAAAGATTTCTGGAAATCCTCTTTGGAATCCAACTCTTTCAATATCTCGAATAAAAAGAGATATGCTTCCGGTTGATCATCAGCTGATTGAAATGCTTCCAGCCAATGATCCAAGGCGGCTTTATCTCCAGAAGGTCTGCTGGAGGACAAAAGCGCCAAACCGGCATGAGCCAGCGCGTCTTTAGGATTATTGGCAATTGTTTCTTCAAACGCCTTTATCGCCTGGTCAATATCTCCATGCGCAATAAACGACGTCCAGACGTCTTCTCCGTCTGCCATGACCAAAGGCGTAGCAGCCATCAAGCATACGATTCCGATTAAACTCGCAAATACGATTCTAGAATGCAGGGATAAATTTTTCATGATTTGTCCGTTTCAGGTTTTTTAATACGATTTCCCAAAAAATCAAAACTACCAAAATCTTAACTATAGATAATCAATATGTATACGTTTATAAGGATACATAGGTCACGAAGTGAATGCGAGGGTAAATATCACAGTTCTTTTATAATCCTCCTAATTGTCAATCTTTTACTATTTGTATTAGTTAAATTGTCAACTTGAACGATATTAATGTATAGAAAGCATAATCAATATAAAAAATCATCGATAAATCATGAAAAGTTAGGTATTTGCTTGAGCAGTGCGGATTGAACGTGTAATATTATGAATAATAAGTTCAAACATAATCTAAAACGAGTCGAGTTACGTAAAGTCCTTATTATTTACGGTCTTGGCAGACAGATATCGCACCAATCCACTATGAAAAGCATACGAGATTTTTTACATAGCATCGCCTCAAGCGGCTCATCCTTTAAACGGGAAGAGACAGTAACCGCTCTCTCTCAATCTCTATCGAATCTATTACGCGAGCAGCCCTGGTTTCCCACTCATGATGACAACTGGATCGCTGACATCGCAGAAAAAGCTTCTATACAGATTTTAGATAAACTGATTGATTTAAATACCCGGAAATTGGATGCATCTACTATCGAAAAAAGCGTATCGGATATTTCGTCCAATTTGCTGCAAGCCATATTTTATACATCTGATGTGATCCGTATGATTTATTCTGATCATCCAGCGGAGTTTGACGCGCTGGTAAACCAGGGAGTGGAAGAACATTACCATTTAATCCGTCGCGCCGCATCACATGCGGTCAGGCGGCATTCACCGGGAATGAAGCGCGTCTCAATCGATCCCACCGATTTAGAGGAAGAGTTATGGGGCGTTATGTTAGAAGAATTAGTACGCTGTATGAGCGATTCTCACGCCCGCGTGTGGCGAAACGGTGAATCTCAAGCCTTGGTCTTTCCTGAAGAAGGAACGCGCGGCAGCCGCCGGGGCATTATCATGCGCGTCGCTTTGTCGCAAGACGGGTCGCGCATAGCCGCCATCCGCTCTGATCGGCTCATTTTTGTGTGGGATATTGCGCAAAAGACGCTGATTCGCTCGTGGGATATCGATATTCCGGGTTTTATGGAAAAAAATGAAATACGCGAAAGATTATATTTCTCTAATTCTGGCGATCGACTCGCAGTGGAATTAAACAACAACAGCGTCGCCATTCTCAAGATTGAGGAATGCAGCAATCAAATAAAATTTTTCAATCAAGCCGACCGTGATCAATTTCTCAGTGAATTCGGCAATCCCTATCTTCCTGAACGGTCGCCGGACAAACTCAACGGTTTTTCTATGACTACCCGAATGGGTCAAAAAACCTTGTTCAGGGATTATTGCAGGAACGTGTACGATTGGTGCTGCGATGAAAAGGGCGAAATACTTGCTGTCGCCAGCGAAATCGAGCGCAGCATGCCAGCGTGGATGATTGATGCGGGATTTGAACGAGCAGTTTTCCATATCGCCAAAAAGCGCCTGATCGATCTTATCCGCAAACGGACTCATACCAACTACGCTTGCTGGCAATGCGGTTCCATGAGTTCAAATATGACGGATGATCATTGCCGGAAATGCGGCATGGATTTCTCACGCTGCCCCATTGGATGCGATTCAGGGGAGGCGTTGAATGCCTCTAACCGATGGCAATGTTCGAATTGCGGCATGGCCTCTCGTATTGCAGAGCCAGTTGTCGAAGTAGAAGTTGAAGATTGGCATGCTGATTCTAAAATTGATGGTTTTGAATGGCGCGATGCTCATGATATGGATAGAATCCTTCAGGCGCTGAAAAAAACTTCCGTTATTTATAAGAAAATTGAAATTCCTTGCGATATGCTTGTGCAACTTAAATCCGAAGGCCGAACTAATGAAGATATTGGTCAAGAGGTTGGAATACCCAGAGGATCAGTGGATTATGTCTGGAATCAATGCAAACAGCAAATACTTCTTTCCATTGGAGAGATTTAAAGACAGGTTAGTATCATGAACCAAAACATGCATAATCAAAAAGAAGGTTTGAACCAAAAAGACTGGAAACTGGCCGACGAACTCATCGAGTCGATTATCCATGACAAAGATATGGAAAAACCTGATGCGGCGCCGGGAATCAACCAGGATTCCATGCCGGATCAAGACCGCGTGAGTTTTTTCTCCGCCATTCAGCGCGATTACAAATCGGTTTACCAGAAGAACACTATATCTCTGGTTGAGCGCTGGAGCGCGGAACATATTCAGATCAACTGGTTGGCGAAGCTTAAAAATAAACTGAATACCATTCGAGCAGCGAATAAAGAGGCTTGGGGCGAACTACAGGCCTATTTCGAAGCATTGCAATCCACCGTTGACGTATTATCCACCCGGATGATACCCGCTCCGGTTCATCGCAGCGCCGTCGCCTCACAGCAGGAACTATATCAGCCGCGGCGCCGCGCCATTGAGCCAGCCGATCTGCCTGCGTTTTCTCCATTATTCTGCACCGCCATCGATCCAGATGCTGAACCATTCGTAATTTCGGGACTGGCGCCGGAAGTTGAACATCGGTTGACCCTGGTTTGCGTACAAAAACCATCGGTCAAGCACGAAGAAACCATCAGCGCTTCCAGCAATGGAACGGTTCAAATCGATTTGGCAAAAACCATGATGACGCTTCAAGATGAACAGGGCGAATTTTGCGAATTCACATGGTTCCTGACCGAAACATCCGGCAATGACGCATGGGCTTCCGGTCTGGTATGGCTGGAATCCAAGGCAACCCGCCGACTGGCCAACGACGCCGTACGCATCTTAATGGAAAACGATAATAAAGAGAGCGAAGATACTTGCATCGACTCACTTTTCGAGATCAATCTGTTGGCCACGCGGGAGTCTTATATGGAAGCATACGAACAGACTCGACAGGGCTTGCTATTTATGCCGCGTCAAAACCGTGAAGAGAATTCGGCGCCTTTCAAGGAATCGCTCTGGTTATTCCTCAACCACCTGATTGATAAGATTGTGGACCGGATGGAGAAAGCGGAGCCAGTATTCAAATCGATCAAACCAGACTGGAACGCGGTCAACTCGCTCAAAACTCTTAAAGAACGTTTGACTGAGTGGGAATAGATGAGAACAGATAAATTCAGGGATGAATCCGTTCGGTGAACATCTGGTTATTCTCTTTGGTTTTAATGATTTCCTGATCAATCTCTTCAGCCAGTTTGTCGATGGAGTTGCGCACTTCCTTGGCGCGGGGGCTGCGCAGGAAAAAGGCGCGCCATTGCGCTTCGCGGATATGTGAAGCAGCACTCTCTAAGCGGACAAGGTCGCCATTGCTTATTTTAGACAGATGCATCTCAACCCGCGCCAGGGTATCCCGGTAAGCGAAATTGCGGTCAGCTTTTTCTACCGCCTTTTCCGCCAAAGGCAAGGCGCTCATAAAATGTGACCACCTGATTTCATCATTGTCATCACATATAGCGAACATTAATTCGACCATAGCGGATATATTGCAAAAATAATCCTTGAAATGCACTTCAGGATTAATCTTTTCGCTATCAGATATATGCATCTGACAAATCATTAAATCCTCTTTCATGCTTTCCCGGTCATTGCGCAGCATTGAGCGATATAGCACATAGTCGGCGTAAACCATATTAAGCAGCCAATCATCTTTGGCCACGTCTTTGATACTGTCAGGGATTTCCTGAATAGCGCGTTGCCGAAGCGCCCGCTCTATGATTTTCTCGACATGTGGATCGAAATCCCTGCTTGGAATCGAATCTTTCCTATCGAGCAGCGCGGATTGAATGATATGCGATTCAAAGCGCACCGATGCTTCCAGCAGGTAATAGCAGAAAACCACGAACACCGCTCCTCCTAGCAAAGGCAGCAACTTACGCCAGGAAAGATGCGTGGTTTTACCGCTTTTTTGAAGCGCCCGCCAGGAGGTTTCTTTCATTATCTTGGTGATAGCGAACGAATAGGCGGTAATATTGAGCAGGATAAGCCCCACCCATCCGCCCACCCGGTATACTTTTAATGTGGAGCCATAGATGGCATCAGCGGCATAGCTGAACGCCATAATCAGCAAGACGAAGAAAACCCAGTAGAATGTTCGATATGAATGCAGGGTCTCTTTTTTTCTGAGGCTTAACCAATTTGCCAGAAACAACGTAAAAGCCACGGTTCCACTAATTAGCAAGATGAAACTATACCAAAAAGTTTCTATGGAAATATCTGTGATTGATGCAAATGGCGTAATCTGGGCGGTTAATAAATCGAGCCGCGCAAACGAATAGACAAATAACGCTCCAAAGGATAATCCTGATAAACAGTATATTGGTATAGAAATCAGACTATGCTTAATCAAAGGCAATAGAGGAATAATCCCGGTCCGTGATAACAGAAATCGATGATTACGGAGCGTTTGAAAAGATATAAAGAGCGCCGCCGCTAAAAAGGAAAGAGGCCCTACTAAAAATACGCGAGTAATCTCACTGACAATCTCTTGATAAGTATAATGTTCGATACTTACTGATTCAGGAAAAATAAACGCCAGATTGACCAATCCCATCAAAGCGCCAAAGAGGATGGCGAACTGGAAACCGATAGAGATATGGTCGGTGTAATCCTGTGGATTCATCCATTGAGCGAAATGAGAATATAGTTTCTGGGCGGTGCGCTCCACGATGCCGCGACCACGAACGTTAAATGAAATATCAGAAGGTATATAGGCGCGAAGACTACCCCAGGATGGTTTGGAACTATGCTCCAGGTTACGCAGCCGTTTACGCGCCGCTTTGCTGGCCGTGATTAGATTAGGTGGAACATGTGGAGTCTGTAGGGATTGATCGATGCAAAGCGATTGATAAAAACTATCTGCTGCATGAATCAATTTTGAATCATCGTAGATATCAGCGTGATATCCCAGGACGCACATGCCCAGATCGTGTAAACCCGATGCGAAACCGGCGGAATAGCGTCCCCGGCTGGACGAACTGCACGCATTCAAAAAAAGCATGGGCGGTAGTTTATTCGATTCTTCGGCGTCACGAACCGACATGAACATCTTTCGTAAGCGGGTAACGGAAACATAGTCTATTCGCCCATCATCAGTTTCAAAGCAAAGACAGGGTTCATCATCGTAAATTACGCCATGACCAATAAAATGGATAATATGAAAGCGGTCAGTGCCGCTTTGCATCAGGCAATCTTCCAATTCGTGGAAAGTAGTCACGCCGCAGGGATACCGCTTATGACGCTGTGGATCAACCAGGATCAAACCATGAGTTCTCTCTTGCAGCGAAAACATGGTTTTAGCTTCCTCGCATCCCAGAGGCAGCTGCGCAAGACCGACGCCGTCAGTTTTATCCTTATCCGCGAATATAAAAGGAGTTACCAGCAGTATGCGCCACGATGAGACGTCTATGGTCTGTGGCGGACTAGGAAAAGTTTCAATGGGATGCGAACGTATAATCTGTACTGCGTATCTCCAAGTAATGAAACCTTCGCCATCATGCAATAGTTCCCAGGGCAGGTCTTCTAATGTCAGACAGATTTCTGCATTCTGTTGGTTGGGAGTGGGAAAGTGCAGGTAAAGTATTCGATCAATTGAGTCATCCGCACGGTTGGCGAAGGTTCTGATCAGGGATGATTGCGCTTCTTTGCCTAAAAAATCATATAAACGGCGCCCCGTCTCAACTGTTTTGGCGGTAATGTCGTGCGGCCAACCTCCATTAGCGCCGCTTGCGCCAACGCCGATAGTCAGGCCGCCGGCATCAGTAAAGCGTTTGGTGGGCCACGGTAGACGCAGTTCAACATGCTTGCCGATCTGATAATAAAAATCGACAACCAGTTCGCCCCTTTCTTCACGGGGCTCGCCAAAACTCCACCACAATCCACGCGCCATAGATTTTTCTCAAAGATGAAGATCATTAATCGCTTCATTTTACATAGAGTTTGTCAGAAGGATAGCGTTTTGAACGGTTTGAGAGTTAATCCAGAATATTAACGAGATTCCATTTAGTCAAATATTAGTTTTCTCAAAAATTTAAACTGGATTTAATATTATTGTCTGAGGAGAAGACAAGCATTTATTCTAGCCATATAATGATCAATAGCGATTAAAGGAGTATGAATGATTTAATTGCCAGCAGGAAGGTATTAGGATCATGAAAAACATTAATCTACAACAACGACATCAACTCGCCATCGCGTTTTTAGTGATTATCTTTACAAATTTCGCCTCAGCCGAAGCGGTTCGTGAATTCACTCCAAGCGTAGCCAGAATATCGTATCTGGAAGGTTCAGTAACCACCCAGCGCACCGCCGATGAAGATTGGACCGATGCCGCCTTAAATCTACCCTTGATGGTCGGAGATAAAATATATACCGGCGTCAACGGGCAGGTTGAACTGGAACTGGAAGACGAGGTTGTCGTCCGTCTTGGCGGCGACACTTATATTCATTTCGCCAATTTGGAAGACAATTTGACTCGAATCGGAATATTGAAGGGAACCATGGCGATTAATTCCAGCGCAGTCTCGTTTGCACGCGCTCCGATAGAAGTGCAAGCCAACGGTTTTATCGCCATCACCAAAGACTGGAGCAAGACTCGGTATAATATTGCTGAAAACGGCGATTCGCAAATCCTGGTGCGTAGAGGATTTATGGATGTCGTACAGGGCGATAGCGTAGAACACCTCCAGCGAGGCGATCAAATTCGCATAACAGGTCCTGATGCCAGAGCCTTTGAAAAGATCAACCGGGAAGACGGATTTGATCAATGGTGCGACTTGCGGGACGCAATGCAGGCGGCCAGCATTAGCCGAAACCACATCAGCAGCCGCGTGGCGGGCTACAGTGATTTAGACCGTAATGGAGAATGGATCGAAATCCCGGAATATGGCACAGTATGGCGCCCTACAATGGTTGTCAAAGAATGGGCGCCATATCGCGATGGCCGTTGGGTATGGTATGACAGCTGCGGTTGGACCTGGGTATCATATGAACCTTGGGGCTGGGCGCCATATCACTATGGCCGCTGGGTATATGTGAATAATTACCGTTGGTGCTGGACGCCTCATGCGGAAGTAGTGCATGTAGTGCATCATCGCGTGCGCCCGGTCTGGCATCCGGCGCTGGTCTCTTTCACTTACGCCAGAAAAGGCAGCTATTTCAATCTAAGCATAGGCGGAAGCCGCCGCCACTGGGATGATCCATGCATTGGCTGGTTCGCCCTGGGGCCTCGCGATCCTTATATCCCCTGGCATAGACGGCATGACAGAGGTAATGACAGAGGTAATGGAAATAATATCATTAACGGTCATGGCAACAGGATAGAGAACAACACATACATAACCAATAACACATATATCTACCAAAACCAGGATGCGCCTAATTCGGTGACAGTAGTTAAAGAAAATGAGTTTGCCAGCAAAACTCCTGGGACGCGCGCCATTGCGCAAATAAAACCTTCAAGAGGCAAAGAGGTTATCGTGGGCAGCGCGGCTATTCAGAGAGTTGAGCAAAATCGCATCACGCCAACCAGAGCCAAAAGAGAGACTGGATCAGCTGAAGATTATCAACTGGCGGTAAAGGCTTCGAACAATACTGCGACATCGACGCCTCGTGCAGCGCGGCCAACCAAAGACGATCAAAACCGACTTCCGGAAACTGTTGCGCCTGGTAATAGAACAACTACAACAGCGGCAAGAACTGAACCAAGCCGCACTACTCCGGCTCGAAGCAATACGGAAACGAGACGGACGACAACTCCGACCACCGCTCCGACATCGACCCGTGAGACTCCAGAGCGGCGTAGTTTGATTCAGGATCGCCCGGTAAGCCAAAGCGCCGAGACGCAAACAACTCGTCAGACCAGCAGCCCGGCTAGAACTTCGACAGCCCGAACAACTCAGCAGCAAACTACTCAACCTGCGCGTTCGCAAAACAGCGCTGGCATAGAACGCATCATGACGACTCATCCAGCTCGCGAGACCACTAGTCCACAGAGCAGTAGTAGTTACCAAAGACAATCTGTGACTTCGCCGACGAGGGATAGTTACAGACCGAGCGTAACTACGCCGCAGAGGGAAAGTTACAACCCAAGCAGCGTTAATGCACCTCAGCGTTCGTATTCGCCAACCAGGACGACGCCCATAACCACCAGACCTGGCGCAACTTATCAATCAAGCGCTCCTCGCACCAACCGCACGCAGGGATATTCGGCGCCGCAGTCGACTTCGAATCAACGCAGCAGCGCGACGAGCCAGCCAAGAAGCACTAGATCCAATTCGCGCACATCGTCTAAACGCCGCTAGGTGGATGATATATTAACATTCATTTTAGCGTTCGGGAAAAGCCAGAAAAGATTGGCTTTTCCCGAGACTAAAGGCAATAATAAACGAATAGATTTTTGACAACCGCTCTAGGCGGATGATGTTATATAATATATGGAAGGCCGTAGGGATTATTAATCCTGCGGCCTTTCTGCTTTTGGGAGATAGTTCAGAAAAATATCGCATCGTGTTTCATATCCCCAATCTATACACCCAGTATCGCATGTTCTAATATGAAGAAGATGCATCCAATCCAAATTAACGAGGTGCGCTATGACTGCTGATCATAAAATAAACCGCCGCAATTTCTCTAAAATAACCGCCGCTGGTCTGGCTGCCGTCGCTCCTGCAATCAATGTTTTAGGGGTTAACGATAAAATCCAGTTAGGTTTTATCGGCCAAGGCGGACGCGGCAGCCACCATTTCCGCCAGTTCAAGAATAATGACCAGGTAAAGATCGTCTCCCTGAGCGACGCCTATCTTCCCCATGTGGAAAAGAACGCTGAACAACTAAATCATTCTGTGCAGAAAACGCAGGATTTCCGCGAGACATTGGATAACAAGGATGTAGATGCAGTAGTTATTGCATCGCCGGATCACTGGCATGCGCTGCAGGCTATTATGGCTTGTCAGGCGGGTAAAGACGTCTACGTCGAAAAGCCCATGAGCCGCACCGTGCTCGAAGGCCGCCGCTTGATTGAAGCCGCCGATAAATATAAACGGGTGGTACAGGTCGGGCAGCAGCAACGTAGTTCCGCTCAGTTCGCCCAAGCCGCCCAAATGGTTCGCGATGGAGAGATCGGCAATGTCACTGCTGCGCGTTGCATTAACATCTGGAATATCGACGGCTACCTCAGCCCCAAGGGGAAGCATGGCATCGGGGTATATGAAGACAGCACGCCGCCTGAAGGCCTGGACTATAACATGTGGTTGGGACCGGCGCCAGAACGGCCTTTCAACCAAAACCATTTTCTACGCAATTTCTATTTCTATCTCGACTATTCCGGCGGAATGCTAACCGCATGGGGCGTGCATTTGTTCGATATCGTCATGTGGGCTATGGGGCCAAAAATGAAATCCGCAGCCCTGATCGGCGGCAAGTACGCCCACGACGATGACCGCGATACGCCCGACACCGCTGAAGTCATTTGGGATACGCCGGGATATGCGTTCTCTTATACCATGCGCCATGGCAATGGTTTCCCTTACGAAATGGAATGCGACGGCATTGATCACGGCATCTATTTTTATGGCGATAAAGCGACCATCCTGGTTAACCGGCGCTATTTGAAGATTTACCCTGAAAACGACCGCAAAAATCCCACCGTTATTTCAGGCATAGACGGTGACTTAGGTCATAAACAGAATTGGCTCGATTGCATCCGTTCACGCAAAGATACTGTATGCCCCGCCCGCGTCGGTCATGAAGCCAATCTTCCCGGACTGCTGGCGCTTATCTCATGGCAAGTGGGACGTGAAATCAAGTGGGATTACGAGAAAGAGCAAATACGCGGCGACCGGGAAGCCAGCCGTCTGCTGACCCGCATATACCGAAAACCCTGGACATTGCCTAAGATAATCTAAATATAACGCTTATAAGAATTACCTAAATATGAGATCATCAGGGGGCGAATTAAGCCCCCTGCCATTTTAGATCAGAAAAAAAACCGATAAACGGTGGAAAATATCATGCAAAAGATAATCAAAAAAAACAATCATTTTACGAGTTTTTCACTTTTACTGTTTGTCATTTTAATTGGGATGGCTCCCCTTTATTGCGGAGCGGAGATTCAAAAATCGACCTATGGCGCTTTGCCGGATGGGACGCAGGTTGATTTATACACCCTGACCAACGCGCATGGACTGGAAGCGAAAATCATGACCTATGGCGCAACATTGATTTCCGTAAAAACGCCCGACCGTCATGGCAACCTGGATAACATCACATTACATCTCGACTCATTAGGCGACTACCTCAAAGGACATCCCCTGTTCGGTTCAACCGTCGGCCGGTTCGCCAACCGCATTGGCGGCGCCAAATTCACTATTGATGGCATAGAATATAAGATCACCCCGAATGCAGGTAAAAACCATATTCATGGCGGAAATAAATCATTCCATAAACTCATCTGGAAAGCGTCGCCTATTGCTGATGGCAGCATCAACGGGATTGATTTCACCCATATCAGCCCGGACGGAACGGAAGGCTATCCGGGAACCCTGAAAGTAACCGCCCGATACCAAATAACCAACGATGATAAATTGATCCTGAAATACAAGGCCGAAACCGACAAGCCGACAGTACTAACTCTGACCAATCACGTTTATTGGAACCTGGGCGGCGCCGGATCGGGCGATGTGCTCAATCATCAATTGACGCTATATTCGGATCGTTATCTCGCCTACGACCAAGACAAAATACCTACTGGAGAGATACTGCCGGTTAAGAATACGGCAATGGATTTCACCTCTCCGATGACCATCGGCTCACGCATTGATCAGATCAGCGAACAGAATTATGACCATTGTTATGTGGTTCGCCATAAAGATGGCCAGGAATTATCACATATCGCAACTGCGTATAATAAAGAGAGCGGTCGAATGATGGATGTCTATACCACTCAACCGGGCTTCCAATTCTACACAGCCAGGCATCTGAGCGAACGATATAAAGCAGGCGGCAAATCATACGCGCCCTACCATGGTTTTTGTCTGGAAACCCAGAATTTTCCCAACGCTCCCAACATACCGGACTTTCCATCAAGCGTGCTGCGCCCTGAAGAGAAATATGAACATACTACTATTTACCAGTTTGCTGTTCAAAAATAAATCGCAAACAAATGGAGACCACAATGAAATATTTATCCAAACTAATCTATCTACATTTGGCGTTGTTAATTGTTTTCGGGATATCGGGTAATAGCGCCCAGGCTTCTGATCAAGCGGTTTTTCCTGCGCAAGAGTGGGAAACGCGAACACCGGAATCGGTCGGCATGGATATTACAAAACTGGACGCCCTACGCGACTATGCCGGCGGGCGCGGCTGCGTGGTGCGGCATGGGTACATGGTTTATTCGTGGGGCGACCAAGGTAAAAGCAGGGATGTAGCCTCTGCATTCAAGCCGGTGCTGAGCACCCTGCTCTGCTTCGCTATACAAGAAGGCAAACTCAAAAATCCTGATCAACCTGTATCCGATTTTGAGCCGCGATTAAAACAGATCAATAATGGCAAAGACGCCGCTATGACATGGCGGCATCTGGCCTCGCAGACCGCCGCTTACGGCTGGGCTGAAAAACCGGGTACAGTGTGGGCTTACAACGATTACGCCCTGGCTTTGTATTATGATACCCTGATGGATAAGGTATTCAAAAAACAGGCTGATGTTGTACTAAAAGAATACTTGGGCGAGCCGCTGCAATTTCAAGACAAATACACATTTGAGGCTTTTGGACCGAAAAACCGCCCTGGACGCCTGGCGCTGTCGGTGCGCGACTTCGCCCGTTTCGGGCTTTTTATTCAACGCAAGGGTCAGTGGCGCGGCGAACAATTATTGCAGGCAAAGTATATCGAGATGATGCTGAACAGCATCGTTCCCGTCGATACTCCAGGCGTCAGCGGCGAAGAGGCGGATATGATTCCCGGCCAGCGTTCGATTGGCGGAAACAAGAATATTACGCCCATCGGTCCGGGATACTACAGTTTCAACTGGTGGCTGAATCAGACGAATAAAGACGGAAAGCGTTTATACGTTGACGCCCCGGCTGATACTTTCGTGGCCAGCGGGCATGGCGGCCCGCGCGCTTGCTGGATTTTCCCCGGCCTTGATCTGATTGTTTCGTGGAATGACGCCAATATTCAAGATCACGACGCCAGCCCAGGAAATGCAGAATCAAAGCATAATCAGGCTTTAATCCTGATCAAAGAATCTATAGTGAAATAGTTACAGTTAATATTGAGGTTACAGTTCAGCCACATGAAATTATAACTATAGAATTATAACGACAATTGAAAAATTAACGGTTATAGAAAACAACCCCCTCTTGAATTCTCCCCCATGCATGGGGGAGAGGGTTTTTGATATATAACCACTTGTATCGTATAGGCTTAGTCATGCAAGATACTTTGGTCACACATTCCTCTCCCAAGATTGGGATAGGTTAGGAGAGGTTTGATAACGATCACCCTTGCAAAGGAATATCCAACGATGTTACTAGTAATTAATCCAAACAAAACTTGGGGGTGAAGATTAGAGGTTTGGGGGGTGGATAACAAACTTAAATTGACTGAACTATTACCAAATGAGGATAATAATCATGCTAATATTTCTAAACCACAAAACATTTCATTGGATCGCAGCGGCCTTTATATTTGCGTTTTTTATGAATGCCTGCCAGCAAGTATCCACCCGCAGCGTTGATCAAATTGCATCCGGCAAAACTAATATATCCATCAGAGATAACCAATGGCGCATCAATAGCGCACTGACCTATCCGGGAACCAAGGCTGAAGGTTTGCTGATGAACCTGCGCATGGTGAATTCTACATTTGAAGATAAAAACCGCCCTGAATTTGACTCTGATTTGAATACCAAGCGATTCATAGCAGCCATACCGCAATATGTAGAACAAGGCGCCCGCGCTTTTACCTTTAACTTACAGGGCGGTATGCCCGGCTATGAGGGCGCCGTAAATTCAGCCTTCAATCCTGATGGGACGTTGCGCCAGGCATATATGCAAAGAATCAAGCGAGTCATCCAAGCCTGCGACGATCATGGTTGCGCGGTCATCCTGGGATGCTTCTACCAACGTCAGGATCAAATACTGAAGGATGAAACTGCTATACGAAACGGCGTAATCAATACCGTTAAGTGGATAAAAGATTCGGGATTTAAGAATATATTGCTGGAAATCGCCAACGAATTCTCTCATGGCGGATTCGATCATTCATTGTTAAAGAGTCCAGAGGGCGAGGTTGAATTAATCAAACTGGCCAAGAGCATTGATCCCGGACTCTTGGTTTCCACCAGTGGTTTAGGCGATGGCAAAAGCCATCGCTCCGTAGCAGAAGCCTGTGATTATATCCTGATCCATTTCAATGGAACTCCAGTAAATGATATTCCCAAGAGAGTTCAAACACTGAAAAAATATGGCAAACCTATTGTCTGCAATGAAGATGACAAAATCGGCCAAAGCGCCGCCGATGCCGCAACGGCAAGCGTCCTGAATGGAATTTCTTGGGGATACATGAATAAGGAAGTTAACCAATATACCCCCTTCGTCTTTGATGGAGTAAACGATGACCCCGTTATGTATAAGACGCTTAAACAACTTACCTCTGAAAAATAATAAAACGGGCGTTAAAAGCAATGTCTTTTATTTCTGCTCTTGGCGCCCCGCTATATTAAATATCCTTATCTCTGCAAAACGAAAAACATATTTAAAGGCACAAAATATGGAGAAAACTCTTTGGGTCTATATTTCATAACCACCAAAGAAGGAACGGGAAAAGAATCAACCTGCGTATAGTTTTCATACTTGTAAGACCGTGTGCTGCCATCATCAAATAGTATTGTATATTTCACAGGAAGAGCATATCCATCCTGGAAACGTACATCTAAAACCAAATGAGAATGATCCTCCTTATTCTCGCCTTGGATACGGAACAGGTTATCTCCGGTTTTTTCTGAAGTATAGGAATATTTCTGCGGCTGATAGAACATAGTCCGCCATTGAAACATGATCATTTCGTCTTTTACTTTTAAGCCTGGAGTATTTACCTTGTTGATCTTCTTATCAAATGAATCATACCGTGTAATCCCGTCCCCATCTTCCGTAGTTTCATAACTAATAGATCCATCAATTTCTTTATTGGTTCTTTTTTGAGAATTCTTGCTGAAGGTATAGATTTGAGTCTGTTCCAGCACAGATCCATCTTCGAGATAATTCATACTCTCATGATAACCAGGAGATTTCTTGAACATGGCAATCTGCTTCTCTAATTCTTCCCCCTCGAAATGCATACTTAATTGGGAACGCTGACTTTTCTCGCTGAATTTTACCGCTTCCTCATGTGAAAGATCAATCCTCGCTGTTAACGTGGTATACTTCAGTTCCAGCAAGTCAACATTATCAAAAACCTGATAATATTTATCCAAACCTTTTTGAATATTCTCCGGGATATCCGCTGAAGCCCCAATAGCAAACACCATACATGCAACCAACATCGAAGCATACGCAATTCTACTGATTCTCATTTTTAGCAACCTCCATGATGAAATAGTTTTTTGTTATACGATATCGACGCATATAATACATTATATGAAAACTAAATCGTTTATTATTAACGCTTGGCTAAATATGTAAGATTGAATATTTCTAAAGTCGCTCGAACAATGTCATCACCAGAGTCTTGGATATAGTCCGGGAGAGGTGATAATGTCCATGCAGCTTTTTCAATAAAAAAAGGGGAGTCCCAAACTAAATGCCATTTCTTCCTCAAACCCGCCGCCAAAGATTGACGCTATATATAATGGTGGTTGTGCTGTTATTGATCTCGGTCGATATATATTTCGGGGCGAAATACTCAGCTCAGCGCGACAGCAATTTCCGCGCTTTCCGGTGGGATTCGACCACCCTTTGGGCTTTGAAGCCTTCATACCAGGGACGCGCCTGGAATCAGCCTATCAATACCAACTCTGCTGGATTCCGGGGATCGGTTGAATATCCGGTTGTATCCAAACACGCTCAGCGCATCATCACTTTCGGCGACTCACGCACCTATGGTTTTGGCGTTAAAGACGATGAGACCTACACCGGCGTCCTAGAGAAAGAACTGCGCCAACGAGGCGTTGATGCGGAAACGATCAATGCCGGAGTGCATGGATTTTCGGCGGTGCAGTGCCGCGCCAGGTTGGAACAACTTCTGCATTACAAACCCCAGGCCGCCGTTTTCGCTCCGGGATACAACGACCGGCGCTACTTGATTATAAGGCCGGTGGATTCGTCGGATTCGCTGCCCTGGATCGCCCGCATAAGAAAAGTGGTCGATGTGCTGCAATGGAGCAACACTTTTTTCGCCTTCATGTATGAGGTAGGCAAACATAAATTAACCAAACTGCAACAGAATCCCATGGGCTTGGATGAAGTAGAGCCCCGCGTATCCCGCGAGACATTTCAAGACGAGTTAACCAAAATAATCCAAATCTGCCGTGAGAATAATATAAAGCCCTTATTCCTCAAAATCTATCAAGACCCCGGTTCTTTCGCTTTGGTTGAAAGAGCGGCTTTGCTTTATAGACAGGGCGACTACGACGAGACGGTCGAAACTATCGAAGAAGCCATGAATACCATTCCCGATAGAGCCTACGCCATGAGCCGGTTAATCTTAGGCCGGGCGTATCAAAAACTCGGTCAAAAAGAAAAGGCGGCGGAGGCTTTCGCCAACCACCACCCGATTGGTTCCATTTTCGGTGAGAGCGTACTGCGCAGTGAAGCGGATTATTATGCAATTTATGATGAACTGTCAAAACAACACCTTGTTCCAGTTGCGGACGCCCGGAAAGTGATGACAGTGGGAATCGACGATCCCCGTGAAGCGGAAGACGCATTCCGCACTTTCTTTATTGACGAATGCCACTACTCCGCCCTGGGCCATGAGAGAATGGGCCGAAAACTGGCGGGCATTCTGGCAGGGTTATTCTAAGACTGTTTCCACCATGGCGCGTTGCATCAGAATTTCGTGGCTGTTGCGTTCGTCTTTCGCGTCTTTTGGTTTACGCTGAATATAAGTTCCATCACTCATAAGGTCCCAACATTTTCTATTATCATTAATCATGATTTCGAGAATGCTTTTGAGTTCTTCGCGCAAATTCGGATCTTCGATAGGCGCAATAGCTTCTACGCGATAATCCAAATTGCGGCTCATCCAATCGGCTGAGCCAAAATAGATTTCATCTTTTCCGTTATTGTGGAAATAAAAGATTCTTGAATGCTCTAGAAAACGGCCAATTATACTGATTACGCGAATATTCTCACTTAACCCGGGAACACCGGGCCGCAAGCAGCAGAATCCCCGTACAATAAGGTCAATCTCAACTCCAGCTTTGGATGCATCATAAAGCGTATCAATGATTTTCTGGTCTTCCAGTTGGTTCATTTTTGCGATAATTCTGCCCTTACCGCCTTTCTTCTGGTTGCTGATTTCCCGCCGGATCATTCGTAAAAAACGTTGACGCATATTAACAGGAGCAATGAGAATTTTTCGATATTTATCCTGCATGGAATGACCCGTCAAGAAATTAAACAGATCGGTAAGGTCTTCTCCCATAGCCCGCCGACAACTTAAGACGCCTATATCCGTATAGAGATTAGCAGTGCCGGAATGGTAATTACCTGTGCCAATATGGAAATAACGGCGAATCCCGGTAGGTTCCTCGCGTATTACTAACAGCGTCTTGGTATGAGTCTTCAATCCGACGAATCCATAGGTGACATGCACCCCGGCATCCTCCAGGGTTCGCACCCATTGGATATTATTGGCCTCGTCGAAACGGGCTTTAATCTCAACCAGCACCGCAACCTGGATGCCGTTTTCCGCCGCCTGCACCAATGCGCGAATAATCGGTGAATCGCCAGCGGTTCGATAAAGGGTCTGTTTTATGGCTAGAACATGTGGATCCTGCACCGCCTCCTGCAAAAACCTTTGTACGCTAAAGGCAAAAGAGTTATATGGATGATGCACTAACATATCGCCTTGAGGCAATAACTTGAAGAAACTAATCGGAGCATCATCATCTCCCTTGTTTTTTAATCGGGGAGGAATGGTCGGCGTCCAGGGTTTATCTTTCAAATGAGGAAAATCAAGTTTATATAGTTCCATCAAGTCTTTTAGATTTAATGGGCCATCGACAATATTAACATCCTCTTCATTTATCGCCAGTTCAGTCATTAACCATTCCTGAATGGGAGGCGCAACGCCCGATTCAATCTCTAGACGTACTACCGGCGCAAAACGTCGATGGCGTAATTCTGCTTCAATCAATTCCAAAAGGTCTTCCGCTTCCTCTTCGTTACGCTCTATATCCGCATTACGGGTTATACGGAAAGCGCAGCTGGATAATACTTCAACTCCGGTGAATAGATCAGATAAGTTTGCTGCGATAACCTGTTCAATCGGAACAAAATGATTCGCTATGCCAGTGGGAATCCAGCGCGGTCGGTTCTGAGGAATCTTAATGCGCGCCAAGGCGGGTAATTCCGACTTTGGCTTTCTGACCATTACGCCCAGCGATAAGCTTAAGTTGCTGATGAATGGAAATGGCTGTCCCGGACCAACGCCCAGCGGGGTAAGAATGGGGAAAACCGAACGCCTGAAATAGGCGTCAACATGATTTTTCTGTTTTCTATCCAGGTCTTTATAATTAAAAACAGAGATTCCTTTTTCGACTAAAGATGGAATCATGTCATTCAAGAGACAGTTGCGTTGTTGCTTGACCATGTCTTTAACTTCAACATGGATGCGGTCCAGTTGTTCGCGGGGCGTGAGACCATCAATTGTACGACTTAAAACGCCAGCGGCAATCTGTCGTTTTAAGCCTCCGACTCTTTTCATTATAAATTCATCCATATTGGTACTGAAAATGCCAAGAAACTTCACTCGCTCCAATAATGGATTTCTGGTATCCAGAGCTTCAAAGAGAACCCTCCGGTTAAATTCCAGCCAACTAAGTTCCCGATTGAAATATAGTACAGGTTGCAGCCGATTCTTTGTGCGCGTCATGATCTCTCCCTCGTCAGAAAGTAACCTATAAACTCATAATGAATACTACAAAGCAGATTGAATTTTAATAGATATACTTAACTAATCTCCTTTTTGTCATATATCAAAACAATTATAAAGAAATATGCGTAAAAAAAATATTCTATATCCAATTATATATTAAAATAACGGTTCTACTATAATAATAACGGAACCATTCTCGATTTTTGTTATTTTCAGTATCTTCTCTCGACTTTATTCTACTTATCCTTTATTCTTGATAGGTTTGAGCGAAGTAGTATTCTTTTGTAATAAAACTTTTTATGAGGTCTTCCAATGAAATATTCGTTTCGCTCTTTTGTTGTTATTTTTATACTTAGTCTAACCTTGCCGACAGCGGCTCAACCTATCGCGCCATTTTTGCCGGATGATGATCTGCCAACAATTCGCAAAAAGATCAAACAAAATGGCTATTCTTTTAAGGTAAGCGATTACTCCAAAAAAGGTAAATTCAGCGCTTTTATTCCTGGTCGGCGTCCTTCTTCCAATATGTCTCAATTATCCGCCAAAACAATTAAAGTACGCAATATACCCATTCTTGATAATCTTCCTGAACGCTTTGATTGGCGGGATGTTGATGGTAAATCATTTATTGGACCAATACGCAATCAATCTAATACTGGAACCTGTTATGCCTTTGGCGCCTGTGCAGCAGCGGAAGGCGCCTTTAATAAAGCGGCAAACCTATTTAACGAGAATTGCATTGATTTTTCGGAAGCTTATATTGCATGGCGATTAGGAGAAGAATATCCATATTCAGAGCATTTCGAAGGTTCATATGGCGCTGATTATGATTATTATGAATTATCAGCATTAACTCAACTTGGGATGGATACAGAAATTGAAGGCGTTTGTCTTGAACAGGATTTCCCCTTTCCTGAATATAATGAGCCGGACGAAAATACTGCAAGTAGTTCTTTGCGATTTCCCAGGTTTTATTTTGATAATTGGAGCAGGATATATCCCTCCGATTATGAAGATACAACAGCAATGATCAAAAGCGCCATGATGACCTATGGCGTTATTGATACTGCGGTTGATGTTGGATCGGCTTTTGAGAGTTACAAAGAAGGAATTTATGAAGACTCCAACACTGAACCGGAAGTAACGCCTTATTATTATCACGCTTCAAATCATGCCATTTCTCTTGTTGGCTGGGATGATAATCCACCCGAAGGCGGGGGCGGTTGTTGGATTTTGCGCAATAGTTGGGGGCCGGATTGGGGCGAAGATGGTTATATGCGGATTCGCTACAAATCAGCCGGCGTTAATATGTTTGCCTGCTATCTTGCATTCAATCCCAATACTGTTCATGCATTTACATCAAGCGTAATACAAACCCATCAAAACAACGCTATTGTCTCTGGTTTTATCAAAACGGGAACTTCAGAAGTTATTTGTTTTTTCGAATATGGCAATAGCGATAATCTGGCTTTTCAAACCGACCCTATTACAATTCAACCCTCAAGCAGCCAGAGCATTGTTCATGTCACCGATACGCTAAAAGGCCTGCTGCCGGATCAGTCTTATTCTTATCGATTAGTTTGCCAAAATTCAACCGATATATTGTATGGCGACACCGATAAATTCTCAACTATAAAACCAGTTGCAAGCGTTAATGAGCCAGAACAATATCCCAATTTTTTAAAGACTTCTTTCTCTATAGAAGTTAAAACCTCCGATTCACCAACAGAAACCTATATTGAATATGGCATATCCGATGAATATGGGAAAAAAAGTCAGACCATTACTAATCTCCGTGATTATCAAAAGCAAATTGATATCCAGGATTTAATGCCTAATACCACCTATCATTACCGCCTGGTAGCCAGCAATATTGGAGGAGAATTTATTAGCGAAGATTTTACTTTCGATTCATCTGAAAACATCTTTTTAGATGATGATTTAGATATAGATTCAGGTGAGGAGTATTTTGATGACTTTGATGACTTTGATGATGAGGATTATGAGGATTATGATGAATATGATGAATATGAAGGCATGATTGATTGGGAATATACCAGTTATTTAGGTGATGAAGAAGTATATGAATCTAGTTATGATTATAGAATCAACCAAGGTAATATAATAAAAATATCGCCTTATAATGCCTTTAGCGGCCAACTTAACTTTCTTTTCTCTTATGATCCATTTTATAAATTCGAAGAGGATTATACGGAAGAACAAGGCATCATATTATCCATGATTTCGCCGCAAATCTGTTTATCTCAATTTGACACTGTCTTCCTACATTTCTATCATGCGCAACCAGCCGATGGCAACGATCAGGATGAGTTGCGGGTTTACTATTGTAATGAGCCTAAAAGCGAATGGCAATTGCTCGCCGGGGCGGAATACCTCAACCATATTCCTGATTGGACTAAACGGATTATTGAATTGCCAGCGCTCAGCCCAAAATATCAGATCAAGTTTGAAATAACAGGTAATTTCGGGCATGGCGTCCTTTTGGATAGAATCGAAATCCTACAGTCGCCAGAGGAGACCAGCATTAATAACTGGTCAATCTACTAGGAACAAATCTACCCCCTGGAGAGTTTAACGCCTCTTCTAGGGGGTAACTTAATTTAATAATCTGGAAATCCGTCGGAATGAAGGGAATTAGATCAAACATATAAGGCTTGATCATTAAGTCCTAAGAGCCGATTGAAATACCCGGTTTAAAAAATACTCAGCAGACGACCGGTTTTGTCTAAAATCTCACGGCTAATGCCTTTGGTTTTAACATGAGTAATCAACTGTTTCCTGATTACTTCGATATCATCCAAGCGCTCTTCAACTTCCTTGACATTTTCCGGAGTACTGCCTTCTTTTTCCGCTTTGAATTTGTCGATCAGTTCATCCGTACGACGAATTAACTTCATATATTCTTCTATACTATTATCTACTGCTTGTTCGACAAACGTCATCATAACTCCTTGTAATCAGAGCAGTATTTATCATGAAAAGATATACTATATCTGACTGCTCTTGATAATCGTATTAGTTTGCAAGATGGAAAGCTTAGCGGGCGATTTAACAATTGTGAACCCCTGCACGCCGCAGATTTACGTTAGAATAGAAATAAGGTTTAATATTTTTTATATTGGCTATCCCACTTTTAGAAAAGATTGTGGTATACTGCCACTGTCTGTAAAAATACAATCTATTTTATTGGTTAGCAGGAGTTGAGGATCATGAATCGCCAAAATGCCGTAATCTTTGTTGCGTCTCTCGTTATGCTGTATATTCTGGTTGGATGCAATAGCGCTTTTTTGCCCATCAAAAGCACAACGCCTTTGATCACCGATCAGGAAGAATTCACCCAGCAAATAGATATCCCCCCCAATATAAAAATCCTGGAATTCCATCATACCAGTGGCAATATATCCATCGTCGGCTGGGAGAAACCATATATTCTGGTGGAAGGAATTACACGGGCTTCAGCAGAAACCGTGGAAATAGCTCGCACTATCCTGGATATGGTGGAAATTGTCGCTTACGAACGCCCCACCAACCGGCTGGTACTGGAATACGATGGCCCAGCAGGCTTCGCCCGTAAAAATGTACCCGAAGAGGGCATGAGTTATACTGCCAGTGTTCCACGGGAACTATTGCTTGATATTCAAACCGAAAATGCAGATCTACAAGTATCCAATATGCTTAATGATGTAATTATCACTCATAAAAATGGCGATATACGCATCGATTCTATAGGCGGAAATGTAACTATTGATACGGTCGGCGAGAAAAACGCCGGACAACAAGTAATCGTTAAATCAGTTGATAACAGACTCACCTTAAAATCAAGAACTGTTGCAGTGGAAATTGAAAACATCAGCGGAGCAGTGGATATCGACCATCAAAACGGTGAATTCCACGCCGCAAATATAAACGCAAATTTGATCTACTCGGGTAAAGATGCTGCTGTTTTTATGAATGGCATCCAAGGTTTTCTGCAACTCAACAGCAGCAACGGCGATATTGTCTGCGATGGTTTTTTCGATGGAATGCGTGCTGAGGTTCACAATGGCACTTTGAAAATGGAGCCAAGAGTAGCTATCAGAAGAAGCATCGAATGCAAAGTTGATCGCGGCAATCTCACTTTACGCATAGCGGAGAACTGCAGCATGCTGCTTGATATCACGGCTGAAAACGGCAGTATTAATTCTGAATTTCCTCTTCCCGTATCTGCTGAAGGAAAATTCTCTTACGCCAAAGGCGCCATAAACAAAGGCTACCCCATGGTTCGCCTGGAAGTCAAAAAAGGCTTTGCCGCCATTCTTAAAGAAATTCCTCTTCCCGACTCAGAAACAGCGTCGCCAAGCCAACCAGAAACCGAAAACGTCGCCCCAATAACAGAAATCCAATCAACTCCTATTATCCAATAGTTATAACCAATCAACTCCTATTATCCAATAGTAATACTGAGATTTATAACCAAATATACTATCCAACAAACGGGGAATGAGAACTTAACTCATTTCCCGTTCCTCATTCCCTCCAGTATTATTAATTTCAGTATAATGATTAGAGCGGGATTTTATGTGTTCGATTCTAGATAAGAATTGATTGAGTTCCATTTGTACTTTTTGCTGTTTTAATTTCCATTGATCTATCTGTTTATCATTCAGTACCTTGTTAACCAAGGCAATAAATTCTTCTTTAATTAGTTTATTATCTTTTTCCTCTTGCTGCTCATAAATAATCATTTCATTATCAAATCTAGGTCTCATAAAAAAGTCGACATGCTGCAATGCTTTCACCAATTGCGTAGCGATAGGCACAAGAAGTTTTCGTTGTTCCGGAAGCAACTTAACATCGCGTAACGCCCGTAATTCAACATCTGGTAAAATCCACCAGTGAGATAACAGCATATCAAAATTTTCCAGTTCATTTTCAGAAAACCGGCCTGCTAACATATTCTTTAAATTGAGTATACGTTTCTTTTCATTTTCCATGCGCCAATTGAATAAATCTCTATTTCTGCGAGAAGAAATGGTTTTTCTATTTGTTTTATTCTGATTATCCATATTAACTATGAAGCCTTTATTATTATGGAGTAGATCAATATAAACTTTAAAGATAGATAGGGAATCCCGTTGATTTAAAACCAAAGAATCACAAATAAGGCTGAAACGCTCCCACTCATTACTGTTCTGAGCAACAACTGGAGGTGGAATGATTCCTCGAAAACGAAGATAATAATGCTTAACCTGCTGCTGATAATAGATCACTGCATACTGTAGTTTGTTCTGAATCACATTCCTCAAACTATGGCTATACTCACAGATTATTAGATTTATAAAAACAAGTAATACGATAAAAAAAATACCTATTCGATGTTTAGCTGTCATGATTGATCCTCAGGCTAATATTCTAAAATATAAAAACTATTTCCCCTTTAGATATATATATAATATATGTACATACGTCAAATACTATATAATAGTAGTACGATTTTATCAGTTATTTTATTGACTATTTTTAAGGATTATTATTCATTTTAAATATTTGCTAAAATACAAATAAATATGTATTAATAAGTATTTCAGTTTCAAAATGATACTCAAACATACATGCGAACTTTCGATTTAATTATCAAGGCAATATTAATGAATCAAGGAAAGGATATAAAATTCTTAGAGAAAACAAAGAATCCTGACAGAAAGCCGCCTGGTCGTCAGAACCTGCCCCGAATCAGTAAGATTCATATTATCAAAGTGTTATCTATTAGAACACAGGTTTTAGAGTATGAATTGTAGGGGAAAGCAGGTTGCAGCATTTGTATTTTTTTATCACTGAGAATAGAATGAATAAACTATTAACTTGGGGGCGCTCCGGTTTCGACGGAGATGATCCAGTTGGTGAGAGCATGCCGAGGTTCAGCAGGCCTCGTTAAATAGGCTGAAAAATAATAACTGCAGACTACGAAGCACTACCAATGGCTGCATAAAGCAGCCTCGCCCCGTTCGGCCCCGCCCCTTTGGCTGGACGTCAGGCGTCATAATAGAGGGGATAGCGGTGATATGCGCCTTAACTTGATCCGTGAAACTACTACAAGGCTGGTCGTATAAGAGTTGTCTTTGTGCTTTTTGCGGCGAGATTCTTCACGAAGACTAAGCATGTAGTGCTTGCCAATTTGACGTTTTCGGACGCGGGTTCGACTCCCGCCGCCTCCACCAATTCCCCGTACCATAAATTGTTGATTATTCTTGGAATGCCTCATTATTAACCGCAGCCTTTGATAGCCTCTTAAAATCCAGTTTGAGGCTTATTTGGAGGGAGCCCGAAATGTCGGATGACCATTGAGGAGTGGGAGGTGTAATAAATTGTCATAAATTACATATTTGAGAAAAACGCGCTACTCAACCGAATGCTCGATTCTGGGGACTGAGGCGATAGCCAGGCAATGTTTTACTGCATTATAGACCTGCTCTTCGCTTGAATCATTCGATATGGTAAACGAAGCGCCTTGCGCTGAAGCGTCTATGGAGCGCAAAGCCGTATGAGTGCGAGAAAGAAGCAGCAGTTTACCGACTGGCCGAAGTCTTCGGATCAACGCAAGGACATGGCTGCCGTTAATGGATGGCATACGTTCATCAAAGATTATTAGATCAGGTTTTTTGGCGGCGGTTTGACCGACCGCGTCTTTCGAGGAACCAGCATGAAAGAAACTGGCGCGATGCGGTTCAACGCTATCCTTGACTGTTTTCAACACGTCAGGATTTTGAGTTATTAGCAGGATTTTCTTTCCGAAGAAAACGCCGTTCGCATTCATGGCCGACCTCCATGAGAGTCGATTACCAAATTCATACAAACAAATACTGACAGTACGACATTAAACCACTCTTACAAAGACCAAGAACTGATGCTTCCTTCTATCCAGGTGTCTGGATTACTTATATATAAAGGTATCACAAGATAACGAATACGTCAGAATGAGATATCCTTCCTCCACCAATCTTGAGATAGGAGGAGGATTTAGTTGTTTTTTTTGTCTGAATCTTGATAACCAGGAAGATAAGGATTTGGAGGATATTTTATTCTGGGATTTATGCGTGGTTTTAGTGATTTGCATAATAACGCTTTTATTCGCCCTTCGAAAACCAAAAGAGATAATAAACGAATATGGTTTTGATAATCACTCAATACATAAACTCTTGTCAAAGCAGTTTAATAAGAACTGATTCCAAGCACTGATTTGAAGAATAAGTCTAGACAGGAGATACCGGCGCCGCTAGATTCTATTCAATCGCAAGATGAATATCCTAAAATGTTTTAATGACGAGGTTCCCTTTAATGAAAAAGCAGGATTACACTAAAGAAGGCGATAAAGGTTTTACGCAAATAGGCGGCGGGGTGCGTGTTCCAAAAGATGCGCCTCAAGTTGAAGCGTGCGGTACAGTCAATGAACTTAATTCTTATTTGGGTTTGGCCATATCTCTGGGAGTGTCGCCGAATCTTGTCCCCATGCTGATGCAGATTCAAAACGACCTTTTTTACTTAATGGAAGAACTGTCATACAGTTCTAATCCAGAAAAGAATAAAGAGATCACTACGATTGAGAAGCGCCATGTACAGAATCTCGAGAAATTCATCGAGCAACTTAATGAGGTTCTGGATCCACTGGATACATATATCCAACCGGGAGGCACTCTACCCGCAGCAGTATTGCACCTGGCCCGTAACGTTTGCAGAAGAGTGGAGCGCAGAACCGTGTCACTGTTGCATCAATGGGAAGAAGCCAGTAAATATGTACTGAAGTATTTGAACCGGCTATCAGATTTATTATACGCTATGGCTCGATTCCAAAATCGGCAGGATGGTATATATGAGACTGAATGGCCTTCACCAAGTTCAAGTTCAAAAAAGAAATAACCAAATCGCCTTCAGGATGATTAAGATCAATCCTCTCCCCCAGTTGGGAGAGGATTTTCTGATTGATTACAGAATAACAGGACTGCACTGGCGCTATTAGACTACACTGGCGCTATTAGATGACTCTGCTTATTGCTTTTAAACTACCTTGCTTAGAGTGTTTTCGTTTTGTGCTATGATTTTCATCACGTTTTCTCTACTATCTCTATATAATAATTTATCAGGAAAAATGCTTAAAGACATCTTTGCTCACAGGTTAATCAAAAACAAATGCAATTTCAATAATTATCTCTCTAACCACCTGCCAAACCTTAGATAAGGGACTTTTTTGTGATATTTTCAAACTGCAACAAGATTTATCTTCTATTATTTTGATAATCGCTCTTATCAAACACTATTTTATTCAGGAGTAATTAATATGCGCTTTATCAAGCTGGGTTGTTTGTTTTCAATTCTATTCACTTTCAGTATTGCGCCTGCACTGAGCGCGAATAACGTTCCGGTTTATTCCGCAGACAATGAGGGCGTGTTTTTTAAGGACTGGCTGCTGTGCGGGCCTTTCCCTAATAGTCATGAGAAGAACATTATCGATTATAGGCATGGGTCGCGCTGCACATTCTTTATTGCAGATTTGATGAAGGACATCGGCGGCGAAGCCAAGGCTGAGCCTCAAGCCGGGGATAAAATCACGCTGGCTGATCCTCCCATAAGCCGCTCATGGTTCCTGCATAGGTCTAAAGAAGACCTGGTCAATTTCAATGACATCTTCACGCCAAACGACAATGTGGTTTCCTATGCTTTTTGTTATGTAGATTCGCCTGATGAACGCAAAGTCATGGCTGCTATCGGAAGTAATGATAACGTCAAATTCTGGCTTAACGGCGAGCTGGTTCATCATTTTGTTCTGGCTGATGGACGTTGGCTAGCCAAGGATGACGATTACGTCCCCATTACTCTAAAAAAAGGCCGCAACCGCCTTCTGTTCAAAGTATGCGAAGGAACCGGGGCTTATGGTTTGGTATTCAGGCTTTTGGATTATGACCAAACGGTTAAGTCAATTCTGGATAATGTTAATAGCCATAACAAACTTTCAGCAGTAACCAAAATTGATGAGCTGAAGATCACCTTTGGAACGCCGCACCGCTTTGAGGCAATAACTCCTGAAGCCAAAGTTCATTATGAAATAAACCACAAAGAAAAGGGATTAATCGCTTCTTTTGATGGTCGTGAAGGCTTCGAGTTATCTTATCCCCTCGAAAACATCCCTGACGGTTTCCTAACTCTCAAAGCCTCAATCCCTATACCTGGTGGACAAGTTGCCAATCAAGTAAATCATTTCAAAGGCAAACTGCCCCGCTTTGGGTATCCTGAGCGCTTGAAAGCCGATTTAGCCATGCGCGACGCTGATGGCAAACCGTTTTTCCCCATCGGAACCTATGGCGCGGCGCCGGAATATTATTCAATAATTAAAGAAGCCGGTTACAACTTCATCATGGGCGGCGAAGCATCACTTGATGGCGCCCATAAAGCGGGACTCAAAGTCGGCGTTTCCATGCACGGCAGCGGCGAACATTGGCTTGACCATATCCGTGAAATCGTCCGCAAAAACCGCGAACATCCCGCCCTATTATTCTGGATGCTGTTTGATGAGCCGGGATATAACAAAGCCGACCTGCTGCAGATGCACGAAGCCTATAAACTGATCCGTCAGGAAGATCCGGTCAATCCGGTTTATCTGGTTATTACTGATCCCAGGGTATACGAAACATTCGGACGTTGCTGCGACCTGCTTTCAGTTGATACGTATCCCATCTCGCAAGGCGACATCGCCAGCGTAGGTGATAATATTGCCAGAGCCTACGCGGTATCAGACGGCGACACGCCAGTCTGGCATTGCGGCCAGCTATTCCAATGGCCCGGCGACTGCTACCCCACAATTCAGGAACATCGCTTCATGTCGTATCTGGCCATCCAGTCCGGCGCCAAAGCGATGCTATGGTATAGTTTCCGTTATCAGGGCGGCCCGCTGCCCGAAGCCGTTCCTGAACTATGGCAGTCGCATGTACAACTAATTAAGGAACTGCACGAGTTGGAGCCGATACTGCTCTATCCCGGATTGGGCGAACGGTTGCTATCCGGCAACAACGATATCCGCGTAACCTCCAAAAGGGGACCAGACGGAAGTTTGACTATCTTCGCGGTTAATACGTCAAAAACCGAGACTATCGTTTCAAACATTCAATGCCCGACGCAGGATTCAAAGAATATCCCCGCTTTGTTTGAAGACCGCAGCGTCTCCATGAAAGAGGGCGTTATTCAAGATACTTTTGAACCACTCGGAGTTCATATTTATCAGATCAAGTAAGGCCTAAGACATTCGACAGTCAGACTATCCAAGACGCACTTTCGCTTAGCAGGTGGAAGTGCGTCTTATTTATTAATCGGGCTGAACAATAACTGAATGTAGAGTAGAATATAACAATATCACTCAAGAGAGGTTATTAAACCATGTCTAGATTATTATTCGTATTGTTGATTACCGGGCTGCTATTGCCAGCCATCGCTCAATCAAAGCCGCCTTCGGACGATTATAAACTTACCTGGTCAGACGAATTTGATGGCGCCAAACTGGATGAATCGAAATGGGGCTATCACAACCTTGGGCCGAGACGCGACGCCATCAATATCAAGGAATGCGCGATGCTGGATGGCAAGGGGAAATTGGTTTTAACCACTAAAAAAGTTGAAGACAAATACTACACCGCAATGGTCGAAACGCGCACCAAATATGAAGCGCGTTATGGATACTATGAATGCCGAGCCAAACTGCAAACTCAACCGGGACACTGGTCAGCGTTCTGGCTTCACTCGCCCAAATTCATAGACGGCGGCGATCCCAAAGAACATGGAACCGAGATCGACATCTTTGAGTACCTGACCAAAAAAGGCCAGACGCTGGTCTGCAACTTACATTGGGGCGGCTACAAGAAAGGCTTCCATAAAACAGTCGGCTCAAAATATGACATGACTGATACCCCGGACGGATTCCACACCTTCGGCCTGGAATGGACTCCCAAAGAATACGTCATCTACCTTGACGGCAAAGAGGTCTGGCGAACCACCGAAGCCATATCGCATATCAAACAATACATAATCCTGAGCCTCGAAGTAGGCGAGTGGGCGGGAGACATCAAAGACGCCAAATTACCCGACAGCGCTATTTTTGATTATGTCCGGGTTTATCAGATTCCTGAGAAAACTGAGTAGAGTGTAAACCTTTATGAATTCTGATTGAATAAGGACTAGAAAACTTATTGGAAAACATCCAATATAGAGTAACGATTTTATTCATATATTTAATTACATACATATAGTGAAATTCTCATATCGTAGCCTACTGAAATAGTTTTCTTCTCAAGTCTTCGTATGTATCTAAGTATCTTTTTACTTCATCATATTTTTTTAATTTAAATTTCACTTCAATCAATGTCAGTATGTGTTGTCATATAATAGAAGGACTTTCTGTTAGGAATATTTTTTTTATGCTCATCTGTATATATTTTTCCGCATCGGAGTATTTTTTACGACATAAGTAAATTAATCCTTTTGTATGATCTAATTCACATTTTCTTAAATCATCTTTTGTTGATTTTTCCCATAACTCATAGGCTTTTTGATGATATTCATCAGCCCTATTTAATTCCTCTTGATCTCCTATTTTTGCCAATGCGGTGGCATGATTAAGGTAACAAACAATCAACCACCATTGACTATTTGGATAATCTAAGATAATCCTCTCTGCTGTTTCTAATTCAGTGCATGCATCTTCATATTTATTTACTGCTAAAAACAATTGCGCTTTCTTAATACGGGAAACAGCTACTCCAGTTTCGTCTTTCGGACTCATTTCGTTGTTTAATTTCATACAGTTTCCAATAAAAGATAGAGCATTATCAAACAACGATTTAATAGTATCATTATTATTTATATTTGAAATTTTAATAATGTTTATTGTGCATTTGTGTCTAAATATCATGGCCTTAATATGAATTTGATTAACGTTCAAAGCAGATAAATCTATGCTCTCAAAATTTACAATATCATTGATAGATTCTGTTAATTTTCCTAGAGATATTTTCGTTTGTATGATTCGTAAAAGAATTTTAAAATCTATGTCCGAATCATAGGTTAGTGTCGTTTTTTCAAATTCTTTTAGTGCTAAAGAATATTTTCTTTCCATTGTTAATAATATTCCTCGTTCTAAATACACTCTCTTTTTCTGTGTTGGATCACGATAGTTTATATATTTATTTGCATTATTAACTGCCTTTTTGTACTCCTCTAGTGAAGAGTGAATTCTGTATATTCTTGCCCTGATCAATTCAATTGTAAATTCCGATTTCTTCGATTGTTTATTATTATTATTATTATTTCCCGGAGCGGATTCCAAAAAGTGTTTTAATATATCAATTTCATAATTATCTATTAGAGTTTTTTCAATTTCTTTTAATATTTCTATGTATTTATTTCTATTTCCTGAAATTTTGTAATAATATAATGCAGAGGAATAATATGGGATAGATTCATAAAATGAGTATTTAACTGCTTTAATTAAAAATCTTTCGGCAATTTTGTTCAATATACGTTTTTCTTCGTCTATTTTTACCGTTATAATTTTTTGCAGGCATTCTCTTACTGTCGATGACATTCCATATAGCACTTTATGATGGTGCTGTGGTCGATCTCCTAATACATTTTCCTGTATCATGAATCCCCACATGCATAGATTGTTCACAAACGAATTCAAACCCGCGGAATTCAAATTCTCATCAAAACAATGCCTTATAGATTCTAAACTCCTTGGCGTTCTGAAATATTGTGCAATAGTTATGACATTTTCTAAGATATTGTATTCTTCTTTGCTATATATGGATTTTAAATACATCATTACTTGAGTAAATAGTGTTTGATAGTCATTCAGGGCTATTTTATTAAAAATCCTATCATCAATATCTAATACTCTAGTCAGTTTAGATAATATAAACAAAGTATGTATGCTAGCATCAGAATTTATTTTTTTAATTTTGTCCAATATTTTTATATCAATACCAAATGATTCGGAAAATTTCAATAATTCCTCACTATCCGTTAACGGTTCTATCTTTATGTATAACGATTCATCATGAGAAATACAACAATTTACTTTATCACTTTTTGTACTCGCGAATATAATTTTAAGTTTATGATCACTTTGCTCTAGCAAGTACTTAAAGAATTCTATCTCACGAGTATTGAATCTCTCATAATGTTCAATGGCAATAATTATCCTCCTGTCTTCATATTTGAATGATGTTAGTAAGGCTTTCGCGATTGTTTCATTATTCCATCCCTCGTTTGTATATCCTCTCTGCTTAAAAAAAGTTTTTTTAGTTTCTTCGCTTAGGTTAGAAACGATGAAATGTACATAAGTTTCCAAATCAAGCCATTCTTTCGCCTCAATGCGAAAAATAACAAATTTTCCAGTAAGAGATTGTTTTCTAAGGGTGTATCCAAGTAAAGTACTAATGCCATTTCCTGGACTAGAATGTAAAAATAAAATTTTATTACTCGAATAAAAGAAATCAAAAACTCGACTATCACATTTTCTACTTATATAATTTTTAGGTACAGGAGGCATTTCTCCCCATGGAGAGTCAAAAACTTTTAAATTACTGATAGGAGGACGAATTTTCGATAAAATATTAATTATTTCATCACGTTCTAGACCTTTAATATATAATCTTTTTCTATCATTTTCATTATTTTTATCGCTTTCAATGTCTTGCGTTACATTGTGTTCTATGTTTTGTAATATTGTATCTTTAGCGCTCTTTGTTCCTAAGATATAAATTTTTGTTTTTTCATTATCATCTGCGACTAGTCTTCTTATTAGAGTATTAATGACTGGATCTCGTCCGCCATAACCAAAAATACAAAGTGAATTTCCTTTTATTATATTAAAAAACTTATGATGCCAAATTGTTTTGTCATAGGATTTTGAAGCAAAAACAACATCGTAGAAATAATTAGCATCTCCATGTAGTTTTGCGATGAAGAAATCATCAGGAATTTCAAATTTCCCCTCGCCTTCCCATTGACGAGGAAGAATTGGTAAAATTGATTTCTTGTAGAGAGTTACATAAGCATCTTCAAGTAAATGGTCATAATTCGTAGTAAAAATACCGTCGAAACCCATGGAAACAATATTTGAATGAATTGGGTGTGGAAATATGTGTTCTAAAAATGTTTGCTGTGAAAATTGCTGTAATATTTCATGAGCCAGATTATTAATTACAAGCTCTCCCGCCCTTCTATAACAACCACTATCAACATAATCATTATAATTTTTAAAAGTTATCTCTTTATTCTTTAATAATTGCCCTGCTTTTTCTAAAAAATTACTCCATGACGGAATTCCTGACACACAAGATAAACCCGAACATATTAGCGCATATTTTTGGGGCTCTTTCTCATCCAATAGTGTACGTATATCGTTCACGACACCACTTGAAGATTCCATACCATTTACTCCAAAAAATACAATATATTTTTTGTGTTTCAAAAAAAACATGCGATGTATTTAATCATAATTGATGCGTCGCATCTATGGTGGTTCAATATAATGACTTTATTTATTTAGAGTAACTTATAAATGAGTATTCATAAATACAAATAACATGAGTGAAGGATTTAACGTTTAAATTTCAGGAAATTACGTAAATCATAAATAAAGCAAAAAAAGGGGGGGGGGGTATTCAGCCCCCTTTTTTGATAATATCCACATCATCCATCAAGGCAATTCGCGAATTCGTATGTTTTTGAATTCTATGGGGGAGCCTTCTGATTCAAGGCATATATGACCTACGCAAGGATCGGCGCCGTTGCCGCCGGATACTTCTTCTCCGTTGACCCATAAACGAATTTCGCCGTTTATACCTCTTACGTAGTAGTGATTCCATTGCCCGAAGCCTTTGCTCAGGTTTTTGCTGGGGAAACTACGCGCTCCATTGGCTGACAGGGGAGGAAATGGTTTCAGTTTGGAGTTGCCAACCGGGAAGATGTCGCCATTAGTCGAGAACCAGTCAGACTTTTTGCCGTTTTTCTTTTCAAAATTCTCAGCGTAGCCATGATCCAGCATTTGCACTTCGATGCCATACTTGGGCAGGGTATTTGGTTTAATGTCGGTCAACGCTTCAATCGGCGCCCATACGAAGCAACCGGAGTTGCCAGCTGACTTAAGATGACGCCATTGCACTACCAACTCAAAGTTGGTGTATACCTTTTTGGTGCGCATCACGCCGACCGGCTTGCCTGTGCAAGTAAGTAAACCATCTTTCCAGGACCAGGTGTCCTCGAAGCAATTGACGTTGACAAAATCTTTTTCGCCCAGTTCCACCCATCCATCACCGATACCATCAATAAAGGCTTTGGGCAACACCGGAGTATCTTCGGTCTGCGCCAGTTGCATTCCGGCAAATGACAGGCACAGCATCAACAACAGTGTAAGTGTTATAAACCGTTTCATATCATTCTCCATTCAAGTTATTTGATTTATTCATATTATCACAAAAATAATGCGACGCATCGAAAACAGAATTATCTTAGATGCGGTCGAAATATCTTCTTAGTTCCCAGTCGGTCACTGATGCGTCAAAGGCTCTTTGTTCCATGCGGGCCAGATGCAGGTAATGATCTACAACCTCATCCCCGAAAGCATTACGGGCGGTTTGGCTTTTTTCAAACAAACGTGACGCTTCGATTAGACTGGTGGGGACGTGAGCCGCATAATCGGCTTTGTATGCGTCGCCCTGGAACGGTTCACCGCAGTCCAGGTTTTCTTCGATTCCCGCCAGACCAGCGGCCAGTGTTGCAGCGAAGGCCAGGTATGGGTTGCCGTCGGCGCCGGGCATACGGTTTTCGATGCGGAAAGAATGGCCATGCCCGATGATGCGGAAACCTGCGGTGCGGTTGTCTGGGCTCCACACAATAGCTGTCGGCGCAAAAGAACCGGGCTGAAAGCGCTTATAGGCATTGATGGTGGATGCGTAAAACAAGAAGAATTCATGCGAATACTTTAACTGTCCTCCAAGAAATTGGCGGTACAATTTTGACTCGCAGCTTTTATCTTTATCCCAGAACAGGTTCTGATCGCCTTCTTTGTTATAGGCGCTGGTATGTAAATGAAAACTGGAGCCAGCTTCGGTAGAGTCGCACTTGGCCATAAAGGTAACCGAACAGCCTTTGGACCAGGCGATTTCCTTCACCCCGTTTTTGTAAATAACATGACGATCCGCCATTTCCAACGCATCGGAGTATTCGAGATTGATCTCATGCTGTCCCTTACCCCATTCGCCTTTACTGAATTCAACCGGGATATTGGCCTGATTCATTGAATTACGAATATCGCGGATGACGAATTCATCACGCGAGGTCTGGAGAATATGGTAATCAATGGAATAATCGGAACTTGGTTTGGGAGAATGAAAATTACGCTGAGCTAATTCCTCCTGCGTCTCCAGAAAAAGATAAAACTCTAGCTCTGAAGCCATCATGGGATAGAGACCGGCCTGGTAGGCCCGTTCTATCTGGCGCCGCAGAATGGCGCGGGGCGATTGGGTGACGGGTTCTTTATTGGCCCATTGCAGGTCAACCAGAACCATCACCGTCTTCTCTAACCAGGGGATAAAGCGCAGAGTATTCAGGTCGAGAACGCCATGAAAGTCGCCATACCCTTTATCCCAGCTGGTCATTTCGAATCCCGGAAGAGGATTCATCTCCATATCCACCGTCAACAGATAATCACAGGAATGCATACCCGATGCGATCACGTGGCTGACAAAATAGGAACCCGTTACTCTCTTACCGATCAGACGCCCGAATTGATCGGGAAAAGCAACCAGGACGGTATCAACTTCACCCGTTTGAATCAATTGGCGAAGATCTTCAAGGAGCAATGGGTTGGCCATTTTATTATTCTCCGGTGTATATGAAAACGTTTTTAACTTCAGTAAAGTTCGCTAGAGCGTTCATACCCAGGTCGCGTCCAATGCCGCTTTTCTTGTAGCCGCCAAAGGGAGCTTCCAGATAGACGCTGCTGTTGGTGTTGACGCTAAGCACGCCGGATTTCACCCGCTGGGCGGTTAGAATGGCGCGCTTGAGATTGGTTGTCCAAATCGAGCCTGATAGTCCGAAAGGTGAATCATTGACCTCGCGGATCATGTCGTCTTCGTTAGTAAATGGAATCACATTTAGCACCGGACCGAAAATCTCTTCCTGGCTGATGCGCATTTTGTTATCGGCGTCAGTGAATACTGCTGGCCGGATATATGAGCCTTTATCATAAGCCTCGCCAGTAAGGATTTCACCGCCATATGCCAACGTAGCGCCTTCCTCTTGTCCAAGCGCAATATATTCAAGAACGCTTTTCCGTTGGTTCATGGAGACCATCGGTCCAATCTGGGTGGCGTCATCTAATGGATCGCCGATAATGGTTTTTTGGGTCTGGTCAATGAAAGCGCTGACGAACTGGTCGTATACGGACTTTTCGACGAAGGCGCGGCTGCGGGCGCAGCAGTCCTGGCCGCAGTTTCCAAAAACAGCCAGTACGGATGAACGGGCTGCTTTATCAACATCAGCGTCGGCGAAAACGATGTTGGGTGATTTGCCGCCCAATTCGAGCGATACGCGCTTGATATCATCAGCAGCGGTTTTCATGATTTCCGCACCGGTAATGGTTTCGCCAGTGAATGTAATCTTATCAACGCCAGGGTGACCCACTAAAGCCGAGCCAATAGTGCCGCCCGGTCCAGTGATAATATTAAATACGCCTTCAGGGATGCCCGCTTCAAGAGCCGCGTGACCAAGATGCAGGGCGCTGAGGGGAGTGTAACTGGCTGGTTTCAGAATGACGCTGTTGCCCGCAGCCAACGCCGGGGCGCATTTCCAGGCCGCCATGGGGAAAGGAAAGTTCCAGGGAACGATAGCCGCTACAACGCCGATTGGCTCCCGCAGGGTATAATCGAAACCCTTGTTGCTTACCGGAATGGTTTCGCCGAAAAATTTGGTGATCGCGCCTGCGTAATATTCAAAACAGGAACCGCCTGCTCCGACTTCACCCCGTGAATCCTGGATAGGTTTGCCAACATTGAGCGATTCCTCGCGGGAAATCTCTTCCAGGTTTTCTCGAATGATATTGGCGAACTTATACAGTATCTTGGCGCGTTCGGAAGCCATCATTTTAGGCCAGGGACCTTCATCGAAGGCTTTACGGGCGGCGCATACGGCTTCGTTTACATCTTCAGCGCCAGCTTTGGCCGCCGTGGCGATGACTTCGGTAATGGAAGGATTATAAACAGGAAAAGTTTCGCCCGATTTGGCGGGTTTCCATTGTCCGTTGATTAATAGTTGATGTTGTTTCATTTTTTTTACCAGCTTTCTTGATATAGACGAAGTAAATCTTCTTGCGTACATTTACGGGGATTGGTTAGATGACAAGAATCTTCAAAGGCTTTTTTGGCTAATTTCGACAAGGCGTCTTCAGGTACTTTGCAATCGCGCAACTGCGAGGGCAGGCCAATTCTTTTTATCAGAGCAGCCACGGCGTCGGCGGCCTGATCCGCAGCTTCTGCTGGAGACATATCCCGCACGTCTATTCCCATAATTGAGGCGACTCTGGCGTAGTGTTCAGCAGCCGCATCCCGGTTGAAACGCATTACCGCCGGAAGGCAAACTGCGTTGGCCAAACCGTGCTGCAGGTTAAATTCAGATGATAATGGATGCGCCAGCGAATGCGCGGCGCCCAGGTCTTTCTGGAAGGCAATAGCGCCCATCATGGCGGCGATCATCATATTGCCCCGCGCTTCGATATCTGATCCATCGTTTACCGCGCGTTCCAGATATTTACATACCAATTCGATACCGCCCACAGCCACTGCGTCGCAGATAGGGTGGAATATGGGAGCGGTCAAAGATTCCAGGTTATGGGTAAATGCGTCCATTCCAGTGGCTGCAGTTAGGAAGGGCGGAAGTGAAACCGTAAGTTCAGGATCAGCGATAGTGCGCGTAGGCATGAGCATGGGGCTGAAAATAAGAACTTTTCTTCCCAGACTTGGAATGGTAATAACCGCGCCGCGTCCTACTTCGCTGCCAGTTCCAGCGGTGGTGGGTATGGCGATGATCGGGGGTAGTTTATTAACTATAAGTTTATATCCGCCTGCTTGAGCCTCAAAATCGCTTAACGGTTGGTCATGTTTGACGCGAACCGCCATAGCCTTGGCTGTATCCAAGGCGCTGCCGCCTCCCAATCCTATAACGCCGTCGCATCCTTCGCTATGGTAAATCTCCGCCGAGTTTTCTACATCTTCATCCAATGGATTGGGATGGACGCCTGCAAAGACGCCAAACTCTATATTGGCGCTCTTAAGCGCCTCTGTCACTTTGCTGTAGGCTTCGGTCTGTTTTAAGCCGGGATCGGTTACCAGAATTGGTTTTTTGATTCCTGCTTCTGCAAGACATTCCGGGAGTTGTTGAATCGCCCCCGGCCCGAAAACCACGATGGTTGGAAATGAAAAACGGGTAATATCCTGAATCACTTTTCTCTCCTTATCGAGAAAATATATACTTATTGCAAGCACTTATAGCCTGATCATAAGAAATGATCTTCAATCTCAAATCATGATCTACAGTTAAGAGCAATGCTAAAAGAAATTATATGTATATTTACACAATTCTAGATACGCTTCTGAACAAAATAAGTTATAAAATTTGATAAAATATTACGCGTCTCCGGCAGCGGTTCAAGATTCTTTATGGTTGCATCAAAATCCACTCCGCAAGCAGCGAGCCGTTCACGACGAGTACCCAGTAAAAAAATCATATTTTCCACAGTATACTCAGGATGGAATTGTACAGACCGGATCCGGTCGCCGATGCGAAAAGACTGCAAAGCGCATTTCGGACTGGAAGCCAGGCATTCACCGCCCGGTGGTAGTACCGTTACGATATCCTGGTGAGATTGCATGACTTTATTAGGGGAATTAAATCCTGCAAAGATGGGATCGCTTTTGCCTGCTTCTGTTAATTCGAGCGGATTTAATCCAATTTCCCATCCCAAGTGATTTTTTTCAACCACGCCGCCCAGCGCCTGGGCGATTATCTGATGGCCGAAGCAGATGCCAAGCAGGGGTGTTTTATGGTTAGCCCATGCTGTGATTTTATCGGAAAGCCGCTGAATCCACTTATTTTTTTCATAGACAGAAGAAGCAGAACCACCAATTACAACGCCATCATAAGAACTTATGGGCATATCCATCTCTCGTTGCGCTCTCCAAACATCGAAATGGATCGATTGATTAACGAAAGCATCAATAATCCATTGCCCTACATCATCATAATTGAGCCGCTTTTGCTCGGATCCCCATTCAAAGCAATTCACCATTAATATTCGCATAGATTCTTCCAGTAAATCCTAGTTGTATAAGTAAATAATCACATTTTCACCAATTATTCAAGTTTCGTTAGATGAATAATTAGTCTTGTTCATCTTGACAGGGTGTTCTACCTTTTGGCAATATTAAAGATGTGGAAAACAAGTAATGCTCTGATAATAATAAAAAGGTAACAATAATATAACAAAAGGTTAACAAAAGAGTCATAAAATCACCTGCTACCTGAAAACATTATTATCCGCATGTTAATACTGAATCAGATATTTATTTAAAATCAATCGTGTATTGTTTTTGTATTGATGGGATTTTATGCCAGATATGTTTTTTATTCTGGTCGTGGGTATTAGTATGCTCTTCTTTGTGTTAGTAATGATTTAATTCCTTTTCAAGAAAGAATTTTCAAATGAATAACGATTTGTCTTCCCAGCAAAAAAACTGGCGGATAAAAATATTCGCCATCACCTGGTTGGCGTATGCGGGTTTTTATTTGTGTAGAAAAAACATCAGCATCATAATGATAGAATTGAAAAAAGTAGGTTTTGATGAATATCATCTCGCAACGATCCTCACTTTATATAGCCTTTTCTATGCGTTAGGGCAGTTTTCCAGCGGCGTGTTGTCTGACCGTTTCGGGCCAAGACGTATAGTTGGCATCGGCTTACTGGTTTCCGCCGCCGCTAACATTTTAATGGGTTTCTGGGCAAATTTGATGATTGTGTTGATGATTCTGGCTTGCATCAACGGAGTTGCGCAATCAACCGGATGGTCTGGGCTGGTCAAAAACATGGCCAATTGGTTCCGGCCAAAAGAGCGCGGTATTGTGATGGCCTGGTGGGGAACCAATTACGTTCTCGGTGGATTAATCGCCACCAGTTTTGCCACCTATTGCGTATACGATCTTCCCTTTTTTGTAGAATTGGGATGGAAAAGGGGATTTTGGATCCCATCAATTCTTCTATCCATAATAGGAATCAGTTTTATTTTAATTACCAGAAACAAACCAACTGAGGCCGGTATACCAGAAATCGTAATAGAAGAAAAACCTTCCGAAAGCGCCCAACTTTCCACCTCTAAGTTATCAGGATCCGCCAAATCCATAAAAATATACAGAGAAGTATTGTCAAATCCTTCGGTCTGGTTAATTGCCATGATGTATTTTTTCTTAAAATTAACCCGCTACTCCTTTCTTTTCTGGCTTCCCTTATACATGACAGATCATTTGGGGTATAGCGGAAGCGAAGCAGGATATACTTCCATCGTTTTTGAATTAGTAGGATTTATGGGCGCAATCTGCGCCGGATACGCCTCGGACAAACTGTTCCAATCTCGCCGCATGCCGGTTGGCGCCATAATGTTATGGATGTTGGCTCTGGCATTTCTCTTCCATCCCACACTGGCAGGTTGGAGTCATCTGGGAAATGCGATTGGCATTGGTTTAATCGGTTTCTTTACATTTGGCCCGGATACCCTAATGACTGGCGCTGGAGCGCAGGACGCTGGTTCCAAGCACATGGCGGCCACTGCCGCTGGATTTATCAACGGAGTCGGTTCTTTCGGACAAATGTGTTCACCCTTTGTGGTAGCATGGGTTAAAAATCAATATGGATGGGACAGTCTCTTCTATCTCTTCGTAATCTTTGCTTTTATTGGCGGCTGCATCTTAGCTTTCAGATGGAATCATAAGGCTAAATCGCCTGATCTGGAATAACAAAAAATCAGGTTTCAATACTCATAAGCTTTTATTAAATTTCATAACATGGATATCATATAATTAACGAAAACATTTTACTACTTGGAGGTGTTAAACAGAAATGACCAATTGGAAAGATAAGATATTATTCACTCCTGGACCATTGACGACCAGCCCTACTATCAAACAGGCCATGTTGCGCGATCTTGGTTCACGGGATTTTGAATTCATAAACAAAATCAAAGAAATTCGCCAGAAATTGCTCGAAATCGGATGCGTGGCCGATGCTGGTTATGAAGCCATCCCCATGCAGGGCAGCGGCACTTATGGATTGGAATCCGTGGTTTCATCCACCATCCCCCCGGATGGAAAATTCCTGGTTATCATCAACGGCGCCTATGGCAAACGCATAGCGCAGATGGCTCAAATACTAAAGATTGATACCATTTCGCTGACTTACCCTGAAAACCAGCATCCTGATTTAGCTGAAATCGAAAAAACGTTAACTGAAGATAAAGCCATAACCAATGTTGTTGTGGTGCATTGCGAAACCACTACTGGTATCATGAATCCGGTTAAAGAGATCGGCGAGATCGTTCACCGCCTGGGTCGTTCATTCTTCGTTGACGCCATGAGCAGTTTCGGCGCGGTTCCTCTGGATTTAGCCGAATGCGAAGTTGATTACATGGTCTCATCGGCTAACAAGTGCATCGAAGGCGTGCCCGGTTTTTCCTTCGTCATCGCCCGTAAGGAATCATTGCTCAAAACTGAAGGATACGCCCGCAGCCTTAGTATGGATATCCTCGCCCAGTGGAAGGGGCTTGAATCCAACGGTCAGTTCCGCTTCACTCCGCCCACCCATACCTTATTGGCCTTCCACCAGGCAATAATGGAATTGGAAGAAGAAGGCGGCGTTGTCGGACGGGCCAAGCGTTATAGCGATAATTACCAAACCCTGATCCAGGGTATGAGAAAGATGAATTTTCAGGAATACCTGCCCCGCGATATGCAGGGATATATCATTACCTCATTCCTGTTTCCAGATCATCCAAACTTTTCCTTCGAAGATTTCTACAACCGCTTGAATGAGAAGGATCAGGTAATTTATCCAGGTAAGGTAAGCAATGCGGATTGCTTCCGCATAGGGAATATTGGTAGAATATCCGTAGTAGATGTCCGGATACTGCTGGCCTGCATCCGGGAAACATTGGAAGAGATGGATATTCAGTTATAATTGCACATTTATTACCACATATTCTCCCCCCAAGTCTGGGAGGAGTTAGAGGGGGGTTGCGTTTTGCATAATCAACCCCCTCGTAACCTCCCCCAAACTTGGGGAGGGATTAGACATTTTATTTTGCTAACAAATTATTAAATTATTAAATATTAAGGAGAAAATTAATGGATTTTGTATTTCAACGCTCTTACCGCGGTCCTCTGCAGGCCGTTATCCTCGATTGGGCTGGAACCACGATGGATTATGGTTGCTTCGCTCCGGCTGTAGTGTTTATTGAAGTATACAAACGCAAAGGCGTCGATATTACTATCGAAGAAGCGCGCGGCCCGATGGGCGCTCATAAAAAAGTTCACATCCGGGAAATTTCACAAACAGAATCTGTCGCCAAACGCTGGGAAGGCGTACACGGAAAACGCCCGACAGAAAAAGACGTTGAAGAGATGTTCGAGGAGTTCGTTCCTCTGCAACTGCAATGTCTGGCCGATTACGCCGATTTGATTCCAGGCACGCTTGAGACTATCGCCGAGTACCGCAAACGCGGATTGAAGATTGGTTCATCAACCGGCTATACCGGTGAAATGATGGACTTGCTTCAAGGTGAAGCCAAAAAACGGGGCTATGAACCAGACGCTTCAGTATGCGCCACCCAGGTTCCGGCTGGTCGTCCTCATCCCTGGATGTGCGTTCAAAACGCAGTTGATTTGCAGATTTATCCATTTGAATCAATCGTCAAAATCGGCGACACCATACCAGATATTGACGAAGGCATTAACGCCGGAATGTGGACTATCGGATTGGCTCTAACTGGTAATGAAATAGGTATGACCGAAGCCGAAGTTAAGGCTTGCGATCCTGCCGAACTTGAAAAGAAACTGGCTAAAGCCTACAAGCGTATGGCGCAAGCCGGCGCTCATTATGTAGTGGACAGCATCGCTGATACTATTCCCCTGTTGGATGATATCAATGCCCGGCTCGCTCGCGGCGAACGCCCGTAGCGTCTGTATGCATCTACGATTTACATAAATTAAAAGCCGGGGGCGTGATATTCATATATCGCTTCCGGCTTTTTTTATAAATCTAAAACGATTGAAATCTTCCTCAGGCTTGGGGAAGAGGGGTTTTTGTGAAATTACATAGTGTATCTTTGGTGGGTCAAAAAGCGCGACCCACCCTACGCTTGGGTTGGTACACATCCCTCTCCCAAGATTGGGAGAGGTTAGGTGAGGGTTGATAGCGACCACCTTCGCATAGAAGAATAACCAACATGAGAGGGCTGGTATCTTGACCACCAACAAATTCGATCCCGAAAAACTGAAATCTGAAGGCGACCTGAACATATCACCACTGCGCAAAGAATGGTCGGACAAAAATATTGATCCTCAAACCCGTGAGTGGCTGGAAAAAGACGCCAAATATTTCTTACACCAGTCTTTGTCCACACCCTGTTTGAACGTTCTCGCTTCATGTGAAGGAATCAATATCGAAGATATTCAGGGCAAGCAGTATATGGATTTCCACGGCAATAACGTGCATCAGGTCGGATTCAGCAATCCCAAGGTTATTGAGGCGATCAAACGGCAAATGGAAGAATTATCATTTTGCACGCGTCGTTATACCAACATTCCTGCTATCCAACTGGCGGAAAAACTGACCTCTCTGGCGCCGGGAAATTTGAATAAAGTATTGTTTGCGCCGGGCGGTACAACGGCCATTGGTATGGCCTTGAAACTGGCCCGCGTCGCCACTGGACGATTCAAGACCATCTCCATGTGGGATTCCTTCCACGGCGCGTCGCTGGATGCAATTTCAATTGGAGGCGAGGCTATTTTCCGCAATGGCATCGGGCCGCTGCTGCCCGGAACGGAGCATGTTCCTCCCCCCGATGCTTATCATAGTTTATGGGATGGCGATGAATATGAACGTAATTTGAAATGCGCTCAATACGTCGATTACGTGTTGGAAAAAGAAGGCGATGTAGCCGCTGTTATCGCGGAAACCGTCCGCAGCACGCCCTATATTCCCATGCCGATATATTGGGAGACGGTGCGTAAGGCTTGCGATAAACATGGCGCTTTGCTGATTCTGGATGAAGTTCCCCATTGCCTGGGACGCACCGGAAGCATGTTTACCTGCGAGCATTACAATATCGTCCCCGACATGCTGGTGATCGGCAAAGGGCTGGGCGGCGGCATCTTCCCACTGGCGGCGCTGCTGGCCCGTGAAGACCTGGACGTCATGAACGACCGGGCGTTGGGTCATTACACCCACGAAAAGAATCCTGTAGCCTGCGCGGCGGCATTGGCCGCTATCCAGTACATCGAAGATGAAGGCATCCTACAAAACGCAGCAACCGTAGGTCAACACGCCCTGAAGCGAATGAATGAGATGAAAGATGAATTTCAACTGATCGGCGACGTACGGGGACTGGGGCTGCTGATTGGCATCGAGTTGGTGCGCGACCGTCAAACCAAAGAACGCGCCACCACCGAAGCGGAGCAGGTTATGTACCGTTGCCTGGAAAAAGGCCTGAGTTTCAAACTGACTATGGGCAGCATCCTGACGCTGACCCCGGCATTAACCATTACCATCGAAGAGATGGATCGGGCTTTGGACATTATTTCTGAATGTTTGAGAGAGATTGAGTGAGAATTAGGTGATCAGATAATTAAAAATACAAGTTGACGAATTCTGTTTTTGTATTACAATTTGCAATACGGAGGCGTCAAAATGATTACATTGAGACTTGATCCAGAACTAGAACAAGAAATTATTAATACGGCTAAAAATCTTGGAGTGACTAAATCAGAATTGATTCGCCATAGTATCCAAGATTACATGAAAAAGATTGAAAAACCTAATGCCTGGGAGATTGGCAGAGATGTATTTGGAAAATATTCAAGTGGTAAAGGTAACTTATCATCCAAAAGGAAGGAACTGATAATTGAAGAAATCAAGGCCAAAAGAAAATGAAAAAAATCTTGATTGATTCTGGTCCGTTAATAGCTTTATTTGACGCATCAGATGAATATCATCATCGGGCAGTTAACTTCATCAAAACCAACCGATATCCGTTGGTTACCTCACTTGCATCAATTACTGAGACATTACATTTATTAAATTTCAATCGTAATGCGCAAATAGATTTTCTTGAATGGGTGCATCAAGGTGCTGTGGAAATTCATAATATCAAGAACAACGATTTCAAAAGGTTGAAAGAACTAACTGAAAAATACCGTGATTTACCAATGGATTTTGCAGATGCGTGTCTCTTATTTCTAGCCGAAAAACTCAAACTTAATGCCATTGCTACAATAGATAGAGATTTCACGATTTATCGAATACAAGGGAAAAGAAAATTCCAGGTTATTCTTTCTTGAAAATACCACTAACAGTTCACTCACCTCAAGATAATCCAATGCTAAATCCACCATCCACCGGCAGAACGACTCCGGTTACAAACTTAGCTGCTGGTGAGCATAGGTAGACTGCCGCGTGACCGATATCGTCGGTGTCTCCTCTGCAGTTCATGGGGGTGCGGCGCAGGACTTTCTCAAGCCGCTTGGGATCATCATCAAAGGCGTTGCGGGAAATTTCGGTGATTATAAAACCGGGCGCGATGGCATTAACGCGAACGCCATGCGGAGACAACTCTGAGGCGAAGGTTTTGACCAGCCCCAGGTAAGCCGATTTGGCGGCTGAGTAGGCTATGGTTTTCGACAACCCGATTATGGATGTCATCGAGGCGATAAATAAAACTGAACCATGCCCATTCTTTATCATCTCCGGGGCAACCGCTTTGGTCAGCGAAAATGATCCCATGACATGGGTATTGATAAGCTGGTTGAATTCCTCGTTGGTTGTTTCCAAAGCGTCTTTTTTTAAGTGATTGCCTGCGTTGTTGATAAGAATTGTCGGCGACCCAACCTGCTCTGTCACCTTGGCGATTATGGCTGGAATTTCATCGATCTGCGACACGTCAAAAACTTCATAAGAGGCCTGCGAACCTATGGCCTGAACCGCTTCCTGGAGAGATTGCTCGCGTCGTCCTAACAAAACAACTTTAGCCCCGGCTTGCGCCAGGTTGTGGGACATGGACAAACCGATTCCGGTTCCTCCCCCTGTAATGATGGCTATCTCACCTTGCAGAGAGAATGGATTGGTGTTCATGATTTTCTCCATTTAAGTTCGAGCGGTTTCGTGAAAAGGCTTCTGTATGCGTTTCAATTTGGCCTTAGTGAAACTAGATGTATTTTGGAATCGAAGGTGATAGCATCAAGGGCTGACCGCAATGCGGTCTTGCCCTTGGCGCCCGCCAATCCCTTCGGTTCTCTTCATACAAATATAAATTCATGACAACTGTATAGGGTTCTTTGACACACCGGCTAGAAGCCGATGCTCCCCATTCTATGATGCTTCCCACTCTATGATGCTATCCTAATAATTTTTCAAACGGGGGCGTGAATTCAAAACCGGTGTAGGGATTATCCTGGAAATGCCGTATGGTCCATAAATAATACATGTGAAATCCCGGTGCGGAAACTTGTGAATGGTCGCGCTCATCGGTGATGCGAAGCAGATCGTGATTCTTCAACTTGTATACCGTCTCTCCCAGTTCGCCATGTCCATAACCCCAATCAGGTTCAAAACGGTAATAGTAAAGTTCCGGTTGAGAATGATGGTGGGGAGGATAACTGCTCCAACGCCCTGGGAAATTAATAACTTCGCCTAGCACCAGATTGGCTTCAGCTGGCGCGTTGCGCCGGTCGAATACGCATCGCACGATGCGGTAACTGGTATCATCCATCTGCCCCTTGCCGCGATGTTCGCTTTCTACTTCATCAGGCAAGTAGATTCGTTGTGGGAAGGTTTTCGCATTAGGCGTTTTGGTAATCGCCAATTCAGTCTGCGTCACCGCCTTAACCGTAACCGTGGTGTTGGGAGGAGAATGAACCGACCAGGGCGATTGTTCAATCAACGAAGTGCGATCAAACGCCGCCTGATTATTATCAATAACCAGGTCGCCGCTTCCTTTAAGCACCAGAATCGCGGTTTCCTGCTCGTCCGAAAATGTTTGCGACTGCCCTGGCTCAAGCAAGAATATCCCGAAATCGAGTTGGGTTTCCTCATCATTTTCGAGGAATGGATTCCAGCCGCGTTCCAAGGATTTATTTCTGAATTGAGTTAAGAGATCGTCTACCATTATTAAGTACACCTTTCTAAAGAGGGATCATGCGGTCGCGAATAACTTTGACTAATGATTCATAGCCCCCCAGAAACTGGCTAAGAGTAATTTTGTTGGGGCCGTAATCATCAAACTGCTCCGGCGTCATACCATCCGGTTCGTAAGATTTGCGGAAATCTTCAAATTTATTTTGCAACTCATCAAGAATTTTAGCATCCACTGGATTATCCATCCGGGGAATTGCTTTGATATCGGAATTGTTAAACTGCACCTGCCATTCGTAGGGGATCGAAACCACCAGGTCGCCGCCGATAAACTCTGACCAATGCATGTGGCAGCGGTAAGCGGCTGAAAGCAGCCGGATGCGGTAGCCGCGTTCCTGATATATCTGATAAGCCTTTTTCATGATGGCAACGCCAGCATAATTGAAATAGCCGGGATCAGTAATGATGCCATCCCTGCTTGCAACTTTGCGCAGCCAGTCGTCAATTCGCCCCACCATGATAGTGCAGACGGGCGACATATCATCTATACTTTTGCCTTCCGCCTCACGCCGTTTCAAGCCGCGCTCCACCGCCTCAGCCACGGCCACCGCCTGGGGAACGCTGAAACTGACGGTAGCGTTTATATTTACGCCGCGGTAAGTTACCTCTTCGATAGCTTTAACGCCTGCTGCAGAAACCGGGATTTTAACCTGCATATTAGGCGCCAGGGTATCAAAATACACAGTTTGTTCAACGATGCGGTCAGTGTTATTCCATGATTTCGGGCTGGTCTGAATCGATATACGGCCTTTTTTACCTTTGTGTTTATCAAAAGCGGGTTTAAGCAGTTGAGCGCCTTTAACCGCCAATTCCTCAATAAGCATCCAGGTTATTTCGTCTTCGGAAGAACTGGGATTATCGCGCACCAGTTCATTTATGCGATCCGACCAGAGATGCATCTCTTTTTTCAATACATTACCGACAATAACCGGGTTGGTAGTAGCGCCAACAGCGCCATGACCGATTGCATAGGTAAGTTCTTCCTGTGAACACGAATCGTTCCAGAGATCGGTGCAGGTAGTGCAGGTCATTTCATGCAGGGGGCTTTTAAAGGAATTTGATTGATCATTCATAATTGATTTACCCTAACTTTTAATATCCGAATCATGAAAAATCGAAATAATATTAATTTTCCATATAAAAGGATAATAAAAACTTACGATTCAATAGTCTAGACAAGCCAACATGCCTTTCTGTAAAGTAAGCTGAAGCTATCTTGAATAATTGTTTTTTGTATTACTATTTTGTGAATAAATAAAGTATCCTGATGATTTTCCTGATAATTCGCTTTTGTAATCGTTTTTTCTCTTTCAATAGAGTTTTATTCTGATTTTTCCTATAATAACTGGTGCATCAAGTAATCCAGACGTGTTTTTAATAAAACTAATTTGTTTAAAAGAAACAAATATAAGGAGTCGCAATAAATATGAAGATTCTTAAAAACTATATCAACGGGCAGTGGGTAGAGGCTGAAAACGAAGGATTAATAGATATCGAAAATCCCAGTACTGGCGAAATTCTGGCTCAAAATCCTCTTTCAACTACCGCAGAAGCGAACCGCGCCATCAGCGCAGCGGCGGAAGCCTTCAAAACCTGGAGCCATACTCCGGTTTCGCGTCGGGTGCAGCCATTATTCAAATTGGTTGAACTTCTCAAACAACACGAAGACGATATTGCCAGAGTACTGGTAGCAGAAATGGGCAAATCCATGGCCGACGCCCGCGCCGAGATGAAGCGGGTTCTGGAAAATTGCGAAGTGGCCTGTGGTATGCCGGTTCTGCAACAGGGCGATAAACTGATCGGCTGTTCATACGGGATCGACGGTGAGGTAATTCATCTACCCATCGGAGTATTCACCATGATCGCCCCCTTCAATTTCCCCGCCATGGTTCCATTCTGGTTTATTCCCTACGCATTGGCGACGGGCAACACCTTCGTAATCAAAGCATCTTCCCAGGTTCCCATGACCATGCAATTGATCACTGAATACATAGACAAAGCCGGTTTCCCTGCTGGAACCTATAATCTGGTCAACGGCAGCCGTGCGGTTTCCAATGCTTTCATGGATAGCGAGACGGTCAAAGGCGTTTCACTGGTAGGCTCTACGCCGACCTGTAAGGTTATCGCTGAAAAATGCGCTAAATCCAACAAACGGTTCCAGGCCATGGGTGGCGCCAAAAACCATCTGGTTATCATGCCTGACGCCAAAATTGATGAAGTAATCAGAAACATGGTCAGTTCCTGCTATGGATGCGCTGGTCAACGTTGCATGGCCTCATCGGCTATCGTGGCGGTTGGCGATGATGTTTACAAAGAGACCTGCGAAAAGTTCGTGGCAGATTCCAAGAATGTAATCACGGCCAATCCACTTGATCCCAAATACATTGAAGAAGGCATGTTGATGGGTCCGGTCATCTCGGCCAAAGCCAAAAAATTCATCCTGAGCATGATCGACAAAGGCATTGAAGAAGGCGCAACCCTGGCGCTGGATGGACGCGGTATCACCATTCCAGGCTGCGAAAAAGGTCATTTCATTGGCCCGACGGTGTTCACCGACGTCAAACCTGGTATGGAAATCCACAAGACTGAGATATTCGGACCAGTCGTCATAATCATGAAAGCAGATTCATTTGATGAAGCGATAGAGATTGTCAACAGCCATGAATACGGTAATGGCGCATCAATTTACACCCAAAACGGATATTACGCCCGTGAATTCAAACTACGCGTGGAATGCGGTATGATCGGCGTTAATGTCGGCATCCCGGCGCCAGTGGCTTATCTACCCTTCGGCGGTATGAAAGAATCGCAATACGCCGACATCAAAGCGCAGGGTAAAGCGGTTATTAACTTCTTCACCGAAGACCGGATTATCACCGAGCGTTATTGGGACGAGAAATAGTTCTGGCTTATATGATCAATATCAAAATCCGGGAGATTAAACTCCCGGATTTTGAATAAAACTTGTTTCAATAAGCATAAACTAATGAGATATGTGACAATATCTTTAAGAGGAAATATGAATAATAAGAAAGAAAGAGCACCAAGAAACCGAACTACTATATTAACAGATGCAGATAGGGATATTTTTTCTAAAAATTTGCTATTTTTAACCGAAAAAGTTACTCTAGATCATGTGATTTGTAAAACAATTAATCAGAATATACACGATGCAATTCTTCTGCTACCAGATAAAAGTATAGACCTACTTGTTGTTGATCCTCCTTATAATATGAATAAAACTTTTAATGGTAGACAATTTGCTAAAAAAACGCTTGATGATTATGAGGAATGGTTAGACTCTTGGATTGGCGAACTTGTACGTATATTAAAAAAAACAGCATCTATATATGTGTGTGGTGACTGGCAATCTTCTACCGCAATCCATAGAGTAACCCAAAAATATTTCTATGTAAGAAACAGAATAACATGGGAAAGAGAAAAGGGACGTGGCGCAAAAACAAATTGGAAAAATTGCTCTGAAGATGTTTGGTTTTGTACAATATCAAAAGAATACACATTTAATGTTGAATCAGTCAAGATGAAACGCAAGGTTATTGCTCCATATACTGACAATAATGGCCAACCAAAAGACTGGGAAAAAACAGATAATGGTAAATTCAGAATTACACATCCATCAAATCTGTGGAATGATATATCTATCCCATTCTGGTCTATGCCAGAAAACACTGATCATCCAACTCAAAAACCTGAAAAGCTGATAGCAAAACTTATTCTTGCGTCTTCGAATAAAGGAGATGTTGTATTTGATCCTTTTCTAGGTAGTGGAACTACATCAGTTGTGGCAAAAAAATTGGGTCGAAAGTATATTGGCGTGGAAATTGATCGGGATTATTGTTGTCTATCTGAAAAACGTCTATCCATGGTTGATTATGACAATACGATACAAGGTTATTCTGGAGGACACTTTTGGGAACGCAATACTCTTGCAAAACAAACAAAATCTAATGGCGACAAAAAGACAAATGCAAAGCCAGATAATCAACAAGTTTTGTTATTTGGAGAGAATATAATATAATATGAAAAGCAAAATATTTTATACTGATCACCATAATATTATCGGGGATAAGGTTAAAGACTATCTTAATGAACATGGTGATTTTCTGTCTCCACAAACTGCACAAAGTACAAGGGCTGTAGGAGATGCTGTTGAAGGAATATTATCTGATAAATTTGATATATTTCTTGGTGATGCATGCAAAGAATATCAAAAAGACTTTGCAAGAAGATCAATGGCAGATTTGGCATTCAAAGATAACGATGATTTTTATTATGTTGTAGATGTTAAAACTCACCGAATAGAAACAAAATTCAATATGCCAAATCTTACATCCGTACAAAGGCTATCTAGACTTTATGAAGATGACAATAATTATTTTTCTATTTTAATTATAAAATATTCACTAACAGATATAACAGCAACAATATCTGATGTTCTCTTTATACCAATTGAATTTTTGGGATGGGATTGTCTTACTATTGGTGCTTTAGGGTGGGGGCAGATTCAGATAGCCAATTCGAATAATATTACTGTGAATGAAGGATACTCAAGAAAAAAATGGATGCTAAATCTCTGCGATGTTATGGCAGAGTTTTACCCCAAGGAGATTGCCAAAATAACAGATAGACTCAGTTATTTTGAGACACTAGTGTCCGGGATACGAGAGCAGAAAGTTCAATAACCGTTTTAAAATACAAGAGTTAGATGAGGTAAAAACTTTTATCGATATGAGATTGACTTTACTCTAAAACCATACTTTTTTTAGGGGATGGTTCATGAGTATCGAAAAAACAGTCTTTTCTCAATTGATGGAGTTATATTCTCCTTATGATTTTCGAAAATGCGTAGAGCGATATAACGGGAATTATCGAGTCAAAAAGTTTTTATGCCGAGATCAATATCTCTGTATGGCTTTTGCACAATTAACCTATCGGGAAAGTCTACGAGATATTGAAATCTGTTTGCGTTCCATGCAAGAGCGGCTCTATCATATGGGTATACGGGGAAAAGTATCCCGCAGCACATTAGCCGAAGCCAACGAGAAAAGAGATTGGCGTATCTATGCGGAATTTGCTCAGGTTCTGATTCATAGTGCGAGAGAATTATACGTTAATGAAGAGTTTGGCGTCCAACTCGATGAAACGGTATATGCTCTAGATGCCTCAACCATTGATCTGTGTTTATCGCTATTCCCCTGGGCGAGATTTCGTAAAAAGAAAGGAGCCGTCAAATTACATACTCTGATTGATCTGCGGGGGAATATTCCAGTCTTCATTCATATTACAAATGGTAAGGTTCATGATGTGAATGTCCTGGATATTCTGATTCCCGAACCGGGTTCGATTTATTTGATGGATCGGGGATATTTCGATTTTAGGCGTTTGTATACGTTAGATCAGGAGCGTGCCTTTTTTGTTACGCGCTTGAAAAAGAATACAAAATTTGAACGCGTCTATTCTCGTCCGGTCGATAAAAGTACGGGTTTGAGGTGCGATCAAACGATTAAACTGGTCAATGCTGATTCGGTTAAGGATTATCCTGGTCATCTTCGTCGCGTGGGGTATTATGACAGGAAAACAGAAAGACGGTTTGATTATTTAACCAACAATTTCGCCGTCCCGGCATTAACGGTTGCCGATCTTTTTCGGTGTCGTTGGCAGGTAGAATTGTTCTTTAAATGGATCAAGCAACATTTGCGTATCAAGACGTTTTATGGAACATCGGAAAACGCTGTTAAAACACAAATCTGGACCGCTATATCAGTCTATGCATTGGTGGCGATTCTCAGGAAGCAGTTGAACCTGGAACAAAGTTTGTATACGATTCTTCAAGTGTTAAGCGTAACACTTTTCGAGAAGAGACCGATTCATCAATTATTTGCTGAACCGGAAATGATGAATCTAGTATTTGTGGAGAATGATCGGTTTCCATTATTCGAGGGTCTGGAAAACGAATGGGAATGAGCAATTCAATGATAAAAGTTGTGAGATTGAAAAATGTCAGTTTCTACACTTTTTATGTAAGTTCTAATAAAGAGAAAATGCAAAAAAGCCTTATTTTGGGGACTTTTTAAAGTGCAGTTTACGCTTTTCTCTATACTGCACTTCATAAACCCTTTAAATTCAAAGAGTAACAACCGGACACTAGTGATTTTGAGAAAGTTAAAAGGTTTTGGGAAGATAAGCCAGATGAATAAAGTCATATCCATTCCCCAAGTGGATATGTATCGATCCAAACCTTCGGTATCGATTTCATTTGTCAGTCTTATTATGCCAGTAAAGCAAAGTTTTAACTACTATACCAATGATTGGAGCAGATCATGAAAGTTGTAGCCTTCAATGGAAGCGCCCGTAAAGATGGCAATACCGCCATAATGGTTAAACAGGTATTAAGCGAACTGGAAAAAGAGGGCATTGAAACAGAAATGATCCAATTTTCCGGTAAAGCCATCCGGGGATGTTTGGCCTGTTACCAATGCTTTGAAAAAAAGGATCAACGTTGCTCGAATAAGAGCGACATTGTGAATGAATGCATCGAAAAGATCATCGAAGCGGATGGAATTATCCTGGCTTCACCGACCTATTTTTCAGACGTTTCAGCGGAACTCAAGGCGTTGATCGACCGGGCTGGTCTGGTGGCCAAGGCCAATGACAACCTTTTCCGGCGTAAAGTAGGCGCCGCAGTGGTATCCGTCCGGCGCGGAGGTTCAATCCACGCCTTCGATACCATAAACCACTTTTACCTGCTCGGAGAAATGATCGTCCCCGGTTCTATTTACTGGAATATGGGATTCGGGTTGGATAAGGGAGAGGTTGAGAAAGACGAGGAAGGACTTAGAACTATGCAAGCCCTGGGTCAGAACATGGCCTGGCTGCTGAAGAAGATAAACGCTTAGAATAATTCCAATATAAAACACCGGGCCGCTCAGCAAGAAGATTGCCGGGCGGCCCGTTTTTGTATTCTTTGTATCTATTATAGGAAATATTTCTCTTTTTTGATCATTTCTACATAATTCTTTCTGGCTTCCTGGACGGATTCGATGCCGGAAACTTCCGGTACAGCTACATCCCACCAGGAATCATAACCAGGGGCGTATTCTTCTGGATCGATATCAATGGCGATCATGGTTGTTTTATCGAATGTCTTGGCTTTTTCCAGAGCCTGGACAATTTCATCCTTGGTGCTGGCTTTAATAACATTGGCGCCCAGACTGGCTGCGTTGGCGGCGAAATCGATGGGTAGATTTTCTCCGGCCAGCAATCCTGATTGGGGTTCACGGAACTTGAACTGGTTACCGAAACCATGGCTGCCGCAAGACTTAGCCAGGCCGCGGATGCAGTTGAAGCCATAGTTGTTCAAGAAAACAATAGTAATTTTGTATCCTTCCTGAATCGAGGTAACTATTTCATTGGAGAGCATCAAGTAGGAGCCATCGCCGATCATGACATATACTTCGCCATCGGGATTAGCCATTTTAACGCCGAAACCGCCTGCAATTTCATAGCCCATGCAGGAGTAACCATATTCCAGGTGATATCCCTTATATGACTTGGTGCGCCATAATTTGTGCAGGTCGCCAGGCAATCCACCCGCAGCGCAAACCATGACATCGTTTGATCCTGCGAAATTGGTGACCGCGCCGATGACTTCGCCCTGGCTGATTTGCTTGTTACCCAGGTTGAAGATGCGCTCTTCCTCTTTACGCCAATCGCTTATAAGGGCTGATATTTCAGACGCATAGGCCTCATCGGTCTTGCGTCCTGCATCTTTGAGAGCAGCTGTTAAATCGGTTAGTCCGACTTTTGCGTCGCAGATCAATGGAACAGCCGAATGTTTCACTGCATCAAAATTACAGACGTTTAAGCCTATGAACTTCACATCAGGATTCTGGAACTGTGTTTTTGAAGCGGTGGTGAAATCACTTAAACGGGTCCCGATATTAATTACCAGATCAGCTTTTAGCGCCATCTGGTTAGCAGCTGAGGTTCCCGTAACGCCAATCGCGCCTAAGTTATATTTATGATCCCACAGTAAAGAGCCTTTACCGGCTTGGGTTTCGCTGACTGGGATGCCGGTTGATTCACAGAAAGCCTCTAATTCCTTGGATGCTTCTGAATAATGTACGCCGCCGCCGGCGATAACCAGGGGGCGTTTGCTCTCTTTGATCCATTGAACGGCTTTATCCAACATAGCCTTTTCGGGTCTTTGGCGGGGTATGTGATAGACCCGTTTGTTGAAGAATTCCTCTGGATAATCGAATGCTTCGGTCTGCACATCCTGGGGAATAGCGATGGTTACCGCGCCCGTGTCGGCTGGGCTGGTTAAGACGCGCATAGCCTCAGGCAGGGCGGTTATAATCTGGTCGGGGCGATTGATGCGATCCCAATATTTACTTACAGGCTTGAAGCAATCGTTCACCGAAATATCTTGAGACTGCTGTGATTCCAATTGCTGCAATACCGGGGCCACGTTACGCCGCGCGAAGATGTCGCCGGGCAACAGCAACACGGGAATGCGGTTGATGGTGGCCGTAGCGGCGCCGGTAATCATATTGGTAGCGCCCGGTCCGATGGAGCTGGTGCAGATAAATGCTTTCATGCGCCGGTTTTGTTTGGCGAAGGCTGTGGCGGTATGAACCATGCCCTGCTCGTTACGGCATTGCATGTAACGCATTTCATCTTTATATTCTTCCAGCGCCAATCCTAATCCAGCAACCATGCCGTGTCCGAATATGCCAAAGACTCCCTCGAAAAAGCGGTTTTCAACTCCATCCCTCTCCACATATTGGTTGCACAGAAACTTGAGCAACGCTTGCGCCATAGTTAATCGGATTGTTTTACCCATTGCTGATTACCCTTTCGCTTTGTAATAGAAAACAGTTAAAATTGTTTCTTGCTAAATTTCAAGGACATTAATCGATTGATTTATCCGAATACATGTTACAGTTATTGAATAACATTTTCAAAATTCTTACAATATCATCCCGACCATCATCCAAAAAATAACTTCCTGCATACTTCATATAAAAAAAATTGTCTATAATCAAGGGAAGCATCAAATCTATGGGGTACAAATTTCACAAATCAATGTTCTTCCTCAAGAATGATTTACCGCTTATATGCTTTTAATTCTTCAGTCCTAGTTGATTTTCACCATAGTTTATGCGAAAGTTTCCTTCAGAAGAATAAATGATATAAAATTCTAGTTTTTCAAAAGATATAACTCATATAATGCGTTTATTATTTATCCAAAAAACAATAATTGAACTTTTCAAGGCAACACTGGGAAAACTCCATTTTTCTAAACATGGAAGATGGCTCGGACCGCTGATCGGATTGCTATTTCTCTGTGTAATCCTATGGATCGCAACTCCCCATTTCTTAACGGTTTCCAACCTAACCAATGTAGCCCAACAATCTTCGATCAACGCTATCATTTCCATAGGGATGACTTTTGTCATTCTTACGGCGGGCATCGATCTATCGGTGGGTTCCGTCCTGGCATTTGTGGGGGTAGTTTTAGCCAGCGTTTTGCATGCCAACGTACCTCCTGCCATTGCTATACCAATCGCATTACTGGTTGGAATGATGGCTGGAGCAATTAACGGCGTCCTGATCAGTTGGGGAAAACTGCCGCCATTTATTGTCACTTTGGGAATGATGAGCGTGGCGCGCGGCGGCGCCTTAATCTTCACCGGGGGCAGACCGATATCCGGTTTTACTGAAGGATTCCGCGATATATCAAATAATGACTTTCTTTTTCTACCGGTTCCCGTCTGGATTATGATTGCGCTCTACGTTGCGGCGCATTTCATCCTGACCAGGACGCGTTTCGGGCGTTACACCTATGCCATAGGCGGTAATGAATCGGCGGCGTATCTATCAGGCATAAACGTTCGCGTTTACAAGATGATCGTCTACGCCCTGTCCGGTCTGACCTGCGCTATTGCGGCAATCCTGCTTACCTCCCGCCTGAATTCAGCTCAACCTCTGGCGGGCATCAACTATGAACTGGACGCCATCGCCGCAACTGTTATCGGCGGAACCAGCCTGATGGGAGGCGAAGGCTGCATCAGTGGAACATTGGTAGGAGCGCTTATTATCCAGGTTTTACGCAACGGACTGAATTTAATGGAAATTTCATCAAATTTCCAGAATGTGGTGATTGGCAGCGTAATTGTGATTGCCGCGTTAATGGATATGTATCTGAAATCGCGGTCGCAAAAAAAACATTAGTAGGAGAATAAAATGAAACGATGGCCATTGGTTATTATCATTGGATTAATAATTTCGGTTTTTGTTTGTGGCTGCAACCGGGCGCCTCAATCCGTCAATCAGAAATTGCGTATCGGCTTTGTTATGAAAACGCTTAGCAATCCGTTCTTCATTCAAATGGAGGAGGGGGCTAATGAAGCGGCGCAAAACCTGGGCGTTGAACTGGTCGTACAAGCCGCCGACCGGGAAATCGATGTGGAACGGCAATTGCAGATCATCGAAAACCTGATCGAAACCAAGGTTGACGCGCTATGCATTACGCCAAGCGGTTCGCGTGAAATTGTAAGCGCCATCGCCAAAGCCAACGCGGCCAATATTCCCGTCTTGATTGTGGATACAAAAGTAGATGCGCAAACAGCCAAGGATATGAAGGTTAATTACGTCACCTTTATCGGTTCGGATAATTACCAAGGCGGGTTATTGGCTGGTCAGCATTTCGCAAAAAAATTTAAGGAGACGACCGAACTGGTGATTCTAGAGGGAATTCCAGGCCATGAAACCCATGATTCCCGCCGCCAGGGATTTCTGGATGGAATCAAAGAGGCGCCTCAGTTAAAGATCGTCTCTTCGCAACCCGCCAATACCGAACGCGACCAGGGCTTTAATGTATTTCAAAACATCCTGCAAACTCATCCTGATGTCAAAGCCCTGTTCTGCACCAACGATATGATGGCTTTGGGCGCCGTGGAAGCAATATCCGCCGCAGGCAAAGAAGGCCAGATCGCCGTCATTGGCTTTGACGCAGTTGATGAGGCGCGCGAAGCAATCAAGCAGGGACGTATGGAAGGCTCCATCGCCCAGTCTCCCGATGAAATGGGACGCGTCGCAGTGCAATGCGCCGTAAAATTTCTAAATGGCGAGAGCATCCCGGATACAGTACCGGTCAAAATTGAATTAATAACAAAATAAATCACCGTTAATGATTATAATATTAACGATTATGCTATTAACCATTCAACTATATTGGCGCAATCCCCTCTCCCGCCGGGAGAGGGCAAGGGTGAGGGGGAATTATAGATCACCAATGTAGGGCGCGCCCCTTGTGGGCGCCCGTTAAACACAACAACCATAGATTAAACAACGCATAGGGTGGATCACGCCTTACCGACCCACCAAGAGTAATTTGTTGATCGGGCAACGCATAGGATGGACTGAAATTTTGGGCGCCAAGGGCAAGACCGCATTGCGCTCAGCCCTTGATTAAATAAACCTACGCGTAGGGTGGGCTAAAAGCGATAGCGCAGCCCACCAAGAACAACCCAAGAATAATTATTGAATACAATCAGGAGAAAACAAATGAGTCAAATTAAAGTCGCAAATGCTCCCTGTTCATGGGGCGTACTGGAATTTGATCTGGATGGAGAAGCCGCTGGTTATGCAAAGGTTCTGGATGAGATGGTCCAATCGGGTTACGTAGGGACTGAATTCGGCGACTGGGGATTCATGCCGACTGATCCTGATGTCCTGCGTCAGGAACTGGAAAAACGCAACCTGGCCATGTTGGGCGCTTTTGTACCGGTTCAGCTGATTAATCCCGACGCCCACCAAGATGGCGCGTCAACCGCGATAAAGACGGCTAAACTGCTTGCAGCGGTGAACGAGACGCCATTTATCGTTTTGGCTGACGATAATGGAACCGTCGAGAATCGCACCAAAAAAGCCGGACGCATCCAGCCCGAAGACGGCCTTAATGATGAAGAATGGAAAGTTTTCGCTAAGGGCGCTGAACTGGTCGCCATGATGGTTAAAGAAGAGACTGGCGTCCGTACAGTATTTCATCATCACTGCGGCGGTTACATCGAAACTCCATCTGAGGTCGAGCGTCTTCTTGCTCTAACCAATCCCGAATTGCTTGGTCTATGCTTCGATACAGGACACTTTGAATATGGCGGCGGAAATGCTCTGGAAGGATTAAAATCATACACCGACCGTATCTGGCATGTGCATTTCAAAGATTGTCATCCAGGCATCGCCAACCAGATACGTAACAATCAGCAAGATTACTTCGAAGCGGTAAAGAACGGCGTCTTCTGTGAATTGGGTAAGGGTTCGGTAAATTTTCCGGCTGTGTTGAGTGAATTAAAAAAACAAGGATATCAGGATTGGATTGTGGTCGAGCAGGATGTTCTGCCCGGTATGGGAACCCCCATAGAAAGCGCCATGCGTAACCGAGAATACTTGAAATCACTAGGATTGTAATAATCCAGTTTTATTTATAGATCGACAGGAAAACCAAAATATCAAAGGATATTGATAATGACCAATACAAATATGATCAATATTGGATTAATCGGAACTGGCCGGATAGGCAAGGTTCATGCTGAGCATATCGCCTATAGATTTCCCAACGCCCGTTTGGAAGCAATATGCGATGTTAATCTTGCATCGGCGCAAGAGTGCGCAGACCGTTTCAATGTAGCCAACGTTTCCAACAACGCGAAATCAATCTTCGCCAATGATAAGGTAGACGCTGTGTTGATCTGCTCTTCAACCAACACCCATGCGTCTTTGTGCGAAGAAGCAGCCCAGGCTAAAAAGCATATTTTTTGTGAAAAGCCTATCGATTTAGACTTGGCGAGGATCGACAAGACATTGGAAATAGTTAAAAAGTCGGGCGTGAAATTCATGGCTGGCTTCAACCGCCGTTTCGACCCCAATTTTTTAGAGGTCTATCGACAAATCCGGGATGGCGTAATCGGCGAACCGCACCTGCTGCGCATAACCAGCCGCGACCCAGGGCCTCCCCCGATTGAATATGTAAAAATATCGGGCGGTATGTTTCTGGATATGACCATCCATGATTTTGATATGGCGCGTTATCTGGTGGGCAGCGAAATAGTCTCGGTATACGCCGCGGGTGGAGTCTTGGTTGATCCAAAAATCGGCGAAGCGGGCGATATCGACACGGCTCTGATCACGCTGCATTTCGCCAACGGCGCGATTGGCGCTATCGATAACAGCCGCCAAGCCATCTACGGCTATGACCAGCGCGTGGAAGTATTCGGCTCCAAAGGCATGGTGTCAGCGGAAAACAATACGCCTACCCGCACTCAGATCAGCAACGCGGACGGCGTCCATTCACCACTGCCGCTCAATTTCTTCATGGATCGTTATATTGATTCATATATCACCGAAATTGAACGCTTTATCTCTTCTATTATTGAGGATAAAGAATCCGACGTAACCGGAATCGATGCACGCTATCCGGTAGTTATAGCATTGGCGGCGCAACTCTCAATGAAAGAAAAACGCCCTGTTGCGTTGAGTGAGATTAAATAAAAGTTCTAATCATCAAATTGCCGTATTCCAAAAGCCCATTTTTTTATGGGCTTTTTTTTGAAATTTTCTCTTTACAAACGAAACATACATGTTACAATTGTAACTATTATAATCGAATCAAGGAGTTCATCATGGTCAGACGTTCTTCCGATCCACTATCCTCCAGCGAATGGCAGGTCATGAAAATTGTATGGGAATTAAAATCCTGCGCGGTGCGTGATGTGTATAACCGGATATCCCAGGAATTCAATTGGAATCAAAACACCGTTCGCACATTCTTAAACCGATTAGTCGACAAGGGATTTCTCAAAACCAAGCAGGTTGGGAATTGCCTGGTTTACAGTCCTAAGCGTCCATTTCTTCGCGCAATCTATAACGCGGCAGATGATCTGCTAGACAAAACTATTACAGGCCAAACCGGGCCGGTTCTCTCCTATCTGCTAGAAAAAAGCGAATTATCGGCGGGAGAGATCAAAGAACTACGGGCATTACTCGATAAACATGCCGAAAAGGAATGAATCGTGAACATCATCGAAACGATTAACCAATGGGCTGCAACATGGTCGGCGATCATGACGACGCGAGTGATCGATTCAACTATTGTATTACTGATCGTGGCGACTGTATGGTTTGTAATTAAAAAACGGGCGCCCTCCCAATTAGGCTATTGCCTATTCCTGTTTGTCTTGGTGAAATTAATCATCCCCGCTTCCATAATCATCCCAATCAATACAGGAATCAATTTGAATGCAGACGCATTTCGAGGTTCACCATTCCGGGCTGACAACAATTATCTCGATCAATCCGCCTACAAAACAAACCTGTTCGCCGGAAACAAAGCAGCTAAGCTCCCGGAAACAAAATACGAAGAACGTCATATAGTTTCATATCCGGGTGTTTTGTTCTTTGATCCTTTTTCTTACATTTCATACTCCAGTGTTTTTATGCTGCTATGGGCATTAGGCGCTGGTTGGTTACTGATTCGCTTCATAATCAATCAGAGAAAATTCCGGTGTAGTATCAGGGGTTTGGAAGAGGTCAATCTTAATTCGGCGCCAGTGGATTTGGTCCAAATTCAACGCAGCGCCAGGATCAAACAACCAATCCGATGGTATTACAGTCCTGATAGTAGAGTTCCTGCGGTTTGCGGCATAACTCACCCTACTGTCATAATCCCCCATAACTTTTTCATCGACGTCAGCCCCGCTCAAGCGCAATGGATATTACTGCATGAGTTATCGCACATACGCAGACGTGATAACGCCGTAAGCTTATTACAAAGTTTGATCCATATCCTGTTTTTCTTTCATCCCGGAGTATGGATTGCAAACCTGAAAGTTAACCAGTTGCGCGAGTACGCCTGCGACGATTTCGCGTTGGTCAAAAGCGAAACGCCAAAATTTGTATGTGGTGAAGGTTTATACTCAATGGCTCAAAAAATCGACCAGTTTCCAGAGCAATTAAACCCATCGATTAGCTTGGTGAAATCACAATCTTTAATAAGGAGAAGAATGATGAGAATCCTGGATGGTCAGCGAATCATCAAGACAAGATTATCGGTTTATTCTTTTGTACTACTAATGTTTGTCATGCCGGTTTTATTACTCTCAGTTCAAGCAATCGAGACCATTGAACAAAACTCGGTCAGCCAACTCGATCCAATTGGTAATTGGCAAAGCGTAGATTTTGTGAGGAATGTTGAGGATTTCCGACCAGGGAGCAAAAGATGGACAGACGATTTTTTCCTCAAGAAAGTTCAATTACACAAAGACGGAACATCGTCTATAGGTATTACGTGGAAGCAAGGGTGGATCATGCATTCGGATGGCCGGACAAAGGCTCAATACTATATCAAGAGAATGGAAGATGCGACTTACTTGTTCTTTCCCTGGCTCAGCGGCGATGTGACCATACGCGGCCAAGCGCCTTGGTATTATGTCCTAAAAAAGATTTCTGATGAGACTCAACCGGACGACGCGATAAAAAGCAAAGGTTCTTCTTCCAAACGGATATCATTTCAAACAGTTATCCCTATCACTGATGTCAAAGAATTTGATGACGTCCGCTGGAAAGACATGAGTGAACTTGATCTATCCCAACGACCAGAACTTCCGGCGACGTTCTGGTTCAATCAAAAAACAGTCTGGCCGGATATTGCCCATATGCCCAAGGGATGCGATCCACATAAACTCCTTAGTGATGCAATGTCTCCTGGGCTGGGCGTCCGGGATTTGCATAAGGAAGGCATCACGGGTAAAGGAGTTAACGTAGGCATCATCGATCAGCCGCTCTATCAGAATCATCCAGAATTTGCGGGTAAGATCACAGCCTATCACGACGTCGGATGCGGCAGCGAAAGCAGCATGCACGGACCTGCAGTGGCCAGTCTGCTGGTCGGGAATAATTGCGGAACAGCTCCGGGAGCTAAGGTTTACTACGTTGCAGCGCCCTCTTGGAAAAAAGATGCTGAATACAACGCCAAAGCCCTCCACTGGATCATTGAGCAAAATGAAAAATTATCCCAATCTGAAAAAATCCGGGTTGTGTCGGTTTCATCGGCGCCATCCGGACCAGGGTCGCCATTCGATAAAAATGGGGAGATGTGGGATAAAGCATGCGCCCTAGCTGAATCCCAAGGTCTTATGGTATTGGACTGCACCCAACACAGAGGTTTTATCGGGCCATGTTATTATGATCTAGCGGACGCCGACAACCTGTCAAAATGCAAATCCGGATTCCCCGGAATGCGTAGTGGGATAATTTCTGACGGCATTCTTGTCCCCTGTTCACCGCGCACGACTGCTGAAGAATATAATAAAGGCGAGCATTCATTCCAATATTGCGGTAGAGGTGGATTGAGTTGGTCTATTCCCTATAGCGCTGGAGTGCTGGCGCTCGGTTGGCAGCTGCGCCCTGATTTAACCGCAGCCCAAATGAAAAAATGTCTTTTCGATTCCGCATATATTACAAATGAAGGCGAAAAAATTATTAATCCAAAAGAGTTTATTCGCACAATAAAGAACATGCCATAAACATTTGAAATCAGATAATGAATAAATTCAGGATAGAATAGTTTTCATAAGAATGTTCTTCGTAGAAGCCGGAAAAGATTGGCTTCTACGAAGACAAAAGGCAATAATAAACGAATATTTTTTTGATAATCGCTCTAACCACGGGAAAACAAACTCTGCTTAGCTGCAGCCCCGACCAGTTGTTTGCCGACTGACCATACTGGTCCGGGGAATTTACGGCATTGGTCTAGCACTGAATCAAGGGCGTTTATCAGCATATCCACTTCTTCATCGGTCATGATCAGAGGCGGCAGAAGTTTTACGATTTCCTGGTTATGTCCGGCCACCTGGGTTAGGATATTGTGTTCTTTATAGAGTTGCATAACCACGGCTTGAGCGAATAGGCCGTTTTGCGCCGCGTGGAGCAGCGCCCAAGCCGGTTTGAGCATGAAAGAACGCGGTGAACCGAACTCGATGCCGATCATTAAACCCTTGCCGCGGACGTGATGAATCAACTCATGCTTCTCTTTCAGTTGCTTGATTCCAGTTAGCAAGCGTTCTCCCGACTGAGCCGACCGTTCAGGCAGTTTTTCTTCTTCAATCACATGCAGCGCAGCCAGTCCAGCCGCCATGGCTAAAGCGTTCTGGCCGAAAGTAGTCGAATGCACAACGCAACGGTCCAGTCGGCTGAAGACTTTCTTATATACGGCGTCCGAATATAAAATGGCGCCAATGGGGATCATGCCTCCACTCAAGGCTTTGGCGCAGATCAGGATATCCGGTTCAAGCCCCCAATGCTGGCTGGCCCATGTCTTGCCGGTGCGCCCTAATCCAGTCTGGATTTCATCAACGATCAACAGCGTCCCGGTATCGCGGCATAATTTCTGGATGGCGGGATAAATCTCATCGTCTTCTGGATAAAAGACTCCCTTGCCGCGAATTGGTTCCATAATCACTGCGGCGACGGTTTTCTTTCTAAGTTCATGTTCGATGGCATTGAGGTCTTCGAAATTGGTTTGCTCCGCTCCGGGCAGCAGGTCGCCGAATCCCTCGCGGAACGATTGGTCGCCATTCAGCGCCAGTGAACCAGTGGTCAGGCCGTGGAAGGCGCCTTTACTGAACAGAATGCGTTGCCGTCCGGTGGCCGCCCTGGCGAATTTGATAGAGCCTTCGGTCGACTCGGTTCCAGAATTGGTAAAGAAGACATGTTCCAACCTGTCGCATGGGGCTATGGAGATCAAGCGCTGGGCCAGCAATCCACTGAGCAAACTGCAATCCATCTGCACCAGGTTGGGGGGATTCATTTCCATGACCTGTTGTATGGCTTGGCGGATAGTGGGATGGTTGCGTCCCATGCCGAACACGCCGTATCCACTCAGCGCGTCGAATATACGCCGACCGTCTACAGTAGTCAGATAGCATCCTTCGCCCTCAGCATATTCATGGGCGAAGCCGATCATCTCCAATACGCGGGCGAATACAGGATTTACGTTGCGGTCATGCAATTCGCGCGCTTTACCGGAGTTTTGTTCAACAAGCGTCTTCAGGTCAAAGGTCATGGAGTCACGTCTTCTGGTTGTACTTTAGTAAATAAAAATATCAAGAAATTTTAACATTATGACGCTTCATTACTTCGCGCCACTCGGCATCTTCCATCTCTTCTGATTCTTCGATCAACATAACGGGTATATCGTCTTTGATGGGGTAGCGTTTACGGGTTTCAGCGTCGGTGGAAACGATCCATTCACCATCCATAACCACAGGCGCCTTGGTCTGCGGGCAGGCTAGAATTTCGAGTAATTTTTCACTGATAGGCATGAGCATTCTCCCCCGTGGAATAATATGATTTACTTGATGGGTCGGTAAGGCATGACCCGTCCTACTTGTTCTTCCCACGGATTATTTTATACATAATAATTTTAGCATGAAAGCATTCGGCTTCTTGGTCAAGACGGATGCAGGTGATTATTTACGCCAGCCACTCATCCAGATGTTCTTGAACGAACTTATCATCATTCAAATGGGGATAAGCGGCGTATATCCGGTCGATTTCTTCCAATTGACCGGGCGAAAGACCCTCTTTGGGATCAAGACAGTAGTTGTTTTGCATTAAACCTTGACGGCGCAATACCTCATGCAATCCTGCGATGCATCCCGCAAAACCATTGGGGGCGTCAAAAAATGCGGCGTTGCAATCGGTTACCTGGGTGTTCAGGTTTAAAAAATCGCGTGGGATTAGTTGTTCCGACCGGGCTGCCCGTGAAATTCTGGCGAAATCCACTGTGACCTGATGAGTCCACACCGCCCAATGGCCTAACAGACCTCCAGCGAACCGTAAGCGAATCGGCTTGCCATTCACCAGAACCTCATAATCCGTCAACAGGTCGGCCACGATGTTGTCATCATTGCCTGTATAGAGGATGATGTCGCCAGCGCGTCCTGCTTCGGCGACTGCCCGGATTACATCAAGCGTCTGATAGCGGTTAAATGGAGCAATCTTGATAGCTGCCGCCTGGGGGATTTCGCAGAATTTTCTCCAGAAATCATAGCCCAGGATTCGCCCTCCAACCGATGGCTGCAAATAAAAACCCATCAAAGGTATGACTTCGGCGACGGCTTTTGCATGTTCGACGGCTTGCGCCTCGCTGGCGTCGCGAAATGCGCTGAGGCTCAACAGCCCCATGTGATAACCCAGATCACGCGCGGTTTCGGCTTCTTTGATGGCCTGCGCCGTGTCGCCGCATATCCCGGAGATGCGGACAATTTTTTTATCAGGATTCTTCTCCTCAAACTGGTCAATGGTCTCCGCCGCCATTTGCAGAACCGGTTTGAATAGGCCTATTTTGGGATCGCGGATTTGAAATTGAGTGGTATGCACGCCAATAGCGATTCCCCCGGCGCCGGACGCCAGATAATAGCGCGTCAAAGCCCGCTGGTGTTGTTCGTCCAGGCGGCGTTCGTTATCCACAGCTAGTGGGTGCGCAGGTATCACTGTACCACGGGAAAGAATGTCTTTGAGATTATCAGCAAGAATGGGCATGGTTTTATCTAATGACCTCCCCTTTGTAATTAACTCAAGTAATTTGAAAATCCCCCTCACCCTAGCCCTCTCCCGGCGGGAGAGGGGACTTGGATGCTCATCATAACGGGAAATATTTTTCCACGGTGCGTTTGACTTCATCAAGCCATCGGCGTCGTTCTTCATCCGTACTAGTTATCACTATAGTAAAAGATTTACGGAAAAACCGGGTTACTCCACATAGACCGAAGATGCAGTTCTTCCAGATGGTTTCCAGTGGATCGCCGAATACCTTCTGTTCACGCTCCGGCGCTGTGTTGCTGGTGTTGAATACCAATGCCGCTTTGGCTTTCAGCAATCCGACGGGGACGCCTTCGCCTCCGTCCTCACCGACAAACTCATAGGCCGCGCCAGGGCGGATGACACGGTCAATCCAGCCTTTGATGATCGCGGGAGGCGCTCCCCACCAATTAGGATGCACAACCACAATGCCATCGGCTTCCGTTAGTTCGCGGCAATGTTGTTCAATCACCGGATCAAGTTCTGCATCTTTAGGCATCTCTGCACCGGTCAGGATCGGATCGAATCCTTCATCATGCAGATCATGGAAAATCACCTCATGTCCAGAGGATTGCAGCGTTTGCACAGTTGTTTGCGCTATGGCGTGGTTAAAACTATCTTTGCTAGGATGTCCCAGAATAACCAGTATTTTCAAAATAAACGCCTCTCTATCATCGAACGCGAACGATTTGGCTTCTGACCATATCGCTCACTAAAACATCTCCTTGCGGCGTAACCGTTATGCCGATAGGCAATCTTAGTGGTTTCTTGTCTAGACCGTTACGTAGTTTACTCTTCAATTCACCATCAAGAGAATAAACGTGGACGCTGGCTTCTTTGGGATCGGTCAGATAAACCATTCCATCGACCGTGCAGGCAACATGGCTTTCAAATCCACCCTCGCCTGTCCAGGTCGTCTGGATGGGCCATCCGCCAACCAGGATGCCTTCTGGAGTGAATATACGCACACGCTTATTTAAACTGTCTACTACAATGATATTTCCATCAGGCGTGATATCGATTCCCACTGGTTCCAGCAGAGCCTCATCGCCGAATTCTTCAACAGTTCCTTTTTTACCCCAGGTTTGCAGTATCTTGCCATCTGGAGTGATTACGACAATGCGTCCGCCGCCGGTGTCAGTAATATAGATTAAGCGCCATTTGGGATGAAAAACGATGCCGCGCGGTCCATAGAAACTGGATGGAGACGCGCCCAGAAAGATGCCGTTGGAATCATATACCACCACGCGGGAATTCCAGGTATCAATGACATAAATCCGCCCGTTTTGGGGGTCAATGGTCAAATCGTTGGGTTCATTGAACTGTCCGTTGTTAGTGCCTTTTTCGCCGGTTTTCCAGGCATAAGCGCCGTTGGGATGAAAAGCCTGAAAGCGGTTGTTGAAGGTATCGGCCACGAAGATGGCGCCTGATGCATCAGCCACAATCCCGCGCGGCTCATTGAAAAGCCCGTTATCATCGCCTTTGCCTCCCTGGAACAGAGAGGCGCCTTTTTCTGGAGGTTGCAACGCCGGAGGCAGCGATGGCTTAGCGGCTATTTCAGTTTCCATACCATATATACGGTTCAAACTACGATTGACTTTGAAGATTGATGTATCGTTGTTGCGGTATTCCAGTTGCAGAACGCCGCCCATGTTTTCCAGGTTCTTTAATCCCTCGGCGCCTAATGGCATTCGTTCGTTTTGGTCTCCACGGCGGGTATTGCGTTCAACTTCTCCAAAGATCAAATATTCGACCTGATATTTACCCAACAGGTTTAACGCCTCTTTGGGATTCTGGGTGGTATAGATTCGCTCCATATCATTCACCCTGCGGTTTACTATATAAGCAATATGATTCAAGCGTTCGCGTGTATGATGGGGCCAGCCGACGATGGTTGGCAATCCAGTATAAGAACTGAATCGCGCGTGGTTTCCGCCATGACGGTAAGCCGTCTCAACGATGCGCGTACTATCCGGCAAAAATCTATTACACCATTGCACCGCAGAATACGCTCCATAATTTTCATGGCGCAGATATGCATAAGCATCCAGCGTTGGAGTAGGCATGCGGGCGTCATGCGTTCCACCGCTCGCTTTGGTAACCAGCACCGGACCGAGTATGGCGAAGGGCAGAGTTATAAACAGAATCGGGATCAATAAAAACGCGCCTACTACGGTTGCTTGCGTCCTGGCGCTGAAACCGCGCGATATCCATTTTCCGGCATACTTGTTTAGCCGTATTATCTGATCAGGAATCCAAAAGATACTGATAGCCGCCAATATTGATAGATAGTGCCAGACCTGGATATTGAATTTGAATACGGTGTTCCAACGATGTGATGGAGGCGCCATGCCTTCGTTGATATAAAATATTTCAATACCCAGCGACAGGCCTAAACCAAGTACGCCAATCAAGCATGTGAAGACAAATTCCGGGCTGTATTTCCGGCGCCACATCATCAAGAACAGGATCATCAAAAACGGCAGGAACAATCCGATGATGCTGTAATTAAATGGGAAATTAGGATCAGAAGCTGGCGGGAAGCCAAACAGATTCTTGCGCGTAATCATGATGGCCAAGGCCACCGACAACATAAAGCAACTGGCGAACAAAGCCGCCCGAATAACGGTGCGCCGCATTGTGATTCGTCCATCTTTACCCAGAACCGCCAGTAGAATCGCGGCGATGCATACTGGTATTAACAAATGACCCAGATAGCCCAGGTAAGTGGGAAGCAAGGTGTTGCCTTCGGTCATGACGCCGACCGAACTCACCCGCGACACGAAATTGGTGTGGAACGGGATAAACAATAGTACGCTGAATCCCAGGATCATCACAATCTGGGTAATGGGGAAGCGCAGGTAATTATGCCAACATTTGGGCGATATCCACTCGCTACGCACCATGGGCTGACCGAACATGTCGTATTCACGATAGAACTTGACGGCGGTTATTAGCAGCAGAGCAATGCCCAGGGCGGGAAGATCCCAGGTATTGGTGCAGATCACCGTACCGAGCAACAACCCCAGGAAGAAGGTTAAACCGAAGGTATTGCCTACACGGTGAGTTTCGCGGGGTTGGGCGAAATAGTTATAGAGCAAAACCATAAAAGCGAAGGTGAATGGAATCACCAGCTGGTGCGCATGCATATCTTGGAAAAGATGGGTCCAGGCCGGGAACTCGTTGGCTACTGTATGTGGAATAATGCGCGACGATTTCCAGAAGATTTCATCATAATGCAACTCGCGGAAACTGGCTTCGATTTCGGGCGTACCTCTGCCTATATAGTAGAGGATCGCATTCCACATCTTATCGCCTATATCACTAAATCTATTGAGGCATTCCCTGAAACCGACATTGGCCGCCATTTCCGGGTTTCCATTACGAATCAGATCATACTTAATGAAATTTATATAACTGATAACATGTCCCGCGAAACAACCGAAATACATGGCTATCAACGCAATTATGGCGCTACGCGCCAGGGTGTAAGCCAGGGTGAAGATAGCCAGCGCGGATAAAGCCGAAACCGTGGCGCCGCCGATATTAAACAGATACTCCGGCGGCAACCCCGCAAAACGTCCTACTATAGATATAGCGGCATGGCCGTAGTAGTAATAATTAATAGAATGCCCTGAAGCCCAGGGGTCTTCTGGCGGGAATGTCTCCGCACGGTAAACAGCGTTGATGAAGGCCATGTTCATGTGCTTCTCGCCGCCGATAGCTGCGGGATGATAAGCGCGGGTTCCCATGAATATGGCGAGTACTAGCAGGAAGACCAGTTCCAAACCAATCAGCAGTATCCATTTTTGCTTCAAGAACTTGATTATGTCGTCCTTATGACGCCGGGCTATGGCGCCAGCCAGGACTGTCATACCAGTTAGGATGAAAACGCCTTGCATATAGGAAAGGTTCATTAATCCAGTTGATGCGCTGAACCATGAAATCCAGGCGAATAAGGCGATGCCTACAATCTTGGATATACCGTATCCCCGGTCAGGCAAAAACGCCGCGATAGGGAACAATAGGAAGAATGCAATCCAGCCCAGCACGAATATAAAGATCAGCCACTGCAATACTGGATAATCGGGCGGGGTGGAGAATACCGGATATCCATCCCTGATGTTTAAGATTTCCTGATCAGTAATCCGGTTGACCCAATCAGGTGGATTCTGGATAAGGTCGCGCAATTGTTCCTGAGAAAAATCTTGGGTTTTCTCGAAAATAATAACCTTGGGGTGATCGTATACCCGCGCCGTTTCGTCTTCATCATCAACCCGGAATTCATAACCAAGGAACCGGGGGGGATTAGTGAAAACCTTGGCTACCTTAAAGCCCAACTGTTCGGCGAAGAATGCGCGTAGAAACTTGTTGGTTACCGGGAACCTGTCGGGGTTTTGCAGCGTGGTTCCATAACCGCGCTTACTGGGGAAAACGATGTAATCAAACTTATTGAGCATCATCGCCAGATAACGGATTCGCTCTGCGGGAGAGCGCAACTCTTGATCCGCGTCGGTGTGGATGCCGATTTCATCTTTGCTTTCTATATGGATATTAATGCCGTTATCCCAGTTGTTTTTGGTTATTAACGCTCCGTGCTTCATGTGTCCTCGCACCCATTGACCTGCCTCGCCCAGGGTATGAGGACGGTTGTATATGCCGACATAGGATGTTGCGTAAATCAAACCGCAGATCAGCGCCGTAGCGCCGCCGACCATGCCAAACGTCTTAAATGCCTTTTTCCATCTTTCGCTCACTCCAGGCATATAGGGCGAATAGAATTTGGGACGGATGCTTATCAGCGCGGTTATCCAACGGGCGCCTAGAACCATCATCACGGGCAGGATGGCGTCCATATAACGCGGGAATTTACTATGCATGCTGCTGTAAATAATGAAACTTGGTATCACCCAGGCGCAAAGCAGCAAATCGGGACGCGAGCCATCCCGGAACAGTTGCGCAAAAGCAAAAATGCAGCCGCCTATCACTAAGAACGCCGTCACCCAATCCAGCGAGGGGTAGAACAGATTATCCAGCGAATAAATAACTGGCAGGGTATTGCGGTATTGTTGGGTAAATACAATGGGGTGTTCGCCAGTAGCGTTATACTGGCTTTGCTCAGCGATGCTCTTGCCAAACTCTTTAGCGTCAAAATAGGCCATTGGTTCGGCGACCATGAACGCAACTAAACCAACAACGACAGCAATGCTCAGCCATACCCAGGGGCGGTAGATGCGCACCGCCGGCATAAACCAGCCGACCTGTCCGCCATGCCATCTTTTTCTAAGAATCAATAGATAAAGGCTGCCGAGAAAGAGTAGTATTTCGCCTACGGCGAAGAACCATTTATACGACCAGTAGAAATCCCTGAACGCGGCGAAGGTCACATCAACTGGTGGATTGTTGGACTTGGCGGCCATGAAGAAATGCGCCAGGAATACTGCTGTGTATAATAACCAGACCGAGTGAATCCAGCGCCCTACTTTACCCTGACGCTCATCGCCCAGCGTTGCCATAGCATGGGCGATCAACAGTATGCCCGGCAGGGTGATTCCGCTCCACTTGGTTCCCACTGCGAATCCAGTGCAGATGGCGCCGAGAATATACCAGTAAAGTCTCGGCTTCTGACTGATTTTAAGGAAGCAATAGACCGCCGCAGTGGTCAGGAAACCCAGGATTACGTCAGTAGTGGCGAAATGGCTGGTCTGTACATGCAGCATGGCGGCGGCCAGCATGGCCGCCGCGATAAGTCCGGTGACGCGGTTGTAGGCGTCGCGCCCGATCAGGTAGGCCAGCAGAACCGTCAAACCGCCTGCATAAGCTGTAACCGCGCGTCCGACTAATAGAATCGGTAATGATCCTTGATTATATTTCGACAAATCAACCGTCAGATTGGGCAGCACCGCCGCCAGCACCAATCCGGTAAATGGAATAAACAAACAGGGGAAAAAGAACATCAAGCGCTGTTCATCTTTATACCAGGGAATAAAGCGCCCATCGATCTCGCGCAGGTCGCGCGACAGGCCTATGTACATGCGTAATCCCAAGATAAGTACAAAGGCCAGCAGTATGCCGCTCAGCCAATCGGGGAACGCCAGGAAATTCCAACCAGTTTCTGCGTTGAAATGTTGTTTCAGATAAATGTCATATAGAGCATAAACATGCAGGGGGAAGGTGCCATAATTATAGTTGCGGATTCTAAGACCCGGCGACCGCTCTCCTTTTTGGCTTTCATCAACCGTCAGGTTGCGCTGATAAAGTAATTGGGCCTGCTCTTTAACCGGGAGTTTTAACTCCTCCTCAGTTAATCCCTGGAAATTCAGGTCGTCATTGGCGCAAGATTGATAATGCCATTCGTCGGGATGTTGGGAACCTATGCCGTCTTTGAATCCCCAATCCATGCCATAGAAACGTAAATAAAGGGCGAGCGCGAATATCGCCAGCAGCGTAAGTGCAGATAAGATGCGTTTGACAGCTGAGTTCATGATTGCATTTATGCTCCATAAATATTGGCTGGTTCCTATAAACCAGCGGATAATTGTTTTGCTTATTAGTTTAACAAAAACAGTACATTATTTATACGATATTCAACAATTCATATTCCATCGATAATCTATGATGCGCTTTTTTATATGTAGAATACAAGGATAATATAACATAATAAGGTATAACGTATTTATAGTTATATGAGTTATCCCATTAAAAAAAGGTCTATTCCATTGAAAGCAAACGACATACATCAAATTGTGCCTATCCTACGGCAAGAGGTCAAGAAATGGAAGACTCCGGCGGTTACCATTGTTGCGGATGATACGAGCAATCCCTTTTACGTGCTGGTCTCCTGTCTGCTTAGTTTAAGAACCAAAGACGAAACCACCGCCGCAGCGTTCCGCCGTTTGAATGAGAAAGTGCGTAAGCCCCAGGATATTCTGGACATTCCGGTTGATGAAATAGCGCAAATAATCTATCCGGTCGGCTTCTATAACCAAAAGGCCAAGCAACTTCATGCCATAGCCCACGACTTAATTGAAAAGTTCGACGGAAAAACCCCGGATACCATAGAAGAACTGCTAACCCTAAAGGGAGTGGGACGCAAAACCGCTAACTTAGTGGTCACCCGCGGCCATAACAAACCCGGCATCTGCGTTGATACTCATGTACACCGCATCTCCAACCGCTGGGGATACATCAAGACCAAGACCCCGGATCAAAGCGAATTCGCCCTCCGCGAAAAACTCCCCCCCCAGTATTGGATCGAGATCAATGATCTAATGGTAGCCTTCGGCCAAAACCTATGCGCCCCAATCTCGCCCAAATGCTCGCAATGCAAACTGACCGAGTTTTGCGAGAAAAATGGGGTTGAGAAGCATCGGTAGGGGGGGGCAATTTATCGTGGGTGGTTTTCAAGGGCTGAGCGCAATGCGCTCTTGCCATTGGCGCCCAGTATTGTCCATCTATCTCTGATTAAAAAAACGCTGGGTAATATAATGTTAAAGTTTCATTTAACACCAATTGAAATTTAGAATATCCGTTGTAAAAGGTGTAATTAGTCCGTTAGTAGTGGGTTATCCGATTCCTTTAACGTATATTTCTATTTACCATTGGTATAACTTAATCCTTTGAGTGATCCTACAATTGGTAGGTGAATATAGGATGCGTGTTCTCCACCCATATAGATTGTTTGTTTTGCTTTGACTGCATTCTCAATGCTATCGTTCGGAACACCTGTATTGGGATTTGGTTCAAACCATGGAGACCAACTGCTTGTTATGGATACGCGAATTTTATGGCCTTTATTAAATACCATACTAGTACTGAGTAAGTCGATCTCAATCCTATACATGTTTCTAGGCTTTGCGAGTTCATGTTTTTCTAAAGAATTTCTAAAACTGAGACGTTGTATCCCTGTCGAAAGAATCAAACTACGTCCATCTGGATAAACATCGCTTATGGTAACTACAAAATCGGTATCAACAGTACTTGTAGATATATACAAAATAGCTTGCATTTCTCCAGTAACTTCAATTGGTTCTTTTAATACGGGTGTACTAAATACAATAACATCATCACGTTTTTCGTTCTCTCGTTGATCTAGTGGACCGAAAGGCGGTGTTTGACCTCCAGTTGAAGGTACAGGATGATGGGGATCATAGATAAAGTTAACTTTACCGTTGCTTGGTTTAGAGAATTGTAAAATACTTTGATCATTGATATAGAATGGAACAAGTTTTGATTCTTTAGGAGGCCATGTTGAGGTTGTTTTCCACTCGTTGCCTGGAGCTTTTCCCCCTGGAAGTTCACCCATTGTATAATATTTTATTGTAGGCTGTTTAGGGTATGGTTTACCTAACAGCCAATGATCTACCAAATTTGCTTGATCACTAATTTCTTCAAATGTACAACTATTTGGGAAAGAATAACCACCAGGTTTGTTTTCACCATGTCCCCACGGGCCTATAACTATATGAATATTCTCTTTTGCTTTAGAGCCTCCTTTTTCCTTAATGGCTCTAAATGTTTCGATTGTTCCTTTCGAACAAAACAAATCATACCAACCCGTTAACATGAAAATCGGCCAATTAACTTTATCTGCTCGTTCTAGGATTTGTTGTGTTTTCCAGTAATTATCATAAGTATAATGAGAACGAAGTATCTTCTGTGATTCTTCTTTTAGTTTAAGGTAGTCAACAAGAAATTCGGAGAACATTTTATGGAACACACCATTTGTATAATATGCACGATAATTGCCATCTGCTGATATTATTAAATGTTGCCCCACAATCCCCCTGGGGCCGGTACCTGCTAATAATATTTGCGTTGCTCCGAGAGCAGATCCACCTGTTGTTGCAATTTTCCCATTGCACCATTTTTGAGTAAGAATCCATTCAACTGTGTCATAACCGTCTTGCAACTCTCCCCAGCCATTTGAAGAAAGAAAACAATAATCTCCCTCTGACTCACCAGTACCACGAACGTCTTGTATTACAACGGCTATCCCTCTTGATAATGGTGACTCTTGCTCTTCTCGAGTTCCTTTCCCATAAGGGGACATAGATAATCTAACAGGCCAAGGACCATCATCCTTATCAGGAAGGTATACTTTTGTCGCTAATTGAATACCATCCCGCATTTCAACCATATAAGTTTTAGTTGTCCATGCTTTTTCAGCGAATACAGAACCAATAATGAAAACAGAGATAAGCAATAAATATATTAGTCGGTTCATTGAATATCCTTTGCCTGATCAAATACGGAGAATAAATTGATGAATTAACATATCATATTTGGGTGACAATTACAATCCAGGAGGTATACATAAACTCCTGAACATCCAGATTAAGACAAAAACCACCTTATTCAGAGGTTATCTGTTCTATATCACTATCCGGCAATTGCTTTACGTAATCATATAGTTGTCCAAGCAATTCGCCGCGCGTGGTTCCGGCATCATAATCCATCTTGACGCCGCATCGTTTAATCCATTGGTTCGCGGTTTTTGAGTCAACTGTATCATTGAGTTTCGCATCCCATTGGTCATTGCCCAGAAAACCGCGTAAGGCGAAAAACTGGAGCGCTTCGAAATGCGGGTCGCCGGGATTGGCGTCGCGGAAATAGATCAGCACCGAACCTTGCTTCAACAACTCGTTTTGCAATTTATAAGAATCAACCCTACGCGGCGCCACGCCGTCTTTAATGCTGATTGCGGCGGCGGTTCCAGCGGCGTGCCCCATTGCCATCCAGCATGGCTCCATACGCAGCGTGCTGAATCCGATATGGGTGCCGGATACCGGAACCGGGATCATTAATCCTTCAACTTTTTGCGGGATAATTACGCCGTAAGGTACGGTGTAGGGATAGGCTTTATAACTGAAGAAGCCATCCAGGTGGACGCGCCCCGGTTCGCGTTTGAGTACTGCATGTGAGTCAAGATTATAGTGGCTGGCGGTGATGCTGTTTTTGTATATAGGCGGACGGGCGCCTTCACTCACGGGCAGCGCGTCGTGGGCGGTAAACAGATGATCGCCCACGATTCTGCGGCCTTCTCGGATATAAACCTGCCGGGGGAAATTATCGTTATCAACATATTCATCTTTGGCCAAGCCCCATTTAATGCAATTGGAGCGGACATCTTCGGGCAAATCTGCATCATGTTGGATAAACCAGACTAAACCTAGGGTATAATCCCGCAGACGTTGGGCGTAACGGTCGCGCCAATCCCAACTGGCGGTAGGCCAGGGCCAGTTCTCTTCGGGCAGGTCGGTCGAAATGAAAGCCGCATGCTGGTTATTGGCGTCAGTCTTCTGGTTAGGCAGTCCCACCATGTTGGTAATGCGCCAGATGTCGTTGTAATTCCTGCTCTTAGTTATCGCCCCGGCGAAGCGGCCCAGTTTGACGTCATCAATAAGCGAAATGTACTCATCACGGTTGTAATTTTCCGGTTTTTGCACTTTGACCATATTATCTACGTTGCGGGTGAGGCATAGACGGTAATTGTAGGATTGCACGGCGTTATCGCCCAATCCTGTCGATCCCGGTCCGGCTGGCATGATCCAGGGTTTATAGAGTTTACCCGCCATTGGCTCGTTGAATTCTCTCTGGTCTTCGCGTCCCAGACGGTAGGACGCTCCAGCCGCCGCTGCCAGATCGCCTTCGTAGGTGGCGTCCATAAATACCTGGGCGGCATAGCGTTCAATAGTTTTATCAGTGCGGTTGAGGATTTTTATCTGGCTTAATCTGCCGTCTTTAAGAGTAGTGTTTTCGGGTAATGCGTCGAACTGCCTCATACGCTTAACTGTAATTTTATCAGGGTGTTCAGCCAGCATCTGTTCAAAAATCAATTCGGCGATGCGAGGCTCAAAATGATACCCCTGACTGCAATCTTTGACCTGGATAGAATCCTTGCCGTACGTATCAATGTAATATTGTAATACCCGGTTGACGAATTCCTTAAACAGTCCGCCAGTGGCGCCCCGCGTTGCGATATCTGTTGCTCCAAGACCGTTGGCAGGCAGACCGCCTATATGCTGGCTGCGTTCCAGAATTACTACGGAGCAATCCAGCCGCGCAGCGGCGATAGCCGACATGATCCCGCCCGGTGTTCCGCCCACAATGACAATGTCATAACTCTCTATATCTTCCACGGCGTCGACGCCAATGGTTGGGATTAATAGCATCGCCATTAGCAAAGATAACATTATTGAATAGTTTATAAGTAATTTCATTATTAAAACCTCTGTTCATAGACTTATTTTCATACAATTTACGCTCTGTTGATGAATATGTCTATCTGAAGATGGCGTGAAAAAATTCCTGGTCATCCTGAGAATTATGACCATCCAAATTCAGACAAAGACCACCTCAAAACAATGAATCTCTTCAGTCGATTTAACATACCCTATATTTTGCGCAAAAATTGCGCGTTGATAGATGCGTTTTTGAGAAATAAATGCGCAATTCAATGTTAAAACCCTTCAAAATAAAGGATTTCGGATTGGCACGTTCCGTGCTCTATGTATTACCGGAGATTATTGAAAAAATCTATCTACAATTATTCCCAAGAAGGGTGAATATGATGAGAAAATTTACTAAAATTCTTGTTTTTTCTATCGTTGCAGTGGTTATAGCCTCAATTTCACTGGTTTCCGTCGCTCAACAACGTGATAGAGGAATGGGTTTTGATCCCGCTCAAATGCGGGACATGATGCTGACGCGTATGCAGGAACAATTAAAAATCGCTGATGCTGACTGGACGGCGATCAAGCCTTTGGTTGAAAAAGTAATGGAGCATCAACAAAGCAATATGCGTCCACCAATGATGATGATGCGGCCTCCTGGTGGTAATCAGGGACCAGATGGTAATCAGCCTAGACGACCACGATTCGGCGGCGAACCAGATCCAGCCGAAACAGCACTCCAAAAGGCCTTGGAATCTGAAAGTACTTCAGTTGATGATATCAAAGCCAAAATGACAGCCCTACGAACCGCACGCGCTAAAAAAGCAGCTGATCTGAAAAAAGCCCGTGAAGATTTGCGCAGCGTACTTACCGTACGCCAGGAAGCTCAGATGGTCTTGTCAGGATTTTTGGATTAATAATTTATTGAAAAATCATCTTGGCGTCCTTTTTTTGACGTCTCTGGTATGTTATCTCCATCCCCGGATAACACACCAACCTCCAAAAAGGCTCCTCCCCTTATCTGCCCGATATTTGGGGAGGAGTCAATAAAAAAGATTAAAGCGGATTATTTTAGATAAATAAAGTTGATTACCATAAAATCTGTAAATCTGCGAATTATTTAAGCATAATTTTTGCAGGATTTAGTATTACAGATTTAATGCAACATAGCTTTGCAACATACTTTATAATCGTTTTAGGCGTCATTTATGGACGTCTTAGGTATGTTCTCACCAATTTTGGGTGACATACACCTCTCCTAAAGGCTCCTCCCTTATCTGCCCGATATACTGTGGGAGGAGCCTACCAAGGAGATGCAAATCCTCTCTCCCTCCGGGAGAAGTTTAGGGTGAGGGGTAATTAGAAACACTTTCCGGTAAAACGGGTAGGTAAAAAAATGAACGAATTACTAAAGAATATGGTCCAGTTGAATCAGTTGTCTTCTGACGATGCTGAGGAATTGCAGTCGATGTTAGATGCGGATGATTCTTTAGTTATGCATTCTGAAAAGGATATTCTGCAATGGTTGGCGGTTGAGTATGGCGTTTCATATACTGATCTGGAAGACATTGAACCTGATCGTCAATTACTTACGCAGTTTCCCGCCCGCGTACTGCTCAAAGAAGAAATCCTGCCGCTCAGGCGGATTAATGGCTCCGTAGAAATCGCCACCAGCCGCTTATTCTCTACCCAGGGCATAGATAACCTTAAATCACTAACCGGGCTTAAACTTAATCCTGTTCTGGCGCCCCGTGAAGCGATCCAACGCGAGATGAAAAAACGTCTGGGCGTTGGCGCAGATACTATCGATTCTCTCGAAGAAGAATCATCCTTGCAGGTGGTCGATGAATCGGCTAATGAAGACGCCGATCTGGATAACGCTGCGGAAGATGCATCCATCATACGCTTCGTGAATCAGGTGCTGAGCGACGCCATCGACCTTCGGGCTACAGATATCCACTTGGAGCCTTTCGAAGATGAACTGCGTATACGTTACCGCATCGATGGCGTCCTGCAGGATGTTCCAGTTCCATCTCAGATCAAGCGTTTTCAACCGGCCATTGTATCCCGCGTCAAGATTCTGAGCCATCTCAATATCGCCGAGAAGCGCTTGCCTCAGGATGGACGCATTAAAATTCGCATCAAAAGCGGTGAGGTCGATGTCCGCGTATCCATTATCCCCATGCTGCATGGCGAAGCCGTGGTCTTAAGGCTGCTGCGGCAGGATTCATCTTTACTTAACATGTCTTCACTTAAGATGGATACCAGGGAATTAAATATGTTTCGCCGGGTGCTCGGTATGCCGCACGGGATTATCCTGGTTACCGGACCGACGGGAAGTGGAAAAACCACTACCCTCTATACCGCCTTAAACGAGATAAATAACTCTGACCGTAAAATCATAACCATAGAAGACCCTATTGAGTATCAGTTAAAAGGCATCAACCAGATTCAGGTTTCCGAGAAATCAGGCTTAACTTTTGCGCGGGGGTTGCGCTCCATTCTTCGACATGATCCTGATGTTATCCTGATCGGTGAAATCCGCGACGAAGAGACTGCTCAGATTGCAGTGCAGGCCTCGCTGACCGGGCACCTGGTTTTTTCCACTCTGCATACCAACGATGCCCCCGGCGCTTTGACCCGGTTGGTGGATATGGGAATTGAATCCTACCTGGTCGCATCATCTCTCGAAGCAGTTTTGGCTCAACGCCTGGTTCGCGTACTGTGTCCTGAATGCAAAGAGTTGGATCAATCGCCCAAAACGGCAGCTGTCAAAGAAAAATTAAACCTTCCCCCCGATTTATCCTTATACAAGCCCATCGGTTGCTCTGCATGTCGCCAGACCGGATATTTTGGACGACGCGCCGTCTTTGAGATGATGAGCATCAACAACGAAATCCGCGAATTACTGCTTAACGAGAGTTCCACTGGATTGGTCAGAGACGCCGCCCGACGCAGCGGAATGCGTCTGCTTAATGAAGACGGCTGGCGCCTGGTTCACGAAGGCGTAACCACCCTGGATGAAGTTCTTCGCGTCACCAAGGACGAGTGCGTTGACTAGAGCAATTCACGAAAATCAGAACTTAATTATGAGGAACACTCGATTTTAGCTGAAAGGAAAGATCGTGGCTCTTTATCAATATCGCGTTATTCAATCTGATGGCCTAATGGCTGAAGGAAGCATCGAAGCCAAAGGGCGCCATGACGCCTTGGCTCAGTTGGAATTGAAAGGCTGGCAACCTGTCAGTCTTGCAGAAAAGGAAAACGAAGCAACCAATGGAAAGAGTAAAACTTTCTCTGGCTTAAGCGGCTTCCTTAAATCATCCAAAGTATCTTTTCGCGATCTTGAAAATTTCACCCGCATGTTATCCAGTTTGCTGGCGGCAGGCGTTCCTCTAAGCCGGGCGCTAGTCGTGCTATGCAAAGAAGCCTCATCGCCTGTAGCCAAAGAAAAATGGCAGGAAATTCACGGCCTGGTTATTGATGGCATGTCATTGGCTGAAGCCATGTCTCATTCACCTGATATCTTTCCACGGGTTTACTCCGCAATGGTCCAGGCTGGTGAAACCGGCGGCTTTCTCGATTTGGTTCTGAGCCAGATATCAGATTTTCAAGTGCGCGAAAAAGATTTACGCTCCAAAGTCATGACCGCATTGATTTATCCGGCAGTTTTGCTGGTGCTGGCGTTAGCGGTGCTGGTTTTTCTATTGGTCTTTTTTATTCCCAGGTTTCAAGCAATCTTTTCCGGCTTCGGCGCCGCGCTGCCTCTGATTACCCGTATTATTGTCGGCGCCAGTGAATTTGTCCGTTCCTATGGCTTTTTTATCGCTCTTGGAATCGGCGGCGTTATTTATTTAACCAATACCTGGATTAAAACCGAAAAGGGCAAACGCTTGAAAGAAGAATGGCTGCTTCGTCTGCCAATCATTGGACCGCTAATAGCCCGGTTCGCCATGGCCCGGTTTTGCCGTATGCTTGGTACCTTGATTGGCGCGGACGTGCCATTGATCAATGCCCTGAACGTGGCGCGCCGTTCAATCAATAATCAGATACTGGTCGACGCAGTGGCTCAATCGATTGAAGGCGTCAAGCAGGGCGGACAATTAGCCCACAGTCTTTCCGGATGCAAGCAGCTCTTTTCCGGCTCGGTGCTGGAGATGATCGCCGTGGCTGAAGAGTCGGGGCGGTTGGATCAAGAACTGGTGCGTCTGGCTGAAGTGACGGAACAGGAACTCGATCGGGGGCTGAAGACCGCTGTCGCGTTGACTGAACCGATTATGCTTTTTCTGATAGCAGGTTTTATCGGATTTATTTTTATCGGGATGGTGATCCCCATTTTTACTATCCAGGATTACATCAAATAGGCCTATGGAGGTTTTGTCATGATTTATAAAAACAATACTGTTCTAACGACCAATAAGCATCGTAACCGAGCGGCTCAAAGGGGTTTTACGCTGGTCGAAATGCTGTTAGTGCTGGTTATCCTCGCTACCCTGGCAGCTATCGTGGTTCCCAAATTCGCCGGCAGAAGCGAGCAGGCCAAGGTTACTGCGGCGCAGACCCAGATCGCTAATTTCGAGATTGTACTCGACGCCTTCGAGGTTGATAACGGCTTCTATCCCAAGGGCAGCGATGGACTTGAGGCTCTGGTTGATAAACCAAGTAATGCCAATAACTGGCATGGACCATACCTGAAACAGGATATTCCTCTCGACCCCTGGGGCAATGAATATGTCTATGAGAATCCGGGTAAATACAATTCCGAAGCTTATGACCTGTATTCTCTGGGACCGGATGGACGAGTGGGCGGCGATGATGATATCACTAACTGGAAGACGACCCAAAAACGCTAAACCGGGAACTCGCTTCGATAAGGGATTCACTCTTATCGAATTGATTCTGGTTATGGCCATGCTCTCGGCGGTTATCGCCGCATCGGCTCAATCGCTATCCCGTTTCTTCTATGGACGAGCTATTGAGGAAGAAGCCGGGCGCTTTTTGTCGATGATTAATTACACCCGAAGCCAGGCCATATCCACCTCGGTTCCCATGCAACTATGGATCGAACCGGATCAAGGTCAATACGGCATCTCTCCATTAGAAGGTTATCAATGGGCGGCTGGCGAGTTGATTGAACTTGAGATTAACGAAGACGTCCAAATGGATTTGTCGCAGCAGGTCAATAATATGCTGGATGATTACCGGATCATTTTTTTACCGGATGGTTCATTAGACGAAACCAGCGTCAAGACGCTCAGTTTTACAAATCTGAGGAATGACTCGATCTATATAGCCCAAATCGGTTTAATGGGTGAATACCGGGTATTAGGCGAATATGATGCGCAATTGTATGGCGTTAATCAATGACGGCGAACCGGAACCGCTGCAAGCGGTTCCCTATAATAGCCAACGGGGCTTCACCTTTGTTGAAGTGCTGGTTGCCATGCTATTCGTCGCCATTGTCATACCCATCGCCTTACAGGGCATCGCGCTTGCCGCCAAATCGGGCAATATCGCTGAACGGAAAATGACTGCTTCGATATTAGCCGAAAAAAAGTTGAACGAAATCATCATCACTGAACAATGGGATGCCGGTGAAAACCAGGGAACCTTTGGCGAAGAATGGCCTGAATACTCTTGGCAATTGATTAGTGAATCCTGGAATGTTGATTCCATGACAATAATCACGCTGGTTGCATCGTTTGAAGTACAACAGAGAAAATACAGCGTTGAGATAAGCGCCTTAGTGGATGATTCGGCGGAAGAGGAATGATGAATCGTTTACCCATTGATTCCCATAAGGACGGCAATAGCGGCTTCACCCTCATTGAGGTGTTGGTAGCCACTGTTATGTTCGCCATCATCCTCGCCGCTTTGAATACGGTTCTATGGGCTTCTATGCAGCTGCGCGAAAAAATGGACGATCAAATAAAAGAACGCAAACCACAGAATTATTCGCTCTCAATAATCAAACGCGATCTGCTCAATATCGTCCCCCAAAACGGCGTGCTCAACGGTTCCCTGATAGGCGAGAACCAAGGCGCCATGAGTCAGCGCATGGATTATCTGGAATTCTATTCCTCCACTGGAATTATAAACGATAATAATCCCTGGGGAGATGTCCAAAAAATTGAATACTACCTGGCTGATTATAAGATGGATCATGAGATTATTGATCCCACTCAGGGTAAAACTCTGGTTCGCGTTGTTACCCGCAATCTGCTCTCCACCGCTGTAGAGATTCCCGAAGAGCAGCCTTTGTTGAATAATATTCTCTCTTTAGAATTTAATTACTACGATGGTGAGGAATGGCTCCAAACCTGGGATTCAACCACCCAAGACCCTCCCATGCCTTTGGCCATTCATATGCGCATCGAATTCGAAGAGGAATTACCTGATGAAAACAAGAACAATAATTTTGAAATAGATAATGAACAAATCATTCCTCCACTCGAAACCATAATACCAATTGCCGCAGTTGCTATGGCGGAAGAGGAAGAATCGACTGAAGCAGAAGACGGCGCAACCAATCCGGAAGAAATCCCCGAAGGTAATCAGGATAATAATAGCAACGCTTCCGGTCCGGGCGGCGGGCGAGGGGAGATGCAAAGCCAATGAAATACTACTCTGGCAGCATTTACCGTTCAAAACGTCTTCCCTTCCAGCAAGGATCGGTTTTGATCATTGTGCTTTGGATAACCTCCGGTCTGGTCTCTATCGCTTTGTTGTTCGGATATTCCATGACTTTGGAATACCGCGCAGCGGATAACTCACTCGCCAGTATGCAGGCTGCTCAGGCGGTCGAAAGCGCGGTGCGTTACGTAAAATACATTATCACCAACGCCGAAGAGAAGGGCAAACTGCCTGATATTGATGAATACGAAACTAAATGGGTCGAGATGAGAGAATCAACCTTCTGGCTTATTGGTCGATCCAATGGCGACGCTATGAATGACGCATTGGTCAGCGGTTTGATTTGCGAATCTTCTAAATTGAATCTCAATACCGCCACCCAGGAAATGCTGGAAGGTCTTCCTTATATGACGGCTGAACTGGCCGCCGCCATTATCGATTGGCGTGATGAAGATGATGATATATCAACCAATGGCGCCGAGTCGGAATCTTATCTGATGCGTTCACCCGCTTACGAATGCAAAAACGCTCCTTTTGAAACCATAGAGGAACTGCATCTGCTGATAGGCGCTGATTGGAACATTCTCTATGGCGAAGACGCTAACCGTAATGGCATTTTGGATGCCAACGAAAACGACGGCGCTGAATCATTCCCCGAAGATAACCGGGATGGCCGGCTCGATTGCGGCATTCTGGAATATGTCACCATTTACAGCAGCGAACCTAATAAGGACAGCGATGGCGAAGAGCGCATCAATATTAACGGCGAAGATTCTCAAGAATTAATAACGCTGCTTCAAGAAAAGTTAGGCGAAGACGCCGCCAATGACATCCAACAAAAACTTGGCGCTGGTCAAACCGAATATCAAAGCATCCTGCAATTCTTCGTTCAAAGCGGCATGGATGCTGACGATTTCGCCCTCATAGCTGACCGCATCACCATTTCGGATGAATCCCGCAAGGGATTGGTCAATGTCAATACGGCGCCGCAAGAAGTACTGGCCTGTATTCCGGGCATTGGTACTGATAACGCATCCAGCCTGGTGGTGTACCGGCAGTCAAATCCTGAAAGCATCGACAGCGTAGCCTGGTTAACCAAGGTTTTGGATGAACAAGATGCTATAGAAGCCGGGCCGTATGTTACCGTAAATAGTTATCAATTTACCGCTGATGTGGTCGCCGTAGGCCATGATGGAAAAGGATGCCAACGGTCAGTTTTTATCATTGATGCGAGCGGTGAAGAACCGGAAATTCGATACCGTAAGGATATGAATCGTTTAGGATGGGCTTTGGGCGAACAGACCTATAGAGAAATCGCCCTGGCGAAGGATAATCAAAAGTGATTGACATGAAATCTACAGGATATAAATCCCTGGTCGGGATCGCTTTGGTTGAAGGCGGCATGAATGTCGCCCTGATGGCGCGCAATGGCGGCGGCTTAAAGATGCAAAAGTGTTTTTTCGCTCCCTTGTCGCTCGATCCATTAACCAACGATCCCGAACTGGTCGGACGTGAGATTCGCGGAAAACTGGATGAACAACACATCCGTGAAAGCCGTTGCGTAGTCTGCATTCCCTTTAACTGGATACTGACCCAACAAATAGATTTGCCGGAGTTGTCTGATAATGATGAAAAGGAATACGTTAACCTTCATGTAGAGCGCGAATTCCCCTTTCATCCAGATGACCTTTCAGTCTCTATCTCACGTTACAGTAGTATGGGAAATCAGCGGGCTACCATTGCCGCAGTACCCCATAAGCATATTTCCTCCTTAAAGAAATCTATTAAATCCGCCAGGCTCAACTTGGTTGGCGTAACGGTTGGCATCGCCTCTAGTCAGGATATCAAAGATAATAAAAGTAAGGTAATTATCCAGGGAGAGCGCTCCGGCATCGAATTAGTGGTTGTCGCCGGCGGCGGCGTTGCGGCGATGCGGCGCCTGCATAATGTATTTGAAGAAAGCGATTCCACTCAGGATTCTCTTGATTCGTTGACGCGAGATATCCGCATTACTCTGGGACGCCTTTCGCATGAGTTAAAAGATGAACTGCGTGAATTCTATATTGTAGGCGATGAGCGCGTCGCACAGTATCTGACCGAAAGTCTTGGCGCGTCGGCTGATCGATGGGGAATGTCGATTGCAACCGAAAATGGTCATAAAGATTATTTATCCAGTTCTTCTATGCCCGTGCGGCTTCCTTTCGCGTCATTGCTCGATTCTCTCTCCGGCTATTTAACCAAAGGTTCCGCCATCTTCGAGTTCCTCCCGCCGCGCGTCAGCAGCCTTAAACAGATCACCCAGCGGATTGCTTCACGGGGCAACCTATGCCTGGGCGCGGCTGCCTGCGCATTTTTGATGATTACCATCGCGGCCTTTGGCTATCAGCATTTCCAACTGGCGAATCTTGATTCCCAATGGGAAGATATGGCCGACCGCGTTGCAGAAATTGAAGCGCTGCAAAATAACATTCGGCAATTCCGCTCCTGGTACGACTCTTCAGCTCCTAGTTTATCCTCCATTAGAACTTTGGTGCGTGCCTTTCCAGAGGATGGCGCCGTTTGGATCAAATCGCTCAAGATAGATGACAGGTCTCAAGTGGCCTGCACCGGATTTGCTCGAAGTAATCGAGAGTGGCTCAGCACAATTGACCGTCTACAAAAAATGGAAAGCGTCAAAGATTTTCAACTAAAACAATTTCAGGGCAAAGTACCTTTAGGCTTTATGGTTGAATATCGTTGGATTGGCGGGTATGACAATGACTAATCAATCACAACAAAAAATATTGAAAATCGTCGCCGTTCTATGCGTCTGCGCTCTGATTGGCGACCGTTTGGTTTTCTCTCCACTCTTGAGTTTATGGGATGACCGAAGCCAACAGATTCAAGAACTGAAAAAATCAGTCGCTAAAGGAACCTTGCTCCTGGAACGTGAGGATGCCTTAACCAAACAATGGTCTGATATGAAGAATAACGCTCTTCCCAAAGAAATGTCTGCGGCCGAAAACCAGGTCATCAAGGCCATTGACCGCTGGGTGCGCGACAGCCGGGTCAATCTGGTCTCCATCAAACCACAATGGAAACGGGAGGATGACGCCTATCAAACCTTTGAATGCCGGGCGGTTGCTCAAGGAAATATGCAAACCTTGGCGCGTTTCATTTATGAACTTGAACAGGATGAAGGCGCCATTAAAGTGGAAAGCCTCGATATCACTTCCAACGACGACAAGGGATCATCTTTAAACATGGCGGTTCGTTTCAGCGGACTCCAGTTCTCGGAGGTTAAAAAATGAAACCCCATAATAACGTTATACCTGGATTCCGGTTTACGCCATGCATCTGTTTTATACTTGCGGCGCTATGTTTTACAACGAACTCTTTCGCTGCGGAAGAGAACAAGATTACCGGTCCGGCTTTTGAAGAGTTTCAAATCGTTTTTGAAAAGAATATATTTAACCCGGACCGACGCAGCCTATCCAAAGGGCCTATAACTATAGCGCCTCCAGCGCCAAAAGTTGAATCTAACTATCTGCTTGGCACATTGATATCCAATGACGGCGCCTATGCTTTTTTTGAAAATTCAGGACAAAGCGGCGACAGCGTCCTTAAAGTAGGCGATGACTTTTGCGGACGCAGCATCCTCTCCATCAATACCTCCTCTATCAAATTGAAAGAGGCTACTCAAACTATCGACCTTACTGTTGGTATGGGATTACAACGGATAGCGGATGGAGCATGGACCCTTGCAAATTCTCCTATAAATATTGCTCGCAACACTAATCGTAAACCTGGTCAGGAATCACCCGATTTAAAGCAGGATAATAATGATGCATCTGAGAAATCCACACCAGATTCCGCTGATAATTCATCTAATGATATTCTCAAAAAATTAATGGAACGAAGAAAGCAGGAGATGCAAAAATGAAAAATATATATAAAACCAATTGGCTGATCGGCGCCGTTATTCTCTCTTTAACGGCGGTCGCTCCACTCTGGGCTGAGCAGGCGCCGCAACCGGCTTCCAGCGCCATTGCCTCCTCAACCGACGAGATACTCTTGAACTTTCGCGGCGTACCACTCGACGCAGTGCTGGATTATCTTAGTAAGGCGGCTGGATTCATCATTGTTAAAGAGGCAAATGTAGATGGTCGCGTCGATGTCTGGAGCCACCAGCCTCTAACCAAGGATGAAGCGGTTGAACTGCTTAACACCGTCTTGCACGAAAAAGGATTCTCGGCTGTACGCAATGACCGGACATTGACCATTGTTAGCCGTGACGAAGCCCATAAGAGGGATATTCCAGTAAAGACAGGCGCAAACCCTGAACTTATACCCAGGACGGATCAAATGGTTACCCAGATCATCCCGGTGCGTTATGCCGACGCCGCGCAATTGGTCGAGAATATCCAGCCGCTTATTCCTTCCTACGCCACGCTGACCTTTAACGAAAGCAGTAACGCCCTTGTTTTGACCGATACGCAGAAAAATATTCATCGTATGGTCGAAATTATAAAGGCGCTGGATACTTCCATATCCAATATCTCTTCCGTAAGAGTGTTTCAAGTTCAGTTTGCAGACGCCACAGAACTGGTGACCGTCATTAACCAATTATTCCAGGCTGATGCTACTGCAACCGGCGGTAGAAACAACAACATGCCGCCTTTTATGAGAATGATGGGCGGCGGTCGGGGTGGAGATCGGGGAGGCCGGGGCGGACAAAGCGGGAACGAAGAAACCAGCGAAGCCAAAAAAGCGGCGGTTCGCGTCGTCGCTGTTGCGGATGAACGCACCAATTCACTTGTTGTTACTGCTCCAGAAGAAATGATGGAAACCATTGCAATGCTCATTATGCAAATCGATACCACCATTGATGACATCACTGAAATCCGCGTTTTTATTTTGAAATATGCCGATGCAACCGAAATGGCCGAACTCATAACCGAATTGTTCCCTGATGATTCTACGTCGCAGAATCAATTCGCTCCCCAGTTTGGCAGAGGGGGAATGCGGGGAATGATGGGTGGCGGCCGTGGTGGTAGATCTAATACTCAGCAAACCGGAAGTGAGCGGCAATTAAAGCAAACTACGGTGCAGGTTGTTGCCGATCCCCGCACTGATTCTGTGATTGTCAGCGCGGCCAGCGAAACCATGTATCAGATCGAGCAGATGATCACTCAATTAGATAAAAATCCGGCTAAAAGACAGAAAGTCTTCATATACAAACTCGAATACGCCGACGTTGAAAACGTCTCCGAGATATTACGTAGCATCTTTGAAGAACAATCAACCAGTAGAAACTCTAATACCCAGAACACTAACACTCTTAGCAATCGAACAGTTAACACTGGAACCACTAACCAGGGACAGGGACGTAATTAAACGGAAAAATCGAGGTGATCGTCATGAAAAAATATTACATGAAAAAATATACCTGTGTTTATCTTAAACTCTTATTGTTAATCTGCATCTTGTCTTATCTTCCCGCCGAGTGCCTCGCTCAAATGCGCGGCGGCGGTGGAGGTATGGGGAACAGAGGAACCACTAGTGGATCAAGCAGCATGTATCAACGCTACTACCAGACCAATGGCATGATCGGCGAAGCCATTATTGAAGCCGATTATGATTCCCGCTCCATCATCGTTATAACTGATGAAGACACCAACGAATATATCGGCGAGATCATCAAAAACCTGGATCGTCCCGTTCCTCAGGTCTTGATCAAGGTGGTCTTTCTTGAGGTCACCTACCGGGATGATTCCGATTTCGGCATCGAAGCCGCTTTTGATCTCAACAATAATCCCCAGGATTCCAATCTCTTCCAAACAGCTTTTGGATTGGCGGCGGAATCAAGAGGCGGGTTTTATCAACTTCTGGAAGATGACCTTAACATAACCATGCGCGCCATTGCTGAAGTCGGCAAAACCGAAATCCTGTCACGACCATCTATCCTGACCCGCAACAATCAGGAAGCCCTTATAACAGTTGGTAAAGAAGTTCCTTTCATCAACAGCAGCAGGATTACCCAGGATGGACAGACCATCAATACCGTATTGTATGAAGATATTGGAATCATTCTTAAAGTGACTCCTTTTATTACTCAGGACGGCTTGGTCGAGATGATGCTCTCTCCGGAAATATCAACTATCACCGATGAAACAGTTCCCATCTCTGATACCGTCAACTCGCCGGTCTTCGCCAAACGCGCCGCCGATACGGTAGTGGTTACCCCAAACGGTAAAACCGTTGTAATTGGCGGCATGATGGAAGATAATATCATCGAGACCACCACCAAGGTTCCTTTTCTTGGTGATATACCTCTATTAGGCATGGCTTTTAAACGAAACGTCAAAAAGAAAAGCAAGACTGAACTGCTTATCTTTCTGACTCCTTATGTAGTTGAGGGGCCAGCGGAACTTATTGAAAGATCGAAAATCGAACATAGTCAATCCGAATTGGCGCCGAAAGCTTTTACCGAAGGTCAGTTAGAAAAGTATCTGGGCGAACTGCAAAGTTCCAGCGTTGCTGAACCTGTACTGGACGATGCAGTAAAACAAAACGTCCAACCAGCTAAAATAAAAACTATAGAAGAGAAAAAGACTAAACGCGCCCGAAACAGCAAGGGACAGCCCATTAAATAATAATTGATTTCTCAAAAATCAAAGACCAAAAACACTATGTTACGAAAAAAGATTGTCCTCATATTTCTAGCGATTGTCTGGCTGGTTACTGTCGGATGGCAGATTCAAGAACATGAACGGTTCATGAATTCTTCGAGAGAAGGATTTCTTATCCGCGCCAGAGATATTTCCAATTCCCTGGCAACCGTGATTCGCGCTCAACGAAGATTTGGCGGAATTGTTAAAAAGTCCCGCTTGGAATCGGCGCTTAGCGATTTGGTAAAAATGGATGAACTGCTCTCCATCGCGCTGCTCAATGCCAATGGCGAAGTCGTCGCCTCCGCTGGCCGGGAGATGAATCTTGATATTAATTCTTTACCCGAAAAAGGCGAACGCTGGAATCCACAGGAAAAATCAGTTACCTATGTAAACTTAGTCGATTTAGGCGTAGATCAGGATAAACCAGAGGGAGATTCTTCCCCCACCATTATCCTGCCTATCCCGGATATGAAACCGGGTGATATGCCTCCACGTCCACCTGATTGGTTGATTGATAGAATATCTTCCGCCTCTCCGGCTCTCTCCGCTACTCAAGTTAAGATGTTCATGGATCGTGCTGACGGGCCGCCTCATAGAGATTCGCCTCCACTACCGGAGTGGCTCAGTGAGTTGATTTCTGCTGCTACCTCTCCCTTCTCTGCTACGGATGTAGAGCAATTCATTATCCACCGCAATCCTGATCGGAGTGATGATATCTCTTCCGCTTCTATTCCCATATCCGCCTCTGGTTCCAGGCAATATTTTGGACGCGGAGGTGATGATTTTGGTCGCGGGGGCGGTGATTTTGGTCGCGGGGGTGATGATTTTAGACGCGGGGGCGGTGATTTTGGTCGCGGGGGCGGTGATGATGATAGATTCAGGTCGCGTCGTGACAGAGGGCCTCGATCCATACGTCCATTCTGGATGGATGAAGAAACCTATAAATCAATTCTTGAAAAACAAGGATTTCATGGTTTTGTCTTGGAATTATCAACCCGCTCTTTTAATGACGCTCGTGATAAAGATCTCTGGCTGAGGTTATCCATAGTTGGTTTCGCTCTTATCGCCATGTTGGGATTAGGATTCGCATGGCGAAACCTGATAAAATCTTCCGCCCTGCAACTACGCCTGGTTAGAACCAGCGAGATGAACGCCCATCTGCGCGAGATGAATATCGCCGCCGCCGGTTTGGCGCACGAAACACGTAATCCTCTCAATATCGTCCGTGGTTTAGCCCAGCTGATCGCCAAGCAAACCGATGATAATAACGACATTCACAAACAGGCGATCAACATCACTGAAGAAGTTGACAGGGTTACCGTCCAATTGAACGATTTTATCGATTATTCCAAACCCTGCGAAGCCAAACCGATCCTTATTTCCTTCAATTCTATCGCCAAAGATGTTGAACGCGCTCTTAAAAGTGATTTAGAAGATAAAAATATTTCCCTTAAAATAACAGGACCTGAATTGATCATTGAGGCGGACGAAACCCTGCTGCGGCAATTAATATTCAACCTGTTGCTCAACGCCATCCAGGCCGTAGACCATAATGGAACCATAAACATCACCGAAGGCATCGATTCAACGGGTTATGCGTTCTTCGCCGTGCAGGATAATGGCTGTGGAGTTCCTCAGGAGGATTGCGATAAAATCTTTCGTCCCTACTATACTTCTAAAGTAAAAGGCGCCGGACTTGGTTTAGCTGTGGTTAACCAGATTGTGCTGGCTCATGGCTGGGAAATTGAATGCCTTCCAGTGGAAGGCAAGGGCGTACGTTTTCGCGTCGGAAATATAACTAAATCTGCTTAGGTTTTATGATATGACCATAAATGATGTAGCAATAAAGCGAACCAAGGTTCGGGTATTAATAGTCGATGACGATCCTGGTCAACGAAGTTTGCTCGAATCATTTCTTTCCAGCCAGGGTTTTCAAATCATCCTGGCTTCTTCTGGGGAGATGGCGCTCGAATTGCTCGCTTCAGATGAAATTGATATTATGATTTCCGATGTACGCATGCCGGGCATCTCCGGCTTGGAGGTTATGCAGCAAGCGCGCTCGATATATCCAACTCTTCCAATTCTGCTGGTAACCGCATACGCCGACATACGTGATGCGGTTACCGTTATGCGTGATGGAGCGGTTAATTATCTCGAAAAACCAATCGACCTCGATGAACTGCTCGCTTCAGTGGATAAATCCGTAGGCATTCAAGGAAAAACCAAAATAATCTTCCCTGATGAACTGGTTTTGCCCGATTACGTGATAGCTGAAAGCCTCGCTATGAGAAATGTTTTTCGCGAAGCCGCTCTGGTGGCGCCCTCCGAAAGCCGGATTCTTATTACCGGCGAAAGCGGAGTCGGCAAAGAGGTTCTAGCTGATGTGATCCACGCCTGGAGTACGCGCTCCACTAAACCTTTGATTAAAGTTAATTGCGCCGCTATTCCAGAAAATCTTCTTGAAAGTGAATTATTCGGACACGAAAAAGGTTCTTTTACCGGCGCTTCCTCTCAACGTATAGGCCGCTTTGAAGAAGCTGGCGACGGATCGATTCTGCTTGATGAGATTGCCGAAATGTCCCCTGCTCTACAGGCCAAACTGCTTCGCATTACTCAGGAAGGGTCTTTCCAGCGTGTTGGATCAAATATAGATCGTCATACTAACGCCCGCATCCTCGCCGCCACAAACCGCAATCTTGAACAGGAAGTTGAAAAAGGCGCCTTTCGGGAAGACCTCTTCTTCCGGCTCAATGTAATGGAACTATATATCCCGCCATTGCGCGAACGCCGCGAGGATATTCTGCTGTTAGCTGCCATGTTCGCCGCCGAATTCGCCAAAGGCAAACCGCGCTTTTCCGCCTCGGTTTCGCGCTGTTTAATGGATTATCAATGGCCGGGAAATATTCGTGAACTGAGAAATGCTATGGAACGCTCCGCTCTCATGGCGCGCGGCGAAGTTATTATTCCCGAACATCTTCCACGACGCATCCAACAATCCTTAAACCATGATGTTTCCCAACTGAATGGTTCTTCACAGGGAAAACGCATGGAAGAGATCGAGCGGGACGCCATTCTGGAATCTCTACGCGAAAATAATTTCAACCGCACCGAAACAGCCCGAATGCTTGGCATCAGCCGTCGGGCGCTAACCTATAAACTCCAAAATTATTCCCGCCAGGGATACGCCATCGATCCCGAATAATTTCTCCTGCATCATAGATAAATTGGGTTGGAATAATTCTCTGGATTTCACCCTTTTTTATCGCATTTGCTCTGCTCTATTACTCTGTTCGCTTGCGATAATCATTTAGCATTACGCCAATGAGTACAAACGCCATTGGCTCAGTCAAGAAGCGGTAACGCTGATTCTCCCCGAATTCCATCGCATTACAGACAAGAGTTATATAGGTCATATTCAATATGATAAACAGGATAACCGCATATTTGGCTGAATTCCGCTCATTACTACATTTAATAAGATATGAAATGCTATACCAGAAAATCAAACAATAAGCGGCGAAAATAAAAATCCCGCAATGTAATAACATTTTAAAACCATGAATAATTATTGATTTTGTATAATTGAAATCCATAGGATCAAATCGCTCAAGGAATTGTCCATATACAATAATATTATAAATCCGGTCATAAAAATTAATTTTCATCCTGTTGGCATGTATGAATATGTAATAATTGGATGGCAGGAAATAATTATAAAAACCATAAGATACGATCTTCATATATTCCAACGGATATTCTTTGATAATGGCGATAGAATCGTCACAATATTTTTCCGATAATGATACATAAGCTAAATGATTCAAGTTTGGCTTTCTGCTGGATTTGTATTCCTGATCGAGGATTGGGATCCCCGCTCTCGGAATACTTTTTAAGAAAGTCTGATATTCTTCTAATTCACCAAAAGGCCGTAAGGCAACTATACCTGTGATTTTATTCTGTTGGATCAACACATCCATCTCTTGCTGGGTTATTATCTCACGGGCGATTTTAGATATATGCATCCCTAAAGCGGAACTGGCTGAAAAACATCCAAATTGTAAATAATTCTTGAGATATAAAGTAAGCAAAACGATAAAAGGCAGAAGGGCAATCAGCAGAATTTGTTTAACTTTATGCTTCAGTAAACAGATCATAAGCGCCGCAACCGTCAAAAAGAGAACCAAGTGAAATACGCTGCGGGTCAATGCAATAAACGCTAAACATGCAAAAAACATAAAACCATAAAAGGCATTTTTTTGTTCTATATAGACATGAAGAAATAGAACAGAAAGTAAGAGCAATACCACTATGGGATAAGTGTAAAAAAGCCAGTTTTCATATAGCAGACAGGGAGGACTAACTACGCACAAAATGACTGTCCGGGCGCTTATACGGGTAGAGACGCCCATTTTCGTCATAAGGTAAAATAGGGAATTGGTTAATATCAAACCCAAGGCGATGTAAATAATGTGAAATACAAAAGCATAATGTTGCGGAAAAATTTTCAATATCAGCCCGATGAATAAATTGAAAAGAGGCGGTTGATTATGCAGGTAATAAATACTTTCAAACAATCTTTCTCTTAAAAGGAGTGGATCAACGATTTGATCCAAACCATACAAACGGGAAACATCAAAACGGACTCCAGCAATATAAAAAATAATCCGGGAAAATAAATAAATGCAATTAATATAAATTCCGGGGCTGATCGCTATTTCACGCCTAAGTCCAAATGTTTTCATCACATTTGCTCGCCGCAAATCTTGCCGGTTCCTGACAAGAATCAGTAGATTGAAAAGTTAGAAAAACACACGCTATATCGGGTTTTCTCAGGTTGCGCACTACTGAAGAAACACGATAGAATAATCAAGTATGGACGAAATCATAACATGAAATAATTAGCCATTCAACATTATCATGATAAATCTTATCAGCCGGGTAAACAGCAAAGAGACCTGAGAAATATTTCTCAGGTCTCTTTGCTCGTTTGAGCCATAGGCCTCGCAAATAATTTAATCTTAAAACCGTCCAATTCGGTTGACGTTACAGAAAAAGCAGCCAATTACAACTACTTTAGAGAACTTGTTCATCTGCTTTATTTTCAATGATGTTGTAGATTCTTAACCTGCATTTGGGGCACAAGTCTATTTCGAACTGGTAGTAAACCTCATCATTGAGGTCTTTTTCGCTTCTCTTTTCCATCTCTTCAATAAGACGTTTCATTTCTTCGGCGAACGATTTCTGTGGAATATCAATAGTTTCGTCGAATTTTTCCCCGTCGTATGCGCAAAATAACTGTCCCTTGAAGATGAAGCGGGGGCGCCCCACCTCGATCAACTGCCCGCATAAATCGCATATGAACTTGATTCCCTTTTCGCTAGCCATAGTATTACAGTAACCAAAGATATGATTTCCGGCAAGCGAGGGTGATATGAAAATTAATAGCGAGGCTTTTTATTGCTCTTTCCAGAGCATTGCCGGACTAATCGGATTAGGTTTCAATACATCAGCGATTATTTGTCTGCACATAGGAAAATCACCAATAACATGCATTAAACAGACATTATTGCAACTTGGATATAAACTTAGTAATGGTTCTAATCCTATGCGTGATGATATAGTTGGCGAAATAGAAGAATATTTTGATGGGACAAGAAAGAAATTTACTTTTAAGCCGATTTTCCATGGAACAGAGTTTCAGATTAAGGTGTGGAAAAAACTTTGCGAGGTTCCCTATGGGAAAGTGGTCGCTTATGGAGAATTGGCGGCTATGGCGGGGCGCCCTAAAGCGGCGCGGGCGGTTGGAATGATAATGGGGCAAAACCGCATTCCCATCATTGCCCCATGCCACCGGGTGATAACCTCCGAAGGTCGACTGGGAGGCTTTGGCTGTGGTATAGAGGTCAAGAAGAAACTACTGGCGCTGGAAGGCGTTGTGATTGACAAGAATGACAGAATATCATTTTAGAATTAAAGTACTCTGATGGACGCCCGACATACCAATGATCATTCAGGAGAAAGAAAAATGAACCAAACTTTTGCATCAGCAATAATTTCATTAACTTTATTGATAGCATCGACTCTTGGAGCGCAACCCGATTATCTCTTGCAAAACCTGGCTCAAGCGCCCGATTACGAAACGCATCGCGCATCCAGTTATGATAAATCCGGCGGCAATGAAGACTGGATCAGCATTGAGCCGGGAGAAACTAAAGTACTGGCTGAGATTAATGGTCCTGGCGCCATAACTCATATCTGGAACACGGTGGATGGTGAGAAATATTACTCCAGAATGTTGGTGCTGCGCTTTTATTGGGATGGTCAGGAAAATCCTTCAGTGGAAGTTCCCCTGGGGGATTTTTTCGGAGTGGGTCATGGATTAAACCGGGCCTTCCAGAGTCTTGCAGTGAACGCCTCCTCAGAAGGACGCGCCCGCAATTGCTATTGGTATATGCCCTTCGGCAAATCAGCCAAGGTGACTGTGACTCATGAAGGATTTCTTCCATTACAAAAATTCTACTACTACATCGATTACCGGAAATACGCCTCTTTGCCGGAGGATACGCTCTATTTTCATGCCCAATACCGCCAGGCGACTCCCAATGAAAAGGTGGATATCAAAGGCAAGAATCCCGATGGCGTGACAAACTATGTACTGATGGAGACTGAAGGAAAAGGCAAATACGTCGGTTCGGTGGTCAGCGTTCAGATGAATGGGGATGGGTGGTTTGGAGAAGGCGACGATATGTTCTTTGTGGATGGCGCCGATAGACCATCACTGATTGGAACGGGGACGGAAGATTACTTTAACGACGCCTGGGGATTCCGTGAATTCAGTTATCCCTATCATGGCGTCACCTTATGGGAAGGCTATAAGAAGGGCGACCGGGGGACGGCCTATAAATGGCATGTGTTTGATCCCATCTCGTTTAATACTTCACTGAAAGCCACCATAGAGCATGGTCATGCCAATAACCGACAGGACGATTGGTATTCAGTAGCTTATTGGTATCAGAACTTACCAAGCCCCAAGCCGCCGGTCTTGGCGGGCGTCTTTGATCGTCTGCCAGATGAAGGCCAGATTTACGCCCAAAAGATGTTTCTTAATAAAGAATTGGCTCTACATATCGAGCAAGACCGAACGGATGAAGCACTAAAAAGAATTGATGAATTCGTCAAAGAGAATCCAGCGGCGGATGAGTTTGGTTATTGGTCGCTGCGCCGCGCTATGCTGCTCAAGCAAAAAGGTGAATTAAAAGAATCACATTTCGCTTTCAGTGAAGCATTGCAGAAGAGCGATGTTACCGAAGAGATTGGCGGTGAAGGCGACGCCAGCAAAATCCATGCGTTGGCATTGAAGGAATACTCAGTGATCGACAAGAAGGTAAGCGCCATAATAAATGCATCATGCGTAGGTTCTTATGAAATCTATATTGATGGGAAGTTAGCTGCTAAAGGAAGCAATTGGCGCGCATTCAAAAATCATGAAGTGCAACTTTCGCGGGGTAAACATGCCATATCTGTTATAGTCAGGAATGATGCAGCGAGAAAAGGGTTGCTGCTTCAGATTAGCACCCGCAGTGGATACGCGATAACCGATGCAGGATGGAAATGCTCAACCAAGGATATGAAGGATGCAACCGATTGGATGAAGACTTCGTTTGATGATTCCAAATGGAGCGCTTGCGAGGTGGTTGGAACTATGGGCCAAGGTAATTGGTTCAGTGCACAGCCGGATTATTATTTCGAGTCAGACATCTTTTCCGCTAAATATATTTGGGCGCCTGAAGGCGCGGGAACAGCGCCAACCACCTTTTTCAGGAAAGTTATTCAGGTGAGATAATAGAGTAAGCCGACATACCCGGTCTGGTTTGATTCCAGAATAGTGGGAGAAAGTGTAGAATTGACTGACACAACAAAAAATACGTGGAAAGCAGCAATGAAAAATAGAACACTATACAAATCATTATTATATCTAAGCGTAATTGCTTTAGCATCACTTATTCTGGTTGGTACGGTATCAGCCGCAGTTGGAGAATTTGATCAAAGCGCCGATTGGGGCAGTAAGAATTTCCCACCACAACTTGGCGCCAATAAAGTTGCCGGATCAGTCTCTTATTCTAGCGACGTTTACACTATTGCTGGCAATGGCGATGATATCGGAGAAGCCAACGACGAAGGTTTCTTCGCATACAAAGAACTTGCAGGCTCCCAGCAAATGACGGCTCGCGTCACCTGGATCGATACCAATGATTCAGAATGGTCTAAGGCCGGTATCATGATGCGTGAAAATGGCGCTGATCCAAGTTCGCGGCATTACTGGGTAATGCTGCGCGGCATGGCCTATGGAGATCAGATTGGGCCCCAGTGGCGCTCAACCCAGGGCGGCAATTCAGACTGGTCTGAAATTCGTCCGCTGGATAATCCTGATGGTCATATCACTGCTGATGAAAACGCCTCGATTTGGTTTCGTTTAACCCGTATTGTCGAAGTCGGCATGGTTATGACAGAATGGTCATACGATGGTGTTGAATGGAACTCCGGTCATGCAATGAATCTTGATTTCCCCGATAGCATCGCATGGGGAATAGCTATTACCAATCATCAGGATAATGATGGTTTGGCGGTTGCTGAATTTTCAAATATCAGTTTCAGTAAACCATCGGTAGTTGCAGCATCAAGAACTATTGATGGCCCGGTGTATTTCAAGTCTCCTTCTTTGTTCAAGGTGGGAGACGAATTTACTGTAACAATTAATCTGGTCTGCACTTCAAACAATGATATGACTACGGATATTTCGGAAATAGTCCCACTAGGATGGGACGTCAGTGATATCAGCGATGGTGGGACGGAAAGCAATGGCGTAATCTCCTGGACAGGTTTGACGGTTGCTCCCGGTTCAGATTATTCAGTCAGTTATAAATTAACAGCGCCTGCTGACGCAGCTTCAACTGTTTCGATCAGCGGTACAGTTGGAGATTTGGATATCAGCGGCCCGAATTCGTTAAGTTTAATTGGTGGTCCAGTTGGTATATTTGACTCTCAGGTAGACATTGGCGCTGTAGAGATTCCAGGAACAGCTGTGTTTGATGGTGAGGAATACGCCATTGAAGGCAGCGGCGCCGATATTGAAGGCGCCGCCGACCAGATGCACTTTCTATTCAAAGAATTGAACGGCCCCTTCGTTATCGAAGGTAATGTCTACCTCGAAGGGGTTCATGACTCGTCTAAAGCCGGGTTGATGGTTCGTGATGAAATTACGGCTGATTCACAGAACTATTTCGCCACGGTTCACGCCATTGATCAGGAAGTTTACACGCAGGTTCGATTGACTGATGGCGCCATAACAGTTGCGGGAACGGCGTATGCTGATCATGAAGGTAATATTAAGATAGAGCGGATTGGGTCTACCGTTACTCTCTCTTATCAAAACTACGATAATATGGATGCCGGTGACGATGCCTGGACGATACTCGGTTCATACACAACTACCTTGACCGATCCGGTATACGCCGGTCTGGCTATTACATCGCATGATAACACACAGCTGGCTGGCGCTTATTTTAATGATGTAAAAATTACTGAATTAAACGATCCGGTCAGCATTGCAGATTGGGCGCTGTATTAATTCGACGTTCTCTGAATTCATTAACAAACGGGGCGGTGGTCTTTATCATCGCCTTTTCGTTTGAAGATTTTTTTTGTAACAAGTTGGGTGGCAAGGGCAGTGTATTTTCTGCCCTTGATTGAATCCACCTTCTTTAATTCTATTTCTTCTATCAATGTGACACTGATAATATTGGATCATAATTATTTTGACGTTTTAATTGGAATGGTTTATGGTTTATTTGGATGATGATGTTCTTCAATTACAGGAAATCTAAATATCCTTAAAATAGAAAGAATGCTGATGATGAAAAATCCTGTATATCCTGTATATCCTGCTAATCCAGGGTATCATGATTCAGACAGGAAATAGACTGAATCCTTTTCGACCAATCAATGAAAGTTAGACCTCCAGTTCATTATAAGTAGGGCTTGCTGAAAAACGTTTTCAACTACCGAAGATTATAATCTTCGGTAGTGACTCAGGGCGATGTACGAACGGGATCACTGCCGAATGAACTTTGATTGCTGAAAAAATTGATCCAGCGTCTCCATTTTGATTTGATAAGCGTTTGAAGCGCCTCTTGTATTACCTCAATCCACAAATCGATAAACAAAAAGAACCGATTTAAATTACCCAGTCGTGAAATCTTATGCAGATTCATTACGAACAGGTTCAATCCGATAACCGTCAGTGAGGTTTCTGCCAGTTTAGCCATGATTCTCGCCAAGCCGAAGCGACGTTTTCCCTCTCCAAATTTTCCTTCAATGGCAACACGATCTATTTCATCTTGCCGGGCGAGTTGCTTTTGTTCCCGGCGAATGATTTTATCTTTGACGGGACGTCCCATCGCTGGGCCGGATATTCTAATACCATATTTTTTGCAATAATCCCTATTACTTTTGTTCCGGTAAATTTGATCTACATGAACCGATTCAGGAAAGAAACCAAAATGGTGGCGAAAGTTTTTTATCGTTTGAATCAAATCTGTTGACTCGTTGAAATTGTTCCAATCAATTCTTTCCATAAACGCGAATCCATTGACCAGACTGAGATTTAGTTTTGCGCCAAACTCCGTCTCGGCATTGGCTTTGCCGCGTTTAATGGGACGCACATACGGAAACCAAATACTGACAATCCTGTCAGCAATACGCTTTTGTTTCGAGTCATACATGATTTTTTGTTGTCGATATAATTCGCTGATCACCAACAGCGCCCGATAGAGGTTCCGTTTCAAAACACCTAGGGAAACAGTCTGCGAGAGAGTTTTTATATGCGCCAGATTTCTATTCACATAACCCAATTGTTTACGAATGGCTCGACGAATTACTTTGTATGGATTTCTTTTTTTCTTGGAGATAGCAAGATATTCTTTACGTGCATTTTCACGATAGGTACGTGGTTTCTTGCTGCCGTCCGGGCGTTCCTGATGGAGCCGATCAATTATCGCTTCCGTTTTTTCACGCGCTTCGTTGAGTAAATTCAAATCGGTGGGGTAACGAATATCGGCTGGAGTGCAAGTCGCATCGATCAATAACTTGCCCCGGTTCTCAACCTCGAAAGTTTCATTGCCATCCTTATTGGACGTCGATTCATCTGATAACTTCATGGAATCTTTTGGAACGTCATCATCTTCATCTGATGATTTATCATCTTTGGGTTTCGCCGCCGCCAAGGTCATCGCTTCGTTAATTTTATTCATCGATTCGACGGGAAAACGTTTGCGGAAATGAACCATCATGGAAGCATCAAAAGGTTCTCCGGTTTGAAAACCGTCCAATCCGATAAAAAACTGGAGATAAGGATTTTCACGGATCTGTTCGACAGTTTCACGATCTGATGCTTTGAGTTCTTCTTTGATAACCAAAGAGCCAAATGCCATTCGGGCGGTCAGAGCCGGACAACCAGTCGTCGAGCCGCTTAACTTATTTTTGTATTCACGCTCAACCACCTCCCAGGGAATCATGGCCGCTTTTTTCACCCAGCGATTATCGGGATCAAGATAACCGCCAAAGGGCAAACCAAATTCGGGAAACATCGGAGTAAAAGAGTCGTTTTTATACATCTTTATCCACTCTCAAGTGCAAAGGTTTTAAGGGTTTTATGTAATTCCCCTTGCAGGATTCATAGAATGAGTGTAGCATAAACTATTCATTTGTCAAGACTTCCATCTAAAACAGCAAGCCCTAAGTACCATGAAATTACCAAAGCGGTTTTACATGACCTCGAAAGTTATGAGAAAATGCGTAACACCATCGGCATATTAAAACTAGTCGTTATGGGAGAAAAGGATGTCAAAGCAGAGCGTCTTCGACCACAGGATGATGTTTTTAATGCTATAGAAAGAAAACTAAAAGACAAAGTCAAGATCAAGGCGAGAAATAGAAAGTGATAGCATCAAGAACTGACCGCCATGTCCCTTCCTACCTTTTTATACGGTCACTTATTTGTTGATAGCGCTTGCGGTATAAGGGGTTTTCGGGGTCTAGGTCGATAGCCTTTTGGATGGATTGCAGGCTTTCCTGCGGCATGCCGTTGGCGAAATAGGCCCAACCCAACAGGTCGTAATCTGGAGATTCTCCCGCTTGTTGAACTACGCTCTGGAGTACTTGTAAAGCCCGCTTTAAGTCCTTGTTTGTAGAAAGCAGAATGCGTCCGATAGCCCGTTTGGCGTTGATGTAATCTGGATCAATCGACAAGGCTTTATCCAGAAAGGGCAGCGCATCGGTATATCGTTTTTGCATGGATCTTAGAATTCCCATGCTGGTCAGGAATTGGGGATTATCGGGATTAATGGCGATCAGTTCCTGATAAAGTTGGGCGGCCTGATCTATTTTACCGGCTTGCTGATACATCAAAGCCAGGTTATAGCGGGCGGTGGCGTTCCTGGGATCAAGGCTCAAGACCCGTTTGAAATGATAATCGGCTTTGGCGTCATTTCTCATTTGATAATATACGGCGCCAGCTTCCAAATGAGTTTTGGCGGCTGCGATGGAGGGATTTTCGAGCTTAGGATCATCGGATTCCGCTTCTTCGATGAATTCCTGCTCATGTTTTTTCTGTTGCTGGAAGGTTTGCAGTACTTGTTTGGCTTCTTCTTTTTTGCCCTGTTTCCGGTAAATCTTTCCCAGCAAGTAATAAGGTTCGGGTAGAATGGGTTGGTATTTTTTGGCCAACAGGGCATGCTTCTCGGCCTCCTCCAACTGATTGGCGGCGAAAAAACGGTCGCCTAAATAAATATGAGTGGATGCATCCTCTGGGTGATATTTCAATTCATTCTGGAAGGCCTGAATCGCTTCATCCATACGGTTTAACCTTTGTAAAGCCAGGCCAAGACGTTCATTGGCGCGGGGAGCATCGGCTTGCAAGGCGATGGTTTTCCTATACCATTCGACTGCTGTTTCGTATTGAGTTAACCTGTTATAAAGGAAAGCTATCATCTGCACAATAACCGGCTGATCCGGCTTTATTTGGAGAGACTTTTTAAAAGCCTCTATGGCATCCTCATATTTTTTGCCCCGATAATAAACATAACCCAGGGCGGAATAGGCTTGGGGTGATTGCGGATATTCCCGGATAAGCTCATTGGCGACATTAATAGAGTAATCCAGCACGTTTTCGGAAGTAATTTCTGATTGCGCATAGGCATATAACGAAATGGTTAATAGCAAGAAGCAAGCGGTAATGGATTTGACTATAGATGAGTGTAGTGTGATTTTCATTGTAATCCTCAAGTAATACAATAATTCCTGATAGAAACTTGTACTATTTATACTGGATTTATACAATAGAATCCAGGTGGATTATGGTTTATGACAAAATAGAATCCCCAACTCGTATGAGAAATTGTCTGAATCAGATTATACAAAGTTTGTCCATCTTTATATAAATGGATATAATGAGGGAAACGTATCGGAGGTATCTCAGTTATGCATGTATCCCTTACTGAACGCCTTCAGGAATTCGTAAAAGAGAAGGTTGAAAGCGGTCTTTACCACGATTCAAGCGAAGTGATTCGCGAAGCGCTTCGACTTATGGAACAAGAAGATCAACTCCACAAAATCAAACTCGACCAGCTGAAAGAAGCCGTTCGTATTGGAGACGAACAGTTAACCCGTGGAGAATATAGCATACGAACAATTGACAATATTATCGCGGACAATGAAGCCGCTATAAGAAAAACCCTCTGATAATGCCTCTATACAGACTCATCTGTTAATCTGAAATATTTAATTAATAAAAAACCTTGTCTGAATCTGGATACCCAGGATGAAATGATACGTAGGATAATATTACAAGGCTTTTATCCTCCTCATCCTTCAATCCGGCAAATCCTGATTCAGACAAAAAAAAGCCACTCAAATAAACAAAAAACGGCCTAGAAACCCAGGCCGTTTTTATATATCAATTTCATACTGCAAAAACCAACTTATTTCCTATCCCAGGGCTTCTCCATGGTTTTCATTTGATCGGCCACCGCTTGATGCAATTGGTCGACCGAGACGCGAATCTGTTCCATACTGTCGCGGTTGCGGATAGTTACGGTGTTATCTTCCAATGAATCAAAGTCGATAGTAAGACACAACGGCGTGCCGATTTCATCCTGACGGCGGTAGCGTTTGCCGATATTGCCTGTTTCATCGTACATGGTGCGGTATGGTCCACGCAGGTCAGCCTCAATCTTACGCGCCATTTCGACTAAAGGCGCCTTCTTCATAAGTGGGAACACGGCGAGATTAACCGGCGCCACTAACGGTGAGAAGCGCAGAACCAGGCGCTCTTCCATTTCACCCTTATCGTTGGGCGCCTGATCCAGATCATAGGCGTCAGACAACAGCACCAGGATGGTGCGGTCTACTCCAGCCGATGACTCAATCACCCAGGGGACGTACTTTTCTCCCGTGGCGTCATCGCGGTAAGACAAGTCTTTTTTGGAATATTCCATGTGGCGTTTAAGATCGAAATCGCCGCGGTTGGCAATTCCTTCCAACTCCTGCCATCCCATCGGGAACTTATATTCAACGTCATAGCAATCTTTGGCGTAATGAGCCAACTCGTCACCCTCATGCTGACGCATACGTAGATTATCCTTACGCACGCCCAACGACTCATACCAATTTCTTCTTCTATCCAGCCAGAATTCAAACCACTTATCGCCTTCATCGGGATGAACGAAGAATTCAATTTCCATCTGCTCAAATTCGCGTTGACGGAAAATAAATGATTTAGTAGTAATCTCGTTACGGAATGACTTACCCACCTGGGCGATTCCGAACGGAATCCGCTGCCGGGTTACTGTCACAACATTCTTGAAGTTCGGGAATATGGTCTGGCAGGTTTCAGGACGCAGATAAGTAATATTCTTGGGGTCTTCAACCGGTCCCCAATGCAGTTTGAACATCAGGTTAAAATCGCGCGGTTCGGTCAGTTCGCCATCGCATTCGCAGACGAACTTACTCGGCTTCTTTGGGCAGCGCTCTTCTTCAAGTTTATCCGCGCGGAAACGATGACCGCAGGTCTTGCAATCCACCATGGGATCATGGAAGCCTTCCACATGCCCCGACGCTTCCCATACCCGCGGGTGGGTGGTAACCGCGCCGTCCATGCCAACCACGTTTTCATTATCCGTGACAGTATCCTGCCACCACAGGCGCTTTACATTGTTCTTCAATTCCACCCCAAGGGGACCGTAATCCCAGGATGCGGCGAATCCACCGTAAATCTCGCTTGACGGGAAGACGAATCCACGTCTTTTGCATAAAGAAACAATATCGTTCAGTGTTGGTTGGGAATTCGATTGCTCGCTCATAAAAGTATCCTTTTTTAACCAGTGCTTCATTTAAGAATCCGCAAGATAGGCCGAAACTTAAAGGGTATATATTCGTTGACTGTCCCCGAAAGCAGTCTTTTCTACTCGGATTCTAGCGATTCAATATAATTATGCAGAACAGAATTCATTGATTAGAGTATAATACATTTAATCGCTCTAGAATGTGATATAGTATCTCAGTAGATTCACCATTGAAAGAGGCGAAGCAATATGACCGATCACTCACTACAGGATGAACTGGTACTATTATTCGGCGAGGAAACCGTCAAACTGGCTCTGGCCCAGGAAATTCTCGCTCAACGATACACCCTCAAAAATACCATCAAAATCCGCAAAGCCCTGGAGAAATTTCAACGATTAAAGAATATCGAACAACAAAAGAAGTTCGTGGCCGATTTCGATAAAGAACTGACCCGCGCCTTTATCTGTTCCCTGCTCTGCAACACGGCTTCCAAAGCAGTCATGGAACTGGCTAAACAAGCCATCGACGATAAACGCGAGGGACGCGCAGTCCTGGGCGGTAACATCATCCAACGTAAATACTGATAGAATTCTCCCCCCAAGCGGGTGGCTGTAAAGGCCTGGGACATGGGTAACAGGTGTTCGGGGACATAGGTAACACATTTTCTGAGTGTATTCTAGCCTTGAAAGGAGGCGAAGAATATGCCCTGGAACGAGGTGGACCTTATGTCTCTGAGAAAAGAATTCGTATTGTTGAGCCAGCAAGAAGAAAGCAACATCAGCCAATTATGTAAACGGTTTGATATCAGCCGTAAGACGGGTTACAAATGGATCAAACGGTACAAAGAAGGAGGAGTCGAAAATCTCCAAGACCGTTCCAAAAAACCCAATACTTGCCCTCATCAAACAGATAAGTCTATCGAGCAAGCCATTACAGAAAATCGCGAAAAAGGATGGGGAGGACGCAAAATTCGCTCTCGTCTGATTCAATTGGGATACGAAAATGTTCCTAGCGCCAGCACTATTACTGCCGTGTTACGCCGACTGGGATTGCTGGATGAAAAGGAAAGTCACAAGCACAAAGCCTATAAGCGTTTTGAAAAAGATACGCCCAACGAATTGTGGCAAATGGATTTCAAAGGAGATTTTCCCACGCTCAAAGCACGCTGTTATCCGCTCAGCATTCTGGATGATTGCACGCGCTTTGTTCCCGGATTATTTTCGTGCGCCAATCAGCAAAGGGAAACCGTGCAAGACTCCCTGGAAAGCGTGTTCAGGATGTATGGTATGCCTCGGGCGATGTTGATGGATAACGGAAGTCCGTGGGGAGGATGCAAAACCTGCGAATACACCAGATTGACAATATGGCTGATACGATTGGGTATTCGCGTGTATCACGGTCGCCCCTACCATCCGCAAACCCAAGGCAAGGTCGAGCGATTTCACCGGACCTTTAAGCAAGAATTGCTGATAAGGGAATCGTTTGTGGATTTGGAATATTGCCAAAGGCGGTTTGATGAGTGGCGTTATGAATACAATTTTGAGCGTCCTCACGAAGCCCTGGATATGGATGTCCCGGCTAACCATTATACGTCCAGTCCTTTTGTTTATCCGGGAAGTTTGCCGGATATCGAGTACGCGCCGGGCAGCATTATCAGGAAGGTGCAACAAGGAGGTCGGGTGGCGTACCGTGGTGAAGATTACCGGGTGAGCCGCGCCCTGGTAGGATGCCCGGTTGCCTTGAAACCCGCTATGACCGATGGGATGATGGACGTATATTTTTGCCGACAAAAAATCAAGACGCTCGATCTGCGTTTGAATGAAATCAAAGAAGATAACTTGGCAATCCAGAAAAAGGCGTCACAATAGAAATTGGTTGGGCGAAACGGAAGCGGGCGCTGCAGGAGTGCAACCCGCCAGGGATAGCCGATCCGAGGTGCGAGGGATAATGCAGGAGGTGAAATATTCACCTCCTCCCTCTAAGCCAACCAATTATCCTGAGCATCTCTAGATGCCTAAAAAAAAACTCAAACAATAACCTGGGATAAATCCCGGTTTTGATAAAAAACTGTAACCCATGTCCCCGAACATGTGTTACCCATCTACCCGGTCTGTACAGTGGCAAGGGCAGTGTCCTTTCTGCCCTTGACGGAAAACTATTGAGAAACGAAATCATCCTTATGATTCAATATTCTGATTGGACCGCTAGTGGAATTACTGAAATAAGAGGAGACTGAATCAAGGGATCAGGCTCTTCAATCGACTAAACTATCAATAATAACTGACTCTAAGAACATATAAGCGGGAAACCATTAAATGCTGTGGCGTAAGAAATTAACCATAAAAAAACTACCAGCCAAACTCGTTAAAGAGAAAAAAGAACTGGTCAAACCATCTCCACGGAGACATGTTAAACGGGCTAAACGAATTGTATTCAACCTGCCCTGTTACTTGTTCGTCCAATCAACCGATTATCTGGTTCAAACAACCACCGTCAATATCAGCAAAAGCGGCATTCTGGTCAAATCACTAAAGCCTCTGGAAACCGGACAGGAAGTTTTATGTCTTATATCCGACAAAAAAAATCTATCATCCATCCATGTACGGGGAAGCCAACACACCCTCAAAGCCAAGATTGTCAGGGTTGAAAAAGAAGAAATGCTCTTCAAAATAGCCCTCATCGTTACTCTGGGCAGAGTTAATCCGCTTTCATATCTAGGCAATACTCCAGACGACAAATTCTGGTGGACCCGTCATTGGCAATCCATGGATACCCTGGAATAACGCTCAAGCAACGCCCAGAATCTCCCTAGCTGCATCTAATAATCGCAGGTTCTCCGCCTCAGTTCCAATACCGATGCGCAGGGCGGGACGTCCCAGATTCATATTAGCGGATTGATCAGACAATAGTATCCCTTTATCCGTAAATAACTTGGCGGGATTCTTGTCATTCCATGACTGAGGCCACAGAGTCAATAGAAAATTGGCCTGCGATGGGGGGACGACCAAACCAAGCCGCTCTAATTCAACCTGCAAAGCATCTTTCCTGTCCTGCAATTCCTCAATGCGTTGTCGGTATATATCAGCATCCAGCAAAGCGGCGATTCCCGCCGCCTGGGCGCATACATTGACCGGAAAAGTCATAGCGTAGCGCTCCATGCGGTCAATCAAGCTCCGCGCCGCAACGGCGTAACCCAAGCGAAGACCCGACATACCGAAACTTTTTGACAAGCTGCGCAACACCAGCAGGTTCTCTTTTTGATGAATCAGATCAACCACCGTCTCTCCGGCGAACTCGTAGTAGCACTCATCCACCACGATAATCCCCGGCCACTGTTCGATATATTCCACCAGCCGCTCCCGCGCCGTTAACGTACCCGTTGGGTTATTGGGATTAGCGATAAACGAAACTGAATACGACCCGTCTTTTAACTCAACAGGTATATCATCAATCGCCGGTAAATCAAAATTATCATCCCTGGCAATAGAAACAACCGGCGATCCATGCCTTTTTGCAGAAAAACCATAGACAAAAAAACTGGGACTGAACACGACTACGGGATCAGTTCTATTACCAAAAGCGACGACTGATAGATCAATCAATTCATCAGAACCATTGCCTATAATAATATTATCAGCTGAGTTCTCATACCCGACATATTCCGCAATCTTTTCCCGCAACTCTATACAATTGGTATCGGGATAACGGTTCACGTTTTGGATTGCGTTCATCAGCGCTTCTTTCACCCGTTCAGTCGGCGCGAAGGGATTCTCTCCCAAATGCAGGAACACGGCGTCGTCATCATGGGAACGCCAGTATGAAGCGATATCGTGACGTGGAGCTAAATTTTCTTCCATGCTATTCACCTGAAAATATGTAATAAATTAGATATTGAAATGCCTGATCCTTCCCCCAATTTTGGGAGGAGTATTTTATCCTCAATGCGTTCTGTAATGCTATTTTCAAATCACTCATCCTTCACTTATATTTTGGGTTGTATTTACCCTTTTCCCAGAAGCCGCCTAGATATTGGCGCATATTGCTTACACGCGGATAACTGTCGAAAATCTCACTGCCCGACATACGTGGATCGCCTTCAGCGGTCAGTCTGCTTTTTAATTCATTCCACAGTTTTTCCCTGGTAGCAGCGTATGATGTTTCACCCGCCAGGTTCTTCATACAACCGGAGTCTTGGCGTATATCATAAAGTTCCTCCAACGGCTTTTTACCGTAAGCGGCATTGAACAACTCTTTGTACTCATCCTTGTTTTCAATCATAAAATCATTAGTGGGACAGGCGTCGATATCATGATAATAGGGTGGATCGCCTGCTGGCCAGCGCTCAGGCTTGAGATTACGGATATACAAAAACTGCTCTGTCCTGATAGCGCGGCTGGGGTATCCCTGATTATCAAAACGCGAATGCGAATGACGTTCGCGTCCAGCCATGATTTGCTTACGGGATTGATCAACCACTCCAGATTTTTTCGACTGTAACACGTTCATAAAACTGCGCCCCGACATGCATTGCGGCGTCTCGACGCCCGCCGCCTCCAGAAATGTCGGCGCCAAATCAATGAACGAAACCAGGTCATCGATATATCGTCCTGCAGTAATCCCCTGCGGCCAACTGACCGCCATAGGCATGTGCAGACCATACTCATAGAGATTCGCTTTTGCGCGGGGGAAAGGCATACCGTTATCGCTGGTAACGACAACCAGGGTATTATCCAACTCGCCAGCTTCTTCCAGCGTATTAAGAATCTTCACAAGGTGCTGATCAAACCATTCGCATTCAACAGCATAATCAAGCAGGTCGCTGCGGATTTCCGGCGTGTCCGGCAAAAACGGCGGGACAACGGCGTCTTCCAGTTTCTTGCCCATCTTCAAACCAATTCCTTTTTCATAAGAGCGATGCGGCTCGCTGGCGCCATACCAGAAAAAGAACGGTTGATCCTTGGGGCGCTCATCCATGAAATCAACAAAATTTGCTGCATAATCCAGATTCCTTATTCCTTCAGCGGGAGGTTTCAAAGTTCTCTTGTCATATCCCGGCCCCGCTGGATTGCGCTTCCAGCCGGAATCCTTCCAATTACCCGGTCCCCATGACTTACCAGTCGTTCCGATAAAATAACCGGATTCTTCCAGCACATCAGTGAACACCGTCAGTTTCTTTGGAAAATAACTGGCGTGGGTTCCCGCTTCTTCATTCTGCCAGATCGAACGTCCGGTCAAAATCGAAGCGCGGTTGGGGGCGCAGTGCGGCGCGGCGCAAAAAGCGTTATTCAATAGACACCCCATCTGCGCCACCCGGTCAAATCCGGGCGAGCGCACCATCTTGCTGCCATACGCTCCGGTATGAGGCCACGATTGATCGTCAGAAATGGCGAACAGAATATTAGGACGCTTAGCGCTGGATTTCTGTGCAGCATCCGACCAGCCCGCCGCTGATCCAGCCATCAATCCCAGAGCCGCCTGCGTCGTCCGTTTCATAAATCCGCGTCGGTTCAAACAATTCATTGTGCGCTCCTTTATTCATCAACAGTTACTGGTTCCCAAATAACTTTTCTCTTAAGAATATCCGTCAATCTATCACGCAAAGAGTCTTGATTCTCATCTGGAATCTCAAACGAAATCTCTATTTCTGCGCCAAATTCTTTTTCGAGGTTAATCGCTTCATATTCGATTAAAGTTTTTTCTACGCTTATAAGATCATGGTATGGGATGGTAAGAGACAAAGCAATCCGTTCAACTTTATCCTCGGTCGTCATTTCAGCCAACACCAACTTGGCCGATTGCGAATAGGCCGCCACCAAACCGCCCGTCCCCAGCTTGGTTCCACCGAAATAACGCGTAACCACCAGAGTTACATCACCCGCCAAAGCACCGCGCAAAACGGCCATCACTGGAGGCCCTGAAGTTCCCGAAGGTTCCCCATCGTCGCTCATGCCTTCGGTTATACTACCGCCATATCCAATCTTAAACGCATAGACATGGTGGTTGGCGTCAGGCATCTCCCGTTGCACCGACGCAATAAACTCTTTGGCTTCTTCAACGCTGGACGTCCGGCCAAGCGTGGCGATGAACCTGGAGTTCTTCACCTTATGCTCAATGCGGACGGCATTTCGGGGAATAGGATACCGGGTCATAGTTCAACGCCTTGAATGATGCAAACCACTCTAGAACCACAGCCTTCCTGTTGACCATATTGTCTACATGTCATATTATTCTTTCCCAATCGAAAACCATTTAAGACTAAAACAAATATGATTGAAATCACATAATTAGTTCATTCAACATAGTATAGCAAAAAGGAGATATATCATGCATCATGCCAGACGCATTCAAAGCGGTTTTTCGTGGATTTTAGTAATATTCCTTACAGTGTGCCTCTTCTCATCCTGCCAATCAATCAATTCCATAACTCATAACAAAAACCGCAGTTTCTCCATCGTTATATTACCTGATACCCAAAACTATACCGACTCAAGTTATGGCGGTTCGCCCGAACTTTTCCGCCAACAGACGCAATGGATCAAGGATAACAAGGAAAAACTTAATATCGTAATGGTCGCCCATGTCGGCGATATTGTGCAGAATCCCGACCAGACCCCTGAATGGGAAATGGCCAGCGATGCGTTCAAGACTATCGATGATGAAGTCCCCTATATATTCTGCCTGGGAAACCATGACATTGGCAAGGATAAAAACACCCCGCCCGATGAACGCTTCACCCTCCTAAACGACTATTTTCCACCATCACGCTTTACCGGAAATCCTTTATATGAAAAGAATTTCGGCGCCGACAAAGAGAAACATTTCATGGAAAAGGGTAAATCCGACAACTACTACCTCTATTTCAGAGGTGGAGAAGAAAAATTCCTGATCATCGCGCTGGAATTCAAACCAAGGGATAATGTTCTCACCTGGGCTAACCAGGTAGTATCAGCGCACCCGAATCATCGCTGCATCGTTCTGACCCACGGCTACCTCAACGCACAGGGAAAACACGGCATGGGTAAATACGGCATCACAGGCAACTATCCCCCGCAAATCTGGGAAAAATTTGTACGCAAAAACCCCAACATCTTCATGGTCTTCTGCGGTCACATCCTGGGCGAAGCGTCTTCAACTTGCGCCGGAGACGCTGGCAACACCATACACCAAATCCTGGTTGACTACCAAAACGCCTACATCGGCAATGGCGGACATGGCTTCCTGCGCATCATGACTTTTTACCCGGATCAAAACATAATAGAAAACCAAACATATTCACCCAGCCTCGATGTCTATATAAACAGAGATAAAAGCAGATTTACTCTTGAATACTCCGATAATTAAACAAATCTCTCACAACGATTGTCGAATACGGGTGCCAAGGGCAGCGTCCTTTCTGCCCTTGACGATAACTATATAGAAACTGAATATTTTCTATAATTATTTTTCTTTTTTTATTGAATGATTAACATATGGCTCTAACTACTAATACTTTAAAGTAAATTATTATTCTGTTTATTGGGTGATACAGTGATTAAATTATAGAGATATAATAGGTTAACTAAATCAAGGGCAGAAAATACACTGCCCTTGGCACCCTGTATTGTTCTATATTCAGATAATTGGATTCTCATAATCCAAGCATCCCCTCTCCCGGCGGGAGAGGGTCAGGGTGAGGGGGAATCTACAAACACCCGCTTCTAAAATTGCAACTCACTGGAAACCATCATCCCCCGTTCATCAGTAACGCTGAGAAACCATATCGTAGTCTTCTCATCCACTTTGGGAGCAAAAACCATATTATTCTTCAATGTCACAGGCTTACTGATCCAATTACGCTTCCCATTCTCAACCCGTATCGCATCAGTAGTATAGTGGATGCTGGCTGAAACCAGTTTAGTCTGCGATTCCACTTTGACGCGGATTTGTTTATCCCCTATCTTCAGCGATGAAAATCGTGGTAGGGGAACCTCTTTTCCCAATTGAGAATCGATAAAAACTTTAATCTCCTTGGGGCGGTCAAAAATATGCCCATGACTTAAATCAGGGACGAAATACAGGTTCTTCTCGCTTTTAACCAAACCATAGGTTTTGGCGTAACTATCCGGTGGATAGGCGAAATCGCGGCCTCCATTAACAAACAACATCGGAATGGCAGCTGAACCTACGTAACTGGATGGGTCCCAAAGTTTGACCCATTTGTCACGCTGTTCAGGAGAAAATTTCTCTTCAAACCAGGGCAGCCAACAGCTGTTCTGATGCAGAAATCCACAGCCGTAAACCGGGCAAGCCGCCTTAAAACGGTTATCCAGACCAGCCGTTATGCAAGTTAGATATCCACCCCAGCTGATGCCGGTCAATCCGGTCCGCTCAGCGTCGACCTCGTCAAAGGACATGATTAGAGAATGAGCCAGAATCACATTGGCTACTGCATGATAGGTCCATTGGTCAGTTACGGGCTTATCGATATTACCGAATTTGGTATTATCAGATTGATCGGGGCCGCCATCATCCAGCCGTTTTTGATCTACGCCGCAGCCCGCTAAATCCATAGCGATAGCCGCATAACCATAACCAGCCCACAACTCAGCCCATTCCTTAAACGCGCTGCCGCCGCCGCCATGAACCAGAACCATCGCTGGTAAATCCTTATCCAGGCTGGAGTCTCCCGCCAGGATTCCAGGGGTGCAGTAATAAGCGAAGACGTTGGTTTGCTTCATATCTTGATAGGGCAAACCTTTGTATATCAATGACCGCATTTTCCCCGACTGCTCAAGCCACTCAAAATCCGGCGCCACGCTCAACGCCTCTAAATCCCAGGGAGTCGAGTCCGGCAATGTAGCCGCTGATTTAATAACATCAGCGCTCCACGAACAGAGGCAGAGACATATAATAATAATAATAAACGGGCAAAATATTAGTGTAATTTTGGGAAATAATTTTTTCATGGTTTTCAACCTTTTTTTGTAATATCCAATACAATACATTAAAACAAATCGCCTTTTCTATCCTTGCAGATCAAAAATTTTAGCGCTTTACACCACCTTGTTTGACAATTCGCATTTCCAGGCGCCAATACATCTACGTATAAATCCATACTTAGTTTTACCATAAAATTATCTTGCAATCATGCCTTTCCTGTTTTATGGTAGTATCTAATTAGGTAACATGGCTATCATCTAATTAAATCTTAAGAATTGGTTAATCATGAAAAGTCTTAAGCTGAAACACGGTTTCACCCTTATTGAATTGTTAATCGTGGTCGCTATAATCGGCATTCTGGCCGCCATTGCCGTCCCCAATTTCCTCAACGCCCAGACCCGCGCCAAAGTCGCTAAAGTTCTCTCTGATATACAGGCTATGGGACAGGCGCAGTCAATGTACCAGCTCGACTGGAACACCTATACCGAAAACCACCACGATTCCGATGTCCCCCTTCATGCTGGATTGTTCCGCCTGACCCATCCGGTCGCCTACCTTAGCGCTCTTCCCGAAGATCCCTTCTATAACAACCCGTTCGCCAATGCCGACGATTGGGCCAGCACCCAAAAACATTACACCTTCGGCACGGAACCCGACTGGGACGTTCAATGGGATCGCGGCGGCAACCGCAACGGCAAGGCCACCCGCTGGTTGTGCGCCAGCGCCGGGCCCAGCTACAGCGATGATTCCAACCCGGTTTTTGAATACCCCGGAGCAGCCAACACCATCTGGGATACGCCGGGACGCTTTTCCGTCGCAGAATACTCTGGAACTACTTTCCGCTACATGAGGTATCACCCCTCCAACGGTCTGATCAGCCTGGGCGATATCCTGGTAGCCAGTGATTTTAAACCGTCTTATTAGAATAATAATGAGAAATACTGGTTCGTGATATCGTAAAATAATATCTAATCATCATCGCATCTTGCGTTGTTACTCATGCACCCACGGTTGCATATTGCAACCATGCTTCTTCTGTCAATCTCAATCTAACATTATATATATCATAGAATATCAATACTTTATATCGTTAATAACTCCACTCCCATACTATTGGCATAATTCCTGTGTATGTAAACAAGTATGAACGTTGCCATCCCGATATGGAATCATAGAATCTCTCCTGTTTTCGACGCTGCCGGAAGATTGCTGGTTGTGCCGATTGAAAATGGTGAAGAACAACCTGGACGCACCGAGTGCATTCTGAATGAGTCTGATTTTTTCAACCGGGCCAAAAGGCTTCAACTATTGGGAATAGACCTCTTGATATGTGGAGCAATCTCTAAACCTCTTGAAGAGAGTATTCAAAATAATGGAATTCAGGTTATTTCTCATATCTGTGGTTTTGTGGAAGAAATTTTAGAAGCTTATTGCACAGATCAAATTCAACAAGAAAGATTCATAATGCCTGGTTGTTGCGGCCAAAGACGTAACAGGTTGCAACGCCATGGATCGCATTGCCGAAGAAATAACCGGAAAAAAGGAGCATCCGCGTGAAAGTTGCCGTAAGTTCTCAAGGAACCACATTAGATAGTATGGTCGATCCCCGCTTTGGCAGGTCGCCGCAGTTTATCGTGATCGATACCGAAACAGGCGAATTCACCTGCCACGACAATACCCAGAATTTGAACGCCGCCCAGGGAGCAGGCATTCAAGCCGCCCGCAATGTTATCAATCTCGGAGTTGAAGCGGTTATCACCGGAAACCTGGGTCCCAAAGCATTTACAACTCTGCAAGCAGGACAGATAACTATGTATATCGGCGCACAGGGAACCATACAACAAGCGGTCGATCAACTGAAATCAGGTCAAATGCAACCAGTCAGCCAACCGAACGTGGAAGGTCATTGGGTGTAAATTCAAGTGAAATCTTATCTGGATTGCATCCCCTGTTTTATACGACAGTCGCTTGATTCGGTTCGTAGAGTTTCCAACGATGAAAACATACACCAAGAGGTGCTGCGCAGCATCCTGTCTAAAACTAGCAACATGGACTTGAGTGAATCTCCACCGAGTATGGCGCAATTCATCCATCGGTTGATCCGCGAAAAAACGGGAGTGGCCGATCCGTACAGGGAAATCAAACAATATTTCAACCGCGAAATTATGGCCATGTTCGACGACCTGAAATCGCGCATCAATCAATCCAGCGATCCACTGGAAACGGCTGTACGTCTGGCTATTGCAGGTAACATCATCGATTTGGGCGCCCGCAACCAGGTCAATCAACATATCATTCAAGACGCCATAGATCATGCATTAAACAATCCATTGTTGTGGGACAAAGAGGAATTCGTCGCCGAAGTAGAGCAAGCCGAAACCATTCTTTACCTGGCTGATAACGCTGGCGAGATTGTTTTCGATTGGCTGTTGATTGAGCAACTCCCTGTGCAGAAAATAACTGTAGTGGTGCGTGGTTATCCCACCTTGAATGACGTAACGCTGGCGGATGCACAAGAGATCGGCTTAGACAAGATCGTACAGGTCATTGACAATGGATCGGATGCGCCCGGTACTATTCTGCATGATTGTTCCATAGAGTTCGTCGAACGATTTAACCAGGCATCTCTAATAATTTCCAAAGGACAGGGCAACTACGAAACTCTCAGCGATGTTGATAAAGATATTTTCTTCATGCTCAAAGCAAAATGCCCTGTCATCGCTGATGATATCGGTTGCCAGGTGGGCGACATGGTTTTTCAACGTTCTTCATCTCATTTATATTCACAACAAATCTTCACTAAGTAGGTGTATTATGAAAATCGCAATTACAGCTCAACAACCATCCATTGATTCAAATATAGACCCCCGTTTAGGACGATGCGCATATCTAGTCATCGCCGATCTCGATCAGGGAACTCACGATATAATAGAAAATCCGAACACTGCCGCCTCCAGCGGCGCCGGCATCCAAACCGCGCGTCTCCTGGCCGAAAAAGGCGTAAAGGCCATACTGACCGGCAACTGTGGACCCAACGCGCATACCACGCTCACCGCAGCTGGTATTGATGTTATTGTCGGAGTTTCAGGCTTGATTTCTGACGCTATTGAGCAATTCAAATCCAATGCTTTCACTCCGGTTAATGAACCAAATGTAAGTTCTCATGCTGGTATGGCTGATAACCAGACAGCGGCCAATATTCCAAATCCTCCACCACTGCCCGAAGCAAATAATCCTTCAATTAATCAAGCAGGCAGTATGGGCGGTGGACAAGGCATGGGCGGTGGACAAGGCATGGGCGGCGGACAAGGCATGGGCGGCGGACGCGGCATGGGCGGCGGGCGCGGCATGGGCGGCGGACGAGGCATGGGCGGCGGACGCGGCATGGGCGGCGGACGTGGCATGGGCGGCGGAAGAAATAGGTAATTAATCCTTAATTATTCACCTGATGGGCGCCAAGGGCAAGACCGCATTGCGTCCAGCCCTTGATCAAGCCGCCTAATATAAGGTGAGGGCGATTCTAAAATAATTGGTTGATCTATTACTTATTTTTAATGTCGGGTATTTAACATAGGTTTTTATAAATATCAGTTACAAGAGACTAACATGAAAATTGCAGTTGCCAGCGGAAAAGGCGGAACAGGCAAGACAACCATTTCCACTAATCTAGCTTACGAAGAAGCCAAAAGAGGGCGTCGGGTCACTTATGCTGATTGTGATGTAGAAGAACCAAACGGTCATTTATTCCTGAAGCCCATCATCAATTCATCCCAACCTGTTGGAATCATGGTTCCGGTCGTCGATGAAGACAAATGCAGCAATTGCGGACTATGCGGAGAAATCTGCGCTTACAGCGCCATTGTATGTTTGAGTGAGAAGGTTCTTACCTTCCCTGATATGTGTCATTCATGCGGAGGATGTTGGCTGGTTTGCCCTGAGCAAGCCATTTCTCAAACCTTGCGCGAAATGGGACGGGTTGAAACTGGACATTCAAATGCCATTCAATTCGTACAAGGCATCCTGAATATCGGCGAGGCCATGAGTCCACCCGTCATCCGGGCGGTTAAGCAACATCTTCCCGAATCAGACATCGTTATACTCGACGCCCCTCCAGGGACATCCTGCCCGGTGATTGAAACTCTTAACGGCAGCGATTACGTAATCCTGGTCACTGAACCGACGCCGTTTGGTTTGAATGACTTGATTCTGGCGGTCGACATGGTACGCGCATTACGTTATCCCTTTGGCGTCGTTATCAATCGAGCTGATCTGGGTAATAACGCCGTGCGGCAATACTGCCAGCGGCAAGATATTACCTTGCTTGCCGAAATTCCCGATAACCGCCGCATAGCCGAGTTCTATTCCAGGGGCGCATTAATCAGTGAGGCCATCCCGGAATACGGTATTGTTTTTGAACAGATCATGGATCGCATTGTACGCGAAGTAGAAAACGCCGGGGTATCGTCATCATGAAAGAAATAGTTGTCATCAGCGGTAAAGGCGGAACCGGCAAAACCTCATTAGTAGCATCATTCGCAGCCCTGGCCTCAAAAACCGTATTGGCTGACTGTGATGTAGATGCCGCCGACCTGCATCTCATTCTTAACCCGGAAATATTCTGGAAAGAGAAATTCTCCGGAGGTTCCAGAGCGCGAATCCTTCCCGGACATTGCACGGCATGCGGTAAATGCGAAGAGATATGCCGTTTCGACGCCATCTTTTTTGACGGTCAGGGAAACGGGGTGCAGGATAAAACCTTCCGTATTGATCCCATCGCTTGTGAAGGATGCGGAGTCTGCGCCTGGTTCTGCGCCGAAAAGGCTATAGAGTTCGCCCCATCCATTAATGGAGAGTGGTATAAATCAGATACCCGCTTTGGTCCACTGATTCACGCCCGCCTGGGAGTTGCTGAAGAAAATTCCGGCAAACTGGTCTCATTGGTTCGCAAGGAAGCCCAACAAATCGCTGAAGAAAGAAAACTTGACCTGGTTATCATTGATGGATCGCCGGGTATTGGTTGTCCAGTTATTGCCTCAGTCACCGGCGCTGACCTGGCCGTCATTGTAACCGAACCAACCCTCAGCGGATTGCATGACCTCAAGCGGGTCGCCGCTCTAACTAAACAGTTCGGCATCACTACTATGGTATGCATTAATAAATGGGATATCAATCCCGAAATTTCTACTGCCATTGAAAACCAGGCCCTGGAATCAGGTTTTATAGTCGGTGGCCGCATCCGCTATGACAAGGCGGTTACGCTAGCGCAAATTCAAAAAAAATCCATCGTCGAATATCAATCGGATGGAATAGCCCAGGACATCAAAGATATCTGGTCGAAAATTGCTATGCAATTACCAAATACCATACGATCCACAATAACCAGGATTCCATCAGAATTATCGAATGCTCAACCAAACAATTAAATGTAACATCATATAATCAAAAAAGAATCAGGGAAAAATAGGAGACTTAAAAATGAAAATTGCTATCCCCTTAGCCGACGGTAAATTATGCGCTCATTTCGGCCATTGCCAGGAATTTGCTTTAGTTGAAGTTGATCAAGAGGCCAAAACCATAACTGGTCAAGCACGCCATACGCCGCCGCCTCACGAACCCGGCGTCTTGCCGCAGTGGCTGCATGAGTTAGGCGCCAACGTCATTATTGCCGGAGGTATGGGACAACGGGCGCATACGCTTTTCGCTCAAAATGATATCAGCGTTGTAGTTGGCGCCTCCGCTGATTCACCCGAAAACCTTGTCACCCAATATTTGAGCGAAACCCTTAAAACCGGCGATAACTTGTGCGACCACTAGTACTATGTCCAACTCATAATGTCGCGTAACAAAGTCCCCTCTCCCTCTGCATGTAGGGCGCGCCCCTTGTGGGCGCCCGAAATTTTCATAAGCATCAGAGTGAGGGGGAAAATCAAAGCAACTCCCGACAAAGCGTGATAATAAACGAACATAATTTTAATAATCGCTTTAACTGGAGCACAAATATGAAACTTAAAACCACCCGATTATTAATCCTCTGTTCTGGAGCGCTTTTGATTATTCTGGCTTTTTATCCACGGCCAGCAACTACGAATACGGTAGAACACGATATTGCTTCTCTATCGAACGGGATGAATCCTGCTATGAACCAAATCTTAAATCAGCAATCAACCAAATCAACAGACGGGATTGTTTCTCCGGCAAAAGATAAAGTTCAGTCTTTTACCTTTAGCCCGATTGGAATAGTTCATTCTCCTTACTCCAAGGATAAGCGGCCTCCACGGCAGGGGCGCTTGGCGCCGGATGTTCCCGCGAAAATTGAGATATACCGGGAATTTCAGGAAGGTTTGGAAGGTCTGGAGAGTTGTGATTACATTATTGTTCTGTTTGTTTTCGACCAAAGCCAGGGGTGGCATGCCAAAGTCACCCCTCCCGGCGCCAGTCATTCCAGAGGAGTTTTCTCCACCCGCTCGCCCAACAGACCATGCCCCATTGGTATGACCCTTGTCCGACTGGACAAAATTGAAGGCCGCATTCTTCACATTTCCGGCATTGATGCATTCGATCAAACGCCTATTCTAGATATTAAACCTTATGTCAAAAGCATAGATTCACTTGCAGGCGATACAGAGAAAGTCGAAAAAGAACTAGGATTAAAATAAGCCAGTCGGAAATTTTTGGGAATCAGTCATGAATAAGAATAATATCCATATCCAAGTCTTAGTAGAAAACACCGCAACAGGTAAAGCCATACTGGCTGAACATGGGCTATCTTTTTTTATCAAAAAAGATAGCCATTTATTTCTGTTCGATACCGGACAAGGATTCGTACTATCCAATAACGCGGCAAAGTTTGATATTGATTTACAACAGATCGAAGCGATTGTCTTGAGCCATGGACATCATGATCATTGCGGTGGTCTACGCTTCTTCGCCGATGCCGGTAATCAAACCAGGATTTTTGCTCATCCCGCAGCTTTTCAGCCAAAATTCTCCAAAACAAATCAAGGCCGTACATATCCGGTTGGTATGGAGTCAGTTATCGAACAGCATATTCCTCAATTTATGCAACGTACAACCTTCACCGAAGGGCCTACCGAAATCATAGATGGAGTATGGATTACTGGATATGTTCCCAAAAATAACGACTTCGAGAAATCTTCCGGACCTTTCTTTTTGGATCAACAATGCCAGCAGACGGATCAATTAATTGACGATCAATCCATGTTTTTCATAACGCCTCAAGGAGTAGTAGTTCTGCTGGGTTGCGCTCATGCTGGAATCATCAATACCCTGCAATACATCCAAAGCCAGACCGGCAACCTTCCATTCCATTACGTCATCGGTGGAACCCATTTAGTAAACGCCTCTCCAGAACGCATACTCCGCACTATACAGGAATTGCGTAAACTTAACGTCCAGCATATAGCGCCATGTCATTGCACTGGACTCCCGGCCATACTGGCGCTGCATAACGCATTCCAGCAACAATGCACTGCATGCAAAGTTGGGACTGCTTATGATTTTGAATTGATTTAGATTATGGAAAACTATGTAAGAACCATCAGAAAAGCAATAGGCGCTGAGAAAATATTCGTCCCCGGCGTTAGAGGAATTATTGTAACCCAGAAGGAAGAGATTCTGTTACAACTGAGAACCGATACATCCTCATGGGGGCTGCCCGCCGGATCGGTTGAGTTGAATGAGACGGCGCGCCAGGCGCTGATCCGCGAAATTAAAGAAGAGACCAACCTGGATGTTATATCCGCTGAACCCATGAGCCTGTCTTGCGGGCCTTCGCAACAATGCACTTATCCCAATGGCGATTGTATACAATGTTTTGCACTGACTTTCGTTATTAGGGAGTGGGCAGGTCAACCGACGCCGGATATGGATGAAGGATCAGAACTTAAATTCTTTCCTCTATCGGATTTACCTGAAAACTTGATTGCCATCCATAAGGAGACCCTTGAAGATTATGTCCGTTATGATGGGAATTTTATTGTACTCTAGAAAATGATGGTATTGGAAAGATAACTGAGATGACAGAATTACATGATCAAGTGCATTATTTAGAAAGCCATATAGGCGGTAAATGGATCGGCGTTAAATTCAATCCTCAAGCCAGCGGAGATAAAAAAAACACTGCACCGCAAATGCGGATTTGCGAAGCAATTAAAAAAGCAGCGAATGAACGCATTATTCTTCCGGTTGAGCAAATCAGCTGCCTGGGAGGGCAGTATAGCGTCGGCGCTTTATCGGATGATAAAGAATTAATCCAGCATGTTTGCGAAAATAATAATCTAGAATATAAACCGATGCAGCGCCTGATTCGTCAAAATCATACATTACAAAATATCCAGGCCATCGAGTTCGGCGATATAGATCAACCGGATGTAATCATTTCTTATTGCACTCCATATATTTCGATGCAGCTTATCCGGCTGTGGCAGACGCAATTTTACCGTGACATGCCTATGAAGATTTCCACTTTCTTGGCCACTTGCAGCAGTGTATTGGTGAAGGCATATACATCTAACCAGATATGTTTATCTATGGGTTGCGCTACATCGCGCGAAATGGGTTTGATCGCCGAAGATCAGTTAGTGATCGGGATTCCCTGTGGATTGCTGAAAGAGATGATTGAGAAGGAATGAAAAAATGACTACCAATGAAGGCCAAGCAAAATCTGAAGTTAATCACGTTTTCGGGCCGGTTCCGTCACGCCGCTTAAAACGATCCCTGGGAATCGATCTGGTTCCTTATAAAACCTGTTCCTATGATTGCATCTATTGCCAGTTGGGCGTCACTACCGATAAAACTGTAACCCGGAAAGAATGGGTTTCCCTCGATTTGCTTTTAGAGCAGCTGCAACAGCGTTTGAGTGAGATTAGTACTCCACCTGATTACATTACTTTGAGTGGATCAGGCGAGCCGACGCTTTATTCGCGGCTGGATGAGTTGATAGATGGGATTAAGAAGATAAGTTCGACGCCGATAGCACTGCTTACTAACGGCTCGTTGCTCTGGCAACCGGAGGTGCGTCAGCAGATACTAGATGTAGATTTAATTGTTCCTTCACTGGATATCGGAGACGAAAAGATGTTTCAAAATGTGAATCGTCCCCATGAATCAATTACATTTCCTAAAATGCTTGAGGGTTTGATAAAATTGCGGGAAGAATTCCATAACCAATATTGGTTGGAGGTTTTCCTGCTGGATGGTTACACTGCTCTACCAGCCGAAATCGATAAAATAATTGATTGCGTAAAGCAAATAAAACCCGACCGCGTGCAACTGAATACCGTCGAAAGACCTCCCGCTGAGGAATTCGCTTATGTGGTTCAGGCAAAGCATTTGCGGCAGATCGCCGGTTTGTTTGATCCCCCCGCAGAAGTTATCGCCGGATATCAAGGCGTCCCCGAAGAAGCATATTCCGGTCATCTGGATCAAGACATCATCACAATCCTAAAAAGGCGGCCATGCACTTTGAACGACATATCCAATGTTTTAGGCGTACCGCATAACACCACGGTGAAATGTCTCTATCACCTTTCAAAAGAGAACAGAGTTGTTACTAAAAATATCAATGGACAAGTCTATTATGATGATACGCCGGCGTCTTGATTATGCGCCAAGAAATTTATAAGAGACCAAGAAATCTACCGCCATCTTTTGAGGTCCAATAATAAAATCATTCTTCTGTAACAAACTTTCCAATATGTCGTTACATTTTTTCTTTGATATTGCGTTGCCAACATAAAGGTCTCGCAATACCATTGCGAGATTCCCAAAATCGATTTTGGCATTCCTTGAATTTATTGCTAAGAGTTTGTCTCCGGTAATGATCCTCAATTGATGATGGACGCCGCACGCAAATACTAAACTATCTATTCCTGCTAATTTTGGGCTTAATTTTGCTTTGACTAATATTTGCGATAGTTGTTTAGGGGAAGGTAGTTCCCTGATTTCTACAAATCCTCTTATTCTATCAGATGTTTCGGCCAACAAGTTATCTTCTGTCAGGCATTCTTCAATAGCATATATACCTTTAAAATACTTTTTGAAATCACCATGATCCACCAGAATGTGATCTAAGGTGATTAATGAACAAGTATCAAAAAGAGTGTTATGCCACCATTTCACTTTTATTATTAAGCCACCTTCCGGTCATTTCTTGGGCTTCATCAATTCTTATCTGAAACATCTCTGCAACTTTAGACACGGAAATTTCTTCGTTGATGAAAGCAGCGTATATTAATCTCCCGAAACGATAAGATTTATTTAATGTACTAACTTGAATTGGCTCTGGCTCCAAGTTTTCCATTATAGTTTTAACTCGAATGCCTAGTTTGCGTTTAACTTCTACAATCAATGCCTTATACGTAATCGTGGTTAAACTTTCCTGCGTAAGACGCCTGAATAAACACCAAAAACTAACGCCAAAATAGCGTTTCAATAAAACTAAAGCATTAAAAACAGGAAGCCGATTAAGATGCTCCTGCTGCCAAATGCGATAGAGTTCATTTCGAGGAACCAGGAAATATCCTGCAAATATATCGGCTTCTTTTTCATAATCACGGTCATTTTCTGTATCATCCGGCTTATTAGTAAATAGGTGTGGATGCAATACCAAATGACCCAATTCATGCGCGACGCTAAAGATGGTTCTTTCCACTGCACGGTCACGATCACGAATCATCATTAATGCCATATCATCATATAACACACTCAATGCATCAATTCCACTTTGATTCGATTTAAAGAAAAGCGGTCTGATTCCAATATTTTCAAGAAATTTAGATATATTTTGGTAGTTAATACCTTCTCCACCGCATTTTTCTTTTACTTCGCAAGCCGCATTTTCTAACCATCTATCAGGATTCTCCTTTGCTTCTGGAGACAAATCGCATTGAGGTATTTTGATTTGAATCTTCGAGTTTCTTATTTCCTCAATCTCAATATAAGAATTCAAATATTTTCTCGCCATTGCGATAATCTTGGGATCGCTTTTTAATTTCTTATGTGCACGGAAAGCAAATTTAGGCGCCTGTTCCGATTGCTTCTCGGAAAACATATCCATAATGCTGCAACCGAGAGTATTAACAATTTTCACCAAATCTTTACTGTTAGGTTCAGTCCTTCCATTCTCGTAATTAACAATAGTATTCCGGTTTACTCCAATAGCTCGCGCTAATTGGATTTGCGTTAAACCAATACTCTCTCTCTGGAATTTAATTCTCCTACTAATATCTATATTTGTATCGTCCAATTCCTCCGTGATTCCCATGATCCTACTCCGTTTTCTGACAATCGTCCCGCCATATTCTCCCTTATTATGCATAATACTTTGTTCATTTTACAGACAATTAGGTTTGAGTCAATACTATATGCACAAATATTTGTGCATATAGTATTGACTCAAACCTCCTACTTGATTCTGGATTTTTCGAATAGCGAATCAGAATGCTTTTATCAAGAACCATTCTATTTCCCTATATTCCCTCTCATTCCCCAAAAAAAACCTATTGTTTTTGTCATATAGGCTAGTATAATTAATACGTAGAAACATAAAACAAGGGGCCGCTCGAAGTACCATGCCCCTATTCGGGTCTAAGAGATATTCGATCTCTTGACCAAGGTTCAAGCCTCGGAGCGCAATGTTTCGGGGAAGAGAAAGGATGGCGTGAATGATAGAAGATACGCCGCCTACAAAGTAAGAAGGGGTCATCAACTATGCACGATGGCCCCTTCGCTTTTTAAATAGTAATTTTTTTATTCAAAAAACCACCCTAATTCACCTATCTCTTTATCAATCAATATAATGCAGGCATATCGCAGGTATGAGATTATTTTCCTCCAGACATTTGTACTATTTATTTCCCCATATTTCCAAAAAAACCCTATTGCATTTACCATACAGGCTGGTAAAATATATATGTAGAAACAAAAACGGGGCCACTCGCAGTACAATGCCCCTATTCGGGTCTAAGAGATATTTAATCTCTAGACCATGGTTTAAGCCCCGAAGCGCAATGTTTCGGGGAAGAGAAAGGATGGCGTGAATGATAGAAGATACGCCACCAAAAATGTAAGAAGGGGTCATCAACTATGCACGATGACCCCTTCGCATTTTAAACAACCATTGTTCTCCTATATTCCCATATCACCTGCTTTACCAAATCGAAGCCATATCCCATATATCAACTGACTTGCACATGGCTGATCCACCATTAGCGGTTAGATATATCACGCTGGATTGATTCAATGCGGGAATTACAGTCGTACAACAGGCGCGATCATTAACATATAACTCAACAACCGCTTTATCGATGAATAATTGAAATTTCACCTGCGTCTCGCCATCAAGCAACTCAAACGGACCCTGGTTTTTCTCTATGCCGACTGTTTTATTCTTCAGGTCGAACAAAATGGGAACGCTTGCCGCTTTCTCATCAATGGTTTTTATTACCAATCCAAAAGAATCGGCTGAACCAGGTTCAAAGACAGCCGTAATCTCTTTAGCGCATTGCTCGATTGATTCAATATATATAGGCGTAGAAGCAATTTTCCTGGCGCTGATTATGCGGTGATTCCTATGCAGTTCTTTCAATTCCGGCGCCGGTTTCATGCCCAGGCTGCCGTCCTTGAGCATGGTCATGATACGCGGCAGAGTCATGGCGCCATTCCAGCCCTTGCCTTTGATATCGCGAATCCAGCCCCACATAATGCGCCGCCCCTGAGCATCTTCCAGGCAATTGGGCGCATAAAAATTGTTGGAATAATCCAGCAAAGCGCGATTCCCGGAAGTGAAAGTAAAATCTTCATTGAACGATCCGGTATGATACATCACCCGGCTGTGCGGTGAATAAATTAGAGTGTACTTGTCGCCCAACTTGAAGAAATTAGGGCATTCCCAATTTTTCTCATTATGCTCCGCTTTGGATTGATAGAGGATATTGAGATATTCCCAATCAACCAGGTTCTTGGATCGGTAAACAAAAGCGGCGCCCCGTCCATCTTTGGGGTGTCCGCCTAGAACCACGAACCAGTCTTTACCTTTCTTAAACACAAATGGATCGCGCCAGTCCAATACCTTCATATCACCATGCAGTTTCTCTGTCATAACCGGATTAGCGGGATGCTTATCCCAGGTTAACATGTCATCATGGCTGATAGCCGCCCACTGCACCGCCCCGTCACCCGCAGGAGTTTTTGGACCAATACTGGTATAGAGCATGGTCGGTACTCCTTTATCATCAATTACGCAGCAACCCGAGAAGCAATGATCCTCGCCTTTATCTTTCGAAGGCGCCAACGCTATCGGCAGATGCCTCCAATGCGCCAGGTCCTTGCTCACCATATGCCCCCAATGCATGTGTCCCCAATTCTCGCCATAAGGATTATGCTGATAGAACATGTGATATTCGCCCTTGTAATAAATCGGGCCATTAGGATCATTGTTCCATAAAGCTGGAGGCTGCAAATGATAAACCAGCCGCGTCGCATCTCCTTCGACGGCCTTCTTCGCCAGGGCTACAGCGGCGTTAGCTTTGGCTATCTCTCTTTGGTGAATTTCATTATGCGCTTTGATTTCAGATTGATCATCAGAAGCGGACGAAATTACGCTAAAACCAAATATAAACAGAAAAACGGATAAACCCAATCTTAAAAATCGCTGCATTTCCATTAATAATCTCCAATTTCCATAAATAATTCCTCTCTATTACATGTAACAATTTAACATATATCATAATTAATTTCAGCTGCTTTGAAACGAATAAATGCAGACAAAAAAATTGCGCCTGGCTTCTGGCGACCAGGCGCATTCAGGGGGAATTGGATGAAGATGTAAGAAAAAATGGCTCAATAGCCATAGTCTTACCGATATTGGTTTAGTTGATTTTCTACAATTAAACACCTTCTCTACGTAAAACAAATTATCCAGTATTTAGTTAAATCAACATATTAGAATGATAATGTGTTTCTATTTGTTGTATATCAGGGATTTTCTAATTCTTTGTAGGGCTTTCCCTGAAAAACAACAATTAGAGCGATTTGTATCGCATCATGAGGATAAATCGAACAACAAAACATCCACCATCACAACATAAGATACATTGACTTTTTCAGCGCCTTATGGGATAAATACATATACTTTTGTAATAATCGGTCTGTTGAGATGCCTATTACAAGCGCTCTCAATACGCATACTGTTTTGTTAGAACAATATAACAATAAAGGACAATATAATGATGAAGAAGAATCTACAGAAAAAACTTACCGTAATATTAACGCTTGCATTATGCTTTATGTCCGTATCCATTTTCTCAGCGGGCTATGCTTTTGGTGATGCCGCAGAAGCCTTAATCGATCAATCGTCTGCTTCATCTAAACAAAATGACCTGCCCAAGCGCGTGATTGTTCCTAAAATAAAGGACAACATCAAGATAGACGGCGTTTTAGACGAAAGCGCATGGCAAAAAGCGGCCACTCTGGCGCCATTCAGTTTGAACGATGGCAGCGGCCCGGCGCGTGAAGATACCAAGGTTCTTATCGGATACAATGATGAATCCCTATATCTGGCCTGGGTCTGTAAAGACGCCGATATTTTGGCCACCTACAGCAAAAGAGACGATAAATTGTGGGAAGAGGAAGTAGCCGAATTCTTCGTAACCCCCGATAAATTAACTGAATACTTTGAACTTCAATGGAATCCGCTAGGAACCATTTTCGACGCCATCATTCACAATAATTTGAAAGAAAACGGGCTGTCCAAGGGAATCAAAGGCGATTGGGATTGGACCGCCAACGGGATGCAAGCGGTAGTCAAAGTTGATGGCACAGTGCAAAACAGCCAGGATACAGACCAACAATGGCTGGTAGAAGTGAAAATCCCCTTCAAATCGCTGGAATGTTCAGCGCCAAAATCCGGCGATGTCTGGCGGGCAAATTTCTACCGCTACAGCCGCACAACAGGTAAAGAAGACGCGCTCTACTATAGCTGGTCGCCTACCAGGCTGCAATCATTCCACGAACCCAGCCGTTTCGGATATCTCCAATTCGGGCAATAATTACCAAGGTGTAAACCATATCCCTCTCCCAAGATTGTACAGACCGGGTAGATGGGTAACACATGTTCGGGGACATGGGTTACAGTTTTTTATCAAAACCGGGATTTATCCCAGGTTATTGTTTGAGTTTTTTTTTAGGCATCTAGAGATGCTCAGGATAATTGGTTGGCTTAGAGGGAGGAGGTGAATATTTCACCTCCTGCATTATCCCTCGCACCTCGGATCGGCTATCCCTGGCGGGTTGCACTCCTGCAGCGCCCGCTTCCGTTTCGCCCAACCAATTTCTATTGTGACGCCTTTTTCTGGATTGCCAAGTTATCTTCTTTGATTTCATTCAAACGCAGATCGAGCGTCTTGATTTTTTGTCGGCAAAAATATACGTCCATCATCCCATCGGTCATAGCGGGTTTCAAGGCAACCGGGCATCCTACCAGGGCGCGGCTCACCCGGTAATCTTCACCACGGTACGCCACCCGACCTCCTTGTTGCACCTTCCTGATAATGCTGCCCGGCGCGTACTCGATATCCGGCAAACTTCCCGGATAAACAAAAGGACTGGACGTATAATGGTTAGCCGGGACATCCATATCCAGGGCTTCGTGAGGACGCTCAAAATTGTATTCATAACGCCACTCATCAAACCGCCTTTGGCAATATTCCAAATCCACAAACGATTCCCTTATCAGCAATTCTTGCTTAAAGGTCCGGTGAAATCGCTCGACCTTGCCTTGGGTTTGCGGATGGTAGGGGCGACCGTGATACACGCGAATACCCAATCGTATCAGCCATATTGTCAATCTGGTGTATTCGCAGGTTTTGCATCCTCCCCACGGACTTCCGTTATCCATCAACATCGCCCGAGGCATACCATACATCCTGAACACGCTTTCCAGGGAGTCTTGCACGGTTTCCCTTTGCTGATTGGCGCACGAAAATAATCCGGGAACAAAGCGCGTGCAATCATCCAGAATGCTGAGCGGATAACAGCGTGCTTTGAGCGTGGGAAAATCTCCTTTGAAATCCATTTGCCACAATTCGTTGGGCGTATCTTTTTCAAAACGCTTATAGGCTTTGTGCTTGTGACTTTCCTTTTCATCCAGCAATCCCAGTCGGCGTAACACGGCAGTAATAGTGCTGGCGCTAGGAACATTTTCGTATCCCAATTGAATCAGACGAGAGCGAATTTTGCGTCCTCCCCATCCTTTTTCGCGATTTTCTGTAATGGCTTGCTCGATAGACTTATCTGTTTGATGAGGGCAAGTATTGGGTTTTTTGGAACGGTCTTGGAGATTTTCGACTCCTCCTTCTTTGTACCGTTTGATCCATTTGTAACCCGTCTTACGGCTGATATCAAACCGTTTACATAATTGGCTGATGTTGCTTTCTTCTTGCTGGCTCAACAATACGAATTCTTTTCTCAGAGACATAAGGTCCACCTCGTTCCAGGGCATATTCTTCGCCTCCTTTCAAGGCTAGAATACACTCAGGGAATGTGTTACCTATGTCCCCGAACACCTGTTACCCATGTCCTGTATGAACCGGGCACATCCTTTACAGAATAAACCGGGCACATGGTTTACACAAGTCGATACTAAGAACCGACCAGAAGAAAGGAGTCGGTTCGATGACTTGGAAGGAAAACAGTGCCATGGATGCAAGAATGAAATTTATTGCGGATGTCCTCCGCAAAGAAGACACACTAAGCGCCTTATGCCAAGCATATGGCATTAGTAGACCAACCGGATATAAATGGATCAAGCGCTATCAGGAAGACGGTCCTGGTGGATTGGAGGAGCGATCCCGGGCGCCCCATACCCAAGCACTAGCCGTTTCTAAAGAGACCGAAAAAGAAGTGAAGGCTATGCGAAAAAAGTTTCCGCACTACGGTCCTAAAAAATTACGGGTGGAACTGAAAAAAAAGGATGCGACGAAGCACTGGCCGGCAATCAGTACGATTGGCGAGATACTAAAACGCAAAAATCTGATTGTCAGCCGCAAGCAAAAAGATCGCGCCAAACCAAGTGGTGAAGCGTTAACCGAATTCGACCAAGTGAACCGCGTATGGTGCGCGGATTTCAAAGGAGATTTTCTAACGGGAGACGAACATCGATGTTTCCCTTTAACCGTATCGGAAGGGGCTAGCCGCTATTTACTCTGCTGCCAAGGCATGCAAGAAACCAATGGCGCATTGGTACGCGTAATTTTCGAGCAGATTTTTCGCGAGTATGGTTTACCAGAAGTCATTCGAACGGATAACGGGGCGCCCTTTGCGTCGACCGGAATCGGAGGGTTAACCAAATTATCCGTGTGGTGGATAAAACTGAGAATTTATCCAGAACGAATCCAGCCGGGTCGGCCTCAACAAAATGGCCGTCATGAGCGAATTAACCGGACCTTGAAAGCAGAGGCCATTTCTCCACCAGCGCCAACGCTGCGTGAACAACAAAAACGTTTTGATCAATTTCAAAAAGTGTACAACGAAGAGCGGCCTCATGAGAGTTTGGGACAACGACCTCCCGCGCAGTTGTATCAACCCTCGCCGCGCGTCTATTCAGGTAAAGCGCCGAATTGGGAGTATCCAGAGACCATGCAGGTGCGCCAAGTGAAAACCCATGGTGAAATCAGTTGGCGAAGCAAGCATTGGTATTTGGGGGAAGCTTTGGGAGGTGAATTGGTGGGACTAGAGGAATTGGAAGAGAATAATTGGCGCATTAGTTTGGGTAACGTGATTCTCGGTTGGTTGAATATGTCAAAAGGTGAGGTGGTGCGTGAATTGTCTTTGAGACGCATCAATCATCCAAAAGCAATCAGTCACCCGGCAGTATGTCCCAGGTAAAAAATGAGCTAGGGAAGTATCAAGATGAGGAATAATTCAGGTATTAATTTTCCTGAGATTGAATCCAGATCGTCCCTTTTTCGAGAAAATCAAAGAGCGCACGGGTGAAAAAAAAGGTGGCAATATCGGGGGCGCCGCCCCCGTACCCCCGGAGTTTTTTTAGGCATTAGCACAAACTCCAGATAGTATGCAAAAAAAAGCAAAGGGACGGTTCTAAATCCGTCCCTTTAGCGACTATCCGTCGCCCGTGCACCAGGATATCCCTTGACAGGTTGCTCTCCAGCAGAGCCTGTCTCCGTTTCTCCTGGTGATAATAACTATCGGATAGCTCGAAATAATCTGTAGAAAAAGAAGTAAAAAAACAGTTCTAGCAAGTAAGCAATTCAGAATACGTTGATATACCTGAAAACGGATTATCTCTTTAAAAAAACAGATAAGTTGCCATAATTTGCGAGACAAAAGTGTAAACCATGTGCCCGGTCTAAAGTGTAAACTATGTGCCCGGTCATTCAGTCCCAGGCCTTTACAAAGATTGGGAGAGGTTAGGAGAGGGTTGATAGCGACCACTTTTGTAAAGAAATATCCAACGATGTTAGTAGGCAATGAATCCAAACAAAACTTGTGGATAATGACCAGAGTTTTGGGGAAATGGATTTTGGATATATAACCATTTATATTTTTTTGACTTAGATATAAATAATACTGTAGCCAAACATTCCTCTCCCAAGATTGGGAGAGGTCAGGTGAGGGTTGATAACAATCAACCTCGAGAAGAGATAGTTATTTTCATGGCTCAACCAACCATCATTGCCGCAGGTCTGGCTTGCCTCGATGTTATGGGGATCGATTCTGAACAAATCCCCCGGCTTTCAACTGGCGGTTTTCCCAATGCGCTGATAATCCTCAAAACCAAGGGCTGGAATGCCATCGCTCTGGCAGGTCTCGGCGCAGACCGGGCGGGAGATTATGTACTTCAAGAATTCAATGATTGGGGCATCGACGCGCGTTTTGTACAACGCATGCCTGATATCAATACCCCGGTCTATGTTCTATATCATACGAAAGATGGTCATTTTTACGGTAAGGAATGCCCATACTGCAAAATCCATTTCCCTCTATATTCTCCTATAGAATCAGAGACTATCGAAAGAATCCTACCGCAACTGCCGCAGCGGATCAACTTGTTTTATTTCGATAAAGTGGCGCAGTCGCTCTTAAATCTGGCGCACTATTATAAAAAGCGCTCCGCCTTAACCATGTTCGAACCCAACCGTATAGATGATCAAGAGACATTTCATCAAAGCGCCGCCACATCCGATATCATGAAATATTCCAACGAACGGCGCTCTGGAGTTCAAGCAATAACCGATTCTCTGCCGATTCCTCTTGAGATTGAAACTGCCGGACAGCAGGGACTTCATTACCGGATATTCAGCAATGGAACACGCAGCGCATGGCGCCCTTTGCCATCAGTATCCACTTCCGGTTTCGTTGATGCCGCTGGCGCAGGCGATTGGTTGACCGCCAGCCTGATTGATTCAGTATGCCGTGATGGAGATTTCCATTCCATCATTGCCAATCAATCTCTTCTGGAAGAAATTCTAATAAAAGGCCAACGCGCATCAGCCGGAAATTGTCGCTATGCCGGCGCCAGAGGCTTGCTCTACAAAGAACGCAACATGCTGAACGGCAACGACTTTTGTCCATATTGCCATGGAAACAATAAACCAAAGGATGCCTGCTGATAATGACTAAAAAATGGCGTACAATTTCCTCTGAGGTCGTATTAAACACTCCCGGAGTTAAAGTCAGAAAAGATAAAGTTGACATGATGAATGGACGGGTGGTCGATGATTTCTATGTCTTTGAAATCAACGAATGGTCAACTATAGTCCCTCTGACCGAAGACGGAAAACTGATAATAGTCGAACAATATCGTCATGGGGTGGGGGATATAACGCTAGAGTTTCCTGCCGGACTGATTGACGCCGATGAGTCACCCCTGATCACCGCACAGCGGGAACTTACCGAAGAGACGGGCTATAGCAGCGACGATTGGCGGCCATTAGGCAAATATCATCTGGGACCATCCAAAATACTCAATTCCTTCCATCTATTCCTGGCCAAGAACTGTAAACTAACCCACGCACAAAACCTTGATGACACTGAAGATATACGCGTATTGACCGTAACCCTGGAAGAATTTGAGCGCCTCTTCGAAGAAGGCAAAATCTCCGACGTAGATTCATCAATCGGATGGTTGATATGTCAAACCAAAGGTTTGTTTTAGGTTTCGCCCTGAATGACCAGACGGGTGGCAAGGGCAGTGTATTTTCTGCCCTTGATCAAACCACCTAATATTAATTTATGGTGAGGGATATTTTCAAATCACTCAAAATAACTATATATTTTCACATCAGACATAGACATCGTATATTTGCATCCAGGAATACTAACGTATCCTTGTATAGTTCCAGAAAAATTGAGTCCCTGCCGGTCAGTCAGCTGTGCGGCGACCTCCTGCGGGATTTTCTCCAAAACTACATCCGGTAGACCACCAGCGTTTTCATCCATATCAATTACTAAACGGCATAAGCCGTTTTCTTCATCTATTGATTTTACAAAATATCCGATCCAGCCTTCAACCTTTTTGCCGGATAAGTTCTTACCGTATTTCTGGGTTTGCTCAGAAGTCATCATCTGCTGGTTAAGCCGCAGTTTCCTAAACTCCACTCCAACGGCGATCGGCGTCGGGCCGGGAACAACAGTCGGAGTAGGCAATTGAACTACTTGCGGAATTTGAGTTGGCGCCGCCTGAGGAGGCGCTGGTTGTTCACAAGCCATAAATCCAAAAACTACCATTAACAGCAAACAAGAAAAAGCATACTTAACTCTCATATTTACAAACCTTAACTTTTATTTTTGTGAATGCAGATTGCATTGCAAAATATTAATTTTAATCCCATATTAAAGACGATTATGTTATGATTTTGTAACGATTTACCAGTGAGATATATCACATCATCCAAATCAATCATCTAATCTTATAATAATTCCACATCTCTTCTTTATCTCCATCGGTGGTTTCAATCCTGATCCGGTAGGCGACGCTTTCACCCTGAGGAATTGGATCAATAGTCCATGAGATATTGATATAATCATCTTCTTCCACCGTGTAATGGGGACCGATTTTTTTGAATGGTTCTTTAAGGTTTTGTTGATATTCCGCTTCGATCTTTTTGGGTATAAAGCGCTTCGGGAAAGAGGCGGTGATATGCACCGCATCAGTTGCGGAAGGTCGAAGCGGTGAATGACTGACGCTGAAGGTGGAAAACAACGAATCGTCATCTGCGCTATCTGTGTTTTTCCATCCTAACGCCAGTTTTTGATCTTCATCGATCCAGGTTTGATTAATACTTCCATAATATTGAGCTAATCCCATGATGGAATTATTGATTGGCTCAGGATGCGGCAGCCCGATGCTATGCCCGATGCCTTCATGATAAACCACGCAATCGCTGCCCATCAGCGGAACGCGCCATCCATCAGCCGTTACTAATCCAAGCCCGATATGTTCCTGCGGCCAAAAAACAGCTCGAGATCCCCCACAGCGCGATCCGGGACGGTCTTCTCCTTCTGCATTGACATAACCGGCGCATTTGGAATGCGGTTCATCAAAAATACATCCTTCACCAGAGCATTCGCGGGTCCAGTCATCGTATGACGGAGAAAAATTGTTATCCGACAAAAGCAGGATTATAGGAAACGACTCAGCCTCAAATTGAAGTTCGCCTGAATGCCAGACCTCGTTGATCATCTGCCAATAGAATTTATTGACATCATCCTTGGGAAGCCCGGCAAGCGTGGTTGATGAAATAAAAGGTTTGGCGTAAATACTATAGTTGAATTGAGATTGGCCCGAAAATTCCCGGTTATGGAATTTCTGCGCCCGCCGCATCAAATACTCAATACGGTCATGCCAGTCATCTAATGGAACTGAGTCATTGGGAAGATAATATACAACCTGCACATCAATTACCTTGATGCAGTCCGTTGCGCCTAATGTATGCATTTCTGCAGTACCGGATATTGAACAAAAGGCTGGCGAGATGCACAATACCGATAATAATGTCAAGGAAATGACAAGGATGCTTTTCGGAAGTAGTATGATTAAATGTTTAGTTGTCATATCAGTTCTTTGTTGAGAGTGATTATCGAAAAAAAGTTCGTTTAGAGTGGTTATAATAAACCGCTCTATTTGATTTTACGAGTGATCAGGAAAACAGCAAAGATCAACTCTTCATAATATTGTTTTTTTTAATAAGGATAAACGTCATGTTTAGAATAGTTCAACAGTGTTTGGTTTATTGCCTATATACCTGGCTTCTACTTAGCGTTCTGTCAATCAATGCGTTTACGGATAATAAAGAAGACAATCCGACCGATTATATGATTATCGTAACCGGCGGCGAACTGCTGCGCGGAGTTTACGCAGATGGACATGCTTATTTCATTACGCGCATCCTGGAGCCTTTGGGGTGCCGTTGCATCGGAACCATGTGCGTCGGCGACCAATATAAAGATTTATATGACGCACTGCAATATGCTTCTCAAAAAACCAATTTGATCATCGTAACGGGAGGACTCGGACCAACTGACGATGATATAACCCGCAAATCCCTATCAGAATTCACCAAAATCCCCCTCCAGGAAAATCCCGAAGCAGTCAAAGATATGATGCGTCGATTCAATGTTGATGACGTAAATAAGATACGGCAAAACCTGCGCATTCAAACCCATACTCCTGTAAAAGGAACTTATTTCCCGAATCCAAACGGTACGGCGGTTGGCCTTGTATATGATGATGGCAAGCGCGTCATTAGCGCTTTACCCGGCCCGCCCCGCGAGTTGCAACCTATGGTGCAAGATTATTTAATCCCTTTTCTGGCTCAGCGGTTCGGGATTCATTCTATAGGCTGTTCAATCACCATGCGTTTTGTGGGTATTGGCGAATCGAACATCGATCACACCATGCATCAAAACATGACTTTGCCTGAACATTTAATGATATCATCCTTGTTTGAATTCGGCCGGGTCGATTTAACTTTTTCTCTTCCTGGCAACACAGATGAAGACAAAAAGCGGTTGAAAAGTCTGGAAAAGGAACTGTTGACGTATATCAATGATTATTTCTATACCGATGAGGGATTGAGTTTGGAGGAATGCGTTATTGGTTTATTTAAGGAAAAAGGATTGATATTCACCACTGCCGAGGTGGGCAGCGGTGGATCGCTGGCGGCCAGTTTGAATTATTCTGAAGGCGTAAATCAAGTCTATAAAGGCGGGTATACGGCTCCAAACAATAAAGCCATGGCGAATGTTCTGGGTATTCCAGTAGACGTTAACAACGGTGACGCCCTTTCAAAGAAAGAAGAAACCGAACGCATCGCCCATTGGTTATGCAAAGATTCGACCAAACAATGGTCGTTGGCTATCAGTGAAATTATTGAAGAGGATGATTCACGATTTGTATGGATCGCCTTTGGGTCAACCCAGGACGGTTTTGATGTGGAACGCGTCTCAATGCGTGGACATGGCGAAACCGGCCAAGCCAGATTGGTAAATAAGCGCTTGATCTACTGAGAAGGCGTTTGAGGTGATCCGTCAAGTAATATAAGGCCGACTCGCCTTCCACACAGCAAGTACTGATTCCAAAAACGCTTCGATTGAATCGAGAGCGATCATGTTTGGACCATCGCTAAGCGCCTGATTTGGATTGGGATGAGTTTCAATAAAAAAGCCATCCACTCCAACCGCCGCAGCGGCGCGGGCCAGATATGGCGCCCATTCCCGGCGTCCCCCGGTTGAGGCGCCTTGACCTCCTGGTTGTTGTACGCTGTGAGTCACGTCAAAAATAACCGGAGCAAACTGCCGCATAATGGGTAGCGCCCGCATATCTACTACCAGGTTATTATATCCAAACGATGAACCTCTTTCGGTTATACAAACCTTTGAATTACCTTGACTTTTTACCTTAACGCATGCATAACGCATTCCATCCGGGTCCATGAACTGTCCCTTTTTTATGTTTACCGGGCGACCCGTCTTAGCGCAGGCTTCGAGAAGATCAGTCTGACGGCAAAGAAATGCGGGAATCTGTAAAATATCGACATGCTCAGCGACAATGGCCGCCTGATAACTTTCATGGACATCGGTTATTACAGGAATCCCAAGATCACGGCGTACTTTTGAAAGAATATCGAGTGCATCATTAAAACCAATCGAACGAAAAGAATCCTTGCTTGTGCGGTTCGCTTTATCAAAAGAAGCCTTAAATACGAATGGAATATCCAGACGCGCAGTAATCTCTTTCAATTGCTGCGCAATTTCATAAACCATATCCCGTGATTCAATCACGCATGGACCAGCGATTAATACCAGTTTCTCCCCCCCCAGCTGTACTCCGGGAGCAATCTCGAAAGATGATGAATGCATCGACTTTATTATCCTTAATTACAATATCAATAATGAAAAAAACAAGTATATACGAATTAGTTTATAGCGATTAACAAAACTATAAACGTATTGAAAGCACTGGATTTCTTAAAAATCCCATCTTTTCAAGATTTTTTAACCACCGCATTAACGCATGTAATATTGAGAATCGCTCTAACAACAGGCTACATCAGGAATCATTTTTTTGAAGATGTTCGGGTAGATTTTACTAAAGGAATAAGAATCTATAGATAGATGCCAAGTATTCGTATCACGGTGTACTTATATTACTTTAAGAATAGAGTTTTCTCCGCCAAACGAATTGGGCGATTTATGCGGATTCGCCGGATCGGTTATAGGTAGATCGTCGACCAGAAACAGATATTCATATTGCCCCGGTTTCAGATTAATCTGAGTAGACCAGAGTCCACTATTAGATGAATGCAAAGAAATCGCCTGACCCTCATCCCAGTCGATAAAGTCCCCAATTAACTGAACTTGCTTGGCTTCAGGAAGTGAAACAGATAGTTCGACTGATTTTAAAGTATTTGAATTAATCCGGGATCGATTACTTTTTAGACGTTCTCGTTCATCAGAATCAGGAGAAATAATAAAGTAGCCTTTTACTGAGCATCCCGGTTGAACTCTCAGACAAGGCGCCACAACGTCTGATTCCAAATTACACGATTCTATTAAAATAACTTTACTAGTCGCTTCGATAGGTCCCTGAGTCATACCTTCGATTAATGCTTCGCTGGTGTTTATTTCTCCCCGAACAGCGCCATGTTTCAACACGCGAACTCTTTGCTTGGCGATGACCTGTCCTTCAATCATTCCATCAATACATACGCTTCCCTCGGTTTTCAAGATTCCTGAAGCTCGAGTACGATGGTCGATAAAACTCTCTGCATTAGCATCTGTTACCATTTTTTTCCCAACTTAAAAACAATCTATAACACACTGTCAACACAAAATATAATCAGATTAATCGATATATAATAAATTGATTATAAATAAGCATTCATAAATCTCAAGTTGTCATGCAAATATAAAGAAATATTATTTTTTGCTTTACAAATTTAATTTCTGTAAAGCATTTATTATATAAAATTTATATTACTTGAAATTACAGTCATTATCCATGATGCTCCATTTATTATCAATTCAATCAATTTAACTTAAAAAAGTTTGCTCTTTAGCGCCACTGGGATTCACAAAAGGCAATAAATTTGAGATTATACTTACACTCATTATTGCTAGACGCCAAAAAGCCATTAAATACATACGCCAATTCTTCGGTAAGTTCTTTATTTTATTTGATGTTTTTTTATTTTCTAAACGGATATAAGTTATACAAAGAATAAGATTGGCTGGAATATTAACATGAAATTACGCCAGATATCAGTATTTGTAGAAAACCGCATTGGCCGGGTGGCCGAATTAACCCATCTTCTGGGAGTAAACGATATCAATATCCGCGCCGTATCATTGGCCGATACCCATGATTTCGGGATCGTCCGGCTGATTGTAAACCATGTCGACCGGGCGCTCGATATTCTGCGCGAACATAAATTCACCGTTCATGACACTGAAGTAATCGCCATCTCCATTCCCGACGAACCTGATGGACTTGCCAAAGTATTATTTATGCTGAGTGAGGAAAAACTGGATGTCGGTTATTTATACGGATTTGTTGAACAAACGGGGAGAAACGCAATTCTTATCTTCCGCTTTGAAGAAGTTGACCGGGCCATAGAAATCATTAATTCCAAAGGCTTACGCATCATAAGCGGAGAAGAATTATACAAGATGTAAAAAGCAAACCAACATTTTTTAGTTTTATTTTATACATACTATGCATTAGATAGCAAAATCACTAATTATCGAAGAAAGGAGGTGGCTTCCATTCGAGACAGAAACATTACAGCCGAATAATTGCTATAAGACTGTTACAGGAAATCAAATAAAAAATTACGGGAGGAATATTAGAATGTGGAAAAAAGTATCGATGGTTATTGCGGTTGCTGCTTGCGTGGCTCTTCTTGCTCCAGCATCAGCCATGAGTCAAGGAAAAGTTGACGAACTGGAAAAGAAAATTCAGTCCATGGAAGCTCAACTAAATGAATTAAAAACCATGTTGCAATCGCAGCAAGCTGCTCCAGCCGAACCAGCAGCTCCTATTGCGCCAGGCAAAAGCGAAATGACGTTGATCGGCAAGGGTGGAACTCTGGAAATAGGCGGCGACATTCGCCTAAGAGGCCTCTTCTTCGATAACCTGTGGGATTTCGATGGCAGCAACGATTTCGATCAGCGCGAAGTCTTCCGCTTCCGTCCACGGGTCTATTTTGATTGGAAACCAACTGACGATATGGAAGCTTATGTCCGCGTAGCCAAAGAATGGTTCTATGGCCAGGACAACGAACGCCTCGGTTACGATGTCGAAGGCAAAGATGTCATGTTCGACAACGCCTGGGGTCAATATTCTGATATTATGGGTACAGGATTAACCCTTCGTCTTGGTCGTCAAGACCTGATTTACGGCGATGGTTTCGTGCTCCTGGATGGTACGCCTCAAGATGGTTCAATGACAATCGCATTCGACGCCGCTAAATTAACGTGGGCGCACGATTGGGGTTCAAGTGATCTGATTTACGCCAAACTTCATGAAAATAACAACCAACGAGCCGATGATGAAGATCTATATGGACTTTACAACAAGTTTAAGTTTGATGATTATGGTCTAGGTCTGGAACCATACTTCCTGGTTCGCAACAAGAACGACGCTGTAGATACAACAGGCATTGGCCCAGCCACTTATCCATTTGCCGCGTATGATCCATCACCAAAAGAAGAAACATTCCTTCTTGGCGCACGCGCTACCTATAATCTAGATGTTGCTGAAGACGTCAATCTTGCTTTTGCAGCTGAGGGCGGCAAGCAATTTGGAGAGATGGATTTCTCTAACAGTCCTCTAGTAGGCGTCAATCCAGCTAGTGGTTTCAGCCGTTTTGGCGGCGACGATACAGTTGACCGCGATGCATGGGGCGGCCAGTTCCACGGCACATTGACCTTCAAAAGCGTCCCATGGACGCCAAGCGTCAAAGCAGGCGTCTCTTATATGTCTGGCGATGATCCCAACACAGCTGATTACGAAGGATGGGATGATTTCTACGGACAGTGGCCTAAATACAGCGAATTGTACGTCTATTCGCTTTATGATGGTTTCAAATTCCTTAATGGCGGCAACGACGTGGACGTCGGCGTATGGTCAAACATGATCATCCCCGAACTGAAAATCACCATGAAACCAACTGATCGTTGGACTCAGACTCTGCGCGCGTTATATTTCCTGGCCGACGAAAAAACCGGTCCTGGCAATGGCAACGAACGTGGACTCAACCTGCAATGGTTGACCGAGTACACTTTCACCAAAAACCTGAGCGGCCACGTATTGTTTGAATGGATGGATCCAGGCGATTACTACGGTCCAGACGCAGATGATGCATTGTTTACCCGTTTTGAGGTTATGTACAAATTCTAAGCCACACCCTCTGGTTGATTCGGAGGATTACCGGAGAAGCCAGTTATGAGATCATAAGATAACCCGAATGGGGTGCGTTCCTCTTTGTAGAAGAACGCACCCCACTCCCAAAAATCGTGGAGGATCGATTAACTATGAGAAAATACCTAGTCTTTGCTATAGGAATTGCGCTTCTATTTGGAATCTCTTGCAGTCCGGGCGACCAGAATGCCGGAGATCCAACAAAAGCGGCTGTAAAACCAGTTGTCAAAGAACCGATTAAAATCGGCGCTATTCTCGCTATCACTGGCAGCGCTTCATGGCTCGGTGAACCGGAACGCAACACCATTGTGATGATCGCCGAAACAGTCAACGCCGCCGGCGGTATCAATGGCCGTAAAATTGAACTGATTATTGAAGATTGTGAAGGCGCTCCAGATAAAGCCGTTACATCTATCAATAAATTAATAAAGCAGGATAATGTTTGCGCCATTGTCGGCCCATCCCGCAGCGGCGTGGCCATGGCCCTCAAGCCTATCGCTGAAGAAAACGAGGTTCCACTGATTGCCTGTGCGGCAGCTGAAGATATTGTTAATCCCATCAGTAAATGGGTTTTTAAGACGCCTCAAAACGACAGCGACTGTGTTATCCGCATTTATGAGCACATGAAATCGGTTAATATCAGTAAAATCGCCATCATTACCGGTACAACTGGTTTTGGCGCCGCAGGACGCAAACAGTTGATATCCATCGCCGCAAAGATGGGGATCACGATTGTGGCGGATGAGACATACAATCCGACTGACACCGATATGACAGCTCAGTTGACCAAGATTCGCGGTACGGATGCGCAGGCCGTGGTCAACTGGTCAATCGTTCCGGCGCAGAGCATCGTTCCCAAAAATATGAGCCAACTCACCATGACTATTCCTCTTTATCAAAGCCATGGATTTGGCAACATAAACTACGTCAAGCAAGCCGGACCGGCAGCTAATGGAATCATCTTCCCGGCAGGCGCATTGCTGGCCGTCGATTCTTTACCAGCTACCCATCCCCGTAAAGCCTTGCTGACCCAGTATGCAAAAGACTACCAAGCCAAGTTCAACGCCCCCGCCAGTACATTCGGCGGACATGCTTATGATGCTTTGCATCTGGTTATCAACGCCTTGAAAAAAACTGGCTCAGATGATAAAGCCGCACTGCGTGACGCCATTGAAAGCACCACCAATTTCGATGGCACGGCAGGCACATTCAACTATTCTGCTACAGACCATTGCGGTTTGAAAAAAGACGCCTTTGAATTGATTACCGTAAAAGATGAAAAGTTCGTCCTTTATACGCCATAATATGATTGCTTGCATCAGAATCGTGATATTGACGATTACCGGGGGCATGATAACTCATGCCCCCGGTTTTTAATCCGCAATATCCATAGCGCTTTGCTCCACTAACATAATTAAGATTTTGCATTAAATTGTCATGATTCCAGCAGGTTAGAGAGATTGCCAAAAGTTTATTTTTAAGATAAAGGTAGTATTCCTTCTCCAAGGAGGATGTTAGGAGAGAGTTGGCTGGTCGCAACGCAACCCCCCTCTAACTCCCGCCAGACTTGGGGCGGAGAATACTTATACTTATCTAACCAAAAATATAATTTTGAGAATCACTCTAATTAATTATCGCTTTTGAGGTTTCGATGGAAATAAGTATCTGGACTCAGCTTCTTCAATACCTGGTCACGGGGATCAGCATAGGCAGCATCTATGGCATGGTGGCCATCGGCTTCAATATCATCTATAACTCCACCGGTATAATAAACTTCGCCCAGGGCGAATTCGTTATGCTGGGCGGTATGATCATGGTTACTTTAACTCAGACGTTCGGGCTTCCCATGCCGATTGCTTTTATTCTTACCACCGTCATGGTGTCGCTGATCGGTGGATTGTTTGAACGGCTGGCCATTCTACCCATGAAAAACGCCAGCGTGCTGACATTGATTATCATCACTATCGGCGGATCGATTGTGATGAAGGGCATCGCCATGTTTATCTGGGGTAAGGATTCTTATATGTTACCCCATTTCTCCGGCGAAGTTCCCATCACCTTCATGGGCGCATCAATCCTCCCCCAGACTATATGGATATTGGGGATCATGTTCACCACCGTGGCGCTGCTTACTATCTTTTTCAAATTCACCATAATCGGAAAAGCAATGCGCGCCTGCTCGTCGAACAAGACCGCCGCAATGTTGATCGGCGTAGACGTGCGCAAAATGGTATTATTCTCGTTCATGCTCAGCGCCGCTATCGGCGCCATCGCCGGAATGATTATCACGCCTATTGCGCTGGTTGATTATAATCGCGGCTTCATGCTGGCGCTTAAAGGTTTCAGCGCCGCCATCCTGGGCGGCTTAGGCAACAGCGCTGGCGCCGTAATCGCCGGATTCATCCTGGGGATTCTGGAATCAATGGGCGCCGGATTGATCTCTTCGGGTTATAAAGACGCCATCGCTTTAGTGGTGCTGTTGGTGATCTTGTTTGTACGTCCTAGTGGATTATTCGGCAATAAAGAGGCATCGAAATTACAGTCGTTTTAGAGTTGTCGGTAAAATAACGTATTGGAATCAAATTCTCCCCCCAAGCCTGGGGGGAATTAGAGGGGGGGTTGCGCTTTGATCAACCAACCCCCTCCTAACCTCCCCCAGGCTTGGATGGGTGGCAAGGGCAAGACCGCATTGCGGTCAGCCCTTGATCAAACCACCCATTACTTGGAGAAGATCTATAGGGGAGGGCGCTTTGATCAACCAACCCCCTCCTAACCTCCCCCAGGCTTTGGGGAGGAAATTAAACACGGAAGTTGACTGATTTATTTGAAATATAAAATAAATAATATTGAGTTAGATATATGAGCCGTAACAATTTACTTTCCGTAACAGGTTTTATTCTTCTGATTGCGCTTATGCCTTTTATTGTGGGTACGGGCAGCTATTGGATCAATGTCATGGTGCTGATGGGCATCTATTCGATCATCACTATGGGATTGAGTTTGCTTATGGGATACGCCGGACAGATATCCCTGGGTCACGGCGCTTTTTTTGGAATGGGGGCCTACGCCTCCGGACTGCTATGCACCCAGTTGAATTTTAATCCCTGGCTGGCCATGTTGACCGCTATGCTCTTGACCTGCGTGGCGGCATACCTGATCGGACTGCCCACCCTGCGATTGCACGGACACTACCTGGCCATGGCTACTCTGGCTTTTGGACAGATCATGGTCATCACCGTCACTGCTGAAGTCGGTTTAACTGGCGGTCCATCCGGTTTTGGCAGCATCCCCAGATTGTCCATCTTGGGTTTTGTTTTGAAAGATGACCTGGTCTACTATTATTTTGTATGGATTATGGTTGCGATTGTATTAATCATATCTTTTAATATCATCCATTCACGCGTCGGCCGCGCCTTACGCTCCATCCACGGAGGCGAGCAGGCCGCCAACGCCATGGGAGTCAACACCGCAGCTTACAAAGTTCAGGTATTCGTGCTTAGCGCCGCTTTCGCTTCATTAGCGGGCAGCATGTACGTCCATTACGTAACCTTCATCAGCCCCACATCATGCGAACTAAAATTCTCCGTCATCCTGGTGGTCATGGTTGCCATTGGCGGCATGAATCACCTTTGGGGCGCCATATTGGGCACAGCGCTGCTGGCTGCTTTACCTCAGTTCTTAAAAGTTTTTCATGATTTTGATATTCTGGCTTATGGTTTAATACTTATGCTGATTATGATCTTTTCCCCCGACGGGATTTTCGGCGGTATGGCCTCACTCATTAATCGTTTGCGCCATCGCCATATAAAGAGTGGATAATAATGCAAGAGGGAAGCACCTTACTCGAACTCACAAACGTAACCCGTAGATTCGGCGGCCTGACGGCGGTCTCTTCGGTCAATCTATGCGTCGCCGAAGGAAAAATCAAAGCGGTCATCGGCCCAAATGGAGCGGGCAAAACCACCCTGTTCAACCTTATCAGCGGCGTACTTCCAGTTTCCGAAGGAACTATACATTTTAATGGCGACCAATTAACCGGACGTAAATCTTATGCTGTTGCGCGGATGGGAATATCCCGCACCTTCCAAACCGCCGCTATCTTCCACAACATGACCATACTCGAAAACGTCATGATCGGACGCCATATCAGAACCAAAGGTCAATTGCTGGGCGCTGCATTCAAAACGCCAAGATCCAGACTCGAAGAGAAACAGATGAAAGTTGACGCTGCGCACTGGCTGCAATTCATGGACGTCAACGTCGATTATAATACCCTGCCCGGCGAACAGCCTTTCGTCATCCACCGTAAGGTGGAGATTGCGCGGGCGCTGGCCACTGAACCACAATTGATTATGTTGGACGAACCAGCGGCGGGTCTAGATATCCGCGAAACCGAAGAGATGGCCGAACTGATTCAGAAAATATGCAAACACGGAGTCACTCCCCTTATTATCGAACACGATATGTCTCTGGTTATGGAGATATCCGATGAAGTTTTCGTATTGAATCACGGCGCTAAAATTGCCGAAGGTACGCCGCGTGAAGTGCAACAGAACAAAGATGTGATCGCCGCTTATCTGGGAAAGGAGAAATAATCCCATGCTGCGAATCACTAATCTGGTCAGTTATATCGGTCGCGTCGAAATCCTCAAAGGCATATCTCTGCACGTTCAAGAGGGAGAGATTGTCACGCTTATCGGAGGCAACGGCGCCGGAAAAAGCACCCTGATCAATACTATCGCCGGGTTGATCCCCGCACGTGAAGGAAGCATTAAATTTCTCGAACGCGAAATAAGTAAACTGGCGCCGCCACGAATTGTACGAACCGGCATCGCCCTGGTTCCCGAAGGACGTCAGTTATTCGCATCCATGACCGTGGCCGACAATCTTCTACTCGGTTCTTATTGCCGGTACAGCAACAAAAACAAGCAAGATATCAAAGAACAGATGGAATCCGTTCTGGAACTCTTCCCCATACTGCAATCACGCAGCAGCCAACTGGCGGGAACCCTCAGCGGTGGCGAACAGCAGATGCTTGCCATCGGACGGGCGCTTATGTCCAGCCCTAAGTTGATCCTGTTGGACGAACCATCAATGGGATTGGCGCCCAGGATTGTGGAAGAGATTTTCGAGACCATCGATCAGCTGCGCCAAAGAGACCTGACCGTCATGCTAATCGAACAAAACGCACGCATGGCGCTCGAACTGGCTGACCGGGGCTATGTAGTCGAAACCGGACAAATCGTTATGGAAGGCGATTGCGAAGACCTTAAACGCAACAATGAAATTGAACGCGCCTATCTGGGCAAGGGCTATAAAGAGATTTGGGAATAATTGAGAGTTTTGCAAATGTAGGGGCGCCTTTCATGGGCGCCCGGTATATCAAACAGTTTGCGAATGTGGAAAAGCCAAAGGGAATTTTTATTCGGGTAACCACAAGGGATTACCCCTTCATTTCCTTGATGGGCGCAAGGAGAAAGTATCATGTCAATCATAGACCCTAAACATGAAAGTCTCAGCAGACCGGAAATTCGTCAACTACAGTTGGAACGCTTGCAGGCCATGCTGAACCGCGTAGTACGCAATGTCTCTTACTATCAGCATTCATTTAAAGAAGCCGATATTCTGCCAACTGATATCCGTTCTCTCAGCGACCTTTCCAAAATCCCCTTGCTTACGCGGGATATCTTAAAAGAGAATCAGCCCTACAATATGTTCGCGGTTCCACTGCGCGAGGTGGTTCGCCTGCATCCCAGCCGCTCTGGACTGGCCGATCCAATCGTCATCGGGCATACCAAAAACGATATCTTTGTATGGACTCACCTCAAAGCACGCAGCTTCTCCGCCGCTGGTATTAATCAAAATGACATGGTGCAGGTTTATCTGGATTACACTCTGTTCCCCGGCGCCGTTGTAGCCCATTACGGCGCAGAACAACTGGGCGCCTGCGTTACCCCCCTATACAGCATTCCCATCGCTAAACAGATAGAGATTATGCGCAATTACCGCACTACGGTTCTTATATGCACCCCGACCCGTGCGCTGCATATAATGCGCTATATGCGGGAAAATAGCATTGATCCCAAAGATATGTTCCTTCGCACGGTTGTTTTAGTGGGTGAAAGCTGGTCGATCCGCACTCACCGGCAGATTGAAGAAAACCTTCTGGTTGATGTATACGGTAATTATGGAGTAAGTGAAATCTGCATTCCCGGCATCTCCTATGAATGCGAAGTCCATTCAGGACTGCACATCTGCGAAGACCATTTCATCGCCGAGATTATCGATCCCAAAACCGGCGAGACGCTGCGCAACGATCAACGCGGCGAATTGGTGCTTACTACATTGACCAAAGAGGCCTTTCCGCTTATCCGCTTCCGTACCGGTGATATAACCACTCTCAATGAGGATGAATGCCCCTGTGGAAGAACATTTCTACGCATGGAAAACGTCACCCGCCGCGCTGATGACATGCTGATCGTTGAAGGGGTTGAATTCCTCCCGGCAGAAATCGGAACCATTCTGACCAACATCGAACATGTTACATCCAACTACCGTTTGATAATCCAAAGCGAAGGCATTCGCGACCGGCTGGAAGTGGAAGTCGAAATGACGCCGGACATATTTATCGATCAACTGGGGCCGCTTGAAGCATTGCGCGAGAAAATCGAAGAAGACATATTCGACCGCCTGCGCATCAAGCCCATCATTAAACTGGTCGAACCGCAAAGCCTGGAAGGTCAGGAAAAAGTGGTTGATATGCGGGAAACCGACAGGTAGGGAAATAGTCAAAAAAATGCCTGCTTATAGTTCCCTCTCCCACCGGGCTGATCTTTCCCCAAAAGTTTTGTTATTATTAATGGCTATGAAGAGATCAATACGGGTGCCAAGGGCAGCGTCCTTTCTGCCCTTGAAAGATAACTATTGAAAAACGGGAAAATTTCTATGATATTCACGTTTTTATCCTAATTTTAGTCCAACTATTAATAATTGAACGTTAATCATAATTCAATTTATTGAGTAAAACGTTGATACAAATATTTGGAATAAAAGAGGTAAACTCTATCAAGGGCAGAAAATACACTGCCCTTGGCACCCGTGATTATCCTATCTTCAGTTAATAGTATTTCTTATAATCTCTCATATTGATATTTTTGTGTAAAGATCAGCCCGCCGTGAGGGATAGGGCTAGGGTGAGGGGAAATCTAAAAACACTCGCACACGCGCTAGAAACAGTCTATTTTTTCACCATTAACTGACAACCACAGAGAATCAAAACCAATAATCATATATAATAGACCTGCCATATTTCATAGAACATAATCCAATTATGCGAGAAGATCCCATGAAAAAACTCCTGTTCCCCTTCGCAATGTTTTTGTTAATCGTTTCCACTTTATGCCTACAAACCAATGCAGCGGATAAACCCGGTATAAAAGTTGGAACCTTCAAGCAAGAGATCAGCCATTCATTCTCCACTGCTGATGGATTGATTTCCAACAACATACTGTCAATAGCCATAGCGCCGGATGGCGCGGTATATGCTGGTACGGATAAGGGATTGTGCGTTTACCTTAATGAAAAATGGCGTAGGGTTGACATCGTTCCAGCCAACACTATCACGGCTTTAACGATTCGCGGCGATGACGTCATCGTCGCTGTGATAAACGAAACATCTGAAATCTATTCTATTTCCAATGGCGCCGCTAAAAAATTAGTCGATGTTCCCGATGGGACTATTCATGACCTAAACGCCGGAGACGAAATCATCCGTATTGCCGCAGATAAACATTTATATACGTATGACAATACAAACAATCTTAGTGTCACAGAAAACCTGATCATGCCCCGCTCCGTGGCTGCAAGAAAAGATGGATATGTTGTAATAGGTGGATCAATCAGTTTGATGTACAAACCTGCTAATCATTCATCCTTTCTGGCCAGCAGCCCGAAAATGGGTAATGAGAAGAGTTGGTTTCTGCGAAACGTTAAAGGCGTAACCTTCGACAGCCAGGGCCGCCTATGGTTCGCCAGTCCGCAGGGCGTGGGATGCATGAATACTGAGGATAATTCATGGACGCTCTATACCGGCCAGGACGGTCTGCCCTATAACGATTTCACCTGTATAGCCCCCGGCGAAGACGGCGTGGTCTGGTTTGGAACCAGGATCGGCGCCATCCGTTTTGATGGCGAAAACTGGAACTACCGCCAGGGCAAACGCTGGCTGCCCAATGACCAGGTCAACGATATCGCCGTCACCAAAGAAGGCCATGCCTGGATCGCCACCGCCAACGGCGTTGGATTAATCGAACGCCGCCCCATGACCCTCAAACAAAAAGCCGATTTCTATGAAGATGAGATCGAAAAATATATCAAGCGCACTGCGTATGGCTATCTTTCAGAAGTCCATCTGCCTACTCCCGGCGACAAGAGTAAAATCATCTACAGCGATAGCGACAATGACGGCCTATGGACCAGCATGTACGGCGCAGGCGAGTGCTTCGCTTATGCGGCGACCAAAGACCCCTACGCCAAAGTTCGCGCCCAAAAAGCCTTTGAGGCCCTGCGCTTCCTATGCATTGCGCCAATTGATGGTGAAGTAAAACAGCAGCCCGGTTATGTTGCTCGAACGGTTTTACCAAGCAGTGAACCTGATCCCAACAAGCGCGGGGGATACACCCTGGAGGGAATGAAAAAACGGCGTGACAATGAGGATGGCCGCTGGAAAGTTTATTTCCCCCGCTGGCCTTTGACCAAGGATAAAAAATATTATTACAAAACCGATACCAGTTCTGACGAACTGGATGGACATTATTTCTTCTATGCTCTCTACTACGATCTGGTAGCAGATACGCCTCAAGAAAAAGAACGCGTCAGAGAAATAGTGCGCAACCTCACCGACCACCTGGTGCGCAATGATTTTTGCCTGGTCGATCATGATGGAACTCCAACCCGTTGGGGAATCTATAGCCCAAAAGTATTGAATCACGATTTCGCCTGGTATGCAGAACGCGGCTTAAACTCGTTGAGTATGCTATCTTATCTATCCGTAGCCGAACATATCACCGGAGACGCCAAATACGGCAAAGCATCGCGTGAACTGATCGACAAGCATAGTTATCATCTCAACGCCATGTACCCCAAAATGCAGCGCGGCGTCGGTTCGGGCAATCAATCTGATGACGAAATGGCTTTCATGAGTTTCTACAACCTGCTCAAATACACCAAAGATGAAACTCTGCGCAACCAGATGCTATTCTCATTCTTCAACTATTGGACTCTAGAATTTCCAGAGATGAATCCATTCTTCAATTACGCTTACGCCGCTTGTGGATACAACAAAACATTCACCGATCCCTGGGGGACTTATCAATTATCACCCTGGGATGGCTGGCTGGAAGATTCCGCCGCAACCTTAAAAGATTTTCCTTTGGATCGTTTGAACTGGGCGCAACAAAACAACCATCGCCTGGATATCGTATCATTGGGCCGACATTCAGGCACTGATCCTGACAAAACCGCCCGTCAAAGAGGTCACCGGATAAATGGAAAAGTCCTCTCCGTCGCCGAGAGGCATTTCAACCATTGGAACACCGATCCCTGGACATTAAATTACGGCGGCGGGGGAACCACCCTGGGCAATGGAACCGTCTATTTACTGCCTTATTACATGGGGCTTTATTATGGTTATATTGAGTAGGATTTCTCTGTATGCAGCAGAAGCCGGTTGAAAGACATGATCCCTCTCCCCAAACTTGAGGGGAGAATTAAAGGCTTACTTAATAGATACGGAACGCGTAGACAACATTGATGATCTATGACCAAACTAAAAGATCATAAAATATTGAAGGGGAAAATCATGAGATTCTTCTTGAGTTTGATTTTATTGATCCCGATTATGAATTGCCAGGCATCCCTGACAATAACGATAAACAATCAATCAGATTATGTGATATTTATACCGGAAAAACCAACTGAAGTTGAGCATTTTGCCGCCAAGGAATTACAGCAAACCATAGAGCAAATGACGGGCGTTAAACTCGCTATTAAAAATCACAATCAGAATAGTACAGCCCCGGCTTTTTTTCTGGGAAATATTGTGGGATTATCCACCAAAATCAAATCATGGCATCCAGCGGAATTTGAACCTGAGGAATATTTATTAAAGACCGATGGAAGAAATATCCACATCGTCAGCCATGAACCTCGCGGTTTGCTATATGGCCTGTACGCCCTGCTCAAGGATAAATGGGGTTGCCGTTGGTATACGAGAGATGTTAACAAAATCCCCGTCAACAAAAATCTCGCGCTCCCTGAATTAAATGAAACCGGCAAACCTGCTTTTGAATCACGCGAAGTCTATTTTATCGAAGCATCCGATCCTCATTGGTGTATTCGCAATCGTTTGAACCGTTCGATGAAGGGCATCCCGGAATCCTTGGGCGGCGAATATGGCATATATCCTTTTGTTCACACCTACTACCAATTGGTTCCTCCCAAGAAATATTTTGAAGAACATCCTGAATACTATTCGCTCATCGATGGGAAACGAAAAGGCGAAGAGGCGCAGCTCTGTTTGACCAATCCAGCAGTTCTGGCAATTGCCACTCAACAGGTTTTCAAATGGATCGAAGAGCATCCTCAGGCCAGAATCATTACGGTTGACCAGAACGATGGCGGCGGCTGGTGCCAATGCGAAAAATGCATGGCTATAAATGATGCCGAAGGCAGCCAGTCCGGAACAATTTTGAATTTCGCCAATTCCATCGCCGATGCGGTGGCGCAAAAGCATCCCCATATTTCCATTCAAACATTGGCCTACTATTATTCAGAGAAACCGCCTAAAACCATCCGGCCTCATAAGAATGTCATCATCCGGTTGTGCCGTTACTCCGAATATTGCGACGCGCACCCCATCGAAGGCTGCAAAGTAAATAAGCCCTTCATAGATCAACTGCAATCCTGGAGCAAGATCGCTCCCCGCATAATGGTTTGGGATTACCTGGTCGATTTCCGGCACTTCTTTATGCCATTCCCTAATTTTGACGGCATTAAAAAAGACCTGAAGTTTTATCACAATAATGGCGTCACCGGATTATTTGAACAGGGCAATTATCCCATGCAAGGCGGTGAGTTATCGCAGCTGCGAGCCTGGATTCTGGCTCAACTTTTGTGGAACCCCAATCAGAACGCCGATGATTTAATAGACGAGTTTATCGATAATGTATATGGCGCCGCCGCTCCGTATATCAAAGAGTATCTTGAACTAATCCACACCAAAGTAAGAGAAGGTAACATACATTTCAATATGTACGCCGCGCCAACCGTGGGACATTTAACTCCTGCTATTATCAAGCAGGCGGAGCAAATATTCGCCAAGGCGGAAGCGGCGGCGGATAATCCCGCAGTATTGAAACGGGTTGAAACCGCTCATATACCTGTGCTCTACACCCGCTTATTCTTTTATACTATCGGCGGCAAAGCAGCCTATTTAACTGATAAAGAAATGCCGTCGGTGCGTGATAAGTTAATTCGCATCGCCAAAGAAAACGATATAGGCCAAGTTGCAGAGAACCGGAAGCATGGCACTTTTCAAGATTTCATTGATAAAGTAAACCAGAGCAAAGGTCTTTTTCTGACGGATTGGTGGGTGATTGGACCCTTTGATAACCCTGATGAAAAAGGCCTGGAAACCAGTTATCCTCCGGAAAAATCTTTCGACGCAAACCAGACCTATAAGGGGATAAACAATCAGTCAATTAAGTGGAGACGCTACCAGGGCAAAGATACTGGTTATATCGATTTTACCCATATCTTCGATAATCCTGAACTTGGAGTAGCCTATGCCAGAACCACTATTACTGCAAAAGCTGACGTCACAATCAAAATCGGCCTCGGCAGTAATGATGGCTGCCGCTTATGGCTAAATGATAAATTAGTACATGATCAACCAATCCAACGCACAGCCATACCAAATCAGGATATTCTGACTGTACCTGTTAAAAAAGGCGAAAACTCAATACTAATGAAAATCGACCAGTTCGGAGGCGGCTGGGGATTTTATTTCTCAATATTAGATGGGGAAGAATTATTCTCTGGTCTGAAATAATAAAAAACCAGTTTCTGATTCTCTATCACTGTAGGCATTCCATCCCCTCTTATTGGGCTACTCTCCGTACACAAATCAGGAGAGGAGAATGAAACGGGGAACATCATAGAATGGGGAGCATCATAGAACGGGGAGCATCGGCTTCTAGCCGGTGTGTCAAAGAAACCTATAAACCAGTCAACCAATTCCGAATGTCTCGTAGAATCCTTCCTCACATACCTGATACTGGCCAAACCTATTTCATTACGTTCAGAACCCATGATATTATTATGCCAAACGAAGTATTGGTTGTTGTCATGAATTCATTTTTGTGTTGTGATGTCGGATTACGTGCACATCCAACTGACGCCATTGGAAATTTCAAACCGTGGATATCATTCGATCAAAACAATACTTCATATCTGTATGAAGAGAACCGAAGGTGCTGGCGCACCGGCTAGAAGCCGATGCTCCCCTTTTTGATACTACAACTTTCTGTCTCTATAAGCCGATTACCTAAATGGATCCAACACAGATAAACCGGGCTTCTTTTCGGGCGCAGGCTCAGATTCCTCGAAAAGCTCATTGGCCTCGATCAGCAGTGGATTGTGCGGATCAATTTCGCGGGCGCTGGCCAGTGCATTTTCCGCCAGTTTCCTGTTCTTCATCTTCATGTAACAGAGCGCCAGATGCACCCGGACGGTTGCATGGGTGGGTTGAATTTCTGCGAGACGTTTGAATATTTTAGCTGCCTGTTCGGGATGGCTTTTTGAATGAATCTCAATGCCTATATCAAAAGCTTCATCCGTGGAAAGAGCCAGCAGTTTTTCTAAAGACGAATCGAATTCTTTTGGATTATACAAAGAGAGCTTCAAGTGTTGCGCAACCAGAAAGGAATCGTCAGGCGCATATTGAAGAGCGAAATCCACGATCTGCTTGCATTTATTGTCGAATTTGTATTGTTGGTAAAATCTAATCCACACTTTCAGGCTGGAAAGTTGTTCTGATGCGCAATCCCATTTCTTGAAACAGTCCATAATCCACGTCGGCTCGGTTGCGTCGATCAGCGCACGTTCAATGTTGTGTTGCCATTCCTTTGGCGAAAACAGCTGCAAGGGTGCGGAAAATTCCAGGCGCATATTCATATCGGTATTGAATTGGATATTGCTATCCTCCTCTAAAATCCAGCGCACCCGCTCCTCTGGCAACAGATAGCCTCTCAATAAAAAAGTCGCGGCGTCGTTTGCATTGAAGAATTGATTGAGATCCTTGGCGGCCATCGGCGCCTCATCCAGCAGTTTTTGAGCGGCATGTAAATCGTCGATGCTAAATTGCAGCGATCTTTCCGAAACAAGCACCAGCGTATCTCCATTGGAAATACGGATCAACGCACAATGGGGGAACACGTCCAACAGGGTGCGCGTGATCATGTTGTACTCAACGCTGGTTAAATTATAGGTATGAATCCATTGAGTGAAGATGCCGCCCGGTTTCAAACGCTGTTTGACTGTTTGATAAAATTCGCGCGTAAAGAGGTTAGATATCCCTGCTATCCAGGGATTGGAAGGCTCGGAAAGAATCAAATCAAACGAATCCTGGCATCCTTCCATATAACTTCGGCCATCGTCCAGCACCAGATTGAAATTCGGAGAAAGTTGCGGTTGATGGTTTACATGTGAAAAATAATAGCCGCCTTCGATCACCGCTGGCTCGATCTCACAACACGTCACTTTAGTATTGGGAAACTTCAGACTGGCGCCGGCTGTAGTACCGCTGCCATAACCAATGATCATAACATCGCTGGCTGTGGGATGAAACAATCGCGGATAATAGGCTAATCCCAACTGCATGGGCATATCGTTAAGATCATTGGCGTCGACTTTTCCATTGACGCGCAGATTACGGTTCTGTAGGGTTTCCAGCACCATAACGTTGCTGTGCGTGCTTTCTTTGAAATATAGAACCTGCGAGGAGTTAACATTTTCTGCGGGCAAATAACCATACCTGTATTGTCCCATGTTGGTTAGGCGTGGATCGGTGGGCCGGGAAACCATTAGGATCAAGAGAAGCATACATGGAATCGCGGGAAGCAGGACGACAACCGACTTTTTCTGAGAATAAGGATACACCATCAACCATGAGACCGCATAGAGCGACATGGTTAATGCAACCGTAATATTCGATCCCAAAACCGGTAATAAAAACAACGGGACCAGGAATGTACCAGCGATGCTTCCCACTGTATTCCAGGTATACACCGATCCGACTACTTTTCCAACCTTGGTCGTGCGCCAGCGTAATATGTCGACAAACAGTGGAAACAAAAATCCCATACATAGCGTTGGAACCAGTTGCAACACACAGTTTACGCTGATCGAAATCAATCCGTTGAGCAGCGGATTGAATCGCAGGCGGCGCATGAATCCAACGGCTATACTCAAATAGGGCAATGAAAAGAATCCTATGGCCGTGGTTAGAATCAGTAGAAAAACGACGACCAGTAAAACTCGGGATAGATTGGTGAATCGCCGGGCTATCCGGCTGTAGAGCAGACTGCCTAATCCTATGCCCAAGAGAAAAACAAACAGCATAGAAGAAAACGCATACGTAGTCCCTCCCAGAACCAGGGCCAGTTGGCGCGTCCATATCAGTTGTAAAATCAAGGATGCGCAACCAGTCAACATCAAGGCTGGGTATATCGCTTTGGCGGAAAAGTATGACGAGCAGTCAGGATCGATGGATGGAAACGGTCTTTCATCAATAACAGGCGTCTCCTCTATACTCTGCGTCTCTGCTGGATACTGCCGTAGAAGGAGATAAACCAGCATGGCGACGTATACATTGATCGCCACAGCCAGGTAATTAGCGCCGATCATCCCCAATCCGGGAAGAAAATAGAATCCTGCGAAAAAAGCGCCGAAGGCGGCCCCAAGCGTATTGATGGCATAGAGCCAACCGGTTGTTTCGCGGTTCCAGGGTTGCACGATCAGGAAATGCTTCAACAACAATGGCAAAGTCCCGCCCATCAGCACGCATGCCGGACCGATGACCAGGAAAGTCATAACAAAACGAAAGCCGAATTGGATGTATGGGTGACCCTGCAATATGGGATAAACAGCCGCTGATAACCGATGCAGCGCCGCCAGTTCGTAGGGGATGATCAATGCCAATACGCCGATCAGTATCTCGCAGACGCAATACCACCCCAGCGGTGATTTAACCCGGTCGGCGATGCGCCCTAACAGAAAAGCCCCCAGAGCCAGGCCAAACAGAAAAGAGGTTACCACAACCGCCTGAGCCAGGGTTGAACTGCCGTAAACATGGGTGAATCGTTTGAACCAGATGACTTCGTATATTAATGCGGCCATTCCGGAAAGGAAAAATAATGAGGATGCGATCCGGACGAGGGAAGCAGATTTTTTTGTCATAAGAAATACAGCGCCGTTGGAATGGCTCCTTAGTGTAATTGATTATTATGATTATGATACAAATGTTATTGAAGAATCAGAATGCCGCCAAAAGTTATCTGGAGCGGTTGTCATAATAACATTCATATTCGCGTTTCGAAAAAGCCAGTAAAGATTGGTTTTTCGAAGACTATAGACGATAATAAACGAACATAATTTTGACAACCGCTCTAGTAGTGTGATCAACTTATTATGTCGGGCGACCTCGTCCCCTTATCCCCCCGGGAGAGGGCTAGGGTGAGGGGGAATTACAGAAGACCTCCTGACAAAAGAAACTAGTCGTACTACTAGACGAAATGAAAGGTAAAGTAATGAAATTGAATTTGAAATCGCTGTTGATAGTTTTTGTGCTTCTCTTCTGTGCAAACTCAGTTCCTGCCTCCGACAATTGGCCGGACTGGCGTGGTCCGGCTGGTGATGGCCGCAGTGATGCTACCGGCATCCCTCTGAACTGGTCAGAAACGGAAAATATTGTCTGGAAAACCCCTATCCATGATCTGGGCCACTCAACGCCTGTTATATGGGGCGATCAAGTCTGGCTTACCACAGCGACAAAAAACGGACAGTCTCTCTACGCAGTCTGCTTTGATCTGAATACCGGCGTAGTCGTCCACGATATTGAGGTTTTTCATCAAGAAAAGCCCCAGCGGATTCACTCGAACAATTCTTATGCGACGCCTTCGGCGGTAGTGGAAGAAGGGCGCGTCTATGTACATTTCGGAACCTTTGGAACAGCCGCCCTCGATTCGAAAACAGGGGAAGTGCTCTGGCGGCGGACCGACCTGAACTGTCAGCACATGCAAGGCCCGGCTTCTTCACCGATTCTGTACAAAGATTTAATCATCCTTCATCTCGAAGGCACCGACGTCCAGTTTTTTACCGCCTTGAACAAAAACACCGGCAAACACGTATGGCGGGTTGATCGACCAAAGGATTATTACGAAACAGTTAGAGCGACCGTTTACCGCAAGTCCTATCAAACGCCGGTGCTTGTTGAGGTCGATGGCCAGACGCAATTAATAAGCAATGGCGCCCTGATGGTGACTGGCCATGAACCACAAACCGGCCAAGAACTTTGGCAGGTGCGTTATGGTTACGATAGCGCAATATCCCGTATCGTAAGCGGACAAGGGCTGTTCTTCGTCAATTGCGGCGGCCCTCCAGGTAAGGCTCAATTATGGGCTGTGCGTCAAGGTGGTAAGGGAAATGTAACCGATACGCACGTCGTTTGGAAAATGACCGAAGATGTGCCGCTCGAAAGTTCTCCGGTCCTGGTCGGAGAGTTGCTATATATGATTAGCGACAAGGGCGTACTGATATGTAAACAGGCAAAAACAGGAGAAACGGTTTGGACAGAACAGTTAGAAGGTAAATACGGCGCATCCCCGCTGTATGCCGATAACCGGATATACATTTCCAGCAAAGAAGGAAAAACCACTGTCATTAAACCGGGACGAACCTTCCACCAACTGGCGGTCAACCAGCTTGACGGAGAACTTTGGGCGTCGCCTGCTATATCGGGCAAGTCGATTCTCCTACGCACCAAAACACACCTATATCGCGTTATGAGCAAGTAGCAAGTATGAAAAACGGATGAATGAATCAAACGAGAAAAAATCCGGTCTTGCCCTTGGGCGCCCATCAATTAGAATATTTGGTATATTTATTGACTGTCAAGATAAAATGGTATAAAGCACGGTAACTATTCAATAATTTGTTCGGCAGGGGTTTATCTTAGACTCATCTTAACTAAACCAATAAGGAGTAATGTAAGATGAAAAAAATCACGCGAATTATTGTCTTGACCGGGTTATTGAGCACCATGATGTGTTCGGCGCTTTACGCCCAAACATTTCTGGCAGATCCCGATAGCCCATGTTACGAATCAATCAAGAAACTGGAGTCGGCCTATTATTCAAAGGTGGATACTAAGTTTAAGGATCTACTGGATTCTGCGTTTGAGAACATGCAGCAGTTGCCGCCAGAATATCCTGATGGCAACCCATGGATCGGCAAGAAGTTTTCTGACCTGATCCTTTTCCTGAATAAATGGTCATCCTTTCTCCCAACCGCTGCTGGAAGCCACGATACGGGCTTAAGGTATATTGAGAAATTCGCCTGGTTCTACTACCAAAATCAATATGGCGTGGATTTTGTGCAAAAGTCGCCTGGACGGGAAATCATGCAGGACTTTGCGAGGCAGAGGGGTGTTTTCATGGATAGTGAAGCCTCTACTTCCCAGATCGCGAATTGGTTAAGTGACGTCAGGATTGAGAAAGAGGATTACATACTTCCTGATCCAACTGCGCCGGATGGCGGGTTTAAATCGTTCAATGAGTTCTTTACACGCACGCTTAAAGACCAGGATAAGAGCCGCCCGCAAACAATGCCAGATCGTGATTATGTGATCTCTGCGCCAACCGATGTCATCATAAACTCGATTCCGCAAAAAATATCTGACGCCGACGCGCTGATACCGACCAAGGGTAATCAGGCATTAAATATAGTCGATATGTTGGGTGGCTCTAAATATGCCAATAAATTCATTGGCGGCACAGCGCTTTCCTGCGTCTTGATGCCTAACACCTATCATCACTATCATGCTCCCGTCGGTGGCCACGTCGTGGAAAGCAGAATTATCGAGGATGCCTTCTACGGTTATGATGATTTCCCATCCTGGGCGCCTATCAATGGAAACGTAGGTTATCACGGCACGGATTTCAGTCAGTTTGAAAAATTCCAACGCGGCTACTTTATTATTGACACAGGCAAGTATGGCCATGTCGCTATGATACCTGTCGGTTTAGATACGATAAGTTCAATCGTCTTCGAAGAGCGGTTCGCCAACGTAACCAAGCCGGCGCCCGTCAAACGAGGAGATAGGCTCGGACATTTTGCGTATGGGGGTTCAATGGTAATCATTGTTTTCGAACCAGACAGATATAAATCAGATGCCATACGGGTTCGTTTAGGAAATCAGATTGGAATATTTGATACAAAAGATTCCGATCCGCAATAAAAATTCAGGTTAGAGAGTTCTGTGATTGTCGCATATAAAACTGCTAACAAGGCTAATCAACCGACGTGAAAACCGCGCGGTTGATTAGCGATGTTACATCGCTTAGTCGAATACAGGAATAGGAAACATGATTGAATCACATCTTGGTGAGAAGGGTAATCACTGGCGCAAATCATGGTATTGTTGCGGCGACGGCAAAAGAATTCGCGGCGTTAGGCTCTACAAGGAATGAATATGGACAACGATCTAATTTCAGTTGCAGATGCATCTACAAAGATAGGGATTAAAAAGCAGACCTTATTCAAGGTCATAAAACGTTTTGGTCTGAGCGCAATAAAACAAAAGTCTTCTGATCACAGAGGACAATCAATCTCTTATATTACTCAACAAGACTTTGACTTCATTATCAACAATTACCCGGCAAATAAAGCCTCCACAAATGACACCGAGGCTTCTACCTCATCAGTACAAATTGAGCATGGAGAGTTTTATCTTATTCAACTAGAACCTAATCACGATCCTGGCCGATTTAAATTGGGTTTCACATCCAATATGTCAGAGAGATTGCGGGCACACCGTTGCTCTGCTCCATTTGCAACTATTCTTTCTACATGGCCATGTCATGTACTCTGGGAAAAAACTGCAATTGATTCCGTAACGCAAGGATGTGAAAAACTCTATACTGAAGTATTTAGAACTGAGGACATAACTCAAGTAAAAGAAAAATGTGACCAGTTCTTCACGTTAATGCCTGAACTTGAAAATTTAATAAGATAGGCCTAACAAAAAAAATGCAGCGGACTCGTACCTCGTCGCCAAGTACAACGATGCCCGAAAAATACGAAAAATCAGAAGTGATCGCATCAAGGGCTGACCGCAATGCGGTCTTGCCCTTGGCGCCCTTCAACGTGAACTGGAAAATCTATGGTTTTAGCAAACAACCCCCTCTTGAATTATTCCCCAATTTGGGGGAGAGAGATTTTGAGATATAAACAGTTAGATCGTTTAGACTTAGTTATTCAAAAACACTTTAGTCACACATTCCTCTCCCAAGATTGGGAGAGGTTAGGTGAGGGTTGAAAACAATCACCCCTCGCTAACATTACTCATTACTTTATGGGTAAAAACATAATGAAACATCAAGCAACAGGAACGCCGTAAATCGGTTGCATGTCTGCGGCCAGTTTTTTGCCTTCAGCGCAAAACGCGGTCATCTCTTCATCTGAAAATGGTTTTAGTTGGATAATCTTTTGAGTGACTGTTTCCAGTTCATCAACTGACCGGAAGCCGATATTGGCGGTGCTTAAACCGGGCAGGCTTAGAGCATAGCGCAGGCAGGGATCGATTCGGTCAACGAATTTAGCCGCGCCGGTTTTCCAGTTACCAGCTCCGCCCAGAATCTTCATACCAACCATACCCAGGTTCTTCTTACGAGCCGGGCCGAAAACTTTCTCTTCAAAATTGTATTGATGACGGGCGATGAAATTGACTGCGCATAGATAAACGTCAATATCATCCAGTTCATGAATTAGTTTCCAACGGCTGGGGAATAAGTGACCGGATACTCCGATATGGCGGATCAAGCCTTGCTTTTTGGCCTCGCGCAAAGCGCTCAACGCCCCTTTGGGACCTAAGGCTTCCACCGCATCGGGGAAATACGTTTCATAACCAATGTTATGCAGATAAACCAGGTCGAGGTAATCGGTCTTCAGTCGTTTTAAGCTGGTTTGCAGTAATTCCCAGGCCTTGTCGTAAGTCTGTTCTTCAGTCTTGGTAGCGAGAAAAACCTTGTCACGTTTATTTTTTAGCGCTTCTCCAAGAAAATCTTCCGACTCATCATAAGCTGGCGCGGTATCGATGGAGTTGACGCCCAATTCGAGAGCGCGTTCGATGATGTCGCCTGCTTGAGTCGGCGTTATTAAACTTTTACGCAGGTGACCGCATCCCAAGGTAAGCAGACTGACCTTGGCGCCGGTTCGTCCCAGGGTGCGCATAGGCATTTTATTCTCGAAAGCATCAACCATTGGAGAGAATAAGGCTGGCGCAATCAGACCAGCTGGTAATGCAGTTCCGGTGGCTTTAAGTATCTCGCGTCGAGTAAGTTTAGTGTTTTTGGGCATATCCATTTCCTCGTTAATCAAGGTTTATATTATTCTGAATGAATTATGACATACATCAAGCATAAATCCAAAAACTTTCTGAAAAATCTGCTTGATGATAATGTCATTGGATGATTGGCGTTTCGATATGTTTGTAAAGATGGGCTTTTTGATAGAGGAATGTTATTATGGATGAACTTGTTTTGAATATATGAACAAAACCAATAGGAGACGTTTATGTTTCATAATATCAACCGGCGTGAATTCATCTCTTTATCTAGCCTAGCAGCGCTGCAAGCGTTGGGAGCGAATGCATCTGCATCGCAGGTAGCGCGATTGACCGATATTTTTCCTGCAACGCCGCAATGCAAAAATCTGGTAGTTGCAGATATTAAATCTTCTGATGTTGATGAGCGAATAACTTTCCTGACCCTTCAAGGCCTAATCAATAAAAAACAGCCCCAGGTATACCTGCTCTCCAATGAGCATTGTGAATTCTGGGTGGATTATTACCAGCAGCGTTTTGATATTCAACATACCCGCACCGACTCGGTCTATACATTGCTGGAAATGTTCCGGGATAAGATTAGCGGATACCGTATATATGATCCCGATAACCTGTACACCATCAATCTAGCGTCGGTGATGGCCAGCCTGGATTATGCGTTGCCGATACATCCACAGCATGAAGCAAAAATGAAGCAGGCCGGTTTGCGATGCATTGATGATTTGCAGGGTAAGTTCAAGGATCGTTATGACGCTTACCGATGGAGTATTGACAATCTATATTCGTTGTGCTCACAACGGGTCATCGCCAATTTCTGCATGGATCGTCCTCATTGGCCATCGCACGTCATCACCGCCTTAGATTTCTTTGTAAGCCGGGATGCGTTCCAGGTTGATTTATCCTCATCAAGGGCGCATCCCAAAGACATGAGCCTGCTGGGTGAAATTTACGAACGCATGGAAAAACCGGGCTGCGTGGTTGGCTGGCATTGCGCCCGCGACCTGGAGCATGAAGCCGTCAGCCTGGCCGCTGATCATGGTATATTCGTCATTTGCAACCTCTCTTCGCCAAACTATTCAATCCATCAAAGCGTAAAACCTGCTGAGCCGTCGACATTATCACAGGCATTGCCGCCCGCCAAACAAGCAGCGAGTACTAAAGTTGAATCCAAGGTTTATATCGCTCCACTTATTACCGATGGCGACGCCGCCTGGGCTATGACTAACCGCATGGATGATAAATGGACTAATAGCGAACGCGGTAAAGCGCCGATGAACTGGGGATTCATGCCTGCGGTTTATCACTTAGGCCCTGGAATGTTACAGTATTATATAGAGACGCGCACCGATAATGATTATCTAATCGCCGGACCATCCGGCATTGGATATACCTATCCACACTTGCATCCCGATCCGCTGCCATTTCTGCAAATGACCCGTGAATCCATGAAACGCCTTGATCTGCGCATAGCCAATATTGTCACCTGGGACCCCCGGCTATCTCACAAGGGCGTGAATCCGACCGGGTTTCATAACCTGATGAGGCGCGAAATTCCCGAAGCGTTAGGTTTCGTCAGGGGATTGGGCGATTCCCTTTGGGAACCAAGCATCCTGGATGATGGAGCTCCAGTGGTTTACAGCAGCTTAGCTATCCACCGGGGCGATGATCCCAATGAACGGCTGCAAGATTTGATCAAAGCCTGCCCTAATCGCCCATTGTTCATATTCGCCTACGTCAATCACAGCATTACGTTGGCGCAATTGCTCGAAACCGCCAATAAAAACAGTAAAAATGTCGAATTCCTGCGCCTCGATGAGTTTATGATTAAACTGAAAACAGCCATAAAAACGGGACAGGTGAAAAACGAATTATATCCTGATAAATCCCGATGCGGCGCGTTGTTAATCAAGGAATTCAGGCCGAAATGGCAATCCGCTCTGGATAGCGTTTTGTCTATGGAACCTCTTACCGCCGCATCGAAGGAGGAATGCCTAACCCATTTCGCCAAACGCATTGGAGGATGCCAGCAAGACGAACTAGCCGCCGCTTTCCAGTTTGACCTATGCCAGAATACCGCCAAACTGGTGCAGATCGCTTGTTACAGCCGGGGAGTATATATCGGCGCCCGGCGCCAAGGCGTCAAGCGCTTTCTTGAATTATATGCATCACTACCCGATAAGGAGATCTTTCAACAAATCTCAAAATGGTGGCATGAGTGGGATCAAGGCATACAAACAATCCCTCAACTGCAAAAGGCCCTGAAACGCATTATTCCAGTCGCCCAATGGTTAAAGCAACAGAATCAAGACTGGCGACAAATATAAGCCATTAATTATCTATTAGCGTCTAGAAATCCCTGTTTTGGGGGATTTTTAGACGCATTTGTAAGAACTATATCCATAAAAACCAGACTAATTCCCAAATCCCCTTTCCAAAGAACTTGAATAATCAGGTTTTGAGATATAATACTTCCTGACTTATAAATGTTTCTTTCTTCTGGATTTATTCTTGCTTTGCGCAAGATTCAGAAGATTCCTCTTTTAGATGAAATTAACGCTGGCGTAGCTCAGTTGGTAGAGCAGCTGATTTGTAATCAGCCGGTCGGAGGTTCAAGTCCCCTCGCCAGCTTATTCATTTCACTTGACTTAGGAATATTCAAAGCCTTCCCGTTACCTTTCTAAATACGCGAATCGTGCAATGATCGTGCAATTTACTGATTAATAACCAAGCGTGGGAATGGTATTATTCCCGAATCCGCTGGAGCATTCCACTTAGCAACTGCATCATCAATATATGAAACCACTTTTTCACGAAACAATGGAAGCAACCTTTTTCCTTTATCTCCGTGGTAATGGCGCTCTCCAATCGATGTTGGTGCATGCCCAACGTAACGCTGCATGTAATACCCATACCATCCGCCATCAATAGATGCCGTTTGGATAGTGTTGCGCAAATCTTTTGGTTTAATATTGACAGATGAGTTCCATCTTAGTATTTCCCGGCGAACCGCGTGTGAGTAATTATCGAATGCAGCGTAACCGGGAATTACTGGTCCTTGGGGATCAACCAAAGGTCGCACTCTACGTAACAACCGTGCAACAACCATTGATACAGGAATTTTTCTAATGCGATAATGATTCTTAACGACCCCATCAATCGTGATAGTTTCGTCTTTTAGATCGACTTTTTCCCATGTGAGACGAAGGGCTTCTTGTAACTGAAGCCCAGCCAATCCTTGGAGGGCGATGCCCACAATGAGGCCGTCTAGACCTTCTTTCCGCGCCAACCAATCCAAAAAATTTAATACCTGATGAATAGATAGGTAGGGATTTCCTTCATCTTCGTTATAAGTCGAAGGATGAGATTCTTTCCTAGACAACCTAATACCTTGGCAGAAATTTGTATAATGCTTTGGCCAATTTGATGCTACCCATGCGGCTGAACGGCGTATTGGTAGCAGATAAAGTCGGATTGAATCAAAGGCAAAACCATGATCTACGAGATATTTTTGGTAATTCAATACATGCTCGTATCGAAGTTCATGCCAATATGTTAGTCCTAGTTTATCTACCCACTCCAAAAAATATTCGCAGAATTTTTCATCTTTCCGTCGTGTATATTCTGCCCAGTTGCGCGTCTTCGCAGCCCGTAAGAGCGCATCGCTGATCTGAAGAGGTTCGAAAGCGTTGGATTGTTGGACTCCAGTAGCCTGTGTGGCTTGTTCCTCCAAGACATCATTCGCCAGGGTCATGGCCTCATTCAAGTCTTTGGCATCAAACCGTATCCGGCGATACTTGCCGCTGGAATCTCTGCCGCTGACTTTCCACCGCCCCGGCTTTTCCTGATGGAGTGTGAACCTGTCTGTTTTGTATTTGTTTGCTTCGTTTTTCAAAGAACTCGGGTTTTTTATCAAGATGATTATCCTTTCTGACCACCTTGCCCGTTCCACGTTGACGAGCAAGATGTTGACATAATATGGTTAAAGAGTCAATAACGTTCTGTCCCCAATACCCTTTTCCAGGCAGTCCAACCAATCCAAATTCCCGCAACGACTCCAACTTAACGAAACCGCGCAGGATTTCATTAAGTTCTTTGGAGTCGTATAGCGTATGAGGATCGATCTTTATCATTATTGATTTCTTAAACCGTTGTTATTTCGCTTCAGCCCAGTTAGCACCAACATTTGCTTCTACTAATCCGTTGGTTGCTGCATCCGGGAATATCTTTAACATGCCGTCAATCATGGCTTGTTGGAGAATTTCTTTTGCTTGCTCTGAAACCTCTTTAGCAGCCTCTAATACTATTTCATCATGTATTACGTTGACCAATTTGGCATCAATACCAGATTCATTTATTGAATGCTCTAATGCTGCCAGCGCGGCCAACATTATTTCAGCAGCGCCGCCTTGAATAGGAGTGTTTAAGGCTTCTGTATACCTGTAACCCTTTATTTCCTTACGAAAATCTCTCACTCTCCCGCCTGGCGTCATTACCTTCATGTCTAATTCGGCTCTCTTGGCTGTCTTCTGCTGCCAATTTCGTAGATCGGGATATGCGGAGAAAAAGGCGTTTCGTGCTGTCTCCGCCTCGCTTTCAGACATTTCAACACCGTAGTTAGCCCTTGCGTATGCTGCCAATCCTTTGGCTCCCTGACCATATAACAACCCAAAGTTTACGGCTTTTGCTAACCGACGCTGTTCGTCAGAAACTTGTTCTATCGATAGTCCTGCGATGGCAGCCGCCGTTTTTCGATGCAAATCGATCTTCTGTGTATACGCCGCCAACATGTTTTGATCGTTAGAGACCAGAGCAGCGACGCGAAGTTCAATCTGGCTGTAATCTGCAACGACTAACACATGGTTCTGTGATGCACAAAACAGTGACCGGAATTCTTTGCCTCGTAAGGGGTTTTGAATATTTGGTTTTGAGCAGGACAAGCGTCCACTAACAGTCCCCCCTAATTTAAAATTAGCGTGAATTAAATTTGTTACTGGATTAATATATGTGGAGTATTTCTCTCCGTATGTTGAGATTTTTTTTGAGTATTCCTTATAGTTACGGAGAGGTTGAACTAAAGGTTGATTAGAAAATTGTGCTAAGGTCGCTGCATCGGTTTTTAATTGTCCAGAGTTAGTTTTGGGCCATTTCGCTGATGTCTCAACACCCAAATTTTTCAATAACCATTCAGAAACTTGTTTGGGACTTGCTAAATTAATTTCAGCGCCGACGATCATGCGTAAATCTGTTTCGGCGGTTTTTTGTTCGGTTTCCCATCGATTAAGAAGAAGGTTATGCGCCGCACTGTCGAATCCAATGCCATTGAGTTCCATTTTGGCGATGGAAGGCAATGCGTTCAGCATAAGCCGGTATACTTGATCCTTATTCTCATGCTTCAGTTTTGGGTTTTGTATGTGGTAGACTTTAAGCGCTACCACAGCATCCAACGCTGCATAAGAAATTTGTTCTGGCGTGAGTACTGCGGCTCCCCAGCCGGACGTTTGAAGGGTTTTATTTAAATCCCAATTCAGAAGTGATTCGGCTAATACAGTTAATTTGGGCAACGAGCCATCCAGAGCGTTGGTTTGAAGCATCGTGCAGTCGATGTTTTGAATATTGATCCCAGCGTGGATCAGATGTTTGATTTCAAATTTGGCATTATGGGCAACCAGATTCAAATCCCATATTGGAGATAAAATGCTTATACCGCCTAACGCTTTCACATCGAAAACATATACCTCCTTGCCTCCTGTATACAATTGAATCAACCGTATCCGAGATAAAGGCGGCGCCAGCCCTGCCTGCTTATGATCCTCATAACCATCAAGTTTTACTGTTTCTATGTCGAGACCAATAGGATTCGCGATTTTCACCAATGCGGATATCACTTGCTCCGCTGAATGTTTGTCCGTTATATATTGAGTGGTGATACCCGCCTGCTTTAATATTTCTGAAGCACTCAATGGTTCGGCAGAGGAGGAAGAGGGATTAGGTTTAGAATCCCCTTCCCATACATCATTCGTGATTGCCGCTGCGCTCAGGAGACCTAATTCGATTGTCTGTAGTATTTCAGATTTATACTGACGAAGCGCCGTTTCAAATTCAGGGGTTAAAATGCTATCCGAAGCATCAACGATCAGTCGACCATCGTCAATTCCGAATTTTACTGATGAGGATTTTAATATAGTCATTGTTTCAATCAGATTCATATTACTATCCTCCTTCGCGGTTCATTTATTACATCTTTAGGAGGATCAGGAGGGGGATCTGTCTCTTCAAGCATAGAAAAGAGAGAAAGTTGTATAGGAGTTTTGTTTAAGGATCCGTGATTTGCGTCATGAGCGTCAGTTGTCTCCGGATCCATCACGCTACACACGGTACTTACGGTGTTTTGAGTGTTTTTAGTTATCTCAAAGAGGCGCTGTGATTTTTTAGTGGTAGCATTCCATTCCGTATCATTAGGTGGGGTAACATCAATGCCAATTTTCCGTAAGGAGGGAATTAATCTACGAATTCGATTTGATAAGGTCCTTGGATAATCAGGCCAAGATTTAGTTCGCTGAATTCGTTCGGGAACATATCCGCCAAGTTCTATTAGCAGATCTTGAGCAATACCTTCCCACGTCAGTCTCGTTTCCATTAACTTTACTATGGCCGATGCGATGGGATCTTCTTCCAATACTTTCTCAATAGCATTCGCTTGGTTTCTTTCATAAATTTCTAAAAACCTCCCAGGTGCGCACTCAAGAGCGGGTTCAGCAGCTGTAGCTAAACAGGCGAAATCAACCATTCGAGGTTTTCGCGGCAGTTGGACTTTGTTAATGTTCTTCAAAGCCACACTGAGTGCATCAAAAATTGCCCCAAGGATTAAAGGGCTTTCTCGATTAAATTTTTCCCAGAACACTGTTTCTTCAATTCGCTGTGTATCGTTAATTGGAGGAAGATGTATATTTAACATACGGTCGATCAAGTCCGGTTGGTGGGCAAAATCGACTATTCCATTTAGTATGACTGGACACAACACGTTAAATTGAATCTCTTCATCATCTGTGTACAGTTTTCGTGTGGAAAAACCGCCGCCAGTAGAAAGCCTGCAAAGAGAATCAGAATTCTCTAGAGAAAGATTTGACAGATTGTCAAACGCGAGAATTCCTTGATGTTGGACTGAAATAATCAAGTCTCTTTCATTTTTTGGAAAGGCTCTTAGGGGATTGTTAACCGGATCTATCAAAGAACGAACCACTCTTGTTGCCGTGCTCTTTGCGCTACCGTGTTCACCTTGCAAATTCAAGATTGGTTTTGGCGTATTAAGCCGGAACGCTTCTAGTATCCAACTGACCAGGAGCACCAAATCATCATCCTTTTCTAAATTAATAAACTTTTTCAGAGACTTAACCGACCCGCCGCGCCGAGGGGTGGGGAGGGGGAGCATTCCGCTCGGCTGGAGAAATCGGATTATTTCATTTTTAGTTATATCCCAACCAGAAGATGTTATGCTTACTACTTCTCCGCATGCATTCGCCAGATCTACATAGATGGTACCGTGATTCTCCGCAATGCGCGTGTATACCTCGGATTGAGTTCCTTCGTATAATCCCTTTGCTTCTAATAGATCTATAGCATCTTGTAATGGTTGTTTGCTGAGAGATTTTTTGTATTTATTAAAATACCTGTAATGTAGAATGCTTGATATTTTTTTGCTACGGACAGGGTATGTTTTATTACATGTCTTCTCAGATATAGTAGCATATGCTTTCTCATCTTTTGTATGGAAAAGTTCAAAGTCCGTGATAAGCGGACCGATTCCCGATGGTAAAGATTCGTCGCTTTCTGTGTTGGGAGTATTCTTCTCTTGTGAATCGTTATAATGAGCGTTCGTATGAGCAAGAGCATTTTGGATGGTTTGGCGCCGGTAATCTTCACGTTCCCATTTTTCACGATACAACTTGGATTGACGAAAAATACGATCAATTTGGTTCAGCGACTGCGTCCAGAATGCAAGAATACAGCATAAGGCTGAATCCGCTTCAGACGCCGACCCGTATCCGGTGATATCTCCAGCGTATAACCTCTGAAACAGTGAACCATTCTTCGCTGATTTAGCACGGGCTATAAGGTCTTCATCACTCATCTTCTCGGCACAGATAGTGGCTGGAAGTGATGCAGAATCGTCATCAAACAACTGCTGGAATAGACCGTTTAATTCAGTCGTTCGCTCTTGGATGGATAAGGATTGTCCCTTAAGACGATTCCCTGTAACAGTGAAATAGCGGCCTTGGTCATACAGTTCAATACCACCTTTGCGGTTGTGTCCAGACGGTAGGCTGCCTTTAATGATTACATGCAAGCCCTGTCCACTGGGGGTTATTTCCGTGTACGAATCCATTTTGTCGACTATTTCTTGCGCCCAATCCTCCAATCGTTCGGTGCCTGGATCGTAGCAATGGTCCAGATCAATCCCAACATAAGGATCATCGCCAGTGAATACAAAGCCAATCCCATCAAATCCGCCGTTATTAAAACTTTGCAATGCATCATCATGAGTCGCCCAAGTAGAAAGATCATTTATACGTGCCGGGCTACCATTGGCCTGATATGGTACTTTCGTTATCTTGCCGTTGCGCTCTTGTTTTCTCCAAAGTACCCATTGAGGTTGTTGCTTAATCTCAACAGGAATGTTTTCCTGTTTGACTTGGGGTGACTGGTTATCCATACATACTGTTGTGTTGCCCTTTGTCTTTGCGTCATTTGAAGAATCGTTGGATACCTCTACTTCCTGGGATTGCCCCATGAAATCTAAAACATCTTGACTTATACTACTCATAACAGAACTCCTTATAGTTTTGTCAGGGAGGGGCTTCCGCATTAACTGGCCAGTTTTGTTTGGAGCCTCTCCCGCTTAAAAATCTGTGTAACCGTTAATAGCCGTTACCGCTAAAATTATAATCACTATACTTTTACAGCAAGTAACGTTCCATTGTTAATAATAAAAAAAATTAACCTTTCATAAATACTTGAAATCACATTGTTTACATGTCTATGATAATTGACCACAAAACATGTCAGGAATCATGAAAACAGTTTCGGGAATGTTCGGATTGATTATTAATTGAATCAGGAATCGATGTATGCATTTTGGGAATTCTTATTGGTGGGTTACCCAGTAGGTGGCCTGCTAAGACTGGAGTTTATTCACACGAACAATTGAAAAGGCTTGGTGTAGGGTCACATTAAATACTCTGCATTCGCTCACTGTGCTACGGTGAACCATCGAGTGTTGGTTAGTGTGATATACCAATGATCAGTGGGTTTAACTAACCCCATAGTCGCCCGGTGTGATCCGACTTGCGCTAGGGCCATATTGTTCAAAGGGTTCTTATTCAACTCGAACAGGGAAGACTGAATAAAGAGGCTTACACGGGCTAAAAGATAGATTTCGAAAGGGTGAAGGTAACCGTTCTAGCGCCATCGCCATGAATCTGTCGAAAAACACCATAAAGAAACACAACCGCATGGCGGAGCAACATGTATTTCTCGGTACCTTCAAACCGCTGCCATCCATCGAAGAACTAGGCGGCGCCCCTATCATCACCCCAACTCATGCACAGTAAGGTAGAACCGTATGAAGAACAAACCTGTCTTTTGTTGGACGCCGAAACTGGGTAGCAAACTATCAGGCTGCGCTTGCATAACGACTACGGGTATAGCGGGAGTTATTCGTCCTGGCGGCTGGAAGAACCTGTACCTGAAAGAACCAGAGGTGTTCTGCTGATCAATTTCAAATACTATTCGCAGCGATTCTTTTATTTGCTTGATACAATTAACTGTGATCACAAATATAAAACGGGTATTTTTCTTTCTTTTCTCTTAATGCTCCAGAAGGGTGGTTATTTCGAATAGTATTTTCCGGTTTGCTAAATTTAACACTGGCTCCTTTAACATCATAACCAGAAAAATATAAATATCCGCCGACAGACTTTTCCCGTTGTGAAAGACAGTAGGCCATATATATACTTTGCGCAGATGGTGTATTTTCCAACGTTACACCGTCCTCATCTAACTTATCCTTGAAATTCTCTACGATAATATCGGGCGTCACCGTATACCCAACCTTATTGCCAAAAAGATGATGTTCGTTTACTGATGCATATAGTTTCTCAATCCCGCTAATCAACTCACGAACGTTTCCGCTGTTAAACAGGAATGAGCCATACATCATGAGCGCTGTTGGTGTAAAAGATATTTTGTTATTAGTGTTTGTTGCGCTGTATTTTTTATATCCAGGTAGATAATGAAGACTTAAAAGTATCCGGTCAAAATCACGGTCTTTAAGTGGGGGAACGCAGATCGCATTATCGACTTTTAACCGGTATAATAAATCGTGTTGTACTGCTGCCAGGAGTTTTTCTTTATCGAGATTTGATGCCACTATGATTTTAACTTCAACCCCAATATCTGTGTCGCTACCCAGTCTCCTGATCTTCTTTTCTTCTAAAAAGCGGAGAAGCATGGCTTGGCATTTGGAATCTAAGTGGTGGATTTCATCGAGAAATACGATTCCATCATTAGCTTGTTCAAATAATCCTTTATGCTGCTTGTAAGCACCCGTGAAAGCCCCCTTTTCGTGGCCGAATAATAAACTGTATGCCGTGTTTCCGGATACCGACGCACAATTGAATGAATGTATATCAGATTTGGTCAATTTACTAATGGATTGGCTAACTAGTTCTTTGCCTGTTCCCGTTTCTCCCAGAATGAAGATAGGATCATTGTTATAATTGACTATGACATTCTTCATTACCTTTACTATTGCGGGACTGTAGCCTTGCCAATCATCGAACGCTCCTGGGAAATTGTTTTTAATCTTGTTGTAATCTTCGTCCGGAGTTATTTTTTCTTCAATTTCTTTTCGCATCGCGATAGTTTTTGATTCCCATCCTTCAGACCAGTTCTTCTGGTCATCATAAATTTCACAGCAAAGAATATCCGCTTTATCAAATTCTTCTAAAATGATATAGGTTTCGGCCAGGATGTCCTTGAGTGAAAGTAGAATGGAGACGACAAAACCATGTAAATTAAATGATAGTGGAGGTTCTGATTCATATCGATAATGGAGTTCAATATTTTGGTTTTCAAATGGCTTAATTGTTTCAATAAGCAGCAACAACATTTGAGCATGCTTTTTTAACTTTTCTATTCCGTTTGGTATTGTCCACCAGTAGTCGCCTGGTTCCATACCCACGTATAATTCAGATGTGATCTCTTGTTGTGATGAAGAAAAAGAAGACATTATATTTATATCTGTACATCGTTTAAAAAAAGCATAATCGATTTCACTGCTGATATCCAAATCAAAAAAATCTTTAATAACTGTTTCTATGAAAGGATAAGAATCGGAAAAGAAAATCGATTCCGCATCGTTTCTATCGATACTAAGAGTTGTTGCTGCCTTATAAAAATTTGTCATCCAATCTTCGCCAAATGGACTTCTTATTTGGACGTTAGGAATTATTGATTCCATCTGCGCTGCAATAAGGTCGGCGTGACGCATGATCCCTCCAGTTGTATTGGGGTGGTTGAATTACATATTTACTCTAAGATTACAAGCCCTTTATACGGGAATTACACCATCTTGGCAATATGCGTGCCATTTTAGTTATTTTTTAATACAATTCATTTTTTATTCATGACGCAAATCACGGTACACACAGTGTTTTTTGAAAATAATATAATATTCTATACCTTAGTATGACTATTATATACTACTATTTCTCTTCTTAAAAAGGAAAACAACCGTGATTTGCGTGTGTTGCGTGATGGCAAAGAAGATTCCACACGATCCTGACGCAAATCACGCAGTAATGTAAAAATCATTCCGCTCTCCACAACGTCGCGGCTATATACCGCTCCGGTGACTGATTGTCGCAGAAATAATAGACTGTGACAATAACACCATCCGGGCATTGGATGGTTCGAGGGTAGCCAATATCCCGGCTGATACCATCTTCGCGTAAGCTGATGGGTTCGCTCCAGGTTTTTCCTTCATCCCCGCTGATCTGAGTCCGGATACTGAACGGTTCGGCGCGGTATCCATATGTCAGGCAAATCCGGCCATCTTGCAAACGGATCATACTGGGTGGATTGCCTTCACCAATGTCATCAGCGGGCGTGCTCCATGGTTGCCATTCTTTTCCGTTGTTTTCTGACCGGTATATATCTATCCAACGTTTATTCCCTTCGCGCTTTCGAAGAGCTACAATGAGATTCGTATCGGAAAGCCTGACGGAAGACGGCATAATGGAAAATCCTTCCGGTTCCGGTCCAATCCATGAAATCCGGTGCCAGGTTATTCCGCCATCTTGCGTACGGGCGCAGAAAGAACGCCCTTCAAGGCCATTTTTCTTAGCACATGTCAAAAAGGCCGTGCACTCTTTCGAAGAATCGACAATATAATCAGTCCGGGCGGCGATCCCTTTAACCCCATTTATCAACAAATCGAATGGCCCCTTCCAGTGATGTCCCCGGTCGTATGAATAATAGAATAATGAGGGGCCGGTGTTACTATCCAGCATACGCATCGTCATGGCAAAATCGGGATGCGTAAAATCAATCTTTGTTGTATTTGGAATAGGTACAGGAGGGATAAGATGCGGGGGACGTTCTCCATGAAGCGCGGTTCCCCACGGTACAATGGTTTCAGAGGGATCTTCAACCGCCTAGGATTGCCCGCCATCGATACTTCTGGCAAACAGATGCTCTTCGGGCTGTTCGCGGTCTATATGATGCCTGTCGCCTAAATCCTTGTAATAACCACGGCTGAATCCAACCAGAATTTCATCGCCCCAATTCCAAATACCATGATTAGCAGGCCAGCCTCCGAACCGTCCTTCCTCCCTGTATACTGTCACATGATTAATAACCGTAATCTTCGTATCCGCTTGAGTTGTAATCAAGATAACAAAAACAAAAAAGAAAATGAGCATCGTCTTAATACAGGACATTATAAATCCCTTTCTTCACAAACCCGTCGGTAAAAAGGTGACTGTGACTGAAAACTGTTTTATCACAACGGCGTAACAGTAACAATAGAAGATCCTTAATCTGCTCACAAACGAAGCACAATTTCCCATATTCTCCAAACATGCTTATTATGATATGCCCAATCGACCGTAGAAGCCGTATGGTGATTTAACTAAATTTTTTATCAAGGACAAATATATGAAATTAAAAAGAACTCATCCTTATAAGGAGGTAAAGTCAAATGAAGATTGCAAAGTATACAAAGTCACTGACGATTGTCTTGGAAGAAGAAATTTATAACCACATCAAGCAGATCAGTGAGGAGCGAGAGACCAGTATGGGCGAAATCGTTCGTGAGATCGTCGATACGCATTTTAAACAAAACAAAAAACTATAGGAGAGAAATATTATGTTTAATAGTCAAGAAATAAATTTAACAGAGGTGAACGATTTTTATAACGATTTGTATAAAGATCGTAAAGAAGAAGCGAGTGCTCCGGAAGAAGTAAAGGCTAGTTCAGGTGTTCCCAATGGTGAATATAAAGTATCTGTGAACAATGTGCGTTTATCAGAATCAAAGAGTGGAAAACCACAATTAAAATGGGTGCTTGAAATCGAAAAAGGCGCTTACCAGGAAGATCTATTATGGCATTGCAATACTCTGACGAAGAGTAAAGAATCGATGGATCAGTTACGGCGGGATCTATCCAAATTCGGTGTTAAATTGGATTCTCTGGATGATCTGAGAAACCAAAAATTTCTGAGCCAGTTTGTAGGCCGCTGTTTGATTGTTTGTGTTGAGAGAGACAACACATTCGTGAATGCGCATTTCTTAAAAGCGATAGATTAAAATCAAGCGGGCATAAACCGCTCTATCTGTCTATAAAAAACTTTCAAAATCTGGGGTCTCTCCAGCACTTCTGCTGGTAAAAAATACACAGAAGTATTAGAAAACAAGAATGGAAATGGCGCCAGCGCAAGTACTGGTTTTTATTATGACAAAGATCATATTGCAGCGGTTTTTGAATACTGTGCTAAAAGCATTCGAGAAGGTGGTATCGTCATAAATGATAGTAAGTCTGCTTCCCAAAAGATAGTTCGGGACGCATCGGTTCAATCGAAAGCGCTCGTTAATAACAGTGGGATAGTACAAAACACTAATATCGAAGCAGCGGTAAAAAGGCAACCATATCGATTGAAAGCAGAAATTTTTGATGTTCAAGTTAAACAGGATCCAAAATCAGGGAAAGAAAATGTTCAGTGGGGTTTGATACCTATTGATCTTGATGCTCCTAAGGATAAATATTGGCAAACAACATGGGTCAATTGCAAAGATAACAACAGATATCTGAAAGATAATTTATCCATCTGCGGTTATCCTGATGCAACAGTGGAAGATTTGAAAAAACCAGATTTCGTACAGCAATTGATTGGAATACAAGTTTGGATAAAGGTCACTCCAAGTAGTGGAGATTACTGGAATACATGCATCGAAAGGAGATTCTATAAATAATGCTTGAAGCTCCGAGAGAGAAAATCTTTCGATACAAGACTCAAGAGCAAATAGTCGGCATTACCCAGAACCGGGATAAGTTAGTAAAAGTACGCACCACTTTGAAGACGAAGATAAATAATATTTTTGTCAACTCATGGTGGTGCGTATACTTATTATAGGAGATTAACAAATGAATAAAGAATCAGATAGTACTTTACTTAATCTAAGCGATAGTACATCAAATGCGAATGATCAAATTATTTTCTACGAAAGCCATTGTTCATATAATAACAATGATAATTCAATTGAAAGGAGTGACTTGATAACTGATCGAGAAGAATTAGCGAATGTTGATGATTTCTATCAAAAATTGAAGGAAAGAATGACAATTTCTTCTGTTGTAATCCCAAATGGAAAATATACCGTATCGGTTGTTGCCATGAAACTCAAAAAAACTACTGAGGGATATTTACAATTAGTGTGGACGCTTAAGATCATCGGAAAATTGGAAGAATTAGTGATAGAGCATAAAAACAATATAGTTGTTACTTATAAACCCTTAAAACGGCTGATAAAGGATCTCGCAATATTTGGTGTTTCAATAAATAATATTACCGAATTGGATGATCCGAAATTCTATAAACAATTTATTGGAAGAAAACTAGAAATAAAAACCAAACAAAAGATTGTAAGTTACAGCACTAATTTCTTGAAAATTCTGTAATAATTGACAACAAAAATTCTGTGGATCGAGGCATCGAAAGGAGAAGAATATTAGACGATGCGCAAAGTTCAAAAATCAAAGAAGGCTGGAGTCGTTTTTAGTGAAATGGCTCTGGCTTTTTTCAACTTTGGAATTGCAGATATATTCTCTCATTTATTTATCCGGTATAGCAACAAAGGTCAAACTCACGGGTTGACTTGTGGGTTTCATTATCCTAGAACCGGGAACCTTACTAAGTGCTTGTATCGCACCTAACGGAATAATTCTATTTTGGGAATGAACGCAATCGAATATGTGGAAACTATCACTTACGACAGAACAACCAAGCTATAACTCCCAGGATGACAATCTTCTTCGACAGATAAGTGAGTTAAACAAGTCGCTCTTGAATATGATGGAAGGAATGCCGTATCCAGTCATTGTTGAATACTCCTATATATTAAATCAAAAATAAAGACTCAAAAGAAAACTCAAATATCCCATTCCAAAATGGCCCCATTTTTCAACAGCCAGTCTTTAGCTTTTTCCATATCGGTGATCTGAGCTTTGACGATGTTCCAAAACTGTGGCGTGTGGTTATTTTCAAGCAAATGAGCCAATTCGTGGATGATCATGTAATCGATGATGAACATGGGGGCTTTGATCAAACGCCAGTTAAAATTGAGATTGTTCTTTGGCGTACAGGAGCCCCATCGATATTTACAATCCGTGATTTTAGCCTGATTGTATTCAACTCCCAATTTTATCGCGTGACGGGGAACACGGGGGAGAATAATCTCTTTCGCTTTCTCGATATACCATTGCTTAATTACGTTTTTTCTTTTCGATAGTTTTTTTGGAATTAGGAACTTATGGGCAAATCGGATTTCGTCTACGCCATCTACCAATTCAATCAGGTAATTACGCCCCAAGTAAAGCATAGATTCTCCGTTAACTAATTCTTTTCCAGGAGGGTGGGGTAATTCATTGAATTTTTGAGGGTGTTTTGTCTTGATGTAAATCCATTCTTTTCTCGATTCTACGGCTTGTCGAATTTTCTCTGGTGTTGCGCCAGCTGGCGCACGCACTACTATCGAACGGTCGCGTTCTACCGTGATCGCGATATTCTTCCTCTTCGAATAGATAATCGTATAATTGAGTTCCATTTTATGGCGCGTAGAGAATCCTGTCGTTATTCTTGTAGGCTAGTTCCATGCAACGAGTAATAATCTGTTCCCGCTTAGAAATAATTCCCGGCAATCTTACAAAATTCGCGGATAGCAGGACTTGTTGGATCTCTGCCCTCAAACGCTTCCGGGCGGGATTGCACTCCCAAAAGCCGGTTAATTTCAATTCCCGTTCTACCGTATTATACACTTGTTGTGTTAAGTCGACCATTTTACTGATTTGGTCATCGTCGAGTTCGCCGTTGTCATAGATTTCTTTCTTGAACATGCGGAAAAACGGCATCTGTTTTTTCTTATGCAGCCCGTACGTGGGTTCTTTATTCGCATTCAGAATTCGTTTCCGTAGTTTTTCTAATTCTTCATATATTTTCTGCCAGTTTTCTTTAAATTCCATAAAAATCGCAGCTAATGCTTCAGCGAAAGACGCTTGTAAATCGGGATCGTCGTCCAGTTCCACTTCTATATGGTGGCGAATGGCATGCTCGACTTCCGCCGCTTTGGTTTTCTCCCGCTTACGTTTCCCCACCTGACTCTCAAAATCATCATCCAGGATGGAAATCGGTTTTATCTTCTGCTCGATTCCTTTCGATTCGAGGTAAGCATCCGTCAACACGCGCAATTTGGCAGGAATCCCCTTCATGCTTAAACGCGCATCATAAAAATGTTTCGCCGCCATAACATTGATTTCGGTCAGCTGCTGATAAAGATTCATGTATTCCAGTGCTTCTTTGGCAGGAAACACGAGATTCAAACTTTTAGTCAGGTTTTTGAAGGCCTGCATGTATTCAAAGCGGATGTCTTCATCGTAAAATAAATCAAAAAAAGAGTCGAGATCGTTATAATCAGTTAGACCGTACTTCTCCAAGAATTCCTGGATCACTCGGCAGTTTGCCTGTAATTCCCGCAATTCTTCTTCAGGAAAACTGAGGGAATCACGTATTTCTTTTTGTTCTTTATCATCATAGACATCGATAGCCCGCTTTAGGTGATGCCCGATGCCAACGTAATCGACGACGAATCCTTTCTCTTTATCCTCACTCTCCACGCGATTTACGCGGGCAATGGCCTGAAGCAGATTATGAGCCACGATAACACGATCCAGATACAACACCTGTTCGACTGGTGCATCGAATCCTGTAATCAACATGTTGTATACAATCACAATTCCGATTTCCCCGGTCACGCCTTCATCCTGGCCCTCAAAAGGCAATTTGAAACTCTTAATGGATGCTTTGTGCTTAGATGGATTGGTATAAGGCTTAAGATGCAACTGATCGTTATTGTTACTAGAAATAATCACATCCGTTTCTAGTTTTTTGAGTGTGACAAGATTCAATTTACGGGGATTGCTCTTTTCCAATTCCGCTATGACATCCGCCAACGCCTTATCAAGCGCCGTTTTGTAACGCACCGCTGCTTCTCGTGATGCAGCTACTACCTGCGCCTTGAAGCCGTTAGGAAACACGTGATCAAGATAATGACGAATCACATCCTCCGCTTTGGCGGTTATGGTCGGCTCTGCTTCCAGATACGCATCACGCGAGCCATAACCGAGAATCGCCAATCGTTCCTGTAGGTTGTATTCGCTGAACACGTCGGCGAACGCTGTATCCATTGCATCTCGGTTGACAATTTCGGCGTTATGCGTTCGGCCTTCGTAAACAATTTCCAGTGTGACGCCGTCCTCGATGGATTGGCGCATGGTGTATTTGTCGATGTAATCCCCAAAAACCCGCTCGGTCTTATCGATTGGCGTTCCTGTATATCCGAATCGGGCGGCGTTGGGAATCGCCTTATCCAGGTTCGCCGCCAGAAGCGCGTACTGCGATCGATGCGCTTCGTCGGTCATTACCAGGATATTCGGGCTGGGATTCAATTCCGGGAAAGTCTGCGTCAGGTCTCGCTCCTGGAACTTGTGAATCATCGCCATAACCAAATCGGACGAACCAGAACGCAGCAGATCTTTGAGTTCGGGAATGTTGTTAGCCTGATTAACGGAGAAACCGATGTTTTGCCCCGTCTCCAGGAGTTGATCTTCGAGCTGCGTCCGGTCGGTGACAAAAACCACTTTCCATTGACAGAGTTGAGGATGCTTGTACATCTCTCGCACCATAAACATCATGGTCAATGACTTGCCAGAGCCTTGGGTATGCCAGATTATGCCACTGCGTTCGCGTGGCGTCTTCCCATCCAACAATTGTTTCACTGCCTTTTTCACCGCGCGGAATTGTTGATAGCGCCCAACGATCTTGATGGTTTCACCCTTGTCGTTGGTCGTGAAGAGGGTAAATGTTCGGATGATGTCCAATAGGTTATCCTTGGTCATCATCCCTGCAACTAACCGTTGTTGGTCGTTAGCCGTGCTGCCGCCGTGTTCCAGATCATCGACCGAAAGAGGGTACGGATCAGCCCAACGGAAGAAATATTTTTCCGTTTTCGTCGTGATGGATCCAAATTTCGCTTTTTGGCGACTGGTGACAACAATGAACTGATTGTAAAAAAACAACGACGGACTGCCTTCGCCTTTAGCACCGCGCTGTTCGCTGTAACGCATCAGTTGGTCGATGGCTTCAGGAATCGAATCATTCACCTTGGGGGATTTACATTCAATAACGACAAAAGGAAGACCATTAACGAACAACACGATATCCGGATATATATGGTGCTCCGTCCCCAGAATACGCACCTTGTACTGGCAGACGGCGATGAATCGGTTATTTTGAGAATTCTTGAAATCGATAAAGCGCACTGTCGGGCTTTTTTCGCCCGTTTGGCGGTTTTCGGAAACACTGGTGTTTTCCAACAGCAAATGCAACAGATGGCGGTTATTTTCAATTAGTTGGCTGCCTGGAAAGTTGGCGGTGAGATGCTTGACCGCTTCTTCCACCTGATCGTCTTCCAACCAGGGATTGATGGTCTTCAGCGACTCACGCAGCACGGGGAGCATCACCACTTCCGTGAAACTCTCCCTGAAGGTATCGCCCGGTTTCTGCTTGTTATTCAGGTCGATAATCTCCCAGCCCAATCCCGCCAACTGATCCAATAGCGGTTTTTCAACGTGGTTACGTTCGTCGAGTTTGATGTGCGGAGGAGTTTTGTTCGTTTTCATGGCTTTCTCTTCACAACCCAGCGACCGCCTTTGGCCGGACCGGTTCGTTCGATGAATCCCTGTTCCCGTAGATTTTTCGTCTGTTTGAGCACGGCTCGTTTCGATATTCCAAGGATGTTCGCAATCGTTTCCGTCGAAATCTGAGGATTGTCGAGCATCAATTCCACAATCCGTTCGCCGGTTTTTGGTGAACTTTTTGGTGAACTTTTTGGTGAACTTTTTGGTGAACTTTTATCCGGCGCTGGAGAGGGCAGGCTGAACTGTACCATCAACCCCGCGCCGTCGTACCGGTAGTTGGGCGGAGGGACTCCTGCATCCAGGCAAGCAGCGTTGATTTTCTCTATCCCTCGTCCCCACGATTCGATCATCCCTGTGCGGAAGAACGTGTTGGCGATCAAGGGATTGAATGGTCGCGAGGCGTGTTTGGATAATAGGTTTTCCACAGTCCAGTTTTCTGGAAGACGACCTTCATTCCAGAAATAGATTTTGTCTTCGTAAACGCTGATCTGAATGGGTACGCCGCTGCTGTAATCTTTATGAACAATGGCGTTCAACAACGCCTCGCGCAACGCCGCCGGAGGAACGGGTAACCGCTCCACCCGCACTAATCCCTCATAACTGATTGCGGCCTTCTGATATTTCGTGAGCAACAAATCCATCGCCTTGTCGGCCTGGATCAGCAGACTTCCATGGATTTCGTCCTGATACAGCAAATCGGCGTCTGTGCGAAAGTATCCGATTTTGATGTAGGCCCCGACCGCCCACTTTTCGGGATTGTGATGAAACAGCAGGAGGGCGGCGTGCTTGAGGTATTCGCCTTCAGTCAGGTTCAGATTGTCGAGCAGCAGAGCGTTGCAGTCCGCCAGGACGGCGTCGCTTACCCTTCCGCTACGCGCGGCTTTGGCGCGAAAGTTTGTAAACGATTCTTCCTGAAGATCGTCCGCCGTTACGTTGGGCGTGGGCGCGCCATCCCAATGACGCCCCTGCTTCTTTAGCAGAAACCGGTCGAGGGCCGCCCCCTTTAGCTCCTGTTTGGTGCTTCCACTGCGATAGTGATATTCTCCCTTGTAATTGATGGGATAGGGATAGGATTCCACCAGGATTTCAAGAAGGTCTTTGCCGTTTTCCTTGATCAGGTTCACATCAACAACAATACCTAGAATATCCCGTACTTTGTTGGGGATGTCGGTTAACAGTTTTTTCGCGTTGGAAAGCCCGACAGTCTTGCCCCTGTCGTCCTTTCCGACGATCAGTTTGCCGCCCTGCGCGTTGGCAAAGCCACATATCCAACGCAGATACTCATCGCGCCAGGATTCTTTCCATTCCACGGATTGGCTTTCGCCGTCGCTCATGACTTGGCATCCTCTCGTTCATTTAGCAGTTTTGTTACACGCACCGTACCCGTTAATAAGTCTTGCATTAGGGCGGTTTTCTGACAAGTGAACTTATTCAAGCTGCTTTTATAGTCCTCAATCAGTTGATCTATTGCTTCCAATACTTTTATGATTTCAATTTGTTCAGTTCTATTTGGTACTGAAAGTTGATTAGGATGTAAATCATTTCGGTTTAGAGACGGCGATCCAGATTTGGTTCCAAATCTTTGCAAATCTAAAAAAGTATATAAATAAAAAACATACTTTACACAGTTATCATTAAAGTTAGTTACAAACAAACTTGTATCATGTGCCCAAAAGTCACCTTCAACATAGTGAACTAAACCAATTGTTCCTTTTCTTCCGACGGTTACACCGGGGCCACTTGTTGTCCATTTGTTATGAAACCCAATAATTCCTGATGATGATATTACAGGATAGGTTCCTTCAATTATATTCTCTTCAATAATATCAAATCCACGTTGTAGAGGGGCGAAATTACGAAGATTAACAATTTCCCACTCCACCGGAATCCTCCCCAGCGGAGTGTCCTTAAACTCATGATTTTCTTCAGAGCGGATATTGCCGTGTTCGTCGATGCCTTTGGTCAGCAGGTCCTGCATCAGGCCGGTCTTAATGCGCTGCTGCTTGGCGATCAACGCCTCGGTCTGCTCAATCGCCCGATCTACCATCGAGAGAATTTCAGAGATTTGGGTTTGCTCTGCTTTGTCAAATTCAAGGATTTCCAACTTTCCGAGAATTTCTTTATCTACATGCGGGATACCAGAACCAGATGTATGTCCTTTGAGATAAGGCTCCCATTTTTTCAGAGCATAAAAGAAATATTCTGTATCAAATTCATCTCCGTGAGATACGTAAGTCATTGTTGAAGCTAATAAACCTTTACGTCCTCGGAAAATCTCACCAGCGTTTGAACCATCCCACAAAAGCACAGTATCTCTATCATCAATCCAAACAGCTTTTGCGCTTGGCTTTGCGAGTTCGGCTGGTGCTTTACATCTTAGATATTCAGGGGACAAATAATAGGTTGCACCTTCACCGAAATATGGTATTTGGGCAGGTGGTTTACCTTTATTTAGAACGACCACTTCTGAAAGTAATTTATGCTTAATTTTTATAATCATCCCATATACCCCAATCCCTTCAAGAAACCATCCAACGTTAGCAGAGTTTCCTGCCGTTGCGCTTCTAGTTCGCAGCTGCTGACGGCGTATTTGTCCCACAGGTTTTCCACGATGCGGACAAGCGCCCGCTTTTCGGCGTTCAGGTAACGGTTCAGTTCTTCGTTGATCAGATCGTAGAGTTTCTTAAGGATCAGCCGCTTGGCTTCCTCCTCGGACAGCGGCCCGCCGATTTCTTTCAGCAGTCCATCGACGCGCTCCAATCGCGCATTAAGCGCCGCCTTATCCTTGTTGAGGGCATTGACCTTTTTCTTGTTGTCTTTCTTCGCCGGATCGAGCCCCGCCAATTGCGCCTCAACCTGCCGGATCAACTCGCGCGTCTCTGCCTTATATTCCTCGCCGCCAAGCCGTTTCAGTTCGAGTTTCTCCTGCAACTCCGATTCTTTCTCTTTCAAAAAGGCCTTCAATTCCTTGATCGCCTTTTCGATATCTGTGATGGCCTTGAGCTGCCGCTGGTATTGCTTCAGTTCCTTTTTCGCCGACTCGCCGGGCGAATCCTTCAGGTCGTCTATTGTGCTTTTCAGATGTTTCTTGATCACAGTCGCGGTTACTTTTTCGCCTTCATCCGGTTCGTACTCCACCGCTTCCACTGCCTCCTCCAATTCCCCCTGCTTTTCACTAATCCGGGCTTCCAGGTCGGCGATGGCATCCGCCTCGGCTTGAAAGAATTCGGCGATAAGATACTTGTCGGGGATCAATCCATGATACCAACCGGTTGTGGTGACGGTTTTGAGATCGTATCGGATATTCTTCCACCAATTCACAAAAACTCCGGCGGACTGAAATTCATCGAGCACATTAAGTGGTACGAGTCTATCTTTGATAGTGGTTAACAGTTCGTGGCGCACGTCGGGTAGTTTCCTACCGTCGCGCAGCTGGGCGAAATCGTCACGTGCAATCGTCCACCACGTTTTTAGTATATTTGCATGTTTCGCCAAAACCTTAATCAATTGCTTATCTGTCTCCAGCCGTGTTTTAATAGCAGGTTTACTATTGATTTCAGGACGAAAAATCAGATAACCCGCCCGCTCTGGTTGAAACAAGGTCACCGAATCTACACGGAATTTAAAAAACTCTTTGCGTTGTGTCTCAACCTCCGATTCTGGTACTCCACCGATCAAGTGCGCCTGTACATCTTCCGGCTCAGGATCTGGGGTATTATCCACATACCGGCGGATGTTCAGATTATAGTCGTGCTTTTCAATAATTTCGGTTGAATCCACCAGGCGGCTGTATTTAGAGATTTCCAGTTTATGAGTGAAGACGTGATCTATTTTTTCGATGTCTTCCGGTCGAAGTTTGTTCTGATTTTTGCCCTCGGCGTATTCACGGTCGGCATTGACGAACAGAATCTTGTTCTTAAGCGTATCGGGTTTGTTTTTATTCACCACCAGCACGCAGGCCGGAATACCCGTCCCGTAAAATAATCCTGACGGCAAACTGATTATCGCTTCAATCCAGTCTTCCTGAATGAATATTTCGCGAATGAGTTTCTCTTTCCCGCCCCGGAAAAGAACGCCGTGGGGCATTATCGTCGCCATATGCCCATCGGATTTCAAACTGGCGATCATGTGCTGAACAAACATCAGATCGGCTTTTTTCCCAGTCTCCGTGCAAAACTCCTGAAAGCGGTGCTTAAAGTCCATGTTCTCGCGGCTGTAGTTCTGAGAAAAGGGAGGGTTGGCAAGCACGCGGTCGAATTGACGAATCTTTCCATTCTTCAAAATCAGAGGATCTTCCAGCGTGTCGCCGTTTTCAACGGTAAAGCGGGTGATGTTATGCAAAATCATGTTCATGTTGCAGATCGACCATACCGTGCCGTTGGAGTCCTGGCCGTACAGGAATAAGTCATCCTGATTCTGCCCCTGTTCCTCGACGTATTGATACGCCTGAATGAGAAAGCCGCCAGATCCCACAGTGGGGTCATAGATCGTTTTACCCGCTTCGGGCTTGACTAACTGTACGAGCAGCCGAACTACTTCGGCGGGCGTATAAAATTCACCGCCCTTTTTCCCCGCGCTATCCGCAAAATATTTGATTAGGTATTCGTAAGCGGCTCCAAGCAGGTCTGGAAACTCAAAATTATCGTTGATCAACACAATACCGTTGAAATGATCGAGCAGTTTTTTCCAATTCTGGTCAGATATCTTTGTTTTGCCTTTTACGGCGTTGAAATCGATATTGTTTTTCAACACGCCAGCCAGCGCGTCGTTCTCGTCTTCAATGGCGGCGATTGCTTTATTCAGCATGTTGCCGATGTCATGCTTGAGATCTTTCATTGGTGGCACTTCGTCGCCATTCTCATCGATCCACGATTCACGCCAACGCGCCCTGGTTGGAATGAAAAAGGTATCGCTATACGACGTCTTGCTGTTTATGACTTCTTCATACTGTTTCGGATCAATTTCCTTCAGATGAGCGTAAGTCTTTTTGATTTCTTCCCGCTTTACATCGAACTCATCTGAAAGCCGCTTAATAAAAAGCATTCCAAAGATGAATTCCTTGAATTCCGAAGCGTCCATTTTACCGCGCAAAATATCAGCGGCTTTTAATAGAAAACTTTCCAATTGAGCAAGAGTGATTTTGTTACGGTTCATAAATACTTAAATTCCCATCGTTTTTCTATTAACCAAAATCTTATCATGTTCCATAAAATTGACTTTAGGAATCATCTGCGATAGTAGTTAGCGAGTCAATTACCCCAGTTCGAAAACAAAAAAAACGTGAACCTGTCAGATAAAGGACGCTGCTTTTTAGAAGACTTAGTAGAAAAAGCCGCTTTTCTTACATCAAGCAGTGCTCATGGTAATCCCACAAAGACAGTCTGTCTCAAATAGTCACCCGCCATATTATTCGCCCCACCGCAACTTTCACTGCATATAATCCACTTATCCACCCTAACCTCTCCAGGAGTAGACGTAGGCATGGGTCCAGATGAAACGTATTTATCTTACTGGACACAATTCTTCTTGACTCATGATTTTCAAATTATCGATTAGAATACTCGATTTGACGCCGGGACCGCCCAATTGTACTACGCCAATGGGTGCAAATATTATAAGTAACTGGTTTTTGCTTGCCGATATGATTTATTACACCAGAACAAACTACAGGCGTCAACTGAACTGAACAACATATACTTACAACTAATAAATACATATATAATAAATAATATGCCAAATAAGTACCAAATATATTCATTATTTGCAAAAATTTTGGGTGGAATCGATAGAAAAATGAATTATGCACTACGCTTTTGATCCATAATACTGAATAATACAACTGTATGTATTGACTTAATTGAATGACCTTGATGCGTAAGTATTAGATTGTTTGAGTCTCGGCGTTTTTACGTATCATTGAATAGTTATTTGTTTATTGTTGAAAACCTTGTAAAGTAACTCTTGTTATTTGCTGTTTTTATTCTCTATTGCATTCGACATGAACCGTTTTTGCGCAAAATCTTGTTTTTTAATGGATGTTTCTAGTGATATCACGGAAACCAATGGTGTTACGCTTATAGGGGCAGGTGTTCGGTTAAGTTTTCCTGTAATACTTATTGATTGTTGATGAACATCAGAAGAAACGATGGTTGCGCTTTTAGTCTACCGATTAAACTCGGTTGCTTTTTGTTTGATCAAATCTTAAAAATCTCAAAATGCAGAGGAGAATTTATTATGAACATGGTGAAATCTTTACGCTTCAATGCAACGCGAAAATTTGTATTTTACGGGATGATGGCATTTTGCTTTATGTTTTCCCAGAGTGGCGCTACCCAGGAGACGATAGTTATCGATATTCCAAACTTACCGGCAGGCGCTAAACCCCTGGAAATGATACGAGTACCAGCAGGGACTTTTCTCATGGGTGCACCAGCCGAAAAAGTTGAGAGTTTTGATGATGAAAAAGATGAATCTCCACAGCACAAAGTTTCAATCACTAATCCGTTTTATATTGGAAAATACGAAATAACGCAGGCGCAATGGAAAGCAGTGATGGGCGATAATCCTGCGAAGGATTTCGGTGAAGGAAATGATTACCCAGTTTATTTTGTGTCATGGAATGACTGCCATAGTTTTATAGAAAAACTTAATTCACTTGGACAAGGGCGATTTCGCTTACCAACTGAAGCGGAATGGGAGTATGCCTGTCGAGCGGGTATAACAACAGTATTCTTTTGGGGAGACGACCCAATTTCTATTAAACTAATAGATGAATATGCGTGGACTTTTGGGGAAAATGAAGCAAAAAAATGTCATGTTGTTGGATTAAAAAAAACAAATCTCTGGGGATTATCTGATGTCAAAGGTAATGTTTGGGAATGGTGTTATGATTATTATGGCAAATATGTCTCAGCCGATCAAATTGATCCAAAAGGGCCTTCATCAGGAACTCACCTAGTAGTTCGTTGAAATGGTTCTATTAGATTAGTTCCAGACCATTGTTCTTTAACAAATCGAGGCATGGGTTCACAAAATGAACGACATAAAGAGATTGGTTTTCGCATTGTACGAGAATATACAAGTCTACTACCGACGCCAATAATAACTCCAACGCCAACAGTTACTCCATTCCCAACCCCCACCCAGACGCCAACACCTGTTTCAGCGGGGACAGAACCTTTTGAATTGCCATTGAATGTGGATATCGGCCCATCAACGTTCAACCTTAATTTGGGTACAAACGAATCAGCAACCGTCATATATGATCCAGGGATTGATGTATTAAGCCCTCCAGCCGATCCATCGGGTAGAGAAGCATATTTTATTCTTGTTTCCGGTGAAAAGTTGTGGACGGATTTACGTAATCTTGATACAGAGAATAGAAAATGGACTTTAATCATCACGGTTCCGCCCAATCAGCAAGCCACGATTGTATGGAATCCAGAATTAATTCCCGATGACGGATATTTTGTTCCCGTTGATGCAATGGGGCGTCCTTCTGGGAAATCTATCGATATGAAGACGGAAATTTCTATCGACATTGAGGCGCAAGGCGGATTTGTTGCACGGAAGTTCTATTACCAAATTAATTTTGAAACAATTCTACCGGTAACCTTAGATTACGATTTGGTACGCGGCTGGAATTTAATTTCTGTACCGTTGCTCGTCGAGGAAAACGTAGTTCCAAGTAGCGTATTTGGAGCAATCACGCCAATATGGTCTTATAATCCGGAAATCTCGCAATACGAAATCCCAACATCCTTCGAGATGCAAAAAGGTTATTGGGTTTATGTTGAGCATGATCAACTTTTCCAAATAACAGGCCGCCAAGATAACAACCTTCCTATTACATTGATTCCAACCTGGAATTTGATTGGCGTTAATCAATCCGTTCTTCGCAGCACAGAAGGAATCGGTGTCGTATGGGGATATGATAACGTCAAAAAGAGATATATTCCTGTCGCGCCAACAGAATATTTAGAACCGCAAAAAGCGTATTGGTTCCAAGTCGGCGAACCAATTGAGTTGTTCTCGGATACTCCGCCAGCGAAAGTATCACATCGCGTAAACAAGGTAAATACGTTGAACGTTGAGACTCCATCAATTCTCTATTTGATTAATCCATCGATTGGTTCGGCACCTTTAGCGACATTAGAACTGGGAAGAGACGCCTCCGCTATCAATGAACTCGGTCCAGAAGATCTTCTTGCGCCCCCACCAGTTCCTGATTCAGACGGGAATGCATTTTTCTTGCTTAACACAGGGGTAGATTACGTAAAAGTAATGCGTGATGTACGTAGTATGCAAGGCAACCTCACTTGGCTTCTAGAAATCGATCAGAATCCAGGGATACCCGCCTCGCTAACCTGGGATGCAGCGGTCTTTGATGAACTAGCCCAAGCAGAGATTATTGAAATCGATCCAAATACGCTGCAACCAATAGCAGGATCCTCTTCAATAAAAATGGCGATTACCAATTCTTTACAGTTGGCTGCACCACAAGGCTTCGGTGGTACAAGTCGTTTCTTCCAAATTACATTATCAGAAAATACCGCCGTTTATGATTGGTTTATCATGAATTAATCAAGAATCAACTCGGTTTATCACATGGCGCTACTGATTTTTAGTAGCGCCAATTTTTTTCAAATCACTATATATATTAAACACTAACGAGCATGTATTCATGAAACTGTTTTTACCAAAGGAGGTAAATTTATGGCAGCATCCTTTGATTTACCAGTAATATTGGGCAAATTAACGTTGTGTTTGGTTGGAATAGTGTTGATGGCGTTATTATGTTCATGTAATAGTGAACCACCCCCGCTCACAATCGAATACACCCCCACCCCACAAATCCACGAACAAACCATCCAGGAAGTCCAAACCACTCTCGCCAACATCCAAGAAACTCAGCGACAACTCATCCAGTCTCAAAAAAGCATTGATAACATGAAACTTGAGGCGGAACAGATTCGTCATCAATCCGCATTTCTGAAAGGCTTAGGTATTTCGGGGACTATTATGGCTTTAGTGGCTGGCGCGGCGCTGGGTTCCAGAGCACGTAACGCTGCCAAACGAAAGAGGTAATTGCTTATGGTCAAAAATCGAGAGAACAAAAACGATGTAGCCGTTATTCAATCCAAAGAAATCGCGCAATCCCGCAGCACTGAATTATCACCCACGAAACTCCTCGACTTAATCCCTCCCGTATATCCGCTTACTGAACCAAACGTGGATCGACTTATATCAAGACGGCATTGGCTTGAACGATCAACTGAAGTTTTGGCATATTCCATCAAATCCTTCGAGTACGCATTGTCGCCATCAGGACGCCTTCGTCAGTTTATCAAATTGAATCTGTTATTACTCTGCATTATTGGCATCCCGCTGCTCATCTTCCTGCCCATTACCGCTTTCGCATTCAATCAGCTTGTTGATATCACTTATAACCTTCAACTGTGCATTAATCATCTGCTGCAAGCCGCTGTACCCGTCATGATTCTGGTTTTTGTATTATCTCTGATCGTCATTATGGTTAAGAGATAGCGCTTCATTCAGGTCACTTATACAACAAAAAAATCCAAATCACAAGAAAGGAATCGATATGCTGAATCATTGCGTATTAACCGGTAATTTAGGCGGTGATCCAGAAATAAGATATACAGCCAATGGAGATCCCGTCGCAACTTTGAACCTGGCGTTTAGATTTGGTAAAGATCAAACCGGATGGATCAAAGTAACATGCTTCAAAAAACTGGCTGAACTCTGCGAAAAGTATCTTCACAAAGGCGCGCGGATTGGAATTGACGGGTATCTGACCCATGAATCGTGGGAAACGCAGAACAACGAAAAACGAACTGCGATCAAGATCATTGCCAACTCCCTGGAATTCATCAAAACCGACGGGCGTGGATTCAAAGAAGGTGAAGACGCCAGTGATCTCCCGTTTTAGCAACATCATTCATCAGAAAGGAACATAATCAATGAACCAAGAAGAACTCGAACAACAAAATCCATCCAAACCCAAATTGGATGATCGCTTCATCATGAATATCAAAGACAAGGAATTTGTTCAATACGCGGGACTGTTAGATTTGGCGCATCAACACGGTCTGATTAAACTGGAAGTCGAACATCTGCAATTCCCAAGTAAAGAGAATAACAATGTAGCCATCTGCCGGGCAATTGCGACGACAAAAACAGGTGCAGTGTTTTCTGATATCGCCGATGCTGATCCCCATAATGTCAATAAAATGATTGCGCCGCACATATTACGCATGGCCAGCACTCGCGCCAAAGCCAGAGCCCTACGGGATATGTGCAACATCGGCATCACCTGTATGGAAGAATTGGGATCATTGGATGAAGTAGTCGGAGAAAACCAGTATTCGAACAATAACAAAAAATCATCATCACCAACTCGCAATAACAACAGCAAACAGCCGCCAAGCAATTCAGCATCGCCTGAGAAAAACACAGAACAATCAACTGCTTCAACTCCAAAATCAACCCATGATTCACAACTTGCGCCGAAACTCTCTGAAGCCCAGCACCGCGCCATTCGCAATCTCAGTAACCGCCGCGGCATCAAAGAAGATGAATTGAATAGTTTGGCTGTTAAGACCTATGGCGCGTCGGTCGATCAACTCACATTAAGCGACGCATCATCGTTCATCCGTACCTTACAACAAACCGCATGATTTAACCCAGGCATCAACCGAACAAACAAGAAAAAACAAAGGGGACAGGGAACATGGGTTGAAATATCTCTGTCCCTAATTCATTCACTTTCAAAACAAGGAGGTCTGTATGGATATACAAACGCTTCGCCAACAACCGCATCTGTCCGCGTCGTCGATACAAAGTTACATTGAATGTGGTCTGCAATACAAATTTGGTAAGATCGACAAGATTAAATCCGAATACACATCTGATGCCATGCTGTTTGGATCATGCATTCACAAGGCATTAGAAAAGTTGCATATCGCCAAAAAGGATAATCGCGAACTCCCATTGGAGAGGTTACTCGAACTGTGGGAATCCGAATGGCAAAAGGAATTAAAAAAGCATCCAGACATCCGGTACAAAGAAGGAGAGAGTGTCGATACTCTTCTGCATCAAGGCCGGAAACTGTTGACAACCTATTTCAAACAGCGCCCACAGGATTCATTCAAAGTGATCTCTACAGAAAAACCATTCGCTTTTAATCTGGAAGGTGTTCCAATACCTATTATCGGCGTTACTGATCTGATCGAAGAAGATTCCGCAGGTAATATTATCATCACCGATTTCAAAACCGCCAGCAAAGCCTATTCCTCTGACGATATCGACAAGAGTTTTCAACTGACTGTGTATTACATGGAGGTACGGCAAAATGGATTGGCGAACCGGGAGATACTGCTGAAATTCGATTGTCTGGTCAAAACAAAAACACCCAAGTTCCAACAGTATTACACCGTGCGCACGCCTGAAGATGAGAACCGGGCCGTCCGCAAGATTCAAAAAGTCTGGCAAGGCATTGAGAAAGGCGTGTTTATCCCCAACGATACATCGTGGAAATGCGGATATTGCATGTACAAAGATCATTGTGACAAATGGTTTCAAAAACGACAGTGAAAACGAATTGATTTCAGGCTCTCAATCAACAACGACCATGATTGGATTTTAGGACAAATCAAAAAGAAGGAGATTCTTATCATGAAGTCAAACATTATCGTCAGTGTAGGCGGCGGCGTTGTACAAGGCATTTGGGTATCGAAAGACATTCTTGATACGGTTCAGGTGATTGTGAAAGATTATGATTGTCAGCAGGACGAAGATCAACCAAATATGATGAAAGATGAAAACGGGGATATCTGTGAGATGCAAAGATGGGATCAGGATAATTTCATCATCTTAACTGATGTCCAGGAAGGATTATTGAAAAACGTGATATAGATCAATTCAAAAGAAGGGAGGATAACATTGTCTATGCTTGAATTGAACGATCAACAAAAGCAAGCGGCTGAGTTCTATCAAGGAACAGCGATGGTAATTGCAGTGCCGGGCAGTGGTAAAACGCTAACCATGACTCATCGTATTGGCAACTTGGTTGAAAAATACAACGTGCCTCCCGAACAGATATTGGGGATGACGTTTACCCGTAACGCAGCTCATGCCATGCGGGAACGTCTCAAGCCGCTGTTGGATAAAAAGGCCAAGCGCGTTCTATTGACCACCATCCATAGTTTCTGCTTTTACGTGTTGAAGCGGGAAGGCTATGCATTCGAATTACTCACCGGCCACGATCAAGCATCGTTACTCAAAAACATCATTAACGATCTTAAACTGAAGAATCTGACCGTGGGTATGGTACTGCGAGAGATCAGCCTTTCCAAAAACAACCTGATACTATTGGATGAGTTTCAGAATTTACATGACGGCGATTCAACCATGCTTCAGGTTGCCCAGGTTTATGATCAGTACGAACAACGCAAATCGAAGAAGATGTTGTATGATTTCGATGATTTACTGCTCAACGTCCAGGCGATTCTGAATGAGAAGCATGATGTTAGAGACAAGTACAGAGAAATTTACCGCCATATCCTGGTGGATGAATTTCAAGATACCAATCCGGCGCAAATGGAAGTGTTAAAACTGTTGCTGGCAGACTCGACCGAAGAATCCAGTTGTTGGGTATGCGGTGATGATTGGCAAAGTATTTACGCATTCAATGGAGCCAGCGTCAGCAATATCCTCAACTTCAGAGATATATACCCGCAGACGGAAACATTTGTCTTGGATATCAACTATCGCTCAACGCCCCAGATCATTGAAGCCTGTCAAACTCTGATTCAGTTCAACACCCGCAAGATCGATAAACAGGTGCAAGCCCATAATACTGATGGTGATGCGGTTATTACTTTGGATTGTTCCAGTGAAGAAGATGAAGCCTTACAGATCGTCAATGAGATAAGAGACTTGGTTGGTCGAAAGGGATACCATTATTCTGATATGGCGGTTTTGTATCGCGCCAACTATCTCAGCCGTACCATAGAAGAGATATTCTCACAATACAAGATTCCATACGCCATTGAAAACGGGATGAATTTCTATCAACGCCGCGAAGTTAAATGGTTGTTGGATTACATGAGAGTGATTAGCGCTCCAGATTCATGTGAAGGAGACGAAGCGTTACGCAGTATCATCAACATACCCAATCGTTACATCGGCAAGAAATTCGTGCAGGAATTGGAGCAATATGCATCTGAACAAGGCATCCATTTGTATGAAGCGTTGAAGACCATAACGATAGACGCCCCATATCTACGTCGTAATGTCAGGGAATTGGTTCGCTTGCTTGATCCGTTAGTGGCAGAATCAGAATTCATTGAGCCAGCAGAACTGATTCACATTCTGCGTGAGGTACTCGATTATGACCGCTTTGTCGCTGATGACGAGATTCCCAGCCCGGATGACGCCAAGATCGATAACCTCAATCAGTTGAAATTATCCGCCGCCAAGTTCGATGATGTAAAGAGTTTTCTGCAATATACCGAGACTTTTCAGGATAAAACGGTTGGTTCTGATCAAGAGGGTGTTCAGTTAATGAGCATCCACAAAAGTAAAGGCATGGAATTTTCCGTCGTATTCGTCATTGGCTTAATTCAGGGAATCCTACCATCCCACAGAGAAGGCGATATCGAAGAAGAACGTCGCATCTGCTTTGTAGGCATATCCCGCGCCATGCAACTATTGTATCTCAGCACCTGCCAGGTTCATCTTGGTCAACCCGCCGTCAAGTCCGTATTTATGGATGAGATCGTTGGGAATCAAGAAAACTGCCATACCTCTTCACAGCAAGATTAGAGCGAAGCATTACACCCAAAACCAAATACAATTTCAAAATCATAGGAGAATAATATGTCTCAAGTAACCACATTAGGAGAATTACGTGCGCAAGTCGAAAAGAAATCCCTGAACCATTGGGATGATTATATTCCAGTGAAGGATATTCAGTTCGTTGGATTACAGAAAAACATTATCCAAGGTGACGAGCATCTAATGAGACCAGCGGCGCAACGGGCGATCTGTAACCGGTTGGGAATACCAATTCAGTATTTACAGAAATGCGAGCCGTTATTGCAAGCAGTTAACCTGAACGAATGGCTACCCAAAGAACGCAATGATAATCTGTTTGTGAGATTCGACGGCAATGATATCAGGGCTATATTCACACCGCGTTACAAGCCAATCGATAACCTGCAAGTGTTGGATCGCTTATACGAACAGGGATACAACGATGATAATAAGATTCAATGCTCATTAGATGATGAGTTCTTTATGCTCAATATCCCCGACAAAGAAAAATCCTTTCAAGTCCGGCATGGCGACCGAATGGAACCGGGGATCAGTATCGGAAACAGCGAAGTCGGTATGTCATCACTAACCATTGCAGCATTTGTGCTCCGGCTTATATGCACCAACGGTTTGATCTCCACAACTAGCGTTGAATCTTCATACCGGCATGTATCACATCGTATTCTGAGCGAGTTCCCGCAGGTGCTCAATCAGGTAAGCATGGATCTCAACCGGCAGCGTAACCAATGGGAAATTTCCGCCGATAGCCACGTCGATAATCCAGAAGGCACGCTTCGCTCATTCAATAGACAATACAATCTGGATAAGCAAGAAACCGAAGCAGTTGATTGGGCATGGAGTCAAGAATCAGGCGAAACCATGTTTGATATCGTGAACACATACACCAAAGCCGCGCAGCATCCCCAGTTACCAGCCGAAAGCGAATATCAGTTACAAAAAGTAGGAGGCAATATTCTGGCGATGATAAACTGAGAGCATTTCAAGTCTCCCAGGAAACATGAAATATCAGCCCCAAAAGAACCAGAATTCAAAAAACCGAAATTTAACAAACTAGAAACGAGGTGATACATGTCGAAAACCACTGCCCTGATTGATGAGATACGAGATGATTTGCAAAGGTTACAAGCGCTGTCCAATGAAATGAAAGTCAAATACCGTGAACTGGCCGCCACACTATTAAGCGCCCGCGCATTGGTTCCAGAAAATCGCTGGGAAGCATGGGTATCAGCCAACCTGGAATTGGATGTATCAGTCGTCGAATCGGTGATGGAATGCGATATACCAGCGCTAGGCATCAACTCGCTGATGCTGCCATTAACTTTCGATGAAGTACAGCAAGCGTCAGAAAGTTCCAAGCCTAATGGAAGCCGGATTCACAACAGAAAATCTAAGAAAAAAGTTTGATGCGTTGAAATGAATATTGATTTGCGATTGACTCCATGAATTGTGGAGTTTTTTTTGTTGCATGATGATACCTATGAATATGAAATCAATCTGAACTATTTATAATCGCGTCGGGGATTGTGTATGGGAGTAGTACGGTATCTGCGGCGAAACTGAGTGGTAGATCAATTAATAGAAGCGGCAAAACTATGGGTGATGGTTTGTTTTCCTTATCGCTGGCGATCTCGCCCATTGTGCTTGCGTCGAAGCGTACTCCTGCATAGATTTTGTTATCAGGGGGATTCGGGAGTGGCGTGAAGCCTTCACCTACCGTCATCCCCATTAACGTGCCGATGCAGCCGGTTTGCATGAAAAGTACAAATGCCATCAATGAGGCTGATAAAAAATGTTTGATTGATTTATACATATCAAGATTCTCCTAGATCAAAATATTTTATATAAATATCAATTCAAATTAGGATTGACAAATCTTTCATAATACAACGTCATCCAAAAAAAGAACGAGCGCCGCGCTTTCGCGTATTCGAGCAGATATTTCATGCTTTAACCGCTGGTTGATGTATTTTTGTCTGAATCAGGATTTGCTGGATTAAAGGATGTACTTGATAAAAGCCCAAACCAACATCCTGAGTATCCTTCTATCATGGGTATCCAGATTCAGACAGGCTTGGTAATCGCCCTGGCAGAACCTTCTGCTTTCGCTTACCAGCCCCGCCAAGGCAGTTTTTTGTTTGCACGGATTCTCACCGTGTCGGGGATGGAACTGGACTCCTTGTATACTCCTGAACGATTCGCACCGTCCAGATCTGATATTTGGGAGTACTGCACAAACGAAAACCCCTGTTGTTTTTCCTGTTGTTGGGGTTGTTCCTGTTACGATTTGCAGAACGGCAGTTCCTGGTGTTGTTGTTCCAGCTGCCGCCCCGAAGAACCCTGAGCGTCCATCCCTTCTACTCGTTGGAAAACCAACGGGCCTATTACTTTTTCCCGCAACCGCCAACTATCTGCATGAGATACATGAGCAATCCAACTCATAATTCGTTGTTTTGCATCGTTTAAGTTTACTTCTTCATTGCTATACGCTTTTTGCAATTCTCTGAATCTGCTTCTGGCTTTCTGTACATTGCCAGAGACAACGCGAACATAATTTTGAAATACCCTGTATCCCAAGAATGTTATACCTTTGGAAACTGAGAAAATTTGGCTCTTGATTGGATGGATAATCAATCGGTTATGCTCTAGAAATCTTTCAATTTGAATACGCCATTCTTGTAATTGTTCTTTGGAATCAGATAAAAGTACGAAATCATCCACATATCGTAAATAAGTCTCACATTTCAATGTTTCAATTACAAAATGGTCAAATGGATTCAAGAAAATATTGGCGAAATGCTGGCTGGTCAAATTACCGATGGGAATGCCGCGACGGCGTTCGATATGAGTAAAAAGGTCGTCACTTGGGAAATACTCCACGATTTCTTCTTGAGGATTACTGGCGTCAATGATGGTATCCAGGAGCCAAAGTGTATTGGGACACTTGATCTTTTTTCGCAATAATCCTTTGAGAATTGCATGATCTATGCTGGGAAAATATTTTCGGATATCTGCTTTGAAAACATAGTTATATCTTTTGGCATAATACTTTAGGGCTTGTATGGCCCGATGCGTTCCATACCCGTTTCGGTTAGCGAAGGTTTTGTTCGTGTATGTGTTTTCAAATATGGGCATCACTATTTGGCAAACCGCGTGATGGATCACTCTATCCCGGTAAGGCGCGGCGGAAATGTAACGTCTTTTGGTATCGAATACTTCAAAGCAGGTATAATCCCCAGGCCAATACGAATGATTTAGAAGTTCTTGCTGAAGTTTCATAAGATTCTTTTCCAAATCGTAGTTAAAGCGAAGCACTTGGTCATGATACCGCTTACCCCGTTGAGCGTTTTTTGCGGCGCGAACCAGGTTATCCCAGGTTACGATTTGAGAGAACAAGTTACTATGTCTTTTCATGCTGACCTTCCCTGTTGCCGCAGCCAGCCGCCCAGCATGGAGCCGATTTCATTCATATTGACGCTGGCGAATTCGTATTGGCGGTTGCTGAAAATATTGAAATCTTTGAGAAGGCGGGTTTGAAATCGAATGACCTCCAAATCCACGTTCAGTTTTCGTAATATTTCGTTCCGTGCGCGACTATACCTTGCCTGGATAAGGCCTTCCAATAGACCATAAAGCAACGATGTCATCCTATTTCCCAAACCAAAGCGGTGATCCCGCGGCATGCGGTTTAGATGGGGTATATACCATAGAATCAAATCGTAAGTTTTTTGTATGATGGGCAGTTCTTTTTCGCTCATTCTTATATACTCCCAAAAAAAATCGCGTCGGGCTTCGCCCGCATTTTAAAATGGAAAAAATTTAAATGGCAAATGGTAAAATAGTAATATACCAAATGGCTACTGAGTCCTGCACAAACGAAAACCCCCGCCGTCCCTCCCGCTGCCGGGGACGCTCCCGCAACGATTCGCAGAACGGCAGACCCAGGTGACGTAGTACCAGCTGCCGCCCCGAAGAACCCTGTACGAGCCAGAACTTGCACCTTCAGGATCATTGTTTGGAGAATTGGCATAATAATTGCTATCATACCAATCATTACACCACTCCCACACATTGCCGCTCATATCAAACAGACCAAATTCATTTGGTAATTTCGTTCCGACTTCATGGGTCTTTGATCCCGAATTGCTAGTATACCAGGCATAATCGCCAATATTTCCATTTTCCCAATAATAATCTGTCGTTGTTCCTGCCCGGCAAGCGTATTCCCATTCAGCTTCTGTTGGCAAGCGAAAAGTCCCATATCCCATCTCATTCAGTTTTTGAATAAAGGTCTGGCAATCATTCCAGGAAACTTGTTCTACTGGATGGTTGTCTCCACTGAAACGTGATGGATTGCTCCCCATCACCGCCTGCCACTGCGCTTGGGTCACCTCATACATCCCCATATAGAAATCTTTAGAGATTGTAACCTCATGAATCGGTTTTTCATCTGAATCACCAGAATTACTACCCATATCGAAAGTACCCGCCGGGATTTTAACCATAACCAGTTCCTTCGCCCCGGCGGGGAGAGTTAGGGAAATGGTTTCAGTTTCTTTGTTTTCTGCTGATTTCAGAACTTCCTGCACCGCATAATAGGCGGATTTGGCATTGTAATTGTCATCGAATAGCAATGGAGTTCCCCAGCCGGGATAGGTTTCGGGAATCCAGGTATACTTGTCTGTGAATCCCCACATGATTAATCCCGTACAATTATCCGCTAATAGACAAGCATCTAATATGCTGGCATAGATATTCGCTTGCTCGTCTAGCATTGCTTGCGTTGCGGGCTGCTTCAGGCTGACATCCAGTTCTGTAATCTGGCATTCCACACCAATCTCTGCAAAACGATTCATATAAGCGATTAAATCAACGGATGATGGCACTGGGGCAGGAGCATGGATTCCAGTGGATGGATCAGACGCATTGACGCCTAGATGCATTTGCAGCCCGACGCCGTCAATGGGAACGCCATTTTCTTTGAGCGCTTTCACCAGATCATAGATTCGTTCCGATTTATCCCCCAAACCTTCCGGATCGTAATCGTTGTAGAACAGTTTAATGTCAGCACCGATGTTTGATGCGGCTACGTAAGCATACTCAAAGGCCAACTCGACATATTCAGCACCAATCTTATCTGCCCAGAACGAATTTACACTGTTATCGTCTACTTTAGAACTTAGCCTAATAACAGGATTATCCACGTAATCTAACGCCAAATCTCCTTGATCGGGCACAGCCTCGTTTACCACATCCCAAATGATAACGCGTCCGGGAAAGTTATCAGCGAAGTGTGTGACGACCGTCTCAATATAACCATGGAGAAGAGCAATTGCATCGACCTTATCTAATTCAACCTGATGTTTCTCAAGCCACGATGGAAGATTGTTGTATTTCGGGTTGTGCCAAACCAGGGCATGGCCCCGCACATGCATGTCATTGGCGGCGGCGAACTCGACGATTGAGTCTGCATCTCCCCAGTTGTAGTCTGAGGCAGTGATGTTTTCCCAGTTAATGTTTGGGTTATACAACAGCGCGTCCATCTTCATCTCATTTTCAGGGGTGATGATGTTAAACTCACGCGCCAGCGTAGCCTTGTAGTTCTGGTCGTTCCATGGGGTGTTTTGGATAGTTCCGTTACTGTTCCAGGTATTCATACGGATTGAAGAGCCTATTTTGAAGTTGGCTTTGTCAGCGTAGGTGCGCAATCTTTCACCATCAGGCTCTATAACTAAAATTGAAGAATTATTCTCATCGGGAACTATACTAATTGTATTTGGATCATCCCCATCGCCATCCAAAAACGCGCCGTCGTAATATCTACCTGATTCGAGGAGATAGACGTCAAAGTTATCGATGTAAAAAGTTACCGTTCTACCGCTGTTTTCAGGATTGTGAAGCTGGATGAACGGATCGAATCCCAATCCCGGTGGAACAAACAAAACAGAAACCTGTCTCCATTTGTTGTGAAATTCAGATAAACCCGCCGGGCTGTTGGTGGGCACATCGATAGAACCGCTTTTCCCAATCGCCCCTATCGTGATAGAGCCTTCAGTGCCGTCCATTCTTACATTGCAGCGAATCAGGGCAGCGTTGATTGCGTTAAACGATTTATTAAAAATCATAACGCCTTCGCCCGGATCGGCGGTGACGCGAACCCCAATCCCATCCGTAGCGCTCTCGAATGAGTTGTTCGTGGGTATTGTCACGCCAAACTGAACATCGGCTAAAGGTAAAGCGCCAAAACCAGCGCCTTGTATTGTTATGCCATTGGCTGCTGCGGATTTACCAGCAAAATCAATACGTATAGGATCATCCTGGGCATAGATAGTCTGACATAATATAATACTAATAAATACATATAACACATTCACGAATAAATTCTTCATAATAATCACCTTTTTGAGATAATTTATAAACGCCTAACAAATTAGATCGTATTTGAACTGTATAATCAAGTGTGCTCCTTATTTTTGCGCTTGAGTGGATAATAATTCGATTTATCCAAAATCAATTTCACAGCAACCCTTTTACCCACATAATACAATTTTCAACGATTCCAAAGGTGGCAAGGATGATTGGTTTGACTTGTTCATTCCGCATTGCATATTCAAGCGCCCACAATGTTAGAATCGAATAAATGATTGTTAGAATCTTTATGATCAGTATTTCTTCCACTATGCGGCGGCATTTGGCGCGGAAGGGCAGTTCACGGAAGGTTGCTTTTCGGCGGCGGGGCCGAGGGATGAATACAATTTCCCCATACTGGTTAACCTCATAGTCTCCCCGGCGATCATTGGTCGGCATGGTTCCAAGAGGACTTTGATACAATCGAGCCATCTCTCCATCTCCTTTGGATTAAAAGACTGTTTCGTGAGGCTTTAATGAATCCCATATACATTCTGGATCATCATCGGGTATTTCATCACATAGCATGGCAGGTTCCGAGTATTCAGGATTTCGCTTATTCTGGCAGATATCACAATTTGATCGCGGCCCGACAAAGCGCGTAGGGAAAATATCAAACGGTTTCTGAAAAGGATCATGGCCTTTGCAAAACGCTCCGCCAACAAACCAAAAACAGCGGTCAGGATTTACAATCTGTGCATAGGCATCGTTGTGATTGCGCAAAAGAACGCCCAAGGCTATCTGGGCTTCCAGACTGGACACAAAGTTGACGGCTGCGTGCAAACCCGGCTGACCTTCATAATCGTCCCGGCCAGTTGCAGTACTATAATCAATGGGACCGCGTTTCTGTTGGACGACTACGCCTCCACCTTTTAAGCAACATAGGCAGGGCGTTTCCCATTCGGGAACATAAGCGAAGACCTCGCCGCCGATAGCATTTTCATAACAACCACCAAACACGGCGGGTGTTCGATGGTTTACCGCCCATTCATTGACCATAAGTTGAACAGCCAATATATCGGTGGATGCGATAACCAGACTGGATTGGGTAAACAAATCGTACATAAACGTATCTGAATCGTCTTGAAAGATATCCCGTGGATAGCATTGAACCTGAGCATTGGGGTGAATATCCATAATCCGGTCTTTCACAACGGAGACTTTGTTGCGTCCAAGATCGCTGAATCCCCCTTCATGCCGCGAGAGGTTGGAGGCTTCCATCGTATCAGGATCAATCAAGATAAAATTCCCAACTCCAGCACGTGCCAATTCCAGGGCCAGGTAACTACCGCCAGTTCCACAACCGAAGATGGTTACAGTGGAATGTTGTAGAGTCTTCAGGCACGCAGGATCGAAGGGAGTCCGCGCAAACACATCATGATCTTCAATTACCTCAACCTGTGTGAGTGAAAGATGATTCTGACTCCAAATGAAAACCTTGGGCTGCGATGAGTGTGCGAAGACAAATAACCAGGGAGACTGGGGAGGCGTTGGAATTGCCTCTCCCCGGTGCAAGACCTGTCCAATTACAGATCGGTCGTGCGTCATTTCAGGAGCGCAGATATGAGCCGTGTTTTCCTCTTCACGGATAACGCCATGAATCTTCATACCCGGTTTTAACTGCGACAGTGCGTGAGACGAAATAAACACTCTCATGATAATTCACCCATATTGGACGAGCGCTGATAGGGATTTTCTCATCCGACTATACTGCTGAATCGCTTTAGCTATCGATTCTCCCACTTGACGCTGCATTGGAATAAAACGGTTACGCCACGCTCCATAACTTAATTCGATTAACAATTCTTTCGGCTTACTTTTATCAGATAAAACGTAAGCATAATGCTCTGCGCCCCGCTTTGCATACAACGCTGCATATTTGGCTTTGCCCGAATAAAAGACTGTTGTTTCAAAGCCATGAGCATTCATCTCTGATGTTTCGTCATCAATGAAATGTTGGAATGTAGAATGTATATCTTCTGGTATGGCAAATACATTTGATACAGAACAGGGTGTGGATGATTCGATTTTAAGTGATTGCGCAATATCTTTATGGGTGTCTTCGACCCAGTGCAATTGCAAAGGATCGAAACCAGTCAGGTCTTTGCGCAATTCATAGGCGCAAATCCGCCATCCCTGTTTCCCCTTTTTATGATTCATTGTTACTATGAATGACAAGAGGGGGCCAATTGAAAGATCCCAGCCGTCTTTTTGCACCATACGCACGGCTTGACGTAGATCGCCCTTGCTGGGCGTATGAAAGGAGCCTGGGTGTTTATGCCAGTATCCCAGTACATGAACCCTGTTCTGATGATGCCATTTGATGATATTGAGCAGCAGTTGATCGAATTCTGCATCGTTTGAACAATGGATAATATCAAGATCCGAATTCGGACCAGCAGGAAAGGCATAGAGCAGCGCTGGATCAGAGCAAGTTCCAACCAGCAAACCGACGGTCTCCTGGTTGAGGTTTTTGTTGCATTCCGATTCGATGACGGCGAGACAAGACCAGGATGCAGGCATCACTTTGGCGAACAAAGGAATCGAGAGAATATTCAACGATCAAGCCCTCCTTCGCAGCAGAGGGTTGGATGATTCCCGCTGATTTTCCCATTTGTTGCCATCTGGCCAATGTTTGGTTCGGCGATACTCCTCATACGACCGTATCCATCCACAAGCCCAATCGAGAATCACTTTACCGGACGTTTGAGGCCCAACATCATCAACCCCCCACAAACACAAACGACCATCGCCAAACATGTGGGGAGCAGGATTGATGCGGGGCGATGTAATGACAACTTCGGGGTGATCGTAGGGAAAACGGTCGGGATAATACATCATTATATTGTACAGTTTCCCTTTCCAGCGGAATTTCAGATAGACCTCTATCCTCCCTTTGCGTTGAGATATGCGGGTATTGGGATAGACCTTGTTGATTAAATTGGTTTCAAGCCGTAAACGTTCAGGCAGACGTATATACCAAGGTTTCATCACTTCACCTCCTAGTAAGGCGTCAGATCAATTGGAAGACGCAGAATAAAGGAATCGATCAGCACACAAATTAATGCCAGGTCGTTTTCTTCACATCATCCCGCTGATCCTGCTTATCCAGGTTAATAGTGACAACCTCTCGATCCTGAGGCGACATGTCCCGTCCCAGTAAAGGGCGTGGTTCCGGAGCGTCGTGGCTTTCTTCTTCGAAATTGGGGGTATTGGGCTGATCAGGCATAGTATTTCTCCTTCTATTTTTAAAGTATGATTAAAAAAAGACAAAACTATCCCTCAGAAGTGATTTATATTTACATAAACCACTCAAAACAATATGGTTATAGATAGAAATAAGGATGGGAAACTTAAAGGATGGCTCCCGAAGGCAAGGGCATAGAAGATCAATCGCATCGCATTACTTACCCAGGTAATGTAATGCGATAATAAAATAAAGTCAAGCGCTTTTTTCATTTTTTTACACTAAAAGATTTGGTGGAATTCTAAGAAGCAACCGTAGAGCTAAAGATGCCGCGATTATCTGACTCCTGAGCTGAGCAAGGAGCAACCAGCACCAATGACCACGCAAAGATAACGTATAACAGAAGCATTAATTGAATAGAGCCACGCTGAACCATGATTTCACCCGCATTTCGGAATAGCCAAAATAAATCGAATGATAGGATTATCTCAAAAAACAGAAGAAGAGTCTACTTGAGAGAGAGATTTCAACATAAACAGCGGATAATATTTGATTTGCAGACTATTATATTTGTTATGGGCTGTGGAGGGTGCAATGAGTTATAACCTGACTTGATCCATCACTCCAATTACGATGCGAACGGCGCTTCTATTTTGAAATCGTGCAACGACCGTGCAATACAGGGGTGGTTTGAGGGGGTCTGAGGGTGGTCTGAGGGTGGTGTCAACGTGAGGGCAAGATGAGTAAGTGTTTCTAAATGCTTGCTTTACTGATATTTACGTGAATTGATGAATGTGATTTGTAATCAGCCGGTCGGAGGTTCAAGTCCCCTCGCCAGCTTACTTATTTCACTAGACTTATAATGATATCCCCTTAAAAAATTAAATTTCTCTTACAGCAGTTATGGTAAAAATACTACGATGTTTCTATGTGGGATATCCCATTTAAGAAGCATATATTTTTCTATACGTGAGTTTTTCGGTTATTTTTTTATTTCTCATAGGTTGTTATTCTTGGACAAATAAGTAATATCATACAAGTATTAGAACAAAAGAGAAATAATACAGTTTTGAGGAAATCACAATGCAATTAAATGTCCAAGAGGTTTCACAATTGCTAAACGTATCAGATAAAACGATTTATCGATGGGTTAGCCAGGGTGAAATACCCGCATACAAATTCAAGGATCAATATCGTTTCAACGAAGCTGAGATTCTTGAATGGGCGATTATCAGGAAAATCAATATTTCCACCAATTTATTAGACGCATCGGAAACGAAGAATATCGTAACGCCGAAACTCTCCGAGGTTTTGCAGAATGGCGGTATTTTTTATCGTCTGGAGGGCAATGATTCCAGTGCGGCGATCAGTTCATTGATCAAATCTTTACCAATTCTCGATGCACCGGTGCGTCAATTTTTGTTGGAAAGTTACATAGCGCGTGAATCTCTTAATTCGACGGCTGTGGGTGACGGGATCGCCATCCCCCATTCGCGGGTTCGCGTGGTGCCTTATATCGTACGCCCGATGGCAGCCTTAGGATTTCTTGAAAACCCGGTTGATTTTAAGGCCCTGGATGGTCAGCCTGTCCAGATATTGTTCACTGTCTTAAGTCCCAATTTGCGGGATCATCTGCGCATTCTTTCCCGCTTCATGTTGGCATTAAACGATCCAGAATTCCGGGAAGCTCTACGAAAACAGGAATTGCGTGAAACGATTTTGAACCATTGCCGCCGTATTGATGAAAGTTCTACCCCTTCAAAGAATCCTAATCCGTAAGTTACCGCATCAAGGGCTGACCGCAATGCGGTCTTGCCCTTGGCGCCCGAATTGATGAAAGTCTTATCCCCTCAATGAATCCAAATTGATGAGTTACGAATAATAGAACGCTTATCAAAATTCATATCGTCAATCGTATAACAACGGCCCTCCGAGCGCCTCGAATGTTCCGGTTATCTCTGAACAGCGCTTTCCATCTTTGGTTATGATTTCTACGTTTAAGGTATAATGTCCCGGCGTGATTTTTGATGAATCCAGGATGAGCAGGCGGCTGGCTGTTAAATCCTGTTCAGTGCGGGATAGAATTTTTCCTTGATCGTTGATAAGGCTTGTTTTAATTTTATGGCCGCCCGGTTTGATGGAAGAGACGCCCAATACCTCAAAAGAGACAGGTAAGTTTGAATCGGGCAGCATCACGAAACGCGGCGCCTCAAGCCGGGATATCATCGGAGATGTGAAGCGCAACAGTTTCACTGATCCCACGTCAACAGTTAGATCAGCGCCATGTTTGTAATCTCCCTCTGAAATATTTAATTGGACTTTGGATATGGTTTTCCATGGCGCCGCTCCCATGCCGGTGGATTTGATCATATCCTGCACTGAAAATTGGACTGGAATCCATACGCGCTGCCGGTCTCCCAGGTCTCGCATGCTGGAGAAGAACTGGCGTTGTTTTTGGTGCGAGCCGATTAAAAAATTCAGTGGAGTTGAGTCGTCATCCACTTCGTCGCGGTTGGAATCAACCCGGACTTTGAATTCAAGATAATCATAGGAACTCATATCGAGCGCATTTTCGCTGAAATCCCGGTGTACGCGGGGCCATCCGACTGGATATTTGCCGCCTTCACCGCCGTCCAAGTTATGATCAACCTTTACCCGCCAACGAAGGCCTTTGGCGCCGTCCAGTCCGGCGGCGGTTTTAACCTCAGCCATTCCTTCCTTGGTGTCATTACGCCACTTGGTGAAATCGTCGCTGAGGTCTTTGGCTTCCAGTAGGCCTTGTTGCATGGCCTGATCAAGGATTGATGGCGCGTCCGAAGCATGCGCGGGGGATATTTGAGATATCAGCACGGACGGCGCAACGGCGTCATTGGTTGCTGGATATTGCAATAGGGATTCAATCATCAGAGCCAAACGCCAGCGCCGGGCATTGAATTCTTCTGAGGGCCACATGCCATCCGCCAGATATTTCTGTTGAACTTCAATCGCGTCCCATGTCTCCTGCAACAACGCTTTGCCGGATTCCACCAGACTGCGACATTCTGGATCACGCGAGTCTACACGCTCACACACCGCCTGCTGAAGAGTGTAGATATAGCGGGCGTCATCGCGTCCTTCGCGGAAGCATTCCCAATAAACTGCGGGAATTACTTCGCCATCATCGCCGATGCGCTGGCCGCAGCCCGAACGGCTGCCGCGTAAGTAATCAAACTGATCAGGAGAGGGCGTCCAATTCCAGTTCCAGGGAATAAGGGTGGTGTAGCCGCTCCTCCAGAAGCCAAAGCCGTATGTCATTCGACCGCCTTTGCACATGACGCGGCGGTCTTTGATCTCACCAGCATTGTGATTGGGGTAGCACCAATACTCATAGCGTTTTTGGGCGATGATCTTTTCATAGGGCATTGAGTATGGTTGGGAACACCAGATATCAATATAGGGCCGGTAAGGTTCAGCATCGGCGGCGATGGGATTTTTGGTGGCGTAGGTTCGGACGCCAGCGTCATGCACCGCCTGGTACACCCGCCAACCGAACTCCTTATGGGAGGCGGCTACTTCGTCGATGGGGCAACAGATCACTTCCGGCCAGCCTTTGGCGCTGCATTCCTTCTGGAAGGATTTGAAAAGCGCTGTGACCTTTTCATAGAACTGCGGCGGGGGCATCTTGCTGATTATCCAGTGGTTTTCCCGTTTTCCGTCAGGAGTAGTTTCTTGATAAATGCGTGACATGACGCCGCCTCCAGTGACCGGAAGAGGCCCCTTCATACCAGCGGCCAGCATGCGCTCAAGTTCCTCTGCATTGCTGACAATGATCTTCTGGTTTCGTTCATCGGTTCGAAGAGAGAATGTCGGAAGCATGTCAAGACCGTACTCGACCATAGTACGGTATTCGTTGCCTGTGGCCTTGTTGATAAAATCTTCGTCTTTTCCTTTGTATTGCACGGAGTTTCGCACATAGTAATAAGACGAGTAATGTTTGTTCGGATCGGATTTCAACTTGAAGCCAAGCACCCGAAGCGCGAGCGGTATCTCAATGGCTTTATCGAAACCATCATCCCACACCGTTACTTTACCCTGGTAAAGACCGGGTTTCGCATCTTCCGGTATATGTATTCGAATCCACCAGCGCTGACATTCACCAGCTGGCGATGAGTGAACCGTGACGTGTTCCAGCAGTTCCGGGGTTCGTCGGTATGCGTCCCGCGAAGTGTAGCGCGGATAACCTACGTTCCAGTAAGTCACTAAACGCGCCGTAATCTGAGAAGCATCAATCACGCTGCCAGGACCATTCAGGGCGGAGACCTGAATCCGGAAATTCTCCAGGTTACGTACCGGATAAATGCTGAAGGTAACCGGCTCAAATTCGCCCGCCGCACTGAAGGCAGTGAGATATTGAAGCCGTTCGTGATAAAGGGGCTGTGTGTTGGGATGCACCGGCTCGGTGATGGGACGTTGAAAAAGCAGGTAACCGCGCTGTTTTTCAATTGCGGTCAGTTCCGGTTGGGGCGCGTTCGCAGTAAATGGCAATTCCCGGTAGTTCGCTGGAACGGTTGGCTGCGTCCGCGCCCGCAGGTCAGATTGGGCGCTGGCGGGTTTGGGAACATGGTGAATCGATGGCGCCGCATCCGGGATTGCTTGCTTTGCGCCCAGACCAAATGATAGGTACAGGCCAATAATTAACGGGATTATCACTCTGCATCCGACGCGCACATTAAACATTTTATCCTCCATGCAAAAGTAGTTCGCTGTCAATTGGAACTGATATCTCATTTCTGTTTAAGACTGATCAATTAGTTTTCAGCGCCTCTGGTTTGGGGCATTGGTTGATAAACTTTAGAGATTGTTCTATAAAAATCTCTCCAGCCATTTCTCCCAGACTGGTTTGGGTGATGTATTCGTATTTTTTGAAACTGTCATAATCCACTTTGGTCAACAAATAACCGAAAGCGTCATTGGTCAGCCCCAGCAGGAAATTGTGCTTCCCATGCATATTGCGCCGTAAGTAATAACCGATATTGGGCAGCGCTTCGCCCGGAATGGTGAGCATCTGCGCGTCGCCCAGATTGACCACGTTTACCTGAGTGGAAACGCTGCCATCCTGGTTGGTCTGATAATTAAGTGGAGAATTTTTTAAGATAAATTGCATTATGGGCGATTCAATCTGGAAGGTGACCGTTGTCGCTTTGCATAACAGCGCAGGTGATTTTTGTACGCTGGCGCCAGAGACAATGCGCAATGCTTCATCCGCTAAAAGGTTTCCGATGCGGATGCATTCATCCCATGTTTGAATATCCTCTCCATCAGCGCTGCGGCAGTCGGCGGTGACCATGCCGCCTTGGGCGCTATTCATGAAAATGGCCGTTCCGCCGCCTTGGGCTGCAATGCGGTCATAAAGCGGCCCGCAGAGATCGGGGCTTAGGATTCCTCTATGAGGTCCGAGAACTTCGGGATGAGTGGCGTAGTTAACCAGCGTGGCGATAGGATTCCCCTGGCCATCAATGCACTGAAGAACCAGGCACCGGGGATCATAAAGTTCATCGGCGTAATAGTTGTAAGCGATTTTGCCTTGCGCTTTTCCGGTGGCTGTTTTGATTGACGCCGGTTGAAGATTCTGGATGGCGTCATTAATAGCTAGCGCCATTTTTTGGCAAACCATATTGATGTAATCAAGATCGGCTTCAACTTTACCCGTCTCTGAGGGAAAGGCATAACAATCCGGCGCGCTATGAGTATGAGTAACTCCAATCAGGATATTTTCGGGTGGAATGCCTTTTACCAAGTCCCTGACCTTGTCGCCTAATATGGATGGGAAGCCCAGCAAATCCGCGCTGACAATCGCTACGCGCACATCGCCTTGTTCGATTACCAATGCCCGAACGGTTAAATCGCCCTTTTGCGTATGGGTTGGAATTGATGCGCCAATGCCTCCAGAAACAGGCAGCAATGGATCAGGAGTAATCATCTGAACCGAAATGGCCGCACGAAATTCGGCGAACGGCCCGTTAACAAAAACCAACGAAAACAACATGCATGATATAAGTAGACGGAAAATCATTCTATTCAACTCCTTATTGTTTCATGATTATATGGAAGCCCGATGGGACACGCTGGCGCTTTGTCCCATCATTTGCGCTTAGGTTTACGTCTGTATGTATTTATCTAAAAGCGATGGGACACGCTGTCGCTTTGTCCCATCCTACCAGATGTTTTTCTATATGATATGGCTTTTGGTTAATTTCCCTCACCCTTTCCCTCTCCCGATGGGAGAGGAGAAGTAAATCCGTTGGTGATAATATATCAATATCTACTCGTTTATATAGATATTGGCGTTTATGGGATTTGCGGCGCTGCTATGGTTGGTCGCCTCATTGGCGCTATGTCTGAATTATCCAGTAGATATTGAAACATCAGATAGTCTACCAGTTCTTTGTAGGCGTATCCGATTTGATTTAGATTGTTTTGTGCATACCCGGTTACGAATTTTCCGGCTTCTGCTACGCCCTTTTTCTTGAAGATAGTTTGCGCTTTTTTTTCAAATTCATTTTGTAGATTGAAATAATTCTCTTCTGCGGGTTCGAATACTTGCTGGATATCTTTGATGATGTCCTGATAATTCAGGTTATTAGCGATACTGCTGGTCAGGCGAAAATTCCACTGGGTTTGATCGCGGTTTATTTTGGTGAAATCTGCGGGTTGATCCCAGGAATCAGGGAGATCGGTTACTCCGGCGTAGATGGGCGTGAAGCAGCTGGTGTGCGCCGGGCCATAGGCGAACCATAGACAATTGCCGATAGAATCGGGCAGCCAATCTCTTAACTGCGCGACGAATACATATCCACTGGTGGGAGTGCATATAGACCTTTCAGGTTTGACGCCTAACAGGTCAAACAGTTCAGGCGGCCCCCAGGGACGGGCGAGGGGACTCTTTTTTCCATCAGGATTGAACGCTGGATTTTCGGTGATATCGAACTCTGTTCCCTGATAATCATCTCTCATGATATCCATCAGCGTTTGAACCGATATGGATTTATCCGGTTTGACCGAAAAGGGATAGCGGTCTATCAGAGGGTCGCCAGTTGCAGGGAGGTCTAATGATGGAGCGGCCAGACTTAAGGCTCTCCATTCGCGCAGGGAATTATAATTACTGCCGGGGTTTCCATAGACTTCATACCAGACGAATGGTTCTCCCTTTTTCCATAAATCGTATTCTTCGGCTAGAGAGTATAGGTTTGGTGAAGCCATGAAGTGGTCTTTGTCTTTCAAGTTCACTTGACTGATCCGGCTGCGGTTGGCGCTGCATCCAACTTCTCCATCGGGGATTCTTTGAGCGCACCAGACGCCGCCCGGTTTTCCGCTTGCCGCGTTCCAGTTCTGACCAGGGCCGAAAATTTCCATAAGCCATGTTTCATTCCCGTCAGAAATAGGCAGCGCGACGCCTGCTTTGGGCGCCCGGTAATAGAGGAAGCCATATTGTTCGACCATGGAACCGATGAGTTGAATAGCTTCGCGGGCGGTTTTGGTTCTCATCAAGCCATTGGCGATAAGCGAGGTTGTCCAATGATTGCTATTGGGGCCGACAACTCCCTTTGGGCTGGCCAATACTGGTTTCATGGATATAAATTCGATGGCGATGTTCAGACCTAACTCGTTTAATCCACCAGTGGTCATGCTTTCTATATTGCCGCCCAGGATTATGCTTCGATAAGTCTGCTCGATTGGCAAGTAGCCTACAAAGTCATAGCCTTTTCTGATATTGGCCATATATTCACTGTGATTTGTGGGACGGGGTACATTCCAATACATAGGCAGTTTATGGCCTGCGGGATACTGCATGGCAGGCATGATGGATATGACGCCCATGACGTCGCCGTCGCACGAACTGCTCATCAGGACAGAGCCATCAATGGTGGCTTTTTTGCCAACCATGAGCGTTGTACAGGCAACGGCTTGCTGGATAATCCAGAGTGAAATTATTAGAATCATAATAAATGTTGGAATTATTTTTATTCGGTAATTATTGATATTCATATTTATTTTCCTTGGAAGGGAATAAGTGGTTTTTGGTGGGTCGATAAGGCCGACCCACCCTACGCTTAGGTGATTTTATATATTCCCCTCACCCTTTCCCTCTCCCGATGGGAGAGGAGAAATAATTTCGTTGGTGATAGTGTAGCAAAAGATTCTTGATTATTGGGTTCCTCCGCCGGTGCGGACTATGATTTCGCCGTTGGATAAGAGTCCATTGGTGGAATCGTAGGGGATGCCCCAGGTTCCATCATCCATCTTGCGATCCGGGCCGTATCCCAGCAGCACCCATTCGTTGGTTCGCAGAGGACGGACGCCGAACATGTTGGTTTTGTTGTTCTTGGGATTGTATATCGGGACATAGAATCCGCCGATATCCGCGTCGAGAATTTCCAGGTCGCCATAGATGTACCAGCGGAAGTTAACGCTATTACCGCCGTGCTTTTCGACGCCCTGTTTTTCGATGAAGGGATCGGTGGGGATGGATGACATGTAGGAGACCGGCGTGGTCAATGGAGCGAAGACATCCAGGCTGGTGCGTTGGAGTTGATTACTCTGGAAACCGGCGCCGTTGAATGTTTCGTTGATTCGCTTGGTTCCCCATTCGTAGTCGTCGTCCCACAGATCGATCAGCATAACGCTTTTATCGGCGCGCAGCATTTCGATGGAGGTTCCCAGGTTCTTCATATCGGCGTAGCTGCGGGCGATTTTGGCGCGGATCTGGGCGTTGATGAAGTTGGGAACCGCGATAGCCGCCAGGATGCCAATGATTGCCACGACAATGAGCAACTCGATCAATGTGAATCCTCTATAACTGCGCTTATCATACATAATGACTTAATTCCTGTTAGTATTGGATTGAATACAATGCCTTCGATAGATCATCCACTATTCATGGCATTAATTCAAGCAAAAAAGCAGCCTGCCATGCAACCTTTGGCCAGGTTGATGGGGATGCAGAAGACGTATTTTGGTTAATTCAGGTCATGATTGACCCGTTATGCCAGTTTTCTGTTGCGCAAGAATTGGTTGAGACGCGATTTCTTTTTATTCTTGTCTGTGCTGCATGTAGAATTTGTGTTATTTGATTCAATATCTTTGAAAATGGTTGCGCCAGTGTTAAGCATGTTTTGTACGTCAGAGGATTTGTTCAGACTCTGGTTGGTTTTTACAATGGCGCCGGGATTTTTCTTCATGATCATAATCCGGGTTTTGAGAGAAGAGCAGAACAAACGGAATAATGATTTTGATTCTTTCTCTTCGGGATTGAATTTTTTCTTCAGAGTATCAGCGATTTTCATGATACAGGCATCGAGAGCATCAAAGACTAACTGATCTAATTCGTTTGTGTTAGATGTTGTAGAATTCATTTGTCTTCTCCTGATCTTATGATTATTGTTAACCGCTTAAAGCGTTGAAATGTTATAGTGCAAGATGCGTGCCAAATCATGAACATTTGTTTATTTGATTTATATCCATCATCCTGCGCATTTGTTGCTATTGGGTGATTGTGCTATGATTCAATGTTGGGTATATAAAAATATTTGGGGGTGGATTTTTGGCTTTATCGATGGCAAGGGTGGTATTTTGTTGGGGGTGAATTTTTGGTGGGTCGGTAAGGCTGACCCACCCTACGCTAAGGTATTTGTATATATCAACCAGCGTAAATTAGAGATCATATTAACTAGGGAGTGTAATGATGAAGAAATTATATGGCAGCCTTGTGTTACTATTTTTATTGTCCGGTTTAACTCAAAGCGTAGTGGCGCAACCAAAAATGGATATCAAAACCTTTCAGCATAATTTCGGAGTTACCTATCCTAACCAATTGCTGCATCATGATTTCGAATTCTCTAACCTGGGCGATAAGCCTTTGATTATCACGCAAGTGACAACCACTTGCGGATGCACGGCGGCTGTTCTGGCGGCGACAACAATAATGCCAAGCGCAACCAGTATTGTTTCAGTTACCATGATAACCCGTTCACCCATTAAAAAGAGTGAATCGGCTACGCTTCATACCAATGATCCCATGCGTCCCAAAGTGACGCTGGCCATTGAAGCCATGGTTCGCAATTTATGGTCATTATCACCCAGTCAATATTTCGTGTTTCCCGATCTTCCTTTCAATGAAGAAAAAAGTATAACTTTGATGTTAGAGAATGAAGATGAGAAGCCATTCAAGATATTGGCTACCTCGGTCATAGAGCCTGAATTATCCGTATCAGTGGGCGAATTCACAGGCAAGGGGTATCCCATTACTGTAACCATCAAAGCGGGAACCGAAAAGAAATATATCAACGATCAGGTCTTGATCCAGACAGATCACCCAAAGCAGCCCAAAGTAAGCATACAGGTTATGGGGCGTATTATTGGTTATATCAAGATAAACCGCAACCGGGTCTTTTTCGGTTCAATGCGAAAAGGCGAAACCAAGAAGATCGTGATTACCGCCAGTATGACGGATATAGAAAGCAAAAAGAAATTGGAAATTATTGAAGTGCAATCCGATTCCACGTCAATTACAGGGAAAGCAATCGGAACCCGCGGCGATGGCTTCTTGAACATCGAACTGACTTTCACGGCGCCGGATAAAGCCGGTTACACTACGGGAAACCTATCGTTACATACTAATATTGAAGAAGAGCGGGTCGTTACGCTGCCATTTTCAGCGCTAGTGCGTAATTAAAACCACAGTGGCGATGATAAACAATAAAGCAGGAGTTAAGTGATGAAAAAGTTTTATTGCAGTATTGCGTTATTAATTCTATTCGGTGGATTAACTCAAAGCGCATTGGCGCAACCGATATTTGATATAAAAAACACCCAGCACGATTTCGGGACGGCCTACCCGGATCAAATGCTGCTCCATAATTTTGAGTTCGCCAATAAGGGTGACAAGCCTTTAATAATCTCTAAAGTAACCACTACTTGCGGTTGCGCTGCGGCCATCCTGGCGGCGACGACAATTATGCCAAGTGCGACCAGCATTGTTTCGGTAACCATGGTTGCGCATTCACCCGCGAAGAAGAGTGAATCGGCTTATCTTTATACCAATGATCCCAAGAATCCTAAAGTAATGCTTGGTCTTGAAGCTTTGATCCGAAATATATGGTCATTTTCTCCAGATCAGTCTTTTAAGTTTTCCGACTTACCTTTCAATGAAGAAAAAACCATGACCTTGATGTTGGAGAACATAACTAAAACGCCTTTTAAGATATTGGCTACATCGGTGAAGGATCCAGGTTTGTCAGTATCGGTGGGTGAATTCACCAGCGAGGGATGCCCCATTACAGTAACGTTGAAAGCGGGAACCGAAAAGAGAAATGTTACCGATCAAGTCTTGATTCAAACAGATAATCCAAACCAGCCAAAGATAAACGCTCAAGTTTTGGGACGCGTTGTGGGATATATCAAGTTCGACCGTCAGACTGTTTTTTTCGGATCAATGCGAAAAGGCGCCACCAAAAAAATGGTCATTACCGCCAGTATGATTGATAATAATAGTATAAAAACATTTCAAATTTTGGATATTCAATCTGATTCCGACAATATTGAGGGGAAAGTTGTTGGAGTACGAGGCGACGGGTTGTTGAGCATCGAACTAACCTACACCGCTCCCAACAAGTCCGGTTACAGCCGGGGGCTTCTATCTTTCCACACTAATATTGAAGAAGAGAAGGTCATCACATTACCCTATTCAGCGCAGGTGCGTAATTAAAACATACTGAAAATTACGTTAAATACCCGGCATTATAATAAGTAAAAGGTCATCCAAATTGTTTTGAATCGCACTAACCTTATACCAAGTGGTTGGATCAAGGGCTGACCGCAATGCAGTCTTGCCCTTGCCACCCATCAGCGCAGGTGCGTAATTAAAACCTCATACATTCTGAAATTACTATGATAAAAATATTTAAGCAGGCATCGTATATATTAATAATCTCAGTCATCCTGGGATTAGTGGTTAATGCTTTTTCGAGTAATCCCTTAAGTTTCATCCGTCCACTGGATACGCGTGAGACAGAATACGTCCCACTAAATGCGGATGATGTAATGAAGCATATTGAAGAGGGAAGCGCCATAATTGTAGATGCCAGGGAAACTAAATATTTTGAGGAAGGCCGCTTACCGGGCGCCATAAACCTTCCCGCTCATCAGTTCGGAGAGTATTTCGCTGAAATTGGAGAATCGCTGCCCCGTGATTATCCCCTGATTATTTACTGCCAGGGCAGCCCATGCGATGAGAGTTTAGATGTGCTGGAAAATCTCAAGTTATTGGAATTCGAGAAACTATACCTATATCCCGGCGGATGGCAGGAATGGACTAATAAGGGTTTAATGGTCGAATCTGATCAAATGCCTTGATGTGGTTGATTTCAACAACGGGTATTCAACATCGGGCAACCATGAAGGATTGCCCCTACGGTATTGGGGGAGAGGTTTGATACCGGGGGTGGATTTTTGATGAGTCGGTGAGGCGTGATCCACCCTACGCTTTGGTGGATTATTGTTTTAGGGTGTTTTTTTTGATTGCTTTAATGTACTACCTGTTTAAGGAAGAGGTCGTACATGCCGTCGAATTTGGGGCTGTCTTTTTTGGTGTGACATTGGGCGCATAGTTTTTTGTCTGGCGTACGGCGGATGATCCCCAAGCCGTATTCATCTACATGCTTCTTGCCCGGTCCGTGGCAGGTCTCGCATTGCACATGGAATAAATCTTTGGATAATGGTTGAAACTTGAAACCCTTTTTATGTCCGAATCCGGTGACATGGCATTGGGCGCATTGCGGCGCCCAATGGCGATTGACATTCAATAATTGGTTATAGGTGTAGGAGTGTTTGGTTTTCCGCCATTGTTCGTATTGTTCAATATGACAATTCTTACATGTTTTGACTCCCATATAGCCATTGTAAGCATCCTTTTCCATATCCAAATTCATAAGCACTGGAACTGTTGTCAACTCCAGTTTAAGTTCGGAAGTCATCGCTGCATAAGAATTGTTCAGAAACTCGCGCATGGCGGGATTAGCGTATTGTCCGGGATTAAGAGATACGCGGTTATAAGCGGGATTAACGATTCCTACGCCTTTCACAACATCGAATGTTATTGCACCCAGCGCCCGGCCTTTTGACGGAGCGTTAGCCAGGTAGCAATCACCGACTTTTTCCAGTTTGACGCCGAAATCGAGTGCAATAACCAGGTCAATTTTCGGCCCCTTATAGTTTGACAGCCATTGTTTGGCGATAGGAGGCGGTTCGTGAGCGAGCAGAACCACAGCATCCACTTTTTCTATGGAACGTAATTTTTCAACTGCTGGAGTAATGCTGGACGTTGCTGGCGTGAAAACAAATTCCTGATTTACACGAAAGGTTTTTGTTTTAAGCGAAGAAGCGCCGATGATTCCAATCTTCACACTACCTATTTCTTTAACAATGTATGGATGAATCCAGTCAGGGGAATCTTTGATATTAGCGCCCAGTAATAATTCCCGCGCCGGAAGGTTCGACTTAAAGAACTTTGAGCCGAACATTAGATCATCTGATCCAAGCAGAACCGCGTCGTAATTCATCATATTCATGGCAGCCAGATTGACTGCGCCGATGGCTGAATCAACTTTATTTTCATTAGGAAGGGAAAAATTGGACTTAGCGTTTTTTTTAATATCGGGCATAAAACCGCCTAAATCGACCAAGAGAGAATGGGGATTCATTTCCCTGGCGCTTTCCATAAATCCAGCACGCGCTTCAAGCCCTCCTTCGATAGAGGCGCAGCCGCATTGTTCAAAAAGGCTCTTGGTTTTGCTGGTGGCATAGATAGTAACTGTCTCGGACCATACGCATTGAATTAGGGAAAACATACAAAAAACCATGATGTAAAGATGACGCATATTAAAAAAATCCTGCTTGTTTGGAGTGGATGACATGAAAACCTATGTAATATCGTTTATCTTAAGATGTATAAAAGTCGCCCTCACCCTAGCCCTCACTCCCGGTGGGAGAGGGGAATTGTTTTCGGGGGTGAATTTTGCTGGGGGTAGATTAGTCTAAGCACAACCCCCTCTAACTCCCCTCAGGCTTGGGGGGAGAATTCTATCACCAATGTTTTGTATAAAGCATAGTTATTTCTTATCTATCCATATAGTTTATAATTACAAATGTAATTATAAACCAATACTAAGAGAATGTTGAGAAGCGTCTGGGGTAGGATATCAGCGGGCTATTTCGACTACCTGTCCGGGGTAATGCTGGATAGAGATGGGTTTCTCTCCTATAAGCGACCAACGCTGTTCGTTCGCTCCGGCTTCTTCGATGGCGCGTTCATAATCGTGATCGGTGAAACCATAATCCAAGGCGCGACCTATATTTGCCGATGGGAGGAATCCGACATTAGATTTTTCCTCTTCATTAACGAAAAAATAGCATTGCAACTGTTCTTTACCGCTGATATATAGGCTCAAGTTCCTATCGACGCTGATATCCAAAACATAATCGATCTGCGCCGCTTCGACTTCAGCGCAAGGGGTACGATGATGCAGCACCATGTGGGCGCGGTCGCCATCAGCTTGAGTGAGTCCATAAACATAACAACGCGCCCCGGGGAAATATTGCAGAAATTCATGCGCCCGTGGAGATGAGATAGCAATCTTATATATTTCTTTGGGATTAATTTCTACACGCCGTTCTTTTGATCGCTTGCGCCCGACAGACATTGTTGGAATAATGACGCCAACAAATACCGCAATGCCCATAGTAGGCCATAGCGGAGTATCGAACCAATAACATGGGATAGTCACCAAAATTATTACGGTCGCCGCCATAGCGATATATTTATCCTTGGCCAGCGAGGCGGGAGTTCTTTTATCCCAATTCAGCAGCATATCGATGGGCCACCAGAAGAAGATAAAACCAAGCAGCGTGAAATATATCTTGTAATATATCGAGGGAATTTCAGGCATTAAATTGCTAACCTGAAGGATTATGCTCATGAAGAACATGAAGACCGATAATCCTATACAAATAAGTATTATGTTTGGAGACAATCTAATCATGATAGTGTAAAATAAACGTATGAAATCGATTTTTGTTACTAAAAGATTTTTTTTACTATTCCGTAATATACTAATAAATCATTAAATAATAATCTTTATGAGGATAATAATGGATTTAGAGCATGATCGTCAATCAGTAATGACCAAAACTTCATTTAATTGGAGCGACAGGTTCTCTGAAATCGCTCAACGGACTGCGCCCCCACAGATAAGCTGGCTTATGGCGCAAGCCTTGGAAACTCCGGGGCTTATCTCTTTGGCGGCAGGTTTTGTTGATCAAAAATCTCTGCCTCATAAGCAAATTGCTGAAGTGATGCGGCAAATGTTACTCGATCCTCACAGCGGTCAGGCGGCTTTGCAATATGGCACGACTCAGGGCGACCTGGATTTGCGCACCCTTTTGGTGGATCACTTAAGAGAGGAAGACGCTTTTCACCCGGATGCACAGATTTCCCCTGAGCATTGCATTATTGGTTCAGGATCGCAACAGATTTTGTATCTGGCGGCGGAAGCATTGTTGAATCAAGATGATATCGTATTGATGGAGGCGCCAACCTATTTTGTGGTATTGGGCGTTTTTCAATCACGCGGAGCGCGTACGGTCGGCATTGATACAGATAAATACGGGCTGGTTCCAGAAAAATTAGAGCAATGCCTGGAGACGCTTAAAATTGCGGGTCAATTATCCCGCATTAAAATGCTTTACCTGATGTCTTACTCGACTAATCCACTGGGCGTCACGCTGACGCAGGAACGGCGCAAAGCCATTTTCTCTATACTGCAACGTTATAAAGATGACGGTTTTCCCATTCTTTTAGTGGAGGACGCCGCATATAAAAGGCTGGTTTTTGATGATGATAGCCCGGTTCCTATAAAATCTGATGACGAAGATAATGATCAGATTCTATATACCGAGTCGTTCTCAAAATCACTGTCTCCCGGATTCCGTCTGGGGTTCGGCATAGGGCCAAAATCATTAATCGATAAAATGACTGACTTGAAAGGCAATCATGATTTCGGCAGCGGTAATTTCGCGCAACACGCCCTGAAATCAGTGATTCAATCGGGATTATTCGACCGTCATCTGGATATCATCAAGCAAATTTACCACCAGAAACGCGATGCGGCGTTGGAGACGCTCAAGCAACATTTCCCGGCGGACGCCAGGATACTGCACCCTAACGGGGGATTGTATATCTGGATCACTCTGCCCGATCACCTGGACACCGGCCCCCAGGGAGAGATTTTCAAAGCGGCGCTGGAAGAGAAAGTTCTCTACGTACCGGGCTGTTTATGCTATTCGCCGGACCGCCCTGAATCGCGCAGATCATCTTCTATACGTTTATCTTACGGCATGATTGATCAAGAACCATTGCGCGAAGCCTGTATACGTTTGGGGAAGGCTTTACAGAGGTTTGTGGGGTAGGGATTTAGTTTGAATCTGGATACGCTGGATTTATTGGATTTTTTGGTTGCGAAGTTATTGTAGATACATCCTTCATTGGCAATGTCATTAAGTTAAGGATTTTTACCCTATCGTTGGTGGTTTGATCAAGGGTTGACCGCATTGCAGTCATGCCCTTGGCACCCGGCAGGATGCTTATTACCAAGAATTATAAAGAAGAGGAAGAATAGGTTCTCCCTCTTCTTTGAATTAACTTAAAAGAGAATCAGTACAGAGACCAATTGGAAATCGATGTTGGTCCGAAAACGACTATGTTATCAATGATGCATTGGTTGCCTTCAAAGGTAGCATCTGAAACATCTTCCCACAATGCTAAGCAGTTGAGACCTTCGTTTTCGGCGCTGGGCAAGCGGCGAAAACCGAAGTCCCGGGCTATTTCAATCTCTTGTTCGCCTTCACGCTGAGCATACACAGTGTAGATCCAATCTTGAATATTGATTTCAGCCCGCATAAATATTTTGACGCCGTCCTGGTATTTAACTTCGTTGGTAATTGAATAACTTCCGCCGCCATCCCAATCGCCATCACGCACGTCAATGACGCCCTCGCCATTGGCCAAGTCGTGGGTCATGCGAATCATGGCGCCTTGTTCGTTCCAGGTTAAGTCTGGATTACTATCAAGATTGAAATTCGCCGAATCGCTGAAGTTTATTCCCGTATCGACCATGCCGTCGGCCGGTCCAACATAGCGCCAATCCCATGTTGCGGTGATGGATTCCTTTTGTAGGGGAAACATGATGTATACCCATTTTGAGCCGCTAAGATCAACTGTTGTAACCAGGGCTTCATCGACCAATTCAAAATTAACTGCTGGAGTATTGGCAACTCCATCAACCCACAATTCGGATGCACCAGCGGGTTGATCCACTAATAGTCCATCTGTGTATCCTTCGGCGCTGGAGAAATCTGCTGAAAAAATCACTTGCGCGTGTACATTTGCGACGCATAACGCTAAAGACATAAGACTGTATACCAATATCCTTTTCATGCTCCTTTTTCTCCTTATGTTTAATGAATAAGAGACTCTAATTCAATTGATCATATCAAATAATACAAAAAAATAAAATGGGAGATTGCAAAAATATTTTGATGAGCCTTAATTTTGCAGTTCATCAGATTTTCATATATTTTTAGGCGCATTTATCCAACTGCTACATCGTCTGCATTTAATGCTACTTTTCTAATGGAACGGGGGCTGGTTGAGGTTTTCCTCTAGTGGCTTTGCCGTGGAGGACGCCTTTATCGTCAAACCATAGTGGATCGATGCAGATGAAGCGGTTCCAGGGCTTGGTATCATCCTTCTGCTGGTGGTAGACCGACCATAATTTGCCCGCCCCGTCTTTGACGACGCAGCCGTGTCCCGGCCCGAAGGCGTCATCGTTGCGCTGGACGATGGGGTTGCCGGGGTGTTTGATAAATGGTCCGGTGGGGCTTTTGGATGTTGCATAACCAATGGCGTAATTGAGCGAATTGGCGCCGGTGCCTGAATAGAGCAGGTAGTAGGTTCCCTGGTGTTTCAACATCCAGGGACCTTCGGTGACGTGACCGCTGATTTTTTCCCAGGGTTCGGTGGGGTGAATAATTTCGATGGGGTTGCCATGTTTCTTGAGGGGCGTCTCCATTTTCTGGACGTGGATGCGGAATCCGGGGAATTGGACGTAGTAGAGATAGTATTGACCGTCAACGTCGCAGAACATGTGGGCGTCGATGGCGTTTTCGTATAGGGGAGCTTGATCCACAAAGGTTCCATCGGGACGGTCAGCGACCGCGACGCCGATGTTTTCGCTGACGGTGTAATAGAGATAGAACTTGCCGTCTTTGGGATCGTGGAAAACATCCGGCGCCCAGACGCCTTTCGGCCCCGGCTGAAAGACACGCTTACCTTTGGTCCAATGCACCAGATCGGTTGAGGTGTAGACGTGATAACTGACGTTGTCGCCAGTGGGGTACATATAATAGACGCCCTCGAATTGCACGATGGTGGGATCGGCGGGGCCGATTTCATCAATCACCGGATTGGTATAGGTTTCTGCGGCGGTGGAGTCGAGGGCTACGAGATTGATCAGAGCTAGTAATACTACGACAACAAGGATTTGTTTTTTCATTTTAGGATACCTGTGTTAGAGATGGGTTATTTTACATCGCAGGAGTTGGATTGTGGAAGGTTGCTTGTAGTCTGAATCTGGATATGCAGGATTTAAGGATGAGCAGGATTCTTATTATTATTGGGTATTTTTTTGTATGAGGTTCATTGGTTTACGCGGGTGATTCTTATCAACGCCTGGGCGCTAAGGGCAAGACCGTGAAGCAGTCTCGCCCTCTCTAGTATTCTACCAACCGAGATGATCATAGGCGGCTATTTTACCTGTTTCAGCATCGACGTAAACATATATTTCAGTTATTGCATATTCATGTTTGCCTGATTTTGTTTTAATTTTCTCCTTTAACTTATATAGATATTTCCATGCTAATAAACCTTCTGTTTCAGCATCAGAGACAAGATTGCGCTTAATTGGATCCATTACATAAGAAAGATTAATGACCATAGGATAAACATCCTTCAGTTCAATCCCGACATTTGAATTAGGGTATCCTTTTTCCAGTAAATCCTCCGCAAAGGCCCTGGTTTTTTTCAAACCTGCTTTCTTATCGACCTTTATTGATTTATTCAGAATTTTTCGAGTTACAAAAGACTGAGTTATATACACTAATTCCTGTTTTGAATTGTATGACAGAGCAACACAATCCAGATCATGCTGATAAGGAATTCCATCTTCCGTCAATTTCTGCCAAGTAACAATCCATTGAGGACCTCCTTGATGACAATATTCAGCCCACCTGATTTCCGGTTCACCCAAGTTAACATTTGGTAGAGAGAAAAAGACTTCCCCATCTTTCTTCGCTCGATCAAATATTTTTTCCCGAAGATATACCGGTTCTTTTTTAAACTGTTCATCATCACCTGGATAGTATGCTAAATCAACCTTGATTTGTTGGAGATCATCAGAATAAATCATATTATATTTTTTTTCACCAATATAAAAACTGCCTGAATACCTCTTGATGTTATCACTATTTTTATCAAGATTCTTCTTATAATCAGAAATTTTCATTTCTTTTGAAAATAAAGAAATATATTTTTTAACCATATCTGGCTCATCACCCAAACCACCCATAGCTGTCGTGCATAGGTAGAAGATAATAATATTCTTAAGAGAGAAAATCATAACTATACATCTCCTTAATTATTGAGATTATAATCTACTTTGAAATTTCCCTGACCGATTTTTCTGAATTTATCTTGATATAGTATTACATTCCTCAACATCTGTCATAATACTTAACGGAACATGAACAACGAATCATTTTTATTTGATCCGGTTATTATTTATATTTGTCTGAATCTAGATAAGAAGCAGTTTCTATTATTGAGATACTTAGGAATTACGAAAAAATATCTATAGTTGTATCATTATTTGATTTAATCCGTTTTGTCGAGTGTAGTTTTAGATTATTCCTCACACTAACAGGGGACTTTGTTAAATCAAAAGTAATTACACCAAACAGGGCAACCACAAGGGATTGCCCCTACGGGTGATTAGAAGGTGATTTATAATCGTATTAGATATATAAAATACAAATAATCGTAAAGTGGACTTATGTGGACATATACCTTAAAACGATCATTGCATACTATCCCGGTTTTAATCGGGGTTACTTTGTTGACATTTCTTTTGTTTCACGCCATTCCCGGCGATCCGGCGCGGATGATGCTGGGGATGCGGCCTAATGTCGCCACTATGGAGATGCTGCGCGAGCAATGGGGATTAGATAAACCATTGCATGTACAGTATCTATTATTCATGGAAAAAGCGGTCACCGGAGATTTGGGGCGATCTACCAACGACAACCGGGTAGTGTTTGACACTATTATAAACCGCGCTCCAGCCACGGGTTTACTGGCGGTGTTCGCGCTGATTTTCGCTGTGATTATTGGAATCCCGGCGGGCATAATGGCGGCGGTTAAGCGTAATAGCTGGGTTGATTTCAGTTCGATGTTCGTCGCCTTAGCGGGCATATCTCTGCCTATATTCTTTCTGGCGATTTTGTTGGGATGGGTTTTCGCCTATGAGTTGCGCTGGTTCCCTATGACCGGGTATATATCCAACCGGGGCTGGTTGGCCATCGTACTGCCCGGCGTCGCTTTGGGCACGCGCCCTATGGCTATTATTGCGCGGCTCACCCGCAGCAGTATGTTGGAAGTGCTGCGCAAGGACTATATTTTAACCGCCCGCGCCAAGGGACAGAATGAAATAATAGTGCTGCTCAAACATGCTTTCCGCAACGCCTTTAATCCGGTTTTTACGGCTATATCAGGTTCAATGGCGGGATTGATGGTGGGCAGTTTTTTTGTGGAGTTTATCTTCGGATGGCCGGGAGTGGGACTGCTGGCTATTCAGGCGATCCAAACCCGCGACCTGCCCATGATACAAGGGACGGTTTTATTTGCGGCTTTGATTTTTGTGGTTATTAATCTTTTGGTTGATATCGGGTACCGGCTTTTGGATCCTCGGGTTAAGTTATGATGAAAATTAAGGTGGTTTGATCAAGGGCTGACCGCATTGCGGTCTTGCCCTTGGCACCCGCGCGGGATTAAGGTTTTACGGAAATAGTTTATATGTCGATTTTACTTAAGCAGAAAATGGCGTTGGTCGGTGCTATCCTTACCGGCGCGCTTACCTTGCTGGCTGTGTTCGCTCCATTGCTCAGTTCGTATCGTTATGACGGGAGTATGCCTGACAGCGTTGAAGGCATGGCGCAGACTGATAATGCGGATCAGTTGCGTCAGTCGTTGCAGGCGCCATCTGGTCAACACTACCTGGGGACGGATAAATTCGGACGCGACGTATTCACCCGCGTGCTTTACGGGGGACGCATCTCGTTGTTCGTCGGTTTTATATCACAGGGTATCGCGTTGGCCATCGGGGTTCCGCTGGGTTGTCTGGCAGGTTATTTCCGCGGTAAGACCGATGCGGTGGTTATGTGGCTGGTTAATGTGTTCTGGTCGTTTCCTTACTTGCTGCTGGTGCTGGCTATGAATATCGCCATGACCCATCTTATTGAATCATCTATTGTGCGGGTGTTTATAGCGGTGGGGCTGGTCAGTTGGGTGTTGATCGCCCGTATTGTGCGCGGGCAGGTGATGTCGATTAAAGAAAACGCTTATGTGGAAGCGGCGCGGGCTTTTGGATTTAATCCAGCGCGTATCATCATCCGGCATCTGTTGCCTAATATCATCACCCCTATCTTCGTAGTGGTGACGCTGGGATTCGCTGAAGCTATCATCGCTGAAGCGGCGCTCAGTTTTCTCGGTTTGGGAGTTATGCCGCCTACGCCCAGCTGGGGACGCATGATCTATGAAGGGTATTTTTATATTTACACAGATATGGGGTGGTGGGTTGCAGTATTTCCAGGTTTTGCCATAATGGTTGCCGTTCTAGGTCTCAATTTATTGGGTGATGGGCTGCGCGATTATCTTGATCCTCACCTGAAAGATGAACTGGAAGGCGTCAGGTGATACGGCAATCAGAAGATATCCCATATAATTCCTTACGAGCAAAACCATTCTTAGCATATCTGCGCGATCCTTACTTGTGGGTAATCGCGCTGGGGCAGATTGCCCTGAATATAGGCTTCATGGCCAGACGCACCCTGTGGCTGGATGAGGCCTATTCAGCCTTAATGGCGCGACGTTCGATCACTGAAATACATAAAGCATTGCGCTTCGACGCCGGACCGCCGCTGTATTACGACCTGCTGCATATATGGCGCATGATGGCGGGTGAATCGGAACTGGCCTTGCGTTCGCTATCGCTTTTATGCAGCGTTTTTGCGGTGATAGTAATTTATTATTGCGCGGCGCGGTTTTGGAATCGCCATGCGGCGTTGCTGGCGGCCGGCCTGTTCGCCTTCACTCCATTGACTACTGCTTATATACATGAAGTACGCAATTACACCTTGCTGGCGGCGCTCAGCGCGGCATTGGTTCTGGTTTTGATGGAGCATTTAGATAAACCAGGGCGCTGGACTGTGATACTATGCGGCGTGATTGGATTGGGAGTGGTTTACACTCATAACCTGGGGTGGTTCCTGATGCCCGGCGTTTTGCTGTGCGTGTGGTTGTATGCTAAAAAAGTCAAGGATTTGACCGGACTACTGATTTGCGGGATTGGAGCGCTGGTTTTTTATGCTCCCTGGATTCCAACTTTATTGGCGCAGATGCGCAACAGCGAACGCTCCATCGCCTGGGCGGCGAATTTCTGGTCACCCTGGTCTTTGATTTATACCTTCAGCGCCTATATCCCCGGTGGGATGACGCCATCATATCTTGACCTGCCTAGTTTCCCCAATGGGCTGCAAGCCATCAACGCTTTAATGTGGATTACCATATTCGCTTTAGCGTGCATCGCCGCATACCGCAAACGAGACAGGAAAGCGGCGCTTATATTAATCATCTTAGTCAGTGGATTGGTTGGTCCATATTTATATTCATTAATTAGGACGCCGATCTATCTGGTAGGTAGAACCGATTATGGTTTATTGCCTTTTTGGTGTTTATTCACCGGATACGGTATATCAAAGATTCCCTGGCGCAGAGCGCAGATGGGCTTTGCTATAGTATTCCTGCTTCAGGCGGGTTATATCAATTATGAATTACTGACGCGGGATGATCCCCTATCGGAACGCGATATCATTGTTTACCTGCAACGCAACACGCAACCAGGCGATGTTGTATTGTTCACCGGATTGACCCGGCCTTCGTTGGAGTATGCTTTAGATGAGCAAGGCTTAAGATTTGAATCCTATCCACGTGACATGAACAAACATCTGGCTCATCTCAACGAGTCGTGGTACATGGAAAATATCGATTTAGATAAAGAGGCCGAATCTGTCTTAACAGATATCAGCCGGAATATTCCCGACGGCGCCAGTATTTGGGTGGCCGCCAGCCGCCGTCCTGTCAATGGGGCGCTATTAACCCTGATTAAAGAAGAACGCCTGACGACCTTAGTTAAACGGATTTCCACGCCCAGTATGGGTTTACGGAAATTGAATGAACCTGTTTTTCTGGTTAAATTACAAAAATTACGTTAAACCAGGCATTGATAGTATGATAAAGGTTATCTAGATATTGAGTGGCTTAATCAAGGGCTGGCCGCAATGCGGCCTTGCCCTTGGCACCCATTCTTGGCGCACATACTTGGCGCCCGTTAATCCGGCGGCAAGGGCGGTCAACTATGATGCATGAGATACCCAAACCAAGAGACGCACAGTTTAACCGTATGGCGGAGATCACGGCGCTGGGCGTGGTATTGCTGCCAGTGATGCTATTGCGCGTCTTTTATATCAATGCATATCTTGAATTGATGCCTTACGCCATCCATCCGTTGAACGACGCCCGCATGTATTGGGATCTGAGCCGCGCCATATTGCAGGATGGTTGGCTGCTGCCCGGTGAGGGACCTTTTTATCAGGCGCCATTGTATCCATACATGCTCGCCCTGCTGCAAAGTTTTGGGATTTACCAGATCGAATCGATCATACGGCTGCAAAGTTTGCTGGGGGTTATTACTACGCTTCAGGTTTATCTTTTAGCGCGCTTTATGCTGCCGATCAGATGGTCAACCGTTGCCGCCTTGTTATTCGGGCTTTGCCATTATCCGCTCTTTTTTGAAAGCAAGGTTCTGGCTGCCGCTCCGGGCATGGCGCTGTTTCTGCTTTTTGCTTTGAGTTACGCTTTATGGTTGAAGAAGCAGAAAACTATTTGGTTGATGAGCAGCGCGATGATATTCAGTCTTGCCGTATTGTGCCGCGCTAACCTGATATTCGCGCTGCCGTTTCTGTTGATTCACATTGCCGGGCCTTGGTCGAAATCTTTTGTTTTAAGAAATGAATGGCGGGGCGCTTTAACCAGAGTGATGATCTTTCTGGTTATTTTCATCGCCGGGATTCTGCCCGTTACGCTGCGCAATTATTTTGTTGGTGGAAGTTTGGTTCCCATCAGCGCCAACTCGGGCGTTACGCTTTATATGGGAACCAATAGCCAGGCTGCTGGAGGGCTGGCGCCGGTGACAGGTTTATCGAACGACATCGCTCAACAGAAAACCGGCAGCATCGCATTGGCTTCGAAATTGGCAGGGGAAGATTTTACGCCCGCTGAAGCGTCAAACTTCTGGGTGAAGAAAACCGTGAGATGGATTATGCATAACCCGGCGAGTTTTATTATTCTGGAAGGGAAAAAATTACTCTGGTCATTATACCAGGCGCCCCCGGCGGTAAATTATTCATCGCATTTCGAGGAGCAATGGATAGCCATACTGAGAGTGATGAAATGGTTTACCGGGATAACGGTGTGGGCTGGTTTGGTGGGATTGCCCTTATTGCTAATCAACGGCAACCGCAACAAGACATTCTTGCTCAGTTTGCTGGGCGGATATGTATTATTGTGCCTGGTGTTTTACGCTTCGGATCGTTTTCTATGTTCAGCGCTTCCCTTTTTGGCTATAAGCGGCGCTTGCGCTGGAGAACAGTTTGTTAAAATGATTCATGACAAACGGGAATATTTTTCACTGCATAAAAAAGTAGTTTTATTGTTGACGTCTTGGATAATACTCTCAGCAGGTTTCGTGTTCAATCCAACCTTGAATTTTAATACGGAAAAAGAGATCGGAATGGGGTGGTATAATCTGGGAGCGTATTACGAAGGACGCAATAATCCAGTTGAAGCATTGCAGGCTTATGAGAATGCGATTGACTACCTGCCGGAGTTCCCTTCTCTTTTGCTGAACCTGGGCGTGTTGTACGGCCGTAATAATGACCTGGAGAGATCGACGGATTTATTCAAACGCGTATTGCAAATTGATCCCGCCAACCAGAAAGCCAAGGATAACCTGCGCATCAATCATAACCGCCAATACCGTTGATCAGGAAAACTCTCAGAAATTCCCCGATTTTTTTTATATTTTTTTTGAATTAAAAAATAAAACCGCTCGTATAAGTATGTGAATGCCATGGCAAGCAATTGAAAACTCAAGATGACATAGGAGGAAGAACCGATGAGATTTCTAGCCGCTTTGCCAATAATAGGTTTCTACTTGTTTCTAATGGTTCAGATGTTGGCCATGCTGTAGATAGAATTACTTCACCAAGATCATTCTCAATAATTATTGATTGCCCTTCTCATATAGTGTTAAAGGTTCATATCGAAAGTTCAAGGTCTAATTGTAAGGGCTTTGAACTTTCGTTGAATAAGGGGTTATCAATAAACCTGTGATCAGGAATAATGCGCAGAAGAACAACAGGCATCGGCAGGGAACTATTAGTTCGATATCCATAAACTTCTTAGGTAGAGGCTTATTATGGTTATAATACTTCCTGTTAAAAATGCAATAATCCAATTAATAATTTTTTCTCTGTTTCTTTTTTGATCTTTTTCAGTAATCTCTTTCTGCTCTTTATCACTGAATTCGATCAAAGCGTCGTTATGACTCAATACATCATCTAAAAAAGCAAGAAGTTCATTTACGATATCATAATATTGACTTACTTCATCTAATAAAGAATTCCCACTTTTTCCTATATCTTTTCTTGTACGGATATCAGATATTTCCGTCGATATTTTTATTATTCTTGGTTTTGTAATTGTGTAGTAGGTAGGAATTACTGATTTGATACACTCATTTGAATGAGGATTTATAATATCTAAAATTGATTCCTTGATTGTTACGCCCAACCAATCAGCTGCATCAAAGAAGGCACGATACAAATGGCCTATCACCTTTTCATATTGTTGTTCTATATATTTTTCTTTTTTTTCTTTTTCATCTAATCCTATTTCAACTGCTTTGGCTCGCATAAAATGATCGAAGGCATCTCTTTGCTCTAGAACAGGCTGTAGGAAATCATCAGTTTTAATCCCAAGCTCTTCTGCTCTGATGATCATTTTTCGTAGATTATGGTATAAATTAATTATCTTCACCCATGGTACTTTAGACATTTCATTAGTACACATAAATACCCTCATCCTTTTTAATTGATAAAAGAAGTTATGATTGGAAAGAATAATTAGTTATTTTGCAGCGAAAGCTTTGGAGATTTTCCTGCTATGCTCTTCGTATTCTTTGTCAGTAAAGAATCTTCCTGTTGAGACGCGTACGCTTCCTCGGAAACGTATACTTTCGCGGTTAGATATTACCCTAGTTTTTTCGGTTATTTCTGATGGTTTGTAATCTCTGTCTAACATGTCAACACTCTGCTTTTCTCCCATGTTACTCAACCCCATTTTCTTAGAAGATTAAAACCTCAAAAAGATATAGCCTTTAAATTCTTTGCTGAAATTTTAACCACAATGACACCCAGGATGTGTTTGGGACAAAAAAAGGTGATGAATACATGAAGCATATAAATACCCTAAAATCTGGATATACTGCTTCTTTACTCCGACAACCCTAATTTATACGTAAATAATCATATTAGATACATACCTCGCGCAGCCCTAGATGTCAAGCTCAAATATTGAAATTATTTATTTTTTCAATCCAGCCCGATGACAACTCAGACATGAGTCAAAATATATTTCAATTACTAAATATTAACATCAATAGACGACAATGATAAGGCAGCAAAGCATTTAGCCCTCAAGCAATCACAAAAGGAATCTTTCAATAGAGTATTCATAAAATCTCACTTCAAAAAATGCAGCAGCCGGATATACCAGGGCTTTTGATAAATCAACGCCTTTTCGATAGTTTTCGAGAACTGATCCGGATCCAATGGTCTTTGCAGAATATAGCGGATTCGATATTTACGGAAATGCTTCAAATCCTGCGGAGAACAATTGGAGGTAACGATAATTAACTGCGATGGCTTCATGACGTCTTTCATCAGCCAGGTGAGGTAGTTCATATCCAGGTTATCTTCGGCTTGACCAATGATGCCGAGATCGTATTTCTCATTCTCGGCGTGATCCCATCCATCCATATCCGATTGGGAAAAGAACACCACCCACGAACGGTCGGCGGCGCAATCCTCCAGGAATGTTTTTTCCGAGTCGTTCAATCCGATTGCCAGGATGTGGATATTGAGATCCTTACGATTGATTTTCAAACGCTTCGACATTAAGCCCACCTCTTCAAACTATAATGGTATTTCAAATCATCACCATGCGGCGAGGGGACGCAAATCTTTTTTTCTTTGTCATACTCCATTCTAGCCTAATTCACGTATCTCAAGTATTAAAAAAAAACATACACTTCGTTTAACCGCGATAACTCTGCGATTCAAAAATTTCATGTCACGCTAAACCAAGGCATTTTGAAAAAGTTAATGATATATGAGACGTGGAGACAAATGATTATATAAAATAATAATGTTTTTTAGCAAAAAGTTTTGACAAAATCAAATTTGAGCGATTTACTTATTTCAGGATCAACTTTACTAGCGCTAGCAAGCAATGTGAGGAGCAATTAAAATCACAGGAGGTTAAGACTATGAAATTCGTTGCGTTTCTTCCGTTAATTGGCGTTTACGTTTTTCTTATGGTTCAACTCATCCAATTGCTAGCGCTGCTGTGAAGTGAAAAAACGTAATTAACATATATTTTTACTTAAAATACGGAAAAGGCTCTGTTCGGTTCGCTTTTTGGAGGTGAATCGGATATGCCTTTTTTCGTGTTTTTGTTTCGGGGTAAAAGCGAATATCCCCCGATAATTATAATGATCGAATGATAAACTAATGTTCAATAGAATTTGGCCGATATTCATATTACTAACTGTTTTGAAATTCCGAGGCCATTTGCAAGAGTGAAAATGATATTGTTTTTAATCAATTATATCTATATAATACCCTCTTGCATGATGCTTTAGCGTATATTTCTTAAAGGTAATACTTAATCTCGGATAGAGATTTGCCGATACTCATTCAAGAGGAACCAATGGCAACGCGAAAACCCAAAAAAAAGAAGAGTTCCAGCCCAAAAGCCTTCTGGTTTTGGAGGGTATCGGAGACTGTACATAAAATGAGCAATCAAACCCAGGACGCTGTCCATGAGGCATGGCAGAATCTTGAGGAAGAGCGCAAGCGGGAAATAATGTCGATTCCGCTGATCGCTTTTTCTCTTATTTGCTTTTTAGCCCTTTTTTCATATTCGACTTCAGATTTATTAACCTATTCGTCTGCGGATGGGCAGGCGCAGCAGATTCATAACTGGATCGGCAAGCCGGGAGCATTTCTGTCGCATTGGATAATATCCCTGTTCGGCGCCTCTGGTTATTGCATCCCTGCTTTATTGATTTTGTGGGGCATAGATAGAATTCGCCAAGGCGCCAAGTCTCCTATCCGCAAAATCAGGATTATAGGCTGTGTAAGTTTATTAATCAGCGGATCAAGTTTGATGGGCCTGTTGACGGAGATGTTAAATTCATCTGTCGGGGGAGAGCGTATTTTTAATGTATGCGGCGCTATCGGATTTTTTCTGAGCCGTCGTTTGTTGGAATTTGGCAACGCCGGCGCTTTGATCACTAATATTACGCTGCTGGCAATATCCACGCTTATCTGTACGCCATTTTTATTCACTAATTTTTTCAAACGGATATCGGAATTTCTATTCTCATCGCGAAAAAATGATGAAGATATGGACCTTTGGGAAGGCGATGACGATGAAACGGAGGATCCATTCTGGGAACCAATCGTACCAGGTTTGAAATGTGATCAATACCGTTTAAAACCGTTGCGTGAAGTTGATGAAAGCAGGGCCTATCCTCCCGCCATAACTACCCATAAAAACGATTGGGAGTTCGAACCGTTTGAAGATGATGATGGCGGCCTGCCTCCGCTTGATGTCAGTAATATAATAGAAGTTGAACTGCCCGATGCGGAGATCAGTGAACTGAATGATATTAGTGAACCAAAGATCGTAACTCAGGAAGCAGAGACATCGCGAGAGATCGATTTGGGAGTTAACCTGGTTTCAACTCCAAGCCATATTGATTATCAGATTCCCCCCATCACTTTATTGGAAAAACCTGTACAAACGCGTCCGGAAGTTGCGCGTGAGGAGATTATTTACAACTCCAAGATGCTGGAGCAAACCCTGAGTGATTTCAATATTCCCGTCAAAGTGGTCGAAGTCAATTATGGTCCGACTATTACCTGTTATGAGTTAGAACCGGCGCCGGGTATTAAGATCAGCCGCATCGAGAATTTAGCCAATGATATTACCCGTTCGTTGAAAGCCGAAAATGTGCGCATCGTGGCGCCTATTCCTGGCAAGGGAACGGTGGGCGTAGAGGTTCCGAACCAGCATCGTTCGGATGTTTTACTGCGGGAAATGATCGCCTGCGAAAAGTATCATAATAAAAAATCCAAATTAAAAATCGGCTTGGGCAAGAAAATAAGCGGCGAGCCTTTTGTATTTGATCTGATAACAGCGCCGCATATTCTGGTAGCGGGAGCGACCGGATCAGGAAAATCGGTTTGCATCAACACCATAATTACCTCCATACTCTATAATGCGGCGCCTCATGAAGTAAAACTGCTAATGATCGATCCCAAGCAGGTCGAACTGGCGGTATACAAAGATATCCCTCATCTTTTATCGCCAGTGGTGACTGATCCAATGAAAGCGGGCGCCGCGTTGCGCTGGGCGGTGGAAGAGATGGAACAGCGCTACCGTTATTTGAAAAAAGCAGGAGTCAGGAATCTGGTAGAGTTTAACAAGAAACGAATGTCGCAACAGAACGGAGAAAAAGAGGAGACTGCATCTTCTCTGATTCTGCCTGGCTTTCTACCTTATATTGTGATCATTATTGACGAACTGGCCGATTTGATGATGGTTGCCAGAGTAGATGTAGAAGCATCCATATCACGGCTGGCGGCTATGGCGCGCGCGGTCGGGATACATCTGGTGCTGGCTACGCAACGGCCTTCGGTGGATGTTCTGACTGGCGTTATAAAGAATAATTTCCCTTCGCGCATTGCGTTTCAAGTTTCTTCAGTAGCCGATTCGCGGACTATTCTGGATATGAAAGGCGCGGATACGCTAATGGGTCGCGGCGATATGCTGTTTACTCCCGGAGGCGCCGGAAAGCCGATACGCTTGCAATGTTCTTACATCTCCACTGAAGAATGCGAAGAAGTAACTGATTTCGTCAAACAACAGCAGAAAGTGGAATATGTACAGGAAGAGTTCATTCCGCTTGACAGCGGCGCGGGAGGTTCATCCAGCAGTGATGGAGGTTCCGCCGACGATGAACTTTATGATCAGGCCATATCATGCGTCTTGGATAATGATGCAGCCTCAACCTCACTGCTGCAACGCAGACTTAAGATAGGTTATGGACGCGCAGCGCGTCTGCTTGACCTGATGGAAGATAATGGCATTGTGGGTCCGCCGCGAGGCAGCAAACCCCGTGAGATTGTATTGAATAAGATTAATTAGAGTGATTCGGTTCTGTTTTTTGTCTGAATCTGGATAACCAGGATTTATAGTATGCTCAGGATTTTATATTCCTGAGCATCTTTTTTATTTCCCGGTGTTTTCTTTACGGAATGATGCCGCAACCATCCAGGATCCAATCCATTAATCCATACAAAAACAATAGCTTATCTGGTGTTTTATCGATTTATAAGTAGAATATAAGTGTTAGGTTCACCTTGTTCTATCGGGTAGTGTTTCTTATTTCGCCCTCACCCTAGCCCTCTCCCGGAGTGAGAGGGGACTTTGGGCGCCCGACATTTTTATCGGTACAGTCATTTTTATTTGTACAAAATTTTAGAATCATATTGGTAGTTGCTCTAATAGGATCAATCCGGGGGGGGAATTAACTTTATTCATTATCGAGGCTTCCATGGACCACTTGGCTGGTTATGACAATCGATTTATTGCCGGGACTTATGATTATGTTGTTCCATATCAAAATAGAAAAGACGTTGATTTTTTTGTGGATATGGCGAAAGAAGCCAATGGAGAGGTTCTTGAGTTGGGCTGCGGCACCGGGCGGATTTTGATTCCAACCGCGCGGTCGGATGTTCATATTACTGGTCTTGATTCATCTGCTGAAATGTTAGAGGTATGCCGTAGCACGCTTGAGAAAACATTACCCAATATTCAGAACAAGGTTAATTTGATAGAAGCGGACATGCGTGATTTCAGTATTGATCAAAAGTTTGCTCTGATTACTATTCCCTTCAGGACTTTTCATCATTTGATAGAAAGCAAAGATCAGATTGCCTGTTTATCATGCGTTTATAACCACTTGCTTGATGGAGGAAAACTTATCATTGATCTGTTTAATCCGTCGCTGCCTTATATCTATGACAAGCGATTCCGCAAAAACAAGGAAGAAGAACCGACCTTTATTCTACCAGATGGCCGGAAAATGCTGCGCCGCAGCCGATTGGTTAAGAGCGATCTGGTAAACCAAGTAGTTAAAATTGAATTTATTTATGAATGGAAAAGCAAAAAGGGTAAAGTTAAGCAGCGCTCCCACCAATTTCTTATGCGTTATTTGTTCCGCTATGAAGTGGAGCATCTATTAGCGCGCACAGGCTTTTCTATGGAAACGGTTTATGCGGATTACAAGAAAGCGCCTTTCGGGTCAGAATATCCTGGTGAATTAATCGTAATTGCCAGAAAATAATATTGATAAAAAATCGAAATAATTTAGAGAGTCAAGCAGCGCTCTGCCAGAGTGATTTGTCCTGCCATTGAGAAGCGAAATTCATGATTCAAATTATCGAGGGAACATTACAATTCGGCGCACGCACCATATTTTCCAATATATCGTGGCGTATAGATTCAGGCAAACGCATAGGTCTGGTCGGTCCCAACGGAGCAGGCAAAACCACGCTTTTACGGGCGCTGACAGGTGAATATTCGCTGGATGAAGGCGTCGTCGAATCTTCTAAAGATTTAAGCATTGGATACCTGCCTCAAGACAGTCCGGAATTACCCAAACAGCTGGTGCGTGAAATTCTTTGGCAAGCTCATGAACCTTTGAATCGGATGGAACGTAAGATGGAGTTGCTGCTGGAGAAGGTGCATTCCACAGATAGTGATTCTGCTGAACACGAAAAAGCGCTGCATCAATACAGCGATATGCAGGAAGAATTTCAAAACCGAGGTGGATATCAAAGAGAGTCGGATGCGCTCAAAGTTCTGTTGGGTCTGGGATTCAAGCATGAAGATTGGGAGCGCCCCGCAGCCGAGTTCAGCGGCGGCTGGCGCATGCGGCTGATTCTGGCCAAACTTATTTTACAGAAGCCGGATATTCTACTGTTGGATGAACCGACTAACCACCTTGATCCACCCTCGCTGGCCTGGTTTGAACAGTATTTGATGTCGAGCGGAACAGGCATGGCTATGGTGAGCCATGACCGTTATTTTCTAGACCGCACGGTGGAAGAGATTGCCGAGATAGAACAAGGCCGTTTTACGATATTTAAGGGCAATTACTCAGATTACAAACGACAAAAAGCCGCCCTGCGCGAGCAACTGCTGGCTCAACAACGCAACCAGGATAAAGAGATTGCCCATCTGCAATCCTTCGTTGACCGTTTTCGCGCCAAGAACACCAAGGCGACCCAGGCGCAGTCGCGTATGAAACGTCTGGAAAAGATCGACCGGGTGGAACTGGCTTCAGAAGGGCCTACTATCTCCATCCCCATGCCGGAGACTCCCCGCAGCGGCAAAGAAGTATTGATAATGGAAAATCTGGGACATTGCTATGGCGAAGTCCGCGCCTTGCATTCGTTTACCGCCACCATTTATCGAGGCGAGCATATCGCGGTGTGGGGATCAAACGGCGCTGGCAAAAGTACGCTGCTGTCGTTGATGGCGCAGGTCTTCGAGCCAAGCGAAGGCAGCGTCAAATGGGGTCACAATACTCATATCGCCTATTTTTCTCAGCATCAGGCGGAGCTGCAACAATCGAATAAAACGGTTCTGGATGAACTGGCCGCCGTAGCGCCCATTGAAATGCAAGGGCGGTTGCGCGATATTCTGGCGCCTTTTTTATTCAGAGGAGACGATGTCTTCAAATCGGTGTCGGTGCTTAGCGGAGGCGAAAAGAGCCGGTTGGCTTTAGCCAAACTGCTGGCGCGTCCGGTTAATGTTCTGATAATGGATGAACCGCTCAACCACCTTGACCTAAACACAGTAGAAACTCTGGAAGAGACCTTACGTAAGTTTACCGGCACTTTGATTTTTGTGTCGCACGACCGCTATTTCGCAGACCGCCTGGCCTCTTATGTATGGGAATTAAAAGAGGGGACAGTCGAAAGGTTTCCCGGAACTTTTCAGCAATTTGATTATGCCAAACAATTAAGAGAAGAGGCTGGGAAAAATTCTAAACAGGAAGATATAAAGGTTGATGCGCCACAGGAATCGCGCAAGGAACAAAAAAGACGCGAAGCCGAAGAACGAAACCGCAGCAACGCCGAAAAGCGTCAGAAAGAAAAAAAGTGCAAAGAGATCGAAAAGAATATTCATGAGACTGAAGAAGAGATCGACGAGTTGGAAAAACTTTTGGCGTCCGGTCAGTTAATCAAGAATCCAACCGAGATGACCAAGACCAGTAAGCGCTATAAAACTCTTCTTAAAATGAAAGACAAACTATATGCGCAGTGGGAGAAGGAGATTGAGAAGTTGGAAGTGGAATGATTAATTTGGTATAATATCTGCTGTAGGGGCGCCTTTCATGGGCGCCCGATTTGTCGGCCGGCCTGTGGAATTAGAAACACAAAAGGAGATTCGTAATCGGGTAACCACAAGGGATTACCCCTACGGTTATCCTAGACAAGGAGAATGATATGCCTATTTCATTGTTAAAAAAACAAACGATATCACGACGCAGTTTTTTGGCCAGCGGGGTTGTAATGGGGGCAGTTGCTGCGGCGCCATCATTGGCCTCTGTTAAACAAACCAAGCCGTCGGTTATTTGTTTCTCCAAGCATCTTCAGTTTTCGCGCAGTTATGATGAACTGGCCGACATGCTGGCAGAATTGGGATACGATGGCGCTGACCTGACAGTTCGACCAAAGGGGCATGTACTGCCGGAGAATGTGGAACGCGACCTTCCCAAAGCGGTGGAGGCGATCCGTAAAGTGGGTCTGGATGTGCAGATGATTACATCCGATATTTCCGACCCGGACGACAAACTTACTAAGCCCGTATTGGAAACTGCATCAGCACTTAAGATTCCCTACTACCGCATCGGTTCATGGCGCTACAAAAGAGACCGCCCCATCATAGAGCAGTTGAATGAATACAAGCCCCGGCTCAAAGAACTGGCCGCTATGAATAAGTATTACAATATGATAGCCGGTTATCACAACCACTCAGGCAATGGTTACATCGGCGGCTCGCTGTGGGATGTCTATGAGATGTATAAAGAGGTTGATCCTCAGTCTATCGGTTATAACTATGACGCGGCTCATGCAGTAGCCGAAGGCGGCGCCGGTTCATGGGAGACCACCTTCAGACTGATCAATGACCGCATCTTCGGCGTTGCGGTTAAAGATTGCGCCTGGGAGAACGACGCAGAGAAAGGCTGGATACGCTCTTATCCACCAGTGGGTCATGGTATGGTTGACTGGCCGCATGTACTGCAACTGCTGAAGGGCATTAATTACAGCGGCGTGTTCTCGATGCACTTTGAATATGAAATCCCCGGAGAAGGCGCAGAGAAAAATAAGAACGAACTTAAAGCGATTAAACGCGACCTGGATAATTTCATGGCGATGGTAAAACAAGCGGGGATGAGATAACTATGAAAACTCTAAATATACTTTCTATATTGGCCGTTCTCTGCTTATTACCCTTTATTACATTGAACAGCGACGCGGCGGAGAAGACTGAAGGCTTTTTCGATGTAAAAGATGTGGGAGAACCAGGCGGCGACGTTCCCCTAGTGCAACCCTGGAAGACTATTGCTCTAGACAAAGATTATGGCGGCTTATGGATTGTGTCCGGTGATGTTGACAGCGACGGCGCTGCGGATATCGTCAGCGCGGAAAACTTCAATGAAGGCGACGTGCATTACACCAGCGCTGTGGTGGCGCAGAGACTTGATGGATCGGTTATATGGCGCTGGGGAGACCATAAAGCAGGCCGCAAGATATGGCATCACGATGTAGCCTGTCAGATTCATGATTGGGATGGAGACGGCGCCAACGAAGTGATTCTTTGCTCTGAAAGCCATATTGTTGAACTGGATGGAAAAACCGGGCTGGAAAAGCGCCGTTTACCCATCGAAAAAGAGGCCAGCGATTGTCTGGTCTTTTGCGACCTTTCCGGTAAAGGGCGCCCCACTGACGCGCTGGTCAAAAACCGCTATAACCAGATTTGGGCTTATAACTACAATGGCGAATTATTGTGGACCGTAAAAGATCCCGGTGGATACCGCACGGCTCACCAACCACGCCCCATTGATTTAGATGGCGACGGACGCGATGAGATCATGGCCGGTTACGCCATGTTGAACGCCGATGGCAGAGTACGCTGGGTTTATCAATCAAAAACAGTCGATCAAAAACGCGGCCATTTGGATTGTGTGCGCGTGGTTAAACATGCGAAAAAGTTAGAAGACATGCGTCTGGCGTTAACCTGCTGCGGCGCCAATAACATTGCCATGATTGATGGCAATGGCCAGGTAATCTGGGAAAAATCGGGTCATCATTTTGAATCGATTACGGTGGGAAAGATTGATCCAAAACAAACTGGGATGCAAATACTGGTTGATATCGATCACACGCCTCTGGGACAAAGCCCCATGTGGGTGCTTAATGAAAATGGCGTGCAGTTGGGGCAGATAACCGCTGATTATTGCCGCCACCATCGCTTGATCGATTGGACGGGCGACGGATTTTGTGAAATATTCGTAGCTCATAACCGGGCGGTTTATAACTACCAGGGCCAACGCATCGCAACTTTGCAAGCGCCTAAGAATAATCCCAAGGGTGAAGACAGTCTGCTGCCCGCTGATATGGATGGCGATGGCGTTCAGGATGTTTTATTAGCCACGCCGGAAGCTGTTTATATTTATAAGAATATAGATGGCAAGCGGATGAGCGATTCGGTTCCTTTGGGAACTGGTTTGAATGTTACGCTTTACTAGATAACCTGTATCGGGAGATAAGCGATGAAGAAGGAAACTATCAGTATTCGCACTGGTTCACGCACTGATTTTGTAACTATCACCCGGCAAGTGCAGGAGGCCTTAACCAGGATGGGCGCGGGCGACGGCGTTTGCACTCTGTACACGCCGCATACCACCGCCGGGATATTTATCAACGAGGGTTACGATCCCGATGTGATGCGCGATGTGGAAGCCGCTCTGGAAAAAGCTATTCCCTGGCAAGCCGGATACAAACACAGTGAAGGCAATGCGGCGGCGCATATCAAAGCCATCCTGACTGGCAACAGCCAGCAAGTTCTGGTTGAGGCGGGACGTTTGGCGATGGGTCGATGGGAAGAGATATTCTTCGCCGAATTCGACGGTCCGCGATCCAGGAATCTGGTGGTGGCTTTTATTGAATAAAACATGTTTCTCTACTTGAAGATATTCGATAGATAATTAAATAGTGCTACTATCCACATTCTTGCGATATCGTTTTTTGGGGTGATAGTTTGTGGAGGATTGTTCTTTGGCGGGTCGATACGGCTGAACCATCCTACACGATGGTGGATTAAGATTTCAGGGTTATTTTTATCAACCCTCTCCTAACCTCTCCCAATCTTGGGAGAGGAATGTTGTTTCCAAGCGTCTTTTTATAAATTCAATGCGATATTTTTTGAATCGTTCTAGATACAGAATTGAGGGAATATTTTGGGATTCAAGAAAGAATTAAATCCCCAGCAATACGAAGCTGTCACCCATGAATCAGGTCCATTGCTTATCCTGGCCGGAGCGGGCAGCGGCAAGACCCGCGTAATCGCATATCGAATCGCTTATCTGGTTCAGCGCTGCAAAATTCATCCATCGCAAATTCTGGGCGTGACCTTTACCAATAAAGCCGCCAACGAGATGCGTGGGCGAATTACATCATTGATTGGCAAGAAATCCACGGAATTGACGCTTGGCACTTTCCATTCCCTGGGTTTACGCATCCTACGCCAGCATTGCGGAAATATCGGCTACCGGCCTAATTTCACCATCTACGGTGAAGGCGACCAACTCTCCATTATCCGCACTCTGCTCCGGGAACACCCCCAGAAGCGTGAGAAATTCGATGTCGGTATATTGCTATCGCAAATCAGCAATCATAAAAATAATGCGGTTGACGGTAATGCTGGTTATCCGACTTTCGGCGACAAATACGATCTGGTTTTTTCGGATATTTATGAGGGATACCAGCAGCAACTACACGCCTGCCAGGCGGTTGATTTCGACGATCTGATTCTGCTGCCCATTCAGTTATTGCAGAATCATTCTGAGGTACGCGCCGAATACCGCATTCAATATAAATATCTGTTGGTTGATGAATATCAGGATACTAACCACGGCCAGTATAAACTGATACAGTTGCTGGCCGGGAAAGACCCGAACCTGTGCGTGGTAGGCGATGACGACCAGAGCATCTATGGCTGGCGGGGCGCCCAGGTAGAGAATATTCTGCGCTTTGAGAAGGATTTCCCTAATGCCAAAGTAATAAAACTGGAGCAGAATTACCGATCCACTCAAGTTATTCTGGAAGCCGCGCATAATGTCATAAAAAACAACTATAAACGTCAAAGCAAGCAACTGTGGACAGCACGGGGACGCGGGCGGAATATTGATGCATTCGTGGCTCAAGACGAAAACGATGAAGCCAAGACTATCGCCTGGCGCATCCGGACCATAAAAGAGAACGCCAACGCCCTGTGGAGCGATTTCGCGGTGCTATATCGCAGCAACCTACAGTCGCGCTCTATCGAGAGCGCTTTGCGCATCAACGAGATTCCCTATGAGGTGGTGGGAGGCTATGAGTATTTCGAGCGCAAAGAGGTTAAGGACATCGTGGCTTATTTAAGGACTATCAATAATCCCGGCGATGATCTCAGCCTGTTGCGCATCGTGAACTATCCCCGGCGGGGCATCGGCAATAGTACAATTGTGAAACTATCTGAAGAAGCCCATGCTAAAGGCGTTTCGATTCATCAAACTTTGCGCTCAGCCAGGGATGACGTTAACCTGAGTAAACAAGCCCGTAGCGGCATCCATTCTTTTGTGGAGATGATCGATGACCTGCATGACTACCGTGAATCATGCAGCATCCCCGATCTGGTGAAGAAGACTATTGAGCATTGCGGCTATAGGGATGAGCTGATGCGCACTATCGACGATGCAACCACGGTGGGCATCAAGATTGAAATGGTGGATGAGTTGGTTTCTGCAGCTGCGGCGTTTGTAGAGCATCGCCCCAAGGGACGATTGATTGATTTCATCGACGCCATATCTCTGGGAGATGAACCTACGCAAAACAACGACAAGCGGAAGAATGACAACTCCGTGTTGCTGGTCACGCTGCACAGCGCCAAGGGTTTGGAGTTTCCATTCGTGTTCCTGTGCGGGATGGAGGAAGACCTGCTGCCCCACTCTCGATCAATGACGGAACTGAGCGAAGTAGATGAAGAACGGCGCTTGTGTTATGTCGGCATGACCCGCGCTCAGCGCCATTTAACCTTGAGTTTCACAAAAGTGCGTAATAAATTCGGCCGTAAATCGAACCGTAAGCCCTCGCGTTTTGTGAAAGAGATTCCCGAACATCTTCTATGCAAGCAATTCAGCCATAGCCCGTTCTTTTTCGACAAACAGAAACTACCTGATATAAAAGCAGAAGAAGAGATTTCTGAAGATTGATCAGATTTCCGCTACTTGCTTTTCGGGCTGCTTTCCCGCACTATATTTATTGGATTGTATTCATAGGTTATTCTTGGTGGGCTACGCTTCGCTTTTAGCCCACCCTACGCGTAGGCGTGTTTAATCAAGGGCAAACAAAACACTGGTGATGGCTATTGGAGGAATACTATGCAGTGGCGTGAATCAGCGAATTTGAGTTTGACTATCCGGGGAATTTTCTTTGCATTTCTTTCAGGAGTATTATTAATGACTACATCCAGCGGCGCCGCCGAACTTACAGTTAATGATTTTTCTTTTGATCAACCTCTTGGCTCAGCAGGAACCAGGATTGAACAAATCGCTGAAAACCACTTTCTGGTAAAACTGGGACATGCTCCCCAACATACTGATTGGAACAATAAACTGCAATTCAAAATTCTGCGCAACGCCAAAGGCAAGCAGTTGCGTCTGGATGTTGTCTTTGAAGGCGGCGATGCGTATATCTTCAATGAATACTATAATTCCTGGTCTTATGACGGAATCAACTGGACTCCCATACAGTGGCAAGAGCATAGCAAAGATTCCCAAAAAGGTGATACGCTATTTTTCCCTGTTTTTAATGAAGATGTGGTTTATGTAGGTCATCAAACGCCGATGTCTTATGAAGATTCATGTTCATTGATCGAAGGTTGGCGCCAAAGCCCATACGTCAGCGTTCATCCTATTGGCGAATCACTCGGAGGCCGGATGATTCAACGGATTACTATCACCGATCCCCGGAGTCCACATGATGCAGCATCCCGCTGGGTGCATTATTTCGCCAATCAACATCCCGGCGAGCATAACTCGCAATGGCGCATGGCCGGTATGGTGGATTGGCTGCTGAGCGACGAAGCGGTTGATGCGCGGAAACGTAGTATATGTCATTTCATAATGATGATGAGTCCTGATGGTCCATCAAACGGGTGGTACCGGGTTAATGGTCAGGGAGTGGATATGAACCGCTCTTATAAAGTGGATGGCGCCGGTTCTGATAATCAGGCCCATGAAGCCGCATTGTGTCAAAAAGATTTGGAATCGCTGATGGCCTCGGATTCGCCCGTGGTTGATTTATGGAGTATGCACACCTGGGGAGGCATTGTAGAACCAATCGTGATCCCCGGACCGGAGATGGGCTCAGCTGTCGGCCCCTGGACCGACTTAAGGGACCTGATAGAGAGCAAAGACTCAGAGAACCTGGTTAAACCATTGGCTGAGAGTACAGCCCAAAGAACGCCCAGCCATTGGACCTGCGGCCCTCACCTGCAATTTGGTATAACCGCTGTTTTATGCGAAGGCGGCGGCGCGATTTATACCAAGGAAGAGCATATAAAATCCGGCGTCGCCTTGATACGCGGGGTGATTGAGTATTATAAGGGCGTTAAACAGTAGGGGATAACGTCAAGCAGTTGCTACCGCTTTTTGACAGGGTAAATCATTCGAGACGAAACAGTCATGGTTCGTGGTTTAGTAACAGGATTAATGACGGTTTCTAGTTTTGCTATTACTTTTTCGAGGATGGCAATCAACTTATACAAATTATCGTAATCCACCCGTCTTTTATTTAGTTGTTTATCCAATGAATGCATAACATTCTCGAAGGCGACAACATCCATAGGGTCTATGTCGTCGGGAACATTGATCTGGTTATCTTTGATAATAGAGAAAGCCCATTCGATAGCCCGCACCGCAGAAGACTCAGGTTTAATTTTTTTATCTTTAAACTTGCTGCAAAAGAACTGCTGCACAGATGAAGAGAATTGATCGCCTAAATACACTTCACACTTAAAAATATCTTTCTGGGCTATTAGTTGTCCAACCACGGATTGTAGAAAAACCATTAACAATTCATTAATAACAGACCTTTCCGGAGTAGCATCACCTTTTAGTAGTGCGGCGAATTGCTGTTTGGCCTGATATAACGCCAGCCCATGCCGGGAGCAGATATCCATCTGCTCTTTCAAATATTGCGCATTGTCTTTATTGTCTTGCTGGGTAAAATCGGTAAACCGTGACATAGAGAGCCACTGAATATATTGAGTTGAACTTTGAATCGAAGTTTGACATGCGGCGTAACGCTCATCCTCTTTCTTCGCTAGTTCATCTAAATTATCACGGTCGCCTTCATCATCAACTACCTGCTGCATTGTATTCTGAATAGAATCCGAGATTATATTACCCTGAGCGGTTGACTCGAAAACATCATGAGACGCTATGTAAGGATTCTCTTCTACATAGTGATTAACAATGCTCTCTTTAACCTTATTAGCTGCATATACATGAACACGCATTTAAGTTCTTTCTAAAATAATAAGAAAACCTGAATGATAATTGATATGATGGTTCATACTAAACCTATAAAGAAAAATATTCAATAAAAGCACAACCATCTAAACATATTAACTTATAGAATAAACCATGATCCTTCATGATCCATCTTGCAAATAACGGTAAACATATAGAATATGTATTCAGACTTTACTTTTCAATAAATGATGAGTCGGCCTTAAAGACTAAACAATGGGAGAATACGCTGTGACGCAAAAAAACCGACGAGAATTTTTATCACTAGCCGCAGGCGCCACCGCTGGAATTATGACTACAGGTTGCATTCATACTCCCGCCATCAAAAAAGGCGCCTCATCAAAACAACGCCCCAATATTCTCGTAATTCTGGTAGATGATCTGGGATATGGTGATTTAAGCGCATACGGCGCCCCGGATTTAAAGACGCCCTACATTGATCAGTTAATCGCTGAGGGTATGCGATTTAATTATTTTTACGCCAACTGCCCGGTATGTTCGCCGACCCGCGCTTCACTCTTGAGCGGTAAATATCCTCACAAGGTCGGTGTCCCCGGCGTAATCAGGACTCATGCAGAGGATTCCTGGGGATATCTTGATCCTAATAGCGAGTTGATACAGGAGACGCTGCAATCAGCTGACTACACAACTGCCTTGATAGGTAAATGGCATTTAGGCCTAGAAAAGCCGAACACGCCCAATAATAGAGGCTTCGATCATTTCCATGGCTTCCTGGGCGATATGATGGACGACTATTTCACTCACCGGCGCCATGGCATCAACTACATGCGCCTTAATGATAAAGAGATTGATCCCAAAGGTCATGCGACTGATCTGTTCACCAAGTGGAGTTGCGATTTCCTACGCCAGCAAAGCAACGCAGAAAAACCCTTCTTTATGTACCTGGCTTACAACGCTCCACACAGCCCGATTCAACCGCGTGAAGACTGGCTTAAGCGAATCCAAGAACGTGAGCCGAATCTTGATCCACAACGAGCCAAGTTCGGCGCTTTAACCGAGCATCTGGACGATGGCATCGGCCAAGTTATGCGATGCCTCAAAGAGATCGGGCTAGACGACAATACTCTGGTTATCTTTTCAAGCGATAATGGCGGAAAAATACATTATGGCGCCAGCAACTATCCACTGCGCGGTGAAAAGGGCAATCTCTATGAAGGCGGCATCCGAGTGCCAACCGCCGCGCGATGGCCGGGCAGGATATGCCCCGGTTCCTGCTCTGAGCGAATCGGACTAACTATGGATATCATGCCCACCATTCTTGAGGCGGCGGGCGTTAAGTTAAAAAAGGAAATCGACGGAGTCAGTTTTTTGCCGACCCTCAGGGGATGTTATCAACCTGAAGAGATACGTGATATTTTCTTCATCCGGCGTGAAGGCGGCGCCTATAAAGGCGGGACAGTCGAGGCCATTCGCCGGGGCGACTGGAAAATCATGCGCCCCATGCCGGGCCAGCCGCTTGAGTTATATGACCTGAGCAGTGACCCGCGTGAATATATGAATAAAGCGACAGTTGATGTAAGGAAATATATCGAGCTTAGTAAACGGCTTCATGCTGAGATGGAGACATATAATGACACTCCCTGGCAGCCGACTGACAGATGGAAAAAATAATTGCCGCCTGAAGATTAAGAATAATACAAGCAAAATATCGAACCGCTCATCGAGTAAAATAATATGAGAGAGAAATACCTGGTTTTTGGCGCGCCTGAGATTACCAGCGCGGATATCAAAAAAGTTACAGCCGCCCTCGAAAGCGGTTGGATCGGCACAGGTCCACAGACCGCAGCTTTGGAACGTACATTCTGCGAATACAAAAAGGTCCCTTTCGGAGCTGCGCTCAGTTCGTGTACTGCAGCGCTGCACCTGAGCATGATGGCCCTGGGAGTAAAAGCAGGCGACGAAGTTATCACCAGCCCGATGACTTTCTGCGCTACAGCTAACGCTATCGTTCACACCGGCGCCCGGCCCGTCTTCGCTGACATTGATCCATTGACAGGCCTGATTGATCCTGAGGATATCACCAGACGCATCACGCCGCGCACCAAGGCTATATTGCCCATCCACCTGTGCGGACGACCATGCCCTATGGATGCTATCGTGGATATCGCTCAAAAACATAAACTGCAAATTATTGAAGACTGCGCCCACGCCATAGAGACCACCTATCACGGACGCCATGCTGGATCATTCGGCGCCGGGGGCTGCTTCAGTTTTTACGTCACCAAAAATATCACCTCTATCGAAGGAGGCATGCTGATCACGCGCAACCAGGAACTGGCTGATAAGGTCAAGACTCTAGCGCTGCATGGTATGACAGCTGATGCATGGCAGCGCTTCTCGGACAAGGGATATAAGCACTATGAAGTTGTGCAGCCCGGTTATAAGAATAACCTGTCTGATGTCCAGGCGGCGCTGGCGTTGTCGCAAATGGAAAGGATTGAGACAAATCTCAAGCGGCGTGAAGCGATATGGCTCAGATATGACAAGGCTTTCTGCGACCTGCCCTGCCTGATCCCTCCAGCGCAGCAAGCCAATACCCGACATGCGCGGCATCTTTATACTTTGCTATTGAAACTGGAAGAATTGAGCATCACCCGCGATAAATTCCTGGAAGAACTGCATAACAGAAATATCGGCGCCGGAGTTCATTACCGCTCGCTGCACCTGCATAAATATTACCGGGAGACATTTGATTATAACGCTTATGATTTCCCCCATGCGCTATGGCATTCAGACAGGACGGTATCATTGCCCCTGTCTCCCGCTTTATCAGAACAGGACGCAATGGACGTTATTGAAACCGTAACGGATATATTAAATGAATTCAAACGATAGTTTTTTGCTATTATATTAACGTCACAACCAAAGGCATATAAAAAATATTCTTTTTTTTATATCAAATATTTTGAATGGTTTTCCTGTGATATAATTATAATATATTCCAAACCATTGAATTGGAATATATCGTTTATGAACATTTTATTCGTTTAGAAGACGCTCCAAGGACAATACGCCAAATATGAAAACGAACGAAGAAATTCTTAAAGAACCATATGTAATAGTCGCCGATTTGAGCGGCGCTCCATTACCGGCAACTCTAATCAAGATGGATAATACCCTCGCTAGTTTCACGGTTGACGGGTATTTGGATTTGAGTGATACCGTGCTCTGCTGTCCTCTTGACGAGGAATATTACTCCAGTCTTCCTCCACTCGAAGAAATACGCAATCACGCCCAACGTATAACGGGTAAGATCATTCGTATTGAGGGGAATGATAAATACACTATCCGCATAACCACTCAATCAAATAAAACACAATCTGTTTTCAGTTCAGGAAGCACAGTTATCGAGAAAAACGAAGAAGATGATTACTCTGTCAAAGCAATACTACGGGGAAGCCCTAATCTGGATAAGTTCGTCCGTTTCCATGATCTCATCAAAGAATTATCCACCAGGCGATTGAATATCATAATTGATCTATCTGGAGTCGACCGATTACCACAGACAGCGTCAGCCATATTTTCTGACTTAATAAATCAATTAACAAGCATAAAACGACGCATCGCTATAGTAAAAGGGGATATCATAGGCTCTCGTTTTATGGACGAGCAATCCCAAAATAAATATGTTCATCATTTCCGGACATCCGAAGATGCGACCAGATACTTTCAACGCTTCCCCATCAGCATCTTGGTTGTTGAAGATGATCCAACTACCCAGAAGACCATCAAAGAATTATTGAAAAAGCAAAAATACTATCCCATCATCGCCTCCAGCGGAGAAGAGGCGTTGCAAGAATTGCAAGACCAGGATGTAAATCTAATCCTGATGGATTTTTACCTGCCGGGCATGAATGGCATGGAGACCGTGGATCAGATCAGAAAAATCAAAGCCCATTCCGATACGCCCATCATTATGGTCACGGTGGAATCTAACCGTGAGATTGTAAAATCCGGGCTTGAACTGAAACTGAATGGCTATGTTCTTAAGCCTTACTTGCCGGATGTCCTGTTCCGGAAAATAATCGCCGCTTTGACCGATTAGAACGGTTACAAGTATCAATCGAGTATCAACCGTTCACGCTTGAAACGTCTGGTCAAGATTTTGATAAAGACCAGATCGACCAATAATATTGCACTCAATAAAACCACCAGAAACATATTCAATCCCAGGTTTTTCAACATCTCTTCGATAGGCTTCATACTTTGTTCGGGGATGTATTTTGAAACCAAAGGAACAACGAAGATTGGCAAAAACCAAATGCTCATCATGATCAGCCCGATGGCCTGCTGGGCCTGCTTCACCGTTGCCGCCCGCAGAGAAATGAAGATGCCGATACTGGTGGCGAAAACAGCAACCAGAATACTGGCGATCACATTAGCCGCCGCAATTGTAAGAGGAGGCAGGATCAGTTTTTCATCGCCATGAATAATATTTACGCTGATCAACATTAAGATAAAAATCAGCATTGACATGCCCCAGCCATAAAGCACAATGGTAGTTATTTTGCCAAAGAGAATTGCTTTATCCGGCAGACGCGTGGCCAGCATGGTTTCGAGAGTATGCCGTTCGCGCTCTCCGGCGAACGAATCGGCCACGATTTGCATAACGATAAACAAGGGCATAAAAGAGAAAATGAACATAACGGCGGGAAATTTTTCTATGGAATCCCCCATTTGCAGCGGTATGAACACGCCGAAAATTCCAAAGAAAACCGCCAAGCCTATCCATTGAGCGCGGGTTCCAGCGATTATGTGAATCAGTTCGGTTGCTTCTTTCCAGACCACAGATTTGATATCCTGAATCATTGGTTGTCCTCCATCAGCGCCAGGTAAGCGTCTTCCAGGCTGGAACTGCCCTTGCGGATTTCTTCTATCTCCGCGCCTTGCTCGATCATCAACCGAACCAGCGGCGCCATGCGGGAGTCAGGGTTCAACTGAAGCGTCAGGCAACCCTCTTTTACTGAAGCGCTTTGCACTTCGTTGAGGTCATGCAGGCTGGCTAATAAACCGTCAGAAAAGTTATCGCCGAACACTTCGACCTGCGCCGATCCGGTTGATGCGCGTAGTTGGTCGGGACGTCCCATCGCGATCAGTTTACCTTTGCGAATAACGCCCACCTGGGAACATAATTTTTCCGCTTCGGCCAGATTATGAGTAGTTATAAATACCGTCACGCCTTCCTGCGAGGTGAGGGTCAAAAGGTCTTCGCGCAGTGCGGCGGCGGCTTCCGGGTCGAACCCGGCGGTTGGTTCATCAAGAAAGAGCAGCGCGGGACGATGAAACAGGGCGCGGGCGACCGCCAGCTTTTGCTTCATACCCCGGCTCCATGTTCCAACCCGTTCTTTGCGCCGATCCCATACATCCAACTGAGTAAGCAACTCTTTGATGCGAGATTGGCGTTCAGCGCTAGACATGCAGTAGATGCGCCCCATGAACTCCAGGTTCTGCTCAGCGGTCATGCGTTCGTATAATCCGGTATGCTCCAGAAGAGCGCCGGTGTTTTGACGAACCATATCCGGCTGAGTCTTGACATCGACTCCCATGACATTGGCATTACCAGCCGTCGGCGCCAGAAGCCCCAATAAGAGCCGTATAGTAGTCGTTTTGCCTGCGCCATTAGGTCCGAGAAAGCCGAACACGCTGCCAGCGGGGATTTCCATTGTAAGGCCATCCACAGCGCGTATGGTTGCAAAATCAATCGTCAATCCATCCGTTCTAATCGCGTATTCGCTCATTCAACTCTCCATTTTTTATTAAAAAAACACAAGAGGATCATCATATATAAAGACGTTCAGTATTCAGAAAAGATTCAAAATTATTCTTTAGCCTCAGAGACCAGTTCGGCGAGAATATGCAGCGCATCGATTGGAGTAAGGGTATCGGGATCAATATCAGCCAGCCGGGCGCGCAGGGGTTCATCCATCATACTGAAAAGCGATACCTGATAATCGGCATCTTTTTTTTGCGCCTGTTGAGCGCCGAGATGCTCGCCCCGTTCCAGGCGGCACAGTATCTTGCGGGCGCGGGCGGTGACCCGTTTAGGCACCCCGGCCAGATCGGCGACGTGGATGCCATAGGAATGATCGGTGTAGCCCCGGCCAATGCGGTAGAGGAATTTCACCTTGCCATTCTCTTCGCTGATCTGGACATGGTAATTAACCACCCGTTTATGGGTTTCCTCTAACGCGGCCAGTTCGTGGTAGTGAGTGGCGAACAGGGTTTTGACGCCCTTGCCGCGCAGACCGTGTAGATACTCGACGATAGCCCAGGCTAACGAGACGCCGTCAAAGGTGCTGGTGCCGCGTCCGATTTCATCCAGGATAACCAGGCTCTTAGGCGTAGCGTTGGTGAGAATATGGGCGGCTTCGCTCATTTCAACCATAAAGGTTGAGCGCCCACGCGACAGATCATCCGAAGCGCCAACGCGGCTGAATAGACGGTCAACCACCCCGATGTTGGCGGCGCAGGCCGGGACGAACGAACCAGTCTGCGCCATAAGCACAATCAAAGCCACCTGACGGATATAAGTAGATTTACCCGCCATATTCGGCCCGGTTATGATGAAAACCTGTTGGCTCTGCTGATCGAGTTTGCAATCGTTGGGCACGAACTGATCCACTACCGGAGCGCATTCCAGCACCGGATGGCGGCCATCATGAATTTCGAGCGCCCCGTCTTCACTGATTTCCGGGCAAACATACCCGTGACGTGAAGCCGCTTCGGCCAGGCTTTGAAACACGTCCAGCCGGGCGAGAATATGGGCGACGTTTTTTAACCGGGCGCCGTATCCCCGCACGGCTTCAAGTAAGGTTTGCAGCGCTTTGAATTCCAGATCGTTGATGCGCTCTTCGGCGTTTAGCACCTTGGCTTCAAACTCTTTCAGTTCTGGAGTAATAAAGCGCTCGGCGTTGGTCAGGGTTTGCTTGCGGATATAAGACTCCGGCGTTTTATCAGTGTAGGATTGAGTAATCTCGATGTAATAACCGAAGACCCGGTTATAGGCCACCTTTAGATTGGGGATGCCAGTGCGGACGCGTTCTTCTTCCTGCAGCCGCGCTATGAATCCCTTGCCCTCGCGGCGGATGATGCGCAACTCGTCCAGCGCTTCATCATAACCATCGCGGATCATACCGCCGTCGCGCACGGTCAGAGGCGGTTCATCGACCAGAGCGGCGGCCAATAATTCGCGCACCTCCATCACTGGATCAATTAATTCACCGGTTGGAGAGACTGTTTCAGATTTCTCTCCAGACTCATCATCACGCGACAGGGCGCGGCGAATCAACGCGGCTTCTCCGGCGCCGTTCAGCAGCGTATTCAAGACGGGCAGTTGATCTAAAGATTCGCGCATCCCCACCAGGTCGCGGGCGTTGGCGTTGCCGAATGTCACCCGGCCTAACAGGCGTTCCATGTCATGTATCGAACGCAGCGTTTTACGTAAGTCATCGCGCAGGTTGGGCTGATCAAAGAACAGGCGCACTATGGATTGGCGTAGTTGTATCTTTTTTGCGTCAATCAGAGGCCTTAGAAGCCATTGCTTTAGTAGGCGGCCTCCCATTGAAGTTGCGGTTAAATCCAGGACTCCGAGCAGCGAGAATTTTTTGCCGCCATCTCCGGCGCTGGTTAAAAGTTCCAGGTTGCGTTCGGTATTTTTATCCACAATCATGAAGGCGCTGCGACGGTAGAGATGCAGCAACTCCATATAGGCTAGGGTTTCCTGCTGATGAGAATCCAGATAAGCCAACAAGGCGCCCGCCGCACTGAGGTAGAGGTCGCGGTCGGCGTTGGGGCGCTTGATATCTTCAGAGACAAGCAGTTCTACCTTATGCTTTTCGAATGACTCTATAGAAAAATCTTCGCCGGGGATGCCAGTGATCATGCAATCGGCGTGCGATTGAATTTGTTTGCGGAATTCCTCATCCTGACTGACCGATTGATCAACCAGGATTTCGCTGGGATTAATAGTCCCTAGTTCAGCCAGGATCGAACGCCATCCATCGGCGCCATTTTCCCAGGTTGCGCGAAACTCGCCAGTGGTTACATCGACGCAAGCCAATCCCCAGCCCGCCATATTGCCGTCAAACAGCGCCGCGAGGTAATTATTATCTTTACTTTCAATGACGTCTGAATCGATAATGGTTCCCGGAGAGACGGTGCGCACCAACTCGCGGTGGACAATTTTCTTGCCTTTTTGCGGCTCTTCCATCTGCTCGCAAACCGCCACGCGGCATCCCTTGCGGGTCAGGCGGTAGATATAAGTCTGGGCGGCGTGGAATGGGATGCCAGCCAGGGGAACGGTTTTATTATTGCCGACAGCCTTGCGGGTAAGAGCGATATCAAGCAAGGCCGACGCTTTGACGGCGTCATCCATGAACATTTCATAGAAATCGCCGCAACGGAAAAATAGAATAGCATCACCACACTGCTCTTTCATGGTGAGATACTGCTGCATCATGGGAGAATAATTTTCGGTTTCCTTACAATCACTCATTCGTTTTCATCATCCTGTTACCACAGTTATCGGGCAATACTTAATTCACGTTCATTCAACAACCACAATAATTCACTCCTGGCTCAAACTAAAATCCAGTATAATCCTATAAGATTATAGCAAGCTGCCGCTATGGTGAATACTTATCAACGGTATGATAGATTTTCACCTAAGCTTTATGCATAATATATGCATATTCAGATTCAAGGAGAGAGATGCAATGAAAAGACTTTGCGGCTTAACCATATCATTATTGATCATTTTAGCGCCAGCCATCATGGCTGAAGAGAATATCACTCCATTACCGATTGGCTCATCGGCGCCGGAATTTGCATTGCCCGGAGTAGACGGCAAGACATATAGCCTGGATAATTTTAAGGAAGCCGGTATTCTGGCCATTATTTTCACCTGCAATCACTGTCCCACAGCGCAAGCCTATGAAGAGCGGATCATTCAAATGGTGAAGGATTATACGCCGAAGGGAGTCGCTTTCGTCGCTATATCGCCCAACGATCCCCTATCAGTTCGCTTGGATGAATTAGGCTACTCCGACCTGGGCGACTCGCTGGAAGATATGAAAATCCGCTACAAAGATAAAAAATATAATTTTCCCTATCTCTATGATGGAGAGACTCAAGTTATATCCAAGAAATACGGACCCACCGCGACGCCACATCTATTTCTGTTTGATAAAGAGAGAAAACTGAAATACCGCGGCAGAATCGACGACAATGATCGCGACGCCAAAAAAGTTAAGGTGCATGACGCCAAAAACGCGCTGGACGCCATGTTAAGCGGAAAGCCGCTAGATCTGGAAACTACTAAACCAGCTGGCTGCTCAATCAAATGGTCATCCAAAAGAGATTGGGTAGTAAAAGGCAAGGCTGATTGGGCTAAAGAAGCGGTCGAAATGCAACCAATTCAGGTTGATGGCGTCAAAAAACTGGTGGCTAACCAGACAGAGAATTACCGCCTGATCAATGTTTGGGCTACCTGGTGCGGCCCATGCGTTATTGAATTTCCCGAACTGGTAACCATTAACCGCATGTACCGCAAGCGCCCCTTTGAGTTCGTAACCGTCAATGTGGATGGCCCGGACAGCGAAGATAAGGTTTTGAATTTTTTGAAAGAGCAACAGGCCTCAAGCCTTAACTATTATTTCGATTCCACCGAGCAGGAAGCCTTTATCGAGGCAATCGACCCGGCATGGCAAGCCAACCTGCCCTTCACTATCCTGGTTAAACCGGGTGGAGGAATCGTGTACCGCCATTCGGGCATTATTGATCCACTGGAGTTGAAGCAGGAGATTGTGGAGCGCATCGGTCGGACATACGCCAGTAATTGAACTAGCGGATTTTTGTCTGAATCAGGATTTACTGGATGTGAGGAAGAGCAGGATTTTTTTATAATTAGATTTAATTCTACTTTCAACGTGAATGGTTAATAAAAACTATGGAAAAATATCCGGTGAACTGAATCAAGGGCAGAAAATACACTGCCCTTGGCACCCGATATTGTCTAATCCTCAATTCATAAGGTATTATTAATAATTACTGGAGTTTTCTGATGATCCGGGTTAAACCCGTTTATTGCATATTGATCGGCATTCTGCTGGCGGGCTTTTTCTTCAGCCAGACCATCAACCGCATGATCTACGGCAACTGTATGTTCCGCTATGTGCTGCCGCGGTGCGATTACGCCAGTTACGTTCGGGCTTCAAACGAAATTCTCCGGGGAGAGACTCCCTATTATCAGGATACGTGTTATATCTATTCGCCGCTGTTGGCTATGGTAATGATTCCCTTGACGCGGCTTAGCGAGGTTGCGGGTTTTTGGATATGGACAGTAATGAGCATAATAGGGTTCGGCTATGGAGCGTACCGCGCCGGACGGTTATAGCCGTTGCGCTGGCAGTTTTCTGGTTGCCGTTTTACGAAGCCCTGGTTCATGGGCAGATAACTCCGGTTATCACTTGCATCCTGGCGCTGGGGATTGGGCGACGCCCGTTTTTACGGGGATTTCTGGTAGGACTGGCGGCGGCGCTTAAGTCTCCCTTCGCCATCATGATTCCATTCATCTCGATATCCTTCGGCTGGAGGGCGCTGCTGGGTTGCATAGCAGGCGCATCTCTGGCGCTGATTCATCCACCATTATTTTTAGAATACCTGGATCTGCTGGCCAACCTGGCTGAACGCCCCTATGGCGATATCGGATTGGTGCGCTGGCTTGGTCTTGAAGTGTGCCTGCCGCTAACTATGGCAGTCTGCCTGATTGCCTCGATCAGGTGGCGGGAGACCGAGGCCTCTTATATGGCGGTCATCGCCGCAGTGGTGATTGGGACGGCGCTTTGGTTTCATTCTTATACGCCGCTAGTGTTGCCTGTTATTTATTTCGTTAATAAGGCTGTTGATAGGTATTGGAAATGAGCAGTCGGGTGATTCTATGATTGGGTGGTTTTTTGGTGGGCAGATAAGGCTTGCCCACCCTACGCGAAGGTGGGGATTTTGTAATGCCTAATAATTATCATGGCGCCGTTGGGAAGTGGTTTCTGATATAAATTTTACCGCCGTATCCAATGTACGCTGAGTTATTGCCAGTTGATCAACTGTGATTTGCTCTTCGTATTGTTTGTAGAATTCGAGCAACGACTTATCCCCGCCCTGATTATTGAAGTCGTAGATATGCTCAAAAAAGACCTTCTTGATCCCTGCGCTGATCAAGACTTTGAAACAGTTCATGCAGGGAGATAGTGTACAATATATAGTTCCGCCTTCAATGATGATGCCTTTACGCGCGGCATGGGCCATAGCGTTCATTTCAGCGTGAATGGCGCGTGACAGGTCTCTCGGCTCCATACCCGGAACATGATTTTCCGGCTGACGCCAGTAGCATTGACGTTTATCGGTGCAATGCCACGATCCCGGCGCCGCCCCGTTATAGCCGGTGGCCAGGATACGCCGGTCGCGTACAATGACCGCCCCGACCGGACGGGAGAAGCAGGTCGAACGCGTCGCAGCCAGTTTGGCCAGCAGCATGAAATATTCATCCCATGATGGCCGGTAATCACTAAGCGAAACTCCTAATTCGGACATATCGCCGTCGTGTATAGTAGGAATATCTTCAGCCATGGCGCCAACTCCCCTGATTTGATATATTATCACAATACACAATATATTGGATACGCACCATGTCAAGACCACAATATACGTTTTATATGTATTAAAATAGAAAACGAGTGGAAGGATCGCATAGAACGTCCCCTCCACTCGCTAGTTTTTCTATTCAAGATAAACTATGTGCGAATCAATTCAAACTACACATCGCATAGAAGCACGGCGTCCTTGAGTGATTGCATTCCGTGTTTCGGGACAAACTCATGGGCGACATAGCCGTTGTATTTGCCGTTTTCCTGTAATTCAGCAATAGCATTCATAATTGCTGGATAGTTGAGTTCTTGAGTATCATCCAGGTCTTTACGTCCGGGATTGCCGCCAGTATGGAAGTGACCGATATAATCGATGTTATCACGGATAACCCGAATCACGTCGCCTTCCATAATCTGCATGTGGTAGATGTCATATAGAAGTTTAAATCTTGGAGAATCAACTCTTTTGCACAATTCTACTCCCCACAAGGTTTTGTCGCACTGATAGTCGCGATGATCCACTTTGCTGTTGAGCAGTTCCATGCAGATGGTGACGTCATTATCTTCAGCAATTTTAACTGCTTCTTTTAGGATGGCGGAGCAATTATCCCAGGCTTCGTAGTCGGTTCTACCCGCACGACTGCCGGAAAAGCAGATAACATTGGGCCATTTATATTTTGCAGCTGCAGAGATGTTATTTTTGAAGGCTTCCATCTGGTCTTTATGGAGTTTCTTATCATTCAAGCCTTGGCCAATGCTTGAGGCGCCATTTGCCATTGTTGCGACCAAGCCGTAATTCTTGCATATATCCCATTGTTTGGGATCACTGATCAAATCGATGCCCCGCAGCCCCATCTCAGCGCATTGCTTGGCGAAGGCGTCGAAATCTTCGACAACGCCGCCATAGCACCATCGCGAAACGGATTGTTTGATGCGTCCTTTTAATTTGGTTTCATCAGCGCTGGCGATAGCGGTATTTCCAACCGACGCCGCAACAGCGCCCCCGGCGATAGAAGCAATTGCAGTCCGGCGATTAATTGTATTATCAGACATAATTACACTCCTCTCTTGATAAAGTCATACTTCATTATAGGGAAATAATGATTCTCTAGTATAGGAAAGCGCTGCAAAAAGTTTTTTTTAATGATTATATTTCAGGCTTTTTTATTTCTTCTTTTGAGATAACGTATAAATTAAAGATATTACGCTACTATATAAAGAATGGTGTTTGTTTATTCTTTACAATTAAGCGTAAACATTCATTAATGACAATGCTCTTATCAGAATCAATTTAATTATATATATATTTTGGGGAAATAATGAATTTTTTTGATGATCCAATGTCCTTAGACCATACTGGACATACCTATAGAGTAATCATATCCATCATTTTATCAGTATCAGTTCTATTGCTCATTCCTTTATGCTTTATATTGTTAAGCCCGGGTTGGACAGATGAACGTTATGATCGCCAGGTGTTTAATCCAAATAAGATAACGACAATTGAAGGCGAACAGGGCTATATCGAAAAATGGGAGGGTGATGAACAAACTCCACCAATTGATTTTTTCGAGACCGTATCTCAAAATGACAATCCTGATCAAAAACTATTCCAAATAAAACGTTCAGCTAAAATAGGATACGCCGGTTTTGATATCTGCTTAGATAGTCCAATGCAGGAAGATGATTCAATAATTCTAACCATATCTAATCAGGGTGAAGCATTTGAGATGGAGATAAGTCTGATCGAAAAAGAATCTCCAGGTTGCGCCATACCGGAAGATTGGCAGACAAAAATATACCTACCCTCAAATACATGGACTCGCCAACGGATTCTTTTATCAAATTTTAAATTGAATGAAGATTATCAACCTCTTAATAAAGTTGGCAACCAGAAATTAGATATCAAATCACTGGATCATATAGCTTTCGTTTTACCTCCAGATAAGTCGATAAACATTTTATTAGGATCAATATTTTTCAGAAGTAAACAGTCATCAATCCATACAATTGCGCTGGCCATTATTTTCCCTATATGGCTTTTTCTAGTTTTCCGGGACAGCAAAAAAAATGCGTCACGCCAATCATCTCTTTTGAATTTTATAAATCTCATTACTTTACTGACTTACTTATTTGGTTCTTTGTCGATCTGCTTATTGATAAATCAAACAGGAGAATTAATCGGGAATATTTATGGGCTATTAACCGTATTAAGCATAATATCATTGTTTCATGTGGAGATTCATCATCGAATAAATGCTGACATCACCAGGATATGCTCCTTTGTTTTTCCCATGATTATTGCTCTAATTATTTTTGTTTTCGATCATCAGTGTACTGTCACGCCCTTATTCTTCGCTGCCAGTTGCTTCTTGCTTATCGCCCATTTCGAAATTTCCGGATTGATGCTTGGCCTGGTTTATTTGGTTATCTTTCTTGCATTACAAGTGACTATTTTTTCTCAACCAGTTAATATCATCGGAATAAGCATTGCTTTCTTAATCCAGTTATTTTTCACCTTCTTCGTTATTTACATCAAGCATTACTCATCATCAAAAACCGTGAAAATGTTAGAGCAGAAAAAAGAAGAAATTGAAAAAAAATACAAAGATTTGATGGAACATAAATCTCAACTGCAAAAAACGTTAGAGCAATTCCAGAAAAATTTATGGAAGGATGAATTAACTGACGTCGCTAATTATAGTTTTTTTGAAGATCATTACCAAAAATTGTGGCGTCATTCCCTTCGGCATAAGATTCCCGTATCAATCGCAATTTGCGACATAGATAATTTCTCGGATTTCAATCAATCCTTCAACAGTAAAGCTGGTGATGCTTGCCTGAAGTGGGTGGCGATGGTTTTGAATGCTTCCTACAACCGCCCCTTCGATATAGTGGCTCGCAAGGATAATGAGGATGTCTTCATCATGTTATCCTGTGGTGTTCCGGCCCAGGAAACAGCCTATTATGTTGATACCGTGAGGCAAAAGATTGAGCGATTGGGAATCTCTAACCAACAAACCGACACGGATGAAGTAGTTACAGTGTCGATCGGAGTTTCCGGCGTGATTCCAAGTTACATGACCAGCCCGGAAAAATTGTTCTCTAACGCTTATGATGCGCTCAAAAAAGCCAAAGAAAAAGGCAAAAACCTCGTCATGCTTCACATTCATATCGATGAAGATGAGAATAGCAATATCGCCTTTCGCAAAGAACCGGTGTTTCTTAAAATCGACAAGCAAGACGCTTCTTAACTATTTTCCTGAAGAACTTTAGAAATTCATCCACTCTCGAATGTAAGTCGAATCGCCCTCTTCGACATACTCACCCGGAGAACCTCCTGCTTGTTCACACACCTGCCAATTCTCAGGATCATTATAATCTCCGCTGGTTGATACTATTGCTAACGAATACCCCTCACCATCAGCCGATTCAGGCCAGGGGGCGTTATCATCGTATTCAAACTCCTGGATAACTACATCGCCAATACTTTCTAACTTAATCTTCTCACCGCCATTATCCAAACGGCCTTCGTATTGACCAATGACGTTTAGTTCCGATCCATAGCGCAATTGAAAAGCAGCCTGATTTCTGACCACTAGAACAACTTCACCAGGTTGCAGAATTATTTTTGATGCATCAGCGAAATCGAATTGGATGCCGTTAGTAAAAGAAACTGTTGACAAATCCAACACATCATTCTGGCTGATATTCATGATTTCAATAAATTCAAATTCATCATTATCATATCCCGCCAGAATTTCAGCATCGCTGGAAGCCGAGGGATTATAGTATAATTCTGTTATTCTCAGCGAATTTTCCAAAGACGATGGAATGTTAAACGCCGCTTCACTCAAAGCAGACCAGATATCACCACTGGCGCTGCGAACCATTACCTGTGCAGATTGATTCAGAACAACAGGTAGACCTTCATATTTTATGGCCGCCGAAGATATGGCGCCGCCGGGAAGGCGGGGATCTTCACCATCAAGCGTATAATAGATATCTTCAATATCTCCAGTGAATGTAAGTTGAAAACCGGGTTCAACCTCTCCACCATGTTGATTTAACACCGGAGGATCGATATCAGGATACCACCCCTTACTTTTGATCTGACTGAAAACTACATCGGTGCGAGTCTTGGGAGAAGCCTGGATATAGTCGTCTATAATCCGATTCACTATCGGCAGCCAGTGATCATTTTTGGTCATGGGGGCGTTGGGCGATAGATAGTCGCCCCAGCGGGCTGATTCAGCGATTACCGCCATATCAATCTCGGCTTTACGACTGATAAATATCTCTGAAGATATTTCAGGCGTCAATACGCCGCTGTTAAAGAAATGCTTATAGACGCGGTCGGCGAAACGTAGACGGTACTCGGCGCTGTCTTCTAGAAGTTTATTGTTTAAGTACCAGGGATTACAATACTTTTGGGTTTTCAACGATGAAATCAATGTTGTGCTTAACCGGTTATAGTTCACTCCCTGGGTGAGATGTACGCCCAGAGTATGTTCATTATCATGAGTAATAAATTTCACGCCGTCAGGTTCGTTTCTATTAAATATTGCATACATGTTTCTCGGTTGCCTGTCGCTGTCTGGAGGACCAATGGGGCTATCCCTGTTACCGGTATAGAAAATCAGCAGCATGTAATCGATCAGGTTATTTACATCCAACAGTTTTTTATTCTCTTCAACCTCAGTAAGCCCATCAGACGCCAATCCCTGGAGGCGAAAGTAATCTTCTTTGTCAGAAAGGCCATTATTGACCTCCGTCCAGAGTTCATAATAATCATCCAGTTGACCATCGGCGGCGTATATGGTTCCGTCGGTATCATTATCAGATTTCAAGACATCGTAATCTTCTTCATCGCCGCCCATATATGATGCAGAAAAACTGGATTCAGGGCGTTCTTCGGTCTGGTATAATCCCCAGTACTGCCCGTTAATATACAGGTGATAATACCGGCTGCGCGTGTATGGATGCCCCATGCGCGCTTGAGAGTCGCGCGTATGGATATCGTACAGCCATGTGCTGTTCTCAGTGTTGCTGCCAGCAGATAGATGCCAGGAGAAATTCTGTCCGGTGCGCAGATCAATTTTATCAAATTCAGAAACGCCCTCATCTTCAAAAAGGGGATAATTCAATTTTGCGTCGCCATACTCTGAACGGAAAAACAGGCGAAACGAGTGTTTAGGATTATTGGCATTTCTACTCATCCCCCCGCGAATCCGTAATCCAGCATTCACCTGGAAACCTTCCCGTTGATCAGGATGAATCAATTCCAGAGATATTTTTCTCTCCCATTCCCGGCCATCTTGTAAAGCGTTTGCATAGATGCCGCTGGTTGAGTCGAACAGGTTATCCAAGTCAGTAACAATCGAAAGGGTGGATATGGATAACAAAGCCTCTTCCATTTGTTCTGCATATACCGGATCACCCGTCACATCGAGGTCCATGCCATAATCTATAGCCTGCGAACTGCTGCCACCGCCAGGAAAATCCGGTCGACCAGGACGATTGGACTGGCCAGATTGCCCGCTTGGATCAGGCCATTGCTCACCAGGCGCCTCGCCTGTGGGCGATTGATTAATTACATCTTGCACGAAAATATAGGTATTGGTTTTGACCTTAGCTGGAATATAGCCTTCTTTGAAAGCAGCAGCTCGTAAGACAGTGGTTGAACTTATCGAGATCAAACCGGAATAAATTTCGCCATAATCTTCCGCCGGTTCACTGCCATCCAGGGTATATCGAATCGTAACGTCTGGAGTATCAGAAGTAATTTCCAGATCAAACGGCTCATCATAAAAGCCGCGTTCTACGCTGAACTCTATTTTTTCGATGGCGCCTTCATATATGGTTCCATTGCCTTCTCCGGGAGTGGCGATATCGAAATATCCTTCTTGCGTCAGTGCGCTGTCGGTTCCATAAGAAATATCCTTTTTCTGTTCGGGATAATCCTCATACTGATGGACTATTGTGGCGCCGTCATACATAACCAGCGCAATATCCTCACCGCTGCTGTCTAACTTAAAGTTGGTATGGATATAAGCCAGATCGTCGATGTAATTATCTTCGTCACCCTTGCCGGAAGCGATTAGAACTAGATAAGCGCCGGGTTGTATGGTTAGATCGATGATATCAGCTGAAGGGAAATTCCATTTTCTTAAATCTGTCAGATCGTCGGTTAGATACCATGAATTAATTTTGACTGCCTCAGATGTAGGGTTATAAATCTCGATCCAATCCGAATTTTCATCATTACCATCGGTGAATGAATCAGAATTATTAGCCATAAATTCACTGATAATTAGCCCCGGTAAATCAACCGCTATAGATGGTTGAGAGGCCAAAACAAAAATGGCGCTTAAACAAATCATCATATATTTCATAGATAAAATATTCACATATTGTTTCTGAGGTTTACTTATTCGCAGCATTATGCATCTCCAATAAGTTTGATTCTATTTATGTACTGTTATTAAAAGCATATCTATTAGTAAGAAATATGCCAAACCTATATTTGGATTATTCCCTTATAAAAAAAGAACTTTCTGAAAGGATTGCGCAAGAATTGCTCTAAGCCAAAAGTAGACATGAGCAATATATGCTCGATTTGCACTAACTATTTTCTGAACTACAATGGTTGACGCACAATACTCTTTCATGAGAGGATCAACCGCTTACACAAGTTCATTCAATCGATGAAATCAGGCAGGAGGAGTAAATAAATGGAACGACGTTCATTCGTAACAATGTCAGGTATAGCAGTAGCCGCATCTTCAACGGGAACCGCAATGGCTTCAGAAAACAGCGCCGAGAAAATCAAGGTTGCTCTGCTCACAGGAGGGCATTCATTTGATTTGCCCAATTTTTATAACATGCTCGAACAACTCAAGGGCGTGAAAGTTTATCCTCAACACCTGGAGAATTTCGCATCCAGCACCGAAGAGATTCGCGACTCCTATGATGTAGTGGGTTTTTATAATATGCATAATCCTATCCCTACAGATGAAGGCAGTACCTGGTGGTCGGGCAAGCCCAAGACCGCTCTAGAACGTTTATATAAGAATGGCCAAGGCATTGTTTTGATCCATCATGCCATCCTGGCATGGCGCGAATGGGATTTATGGAATGAAGCGGTCGGCTTCAAAACGCGCAGTTTTAAGTACAAACCAAACATTAATATGTCAATCAAAATAGCAGACAAGAATCACCCGGTCACGAAAGGCCTGAACGATTTCGAAATCGTGGACGAAGGTTACATCCTAAACAGCAAGCATGACGGCAAAGGCAAAGTGCTGCTGACAACACAGCACGAAAACGCCATGCAAGAAGTAGTCTGGACCCGTAAATGCCAAAACAGCAATGTGTTCTGCATCGCCCTGGGCCACGATAACCTAGCCTGGTCTAATCCGGGCTTCCAGCGAGTCGTTAGCAATGGAATGCAATGGAGCGCGGGGAAGTAATATCGTAATAGATATAGAAAAAAAGTATGCTGCGATGGAATTACCAATTCCTTCACAGCATACATACTTCTATAAATCACTCTAAAATAAATTGCTATTCATTCAATCAGAGCACGCTGACATGCTCAATCATAAACCGACCAATTTTGCACATTCACAGGAATTGAATCGGCTAATTCGACTTTCAAATAAATCGTCCGCCCTCCGTGATAATTGGCTATTTCACTAAGCATGTAATCCGTTTCTGCATAACCAGTCGATGTATCCCACTGGAAAATTTCCGGATTTTCTCCGGAATCGTTTAACGGAATGCCTGCGTAACCAGCATACTCCCCATTAATCCAAGCCGCCGCAGTATCATCGCCCTCAAGTCTCAATGTCAATCCGGTTATAGAATCATAATTTGATATATCAAAAGTTGAACGTGTATAAACAGTTTCAACCGTAGGATCGAGCAACGTCTCTCCGACCTCTCCCAAAGCAGTGCCATACCCTATAGTAAAACCCGTTCCGGTTGATATTTCCCATCCAGAATCATCAAAATCTCTTGATTGCCACTGCGGCTCTTCTCCACCACTTCCATCTTCAAAGAAAACGCTTTTCCAACGGAAAATTGTATCTTCCGGCCACCCGCCAACCGCGCTCGAATCCTGCACATAGACGGCTCCATTATTATCAGTTAATTCTGCTGTAACCGCCAAGTCGCTGCTTTCGTTACTACCATTCCATGCTCCAACTGCTAAAACATTGTTCTCTTTATATAACTTGACCACGGGTAAATCTGATCCTTCGAGATAATCAAATGTGGATTTATGCGTATTAAACAGGTATTTACTCCAATATGTTTTAGCGTTATTCGCCATACCAACAATGGTTATCCCATTCTGCACATCATACAAAAACCACGTACAAAAACCAGGAACGCCTCCACTATGATGAATTAACCTATCAGTAATTTTAGTAGAATTAAGCGTATACACGCTTCCCCCCATCACTCCAGAATAAACTCCTAATCCATACCCACTTTCCGTTGTTCCATATTGCGGAGCTATCATCTGATTGACTGACTCAGAAGTTAAAAAATCTGCATCAAACAATTGAAGGAGAAAGCGAATATAATTATCGACTGTTGAAATCACATTCCCGCTGCAATACCGCCAAGATAAATCATATCCATCAATCATACTGGCATCATAGTATGTATAATAACCAGCTACGTCAGAAGCAGGCGGCTCTTCATATCCCCATCCCCCAAAGTATGTATCACTCAACTGCATAGGTTCTAGAACAACTCGACGGAAAAGAGCACTCAGAGATTCTCCTGTCGCCTTTTCTAATATCATTCCTATAATCACATAATTAGTATTAGAATAGTGGAATTGAGCATTTTCACCTGGAGTAAAATATGGGTCATAAACCTCCATTTCCCAAATTATATCTTCAGGCGTTACAGATACATCTTTCATGATATTATCAATATCTGGAATATCTTCAATATCAAAAACTCCACTAGTGTGGCTCAACAGATGCCTAATCGTAATTATGTCGATATTAGGGATTTGTGAATCCGGCAACCATTTCTCTATCGTATCATCAAGAGACAATTGCCCCTCTTCAACCAGTTTCAGAGTCAAAACGGATATCATAGCCTTGGTAAGGCTTCCAATCCTAAAAAGATCATCAGATTTCATGACAATAGGAGAAATATCACTATTGCCCTCAGATTGCAAATCACCAACATCGGCATACCCCGCCGCTCCTGTCCATAGCCCTTTACCACGGACATGGACAGCCATGGTCATGCCTCCTTGATAACCTAAGTTTTCAAAATCGAGAAAATTTGTCTCTATTTGCTTTTGAAGAACCTGCGCCAATCCTTCATCTTCCAAAGGCTGTAATTCCATTGACTGGACATAAATTACAGATACAAAAACAATGATGATTAATAATATTGCTCGCAAATATCTCATACATAATTCTCCTTTGAACTGTTTTTTATAAATTAATAGTAATTGAGCGATTATAAAAACAAGCTACGTCAATGCGATTTCAATAAGCATATATTTTAATTAATCGCTATAACATTGAAACGAATGCTAATGATTAGAATTATTGCATATGCAAATCATCAAAAATAGGTATCCAATTAAACATTATACTATTTCCTCCCATTTTATTAATCTGATAATCGATTTAATATTTCTTTGGTTTTCTATGATTAACCGCGTTGACTTGTAAAAATCCGTCCGATATACTCATCGGGAATCAATTCATAATATTATAATTTATTGGGGCGTCATGCGAATAATCGATAGGAAAAGCCAACGTAAACTATACTTGCAACTGGTTGATATATTAAAAGATGCAATCGATAAAGGCGAACTGGTAACCGGCAACCAATTACCGACCGAAGATAACCTTTGCATTCAGCAGGGAGTGAGCAAGGCCGTTGTGCGCGCTGCGCTGCAAGAATTAGCCAGAGACGGTTACGTGCGCCGCGTCCCCGGCAAAGGCACCTTTGTTGAAAGTCCGGTTGAAGTGCAGGGAGTGTGGTTGAGTTCTCAACTGACGGAAAATCTGCTTGATTTCGGGGCGCCCTGGAAAACGAAAGTCATTCAAAAGATGTTATCGGTGGCGCCTTCTGACCTCATCGAATTGTTTGCTATGGAATCAGGACATCAAGTGTTTAAGGTAAGCCGCCTGCGCTTCATCAAAGATGTTCCAGCCGTTTTGGAAACGGCCTATGTATCGCATGATCTATGCCCCGGATTGGCGTTGGAAGATTTCAGAGAAAGATCGTTGATAGAGATCATCAACAGCAACTACGGCATCCCCATCACCCGTTGCGCCGATTCAATCGAGATCACTTCCCTGGAAGACAGAGAAGCCGATTTACTTAACCAGAAGAAGGGTGAAATGGCTCTGCTGACGGATCGCATCCTATACACCAGCAATAACCGGGTCACCGCTTTTATTCGCTTCATCTCCATATCACAAGACCACCGCATCACCTTCGAGTCGGTGCGCACTCCTGGAGAATAAGGTGATCTCTTTAGCCCCCTCACCCTAGCCCTCTCCCGGAGGTGTACTGTCCGTACACAAATCTGGAGAGGAGAACGAAATGTGGGATATCATTGTGCGGGGAGCATCGGATTCTAGCCGGTGCATAAAAAAACCAATAAACCAGTCAACCAATTCCAAATATCTCGTAGAATTCTTCCTCACATGCAATATACTCCTGACGCCATTGGTAATTCAAAAAATTGGTTTAAGCAAATCGGTTAAGGAGATATTGCTTAAAAATATGGAAAAGTATACGTTTTTATAGAGAACCAAAGGGATTGGCATACCGGCTGGAAGCCGATGCTCCCCACTATCCACTATCACACAACAATATGTACGGAGAGTAGCCCGGAGGGAGAGGGGGATTTTGTTGCATATTATTTATTCATTGAATATCATTTATTCAGCAGAATTCGCTTCCGCCCACTGATAGAGCATCTGCACGGATTTCCCCAACACGCCAGCCGAGCCGCGGAATGAGCCTGAGCCGCGAGGTTCATTTTTGACGCTATACCATTCATAGAATCCATTATTTTTATGTACGCGCTCCATCATGGGGATCAACTGTTCGTAGGCTTCCTTGATGAAGCCATGCTGAATCAGGCCTTGAATCATGCGACCGCCGAACCAGGTCCAGTCGCCGCCATTCTGGTATGAGTACGGCCCCATGCCTTTATTCTTATAGAAGCCAGCGGGATATGGTGGGTAAACTGTTAACCCGATGGAACCAGCGCCTGATTTTTTCACATTATCAATCATCTTTTGCAGCGTTACGGCAATCTCCGGCTTGGTCATGAAACCGGCTTGAATGGCGACAGCGGAGCCGCCATGATAAAAGATTTCCAGCTCGTTGAAATCCTTGGGAAATGGTGAATCATCCAGGTAAATATGGGGAATGTATTTTTGACGTTTTGCATCCCACAGATGCTGGCGGACATTGGCTTTGATATCTTTCAGGGTTTTCTTCCACTTCGCCGACTCGTCATTATCCGCTGGAAGCATAGAGATGTAATTGGAGATAGCAATAGCGAACATGGCGTTATCGTATATATCAATGGCGCGATGGGTGTTCTCATCAATCACTACGCCCCAATCATGTTCGGGCTGCACATCGCCCCAATCAGAGGTGGTGGCGCCCCACAGTAAACCATATTTTTCTGAATAGCGTTTGGTCAATAGAAAATCCATAGCCCATGCCATGCGCTGCAAAACGGTTTTTCCATTGATATTATCTTCTAATATACTCTTGTCGCCGGTTTTGTTTACGTAAAGATAAACGGCCTGAATCAGAGAGGATTCCTGATCGGTCTCGACTGTGTTTTTGTGCGCTGCAAATGAACTTATATCGCCTTTCTTGATGTAATCGTATCCAACACCCGCTTTCTCTTTGGGGATGAAACCATCAATAATATTTCCATCATCACCCTGAAAACGGAAAAACATCAACAGGTTATCTTTGATCTTCTGATGGTCGATAACATCGCAGGATAGTTCAATGAATGTATTAAAATCACGAATCCATACTTCTCCATATCCATCACCAGCGTTAAATCCAGTTTTGACCAATGCATTGGATTTATCGAGCAATGATTTCAGCGACTTGTTCGACAGGATCGTTTTGGCAAGCGTCTGTTTCTCGACTTTAGACAAGGATTTAATGGCCGAACTCTCTGTTGAAAATGAATCAGCCGTCATAAATAATAAAATGAAGCTTGCCAGAAAACGCGCGAGGCTTATTTTGTTTAACATTATTTCTCCTATGTTTTCCGGGGTTTCTTTTTAGCTGCTGGAAATAGTACGTTGTTTAATATCAATCTATAGCCCGGCGAGTTGGGATGTTGCGACAAATCAGTATCCTGTTCGCCAACCAGGTGCTGAGGATCTTCAGGATCATGACCTCCCAGAAAAGTGAAGGTTCCTTTGTTCAACACTCCGTGAATATATTTGGTGACGCCCTCGCCAGGGAATTCTCCTAACACAACTATATTGGCCTTTAATTTTGACTTGCGGAATGCGGTGGTCTGACCCCAAAAATCTTCGATTTTTTTGACATGGTTCTGATTAAGCATACAGGGCACCGGATCAAACTTGGCGGAGAAATCAAATAGTTGGAATTTGTTAGCCCGGTATCGCTCTCCAGGCGTGGATGGGCTGGGACTGGCGTCAATATCAGAAAATTCATAAATCATAGGATCAGGAACAAGGGTGAAATTCTGGAATGCGAAAGTCCGGGAAAAATCTATCCGCTCCTGCCATCCAGGCGTCATTCCATCACCGTCAATCAATTTCTCAACAATATCCACGCCATCAGCCGCCAGCGAAATATCCAGGGTGTCGCAGGCGGCGCACATGGCGAACAAAAAACCGCCCTGATTGACATACTCGCGAATGGTTTTGGCGACGGCGCTTTTATGCTGCTGAACTTTAACATAACCGGCGGCGTTGGCGGCGGCTTGAAACCGGCGTACTTTTTCTTGATACCAGGCCTGACCATGAAAATTACGATAAAACTTGCCAAACTGTCCGGTGAAATCCTCATGATGCAGGTGCAGCCAATCGTACTCCGCCAACCGCCCGGAAAGCACTTCTTTATCCCATATCGGATCATAAGGTATCTTGGCGTATTTCAAGGCCAGCAGAACCGCATCATCCCAGAGGTCTCTATTGGGTGGAGTATAAACCGCAACTTTGGGCGCTTTTTCCAGTGGAACCACATCCATATTATTCAGGTCAATTTCCTGGTGGATAGCGGCGATCTGCGCATCAGTCACCCTGAGGCAGGTTACGCCCATTAAATTGGCCTGACGTTGGGTATCTTCGGTCTCATATACCAGAAATGAACCATCCCGGTAATTCAAAAGCCACTCGCTCTTATAAACTCGCGGCGCCTGCAATACCCAATAGGTCAATCCATAAGCGCGCAGATGATCGGTCTGAGTGGAATCCATAGGGATCAAGACCCCATCACACCAGGCATTAAGCGAAAAAACGAAGATAAAGATAAAACTGACAAGTCTCATTATTTTTTGTCTTTTTTAATTTAATTTTCAATTGAGCAGAACGCGTCAATCAACCTGAACCACGCCCGACGCTCTATGGCAGCATGAATCCCAATATCAACGCAACGCCTTTGAACACCATCCATATTGTCACAATAGTAAGTATGGCGCCCGAAAAAAGAATCAGGAAGCCGGGAGCAATTAATAGCAAAGAGGCTTGCTGAGGCGTCAGTTCGTGCGATTCGCAAAGGGCGAAATAGAGCAAGGTACAAAAGGCGGCGCCGAACATCAGCAGGTTAACGAATGGCAGGGGAATCAGCCAGGTATAAGCCGCCACGCTCGAATAGGCCACGCAGCGGAATGTAACCTCAAATTTCTCATTGCCGCCTAATAATCTGATAAGACCATGCAATATCACGGTCGATAAAAAAAGCAGCGCTACGCCGTACACCATAGATGGCAAAACGAAGATAAGCGATAATCCCAATGTAAAAGGCGCAATCAACAATCCATAGAACAAAACCGGAATCAGTATATTAACTCCAGCAAACAGAGTTGGTTCGAGAAAGCCGGACTCTTCCCGGCTCTTGCGGAAGAAATCATTGGGAGTGGTAACAATGGCCTTGATTTCCTCGATATAGCGATGGATGAAATCAACCAGTCTTTTTTGAAATGTCTTATAATCGTTCATAATCTTCTAACATTTTTCCATTAATATAAAAAAAGCGCTTCAAGAAAACTCAAGAACACGTAACAACAATAATGGTTTCATCTTTGTATAGCATGAATCCATCATTAAAGATATCATACCTTATCTAAATCAAATATGTGAGTCGTGACAGTAAAACTATGCGTGATTATCCCGCTCAGGATACATTATTCCCCGGCGAATCCAAAGCGGAATTCGACGATGCCGGGGCGCTTGATCCTTCATCCGTACCTCTGGCTGAACGTTGCCGTCCTGCCAGTTTGAGCGATTTCTTCGGCCAAGAGGAAATCGTGGGGATAGGACGACCTCTGCGAAAATCCATCGAACGGGACCGTATTCCCTCTATGGTTCTATGGGGCCCACCCGGAAGCGGAAAAACAACCTTGGCGCGTCTGTTGGCCAGGTTGTCAAAATCTCAATTCCTCAAATTATCAGCCACCAGCAGCGGCATCAAAGATTTACGCGTAATCGTTGACCGCGCCCGTAGCATACGGCGCAGTAACAATATGGCCACTATCCTTTTTATTGATGAAATCCATCGCTGGAATAAATCTCAACAGGACGCCCTGCTGCCTCATGTTGAATCCGGACTCATTACGCTGATCGGCGCAACCACCGAGAATCCCTCTTTTGAAGTCAATGGGGCGCTCTTGTCGCGGGTGACGGTATATACCTTGCAAACGCTCGATACGCCCTATCTGGTAAAGATAATCCAGCGGGGCGTCGAAATCCTGATCAGCGAAGGACATGCCATAACCGCTGAACCGGACGCGCTGCAAGCCATTGCCTCGGTTTCACATGGCGACGCCCGCGTTGCCTTGAACGCCCTTGAACAGGTAGTAGAATTCATGAGCGCAGGGGCGGAAGCCGTTCTTTTAACCAAAGACGCCGTAGTGAAGACATTGCAGGAGAAGAGCATACTCTACGACAAGTCAGGCGAAGAACACTACAACCTTATCTCAGCCCTGCATAAAAGTATGCGCGACAGCGATCCTCAGGGAACGCTTTACTGGCTAGCCCGCATGTTGGAAGCGGGCGAAGATCCACTGTTTGTGGTTCGGCGCATCATACGATTCGCTTCAGAAGATATCGGGCTGGCCGATCCCAACGCCTTGCTGCTGGCTATCGCGGCGCGCGATTCTTACCATTTCCTCGGATCGCCGGAAGGTGAATTGGCAATAGCTCAAGCTGCCGCATATATGGCGGTAGCCCCCAAAAGCAACGCCATTTATTCAGCATACAGCCAGGCGGTTGAAGCGGTGAAAAAACATGGCTACCTGCCCGTACCCAAACATATCCGCAACGCTCCAACAAAATTAATGAAAGATATGGGATATGGCAGTGGATATAAATACGCGCATGATTATGATGAAGCCTTCGTCATGCAGGAACATTTACCGGATGAGCTTAGCGGGATGAAATTCTATCAACCCACGGATAGAGGACGTGAAGCCAATATCCAGGAACGTATGAAACAATGGGATGCCTTGGCATCGAAACATAAAGATAAAAAGATCCAAAAATGAATCTAAACGATCCCCGTATTTTTGAAGAATTGCACTGCTATGTTAATCAATCCGAACAGACAGCGGTAATGCGCGTCTTCCGTCGGCGTCCATTGAATTATCTGCATTTTAATGACATCGCCCGCGAAGCCCGGTTAACCGCCGACGCCGCCATCCGCGCCATCGCTTCGCTTAAAACAGAAGGCGTGCGCATCGGATCACGGCAGCCATCCGAGTATTTCTACGAACCACGCGATGAGATTTTACACCCGGATATTATCGCATCTCAACTAAATACACGCTGGTGGGGCAAGCGCATTCTGGCCAGCGATGAAATTCCATCTACCATAGATATCGCTAAATCCTGCCTGGCTATTCTTGACGATCCACATGGCCTGGTAGTCATCGCCAACATGCAAACCCAGGGACGCGGTAGGCAAGGCAACACCTGGTTGTCGCCGCAAGGCAAAGATATCTTATTGACTTTTATTATTAGCAACAGCGATTGGACTCCAACCCCTTCCCTGCTATCGCTATATACCGCAACAGCTGCCGCCCGCGTATTGGATACCGCATACGGCATTCCAATATCGATTAAATGGCCCAACGACCTGATGGTGGATGGACGCAAACTGGGCGGTGTTATGGTCGAACGGGATGACCAACATGGCGTGGTTTTGGCGAGTATGGGATTAAATATACAAAGCCAGCCAGCCGACTGGCCTATGGCGCTGCGCACGCAAAGCACATCCTTAGCCATGCTCGATACAGATGAAGAACTACACCGCGATACGATCATCGCCCAATGCGGAACCACCTGGGAAGCGCTGTGGCAATCAATGATGACTGACCGGGGCGAAACGGTTCTGGGCTATTGGAAGCAGTATTCATCAACCATAGGTAAGCGCGTGAACCTGCAACACCGGGGAGCTAACATGACCGGCGCCGCCCTGGATATCGATGAAGTTGGGCGCCTCATCTTCCGCGCGGATGATGGTCAGGTGCTGGCTTTGATCGCCGAAGAAGTACAGCATCTGCGTATGGAAGAGAGTCTTTGATAGAGCAGTTCAGAATCAGATAAAACTCAAGAGTGGTTACTATCAACCCTCTCCTAACCTCTCCCAATCTTGGGAGAGGGATTTTGGCCCACCTCTGCGTAGGATGGGTCACGCCTTATCGACTCATCAAAAGACCACTTGCGAAATCCAAAACCCTTACTAATTTTTATCAAATACCAAGCGATATTTCCAAAATCCCTCTCCCCCAACTTGGGGTAGAATTCTCAAGAGGGGGTTGTTTGCATAAACCTAATATTTCCCAATTGAAGTAATAATAATCGAATTGTTATTTCAGTGTTACCTTGCTTTCAACCCATCAACGATCTCTTCAAAGATGTTGTCCAGGCTTTTGGTTATATCCCAGTCAGGGTAATGGCTTTTTAGTTTTGCCAGGTCGCTGATATAACAGATATGGTCGCCGCTGCGGTTTTCTTCGACGTACTGGCTATTCATTTTCTGACCACTGATCGATTCAACCCGCGTAAATGCTTCAATAATCGAACAGGAGTTGCCGCGTCCACCACCGATGTTATAGACTTCGCCGCACCGGGGATTCTTGTATATCTCTTCAATGGCGCGTGCCACATCGAATGAATGAATATTATCGCGCACCTGCTTGCCTTTGTATCCAAAAATATTGTAAACTCCACCCTCCAGGTTGACTTTCACTAGGTAGTTGAGAAATCCATGCAGTTCCACGCCGCTATGTTTTGGACCGGTCAGGCATCCACCGCGCAGACAGGTGGTCTTCATATCAAAATATTTACCATATTCCTGAACCATAACGTCAGCGGCGGCTTTGGATGCGCCGAAGATGCTATGTTTGCAGCGGTCGATGCGCATGGTTTCATCGATGCCGTCGACATAAGCCTCGTCAGCGTATTCCCACCTCGTTTCCTGTTCTTTCATCGGTAATTCGTTGGGAGCGTCGCCGTATACTTTATTGGTGCTCATGTGAACAAATACGGTTTCCGGTTGATAGCGACGGGCAGCTTCGAGCAAGTTCAATGTGCCGACAGCGTTGACATCGAAATCATCGAAAGGGCGGTCTTTAGCCAGATCGTGCGACGGTTGGGCCGCGCAGTGCACAATTAAATCAAAAGGATTATTTTCGAGCAAACTCAGCACGTCATCCCTGTTGCGGATATCCAAGTTGGCATGCAGGAAATTCTTGGTAGAAGCCTTAAGACGTTCCAGATTCCATTTAGTGTCGCCTTTGGGTCCGAAAAAATCAGCCCGCATATTATTATCCACGCCGATAATTTTAGACGCTTTGGCATCGAAATATTCAACCACTTCCGATCCAATCAATCCACTTGAGCCGGTTACCAGAATTTTCATATTATTAATGTCTTCCGTGATTCCCCCGATAAAAGGGCGAGAATATTATTATATCAAAAACATCTGCCAAAATTATGCGCACATTGCACATTTGTATAATACACGCATAATTCCTAAAATCGAACTAAACGTGAACCGTTATCGTATCATATTAAAATATAGATGTTTTCGGATGCATCTTCTAGGTATGATTAGTCGACAAAAAGTGGATACAAGAAGAAACTTACGGTATATCTTGCATAAATCATTCTTTATATCCACAAAGTATTGTGGCCATAAAATACGTTTTAGACTTTTTACCGTTTCGTCAGGTATATTTTTTCACGCAGAGTAAAACACATAAGGTTTATCAAACTTAGAACTATTTTTTTGATAAACAATATGATTCTTAAGATGATTAATACACTCGCCAATTATCAAATAAATAAATACATTTTATATATAATATATTCAATCCTAATGCCTGCTTGTTGCAAGGTTTTGAAGAGCAAAGTCGAGGCGTTCTAATTCAGATTTTAATTCCTGGAACAAACTTCTGGCCCGGATAAAATCGCAGGATTCACCTGCTAATTCCAACGCATTCGCAGCCTTAACCGCCGCCGGCGCCGCGAAATTACTTATCATTCCTTTAAGATTATGTGAAACATTCTTAATGATTTCGCCATTATTGCTTTCAATACCTGTTTCTATTCGTTCTACAAAACCGGGGATTGCCTTATTGTATAATTGCACAATTTTACTTAATAGATCGAGATTGCCATCCACTCTTTGCATTATCTCTTCTCTATCGATAAAGGCGCAATCAATAGAGTTAGAATTTTCTCCAAACATCATAAATACTCCTTAATTTAACTTCATCCAATGAAATGCATTGCAGACATGCTTGGTGTAAAGCAATTTTTTGACCAAATACGCGATTATTTTATATTTCTGTATTCCCGCAAATTCGCCTAAAGCGGATGCATTACGACAAACTTATTATCAAGAACTGCTATGGTGATTGCGGTAGGGGTGGATTTTTATCTGTGCAAGGTTCAACATATCTGGGTCAGTCGGTTCTAACATCACTCCGATTGCCCGAGAAAAGAAAAGGCTATGACTGCAAAAACTAATTCATTTCGCAAGATATTGCTTCATCCGGTTATGGTGTTGGCGCTACGCTTTATATTGGGCGGGACATTGATTTATGCTGGTTGGCTTAAACTGATCGACATGCCTGGGCTGGCTGAAGCGATAGGGAATTATCGCCTGCTGCCCTATTCGCTATCCAATCTTCCCGCCATGATTCTTCCAGCGGTTGAAGTGATAGTGGGAATCTGTCTCATTTCTGGAATCTGGTTTGATGGCGCCTTATTTTTGACATCGGCTATGTTTGCGGCTTTTGTAATCGCGATAGAATCGGCCATCTGGCGTGACCTGAATATTGATTGCGGGTGTTTTAGCACATCTGACGGCGAAATAGTAGGCGTTAAAATCCTGCTGCGGGCGGGCTTTTTGTTTCTATTTACCATTCCGATATGGATAGCCCGATACAAAATTGGTGAACCAAAAGTAGATGCAAACCCGGTTGAGATGACGGTCGATTCAGGCCCGCAGGTTTAATCCGCCACGACGCGCAGCTGATTGATTAAGGGCGCCCTTCCTGGTATATACGCCGCTCTCTTCTACTGGAGCAAACTGATCCAACTCATGGCGGATGCTTTCCACTGACTGCCGCAAGAGTTGGTGATTGGAAAAATTAGCAGAACGAATGGTTTCCAGCGTTTTTTTCAGGGAATCGCCAGCTCGCTCAAGTTCTTCACGGTTGGCTGATGGCAATTTCTCTAGAATATCTTTCAAGGTGACCTCTTTTTTGGTTATATCCAGTTTCAAAGCAATCTCATAGGTCATTTCCATCCGCCTGGATTCCAAAAACCGCGCTTGCTCAACCAGATCGCTTAATGATTCGGTGTTTTTCAACAGCTGCGCCGCATCCATAGCAGCCAGCAGTTTGCGTTCTTGCCGCTTGGCCAGTAATAGTTTTTCATGGACTTTTTGCTCTTCAGTCAGTGTATTGATCAATGGTTTCAGGTTCATGATTTTTATATCCTATAAATTCGTTATCCGGTCGCTCGCTACTTTCAACTTTCGATCTATCGGCATATAAGGATCTTTGGATTGCGGCAGGTCGATCATCCTTTTTTCATTATGTAGTTTCATGAAGGGATCGGTCTGCGATTCGAGCGGTATAAAACCTTCTGTTATATCAGTATTTACTTTTTTATCCCCATTCAGATTGATGAAATTATCCGATTCATTAATCTCGTCAGGATTAACTATCGAATCGTTCTTTTGCTTCATTTCATCATAAATTATATCGCCGATGCCTATTGCGTTAGCATCCGCTAACTGCTTGGACATGTGGTCATCCACCATCTCCATATACATTTCGGTAGCATGCGAGCGTTCAATAAAGCCATTATTGGGAACAGTTTTGCGCATCTCTTTAAGTAATTGGCGAATGATGACCTCTTCGAATTGATTGGCGGTATCGCGCAACTGCTTATCGGACTTTTTTTCTTTTGCGCCGAGAGTCATCGACGTAAGCGATTCTAGTCCACCGTCGATGCGCTTGGCCGCCATAGCGTTGCTTGATAATGACATAAGGTCGTTCATAATTATTCTCCAACGTTACTGCATTACTATTTCCGCTTTGATATAACCAGCGGCGGCCATGTTTTGTAGAATGGCGATCAGGTCGCGCGGCGTGTAACCCAGTTGATTAAGGTTAGTGATTACATCACCAATAGTCGTCCCGGCCACCAGCGCAATCTTCTCATCTTCTGTGGCGGTAACATTAGTATTTTGATTTGGTGTTGTCTGCCCGCCAGTTCCTAATCCCGGTTGAGATATCTCCTGCGTTGTCTGGATAGTGATGCGTAGCGGGCCATTGACTATGACGGCGTCTCTTACCCGTATATTTTGTCCGGCGATTATGGTTCCAGTTCTTTCGTTGATTATGATTTTGGCGACTTCATCTACTTCAATTTCAGTTTCATCTATAAAAGCAATGGCGTTAACCAACGAATCGAATGCATTGTTGCCCAACCGGACTTTTTTGGAATCGCCCAAGTCGATCACATCGAACCTGACTAAAATTGAACTGGCGTCTTCAGCGATGGCTATGTTTTCCTGGCAGATAGAGTTGATCTTGCGTTCCAGATTGGCGGCGGTTTTGAAATCCGGCGTGTGAAGCATCCATCGCAGATTGGTTCCTTCTTGAATAATATCATGAGTAACCTTATCGCCTTCCACGATTACTCCATTGGGAATGCTAGCAACCAGAGTATGGTTTTTCTGTACTGATGCGCCTCCGCCTGCTCCACCGCCGCCAGCGACTACGAAGCCGCCCAGCGAAAGTCCGCCATAAGCTAATCCATGAGGCTTGCCGTCGGCGCCCATCAACGCGGTTGGCAGCAAGGTTCCACCCTGAAGACTTTTAGCTCGACCAATGCTGATCACCGAACAATTGACGCGGGAACCGGGACGGGAGAATGGTGGAAGATCAGCCAGCACGACAACCGCCGCAACATTATCAGGGATAACTTCAGTAGATACCAAATCGGGTTGAAGAACATTGATGCCCAAACCGGATAACAGGTTAGATAAGGTATGCGCAGTAAAACCACGGCGCCCATCTCCGGTTCCTTCAAGACCGCCGACCAGGCCATATCCGATCAACGGGTTATCCTGGATACCGTCTAACTGAGCAATATCTTTTACCCGCGCCACAATGGGCTGAGCTACTGCATCAATGCAGATAAATCCGATCAGAAGCGCAATTGGAATAATGCGGATCATGACGCTTCTTAGATTTAAGTTATATTTGGTAAATCGATTCATCACTCAAGCCCTTTCACGATTACATACATCAATTTAAAAGAGAACGCCAAATATTTTTTGGAAGAAAGTCGGATTGCTCATTTTGCCCAGCGTGCCGCTGCCGATATAACTGATCTCTGCATCAGCGACCTGCCATGATAAAATACTGTTCCTGACAATATCACGTGGACGAATTTTGCCGGAAAGAACGATAGTTTTTCGTTCTTCTCCAATGTGGATAGTTTTCCGGGCTTCAATCAGGTAGTTGCCGGTAGGATCAATCCGTACAATGGTTGCTGCGATGCGTGATGTAAAAGTATTGGCTCTATCAACCGCCGCTTCACCGGAAAATTCATTATTGGAATCCCATTTAACTTGTGGAGCGTTGGCGGCGCCGCCAAAGACTTTCTGCATAAATGGATTATTCCACAGCATACCCAGAATTCCATTAACTTTATGCTCGCGTTTGCCTTCGCCATTGGCGCTTTCATTGGCGCGGTTATCTTCCTGGATGACGATCATTAAAATGTCGCCGACTTTAGTGGCGTTTGCTTCCGTCATCATAAAATTCATCGGAGAATCCTGCGTCCACAAAGAACGCGCCGTCGCAGATTCAGTTGTTAGTAATATTGCGCTGACAAGTAATAGTCCAATGATTGATAATTTTTTCATGATATTTTCACCGTTTAATAATATTATATTTTGTTTCATCAACATACATTCAGGAAGATACAAGTTCTACCACTCCCCGTTGAATAATCCGTGCTTTGACTACCTGATTGGTTTGAACCGTTTTTATGGGCACGATATCGCCGACTGCGCCGCGATTTAACGCTTTGCCGCTGGTCTGCATGCTCATACCGCCATTGCGGATAACCATCTTGACGTTATCTCCCCGGTTCACCACATAATTCACATCAAGGTTATTCCATTTGATCAAGTCGCCTTTATGGATTTGAGTTTTGCTTTTGGCGCCAATAATCTCCTTGATGTCATCCACCGCCATGCGGTCAGTCAGTTCCTTATCGAAATACTGAACCACTTCGCGTATATCTTTTGGACCAATCACATCACCCCGTTTAAGATTACGCGTCGGCATATAAGCAATACGCCGATGGGTTGAAGTAACAACTACCGGAAAACTCTTATAAAGGACATTGTCGGTAAAAATTCTGACTTCATAACGCACGGTTCCATAAACCATTGGAGAAGTACGGGATAAAACAATTTCATTCTCTGTTTTTGGAACCCACAAGTCTCCGGTAGGTGTACTTAGCACGCGCAGAATCAACTCATCTTCTTTCCAGCCGGTTTCCATTAAAACTTCTTCTTGAATTTGGGCAATGACTGTTTTGAGATTGATAGATTTACCATAACCGTACACTTCAACCATCCGTTCGCCTTTGAATCGAACATTGGCGAAATCCAGCATCGCTTTACGGATGGATCGTATTATGTAGTGATTAGGCAGACGAACTATTTCCCCGGGCTGCGGCGCATCGAGAACCTCTAAAGATTCAAATTTCTTTTGCGTCTCCTGATCCGGAGCCATTATGGATACAGATAAATCGCCCAATAGGATTGTTTTGGCTTCTTGGCTTGTAACTGTATATGATTCAGGCAACTCGATATAGATATATTGTTGAGTTGTCTCAGCCGATAATTCCCCCGACCAGGTCACAGTTAAGAGAAGAACCAGCAAAGAAAGCATGGATTTTTTTATTGATAATGTCATTAACGAATGATTCATCTTTCTCTCTCCTGATTAGCGGTCAATATTTACCTTAAATACTGCTGTTTGATATGATTATTGTTTCAGGTTAACCGAAGTCTGGATCATTTCATCGCCAGTTCGAACGGCGCGTGAATTAACCTCGAAGGCCCGTTGGGCGGTGATCAGATTGACCAGTTCTTCCGCCACGCTAACGTTTGAATTCTCTAAAAATCCTTGCTGCAATAATCCTAATCCATCCTGTCCGGGAGTGTTGGGGACTGGAGGGCCGGAAGCTTCAGATTCCGCAAACAGGTTTTTACCCAAAGCGGTAAGACCAGCCGGATTAACAAAACCGGCTAGTTGCAGTTGCCCGACCTGTGAAATCTGGTTACCGGGTTGTACAACCGAAACAAATCCTTCATCGCTGATATTCAGCGCGGATGCATCCTGTGGAATCTGGATATTCGGTTCAATAACAAATCCATCGGAAGTGACCAGATTACCAGTCTCATCCAGGTTGAAAGCGCCATCACGGGTATAGCCTATAGTTCCATCCGGCATGGTTACCTGAAAGAATCCATTACGGCCAAGAATCGCCACATCTAATGGATTTTCGGTATTCCGCACAGAACCTTCATTAAATACGCGGCGCGTTCCTGCAACGCGGACGCCATGACCGATCTGGATGCCGGTTGGAAGCCGTATACCTTGATAAGCTGACGATCCAGCGGGTTTTATGGTTTGATAAAGTAAATCCTGAAAATCAACCCGGGTTCGTTTGTATCCAAACGTATTCGCGTTGGCCAGGTTATTGGCGATGTTATCCACCATGAACGACATTCCGTGCATACCGGCTGCCGCTGTAAAGAGTCCTCGCATCATGGCCTTGTTCTCCTAACTTATATCCTCAATATCTTCAATTATTTATAATTTTTTATTCTATTATCGGGCTATTTCATTTACTGCTTTGCCCAATGTTTGATCTAATGCTCTGAGCACCCGCGCGCTGGCTTCGTGGATACGGTACGAATCGATTAATTTCACCATTTCCGTGGTGGGAAGCGAGTTAGACGTCTCGAAATATCCCTGCGTAACCCGAAATTTTTCGGGAATCTTGAAATTTTCTAGATCATCTTCTTCGACGCGGAAAATATTGCCGGGTTCACGAAATAACTTATCTTTATCTTCAAAGTCGATAACGCGCAATTGATCGATCTCATATTCCTGATTAACCAAATTGCCATTAACATCCTGAACTTTATTTGTAGCATATATATGCCCGAATCCACCAATCCTGAAATCCTCTTTACCGACATTTATCGGACCAGGTTGGCGGTTGTTTTTCGTCCCATGACCCATCACGTAATAACCCTGGTTATTAACCAGGAAGCCTTCTTTATCCACATGAAAATCACCGGAACGGGAAAATCTCATTCCATCGGGAGTGATAAGAGTAAAAAATCCATCGCCATCAATAGCAATATCATTAGGTTCACCAGTATATTTAAGCCCCGCGCTGGAGTGATCTGTGTAAATCCAGTCGATTCCAGCGCCAGTACCAACCCGGCCAATGGCATGGTTATAACGGTTCTTGTTGGTTGTATTGGTTAATCCATCATAAGAAGCTTTAAGCATGACGTCGGGGAAAGAGCGAATCACTACCTCTTCACGACGAAATCCGGGCATATGAGAATTGGCCAGATTCTGGGCGATCACATCTTGCACCTGTTCTTGAATGATCATGCCGGAAGCGGCGGAATATAAACCTGTAAGCATGCTTGACTCCTGCCTGAAAATAATTCACTCTTATGTATCATCAATTATGAAAGAGCAACCCCTGTACCAAAGCGGATAATCTCTTTTCATATCATGAAACTAATTACGTAAGATAAAGATACAAAGGGAGATACAACATTATTTGTTTTTGATGTAAACTATTTCAAAAAAAGGAGATGCCTCGACTAATAGGCATTTTTTTCCAGTATGACAAATTCTCGCATTATCTCTTTAGGTATCAACGATTTACACGCCATCAATGACGGATGGTATGGCTTGGAAAAATCTCCGGAACGCGTTTATTTTCGAGCTTCCGCTCCATTAGCCGAATTGACTCTGCCGATTGAGGGGATAAGAGTTGATTTGTCATTATACTTAGCCGCCAGACCGGAACATGCAGGTGAACCTCTTGAAGCATCGGTGTTTAATAGTACAGCTGATTCAGGTTTTACATTTATTTTAGAGACCAATGGATGGAGTATTCGTTCTGGTTCTGTAATAATAAATCAAGATAAAAAAATCCAGATTATTATCAAAAATCCCTGGTCGCCGGACCGGCTTTATAACAACGGCGATAGCCGGTCTCTGGGCGTCCTTTTGAGCGCCGTTCGTATCAATACATTAGATTGAGAAAACATCATGACATTTATTCACCCCATCACGCAGAAAAACATCCCTGATAGCATTGTCGGTATAATTGCCCCTATGTTCACCCCGGTGGACTCGGAAAAGCGTATAGATCATCAAAAATTACGCGCATATACCAAATGGCTGGTAAACGATCCCAATATCACATCTCTCTTTTGGCGCAGCGGCGTAGGAAGAATGTTCACTTTTTCCGTTCAGGAAGTTAAAGATGGCCTGGACGTCATCCTCGAAGCAGCCGATGGCAAGAAGCCTGTTTTTTGCGGGACGGCTGGAGAATTCAATGGCGATTTCTCCACCAAAGCCGATCCTCAATGCTACCTGGATCAGTCCATTGAATTATCGCTATACGCTCAGAAAAGCGGCGCCGAGGGAAGCGTCCTGGTTATGCCCGCTGCGTTACCGGTTAAGCCTGGTTCATCGGCTGAAGAAACCTCTTTTGAATATTTCAAGTCGGTTCACGATAAAACCGATGGGCCGATTCTGATATACAATCCCCAGAATATGGCTGATGATTTTCATGCGACGCCTTCGTTGATCAGCAAGGTATCAGCGCTGCCCCGCATCATTGGCATGAAACTATCAACCACCGATATGTACCTGATGAGCAATCTGGTTGACGCCGCAGGCCAGAACGATTTCGCCATGATCGCCGGGTCTGAATGCACCTACTACCAAGCCTTAGCCACTGGCGCGGCTGGCATCGTGGGCCAGGGTTGCAGCATATACCCCAACATCCTGCGTCATATTCTGGATTCATTCGTATCTGGCGATTGGGCTTCTGCATTTCAAGCCCAACTGGACGTCAACCGCGCTCTGGATGGATTTCAGGGACTTGCAGCTGATACAAGCGGATTCGCATATCTAAAAAAAGCGGGCATGGATGCATCCCCATACTGCCGCGATGGATCAGCGCCGCTATCGCAGGACACAGTGGATCAAATCTATAACGCGATTAAACCTTACTGCGATAAATACTGATAACTGGTTATATTCAAAAAGCCTCTTTCCTGAAAACTTGGGAAGAGGCTTTTTTTGTATGAACCTGGATGAGTAAAAACGATGGGACACGCTTCGCTTTGTCCCATCTTACTTCTCAAATTGTTCAGAATAGGGCGTAACGATGCGGTAGGTGCTGCTTAAGAAGCGGATTTGTTCGAGGAACTCGGGCTGTTCTCCTTCATCCACCATTCTTCCCACGATGTGATAAATTTTGTGGAAAGCCCATTGCCGGGCGATTTCGTATGTTCCATTGTCGCGTTCAGGAACCTTTAGTTCCAACACGACTTCTTTCTGCTCATCGAAGGCTTCGCCGACCAGACGCAGGGTGAAACTCTTTTCATCGCGCAGCCGACCCCAAACGCGAATTTCACCTTTTTGATATAGATGAGGCAATCTCTTGGGATAAACTTCCGTCTTATCCACTCCAAGAAAATCTGCTGATACTTGCAGCAAAAGAGGGTCTTCGATATATCGAAACATCGACTCAAGCACCGGAGGAAGATCGGAACGGTTTTGCTCGAAAGCCACCAATCCTCGATTTCTGAAGGCGAGCATGTCCAGTAAATAGCGGTTAATGACGTCTCCGGTTCCAACGCAGAATATGGAGGTGCTGGGTCCCTGATTTTGGGTCAAACTATTGATAATCTTACGGCTGTTAACCACGCCGACCGTCGGTCTTCCATCGCTTACCAGAAACAGGGTCAGCGGACGGGCGCGTTCGGTTCCCAGGCGGACCAGCGGTTGCAGCGATGTATAAATATCCGTCTTACCCGACGCTTCGAGGGGACGGATGAAGCGTTTGGCTAATTGCATATTATCACTGGTCACAGGCGCCAGGGTATCCGTAAATTTTTTGACGCTGCGCTTGAATCCCACAATATTGAAACGGTCATCAGGCCGCAATTGGAGCATCAAAGCTTCCAGTTCATCAATGATAACCTTCATGCGTCTCTGCCCCATGCTGGAAGAGGCGTCAACCACAAAAACCACATCCTTAGGCAAAACGCGCAACCGTTCATCAGCGGCGAGAGGCCGTATGCGAACCATGAAATATCCATCGCCGCCGACATGGTGATAGGTTTGTAAATCCACCCATAGCAGATCATCAAGATTAACGAACCTATCTTTGATCTCTTCTTTGGCGTCTTCAATAGTTTTCAAGTCAGCAGTTTGCGGATTTGATCCCATTAGATCAGTTATTGGAAAAAATTCAGTAACCGGCGGCAATTCAATTGGCGGCTCAGAAATCTCCAGATCGGGAATTGGCGGTGGAAGATTCCGGTCCAATACCATTTGCAAAGAACGCGCCGCCACCGGATTACTCTGTAAAACCGGAGCGGGCAATCCCTCCAATATACGGCGTTGTCCACCGCCGCGTCCAGTTAGAGGAATGTAATCAGGATTAATATCATCAACCACGGCCTCGCGCCCGCCTTGCGCATCAAAACGCTGGATGCTTTTTTGACTGAATTTTGAAGAAATAAGCCGATTGGCCGCCTGATCATCTTCAAACAAATGATCCACTTCTTCATCATCCCAAGCTGGAATAACATTAGAGATGGAAGGCGGCATGATATCATTGATTCCCGACTGCACAGAACGGGGAATCTGATTATTTAATTGATCAATTTCCTCTTGCAGAACTCTTTCCCGTTCACGAATCAAATTTTCTTGAGTAGGGCGGGATGTGAAATTGCGTGATTCTAATTTTTGCAGACGAACATTAAAGAGAGTTTCCACCGATTCTTCAGCAACGCCGATATCAGCCACTTGCCAGGAAGTAGACATATAAATAAACGCAAAATGCGCAATTAACGATACGCACAATGAGGCGATCAGCCATTGATCCCGCCTGTGGCGTTTTGGATAATAAATATGTGATGGCGATATGTCGTGGCTATTAAACATCAGTATCTCGTATCTCGTATCCCAACTGGGATTGGGTGGCAAGGGCAGTGTATTTTCTGCCCTTGATTGAGTTCAATTCATTTATTTCCATAGTTTTTATCAACAATCCATGTTGAAGAAAAAATAAAATCCAATCTATTTTGCCTGTAATTGGATTATAAAAAAATCAAAGGTTTATTACGTTTTTCTAAGGTTTTCAGTCAAGGGCAGAAAGGACGCTGCCCTTGGCACCCTTATTGCAGTATTCATCGTAATGAATACTGATCAAGCATCTTCTTCATCAATCGCTCTATGAACCAGACGGTTTATCCTTGGTTTTCTGATCCACATCATTAATAGGCGCAGGCGCAGTATCCGGGCTATTAAATTCCGCCTGCGCTTTAACGGTCCAGGGAGAATCAGGATAACGTTTCTGTAATTCAGCATACAGGGTTTTTATTTCTTCTGGTTCGTTCAAAACCCGGTGACACTTGATGCTGCGGTATAACGCTTCCGGCGTCAATTCAGGATGATCATAAATAATGGCCACACGCAGGAAGCATTCCAACGCATCGCCGGTCCGGTTTAGTTTATCAAACAACCGCCCACGATCCATAAAAAGAACCGCTTCGAATGATGTATCTGGATTGCCTAACTTTTGCAGTTCAACCAGGCTTTTTTCATACCACTCCATAGCTTTGGTTAAATCGCCCTGCCCTTCAAACGCCCTGCCGCGGGTGTGGAATATCTCCGCCTGAAACAGGCTTTTCGGGAACCTGGTCAAAAAGGTCTCTGCGTTCGCCAAAACATCTTTCCACTCGCCTAAAGCAACTAGCTGGTTGCCCAAGCCGATGTAGGCTCTTTCCTGAATCTGTGGTTCATCAAAAATATCCAGTATCCTCTTGGCAATCTCGAGCGCTTCAGTATGGTCGCCTCTTTCATCAGCCGTGATAACCATCCAGAAGATGATTTCAGTCGGCAGCCGGATTCCGCGATCAGTAAAGAGGACGCCGTAGAAACCTTCGTAGGCCGCGCTGAACTGCTTGGTTTGATAATCGCAAAGCGCCTTGCGCAGCCGCACTTCCTCTTTATCCTTAAATAGTGGATAAACCTTTAGCAATTGGCCATAAGCAGCAGAAGCCTCTTGCTTCTTCCCCTGGATTTCATAAATATAGGCCCGCCAGTAAAGAGCTTCCGGTTTACGTGATTGATCATCTTCTGATTGCAGAATGGCGTTTAAGTCAACCAGCGCACCATCGTATTGTTTGATTTGATATTGCGCCAACGCTTTGCGGTAAAGCACGTCATGCTTGTTTTGCAAGTCGGGATATTCTTTCAACAAGCGCTCAGCAACCTCAACTGCGCGTTGATATTCTTTGCCGGCGAAGCGTGAATTGGCCGCCCAACTCAATGCTTCCTGAGCGCGGGCGGATGTGGGATAAGCATCATAATATTTTTCGAAAGCGTCTCCCGCCTCGCTATAGGTTTGGGATCGGTAAAGCAGATCGGCCAACAAGTAGAGAGATTCCTCTGCATATTCACTTGTAGTACTGATCTCTAAAGAGACGCGCAATTCATCGATAGCTAATTTATAATCCAGTTTCTGCGCATAGGACTGACCGGCCAGGAAATGAACATTACTGCTCATTTCCGGAGCAAGCCCTTGCTTCAAAAGGTTCTGACATTCTCTCAGCGCCGCGTCATATTTTTTCGATAGATAATTCGACCACGCCAATTGATACCACGCACGCTCGCGGTATTCTCCAGCGCCTGGATCGGCGATAACTTCCCGGAAAAAGAGAATAGCGTCTTCATAAGATTTCTGTTGATAAGAGCATGTACCTTTGAGAAACAGAATCCCGGCGCGCAGGTCGTCAGGTAAAGATTCACGTTGTAAGGCGCGGGAGAGTTCCAACGCTTTTGCGTAATTCTTACGCTGGTATTCCGCCCAGGCGGCGCCATATAAGGCTTTGGAGGATGCTTCGCCCGATGGATGAGCCGCCGCATAGGCTTGATAAGCCTGAGAGGCTTCTTCAAATTTATCCAGTTTATAAAGTATTTGAGCCGACCGTAGTTGCGCTTCGGAAATCAAATCAGAATCTTTGGGGATTTTGTATTTCGATGGATTCTTCCATATATCGTCAAGTTGCTTTACTGCGTCAGCAGGCTTGCCTTGCCGGGCCAGGATTTCCGCTTGCAGCATAATGGCGAAAGCCGAAAATTCACCATTCGGATAAGTTGAGCGAATCTGGCGATACCGCGTCATCGCATTTTCGTCATCGCCCAGACTTTCATAGCATCGAGCTGAATAGAACAAAGCGGCTTCCAGCACAGAAGCGTCTTTGCTCTGCTTCACCACTTTCTGTAATGTTTCAAGTCCAGTCTTTGTGTCATCAAGTTTATAGCAAACCTCGCCATACCTGAGCAATGCCTCATGCAACCGTTCACCAGCGGGATACAACCTGAGCCACTCTTGAAACAAGCCGCGCGTTTTCAAAAGAGCCACTTTGTAGGCGACGGGATCATCAGTCAGATTTTTCGATGCCTGTTGATATTGCGATTCGCCCTGACGAAACAACGCCAGGCTGCTCAATGCACTTACCGGATGTTTTTTCAAAAAGGCGGTGTATTGCTTTGCAGCGTTGTCATACATGCCTCTCTGATATAATCCATCAGCAAAATCCAGATCGGTCTTTTCTTGAGCGGAAACAGCCGCCGCATCCTCAGAAAAAGCATTTATGACGGATAATGGCGAAAATAAAATCATGACCGCCAGAACAATACACGTTATATTTACAATCAATCTAATTCTCATATTCGTTGCTCTCTAAATCCATGTATCAGTTCAGTTATACGCATTGATAAGATAAAAACTATGTTTTACACAAAATATAGATATTAGAATTCTCCCCCCAAGCCTGGGGGGAGTTAGAGGGGGGTTGAGTTTCAACCTATCAACCCCCTCCTAACCTCCCCCAGGCTTGGGGGAGGGATAAGACTTTTCATTCAACAAACCATTGCTAAATCATGGTCCCTCAGGTTCCTCTGTGGGAAGCGCTGCGAAAGATACATTCCACACGCCGGATTTGGCGCAGACGTCCAGGATGCCGATGGCGTACTCTAAAGCAGCTTCACGGTCGCCCCGGATAATAACCGACTGATCAGGGTATTGTTTAGCGATGCGAACCAGAAGCATTTGCAGTTGGTTCATAGAAACGCTTTTCTGATTCACCAGTAATGTTCCATCAGAGCGTAAATTCACAATCAATTCGCCCAAATCCCGCTTGGGAGTTGTCGCCGAATCCGCTGTTGGAACCGTGATTGACAGTTCGTTTTCTAACCGTGCGAAAACTGATGTGGTAATAAAAAATATCAATAACAGAAAGATGATGTCAATCATCGGCATCATGGGGATGATCGGATCTTCCTGGGCTGTACGGGACATAAAATTCATTTGACAGACTCCCGGTCAAATCTTAAAAAAGTTTATTCTTCAAACTGACTCTACTCTTTGGTTTCCTTGGCGGTCGTCTTACGCTTGGTGCGCCGCACTGGCATTTTCGGTTCGACTAATGTCATTTGATCGGAAATTTCAACCGCAATCTCTTCCATCTCGCCAATATGAGATTGTAATTTGCCGCGAAAATAGAAGAAAAATCCCATGCATGGTATGGCCACAATCAATCCCGCAGCAGTAGTGACCAGAGCTTGCGCCACCGCGCTGGCCAAAGCCACCGGTTTGACAGCGCTGATATCGAACGCGATGAAATTGAAGGCCTGGATCATTCCCAATACTGTTCCCAGAATGCCCAGCATGGGCGCAACCGTTGCTATATCAGATAGATATCTAACCTTACGCATCAGTGCATCGGCCTCACGTCGGCCAATGGCTTCCATAGAAGCGGCCGCCGATGCGGGATCATCCAATCCGCGAGTCAAACCCGCCAGGATCACTTTGGAAAACATCCCCGAAGACCGTCGGCACAACCGGGCGATATCTTCATAACGCTTGTCTCTAAGATAATGACGTATTTGAACCACCATATCGCGTGGAACAAGATTCTTTTGCCGAAGAGTTAAACAAAAATAGAGCACTAAAGCCAGCGCTAAAATTGACAGACCCGCCAGGATATACATCACCCAACCACCGGCAATCAGCAAATCGTAGAGCGTCATGCCCTCTTGGGAATCCATTATATCCGCCACAATCTCGCTGGTAGCCTGTTCTATAGCCGGGTTGCCAGTTTTAGCCGGATTCTCCTGCGAAAATGCAGGAATGGCGGTTGCCATTAAGGCCGCAAATAAAAGCCATCTCATTCGCATCTTATAAGTTACGCAACTTTTCACAGTAAACATTCAATACGTTCCTCCACGCTTGCCATAATCAGTACTCACTCTGTAAACGGCACAATACTCTTATCCGGAATTAACTCTAATATAAAGAACAGCATTCGGCAACGTCGGATGCATATAATCGCTTTATTCATTTACAAGACGAGTATAATGAAAGACTTATTCAAATCATCCTAAAATAAGTTGTATATAGATAATAGATCATATCTGTTCAATAAAAAATGTTGAATAAGTGATTAAGACCGTATTCATATAATTAATAACAATTTTCAAGAGATCACCCAAGCCTAGCCTAACATAAACGATTAATAATACTTACGAGATAAACAGCATAAACGCCAACTTATAGTGTTCATTATCTTATACGATTCATTATAAATGATAGTTGAGATTCTTTCCCGAAAAGAATAGAATAATCCCTGCTTGAATAATATGAGATACGATATATTAGTTTGAGTAGTATTATCTTGATATTTTCCTAATATTTTCATAATATTTTCTATAAAGAGTACTCCGAATGGCTAAAGTTCAACATCTTACTCCGTCTGACAAAAGCCTTCCTAACAATTTGGAAGCGGAGAAACACGTCCTGGGCGCAATGATCCGCGACACGGATGCCATATATAAATCACAGGGCATCCTGGGTAAAGAAGCATTTTATCAGCCGGGACACCAGAAAATCTACGACGCATTGGTCGAATTAGTCTCCAGCGGTACAGCTATCGACCTGATGACCTTATCTGATTTGCTGGAAAAAAGAGGAGAAATTGAACAGGTCGGAGGAGCATTCTATCTCGCCGATTTAGTAAGCAAAGTCGCCACCACTGTCAATATTGAGTATCACGCCGCCATCGTCCGCGAAAAAGCAGTGCGACGCCGCCTGATCCGCCAATGCACTGAAATCATTCAGGATTCTTATGATAGCGGAGATCAAGCGACTGAAATTCTATCCCGCGCAGAATCCAGCATATTCAATATATCTCAACAACGCACCGACCGCGCTTTCGACGCCATCGGCAAACATCTGGATGCGGCTATCGAGAAAGTCCAAAATGCTCACGCCCAGCAAGGCTCGTTGACAGGTTTGGCCAGCGGATTTACTGATTTCGATCAAATGACCGCTGGTCTGCAACCATCCGACTTGATCATCCTGGCGGCGCGTCCTTCAGTCGGTAAAACCAGCCTGGTTTTGAATATCGCCGAAAACGCGGCATTAACCGGAGCTCCGGTCGGGGTATTTTCGCTTGAAATGAGCAGTGAACAGATCGCCGAACGCGTATTATGCTCTCAAGCGCGGGTCAATCTAAAACACTTGCGTTCCGGTTTTTTCACCAAAAGAGACGCGGCTCAATTATTGCAAACCGCCAGCCGTCTCCATAGCATGCCCCTGTATATCGACGATACGCCGAACCTGACGCCCACCGAAGTATTCAGCCGTGCGCGTCGATTGAAATCCCAACAACCCAAACTGGGATTACTCGTAATCGACTACCTTCAATTGATGTCGGGTGGAGGGCGAACCGAGAGTCGTCAGCAGGAAGTTTCTGAAATTTCACGTTCGCTTAAAATTTTAGCCCGTGACCTCAATATTCCCATAATCGCCTGTTCGCAGCTCTCCCGTGCGGTGGAAAAGCGGGACGACCACATGCCCCGGCTATCTGATCTACGCGAATCAGGCTCCATCGAACAGGATGCCGATCTGGTGGTATTTCTACACCGCGATACGCTTAAATCCGATTTTGACGAGGGCGGAGATGATGATTTAGAGGCTGGCCGGCAAATCCATTATTCATATAAACTTATTATCGGAAAACACCGAAATGGACCTATTGGAGAAATGGATATCTATTTCGCGCGTGAATACACCCGCTTCTACGACGCCGCCCGTGAAGCCCCCGACGAAGATGTGCCGTTTTAGGTTTTGGATTTGAATTATTTCTTCCCGCCCCGTGGGTGATATTTCACATGCAGTTCCTTGAACTGGCGTTCGCCTTTTGATTCGAGCCACTTGCGAAATGATTTTTGGCTCTCACCAGAACGTCTTCCTGCAATAATACCTTCAATACTGATATCTTCATCAAGATCGGGCCAATGAATACCTTCTCCATCTCCGATCAGCTCATAATTCTGTAATTCTTTTTCTGTGGCGTGCAGCAAGCGTGGATACCAGGCAAGGGGAACCGAAATGCTTCGGCCATCATCAAGTAGAACACGGAAGGCATTTTCAGTGAATGTGACCTCTTGGGCGTTGCATGGGTGCTCAATCGGCAAAGTACTCATTCCATAACTCCAAAAATCTTATTTTGTTAAATTCTACAATTTTTTGTATCTCGCGCAACTCGTGATCTCGAAAGTGCTTTGAACGCTGCAATCTTACCGGGTCCAACCAAAATTTGGCGGTTGCCCTTTCTTTTCTGATGTGAACGTGAGGAGGTTCTTCGTGATCCGAAGCATAAAAGAAAATACGATAAGGGCCAATGTCATCGATTTTTGGCATTTCACCATGTTCTCTGAGTTGGGAAGATTATCAAATCTATAATTTACATCGCTCCGCATAACTGGCTGGCAATGGAGCGCAGCGGAATTGCCAGTCCGAGTTGATGCGGTTGTTAGACAATTTCATGTTTAATTGATTATTTCAAGGTCTAGTACCCTAAATTTGACTTTGGTTCGGGGACTCATTGTGTATAGCGCCGTTGTCAACTTCTGTACGCTACCATCAACCTTGCTTGTCACCCTCAAATCAAGAAGGAAAACAAATCAAAGGAAACGGTAACGTATGAACACAACGGCAAAGAATACACAGACGAATATATCATAGAGGATGGCACGGTAAAAGTATTTTTAAGGGGAAGAAAAAATCGGCTCAAGTCGGCAGTCACCGTGGTAATAAAAAAGTGTTAGATCACACGCTTTTATATGAGTTGGTGATGGCGGAAGAGTCCACCGTCTAAAGATTTTTCAAGATGATAACGATTATAATGAACACCACCACGGCAACGATGCAACCAACGTTTGAGTCTTCCGATTGATACGCCTCAACACTCTCTTTAATGCCGTCCGTTTTCGGGTCAAAAATCAAATTGACTTTGTGCTCATTAAGTTCAATCCGTTGCGTGATGGATTGCGTAATGGTGTCACGGTCTCTAATCTCTCTGAAGATAGTTGGCAAACGCATTCTCAAGCCATCCGCCACCAATTTCTTTTCGCGGCCCAAGAAATAGTTGAGTAGTTTTTGATAGGCCACAGAGTCACCCGCCGCCAACCAACGGAAACGATTTTCCAACGGGCCGGGCACGGTGTACTCAACCACCTTCTCATTGAGCAAATCGGTCAAACGGCTCATAACCTCTTCCTCCGGCACATCCGGGCCTATTCTATAGGTGGTGACAGACTTGTCCCCCACGCATTGATCAATAATATATAAATATTTAAGGATCATAGATTATCATATCATTAATGCCATCTTTTGTATTACCAGCACTTTAACGTCCAAGTGCCCATTTATTAGTACGGAGCGCCATGTCTTTCCAAATTATTTCTTCCCGCCCCGTGGGTGATATTTCACATGCAGTTCCTTGAACTGGCGTTCGTCGAAATGGGTGTAAATCTCAGTGGTATTGATGCTGGCATGCCCCAGTAGTTGTTGTAAAACCCGGAGGTCCACCCCATTGGCCAGCAGGTGAGTGGCGAATGAGTGGCGTAGAGTATGAGGCGATAGTTTAGAATTAATTCCAGCCAACAAACCATATTTACGCAAAATTTTCCAAAATCCCATACGGCTTAATGAACGACCGAACCGGTTGACGAACAGGAAATCGCAATTGCATTTGGTGGTTAATGAAGGACGGCCCTGCTCAATATATTCCATTACCGCTTGTTCCGCCTGATCGTGGAAAGGAACCAGGCGCTCTTTGTCGCCCTTACCAACGGTGCGCAGATACTTGAATTGAAAATTAAAATCACCCGGTCTTAAGCCCAAAAGTTCAGAGACGCGCAATCCGGTTGCATATAGTAGTTCCAACATGGCGCGGTCACGCAAGCGGAAAGCGGTATTCTCTTCACTGCTGGTCGCCTCGATCAGACGCTCCACTTCATCAATTTTCAGCGCTCCCTTAAAACGCTTGGGTGGAGAGGGAGTTCGCATCAACCTCGCCGGATCGACCTCAATATACCCCTCCTGAGAAAGATAATTATAAAAGCGCCTGAGCGAGGAGGATTTTCTGGCTAACGAATTCTGATGCAAGCCTTTATTGCGCAGTTCTTCAAAAAATTCCAATAGCACATTGCCCGTCACATCTTTGGGGAAAATAACCGACTGCTCTTCCAGGTAATCAATATGCTGGGCTATATCCCGCCGGTAAGCGTCAAGCGTAGCGCGGGCTGCTCCCCGTTCTAGAGATAGATAATCCAGAAACTCACGCGCATATTGATGCGCCAGAGTCGGGGTCAAGTTCTTAGCGGGTGACCGGGTATCAGCCATTACGCCATGATTTCCTGTAAATAGGGATTATTGCGCCGTTCTTCTCCAACCGTAGTAGTCGGTCCATGTCCGGGATAAACAATAATATCATCATTCAACACCAGTATTTTATCGCGGATCGACTGAGTTAATTTAACATGCGAACCGCCGGGTAAATCGGTTCGCCCGACCGTATCCTTAAATAAGGCGTCACCGGTAAAAAGATGGTTATCGAGTAAAAAAGATACGCTTCCGGGACTATGTCCGGGGGTATGTAGAACTTTTATGGTTAAACCTTCAAAATCAATCTCATCGCCATCATCGAGCAATTTATCGGCAGGCGGCGCCAAAACCGGCTCCCCGAAAATGCCTGACAGATTGGCTCGCGCATCAGAGAGCATAAGTTCTTCATCCCGGTGAATAGCGATTTTCAAGTCAAATTGATCCTTCATGAATCCAATTGCTCCAATATGATCGCCATGCCCATGAGTCAGGATAATCCATGAAGGTTTTAAATTAAGTTCCTTTATAGTTTTAACAATAGTCGGCCCTTGCTCTCCCGGATCGATAATCAGGGCTTTTTTACTCTCCTTGAGATATATGATATAACAGTTGGATTGCAGCTTTCCAACTGGAATTTGGATAATTTCTATTTGCGCGGCTTGTGACATTTAATTGATTACCTTTCAATAAAATAAATTGATGTTTGAAGTTGGTAAATACACTATAAAAAACGCCGCTCTAAAATTAAAGCGGCGCTTGAAATATTATTAAATTAAATTCGGTTAGATTACAGACTGCCATACCGGATAATTTCACCCAGACTGAACACGCCGTTTGTAGGATCATACTCGACCATTCCCAGCCGGTTTTTCTTATTGGAATTTCTTTCACCGCCTTCATCATTCCAATCAGTTTGATCTGGGCCAATGCTTTTTACATACCAATAACGATTCACTGAAACGTATCCGGTGTTACTGCCGGAGGAGGCTATCCCTATATCTTGGTTAATTCGGTTGAGGGTCGGTTGAAATTCTTCCCGATCAGGAGTGAGGTGTCCATAACCTAAATATTGATCAGCATAATAACCGCCATATCCTCTTAAACCATCCTTAAAACGATCTACAGGATCAAAGTTTACCAGTTGAGTATTTACCAATCGTCTTAGAGGATTAGGAGAAACCGGAGAATAAGGAGGATCAAGGAAATGGTTATAATCAACTTTATATTGGACAAGCCCCATCTCGACCTGGCGCAGTAAAGAGGCTACGTCGGCTGTTTCAGCGCGTGCTTTAGCTTCCATATAGCCGGGCACAGCTATAGCTACAAGAATTGAAGCAATCCCAGCAACTAATAATAATTCCACAGCAGAAAATGCAGGTTTAATGGGCATACCTCCCCTCCCCGGGAAAGCTGATAAAAACACCTACAGCTAACCTACAGGGTTTAGCTTATAGAAAAAAACGCTGATGTCAAGAGTATTTTTTTCTATCCATTTACACAACCTACAGAAACATTATAGCAGATGATTGAATCATTTGGAATACATATCATAAAAATATCCAATCACTTATATCTATATAATGGTTTATATAATAATATTATGCATCCCTTAAAATCCGGAAAAAACGTTATTTCAGATTACAAAACATGATACTAAACTAACATAGTTTTAAGGACTACTCAAGTTTTTTCTTGAAATTTTCTTAAATTTATTTAATTCTTCTTAAATTCAATACACTCATGTTCACTATTCTTCTATAAAGCCAAAGTCGCGAAGACGATCTTTATGTTTTCTCCATTGGTCGCTAACCTTAACCCATAATTTCAAAAACACCTTACTATCAAGTAATTTTTCAATTTCCAGCCGTGAATTAGTACTAATGGTTTTTATCATTTCTCCTTTTTTGCCAATGATAATTCTTTTCTGAGTCTCCCGCTCAACATGCAATACGGCTTCTATGGCATGCAGACCATCAGGGCGCTCTTTCATGCTTTCAATTTGAACGGCAAGCGAATAGGGGATTTCCTGCTTCAATTGGAGGAAGGCCTGTTCCCGGATGATCTCTTCGACAAAAAAGCGTTGCGTTCTATCACTTAGCTGATTGGATGGATAAAATTTAGGACCTTCTGAGAGTGAATCAATGATTTGTTCCAACAGGTGATCAACGCCGCCGCCGTCTAATGCAGAGATATAAAATAATTGTGAAATGGCTGGTAAATCGATTCCCTCAAGCCCCTTATCCAAATCAGCGCGTAAATCGAGGGGAACGGCGTCCATTTTATTGAAAAGAACAAATAGCGGAACAGGTAAATCGTTAAGCACCTTCGAAGCGATTACCCGTTCTCTCTTGGTAACGCCTTTTATGCCATCAATTAACCAAACCACTACATCCGAATCAGCCAGCGCCCTTCCAGCTTCACGCATCATAAATTCATGCATAGCGTCATCGGGTTCAAGCAAACCGGGAGTATCTTGAAACACAATTTGCACATCATCCCGGTCATAGATGCCGAAAATACGGTGCCGAGTGGTTTGAGGTCTTGGAGTGACCGCCACTAGTTTTGTTTCAAGTATCTTGTTTAAGAGAGTAGATTTACCCGCATTGGGTCTACCGATAAGCGCTACGTATCCTGATTTATGTCCTGGATTCATTTGGTTTAATGGCCTTAATTATCTTTCTGGTTTAGTAGATGGCGTTCTTCTTAATTGTACTTGAACCGATTCGCTTGACGCGGGAGATTCAAGACTTTGGTTGATAAAGAACATTATCTGATTTTTCACATTGTCCGATATTACCAGATCATCAAGGGAATCATTGTTTAAGTTAACAGTTGAAATTGAAAAACTCTGATTCAATGGAAAACTATCGGCTATCGGATTCACTACTGCATCATCATACCTCCCCGCATCAGAACTGCAAACCATAAGCAGACTAGGTTTCTCTGATTCAATATCCTGCCCGGCCAATATAAATTCCCATTTACCATCTCCATCATAATCACCTCCGGTTATACCGCGCATTATAAAGTCAGGCGTAGAATAATGATCCCACATGATTTTTTGATCCACCAAACCATATCCAATAAACAATTCCCGGAAAAATGTATATACCGCGATACAGGAAGGATATCCATCAACAAACCGTCCTTTCATCAATCCCAGAGGAATATTTCCTGAAACAGCCAAATCCATTTCTTTTGCCATAATTATCCGTGGAATATTATTCTTGATTGAGCATACATAGATCATGTTTGGATTAACGCTGGTAAATACCATTTCATCAATACTATCTTCATCAATATCAACCGCAATAACATGAACCGGATTACCTTCAATATCTAATGAATTGCGCATTTCAATTGATCGATCTTTACCAATCGCCAAAACGCCAATTTCTTCATATCCAAGGCAAACCAGAGAACTTTCATGGAAATTCAGAAAATACCCTGGCGCCATATATTTATATTTTGCCGAGTGTCCTTGCTCCAAAGGCAGAGATACCCGAAATGGTAAATCTATATCAGAATAATCATCCAGAGTTCCATCGCCGCATCCCCAATAAATGCGGATATGTGAATTGAAACCTGCCAAAAGCGCAATATCTTCAAAACCATCTACATCCAGGTCTCCCACACACGCCTCAAAACAACCTTCTCCACCGGCATCCAGCGATATCTTTTGATATTCTTCATGGGTAATACTCAACAACAATGTCGCGGCATCGCCATCCCAATCCGCTGTCAGTAAATCGGTAATCCCATCTCCATTCAAATCCTCTGAGACCAGATCAATCGGAGACGATCCAGTATGCTCAACTCTGGTTAATTTGAAGGACATTCTTTTTTCTTTGGATAAAATCAACAGATCCGACATGGGTGTTGGAGTTGGATTTGGCGTTTTTATTTCAATTGGCGTAAATGTCGGGATTCTATTTGGAGAAATCTCTCGTGGTTCCACTGTTGGCTTTGGAACCGGAGTTAATCTACTTCCAGGCTCAACAACCAGCGGGAATGTAAGCGTAGGCGTTGCAGTAGACTTAATCCCAGGAGTACTACTTGGCGTATTAGTCGGTTCCGGCGTAGGTTCGATATATTTAGCAATCACAGGCAACTGAAAAAACTTATTCAACTGGAGTTCATTTGGTTTCATCCAAACCCGACCATCCGGCAATACCCTCGCTTCCTGGATATTCTCCGGCAAGGATTCCAGAATATCAAATACAATCCAGTTGCGAGGAATATCTTGCGGGATCACTTTGTCATACAAAGAAAATTCAGTAACTTTTCCATCATTCTCAGAAACCAAACTTACCGGATCGTAAAACACCTGTTCCAAAATTAAATGCGAAACTTTTATGAATATTCTTCGCGCTACTGATAAATAACCATCCGATGCGCGAATGACTGCTGAATAAAGGCCTACTGATTTTGGATTCTTGATGGACAATCGCGCATTTTCATCAATTACCAAGTCTGGAGAATCAATATTTGATTTATCGACTGTCCAAACAAGATATTTTCTGGATTTTTCACTAGCGATCAAATAATCGTTTAAGTTCAATACTCCCTCTATAGACTGATTAATAATTACGCGAAGATCGGGAATTCTGTTCAACTGAATAAATGATGGGATATCTTCAAATCGTATCTGTGTTGGAGTTCTTGTTGGAGTTGCAGTAACTGTGGGCGTCTTTGTGGCCGTTATTGTTGGAGTATTGGTTGGCGTAAAACTTGGCTCTACTATTGGCGTCATGCTTGGCGTTGGACTGAATGTACTGGTCAGCGTCGCTGTACTGGTTGCTGTTCTGGTTGGAGAATTGATTGGTTCTAACGTTGGCGTCGCGCTTGGAGTTACATTAAATACGCTGGTCACTGTCGCTGTATTGGTTGCTGTACTCGTTGGAGACTTGGTAGGCGTAAATGTTGGTAAAGGGGTATAAGAAGGCGCTGGCGTGAAGGTTGGCGCAGACGTAAACGTTGGCTCAGGCGTGAAGGTTGATACGGGCGTATAGGTTGGCGCAGGAGTAAAAGTGGGAACTGGCGTCGCCGTGTTTGTTGGTGTTCCGGTTGGTGTTCCGGTTGGTGTTCCGGTTGGTGTTCCGGTTTGCGTGTTGATTGGCGCCGCCGTCGGCGTTGCGCTTGGCGTTGGACTGAAGGTGCTGGTAACCGTCGCCGTGTTGGTTGGCGTATTGGTTGGTTCTACCGTCGGCGTTGCGCTTGGCGTTGGGCTGAAAGTGCTGGTGGCTGTCGCCGTGTTGGATGGCGTGTTGATTGGCTCTACCGTTGGCGTCGCGCTTGGCGTTGGACTGGAGGCGCTTGTCGCTGTTGCCGTATTTGTTGGCGTATTGGTTGGCTCCGCCGTTGGCGTCGCGCTTGGCGTTGGACTGGAGGCGCTTGTCGCTGTTGCCGTATTTGTTGGCGTATTGGTTGGCTCCGCCGTCGGCGTTGCGCTTGGCGTTGGGCTGAAAGTGCTTGTCGCTGTTGCCGTATTTGTTGGCGTATGGGTTGGCTCTACCGTCGGCGTTGCGCTTGGCATTGGACTGAAAGTGCTGGTGGCTGTTGCCGTATTTGTTGGCTTATTGGTTAGCGTCGCCGTCGGCGTTGCGCTTGGCTTTGGACTGAAAGTGCTGGTGGCTGTTGCCGTATTTGTTGGCTTATTGGTTAGCGTCGCCGTCGGCGTTGCGCTTGGCGTTGGGCTGAAAGTGCTGGTGGCTGTCGCCGTGTTGGATGGCGTGTTGATTGGCTCTACCGTTGGCGTCGCGCTTGGCGTTGGACTGGAGGCGCTTGTCGCTGTTGCCGTATTTGTTGGCGTATTGGTTGGCTCCGCCGTCGGCGTTGCGCTTGGCGTTGGGCTGAAAGTGCTGGTGGCTGTCGCCGTATTGGATGGCGTATGGGTTGGCTCTACCGTTGGCGTTGCGCTTGACGTTGGACTAAAGGTGCTGGTGGCTGTTGCCATGTTGGTTGGAGTATTGGTTAGAGCCGCCGTCGGCGTTGCGCTTGGCTTTGGACTGAAAGTGCTGGTGGCTGTTGCCGTATTTGTTGGCTTATTGGTTAGCGTCGCCGTCGGCGTTGCGCTTGGCTTTGGACTGAAAGTGCTGGTGGCTGTTGCCGTATTTGTTGGCTTATTGGTTAGCGTCGCCGTCGGCGTTGCGCTTGGCGTTGGGCTGAAAGTGCTGGTGGCTGTTGCCGTGTTTGATGGCGTGTTGGTTAGCTCTACCGATGGTGTTGCGCTTGGCTTTGGACTGGAGGTGCTTGTCGCTGTTGCCGTATTTGTTGGCGTATTGGTTAGCGTCGCCGTCGGCGTTGCGCTTGGCGTTGGACTGAAAGTGCTGGTGGCTGTCGCCGTGTTGGTTGGCGTGCTGGTGGAAGTATTGGTTGGCGTAAAGGTTGGAGTTGCGCTTGGTGTTGGAGAAGAGGTTGGTGTTAGAGTATTAACCGGCGTTTTAATAACAGTTGGGGTTGGCGTATCTGTTGCTGTTGGAGTAAAAGTCATTGTGGGCGTTGCGTTTGGAGAAACGGCAAAGCTCTTAGTGACAAGAAAAACCAACCATAAAGTTAGAAGAACCTTTTGAAGATTCATTTTCCAAAAGTTTTTCATCAGAGAACCTGAAAAAAAAGATGACTCTTCTACTATTTAATCTCACTAGAGCGATTAGAGCGATTCTCAAAATAACGTGCGTTAATCTCGAAAAAGTACGCTATTTCTCAAACCAGTGCATCTTACTTGCAGTAATAATACAAAATATCGTACAGATTATAATGGGACTCCATAATATATACCATATAATGCATCACGCCTAGCATATATAAATACATGTACTATTTCACAACTTATATATTAGTATTTATTAATGGTAAATTACATCGAAAGGTTTACGGGCACGGATAATTCAATCCTGACCGAACCGTGACCGGCTGACCAATTCCAGCCCACGGAGATTGAGGTGAGTGTCGTGGATATCGAAGATATTTTCATCTGCGAAGATATTGCTTACGCCGCCTGTACCTATAACGGTTGCCTTGCCTCCCAGTTTTTGCTTAATTCGTCGAATCATACCTTCAATCATGCTTAATGAACCGTAATAGATTCCCGATTTCATGTGATCAAGAGTATTTTTGGCGATTAGTTCTTTAGGTTTATCCCAAACGACGGGCGGTAGGAGGGCTGTGCGTTGAGTTAAGGCTTCGAGAGATATTTTGACGCCGGGCGCAATTGCGCCTCCCAGGTATTCTCCATCAGCGGATATGGCTTCAAAAGTGGTTGCCGTACCAAGGCTTACTACAATGGCGGGTAAATCATATAAACGGCTGACAGCAAAACAGTTAACAATTCGATCTACTCCCACGCTTTTAGGACGATCCACCAGTAACGGTAAAAGTTCAGTCTTAAAATCATCGACCATAAGTGGAGCAATATTACGCCGTTCAAAGATCAAGGTTTCAAGCAGGTCGCCTAAGGCGGGAACCACAGATCCAATCACTACGTGATCCAGGTTGGGAGTTAATGATTCTACAATCCCATATATCTTCTCACTGTATTCAGAAGCGGAAGGAAGAAAATCATGTTGGAGGAGTGTGGAGTCCTCAAATAAACCGACATCGGTGGAACTGTTGCCAATATCAATAGCAACGATGCGAATGGGATCCATAATTTATCGCGGTTCAGCGGCTTGGGCGTTAGAAGGAGAAAAACTGGAAGATGGCTTTTTATTGGCGATATTTCTTCTTACCGATGGTGGAGGAACATCATTAATGAAGCCCATACGGGTTATTGGCCAATAGCGGAATACGGCTTTGCCCATAATATTCTCGACCGGAACACCGCCCCAGGCGCGGCTATCCCAGCTATTTCCACTATTATCGCCGAACACGTAAACCTGATCATCGGGAACATGAAAGCGGTTAGGCGAATTTCTACGCAATTTATAATACTCGTTCTCTACAAAGAAATGCGGATCATCCAGCAATTCACCATTACGGTAAATATTATTGTTGCGTACTTCTAATTCATCACCGGGTAATCCTACTACCCGTTTGATGTAATAGGGTTTTTCCTCATAATCCAAACCCTCTATATTCTCTGTCTTGAATACAATAATATCACCTACCTCAACATCATGCAGTTGATAGGTGAACTTGCTGACAAATATCCGGTCGTTGATCTGCAAGGTATCCAACATGGATTCAGAAGGTATTTTATAGGCTTCTATAATAAATGATTTTATTATCAGAGCCAAAATCAATGCGGTATAGAGCGCTTCGAAATTCTCATAAAAACGATAATGGTAACTGATATGGTCTACCAGCGCCCGTCCCCATGAGAAATAGCGTAATTTTGAAGCGACGTGAAAGTAAAATTTTCTCATACTACCTCTTACGAAAACAATTCGACGATTATTTAAAATTCTTACACAATATTCTAGCGTATTTAGACTGATTTGTATAATAACGTTCGTTTAAGCGTTTTATAAGAAGCCAAAAAACAAGGATTTTTTTACAATGTTTTTCAGAAAATGAACACTATTATGAGAACTACTCTAATCTAAAAAATTGACAAAAACCTCATTACTTACAGTGACTGCTCGATATGTAAGTCGGAGATAATCTCCATTTTGTTCCAGTAAACCATTATCTTCAAGGCGGCTAATTGCTTTTCCCCATTTGTCAAAGGGACTGTAACCGAACCTTCTCTTGAAGCAAGAGGCGGAGATTCCCTCCATCAGACGCAAGCCGAAAATCATGGCGTCAGATGCCATCTCATCATTTGATAATTCAACGCGCTCTTCGAGAAGTCCCGCAGTCCAGAAATCATGGTTAAAACATTCACTGCGCAGAATCCCGACATAAGTTTCCGGATCACTGATCATAGCATAACTTAGGCGATTAATCATACCGTGAGAGGATGCTCCAACCGCCAGATAATCATTGCGCCGCCAATAAAGTTGGTTATGGAGGCTCTCTTTGCCAGAACGGCTCCAGTTCGATATTTCATACTGGTTCCAGCCATAATCAGCCAGAAAATCCCTACTCCAATCATACATCTTAAGATACGTTTCATCCAGCACAGAGGTTATATCGCCTTGATCAATCAGCAGTTTTAACGGCGTACCATCCTCATAGGTCAATCCATAGGCTGAGAGATGATCGGGTTGGCATTCCAGCGCTTTTTTTAATGTATCCTGCCAACTATACAACGTCTGTCCCGGAAGGGCGAAGATCAGGTCAAGCGAGATATTATCTAATCCCGCAGAGCGGGCGTAATCGATTGCTGTTCTGATATCATTGGACTTATGCACCCGTCCCAGTATTGCCAACTGGTCATCATCAAAAGATTGCGCTCCAAGACTTACCCGGTTCAATCCATAAGGGAGCAAGGCGGTAAACAGTTCTTCCGATGAACTTTCCGGATTGGCTTCAAGGGTAATTTCTGCATCTGCATTTAGTTTAAAATTATTATTTATAGTATCAAAAATCCTGGATAAGCGTGCTATTCCTAAAAGACTGGGAGTTCCTCCGCCAAGATAGATCGAACATAACTTACGATCTGCAATTTCATTGGCGCCGCACTCAAGATGCTGGCATATTGCATCGACATAGTAATCCATTTGTTGATCATTATTTGGAACAGAAGAGACAAAGGTGCAGTAATTACATTTGCTGCGGCAAAAGGGAATATGCAGATATAGACCAAGATCAGCATCCGGTGGTGAAGATGAGTAACTCTCTACACTGTCAGAATTACAGGAATTTGGAAAATTTTTTGCTGATTCTGCCATTTCGGGGAAAAAAATTCCTGTTTCAGATTTGCATATACAGATATGCAGCGCACTTTTAATCCTAGCAAGTATCGAAGATTAGGCAAGTTAGCAAGAGAATAGGTCACTCTTTTCAAATTGGTACGGCGGTTGCAATTGCCATTGATTGTATACGATTCTGGAAATCGCTTCAAACTAACGGATTTCAGATAGAACTGGCTCTGCACCATAAAATCGGTTAAAGCGCAAGTGCGGGTGTGGATCAAGCGCAAGTTGGGATTTATGCGAAAACGCAATATCTCTGTCTGAATGAAAAAACTTAATCTCAATTCAGCATCTTTCTGAATGAAAGGAGCACTGATATTTGAATAGATTTGGTTATTATCAGCCCCAATGGGGCAACGTTATTAAAAACCGTGGCATAGTCCTGGATAGGGACAAGTCTGACTCAATATCATTTGTCTAATTTGGATATTTATGATTTTTAATGATTAGATTTATGTTATAAAACGAACTTAATTTAATTATCCGGGGAATTGTCCCGGGGTAAATATATTTGAATATCGCCGGCGATAAATGCCGGAGAAGACACGGAGGTTTTCTCCGGCGTATAAACCGTATTACGCAACATGGGTTGAGGGAATCCATAGACGCCGACTACGGATTGTAATCGCCTCAGGCGCTTTATATTATCGCGATTGTCAGAATAGTGCGTTTAAACACAGTCTTTTGGCAACCGCATTAAGAGGGCGAAACCCAAGTGGGATAGCTATGTCTGCGTAAATGCAACCAAATGATGAATGCGTGACGACGCATCAGCTTTTACATCATTTTTCGCTTATTTTCCACGGAGGGAAAATCCGGATTGATGAGGAGAAATCATGAGTAACATTCACAACCAGTTTTATGAGGAAGACCGGCTCAAAAGAAAAGAAGCCTATTTAATGGCCAAGGGGAATCCATGGCTATTATGGCGCTTACAGGCATTTCGCGCGGGGTATATTCCACCGTTATTGCCGGGAAGCATTCCAGCCGATATGATCGGAATTCCACTCGGTCCGCAGGATGATTACAATGCGGAACAGTTAGTTAAACACGCCAATAATGTTCGTGTTCGTGAGAAGAGTTATCTGGCCAAGATGTTCACCGTTCTGGTTATAACCGCGACGCTATTGTTCAGTTTGAGTTTCTTTTTGCATTATAAAACCGGCAGCAAATTCCGCATCCCTATGCTGGATTCCATGTCGCCGCTCATGCAGACAAACCAAACATATTCACGTTAAACCAAGTACTTTCAATTAAAACATTAAATCCCCTGCTTTTTCACATGCGGGGGATTTTTTTATCAAACTGTTTTATGTACGACAGGATCGAATTATACCTGGGCCTTAACGATTGGCTGCTTTCAATGGTTTGAAGGTTATAGAATAACCAAATGTCTCCAGGATACGCTGAAGGTTCCTAAAACGAGGATTTCCTGATGAAGAAAGCGTCTTATACAAACTTTCCCGTGAAAGGTTGGTTTTTTTTGCCAATTCCGTCATCCCGCCATTGGCTTTGGCCACTTGGCGTAACGCCGAAAGCAATGCGCCTTCATCCGGGTCTTTTTCGTACTCTTCAAGGACTGTTTGCAGAAATCCTTCCACTTCTTCCGGGTGTTCTTTGAAGCGTTCTTCTACAACCTCGTCAAAAGTTCTGTATCTAATCTTCTTTTTGCTCATGATACTGTCTCCAATATATTAACGCCTTTTCAATGTCCCGTTTCTGACTGCTTTTGTCACCACCGCACAGTAAAATAACGATCTCGCCACCATCTCTACCAAAGTATACTCGTAATCCCCCATCAAAGAAAAAACGTAGTTCAAAAACACCTGCTCCAACACGTTTATAATCACCGAAATTCCCTTTTTCAATACGATAAATTCGGTCGAAAACACGATCTTTCGTCTTTGGCGCAAGAGAGTTCAACCATTCTGTAAATGGTTCCTTTTTCCTTTCATCTTCAAAAACGCGAATATGAAACATTCTATAACGTAATCTATAAGATACGCGGTGTCAAGTAAATTCTTTTGCGGTCTCAGTAATCTCAACGCGGTAGGTCATTTTGATCCAACAATTCGTTGAACACGGATTCGATAGATTGGATTTTTCCTTCTTGGATATCTTTAAGACTAGCTCTTAAACTCTTTACTGCCCTGGCAAATTCTATAGAATCCAAAATTTCTTGATAAGATTTAACATCTTGTAGAACAATCGCAGATTTACCTTTTACGGTTAAAACCACCGGTGCAGTCTGCCGGTTTCTTTAATTTTTTCCATAAACTCCGCTGTATAGCGCTTGAAATTTGATAAAGAATCTATGTCATCAGACAAGTTAATCATGGGGATGCCTTGCATTAAATTTGATTCATATTTAACGCTATATGGTTTTCATAGATAAAGCAAGATTTATTTTTAATGGGCGTAATGCAATTCATCCATATTCTGTACTATAGGATTTATACATATTCAATTTTATCCAACGACTTGGCTAGAACATTTATTAAATAATAAGATATGATTATTCAACTAAAAGGATATTAGGCGTATAGTATGATGAGCAGGTAAAAAGTGGATGAAAGACGAAACTCAGATTACATCTTGTATCCAATTCTTATAAATTTCCACGAGTATTGTGATCATGAAAACAGTTTTTGACTTTTCACCGTTTCGTCATAGTATATGTAGCGGTTGAACTGTGTGATTCGTTGGTTAAAAGAAGCCATTTAGTGAATAGCTCTAAATGCCAGGATTTTTTGGATAAATATGAAAAACCAAATATTAAGCCGGTATGCTGTATTCTCAATCATAGGACTGTGCGCTTTCGCCTTGTTTTTCTCTGCATCTTGCTCGAGAAATCAAACGGGAGAGTTATCCGGCGTTGTGCAATTGAGTAAACTGACCAATTCAGAAGGCGTACTGGTTTTTATCCCCGGTACGGAATATCGCGCTTTGACTGATTCCAACGGAGCTTTTTTAATCACCAACATCCCGCCAGGCGAGTATGTCATGACGGCGCAATCTGATGGTTACACCGAAATTCGTGAAGACGTTATCATCACTGCCGGAAGCCGGGCATCCATAGGTCCGTTTATCCTGACCAAACCGCATCAACCTGAGGGAACCCTATCTGGATTTGTTACTCTGGAGGGCGAAAGAACCCATGAAGATGTACTGCTGATTCTGGTTGGCGACAAATATACCACCACCAGCAACACCACTGGTTATTATCAAATAACAGGAATAGAACCCGGCGAGTATCTATTACTGGCCTTGAAAGAGAATTGGCTGCCGGTTTATAAAAGTGATATCAAAATTAACGACGGCCTTGAAACTCAGGTCGAAAAATTTGAATTAAAGAAGCCGATTCTTGGTCCTACTCCAACCCCGGCGCCGCCAACTTTGGGCGACAAAATTCTCCAGGGAATGGTCTTTCTGGAAGATGAAACCGATCATACCGGCATCAGCGTCGTGTTGGAGGATACGCCAGGCATATTTGCTATCACCGACGCCAGCGGAGCTTTTCGTATAACCGGACTGGATGAAGAAAAGCATAATCTGGTTTTGTCACATAACGGCTTCCTTGATGAAGTAATCTCTAACGCTATCCCAGTTGCCGCCGATTCTACTCAATCATGCGGTTTTGTCACGCTCCAGAAAGAATACAGACCGGAAGGCGTTGGCGTGCTGCAAGGGCATGTATATTTGGATGACCAACTGCAACATGGCAACACCACGGTTCAATTGGAGGGAATTTTTCCTTCGGTTTGGACTGACGCTGAGGGACGCTACAAAATCGTCGGCGTTCCCGCAGGCGTATATAGATTAATAGCCGGGCATCCAGGTTATGCCACCGGAACTCTGAGCGATATCATTATCAGAGGAAACTATGTTGAACAAGCGCCGGAACTTACTCTTAATCCTTCAGAAGATAATAATTCCGACGCTAAAGGTGAAATTGTCGGCCTGGCTTTATTGGAAGGAAAAGACGATCAGGGCGGAATCCTAGTCGCCATTGAAGGAACTTCATTAATTTCGGTAACCGGGCCGGAAGGGAACTTTGCTTTTCCGGAAGTCCCGGTCGGCGCATATACTTTGATTTATACCAAAGGTGAATACAAAACCCAATACCTTGTTGGCGTTCCGGTCAATGCCAACCAGACCACTCCCTTGCAACCGATGATGCTTCCACGGGATATCGAGCCGCCTTATGTAATTGAAACTTATCCCCGCAATGGCGCCCGTAGAATCCCCATCAATGAATTTATCGACCTGATAATCCGTTTTAGTGAACGGATGGATGGCGGTTCAGTAAAAAGAGCCGTAAATATTGATCCTCCCGCCGCATTCGAGGCGTTTTTTGACCGGGAAAGTCAACTTTCTGATATGGATGCTCTCCATATACGCTTATTCAACACGCCTGATATGCCGCTTAATTTTGAAACGCGCTATCGCGTGGTTATTGATACCCGCGCCAAAACTCCAACCGGAGTTCCAATGGCTGAACCTTTCGCATTCCTGTTTACTACTGATGGGGCGTTGATCGTTAATAGCATACCGCAAAGAAATGATTCTCAATTCACGCTCAATTTAACTCAACAACTGGTGATCGAAACCAATGCCGCAGTTGATCAGAAGGTTTTTGAACGATCCATCCGTTTTCGTCCAATGCCGGATTCAAAGCCCGAATATCAATTTATTCCCATCGGCGCGGGAACCAGAATATTGATTAACGCCAATCTTCGACCAAATACCCGTTATCGCATTCAAATTACCAACTCGCTACGGACTTTAGATGGACATAAATTCACCAACACCCCTTATACGCTTAACTTCAGTACTGTAGACGCCCCGGATTTCGATGACCAACAGTCTTCGAGGCGCTCTTCACGAAGAAGGCGGTAAATTTCAAATAATTGATTCAACTTACATCATCCTATTATCTGTATATTGACGTCCCAATTCGATTCGGCTACTATTTTAGATCACTCGACAGGGCGAATATCTTTTCACGTCTTAATTATCCCTGGCTATATGCCAGCATCTTATAAGTAAAGGTTGTGATATAATTGGTCGCAGTTGATGTCAAAGACGATGAGGATATTCAGATTGCGTTAAAGCGGTTCAAACGGAAATGCATCAAAGAAAGCATCCCGCAAGATATCCGTAAAAATGCATATTACGAAAAGCCAAGTGTCCGTAAACGTAAAAAACACCTTAAAGCTGTCAAACGACAAAAGAAAAATCGAAGAGATCGATAAAATCCTTCGCCCATTAAAGTGTCGAGTATAAATAGGGAGCGTTTGCTCTCGTTAAAAAGAGGGAGGTATTTAACCTCCCTCTTCCTATGTTTATGATTATTTCGAATATTTGGCGTTTCAACCCACTTTGTCATAACTGATCGTCTTTCTATACTTATATAGGTTGCCAATCTCTTTTGATGCGTCTACCGCTTTATTGTATATAAATTATCCTGAAAATGACTGATCGATTATGATTTGAATGTCAATTGAGAAAAAAGAGGTTATTGATAACAACCCCCTCTTGAATTCTCCCCCAACTTGGGGGAGAGGGTTGATGTCGGCAATCTTCGTAGAAGAATAAACAACAATATCAAATTCACTTTTTAGATTATGAATGAATTAGGACAGATATAACTCAACTGCTGTTAGTAGAATTATGTAAACCACTATAGATTATTTATATCGAAGATCACTGAGGAAAGAATACTTATGGATATTGCAAAACGTTACGACCCCGCCGGATCACGCGAAAAATGGTATGATTTCTGGCAGGACAACAACCTGTTTCACGCCGATGAGAGTAATGACAAACCCGCTTATTCTATCGTAATCCCTCCACCCAATGTTACTGGAAAACTACACATTGGACACGCGCTCAATAATACCCTGCAAGATATTCTGTGCCGCTGGAAGCGTATGGAGGGCGAAGAAGTACTTTGGATGCCGGGTACCGATCATGCGGGCATCGCCACCCAGAACGTCGTTGAAAAACAACTGGCTCAAGAAGGCCTGACCCGCCATGACCTGGGTCGGGATAAGATGCTGGAACGCATCTGGACATGGAAGAAGGAATACGGCGACGCCATTATCCATCAGTTAAAATACCTCGGCTCTTCCTGCGACTGGGATCGTACGCGCTTTACTCTGGATGAAGGTTTATCTCATGCGGTGCGAGAAGTTTTCGTTCGTTTATATGAAGACGGCAGCCTTTACCGAGGCAATTATCTGGTCAATTGGTGCCCGCGCTGCCACACCACGCTTTCGGACGATGAAGTGGAATACACCGACTCAAATGGCTCATTTTACTATATAAAATATCCATTCGCCGACGGTTCGGGCGATATGACTATCGCTACCACCCGACCGGAAACCATGCTGGGCGACACGGCTGTGGCGGTGCATCCTGAAGACGAACGCTATCAACACCTGGTCGGCAAAGAGATTCTGCTGCCCCTAATGAACCGTAAAATCCCTATTATTGCGGATTCCTACGTTGATCCTGAATTCGGCGTCGGCGCCCTCAAGATCACCCCGGCTCATGATATCAACGACTTCGAAGTGGGCAAACGTCATAACCTGGAACAGATCAACATCTTCAACGAAGACGCCACCATCAATGGAAACGGCGGCGTCTATGAGGGAATGGAGCGTTACCAAGCCCGTAAAAAAATTGTTGCAGACCTTAAAGAGCAAGGCTTGCTGATCAAGGTTGAAGATCACCAGAACAGGATTGGCGGCTGCTACCGTTGTAATACTAACGTTGAACCTTATCTTTCCCTACAATGGTTCATCAAAATGAAACCGTTGATGGAAGAGCCTATCAAGGCGGTGCGCGACGGGCGGGTTAAATTTATCCCCAAACAATGGGAAAACACTTATTTCTCCTGGGTCGAAAACGTGCGCGACTGGCCTGTCTCCCGACAAATCTGGTGGGGACACCGCATCCCGGTCTGGTATTGCGACGACTGCGGCGAGATGACTGTTCCCCGCGAAGACCCTGACTGCTGCGCTCATTGCCAGAGCAAGAACATCCGTCAGGATGAAGACGTACTCGATACCTGGTTCTCTTCAGCGCTATGGCCTTTCTCTACAATGGGATGGCCTGATAAAACCAAGGAATTGGCTAAATTTTATCCCACCACTACGCTGGTCACCGGACATGACATCATCTATTTCTGGGTGGCGCGTATGATTATGATGGGATTGTACATCATGGATGAAGTTCCCTTCAGCGACGTCTATATCACAGCTTTGGTGCGTGATGCGCAGGGACGCAAGATGTCCAAATCCCTGGGAAACGCGATTAACCCCATAGATGTGATCGATAAATACGGCTGCGATTCGGTGCGCTTCACCCTGGCTATCATGGCCGCCCAGGGACGCAGCATTAACCTGGATGAAGAACGCATTGAGGGATACCGCAACTTCACCAATAAAATATGGAACGCCACCCGCCTGATCCTGGCATCCATCGAAGAAGGCGAAGTTCTCTCCGGCGAGGCGCCGCAGGATAAACTGGAGTGGGCGGACCGCTGGATTCTATCGCGGCTGCAACACGCCATAGACGCCGTGCGCAAGGGGATGGAAGAATATAAGTTCAACGATGCATCCGAAGCGCTCTATCATTTCGTGTGGCATGAGTACTGCGACTGGTATCTGGAACTGATTAAACCGCGCTTGTACGGCGATGATCTGGAAGCCCGGCTGGTGGTGAAGAAAGTGGCCTTCCAGGTGCTGGAATGCGCCCTGCGTATGCTGCATCCCTTCATTCCATTTATAACCGAAGAATTATGGCAGATACTCAAAACCCTGGGCATCCCCCATGAAGACGCTATCAGCATCATGAAGACCAGTTACCCCAAATCGGATCAATCGGCCATTGATGATGCGCTGGAAGCGGATGTCGAGAAATTCCAGAAGTTCATCTACGTAATCCGAAATATCCGCGGCGAGTTGAATATCGCTCCCGGACTGGAGACCAAGGTTGAATTCAAAATCTCTGATAGTGCTGATGAGGAATTTTTGAAGAGATACTATCCCCTCATCGCAACCCTGTGCAAAATAAACCAGGACCTCAGCGCCAGCGCCGATCTGGAACCCAATCCTGCATCATCAGTGGGTATGGTGGATGGCTGCGAACTGCGCGTGCTGTGGCCCGCCGAAGTGGAAGAGAAAGAGATCCAACGCCTGCAAAAACAGGTCGAGCAACTCAACAAAGTCATCATGGGACGCGAGAAGAAATTATCCAACAAAAATTACGTCGACCGCGCTCCCGAAAAAGTCGTGCAGATAGAACGCGACAAATGCCAAAGCGAAATGCAGGAATGCGAACGATTGAAGAAGCAACTGGAGATTTTGGCGAAGTGATGGATTGATTAAAGTGGAGAGATATTAAAGGCGCGATGGGATTAATCCTGTTGCGCTCTTTTTTCTAAAGTACTTTCCACTTTGTTTATGAGTTCACAACAAAAAGTGTTACAAGCAAGAACTAATTCATTTATCGGAATTCTTGAATAATCAATTTCAACATTTCTCGCATCAATATACCATTTCTCACATAATTCTTCATTGATATTGTCACAAGGATTTTTTTTATTCAACTCATAACTCCCATTATTATGTTTAAAGGCATTGTTGAGTATCCGAATCGCGTTAACCGTATTAAGTTCTTTGATTTCATCCAGTTTGATACCGACTTTTTTAAAATAATCTTTAATAACACAGGCTTTATGAAGTTTATCGTCACTTACTCCGTTTTTTAAATATTCTGAACATATTCTAATCAAACCTTTAAAAAAGAATTCTAATTCCGCCCACATGGATACAATAAGGGCAGCATACATGCTCTTCGTGATACGGGATAAACGATAATAATCTTCAGAATACCAATCATCTGGGAAATTTTCATTTTTTGATTTCTCAATGAATTCAGATAGAATTTTTTCTTCATTATCGCGTCCCTTTTTAATTCGGTTTTCCCAAGCAGCCCATATTGATCCATTGTATGAATTTGGGAAGGTGTTATCGATACTTATAATCTCCATGCCCTTCAAGTGATGTTTCCATCCAGTATGGAAAACCTTACTTCTTGAATCATTTCCCATGCCACACCTCCATAATCTATATTAATTTGACATCTTAAGAATTAATTGTACTCCAGTGTTCGATTAAATAATAAAAACACTCTTTGATTTTTTTAATTTAAACATGTATCATAATAGTAGCGACTAGATGCTCGTTCCAAAAAGCGAGTTTCTCTTTTTGAGACTAGTCGTTCCGAATTTTATGTCCTCGCTAACCGTTAAGCCATGTAGTGTGGTCACGTTTTACCGATCCACTAGTAATAAATTGTTGATTCGGTGGGTCATAAAACGCGACCCACCCTACGAGGCTGCAACTTTAATACATCACAAAGGACGAATCCACACGCTGTAGTAGCGTACCGGATTGCCGTGATCCTGTAGGTATAGAGGTCCCTTGTCGGCGGCGCCTTTTAGTGGGGCGGCGGTGGTTGGTTCGATTCCAACGGGGATGTGATCCTGGATTAGTACGCCGTTATGCAGCACGGTGAATGATCCGGGGATGACTTTACCATCGGCCTGTTGCTTGGGCGCGTGGAAGATGATGTCGTAGGTCTGTTTCTCTCCCGGTTTGCGGCATACGTTTACCAGTGGGGGATAGTGTCCATAGAAAGCGCCGCACTGGCCGTCCGGATAGGTTTTGTTATTGTAGTTATCGAGTATCTGGATTTCGTAGCGCCCCATAAGATAGACGCCGCTGTTGCCGCGTCCCTGATCCTTGCCTTCTACTTTTGAGGGAGACGACCATTCGACGTGCAATTGGCAATCGGTAAATTCCTCTTTAGAGAAAAGCCCTCCGTGGGGGGTGGTTTCCATAAAACCGTTGCCCAGATTCCATTTAGGTTCAGGGCTGTTTTGTCCACGGAACTTGGACATGTCCTTGCCGTCAAACAACACGATGGCATCCGCTGGCGGACCGCCGATTGGACCGGGATCAACCACGGTAGGCTCTGGCGCCTTGTCGGTTTCTGCGGCAAACGAGACTCCGGAGAAAAGTAATCCCATGAAAACGACTGTACTTATTAATACTGTTAAACCAAATACTTTTTTCATATCCCAAACCTCAATTTCTATTAGATAAATACTCAGATTAATGTTAACATGTATTATCATTACATCAATATCAAACCAAGTTATTTGGAGTTTCCTAAAATACTAATCTGGGCGCCAAGGTGAAGTCAAAGCCAATATACAAAATCATAAGTAATAAAATCAAAGGCTGACCTCTTAACGGTCTTGCCATTGGTGTACACGCTGCATAGCACTGGTATACCTATTACATGTGAAATTAATATGTTATTTACTTTAATTTCACCTATTAAACATTTTCAATCTCCACCATCCCCTCCATCCCCTCCGAAATCAAACCAATCTACACCACCATCACCTCTATTGCTTTTATCTATTTTTTTTAATACTATAAGAACAGGTGCACAAACAACTACGATTAGAATTACGAATGCATAGAATGGGATATTATTATACAATAAAAGGTAATAATACCGATTATAATAAAAACGATCATATATCCCGAAAATAAACACTATAAAAGCAACGGCAATATAGATTTGTAAGATTAGGTTAAATATAAAAGTTTTCATTTTTCAATATCCGTGGCGCTCACGCTCCGCATATACGTAACATTCAAAATTTATTATCAAAATCATGATTTGTTATAAGACTATTCATCTCATAGACCATCTACTATCTCATATCTGACCAATCAAATCAATTAAAAATTGGCTATAATTATCCACTTATACATATAAAATTCCAGATCACGAATTTCATCATTAGAATTTTTGCACTACGCGACGCGCCTTGTTGAAACGCTTTGCTTTTAGACCGTCTACCTAACTGAATTTATTGTTTTTTCTAGACTAAAAAAAACTAATTCAAATAATTTTAAATATTTTAAGCGGATGCCTCGTAATAGTATCGGCTAATTGCGTAAAATCGATTACTTAAGATAGTGGAATGGAGAAGTGTGATGCTACGTAGATTTATTACTCTTTTGTGCTTTGGATTTATTGCTGCCCTTCAAACAGCGAATGCTGACGAACCGCTTCCACCTGTTGCGCAATGGTTTCCCCAGGATGCGATTCTCACGCTTGAAATATCTAAAACCACGGATTTGCTGGACTTGGTTCTCAGCCCCATATTGATTAAGGCGGTTACATCTACGCCTGCTTATCAAAATGCGGCTTCTCAAACAGGCTTTAAGGAATTCCAGGGAGTAATTCAATATTTAGAGACAATCCTGGGGATTGACTGGAAGTCGGCAGTACAAAAACTGCTGGGCAAAGGGGTGACTTTAGCCTTTCTTCCAGATGAGGCTTTCTTGTTGGCAATAGATGCGGAAGACGAGGATTTACTAAAACAACTGCATGATACATTGCTTGGTTTTGCTAAGGATGATGCTATTAAAAAAGGGGAACCGGATAAAGTCGAATCCAAAGAGTATCAAGGAGTAACAGGTTGGACCTTGGATGGGAAAGAAGCCCACGTCATCATTGGCAACCGCCTCCTGTATTCTAATAAATCGAAAGTTCTCAAAGATGTACTTGATAGACGTGCGGGACTGATTAACCAAAACCTTACAGAAAACCAGGTATATCAATCAGCAAAAAAAACCGTTAACGCCGATGCCGCGCTCTCGATTTTCCTTCGCCTGGATATCCTGAATAAACTGCCTCAAATGCAGAAGGCCTTAGCACAGAATATGAATCCTTTGTTAGCCTTGCTTCTTGCTGAAATACCTGAGGCCATACAAAAATCAAACTGGTTATCGCTTGCTTTGGATGTTAGTGAGGAGACATTATCTCTGAACGCTAGCATGGATGGTATGCTTAGCGATACTGCGGGGCCAATGACGTTCGCACGGCCAGATAAATCCAATAATGGAGCGCCGCCTATTCTAACAGTTCCCCGGCAGATCGCCGGCATCAGTTTCTACCGTGATTTATATAAATTCTATGCTGCTAAAGATGATTTATTCCCCGAGCGGACATCCGGCCTGATATTCTTTGAAAACATGATGGGGATATTCTTTACTGGCAGAGATTTGACTGAAGAAGTCTGGAAAGAAACAAAACCCGAAATCAGGATTGTCGCCGCCAAGCAGGAATATGATCCATCCATCGGGATCCCTGGTACTCAGTTTCCTGCATTCGCCGTCATCTTCAAACTCCATAATCCCCAAAAATTTGGCGAAGTCGTCGAAGAAGCATGGCAAAAAGCGATTGGTTTGATCAATTTTACCAGGGGACAGCAAGCACAACCCGGATTACTGATTGACAGACCGGTTTACAATGATATAAAAATAACCTCGACCTATTTCTCCTCAGTTCAAGAGGAAAAGAAAACCAACCTGGACACGCGTTACAATTTTCAGCCCACGCTGGCGAGGATTGATGATAATTTGATCTTTAGTTCTACAGACCAGCTGGCGAAAGATTTGATCGACAGCCTGAAAAAGGAAAAAGAACAATCTGTGGAGTCATTAAAAAATACTCATAGCGTCGTTGAACTTGATGCGGTTCAAATATCCTCGATCTTGAAAACCAACCGCGAGACTATGGTTCGTCAGAATATGGTTGAAAAAGGAATTTCAAGGGAAGACGCTGAAACGGAATTTGACTTGTTGACGTATGTAATAAATTACCTGGGACACGCCAGTCTAAATGTAGGAACCCAAAAGGCTCATACAAATGCAAAATTGGAAATCAAACTTAATCTTCCTAACCAATAAATTTGTTAGTTTCAGCGGAGTAATTGAATTGCATGCAGTATATCAAGAGATCAGAACATTATTATGAAAAACAATCTAGATAATGAGGTTAAGTAATGCCTGTTCCTACTGCTGCACTAGTCAGTAATTCACAAATGGGAAAAAAATCTCCTACTGAATCACATATTCAGGTAGATCCCCAATGGGCCTGGAAACCATATGAACCTTGTGCGGAGCAGCCCTGGAATTTGCGGTGGGCGGGGCACCTATACCGGCGAGCCGCTTTTGGCGCAACGTGGAAGCAACTGCAACAAGCATTAGCCGATGGACCACAGAAAACAGCAGACCACCTCCTACGTCCTCAGGTCGATATCAATGGTTTTGATCAAGAATTGGGCGAATACGAATCTTCGGCGGCCAAGTCAGAATCCGCCGAAGGGATACGGGCGTGGTGGTTACGCCGGATGATTCAGACTCCTCACCCACTGTTGGAAAAGATGACTTTGTTCTGGCATGGCCATTTTGCCTTGAGTAATACCAGCGTAAAAAACGCCCAATTAATGTATCAATACATTTGCTTATTACGCCAAAACGCAATGGGCAGTTATGAATCATTATTCGATGGAATTGCACACAATCCGGCGATGCTTATTGCTCTCGATTCTGAAAAGAATCGTAAAGCCCAACCCAATGAGAACTTCGCCCTCGAACTGCTTCAAGCATTTGGTCTGGGGCCATCCCATTTCACCGAAAATGACGTCAGGGAAACTGCCCGCGCTTTTACCGGATGGTTCGTGATGAAGAATCAAAGCCGATTTATTCCCAGGGAACACGACGCAGGATCAAAAAAGATTCTCGGCGAAGAAGGAAATTTCACCAGTAAGGATGCTATACAAACCGTGCTCAGGCAACCAGCCGCTTCCCGGTTTGTGATTCGGAAACTCTACCGCTGGTTTATATCTGAAATTGAGTATCCACCTGATCCTCTTATGGCGCCATTAGAGGAGTCATTCGCAAAAGATTATGATATTGAAAAACTGGTAAGCACGATGCTCCGTTCGAATATTTTCTTTTCACAAACCGCTTACCGGAAACGTATAAAAAGCCCTGTGGAATTTGCTTTAGGGATTATTCAGGGAATGGAAGCAAATGTATCAACCACCAAACTAGGTCAGGATTTGGCAGCGCTAGGCCAGAATTTATACCATCCTCCCACTATCAAAGGATGGCCGGGAGGACGTCATTGGATCAATAGCGCAACATTACTGAGCCGTTGCAATCTAGCCAATGCGCTGCTTTCGGATAAAAGTCTTTATGGCGGCAAACTCTCCCCGTTGGCGATTGCAAAGAAACATGGTTTTTCTAAACCTGATTCGACATGTAAATTCTTACTGGATTTGTACTTGCAGGGAGATTTGGATTCAGAGGCTCGCGAGAGTCTGCTGAAAAGAGTACCGCAATCGACGGAAGCGAACGATTATTCGTTGGAATTGAACCAGTATGCTCAGCAGATTTTTTCATTGCCCGAATATCAGTTAGTTTAACAATAGACTGGAGGACGCCATGTCCAGTACAAGACGTACATTTTTAAAATCATCCCTCGGCGCCGCAACGTTATTTTCACTTCATCCGTTTGTTCCAGCGTTTCTCAGCGGAACAGCCAATGCAGCGGTAAATCAAAAAACAAACTCAGATAAAGTTATGGTCGTGCTGCAACTTTCGGGGGGGAACGATGGATTGAACACAGTGGTTCCTTATGCCGACGATGAATATGCGCGTAGCCGGACAACGTTGCGCCTTTCTTCGACTGATGTTCACAAAATAGATTCTTACCTGGGCTTCCATCCTGAAATGAAAGCCCTTTCACAGCTTTATCAAGATGGTTTGCTGAGCATCATTCAGGGGGTGGGGTATCTCAATTCCAATCGTGATCATGCCATCGCCATAAGAGATTGGCATACTGGCCGACCTCATCAGGCCTCTTGTCAGACCGGATGGTTCGGGAGAGCGATTGATCATGCTTGCCATCGGGATGGTATTGATCTTCCTGGGATTTTAGTAGGAAATATCTCGCCGCCCCTGGGGATCAATGCGGAAAAAGCAATTGTTCCTTCGATCCGCTCTATCGATGAATTGACGCTCCATTTATCTAACAATGTAGATCAGCAATCATCTGTTAATGGCAGTATTTCTAATAGCGAAACAGATAATCCAATTTTAGATTTTTTAAGGCAAAGCAAGGTAAATGCTTTTAATAAAAGTAAAAAAATCGCGGCGATGGCCCAATCCCAAAAAATGAATGTGGAATATCCACCTTTTCAACTAGCTCATTCGTTACGAACCGTTGCTCAACTAATCCGTGCAGATGTTGGCATCAAAATGTATTACACTGAACTCGGTGGAGATGGATTTGGCGGCTTTGATAATCACGCCAGCCAACGCGATAACCATGCCGCTTTGCTTCGCCAGTTATCTGAATCGGTTGCTGCGTTTATGAAAGATCTACAATACGATAATATTCTTGATAACGTTTTATTAATCACTTTTTCCGAATTTGGACGGACTGTTAAAGAAAACGGAAGGCGTGGTACCGGACATGGAATAGCAGCACCTATGCTTATGGCAGGAGGAAATGTCAAAGGTGGGCTGATCGGTTCACATCCCAGCCTTACTGATCTTGATAATGATGCATTAAAATTCCACACTGACTTTCGTCAAGTTTATGCATCAATTCTAGATCAATGGCTCGGTTTGGATTCTCAAGTAGTTTTAGGTGGTCAATATGAACCTCTGAATATCTTGAAAGCATAAATGTATTTTCATCAATGGAGTTAATCAGATATGAAAGATCAAGACCGGCCTTTGGTCGCCGCCCATCTCTCTTTCCGAAAGTCACGCAATTCGTTTAAGGATTTAGATTTACGCCAGCGTTTCGAGAAGATTCACCAGACCAACTTATGGCAAGCGGAAACGTCGCGCTCCGGACCTGGATCGGAAGAAGAAACTACCGCCAAAATCCGTCAGGAACTGCCTCTTCTGCTTAAGAGCCTGGACGTTAAATCACTACTCGACGCGCCTTGCGGCGATGCTTCGTGGATCATGAAATGCAACCTCGGCATTGAATATACCGGATTGGATATCGTACCCGATTTGATTAACGATCTTAAACAGAAATCATCAGCGGATTTGATCAAAGGACGCTTTGATCTGGCCGACCTGACGGTTGATCCGCTCCCCAAAGCGGATGCTATTTTGTGCCGTGATTGTTTAGTGCATTTCTGTTTTTCTAACATCAAAAAAGCCATAACCAATTTCAAGCGATCCGGCGCGCAGTTTTTGATCACTACAACATTTACTGAATGGAATACCAACCATGAGATCGAAGACGGCGATTGGCGGGCGCTCAATTTCCAACGCCCTCCATTCACCTGGCCCGATCCGGTCGCTTTGCTCTATGAAGACTGCCGGGAAGTCGACGGAGCTTATCAAGATAAATGCCTGGGCGTTTGGAAACTGAGCGATTGTTGAATGGACTAAAAAGTTTGCTTGACATAAGAGAGGATATGTGAGAAATTAAACAGTCTCAACACTGATAGAAGGTTAATATCCAAATAGATGTATGTTCATTTGCATCTTAAGGAGTGCAACTCTCATGAAACCAACTGGAAGCAAACTATCGGGATTCACATTGATCGAGTTGCTGATTGTCGTCGCCATAATCGGGATTCTGGCGGCGATCGCCGTGCCCAATTTTATGAATGCGCAAATTCGCGCTAAGATTGCGCGTTCACAAGCGGATATGAAATCAATGGGAACGGCCATTGCCGCGTTTCGCGTTGATCAGAATACCATGTTGGTCGATTTTTGGGATGAAGGTACTCCGCAAGCGTTAGAACGCTTAAAGAAATGGGGGCTTTGTTCGGTCGATAACCTGGATGATGCTGTGCGCAACCAGCCGTGTATATTAGCCAATTTAACCAGCCCGGTTTCGTATTTATCATCGATTCCGAAAGATCCATTTTTCGGCAAGGTAACCAGCACCAGCAACCGATTAGTGGAAGCCCTGGCGGGAACCTATTTTTATGGCGACAACGATCCCGTCGTACCGGGCGAGGATCATGGCTTCGCCGCATTGAAAGTCGGTTTGGCGCAGCAATTCGATTTACAGCCGCTACTCGAAGGACAATGGGCGTTATTGGGCGTTGGCCCGGATTCAACCGCTGAAGAGATCGGGGCGGGGGATAATCCACGCGGCATCCCCTATGAATCATCCAACGGGCTGCGCAGCACGGGCGACATCACCATGCGCGGGTGATATACATTCTTTCAGTTGTAAGAGGTCAGCCATTTGAAGTGTGTTATCCCTCCCCCAAGCTTGGGGGAGGTTAGGTGGGGGTTGATTCGTCGAAACGCAACCCCCCTCTAACTCCCCCCAAACTTGGGGGGAGGATTTGAGCATAAACGCTTTGTATAAAGCATAGTTATTACAGCATTACTTCATGTGGTTGAACTGATACTTTCCGTTAATACATCTTACTTGATTGTATCCGGCTTATCTTTCACGCAACGGAATCCAACCGCAAAATCCACCCAGGTAGATGGCAGGCCTTTACGGTAAAAGACTTTCTTACACATGTTTCCCGAATGCCAGCTGCCGCTGCGTATGACCCGGTTATTATGGTCTGTCGGACCTTTTGGATTATCAACCGGGCTGGTTTTGTAGTAGTCTTCGGCGTACTGATCCGCCACCCATTCCCAGACATTGCCGCCCATGTCATACAGGCCGTATCCATTCGGCTGATATTTACCCACAGCTTCAATTCGATTGATCCATAGCCCGTTATCTTTTGCAGCGGATTTTTTGTCCCAGGTATTGCCATTAGGGAAATCATTATTCACTAATCCCCCACGAGCGGCGCGCTCCCATTCGGCCTCAGTGGGCAAGCGCTTCCCCGCCCATTCAGCGTACTTTTGCGCATCGCGCCAGCTGATCCCCACTACCGGGTGATTGGGATATTTCTCACCACTTCGGAAAACATCCACATTCCAAAACTCCGGCAATTTATACTTGGTTTCCCTACAGAACTTATGATATTCAGCATTGGTCACTTCATGCTTATCCATATAAAACGAACCAACAATCACTTTGTGAGACGGGCTGAAATCACGCCCTTTATCAGAATCCTTACCCATCATATATTCCCCGCCGGGAACCAGCGCCATGCTGGATTCCATTTCTTGCGCGGGAAGCGTTTGAGTGAATAACATAATCATCCCGACAATGAGTAGTCTTCTTATCATTACTCTGATCCTTTTCTTCTATTTGTCATTCAACCAAGCCTCATATTGCGATGCAAGTTCTTCCAGTTTATCCGGCTTGGCCTTAGCAAGGTTATTGAGTTCCGTAGGATCATTCTTGAGGTTGTATAATTCCCAGGGACCTTTATTTACCCTGACTATTTTCCAATCGCCGAAGCGCACCATGCGGAACCTGTCCAGATATCCTGAGACGATAATCTCCGGTTGCTTGCGGGCTTCTCCTTTAAATAGCGGGGTGAGCGTCGAGCCATCCAGTTGGGGCATCGGCTTTCCTTCGGCTTGGGCTGGATACATGGCGCCGGACAGTTCAAGCAGGGTGGGATAGATATCAACCAAGTGAGCTGGCGCATCGCATAATCCCGGCTTGATAACCTTGGGCCAGTTGGCGATGAAATGGGTATGCGACCCGCCTTCATGGCCATATTGTTTATAAAAGCGGAAAGGCGTGTCGCCCACATTAGCCCATGCCGCACATAGGGTGCGGTAGGAATCCGCACCGCCGGGGGGGATGGAGAAATCCTTATTGCTGTCATAGGGGCATGATCCATTGTCCGACAGGAACATAATCAGGGTGTTGTCGCGTACTCCCATCTCATCAAGTTTCTGCAACACCCGTCCGATGTTCTGATCCAGACGGTCGACCATAGCGGCGAAGACCGCCATTTCCAAATCAAGTTCATCCTGCTCGCTGGAGGAGAGTGAATCCCAGGGGCGGTATTTATATATATCATTACGATACGGCCCTCGGTGCTTGTTGATATTATCTTCAGGAGGGCTGAGTTTACAATCCTGCGGGATCACGCCCAGTTCTTTCTGGCGCTCGAAACGTTCCTGACGGATTTTATCCCAGCCCTTTTTATACTTGCCGCGGTATTTGGCGATATCCTCTTTACGCGCTTGCAGGGGATAATGAGCTGGATGGTAGGGCAGATATAGGAAGAATGGATCATCGTTCTTCCCGGCTTTATCGAGAAAATCCAGGGCGTATGTGGTGACCACATCGGTTTTATAGAATGGCGGATCATGCACCGGCATCTCATCAATCTTCAGTTCTTTGCCGTTAAGTTTGAAAGGGCTTCTGAACTTGCCGTCAGGGGGGATGAAATAGGTATTGCCCACCGCATAGTTGAATACATCATCAAAGCATGATTCCGAGTAGCAGCGCCGGGGAACCCATTCATCAAAATGCTCCTTGCCGCACATGGCGGTGTAATACCCGGCGTCGCGCATCGGTTGGGTGAAGGGCTGGGCGTTCTGGGCATCCCTACGGGGCAGATACAATCCTGTAAACAAAGATGAGCGCGTCGGATTGCACTTGGCCATATTATAGAAATTGGTGAAACGAACGCCCTGGTTTCCCAGTTTATCCAAGTTGGGCGTATTGATCTCCGAGCCATAACACCCGATATCAGAGAATCCGACATCATCAGCCATAATCAAAACAACATTAGGCCGTTGATCTTTTGACGCTGCAGCCGAATAGCCCATCATCCCGGAAGAGAGCGCCGCCCCCGCCGCCGTCTTCAAAAATCCCCGCCTGGTTAGATTGCTCATGGCATTCTCCTTCTTGCTGGATGATCAGATTTGGTTATGTAATTATACGAAATATCTGAACCATCTTATATGGCAATGTTCACCATTGAAGTGAACAAAAAATAAAAATACCGTATTAAAGTTAACGATAATATGGTAACATTATTCTAATATTACTCATGAAAGGTAAAGAGAATCATGTTAAAGCGTTTTGGTAGTTATTTGTTTATTGCACTTTTCGTTTTCACTAGTTCGGCTTTTGCTCAATCTGTTGGTATATTTGATACTCAGACTGATATCGGCGAACCGGATAATTTTGGTTATGCATCTTTCGATGATGACATCTATCAGGTTGAAGGCGTTGGCGCCACAGTCGGCAATGAAACATTATCTGACCAGTTCTTTTTCATCAGCAAGGAGATGAAAGGGAGTTTCGCCATTGAAGCGTATCCCGAACCGATTGATGCAGGTGAAGGCGGCTTGATGGTTCGTCAAAGCCTGGATGCTGATGCTCCTCATGTATCTATTTTAATGAATACCTCATTCGCTTCTTTTCCTCATATCCGAACTATCAAAGGCGGGGGTACTATTTTCGATGGAGACCCTGAGCCAGCCGAACAAGTTAAACTGCGGTTGGAACGATTGGGTAACAGCGTGCATATTTACACCATTGACGCTGCGGGCGCTGCAACGCTCCTGCAATCAGAGGTCGGATTGTTCGACGAAACAGTATTGGTCGGAATCGCCGCCACCGGAGGCTCTGCCGCTGGCATCAGCCTGTTCGATTTTTCTGAAGTTACACTTGAAGAATTTCCACTGAATGTGATCCGTGATGTTCCTACCGACGAATTACAACCGGGCGCGTCTTTAACTGGAATCACCGTAACCGCCAAAGTTATGGATGGCGAATCGGTTGATGCGACTGTGCGTGAAGTGATTCCTCCGGGATCATCCATATCCAACATCACAGTTTCCACTGGAGAGATGGTTGATAATGGCGATGGCACGGTCGATTGGACGTTGACCGGGCTTTCCGGGGAAGCGGTTATGACCTACGACCTGACATTGGGCAGCGACGATACCTCCGCCGTATGGCGTGGAACCTTCAATGACGGCGTTCGTCCTGAAAGTTATATCGGCGCTGATATCATGTTACCTAAAACACCCACCTTCACACCCAAAGGACCTTTTGACGTCGATACCCATTTCCTCACTATCATCCAATCGGAATGGGCGACTCCTACGGAAATGGCGTTAAATGAAGATTTCGGTCTATTCTTCGATCCTACCGCTGACAATGGAATTGCGGTAATCGCCATTGATGAACCCAATACGGAAGCACTGCTTCAATATACGCTGAATATTCCTGAAGATGGAACATACTATCTATTCGCAAACGCGCGTGAAGAAGATGGTAACAGCGACTCCCTTCATGTCGATATGGATAATATTCCTGCGGCAGATGATACTAGTCGATGGAATATATCTGCGGACAAAACTTATGAAGTTCAGTGGGTTAGCCAGGAAAGCCCCTTGAACGATCCTCGTCCATTTGTACTGACCGCTGGCGAACACGTTTTCAACATTATGTCCCGTGAAGACAGCGTCAGCGTGGATTGGATCGGCGTGACCAGCAATGCCAGTTTAGATCTGGCTAATCTGGACATGAACGCCCGCGCCATTGTTTCGCGTATTATCTCGGATGATTTCCTGGAAGAAGGAGAGAACAGCGTCTCGGTTGAATTATCGCTCTTCTTAAAATCAGGCGTCACCGATTCGGCTATTGTCACTGAGATGCCTCCAGCCAACTACGGTATAGAAAATGTCAGCGCTACTGAAGGAACAGTAACTCAGAATGCAGATGGTTCGATCACCTGGGACATGACTGGCGTCACTGGCAAAGATGGCGCTATGACTTACACAGTCGTTATTCCTACAGATAGAAATAATTATTCAACAGGCGGCTTCTTCCAGGGAGAGTTTGTGCTTGGTTCAGACGCGCCAGTTGAGTTTGGCGATACCATCGCCGTATTAGGAACGCCTGTCGATCCTATCGGAAAGACGGTTTATTTCTTTGGCAACATAGATGCTGAAGAATTAGGAGACCTCATCTTTATTTCCGAAATGAGAACCATGTTCGGACTGGACGTAATACTCTATGACGATGGCAACAATGCAGGATTGGATGATATGCCTGCTGATCTATCTGGATCAGACATGTCATTTATAAGCGGCTCGGTAGGTTCGACCAACATGGTTGATATGAACTATCACATCAACGATGAGACGCCAATCGTCTTTAACGAAAGTTACATCGCCGACGATTACGTATTCCAACCCGGAACCAACGGTGGATCATCTGGAACCGAAATTGAGATCGTTGATAACGGCCATCCCATCATGGAAGGATTCGAACTGGGGCTGTTGCAAGTCTATAATGAATCTCACGGTATGGGTGGAGTGAACAATCCTCCCGAAGGCCTGCGGGTATTGGCCATTGAACCGGGCAACCCCGACCTGGCGGTGCTATATATCTTCGAAAAAGGCGCATCAGCCAACGGCTCATCAACACCGGGCGACCGTATCTCCATTTTCTATGGAGGCGACAGTTTAATCGATATGACCGCAGCCGGTCGTAAGTTACACAACCAGATTTTCGCCTACTCACTTGGCATCGAAGCGCCCGACGTAGGCGTGCATGATTTCATGCTGTATTAAAATTACAAAGTTTCTTGGAATTAATGGATAAAGGAGTTGCGGCAAAGAAAATTGTCGCAACTCCTTTTTATTAGTTTAGAACTTTCTATCAAGCACCTGAACAGATATATAACCTAAAAACAGGCTTGACAATAAATCTTAAACATGTTTCCTTTAAACCTAACCAAGACCAATTTTGCATTATTGGCATTATTGACTGAGATAGATTCATGAAAGGTAAAATACTATGAGTACCAACGATAATTTACAGGACGCCTTTGCTGGTGAAAGCCAGGCCAACCGCCGTTATCTCGCATTTGCGCAAAAAGCTGATAGCGATGGTTTCGCGCAGGTCGCCAAGTTGTTCCGCGCCGCCGCCGATGCTGAAACCATTCATGCCCACGCCCACTTAAGAGCCTTGGGCGGCATAAAAAGCACAGAAGAAAACTTAACAGAAGCAGTAGAAGGTGAACGGCACGAATATCAGGAAATGTACCCGGGATTCCTTAAGACCGCTCTAGAAGAATCCAACAAACGAGCCGAAGGCAGTTTTAAGAATGCTTTGGCAGCGGAAGAAATCCACCATAACCTATACAAACAAGCCCTGGAAGCAGTTAAAGCAGGTAAAGACCTTGATTCCATGTCAATTTATCTTTGCCCTGTTTGCGGTAACCTGGAATTGGGAGAAGCCCCCGAAAAATGCCCCATTTGTAATGTACCTGGATCGAAATTTGTTGAAGTAAACTAAACGGTTTTTGATTACAGAGCGATTCTCAAAATAACGTGCGTCAATGTGGTTGTTAAAAGTTCCCAAAAGAAGGAACTTTTAACAACTCTAACGTTTTTAATACGCATATATTTTTTTTAACGGCTATTACGCAATTTTCATTTTTGTAACCATTATCCCACTTGATAGAAAACAGGGCGATACTTAGGCGGCGGTATTGATCGACCATTTTCTTTCGCCGCATCTAGCCATGCCTCTTTGGCGAGAAGAGCCTCCGCCAAAGCCTCCATTGGAGTCCCGCCAAAAGCAGAGCAATGACTCAGATCGGGGATATCAGCGATGCAGCCTTCATCTTCATCACTATAAAAAATATTAATGTGGTAATCTTTCACAATTCATCCTCAAGTTTCATGTTTTCTTTCTCTATTATCTTTAAGAATTCGCATACCCTTTATCGACCGCAATGCCTTTTATTATAGAGGTAATATTTGCTTACCAACATGTCATTTCACTTCCGCAGGAACATTGCCATACGACCAGGGAGCGCGGAATTCACCCGCTTTTTTTGGCGTGGGGATTTCATCCGGTTTCATGTCGCTGGCTAGATTCAAGAGGGTTTCAATCATTGTAACTCCTGCGGAAATTTCCAGATTGCTATAACTGGTCAACCGCGTCTCATATCCGCCGCCATGTTCTCCGAGGGCGTCCAAGGTTGGAACATAGCCTACGCAATCATTGGCCAATTCAACCGGGAAGGTAAATGCAAAATTGCTCTTTTTCTTCAAATCCAAACCATATTGACAGAACATTTCTCCCGGCGTAGTCAAGAAAACCGCTGGCCCGACTTGTATAGCCTGAACTTCCACGCCCGATGTCTTGCGTTGCGAAAGAAGAGCATCGAGCATAACGATCTCCTTAGCGAAAGTCCACTCGGTATGGCCGACATCTTTCGGATCTTGTTTAGCCAGCGCCGTACATTGTTTGACGCGCTCTGGATCGGGTATGCGATGCCCTATGCTTAATATTTGTGATTTTGCGGATAACTTAACCGAAGCGCTCTTCTGCATCCCCAGCAGAGTCTTGACTGCTTCAGCGCCAATACGTCCACCCACCAGTTTGGCATACTCATCTCCCGATGGTCTGACATAAGGGCTTAGATTATCAACCTGGGTTACATCGCCGCTGAAGCCTTGCAGAAACACAACTATAACATCATCACCGAAACTACCGAGAATAATGCGTTCCATATAATAAATCCAGTTGGCCGAAATTCCATTAGGGCTAGTCGTGGCGTGGCAGGCGTAGTTGACGACGCATCCTGTTAATTTATCTTCATTATCCCACACCCCGATAACTCCAACCTCCGGATCGATCGGACCGGCTGGGTCAATAATGTCTGGATTGCCCGAACCGGGATGGGTAAAAACTAAACCATTCTTCATATTGAATCGACGATTAAAGGCAACGGTATCTTCAATTCCCTTACCTACGCCGCATAGAGAGGCGACGCGATTGGAATCCGCTTCGCATACTGCGCTGATAATGGCGCCCCTGACGTTATTTAAGTAATCCGCATCGGCGCAGGATGATTTCTGATACGCCAAATCCTGCACGAAGGGAGCAGCAAAATCGTATTGACCGGGTTGCACCATTCCCAGTGGACCCGATGAGTGAGAATGCGACGCGCCGATAAGAACCGCTTCCGGGGTAATTCCGCATCTTTGCTCGATCTCCTTGCGCGCATCTTCAACCAGCTGTTTTGGAACCATAAGAGCATCGACGCCAATTAACACGACTTTCTTACCGCCATCATCAAATAACGCCGCTCTTACTTTACATGGATCATGCAATTTTTTGAGATACGCCTTCCCGTATCCACCCGGCTGCTCCATCCCGATGGCGGGAGTAATATCCCATTCGGCGAAACCAACTTTGAGCACTGCTGCATCAGTATTATCGGCAGCATGAGAAATGACGGAACAACCAAGAACCCATACAAATAAAAATACAGCAAAGCAAATCAACGCGTGTTTATATTTCATGATTACGCCTTTCGGTCATTTATAATACTTCATGACTTTTAATCGGATAATACATCAAAGCAATCCGTTTACGACATGATTCTATTAGCATATCAAAATTTATAGTCCTAATCAAATCCATATCAAAAATATCTGCTCTATTATTTATTTCCTTTCTCAACACCTTCAAATTTCCATGCAAATACTAGACAATCACATTATATAAAACTCTGTCATACATTGGATATTATCATGAAAAAAATCTCTTCAATCTTATTGGCGGCCTGCATAATCCAAGCGTCGCTTTTCGTAACTACACATAATGCGGTAAGTGAAGAAATCATGTTACCTCCGCAATGCTCAATTAAACTAGGTTTAGGTTGGTCCAATAACACGGTTAACACCGTGATTTTCCGTCATCATGGCATTGTCACTCGTGGAGACTACCAAATCACAGCCTACTATGATGACCAAAAACGTATGGTTTTCGTTAAGAGAAATATTGCAACCGGACAAACCGAATCTTTTTCTCTATCTGGCGAATACAATACCCGCGACGCGCACAACAGCATCAGCCTGGGCATTGACTCCGATAGTTTCATTCATGCCTCGTATGATCATCATGGAAGCCCTTTGCATTACCGCCGTTCGTTGCGTCCAATGGATATAACCGCTTGGAGCGAACCGCTCTCCATGACAGGGACATTAGAAGACCGGGTCACATATCCCTATTTCGTTATGTCTCCTCAAGACAAAAACGATCATGAATCCAAAGGCGAATTACTCTTTCTCTACCGCCATGGTTCTTCCGGAAATGGCGACCTATGTATGAAAGCCTATGATGTAAAAACGCAAACCTGGACAGATCGAGCTATGCGTTTCCTCAAAGGCATGGATCAATCCCCCTGGACCAGCAACGCCTACTGGAATCACCCCGCCTTTGATAATAAGGGAAACATGCATCTTTCGTTTGTCTGGCGCGCCAATCGCGGGGGGCCGCCCGATCTGGTCAACAACATAAATATTGGTTATGCCTGTACCCCAGACTCAGGCCAGACATGGCTAACCTCTCGCGGCTTGCCCTTGCCGCTGCCCATGACCCAGGTCACATCAGAAGTGATCTGGCCCATTCCACCAGGCAGCAACCTGATCAATCAATGCAGCAGCGCGATTGATAATGATGGCTGGCTGCATATTGTCTACTATGCGGATGATATAAGAGGAATACCGCAATATCATCACTTGTGGTTTGATGGTCAGGCGTGGCAATGTAAGGCTATCAGTCGTCGAACCGATGATTTCCAACTCAGCGGCGGAGGCGCTCTGCGTCTTCCAATCAGCCGACCGGAGATTGTGATCGATAAACAGAATCGCGTCTTCGTCATCTATCGCGGAGATATATCTGAGGACCGAATGACGGCTCAACAACTTGATCCACCATACTATGCTCCGGGAAAAACTTTGCTTCTGTTTGACAAGAACCTGGATCACGCAGAACCAATCATTGACCGCATCCGCTGGGAGCGTGACGGAATCCTCAGCATGTTGATCCAAAAGAACCATCAGCCTAATCATGACCGCCCCGAAGACGTTCCCTTTGAACCAGTCTATATTGTCGATTGGGATATCGCGGCTGAGTAATCACCAATAATTGAGGTTTTCAATGTCCGATAAGCCTAATGTTGTAATTGTAAAAGTGCAGGATGATTCCGTACTGTTTCCTGTGATGACCTTGATTTGTTATTTCGTTTTCTTTCCTCTAGGGATTCTGCTCAACATAATCGGGCTATTCACCGGACCTAAAAGAGGCTGCTTCGCCATCATGCTTTTCCTGGTGTTGCTTCCAGCGTTGATATGTTTCATGCTAATGTTAAGTTGGATGGGATTCATAGCCTTCAGCATATTTTAAGAGCATCTCTATGAAGAATGTAAATGTTTACAAAACAAATATGGATGCGCTTAAAAACAGAGAACCAGAACTGGCGCGGCTTTTACTAGCACGCCATTTCAATGAACAACGATATGTAATAAAACAGTCGGTTAACCAAAGCCCCATCATAAACCTATGCGGTAAAAACGGCCAACACATGCCGCTGATCAATCCAAACTCCCCCCAAGCCGAGGCGGATCAATGGGTGCGTGATCTGGGCGAAGAGAACCTGAAGCATTCCCACGTCATGATTCTAGGCATCGGTTCCGGCTACCATTCATTATCGTTCTACCATCTTTCTGATGAGAACTCTTATTTATGGATCGTCGAACCGGACTTGGATTTGATGAATGCAGTTTTCTATGCCATCGATCTATCTGAGATTATTCTCTCCACCCGCGTCCGCATCATCGGCGGTATGCCCGAGACCTATATCGCCCGGCAATTATTTACTGGAGAAATCGCAAATCGAACCAGGACACAGGGCGTTACGCTGGCGCCAACGCCTTTTGCGCGTCGCTTCTATGCCGAATATATCAAGCGATTATCCAGCGCCATTCAGCAAGCCATACAAACCGAACAACTCTCTTTTCGCACCGAAACCATTCAAGGGAAAGAAATTCTGAGCAATGTAATAGACAACCTCCCTTATATAATAAACAGCGCAGGTATAAATCAGCTGCAAAGCCAAGCGGCGGGTATTCCCGCATTCGTTATATCGCCGGGGCCAAGCCTAGAAGCAGCCTTAGATTTCATGCCCGACCTGCGCCAATGCGGCTATATTATCGCGGTTGACACAGCCTATGGCATCTTGCAGCGTAATAACATACCGGCTGATATTGTGGTAAGTCTTGATTTCACCAAACTGAACGCCCGGCATTTCGAATTGATTAATAATGATGAGGCCTATCTCGTTGCATCAGTCGGGATTGATTGCCGGATAGTGCAAAAATACATCGAACGAAGTTTCTTCTTCACTACCGGAACCAACAAAATTATTCAAGCCCTGCCCTCTATCGGTTCGAGGGGAGAACTGGTGGCAACCGGTTCGACGGCGCATAGCGCTTATATGCTGGCGCGATTAATGGGCTGTTCACCCATTGTATTGATCGGGCAGGACCTGGCTTTTGATCAGGGAAAAATGTACGCCGATGGCGCCATGCAGAACGACTTGGATCTACCCAAGCCAAATCCGGCGGATATGGTAGAGGTAATTTCAAACTCCGGCAAAACAGTTTTAACCAACCGTTTGTATAAAATGTATTTAGATAAGTTTGTCGAGATTATTTATACTTCGGCGGGCAATGTGATTAACACATCTGCTGAAGGCGCTAAAATTGTTGGAGCGAATGTTGTTCCTCTCCAACAGGTAATGGCCGAAATCCCGACGAGAGATATTGACAGGAAAATCCTCTCCAATATTTTCAAGCAAAGACGCCATATAAAACAAGATTCGGTGCAACGCGATATCGATAAACTTATATCACGAAGCCGCAATATCCAGCAGCATCTTAACAAACTCAAAGACGCATGTGAATCATTGCCAATAAAATCCAGTCTATTTCAATCTGAATTCAATACTATATACCGTCAACTACAAATCCTTCTTCAACAAGATCCCCAGGTTTTCATGCTCTGCACTCCCCTATGCCCAGGCAGCACTATTTCATTTATGAGTCAAATGAGCTCCGCCGGATTAATCAAAAACGGTTCAGAGTCAGAAAACCAGAAGATACAAAAAAAATCGCTCCTGTTTTTTAAAGATTTCATCGATGCCTTAGAGTTAAATATCAAGTCATTATCAAAGGCCTCTTTATCAACCACAGCCAAATAACCGGTATATTTCTAAATAAACAAAATCAATTCTCTTTTATGTTGATCGGTAATTGAATGGTAAACTTAGCGCCATTGCCAGGTGATGATTCAACTGACATAGCGCCATTGTGATTCTCTGTGATAATGAAATAAGAGACCGACAGGCCTAAACCCGTACCAATTCCAGGGGCTTTAGTGGTATAAAACGGTTCAAAAACACGCTTCCGGATTTCTTCCGTCATGCCAGGCCCGTTATCTTCAACTTCCATACAGGCGTTATCGCCTTGTTGAAGAAGTCGGAGAGTTATACAAGGCGCTTCAGTTTTATCTTCTTCTTCATTCATTGCTTGAGCGGCATTCTTCAACAGGTTAAGAATTACTTGTTGAATCTTGATGCCTTCACACAACACCTCCGGCATATTCTCATCATAACCACGGATGATATTGATCTTCCGGAAATCATATTTCTTTTTCAGATCATAATCGTTAGACGCCAGTTCAATTGCTTTATCAAGCATTTCGCTTAGATTATGATAAGAGAAATCTGAGTCGCTTCTACGGCTGAAACTAAGCATATTACCTACAATCTTTGATGCTCTTAGACCAGATTCAGTAATAGTTTCAATCATGTCGAACAAGCCGCGCTTATTCATATATTTTTCTATTGCTTTTATATCCGTACCGCACTCTTCGGCAATAATTTGATTTTTAGGTATTGCCCCGGTGATGCGGTTACGCAGAACCTGGGTATTTTGGATGATGCCAGCCAAAGGATTATTGATTTCATGGGCCATACCTGCCGCCAGTCCACCGACAGAGAGCATCTTTTCCGATTGGATCATCATCTCTTCCAACCGTACATGCTCAGTCACATCGTCGACGCGAATCACTGCGCCTTCAACGCCATTTGCAACGAGAGGATAGATGGTGACATTCTCATAACGAATCTCTCCACCAACTTGCCGAGCGACTTTGGCGTCTTCGCAGGTTTGGCGTTCACGGATAGCTGATTTAATTTTCTCAATCTGGTTCTGGAGATTAGGAAAGACATCTTCCAGTATACGCCCGGCAGCCTGGGCGGCGTTGATGCCGGTCTCTTTTTCGGCTTGTTGATTCCATTGCGTCACATTGCCATCTAAATCAACTCCAATAAGCACTGAAGGCATAGAATTAATTATGTTGCTCAAATAGTTACGCAGATGATGAAGTTCCTCTTCAGCCCTCTTGCGTGCAGTGATATCACGGATAACCGCCATAACTCTATCCTGCCCACCCAGCACTACCCGCTTAAGAGTAACGTCTCCCCAGTACAATTCCCCGTTCTTTCTCAGGAATAACCATTCAAATGTCTGCACTCCTTCCTCTGCGGTTTTTTGAATCAAATTCTCTGCATCTTTATTTGAGTATGGAGGCTGACCTTCACTGATGTCTCCAACATTAAAGTTAAGAATATCTTCCCGCTTATATCCTGTCATTCTGCATACAGAATCGTTTACATCCAGGAAATCGCCGGTTTCTAAATTATGAATAATAATACCATCGTTACTGGCATTGAATATCTCCCGGTAACTAATTTCGCTTTTGTTTAATGCCTCCGCTGCTTGCTGACGCTCAAGCGCCAGTTTTCGCTCATACTCAACCTCCCGTAATCGCAACCGGGAACGCCAACTCGAAACAATCCAACCGATGCCTAGCAGTCCGATGATAATCCCCCAGCGAAATAACTTAGTCTGCCACCACATGGGTAGGATGATCAAGTCTAAATCAATGTCTTGTTTATCCCACACACCATCATTATTTGTAGCCTTGACGTGTAATTTATAATTCCCTGGATTCAAATTCGTATAAGTCGCTTTTCTTTCCGGACCGGCCATACGCCAATCAGACTCAAAACCTTCAAGCATATATTGATATTGGTTTCTAGAAGACGAGCGGTAATTCAATAGCGCGAATTGGAAACTGATCATGGAATGGATTGAAGAAATCTCGATACGGTCGGTTTCCGTGATGCTTTTTTGCAGAGGAGAGTCCTCTCGACCTGGAAGCATTGCTTGATTGAATATTTCAAAACAGGTAAAAACTAATGAAGAGGCTACATCATTAGGATGAATATCCCGTGGATTATAAATTATAAGCCCTTCTGTTGATCCAATAAACAATTCACCTGAACGACCGCAATAACGGGCGTTTCCATTTGAAAATGTCCCCGGTATATTTTCATCATAGGTGCGGCATTGATTAGCCTCGTAATCAAACCGGCAGAGTCCTTTGTTAGTTAATAACCACAGAAATCCATCTTGGTCTTCCACAAAGCCCCGTATCATATTACTAGGCAATCCATTTTCAATAGTGAAAGCCTCAAATTTTTCCGTAGATTTATCAAACCGGTTTATACCTCCACCTGCGGTTGCTATCCATAAATTACCATCCTTATCCTCCAGCATATCTGTAATCATGTTGAAACTTAAAGATTGCGGATCATTGGCATCGTGGTAGTAATTCGTCCAACTATCAGTTGATGGTTCCCATCGGCAAATACCATCCGACGTCCCGGCCCACAAAGTTCCATCTTGCATGATTTGTACGCTCCAGACAGAATCATGGCTGATACTGCCGGGATCATCTGGATCATGACGATATGTAATAAAACCATCTTCTTCAGGTAAATACCGGGAGATGCCTCCATCAACCGTTGCCACCCAAAGCTGTTTTTCATGATCTTCAACGATGCGCCATATATGAGGGCTGTGGAGTGAATTGCTGCGCTTGCGCTCAGGTAGATACCTGCGAAATGTTCCTGTTTCCGGATCAAATTTATTCAGCCCTCCATTCCAGACGCCTACCCACAGTTGTTTATTGTGATCTTTCAGTAAACAAACAGCAGCTCTTCCTCCCAGGCTGCTTTCATCATTAGGATCATGTTTATAATTTGTCCACTGTCCGGAAGCACGATCAAAATAATTCAATCCTCCCCTATCCGTACCTACCCACAAATTACCGGACTCTTCTTCTATAACAGAAAGCACTCTATCATCAGACAGCGAATTATCTTCTCCTGGAATATTACGGTACACACGGAATGGAGCATTCAATTTATTGGCGTAACTTACGCCAGACGGGAAATGCCCCATCCAGAAATCGCCATTACTATCCTGGTAAATTGATCGAATAACATTGCTAACTAGCGTTCTCTCGTCATATTTATTGTGGAGGATATTTATCGCTTGTTTTTTTAGTAAATTATAAAAATAAAGCCCACCTCCATCGGTCCCCGCCAACACATTTCCCTTATGGTCGACAAACAATGATTCAATTGTGGGATTCTGAAGCGCATTCGGGTCATTGGGATCATAATCAAAACGTTCAACAGACCCGCTTTGGGGATCAAAAGAACATAATCCTTGCTCAGTCCCCAACCATAGAATTCCATCAGTTCCTTCCCCAATAGAATCAATTCGGTTATGACTTATACTGCCCGGGTCATCGGGATTATGTTCATAATATCGAAAATTCCGTGTTTGGGGATCAAATTTATTCAAGCCGCCAAAATTCATCCCAAGCCAGATTATCCCTGTACGGCTGCGTATCATTACCCGAATCAGATTATCATTTGGCGAATCGTGATCTATAGAACCGGCTTCATAAGGTTTGGAGACTAATCTTTCAAATCTACCCGTCTTGGGATCAAAAAGATTCAATCCTCCACCGATGGTCGACACCCATATCGTTCCATCATCATTAATCAGTAAATCACTGACTGCATTATCACTCAAACTAGCCTCATCATTTGGATCATGAAAATAATGACTGAATTTCTCGGTTTCACGATGCCAAAGATTCAAGCCGCCTTCATCAGTTCCAACCCAGATATTACTGTTGACATCCTCTTTAAGACATAATATTGAATTATGAGATATGCTATTTGGATCATCGGAATCCGGTCTGAATATATTGAATTCATGACCATCATATCGCACCAGGCCATCACCTGTTCCAAACCACATGAATCCCCGGCTATCTTCTAGAATAATGTTAACCGAAGAAGCCGGCATCCCCTCCTTTGTTGTCAGGCGCTTAAAACTAAGAGAATCAGTTGTATTAGTTTGTACTCCCCAGGCAGAAAAGCCCAAAACAGATGATAGGAATAACAAAAAAATCATATATTGGGTTATGAAAATCCCGTTGTTTTGCTTCATAGTTCTATCCATTATAAAAATCAAAAGTTATTTACATATTGTATCTTATATAAATCAAGAATAACGGGCAAAGCGCATTTCTTTAAATTGCAATGCTTTCCAGGTATTCAAACCAACATAGCAAGTAACGTAATGATACAATTCACCCTAATTGTTTCATTGTTCTCGTTTGAAATACTCAACGGATGTAGAATAAAAATTATTGAGACTACATTTATAACGAGGAAACTATGTTAAAAAAAGTTTTTGCATCAATATTTTTCACTCTTTTGATCATTTCCAAATCAGGTTTTACCGCTACTGAAATAAATCCCTCACAAGTGGATGTCTCTACCCTGACGGGAAAAATTATGTGCGGCTACCAGGGCTGGTTCGCCTGCCCGGGAGATGGCGCTGACCGTGGATGGGTTCACTATGGAAAACGTGGAGAATTTAAACCCGGCCAATGCTCTATAGATTTATGGCCCGATGTCAGCGAACTTGACGAAGATGAAAAATATCCCACGTCACTCAAACATGCTGATGGCAGTATTGCTCAAGTTTTTAGTTCATTGAACCGTAAAACCGTCGTCCGTCATTTCAAATGGATGAGCGATTATGGCATCGACGGCGCCTTCGTTCAGCGCTTCGCAGTTGAGACCTTCAACAAGAAAAATCTCAATCACTGCAACACCGTGCTGCGTCATTGCCGTGAAGGCGCCAATAAATATGGCCGCGCCTACGCTGTGATGTACGACCTATCCGGATTACGCGAGGGGCAAATTGATCGCGTTATCGACGACTGGAAAAATCTGGTTGATCAAATGGGTATCACCAAAGATAAAAATGATAAAAGTTATCTGCACCATAACGGCAAACCAGTGGTCTCCATTTGGGGCGTCGGTTTTAACGATAACCGCAAATACACCCTGCAAGAATGCGCCAAATTAATCGACTTCATGAAGAACGATCCAAAATACGGCGGTTGCACTGTCATGCTTGGCGTTCCCACATATTGGAGAACCCAAACTCGCGATACGGTGAATGACCCATACCTGCATGAAGTCATACTGAAAGCCGACATTATCAGCCCCTGGACCATAGGCCGTTTCGGAACTTTTGAGAATGTTGAACAACATGCCATTAAATGCTTAAAACCAGATATGGAATGGTGTAAAAAAAATGACAAAGAATATCTCCCGGTGGTTTTCCCCGGATTCAGTTGGCATAACATGAAGCCCGACGCTCCCTTAAATGCCATCCCCAGAAGAAGAGGAGCATTTCTCTGGAAACAAATCACTGAAGCCAAAAAATCCGGCGCCACAATGATATACCAGGCCATGTTCGATGAGGTCGATGAAGGAACCGCCATTTTCAAATGCACTAATAATCCACCAGTGGGAGACAGTAAATTCTTAACCTATGAAGATATGCCCAGTGATCATTATTTATGGCTGGTTGGCAAAGGAGGTCAACTAATACGAGGAGAAATACCTCTAACCAATGCAATACCCGATAGATAAATAAATTTCCGGAAATATGAATAAACTAAGGCAACAAGCTCACTCTGTATTTACTATTCTATTTGAAATTGTTAACATAATATTGTATTTATTCAATCCCATCAGGAGAATGTGAAATGGCTGATTATATAACTCGTAGACAATACAATGATTGGATTTCCGACGCTCGCGCAGCTGCGCTTCTCTGCGGCTATCCGGTAGATGATTCAATGGTTAACGACAACACCGGGCTGATTTTCGGCGATTACGAAGGTCTGGATAACGGGCTGTGGGCTGGTAATAATGAATCTCACGAAAGATTCGTTATTTTTCAAAGCGTCAACAACCCGGCTATCGAAGGTATGCCCAAAAGCGCTTTTGTCGGCGCCCAGTATGGCGGTTTGTGCGATAAATGCATGGTTCTTTTCCCGGGTCAGTTTTGTTCAGTGCATTATCATGTCCGTAAAACTGAATATTACATCGTCATGGGCGGCGAAATGGTGGTTCTCTACAGCCAGGATCGCGCTCCGGGCGGCGAGTATGAAGATGGAACCAACGCTGACCTTATCGATACCGCGAAACTACCGGCTGGTACTCCACTTCCCGCTGGAACCCCGCTTCCTAAGGGACGGGAAAAAAGTTATGAAGTAGTTCAGGATAACACCCTCGTCCTTAAACCGGGCGATCCCAGATTCCTGCTTCCCCGTAAAACTCCACATGCGTTCTTCTGCCCGCATGACGCCAAAGTCCCGACTGTAATTCATGAAGTATCCTGTTATTCCCACGAACCAACCTCTAGCGGTAAAGATTCCTTGCTTAAAGATTGGCAGCATATTCACGACAACGTCTTTCTCCATCCTGGCATCAAGGAAGCGCGTCTGGCCAATAATATTAAAGAATAAGTATATAAGATATCATGGTTTATGTTATTTGAATTTCAAAACGCCCGTTTCTATTTCAACTGCGATGAAGAAACGGGCGTTTTTTTTCGCAATTTCCATAAAACCAAGTATACTTTATATTAAAGAAATAATACTTTACGTACCACATCGCAAAACATTGTATTACATCACCTCACTTCAGGGAAAAAATGATCCTATCATTCATAAATAATATTGCATTACTCCTGGCATTATGTATTTGTCATTCTTTCATTTTGCAGCGCTGGAAACCAAATACCTTACTCTATCAAATCAGTACCGGGCTTTTATTCGGAGGAATATGTATTGCTGGAATGATGAATCCCTTTGTTTTAACCGAAGGGATTATTTTTGATGGACGTTCCTTTGTCGCCAGTATAGCAGGTCTCATGGGGGGACCGCTTACCGCCATTTTTGTGGTTCTGATAGGTGGGGCTTACCGCATATGGGGAGTAGGCGGCAGCGGGGCTTTTGTGGGCGTCTGCGTGTTAACCTCTTCCGCCGTCTTAGGCGTTTTATTTCGTTATTGGAAAAAAGGTAAAACTGAATTAATTAATCCTATATATCTCTACGGTTTTGGCGTAATTGTTCACATAAATATGCTTCTATGGATGTTCACCTTACCTTCTTCTCAGGTTTGGAACGCAATTTCGCATATTTCTTTACCGGTAATGATCTTTTTTCCGATAGCCACTGTTTTGCTTGGCAAAATGCTCCAACAACAAATCAACAATCTTTTAATGTCTTCAGCTATAAAAAAAGTGAGACGAAATACCGTGAACTGGTGGAAAATGCCAACAGCATTATTCTACGAGTTGACATTAATGGTAACATCATCTTCTTCAATGAATTCGCTCAAACTTTCTTTGGATACTCCGAAGAAGAGATAATAGGACGTTCAGTTATAGGGACAATCATTCCTGAAATAGAAAGCAGTGGTCGCGACTTAAGCAATATTGCACAAGAAATTTTCAACAATCCATCTGAATATACAAAATATATCAATGAAAATATAAAGAGCAACGGTGAACGGGTATGGGTATCATGGACCAACAGAGTTTTATTCGACGCTGATGGCGCCCCCATAGAAATCCTTTGCATCGGGACTGATATTACTGAACAAAAACGCGCCGAAGAAAATTTGCGTCTTGATGAATCACGCTTGGAGACATTGCATGAATTAGGACAAATGACTGACGCCTCTTTAAGCGAACTCACAGAATTTTCATTGGAAAAAGCAGTGCAACTAACCAAGAGTTCAATCGGTTACTTAGCTTTTGCAAATGAAAATGAATCGGTTCTGACTATGCATAGTTGGTCAAAAAATGCTATGAACCAATGCGCTATAATTGATAAACCCACCGAATTTCAAGTCAAAGATACAGGGCTTTGGGGTGAAGCAGTACGCCAAAGAAAACCAATCATCACTAATGACTATACGGCGCTGCATCCCACTAAAAAAGGTTATCCTGGAGGTCATATTTCCATCATGCGCCACATGAATATCCCGGTATTTGACCTTGGGAAGATTGTAGTTATTGCAGGCGTTGGAAACAAGGAAACCGATTATGATCAAACCGATGTCCGACAATTACAACTTTTGATGGAGGGGATGTGGAAACTGATTCAGCGCAAGCACGCTGAAGAGGCCTTGCGGGAAAGCGAGGAACGCTTCCGTACCCTGGTACAGAATATCCCCGGAGTATGCTATCGCTGCGCATGCGACAATGATTGGACTATGGAATACATCAGCGATGATATTGAAATGCTGAGCGGCTATGCGTCCCGTGAATTTATTGCTAACCAAGTACGATCCTATGCATCTATTATCCATCCAGATGACGCTCAACTAGTTGAAAAAACCATCATAGACTCGAGAAACACAACCAATGCTTTCACCATTGAATACCGCATCATCCGGTCAGATGATGACATTCGCTGGGTGTTCGAGAAAGGGCAATTCGTCTTTGATGCAGAGGACAATGTTCGTTGTCTAGATGGAGTAATTGAAGATATTACTGAACATAAAAAAACCTTGGAAGACTTAGAAAACTCAGAGGCGCTCTATTCTTCACTAGTTGAAAATCTACCCCAGAACATCTTACGCAAGGATTTGAAAGGTGAATTCACCTTTGTTAATGAGTATTTTTGCAAAACAATCGGCAAATCCAAGAGCGAATTAATTGGCAAAACCGATTTCGACTTCTACCCCATTGAATTGGCCGAGAAATATAAGCAAGATGATCAACAAGTAATCAAAACAGGCCAATTTTTCGAAACTGTCGAAATTAACCAATCAATAAATGGACAAGATAATTACGTCCATGTCTTAAAAACCCCGCTTAGAGACTCAACCGGGGAAATAATCGGTTTACAGGCTATTTTCTGGGACATAACCAAGCAGCGCCGCCTGGAACAAGAATATAAGACGCTTTTCTGTGAGATGCTCGACGGATTCTCTCTACACGAGATACTCTGCAACTCACAAGGCGAGCCTTCTGACTACCGCTTCCTGGCCGTCAATCCGGCCTTCGAACGTATGACTGGTTTGAAGGCTAAAGACATAATCGGTAAGACGGTTCTGGAGGTTATGCCTGATACCGAAAAGCATTGGATCGAAACCTACGGTCGCGTGGCGTTGACTGGCGAACCAGCCCTGTTCGAAAACTATGCGAAAGAACTGGATAAGCATTTTGAAGTAACAGCCTTCCGCCCCTCGCCAAACCAGTTCGCCTGCATCTTCGCAGATATCACCAAACGTAAAAAATCCGAGGAAGCATTAAAACAAAGCGAGATGCAACTTGCAGAATCTCAACGAATCGCCCATTTAGGTAATTGGTTTTGGGATATTCAAACAAATATTATACATTGGTCAGATGAAACTTACCGTATTTTTGGTTTAATTCCAAATGAATCACCCATAACAAATCAAAACTTCTTGAACTTTGTTCATCCCTATGATAGTCAGACTCTACAAAACGCCGTTAAAAATGCTTTAGATAATAAGTCTTCTTACAAACTCGATCATAGAATCATACGCAAAGACGGAGAAACCCGTTTTGTACACGAAGAAGCAGAAGTTATTTTCGATTACGACAACAATCCCATTAAAATGGTTGGCACGGTTCAAGATATAACTGAGCGTAAGCATTTAGAAGATCAGCTGTTCCAATCCCAGAAAATGGAAGCAATCGGACATCTGGCAGGTGGAGTGGCGCATGATTTTAACAATATACTAATGGTCATATCGGGTTATGTGAGTTTTATTATTGAGAAAGAAGATATAGATGCCGGAATTCGCGGCGATGCCATTGAAATAAGAACCGCCGCAGAACGGGCTGAATCTCTCACCCGGCAACTGCTCGCATTCAGCCGCAAGCAGGTTATGCAATCTAAAGTCATTAACTTAAACAAATTAGTCATAAATCTAGAGAAGATGCTCCGGCGTTTGATAGGTGAAGATGTTCAACTCACCACCCATCTATCTCCCGAACTTGGGCAAATATTTGCCGATCCGGGGCAAATTGAGCAAGTAATCATGAACCTGGCCATCAATGCCCGTGACGCCATGCCGAATGGAGGCGTACTTGTTATCGAAACATCCAATGTTTACTTGGATCAAACATACGCCAAGATTCATCCTGATATTCAACCGGGTAATTTCATCATGCTTGCTATCAGCGATACCGGCCAGGGGATGACGCATGAAATTCAGGAAAAAATATTCAATCCCTTCTTTACCACTAAAGAAAAAGGCAAAGGAACGGGTTTAGGGCTGGCCACTGTTTATGGAATCGTTAAACAAAGCGGCGGCAACATCTGGGTATACAGCGAACCGGGCAAAGGCGCCACTTTCAAAGTCTATTTCCGCCAAACTGATAAAAGCGTTGAATCATACGCAAAAGATATAAATATTTCCGGTTCTTCCCAAGTTTCAGAAACAATCCTGGTAGTTGAGGATGAAACCGGGGTCAGGAAGATTGTTATTCGTTTATTAGAAAAACTTGGTTATAAAATTCTAGAATCGAGTAATGGAGAAGAAGCCATTCTGGAATGCGAGAAACATCAAGGCAAAATAGATTTACTCTTAACCGATGTTATAATGCCTAAAATGAGCGGCAAAGAGTTATCCGGTATTATTTCAGCGAAATACCCTAATATCAAAACTCTATTCATGTCAGGTTATACAGACAATATCATAGTACATCATGGCGTATTAGATGAAGGATTTGAATTAATTCAAAAACCGATTGCTCCTGAAGAATTATCACGCAAGGTACGCGAGGTTTTAGATACTAAAATATTCATATAAGTCATATTTATCTGTTCAAACAATGAATTCTGGCAAAACTTTTGGGTAAAGATCAACTCAGTGGGAGAGGGGATGCATAGAACATGTGTGGTTGGATCAAGGTATAAAACGCAGTCTAATGGTTAACCATAGAAACTTGATATTGCCAATCAGGTAACGCTGCCACATGCGTCTTGGCTCCATGCATAAACGGTGCAGCCATTCGAGTCCGGTTTTGCGGAGGATCATCGGGGCGCGGGGGATATTTCCCGAATAGAAGTTGAATAATCCTCCGACGCCCATGCCGATTTTGGCGCCGGTTTTCTCCAAGTTCTGATTAATCCATTTTTCCTGAAGGGGGACGCCCATCGCCGCTAGAAGTAGATCGGCTTTGGATTGGCGTATCTGCCGCACAATATCTTCATTATTTTCGGGGGTAATAAATCCATGATGCGTTCCACAGAATATTAAACCAGGGTGGGTCTCCAAAGCGCGTCGCTGCATCTCTTCAGCAGTTCCCGGTTCGGCGCCTAGCAGGTAGATGCGGTAACCGGTTCCTTCAAGCGCATCGAGCAGCAAGGGATACAAATCGGTGCCATTGACATTATCAACTAATGGACGGCCATGAATGTTGGCGGCGATTTTCATTCCCACGCCGTCGGCGAAGGTATAATCTGCATTCTGTAGTAGTTCAAGGTATCCCGAATCGGTTCGGGAGATGTTAACGCAATGCGCGTTGACAAAATACATCTGAACGGATTTTTGGCCAGCTAGAGTATTGAGGATCAGGTCTATCGTTTCCTGAAGCGTGATATTGGTTATGGGGATATCGAAAAGCGTCATCACATTCATATCAGATACAGTTCCCCGAATATTCTAAACCAATTCTTTCAACATGTTAAAAAATGGCGGCAAAATGGCGCCGGGACGAAATTGCTGCATTGATGCAGCGCAAGCCTCGCGATTATATTTTTGCGGATTATCAATCACGCCGCAAAGGGCATGGGCTAATTGTTCGGGCGTTGATTGTTCCACAATAAGCCCGGTTACACAGTGCTGAACCAAAGCGCGTATCTCGCCCACATTGGTTGATACGACCGGCAAACCGCAGGCCAGCGCTTCCATCACGCCTATAGGCATCCCCTCGAATTTAGATGACATCAGGAACACATCGCTAATGCGCAATGCATTAGCTAGATCAGGCGCAGATAACGAGCCAAGCATACAGACCTTATCGCATATATTAAGGCTTTCGATGGTTTGCTCCATGCGAAGCCTCATACCGCCTCCGCCAGCCAGCGCGAGACGTATATCAGGATTTTGCGCCGCTGCCAGGGCGAAGGATTGCAGCGCCAATATGGGGTCTTTCTGCTCTTCCCATCGGCAGGCGAAAAGAATCAAACAGGTGGAATCGGAAAAATTGTGTTGCTGGAGAAACTGTTGACGAAGTTGTTCTCTTGGATGATCGCTGATTGGCGAGAAAACATCATCGCTATACCAGGTTGATAAAAAAGATATTTGGTCATGATGCGATGGATAATTTTGCTGTAAGTATGCCACGCCCTCGCGTTGGACGGAATAAATAAATCGGCTGCGGCGCACCGCTCGCGCTTCGGCCATCCGGTAGAGCCACGGAGCATGACGCCAACGTACTTCTGACCGGGGGCTAACGATCTCTCTTGGGTCGCCATGAACGCAGAGGATATTGCTCTTGGCTGGCACAGAGGAAAGAGCGAGCGGCTCGACTCGATGATAGATGACCATGTGATCCTGCAAGTCAAAATTCTTAAATCTTAGCGCCAGGGGGAAACGTAGAAACAATGGTATTCTAGTGCGTTTATTGGGTTGTTGGTCAGCCAAGACGGGATAGAAGCGAATCGGTCTGCCACAGAATTCCAGCGTGCTCCATTGCCCGATGGGGCGCTGCGCTGGATATTCGGAAACGCCTATTAGAGATAGTTCGAAATCTTCTGGAGCATGTTGCAGCATAGAACGGATAACGGATTCGATGCCGCCGATTTTACTACCCCACGGATCAAAAGGGTGGATGGTTGTGAGTTTCAGCATGGGGCTCGATCATCTTCTGGTTGAATTTCATGAGATTGTCTACCGGGTATTCGTCCAGACGCAGCCCACCCCAAAGCGAGCGCAAAAATTAACCACAGGCAATACTGATAGGCCGTTGCGATTATCAGGTTATCATTGGCGCTTCCGGCCAGCCATGAAGCATAAATGGCGATAGCCGCCCAGATAAAATGACGCACCGGAGGCGCATTGGCTCTTCGATGCGCCCTGAATAAGACCCATCCAAGACCTAGCAGCATCCCGATGTTTATTACAAAACCGATCACGCCGCCATCAATCATAAAACGGACATAGTCGTTATGCGGTTCCTGCCCCGGCCCGGTTCCATTCAAAACTTTGTTGGGATTGACATAGGGTGCACTATCAAGCCCATAACCATAATAGGGGCTTTGGGTCCAGGAGCGGTATAGAAAACGCCAATTAAGCAGACGCCAGACCAGCGATGAAGTTTCCCGGCCAGTGCGCTCGATCTCATCCAGGTTATCCCATTGGGTGATGACGCGGATGCGTTCCCGTCCGGTTGGCGTGGTGACGAATAAGATTACGAAAATCATCATAAAACAGAGGATGCTGTAGCGCAACCAGCGGTTTTCTCCGATAGCGATAATCATAATCAAGACGCCCAGCATTCCCGCGCCGGTAAAGCTGAAAGTAGCTATCAAAAGCCCCAGGATTAACAATAAAAGCAGAATCCAGCCCGTGCGCCGTTCAGCCCAACGGCATTTCCAATAGGCCGCGCCAGCCATCAACACCAGGTAGAAAGAGAACGGATTGGGATGCACGAAAGTACTTTGAATGCGATGGGCTTCCTGCACCTGCATACCCTGATGAAATGCGATTTGGTATAATCCGGTCAGGGCGGGAACTATCATAGATAGAAACAGAACAGCCAGAATGCGCTTGCCCTGGCCTTGCATCGTCATATTCAAGATAACGATAAAAAAGACAACGATGGATAACAGGCGCAGCCATTCGCGCACCGAAGCGATGCGCGATGCGCCATGAACCAGAACTGGACCAACCGCCCAGGGGATCATGAGAACTATCCAGATCAACAAAATTTTAACTATGGGCTGCCCAAACATTAGGCGACGCTGAGAAGGTTGCAGCACGACCATCCACCAGACGCCCAGTGCGATAACCGCCATACTGCATAATCCCGCAGGATTAAGCGATGCTGGACCAATAGACAACGTTAAATCCGTCGTGGCATCAAGAGATGGACGAATTATTATCAGCGCCAGGAAAAAACCTTCAATCCAACTTCGCATCCGGTCGGTCATATCAACGCTTCCATAATGGTTTGAGCGATAATGTCGGAAACGGTAATCGGATTGCCCGACATGCTGTTTCCCATAGACATTTTAACCAATAAAGGAATTTCGTCCTTAGGAATCTTAAATTCGCTCAAATCTGAGGGAATATTAAATTGCTTATTAAGATCAAACATATAATTGATGATCAAATCGGCGTACTCGCCTTTTTTAAGTGATTGATCATCAGTAATCAAGCGGCCTAACCTAGCAATTTTATCATGTTCGGCGCATCGGTTGAACTTTAATGCATGAGGCGTGAGGATGGCGCACGCTTTGCCGTGGGGAATATCGTACAGCGCTCCCAGTCCGGCAGCGAATCCATGGGCCAGACCCAAACCAGCGTTAGCGAGGCATATACCACTGATAGTGCTGGCCAAGAGCATCTTCTCGCGCTGCTCAATTTGAGAACCATCCTGGAAAACCTCCTTGATAACTGGCAGCGCCAACTCCAAGCCATAAAAGGCCAAAGCGTCGGTGATAGGAACCGCGCGTTTACTGATATAAGACTCGATCAGCTGAGTTATAGCGTCCATCCCGCTGTAAGCTGTCTGCTCAGCGGGGAGAGACAAACTCAGTTCGGCATCAAGAATGGCTACTGACGGGTAAAGATGAGGGCTGCGGAAACTCTTTTTGAAGCGTCCTTTAGGCGAACGGATAACGGCGTTGCGCGTCACTTCGGCGCCAGCGCCCGCAGTAGTTGGCATGGCTATATGGGGCAGGCCGGGTTTGGTGACAGGTTTTCCGGCGCCGACGCCTTCGAGATAATCCTCTATCACGCCGCCATTGGTTACTAATCCAGCCACAGCTTTAGCCAGATCGATCACCGAACCGCCGCCCAGTGATATAACCATATCGCATTGCGCCGCTTTGGCGGTTTGGGTCGCGCTGCCAGTCATCTCGACCGATGGTTCACCGTAAGGCTTAATATATTCGACGACCTGTATGTTTTTCGATGCCAGGGAATGCAAGGCTTTTTCAGCGCATCCACTTTTGCTAACCGATGCGCTCAGTGCAACGAATGCTTTGTTCCCCATTGAAGATGCAATATCCCCGACACGGGAAACGGCGCCTTGGCTGACAATCAATTGCGTAGGACTAAAGTATTGAAAATCCATGATTCCCCTTAAAAACCTGCAGTAATGTATCATTCATTTTATACAACACTTAACTTAGATATAGTGCATGTTATAGCGATAATTAAAATAACGTGCGTTAATGAGGTTGTAAAAGTTCTCAAAAGATGGGACTTTTCACGAATCCAACGTTTTCAATACACATACATCTTCGATAACCACTATATAAGATATAATTAAATATGGCCTGTTACTAGATTCCACGGAGATCGTTCTTCCTCTGGACGAAGAGTACTGACTAAACTACCATCATTAGTTCGATATAACTATATATTGCGTGGATATCATAAACATGAAAACCATTTATTTTGACGTATTCGCAGGAATCAGCGGTGATATGTGCCTGGGAGCGCTGATTGACGCAGGCTGCCCGGGAGAAGAGATTAGATCACTACTCAGCGGAATGAATATTCCCGGATTTGATTTGCAGTGGGAACGCGTCATGCGCGGCCCGCTTTCTGGAACCAAAGCCCATGTTATTGTAGAAGAAGAGGCGCATTCGCATAGAAAACTATCCGGCGTGCTGGATATTGTTGATAGCATCAAGTGGCCTGGTGACGTCCGCAACCGGATCGAAGAAGTTTTCACTACTTTAGCACATGCGGAAGGCCAGGTTCACAATAAGCCATACGACCAGATTCATTTTCATGAAGTGGGCTGCTATGACGCCATAGTGGATATCAGCGGAACGCTGCTGGGATTGCACCTGTTGGGCGTTGAGTCATGCGCCAGTTCTCGCGTCCACGTAGGCGAGGGATTTGTCCAGACGCGCCATGGAGCGCTGCCCCTGCCTGCGCCCGCTACAGCCAACCTGCTCAAAGGTTTCACTCTTTTCGGCACGGGCATAGATATGGAATTGGTCACGCCGACCGGAGCGGCGCTGTTACGCGTTTTGACCGGCGGCTCATCCACTATGCCGACCATGAATCTGGAAACCATCGGTTATGGCGCCGGGACGCGCAATTCCAAAGAGTTGCCCGGTATGCTGCGCATTTTCATTGGTGAAAGCGGCCAAAACGGCGCCGATAGCGTGACCGTCATCGAAACCAATATAGATGATATGAATCCGGAGTTTTTTAATCCGATGATGGATAGCCTTTTTAAGGCCGGAGCGTTGGATGTCTGCTTAACGCCATCTATGATGAAAAAAGGCCGCCCTGGAACTATAGTAAGCGTAGTCGCGCCTCCGGCTCTACGTGAAACCATCGCTCAGGCCATGATGCAGAACAGTTCATCTATCGGCGTTCGCATGTATGATTGCGAGCGCAGGATCATGAAACGTACAAGTTGCGAAGTCCAAACCCAATGGGGCGCAGTACGGGGCAAGGTTTGCTGTGGACATGGTGTGGAAAAGCGCTTTACGCCTGAATATGATGATTGCCTGCGAATTCACAAAGAGCAGAAGACTCCTATTGCCCAAGTATATCAGGCGGCGGCGACGGCTTTTGAGAAACAACAATAGTTTTGTTTGAGTACACAATATCTTTTCATCAGAGGAAATATGAAATCAAAAAAATTGCAAATCATTATTGCATTGACGATTGGTCTGGGCTGTCTATACCTGTTTGCCAAAGACCAGAACTGGTCAGAAGTCTGGCTGGCGATGAAAAGCGCAAACCTGGGATGGGTATTGCTGGCAATTATATTATCCATCAATTCGATCTTGATTCGCGCTTTCCGCTGGCGCATGTTATTAGGAGAACCCAAGGTTCCGGTTATAAAACTTTTTTTGATTGCGAATATTGGTTTCATGGGAAACGGGATTTTCCCGGCCCGTATGGGAGAATTATTACGGCCATTTCTAGTATGGAAAATGACGCCCCATGCATTTTCGACCGCGCTGGCGACCATTATTGTGGAACGCATCTATGACCTGATGGGCTTATTGCTGATTCTGGCTTTCGTATTTATGGTTTTTCCCTTCCCGGCAATGCAGGGTCAGCCAGCCGAACTGGCGGCATCTGCACAAGGCGGTCAATTAACACAGGATATCATGAATACCGATCCTAGAGCGTATATCCAGGGATTGGCGAAGTTGGGCGTGTTAGTCTTCATTACAATGTTCGGCGCAATAGCCGTTATGAGTTATGCGCCACAGTGGAGTCTAAAAGTCGCCCGTATTATATTTAAACCATTGCCAACAGGCATCTCAGGCAAATTGTTAAAAGCCATAGAATCATTCGAGAAAGGCGCCGTGACCTTCCGCAAACCACTGCATTTTTTATATTGCGTAATGTGGACCATCCTTCTCTGGGTATCAATTGCTTTCAGCGAACTCTTAATATTATGGGCGCTAGGCGTTGATACGGTTGGAATGACCGGCGCACTGTTTTTAATGGCGGGATTATGCTTCGCGGTGATGTTTCCCCAAGCTCCGGGCTATATCGGGGTATACCATTTCGCAGTGCAATTGATTCTGGTAAAAACATTTCTGATCGATTCAACCACCGCCACTGCGGCGGCGTGGATCATGTGGTTATCGCAAGTGCCGCCAGTGATTGCAGCGGGCTTTACGTCTTTGTTAATAATGGGAATTTCGTTTAAGGAAATCAGTCATGTCCGGGAAGAGATTCCTGAAGATATGCCGGAAAATTCTTAATGAAAAAACAATGAAGTTACCCTTAGACCTCGACTTATGCACTCAAGAAAGTTTACTCGAATGGATCAATGGCCTGGATGTTACGCTGGATATCCAGGAACTTGACCGTTATCCATCACGCCCGTTAATCTTCTCTGATTATCGTAACGATCCACCCGTCATTACGATCTACCGCTATCTTCCTATGGAAAACTGGCTTAATTTAATGAGTCAACGCAGCGTGGGCTACTATGGCCCCTGGTATTGCCTGCATATCGCATATCGTTTATATTTTTATCTGGAATTTAATGGTTTGTTTGAAATAGAACGTAAATGGTATCATAACCTTTTCGGTGGATTAGATACCACCGAAGCGCGGGCTTATCGCTTCACCAAAGAAATCCTGGGGACATTACGCCATCCCTCCCGCTTCGATGCACACGTCAGACTGGCCTTTCAACCGGGAGTGACGCCATTGTCATGATTTCTTGTTATTTCATAAAATTTATATGAATAGGAATCTTTTATTCTAGTAACCATGGTCTGGATCAATCAACTTATCTTTTTGTGATTAAGAATAAATAGAAATCGAGTTAAATTGTCAAAAAATTGTAAAAATGTTCGTTCAGATAATCTCAATCTGTGAAAAAGATTGGAGGGCTTTTCTTTTTTCTTCCTCTAATACATTCAAATACCGGTTAGTAGTAACGATAGTTGTATGACCGAATATTTCCTTGACGACCGCAATTCGGAGAGTTCCCATTTCTCCATGAGTTATGTGATAGATAATTTACTGTATTATGGTATTATCAACATAAATATTGAATTATATATTAGATGGTATTGAGAAGAGTACACCGCTTTTGCATCCGCTTACCAAAAGAATATTCTATAATCTTTTGCCATAAATTTATGTGATAACTTTCCTTGAAAATTCGAAATGATAGGAAAATATGTGGCGCAAAAGAAATAAAAATTCATTTTGCGCGTTTTCTTCATTCACCAGGATTCATCGTATTTATCCAGTTCAAGATTTCCTGGCTGGCAATTTGGTGACCTAATTCAGTAAAATGGCCGTCGATGGGGTAATATATTGCATGGTTACTTTCTCTGGCTGCTTTTTGAAGCGGCTTTGTTAAAGAAATGAAGGGGATATTATTCTCACTAGACCAGCTTGATAGATAATAACCAGTATTATACCGGAGACCATCTAATGAAGGGATATAAACCAAAACCATTGGAATTTTATTTTTTTGGCATAATTTGTTAGACAGCAATATGTATTGCAATGATTTTTCATAATCCTGTTTGGATGCATTTGGATGAAATAGAATTTCTTGACTGGGATTTACTCTGTCGAAATTATTATATTTTTTTCCCTTAAAAAGATTCCAAAGTTGATCAAGACTCTTTTCTGATAGAATATTCTCAGAAATGTAGGGAAATTCGATCCTGACATTTGCATCATTTATCGGATTTATTTTTAACTTGATAGAAGAATGTTGATAAATTTTTTCGATTTCTTCTGCTAATGAGCATTCATAATGAAGTTCTTTGGATTCCATCCCGGGTATTTTGATAAAAAAAGATCCAATAATCCAACTCAAGCGAATATGACTCAGTGGTTTAGCAAATGACCTCAAATGTTTTAAGTATGAATGTGACTGATGGAAAGGCAGCCGTTCAATTGAATCATTCTTTATTTTCAATTGTAAGATTTGAGTATACCGCATATCATCCCATACATCATTATCAAATAATTGAAGAAAAATCAGGTTGATATCCTTAAAAGTTTTTATAAGTTTGGGAATACGGAAATAGAAATCAGAGGGGCTGGTCCCTCGAATCCCGGCGTTAATACATTCAATGCTATGGTTGGAATCTTTTTCTATTAATTCGGTAAAACTCTCTTCATGTTCAACTCCAAAGCCCTCAGTAAGAGAATCGCCGATAAATAGACAGCGTAATCCGTTATGCTGCTTATATTTGTAATTCTCTTCATCCCGTAATCCTTTAGAGTTGATTTTGTAATGATTTTGAAATTCCGCAGTTGATGATATGGCGATAGATTCTGTATTGGGAACAAAGCGGACAAATTCCGGGTAACTTGGAAGAGTCATCCCATTCATAGCGAAACAATCAACTTTTTCGGGGATGTTCAGGTTGGTGTAACGAATAAATATTTCAACTATAACTAGAGAGAAAGTAGTTGATAAACAGACAAGAATAAAATTTATTGAAAAATTCCGTAAACGGTTTATCCAAGGTGATTTTACATTTGTATGCATTGTGAATATTATAAGATCGTTAGAGTAGTTTTCATAATAATGTTCTGATTGACTTTTTCGAAGACCAAGTGTGATAATAAACAAACATAATTTTGCTAATCGTTCTAATAATAATTTACTAAACTCCAAGGCAGATTATTATCTTCATAACGCTTTTGATACCTATATTAGCGTTAAGGATTGGATGTTGCATGACTAGAGTGGTTCTTTTGATTGAAGGCCGATCCAATCAATGGAGATATTATCTATGGCTTTTAGTCGCTCGATCAGTTGGCCTGCGTGGTGTTGTATATGCCTGATATTGATAAACTGAAATTCCATCTTATTGCAAGGATACCACCAGAACCCCGATTCCGCTTCCATATCCAATTGAGCCGTTCTGGTTTCGACCTCTTGGCGGCAGAATTGATAATACTCAAGAATATCTTCTTTGCTGTATGGTTCGCCGATTTTCGGTTCACGATGCGGCGGCCAGGGGAGAGGCCCCATGAATTGGTGCTCATCCCGGTGTTTGATCCAGGCAGTAAACTGTTTGTCAGAATTCTGAAGATAGAGGTGAGTGAAAAACAGCGTATGGTATGAGATATGCCAGAACTTATTATGATAGGCCGGATCATTCCAGGCGTCATCGGGACATTTGGTGATAGCGTTGCGCAGCATTTCGAGAGAAACAAGATATTGATCTTTAACAATACTATTAATGTCCATTTTCATTCACCCCTCTCACGGTAGGATGTGAAACTTTATCTTGCATCAGCATATCGATAGAAGAAACAATTTTAAGTGATTATAGTTTCATTTTCATATATCATCCAAGGCAGTTTCCTGCTGCTTTGGAATCAGGCTTTGGCGTGAGGTTTGGTGAATGGCGCCATCCTGGAAGATGAAGATTTGGTCTGCCAGTTTTATTGCTTCATTGCGGTTATGGGTTATGTGCAGCGTGGTGACTCCGGTTTCCTGGACGATTTTTTTCAGCAAGCTGCACATATCGTTGCGCGTATCGTAATCCAGTGCGCTGAGCGGTTCGTCCAGACAAAGGATATCCGGTTTAAAGGCTAACGCCCGCGCCAGAGCGATGCGCTGGCGCTCGCCGCCGCTTAGGCCATGCGGTTTACGATCCAGCAGATGAGTGACGCCTACCGCCTCGGCTATTTCATCAACCCGCTCGTAGATGGCTTGGCGTTTCCATTTACGCACGGACAGGGCGAAGCCGATGTTTTTCCGTACTGACATGGTGGTGAAGATAGCGCCTTCCTGGGGTACGAATCCAATGCCGCGCTCCGCAGGTTTAAGGTTGGTGACATCACGTCCACCGAGATGGATTGATCCACTGGCGACGCGGCGTAAACCGCAAATGGCTTCGAGGACAGTGGTTTTGCCGCAGCCGGTTTTGCCCATTAAGACGCCGTATTGGCTCTTCTCGATGGTCATGTTGACCTGATGTAATTTGAAATGCCCCAAGCGGATGGATAAATCGTTTATAATAATCATACCGCCCCCCGCTGACTTTCGAATGTTTTTCCACCAAACATGCGAACCACCACCAAGACCAACACCGCTACGGCCACCATGATGAGGGAGACGGCCAAGGCGCCTTTGACATTACCGATGCCTAATTCGAGAAATACGGAGACAGGCAACACCTCGGTACGCATACGCACCGAACCGGCGAACACCAGAATCGGTCCAAACTCGCCCAAGGCCCTGGCCCAGGACAGGGTGAAGGCGGTCATGACGCCGCGCCAGGACTGAGGAAACACTACGCGCCAGAAAGCCTGACCATGGCTGCAACCAAGAGTAAGAGCGACATCTTCATGACGCCGCGATATCTGGTCATAAGTGGCCCGCATAGTTCGTACAGCGAAAGCGCAGGCAACCAAGAACTGTGCGAGAATAACCGCCGGAATTTGAAAGACTATGCCTAAGTCGCGTCCCAGGATGAGGTTTGATAGATAACGGAAGGCATCATCAATAGTGAATGGATCGGATTCGGTTCCACCAATGGGCAGGCCAAAAAGTATCAGCAAACTAAGCCCGATAACCAGGGGAGGCAGAATGATCGGTATATCGAGTACTGAATCGATCAGGAAACTACCAGGGAATTGATAGCGCGACATCAGGTATCCTATGGGCACGGAAACTATCACGGATAGAATAGCTGTGATAGTGCAGGTGATAAGACTTAGACGTATGGCGTACTGAATGTTCTGGTCGGACAGCGCGTTGACGAAATCCTGATATTCTATTTTGATAATCCCGGCGCCGATCATGGCGACAATGGCCAAGACATATAATGCGCTGGTTAAACCGAAGGCAGTGAAAAAAGGCATATCGCTTTTAACGCGATATGCCTTGCCGTGTTTCAATTCTGTAGAGATGGCTGGATTATTCTCCGGCTCACCGTGATTTGCAATATTATTGGTCGGATGGTTCATTTAATTTAAATTCAAAACCGGCTTTTTTGTATCGATCTTCTGTATGTTCCAGCGCGGCGAGAAAACGTTGCAATAGATATTTATGCTTCGACTGCTTGCCTATGGTATAGGTTTGAACCGCCACGGCGCCGGAATGGTCTATAGGAACAATGGCGGCGTCTCCCTTTTGGGTCACCAGGGTGGCGTTTGATTCATAGCATAGCGCGGCATCCAGGTTTCCGGTAAGGATGGGCGCCACTAGAAATTCACCAGTGGGAACCTGGACGGCGATATTACCGGATTTTTGCAGTTTATCCCATTTTCCCATCTCTTGCAGCATTTTAACCGTCAGATGCCCCATAGCGCTCTGTTGGGGATTGCCCATACCTACTTTGATGCCCGGCTTGAGTAGATCATCAACAGATTTAATGCGGTCTTTGAAAGCAGGGGCGACGATAATGACAATATTCATAGATGACACTGCTTTGACGTCAAAAAATAAGTCGGTCACATCCGCCATGAAAGAGGCGTCGCAGGAATGGTAAACATCAGGTCTCTGCCCCAGTTTCATTTGTCCTACCAGAATACCGCATCCATTGTAAACCGTATTGAAAAGCACGTTTTCACGTTCGGCAAACTCTTTCAGAGTTTCTTCGATGGCGCGTCGATTGACGCCTCCGGCGAAATAGGTAATCTGTGGTTTCTCAGCCCAGGCGTCGCCATCTTCAATGGTCGGCCATTGCTTCTCTGCGAATCGTTTCAAGCCCCGGTCACGCGCAGATAGATAGCGGGCGAACTTGAGCGCCTCGGTGGGAGTACGGGAAAAAGATAAAACGCCGATAGTCACTTGATCGATGAAATCATCGGTTTGGGGAATAGCGATCATCTCCAACTGTTGGCTATATTGCAATACGGTTGAATCCCAGATGAGCCCGACATCAACCATGCCCAAGAGCAGATCGTTGGCCACTTCGTTGACGGTTGGTTTGTAGACGCCATTTTTATCGACGCGTGTTTTTACTTTATCCCACAGATTGAATTTTTGCAGCAGGGCGACTGAGGCCCGTCCTACTGCAGCTGTTTGGTTAGCCAGAGAGACGACGACATCTTCACGGGCTAAGTCGCTAAGCGTTTTAATTTTTTTGGGATTGCCTTTCCTGACCGCAATAACCGGGCGCTGATAGGCGATAGGCATGGCTTCGCGCACCAGACCTTTTTGACGCGCAATGTTAATATGATCCTGATCAGCCGCCAGGTACAAGTCGCCCTTCCTGGCTACATCCATGATGCTGATAAGAGCGCCTGAACCCGCCCAGATGGGCTGTACTTCGACGCCGTATTCTTTTTTATAATCCTTAATCACATCTTCAACCGCATAACGTATGCCAGCAGCGCAATAGAGGGTTAAGGTTTTAGGTTGAGCCGCGCGGCTGTTGATACCAGTAGAATTAAAGAAAATACATAGCGCCAGAATTCTTACAACATATATGGAACAATATAGAACTCGATTCATAATACAAGAAACTCCAATTCATTGAGATAACGAATTATAAACTTTCTCATTATAGAATACAAAATTCCACCAGTGTTAATAGCGTGTTAATAATGCACTATGAATATGCCGATTAGAAGAAATTAAAACATAACCGGGGCGCCGTTTTTTTGCAGGGACTTTGAAGCGCCTTCGAGAACTTTGACCACCCGCAGACCATCACGCCCATCACTGCGCGGCGTTTGACCGGAAAGTATGCAATCGACGAAATGCTGGATTTCGGTGATTAATGGTTCTGATTGGGATACAACGGGAATATGAATAGCTCCATGCCGAACCGAAATAGCTTCGATGGTATCAGCGCTGGATTTCTTAACCGTGGCGCTTTTGTCATAAATACGGATTTTTTCGCTGGGATGCATATCATCGAAAACGACCATTTTCTCCGAGCCGACAATTACCAGTTTGCGTTCTTTGTTTGGATCCAGCCATGAAACATGAAACTGCGCCATACGATTTCCAGGGAACATCATGGAGACAAAAACCACATCTTCTATAGTTGGTTGGATAGATGCCAGCCCCGTCGCCGAGACCGATTCCGGTTCTAATCCCATAAGATAGAGGATCACCGAGACGTCATGGGGCGCCAGGGACCATAGGGAATTTTCATCCTGCCGCACTACGCCCAGATTCAAGCGTTTTGAATAAAGATACCTTATCTCTCCCAATTCACCTTGATCAACCAGGTCTTTTAATTGATTTACGGCGGCATGATACTCCAGCAGGTGACCCACCATCAAGGTGCGATTCAACCGCTCCGCCTCATCCACCAGGGTTTGCGCATCACTGGAGGTAAGGGTCATGGGTTTTTCGACGTACACATGCTTGCCCGCCTGAAGCGCTTGCATAGCCATAGAGAAATGCATCGGCGCGGGAGTAGCCAACAGCACAGCATTGATCTCGTCAGAGTTCAATACCTCTGAATATTCATGATATATTTTTGCGGATGGATAGAGCGCTGAGTATTTCTTCAACTCATCCGGATTGGAATCGCAAATGGCGGCCAACCGGGCGTTCTTGACGCTACTGGAGACGCGCAGAACATTCTTACCCCACAAACCTAAACCGATGGAAGCTATGTTTATATTATTCATTTTTCCCCAACAACCTTTTGCGCAAGAGTAAAAATACAGAATGTTTTAGAGACGACAGCTATCATTGTAGCATGGTTGTAGTGTATTATTTATAATAATTGAAGCATGACATTAGCAATTATTGTAGAATATTGTGGTTAATATCAGTTTAGAAAAGTGGAGATGGGAAAATGAAAAAGAAAACTAATCGCAGAAATTTCATTAAAACCGCATCGGCGTTATCGGCCTCAACTTTTATAATTCCCGCCAGCGTGTTGGGTATGGGAAAACAGGCCTCCGCCAATGACCGCATCAATGTGGGATGCATCGGGGTTGGTCCGCGTGGGACGGATGGTCTCCGTGGTTTGTTAAAAAATAAAACCTGTCAGGTTACAACGCTATGCGACCTGAAAAGCAATGTGCTTGAAGAGAAGAAGAACCTTGTCAACGAGTTCTATGAAAATAAAGATTGCCAGACTTATCACGACTTTAACCAGTTAGTCGCCCGTAAGGATATCGATGCCTGTCTGGTCGCTACCTGCGACCATTGGCATGTTCTAACCTCGCTGGCGGCGGTTCGTTCTGGCAAAGATGTTTATATGGAAAAACCGATGGGGCTGACCCTCGAAGAGGATCAGGTCATGCGCGAGGCAGTTCATAAGCATAAACGGATTTTCCAATTCGGAACCCAGCAGCGTTCAGACGCCAAGTTCCGCCAGGCATGTGAATTGGTGCGCAATGGCAAGATAGGCGAGCTTAAGTCAATCAATGTTTGGTCGCCGGGTAGTATAGAGGGAGGCGAGTCAACCCAGGTACCAGCCCCGGAATGGCTTGATTATAATTTCTGGCTGGGACCATCAAAATTCACGCCTTACACAATAGACCGCTGCTCTAACAGCCTGTGGTGGTTTATATCCGATTATGCGCTTGGTTTCATCGCCGGCTGGGGCATCCATCCGATTGATATAGCCCTATGGGGCGCCGAAGATAAATTCGATGGTCCCTGGGAAGTAGAAGGTACCGGAACATTCCCGACCACCGGCGTTTGCGACACTGCTATGAACTGGAATGTGAAAATAAAGTTAGGCAGCGGAGTAAAGATTAATTTCACCGGCACGCCCTGCCCTGCTGAATGGTTAAAACGCTATGATGATATGGAAAGCAGTCATGGAACAGCGTTTGAAGGCAGCGAAGGCTGGATTTATGTTAAACGCGGTGTGATTAAAGCCAGTTCAGAAAGCATATTGAAAGCCAAAATCGATCAGCCATTATACAAGAGCGATAACCATGTCGACAATTTCCTCGATTGCATCCGCAGCCGCAAAGAAGCCGTCAGTTCGATTGATGCTGCGGTACGCGGTGATACGCTATGTCATATCAGTGATATTGCTATCCGGCGGGAAGAAAAGATGGTCTTTGATCCCAAGACTGAAAAATTTATCGATAACAATGAAGCCAATAAACGCTTGATGCGCCCCATGCGCGCGCCTTGGCATTTGTAATATTACAGAATAGTTATTTCTTATTCATATTGGCCATACCCCAAGCAGTTGCTGGAGCATGGCCAATTTTTTTGCTCTTTTGATAATTCTTTATTTCCAAACAGGTACGCCTGCGTTTTTCAGTTTGACCATATATAGTCCACGACGGGCGGTAATGAATAGCGTCTGGTTATCCCGGTCGCCGAAGCCGCAATTGGAGGGATTTTCTGGAACTATTATTGTTGTAATAAACTTTCCCGATGGACTAAATATTGCTACGCCAGTGCTTGAGGTCGAATACAGGTTGCCAGCCAGATCAACTTTGATGCCATCCGGATGAGGCACTTCGGTAAAAACCTTGCCATTTGATAAGTTCCCATCTTTAGCGACGTCAAAGACCCGTACATTTGAATCTGCTGAATCAGCAATATATAGCAGTTTCTCATCCGGTGAGAGAGCGATGCCGTTGGGTTTATTGAAATCCTTAATCAGCAAGACAGGTTCTTCTCCAGGCATTACCCGATAGACGCCGTTAAATGGAATATCGCGTTGCGCTTTATCTGTCAAACCATAATCAGGATCAGTGAAGAAGATCATCCCATCAGAACGAATAGCGCAATCGTTGGGGCTGTTAAAACGCTTGCCCTCCCATTTATCAGCAATGGAGACGACAGAACCATCCACTTTAGTGATAGAGACGCGGCGGTTTCCATGTTCACAAGCGACCAGATTACCTTTTTTGTCAAATGTCAAACCGTTGGAGTTGCCGCAATCGCTGCTCCAGATTTCCGCGCCATTTTTAGCGCTCCATTTATAAATCTTGTTGGGAGGGATATCGCTGAACAGCAGATAACCGTCTTTATGCCACACAGGACCTTCGGTAAAATCGAAACCAGCGGCGATCTGCTCTACATCTGAGACGATGATGGAATCGGTTTCTGATGCAAATGTCGAGAAAGTGGTTAATCCAAAAAAGATCGAACATACAAGTAGTAATCCAAAATTTCTTCGTGCATTGAACATTTTGTTTCTCCTTATTTATATACTATTTTTATCGAATTATCTTCTTATTTCGCCCTCACTATAAACCTCTCCCGGAGAGATGATCTTCCTAGAGTGGTTTTGAGATATGTAGGTGATCGCATCAAGGGCTGACCGCAATGCGGTCTTGCCCTTGGCACCCATGCTATTTATTTATTCCCTGTTTTTTTATCTGAGTTTCTTGATCTTGATAGACGAAGCGCTTGCATCGCGTAAAATGGTTGCGTCTCCATCTACTTTACCGATCAGAACCACTTCGCTGGCCGCACGGGGACGGTCATCCGTCGACGCAGGAGTGCGTCCATAAAAGATGCAGAAGGCATGTCCCGGAGGCCAATAGGCCAAGTCGCCGATTTCCATAATCTCCTGTCCAGGTTCTTCCATATCCAAGTGAACCGGGATGCTGAAATAGATTTCATCGCCCCAGACATTATATGGAAGATCAAAGGGCATGGCGTCATAGATGGCTTGAGCGGTTGCATTATCTTCAAGGGTTGCTGACAATACTGCATCCCCGACCGTGATTTGAATTGTCATGGCGATGTTTCCTTATTTCTTTTCGGGGCCATCCAGAACAATTGCCTTATCAACATAAATCATGCAATCCTCAGAAACAGGTTGCTTATTTCCAGTGACTACGACGGTGATGGTATGCTTGCTTCTGGGCAATCCCATTACATGGTAAATGCTTTCAGCGCCCTTGCTGCGCTCATAATAGAGATTAATCGAACGTTTTTTGGCGCCATCCAGATAGACGTCGGCGATACCGGCATCTTTATTATATGAACCAAGAACCAAGGCGCCGGTTCCTTCAAAGGTAAAGGTTGCTTTTGCGCCGGTCTGATTGGATATCATGGCGCCGTTTTTCTTTCGCCAATCGCCTTGCCATGAGAAAGCCGGCTGATCTTCTTGAACTACCGCTACGGGTTGATCCTGTTCCCACTGTTCTAGTTTGGCGGGGATGGGCTGCTGAATGGCTACTTTAATCTGATCCCGGTCGATTGAACCGCCTTGTTGAACAATTAATTTTTTGGCGCGTTTAAGAGTGCTTTGGCAGATTTCAGCAAAAGAGTAATCGGTATAACTAAATTTTTCATCTTTAATTGCTTCGATCTCAGTTGTCCATTGTTCAGGAAGATTGTCATAACCCAGAACGATGCCGAGAACGCCAGCCGCGCTGGCCGGATTGCAATCAGAATCCTGACCGCACATGGTTGAGATGTTGATGGTTTTTTCCAAGTCGCCTTCTCCATAGAGAAGACCGATTGCGATATAAGCGCCATTGGTTTTGGCATCTATATCAAAGTTATTCTTTACACCTTGGGAACATAGGTCGCGGTTAGCCCATTTGTCCTCAAACAACTGCCAGGTTTTCTGCCAATCAGTCGGGTGTTGTTTACTCCATTCGACGACATCAACAAGACAACGGGCGTATTCACTTTCTGCAGGCAAGGCATCGATACCCGCTTGAACGATTTTCTTGACGTCATTTTCGAAATATGCAACTGAGTACATGGCGCATACGAACATGCCGCCATATACGCCGTCACCGTAATTCATGACATGACCAATGCGGTCGCAGAAGAAATTTGATGAAGCGGGCATTCCTGGGCACATCAATCCGATAAAATCGGCCTCTATCTGGAAATCGATATCATCAGCATGTATATTATAAAGAGGATGCCCGGACTGTGGTGGAAGGATGCCATTACGGCAATTTTGACGGCCAATAAAATTAGCGTGCCACAACCGGTATTTGCTTCTGGCGAATGCCTGTCCATAGGAAACCGCCGGAGCATCAAGCCCTTCGACATCCATGACCTCAGCAAAGGTCATGTCGACATACAAATCATCCTGATTAATAGCGCTGCGCACTGAAGATGGATTCCACTCGATTGGTTTATCATAGGTCTGCGCCTGTGCGCGAAACTCGGTCGGTCCGCCAACCGCCACGCCAATCATTTGTCCGGCCCAACCACCGCGGATTTTATTGAGTAAATCCGCTTCAGTGATAACATGAGTTGAATCTGCACTGAAAGAAAGCGAGGCCCCAATAAAGGTCAAACAAAATATTACGCCGAAATAGAAATTACGCATTTATCCATCTCCTATAATTCTTAAAATGAATCTTCCCGCTCCAAACCATAAATAACCGGTTGAATCCATGTTGATGAATCGCATTGCATAAGCCATGACAGTTGGTTGCTTCCCCGCTGCAAAGGAATACGGTAGCGATATGGCAAAATGCTATCATCCTCTACATCGAAGCGGGTAACATCCTTACCTGTCAAAAGGACATTATTAATCAGCAAACGGTTTTTCAGCTGGGTAATTTTACCTGAATCTTTTCGAAATATAAATGGGACAATTTCCGCAGGATTTATTTCAAAACGATAAATTCCCGACTGCTCTACGTCGATATTCCAAGTAAGAAAACAGAGTCCTTCTGAGATTTTTTGAGCAGATAAAACCTCGCCGAGATTAAAACGCTTACTTTTCTTATCCTTTGAGATATCCTGCTCATTTTTGTTTTTTGAATTAATAAAACCGAGCAGCAAACTGTCTCCATCCAAGGTTTTGATTGTATATGGCGTTTTCCGATCGGGATCATCCGGCATAGCGAAAGAGCCTTGTAATAGGAGTGATTGAGGCGCCTTTTGGGTGGGAACCAACATTAAAGAATCGACGCCGACGGAATATCCGGAAGAATTTTTATTCTTATCATTAACTAGAAAATTGATGCGCGGAGAATCAGAGGCATGAATAAAAAACGGAGTCTTGGGATTGAGGGGCTTTGGCTTCTTGATCCGATCATATAAATCCACCTTGTCAGATATCAACTGTTGATTAATCAGAATAGAAATGATTGCTCCAGACGGATCAGATGTGAGGCTGCATTTTAAACGATTCCACCCGGAATATACCTGACGAGGCAAAGTGAGCGCAATAGATGCACCTGCTTGAAAGGCGTCAAAATTAATTTGTTGATTGCCGCTCCAATCAGAACCATAAGGCAGCATGTCTTGTGGATCATAAACACCCATAACAGACTCGACAGGAAGAGTTTCCGCCTCCAATTGGCCTTCAAGATATTGCTCAGTTGAATCCATAACAATAACTGGTTGATTAATAGGCAGAGTTCTGAAATGACGCGCTCCGGCAGGGAGTATTACAGGAGTGATTCTTTCAATATTTTCCTGATATAAAAACACGGTTGATGCGTAATCTTTTCGTTTGATATTCCCTTTACCGTGTTCAAGAGTAATAATTGCGCCCTCTTCAAACTCGATAGGAGCAGGAAGGAATAATCTTAGAAGTTCGTTTCTAAAAGGCTTACTATTTTTCCCAGCCGTAAAAAGATGGTTTGTTGATAACACATTCCCCGCCATATCAAAGAAACCATAGTTCCCGGCGCCATGGAAAGCCGGAATCTCGCTAAATGATGAAGTTAACAGCATGACGTCGCTCTGTGGAAAAGGAGAAGCATCAAGTTCCCATGCAATTAAATGCCCCGCTCCTTTAACGGATAGAGCAACATAGTTTTCTTCGCCCTTGCTTAAAAATTCCTTTCGCTGTTGATTCCATTTGAGATTGCGAACCACCGTTTCATTATCTCTATGCCAATATGCATGAAAAGTTCGCAGGCGCTTAGGCAGAGTTGATTCCTGTTGAAGATATAGAACAAATTCAAAGGTATAGGAATTCCTGTCTGATCCATTTTCAATGACAAAGCGAGCTGATTCATAAAACGGCATCGGAAAATAGCAATACCCCCAACCACTGGTCTCTTCTCCAAGAGCGAAGGTACGCATTCCCCCTCCAAAAAAATCATACACCGGCGCCAGAATACTGGGGTGCTCTTCATTATCCCAATAAGCGCGTAAAACCAAATCTCGCCCGGCATCATCTCCACCAGACCATTGCATCCTTATCCCCCGAATAACGGCGGGGCCTTCCATAGTAGTAAGGTTGATATGTTCTCCTGCGGCGATGGAATGAGGTATTGAATATTCTTCGATATGGCTGCCGCTTTTGAAAGGAGGTATATCTGATAGTTTGTATCGTTGCGCTATTGAAGATAACTTGTTATCATCCTTTTTAGGGAAAGGGAAATCAAAAGGGCTAACCTGCTCTTCAAAAGGAAAGTTGACGTATTCTATCTGGAAGTAATTTAAATCACTAACGGCAATTTTACAGAATTTTTGATATGGGATGGGTATGTATGACCAATATGCCCCGGATTTTTTATCAACATACACAAAAGGTTCGATGAAAGGCTTAATCTTTCCTTGAAAAAGATCCTGGAAATCAGTTTGGATTTTTGGAGAAGCTCCATCATCAATAAAAATACGTATCATTCCCGTAGGCGCCATACTCCAAATACGGGTAATCGCCCCCGGTCCCTGCATTTCAGCAATTACAAACCAGTCTCCCTCCTTGCGGATGAAACCTGTTCCGTCCTGGTTTCCACCGAGTCGATCATAGCTGGAAGCCATGTTAACCGTATGATTTGGAGGAAGATATAGAGTATCGAGAGAAATTGAATCACCTAATAATGTGAATAAATCTTTATCAGGAGACGCAGATTGAACCGGATTAATACATAAGGAGAGAATAATCGAATAAAATGCTGCGCGTAGAATTAACGCGCAGGCGATTTTCTTATTTGGCGTAACGTGGTCTTGACATTGACGGCATAAAGCCGGGAGCCACGCTTGACCTCGAAACGAATAATTTCGTTGGGTTCTGTTTTGGAAATGAAATCTATTAAATTCCAAACTATTTTTTCCCGTCTTCCATTAAATCCGAGGATAAGATCGCCTTTTTTCAATCCTGCTAAAGCAGCAGAACTATCCGGGATCACCTCTTCAACAACAATACCATTTATATCTTGCCCTAAACCTACGCCTGAAATCCAGCCCCGCTCGCGTTTCCCGGTTCGAATAATTGCAAGAGCTGAATCGGCGATGATATCTGATGGTATCAGAAATGTGATTCCTGGCCATCGTCCCAGGGAAAATTCAGAGGCCATCACGCCAACCAGTTTGCCAGAAGGACTGAAAACCGGGGCGCCTTCATTGCCTGGATAAAAGGGCAGATCTGTTTGAATATATTTCTCTATATCATATAACCCAAGCAATCGATTGTATCCACCTATAACGCCAGAAAATGGAGATGCAGGAAGATCATAAGGTCGTTGAATCGCCATAACATACGAAGCGATAGGCAATTGGTTATTCCAGTTGTTCAGAGAATCATTAGCGCCCTGATTACTATTATATTCTTTCAGATCAATGTAATTACTGAAAGTGACGTCTTCAACACGTAGTACGGCAATGCCGCTCAATTCATCTATGCCATGCAATACGGCTTTGCTTATCCAACGGTAATCATCTTTAATAGCAATCACGGCGCCAAAAGTGGCGCTTTTTACTACGGCGCTTAGCGTTAAAAGATGGTGCGGGCTTATTGCCAATCCAGCGCCTCTCACACGATTATTGCTCAACATTTGCTCTTTCATCAAATCCAATTTACGCCGCATGGCGTTCATCACATTCTTGAACATATACTGACCAGCCAGGGCGCCGGAGCCGTCTGATACGATATCTGAATAATTATCCTGCAAATCGCTAAACTGATCCACCAAAACCTGGTGTCTCTCGATAATGTAATCTTTGGGGATTTCAACGTTAATAGAATAAACCGCCGGAGAATAACGGCTAAAAGTATCATAGATCGCCATATCTCCCTGGGCGGGAGCATAATAAGGCAAACAGCACAATCCTAGAATAAATAGAGCGAATCGTTTCAAGGCAATCCTCCAAACATTACGTATGATAATACTTAACCCAAGCGTACATAAGAACGCGCTTCGAGCATTAAGGTAACGATCATATTTGGGGAAGTCACTCTAGTAGTGCGTCCTGAATCGTTTTACCGGGGAATATTTTACTCCCTTACCCCTGATCCTCTTTTGGCTGGAGAAGGGATTTTGTGACCCTGAATTTATGTTTAGACATAGTGCTGGAGGGAAAATTACTGAGAATATATGCTCCTGAAATATAATAGCGCTTTTTACGCAGGTTTATGGTTTTATTCTTGATCCCAAAAGACGCATGATGAGTTTATATATTCGGTAACTCCTGCGTTGTTCAAGATCATTTCGCCAGCGCTGAGCTTCAGTTATATTATGAAGGGCGGAGGCATAGGTCTCCTCCCAATTCTGCACGCCTAATTCCAACTTGGAGATATAGTCTTCCACTTCAGCAGTTAATTCTGGTTTTGCCGGGGAAACATCTACTGCGTCATCTTCATCAGTTTTATCATCTGATTTATCATCTGATTTATCAACTACTTGTTTATCATCTATTAATGCATCTTGATCATCAGATTTAGGCGCAACGCTCTGATTTTGAGAGACGAGATCAAGAAGACCTTGCGTAACGATCTTCTGGAAAACAATCTCAGATTCGACCTGCTCATTGATAGGAGTTTCTATCATGCTTAAAGATATGGGTTGGTCAGCATGAAACAGATGTAAAAGTACTTTCCTATAAGCAGGCGACTTAAAATCGTGGATATAGAGTTCGTCCTGATAAATCTGGTTTATACGCGATGCAAGATCGAGAGATTTCGGCAAAGCCTCAAGGAGAACATCCAATAGTTGAAGATGCACCCAGCGGGAAATATCACCCAGATCAAAAACCGCCACCTGTCCGCCAAAGGATTGCAATTGCTGAATAATCTCCTCAGTATCAGGCAGAGGATTCTGGGCATGCTCCGCCAACCAGGGGTGATCTTTATGATGAAGGTGAGTATAGGCGTCGCAAACCTGTTTCTCCGCAGCCTCTACCAGGGTATCCTTAAAAGGAAAGGTAAGGATCAAACCAGTACGCGAAACGCGAATCATTTCCTGTAAGACGCTAGCGCGATCCTTCGGATCGATATGCTCTAGAACATCCAAAGAGACCGACATATCAAAAGATTGATCGCGAACAGGAAGATGAACAGCGCTGCCGCGCATTTGTTCGCCTGGCGCATCAACCAGAGGATCGCAAATAATCCATTCGTGATCAGGCGCCATACTACGCATACGGCCTGGATATCCACCGACATCCAGCACTCGTCCAGGATCGGGAAGCGCCCAATTAAGCAGATGCTTTACTGTTTCACACCGTTGCCACGAATCGAAATCAAGCATCGAGTATTATCCTTACTGATTTTGTGAATTGCTCACTAGAAAACAACTCAATATCACATATCCAAATTCAAACTAATAGGGATATAGAACCATATAAAATTACTCTTTAGAATTATTTTACTTTTAATTGTCCTTTTCAAGTCAACTTGAATATTTTTTCACCCGATAAGCGTAGGTAATTCTAATGATATGGGTCGATCAGAACCATATCCTTCCGCATAGGTCACGCCAATTTTCGCTCCTATAGTCCGATTATAAGCCTTAATCTGAGATAAATAATCACTGGTTCCAACATATTTATACCCATCAGGTAATTGCGGCTCAACGAATTGCGAGCGAAAAGCGGTGAGCGCCTGTAATTTTACTTCAAATTGATCTGAAATATCTATGGCGAATGTCATATTTTTTATTTCATGCAGAAAATAATACAAACACCATTGAGCAGAAAAAGCAGCCGATTCAGTCTCTACTTTGGGTAACCGGGCCAGAAAAAACGCCGCCTGAACAAGTTGTCCACCGGCTCGATGATCTGGATGAGGATCATGCGGCGAACAGACAAAAACATAGGGACTGCGAAACCGGCGGATCATTTCGGCAACCTTCAGGCGATTTTCATGAGAATCAGTTATTTGACCGTCTCCCAGATCAAGATTTCCCCGGTGATGCAGTCCGAGAATGCGTGAAGATTCTTCAACCTCTAAAGCGCGAGTTTCAGCATCACCTTTTGTGCCAAGTTCTCCCCGGCATAGATCAATCACGCCAATCCGTTTACCGGCTTTGACCATTTTCACAATGGCGCCGCCCATCCCCAATTCGGCGTCATCAGGATGGGGAGCGAAGATCAATACGTCTAATGGATTCTTATCACTCATGACGAGAAACGCCTTTCCGCTATATATAAAACAACATTCTGATATCCTACGAGGGAAACGTGATCAACACAACCAGATCAGGAGAATAGTTCAATGATATATCGGCTTGGAATGATAGGTCTTTGGGATCATACATCATACACATTAGGACCATTGCCGGAAGTTAAGAACGTCAAACTAACCGCCTGTACATGCAGCGAACCAGGCCTTATCGAAAAACACCGCAAAAATTTCCCCTATTTTGATGAATCGGTGAATATCTATACCGATTTTCATGAAATGCTCGAAAAAGAATCACTGGATATAGCCGTTATCCATACAACCCACGGTCTCCGGCCTGAAGCCATTATCGCCGCCGCTAAAGCAGGCGTGCACATATTTACCGAAAAACCAATGGCCACCAACCTGAAAGACCTGGAAAATATCAAAAAAGTTATCGAACAATCAGGCGTTAATTTGACTATGATGTTGAGCATGCGCGGCTATGGTATATACCGTAAAATACATGAGTTAGTACATAAAGGCGTAATTGGGGAAGTGGTTCTGGCCACGGCTCAGAAATCGTATAAATTGGGGGATCGGCCTGACTGGATGAAAAACCGGGGAACCTTCGCCGGAACCATCCCATACATCGCCTGCCATTCCCTCGACCTGATCCGTTGGACTACCGGACTGGAATTCGTCAAAGGCGCAGCATTTCATAATAATATCGGGCGACCTGAAATTGGATTAATGGAAAACAGCGCTAATATGATTTTACTGGCGCAAAACGGGGCTACTATATCATCCCGGCTGGATTACTGCCGTCCCGAAATTGCATCATCCTGGGGCGACGACCGCCTGCGCATCGCCGGGCTGGATGGCGTTGTAGAGGTAATGAATGACAAAATCACATTAATAACCAAACAGGAAAATATTCACGAAGTAAAATTCGATAAAGACATATCTCTATTCAAAAATTTTATAGGCGCTATCGAAGGTAGGGAAAAACTTATTGTTCCTATGGAGGATTGCTTCAGAATTACCGAAGTGGTTCTTAAACTACGCGACGCAGCCGATAGTGAAAGCATGACGACTCTTTAAGAAATCGTAATAGGTCAGCCAATTGAAGTGCGTTATCCCTCCCCCAAGCCTGGGGGAGGTTAGGTGGGGGTTGATTCGTCGAAACGCAACCCCCCTCTAATTCCCCCCAAACTTGGGGGGAGAATTCATACATAAACGTTTTGTATAAAGCATAGTTATTATGCTATTAATTCAATGGGATTGAACTGTCACAATAAACCTACAGGTAAACAGACATCAATGAAAAAAGCACTACTACGCAGCATCGGCATTGGCATATTCGCATATCTACTGATTTACGTCATCGATATATCAGAATTGGCGACGGTTCTGCGTTCGTTCAATTTATGGGCGTTAGTATATGTCCTCCCATTCCACTTTAGTTTATGGACATTACGCGTTTTGCGTTGGAAAATTCTGCTTAAAAACGAAGATATTAATCTTCCCTTTTTCGATATCCTGGCTATAGCGGCATCCGGTTTTTTTCTGGGCTGCATGACGCCGGGACGTTTAGGCGAATTCGCCAAAGTCAAGTTTTTGATGAACGCAGGTTATCCATTTCGCGGGGCCTTTATGTCATCACTGCTGGAACGTTTCCTTGATCTGGCGGCATTGTTTTTTTACGTGGTTTTCGCTGTAGTAGTATGCTGGACTGTACTGCCAGACGCTTTGATCTTTTATCTGGTTATAGCGGCGCTTGGTTTCATTGGGCTGCTGACGACATATATTAAACGAAGAAGAATCAAAACCATCATCCTGCAATTGATCCCGGAAACAGTTTCGGGAAACGTTGAAGAGAAACTAAGCATTCTCAGTTATTCGATCAATGCAACACGCGGCAGTCAACGCTGGGGGCTGTTGGGATGCTCTATCGCCATGTGGGGATTAAACCATATAATCATATACCTGTTATTCCAGGGAGCGGGATTCACTCTACCACTGTATTACACCTTCGCTTTTTCAACCATTGGATCACTGGCATCATTGATCCCCATATCAATCTATGGCGTGGGCATCCGGGAATCGATAATGATCGCTATGCTGCCCCTAGTTGGCTACTCACCAACAGAAGCCAAAACAGCCGGTTTCATGTTTGGCTTTATGTTCGTTATCCTGCTTATATATCATACGTTATGGGGTTTTATATGGTGGATGAGTCCGATCATGCAGCGTTATTTTTCGAAAGAATCAACTCCGTGACCGTTTATGCTGGCCAACCTCTCCCGATTGCACCAATGCGTATTTCATCAGTATCGGGCCAAGAATTTGATTAATGGCTATGCATGCGATAACCACTGTCTTCAAGTCGCTGGCCCAGATAAATTCATCCTGATGCAATAGAGCAACCAATCCCAAACTGACCCCCGCTTGAGGAAGAAAAACCATCCAATATGAACGGGGAGAAGGTATTGCGAGTTTGCTGACGCGCGATGCAAACCAGGTGGAGAAGGCCACCATAATCATCCGGAAACTGACTAGCAACAATGCTAAAGGCCACATTTTGGCTAAGGCGCCCAAGTTAAGAGAAGCCCCGGCAACGCAGAAGAATATCACATAAATTATCAGCGATCCCTCTTCAATAGTCTCGATCAATTCAACGCCCTGGCTGGAAGCGTTAGTAACCCATATTCCAGCCGCAACGCAGACCAATAGTGGATCGAGCTGAATCGAATGTGCTCCGATTGATATCAAGTAACAAAACGCCAAAAGAAATAGAATCGCATCCAAGCGAATTCGTGACAGATAATAGGAGATGCAGACGCCCGCCAATACGCCAAATAAAATAGAAAAAACTATCTCTTTTACTAAAGCGAATAGTTTTATCCATTCCCAAGCGTCCATCCCCTGCTCCATAACGCCGACGGTCATCAGAACGCAAGTATACATAACAATGACGATGACATCTTTGACTACGGCAACGCCCAAAGCCAGATCGGTGCACATACCTGCGGATTTGGTTTCGGTGATTATGGCGATAGTGGTTGATGGAGACTGAGCGATGGCGATCACGCCAATGATCAATGCAACGCTCCACTGGGCAACATTGGAATAAGAGCCGAACCACGGGGTGAAAGTAATCAGCGCCCAGGTTGAGATAGTTCCCAGGGCGAAAAGCCATATTGTCTGACTGAGGGTTATGGAGACAATTCCTCTCCAACACTTTTTTATTGCTTCAAGACGCAGTTCTCCACCAGCAGTCAGAGCAATTAAGGTTAGAGCGATTTGGTCGATCAACTGGAAATCGGCGACCGAAGCACGGGTAATCAATCCCCCTAGATAAGGTCCAATCAACATACCGCCGATCAGATAACCCGTGATTTTAGGTAATTTGATACTGGCAAGAATTTCCCCTAGAAGATAGCCCGTTAAAATAACGAAGCCTAATGAAAATGCATTGGCGCCATGCAGATTGGGCAGTTCACCAAAAGGATAGAGCCGCACAATCAGCACTAAAGCAATAATAAGAAAGAGAGCGCTTAAACGATTAATCATAAAACCGGCTCCTCTACTGATTGGCGAGAATTTGTGGAAGAACCGTTTTTGTCAACGTCATTAGGTCGAGGCTTGACATCTCCGTATGATTTCAACACGGATGTCAGTAAATATGGACCAATCAACTGCTGGATCAACACGGCGAGAATCACGACGCCTATAGCGGTTTCACCAATAGCGCCGGGATGAATCAATGCAAAATCTACTACCATTGCCAGCGCCACGCCGCCTTGAGGAAGCATCGCCCAGCCCAGCCTGCCTTTGGTGCGTTGTTTGGGTTCTAATAACCAGTCCACTGCAATCCAACTTCCCAGCCAAAAACCTCCTAACCTGGCGACGCAATAAACCATGGTTAAAAGTAAAACGGTTGGAGTAATAGGAGGCCACATGGCGCCTACCAAAATCATGAAGATTACAAAAAAAGGCTTTTCTGTTTCCAGCATGCGTGAGGTAATTCTGCTTCGAGCAAAGTTTGGCAGATTGACCAGGGTAATACCCATAATCATATTGACGAACAACGGAGAAAGCCGCAGGTATGAAGATAAACCACCAGAGAAGATTACCGCCCCGGCCAGCAATAACAACATCTCATTATTGCCCAACCGGTGATTGGTTAAATAATGGAGCAGCCATCCTAATATATAGCCCAGCAGTAAAGTTAATCCCAACCACTCAAAACCACTCATAATGTGTACTATGGGAGTTGCGATTGGGTTGAAGACGCCAATATCAGAAACGGAGGAAGACGCCCCGGATAGAATACCAACATAACCAATGGATGTGGGATGATTAAAACAATACCAGATTCCCATAGCCAACACAGCAATTGGCGAACGGATCTCAGTCAAAAGTTGAAGCAATTTGGTAATATCGCCTTTAGCATCCAAGTCGCGCTTCAATAAAGCCAATGCTGAATATGTAGAAACAGCCGCGATGCAACCCAGCAGGAAAGCAAGATCAGATATTCCCACACGCCTTCCTTGAGAGGCGATTCCATTCGAGATAAATCCTATCCCGAATAAATGCAAAAACCATGGTGTTGAAATCAAGATAAATCCATAACAGACGACAAAGGTGATAATGGATATAATCGCTCCCACCATCCATACTTTCAATGGAATACGCGCAATCACCTTTTTGTCAAATTGCAATCCGATCAGCAGACCTATCCATCCCAGGCATAGACTTATAACCGGGGATAACTGCCGTAATGCGTCATGATTCAATACATTTGATACAGAAGGACCAGCCAGTAAACCAATAATAAGGAATTCGGTTCCCGCCAAAAATAAATATTGCGTTCCCAAAGAGAAACGTTCGCGGAACAAGGTCAACCTCGACGCGGAGAAGCCAATCAATAAAAGAATAACAAAACCGAGAACAACATTCATTTATATTTCTCAAAGTTATTATTTATTAATAGTTTATCTAATAATATTAATAAATTACGTAGATTTTCATTAAATTAATGTAGTAGGCGAATTATTTGGATTTCAGCATAATAATGCATGTAAGTTTAATTATATGGAAGGATCATCGAGAGAGTATAAAATCAACCGGAACGGTAAAAAGTTTTCCTACGCTGGGATCAGTAAGATCAATATCCAAGTCTCGGAGGACATTCAACAACCTATCAACGATTTCTTTGCCAGGTATAAGCGCGAAAATATTTTTGTTGAAATCACGCGATCCACGAGTAGATTGCAATAATCCGGCAAATATAGGGACGTCTTTAGCCAGGACGCGCTCCATGGCTACGCCATCAATAACCGTTGCATTGACAATTTCCAATTCAACCAATTCCGCGAGTATATCATCAAGAAATTCTTCCTGATTTAATATAATTACAAGAAGTTGCATAGAAATAACCAAAAATCAAAATTCTTATTTAGAAACATAAAAACGATTTTTACATAATAAATCAAAAATTAATTGGAAACAGAATTATTCTTATCTCCCTCATATTCGGATAGATAAGGTAATCATATTTCTTCACGGGACTTAATTAACGAAAGGATATCTTCAGCTGATTCAGATTTTAGTACTTGATTACGAAAATCAGCTTTCCGGAAGAAACGGGATATTTTACTGAGGATACTTAAGAAAGAAGTTTGCAATCGCGGCTCTCCCGCCAGCATGAATATTAAATTCACTGGTTGCCCGTCAAGCGAATCAAAATCAACGCCTTGAGAACATATACCAAGGCTCAAAACTAATCCCTGAACTCCCTTAGCAGTAGCATGTGGAATAGCAATTCCCTGACCGATGCCCGTGGTTTGGATATTCTCACGCGCAAGAAGAGCCTCTACCAATGCATCAATATCAGCCACATTACAGCTTTGAGCGGCGAGTTGCGCCATTTCAGACATGACGCTCGGTTTAGATTGACCTTGGATATCTAGCGATATACAGTTAACCGAAAGAATTTCAGACAGATTCATGTAGTATATTCCTATCATCCAAGACTTTTGAATATTATACAAAAAGGAGAACGAGTAACAATACTTGTGCATAAACGTTTTAAAAATAATCTGAAAAATATTGTAAAAATTCGTTAAAATTTTCTTTTTAAAATCCTGTAAAACTTGCCTTTTTGGGATAAAAAGCACTTATTTGCAAGCATATTTTCGCGAATCGATCTAACAAAAAAAAGTATCCGCGATATATTTCAAACCAGACAATTATATGAGAATCAGATTAAATTCATAAAAAGCAAAATAATGCTTGATTTTTGCCGTATGTTTAATGACAATATTATATATAGAGGAAATTGAAGATGAGCAAATTTTGGAAATCATTAGTAATACTAATTGTTTTATTTATTGGAGTAAATATTGCCAAAAAAGTCATCAACATCACCAAAACAGCATTGACATCATCCGATGGCAAATACGATGTCATTGATGGCATGGTTGGCAAGGTTGGCGTCGATAAGTTTTTGGAGATAAAAGAAAAACGGGATACTTTCAACCTTCCAGCATTTAAAACTGGATTAATGATGTTCCAAACTCAGCATGGACGGCTTCCAAAAGATATGGCTGAATTAGAAAACGCAGGAGATGTTGGATCAGAAGTAACCCGAGACCGCTTCGGGAATCAGTTTCATATGCAGATAATGAACAACAAATCAGTAATTCTGATGAGCGCAGGTAAAGATAAGATTAAAGGAACAACAGACGATTTGAAATATAATATCTCATTGTAGAGATGAGCCATATATTTATTATTCGTTTTTGTAATTAGACTAAAGGTCAATAGGCCCCGAACGGAGGACCTAGTCATGGAAACGATCCTTCATGAAGAAGAACAAATTTCGCTGTTGGGGAAGATGCTGTATTATTCAGCAAAAAATCTAACATCCCGCGAACGTGAAATCTATGATCATCTTGTCGAATCTTTGCTGCGTAAAGTTCACAAAAAACGTGAGGTCGAACAACGACATCACTCCAGCGATCACTATTTACTTAACGCCCAGCATGAAGCGATTAAGAATTCGATTCGCAACAAAAGCCCGGAAGATATTTGCCGCATGTTTGTTGAAGCCTGGAACAAGCAAGATTTCGAGACGGAATTTTTCTGCTTGGCGAATTGCTTTCCTATGAGGAAAAAGAAAACCAACGATGTCAATGAATATGTGCTGCAACGTATGGGGAAATATCAAGACCGGAAAAATGTCGGTCCAATCATCAAAAAAGCCCTTGATATCACATCATCACAAACCCAAGGCAACAAGATATCAATCTACTGCATAGAACTCCATAAGATGCCGAATAGAGACTTGACGCTTCACCGTGAATACGAGTTCTTGTATGAGAATAATGCCTGGCGAATCGCCGATTATGAAACAATAAAAAGCCATGAAATCGCTTCTGAACGGAAGTGATTTCATGCATATTGCCTTCTAAACAAAAATACGCCTGTTCATTTTTCAACACTTAATTGATATTTTTTGTCTCATTTTTAAAAAAAATTTATTAATTTGACTCTATCTTGTATGTTTATATCTTCCCGAAATACTCTTCACACTCAAAAGAACCATTCAAAAAGCCATTAATCATAAATTAATGCCATTTTATTTTTTTTGAGATATCGTTACAAAACATGAAATATTACGTATTGAATGAACGTTTGATTATAAAGCGAATGATTATTCAAAAAATAAATCGCAGGAATTTCAAGAACCTAATTGATTAGGAACAAGAATTGCAGTAGAGTTTACTGCAAGGAATCCTGCAGAAGACATTACATCTATGTCCTTGCAACAAAAAAAAGTCCGTTTTTAAGATATAATATCATTTTTGAGGGATTATAATGACTATGTGGTTGGAACGTCTTCGTCGTAAATCTCCTTCGATAAATAAGGAGATATTGGGAAAGAGGTATATTCAGACATCCTCAATCCTACTAATTCTTATCTTCCTGACTACCGTTGGTTTTGCAGGCGGGTCAATCTATTGGATAGTTAAAAAGGATAACGAATTAGAAAAATCCCGCCGCATCGAATTAGAACTACGCAACAACATCAAAGAGAGAGATTACGTTATTCAGCAATTTCGCCAGCGAATTCAACAACTGGAAAGGCGCGTTGAAATCTTAGACGCCATACAGGAATTAAGCGCTAATAACGTATCAAAAGAAGACCAACTCAAAATTGCAAAACAGGTTGATGAAACCTGTTCAAAATATGGCCAGAATCCTTTTTTGATTTTAGCTATTATGTCTACCGAATCATCTATTCAACCCTGGGCTGCTTCTAGCAAAGGCGCCAGCGGCTTGATGCAGATTATGCCCAGCACTGGTCGCTATCTATCCAAACAGGTAAAAGAATCACCACAGTTAATCGGCGTCAAAGAGGATGAAGAATTCGACGTTCCTCATTACCGCAATATCAATGGCAATATCGAATTGGGAACGCTTTACCTGACCCAGTTAATGCTCAAATATAAAAGCCTGGAATACGCCATTTACGCCTACAACCTGGGGCCTGGACTCTTTGAAAAACGGCGTGAAACAAGTGGACCTTATCCCAGAAAATATCTGGCTAAAATAATGAAACGATACGCCAAATTAGCTTCTGATCATAATTTTGAAGATAATCAAGTCGCTGCTTCACTTTACACCTCCAACGATATTAATAAGCTTCTGGTTTTAGCCAATATTCCTACCTATTAAATTAAGATATGCTATGATTCTTTATTCTCAGAGCATAAATCATTAATTTACCTGTTTATAACGCATCAATACAAATTTATACCGGTGGCTTTTTAGAACTATTTAAGAAAAATCGCTCTATATGAAGAATGAAATTGATATGAAACCTCAGGAATCAAACACTTTATGGACAGAGGACTTGGCTTTCGGCATCCCTGTGATTGACCGTGATCATAAAATGCTGATTGAATTTATGCAAGATTTTTTAGAGAATATAAAAGAGGACTATAGTCTGAATAAATTGCAAACCACCTTATCTTTTCTAAAAGATTATACCAATATGCATTTTGAACACGAAGAAGCGCTTATGAAGGATATTGAGTATGAGGATTTCGAGAAACATCAAGTTATGCATATCAAATTTTGTTATAACATCGAGAAAATAGAAGGAGAATTTGTTCCCGGATTCGATATAAAAAAGTCGTTATCACAGACCCGTTTCCTGCTATACACTTGGTATACCAATCATATTAAAAATACCGACCGGCAATATGTCGCTTTGTTTAAACAAAAGCGCGGCGAGCATTCAAAACCTGGATCATACAAACTATGGGATAACAGCATGTTGATCGGAATTCCCGAAATCGACCGGGAGCACAAAGCCCTGGTTGAGACTGTTGAAGACTTGATTAACGCCGTTTCCCAGAAAAAACATTATACCGAAACACTAGTCAGACGCACGATCCAGTTCCTGAAGAATTATACCAAACTTCATTTTAACCACGAAGAACTTTATCTCGAAGAACGGAAATACCTTGATTTACCGGATCATAAAATTCTGCATCAAATATTCACCAATAACATTAAAGAGATCGGCGTTCAACTGGAATTGCATCCCCATTCAAAAGAGACGCTGACATCCATCCAATCACTGTTGCTAAAGTGGTTCTTAGATCATATCTGCGATGAAGACCAGAAATACGCCCTGATCTAGAGTTATTGCCTAACAACATTCTGATTCGAAATACGGAAAATCAATAAAAGAATGGCTTTTCCATAGACCGAATGTGATCATAAACCTATAAAATATTATAACCACTCTAGTTTACTGAGGCATCCGGTTTTTACATGATTCCAAAATACTGTCCAACATTTTACTGTATGACATGTCCTGTATTTTAGCCATTTTCGCTAAGTGTCCATCCCAGCACCAACCGGGGTTAGGATTGACTTCTAATAGTCGCGGCGTGTCATTGTTATCAAGTCGCCAGTCAAAACGCGCATAATCACGGCAATCCAGGCGCTCAAACAACTTTAGACAACTTGCTTCTAAAAATCTCTCGGTATATTCCACTAAGTTGGCCGGGATGGATTTGATTTTCCAATAGGGTGAATTCGGATCCCATTTAGCTTCATATCCGCAAATTTTCGGTAAACCTTTAGGTAAAACCGAATAATCCTCTTCAATAATAGGTAGTATGGTATATGAATTGGGTGGATTTCCGATAATGCCAACGCTTATATCTTTTCCCGTTAAAAATTCTTCGACCAGAATTGGATTGTTGTAGCCAAATTTTTCTCTGATTACAATGATCGCGCTTTCCAATGAGTGTAGATCATAACAGACATTCTTTTGCGTAATGCCGAAACTCGAATCTCCGAAATTAGGTTTAACAATAACAGGAAAGGTAAGCGGAAACTCGACAAATTGAATATCCTCTGGTTTTATCATAAAGGCTTTTGGAACAGGGATATCCATTTCTTTGGCTATACCGCGTATCAGTGATTTATCATAACAGTAAGAAAGACATTGGGGAGTGCCGCCTGAGTAATGAAATCCCAGCAATTCCAAAAGCGCGGTAATATGCAATTCCTTGGATGCTTCATTGTTAAAACCTTCATCACATAGATTAAGTACAAAACTACATTTTTCTTTTATCTTTTGCAGATCTTTGATCAAGTTGTCATGTTGGTTCAGGTAAATAAAATTATATTTTGACAAACCGGATAAAGCTCTTTTTAACTCGTTAATAGTATGATAATCATCCTCATCAAAGATTGATTCAGGCTTAATCACATCCGTTTTACTGGGATCACCCATCAAGACAATGACTGATTCCTTCACTTTTGAGCGTTTTTTAACCGGCGACCATTCCTTTTTAGCAACAGCAATAACAACTATACGTTCCGCCATCATGCCTAAATCTTGATTCCGTTTTGATTCAGAGGATACTTTTGAGTAGTTTATGAAATTTACAAATCCCGCTTTTGTCAATATATCCTTAAGATCATCATTGGAATAAAGCCGTTCCGCATAGAATTGATCAGCGACAACGCCTTTGTGTACATGAGTGATAACTTCTCTGGATACTAACCGTTCCATACTTTCAGAGAGAGAACGTTCACGGCATACAAAATAGTTCTTGTCAATCCACTCCCAACTACGCGGTTGAAAATTATCCCGCATATAGTTGCCATCTGTGATATCGATCAACAATTTTCCTTCCGGCTTTAATACGCGCATAACTTCATCCAGGATTTTCATATCATCCTGAGTGGATTCAAAATATCCGAAACTGTTTCCGGCAATTATTACGGCGTCAAAGTTATCATTTGGGAAGGGTAATTTTCTGGCGTCACCTTCTTTGAAAATGACATTTAGACCTTTGGTTTTGTTGATTTTTCTCGCCCGATCTATCAGGTAATGCGAACGATCAAAACCCACAACATTGGTATACTCTCTTTTCGCAATTTCCAAAGCATGGCGTCCTTGACCACAGCAGAGGTCCAAGATAGAACTGCTCTTTGAGGCTTCTATCGCAGCCAGGAAAATATCTACCTCTTTTTCGGTTATATCTTTATCTTCTACAACGTCTCCATCGGTTCGCAGATAATTTGCATTAAAAATATGACGCCACCAATCGGCTTTTACATAACTTTCCAGATTGTCAACAGGACCTAATACATCGATTAATTTTTTATTGCTGTTTTGCGGATTCTTTGACATTAGTTTTCCCTATATCTCAAAAGATATTTACTTAAGGCGATACATTGAATTGATAAATTTCGCTCTATTCAATTGCTGCATCCAATTTTCTTGAAAATATATTATTTCTTTAGAGCGGCTCTCAAAATCATGTTCACTATACTCGCTTTTGATTGTAGAAAAAACCTATCTTATACAACTTTGCGATACCAAAATATATACATTATTAATAAATTGCAACATACTGAAACAACAGCAGAATAAGTTATTTCTCCAAAGCCTGCTCCAGGTCAGATATTAAATCGTTGACGTCTTCGATCCCAACCGCAAGACGGAAAAGGGTATCACTGATGCCTATAGCGATACGTTCTTCCCGTGAATAGTTATAATAGCTAACCATAGCGGGATGAGTGATAAGAGTTTCAACGCCGCCCAGACTAGGTCCGATATAACATAATTCAATAGCATCCATAAATCTTTTGGCGGTTGATAAATCACCGTCAATTTCAAAACTGACCACGCCCCCGCCTCCGCTCATCTGTTCTTTGGCGATGGAGTAATGAGGATGGCTTTTCAGGAATGGATAAAAGACTTTTGTGATTTTGGGATGATCTTCCAGGAACTGGGCAATTTGCAGAGTCGACTCATTTTGTCGGGCGACGCGCAATGGGAAGGTTTTTAAGCCGCGCAGCAGCAAGTAGCTGCAATGAGGATCCATGACTCCTCCCATGGTTTTATGTAAATCCCTGATCTGATCAATCAAATCTTTTCGTCCCAGAACCGCTCCAGCCAGGATATCATTATGCCCGGCCAGATACTTGGTTGCGCTTTGCAGAACCAGATCAATGCCGAATTCTATGGGTCTCTGATTAAATGGAGTGCTAAATGTACTATCGATCAAAGTAAGCACATTATTTCTATCAGCGATTTCTTTGAGTTTGACCAGGTCAAAGATATTCAAATAGGGATTAGTAGGCGATTCAGAGAATATAAAACGGGTATTCTGGTTGATGGCGCCCTCTATGGCCTCGTAATCGCCAAAAGGAACAACCGTGCAATCAACATGGAAATTCTTCAAAAAGGTATTACAGAATTCCAAAGTTTTTTTATAACTATCATCAGTAAAAACAATATGATCGCCCGCCTTTACCAATGACAAAATCGTAGTGGTTATGGCGCTCATACCTGAAGAAAAGGCAATGCCGTCTTCCGCCCCTTCCAAATCAGCTAATCGTCTTTCAGCGATTTGAACGGTTGGATTTCCATACCGCCCATATTCATAATGTTCTTTCCCATGTTGGGTATAGTCTTCTATTCTCTGGGCGTTTTCAAAAACAAAAGTCGAAGACTGAATAATAGGCGTCGTTATGGAATCCGCATATTTCTTCTTTGATTCTGCCGCGTGTATTGCTCGCGTGAAAATTGATTTGCCTTTGGTTGTTTTATCTTTTGATGAAGATTGACTCATTCTTTATCCCCTTCTTCGTTCTCATGAAAATGCATACTCCAATTTCGCCAATCGCGTAATATATTATGCTTCAAGGCTTCATAAATGAACCTGAATAAGCATTTCAATCAGAATATTAATAGTTCCCGCTTTTCATTGAGAAGAACACAGCCGGTTTAATTAACAATAATTCATCCATGTATCCCAATTTTCCCCAAAACCTAACCACATGGAATCTAACCATTAGAATATATGCAAGTAACAAATACTCAATCCATATTAGTCCTTATGCTGAAATTGTTTAGATATTATTTTCATGACCAATATTAACAAAAAACTACGCTAACAAGATGATTTACTTATATTATTTTAAGAAAATATCGCTGAAATCAGCAGAATGTGTGACGATGGCTTTTTCTCAATCGTTTTCTCATTAGAATGGCAAAAGATTAAAAAAAGAGTTATGGTAGTCAAAAACCAATAAATTCCAATTTCTGAGTTAACGTTACAGCTATTGAAATAAAAAATAAATAAAATCGCCAGACCGCTTGCTAAGGAGCAGAAACATGGACGTAATTATTTGTCCTCAGTGTAGACATGAAAATCCTCTTGAGGCTTTTGTTTGCGAACAATGCAACGCAAACCTCAAACCTGTTAAATCTATCATCGATACAGCCAATTCCCACTACAACGAAGCATTATCACTTGCCCATGAAGGCAAATTGGATGAGGCAATCGGTCAATTGGATGCGGCGATTGCTCTTTCTTCTCAAAATGCGGTTTATTTCAACCTTCTGGGAACCATTCAGGCGCAAAAAGGTCTTTTTAGCGAAGCCATCCATGCGTGGGAACAATGCCTTAATCTTAATCCGGAAATGGAAACAGCGCATCAAAATATCGAAAAAGCCCGTCGAATGGAAGAAATTCGCGCTGAAGATTTCGAAGAACAACCACAAAAGGTCAATTCTTTATTGATTGCCGCCGCTGCATGCGTGTTTCTGCTCACCACAATATTCGGCGGAATCAGTTCCTATATGAAATCCAATCGCATCACAACCTTAACCAATGATTTGATGGCAATTCAGAAAGAATCAAGTTCCTGGAAGTCACAATTTGAATCTTTAACCGCTCAGTTTCCTCAAGAGGGAATTAACGGCGTTTTGAAAAAACTGACCCAAAATGAAACACTCATCGCCGACAGAGATAAACGAATTGAAGCGCTCGAACTCAAGATTGAGAGAGCCAGCAGTAATTACAAAGAGCGCATGGATGGCTTTCGCTTGAAACTTCAGGAAAGCCAACAAGAAAAGAACCAGATGGCGACCGAATTAAAGATGATCGATAGTTTGAAAGAAATAATCGTTAATAACGAAACCCAAATCGATCTGCTGCAGGAAAATATTACTTCCTTAAAAGAACAACTGGATTTAGCAAACAAACGAATAGAAACACATCGAAAGAATTTATTATTAGCCCAAGACAATTTACGAGACATAAAAGAAAACCGCGATAGGATTCTTGAATCAAGTCGGAAAATCAATGAAAAATCAATCCAGGAACTGCGTAGCCAAATTTTGGAACAACGCGATGAAATCGCAATTTGGCAAAGAAAATCTACCGATCAACAATATGCCGACACCTTGGTCATAGAAGCGCTAGATCACCTTAACAACAATAAATTCAACCTTGTACAGCAGAATATCGAAACCGCCCTGGAGCGCTCTCCGGGACACCTGGTAGCACTCTATCTGCAAGAATTAATTGCAAAAATCCTAGACGATCCTCTTGAACAGGAGATTCGTCGCCTGGAAACAATTGAAAGAAACACTCGTAGAGAAGAAATAAAAACGAAATTAATCGCTTTTAATCTGGAAAAAACCAGGAAGCACTATGATTCTGGTAATTTCAGCCAGTCTATCAACTTAGCCCAACGCACGCTGGACCTAGAACCCCAAAATGCCAAAGACATCCAAAAACTCCATTCATTAATTTCTCAATCAGAAGAGCGAAACAAAGAAATTGTTTTATCACTGATTAAAGTGCGTAAAGACATAAAGTTGAAGAAATATAAGGAAGCTAATGCATTGCTTCAACAAGTGTTAAAATACGCTCCGTCCCATGATGAAGCCATAGAATTACTAAAGGAAATCCCCCGGTAAGACTAGCGGTTTGGATTCAGAATACATCATTTGCCTCGATGCTTGAGGAGATAGCCCATTTTTAAATGATATTGGTTAATCGGATTCACATAAAACGTTCTATAAGCGCCCACAAAGATTGGCTCGTTGACGACAAAACTTGATTAAAACTGGATATAGCGTTGAGAATATCTAAAGCCGAATATCTGCAATTCACAAAGAATAGAAAAAAGGAGTTAAATTGGTTTATCATCTTAAAAAGAAGTTATTAACTCCTTGACATCAATAAGTACTGCTCCCTCTTGTATATATTTTTCACTGATAGTATAATTAGTATCGCGGAAGGTGGGGCATATCCCTGCCTTTTTTTTACGCTATTGCCCCCTTATTCATTCCCAGCAAAAGCAGCAGGTTTTATATGGCGGGCATCTAAAGTATGGCGTGCGCGGATCAAAATCAATTTTGGTGTGAACGATGTCAAAAGAAGTTCTCGATATTCTTAGCCGAATCGGTCTAGAGAAGAACATTCCTACCAGTACGCTCTTCGATGCACTGGAAGCAGCTCTAATTTCCGCTTCGAAGAAAATGCTCCCTCCAACCATGGAAGTAGCTGAAGCCGAACTAGACCGCGAAACTGGAGATTTCCGTATTTACGCTAACATGGAAGTCGTGGAAACTGTAGAGGATGAAAACACGGATATTTCTCTCACAGAAGCGCGCGAATACGTTGAAGGCGTAGAAATCGGAGAGGAATTGGTCATCGACGTAACTCCCGATGACTTTGGTCGTATAGCGGCCCAAAGCGCAAAACAAGTGATAACGCAACGCATCCGCGAAGCGGAGCGCGAAGTCATATTTGATAAATATAAGAACCGGATAGGCGATTTAGTCGCTGGTACAATTCAACGATACGAACGCGGTAATGTAATAGTCGATTTAGGAAATGCTGATGCAGTTCTTCCATCTAAAGAACAAGCGACTGGCGAACGATATCGTTACGGAGAGCGCATAAAAGCTATAATTGCTGACATCCAGAAATCATCCAAAGACGCTCAAATTATTCTCTCACGCACCAATCCAGCATTGGTTCTCAAACTATTTGAACAAGAAGTCGCTGAGATTCGTGATGGCATCGTAACCGTGCGCCTTATTGCCCGCGAACCGGGAAAACGCACCAAGATTGCGGTTCTTTCATCGGACAGCGATGTTGATCCAGTCGGAGCCTGTGTAGGCATGAAGGGTTCCCGCGTACAGATGGTTGTACAGGAATTACGTGGAGAACGTATTGATATCATTGAATATAGCAGTGATAAACGCAGATTCGTCGCCAATGCGTTAAAACCAGCCAATATTGAAAGCGTTGAATATGATGAAGATCGTGGTCGCGCTATGCTGGTGGTTAGAGATGAAGAACTTGCCCTAGCTATCGGAAAAGGCGGACTAAACGCACGCCTGGCCTCCAATCTTACCGGCGTTGAAATTGATATCATTTCAGAGTCTCAGGTAGCGGAACGCGAACGTATGGCCAAACAGGAACTATTGAAAATCCCTTCAGTTGGCGATAAATGGGCCGACTCATTCCTGGCCAAAGGTATAATTAAAGCAAAAGACATTATCTCAACTGGACTGGAAGGTCTATCTGAGATTGAAGGACTCGACAAGGAGACCGCTGCAAAAATTATTCAAGAAACAAATGATTTTCTCAGCGGTAAGAGCATAGTTCAAGCAGAAAATGAACCTACAACCTCGGAAGAACCAGAAATAAGCGATTCTTCCGATAATGCACTTGCTAGCGAAACTTCTGCAGAAGATCAATCAGAGAAATCCCGCGTCGATAATTCACCTGTTGAAGTTTATGAAGATGAGTCTTCAGAACTTGAACAGGAAACAGAGGTTTCATCATAACGATTATATTGATTTGCGAATTAGGTAAATCACCCTTCAAAGGTAATTGCTTTTATGAGAATTAATCAGATTGCTCGGAAATATGGGCTCGAAAACAAAATCATCATTGACTACCTGGACTCGATTGGCGTTCCGGGCAAAAGCCACAGTTCTTCAGTCGATGAGAGCACCATAGAGCTTGTACTTCAACATTTTGACATGTTGAAATCTAAAGCAGAAGCAGAAGAACCTAAAGAAGTTAATAAAAGATTTGCAAAAATTCGTCGACCAAAAAGTTGGAAACCTTCAGATCAAGATAGCGACCATGATAACGCCAAATCACTGGAAGACATCAAAGAGGTCGAGCCGCCGCAAATTGTGGAACAGCCCAAACCTCCCCTTGCGCCAGTTACAGCCGCATCAACATCAGAAATCACGCCCCAACTGGATAAAGAAGATATGATGCTTCCCGCAGAAGAAGTTCTAACTGAAAAGAATGCCGAAAAAACCGCTGATAAGGTTCCTGTACAGGTTGCTGAACAGAACGTGATTGATATTCCCAAACCGCAGCAACCAGTCGCTCAAAGACCTCCTAAAGAAAAAAAAGCGGCGAAAAGAAATAAACTTAAACCGATTCCTCTGGATGTTATAAAAATCCGCCAAGGAGAACCTCAGATAATTATTGAAGCGCCTGAAATTCCTACTGCAAGTATAGATGCTACTGATTCATTCACAGAAATAAAAGAGAAAAAGCCCAAAATAAAAGAGCGCGCCAAAGGGCACGATGAAGATGAGGCTATCCGCCGCGAAATTCAAAAATTGAAGATGAAGCAGCGGAAAGCGGCGGAACCAGAAAAACCGCCAAAGCAAAAACACGAGCCAGTTCAAAAACAGCAGGAAGTAACGCCGCAAAAGCAACAACCCAAATCTGCTGTTAAACCTGCTCGCCCTACTCATCGCAGACCGGCAAAACCCCCTTCACGAGGCAAAAAGGGCAAACAAGCATGGAAGCGTGAAAAACGTGAAAAACGCGAAATGCTCATCGCCAGAGAAGCGGAACAGTTTGAGCGCGACAAGACAATCCTCAAGGTGCATGATGCTACTACGGTAGCTGATGTCGCTAATGGATTAGGCATCATGCCCGCCACTCTGATTCAAAAACTAATTACTTTAGGCGTGATGGTATCCATTAATCAGCCGCTTGAATTTGACACAATCCAGATCATAGCCGACGAATTTGATTTTCAGGTTGAAAAAGTTGATCTGTTTAATAATGATATTTTCGCTCAGCTATGGCAGGAAGATACTAAACAAGAACAGATGATCCCTCGGTCTCCTGTAGTTACAATCATGGGACATGTGGATCATGGTAAAACCAAATTACTTGACGCCGTACGCAGTTCCGATGTTGTTTCAGGAGAAGCTGGTGGCATTACACAGCATATCGGAGCGTATCACGTCAATACTCCAGGCGGAGATATAGTTTTCCTCGATACGCCTGGCCACGAAGCATTTACCGCCATGCGCGCACGCGGCGCCATGGTTACTGACATAGTTATTCTTGTCGTCTCCGCAGCGGATGGCGTGATGCCTCAGACTATTGAAGCCATACACCACGCCAAAGCGGCTGACGTACCTATAATTGTCGCCATTAACAAAATTGATCTGGAAAGCGCTAATCCCGACCGGGTCAAGCAGCAATTGGCCGAACACGGTTTAACGCCAGAGGATTGGGGCGGGGACGTCGTTATGATCCATCTTTCCGCCCTAAAGAAAATCGGTATTGAAGATCTGCTGGAAAGCGTTCTTCTGCAATCTGAAATTTTAGAACTCAAGGCTGATCCTGCTGCTCGAGCGCGAGGCACAATTATTGAAGGCCGCCTGGAACAAGGTCGCGGCCCCATCGCTACAGTTTTAATTCAACAAGGTTCGCTTAAAATCGGGGATCCCTTCGTAACCGGAGTATACTCCGGACGCATCAAGGCTATGCAAGACGAGCATGGCAACCCGATTTTAGAGGCGGGGCCATCAACTCCGGTTGAAATTCTGGGCATTGAAGACGTGCCCAGCGCAGGCGATCCATTCATCGTAGTTAAAGATGATGCGCAAGCTAAACATATCAGCGCCAAATTACAGCAAATTCAACGCGAACGAGATCTGCGCCGCACGCATCACGTTACTCTGGAAGACTTGCATACTCAGATTGAAGAGGGCGCTATCAAAGACCTTCAGGTGATTATCAAAGGCGATGTACAAGGCTCCGTCGGCGCCGTATGCGAAAGCCTGATGAAGATTGAAAGCAGTAAAGTGCGTATTGACATTCTCCATAGCGGAGTTGGAGCAATATCCGAATCAGACGTTATGCTCGCCTCGGCATCTAACGCCCTAATAATCGGCTTTAACGTCCGGCCTCATCCGCAGGTTTCTGATATTGCCAAGCGGGAACATGTTGATATCCGCACATATCGTATTATTTATCAAATAATTTCTGATATCAAAAACGCCATGGAGGGAATGCTGGAAAAGACCTACGAGGAAAAAATCCTCGGTCGCGGCGAAGTACGGGAAGTATTCCGTCTGTCACGTGGTCTCAGCATCGCTGGATTATTCATCCAGGATGGCAGTCTTTTACGCAATTTACCGGTTCGTTTATTACGCGATTCAGTCGTAATTCACGAAGGAAAGTTATCTTCTTTACGACGTTTCAAAGAAGATGTACGTGAAGTTCAATCAGGATTCGAATGTGGTATTGGTCTGGAAAGGTTTAACGATATTAGAGATGGCGACATCCTTGAGTGTTACAAACTTGAGGAATTAGCGCCCTCCCTTTAGCAGTCAGCGCATGTCTTGCGAAGTTATCGGCGGTTAAAAATGTTTGTCGGAGTACTCGAAGTTTCCTTCCAAATTCCAGCAGCTAATTCGCTTAAAGATAAGCGGAAAATCGTCAAAAGCATCAAGGATCGCATCCAACATAGATTCAATATTTCGCTCGCCGAGACCGAAGGACAAAATACATGGCAACTATGCAGTTTTGCCGTTGCCATGGTAGCAAATCAAAAAATTGCTATAGAACGGGATCTTAACCGGATTATTGATCTAATAGAATCTGTACCGGAAATCAACCTGACGGATCAAATCATCGAATATTACTAGGTAGAAACAATCCCCAAACTATAATTTCTTTATGAAATTCATTTTTGGGATCAAATTTTCAAATGACCCAGCATAAAACATATAGAATTCAACAGATTAATAAATTACTAAAAGATGAAATATCTGCAATTCTTCTTACGGAATTACAAGATGATCGCCTTTTATCAATTACCGTTACAGAAGTACGCGCTTCGCGCGACTTGCATAATGCAATTGTGTTTATTACAACGCATAAAAATGAGAATATTACCCAATTTCTTGATATAGTTAATAAAAGAAGCGGTTATATTCGCAAGTTACTCTATGCACGATTGCGGCTTAAACGCATTCCCGCCATGGAATTCCGTTACGATGATTCTCTTGATATAGCTGAACGCATTTTTAGTACACTAGAAATAATCGACCAGGGCGCTGAAGATGAAATGCCTGAGGTATAAATGAAATCGAAACCGATAATAAACGGTGTAATTAATATTGATAAACCTGCGCATATGACATCGCATGATGTTGTAGATGTAATTCGCAGAGCTGCAAATGAGCGCCAGGTCGGTCATACCGGCACTTTAGATCCCATGGCCACAGGCGTTCTACCTATTTGCATTGGCCAGGCAACCAAAATCCAACAATTTCTGATCGCTCAAAATAAAGAATATGTGGTCGATATGCAACTAGGTTTAGTTGCTGATACTCAGGATACTACAGGTAAAATCCTCGAAGAAACTGAAGTTAAAAAATTCTCTGAGCAGGATATTCTTAATGTATTAGAAGATTTTAAGGGCGAATTAGAGCAAATACCCCCTATGGTTTCAGCAAAACATCATAAAGGAAAACGTCTTTATGAACTTGCTCGTCAAGGGATTGAGGTGAAACGAGACCCTTGTAAGATTATCATCGACCAACTAATATTAGAAGATGTATCTCTGCCCTTTATTAAATTTCGGGTAGTATGTGGAAAAGGTACTTATATTCGCACATTATGCCATGATATTGGACAAATATTAGGCTGTGGGGCAGTTATGTCCGGTCTGGTTCGCACTCGTTGCGGATCATTTCATATTGATGACTCTACTCCCTTGAATGAACTAAAATCTAAAGACGATGTCGAGCAGAAAATATGCAGCCTTAATGATGCGCTTTCAGTCTATCCTTCCATTGTAATCGGACAGGATGGAAAAGCAGCTGTCCGTTGCGGTCGCCCTCTTTCCGGAGGTTCGATAACACGACGTAATGGAGAATTTGTGATCGGGGAACTGGTGCGTATAACAGGCCGTGATGGTTCCTTGATTGGAATCGGAGAAGCAGTGATGAATTCAGAACAACTGGATTCGCTTGCAGGAAATATGAGAGTAATTAAGCCAGTGAAAATTTTTCAGCCAACTCATTAAAGTGATTATCTAATTACCCAGGTAAGTTTGATGATCCCTTTGATATTGGCAAAATTTATCCTATAAAAAATAGTTATTTTGATTTCCAGGAGGTTAAACCTTGTCCATCACAATTGAAAAAAAACAAGAATTAATTGAATCATTTAAGATTCACGAATCTGACACCGGGTCGCCTGAAGTGCAAATTGCGATTTTGTCTGAAAAAATCAAAAACCTGACAGAACATTTCAAGATCCATAAGAAAGATCATCATTCACGTCGTGGATTAATTATGATGGTAAGCCATCGTCGACGTTTGTTAGATTACTTAAAAGGTAAAGAAGTAGGTCGTTACCGCAAAATTATCGGAGAATTAGGGCTGCGCCGCTAATTGGTATAAACGCCGCCCTCGATGAAAGAAGCGCTCAGGAAAGGGAGTTATAAAGGATTTTATGTTTCCCGCCACCCTGATTAGGAGGTTGAAGGTTTTACTTGAACCTTTCACCTCCTAGTCTGGGTGACGTAGGGCTTTCCTTTACTCCCATTCCTGCCGCATATTCAACTTACGTTAGAGGGATTCTGGCGATTAACCGCTTTTTGAATCCTTCTTCACTACCAGTTTATCCTTTCATCGAGTTTTGGCATGTATTACGCTGCTATTTCAGTCAGCCAAAGATGAAAGGAAAACTCAATGAATGAAACGTCACCTGTATTAAATCCCAATGTAACATCCATATCCAAAGAAATCGGCGGAAGGCAACTAACGCTGGAATTTGGAAAACTAGGCAAGCAAGCCGGCGCCACTGTAACTGCCCGTTATGCGGACACTATGGTTATGGCTTCTGTTTGCTCCGCAGTTTCACGCCGTGAGGACATCGATTTCTTCCCCCTTACCGTGGATTATCGTGAACCCATGTGGGCCGCTGGCAAATTCCCCGGAGGATTCTTCAAACGCGAAGGACGTCCGACTGATCGCGAAACTCTCACTTCACGCTGCATTGATCGCCCCATTCGCCCTCTGTTTCCTGAAGGATATAAAGATGAAGTTCAACTTCTTCTTAAAGTATTAGCCTACGATGGAGTAAACGATTCTGATATCGTTGGCATGATTGCCGCCTTTGCAGCTTTAGAGGTTTCCGACATCCCGTTCCAGGGTCCAGTCGGAGCAGTACGTATTGGCCGCAACGACGATGTCCTAGTCGTCAATCCAACCGCCTTACAAGTTGAAGATGGAACCATTAATTTCACCGTCGCTGGTTCCAAAAAAGCCATCATGATGGTCGAGGGCGCGGCTAATGAACTTCCCGAAGATATTATCCTCGACGCCTTGGATCTTGCTCAGCAAACTATCCGCGAAGTTATTGAACTTATCGAGGAATTCAAATCCAAATGCGGTAAAGAGAAGAAAGAATTCATCCCACCCGAAGTTGATCAGGCGCTTAAAGACCGCGTTAGTGAGTTGGCTTCAAGCCGGGTTTCTGAAGCAAACACTATTCCTGACAAACACGAACGCCAGGAAGCCTTGGACGCTATTCTTGCCGAAACCGCGGAACAAATTATCAAGGAAATTGAAGACGCGCATAAATCGGCTGTAGAAAACGGCGCCATTTCGGCTGATGACGATGAAGCAAAAGAAGCCCACAAGAAACAAATCAAAGATGCTGCTAAAGATATTAAAAATCTTTATCACGATCTTGAAAAAAAGGTCATGCGCGACCGGATTCTCTATGAGCGTTTGCGCAGCGACAACCGTAAAACAGATGAAATTAGACAGATCAGCTGTGAATTAGGCATAATTCCCCGTGCACACGGTTCGGCGCTATTTACCCGTGGTCAAACCCAGGCTTTGGTTGTTGCTACTCTGGGAACTATTGACGATGAACAGAAAATCGATGGCATTCGACCTGATTACTTTAAAAAATTCGTTTTACATTATAATTTCCCTCCATTCAGCGTTGGCGAAGTCCGACCAATGCGTGGTCCAGGCCGAAGAGAAATTGGACATGGAGCGCTGGCTGAACGCGCCCTTGTTCCACTACTGCCAGGCCACGAAGATTTCCCTTATACGGTCCGCCTTGCATCGGAAATTCTCGAATCCAACGGTTCATCTTCCATGGCTAGCGTGTGCGGCGGTTCTCTGGCATTAATGGATGCAGGCATCCCGCTTAATGCCCCAGTTGCCGGTATCGCCATGGGATTGATATCAGATGGCGATAAATACGCCATCCTCTCAGATATCCTGGGTGTTGAAGATCACTTGGGCGACATGGACTTCAAAGTAACCGGAACCCGTAATGGCATCACCGCCTTCCAGATGGATCTTAAGATCGAAGGAATTGATCGATCTATCATGGCCGAAGCCCTTGAGCAAGCGAAAAATGGACGGCTTCACATTTTGGGAATCATGGATCAAACTATCGATAAACCACGTGAAGCCATCAGCCCATTTGCGCCAAGGATTCAGATAATCAAGATTCCGATTGAGAAAATTCGCGACGTCATAGGACCAAGCGGCCGAATGATCCGCAAGATCATCCAGGAGACCGGCGCCAAGATCGATATCGACGATGACGGTCAGGTGGTAATTGCGGCAAATGATGAAGAAGCTGGAACCAAGGCTCGTGAGTGGATCGAAACCCTTACGGAAGAAGTCGAGGTTGGCAAAGTTTATAAAGGCAAGGTTACCCGCTTAATGAACTTCGGCGCCTTTGCCGAAATCATCCCTGGACAGGAAGGCTTGATCCATATTTCTGAACTGGCCGAGGGTCGTGTTGAAGCAGTCGAGGATGTAATTAATGAAGGCGACAAAATTGATGTCCAGGTTATCGAGATCGATGATCTGGGCCGCATCAACTTAAGCAAGAAAATGGCTGACCGTACTTTAGGCCGAACTGCCCCGGAAGATTATCAAGATCGCGAGAAGAAGCGTGATAGCGACCGAGGCGGACGAAGCGGCGGCGGTCGCCCCGGCGGTGACCGCGGTGGACGTAGCGGCGGCGGCGACCGTGGTGGTCGCAGCGGCGGTGGTGGACGCCCCGGCGGCGGCGGTGGTCGACGCTAAGCCAAATCAATAAGATAACTATAAAGCCAGCAGCTATGTTATTAGCTGCTGGCTTTTTTTATAACGCATTACTTTTTTTGGCGAATAACCAAGTCCCCTCGCCCGCCGGGAGAGGGTTAGGGTGAGGGGGAAATACAAATCACATCACTTTTTATCCATCACCTGCAGATTATTCCTTACAACGATCAAATCGGTTTTCGAAATCAGCCAGATAATTGGCTCTCCATTGGTTTACTGTCTTGGCGCCGGGTTTGTCTTTTTCCTTGAAGGCTGGATCGGGATCATCCACCCACCAGTGAGTTCGGCCTGATTTTTTGACGAAACGGCCTCCCCAGCTGGGAGTGGTTGGATCATTGGGATCGCCGCGCAGCAGATAACTGACTGATGGCGTATCCCCCATTTTGATTACCCCATTTAACAGGTGAGCGTAATAATTTCCCAAGGCGCCATGGTTTTTGGCATTCTGCTCAACGAATGACTGATTGCCAAGGTCGCCTTTTTGGTCGCCCCCCATGTACCAGCCCCGAAAAGTAGTATCGCAGAAGATAAACCAGGTATCGGGATGTTTCTGGTCTATGTACTTGAAGGCATTCTGGTCGTGTCGCAGGTTCCAGGAAGCGATGAAATAGACCCGAATTTTATCTTTGATCGAAGGGTCGTCATGCAGCGCCTGAGCCACATCGGTGATTGAACCCCATCAGGACATACAAAGGCCTTGGATCATCGCGCTGTGCGCATTTAATGATCCAATCCGAGCCATCGGTGGACTCACTGAAACCCGCTTCAGGCGATGGATCAACCGCGCCCTGCTTGGAGATTGACCTCAGATAATCCGGCGTAGGATACTTATCCGAGTGCGTCTTCAGCCGGGGATAATCCTTCTCATAGACATCAATCACATGCAGAATATCCCCCACCCGCCCTTTCTTGGGCGGTGAAGAGATCAAGCCTTCAGTATCAAAAACATCCGCATAAAGCAGATAATGAACCATCGACTGCTTGTCGTCATCATCATCGCCCCCGATATCAGAAGAAACAAGCACCCGAATACGCTCCCCAGCCAAAGCGCCCCCCTGAGGATCAGCAACTGAATCAAAACAAACGCATAACATTAATGCAATAGTTAAACCATAACAAAAATATCGCTGAGCAATTGGTTTATGAATATCCATGATTTTCTCCAATAAGTAGTTTAAGCAGATATCATACATTTTGACGCACGCCAAGGGAAAGGCGCCAACCAGAATTTGATTTTATCACTTCACATAATCGTAATCCTTGACTTATAAACGGTTTATCAGTAGAGATCAATTCTATTTAATCTTGAACTATATTATAATTTTAATATGCACATACTACCTATCACTGTTGCGTAAAACTTGCATAAAGCGCAAAATAACTATTAGTATAATAATTTAAAGTTATTGAAGCAATTTATCAACAGAAGGAAACAAACATATGGAAAGATCATATTATTCTAATAAAATTTCAGGATTCATTTCAGATAATAATGATAAAATCCTTGGAGAATTAAGTAGAAATCATAATCATGCACTGGAAGACCTTCAAAAAGATGCATGGATGATACAAATAAAAATATTGAAAGAATCTCTATCTAATATAAATAAAGGGCAAATTTATTTCGAATTTATAATACCAAGAATGGGAAAACGAGTAGATAATATTATATTAATTAACGACATAGTTTTTGTTGTTGAATTTAAGGTGAACAACAAAAAATTTGAGAAGTATGCCATTGAACAGGTCATTGATTATTCACTTGATTTAAGAAATTTTCATGAAGGGAGTCATTATGCAAAACTAATACCGATTCTAATCTCAACTGAGGCACCAAATATTGGAAATGTTTTTCACATAGAAGATAACCCAGTCGTACCAATCAAAGCCAATAAAAAGAATTTTAAGTACATAATAAATCAATGCCTTCAATTATCTTCAGGCAAAAGAATAAATCCAATTAAATGGGAAAATTCAATTTACAAACCTACGCCTACAATTATTGAAGCAGCACAAGTTTTATACAGAGGTCATAATGTTCTCGAAATATCTCGTTCTGATGCAGGAGCAATTAACCTATCCAAAACAACAGATTGTATAAATCAAATCATTGAAAAATCTAAAAAAAATCATGAAAATCTATTTGTTTTGTAACTGGCGTTCCTGGAGCAGGAAAAACATTAGCCGGACTTAATATTGCAAATGAAAGAATGAAAGTTGATAAGAATGAACATGCTGTTTTTCTTTCAGGCAATGGTCCTTTAGTACAAGTATTGAGAGAAGCTTTAACTAGAGATAGAAAAAATACTTCAGATAAAAATGGAAACATGCTAAAAGCAAATGATACAAGAAGAGAAGTAAGTACTTTCATACAAAACATTCACCATTTCAGAGATGAATATTTAAAATGCGACATAACTCCTACTGAAAAAGTCGTGGTTTTTGATGAAGCACAGAGAGCTTGGAACAGAAAAAAAACAAGCGCTTTTATGAAAAATAAAAAGGGGAATCCAAAATTCCAAATGTCTGAGCCTGAATTCTTAATTGATATAATGAACAGGCATGTCGATTGGTGCACAATAATATGTTTGATTGGCGGTGGACAAGAAATAAATACAGGTGAAGCAGGTCTTGAAGAATGGATCGAATCTCTTAAAAATCATTATCCGAAATGGAATATACATTTTCCTAAGTCAATTATTTCTTGCTCTTCTTATTTTTCTTCAGATAATTTAAAAAACTGGATTAGTAAAAATGGATATAATGGTGAAAAACTTCATCTTTCAGTATCTCTCAGGTCATTTCGATCAGAAAAGTTATCTACTTTTGTTGAAGCATTACTAAGCATTGAAAAAACAAATGCAAAAGATATATATAACGAAATCAAAGAAGATTATCCAATACTTATTTCAAGAAATCTTGATTTATCTAAAAAATGGATCAGAAATAAAGCTAGGGGTAATGAAAGAATAGGTATATTAGTATCCTCTGGATCTCGTAGGCTTAGACCTTGTGGTATTGACGCAGAAAATGGAATTCGGTCTGATTCTGGAAAAGATAAAATTTCAAATTGGTTTTTGAATGATAAAGAAGACATAAGATCATCATCATTTTTGGAAATTCCTGCAACAGAGTTTGCTGTGCAAGGTTTAGAGTTAGATTGGATTTGTCTATCTTGGGGTGGAAATTTTCATTACGATAATGGCAAATGGATTTATATGCAATTCAGAGGAAATAAATGGAATAGCATTAGACAAGAGATAAATCAAAACTACTTGATTAATACTTTTCGTGTTCTATTGACAAGAGCAAGACAAGGCATGGTTATATATATACCTGAAGGCAGTGAGGAAGATATCACCAGACCTAAGAAATTTTATGATGGGACTTTTAAGTATTTAAAAGATATTGGAATAAACGTACTAACAGATGAATAATAATTTTCTGGCAACAATAGTATAATAAAACATAAAAAGCGCGGTCAGCTGGATTAGATATTTCAAAAATTCAGCAAAACAGAAAAAGGGACGCTTGTTCAGCGTCCCGTGGTGGTTCGTAAATTTGGGTTATGGCAGGATTATTCGGAAACTATTTCCTGAATACGGATGCGGGTGTAATCCTGGCGATGACCTTGGGTGCGACGATATTGTTTGCGTTTTTTGAACTTAAAGACGATAATTTTCTTGCCGCGTCCATGAGCCATAACTGTGGCTTTTATGGATGTATTCTCGACAAAAGGCGTTCCAACGCGCAGGCGGTCATCATCTTTTACCAACAAAACGTCATTAAGAGCAACCTCGTCACCCTCAGCGGCGGATAGCTTTTCAATTTCAATGATATCTCCAGGAGAAACGTTATATTGCTTTCCACCAGTTTTAACGATTGCGTACATCATGTCCTCCAAAGGGCGAAGCCCGATTTTTTTACATTCACAGAACGTGAATTATAGATGCATGTCAGAAAAACGCAATCCGTATGGCGTGTACCTGGGATATTTCAGTAAGTATATGCTGATCAGCCATATAATATATACCAATCTATTTATATTGGGCCGGAGTCTTTCCTGCGGCGATGATGCTGCATGCCTGGATAATATTCAATCCCAGTTCATTGGCGCGCTGCACAACCTGGTCGTCTTCCGTACCGGGATTCAAAAAAATGGTTTCAACTTCCTTTGCAGCCAGGTCGTCCAGAACCATCAGAGTGTACTTGGGCGGTAGATAAAGGCTGGCTATATTTACCTCACCGGGGATATCCAGGATTGATTTATAACATTTCAAGCCTTCGATAGTCTCCGCCCGTGGATTGACCGGATAGACTGTGTATCCCTGATCCTGATAAGCGCGAACCGCGATATTGCCGAATTTCTCACGGTCGCTTGATGCGCCGATAATTGCCACGCTTTGTTCTTGATTCATTATAAAACTCCTATCTTCTAAGGCCTAAATTATTCAATTGCCACGAAGGGACAATGGTATGCTCGTTGGTATCAAATCCCGGTGGAAGCGCACAAAATTGTTCTACCATTTCTGCGATCATTTCCGGTTCGACGTAATGTTTTTCCGGGGGATGGGGACGCCCTGTTTCATAGGCGTCGAAGAACCGCGTCTCGGTCATGCCGGGGCAGATAATGTGGACGTGTACTCCATGCTCCTGCAAATCCTTGGCCACGCAATGGGCGAAGCCGTTCACCGCCCACTTGGACGCGAAATAGAGAGAATGATCTTTGCGGTAATACTGCGAGGATATGGATGATATAAATATAATGCGGCCTTGTTTGGCTTTAATCATCTCAGCAGCAGCCCGTTTGGTGCATAAAAATGGTCCACGGCAATTGACGCTGATAGTTTTATCCCATTGCGCTTCATTGATTTCCTCTAAAGTCCCGGCGCCGGAAATGCCTGCATTATTAACCAGAATGGTCGCCGATCCGAAACGCTGCTCTGTTTCAAAGAACCATCGTTCGACATCGTCTTCCAATGAGACATCCGCTTGAACCGCAATTACCTCAATACCCGATGCTTCGAGTGAATCATTGGCTTCGCGTAACGCATCCTCCCGGCGGCCGCAGATGCTGATCCTGGCGCCGGACGCTCCCAATCGCCGCGCCGTGGCTAAACCGATTCCCAGACTGCCTCCGCTGATCATGGCTATTTCATTTTGAAATTTCTTGGTTATAGTCATTGGCGCCTCAATATTCTTTCCGGTGAGCGGTTGAGGTGTAGTTCAATTCAGGAACCTGAGCGTGTTCCGGCAGTCGCAGTAAAAAGTCCACCGCATCAGCAATCTCTTCGGGTTCAATCCAATCGATATCCATATCCGGTTTGCCGATTTCGTCAAAGATAGAGGTATCCGTCATGCCCGGACGCAGAGTATGAACTTTGATGCCATACTCGCATAATTCCTGGCCTATGCATCCGGCGAATCCATCAAGCCCCCGTTTTGTGGCGGAATAACATGAATGCTGAGGGATAGACATAACCGCCACCATCGAAGATATAAATATGATGGTTCCACTTTTTTGCGCCTTCATACCTGGAACCACAGCACGGGTCATCAGAAAAGGCCCCTTAAGATTAACTGCGAATTGCGCGTCCCAATCTTCGGTGGAATTCTCCAATAGCCCGGCGTAACGGTAAATCCCCGCGTTATTTATCAGGATATCAACCGCCCCCCAGGCGTCATTTATCTGCTTGATGCATGCGTCCACATCTTTTGATTGGGATGCATCAGTTTGAATGCCAAGAATATCGGGAGATATCAGTCGTAATTGATCGACGGCTTTATCCAGGCTATCTTGACGACGGGCGCAGATAGCCACTTTGGCGCCAGCCCTCGCCGCTTTCACCGCAATGGCGTTGCCGATTCCCCTGCTGCCGCCTGTCACCAAAATAACTTTATCTTTGAGATATTGATCCATGATAAATCAGGTCGCCGCCTCCTGTCTTGCTACAGCGGATTGATCCTTATACTGCAATTGATAAAGACGGTTATATAGTCCGTCAATTTTAAGCAATTGATCATGGCTGCCCCGCTCAGCAATTTTCCCCTTGTGCAAAACCATGATCTCATCGGACTGCTGGATGGTGGATAATCGATGGGCTACCACAAGGCAAGTGCGTCCTTTCATCAATTTTTCCATAGCTTTTTGAATCAGATGTTCGGTTTCGGTATCGACGCTGGAGGTAGCTTCATCCAGCATTAATATCCTGGGATCAGCCGCCAAAGCGCGGGCGAAGGAGAGCAATTGACGTTGACCTACCGAGAACATGGAGCCGCGTTCTTTGACTATGCCCTGGTATCCTCCCGGCAGTTTCTCTACGAAACGATCGATCTGAACCATTTTGGCTGCATCGACAATATCCGATTGTGAAATATCTTCACGTCCCATGCCGATATTGTCAGCGATGTTGCCCGAAAAAAGAAACACGTCCTGTAATACAAGCCCCATTTGAGAACGTAGGGTGGTCGGGTCATACTGATTTATATTAACGCCGTCAATCAGGATTTCACCTTTTTGAATATCATAAAAACGGAACAACAAATTAATAATGGTTGATTTTCCTGAACCGGTGGCGCCGACCAGCGCCATACGCATTCCCGGTTCAATGGTAAATGATACATCACGTAATACCCAATCTTCATCATTATAGGCGAACCATACATTCCGAAATTCAATGGTTCCATCAAACTGTTTCTGGATTGGATTTTTAACGCAGGGAAGAGTTTCATCAGTATCCAACAGTTTAAAGACGCGCTCAGCAGCAACCATCGCAGTCTGCATAATATTAAATTTATCAGCCAAATCACGGATCGGTTGCAGAAATTTCTGTGAAGCCTGCAGAAATGCCACCAGCGTTCCAAAGGTCACAACCGAAGAACCGTCTATCATCGCGCCGCCGCCAAACCATAATAAAAGCGCAATAGCCACGGAACCCAATAATTCAACTGTGGGAAGGAAAAAAGCAAAGTTTATAACGCTGCGCATGTTCGCATCATAGAATTCACTTGTGACGCCTGAGAATCGAGCGGAATTTTTCACTTGCTTACAAAAAACCTGAACCGTTTCCATCCCAGTGATATTTTCCTGCAAGAAAGTATTCATACTGGAAAGCAGACGCCTGACTTCTCGATAGGATGACCTGATCCGTTTATGAAAAATAAAACTGGCTAATGCAATCAAAGGAAGAACGGATACAAGAACCAGAGTTAATAGCGGGCTGAGATAAAGCATAATAGCCAGCAAACCCACAATCATTAAAATATCATTAAAAGTAAAAACGATGCAATTGGCGAACATGGAATCCAGCGCTTCGATATCGCTGGTAATGCGGGTCAAGAGGCTGCCAACCGGACGGCGGTTAAAGAAGGATAGCGACATTTTTTCTAAATGCTGAAAAAGTTCGAGCCGTAAGTCAAACATGCTTTTCTGGCTCATAACGTTGACTAAATAGAATTCGATATATTGGAAAAAGAGACCGACCGCTAATAAGAGTCCATATATTAAAGCCAGAAAACGCAATCCGTCTTCTATACCATTCTGTATATAATGATCGACCACCACCTTATATAAATATACCGAAGCGAAGAGCTCGATTGATGTAAAAACAGTCAATGCCAGAAAAGAATAAACCAAGTGCTTGCGGTATGGGTATATATACGACAACAGACGTTTCATAAGGCGAACGTCGTAAGCCTTGCCAACAATTGTTTCTTCGTCAATATTATTTAAAGATCGCATGTTTTACCAAAAAATATTTTCAAAAACAGATCAAAACCAGATATATAAAATTATACTATGAATACCATGCAAACCGAAGGAACTTTCAAAAACTCAAGCCAATGGAGTGACCACGTTGTTTTAACCGTCGACGTCGAAGATTACTTCATGAGTCCGGAATGCATAGCATTTGAATCATGGAACTCTTTTGAACCAGCCATTCACAAAGGTATGGAACGCGTCCTCGCTCTACTGGATGAATACCAGGCCAAAGCCACCTTCTTTTTTGTCGGCTGGCTGGCTGAGCGTTATCCTGAATTGGTGCAATGGACCGTCGAAAAAGGGCATGAAATCGCCAGCCATACCTACGATCACACTTTTGTTTCAGAATTAAACGCTGAGCAATTTGATCAAAGTTTATGCAAAAGTCTGGAAATTCTCCGCCAGCTGGCCCCCAACCAACCAGTCCATGGTCACCGGGCGCCCGCTTTTTCTCTCGATGCCAGCCAACCATGGCAATTTGAAATTTTGCGCAAAAACGGCATCGTATACGACTCTTCCATTAATCCTCGATCCACATACTTATATGGGGATAGCATGGCGAACCGCCACCCTTCTACCATTCATGGAATTGTGGAAATGCCGCCTGGAGCAGTTAAATTCGGGGGGATGAGGATGCCGGTCGGCGGTGGAGGAACTTTAAGGATATTACCACAATGGTATCTCAAGTGGGCGCGTAGCAGATATCAAGCCGAGGGATTCCCACCAGTTATTCATATCCACCCATGGGAATTCGTCCCCGATCAACCCAAAATTAAATTACCGGCGCTGCTTCACCTGATTCATTGGATTGGCATCAAATCCACCGTCCTAAAGATGCGAAAAATCCTTGAAGAGAACAAGATTTTAACAATGAGCCAGTATTATTCTGGCTTAACAGGCAATATTTCTGATAGTGAAAATTTGCATTACAACGATTTGCTTTGATTCAATGAATGCTATAATTCAATAATATAGACTGGTTTTCATACTATTTTTTTATCGAATTAATGGATATTTCGGGAAGGCTCTAAATTGTCTTATAATAACTTAGCAAAAGCTCCGTTCATTTTTTCCGCCAATGAAAACGAAAAAGGCATAGTGATTATTGAGGTAGAGGGTGCGGTTAATTCAAGACACTCTCCAATGTTACGTGAATCTATCCAAAAATCTTTTAAGAAAAAAAAGCGCATTGTTATCATCAATATGGAAAAAATTGAGTATATGGATAGTTCCGGGCTAGCTACGATTGTTGAAGGAATGCAATTAGCCGAATCCACTAAAGGAAAATTCGTCCTTGCCGGAAAAATCCATCAAAAAATAATGCACCTTTTTGAGATATCGCGGCTGGATAACCTATTTGAATATTATGACTCGGTAGAAGAAGCCAAAAGCAAATTAATTTAATCATTATCTTAAAATTTGAGAGGTTTTCATAATCATTTAATTTTTCCGATATTATTCCCCATCGAATCTGTGTATAAGTACCCAACACTCCCATGACCATTGGTTGGATCATACGGCGCGGATAAAAAGTGGAACGAGCGAATATTATCGGCATCAACCGTTTCGGTTATTTCGGTGATTTCTCTGGCGGCGCCATTGCTCCAAACAAACCAAATCGGCTTAACATCTGTCTTTTCAGCAGGCGGCGTCCATTCACAGTGGCTCACAAATCCATAACGCAATTGCAAAAAACGGTGAGTTTGATCTTTCGCCAAAAAAGGATCAATAAGCGCCTTGGGGGGCGTATTCGGATATTCTTTGGATAAGAACGGCATCAAATTACCCTCTTGATGCTTAAAAGAATTGATCACTGGTCTTGATTCTGAATCAAAACTATCTCTAACCGCCATTGTAAGAGTGAATTTTGCATTATTGAAAAAACGTGTATTATCGGCTTCAATGCGCAACTGTTCATAACGATGAATTACCAGCCACGTAAGTATAAATATAACAGATATTAACAGTACAATTCGACGAATCATTCATTCCCCTCAAAAACCGAATAATCTCTGATAATCCTTTTGGGCGAAGCGATCCGTCATTCCCGATATATAATCAGCGACAGATCTAGACAATCCATCAGTTTCAATCCGCTTTTGGAATGATAAAGGCAACTGATCAACATTCTGGTGGTAATATTCTAACAATCGGGAAAGCACAGTATGACAATGACTGCTGGCCCGCATAACCTTGGGATGCCGATACAATTGGGCGAACAGAAAATCCTTGGCTTCATGAAGCTTAACTGACATCACATCACTATAATCAACCATATTATCTAAACACTGGCCATCGTTATTATCCAAGCGTTTACGGGTTTCATTTAAAACATCCGTCACCTGAGTATTGATAACGGCAATAATTACTTGAAACCAGGTGCATTTTTTATCCAGACCGGCATTACGCCCTTGAACAATTTCATGCGACTCCCGCCAAAGCGTTACCTGCAGAATATCCTCGGGATCAAGAAATCCAGCCGATATCCCATCATCCAGATCATGACTGGTATAAGTTATTTCATCAGCAATATCAACCACTTGCGCTTCAATGGAGAGATTATTCGCCAGACTATTGATAGTGCCTTTATATGGCTTTTTGTTTTTCAATACCCCACGACGCAATTCAGCAGTTAGGTTCAAACCGGGGAAATCAGGATAACGCGACTCCAGGCAATCTAAAATTCGCAAAGCCTGAGCATTATGCTCGAAACATAGGTCGTCACCGAGCAACTTATTCAAAACGCGCTCTCCGGTATGCCCGAATGGAGGATGACCCAGGTCATGCGCCAAAGCCAACGCCTCGGTTAAATCTTCGTTAATACATAAGACTCGAGCCAAGGTGCGGGCGATTTGAGAAACTTCAAGCGTATGAGTCAAACGAGTCCGATAATAGTCGCCAGAGCCAGTCACAAACACCTGCGTTTTATACTCTAAACGGCGAAACGCCTCAGCGTGGACAATGCGGTCGCGGTCCCGTTGAAAGCAGGTGCGGTAATCATGCTCCTTTTCTGGATAACGTCTCCCCAACGAATTCGCCGAACAGACAGCATAAGGAGCAAGTTGGTTCGCTTCTCGCTGTTCATATATCATTCGTGTTTTTTGATTCATCTTTGCACCATCATTTTACCCTATCGAATCAGGCGGAATATACCCCGGCCTAACTGAACTCATGTCTACGATATCGCTGCCTACCCGGTAGCGGCTTCCTCCCAGGTAATAAATCAAGCAAGCTTCACCAGTCCAATTATTATCATAATAACATTGCTCGGCAGTAACGCTAAGCACTTCCCCAGTAATAAAAGGTCTGTCACCCACCGGAGAAATATGCCTGACGCGGCATTCAATACTGGCCATACAATTGCTTATCAGCAAGGGACTGACAGATTTAGCTCGGGTCGTAGTTAAATTCAAATGGCTGATTTTATCAACATCACGACCCGAATGAACTCCACAAAAATGGACAGCCTTGACCATTGAACCACCAGGGACGCCTAACAGGAAATCGCCGCTCTTACGTATAAAATGATAACTTATATTGCTCGGTTTAAGTGAAATTCCAATCAAAGGTGGATCCAAACTCATGGGTGAATACCAGACAAGCGGCATCAAAGAATTATTGCGTCCACTTCGTGAAGAAAGGAGCAGCAACGGATGAGTTAGCAGCATTTTGGAAAAACAATCATTTGCAACTACAACCATAAGAGTAACATCTCTTTCATTTATCATTATATCATATAGACCAAACTAATGTGATAATCGTATATAAGCCATTATAATTAAATGTCTTAAAGCATAATTTCATAAAAAAAATATCAATTCATGAACGATTGAATGCGCTATAACCGTTGCATTTCCGCGCTGCAATAATTACAATCGCTCATACCGTACATATTTCTTAGCGCCAAATTCCTGGCGTTAACAGACCAAAAGAAATGAGAGTAAACGACTGTGGCTACTGAAAGCACAACACTGACTCGTTCACCATATCAAATACTTAAGATTTCACGCTGGTCAGATGTGGAAGAAATTAAAGCAAAATACTTCCAACTAGTGAAACAATTCAATCCTGAATATTTCCCTGATGAGTTTATAGAAATTCGTACGGCTTATGATATATTAAAAGATGCAAATACTCGTGCGGCAACCGATGTGGAACTAATGGTAACGCCGCCAGCTTTCCATTGCCCGGATTTCCCTGACTTCCCAAAACAGATTTTATCCCTTTTCAAGTTAAATCAAGAATTAAAAACGCTCTGCGGAGACCGATCGCTTGAAAGCCTAACCGGGCAGGACCGTGAACAGGCCACCCATCTTTTGCGCGGAATCGGGCTTTATCACAGCTCTCACGATCAGATGGAAGAAGCCGTTCAATCCTGGGAGCAAGCCATTGCTCTTGACGCCGATGATCAGTCATCTCTTCAAAACATTTATTTCGCCCGTTGGGCGGAAGGATGCAAAGCGGCTAATGAAGAACAATATGAAGCCGCCGAAAAATGTTTTACCGAGATTATCGAAAAAGGGGTGCAGCACGGCGCATTATATCAAAACCTTGCGCTTGCTCAGGAGAAACAAGGTAAAAAAGAAGAATCAGCCGAATCCTGGAGTAAAGTTCTTGAATTCTACAATAAAGAACTTAAAGTAGACCCGGAAAACGATTACCTCAAACATTTCGTTATTGCAATTCATAAATATACCGGAGGAAAATTCATGGAAAGCGGACAAAATGTCTCAGTCGGCAATTCAGGATCTTCCAAAGAACTGGGATACGCCTGCATCCAAAAGGGCAACTGGAAACAAGCAGTTGACGCCTTCGAACGCGCCCTGAACGAAAACGAAGATGATGTAGATATTCTTTGCCAACTTGGCTGGGCTTATCTCAACACCAATGCTCATAACAAAGCGTTCCACATGTGGAATAGCGCCATGAAGAAAGCGCCGGGGAAACGGTCAATAGTTGATCATCTCGTGCGCGGCTATTCGGTGTTTGGCAAAAGACTCAAAGAACAGCGCATCTTCAATCAAGCTCTGGTTCAATTTAAAATAGCACTTAAGCATGAACCAAATAACCTTGAAATTAGACTTCTTTTGGCTGATACATATTTCCAGATGAGAAATTTCACATCTTCGTTGCTAGAATACCAGAAAGTAATTGATATAGAGCCAAGAAACAAAGTTGCTCGTCAGGGTCTTAGAGAAGCTAAACGGCTTGGAGGGCTTCGATAATGGGGTGGTTCCAAGGATCAATTGATCCCAAAGAGGCCTTTCCCATAGAAAACCTTCCCCTTGAGACAATGGGAAACCAAAAGGGTGATGCTCTTGCTTTACTATATAATCAACCTAAAGAGAATAATAATTCAGTTGGCAGACTTCCCGCTCCAATAAATATTGACAGACCGAAAGAAGATTTTTTCCGTAGAATTCTGCCAATTTTAGACGGTTTTGATAATATATTCCGCTATGCGGATCGAGCTAATCTTGAGGGTGATGATACTCTTTCAAATTGGTTGAAAACTCTTGAGACTTTATATAGAAGACTCTTATCTACTCTAGAAAAAGAAGGTCTTGTTGCGATAGAATCAAAAGGATTGCCGGTGGATTTCTCGATACACGAAGTGATCGATACGCGTGAAGATCCAAATGTTTCAGATAACACTATTATCGAAGAGATGGTTAAAGGTTATAAGTTTGGCAGGAGAGTTTTAAGAGACGCAAAGGTTATTGTCGCCAAAAAAATCATACCGGGAAAATAATCCGGTGAATTTATAGTATATTATTCAATAGTATTTCTTAGTATTGATTAAAGATATTAATGCAGCTGGAGAAAACCAGCGACAAAAATTTAATTTTAAGATAATATATGATATCCGATGTATATAAAAAAGCATCGGGGGAGCAGGTATTTCATGGCACGTATTTTGGGCATTGATCTTGGAACAACCAATTCAGTTGTTGCGATTATGCAAGGGGATTCACCAAGCATTATCCCCAATGATGTAGGAGACCGCATAACACCCTCCATCGTCTATTTTCAGGATAATGGATCTCTTTTAGTCGGGAAAAAAGCCCGTCGCGCTGCTGGTCTAAATCCGGAAAGATCCGTCTTTTCCATTAAAAGACACATGGGCACAGCGTTTAGAGTAGAAGTAGACGGTCAAAAACACACTCCTCAAGAAATCTCCGCCGCTATCTTGCAAAAGATGAAAGTCGACGCCGAAAATTATTTAGGCGAAGAATGCACTCAAGCCGTCATTACGGTTCCTGCTTATTTTACCGATGCTCAACGCCAGGCGACTCGTGACGCTGGTCAGATTGCCGGATTCCATGTTCGCCGCATCATCGACGAACCTACGGCTGCTGCAATTTCTTATGGTCTTGAAAAAGAACAAGATCAAGTCCTTATGGTCTATGACCTTGGCGGTGGAACCTTCGACGTTTCCATCATCGAGATGGTGGAAAGCGTATTTCAGGTTCTTTCCATCAAGGGTAACAACCACTTGGGCGGTGACGATTTCGACCAGAGGATCGTTGAATATCTGATTAAGCGATTCAAGGAAAAAGAAGGCATTGATCTATCCAATGACACCAAAGCGCTCTTCCGGCTCAGAGAAGCGGCTCAAGAAGCTAAAATTGAACTTTCTGGAGTAACCAATACGCAAATTATTATTGATGCGATTGCAATGACCTCCAGTGGTCCTTTGACTTTAGATGAAGAACTCACCCGCGCAAATTTCGAGAGTTTAGTACACGATCTCTTGGAAATGACTATCGAACCAACTCGGCAAGCCATTAAAGACGCTGGATTAACTCCTGAAGATATTTCTAATGTACTTCTGGTTGGTGGCAGCACGCGCATCCCGGCGGTTCAACAGTTAGTCGCCAAAATCGTTTCCAAAGAGCCTCGAAAAGACGTCAATCCTGATGAATGCGTCGCCTTGGGCGCTGCGGTTCAAGCCTCTATCCTGGCGCCGCTGGATGATGAATTGGAAATGACCTCTGCTGACCAGATCAGCAAAGACGGTCCGGTTATCGTCCACTTGACGCCTTTCTCACTTGGCGTAGGGTTATCTGACGACCGTTATGGGGTTCTAATTGAGAGAAACTCCACTTATCCGACTGAAGCGCGTGATATGTTCACCACTACCCGTGATTTCCAGTCCGCCATCAGCTTCCCGATTTACGAAGGTGAAGAGATGATCGCTTCTCAAAACACATTTCTGGATATGCTGCGCATCGACGATATTCCACCGGCGCCGCGCGGCGTGCCTAGGATTGAAGTCACCTTCCGTCTGAATCAAGACCGTATTCTTGAAGCAACCGCCAAAGATTTAACCACTAACAGAGAAATCAGCATTACCGTTCTTTCTACCGATAACCGGTTGACTGAAGAGCAAGTTGGCGATCTACGTATAAAAGCCCATGAACGCGTTAATGTTATGGTTGATAAACGTAAAGAAGATGAGATGGCCAACGAAGTGGACAGCCTCGTGTTTCGCGCCAGACGACTCTTCACCGACCAGGAAGATCCTCTGGCAGAAGAGGCCATGCAGATTATAAGAGAATTGGAAAATGCGCGTAATGAATCCAATGAAGAGTCTGTACAAGAGAAATTCGGTCAACTCTCTGAAATGCTGGCTAAATACGATTCAGACGACTATTGATCTTCTCGTCGTACTACCCCTTAGTCCTTTACTGCATTATCATGAGACGGCTAATCAGCCGTCTCATTTCGTTGATTGAGATTAATAGATTTTTTTCGTGACGCGCTATTCTTGTCAATCGTTACCATTTTAGAGAGTAGTTTGTATAATGACGTTCTGATACGCGTCTCTAAAAAATAAATAAACCTGATTTTTTAAATATATCGTGATTCGAATCCTGATTTATTTTTGAAGATTCGCTTCTAAAGTTTTCAGGTATGGAGAAAGGAATAATCGAATGGATACCCTCCAGTGTCCTGCATGTGGAACCATAAACTCCGGACAAGCGTTAGTTTGCCAGGAGTGCAATGAAGACCTCAATACAATCAAAAACGTTCTCGATACAGCTAAACAGCATTACAACGAGGCGCTTGCCTTAGCGCAGAGTAATAGATTGGATGAAGCTATCGGCCAGATAGAAGCGGCGTTAGCCATAACATCACATGATCCGAACTATCATCTCCTTCTGGGAACTCTGAATGCTCAAAAAGAGAACTATGATGGCGCCATCATGGCATGGGAACGCTGCCTGTCTATAAATCCCGATATTGAAAAAGCTTACCACAACATCGAGAAAGCCCATCAAATGCACGAGGAGGAAGAATACGAGCAACGCAAGCGCCCTTTCCTGCTCGGCGCCATAGGCGCAGGCGTTGCGGCTGTTATATTCCTCTTTTCCACCGGATTCTTAGCTGGACAGCTCTATTTCAAGAATAGAGAAATCACTCAACTTACGTCAATCCTGGAAACAAAAAACAATGAGACCAATGACTGGCGTCAAAAATTTATCACCCTTAGTGAGAATTTCCCCAAAGAAGGTCTACAAGGGCTTCTAGCCCAAGTTTCACAATGGAAAACGCTGGCGGAACAACGTCAAATAACCATTGAACAAACTGAAGCACGCTATAAAACCAGCATTGATCAACGTAATCAGGAAATTCAATCTCGACAGCAAAAAATCCAGGAATTAGAAAGTCAGATTGCCAATCTGCGCAAATCGATAACTCAAATCAATCCATTAAGACACTCTCTCGTGGTCAAAAGCAAGGATATTGAAAAAAAAGATACTGTTATAAATGCGCAAAATGCCAAACTACTGGAAAACAAGAATCAAATCAGTCTGCTATCACAACAATTAGCAGCAGCGCAGCAACAAATCGATGCGAATAAAGCCAGTCATCAGGATGCTCTGACCCAAACGCAATCCAACGCTGGTAAAGAGATCGAAAACCTGCGTATAGAGATACAAAAACTGCTCGACCAAATTGCCGAGAAAGATCGTGAATTGACCGACTTGGAATATGCCGATAATTTAGTCGTAGAAGCGATTCAGAAATTTGAAGACAATAAATTCACCGAATCTTCATCTCTGGTTCAAAATGCTCTGGAACGGAGAAAAGATCACGCTCCTTCTCTTTATATCCAAAAAAATCTTCAAACAATTCTTTCTAATCCAGTAGAAGAGGAAGTCTATCGACAGATTGCAGCAAACCGACCATCAATGCGTACTCAAATTCGTACAGAATTAGCCAACCGGAAAATAAACCAGGCCATGAACTATCTTGGCCAAGGAGAATTCGATAACGCTATTAAAACCGCTCAGACCACCTTGGCTTTTCTCTCTGCTGATTCAAACGAAGCAAAACAATGCAACCAGCTAATTCAAAAAGCCGAAAAAGATGAAGCGGATATAACCCGTCAACTTTCTGAAGCGCGTATCTACATTGACGACAAAAATTTCAGAAAAGCCAAAACGCTACTGAAAGATATAATTAAGCGGTCGCCGTCTTTCACCGAAGCAAGCGTTCTTTTAGGCCAGATTGATCAATAAACACACAGTAAACTAGTTGGTGAAATGCTTGGGATCACCCGGCATTTCACCAACTTTTATGTTGTAAATCCAGCAAATAAATCCATTTAACATAAATGCCATCAGGTTAATAAACTATCAGTTAATTGGCGCCCTCTCTTAGTTTTTCTCATTCATCCATTTTTATGCAGTTCCAGATTGGATAATTCATCCGTTTTGCGTTACCATTATAGTAATTGATATGAGGATGTCTTTATTTTCTAAATTACATAATTTCAGAAACCGCTATAGCGGAAATTTAACAACGGATTCATCGTATGTATTCAGATCAGATCAAATTATTGCTTGAGCAGGTTCGTGGAAATAGCATCTCCATTGAAGACGCTATGACTGCTCTCAAACACCTGCCCTATGAAAGTTTAGGATTCGCCACAATTGATCACCACCGCTCATTGCGGCAGGGAGTACCTGAAGTAATATTCTGTCAAAACAAGACGCTTGAAGAGATTACTGAAATTATTCATTGTCTACAAAACAAGAATCAGCCTGTACTGGCAACCAGAGCAACGCAGGAAACCTTTGAAGCATTAAAAGATATTTTCCCTGATGGTGAATTTTATGAACGATCCCGCGTAATCACCATCGGAGGTGATCATGCGCCTACTCCAGTTGGAAATGTTTTAATCGCCTGCGCCGGGACTTCTGATCTGCCGGTTGCTGAAGAAGCCGCTGTCACTGCTCAGTTCACCGGATCGAACGTGACCCGGTTAACCGATGTCGGCGTAGCAGGCATCCATCGTTTATTGGGTCGCCTGGATATTATCCACCAGGCCAATGCTATTGTGGTGGTTGCAGGTATGGAAGGCGCTTTAGCCAGCGTTATTGGAGGTTTAGCCGAGGCGCCTGTTATCGCCACGCCCACCAGTGTGGGATATGGCGCCAGTTTCGGCGGCATTGCTGCTCTTCTATCAATGCTGAACAGTTGCAGCGCAGGCGTTACGGTAGTTAATATAGATAATGGTTTTGGAGCCGGATTCGCGGCCAGTTTGATCAATAAACGCATCTGCCAAGCCAAAACGGAGTAATCAGGATGATAGATTCTTTTTCCCAACTCAATCCATTCAGGCGAAGTTATGCCCTCCTGCTTAAATGTTGTATTCTGCTAATCATTTCTTTGTCCACGCTTACGCTTTATGCTGATATAGTCACGCTTAAAGACGGCGCCACTTTGCGCTGTCAGGTGATCCGGGAGACCCAGTCGCCTGCCACAGGTGAACGCTATATCGAAATCCGCATCGCCCAATCGATTATTTGGATTAACCGGGATGCAGTGGATCGGATCGACTCCACTCCGCCGCCTCAATCCACCAGCCTTGAAATGCAACAATTGATAAAACGTTTGACTGCGGAAGGCATATTGGTTCCTTCAGTTCAAAAACAACTAGATTTTGACCAGAAGATAGTTCCAGAACCAGAAAAAGAGCAGAAAATCCCCATAACTATCACAGACCTGCGCGGTTGGGCTTATATCTACCAAAACGAAAAGGCCATGAATGATGGACAGCGCATACTAGTGGCCATTGGTGATACATTGCCGCTTGGTTATATCCTTTCGCTTTCTCCTAATACCCGTATGACAATGAACTTAAAAGATGTGGGAGACATTGGGCTGGAAGCGGGAGCAGAAATTCGCTTTGATGAGATGACCAAAAACTCTTCAATGCTAAAATACACAATAGCGCTGCGACTGGAAAAAGGGCGCTGCTGGTTTGATATTAAATCAACCGAAAATGTCATCCTCCGCACCAATTCAGTTCGCTGCATAATCCAGGAAGCTGTATTCTTTACCAATACTACAGATAAACCCGGCGCAATAGATATTACATACCTAAGAGGGAAAGACAGTCTCCGCTTTTCCAGAAACAGATTATCCGAAGAACCATCTATGGTTGATGTCGGGCAGATTCTGAAAGTTGATCCGGCGTCAAATAAACTCCCTGTAGAAGCGGCATCCAACATTTCCGATCTGGAAGAGACAATAAAAACTTGGAAGGATTGGCAGCCTGAAAAATTGGATATTGCCATCGAACAGGTTATTCCGCCATTAATGACCTTCCCTTCATTCCGGGCGCTGCCAGCGTTGCATCCTTACAAATTGAATATTGATCAAAGTTTAATGCTGCCGCCCGAAACCCGCAGTTTGGGTGAGATTCTCAACGTCTACAAAAAAGCGCTGCAACAATACCGAATCGACACTGGCGCTTATCCAACTTTTGATCAGGGTTTGGACGCATTATTTCAAAGTAATGATAAAGCCGGATGGAAGGGTCCATACGTTTCGTTGGCTCTGCCGCGGCGTGATTCATGGGGTGAACCTTTCTTATATGATATTTACACTGAAAAAGGGCGTACTTACGTAGATATCCGCAGCAAAGGACCCAACCGCAAAGATGATAAAGGATTGGGAGATGATTTCCGTTAGGAATTTTTGCTGCTCAACAGCCACCTGAGATAATCAATTTGTCATAGGGATTGTTTTTGCAGCCGTTTTCCATCAATCTATTAATCAGGATTTATATATACTGATTAGATAAATATTCTAAAACATGAGGAGAGTAAATATGAAGACAGTTTTATTCAGAATCTTATTGGTAATGATTATTGCATCAACATCGATACTAGTATGCCCGGAGGCTCCATTGGCTAAAGATTTCCCCAATGAATTGTATATCGGCGGCTTTCTTATCGGACCGCAGGTTTACAGTTTTAACAGATTCAGTTTTTTAGAAGCCATTGATATGGCCAAACAAGCCGGCGCCAGCGTCATTGAAGCCTATCCCGGTCAGAAACTGAGCCAGGATGATCCCCGGCCATTCAGCCATGACGCCACGCCTGATGTATGGGCTAAAGCCAAAATCAAACTGGAACAAACCGGCATCCGCCTCGTAAACTATGGCGTAACGGGATTAAGTACAGATGAAGCAGCCAACCGCAAGGTTTTCGATTTCGCTAAAATCATGGGCATCCCCTGCATCACGACCGAACCGGCGGATGAAGCATCATTTGACGTAATCGAAAAACTGGTTAAAGAATACGATATCAAGATCGCTATCCACAACCATCCACAACCCAGTAAATATTGGGATCCGAATTATGTACTTAAATGCGTCAAAGGCCGTGACTTACGCATCGGCGCCTGCGCGGATACCGGGCACTGGATGCGCTCCAAAATTAAACCACTGGAAGCATTGAAGATTCTTGAAGGTAGAATCATCAGCGCTCATCTCAAAGACCTCGACAAATTCGGAGTGAAGCATGAGGGCGAACATGATGTACCCTTTGGTCAAGGCGTTGGACAGGTTAAGGAAGTTCTAGACGAACTGCGCCGCCAGAACTTTGATGGCAACATTTCCATTGAATATGAGCACAACTGGGAAAAGAATGTCGGTGAAGTCGCTCAGTGCATTGATTTTGTCCGCGAATATGGCAAAAACAATTAATTATTGAATCCAATAATTAACAAAAGGCCGCCCAAATATCCCACGGGCGGCCTTTTTTTGATATATATACTACAGTAATTAATTACGATTCCCGTTGTTGCTTCCAGGTTGTCCCATCCGGGAAAACAGAAAGATAGGAATAACTTTTCTGTCCGGGAAGAATTTCGATCAAAGTTCCTCCTTTGGCCACCTTGTCCGCTCCATAACCGCCAAATCCGGTCGCTCGACCGTATACCAGATTCACCCCACAGGATTCGCCCGAATAATCGTTCACATGATCATGTCCGACAAACATCGCCGAAACACGCCCGGTCTCAGCAATCTTTGGAAGCGCTTTTCCATTCTCCTTTTCATTGCATACTTTTTCATGCTTGATCCCTATCGCTTTCCCATTTTCCCATATCTCGTCATACTGAAGAACGGGAATATGACAAAAGACAAATCCAGGGGTTTTGGGCAACGATGCGCATTCGTTCTTCAACCAGTCCGTCTCCCGCGTCGAGACGCCTACTTTTTCCGTATGCAGCATATAGAATTGCCACAGAGGTTTTTGGGTCTTTTTATCCTGCAATTCAATCCGGTAATTCCCGTTTCCATCTCCGCGCGAGTAAAGCGTATTAGGCATACTTTCTAAAATGGAATGGGCCTTGGGACGGTCTAATACCTCATCGTGGTTGCCCCACGCAAACAACCAGGGAAATCCAAAACTATCGATTCGCTTTGCGCATTGCTCACAGAACGACACTCCCTGCCCACCTTGATCATTGCTCCAAAAATCACCAGTTACCGCGATCAAGTCTGGTTCAAACTTTTGCAACATATTTTCGATCAACTTCATCGTCTTGGGATCGTCGACATCCCTATTCTTCCCGAAAAAATGAATATCGGTAATTTGTAAAATACGAAACGGTTGATCTGGAGCCACCAAAATAATTTGCCGCTGATCCAACGTCGAAGATTCCGACGCAGCGCTAATCAATGACGAGGAACTCAATAATGCCGCCGAAGCGGACGAAAGCAAAAACGAACGCCGGTTAAGAGTTAAATGATCCACGAAAATCCCTTTCCAAAACAGTGTGATGATTTTTTATTATTTTACACGAACCGGGATTTTTCAAGAGAACACGTAAATAATTAGCGTTGCTTCTGAGTCAAGGTTATCTGCCTTCATAATCTGTATAACGCCAACCAGTTACTATATAAATACATTAATTACTCGACATCATCATTGTTGTGCTCATCATCGACATCATAATCACCGCCATAACCTGGGCTTGAACCGCCTGCTGAGTCGCTTTGGCGACGCAATCTCCTATCGCTTCTTTCTCGACCAGCAGTTTTATTCTCTCTTTAGCCTTTTTACGTTGATCTTTTTCAAATAGAAAATCACTCCAATTACAAGCCTGGATCAGGCTCAGCAAACAGAGCATTCGAGCATCAGGATCACTCCGTCGTAAAACCACAGAACGCAGTCGATCCATCATTTCGCGCTTGGCCCGTTTGTTCCTGACAGGATACCAGGTTGTAGGAAAAAGCCACAAAACATGACCTTTTTCTTCTTTGAGATACTTGGAATGCACCAGGCGTTCGATCACTGGTTGGCGGATCAATTTACGGTTATTGGTAAACCGCTGAATCCATGTGGATATCTTTCGCGGCTTTTGGTCTTTGACTATTTCATCCAGGATGCTCTTCAATATTGGATCGCCCGTCTTTGAATCACGAATCGATAGATATTCATTATCCACCCGTAGTTTATCCTCGAAGGATAATTCCAATAAAACAGCGCCCGCCAATCCCACGCCCAAGGTGTTTATCGCACCGCCATAGAACTTTCCCGTATCTTTATTTATAGCCAACATCACTAATTCTTCTGCAAGACTCAGCATATTTATATTCCTTCACTGAGAAGACCTATCATCTTCCTCAATCTGATCAGGGATTTTTTTCTTACGCAGACGCACTGCATCGCGCAGGATAAACTCAATCTGCCCGTTCACGCTGCGTAAATCATGCTGCGCCCAGGCATTGATTTCTTCCCACAACTCAGGATTGAGACGTAATAAAAAACTCTTTCGTTTAGCCATTTTACTTTTTAGATTAATGCGCCCAAAAACGTTCATATTTACGTTTCGAGAAAGCCATTAAAGATCGGCTTTCCCGAAAACAAAAGCAACAAGAAAAGAACCTCGTTTCAAGAACTGCTCTAACTATATAAAGTTCCTGCATTCACTATCGGTTGAGCATTTTCTTCACTGCATAGCACGACCAGAAGATTGCTGACCATAGCGGCCTTGCGTTCTTCATCCAGTTCAACCACATTTCTTTCGCTTAATTGGGTCAAGGCCATTTCCACCATAGTCACCGCGCCTTCCACAATCTTCTTACGGGCGGCGATGACTGCCTGCGCCTGCTGCCTTCTAAGCATGGCGCCTGCAATTTCAGGGGCGTAAGCCAGATGGCTGATCCGCGCTTCTTGAATAATTACCCCGGCGCAGCCTAATCTTTCCTGCAATTGTTTGGATAATTCTTCATTTACTTCATCTCTGCTTTGCCGCAAAGATACATCATGCTCGCTTTCGTTGGTGTCATATGGATAGCAGCCCGCTAAATGGCGAATGGCTGCTTCGCTTTGCGTATCGACGTATTCTTCATAATCATCCACCTCGAATAACGCCTGGGCGGTGTCCTGCACTTTCCAAACCACTACCGCGGCGATCTCTATAGGGTTGCCGCTTTTATCGTTGACCTTTAATTTCTCTCCATTAAGATTCCTGGAGCGCAAAGAGATTTTTTTGACGGAAATAAACGGATTGCACCAGAAAAAGCCGTTTTCTTTAACCGTGCCTTTGTAATCTCCAAAAAGCAACAACGCCGCCGCCTGATTTGGTTGAATCACATAAAAACCAACCGTCATCAAAATCGAGCAGATAAGCAACACCGCGCCCGGTATCCAAATTAAGGGCGGTCTATCATTGTTAATGCCGATTAATCCATTAACAAAACAATAAATTACTATGGCATACATAAGGATATTCATTACAAGAAATATCCACCCACTCTTACCATTGATATGTTTTTCTTGATTCTTATCCTGATTCATTTTGATCCTCCAATATTAATATGATACTACTATGATATCACTTTTATATCATTTATTCAATAAAAATTTCACTTTTTTCTCTATTAATCTATAAGCCTAATGCTTTCTAATAGTTCAGACCTCCTGAGCTCACCCGTGGTTTGCGGTTCTCGCGGGATTTTGTTAGGATACTGGAGGGAAGGCCAATCCTGCAGAGTATGAGGGAGTTAAAAAAATGCCGCAGACCTTATTACCTCTATTCGCATCAGGCGAAGGATTCATATCCGAGTTGATTTCCTATCAAAAAAAAGATGGATCGGTGTACTACTTTCATGCCGGATTACCGGTTTTCAGTCATGGGGAAACCGACCTTAAAAGTTTTCGCATGTTCACCAGCCAGTTGGCGGTCAGTGGAGTCTGCCGCCAAGTTGACATCGTTAGAGCCTTTGGCATCAGCGCCATCAGTATGAAGCGATGGGTCAAGAAATACCGCGAGGAAGGCCCGGAAGCATTCTTCAAAACTCCGCGCCGACGCAGCGAACATGTCCTGACGCCGGAGGTGTTGCAAAAAACCCAAGACCTCTTATCGCAGGGCGTGAGCCGTTCCGAAGCAGCGAAGCAAATGAATCTAAAATCGAATACCTTGTCGAAGGCGATCTGCGCAGGCCGCTTGACCGAACCGGTAAAAAAAAAGACCTGAACGGCAGCAACAAAAGCCAGCGCAGCGCGGCGGATCATGCCGCTCCCATGGGGATGGGATGTACGCGGGTCGTGGAGCGGGTCTGCGCGGCGACGGGGCAACTCAGCGAAGCGCCCACCCGTTTCGAGACCTCGCTGGACGTCTGCAATGGCGGCGTGCTTTGGGCGCTGCCGGCGTTATCGGCCAATGGATTGTTGACCAAAACAGAAGCCTTGTTCTCCCTGCCCAAAGGTTATTATTCCTGCATTCATATTTTCCTGCTGTTAGCTTTCATGGCCTTGATCCGGATCAAGACCAACGAACAGTTGCGCTATTTTCCGGCGGGAGAAGGGGGCAAATGGCTGGGATTGGATCGAATCCCCGAAGTGCGGACCTTGCGGGAAAAGATCAAAATCCTGGCGGCGCCCGAATCGGTCGCGCAATGGAGCCGCATCTTGTCACGGCATTGGATGGATAACAATCCAGAGGCGGCGGGAGTTCTGTATATCGATGGACACGTACGCGTCTATCACGGCTCGCAAACTCCGCTCCCCAAACGGTACGTGGCGCGCGACCGCTTGTGCATGCGGGGCACGACCGACTATTGGGTAAACGATCAGCAGGGCGATCCGTTCTTCGTGGTGAGCACGCCGTTCACCGCGGGATTGCTGGATATGTTGAAACGCGAGATCGCGCCGCAACTGCTGCAGGATGTTCCCAACCAGCCCAGCCCGCAACAACTCGAAGCGAATCCTTATTGCCATCGGTTTGTCATGATCTTTGACCGTGAGGGATACAGCCCAACCTTCTTCGCGGAGATGCGGACGCTCCGCATCGCCTGCCAAACCTACAACAAGTATCCCAAAGAAGATTGGCCGGAAGCGGAATTCACCGAGGTCAATGTGGAGATGCCCGGCGGCCATTCATCACGCATGAAATTGGCTGAACGAGGGGTGTTCCTGGGCCGGGTTTTGTGGGTGAGGGAAATCCGGAAACTCACAGAAAGCGGTCACCAAACCTCGGTGATCAGTACGGATTACACCTCTGATTTCACCCGTATTGCGGCGCATATGTTCTCGCGATGGTCACAGGAAAACTTTTTCCGTTATATGATGCAACACTATGGAATTGATCGGCTTATCGACTACGATCTCGTCAAGCCGGATGATACCGTGAAAGTGGTCAATCCCGCCTATCGTTCTTTGGAAGGCCGGATAAAAAAACAAGCGGGACGATTGGGAAGAAAGAAGGCGGAGTTTGGAACTTTGGCGCTGACGGAATCCCAGGTGGAGGAGAAAGATATCTTATCCTTTGAACAAAAAAAGGGGGAAATCAAAGAAGATATCGAGCAGTTGGAGCATGAACTGGCCGGGATGAAGGAGGAACGTAAAACGGTTGACAAGCACTTGCCGCTTAATCAACTGCCGGAGCCGGAACGGTTTTTGCAACTCGCTCCGACGCGCAAACAATTTCTCGATGCGATTAAAATGATCGCCTATCGGGCGGAGACGGCCATGGCGATGATTGTGCGAACAAAATTGGCCCGAAGCGACGATGCCCGCTCATTGATCCGGGAAATATTTGCGACGGAAGCGGATCTCATTCCGGATGAGGAAAACAAAACCTTAACGGTGCAGTTGCACCATTTGACCAACCACCTATCGGATCAAGCCGCCCGCAACTTAGCAGCGAATCTCAACGCCACAGAAACCATCTACCCCGGCACGGAATTGCGACTAATCTACAAACTGGTATCGGATGAAATTCCACCAGATCAGGAGGTCTGTAGTTAGATACATAAATATTTTGACTTTCTATAAGTCAAAACTAATTATTTAATGCAAACCATTCCATCATGTGGGATTTTGACGATTTAATGAGATTATTTATTTGGTAATAGGAGAAGAATAACCTTTTAAGTCTATATGTTTGATGATTCTTGATGATTATGAATACAGTTGGGTATGGGATCCGACTAGGATAAATATCACTCGTTCATAATTGCCTTCTACCTCAAATACTAAACGCAAGTCCCCACCTGCGGATATTGACCTAGAACCCTGAAACTTGCCATGAAGCGCATGATTCTCGAGTAGTGGATGATGCTGATTATTCTGGAAATTTTCTAAGGTCTTTTTGACTTTATCTCGTATCTTTGGGGAAAGTTTGAGAAAAGCCTTATTAAAATCTTTATGATAGCGAATTTTCATCTAGGCTTGGGTTTCTAATTGTGTCAAATAGTCTATGGCTGCTTGGCCTTCGAGGTCTGGGCTCATATTAATACCTAGTTTGATATCTTCTTTCGCTTGAAGGATTTTGGCGGTATCTTCCTCAGAAAACTCCTCTTGTTCTTGAACAGAAATCACAAAATTAATAACTTCCTCTTGTTGATCCAGCGCAAGTTCCTGGAAATCAGTAATTACGTCTTTTGCGGTTTTCATTAGGTTTTCTCCATCTTTGGAAAAAATGATTCTTTCCTCACATTATATATCTAAAAAATCTGATCTTGTCAAAAGAATCCATATATTAGAGCGATTATTCAAAATTATGATAACCACTCTATCTTTCAGGATTCCACTTAATATCATCGCGGCCTTCCTGTTGATTTTGAAACCGGGCCATAACAAAAAGCAGATCCGACAAGCGGTTCAGGTATGGCAATACAAAGGAAGGTATAGATTCATCCTCACACAACATAGCGACAGTCCGCTCGGCTCTTCTACAGACCGTTCGAGCAACATGCATGGTCGAAGCCGCCATAGAGCCGCCCGGTAAAACAAAGGCCTTTAATGGGGGTAGTTGATCAGTAAATTGATCAATCCAATCCTCAAGTGATTTGATTAATTCCGGCTTGGCTTTGAGATTCTGCGCTTCAACATCTGCCAATACGCTTCCTATAAAAAATAAATCTTCTTGTATGTGCAATAATTTTGCAGCAGTATCTTCACTAATGCCTTGGGCTATAGCCTGACCGATAAAGGAGTTCAGCTCATCAACCGTACCATAGGCTTCAACTCTCGCTGAATGCTTGGACAACCGTTTGCCGCCAAAAAGGCCAGTAGTTCCATCATCACCCGTTTTTGTATAAATTCGAGCCATTTTCAATTTAACTCCTTATATTCAGGCATATTACAAACTATTTAGTTTTCCAAAGATCAAAATCTTTAACTATTCCCCCCACCCCTAAATAACTTAATAAATTACATTTAATACAAAAAATGCATTTTAAGCGCCATTTTTTATAAAAAAAAGACTATTAGTAGAGAGATTTTTATAAACCATCATACGGAAAAGAGAGGAAAAGACAATGAGATTATCAGGAAAACAACTTACATCCAAAATGTTGCTGCTAGCTATGCTATGCATCACGCAAAGCCTATTCGCGGAAACATATACCTACCAGTTTGATAAAGATACGTACACTACTTATCACGATGTACGTATTCAAGAAAATTATGTGGATTATTCTGGTGGACTCTATTTACGAGTACGAAATCCAACCAATATCTATGGATTATTATTATTCGACAATATTGAAGCGCCGGCAGGCCTCTATTCAGTTGAACTACAGATAATCGCCAGCGAAGTTGTCACTGCGGGAACAGTTTGTGTAGAAATATTAAAAAAACCCAGCTGGACTGATCCTCACGCTATCTTTAACCCTCCTGCAACCAACAGCACTTATCCAACCTGGAATCATCAAAACTATTCAAGCATTGAATGGGATGCGCCCGGCGCCAGCGGCGCCGAAGACAGAGGCGCCCTGATCGGAACACAGTATATTGCCAACGCCAGCCAAACATATTCCTTCAATGGAACGTTGACAATCACAGAAGGACAAAGCGCAGTAGGATTCATTTTGACCGCTTTGGATGCATATATAAATATATATTGCAGCGATTCATGCGGCGAATCCTACTTCCTTACGCCAAAATTAATTTTGCGTAACCGTTACCAGAGAGGCGGCCTGGATGTTAATACATTATCTAATCAACGACGGCCTTTGAGATAGGATTCATCCAGAGCGATTATCAAAATTATGTTCGTTTATTATCACTTTTGATCTTTGAAAAAGCCAATCTTTTCTGGCTTTTTCGAATCGCCAATCAGAACATTATTATGAAAACTACTCCAATTAATGATTGATATATTGCTGTATGCATTGCTTTTAGAACTAGTTGATTTAGTATTCTGCTGAGGGTGGAATAATCTATTCCACCCTCCAAATTTGTCGAAGGGGTCATTTTGATGGCGCGATATGTAATTACAGGCGGAGCGGGATTCATTGGTTCTCACTTGGTTGAGCATCTTGTTAATGAAAGTCAAGAGGTGGTAGTGATAGATAATTTCACTACCGGTCTGAAAAAAAATATTCAACCCTATGCGGATGCCATAACTATCCATGAAATTGACATGCGCAATGCATCAGAAGTAATGGATGCCATGCAAGGCGCAGATTATGTGCTGCACCAGGCGGCATTGCCTTCCGTACCACGTTCAATCCAAAATCCCCATGAGACGCACGAAGTTAACATCACCGGATCACTGAATGTATTGTTCGCCGCTAAAGAAGCGGGCGTCAAACGTCTGGTATATGCCGCTTCTTCATCAGCTTACGGCGATACAACCGAAACCAGTAAACACGAAGAGATTCTTCCCAGACCTATCTCACCATACGGAGTCACAAAACTCGCGGTGGAAAATTATTGCACCGCCTTTTACGAATCCTATGGCCTGGAGACGGTATGCCTGCGTTATTTCAATGTCTTCGGCCCACGCCAAAATCCGGATTCACCCTATACCGGAGTAATGGCGATTTTCATCCCCTTGATGCTGCAAGGCAAGCAACCCACTATTTTTGGAGACGGCAGCGCCACCCGTGATTTCACCTATATCCGCAATAACGTTCATGCCAATATGCTGGCGCTGACCGCAGAAAAAGCGCCCGGTGAGATGATGAATATAGCATGTGGAGAAAGCCTTAGTATGCTGAAAATCGTGGAATCGATCAATAAAATTTTGGGAACCAATATCGAACCGATTTTCGCTGAACCACGCATTGGCGATATCAAACATTCATGCGCCAACGTAGAAAAAGCCAGTAGAGTTATCGGTTATAAACCGTTGGTTAGATTTGAGGACGGATTAAAAGACACCATTGAGTGGTATAGGCAAAAATTGAATTTATAATCAATATTCTCTGGATTGCAACCAGATGTCTCAATAACGAATCAATTGCAAGCCACAATGGCATTCAACAAAAGTCCAACTTTGCGCGTAAATTATTGATCGATTGAGAACATCACGGGAGTTTGTTACATGAATATCTCATTATCAACTACGCCGCGCATCGCTTTCGTAGATTTAACCTTCAACTGGCCTCCTGTAGGTGGATGCTGGATCGATGCATATAACGTTATCGACGGCTTAAAGAAACGCGGCGCCGCAGTCAGCCTTTTCATGCCTGATTTCCAGACCTACTATCCTCGCGGCGCAGTAAACGCTCCCTTGCCCTTTGATTCCGTCAAAATTCCATTCAACCGCTTCACCTTCAATTTTCAAACCGTTATGAAGCGTTTCCGCAAAAAGGTGAATCAATTCAAGCCGGATGTAATTTTCATCATGGACGGCTATTTCATGAAAAATCACCTGCTGACCGCTTTCGGACCTGAGCGTTGCTTCCTGCGTTTTTATTCTTATGAAATGCAATGCATCAATCTACATTACTACCGCTACCACGAAAACCGCATCTGCGACCAGGGATATTTCGAAAATCCTATGGAATGCCATCGCTGTTGGTTCCACAGGATGCCGACCATCGGCAGGGCTTTACAGATCGCTCTGGGCTTCAAAGATAAGCATCCCACATTGCATTTTTCCCAGGAATATCTGGCCAGCGGCGCATTCACCGAATCCTACCGTCAAAAAATGCTGGATAATTTCTCAAAACTAAAAGGCGCCATTGTATACAATGCTTCCATGCGTGAACAATTATCACCCTATGTTGATAATATACATACCATACCTTCGGGAGTTGATTGCAAGCAATTCACCCCCGGTCTACCGCGTCCGGTCAACCCGGAAGAACCTGTCAAAATATTTCTACCGGGCAGAGCCAATGATCCCCTTAAAGGGCTGCCCATATTAATTGAAGCGGGTGAAATTCTAGCCAAAAATAATCATAAATTTGAAATTCATTACACGGCGGCTATGGATTGCCCGACCGCCCAACCGTGGTTGATTAATCACGGTTGGATAACGCCAGACAAACTGCCTGATTTATACCGCAAGATGGATATCGTCGCCGTTCCATCGACCTGGATCGAACCATTCGGCATCACCGCCTTAGAGGGCATGGCAACCGCGCTTCCTATAGTCGCCAGCCGCACCGGCGGTCTGGCCATGACCACCGAGCATGACGTCACTGGACTATTAGTTGAACCGGGAGACGCCATAGAACTGGCTAACGCATTATCTAAATTAATTGAAAATCATGATTTGCGTATATCTATGGGAAAAGCAGGTAGAGAACGAGTATTACAATATTACGATTGGGATAAAATAATCGACCAGCATTACATTCCATTAATTGACCAAAAGATATCTCAAGTTCCCCAACCGGAACTACTCGCAGAAATTGAAAACGATAAATCCGAAGAATGAATTCAACCTCAAAAAATCCATCGCCGGGCGCGATAGTTAAAGATTTATGGTATTGGAGCCCGATAAGTTACGCCGCCTTCGCGCTGGCTCTACCCTATTATGCGCTTCGCATATTAACCGCTGCAAAATACCGCGCCGGTTTACGCCAAAGATTAACCCTGTTTTCCAATGAAGAGCAACAACAACTCAGCTCCGGCCGTTACATCTGGATGCATACCGTATCAGTCGGTGAACTGATGGCCGCCCGGCCTATAATCGAACGCCTGAAAATCGAATTTCCAGCTTTCAAAATTCTAGTAACAACCGTAACCGAAACAGGTCAGGACCTGGCGCAAAAATTGGATATTGTTGATACAGCCATTTACCTGCCGCTCGATATCTTTCCTCTTTGCAGAAAAGTCATGTCTCTGGTTGATCCCGCTTGCCTCATAATCATGGAAACGGAATTATGGCCTAATTTCATACGTTCAGCCCTAGATGCCAAAGTTCCACTATTTCTGGTTAACGCCCGGCTATCCGATAAATCATTCAAAAACTATCTACATTTCAAGCGCCTCTTTACGCCCATACTGGCGCCATTTACCGGAATACTGGCTCAAAGCGAAGAAGACCGACAGCGCTTTCTGCAAATCGGCGCGCCTGAAAAAATCGTTTCCGCTATGGGCAACATAAAATTTGAAGCAGCGTCGCAAATCGGCGACAGCGCAACACGTATGCACTGGAGAGAAATATTTCAAATTCAAGAAGATGAATTATTGCTGCTGGGCGGTTCAACTTTCCCCGGCGAAGAATCCATGCTGGTTCAGGTTGCTACTGATTTACGCAATCAGAATATCCCCCTTCGTCTGGCCATAGCGCCCCGTCATGTGGAGCGATCAGCATCTATTCTGGATGAATTAAAAAATTTGGATGTTCCAGTCATACTACGTTCTCAGATCAACGAACATGCAAAAATTGATCCCCGCTCCGTCATCCTGATGGATACTATTGGAGAACTGGGCAGCGCTTACTCAGCGGCGGATATAGTTTTTATGGGAAAATCAATCTGCGGTCGCGGTGGACAGAATCCTATCGAACCGGCGGCATGGGGCAAACCCATTCTGTTTGGCGAAAACATGCAGAATTTCAGAGATATTGCGCCTATGCTGATCAAGGGGGGAGCAGCTCAATCAGTTGCAGACAGGGCGGCATTGACGAATGCATGTTATGCCTTGTGTCAATCGTCTCAACGCCGTGATCAAATGGGACAAATGGCCAGGGACATTGTAAAACAGAATCAAGGCGCATTAGACCACATTATCGAAGCGGTCTCACCAATATTACGGGAGACCGGTAAAACCAAATGAGTTTTTTATCCTCACTGCTTGCACCCGCATGGATCAAACTGGCCTACCGCAAAGAAGGCCCCCTACGCATCGCCGCGCCTTTGCTGGCGCCTCTATCTTTGTTTTATGGTTTTATCCTTATATTGCGAAGACTATTTTATCGAATTGGCCTATTCCATTCAAAATCCCATCCTATCCCCATTATCTCAGTCGGGAACATTACCGTCGGAGGCGTAGGCAAGACGCCGGTCACGTTATTTCTGGCGCATCATCTATCCCGCATGGGATTCAAACCGGCAATTCTACTACGCGGTTATGGTAGAAAATCAAATAATCCTATCGTTCTTCATAGGGAAAATTTCATAAAACCTCATGTTCAACAATATGGCGACGAACCTGCGCTGTTAGCCTTTCTTTCCGATTTCCCTATCGGAATTTGCAGCAACCGAAGCCAGGGCGTTGAAAAACTAGGCGCCGAAACCGACTGCAATATCATCATTCTGGATGATGGATTCCAACATATCCGCTTAAAAAGGAATCTTGATTTGGTCGTTTTAGATGGAAGCAATCCCTATGGCAATGGTTATTGTCTGCCATACGGACCTCTGCGCGAACCTACCAATGCATTAAATAAAGCAAACGCCTTAATAATTAATGGGGAAATGAATCCTGACAATTACAGCGCAATCCAGCGCTTTGATAAAACAATCTATGAAGGCGGCCTGGAATGGATTGGTTTATACCCATTGGAAAGTTGGATGAAACAAGGAGGCGGAATACCATCTTCGATAGAAAGACATCGAGATCAACCGGTAATTATCGCATCGGGGATCGGGTCGCCGCAAAGACTGAAAAATCAAGCAGAAAGTTATGGATTAATCATCAAGGATTTTATATCTTATCCAGATCATTACTGGTTTAATAAAAACGATTTACGCTTTTTAGAAATCAAAGCAAGGCAGCATCCCATTCTTATCACCGAAAAAGACGCCATCCGCTTCTTCACTCACCAAGACATTTCGAGAAAATTGCTCGATAATACATTTGTCATTCATGCCGCCTGGAAAATGAATCAATCCAGTCGCTTTGAACACTGGTTAGACTCCAAAATAGAACAAATTCTAAAAGATCAACTCGATCCGCCGGTTGAATCAATCCCCGCAAGTGAGTAGATTTCTCATTATACTTTTTCGCAAAACAAGGAGCTGTTTAATTTATGCCTGTTTCAAATTGGGACTCATTATATAAAACCGCATACCAAAATGGCATCAAACGCATCAATGAAATTCCAGGAGTATGCTGCGCTTTCCATTCCGTAATTGATGGCTTAATCCACATCACGCCCGATTTAATCAAACCGCAATTACTTAAGAATCCATCATTAAAACAAGCCGCGCTAGATGGCTGCAAGGGCGCATCACCGCAGGAAATCCATTCACGCGAAGATTTAATTCAGGGACTTTTCTTCTCGCTATCACGTGGAACAGCAACTCAAATAGTGATCCGCAACCGGGAAGTCCATCAATGGGTGCTGGAAACATTCGGTCCGGGAGAATACCGCCTCGGCGGCACCACAGGTAATATGGCGCGTTCACTGGCGCCCCTGGGTCTGCCCGTAACCGTTTACGCCAACCCGCTAACCATTGAGTTAGCCGATTTGTTCGGAGATTATTCAAACCTTAACGTCATTGTCAAACCAAACGGCGCTGTCAAACGGATCACCCCGCACAAAGCAGCTGTGGAAAAAGGCATCTTCGCTGTTCACTGGATACTGGAATATGGCGCCGATTTCCTGATGTATATTGATGGAATCAAGGTGCAGCCGCACCGCGCTAACCGCTATATACCGTCATGGAATCCCGTCAATAACCAATTCCAGATGTGTGACGATTTCGCGGATGGATTCCTATCGCTGAGCGATACGTACAGTCACCTGCTATTTTCAGGCTTCCACATCCTTTCTGAAAAATACCCGGATGGAAGCGATTGTATAGATACCATAAAACCTCTAGGCGAGTATTTGATTAAGCTTAATCAAAAATCACCCCGGTTGAAGATTCATCTCGAAATGGCCTCTATCTCATCATCTCTGATCCGAAAAGCGATTGTAGAATATATTCTGCCTCATGTTCACAGCATCGGATTAAACGAAACCGAACTGCCTCTGATCCTGGAACCGATTAATCCGGTTATCAATACCGAAACTGTGGAAAATCATTCCGCTTATAATTTTTGCCGGGATATGGCGACATTATTAAAAAATACATCTCTGGAACGGGTTCATTTCCATAACCTGGGATATTACCTGTGCCTTGAACGAAACACATGGACATCAAAAGAAGCGTCACGCGACGCCCTGCTGTTCGCAGCGACTATGGCGGCGGCGCGGGCGCAAAATGGATTGTTCACCTGTCTGGATGATATTGAGACCGGTTTAACGCCAGAATTGGAACAATCTGGACTAGCAGAGTTAAAATGCTTAGCTGAACGCTTGCGCCAACCAGAACTTATTAAGACCGGCATCGGGATGTTTGAAGATTGGAATTTATACTTTACGCCCACCCGGCTGGTAAAAAAGCCTCTATTCACCGTCGGATTGGGCGATACTATATCCTCAGGCGCTTTTTTAACGACATAGATTAATTCTGAGAATCGCTACTAAGAAAGAAAATCCATGAAAATCCCCCGATGCGCGCCATCCTGGTTAATGAGCATTGCGCATGACCTGGTCAAAGCCGGTTCAGAAAATCCCGGCTCAACTAATCTTTCATGGATTCCCAACTGGAATATTGCGCTGCATTGGATTCAACAGCCCACCTATGGCGCACTTTGTTATCATGGCGATACAGTGGTGGATGATGTAATGCAGAAGCAAATGCTGGATGCATTGTCACGTTCCAGCCAGAAAAAACTGGTCACCATAGTAAATCAAACCCCGACCTCCGCCATCTGCTTCTTCGGCGGCGCCCCAGCCGATATCCATTTAGACACCTTCGATCTGGAGAAAATGAACATCAACCGCCCGCCTAATTAAGCGCAGTTTTCCGCAAAACATATTCATTCGGTTTAATATACAACATAATGTTTCCCTCCTATATTTCTAATATGCATAACTTGCTGTAATTCCGGTATTATCATATATTTATATATCCTTCTATGATATTAACATGATAATTACGTATTAATTAGCAGAAATAATATTTTTATTTAATATACAATATTTGCTTGACAATGTATATTTACTGTGATTAGTATTAAATCATGAAGCATTCATAACACATCTCAGGAGGACAGCATGAACAGAATTGCAGCAATGGTCATGTCCGGTTTTTTGGCGCTTTTTTGCCTTCCAACCGGGTTCGCACAGGATTAGCAGCCGGTTCCGGTTTCGGAGTATGCCAAGAAATCCGGGCCAAACACTCTTACCTTCCTCAGTTACCCCAAGTATTACAAAGACGCTGAGCAGAAACTTACATTGGTAAAAACCAATCTGGTTGAGTCCGGCGATCCCCAGTGGGATTACGAGGTCACCACGGGCATCTGGACTTTGCGGGTGCGCACTGATGGAACCTTCCAGGCCGAACATCAGGGCGACATCTTCAGTTACCAGTTGTCCGGCGTTGGAGTCGGTCGCGGGGAAGCCTTCAAGGCCTTCGATTGGGGAACGCCCGTCTGGAAGAACTACCAGATCATGGGGGATACGATCCGCTGGTCGGATGTTTTTCCTGACGTCGATCTCTCGGTGCGATATATTCACGATATCCTAAAAGTTGACGTAATCGTGAAGGCGGCGTTGATGAATCAGATTCGGGACGAAGTGCAAAAAGGCAACCTCAATGCAGAGGATTACCTGACTGCGCGTTTCGATATCCCCGGAGTCGCGGAAATGTCAGCCAACCTCGGCGACCTGGCTAAAGCGCCGGAAGGCGATGTTGTGATTGATCCATCTGAAGATTTTAATAATTCAGATCTTGATACATTGTTAGTCGATGGAAGTGGACCGTATGGTTCTAGTGGAATTGTTGATTGGGGTGGTGATGACCGCCTTCTTTTTGGCTTTGATGTTAGTGTTTTTCCATCTTATAGTGAAATCGATTCTTCATCTCTTCGATTCAAAATATATCAGAACCGTACGGCGGCTGATGCGGCATTTACTGCTTATAAAGTTACAACCTCTTGGGATGAATCTACTGCTGATTGGGATACTCCGTGGAGTACGGACGGAGGTGACTATGATAGTAGTGTTAGTACAGGGAATATAGTTATTCTTTACGATTACGAAGGTAGGTTTGAAAATCTAGATGTATCAAACATCTTGAACTCACATCTTAGCAATTCAGAAGATGATGTTAAAACAAAAGGAGTCTTGTTGAAACGCAATGCTTCTTACGACACAAGCAATATTCGTATTTATACAAACAATGCGACATATTCTGATGATCGCCCGATATGAACAGTGGATTATACTACTGTTCATAAACTAACATTCTACAAGCATCAAAATACGAGTTTCAACATAAGCACTGCAGATTCTTGGATTTCTTCTGGAAATTTTGCAATTCAGACAGATGATAGTGGAGTGCCTATTGGAGATGATTACGTAGCCAAGGCTGAAATGCAAAGAGAAGGCAGTCTTTCAATGCCAGGAGATATTGCGGATAATTTTACAGCTGTATTGGATGTTTCTGATAAAACTGATATTTTTGAGTTACTTTCAAATGATGCTACTGGAGAACATAAAGTCTACATTGTTAGTGAAATAAATATTGATGGTTCTGTGTATTTTGGATATGCTCAAGTTTTTGGACGATGTATGATTCATGATGATGTTGCTAATTCTAAAACCTTGATACATGAACTTGGGCATAATGTAGGTTTAAGACATACGCTGGAAACTTCGGATTATTGGTATTTTATTATGCATCCAGGTGGCGGCGGCGATTATAAGCGTTTTTTAAGGGCTGAAGATGTGACAAGGTTTGAGAAAAAACAGTGTTGCGATTAAACAAGGAGAAAATACAATGAAAATCAATACTAAATCAGTTAATATGTTACTACTCATAATCGTCTTTTTTACTCCATTATCTTATGGTGAGATTCTGGATGATGGTGATATACATGATACATTTACTGATCAGGATCACACAGTCTTAAACAATTACCATGAGAATGATTTAGAAAAGAAGATTGAAGATATATCAATAAAAGATTACATTATTGATAAAATACAAAATGGTAAAGATGCAATCGAAATCAGAAATGGATATAGTTTGATATATGCATTGACAGAACAGCATCAATTATACTTCGAACCTATCCTCATAGAACATATCACGAAGCAAATAAACAGCGAAACCCTTTCTTATAAATATGAAATAATCGAGGGTAATGTTGTTTTATTAAGTGCGTTATACACAATAGGAATTATCAGAACAGAGAAATCCATTGATTTTTTACTTCAATTAATAGAACCAGTCGATCTATGGCGAGACTCTTTGAAGAAAGCGATTCAAAAGAATAATGATAGGGATATTTTGATCGAAGAAATTCGCATTCGGTCAATGGGGTCTTTACTACAGCCGCAAGATGAAATAGGTAAGGAATTATTGGGCGTTATCGAAAAGAAGATCGGAAATTTCACAAGTGATGATCCTCTTAAATCAAGAATGGAAAAGAAGATTAATACATGGGAGAAGATATATGCTAAGATAGATTCAAGTGGAAATGGCCTCTTTGAAAATATCAAGTGACCTCTTTCTTCATGTATTGAACTTTGACCGATTGAAATAAAAAATCGCGGGTGACGCCGTCCGCGTGCAACAGAATAACCATCCCCGGAGCGTGAAACGCCCAATCCCGCCTCCGGGGATGAATTCTTCCTTTTTTGATTGGGTGTCGAGCGCCTAGGACAAGACGAAGTATATATTAGTTCGCAAGTGACCGCATTGAGGTCTTGCCCTTGGCGCCCGGTTGATTTATCGAAAATAATCAATTGATCCGGTGGGTCAAAAAACGCGACCCACCCTACGGGACTACGAAATCGACCTGTGGTTTTTTTCGATTGTTTACGTCCTGTTTGCAATTTTGGTATTGTCTCTTTTCTATTGGTTTCCAATCGAGCGCTCACACACATCCAATCGATGTGTGGATGATGCTGGTCGATAATTCCATTTTATCCAAATTCATTCACGATCAATTTAAACAAGATAGAAAACATAACACCATAACAGGGGGTGAGACGATCAGGAAGCCGGTTTTAAAACCAAGGTAACATTCGTTTTCGTGATCGGTGTATTTCCCCAAAGAGTAACTGAAAAAAAACATGAAAGCAAGTATGTTAATCACAACATATATTGTTCTAAATCGGTAGAAAACAAAAGCGGTGATGCAGGCAAATAGAATGTAGATAACCGATGCTCGATTGAATATTCGTATCAATAAATACGGTTGCAGCCTTTTCTTCAGCAAACCCATTTTTATCAGTATACGTTCAACAATCAATAAATATAAAGTCGGGATGAACACAAACAACAACCAAAGAATAATAATTGAACTGGCAATCGTTGCGGCATACTGCAGCAATGATTCAACACGATTTATTCCGAACATGATCCTTCCTTCGAATAAGGCGCAATTTTTTTTATCCGTTCCTGAATAAACAGACTCGCGTTGGTTAGATTCGCTTCCTTTTCTTTTGAATACCAGTAACAAAGCAGGTTGCGAGATTCTCCCGTTTCGCTCGAATACGTAATTTGCAGGGATTCGTCATTTCGCTGGCAGGATTCGATTTCACGCCACGAGATAAATCGAGTTGTTTTGCAATAATAGTAGAAAATGCCGTTCTCGCGTATCTCCACTTCAAAGACGAAAAAGGCCACATAGAAGTAGAGGCACAGAAAGAATCCAAAAATCGGCAGCGACGTAAGAACAAAAATAAAAATCCATAAGAAAATTTCCAACTGATTTAACGTTTGTTTCTGATGAGGTTCGAGGGGCGAGAAACGATAATATATTTTTCCCCCAATTCTGACGGCGTATTCACTGCTTACAAGAGGATATCCAACAACGAAAAATGCGGCTAGAAGATATTCGGAGTATTTTTCCCAGAGAGACGCTTCCTGCCAAGGGAGGGAAACCATGCAAAAATAGACGGCGATCCAGCACAGAGGATACACAAGAAGATAAACCATCCGAGGACCGGTTTTCAGGTACAATGCCCGAAGAAGGAAAAAGGCAATGACCGATAAAATAAGGATGTATACGAATAGAAGGTTCTCATTCATTTCGGATTCAAATCTATCCCGATCAGGATTGAGTTGTCTTCCTTGAACGATAATTCGCTTCGATTTCCTGAATGGATTTTAATGTTACTAACATACGATATTCGATTTCGACCTTAGTTCCATCTTGTAGACGAACAAGTAATTTTCCATTGAATTTATCGTTAGTTACATCAGTGATTTCATTATAAAACCTGAGTTTTCCAATTTCAAGTAATTAATTTCCCCAACCATGCTAATTCACTGGATTTATCATGCTCATATGTGTAGAGTTACATAAAAAACTATTGACAAGCCATTATAGTAGGTATATTATACTGTACGTAATGTTACATTCCACGAGTGAGGGGACATTATGGCCGGTAAAATCTATGCTAAACAAATTCATGGGAACACCTACTATTACTATCAAACCACTTGGCGTGAGAAAATTGATCCCAATAATCAGGGTAAAACTTCAGGTTCCGGCAAAAGCCGGGTTCGCACCCGCTCGGAATATCTCGGCACTGCTGATTCCATCTACCAACAATTGAAAGAACGAAACGCTCCTCTGGAAGTGCGCCATCGGGAATTCGGATTCATAGCGGCGATTTACCAAACCGCGGTTGAGATCGGGCTGGTTTCTCTTTTGAAAAAACATATTCCCGGACAGCGTTATGGCGTTCCGCGCTGGCTTTATTTTCTGCTCCCCATCATCAACCGTTTGCAATACGCCACCAGCAAACAAAAAATGGGGGATTGGGCGGCGGCGACTATCTTGCCCGACTTGCTTGATTTCGATCCCAAAAAATTCAACAGCAAAACCTTCTGGTATGTCACCGACGATGTCATCAGCGAAAAGGAATTGCAGGAACGACGCAAGAATCAACCCGAACTGGCGGATGAACTTTTCGTCGGTTTGGACGATTCAATTTTTTGCGCTATCGAAGAGAATTTGATCAACAATCTGCAACAGCAATGCGACCTCTCGGAAAACGTTTTCTTCTATGACGCCACAAACTTTTTTACTTACATCGAAGAGCCGCTTCGTGCGCTGTTGGCGCAAAGTGGTCACAACAAAGATTCGCACCACCATCTCAAACAAGTGGGGCTGGCGATGTGCGTTGATAAAGAATGGGGCATCCCTCTTTTTCATACTCTTTACCGCGGCAATGCCCATGACAGCAAAACCTTCGGCGGTTTGATTGATGACCTCATCGCCCGTCTACAGGCTAGTTTCCGTGACGTAGATAATCTGGTGCTGGTGTTGGATAAAGGCAACAATAGTCAGGAAAATTTTGCTTCCCTGCAAGGCAAACTGCAATGGGTGGGCAGCCTGGTTCCCTCGCACTATGCGGATTTGATTGATCTACCGTTGGAGCAATACGAAGGAACAACTCAGGCTCACCGCTTTCACCGATGTAAGCGAAATGTGTTCGGCGTCGATTGCGCACTGGTACTTACATACAGTTCCAAGTTGGCCAGAAAACAAGAACACACTCTGCAAAATGGAATCAACAAACTCAAGCGGGATATTCTCGATGCATGGAATTCATATAAACGCCGCCCGAAAACTGTTCCCAAGAAAATTCTCCGCATGATCGAGGAGCGTCGGTTTGGTAAGTATATTACTGTGACCTACGAAAAAGATCAGTTGATCTTTGCCGAAACCGAAGCAATCGACGCAAAGCGAAAACGGCATGGAAAAAATTTGCTATTCTGTTCGGACGATAAAGCGGAAAGCGGTTGGATCATAACCCAGTACCTGAGCAAGGAAAAAGTTGAAAACGATTTCAAAATTCTAAAAGACCCGGAATTGATTCGATGGCGTCCAGGGCGTCATTGGACCGACACCAAAATCCGGGCGTTTGGATTCTGCTGCGTGATGGCTTTGGTTCTGATTCAAGTCATGCTTCAGAAAGTCGACCGCGCCGGACTGCGAATGAGTGCGGCGGTGTTGAAAGAAGAACTAACCGATCTTAAAGAGATTCTGATGATTTATGATGACAAAAACGCCGACATGAAAGTGTCGCGCCGCAGTTCAATTCAACAACGGCTTTGGAATCTGTTCGATCTTGGTTCCATAGAAAGGCATTTACCATACACTAATTAACTCTATATCCTCTTGTTTCTTAATATGTTATAATGAGGAGAATAGGCATTTTGGGAAACTCAGGTAAAAAACTTTGTTCCAATTTTTGTCCTGCCGAATTTCAAAACCGTCCTTGTGCAATCGAAGATAATTGACGCCGCATTTCCACAAAGAGAACGTAAACACCAGTAACGATATAGAAGCCATAGCGAGTAATATCCTTGCTTGTATATTCATGTCTCCCCTCTTGATTTCGTTGAGTAACCAAGCCATCAAAAATATACTCATCAATAAAAAACAAATCGATAATATCGATTTAACCATGAATTCAAAGCGATTCATTACTGTTCCTTTCGACTCGAAGTCGTATCATGTTTTTAATCAGAGCAATAAGCCCGCAAACCAATACAATCGAAAACTTACTCGATTCACAAGATCGCTTTCACGAACAAGGACGATGATAAAAAAGGTGAAATACAGGTTGTTGTTAAAGTGGGGAACTATAATCAAATTCAATGCTTTAAAGATGATGATAGGGTATTAGCAAATTCTCGTGTCGTATCATTATCTGAGAAGAAAGTTCTTCATGTTTTTGAAAATTCTGCTGGATCTATCATTACCAATAATAATCAAGTCTTTGTTTTGATGAGAGGAGGGGGTTCTCTGCAACTTTACAATACTAGCTTATGAGATTCAGAAACTTATACAAAAATAAGCGAAAATCCCATTTATGAATCAAGAAGCGTTGTAAACAAAATCTCACCAGATGGAAAATTTGTTGCAGTAGGCCGGACAGAAGATGCGCAGGAAGAGACGCGGATTATTGATGCTCAGACTGCTCAGATCAAAAGGAGAATACAAAACGCTAAAGGTGAAATTCCTGATGTGGATAGAATCGTATTCTCTCCAGATGGAAAGCAAGTTGCATTGGTCAGTAAAAATGTTGTTAATGTCTACGACATAAGCGACCTGACCTCCAGTTCCAAATCAGGGGAGGCGCTGAAGAACTAAACGGGTAGAATCCAAACGTGTAAATGCAATAACCATCCCCTGAGCGTGGAACGCCCGATCCCGCCTCCGGGGATTCTTCATGGTGTCTTGGATACACATCATTTATGATAGGTTAGAGTAATTAGTATCAGGATTTAGCGGGTTGGGGTTTTTCTGATTCTTCCTCTTCGTATGCGTATGCAATTCTATCGGCGGCTCTTTGGGCTAAGGCAGCTGCGCTGGATTTGCCGCGTGCTATTTGTTGAAGAGTGGGGATGGCTTTTTCGACTTCCAGGTCTTCGAGCAAATATATGAGGATTGAATTGATGCTGCCTCTACTGCGTTGATCCTGCAAGTCTTTAACCAACAGGTCTGCTTCATCGTCACCGCAGTTATTCTTCAGATAGGCGTAAGCCATGGTCGCTTCCTGCTTAATCGGGCTGCTGAGCAGTTCCACCAGCGTCTGGGGAGATTTTCCCTCAGCCCAAGCGACGGTTTTTTTCTCCAGCGATTTGGCGTACTTAAGAAAAATGAGGGTACAGACCAACAACAGCACGGCGCTTCCGATGACGATGGAGAAAAATACCGGCGAATCGAACAGTTCAGCAATCGGTAAATACTTATCAAAAAAACCCTGGCCGGGAGTGGATTGCGCGAAGGCAATCCGCGTGTTGAGCAGCAATAGCGTAATAGGAATTATTATTTTCATTATAACCTTACTTTCAAGAGCGGTATTTGTTGGTCACCGGAAGTCGGCGGTCGCTGCCAAAGGCTTTATGAGTCACGCGCAGTACAATGGCCGCCTGCTGACGCTTGTATTCCGCCCGGTCGACCAGATTAACGATGCGTTTGACTATCTCAGAATCGTAGCCTAACTCTACAATTTCAGCAATGCTGCAATCCTGCTCGATATAAGCATGAAGGATGCCATCCAGGATATCATATTCCGGAAGGCTGTCGGTATCCAGTTGGTCTTCACGCAGTTCCGCCGATGGCGGCTTGGTTATGGTATTTTCTGGGATTAACGGTTTCCCTGCAATCCGGTTGCGATAACGGCACATGGCATAGACCCAGGTTTTAGGTACGTCGCCAATCACCGCCAGGCCGCCGCACATGTCGCCGTAAAGCGTGGCGTAACCGACTGACAACTCAGACTTGTTGCCTGTAGCCAAAACCATATAACCGAATTTATTGGATAGAGCCATCAGAATATTGCCTCTGATACGGGCTTGCAGGTTTTCTTCGGTGACATCCGGCGCCATTGCGCTGAATTCATCTTTGAAGAGATGGTCATATTGAGTAAACACATCTTCAATAGCGAATTGCTTGTACTGGATGCCCAGGTTATTGGCTAAATCCTTGGCGTCATCTTTGCTGTGTTCAGAAGAAAATCGGCTGGGCATTGAGACGCCGACGACATTCCCGCCACCCAAAGCATCAGCCGCAATGGTTGCGGTCAACGCGGAATCTATCCCGCCGGAAAGCCCGATAACCACCTGCTTAAAGCCATTTTTGTTTATATAATCCCTGACGCCCAAAACCAGCGCGTTGTATGAGTCTTCCACGGGATCGTATTGCATGGAAACCGTTTGAGGCATAAAGGGATTGCTGGATAGAACATCGATGCGCTCCGGCTTGGATACAACATTGGTTATCCCGCTGGATGCAGTAACCTTAATCGCTTCTCTACCTGGGATATCGATTGACAAAGAGTCGCGTTGAATCGGCACGGCCAAACGCCCGCGATGTATTTCTTCAAAGCGAAGGTCAGCCTTAATCAGTTCCTCTGCGAAACTCTTGCCTTGAGCCAGCACTCTGGCTTGCGGAGAAACGATCAGGCTGCGCCCATCAAAGATCAATTCGTCCTGACCGCCAACCTGGTTACAGAAAACCATTGCTAATGAATGATCCTGACAGCGGCATTTGATCATGGTCTCGCGCTCAACGCTACGGTAAACGCTGAATGGAGAAGCCGAAATGCAGACCACTAAATCCACTCCAGAGGCGGCCATATTGGCCACTGTTTCGGCATGCCAGACATCCTCGCATATCAAGACGCCAATATCGGCTACATCAGTCTGAAAGACGGAAAGATGCTCGCCGCGCTTGAAATAGCGTTTTTCATCGAATACCCGGTAGTTGGGAAGCCCTACCTTGCGGGCGATGCCGATAAGTTTTTCATCATGAATAACTGCGGCTGTGTTATAACTATCGCCTTCGCGAATCACCATACCAACCACAACTAACATACCCTTGGTATGAGGAATTATCTCATCTAAATATTGCTGTTGATCCGCGATAAACTGGGTTTTTAGCAGTAAATCTTTGGGAGGATATCCACAGATCGCCAATTCGGGAAAAGCCAGAACTTGAATCTCGTTTTCCCGCGCTCTTTGAATCCACTCAATAATCCTGTCGGTGTTGCCGCGCAGATCACCGACGGTGGTATTGATTTGCGCAGCGCCGACGCGGATGAAGGATGGTTTGACATGTGAGGTCATCTTGAAATCGCCTTATTCATGATTGGAATCCATATAGGAAACTTAATTATACCGCCAGCAGCCAGATTTCGCCATATCCAGCCTGAATAATTGCTGAGTTACAACTTATTACAAAAAATACCATTTTCTACATGATAACAGGCAGAAATATTGATAGATTTTCTGGATATTCACAATAATCATGATTTAGGAGGAAGAATAATGAAAACCTGTATAACCTCAATATTCCTATTGCTAATCTTCGTCATCCAGCTCACTGCTCAAGAAGCCCTAAAACCTACACTGATTCTCAACCACACCGGATATTGTTGTGATAATATGGCATTTTCTCCTGATGAGACAATGCTGACGACTTATGGTGAATCCCCGGTCAATATCTGGAATCTGGAAAATGGTGAATTAATCCAATCAATCCAACCCAGATCGCCTTTGCAGTCAACCGCGTTTTTCTCTTTGGATGGATTAGAAATCCTTATTTCCAGCAGAGGATATATTGAGGTGTTTGATATAACAACCGGTAAGATGAAGGCTTCTTACAACTTGCAGTCATTTTTCAATACCCTCTCAGTTCAAAGCAAGACAAAAGTGCAAGAGAATGACATAATCTCTCCCCAATGCTATCAAGAATTCAGCAACGCCGTACTTTTTAATAATGGTAAAATGCTGGCTGTGGGCAGCGATTATGAATATGCCATGATATGGAGTATGGAAAACAAGGCGCCATTTTTATATCTAAAACTTACCGGATTTATTAATAACCTATCGATTCACGTTTCACCAGATAATAAACGAATCGCCGTCAAGGATAATAACCAAATTCAAATATGGAACATTTATGAAGGTTTCAGGGGGAATTCGCATATCATCAGTAATAGACATACCACCGCTTTTTCATTTTCACATGATGGTTCACATATGCTTGCCGCCTCGGATGATATGATAAGGGTATTTGATTCTGATAGTGGAGCGTTAGTTGATGAATTAATTGAATTTGATGCCAAAGATCGCCGCCTCCTGGAGTTGGCTAGTTTATCGCCCGATGGTTCCTTATTCCATTCAAACAAAACCATTTGGAATCTCAACGATTGCCGGATAATAGCGAAATTGGAACACGAAGCAATCGCCCAAGGTTCATCCATTTTCTCGCCAAACAAGAAATATTTAGCCCAAAGAACGGAAGACGGGGATATATTGATATGGGATATAAGTCAAATAGAACAGACAACTGAAGTACCGACTAGCATGATGCATTAAGAGCGAACGCAAGCAATAATTGATTTCAATTGGGTTTAACAACCCGAATGGGTTTCTCTGAGTCGCGTAGATCAAGATGCAATGAGTATCCCTTCCACTGCGCGTCCAGAACGCCGCTGCCATACTCTGATTGAATAAATGGACTATTAAAGAGTTTGTTAGATGAGTCGGCAAGAGTTTCAATCGTATTACCATTAACCAAAATTTCATCCTCATCCAGCGGGAAAAGGAAAACATCTCCCCGACGTGAAACGAAAGTCACAGAATCGTTGTCTATCTTCAAAGGTGAATTAATAACCTGATTCATAAATTGATCGAATGATATGAAATTGGATGCAGATTCAATCTCAAGAAGAAAAGATGTATATAGATTTTGAAAAGTCAAAATTGACGATCCACTACCAGTTCTAGGGTCCAACTCAGTAGTGCGCCACCAATAGCTGCGCCCCTTCAAAGGCCTGAATGCCAGATAAATGGCGCCTACCTCAGAGAAACACCATGATTGATCCTGAATTACCGGAGCAAAAGTATTCGGAATCCAAATGCGGGTAGGCCATTGAACATATGCATCGTCTAAAAATTCACCGGAATCAGTTAAATTTAATCGGACGCGGTCACAACGATGATACCGGTTGAATAATACATTTTTATATTGAAAACAAGTTGAATTCCATAAATAATATTCGTCTTGCGCAGCCTGCTTCCCTCCACTGATCAGTTCGTTGCCGGTAAAAGCAAAAAGGTGATGACCAAAGTTATTTTCATCCAGCACCAACAAATCCCAGGGGCGTGAATGCCAAGGCGTCGTTTGACTACGCAATTGAAATGAACTAAGAATATACGAAGGAGTGACATAACTATATTTTTTTAATCCATTGGCGTCTTCAGCTATTTTATTACGATTATTTGCGTATAAAAAATTCGCCGATTCATACGTTCCCCGGTCATCATATTCACGCATCAATTTAACTAAAACTCCAGGAGGACGGTATTTTGAAAGACTCAAATTAAGGCTGACCGCATCAAACGACGGCTGTAAATTATCCGGGACAGGCAACCCAAAAAGAATATAATTAATATAATAGTTATCCTGATGCATATTGCTGTTAGCAACGCGTCCCCGTACGCCGCCCCACTGGCCTGCCAGCGATTCCTGTACGATATCTGATAGTACCAGATCAATAACAGCGGCAGATTTGGTTTCCAAGATAGGATCATCACACCAATCATGAATATTAAGCAAAGCGCCGATGCAATCCAACAATTCTGAAGAAGAACAATCATTGAATCCATAGCGGGATTTTTGATCCAACCATTGGTAAATCTCTTGGTTAAATCTCGTTTGTTGAATTTGATTGCTTTTTTTATCCGGCCACTTATAGCCTAGGGTTGCATCTTCAACATATTTAGCCCAGAGCATTAATGTTGACAAATCAAGTATGACGCTGCTTTCTGGTGAATGTTTTGTCGCTATTGAGGTTGAGTTTTCTAGAGACCTGGAGCGAATCCATTGCGTCATCTCGGTTCGAAGATGAATCAGTACGGTTTCATCAAGTTTACACAGGTTATTTTGATGAGCGCATAGAATCCGGATAGGAATGGTACACTGAAGTGAACTTGCTTTTTGATGATCAAATGCACGCAGAATCAAGTTGGTTTGCGGCGGTCTACGATTCAAGAATAAGAGGGCGGCGGCCCTTTCAATATTTACTCTTTCAGTTCTATCAGTTATTTCTCCGAGTATATTCTGCTGCCGCAGATTATACTCTTTCTGAATAATTCGAATATCCACATTTTCAGCAAAAGCGCAGGAAACCGACCATGATGCAAGCGCAAAAAACAGTAGAGATAAGGTGCAGCGGTTTATCTTTCTCATCACCCGGTTACCTTGCGGAGCATCTTTAATTACTGCGTATATAAGATTAATAAGAACAGTTCTATAAATCAGGGAAGTCCATGAAAAGAACTTCCCTATAAGATTATCTATATCACATGATCCAATCAATACTTCTAAATATCAAGGAATCGTACTTCGGGAGCATGTTTTTGAATAAACTCACGACGAGGGGCGACTGCGTCTCCCATGAGTACAGTGAAGATGTTATCCGCTTCCACGGCATCATCCATCGTAACTTGCAAAATAGTCCTGGTCTCCTTGCTCATGGTTGTTTCCCACAATTGCTCAGGATTCATTTCACCAAGACCTTTGTATCGTTGAATATCTATTCCTCGCCGACCGGATTTTATAACATGCTCGATTAAATCCGGCAGAAAATGAATCATACTTTCCGTTCCTTTTTCGTCCAACCGGTAAATTGTCTCAGGTAACTCTTCTTCATCCCCATTACCGTTTAATCCAAAAGCGCCGTTTTTTTCTTTTTCTTTCGGCCAATAAGTGAGAAGGTCTATGCCGCTTTTCTCAAACTTCCTGACGATTGGTTCTATCTCCTGAGACTCGAAGAATTCAACAACCTGGTACTTCATTTTAGGAGTTGGAGGATTATAGTCATAATCCAGATTATCGTCGCTGGAAGCATTATCATTATTGGCATCATTGTCGTCGTTGACAGCATTATCGATGTTGACCGCCTCTAATTCCTCAATAATTCGAGAAAATTCCTTCTCAGTTGTGGCATATTCTTTCCCTGCATCACTGATAATCTTATACATAGGAAGTTTGCCGTTCGTCTCTGCTCTGACCTTGAGCAATTCTCTAAACGAAAGCCCACGGCGATGAAGTTTCCTATCAAAATCGATTAAATGCCCGATTTCGTTCAACAGGTCTTCAAATTGGCGGTTGGTATATGCTTTGCCGTTATCACCATTTTTGAGGGCGTAACAATCAACATTATCAATCCCTAATTGAACCAGATAGTTATCCAGGTCGTTTTCAGTATCAAGATATTGTTCTTTTTTACCACGTTTAACTTTGTATAGAGGAGGTTGAGCGATATAAACGTATCCGGCGTCAACCAACTCTCTCATCTGCCGGTAGAAGAAAGTAAGCAATAAGGTTCGGATATGGGCGCCGTCAACATCGGCATCTGTCATGATAATCAGTTTTCGATAACGGCTTTTAGAAAGATCAAAGTCATCATCACCAACGCCTGTGCCAAGAGCCGTGATAATGGTCTGGATTTCATCGTTGGATAAAACCTTATCCAAGCGGGCTTTTTCAACGTTGATGATTTTGCCTTTGAGCGGCAGAATAGCTTGAAAACGACGGTCACGTCCCTGCTTGGCAGAGCCGCCGGCTGAATCGCCTTCCACAAGGAACAATTCGCACAATTCAGGATCGCGCTCTGAACAATCCGCCAGTTTGCCTGGCAGCCCACCGCCTTCCAGAATATTTTTACGACGAGCCAGATTTCTCGCTTTTCGCGCTGCGTCACGAGCCTGCGCGGCGCTAATAACTTTTTGGATGATCTTTTTGGCGATGCTGGGATTCTCTTCGAAGAATTCAGAAAGCCCATCGTTTACAATCGATTCCACCAACCCTTTAACTTCACTGTTACCCAATTTGGTTTTGGTCTGACCTTCGAATTGGGGATTGGAAATTTTGATGGAAATAACAGCGGTCAACCCTTCCCGCAGGTCTTCTCCGCTGATGGCCACATCGTTCTTTTTTAATAAATCATTTTTTTTGATATAATCGTTCGTCGTGCGGGTTAATGCGGACCGGTAACCCGCCATATGGGTACCGCCTTCACGCGTGTTGATGTTATTGGCGAAGGAGTAGATGTTCTCCTGATAACTGTCGTTGTATTGCATGGCAATCTCGACGGATACCATTTGATTCTTTTCTTCATCGGTTACTCGTTCTTTATAAAAATGGATCGGTTTAGTATTAATAACCGTCTTGTTCTGATTAAGATATTTAACGAATTCTTGAATGCCGCCTTCAAAAAAGAAGATGGCGTTTTTATCGTCTTCCCGCTCGTCTTTAAGGGTAATAGTGACGCCCTTGTTTAGAAAAGCCAACTCGCGAAGACGCTTGGCCAAGACCTCGTATGAATAATCTGTGGTTTCAAAAATCTTGCTGTCAGCTTTAAAGAGAATCTTGGTGCCATGGTTTTTTGTATCACGAAGGATTTCAGGAGGATTCATCGGATAACCATGTTCATAACGTTGATGATAAACCTTACCTCCACGCTTAACTTCCACCTCTAACCATTCCGACAGCGCATTTACTACCGAAACGCCGACGCCATGCAATCCGCCAGAGGTTTTATATGAATTATTATCGAATTTTCCACCTGCGTGCAATACAGTCAATACAACTTCAAGAGCTGTTTTATCTGAATAAACATTATGTTTACCAACCGGGATTCCGCGTCCTTCATCAACCACAGACACGCTGCAATCTGAATGGATAATCACATCAATTTTACTGCCATGACCAGCGGATGCCTCGTCGATGGCGTTATCGACAACTTCATAAACCAGATGGTGCAATCCATCCACACTCGTACTGCCGATGTACATTGCTGGACGTTTTCGAACCGCATCAAGTCCCTCAAGAACTACAATATTACTCTCATCATAATTTGAATTATTTTTGGTTTCAGTCATTCTGGCGCCCTCATGCCCTGGATAGAATCACTATGATATTTTATATAGATTAAGAGATGATCAAATGATTCCGGGATGTATTTTTTGGATAAAGAGTTCGTTTTGTAAATGTTACATAAGTATAATGGAATGAGTGACAAAAGTCAAGGTTTTCAGATGTCGTCCATTATAAGGTCAACAATATAATTCAGAGCTGGAGGGCTATACATTGTTTCCTTGGAGAGTAGCAGTAAAATGGGAAGATTTTCCCTGGCTGTTAAATTTGGGGGGAAATCACCAGGGATTTTATTCAGGTCTATCGACTAAGGAATATAACCTGTTTATTCATATTGCGTTATAACAATCCATAGACCGATTATGTATTTCACGGGAGAATTTGCATATACGTTTTTTGCTGTTATATGTAACACTATAAAACCATGAATAAACTAATTCTATTGGGATCTACCGGATCAATTGGCTGCCAATGTCTGGATGTTGTTCGACGCCATCCTGGTGAATTTTCTATCGCGGCGCTGGCTTCAAATACAAATTTTAAACTTCTTGCGGAACAATACCAGGAATTCAAACCGGCGTATATCGCTTTAGCCGATCCAGGCGCCGTTAAACAGTTCCCCCGTGATATCCTGGCTGAAGGCGTCAAATTCTTCACCGGACCAGATGCTTTAATCGAGTTAGTTAATCAGTGTGAAGCGGATGTGGCGGTAATCGCCACGGTCGGCGCGGCAGGATTCAAACCGACTTTCGAAGCAATACGAACAGGTAAAAACATTGCTCTGGCCAATAAAGAAGTATTGGCTATGGCGGGTGACCTGCTGATGAGCGGCGCCCGGAAGCAAAATGTTGCGGTAGTTCCCATCGACAGTGAACATAGCGCCATCCAACAATGTCTGCGATGCGGCCAACCCGACGAAGTCAGTCGGATAATTCTAACCGCATCTGGAGGCCCTTTCCGGGGGATGACGCCGGAACAATTTGAAAACGTCCCCGTCAAAGAGGCGCTCAATCACCCCACCTGGGATATGGGCGCCAAAATCACTATCGATTCAGCCACATTATTCAACAAAGGATTGGAAGTAATTGAAGCGCATCATTTATTCAATACTCCAATCGACCAAATAAATGTCATCGTCCATCCTCAATCCATAATTCATTCCATGGTGGAATTCTGCGATGGATCAGTCATGGCTCAATTGGGAGACGCTGATATGCGCACCCCCATCCAGTATGCCCTTTCATATCCCAATCGCATTGACCGCACCGGCAGAAAACTCGACTTGCTGGAGATATCAGAATTAACTTTCTTCCCTCCGGATTTAAAAAGTTTCCCATGTTTGAGTTTAGCCTACGAAGCGGCGCGCATTGGCGGAACCATGCCTGCTTATCTCTCCGTCGCTAACGAAGAGATAGTCGATTCTTATTTGAATGAAAAGATCAATTTTGGTTCAATTCCACGCTTTCTGGAAAAGAGCATGAAAAAACATTCATCTAAACTTGATTATTCTCTGGAAGACATCCACCAGACAGAGATTGAAGCCCGAAAGAAAACCAAAGAGATAATCGCTAGTTTATAAACTCACTTCCGGGGTCTCTTCTGAGACGCCCAGTAGGTTTTTGAACCATCTAATAGCGGCGGCGAAACGATCACCAGCAGCCACCATCGCCGGGACGGCGACTAGAGTTAATACGGTAGCCACAGCCAACCCAAAGATGACGGCCACAGCCATAGGCCCCCACCATTCCGCCGATTCGCTTCCAACCTGCCATCCACCTGACCGAAAGTCATAACTGATCCCCATCGCCATAGGAATTAAGCCAAGGATGGTGGTAATAGCAGTCAGCATAACTGGTCGAAAACGAACTTTTCCGGCCAGAATCAATGACTCCTGATCGGCAATGCCTTCATCGCGCAGTTGCATGGTATAATCCAATAGAACAATGGCATTATTAACCACCACTCCTGCGAGGCTTATGACGCCAATGCCAGTCATAATGATGCCAAATGGTTGTTGTAATAGGAGCAAACCAATCAAGACGCCCATCGTGGACAACAATACTGATGAGATAATAATAAATGGTTTGAAAATTGAATTGAATTCAGTTACCAGGATCAACATAATGAGCATCAAAGCAGTCAGGAATGCTTCACTGAGGAATTGCTGAGCCTCTTCCTGATCTTCGCTCTCTCCACGGTAAGTTAATTTATAGCCCTGAGGCATTTGCATCGAAGCTAATTCTTTTTGAACATCGGCTAAAACATCATTTCCCAAACGGCCTTCAGCTTCCGCTTCGATTGTAATAACCCGATTCCGATCAGTCCGTACAATAGTGCCCAAACCAGCTGACAACTCGATATCAGCCACCGAACACAAAGGAACATGATTGCCTGTCAGACCTGATACAATCAAGTTGCGCAGGGCATAAAGGTCTTTACGACGATCAAGCGGCAGTTGGACGATAATGTCATATTCATCATTGCCGTCGCGGTAAACGCCAGCTTCGATTCCACGAATAGCGGCTTTGACATTGGTCGCAATGGTTTGAGTATTTAAGTTTAACAACGCCGCCCGTTCTTTATCCACTTTAACTACAATCTCAGGCCGGGCGATAACATAGTCGTCATCCATATTAACCAGTCCGGGAATTCCCCGGATGCGCTCTTTGATTTCACGCATTAATGGTTCCAGTACTTCGTATTTTTCCCCTGAAAGTTCAATAGTGATCGGGGCGCCGGTTGGCGGACCATTTTCTTCTTTTTCAATTTTGGCTTCAGCCTCATAAAATGGCGCGAATTTCTGACGCAATTCGTGCAATACGTCTTCCGATGGTCGTTCGCGATCTTCTTTATCAGGAAATTCAAGCATGATTTGAGCTGCATCAGGCGAGTTGCTCGACTGAGACATAGGATTAGAAGAACCAGCGGTTCCGACATTCGTTATAATACTGGTTATCTCAGGATAAACTGAAGCTTCTTTTTCCAGACGCTTAACAAATTCATCGGTCTGATCCAGGTTAGTGCCTTCCTGCATCGAAACATTGATGTAAGCCCGCTTGGGATCGATATCAGGAAACAATTCAACGCCATTACCAAAACGCACATAAGCAGTAAAAACCAATACCAGTAAACAGACCGCCCAACTCAAAATGTAAAATGGATAACGCACCGCAGCTGTAACTATTGGAGTGTAAGACCGTATAATAAAACCATCTTTTTTCTTCTTTAATTGTTTGGGCGCCTTCATAAATATGGCGCATAGAGTTGGATTAATAACCATGGCCACAAAGAGAGAAGCGGTAAGAGCCACGATAACAGTGATGGGTAAATAGCACATGAACTCACCCATAATTCCCGGCCAAAAAATCATAGGAGCAAATGCGGCGACAGTCGTCGCGCAGCTGGAGATGATGGGCCACATCACTTCTTTACTTCCAATTATGGCGGCGCTGATCCGGTCTTTGCCTGCCTGACGATGCCGGAAAATATTCTCCACAATAACGATAGCATTATCTACTAGCATACCCACAGCCAGAACCAACGAGAACAATACGACCATATTAAGCGTCAGTCCCATCAATTTGAGCACTTGAAATGTAATAAGCATAGAAAATGGAATAGCCGACGCCACAATCAAGGCATTACGCAATCCCATAGCGCATAAAACAACTATCAGAACCAGAATCAATCCAGACAGGATGCTGTTTTCCAGGTCTGACACCATCTTACGTATATCGGTAGACATATCCATCACAATAGAAATATCCACGCCATTAGCCGCTGAAGCCTTGTATTCTTTTATAAGTCTTTTAATTTCTTCAGATATTTCGATAATGTTTTCGCCGCTGCGCTTGACGATGTTTATCGATACTGACTCTTTTTGGTTATAGCGGGATTTGGTTTTAGGCTCTTCGAAACCATCTTCCATCCTGGCGACATCGGTAATATAGATGGGATTATTCTCATGAGAATAAACAATCAGACTTTTAGCCTCAGAAGGATCCTTGAATTCACCGGGAATTTTAACCAGATAATTACTCGGCCCGATATCCATCTTTCCGCCGGGAGTGTTCAGATTATTGGAACGGACGGCGGTCATTAAATCTGTCACAGCAAGATTGTAAGAGGCGAGGCGTTCGGGCTGATAAGTGACGCGAATTTCCCGTTCAAGCCCTCCCATAACATTGGCTTCCAGAACGCCGGATACGCTTTCAAAATCATCCGCCATATCATCAGCCAGGTCTTTCAGACGCACCAAACCAACCGGACCCGAAACAACTACAGTCATTATAGGGAATTCAGCGAAATTGATTTCATCAACCATCGGATCATCTTCCAGATCAGCGGGGAGTTTAGATTTGGATTCATCCACCTTATCCCGCACTTTTTGCAAGGCGGTATCGATATCAATGCCGGTGTTGAATTCACATACGATAGTCGAAGCGCCTTCCGATGAATAAGAACGCAGTTCTTTAATCTCACCAATAGTGGTCAGTTTTTGTTCAATTTCATTGGTAATAAGATTTTCAATATCCGATGGCGCTACGCCTTCATAAGTAGTTGTAACGATAATGTTCGGAATAGTAATATCGGGCGCCGATTCACGCGGTAGAGTAACATAGGCATACGAACCTCCTATGATAATCATAATGATAAGCACTAAAACAGTAGTAGCATGTCGTATACTAAATTCAGAAAGAGTCATCTAATTGCCTTTTAATTATTCTCGTTATTGATATTAAAAATTATGGAATTATCCATCACCTGGACTTGTTGATCATCCACCAGGTCTTGCTGTCCAACAACCACAACATGTTCGTAGGGTTCGAGTCCATCAGTAATTTCAATCCGATCCTTCTTGAATACGCCAAGATTGACTGGCCGACTATGCACGATTCCTTCTTTCTCAACAAAAACCATCATGCCGGATGCGCGTTTGATCAAAGCAATCAGGGGAACAATCAGGGCTTTATCGACGCGTTTAGTGGTTATTTCCGCCCGGACAATCATCCCTGGGCGAATGCGGTAATCAGGATTATCCATTACCAAGGTAGCCTCAAAAGTGTTAGTTTGAGCATCGGCTTCAAAAGCCAGACGTTCAATCCTGGCTGGAAGAATTTCACCCAAAGACTCAAGATGAACCATAGATTCTTTTTCATGAGAGACTGCATCAGCATAAAGTTCCGGGACTCCAACCACAACCTTGACTTTATCCATTGAAAGCAGACGGGCTAATTGCGATCCTTCAGGAGCGAATTCGCCTTTTTCAACTTCTATACGATCAATGATTCCATCCATGGGAGCAACGATATGACCAAGCGAAACATCTACTTGCAATGTACGCATTATTGCGCTGGCCCGGCGTTCCTGAGAAACAGCTTCGTCATACTCCTGCACCGTGACATCTCCGCGCTTGTTGAGGATTTTTTTACGTTCCAGGCTTTTTTGGGCCAAGTCGTGGGCCGCCTTGGCATCTTCGACGCGCGCAGTACGCGAGCGGAGATCGATTTGAAAGAGTTCCATTCCTTTCTTAACCCGGTCTCCTTCTCTGACGTATACCTCTTCAACGATTCCCGGAATTCCCGCGCTGACATTGACGTCTTCATAGGCTTCAACCGTACCAGGCAGAAGAACTGTTTCCTGAAGCGGTTGAGGAATAATTTCTATTGACTGAACGCGCTTAAGCGGCGCTTTTTCCTGCATTGCCTCAATTGAGGCAGATTTCTGCGCCGAACTGGATGGAATCAGCGACATCACGTATAAAGCTCCTACAAAAAAAACGGGCAGCGCCAAATACATAATCGAGCGCAATAAATATTTCATAACAAATTTCATTATTTCTTTCCTCCAATACCATGCAATACAAAGTCAAGCAATATTTCAACAAAGTTATCAGGAACAGATGTGGGATCAAGCATTAAAGTTTGCATATATACGCTGATTGAGCCTAAATAATGCATGATTAATTGTTCGATATTGCCTTCTCTTATGAATCCCTGATTAATTCCTTCTGTGAATAGCACCGCTAATAATTCAAAATGTTCTTTTTCAAATGCCATAATATCAACGTGCGGAATCGTGTTTCGCGGCGAAAACGCAGCATGATATATTAAACGAACCGTATCTTCATAATCTTTGAATAATAGAAAATATAAATTTGTTGTTTCCCGCAACCGCTCCATAAAGTCACCGGGATTACTCGTTATTTCGCTTAATCTATTAAAGAAAAAAGCGTAGGCCTCACGAATCAGAGTAACAAACATATCCTCTTTATTCTCAAAATAATAATATAGAACTGGTTTAGTGACTCCTGCTGCTTTTGCAATATCACGGATGCTGGTTCCATCAAAACCTTGTTTCGAGAAGAGGCGTGTGGCTGCATGCGCGATGTGTTCCCGTGTATCTTCTGATTTATGAGATATTTGCGTATTAATCGCCATATTATCACCAATCTACTTACCGTTCATTAAGTTACCTAACGGTAAGTAGTATAATTACTTATACCCATTTCGCAAAGATTTTATTTCATTTTTTTTGCATTCTAGTAAAATTAACCATAAAATGTTTTGTTAATTCACACTCCTATAGCAATGAATGCATGATTGATCCTTCATAAAATTGGATTATTTGAGAAAAGAGATAAAAATGAACTCTAGCAAAACTCGATTATTCGTGATTTTCGGCTTCTTCATGGTTGTTATATTGGGATTATCCTGGGTATCTAACATCCCCATGAAGAATCATCCGGTCGCGCTGCAGGTTAATATGCCTGCTGAGGAAAAGTCGAAATTGCTGACCATGGCAATTTCAAAGAATATATCAAATACTGTAACCGTTCCTGCAAAATTCGCAAAACCGGATTCGCCTGTCAGGAATCAATCAATTACCACACCTGCTCCTCAACAGCAATCTCAGTCCATTGCAACCGGCCAAGAGATACTAAACAGAATCAACAAAATTCACAACACATCAAAAAGTAATCCCACAGATTCAAGACTTGGGCTTGCCCGTGGCAGAGGCCGCAAAGTCGCGAATCCCGAGCAGCAAAAAGCCATTGATGAATTGCTTGATAAATTAGGTGGTAACGCAACATTACAGATGGATAATGTTTCACGAACTCTTCGATATCTCGATGGCGATTTATCAAAGATTGTAAGTGACTCAAAAGCATATCAATCAGCCCACTCACAAAGCAATTATTCTGCGATGTCTATAGCGCTGGTAGATGAACTAAGATTGATTATGAACCTTAGTGAACCGCAAAAAGAATTCGTTACCAACCGCATAAAAGAAGACAACCTGGGGATGACGCATGTATTCTTGCAGCAGCAATATGATGGAATCCCGGTTTATGGAGCGCAAGTCGGCGTTCATTACGACAAAAATAATAATCCAATTCAAGTATCCGGCGTTTATGCGCCAATGCCGGGAATGATAAGTGCTGTTAAATCATGTATTAATCCCCAAACCGCGCTGCAAAACGCCCGGCAGGATATTGGCAGCATTGGCAATGATTATGCATCTCCCAAGATCGAGCAAATGATCTACTGGGATATCGACCGGGTTCCCGTTCAAACATATTTCATTGCCTTAACCCCGACTGTATTTGATCACTGGCATTATTTTATATCCGCAGAAACGGGAGAAATCGTTCACAAAAGCCGCCCGATATGTGCAGCAGCGGCAGTTGGACAATCCCCTGACCTGTCTGGACAAATCAGAGATGTTCATTGCTGGGAAGATGGAGGAGCTTTCGGCGCCATCGACACCACCAAGCCAATGTATCAAGCAAGTTCCCAACCGCCAGATATTAAAGCCACTAAAGGCGCCATAATCGTCCTTGATGCAGAAAACCAGATACTTGAAGAAGCCCAGTCATTTACAATCGTCAATTCCAACAACAAGAATAACTGGGATCCCACAGCAGTCAGTGTATTGCATAATTACAGTTTAGTTGAAGATTATTACCGCCGCACATTCAACCGCAACTCAATCGATGACAAAGGAATGAATATCCTGGCCATCATCCATGCCCAATTCAAAGGGCCAGATGGAAGCGTCTATAAGGATAATGCATTCTGGAATCCGGGAGCGCAATTAATGGTCTTCGGTGATGGAGAAGTGGATTTCCAAAACCTGCCTTCATCATTAGACGTAACTGGTCATGAGTTGACTCATGGCGTGATCGACCATGAAGCCAAATTAATTTATGAAAACCAATCAGGCGCCCTCAACGAACACTTGGCGGATTTCTTCGGCGCCATGGTTGACCGGGATGAATGGTTACTGGGCGATGGCGTAACCAAAGGCAAGGAAGCCTTGCGCGATATGAAGAATCCCCATAATCCAAACATTCTCGCCGCACAGCCCCAAACCATGACGGAATATAGGAACCTGCCCAATACTCCGCAAGGCGATAATGGCGGCGTTCATGTTAATTCCGGCATTCCCAATCACATGGCTTATTTATTAGCCGAAGGCCCCGATGGGATCGGGCGAGACAAAACCGAGAAAATACTTTACCGTGCACTTTCCGAATATATGACTCAAAGATCAACATTCATCGACTACCGTAGAGCAGCGATATCATCAACCCGTGACCTTCATGGCGAAAACAGCGCCGAAGAAGCATCGGTAAAAAAAGCATTTGATGCAGTGGAAATTTTCGACCAGGATGGAGGAGACTCTCCTAATCAACCTACGCCCGGACAAGCAACTGTAGGCAACGATGTTGCTCTGTTCCTGCTAGGTGATCTCAGCGCCGGAGTGGATCAGGTTCATGATGATCTGTTCTACCAGTTAGCCATCAATGTTAATGGTGAAAACCTGCTTGCTGCGCCGCGTTATGTAGTTAACACCAGACCAGCCGTTTCTGGTGACGGACAATGGTTTTTGTATGTCGATACGACCAATAACCTCTATTGGACCGATGGCGCCTCTGAAGAAAAATGGACTGACAGTGGAATCATACGAAGCATCGCCATGTCGAAAGATCAACGTTATATCGTATTCACATCAACCAGTTATGACAATTTCATCACTGTTATTGATACAGAAACCGGGGAAATTAATATCGCCGATCTTTATGTCACCCGAATGGATGGCGTAACGCAGGATTTGGATTTCGCGGATGTTATGACGTTTAATTTCCGTGGTGATTCTCTGATATACGATGCGGTTATGCAGATGAAACTGGATAATGGAGAAGAGTATCCTGTCTGGGGGATATATTGCCTACGTATGGTTGACCTAAATACTCAGCAGTTGGTCGCCCAAACTCCCGGCGAGCAGATTGGCAATCCAACTATTGCTAATACCAACGACCATTTATTACTGGCGGATTATGTTGTATCCGAGGGAGATGATGAAGCGTTAGCCATGGTCGCCATTGATTTTCTTGACATGAAAATGAGCGTCTTATTTGGACCAATGAACGATTTCGCTCATCCTACTTTCCGGGGTGATGACCAGAAAATAATTTTCAGGGGATCAACCGGGGATAATAGTCAATTCGCGCTGATAGAAGGAGAATTACAAGATAACCAACAGGCCTTAATCGATACGTCAACACGGGTATTATTCGAAGCCTTTGCGCCTATAACATATCCAGTCGGTTTCCGTATTGGAGAATATGTCAAACAGGAAGGTAAAATCAGCGTTCCTAAATCCATCGCAATCGGAGAAACTCCAGTTCTTACTCAGAACAGCCAAACAATTTCAATAGCGAATATTGGTAATAGTGATTTATCTTTGATTGAGATATCGATTGAAGAAGATATAGATGGCGCCTTCTCTCATACCGGCATCAATCAGCAAATTTCCGCAGGTAAGAACATTTCATTTGATATTGTGTTTAATCCCAAGAAAACAGGTGCGGCATCAGCTGCGCTTAAGATTAAATCCACTGATGCTTCACAACCGGAATCTATCATCAGCATCTCCGGCAATGGAACCGCCGCCAACACCCCTACGCCGACTGCGACTATTCCGGGTGGAGTAAGTACGCCAACGCCAGCCGCACCCACGCCAACGCCAATCAGCGGACTCGAACCGACGCCGCTTCCCGGTAGTGAAGATCAGCTGTCAGTTTATGAATTTGATAAAGATTCGCTATCCGACAACGGGTGGCTCGAAATTCCAGGGGGTTTCGGCGGCGCTGATCCAGGGATTCTTGACTTTATAACCTTTAATACGGGATTATTCTCTGCTTCTGCAGATGACAAGGGACTCTCACTTACAGTCGAACCAGGTCAAGTCGCTTTTCTAATGGCAAACACGCCGGTAAATACGCAAGACAATCCCATCCTTCTGCGGATGACAGTACGTTCTAACACCGCTAATGCTTCCATATTCCTGGTCGCTCTCAAGGGAGAATTATCCAACAATACACTGGATGGATCATTAACATATAACAACCGCGTCAATGCATCCAGTTTCCTTGACAAAGATCAACGGTTAACGCTTATCTACGAGCCGGATCAGGGAGGCAAAATAACCCCTGCCATTCAGGTGGCCGGCGTCGGCGATGAAACAACTACGGTTTATGTAGATAAATTAGAAATTTTCATGCTAAAACCCGATGGTTCATATAGCGGAATACTATTTCGTTCTTCACCATAAGAGAACATAAAAAAAATACATTAAAAAAGGCTCGCGGTTATTTTCCGCGAGCCTTTTTTTGTTTATGTATTACTCAAGAAGTTCAGCAAGATTCATTCTCCACCTAAAGAGAAGGCGAAATGCTATGAGTCTTCTTAATAGAAGGAATCGCCAGATAATCGGGCAATACGCATAATTGCTCTCCATGTTGTCCTATGGCCCGGTATGCATTATTCAAGATTTCCAAGGCATCTTGAACTTTCCTTTGCGAGGGAAACAAAGCGTTATCCTTAAGACAGATTTCCCGCAATTTGTCTTTCGCGATGCATAGCCCATGATTGCAAAACAATTCATAAATAAAATAGAGTTGTTTCTTGGTAAAAGTGTCTGTTTCGTAATCGAGTACTTCTTTCAAAGGATTCAACGCAATTCTACGGTCTTGCGCAGAAAGATTATTCTGTTTTTTAACGACATCAGATTCCTCTTGCGTAAGAGCCTTGCGCAGATCATTAACAAAATCCTTGGTAACCAGCGTTCTTTTACTTAATTTCTGTCGAGATAAACCAAGTTCCAGCGCGCGTCGCAGAACATTTGGTTTAACCTCAAATCCCCAATGGTTGCGATAGAACTGTTTATAATTTTCTTTCAGAAAATTTAACGTTCTCTTTAGATGTTGGATAGAATGATTCTTCCGCGTCCGGGCGTAAGATTCCGCAATTCGATGACTTATGCCTTCTTCTTTGGTCAAATACTGAGATATGGATAATTCGGCCCGGCTCTGGGTCTGTCCACGCTTGCGAAGCAACTTCCTGATAGTCCGTTTCCCTCCCATAAGGTCAGAAATGGCCAGTTTCCCATTTGCTAACCGCAGAAGGTTCTTCATGGTCTGATAGGTTGCCCGTGCTGAAATGTATTCAATTTGTTCTTGAGTAGCGCCCAGTTTCTTAAGCAATTCACGGCGGCGTTGAAAATCGGACGACCGTTGGTTTGAGCGCTGCAAATGATCCCGCAGCCGTGAATAATTGGCTTTCAATCTATTCGGTTCAACGCATTTCAATTCACTAAGCAGAATATCGGTTTTCTTTTTCAGCATATCCAAACTGGATTGACTAACCAGAAATTCCAAATCCGCTTCCGTAAACTGAGGAATAACTCTCCCGGAATCAGCCAGGTTCTCTAAAAACTCATACTTATTCCGTCGATCATAGGGCCACAGATTACCGCGTTTGGCGCGGGCGCTGGAACGAGTTCTCACTTTAACCGCCGATAGTTGTAATTCCGGCGTATGAATAAACGAGCCAACTTCCCGGTATATCTCAAGTTTTTTACTAAAGCGATTATAAGATTTTGGAGTATCAAACTGATCCGCCATATTAAATTCTTTAGCAATCTCCAAGATTCCTTCTTTTCCCCGTGCTGAAATGCCCTCTAAGTAAGATAGATGCTCTTGAAGCAGCCAATCAGCCAGATATTGACGAATATTACGACCTGCTAGTCTAATAGATTCATGCGAAGCAGGACGTTCTTTGATTAATAATTCTTCAATTTCAAATACAGTATCCAAGAAAGATTTTGCATCAGAATCTTCTCTAATCGGTTGATCCAATTCTAAGTTAGTATTGGAAAAATATTGTTCAACAAATGCTTTTGACTTGGCGTATGAATCAAGTCGTTCATCTGCGATGGTTATGATTGCCTGGCGAATTCCAACACGGGCCATTTGCCAAGGAGTAGTATCAAACCCAAAAGTAAGCGGAAATTGTGAAATTGTACTAAACGTATTCATGGTAAAACCTCCAAGGGACAAAATCCACATCCTATACATGTTATCATGACTCATTATATCATCATTATAGCCGGTTTGTCAAGAAAAAAAACAAGAATTCCAGTATTTTTTTCAGCAATAACAACAAGGCAGGCAGACATCTATATTATTTATATATAAATACAACAATATCAGCATATTAAGAAATTAAGTACTCTGGAATTTGCATTGTCAACAAAAAAAATCCCTCGTTTTTATTCTAAACGAGGGATTTTTTTTACATTTTTTTATTTAATCAAGAAAAATATCTAGAGCGATTATCAAAATTATGTTCGTTTATTATCACCTTTGGTCTTCATAGAAGCCAATCTTTTCTGGCTTCTATGAATCGCCAATCAGAATATTATTATGAAAACTACTCTAGAACATTTCCCAATGCAAAACGTCTGTTCCCGCATTATTAAAGAAAACGTATACCCGCCCGTTTAGAGCATTGGAAGCGTCTCCAGAATCAATAATTGAGCAGAGGACGGCAACATCGGTATCGCCATCACCATCAAAATCATCCTTCACGGCATAGCGCGGCTCCTCTTCCAGCATAAAAGAGGCTGTTTCAGTGAATTCAGCATTGCCATTATTCTCGAATATCTTCAAACTTGCTTCGAGTCTGTTAGCGCCACCGACATTAACGATTTCCTGGACAGTTGTGATGTAATCAACATCGCCGTCCATATCATAATCATCCACCAATACGCTGAAGGCCATACCGGGCGCTGGAATCGAAACTAAAGGACTAAATCGGTCGCCTTTGTTTTCAAAGATATTTATTGATGCATTGGTTCCTAAAAAGGAGGCCAGGCCATCCATGTCGCCAACATTGGATACGGCTATATCTTCCAAGCCATCGCTGTTGAAATCTCCCTTATCCAGGCTCCAAGGGAAGAAATTGATATCCAGGGGCATGTATTCTGCAAGTTTGTCACCTGTTCCATTAAAGATGGAGATATTCATATAGGTGTATATCAAATTGAAACTGGAATCCAAATCAGTTGCTCCCTGGTTAACGCCGACGATATCTTTATTGCCATCCTGATTATAATCGAACGCCAAAAAATCGACTAAACTTCCATCCGTATATTTAGGTAAATTAGAAGAGAACAATCCATGCCCCCGGTTATCGAATGAGTATATGCCAGCTTCATAGACATTTAAGGTTAATTTGACTTCGTCTAATTTAAGCTCACCGTTATTACTCACAATAACTTCATTATCACCATCTCCGTCTAAATCACTTATTTTCAATGCCGATGGAATGCCTGATATGGGCTGGAATATCTGTATATAGCTGCCATCCTCTTCTGAATAGAGAAAAGCAATACCAGATTCAGCAGGGGTGCCCAATTGCGCACGGGTCAGATTTTGCACAAAAGCAACGGCCAGATCGAGGTTCCCCGAGCCATCCAGGTCGCCAATGGTTAGCGCTACGGGATGTTTTCTATCTGATTCCAGAGGCAAATTAACAATATTGTTAAAATTACCGTTTCCATCGTTAAAAGCCAATGTAATTGAATGGCTGAAAATGTTTGATACAGCTATATCAACATCGCCATCGCCGTCCAGGTCACCTGAATCGATAGTGCTGGAACGTAAACCTGTCCCGAAAATTGCTCCTTGTTCAAAAGAAATATCGGCGTAAAGATTCGCCGGAACGCAAAGAACCAAACCTAACACCATGATATAACATACTCTTTTCAATAACATTGTAATTCTCCTTATATTACTTGTATCAAAGATATCTTGAATTAAAATTACATTCTTTTAAACCTTGAATCACCTTTTGGAAGCGTTTTAACTTAACAATTGCTCAAAATAGCCGAATTATTCATAATTCTGACCACTCCACTATAAATCAAATGGATATTGTAAATGTATCTGAATTGTAATAAATTGTCACTATTATAAAAACGAATTGATGTTTTGGCTGCATTAAACTATAGTTCAGTGTGAGTTAGTAAAAGAAATGGAGCAGGACGTTGAAGACAAAGGCATTCACATTGATCGAATTGTTGATCGTTGTAGCGATTATCGGGATTCTCGCGTTAATCGTAATGCCTAATTTTTTAAACGCTCAGATTAAAGCCAAAGTAGCCCGCAGCCAGGCTGATATTCGCACTATCTCTAATGCAATCATGGCGTATAGGATCGATAATAACAATATCCCCCCCATTCCACGCTCAAATGGCACATCGACCATAATCCGTCCCATGCACTTATCGGTGCTGTTTAATTTAACCACGCCCATCAACTACATCTCCATCGGGTCGCTCAAAAGCCCGTTCTCTGTATATCATGGTTATTGGTTTTACAATTGGGATTGGTTCGTTGAAGAATCCGGCTCGCCGCCCATCTGGTTTTGGAATAGCACGGAACATCCTGAGCAAACATTATGGATGGTATCCACGCTGGGACCGAATCGCACTGAATTCCCTTATGATACGGTCAATGACAGCATCATCCTGTGGTATGATTATCAACCAACCAACGGAATGAGAAGCCGGGGTCTCATCCAAACCCACGGCAAGTAATCCCTATTGTTGTTGAGATTGATTACGTAGGGGCGCCTCTCGTGGGCGCCCGGAATACGTATCAACCGTAGATGAAATCATAATCGGGCAACCATAAAGGATTGCCCCTACGGGCTTCGGGATACGCATCAACCGTAGGTGGAATCATCATCGGGCAACCATGAAGGATTGCCCCTACGGGATTCGGGATACGCATCAATCGCAGGTGGAATCATCATCGGGCAACCATGAAGGATTGCCCCTATGGGATTCGGGATATGCATCAACCGCAGGTGGAATCATCATCGGGCAACCATGAAGGATTGCCCCTACGGTGAGATTTTAATCAAGTTGCCTGGCGGATGCTGTATTCAACCGCATAACAAATTTGGGCGGTCTGTTCTTCGGTCATTGAGGGATAAAAAGGCAGGGTTATTTCTCTATCGCCGACGTTTTCAGTTATGGGGCAACGTACGTCATAATCTCCCAGCAGTTCGCGGTAAACGGTAAATTTATGAATGGCGGGATAGTGAATCGATGTCTGAATTCCCTGCTCTTTCATCCCTCCAATAAAGGCGTTCCGGCTGATGTTATAACTTAACAATATTGGGAAAATATGATAACCGACGATCTCATTACTTCTTTTTTGGAAGGGGATGGAGACGCCATCCAGGTTTTGCAGCAAATTCACATATTGCGCATAGATGCCCCGTCGTAATTCAAGATTGCGGTCCAGGCGTTGCATCTGGCTTAATCCCAGGGCGCTGGTCATCTCGTTGGGACGGTAATTCAATCCTATGGCCTGGACATCATAAGACAACGCCCGGCCTTTGAAACGATCCAGGGTTAATGAGGTCATACCATGAGAACGCAATAAGCGGATCCGATCCGCCAATTGATCATTCCCGGTTACGATCATGCCGCCTTCGCCAGTGGTCATATTTTTATTGCTGAAGAAACTGAAGCAGCCCAGGTCACCATGGCATCCGCAGTTTTTACCATCATGGGATGTTATCAAAGCGTGGGCGCAATCTTCGATGATGGCGATATTATGTTTTCGGGCGATGCGTGAGATTTCCGCCATTTGGCATGAAAAACCAGCGTAATGAACCACAACAATGGCTTTGGTTTTTTCGGTTATTTTCGCTTCAAAATCAGCGGGAGATACGGTCCAGTCGTTTTCATCGCAGATATCAACGAAAACCGGCTTGGCGCCAACCGCGCCTATGACATTAGCGCAGGCGACGAATGTCATAGACGGCGTCATGACCTCATCACCGGATTTTATCCCCAGAGCCATCAACGAAAGATGCAGCGCGGCGGTTCCATTGCAAACCGCAATGGCATGGTCAATATTTAGTTTTTCCGCAAAGGCTTCTTCATAGCGCTTGGTGCGCCCCCCCATCGTCAACCAGCGATCACGGATAGGTTCGCAAACCGCATTCAGATCATCTTCGGTTATATCGGGTTCAAAAAGAGGGATTTTCCAGTCTGGCATTAAAGCGCTCCTTGGGGATATTGTTTCTTGAGAGATTTATAAAAAAACGTGGATAAAAGCGGTAGTCCAAAGTTTTCATAAGACCGGACTTTGAACTACCGCGTATTCAGTAAATAGAGAAAGCAAAAGCCTAGCGCAGTTTCATCAATTTATTCATGATCATCATTTCCATGGCTTCATAATCGCGTTGTTTGCGGAAGGCATCGATTTTCTTTCTATCCATGCTGCGTGAAATCTTCAGCAGGTTATTAAACATTTCACGGCTATTCTTGAGATGATTGGTTGCACAACCATCTTTCTGGGTGCGCAATGCCTTAACATCCAATCCAACCATTTCGCCATTAAGACCAAAGCCGTTCTGATCAAGGACGTCAACCTGATTGAAGGCGCGGCGTAGATTCACAAAACCAAATGAACGATCCTGGTCATATTTCAAACCGTTCTGATCGTTGAGGTGAACGCTCCAGAGTTTGCCGTGCCAGAGTGCATAGGCCATATCATCTGATGGGTCAAGGCCAGCCAGGATGGAGTGCGCCGATTCGATTAAGCCGCCAACCCGGGCAGGATCAACCGTGCGATAGGACAAACCGAGGAAATGTCCGATGGTCGGGCAGAAAGATTGATCCATTGGTTCATTGGGTTTCATTTCGCCAAGAATCTTTATTTCGGGGTCATAATTAAGCAATGCATCCATGTATTCAACGAATCTGCCGACTGAAGCCGCGGCATCTTTGGACTCCCGCGTATAAGTGCCTTCACGGGCAGGCCACAGAACAATCAATTTTGTTCCGATAAGATTGGCAATATCAATCGTACGCAACGATCTATCGATAGCATACTGTCTCTCACTTTTGTTGTTGGATGTCCATCCACCATCAATAGTACGGGGGTCTTCCCACAAACGGGGGGCGACGAATTCTGGAACCAAGCCTTCGTTTTCCAACATTTTACGAATGCGAGTTGTTCCCCTTTTGGTTTGGGTTACATCCCAATCCGCTGGTACGACGTCATCATCATGAAACTGCACGCCGTCGAATCCCAGTTTTTTATATTCCCCAAGGACGCTGGCGAAAGTTCGTTCTTTACGAACTGCCGGACCAAAGGGATCCGCTCCCGTATGAATATTCCATGGGCCAAACGAAAATCGATACTTGTCTTTCCGAACCATAATAAATCCTTTCCATTTCAGAATACTATATTAAAAGAAGTTAAAAAATATTCTCAATCCAATCAACCATTAAATGCTTTTTGGAACATTTCCATACTACGCCGGACGCCTTCATCTGCGTCCGCCTTGCCTTCGAATTCCAGGGAGATATATCCACCATAGTTTACGTCCGCCAGAATTTTAGCTACCCGCTTATAATCCAGATCAAGCGTATACCACTCGCCGCCGCCGAAATAGGTTTTAGCCTGGACGAAAGTAGCCTTGGAAGCAATTTTCTCTAATTTTTCATAAGGTTCTTCAAGAAAATTACCCGTATCCATTAGAAGTCCCATCCAGGGCGATTCAATGGCATCAACGATGCGAAGCAGGCCTTGCGGAGAGCGGGTTAATCCCCAGTGATTCTCCAGGGCTAGAACCACGCCGCATTCTTCGGCTTTAGGCAGGCATTTCTCAATCGAGTCGATGCACCATTTGAAAGCATCTTCCTCGGTGTAACCTTCTATAACCGGCTCAAGTCCGCGTCTCTCCATTAATTCATCGAAGGTTTTAATCGTGCCCCAGCGCCCTGAATTCAGGCGTATGCAGGGGATGCCCATTTTGTAGGCCAGTTCGATGCATTTTTTGGTATGTTCGATATTTTTGTTTCGAGACTCAACATCAGGCTCCACGAAGTCCTGGTGTATGGAGAGACAGATAAGATCGATGCCGTTTATGAAGGCGTGCCTCTTGATGCTTTGCAAATAAGCGTTTTCTTCACTTTGAGTATAATCTTTATTGTAGCAATCCATCTGTTGATGAAGAACATCCACGCCTTCAATGCCAAATTTGGCCGCGTTATCAATTACTTGATGAATGGTGACTTTGGGATCTCTGAAATGCCAGTATGAATAACTGGATAATCCAAACTTAATGCGTTTCTTTACGGCGGGAGCTGAATAAGCTGAGTTTACAGCCAAGGTTGCGCCAACAGCGCCGGCGGCAGTTGATAACATGGCACGTCGGTTTATTTTCATAATAACGCCTCTCCAGTAAATTGTTTATTAAATATACCACGCATCTGAATTTCTATTTAATAAGCATGATGATATATACTAGCATTATTTTTATTTAAAGAGTATTTTCACAGAACAAATTAATACTCATTAATCGACTGTCCATAGAAATGCTTGGCGCTCTTTTCATGTTTGAGTTATAATCACTCTATAAAAACACAACGGTATAAGGAAACATTATGTCGCGCATATCTTCGAAACCAGACAAAGAATATCCGTGGTGGATTCGGCTGTTTTTTCGTTCTCAATACAAAAAGTATGGACAGGTTTTAGAACCAGCCAAAATCTGGGCGCGCATTCCACGGGTTTTTCTGGGCGTTGCTGCATTATACGGAGGGCTGGACCGTAAATCATCGAATATTGAACCTGTGCTGCGGGCCTTAATCACCGTGCGCATTTCTCAAATAAACTGGTGCACCTTTTGCGTCGATATCAATTCAGCCACCGTCTTGAAACGAGGCGGGACGGATAAGAAACTGGAAGATTTGGATAGTTTTCTGGATAGCCCGCACTTCTCAGATAAAGAAAAAGCCGCATTAGAATATGCCGAAGCAGTTACCTACACTGATCGTCAGGTAACGGATGAATTGTTCGCCAAAGTCAAACAGCATTTTGACGATGATGGAATAGTTGATTTAACCGGGCTTATCGCCTTCCAAAATCTATCGAGTAAGTTCAACGCATCCCTGGACGTAATGCCGCAGGGATTCTGTAAAATCGCTCCTCAGCCCACCGGCGCTAATACAGAAAAAGAGTGATATTCAAGCAGCGCTCTAATTAACTTTCAATTCATAAAAGGCATCGGCCAGCCGTTTGATCCCGGTATCTATGGCAGACTCATCAGCGTTGGAGAAATTCAAGCGCATTGTAGAGTCGCCGCCATCTTCACAATAGAATGGAAAACCGGGAACAAAAGCGACATTATTTTTTACAGCAGCATCGAATAATTTCATCGACGACATCCCATCCGGTAAATCAGCCCAAAGAAACATCCCGCCTTCCGGCTCGGTGCATTTAATATCACCGTCGAATCGCGCTTTGATGGCATGAACCATGGCGTCACGTTGTTTTTTATAGACTTCGCGAATTTTGTTGATATGTTCATCCATATCATAATCTACCAGCAATTGGTGAATCACGCGCTGCACGAAAGAACTGGAATGAAGATCAGAGGCTTGCTTGGCGACGATCAATTTCTCGATAAATTCCTTACGGGCGCAAATCCAACCCAGGCGGAAAGATGGAACAACAACTTTGGAAAACGAACCCAGTAAAAGAACGTTATCCATACAGAAAGATTTGACCGGAGCGATGTCAGAACCCATAAAGCGCAATTCTCCATAGGGATTATCTTCTACAAACAATAGATTATTATCATGCAGAAGTTGGGCTGTTTCCCGCCGGACTTCCTCAGAATAAGTGATGCCTGTCGGATTCTGGAAACTGGTTACAGAATAAATCAGTTTGATGGAGAATTGCCTTATAGTCCTTTTCAATTCATCTAAATCAATGCCCTCTTCAGTCAAGGCAACCGGGTGAAACTCAGGTTGATACATGGAAAGAGCCTGCAAGGCGCCCAAGTAACCGGGCTTCTCAACTACAACCGGGTCGCCTTTATTGAGGAAGACCTTGCCGATCAGGTCGATGCCCTGCTGAGAACCATTGGTGATCAATATTTCATCGGCATCAACATCCATTCCGTATTGTTGGTTGTAACGTCCGGCTACCCATGAGCGCAAAGGGTGATAACCCTGGGTTTTGGCATATTGAAGGGCGCCCTTACTATCCGTCGCCAAAACTTTCTGACAGGCCTCGGCAATTTCCGCAGCAGGGAACAAATCGGGATTGGGCAATCCTCCAGCAAAGGATATCACTTCCGGTTTTCCTGCGACTTCCAGGATATCGCGGATAAAAGAACGGCGTGTATTAAGAATTCTATCTGAGAAATAGTTCATAGAAGGTTGTCCAATTTAAGTAAATATTACGAATATAGTATGTTCAGATAATCTAAAGATAGATTATTTAAGATCAAGGTCAAGCAGATAAAAAGCATTCAATACAAGAGCATGACGGATAGTTCCATTTTGAATCATGGAGGGGATTTTATCTCCAGGAATCAATACTACTTGAATGTCTTCGCCCGCATCCAGGTTCTGCGGATATTTTAACTCAACATTTTCAGCGCAAAAGATATGGCAGGTATTATTCAAAATCGCCGGATTGGGATGACACGATCCGATGCATCTAACCTTATCAGAATGATATCCTGTCTCTTCCTTCAATTCACGTCGCGCCGCATCAATCGGGGATAGGTCGGCGCGATCAATCAGGCCGCCGGGAATCTCCAAGGTAACCTCTTCCATTCCAAAACGATACTGACGCACCATCACAATTTCGCCTTGGGGTGTAATGGGAATGACAATCACCCAATCTCTGGTTTCCAAGACAAAGACCTGTAGGTCATCGCCTGTACGAGGCGATTCCATCAGGTCGCTTCGAAGATCAAAGACCGGATAACGACAAACATACTCGCTGGATTTCTTCTTCCATGGACGAACCATGTAATTATATACTCCTTTGGCAGGATTTATTTCGCCATACCAGGATCGTTTATACTTAAAAGCGGCCCAATACGATGTCCATTATGAGGGATGCTATAAGTCCGGGAACCATTCGATGTTACAAAAGAATGCGATGCAACCGCTTCGGTCGACATAATATAACCAGAGTATAACACGCCAATACGATAATCATATTCTGCATTCCCCGATGCAACAGGTTTTAAATCATAAGGCTTGTCACCGAGCATGACGCGAACATATTCTGGAGGCCTATTCATCATATCACGATAGACGCACCGCACATGATATTTTTTCCGGGAGTTTCCCACCAGTTCATAAATCTCAGCAGCATGCAGGAAAGGAGGAGGGTCGCCAGAAGGCACGCCTAGGGTTTCTGCAAATGCATAGACAATCAGTTCGCCCTCGGTCATAAGATCATCCTGCGACTTATACAGCGTATACGGCAATCCAAAGCTCTGATTATAACGATGCTCGCATTGGCATAATCCCGTCAAGACATCAGGAAACAGATCCGCAACATACTTGGAAAACCGGGTATCCTGCAAAACCCGCTCGGAATTGTAAAACCAGGGTAAATATTTCTGGCAAAGCAATTGACTAAAAAAAGCATCCTGAGCAGCGTAATTCGATTCAGCGCAATGTTCTCTTCTGAAGTGATCGTCGCTCCAGGCGCTTGAATGGATCCGGATAGCATAGTTGATGGAATTGCCGGAATCTTTCCACTGTTGCAGGAAAAGTTTTAATTGACGTTGTTCATAAAACGAATAACTGGTTTCCGGCCATGTCTCAGTCCAATATACGTTCTTCCCTTGGGCGGAACCTTCTAATGAGATGGGATGAACTGCGCTGCCCAACGCAACGCCATCTCTATCAAATAGCGGAATAAACATAAAGCGGCAGCGCCGTTTTACTGCGGCGGCGACAGGATCATCCGAAAGTAAAAAGCGAATTATCCCTTCACAGAGCCATGAAGCGGCGCCCTCCAGGGCTTCTTCCCGCGCCAGGATAAAAATGGCTAATTTATCTTTGTCAACTATTTCCGGATCAGTAACTGTTATCAAGGGAATAGAGAGCTGCTTGATCGGCGTTTGACATATAGATTGAAAATTGACATGGGGATTGGCGCCAATCTCCTTGATAAAATCATCTAACCGGTTGTTGGGATAAGGTGGAGTAAAAGCCAGCCAGGCTCGATTTGATGCAAAAGTATGAGTGAAAGAATATTTAACTATATTCTGTTCACCGGGATATGAGGTTGTGGTGCGCGTCTTGAGAAAAGACCAGTTTTTCTGATCATAACTGATCGCAGGAAGCGCGTCGCAGCTATAATAATCCTTACGGGCATGCTCAAATACAAAGGTTCTGGTTTTACCGCCAAGCCCATCAACTCTGAAAAAATACCATATCCCGCCAGAAGATGGAGCATGTTGCAGAACAATCTCACCACTGGCATTCTGCGTCCACCCGCCTAAACTGCCATTATCAAAATTCCAGGCGATCTGGAAATCGTTATCCGATGCAGATTGGGCGTATAGCGCAGGAAAGACAGATAAATATAAAAGAACGATTACAGATGCACGTTTCATCATTAAACATCACCCACATCACCAGGATTCGTTCTTTAATCTCAGCGCTACGCTCTAGGCAGCGCATCTATCCAATACTCCAAGATTATGATTTATCACCAATCTCCATACCAAGCAAGACGCCGCCTACAACCACTACATCTTCGCCAAGAGCGGCTGGAACTATTGAGAATGATCCATCAAAAGGGCTAAAAGAATTTTGCATGACTCTCTTTAGCAGCGCATCCCAAAACAAAGATCCCATCAAAGAAACGCCGCCTCCGATAATAAAACGTTCTGGATTCAACAAGGCGATAGTATTACAGATGCTCACAGCCAGGGCGTTACAAGTATCATCTAGTATAGCACAGGCAAGAAGGTCATCCTGTTCAGCTGCGGCGTAAACCATTTTGGCGTCGATTGATGAAAGGTCGCCTTTCGACAGGTTCTTAATAAGCGTGGATTCGCCTTCTTCAACAGCATGGCGGGCGCGTTCACCGATAGCCCAACCCGAACAAATATTCTCTAATTTCTCGGGATCGCCATCGTCAGGATCAGGCACCCAGGTATGGCCGATTTCCGCGGCGCCAAATCCCTGCCCTTCGTCAATTACGCCATCAACGATCCAGCCGCCGCCGATGCCGCTGCCAATCGTCATATAGAAAACGCGGCTGAATCCTTTACCAGCGCCCATCCGGGCTTCGGCATAGCCTGCCAGACTGGCGTCGTTTTGAATAGCCACAGGCGCCTGACATTGTTGGCTCAGCCAATCTCTCAAGGGAAAGCCATCCCATCCATCAATTTGGTGAGATATAAGGGTAATCCCTTTTTTGGAATCAATCGGTCCGCCAAAACCTACGCCGACGCCGCAGATATCATTGCGCGAGATTTGCGCCTTTTCAATTACATCATCAATCAGAGCGGGAATGGCTTCACGGATGCCTTCTGCGCCGCGTTCCACATCAACTTGCGTACGCGAAATAGCAATCAACCGATCATTTTTGAAACCGATTCCCGCTTGTAATTTAGTTCCGCCAATCTCAATTCCGATTGCGATGCTCATGATGTGTGCATAGCCTTGAATTTCTCTGTCAACGCATCCAAAGCGTAATGCATAACAACGCCATGCACCGCCTCGACGACGCCCATGTTAAAAGAATCAACATGTACTGATTGATGAGCCATTTTACGTAATTTCCCGCCATCATATCCAGTGAAACCAAACGTTTTCATGCCGTTTTCATTGGCGTACTCAATGGCTTTGATAATATTAGGGCTATTGCCGGAACCGCTGATAGCGATCAGCAAAGCGCCAGGTTCGGCGAAGTTCTTCAATTGCTCGACGAAGATGCGGTCATACGACGTATCATTTCCCCAGGCGAGAATATAAGGCGTATTATCGGTTAAGCTCATAACTTTGAGCCGTTTCTGCGTATCGAAATCGGTCAGAGTACCCTTACCCAAATCTTCACAGAGATGAGAAGCGTTAGCGCCGCTGCCGCCGTTGCCAATCAAGAATACAAAACGGTTATTAACATAGGCTTCAGTGATAGCGTCGATTAAACCATCGACCTCTTTTTGATCAACTTTGCTCAGCAAATCCGTAAAATCTTTTAAGTATTGTGCAATAGACATTAAAAAAAACCTCCTAGTAGACATTAACTACGAATCATACATTCTGATGTTATTTATGAAAAGCGAGATGAAGTTAAAAAAAATAATTTCAGCATTTACATGAAAGAATATGCAACCAATATTATTCTACATGCTGCAAGGATAATCCTTGTGGTTACCCGATTACGAAATCCCCTTTGGTTTTTCAAATTTCCAAGCCGCCTGAAATATTCTTAGGAAAAGTATTAGAGAATAATGAGTTCTTTAGTTGAGTTATTCATTATTTCACATGCGCCGTCTCTAATAACTACCATATCCTCTATGCGAATCCCGCCTACTCCTGCAACATACACGCCCGGTTCAATAGTTACTACATGGCCGCTCTCCAGTTGGTGGTCGGCCAGAGGGGATAGCCGGGGTGATTCGTGAATTTCAAGGCCTACGCCATGCCCCAGGCCATGCATAAATTGATCGATCCGCCCCGCTTTTCTGATAACATCTCGCGCATATTTATCGGCCTGCACGCCGCTGATGCCCGCGCAAATACTATCTTCAGCTGCGCGATTAGCGTCAAATACGCACTGATACATGCTTTTCAGTTCCTCAGACGGTTGGCCGAAGAAGATAGTGCGCGTTATATCTGAATTATACCCGTCCGGCATCAAACAGCCAAAATCCATCAGAATAACATCGCCTGTTTTCAGCGTATGATTAGAAGCCTTGCCGTGGCACATCGAAGAACGGGGGCCAAATAAGACCAGTGGGTCAAAGGACTCTTTCACCGCCCCGGCGCGCCACATCTCATCAAGCAGAAAACGGGCCAGTTCACGCTCGCTCATACCCTCATGGATTTCATCCAAAGCCTTTTGGAAAGCATCTTCGGCCAGTTTGAGAGCCTGCTTCAGTGCAAGAATCTCCGGCTCTTCTTTTACTACGCGCAAGAGTTCGACAACGCTGCGCTTAGGAATGAACGATTTGGCAGGTATAGCATCCTGCAAGGCGGAAAACCTCGCTACCGTGTAGTTATCAGCTTCAAACCAGATAATCTTATCAGACGCATCGCCAATTATATCAGATATAGCCTGCATCTCCTTACGGTTACCCTGTATAACTGCTTGATATTCTGATACTTCGCGCGAAACCTGTTCGGTATATCTTCCATCCGTCAGAATATACTGCCGGTCAGGGCTAATTAACAAAGAAGCAGAACTTCCAGTAAAACCGGATAGATAACGTACGTTAGACAGGTCGGTTACAAAAAACCAATCCGCGTCGCCCTGATCAATTGTTTTTAAGACTGAAGCGGTTCTAGATTTATAGTCCATATATTTTCACCCTTAGAGCGATTCTCAAAACAACATGCGTCTATGCGGTTGTTAACTGCTATAACCCATTTTCACTCATTATGGATGCATATCTTTGAAGGGCAAGAGTTAAATTAAATGCTTTTGTTTTTAATAATATAAAAAAAGTCATAATTATTTCACTCGCCTTGACCAGAACCAAGCTACAGAGAAAATACTTATAATCTCTTCACCTCATAAAATCATAGGTATATAGATTGAATTTTTGATTTTTTACGCCGGATGCAGAGATGTAGAGTGCTTGACATAATAACATTCATTTTCGCGTTTTGAAAAAGCCAGTAAAGATTGGCTTTTTCAAAGACTAAAGGCAATAATAAACGAATATGGTTTTGGCAACCGCTCTAATCACAAAATATATTCCACTCTGTACAAAGATGGGAGGAAATACTCATGGATTTTCCAGCGCTTAAGAAAACTGGTGCACTCGATTTCTTTTCCGAATACGGAAAGAAAATATTCAATCCAACAGGGATATTCTATTGGACGGGACGTTCAAAAACCGAGGCGAAAATCAACGCCACGATCGGTTCCGCTATGGGTCGCTCAAAAGATATCTTTGAAGATGGCGACGACCAAAAAATCACTTTATGCATTCCGTCAATCAAAGAGTATTTTTCAGATTTGAGCACCGAAGAGATTTTCCCCTACGCTCCAGAAGTAGGCATCCCGGCTTTCCGTGAAGCATGGAAGGAATGGCTGCTCACCAAAGCAGCAGGCGATGCAGACCGGATTAAACCGCGCTTGATTAATCCAATGATCATTCCCGGCATCACTGGCGGCATCAGCATCTGTACGCGTATGTTCGTGGATCCAGGAACACCTATAATCGTGCCGGATAAACGTTGGGAAAACTACGATAACATCTTCCTGCGTAACGTGTTCTGCGAAATTGAAGAATACCCCACCTTCGATGGACAGGATTACAACCTGGACGGCATGATCGCTTCGATTAAAAAAGTATGGGGCAAACAAGACCGTGCGGTAGTTATGCTTAATTTCCCGAATAACCCGACTGGTTATTGCCCGCCAAAAGCGATTGCGGCGAAAATGGTTAAAGAGATTCAAGAACTCGTCAGCAATAATGCAGACAAGATACTTGTTTTGATCTTAGATGATGCTTACGAAGGTTATGTATACGATGACGAAGCGGAAAACCGCTCGCTCTTTTACAGCTTCGATCCAGCGCCCAATTTCCTGCCAGTGAAGATGGATGGCATCAGCAAGGAAATGCTATGGTACGGCGCACGGGTTGGCGCAATAACTCTTATGTGCCCGGACGAATGGTTCGAGCAAGGCGGTAAAGACGAAGTTTGTAAAGAGATTGAAAACAAATTTCGCGGCATAGTTCGCAACACCGTTTCCAACTGCTCGCGCGTCGCTCAGGTTGCCGCATTAAAAGCGCTGCAAAATATCGACAAAATAATCGAAGAACGAAACAAAGTATTCGACATTCTGGCGGAAAGATATCGAGTTACCAAAGAAGAACTGGGCAAATTGACAACTGATCTCCTCCAGGTCGATCCGTTCCAGGGCGGCTTCTTCTGTTTTGTTAATATTAATCCTAAATCAGGATTAAAAGCTTTTGACGTGTGCGACCATCTATTGAAGAAATACGCTGTTGGCGCCGTTCCCATCGAAGAGGGCGATATCAACGGCATCCGTCTGGCATTCTGCGGCGTTGAATCGAAGGACATTCCAGAAATGTGCCAAAGCCTGGAAAAAGCTGTTATTGATTTGGCTAAATAAAAAACCATTATCAAAAAGATTCCATCAAAAGGGGCGTATATATTTTTACGCCCCTTTTTCAATTTTAAAAACGGGTGGATGATAAACAAATATAGAGGTTAAGAAAAATTCTTGCTCTATTTCATATTACAATAAAAACCAAAATATATTACTAAACCTATGCAATCAAAAATTTCCCGTACAATTCCAATTTTTATCCTGTGGCTCATAAGTTTCGCATTGCAGGCTAATGCTCACCCTCACGTTTTTATTGATCTATATTCTAATATTTTATATAACCAGCAAGGCATTGATGCGATTGAGATCGAATGGATATTCGACCGGTTCTCAACCCAGATCATCCTCGAAGATTGCGACGATGACGGCAATGGAAGAATTGACCCCGATGATATGCCGGCTATTCAAAAAAATTATGGCGATTCGCTCTCCAAAGAAGATTTCTTCACCATTATCCATGCGGGAGAAGAACGGATTACCAACGTCACATCAACCCTTCAGAACGCTTCGATTATAAAAGGATATGCGGTTTTCAATATATTATTGGATGTCGATATTCCATTCACAGAGAGCGAGCAATTTCTAACATTGAATTTTGAAGACCCAAGTATATTCATCGCTTTCTCGGTTAATAAAAAAAAGCCATCCATCACTACTAAAATAGTTGAGGGCGACCTTCCCCCGGTCAGCATCAAATCAAGTTCAGAGATGGCATATCAGTTAATCCTGCGCTTGGGATCACTAAATGACTTAGGAAAAGAGTTCGACGCCTCTGATTTATTTACAGCATCCGCCTATTCACATAAATCAAAAAATTATTTCTCAACCATAAGAACCAGATTCACCGCATTGCAAGCAAAATACAATCAAAAAATTGGTAACATGGTTATCGAATCAAAAGAAAAATTATCCTTAAAATTATTATTGGTTATATTCCTGTTTGCTTTGGGATACGGCATTATTCACGCCGCTGGACCAGGACACGGTAAGACCGTCGTGATGGGATTTTTTCTGCAAAATCGCGCCAAACCATTTCATGCCATACTAATGGCCTTGAATATTTCAATCGTCCATACCGGAACAGCGATTCTATTATCGCTCTTGTTCATGACTATTCTTTCATCTTACTCAGGGATGTCGAGAATGGTTATTCAAGCGCAAATCAGTTTTGCAGTGGCTATCTTCATCTTAATATTCGGCATTTGGCTATTGGTAAGAAAAATCCGCTCAGACAACCAGGTGCTCTCAATCGAATCAGTTTCATCCAACAAAAACATGGTACGCGCCGTGATGGCCGCAGGCATGATTCCCTGCCCGCTATCCATTACCATCATGCTGCTGGCAGTTACTCAAAATGTTTTCTTGCAAGGATTGCTGGCAGTGGCAGGAATCGCGCTGGGCATGATGATTCTACTCTCCTTAGCAGGGATTACAGCCATAAAAGCTAAAGACGCAATTCGCGTCTTATCAGAATCCCGTAAAGGCGCCGCTACGAAATTGCATAACGCCCTGGAATACGCCGGGGCGATTATGATAATCTGTTTCGGCGCAGGGCTGTGCTTCTTATACACGCCCCGGATTTGGTAATCACATTCTATTACTGTAATACAGTTATTCTTTTAACGCTTCAAGAACTGCTTCGGTATGACCGTCAACTTTCACTTTGTGGAAAATCTTTTTGATTTTGCCGTCTTTGCCGATAATAAAAGTGCTGCGCTCAATGCCCATTACTTTTTTGCCATACATATTCTTCTCTTTCATGACGCCATACTTTTTGCATACGACCTCTTCCTCATCACTTAAGAGAGGAAACGGCAGTTCGAATTTATCGCTGAATTTAATATGAGATTTTATACTGTCACGGCTGACGCCCAGAACCACCGCGCCTTTGCTTTTAATCTTGGTGATATTCTCTTTGAATGAACATGCTTCAGCAGTGCAGCCCGGCGTGTTATCCCGTGGATAAAAAAAGAGCACTACTTGCTTTTCGCCTTTATAATCCTTCAGCGAAACCTTCTCTCCATTTTGTGCGGGAAGCGTAATCGCCGGTGCGGCTTTTCCTTCTTCAACAGTCGCCATTTTATATCTCCTATATTTACAGTAATCCACCATATTAGTAATATTGTAATCTTAGAGATTAGAAAAATCCAACAAATTCAGAAATTACTTATAATCGATTGGGTGGGTGATTGTAGGATTGTCGCCGCATACCGCACAATCTTTGTCCCGTGGAATCGACACGCGGCGAAACTGCATTTCCAGCGCATCATAAATAACCATTTTTCCGACTAAAGGACTGCCAATTCCAAGAATGATTTTGATCGCTTCAGCAGCCTGCAATGTCCCCAGCGTACCAGCGACGCAACCTAATATTCCCGCCTCCTTACCACTGGGTATTAATCCCGGCGGGGGAGGCTCAGAGAAGATGCATCTATAACAGGGGCCTTCACCGGGAACAATGGTCATAGCCTGTCCGGCAAATTGAGAGACGCCTGCATGCACCATTGTTTTACCTGCTATAACGCAGGCGTCATTAACGAGAAAGCGGGCGGGGAAATTATCGGTGCAATCCAAGACCACATCATAAGGTTCAATGAGTTGCAGGATATTTTCAGCATTCACTCTTAGCGAATGCTGAATAATCTGACAATCGGGATTAAGTTGCTTGAGTTTACGCGATGCAGACTCTGTTTTATCAATGCCCAAATCAGGCGTGGCGTGTAGAATCTGCCGCTGGAGATTGGAATAATCAACCATATCGTTATCTACCACGCCCAGCGTTCCTACACCGGCAGCCGCCAGATAGAGCAACACGGGAGAACCAAGCCCTCCTGCGCCAATAACCAATGCGCTGCTGGCTAACAGTTTCAACTGTCCGGCCTCTCCAAATGAAGGAAGGACAATATTGCGGCTATAGCGTTCGGTTTGCTCTTTGGATAATTGCATGATTATCTAAATCTTCAGAAGACAGGTGATCAATAAAAATCGCCTATTTCGGGTCGCCCGCTATTACCCACTCCAGATTAAACTCAGCGTGTTTAATAGATTTTTTATTCTCCGGCAAGTGGTAGCTATAAGTGGCGTGAATCATGCCATCCCTGGTTTGAATAAGCGATGGATAAGAAAAACTGCCTTCACCGGGTTTGCCCAGTTCAAGATGTCGCTGCAATGGCCAAGTCCTTCCTTCATCACTGGAAAGAAACAAATTCAGGCTATGACGCCCATCCGTGGTATCGTTGCACATCAAAAGCCAATTCCCGTTTGCTAACCGAATCACCTCTACGCTTGATCCGGGATTGGGGATTTCCATTTCAGAAACGCGTCCCCATGTCATACCTTCATCAACGGATTTACTGATACGGATGCGATTATGCGGGCCGTTCTCTCTCATCATGGCCGCAATGGTTCCATCATTCATGCGGATAAGGCTTGGTTGGATGCCTCCAAAACCAGCTAGAGGATGACTGGTCTGCCATGTTTTTCCTCGATCATCTGAAATGGCAATAATGGATATGCTAAAAGCGTCGGTATAGAGCGGCAGCAAAATCCGGCCTGAAGGAAGCGTAAGCGGGTGGATGCGCGTCATCCATCCCAGGCGCTGAGTCAATTTATTATTGACATTTCTTTTCATATAATACCCGGTAAATTCGTCTGCGGTTAATTCGGCGAAAGGTTTCAAATCAGAAGGCATTATATCGGGGAATTTCTTAATAAACCGATCCCATTCATCACGTAAATCATCAGCAAAATTCTGGGGAGTAATATGAATATTATCCTGCCAATCCCATTCAGGAGCGCCATCTTTTTGCATGAAATTATTGGAAGTGCGGTATTTAAGCAGAGATGATTCCCAATGATTAGATAACACAGTGATCCAGAAAAGCCACAATTTATCCTGTTGATCAACATAAAAAACCGGATTGCAATCAGGATATCCTGGCGTATCTGCCAAGACAAAACGATCACTCCATCGTTTCATCCCCTTTTGTTTTCTTGCTCCTTCAATACGAACATCATCCGCTTTGCGTTCGCCTGACCCATGAAACCAACACAACAATAGACTACCGTCGGGACATTCAACCAGACTTGATGCATGATTATGCCATGATTCGAGAGGGAAAACTAACTCGGATTCATAATAAGGTTCATCGCAATATACTATGGGAGAAAAAAATGCGAGAACTAGAAAAAATACTGTTGAATAAATAAGAAAGTCGTTAACGTTTCCCTTTGAACGTTCGAAACACCATACCGCGACTTGATTTAGATTGCGATTTGGCGCCAGTTTTTGGACCACTATAAGAGGTAGACGGACTAGAAGGTTTTGCATCTTCACCCATTTTTTCATTGAGTTGTTTCACCGCTTTCTTCATTTCTTTTCGTTGATTATCCAATCGCCCTATATCCTGATGAGTTTTCTGCATCGACTCAATGCCATCTTTAAGAATTTTCTTTAATTCAGTCGGCGATGCTTTGAGACTTCCAACCCTAACTTTTGAAGGAACATCTAAATTCAATGATTTGAGCATTGTCCGTACTTCCTGGATCGCATCACTATCTTGCAGCAAAAGAGCGACTTCAGTTAATCTGTGAGCGATATTAATCATATTTGCTACCAACGCACTACGATGCGCTTCCAGAATATCATCATAACACCATGCCATTTGAACTCGATTCTGCATCGATTCAACAACGTAGTTACGTATATTAGATAATGGACTTGGTTCATAAGACAAGGATGTTTTATTATCCAAATCGCCAAGGCAGTCGATTAAATTATCAAGCGTTGTTTCTTTCCCCGCCGCAATTAAAACTCCACAAATCTGTTTAACAACAGGATTAGTATTTTGTTCATGTATAATCTTTTTATCTGTAGTATTAAGAGTAAATCGAAGATTGGACGCTTCTTCGAGATTATCTTTCACTTGACGTTGAAGCGATTGAGTTTTATTAGAATCGAGTTCCTTATTCTTCTCTGCTTTTTGCAATAAATCAATACAGGTATCTGCTTGATGCTGAATGGCATGGTAAATTTGCTGCGCTTCTCCCGATATAAGGAGATTCGCAATTGCTGTAGGTGAAGAAATGTCATTTTCCACAATTTACTCCTTTTCCACCAATATTGATTGGATCACAGCGAAAAGTTCTTCTTTTTTAAATGGCTTTTGCAAAAACCTCGTTTTCCCACTTAAAGGAAAATGGTTAAGAATATTTTTTTCATTTTGCAATGCACTGTAAAATACGATTCTAGCGCCTGGATCAATCCCTCTAATCAATTTTGCAACCTCAATACCGTCAATTCCTGGAACAAATACATCTAGCAAAAAAATATCAATTTCCGACAAGTGCATAGAAGGCAACAGATTAGCCAGTTCCTGTCCATTATCATATATTGAAACATCAAAACCATGCTGAACCAATAGGTTTTGAATAAACTCAGATACCATTTTCTGGTCTTCCAGAATTAACATATTCTTTTTGTGATCATAGGTTTGAAAATGTTGTTTTGAGTCAATATCTGAATCTACCGAAACCGGCGCAGTCGATTGAAATGGGATAGAAATAGAATATTTTGCTGGTGATATACTATTTCTATCATATACAATTTCACACCCGGATTTCCCCGCGATTTCATGAGCCAGTTCTAAACTGACTTTTTTAATAATTCGCGAAGATGTTGCAGATTCATTATGATCATATAGGATAGAATTAGTAGAAACCATCCTCCGAGGAATGACGTCAATTACCAAATTCGCATCATTTTCTTTACCGTAATTTAGATCAATTACGGCTTCAACCCGGATATCTCCCTGGGCGGATAGATCTGCCTTGGCCGCCAATAAGACATAAAGCAGCAATAACGGCAATTGATTTACCGCAATATAATGACCTGATAAGGACTCGTCCGGCTTATAAACAATGGAACAATTCGAACCAAAAGTTTTATCACAGAAATCAATCACTCTGATTAATCTCTCATTGATACAACTCGAAGCATCTCCATCTGTGCGAAATAAATCCAAAAAATCATTACTGATTGTTTTATTTTTTTCACAACACTGAATAGAACGTTCAATAAAAGAAATTACATCTTCAGATAATGAGGGAGTTTTCCGGGCAAGGATAAGATATCCCAAAATCCCGGTTAATTGATTATTAGATTCATGCAAAACTTTCCTGGTCAGCGATCCAATAATCGCTAATTCAAAAATTTCTCTTATTGCATCATCAGATACTGATTGATGCAATAATTCTTCAAATAAACCAGAATGTTCCAACATTTTTCCTACACAGCATATTTATACAGATTTTACTATAATCAAACAAATCTCAAAGTCAAATTATTATGTTTTTTTACTTATAAAAAAAATACTTAAAATTATCAAAATGCTAATTACCGTAATAATAACACCAATAGTAAAACCAGTTAAAGGCTGCATCGCAAATGGCGTTATCGAAAGCGAAATATGATGTTTTCCACTCGACGCCTTAACTGCTAAAAAGGTATCTTTATATTTTTCGATAGAAACATCCTGCTGGGTTTCTTCAAGCCTCCATCCCTTATAATAATTCTGGGGGATTATAATACTGTTAGCAATTGGAGTATTAATGCTAAAATTGATATATGAAGGCTCCATTACGAGAACATCAATCTTTGATTCTTTTTCTCGTTCCGCGAAATAAATCGGTTGCCCGATACTATTAACGCAATATACCTTTAATCCTGAATTCGCATTGCACCATATTTCATCAAACGGTTTTGATAACGATTGAGTGGTAAGAACTAAACTAACGTTCATGGTGCACAAATCTTCCTGCGCAGGAACAGAAGGGAATAACAAAAGACCGCCTTGCGGCGCATCAGGGTCTTTACCATAGATTCGATTTACATAACCCGCATAAGAACGAAGAATTAATGGATCATAACCTCGAACCGTCATTATTCCATAATGCATCAATCGATTGGGACGCAACTCAGGATGAGTGTTTATCGCAGGATACCCAATCGCATCATCTAAACAGAGAATCCTTCCCCCATTAGCATGATTCTTTAATACCTGCACTAGTTCGGTTTCAGGAAAAAAAGTCTCACGCCATTGATCAGCGGGAAGCGTTTTAACAAAACGCGCTGAAAAGAAAAGCAGATCAAACACCAAAATCGACGCTGGAACAATCCAGATATGACGTTTTCTCATACGTAGAACAGCAAAAAGGCTGATCCAACCAGCCGCCGCCCACGCACATGCTTGCAAACAGGAGTTCAGCATCCATGCATAACGCGTTTCAAAGAGGATGTTAGGGAGTCTCTGGCCGATTGCCGCCCGATTGGTAAACCACAATTGATATTCTGCAATGGTACGATCTATCTCGAATTCTCTCAATAAATTAAGCAAAGCGGGTTTTGATCCCGATAAAATAATAGTCAAGACCAATAACAATACCGAAGCGATCACTCCGGTTTTCAACTGCCATGAATTGATTGTGACGGAAAAATCATTGCGGCGCCAACACATCATACCCCGTGCTGATAATACCGATACGCCAATAATGAACATCAAGAGCAACCTGCCGGGAACCCTGAAATAACTCCAACCGGGAAGTCCATAATATAAAAGCGGGTAGAGTGGATTGTATTCCCCCATGGCAAAGAGAATCCCGAATATTGTAACAAAAAGAAAGAACCAGGCATCCCACCTCCTAAACTGCTCCAAATTATCCCGTTTTTTCTCTGATATAGGTATAAAAGCCAATAAAAGCAATATTAAAGGCAACACTCCACAATATCCACTGATTTCGTGATACCCGGTTTTAGTCTCCCAAAAACGGCCTTCGCGCGCTTCGCTGGTTGGATCGCCATAAAAAAAGGGAATGGCCAGAGTAATAATATGCTGTGGAGGCATCGAATCGCTGGTGGCGAATTGGTAATCCGCCCCTCCTGCGCGACTGGCTGTTTCAGAAGACAATTCTAAAAGAGGAACTATGACAAATGCCGCCAACCCTAAAGCCAAAGCCTGCCCCGCCAGAGTCCATAATGGATACGGAATAAGGTCTTTAATTCGTCCACTGCTCCGCATATCTCCCAAGCCCCACCACACCGCCCGGAACATGAGTAGATAATACACATAAAGAGGGATTTGAGTGTGCCCGGCATAAAATAGCCCGGATAGGACAATGGCGAACAAGGCCAAACTCTTTAACCGGAGCCGGTCACGCCAACAAGTCTGAATATACAACGCAAAGGGTAAAAGAGCATAAGCCCTGGCGTGTATCAAATGTCCATCATGTCCATGAGTAATGAAAAAACCAGACCAACCATAAGCCAACGCCCCCAATACAGCGCCGCCTTTATCACCCCACAATTTATATAGAAACAGGTACATTCCCAAAAGAGACAACGCATGATGAAACGCTAGAGATAATGAAAAAGTACTCTCAACCGACAAAAACAGGTTCAATAAATTCCAGGGATAAAAAAGTGAGGTCTGAATATTGGCGGCGAACGGCGTTCCGCAAAATACCCAAGGATTCCATATCGGAAAACGTCCCTGCCAAATCTCATGCAACGCAAATTCGCGCCAGGGAACGAATTGATTAATCATATCTCCACCGCAAATTATCTCACCGGCGAAAATAATTCGCCAATAATAAACCAGTAGCGGAATAATTAAAAAAATCAAGTAAGGAATGTGTGATCCAATGCGTTTCATATTAGTTTCAAGACCATCAAATCAGATATTTTAATTACACTCCAACAATGTCAATCCTTTAGCACCATACCACAGAGCATAATTCTGATCCATCCTCAAACCAAGCAATGGATAAACATCAAAAGATAATGGAAAATTATCTTATCTAAGAGTTTACACTCTGTATTAGTAGATTTGTTGGCTATAATAATTGTAACGCGTTATTTAAATTATAAATAATTGGTTTGGCGGAAATTAACAATCTTATTGATTTTATTTCTTTAGATCATGAAATATCGAACGCCAGCCAATCAAGAAATGAAACGGAGGATATATCAGTGCAGATTTCTATTGTTGGAAGGCATATAGATATCACCGATGCCATTCGGGATTACGTGGAAAAGAAACTGCAAAAACTGAAGAAATATTTCCCGTATTTGGTTGATGTTCGGGTGGTTTTTTATACTCAGAAGATCAATCAGGTCGTGGAAATCACTATCCAAGCAAATCGCTTCACAATACATGGTGAAGAAAAATCGCAGGATTTATACGCTTCGGTTGATCTGGTAATTGAAAAATTAGACGCACAACTCAAAAAACATAAAGAGCGAATCCATCGAAAGCATCAAAAAAAGCAAAAACATGAAGAAGAACTTAACATGAGTATTTCGGTGTTTGAGCGGGATGATATTGAAGAGAATAATCCTGAACCGGAGATTATTCATACCAGGCGATTAGCCATCAAACCCATGTCAATCGATGAAGCCGCTATGCAAATGGATTTGATCAACCAGGAATTCCTGGTATTCAGAAATGCCATATCGAATGGCATTAATGTGCTTTACCGTCGGGATGATGGAAATTATGGTCTAATAGAACCAGAGTATTAAAACTTACAGTAAAAGCGCTGGAGATGATCGGTCTCTATAATCCGGTCAGTCGAACAGACTAAAAAACAACTAGAAAAACGGATTCAAAGACATGAACTTCTTAGATATGATATCTCCTCATTGCATTCGGGTTCCGCTTCAGTCAAAAAGCAAAAAAGACGTGATTGAGGAATTAGTGGAATTACTTGTATCAGTAAAAAAACTACCGCATCGAGATGCTATTCATGAGGCGTTGATTGAACGGGAAGAAGTCGGAAGCACCGGTATTGGCCATGGAGTCGCGCTTCCCCACGCCAAATGCGCTGAAGTCAAAGAAATTTATGTTGCCTGCGGCATTGCGCCGGAGGGAATTGATTTCGATGCTTTAGATGGAGAACTGGTTTATATTTTCTTCTTGATCCTAGCTCCACGTTCCGCCCCGGGACAACACCTCAAAGTAATGTCCATTTTGACTCGTTTTTTGGGCCGGGCATCTTCTAGAGAAGCTTTACTCAAAGCTTCCGATAGCGACGAAATTTATTCCGTATTATGCGATCTTAACGAATCACAATCGGCTGCAGGTGCAACATGAACGAAGAACGCGTATTCATGCCTAATCCAGTTCCAGTCAGCAGACTGCTGGAATGGAGCGACTTGGATTTAAGAGTTGTCGCAGGAGAGAGCGGCCTAACTCGAAAAATCGAACGTCCCGAACTAAACCGTCCGGCTCTGGAAATGGCGGGATTTTTCGAAAAATGGCAGTGCGACCGAATTCAAATACTTGGAACTGGAGAGATTGCCTATCTCGAAGCGCATCGCAACGACAAAGCAGTTGCGCATAATATTGAGCATATATTCTCATCTCCCCCTCCCTGCGTGATTATCACAGGCAATCTTCCCATATTTGATGAAATAATTTCACTCGCCAATCAATATGGCGTTTCAATATTCGTATCATCACACCACACAACAATCTTCACCAAACGACTCTGGGATCACCTCGAAAAGGAACTGAGTCCTTACGTGGTGAAGCGGGGCGTACTGATGGATGTCTTCAACCTGGGAGTCCTCATTACCGGCCCCAGTTCCATCGGAAAGAGCGAAAGCGCCCTTGAACTGATGAACAAAGGACATACCTTCGTCGCCGATGACCTGATTTTAATTAAAGGCGGGGGATTATCCAAACTCACTGGAACGGGGCGCTCCCCAGTACCTTACCATATGGAGATACGCGGTATCGGAATTATTGATGTAAACCGAATGTATGGCCCCAGAGTAGTTCGAATGGAAAAACAACTCGATCTGGTTGTCGAACTGGAAGACTGGGATATCCTCAAAGAATATGAACGATTAGGCATTGAAAGTAAGACCACCAAAATACTAGGTATTGATTTGCCCTACTACAAAATACCTGTTAAGCCGGGAAGAAATGTAAGCACAATCGTGGAAGTCGCCGTATTGGATCACAAATTAAAAGAATCTGGCGTTCGCATGGCAAAAGAATTCGATGAGAATCTTATCAAGGCTATGCAGAAACATGAAGGACGTTAAATTAAATGTCCAATAGCAACTCAATTACAAAGACATTTACCATAATAAACGAACTGGGTCTTCATGCCCGGCCAGCGATGCTATTAGTGCAAGCTATTTCAAGACTGGAATGTTCCGTTAATATCGAAAAAGATGGTTTTGAAGCTGACGCCAAAAGCATCATGGGCGTTCTAACTCTTGCGGCGGAACAGAACAGTCATATTATTGTGCGGGCCGAAGGGCCTGATGCGGAGAAAGCCATCAATGCCATCGAGAAACTCGTCGAGGAGAAGTTTGGGGAAGATTAAACTCCGGGGGTCTGGCGTTTCATCCGGCGTGTCCATCGGTCACGTTCAGCTTTTTCACGTCTCCAATCTTGAGGTCGGTGAATCTGTAGTCCTCAAAAATCACATAGAATCAGAAATCCAACGCTTCCAGGATGCTGTTTCCAAAACGTGCAAGCAAATTGAAGAGTTAGGAAAACGCGTCACCGAAAGAGGTGAAGATAAAGCACTGATCGAAGTGCTAACCCTTCACCTTCTTCTTCTCGAAGACAAGATGATCTATGATCGCACCATAGAATTGGTGCGTGATAAACGATATGGATCGGAATACGCGCTTTCCTGCGTATTCCGCGAAGCCGAAGAACGATATTCAGACCTACCCGATTTATTCCGCGAACGCATTAAAGATGTAGAAGATATCTGCCGGCGCATTATGAACAATCTATGCGGCGTAGATGCTCAATCCCTGGAAGACGTCGAAGAAGAAGTAGTCATCGTTGCCCGCGACCTCTCTCCTTCCGACGCAGCCTCCATGCGAAGCGATAATATTCTGGGCTTCGTCACTGAGGCTGGCGGTAAAACATCTCATACTGCCATTATCGCGCGCGCCCTGGAAATTCCCGCTGTGGTGGGCGTATCCGGCATCACCAAATTCACCAGAGACCATGACGTCATCATCATTGATGGCGAATCCGGCTCTATCATCATTAACCCTACATCTAAAGAGATCAATGAATACCGCGATAAACAGCATCGACTGGATGTTCGTCAATCCCGTTTGATTGAATTGAGCGATTTTGAACCATATACTCTTGATGGCTTCAAAATCGAATTAGCGGCTAATATAGAATTCGCTTCCGAGGTAGAATCCATCGCCAAATACCGGGCTAATGGCGTGGGCTTATATCGTACAGAATATCTCTTCCTGGATAGAATCGTAGTACCTTCAGAAAAAGAACAATATAAACACTATTTCGAAGTAGCGGAAAAGATATTCCCCAATCCAGTCATTATCCGCACGCTGGACATCGGGGGGGATAAATTCGCTCACGCGCTAGACACGCCCCACGAAATGAATCCCTTTCTCGGATGTCGCGCCATTCGTTTCTCATTAACCAATAAATCAATTTTCCGCACCCAATTACGCGCAATTCTCAGAGCCAGTACCTATCATAATCTTCTTATCATGTACCCTCTTATTTCAGGACATGGGGAATTGATGGAAGCGAACGAACATTTGGAAGCAGTAAAAGACGAACTACGATCTAAAAACGTTAGTTTCGACGAAAATATCAAAGTTGGAGCAATGATTGAAGTACCCTCAGCGGTTATGGTCGCTCAAGATTTGGCCAAACACGTCGATTTCTTCAGCATTGGAACCAACGACTTGATTCAATACACTCTGGCCGTTGACCGGGGCAACCAAAACATCGCTTACCTTTATCAACCGTTTCACCCGGCAGTATTACGCATGATCTCGAATGTCGTAGATGTAGGTAGAGAATACAACATTCCCGTCAGCATCTGCGGAGAGATGGCCAGCGATCCGGTATGCGTATTAGTTTTATTGGCTCTAGGAATTGAACGCCTCTCCATGGCGCCAAACGCCATCCCCTCTATAAAGCAACTGGTTCGCGCCGTATCGATTGTTCGATTACGTGAATTCGGCAGTAAACTGTTGGGAATGGTAAGCGCTGAAGAGATCAAAATGCGCGTCATTGAAGCGCTTCCCAAACTACTGGCAGAGGGTGGTGAGGAAGTACTGGAGAACCTTAATGAATCCTCCATACTTGCATCCTCATAATCAGGGCGTTGTTCTTGCAGTCCGGGTTACGCCAAAGTCTTCTCAATCAAAAATCTCTGGAATTATCGGCGAAGAACTTAAAATAATGCTCAACGCCCCGCCAGTTGATGGCAAAGCCAACCAGGAACTGATCAAACTATTATCAAAAACCTGTTCTATCCCCAAAAGCCATATAACCTTGTTGTCTGGAGAGACATCACGCTCCAAACGCCTGTTAATCAATGGCTTGGATGAACAAGACATTATTGATGCGCTTGGAGCTATTCTCAAAACATAACGTAAATTTATGCGTGCATTCCAACAATTCACCAGGAAATATTCACCTGGACTCCATCCGGATGATTGGGATATCTAATCAACAAGGTCTTGCTTTTCTGATCCCATTCAGGCTGAATCTTGATATCTTCACCATCCGCTCCACGCACGGTTACCTTCTCTGGCTTAGAAGCCAACAGCACGCGAGCAATCCCATTGGTCGCACTGGGCGCTTTCATCACAAAAGAATATCCATCGGTGCTACGCGTCTCTTCATAAACCCGTGATCCAGAGGCTAGGATGCAAGGCGATTTTTTGGTATTCCGGTTCAGGTTATATAGAAACGCCCTTTGATTAGGTTCAATTTGTTTTTGATCCAGAATTGGCAATTCGGGATCAAATAAATCAATCACCGGCCCGCTAATTATATATGGCTGGTCTGATACGCTCTCATCCAAAACCGCAGCAATATCAAACGCGCCGCGTTGAAGATGGAAATAGTTTTTCTCCTGAATTTCAATTCCACCTTGTTGGACGCAATCCAATAGCGCCTTTGATCCACCTTGTTTCATTACAAATTCTTTTGGTTCTTGAGGAATCCAAACCGCTTTCCCTTTACCATATCCGAAAAATTCTATGCGGGAATTGGTTGGATCATATTGCAAAGCGCTGAGAAGGTGCTGCGCGGGAGTTTTTTTGGTTTTACCGTTTTCATTCCACCATTCACGGATGGATTGAAATGGATCGGCGTCGCTGCCGGCCAAAATCAAACACCCGCCATCCTGCACCCATTGCGTTAAAACATCATGATATACTCGGTTCAATGGCTTCATGTTGGCGTAACTCATTATCAATATCTTTACGCCATCAAGCATATCGGGTTGGGTCAGGTTCTCCATTTGAACAAGCTGCACCGGAACGCCTTTCTTAAGCAAAGGCAACACCATGCCATAAAAATTAGACAAGCGGGGGTCTTCATATCCTGCATGCGTTGGAAAACGCTGAAACATCATGGTATCTGAAAGCAGGACGCCAATCCCCTCAGTTCCGGGAAGTTTCTGGTCGCTCTCCTCCATCTCGTTGAGCGCATTGATCAAAACCAGTAATTGCGTGGCGTATTTTTCGGGAATTCCCTGCCGCTGATCAGAATCACCTTTCTTGTATTTCCCGGTGAATATACGGCTGGGCCAAGGCATCACTTCATAATTGGCGACAGATGGATGCAGCAATTGCGCGGTGAATGTCGCTTCATAATTATAACGGTAATCATCCCATGAGTAATTAGGATTATCTTCTATAGGATCAGTTAAAAAGAAAACCCGGCGTCCCGTCGGCTTGGTCATGGCCACCATTGAACCATATTCCAAATAGGCATTCTCGAAGGTGCGTTCTTTTTCGATTCCCTCATAAAAAACCGGCGTTCTTGAAGTTCCGGTCCACACTTGCGCGATATAGCCATCCATACCTGGAAGATCAGACAGACTCGATTCAGGACTGACAATCTGCCAGGCGGAGTAATTGATCAATGAATGAGTGGGGACGTAACATCTGATACGCCGCCCTTTTTCTTCGCTATACTCTTTGGCATAAAGAAAGATTTCTTTCAATGCGCGGAAATAGAGCTGGTATTTCAGTTTGGCTGAACGGTAGGTGGCTTCGGGAGACTCATGCTGCGCCTGCCATGGTTCGTTATAATAGGCTTGCCATTCACGCTTAAATCCTTCGCTGTACCCTCCGCGATTCCAGAATTCAGGTTCTTCCAGATGAATAGCCGTCACTCCTTCATCAATAGCAACTTTTACCAGACTCTTTAGATATTCGATATAACTTGTACTCGGAACCATATAAGGAATGGTGGGATTATGCAAAATCATCTTGCCATTACGCTGCACCTGTCCTTCGTCCATGTGTTTCTGGCCATCAAACTGGCCATTCAAATATTCCTGATAATTGCCCCAGGCCACTCCAGTCATGAGGTGAATGCCATATCCACGGTCACGCCAACTTTTAACGCGATTGGGGAATGACTTATTAACTCCATAAACAATGGCCACATCAGACCGTAGATCGAGCTCGGGAATCCAACCACGACTAGTCTGGAAGCAGGTTTTTTCGGGATTCTGCCCGAACGACAAAATAACAAATCCAAACATTGATATTAACGTAATAATAAAACGCTTCATTTCATTCTCCATAATCATTAATAAATTATTAAGGTTCAAAAACATACGTAGAAGAAACTACAGTATATGGCTGCGCGAAATAGACGCCTAGAGATATCCGCAATCAATATTCATGCGATATAGTTCACGGCGCAATTTAATACAATAATTTGTTTATTTAAAAATCACACAAGGATGCCCGCAAACTGCATATAGGTTTTTATAAATGAAAAATCAATGTAATGCATTGCGGTTAGACGCTTGATGTTTTATAGTGGAATTTGATTATGTATCACTCATTTATTCCATGGAGGAAAAATTTATGAATTTACGTTATTTAAGAATTGCGATACTGATCATCGGAGTTGTCGGTTTAACCACTTTTGTCATGACTGACATTTCATCCGCATCGGAAAAAGAAGGGATTCAGAACTTAAAATCCCCCGAAGATATCCAGAAATTCAGAGAGAATTATATCAAAGATTTCCATCGCACCGGACTCAACACAACTCCCGGCGATGCACGCTTCCTGCGCATTACGGTTGCCAGCGCAAAGTGCAAACGCGGCATCGAAGTGGGAACCGCTACCGGCTATGGCGCCATACTAATGGGTATGGCCTTCGAACGTAACGGCGGCGAACTGATCACCATTGATATCGACCATAAAATGGTGGTTGCAGCAGAACAGCACATCAAAAATATGGGGCTTGAGAAAACTGTCAAAGTAATCGAAAACGACGCCTTAAAAGCAATACCCGAACTTAAAGGCAAATTCGATTTCATGTTCATCGATGCCCTGAAACAGGATTATTTCAAATATTTCAAAGCCGCCCTACCGCTGCTGACTCCAGAAGCGATCATCATCGCGGACAATGTAATAGTATCTGAAAAACAGATGAAGGATTTCCTCGATTTCATGGAAAGCAATCCTGACTACGATATGCAGATCATCCGTTGTTCATTAGAAAAAGGCGACGGCATGGCAGTGATATATAAGATGAAATAAAGTATGTTTTCACAGAGAATTAAAAGGGGCGCATGATAAATCAAGCGCCCCTTTTTTTGTTCAATATTATAAGATCAAGAATTTATTTCCTGATCATGCTCTCTATTTTGGTTGGCAGACCAAACAGGCGAATAAAGCCTTCAGCATCCGCTTGATCATATACTTTGTCTTCGCTGAAGGTGGCGTATTCTTGGCTGTAAAGCGAGTGGGGAGATTTACGCCCAGCCGAAACGCAATTGCCTTTATATAATTTAAAACGAACCGTCCCAGTGACGTATTGTTCGGTTTGTGCAAAGAACGCATCCAACGAATGACGCAAGGTAGTAAACCATTGACCGTTATAAACCAGTTCGGCGTAACGTTCAGCGAGCAGATTACGATAATGCAGCGTGTCGCGGTCACAGGTCAGCGTCAGTAGATCGCGGTGAGCATTGATCAACAGCGTGCCGCCCGGAGTCTCATAGACGCCGCGTGATTTCATTCCCACCAAACGGTTCTCAACCAGATCAACCCGGCCCACGCCATGCTTACCGCCAATGGCATTGAGCGTCGCCATTATCTCGATAGCGCCCATCTCTTTGCCGTTAACCGAAACAGGAAGGCCTTTTTCAAAACCTAGTTCAACATATTCAGGTTCATCCGGCGCATCTTCCGGATTGGTCGAAAGAATAAACATATCGGCGGGAGGTTCGTTCCACGGATCTTCCAGAACGCCGCCCTCAAAAGATAGATGCCAGAAATTCCGGTCCATTGAATACGGTTTCGCGGCAGTGACCGGAACCGGGATATTATGCTTTTCGGCATACTCAACCGCATCCTCGCGCGAACGGATATCCCACTCACGCCACGGAGCAATAACTTTCAAGTCTGGCGCCAGCGACTGGTAAGCCAACTCGAAGCGCACCTGATCGTTGCCTTTACCGGTAGCGCCATGAGAAACCGCATCCGCCCCTACTTTGCGGGCTACTTCTACCTGCGCTTTGGCAATCAATGGACGCGCGATTGAGGTTCCAAGTAAGTACTGACGCTCATAAATGGCGCCGGATTTCAACATTGGATAACAGAAATCACGCAGGAACTCTTCGCGCAAATCTTCAATGTATATTTCTGATGCGCCGGACTTCAGCGCTTTCTCGCGTACCGGTTCCAACTCTTCACCTTGACCGATATCTGCTGCGAAGGCAATAACTTCGCAATCATAATTTTCAATCAACCACGGGATAATGACGGAGGTGTCTAATCCACCTGAATAGGCCAGGACTACTTTTTTAGCTTTACTCATCGCACTTCTCCAGATTTATAGTATTTCTTACTTTATACCGGTACGCATCCACAATCGAATAAATGTAAACAACGATACTGGCTATAAACAAAACGACTAAATGAATCCATTCATCATTCAGCAATTGCAGCGATTGAGTGGCGTTGTCCAAATTTCCTGACGCAATATTTAGATAATATCTAAGCATAGCATTAGTAATTGGAACCAACACCGCAGAGGTAGCAGATAGAAAGAGCAGAATAATAACGATTGCCTTAACCCACTGCCGATTCAATAACTGTCCGGCGCCGGGAAGAACCAGAGCGGAAAGCAGCGCCGCTTTCATGGCGTCTCCACGTTGAGATTTCCCGGAAGCCTGCGTTTTATTTTCCAAAACGTATTCCTTAATTAATTTTTAAAATTATCAATTCAAAGCCGCCAACATCTCCGGGCGTATTCACTCCGACTTGATGAATGGCTCGATAATCAAATGCTTCATCGATATATTGTATGATAATAACAATCTTAAGCATGAGTAAGTTCTACAGATATTATTGCCTCAGAGGATTAATACCATTCGCTTTAGCCATTATCCGCCGAACGCGCTTCCAGGTCATGGTGACGTTCAAATACTTTAACTTCATCTCCCCCCGATAGATATTTCAAAACTTTCGGAGGATCGCTTTTACTGATGGGATAAACCCGGAAATCATAGATATGTCCGCACTCAGCGCCATCATAAAACTCAGGCTTCATTACCGGCGCCAACTGAGGTTCACCGGATTTCCATCGGTATGTTTTACTGGTTCCGGGATATGTTCGTCCCAGATACCTATGCTTATTTTCATCATCGCGCCTAACATAAACATGATATTCACGCACTATATCCTCATCGTAATCCCAACTAATTTCCAGGTCTCTGGCTTCTGGATTAGCGGCAGTACATTGAACATATCTTTTTGCTCGATTATCAATGGATTCTCCATTCACCATATCCCAGACAGCCATAGAAAAAACCTGCGCCTTGTAATTGTTTCCCATGGCATTCAAATGCACCAGATCAAGAAACCATTCCGGTTTATTCTTCATTAACAGATCAGTCTCAACAACTTGCACTCCCAATTGCTCAGCGACTGACCTGGTAACACGGTTGCACTCTTGAATTCTAACTTGATCAAACGAATTATTATGTTTTCTGTTATAAGCCATTGGCGCTGCAATTAACTGCCCGCCATTGCTTTGCACCATCGTTGATAGCATACGTAAATTATGTTCGTAGGGTAACAGAGATTCCGGGTCTAATTTCCGCTTAAGATCTTTCAGAGGTACACGCCTCACAGTTGAATTAGAAATATCAAAGTGAGATATGCCTAAACGCTGCATACAAAAGACGCCCAACCAACTACGGGCGATAATTCTTGACATAAATCTCGGCATTCCAGACTCCCGCCATGCTATACGGAAATGTGAATAATCAGGCTTGAAATCCGGCCATATCCGGGGCGGTCCATCATTGACGCCATGATGTACAATCACCACATCTGGAGCAAACGCAGCAACGCGAATCATATAATTGATAGTCGATTCCATCAGCGTCCAGGCGTCGCAGCCAAAATCCATAACCTCGAACCGCTTATCTCCAGGCCATCGATTTAGCAATTTGGCCAAAGCCGCCGGATATTGATTCATAGTGGTCGAACCGCCCAGGCAGGCGACTCGAATAACATCCGGCGGTTTTATATAAGAGAATTCGTCCTTACCTATCCGAATGCCATTATCCTTATAACGGATTTTCGTAGGAGCATAAGATAAATAGGGATGCGCTTCAAAACGCAACCGCGTATCATCCTTTGCAACCGCCTGAGTAAACTTGTATATCGCTTGAGCATTTTGCGGTCGCCAGGATCGAATAATTATCCTAAAACCAATTTCCAAAACCATACATACAACAAGAACAGTAACTACTAAAAGTATAGTGTTTATAAATAGGGGATGTCGCTTGCTGAATGCTCTCAAAAAATGAATCATCTTGTTGCCCATACTCATTGCCATGGACGCTCCAGCGTCTTAACCTCGTGCTTCGATGTCAGATGCCCGATAACTTTATGTGGATACTCATTGCTGATAGCGACTACTTTGAAATAATAGTCATGGCCGAACTGAGGACCTTCAACGAATTGCTCATCCAGAGAATAAGATAGTTGCGGCGCACCACTTTTCCACCGGAATGATTGCTCATTACCCGATGGAGTACGTCCCAGAACCTTAAATTCTTTCTCTTTTTCTTTACGAACCGAAATTATAAATTCTTTGGTTTTAGCGGCATCGAATTCCCATTGTATTTCCAGGTCGCGCCCTAGGGGAGCAGCGGTCTCTTCACAGCCAAAAATCTTTATTGGAGAAATTTCTTCTTTTTCAGGATAAAGCCCCAGCATATCCCAAATCACCATAGCATATACTTGCGCTTTAAGAAAATCACCATTCTCTTTTACATGAACCCAATCGGCGAACCAATCAGTGTGCTGCTGCATCAACGCATCAGTTTCAGCAATAGGCAAATCACGTTCTCTAGCCAGCATCCGGGAACATTGATTAAACTCATGAATCATCTGCTGGATGGCAGGCTTGCCTCTTTTCCTATAATAAGGCATTGGCGCTACCAATAACTTGGCATCGATAGATTGCGCCATAACGGCTAGATGCCGCAGATTTTGTTTTATGGTTTCTATCGATCCCGGAGCCGGATCGCCATGGATTTGGTCTTGCTGCACCCGATTTATTACTAGGTTCTGCACTTCAAAGGCCGACAGGCCGCTACGCCACATCAGGTATGACGCCATCCAACTGCCGGACAGCACTCTACGGGTAAAAAATCCCAACCGGGGATTATTCCATGATTTGCGGAAATGAGAATAATCAGGTTTGTAATTAGGCCACTGACGCGGTGGGCTTTCATTGGCGGCATGATGCAAAAGAACAATATCAGGCTGAAACGCGCTAACACGAATAAGAAAATTAATGGTGGATTCCATCAGAGTCCACCCGTTGCACCCGAAATCCATCACTTCAAATTTCAGGTTCCCCGGTCGACGGTTTAACACCCTTTGCAGATGAGCCGGGTATTTCCGCATAGTAGTCGAACCACCCAGACAAGCGATTCGCACTACATCAGGAGACTTTTTATTAGAGAAAAACTGTTCGCGAATCCACAGGCCGCCATCATCATATTTGATTTCGCTTGGAGCATAGGATAGATAAGGATGCGATACAAATTTCAGTTCTGTATCATCAAGCGACGACCATTTCCCAAACTTTGTAATAACCCGCGCCACGCCCGGCTGTTGCGATTGCAAATAAACGCGGAAAACGACCTCCATTACAGTAAACACAAAGGTTAATGATAATAACACCAAGACACAATTAACGATTTTAGGATGCCGGTGGATAAAAACACGCAATAAGCGAATCATACCATGTAGGGCGCGCCCCTTGTGGGCGCCCTTTCTCATCAAAGCAGTAGGATGAAAAGGGCAGAAATTTTTCTGCCCTTGATTGAGTTCACTTCTTTTATTTCTATATGACTAAATCCATCAATTTACTCTTTATCCACAAATATCTTCCCAGGATTCATCAAACCTTCAGGATCAAATATATGCTTAATTCGTTTCATAACCTTAAGACCCGTCTCGCCCACCATCATGGGAAGATACTTGCTCTTGACGCAACCTACGCCATGTTCTCCGGTTACCGTTCCACCAAGGGAAATTGCCTTCTTAAATACTTCCTCAAAAGCCTGATGAACCCGTTCCATCTCTTCGGTATCACGTTCATCAGTTAAACAGGTTGGATGCAAGTTGCCGTCGCCGGCATGACCGAAAACGCCGATATCAAGATTATATTTATCACGCATCTCTTCGATGAACGCCAGCATTTCGGGAACCTTGCTGCGCGGCACGGTGGCGTCTTCTAGAATGGTGGTTGGCTTACGCCGGGCCAGAGCAGCTAATGCCACCCTTCGCGCCTGTGCCAGGTTATCTGCTTCTTCTTTAGTTTGGGCGACTTTTATCTCTGTAGCATTATTTTCTCTACAGACCGATTCGATTTTTTCCGCCTCTTCTTCAACCTGCGCAGGGTAGCCATCAGTTTGAATCAGCAATAGAGCAGCAGCGTCACGCGGCAGTCCGATTTTGGAATAATCCTCCACGCAATTGATGGTGACATTATCCAAAAACTCCAGCGTACATGGAATAATCTTGTTGGCGATAATGCCTGCAACCGCTTTACCTGCCGAAACCATATCCGGGAAATAAGCCAACAACGTCTTACTGGCCTGGGGAGGTGGAACTAGCCGCAGAAGAACTTTGGTCAGAATTCCCAAAGTCCCCTCAGAACTGATCAGCATTTTTTTCAAATTATAGCCCGCAACATCTTTTTTCGATTTATTGCCCGTCCAAAAGACCTCGCCATCGGGAAGCACAATTTCCATCCCCAAAACATAATCTTCGGTTACGCCATATTTCAAGCATCTTAATCCACCTGAATTCTCAACCACGTTTCCGCCGATTGTGGATATCTTCATCGACCCTGGATCGGGAGGATAGAATAACCCTCGGCTGGCCACGGCATCCGCCAGCGTCATGGTAATCACGCCCGCTTCGGCCAGCACCGTTAGGTTTTCTTCATCGATCTCTAAAATATTATCCATCCGTACCGTACTGATAACGATGCCGCCCTGTATGGGCACGCTGCCGCCGGACAGACCTGTTCCAGATCCACGGGGAACTACGGGAACTTTATTTTTATAAGACCACCGCAGCACTTCTGAAATTTCATCAGTGCTTATTGGTTGAATAATGACCGCAGGGGCGCCGCTTAGATTGGGCGTCCCATCATAAGCATAGGTTATAAGGTCTTCCTGTTCGGAAAGGACGCGCTCTGGATCGATAATCTGTTTCATGGCGTCGATTATTTCCGTATTGGTTGGCATTACTGTCTCCTTATATAAAAAATCCGTAAAATTCTAATTGCATTTTCTACTAATACATTTTCTGCTAATACTCTGACCAAATAATAATGTCGGGCAGCCCAAGTCCCCTCTCCCTCCGGGAGAGGGCTATGGTGAGGGATAATTACAGAACACTACCGAACAAAAGAAACTGATCGTACTACTAGATCAATCCTCTAAATAAAAAGGATTGCTTATAACTGATACAGAATTATTGTATCACGAAAATTTGCTACTCAGAAGCAACTACAGGCAGGCAATTCAAACGAATATTTCAAATCAAAATAATGGCCGCCAATCTAACGGAGAGGGATAGATTCAAGAATGGATATTTCACTCCAACGTTTCCCTTTTTTCTTATACTTGACTCTATATCCGGGGCAATCGAAACCAAGTATTTCCGGTGCGTAAAAAACGCCTTTCACCGGGGGAGGAGATAAAGTATTAAGACTACGCTTACACCAGGCTACCGTCATGGGCGCTCCTTTGATATTTACTAACTCCAGAAATTGCTTTTGGGTGGGAGAAAACTTGCATCGCAGATAAGTTCCATTCACCATCAGATAAAAAAGCCCCTTCATGCTCCGGTCTTGAATGGCAATCACCAGGTCTGCATCGCTTTCAACAAAGGAATTCTTGATCTCATCCCCGGTATTCACCGCAATCAATTCAATGCCCTGTTTCCATTCGATGACCCGCAATCCCTCAAGAGGAAACATGGCGAACTTCACTTCAAACATCTCGCGGGCTGATTGCTCTTCTGCACAGAGATAAAAAAACGGTTTATCCGGATCAGCAATTTCTAATTCAAATATCTTCCCTAATTCACCGCTTGATACACGTGATAATTTAGTTGCATCAGGGGAAAATAGCATATTTAAGACGCCTGTCTTGGATTGTGATGATCCTCCACCCGAACGGGCTGTATGACGCTCCATCTTAAATGAGGCTAGATTCATTTGACGATCAGGCATGTCTTCTTCAGAGGGAAGGATTCGATATAAACCGGCAACATCATCACTCGGAAAAACGCGTCCTTCATAAGGTACAGATGCAACAATATTACGCACTCGCTTGGCAGGCGTGGCCGCATCGGGAAAATGAGCAACTACGGTGTATCCGCTTCCTATGCCGCCGAAATGACGACGCGCCACTAATGTACGGCCCACTGTGGCGCCGGTTTCCCAGCAGGAAAACAGCGATGTAACCAAAGGAGTCGCCGAGTTCACCAGATTCTTTGCAGATCCAGAGAAATCCACTTCAACATCCAGCGTTGCAGACTCGACATCAGTACTGGATGGAATCTCGTGGAACCATCGCCATTGGCTGGCGCCTTCTGAAAGCAGAAAACTCTCATGGTCAATGGCGTAAGTAGGCATTACCAAAGTCTGATCAGCAATTTGACATGCCAATAAATAATGCTCCCGTGGATTCTGCGCAGCAAGCATTGTTATATTAATATTGGGATACTCAATCAGATGATGCGACCGCTCTGTGTTCGATCCTGTCAAAGGAAATTCTGTATAATAGACAAACGTATAAGGATGCGAATCGCTGCCTAATGCGAATTGCTCCCATTGTTCTCCTGCTTGGGACTCAGGATTATCACGTTCGGCAAGTAAATAGAATCCCCCCCATACTACAGGTAAAACCAAATCAGGTGGAATCCATCCGGCATTGGCGTTAGAAGGAGTAATTTCATCCTCAAATGTAACTTCTGCTGGCTTGCGGGGATACCCATATTGTTCTAATTGTTCCCGTAAACTCAGTTTTCTTCCTCCATCCTGTATTATGTTGACATCCAATGGACGAAACGATTTAGGCAATTTCAAAGATCCATCGCCGGAAGAATCTTTCTTATTCTTTTGAAATGGTTGAAACTCAAGTACTGAGTCGCCGCTATCTTCATACATCGATTGATCAATAACCCGGAAGATACTCTCTGAACGGGGAATCCAGGCATCATGCAATGATTTTGGCAGGAATGGATGTATGACGCCCACTCCATTAGGTATACGGTGCGTCTCAAAGGCATCCACTATCCGGCCATACACATCTTTTTGCATCCTATATGGATACCCCAATCGCCTTAAACTCTCACACCATGGGATTGTTATAAGAAACAGCGATTCCAATTCCTCTATTTCCATTGAATAGTGTGGAGAATTTTCGATCACAGAGAGGAATCCACTATAGGTATAGGTAATGGCAAGATATAAATCAGGCAGAAATGATTGCGCGGAAAACCGCTTTTCCTTCTCCCATTCATGTGGATAAATTGATATACATAACAGAGTCGATAAACCCAACGCACTACCGCGTGCAATCCGGTTTTCCACCGTGAATGTCTCAGGGGCAACTAACGAGCAGTCTTCAACAAGTTGCTTCCGCATCTGATTAAGACGATTGTTTATTGAATGTCTTTCCCGCGTGTCAAATCTGGCATAAACCATGTCGTACATCAAGGATGCCAAAGAGAGCATTCGCACATCTCTTTCGCTGAACGCAGAACCGGCATTTTCAGTTGTTTTACTCTGTACTGAAGGTTGAATCTCATCCAACAAACGCTCTAATTCACGCTTAAGCCCATTATTAACCCATCCTTCTTTACGGATGCCGGCATAAGCCATTACTTCACACAGCACTTTTTCATAAAATCGAAAATCCTTGTCAGTCAATTGGCCTGGATGAAAATTCTCGCTTTCACCCAAAGGTCCATCGCCCAAATACCAGCGTGACTTGGAATTAAAATAACCCATAATACGCTGTTCAAATTCGTCGCTGCGATCTTGAAACATATCACGGTGCAACAGACTCCGCGCATCGCTGAACTGATCACGGGAAGCCATTAAAAATGGGTGGTTCTCTTTTTCGATTCGCTCAATAATACGCCCGGGAACAGGAGGCAGCGTCTTTGAGTCAACCTCTTCTGAATAACCAACCGCCGCAGAGATCACAACCAATATAAAAACAATTTGAATTAAGATTATTTTCCGAATCATCCGTTTTTCCACTATCCAAACAAATAGGGCGCGCCCCTCGTGGGCGCCCTCGTTTCAAACAAACGCCCCTCGTGGGCGCCCTGTCTTATAATCGCGCCCGATACCAATAAAATACCCGTTTTTCATTATTTTACATGTGGTATACTCAAGATGTTAACACAAAACGCCCGGATCGGCAGAAGAAGAGGAGCACGACCAATGTCTCCCACAGAACTGCTCAAAAAGAAATACCGCCTATCCAACTTAATCAATCTACTTACCGCATCAGCCCTACTGCTAGTTGGATTCGTCTCATTCGCCAATTCCCGCGAAACTGAAGAATCTTTACAAACAGCACGTTCTTATATGGTTGTCTCACAAATTCAACGACGCGGAATCAAAGACTTAAACGTTATCAACACCATGTTGAAAGTGAAAAGGCACCTATTCGTTCCCCAAAAAATGATCCCCTACGCCTACCATGACGGCGCCATGCCTATCGGCTATGAGCAAACCATCTCGCAACCATATATTGTAGCATTAATGACAGAATTACTTCAAATAAAGAAGGATGATACAGTCCTGGAGATCGGAACCGGATCAGGCTATCAGGCCGCCATTTTAGGAGAATTAGCCAAAGAGGTTTATTCTATCGAGATCATAAAAGCGCTTGGCGAGAAAACCCAAAAACTCCTTAAGTCACTGAAATATAACAACATCCACCTACGTATAGGAGATGGATACCAGGGTTGGCCCGAACATGCGCCATTCGACAAAATAATTGTCACCGCCGCCCCCGACCACGTCCCTAAACCATTGATCGAACAACTCAAAACCGGAGGACGATTAGTCATCCCCGTCGGCAAATCACACCAGAAACTGCTGCTAATCACCAAAGATAAAAACGGCGTCAAGCGCGAAAACATTATAGCCGTACGTTTCGTCCCCATGACCGGAGAAGCGGAGAAATAATCACTTAAATCATTAGAAATCAATAACCAACGTCTTTGGTGGGTCACGCCTTTATTACCCACCAAAGAACCACCCACTCATACACAAAATCCTTCTACCCTAATCCGCATCAGGATCAATCTTCATATAACATTTCGAATACCCCTTACCCCCCTGACAATCCAGCACATACAACTCATATTTATGCATCCCAATGGTTTTCAATCCTTCTAATTCATAGGTAAATGACCTTACTCCAATTGGTATGTTCAAATTCAGCTGTCGGCCATCCATCACTATCACCGCATAGCGGATGCCTTTAGGAGCATTAATATAAACATACATGGCATAATCATCTTTGCCGTTCAGTTCACGTCTTTGGGGGATTATTTTCGATAAAACATACTTAAAGGACGACTTACACCCTCTTATAGTATCAATATCCTGATGTTCAATATTGCAATATGGTTTTTCAAACCAGGATGCGGCGCCCCAGTAAATGGCGAATCCTATAGCGAGATAAATAAGGTTTTTGGTTTGTTTAATTTTTATCATGAAATAGATTCAATTCAAAAATTATCAATCGTATCTTTATTTATCTTTCACAAAAACCAGATTTTGACAACAAAATCTTTGTAACATGTTGTGTAAAACAAGTTCTCAATCACCGATATCAATGGTTCGCAGGTTATATTTTTTCATCAATTCCTGCAGATGACGTCGACTCATTCCAGCCATAATAGCCGATTTGGTCACATTGCCGCTATTGGATTTTATAAGTTGTTCTAAATACTGATGTTCGAAAGCCTCTCGCGCCTTTTGAAAGGTCAATTCACTGGGATCAATAAAGACAGCGGATTTTTTTTCAGGAGTTGGAGCATATATTATTTCTGGCAGGTCGCCTTCTTCAATTACGCCTGATTCTCTCAGAACCATGCAGCGTTGAATCACGTTCTCTAACTCACGGACATTTCCCGGCCAGGAATAATTCATCAATAATTTCATAGCCTCAGGAGAAATGCTTATAACCGAACGGTTCATTTTCTGGTTGAATACAGTAATGAAGTGTTCAGCTAATTTGGGTATATCCTCTTTTCTATCGCGTAAATTGGGCAGTTGTATATCAATAATTGACAGGCGGTAATACAAATCTTCCCTGAATGAACCTCCCTGAACGCCTTCCTTCAAATCTTTATTTGTAGCAGCGACAACCCGGACATCCACTGATTTATTGCTGACGCTTCCTAAACGTCGAATTTCCCGCTCTTCCAAAGCGCGCAGCAGTTTAACCTGCAATTCCATCGGCAATTCACCGATTTCATCTAAAAAGAGCGTGCCTCCGTCCGCTGATTCAAACAAGCCGATTTTTCTCTGATGGGCTCCGGAAAATGCGCCTTTTTCGTGCCCGAATAATTCACTTTCAATCAAATCTTTAGGTAAGGCGCCGCAATTGATGGCAAGAAATTTTTCATCTTTCCGGTTGGAATGCGAATGAATGGCGCGAGCAACCAGTTCTTTTCCTGTCCCGCTTCCGCCCAGGATTAAAACCGTACTATCGGTTGGCGCGACCTTTCTGATGAGAGAGAATAGTTCCTGCATGGGGTGGCTTTCACCGATGATGTTATCAATCCCCTGCTGCTCTTCCAACCGCTCCGCCAGATACCGCGTACGATCCAGTAAACGTTTCCGCTCCAGCGCATTATTGATGATATGGAGCACTTCATCATTATTAAACGGTTTAGTGATATATTCATAAGCCCCCCGTTTCATAGCCTTAACAGCGGTTTCAACCGTACCAAATGCGGTCATCATAATAACTGATGTATCAGGCGCTTCCTGCTTGATATGGTCTAGAATTTCCAAACCGCTTTTACCGGGCATACGGATATCCAGCATCACCGCGTCAGGCGCATCTTGCCCGATCATTTTTATTGCAGCATTACCCTCACTCGCCGTTTTAACAGTATAACCTTCATCGGTTAACACGCGCTCCAGAATATGGCGCATACCAGGCTCATCATCGACGACTAAAACTGATCCACGTCGCAATTTTCGCATATTTAGTCTTCCATATCACTTTATCAGCAATTCAATTTTTTCATGCTCATGCAGTTTATAATTATAGAAAGTATATCACAGAGCAATAATTCCGATTCCTATATTGTTTGAGTGATTCTCAAAATCATGCTCTCTAACAATCACATTTTTTCTTATAAAAGCCAAAGATTACATGATTTTTGAAACACGGACAAAACCACAATAATAGATATTACTACAATCCGTGCGCAAAACAGAAGAGAAAACCATAATAATCGATGGCATCCATCTCCTCAAAAAAGACAAAAGCCCGTTATAATATCATTTCTATCCATCGTCATGCGTATTGGCTTCTCAATTAGAGAATCTATAGACGCATAAATAACCTTAACCGGAGGATTACAACCGTGCTGGATATCAAGTTAATACGAGAAAAAAAAGAGTGGGTTGAGCAACAATTACGCCGTCGCGAACCGGACGTTTCTTTAGATGCCATTATATCCCTCGATTCGCAACGCCGCTCTTTACAATCCAGAACGGATGAAATGCGTTCTAATCAGAATACTGTCAGCAAAAACATCGCGCAACGCAAAAAAGCCGGCGATTCAGCTGATGATCTTTTAACCGAAATGAAATCGCTCTCCGACCAGATAAAACAAAATACGTTGGAACTGCGTGAATGCGAAGAAGCCATGATGAACAAAGTGGCCGAACTGCCCAACATACCTCATGAATCGGTCCCCACCGACATGGATAAAAGAAATAACCAGGTCGTTCGCACTTATGGAGAGAAGCGCATTTTTGATTTCAAACCCAAAAACCACCTGGAACTGAGCGATATCCATTATCTGTTCGATTTCGAGCGCGGCGCCAAAATCGCCGGTTCGCAATTCCCCCTTTATATCGGATGGGGAGCGGATCTGGAGTGGGCTTTACTGAATTTCATGCGTGACCATAACCGCGAACGGGGCTACACCTCGATAGTTCCACCATTGTTGCTTAATCGTGAAAGCACCTTCGCATCAGGCAACCTGCCCAAATTCGAAGATCAACTATATAAATGCAAAGACGATCCCTTCTATCTTCTGCCCACCAGCGAAATTCCCATGACCAGCCTATACCGGGATGAAATTCTGAACGAAGAGGATCTGCCCAAATATTTCACGGCGCTCACTCCATGCTTCCGGCGTGAAGCGGGAACCTACGGTTCCGAAGAACGCGGTCTGGTTCGCGTCCATCAGTTCAACAAAGTTGAAATGTATAAGTTCGTCACTCCCGAAAGTTCCTATGACGAACTGGATAAATTAGTAAAAGACGCCGAACACATCGTCGAACAACTTGGATTGCACTACCAGACCTCGCTTCTGGTGACTGGCGATATCGGCAATCAAGCCGCTAAAACCTTTGATATCGAAGTTTGGCTGCCGGGTCAGGATTCATATTACGAGGTTTCTTCTTGCAGTAATTGTGAAGATTATCAAGCCCGGCGGGGAAACATCCGCTATCGCCCAGCCGGTGGAAAGCCTCAATTCCTCCACACTCTGAACGGTTCAGGATTAGCCACCCCACGGCTGCTGATCTCCATTCTGGAAAACAACCAGCAGGAAGACGGCTCAATCATAATCCCTGAAGCGCTGCGCAAATACCTGGGCGGCAAAGAAAGATTGGTCCCTGGCGAGAAATAAGCAAACAAAGTTCCATCTCCCCACAGGATGATCTTTACTCATAAATATCAATATTGGAGATTATAGGAAATCCAATTATCTTATATAGGACAATATTGGGTGCCAAGGGCAGTGTATTTTCTGCCCTTGATTCAGGTCACCTCATATATTTCGATAATTTAATCAAGGTTTCACTCAATAAAGAGAATTATGATTAACTTTAGAGTTGTTGTAGTTGGAACCATATTTCTATAATTCTATAAAAAAGATAAAGAATTATAGAAATTATTCAGTTTCTCTTTAGTTATCGTCAAGGGCAGAAAGGACACTGCCCTTGGCACCCGTATTGATCTCTACGTAGCCACCATTAATAATAAAAAAACTGTTGGATAAAAATCAGCCCCACGGGGCTAGGGTGAGGGCGAAATCCCCAAAAATTCTAACCACTCAAAAACGCCGAATGCAATGTAGGGGCGTCTTTCATGGGCGCCTAAAGCCACCCTCTCACCACATAGAGTGAGGGGAAATCTAAAAAAATGAAGAATGACCAATAAAGCACTGATTATCCTGCCGATATATAGTATAATACCTTCATATATAGATATTTGTGCTTTTTAGCAGTAGATTATCTCGCCGTCTAAAGTCTGAAGAAAGCAAACAAACTGCGTGATCTATCCGGTTTTAGAAACGTTATATTTTACGATATAATCAAAGTTGCTTTCAACTCAATAGAACTGACAATTATTGAATATTGAGATAGTTTTATCGTTTTACCTAATTCAAGTCATAATTCATCATACTCAGGGAGTTTTCTAATGCCTAAACTGACGCATCTAATCATTCTATGGAGCCTGCTCATCCTGTTGCTTCCCTTAAGTCTAACCGCTGAAGAATCAACCGATGCTTACCAATTACTAAACAAGTTCAAATCAGGGCGAACAATCTATCTGGACTTATCCACAAACGCCAAAGGCGTAATTACTGACAACTCGAACGACAAGCCCGCCCAATCACCCATGGATTACCAAATGGATGCGGTCGCCTCCTACACAACCCAGAGCATCAGCGACAACCAGTGGGCCAATCTGGAAATCGGCTTCGATCAGTTATTGATATCTGGCAGCTCGATGGGAAGCGCTACGATGGATATGGCTGAACAACTTGGATTAAATGAACGAAAAATTAAGGTGCAGGTTAGTCCTGCTGGCGATGTCAAAGAACAAACTGCGCCAACCGGCAAAACCAGCCCAATGGATAATTCAGTGAAAACCATTACCCGGCAGATGCCTTATTTGAAATTCCCTCAAAATGCCATCCCCATCGGATATTCGTGGCATGAATCAAAACAAATCCCCTTAACCGGCGCGTCAAAGCCGATAATCTCTCATAGCACATATACGCTTGACAAGATCATTGAACAGGATGGAGAGAAAATCGCCATAATTTCTACCAATACAAGCGTTAACGAAAAAGATATTCCCATTGATTCCAATTCTTCTCCCCAAAAAAACGTCAACCTGGTCATCAAATTCATATATCAGGAATATTCCATCAACGGCAATGGAATTATCCAATTCAGTATAGACCAGGGACGCATCCTGTCAGTGAAAGATACTCAGAAAACCATCTTGTCCATGCAGGGAAGCACCGATATAGACAAAGCATCTTTCAAACAAAATAGCAAACAAGAATTCGTCCAGGAAATCAGCGCCGCATTTACAGAGACGAATCCGTCTACAGATGAAGCAGCAAAACAATAAAACCTAAAGATTCTGAGATGATATACTCCATGAAACCTATACGCCTGCTAATCCTGTTGCTGCTGTTAGCCATTGTTGGAAACGCATATCCTGCGGGAAAACCGATTACCATACACTCAACTAATTTTTATCTGCCAGGATTAGATAAAGATGTGTTTTACCCGAAAGCTATCAATGCTGATTTCCTGATGAATCCAGACATTGCACCTGAATATATCAATAAAACCTTTGAAACATGGACCCAAAAGGGCATCAACACTATCCGTATTAGAGTTGACAGTATGCATGCGCCTGATGATCCATTAGACCTATATCAGTCTAGCGACGGTCAGCTGAAGCCTGTAATTATTGCCCGGTTGGATGCTCTGATTGAATCGGCGGAAAAACATAATTTGTATATTGTTCTGGTTCTTTTTGACCTGCAACGCCTTGGCGCCAATTGGGATAAATCGCCCTACAATACAGCCAATGGCGGATCATGCGCCAAATTGTCCGACTGGTTTAATCAACCAACCCAAGTATCACTCTCGTTAAATCGAACCGAACAATTAGTCAATAGATACGCTGAACATAATATTTTCGCCTGGGAAATCGGTCGAGGATCAAACGTCTGGGATCTAAGCAAGCGTCCGAACAACAAACTGATGGAGAGCGTACCTTATTGGTTGATCAGACACGCCAATTTGATACTCAAGATAGATAATCCACGTCACCTGCTGGCGCTTTCTTTTCTTCCCAATACATATCCTGATACTCTGCTTGGTCTGCCGCATTTCCAAATGCATTTTATTCAGATTGAAGCGCAAAATACTCTTCAAACCGCCATGAGCGTCGCGCCTTACCTAAACAGTATCAGAGAAAAATTCAAAAAACCTGTTTTCGTGGTTGAACATAACTGGAAAGGGAATCCAGCAGAACGGGAAGAATTTGTTCATAACCTATTCTGGTCTTCATTCGCAGCATGCAGTGGAATGTTTCTTTCTCCAGTGCAAACCAAGGGTCAATACCAAGTTGCCGATTACGATTTAAGACAAATTCAAGTTTTAGATTTTTTCTTGCCGCAACTCAAATTAAATGGCGCTCCTCGACAGATCACCGTTCCAATAAAAATATCCCAGGAAGATTCGTACTTAATTGTAGAGAGTTTGATTGGATATGACAGGTTTTTCTGGTTGCTCCGCAAAAGTCCATCTCAAGATAAAGCAATCCTCAATCTAATGACAGTTGAAGGCAAATATCAGAAACAGTGGTTTGATATCGACGCGATGCGCAAATTCCCGATACAGGATTTCACTCTTTTACGCAAATCATTGATGATTGAATCTGTGCCATTCGAAAGAAGCGTTTTTGGCGTATTACGTCTTATAAAACGAGCCCCAAAAAAAGCAAAACCGCCGGTCTCTCAACCAGCGGCTGGTGTTAATTAGAAATTTATGTTTTGTTATCGGGCGAGAAATTCGAGCGATTGACCACTAAACGTAGAATTAAGAACCAAATAAATCGATACCACAATTATCAAAATCCCTACTCCAATCCATATCAGAGTAGTTTTTAACTGTTTACTATGTTCCGTTTTGCTACGTTTTTTTAATCCCTCAACCATCCTATCCATTCTTGCAGTATACTCATCGACTGGTTGTTCTTTAGTCTGGACATTTTGTTCTTCTGATGGTGATTCTTGAACTGAATTCATGATTTTTCTCCTTGCTTCGCCCGCATTAATAATTATATCGCAAGAAAGTAATAAGTGCAACTATTTTTTTATTTATTGATACAGTAAGGCGCATATAAGCCATAATAATTTACATTATATACCCTAAAAAGCCTAAAACAATGTTAATATAGTACTAAACAATATTATGAGACTTATCCGCCTTGCATCTATATAACTGAACGTGTACATTTTTCTGGTGTAAGATATGCGTTTATAGAGTTTTCAATAATTATATTCAGATGACAAATCCAGACATGTTCAAAGTTTCTTCTTTTTGACAATCGCTCTAATGCGGACGAATCCAATGAACTTTAAATCTTCATCTTCTTATGAAAAATATCAGATAACAGAGACACCTACTGGAATCCGAATTCTAACCAGCATAATGATAATCATTACTCTGGTTGGCGCCTTCTGGGCGGGATTATTTCCAATTCGCGGCGCCAATGATCCATGGTGGCACCTTAAAACAGGAGAAATAGTCTGGAACCATTTCAAAGACAATGGCTTTCTAACTTTTCACACCTATGATGTTTTCACCTACACCGGCGCCACTACGCCTTGGGTAAACCACGAATGGTTGTCTGATCTTCTATTTTATGGCGCCTACTGCCTGGGAGACATCCAGGGAGCAATAATCTTTAAAGCATGCATATTCGCTCTAACCATCGCTTTGCTTATACTTTACATGGTGCGAAATGGCGCCAGTTGGAAGATGGCCTGTCTTGGTTCAGTGATGATCTTATTCGCCTGCCAGACATCACTTTATCTTCGCCCTCCCATTTTCACTTACCTGTTTATCGTTATCTTCCTTCATATTATCTTATCATTTCAATTAGACGAATATTTCAAATTGGCTTTTATCGGAGCGATCATAGCTGAAATTGTCTGGGTCAATCTTCATGGCGGCGCCGTGATTGGAATTCTCTTGATTTTTTTCTGGTGGTTGAGCGAATTATGGTGCTGCCTGATAAACTGGCTTCAGGAAAATCCCACTACTCCTTCTTTTAAGCGTCTCGGAACAGCATCAATTATCTTAGGCGCTGTTTGCGTCGCTTCTCTGATAAATCCTTTTACCTATCATATCCATTTACTTCCAACCAAAGTAATGGGTGACCGGTGGCTGATGTCTCATATCGGAGAATTACAAAGCGCGAATATGCATTACACCAACGCTTTTGAACTGATAATTCTTGGCTTATTTCTGCTGCCTATGCTTCGCGCAGGATCGATATGGGTTTATGAATGCCTGGCAATAATATTTTTTGGTCATGAAGCGCTTAACCACATGCGCCACATCCCCCTTTTCGCCATAGTGGCCGTTCCTCCACTAATATCCGCCCTGGCTGAAGAAAGACGCGCCTTAATGCCTCCTGAGCGAGGTGACATCGACTACTCCGGCTTTTGGGGAAAACTAAGCAAAGCCATAAAATGGCTGCTAAATCGTCATGTTGACATTGTAATTGCATTCATTTTGGTCTGTTACGTATTTGGTTTAAGACCGGGTAAAATTTGGGCAGTTAACTACTCATCCTTCCCTTACCTTAAAACCGATGGATACATCTCTTCGAAATATCCAGTTGCGGCGGCAAATTTTATTGAACGCTATGAACTTCCGGGAAAAATGTTTAATCATGATAATTTCGCCGGTTATTTAATATGGCGGTTCGCTCCCGAAAAGTACCAAATCTTCACCGATAGTAGATATGATCTTTGGGGCAGCCGCCTGGCCAAAGAGGAATTGGCGATTATATCAGCCAGGGATATCCCGTTAGGTGGATATAGCAAAAACGGCAAATGGCTGGATTTCCAAAATCATTTTAAGACTAAAGAAGAAATCATAGCGTTTTCAAAGAGCCGACAAGAAGAAAGTGCGGGAGAGCCTTTTTTCGCTGATTTAGGTGATTGGTTGCAAAGTGATAAACCTTATTGGCAATATTTACTGGATGATAAGTATGATATTAATTTCATAATAACCTGGGATAATGATCCCATCCATATTGATAATTTCCAAAAGCATTTTATGGGATGGTTCCTGGTATTTCGCGAACCGGGATACGTGATTTATCTGCGCGATAAACCAGAGAATGATGAAATCCTTAATAAATTCGCGTTGAATCATCAAGAGCATTTACGCAAAAATAACAACTAGCGTAGCACTCTAAAATTACAAGGCCATAATAATGAAAAGCGCCCGATAAAAGGCGCTTTTTTTTATTCAATTTTCTCTAAAATGGCGGTACAAGCGATTTACACTCTAGCCAATCCACGTTCAGAGCGATTAATAAAGTCGATCATATACTGCACTTCAGGAACATCCGGCATCTCTTCCTGTAACACTTGTATGGCCTTTTGCTCTGAAAGTTTGGAACGCATAATAATCTTGTAAGCCCGTTTCAGATTAGATATACGTTCTGGAGAATAATTATTTCTTTTAAGCCCGACGCTATTAACGCATCGCGATTTGCACGGGTTGCCGCCGCAAGTAGTATAAGGTAAAACATCCTGCCGCACCGCTGAACCACCGCCGATAATTGAATTGCGTCCGATATGAACAAACTGGTGGATGCCGACAATGCCGCCAATAATGGCATGCTCTTCTACATGGATATGTCCGGCCAATCCCGCATGACTGGCCATAATAACCCGGTCTTCCAAGAAACAATTATGAGCGATATGGCAGTAAGACATTACCAAGCAATTACTGCCTACCGTAGTAGCTTCACCCTCATAGGTGCCCCGATTAATTGTTGCATATTCACGGATAGTAGTATTATCGCCGATGATGACATAACTCTCATCGCCGCGGAATTTCAAGTCCTGTGGGTCGCTGCCGAGTACAGCGCCATGTTCGATGCGGCATTTACGCCCTATGCTGGTCCATCCTTCGATGACGACATGTGATCCGATGACAGTTCCATCACCGATTTTCACATTCTCCCCAATAACAGCATAAGGTTTCACTTCAACATTTTCACCCAGTTCAGCGCGAGGGTGGACGCTAGCGTTATTGGAGACCAGAGACATTTATTTTCTTCGTCTTTCTATTTCAGAGTTACTGATATGCATCAACAACTTATCTTACATCTAGTATAATACCACAGTATTGAAATTATGTTCTGATTTTTTTTCAATTCATATAATATTATTTAGTGGATTATTCACCAAGAGTAAAGAACAAATTAGCTTCGGCAACCAAGTTGCCATCAACATGAATAGTGCTCTCTACTCTACCAGCTTTTTTTCGCATTTTAAGAATCTTGGTTTCAATCACAAGCTGATCGCCTGGTACTGCCTTCCGCCGTATTTTTGCTTGATCAACTCCAACAAGGTAAGCCGTCTTGCCGCGATTCTGATCCAAAGAGAGCAACAGCACGCCCCCGGCTTGAGCCATAGTCTCAATCAGTAATACGCCGGGCATAACAGGTTCATCAGGAAAATGGCCATTAAAAAATTCTTCATTGCTGGTTACGTTTTTTATAGCCTTCACAGACATATTAGAATAATCGATATCAATAACTCGATCAATCAAAAGAAAAGGATATCGATGAGGTAATATTCGCCGGATTTCTTCAGTTCCAATCGGGAGATTCGGTATTCCGCCGCTATTGCCATTGACTGAGTTTAATACTTTCTGCACAAAACGAATATTAAAGGCATGTCCAGAACGAACAGCAATTATATGACCCTTAATCGGTTTGCCCAACAAAGCCAGGTCGCCCATGACATCAAGAATTTTATGGCGCACAATTTCATCTTCAAAACGTAATTCTTTATTAAGAAAATCGTGCTCACCAATTACGATTGCGTTTTCAAGACTGCCGCCTTTAATCTTGCCCTGCTGTCGAAGCACATCAACGTCCTTCAAGAAACAGAAAGTCCGGGCAGGAGCAATTTTCTTTTCAAAAGTTTCTTCATTAATAAGAAAAGAAGCAGATCTAATTCCAACAGCTGGATGATCGTAATCAATTTTATAGGTTATTTCTAATCTTGGAGAGGGGATAATAGCCAATTCAAGACCATTCTCGTATAACCAGATAGGTTCTTTAACCTCAATAAACTGCCTGGGGCGATCTTGCGTAACAAAGCCTACCTTTTTGATAGCTTCAACAAAAGGCAGCGCGCTGCCATCGCATATAGGAGGTTCACTGGAAGAAATTTCCAGCACAATGTTATCAATCCCCATCCCGATACAAGCAGCCAAGACATGTTCAACAGTTTTAATCTCGGTTTTACCAACGCCCAATTGAGTCAGAAAAAGAGATTCTTCTAAAACCGCATTTTCCGCCTTTACTTCAATTTCAGGTTTATCAGGTAAATCATCTCGAACAAATCGTATTCCTGTGTCGGCTTCAGCAGGCTTAAAGGTTATAGTGGTTTCCTGGCCGGTATGAACGCCAACGCCACTTATACTTATTTCTCCTGCTATCGTTTTTTGATACTCAACCATAATTACTCCGAATTTGATAATTGATCTTCTAGTACTTGAATTTTCCCAAACAATTTGGGAATTCTTGCTATATTAGCCTTGAGTCTTTTTTCTTTAGTATGAGGTTGAGCCGGGACGCCCCAATAATCAGCGTTTTCGGGTACATCCCCAACAATCACGCTCTTAGCGCCTATCCGGGCGTCTTTGCTAATGGTAACGCCAGAGGAGATTACCACTTGTCCTGCCACAGTGACGCTCTCTTCCATTGTGACATGATCACAAATAGTAACCTGAGCAACAATTATACAATGCGGTCCAATCGTTGTTCCCGATCCTACCTGAACCAAATTGTCGATTTTTGTTCCTTCGCAAATAACTGTCGGAGATTCACTAATTCCTGAAACTACTACATTCGCCCCGATTTCAATATCATTTTTCAAGGTTACCGGTGGGACGCTGCCTAAAGGAGATTCGAGACCGACTGGACCTATACGGCAGCCAGCGTGCAAAATAGTCCGGTCGCCAACCACGCAACCAGCATAGATCGACACGTAGGGATAAAGTATTACATCGTCTCCAATAACTGATCCCCGCCCTATATAAACCCCCGGATAGAGAATGGATCGATCTCCGATTACAACGCCCTCTTCTACAATCGCATGGGGCATTATTGTAATATCTTGCCCCAGTTGGACATCCTTGTCTACCTGACTTGAAGGGTGGACTCCACCTGACAATTTACGTTTATCTTTATGAAAAAGATAAAGCGCCTGCGTAAATGTAAGATATGGATTAACAGATCTAATTACTGGTCGAAAATTAGTTTCCAGATCTTTCGGAACAATCATTGCTGAGGCTTGGCACTGAGAAATCTTAGAAACATATTTTGGATTGGCTACAAAAGAAATTTCTCCCTCTTTAGCCGAAGTAATTTCTGCAACTCCTGATATTTGTATTGATCCGTCGCCTTCAAAAGGCGTTCCGAGTTTTTCGCATAATTTTTCTAATGAATATGTCGGCACCGATACTACGTCCCTTCAAATTAGTTGACAATGTCTTTTGTAAGGCGCTCCATCAATCTTTGAGTAGTTAGCAAAATAATATTAAGTTGAGCGTTTCAAAAAAGAGATTAAAATTTGACTTTCTTGAAGGCGAGGTTTTCCTAAAAAACCTGCATATTATGAAAACCACTTTAGAATAGTTGTCATAATAATATTCTGTTTGGCGTTTCTAAAAAGTCAGACAAGATTGTCTTTTTAGAAGACCAAAGGTAATAATGGACGAACTTTTTTTTTGATAATCGCTCTAGTCAACCACAATGATATTTCAATGAATCACCCGCTAGCATACTACCGACAATTCGTTCATTCTTCTACAATGAAACAATACATTAATTCATTATTTTTTATTTAATCGCTTCAAAACCTCACTGCTGATATTGAATTTTTCATCGGCGAAGAAAATATTTCGCCGTTTAAAGATGAAGGAATAGTTCCCTTCTTTAGCAACCGCTTCAACAACTACTTTCAACTCCTGTTCTAATGGAGCGAGTTTTTCTTCACTTGTTGCCTCAACTTCTTTTGCATCAGACAGTTCCTGTTTTCTGAGGTCCTGAAATCCGTTGTTAAGTTGTTCTCTACGTTGTTTTACGGAATCAGGGGGAAGCAAGTCTTGTTTTAACTTTAATGACTCCATCTCATCAATTAATTCTTTATTCTTTTGCAGTAAATTCTTGCGTTTAGCAACAACATAAGTCTTTAATTCCTGGGAAACAGTTTTATATTTTTCCCATTTGTCATGGATTTCCTGCATGTCCAGATAGCCTAATTTAATGGTAGTTGGCTGAGCGTCACTAACAGACGCTCCCAAAACAACCATGAAACAGACGCACAACAAAATAGACAATAATTTAGTTTTTCGTATTTGCATAATAATTCCTCCAGAAAAAAAACAACCTGAATATTCTACTTCGTATCATGATAAAACATACCCCCAATATAAGCGGGATATAGAATGATTAAAAACTTTGTCCAAAACTGAAATGGAAGAATTCTGTATCATCTCCAGATAATTTGCGTAGTGGAAAAGCCAAATCAAAGCGAATCATAGCGTTAAGACCGGGAATTCTTACCCGTATTCCCGCTCCAGCGCTATAACGAAAATCTGAAGGATCAATATCGCCAATCTCCGGCCAGACAGAACCCATATCCACAAAAGATACTGCCTGAAACATCTGCGTTATGGGATAGCGCAATTCTAAATTACCAACATAGACGGCTTCACCTCCCAGATAAGTTCGATAACCACCATCGACATTTTTATATCTGAGGATAGCAGAAGGACCAATTCCACCTTCATCAAATCCACGAATCGAATTGGCGCCGCCTGCAAAAAAGCGTTCCTGCAGAGGAATGAATCCAGGATCGCCATAAGCATAGGCCATATTTAATTCACTGGATAAAGCAAAAATAAACCTATCGAATACCGGCAGAAAATAATTAAAGGTATTTTTCCATTTAATAAATTCATTATCAGTAACGCCAGCAATCTCTATCATGGAACGACTGTATATGCCTTCTCGTGGATCGACTTTAAAATCACGACCATCATAATAATAACCGAAGGACAAACTGGTAGTGGTGTTCTCGCCCAGATTAAATTCACGGGGAATAGAAGCGGGGTCAAGATCGTATCTTTCACCTACATCCGGGTTTAAATTTGTGATTTCGCCTTTGGCGCCAACTAACAGGGAAAGTTCATCAGACAGTTCTTTACCAATAGTAAGCGACGATCCGGTCCTCTGTTCGTCAAAACGCCGTCCGCCATAACCTTCCTGATCGATATAATAAATATCCCAATCAGCGCTGTAATCGGTATTAAACAGATGAGGTTCATAAATATCCAACGCTAACCGGTTGCGCAACTCTCCAATTTCACCAGTTATTGAGCCGCGAATGCCATATCCAAGGATATTGCGTTCAGTCAACGTAACAAAAACGGACGGCCCATAGGCGGTCGAGAGTCCACCACCGAAGGTCAACATGCCGTTTCTTTCTCTTCCAGCAAAAGACGTAAGTTTTCTGTTGACGGATCAGAAGGAATCCGGACTCGTTCGAATCCCGGATAAAGGTTTGTTTGTCCAGGCATGGGAATTCCCCGGGATTTAAAGAAGTCGAGATTGATCAGGTTACGGTCGCTCTCAATCACTTTAGTCCAGTCCAGCGGTTCACCTTCATCCAGTTCTATTTCCCGCTCAATGACAAACTTTTTGGTTCTGAACTCATCATCTTCCGTCGGGATAATTGAGCCGTCATCAAGAGTAATAACCCCTTGAATCTCAACTTTACCCAAGTGTTTTCTGGGCGATTCTGTGGTGAGCAGACGCAAATTGACTATATGGTTTGTTTGATCTTTATCGATATCGGGCTTGATCTCGGAATCAAGATATCCTTGTCCTCGATAGACATTCAACATCTCAACCAGATCACGGGATAATGTTCCAATAGAGAATTGGTCGCCAGGACGCAGCGATAAATATTGAAGAAGTTCCGCATCAGAGAAGATGGTATTGCCATCAATAGAAATATCTCCAATAAAATATGGCTCACCCTCTTCGATCTTAAAAGTGATAGTTAAACCATTATTCTCTTCTATTACCGGAGCGACGCTGGCTTTTGCATCAAGATAGCCAATATCTGCATAACCTAACTTTTCAATATTACTCAAATCGTTTTGAACCACTTCATGATCATAATGGCGCTTGATAATAAACCAAAAAGATTTCTTGGTTTCAATAACTTTACTCAAAGCTTTATCGGGAATAACGGTATTACCTTCAAAAATAATCTTCTTTACCGGCAGACGTTCTCCTTCTTTTATTTCAATAATCAGGATAGTGGAATCTGGTTTTTCTCCAGTTTCCTGTCGCCATGAGATCTGAGTATTTGGGAAGGATTTTTCGGTATAGTGAGTTTTGATCTTGTTTATAAAAAGTTTTACCTGATCCTCGGAAAAGAACAGTCTCTCTTTTCCGGTGAAATCAATTATTGTATTGAGCTTTTTTTCCTTATATTTCTTATTTCCTTCATATTTGATACCAGAAATAAGCGGCTTTTCCACGACTTTCCATATTAAGTTCCAGCCACCGGCGATTGGTTCACAATTAGGCTCCACATCGGTGAAATAACCAAGTGAGTAGATTGCCCGGATATCATCGCGAATCCGAGCCGTTGTAGCTATAGAAGCCACATCATCACCAGGTCGAGTCTGAACAACTTCCAGTATCTCCTCTTGACTAACATAAACAGCGCCTTCAACCGATACTTTAATAATGGTATCGGCTAAAGAAGAGGTAGATATACTCGCTAATAGCAGAACAGTCCCAATTTGGATAAATAAGCAGCGCAGTTTCAGATCACTACCTCCTTCGGCGATGACTCACGAAACAAGAGTTCATCATTCCCCACATCAACAATAATTTCCTGCTCACCTTTAAAGCGACCTTTAAGCACTTCTTCAGATAAAGGATCTTCCAGATGCTTTTGAATCATTCGCTTTAATGCCTCGCGCCATAGGCTTTATCAAAGCCTTTATCAACTAAAAAAGATTTTGCTGCATCCGTCAGTGCAAGTTTGAATCCCATCGGGGCAATCCGCTCTTGAACTTCATCAATCGCAATATCACAAATCTTAAGTAAATGCTCCCGTTCCAGTTCATGAAAAACGACGAATTCATCAACCCGGTTAATGAATTCCGGTCTAAATTCCTTTTTCAATTCGCTCATGACCTTGCCTTTCATATCTTTATAACTGAGCGAATCTCTTTCGGAAGTAAAACCAAGTGAGGCGCGATTAGTAATCTCCTGAGATCCGATATTGGATGTCATTATTAGAATGGTATGCCGAAAATCCACTTTATGTCCAGTGGAATCAGTAAGTCGCCCATCATCCAAGACCTGTAGGAGAATATTATAGACATCTTGATGTGCTTTTTCGATCTCATCAAGACATATAACAGAATAAGGTTTACGACGCACTTTTTCAGTTAACTGTCCACCTTCGTCATGTCCAATGTATCCTGGAGGAGCGCCGATCAGTCGGGAGACAGCGAATTTCTCCATATATTCAGACATATCAACGGAAATCAAAGCATCTTCATCGCCAAACATGAATTCAGCGAGAGTTTTAGCCAAATGCGTTTTTCCTGTACCAGTTGGTCCTAAAAATAAAAAAGAACCGATGGGCCGTTGTTGATTAGAAAAACCTACACGGGAACGACGGATGGCTTTAGAAATGATAGAGATCGCCTCTTCTTGCCCAACGACTTTTTCATGAAGTTTCTCTTCAATACGCAACAATCGAGAATATTCTTTTTCTTCGATTTTAACCATGGGAATGCCGGTCCACTTTGAAACTACATAGGCGATTTCGTCTTCGTCTACAACAGTTTCCTTACCAGCCATACTGCGCGACTCTTCCCATTGCTGCGAAAGAACAGTTTGTTTTTCGCGTAGTTCTTCACGTTTACGCTTCAATTCGAGGCATTTTTCAAACTCTTCAGATACAGTAGCAGACTCAATCTCTTTCATGATCTGCTTAATAGTTTCATCAATTTCACGCAGTTCTTTGGGCCGGGTGGTTGCCTGTAATCTTGCGCGGGAACCAGCCTCATCAATCAGATCAATAGCCTTATCGGGTAAATAACGATCAGAGACATATCTGTCGGAAAGCGTCGCCGCTGATTCGATAGCCTCTTTGGTATATCTTACGCGGTGGTGCGCTTCGTATTTGTCGCGTAAACCTTCTAAAATGCTGAAAGTCTCCTTGACCGATGGGGGATTAACAATAACGGTCTGGAAACGGCGCTCAAGCGCACTGTCTTTTTCGATATATTTCCGGTATTCATCAAGCGTTGTAGCGCCGATGCATTGCAACTCGCCGCGAGCCAACGCGGGCTTCAGCATATTGGATGCATCCATTGATCCTTCTGCGGCGCCAGCGCCTACTAAAGTATGCAGTTCATCTACAAAAAGAATTGTATTGCTGGAACGGCGAATCTCTTCTAAAACCGATTTCAAGCGTTCTTCAAATTGTCCACGATACTTGGTGCCAGCCACCAACCCAGCTAAATCAAGCGTGATCAAGCGTCTATTAAGCAGAAGATCAGGAACGGTGCGAGACATGATCTGCTGCGCCAAACCTTCAGCGATGGCAGTTTTTCCAACGCCTGCTTCACCAATCAAAACGGGATTATTTTTTGTGCGGCGACATAAAATCTGAATTACCCGCTCAATCTCGTCCTGTCGACCAATGACGGGATCAAGTTTATCCATAGAAGCAAGTTCAGTAAGATCAGTTCCAAAAGCATCCAGGGCCGGAGTTTTGCTTTTACTTTTGCCAGCGGCCACAGCTTCCTGCGGTCCGCCGCCCATCAGGCGGAGAATCTCGCTGCGGGCTTTTATTAAATCAACACCATGGCTTGCCAGAATCCGGGCGGCAAGACCTTCATTTTCCCGAATGACGCCTAACAACAAATGCTCTGTGCCGATGAAATTAACGCCAAACGCCTGAGCTTCCTGATATGCGAATTCTATGGCCCGTTTTGCGCTGGGCGAAAGAGAAATGGTACTATCAACACTGCCGCCGCTCGACTCATGTTGGATATTTTTTTGAATCTCAATGCGCAAGGCTTCCAAATTCAATTCCATATTCCGCATTGCGGTTGCAGCAACGCCTTCACCTTCCGCAATGAGACCAACAAGGACATGTTCAGTTGCGGCATGGCTGCATCCCATTCGTGAAGCTTCTTCTTTAGCACGTTTCATAACCAGCCGTGCCCGTTCAGTTAATCGATCAAACATCATTGCGCTTGCTCCTGATAATGATATATAGCACCGGTACGCGTTGAATTCCTTGTAGTTTCAGTCCGGCTGGTTGGCGATTTTTCCTAAATATATCAATAATTAATTATAGTGGTTTACATGATAACGTATAAGCGTCTCAAAAGACTACAACACGGTCTTTGGGGAAGACGAAATGTTACCTAAAAAAGAAACTAGTAGATAGAACCACTCTAGAGATTAATTTTTGATCCAGTTTCGAATCAACTCGGCTCTATATTCATCCCGCTCGGTAGCAGTAAGAGTTTTTTCGGCCTGTTTCTGCAAATGAGCGGGACGCACCCGCACGATCATATCATTCAAACTATCGTATGATGGCTTTTCAAAAATCCCAAGGTTTAAACCCATTCGGATTGATGAAAAAAGTTCTATCGCTTCATTGGAACTCATAACTTGAGCATAGCTCAATGTAGCAAATGCACGCCAAATCCTATCTTCAACCTGGCTGCGCTTCTCTTTAATTAATTTATCCAGCGCTTTTCGTTCCTGATCAAGAATTTGTTCTAATAATGTATCAATCTTTGCAATGGTATCCAATTCGGAAATGCCCAAGGTCCATTGATTTGATATCTGGAACAAGTTGCCGGTAATCTCACTACCTTCACCTGACAAACCCCGCACTGTAATTCCCATTTGCGTAACAGCGCTAAGCACTTTATCAATACGCCGTGAAATCACCAATGCAGGCAGATGCACCATAACCGAACATCGGATTCCTGTACCGACATTGGTGGGACAGGCGGTTAAATAACCAAACGTATTAGAGAACGAATAAGTAATGGATTCTTCTAAATCCGTATCGATTTGATTGATGCGCTTCCAGGTCTCTTCCAGATTATTGCCTGGCATAAGTACTTGCAAACGAAGATGGTCCTCTTCATTCACCATAATACTGGCGGTTTGATCCTTGCAAATGGCAACATATCTCTCAATCCCGCTTTTAGCCAATTCGCGGCTTATCATATTTCTTTCAGCAAGAAAGTACCGGTCTGTAGGCTCCATCTCATCCATGCAAAATAAATCCGGATTATTTAAGGAGGATGCGTTTCGAATAGCTTTTTTGGCTTGCTCGGAGATTCGCTTTAAATCAGTGGAAGAGGCCCATTGCGAAAAAGGAATCCCTTCAATATTTCGAGCCAGCCGTATACGACTGCTGATCACCAGATTATCGATAGGTTTACCGGTCTTAAGCCATCCGCATTCCGTAAGATATTTTTTTGGTAAATCCACCATTTATTATCAACTTTCCTGCATTATTTCAAAACTTATATTATTCAATACCATAATGCGATAGTTGGCCTTCCATATCGCGTATCTGATCTCTCAATTTAGCTGCCAATTCAAAATTTTCCTGCCCTACAGCCTCTTTCAATTGCATCCGTAAATAAGAAACATTGCGCCTCAAAACCAGCTGAGCATCACCTTTTCCCGGCGTTTTTCCAATATGCTTGACTTCTTTTTGCACCTTCTGTAATAACGGTTTCAATTCAGGAGAAAAGGTATCATAACACAACGCGCAACCCAAGCGTCCGCTTTCTTTGAATGCATTATATGATAATCCACAAGAGGAACAGGTTTGATGCGCGTTAAATTCCGCATCCTGGTTTTTGGTAAAAGAGATGTTGCCGGTCAGGAATTGCTCGATTGAAAAAGAAGGATTAATAGAGGTTCCTTCAATTCCACATTTCTGAGAACAATCATGACATATGTGAATCGAATATTTCTTACTATTTTTTAACTGCGTTATATGAATCTTCGCAGGATTTTTTTTACATATTTCGCAAAGCATAGCGCAAACTCGTTTCCTTCAATCTATTCATTATTAACGTACGTTTCATGATAGATTGAAATTCCATCAGTTTCCGTCCTTTTAATAAACGCTTCCATTAGCGCTAATGTAATTGGTCCTCGCTCGCCAGATCCAATTGTACGAGCATTTATAGTGGTTACAGGGACGACTCTAGCAGCCGTTCCCGTCACAAAACACTCATCCGCATTAAATAGGTCAGCCAGAGTGATATGATCTTCCCGGCATGACATACCTTTTTCTAAAGCCAATTCTATGACAGCTTCACGCGTTATCCCCGGCAAGGCGCCATCTGATATAGGTGGAGTGATGACCTTACCTTCATCTACTATAAATATATTATCCGCTGTGGCTTCAGAAACAAATCCCATATGATTCAAAAAGATTGCTTCAGCAGCGCCTTCACGGTTAGAATCCAGTTTGGCTAGAATATTACCCAGATAATTCAAAGATTTTATTTGGGGCGGCAAGGCGTCAGGCAGATTCCTTTTTATCGCTGTCGTAACCAGGGTTAATCCTTTTTCATACAATTCTTTGGGATATAGTTTTATTCGATCAATAATTACAATAAGTTTCGAAACGGGGCATTTACGTGGATCTAATCCCAAGTCTCCATCTCCACGGCTGACTATTACCCGAACATACAAGGGGTCTTCATTATTGCTTAAATCCACTTCATTCTTCTGCGCCCAGGAGCGCGCCACTTTACCAATCTCTTCAAGGATATCCTTTTGAGAATATTGGATTTGCAAATCAATCACTTTGGCGGAACGAAACAGACGCCTCATGTGCCTTTCGCCCCGGAAAATGCAATTCCCATAAATGCGAATGCCTTCGAAGACGCCATCTCCATAGAGAAAACCGTGGTCAAATACCGAAACCGTAGCGTCTTCCTTTGACACTAGATTTCTGTTGATTGAAATTACAGGAACCGTAGCCATAACTACTGCAATCCTCCAAACCTCATTTAGAATGGTTAGTTAATCAAGTTCTATTTTCGTCTATCGCAAAAAAAAACCGTAAAATACTCTTTCAAGGCAAAAAGGAATAACAAAAGAATATAATTCACGAACCACTCTATACTCTAAAAGGTACAAAATACGCTTATTTACATAAGTCTACATGAAGCCAGACCGTTATCCAAGTCAAAGCGATAAACGTTTCAAAAAGAGGACTCCGGTTCTGGTATCACGGCTGAATAAATAAAAAGAACGCCCGATAAAACTACCTGATAGTTCTTTATTTCGACGCCCAAGATGCCATGCATATACAACATCCGAGTCTGCTGGATCAGGCAAATTGCGAATCAGGTCGCCCTGAGTCATATCACCGCTGGGAACTGCTACGAATACCACTGCGTCATGCAAATCATGCCGCTTTACCAATCGATATAGAGCACGCCTGTCATATATCTGTTCTGCATAGAAGGCGCCATGCTTCCAAAGCATAAATCCATTAGCGGTAAGTACAACAATGACAATATATAACAACAATTTTCTTTTTAGTATACTTTTCTCTAAGGATAATATTCCCGCCGTTGCCAGTAATATTATAAAAACGACAGATTCATAATAAAACCGGGGTCCATATTGATTCCCGCCATCAGATGGATACAGCATGTAACCCAGCGGTAGAAGGAATGCTGAAATCGCAAAATAGCGAAACCATTTATTATTTCTTTTACGCCACATACCCCATAGGGCTATAAGCGGAGCGCCGGGCGTTATCCACAAAAATAATCGCCCACAATTAATTAAAAGATTTCTGATTGCATCAGTTAAGCCATAGTGCTGAGTCTCAATATAATCAAACACTCGAATTACCCGGTCGCCGAATCCCAAACGTTCGCTTTCTAACAAAAATCTTGCCGGACGCAGCCAATTACCTGTAAGAGACTGATTATTATAAATATAAAACATAAAAAAGGGTGAAGCGCCAATCACAAACCAGGCAATAAATAGTTTCCGGTTAAATGAATGTCGCGCGATTCCAACAATTGGAATCGCCAAAAGCAAAATCGCTGTATATTCACGGGTAATAAAGGCCAGGGAAGCAAAGAAACCAGTTAATAGAGCATATATGCCTATTTCCATGCGATCCCACAATATTAAAGACACAATGGCGAGCATTACACATAAAAGGCAAGCAGGATGGGAGAAATAAGAGGCGCCGTTAAATAGAAAGAAGGGACAAATTACAGTCAGGGCAGTACTGATCCAGGCGCCTTTCCGTCCCATCAAAATCCACCCAAGAGCGAATACGACCAGAACGGTTATTCCTCCAATAATTGGATTTACCAACGCAGGGACGCCCCAAAACATGCCTATTGACAGAATCAACGACCATCCCGGAGGGAAAATCGAAAAAACTTTCCCCTCATGCGTCAAAATATAAAAAGGTGAGAGAAATTCCTGATGAGGATGTTCTGGCGCAGACAGGCGACCTTGCGCAAATACTTGAGCTTGAAAAATATAGGCATGCTCATCAGCTGAATTCGGAAAACTTTGAAGAACATAACGGGATATACAAAACAAGGCTATTGTGGTTAACAAAACCAATACAAGTAGAATCACCAACTCAGTTTTGTCGGGATATTGCTTTGATATTGAATTCGTTTGACAAGATACTTTTCTTTTTACTGATAACATTGACACCGTGTTTTTGAGTAATTGACATAATGATATTCTGACTGGCGATTAGAAAACCAAACGTGATAATTATCGAACATATTTTTGATAATCGCTCTATCACTCAAAGTAATTGACATAATAACAGAAAAAGCCTCTTCTGAAGAGGCTTTTTCTTATCAAAACAAATTTACATAATTATAGACTATTTTACCGCCGCTATTTTTTTTATGTTCTTGGATTGAACAAAATCCACTATCCGTTTAGCGACTTGCTCAGGCAACAGGTTATGTTCTTCAAAAATCTGGTTGCGCGTTCCATGTTCAATAATTTCATCGGGAACAGCCATCCTTAGAAGAGAAATGTTGCCTAATCTCATATCTTGAAGCGCTTCTGCAACAATACTGGAGAATCCACCGGCAATTGAATGATCTTCATAGGTGGCGAAATGGGTATGATTCTCGGCCAGTTTTTTAATCAGTTCATGGTCAAGCGGTTTGGCGAAACGCATATTGACTACAGTAGGATTGATGCCATCCTTACGCAAAAATTCCGCTGCTTCCAACGCCCGGTGCACCATGTAGCCATAAGCCAATATCGCTACGCCAGAGCCTTCCTGCAAGACTTTTCCCTTGCCGATGGCAATGGGTTCTTCTTCAGGCGACCAGTCTACGCCCTCGCCAGCAGACCGCGGATAACGCACTGCAAAAGGACCATCATGAGCTAAAGCCGTCCATAGCATTTGCGAAAGTTCACGCTCATTGGCAGCAGCCGCTAACACAATACCGGGGACTGAACGAAGAAACGCGATATCATACAATCCCTGATGGGTTGCGCCATCATCGCCAATAACCCCACCACGATCTATCGCAAAAATGACTGGAAGTTTCTGAATGCCGACATCGTGATACACCTGGTCATAGGCGCGTTGCAGGAAGGTGGAATAGATTGCGGCAACCGGGCGGATGCCTTCACATGCCATACCGCAAGCCAACATAATTGCGTGCTGCTCGGCGATGCCCACATCAAAGAAATTATCGGGATGCTCTTTAGATAACCTTGAAAGCCCAGTACCTGAAGCCATAGCTGCCGTGATACCGACGACTTTAGGATTCTTTTCCACCATTTTACAGATAACATCGCTAAAAACGCTGGTATAACTTGGTGGTGTTGGCGTTAATGCCGGGATTTTAGATTTTTTCGGCTCGCCAGTAGCTTTTATAAACGGCTTGGCGCCATGCCAACTGGCGGGATCTTCTTCGGCTGGTTCGTAGCCATGTCCCTTTTCAGTCAAAACATGGAGCAGTAAAGGACCTTTCAAATCTTTAAGACTGGTCAACGTCTCAATCAGAAGATCAATATCATGGCCATTGATAGGCCCGAAGTAACGAAATCCTAATTCTTCAAAAAACACGCCGGGCACAATAAGCGACTTGATACTCTCTTCGACCTTCTGCAAACGCTTCATCAGCGAATTGCCAATGCTCTTTTCGAGAAACTTATCGACGCCTTCTTTGGTTTTATTATAATAATAGCTGCTGATAAGCCGGTTGAGGTGATGCGATATACCGCCGACATTAGGAGAGATGGACATATTGTTGTCATTGAGAATAACTAGCAGATCGGTTTTTAACTCTCCCGCATGATCCAAACCTTCGTAGGCGACGCCGCCGGTCAAGCCGCCATCTCCAATTATGGCGACGACTTTATTATCCCCGCCATTCAAATCACGACCCGCAGCTAAACCCACCGCAGCGGATACAGACGTGCTGGCATGACCCGTCCCAAAATGATCGTGAGGACTTTCCCAACGGCGTGGAAATCCACTAACGCCTTCATATTGGCGCAAGGTATGAAAATTATCCCGGCGACCAGTAAGCAACTTATGCCCGTAGCATTGATGACCGACATCCCAGACGATCTTGTCTTTGGGACTCTCAAGAACGCGATGAAGAGCAATAGTCAACTCCACTGCGCCTAATCCCGGCGCCAGATGCCCGCCTTTTTCGCTCACAACATCAATAATCTTCTTACGAATATCTTTAGCAAGAATATTTAACTCTTCTATGCTTAAATCACGTAAATCTTCAGGACCATTAATCTTTTCAAGAACCATTGAAAATAACCTAATTTCTTCGTAATTAAACTCTAGAGGGATAATCAGTATTTTGTTTGTTTCTCATAACATTTGATCTACAAAGAAGCCGCTCTTTACAGGCTTTCTCGAATCGAGAATAAGAACTTTATTATGAGAATCCCTCTAATCTATTTATGCCTGACGCTCAACCAGAATAGTGGTTAAATCTATCAGGACTGAAGCGCGGTCGCCTTCGCATTCTAACAGTGACAAGACGCTATCGCGAAGTGAATTAACGCGTTTTCTTGATTCATCTAAACCAATCAGCGATGGATATGTTAATTTATCCCGCGCTTCATCGCTTCCGGCGTTTTTACCTATCACCGCCGTATCGCCAACTACATCTAAAATATCATCCACTACCTGAAAGATTAATCCAAGATGGGTTCCAACTTCTCTAAGTAATTCAATATCCGCTTTGGATGCTGAAACCATGTGGGCGCCCATGAGCAAAGAGGCTCGAATCAGGGCAGCCGTTTTATGTAGGTGTATATATTCTAGCACTTCTTCCGTTCCAGGCTTACTCTCATACTCCAAATCCACCGCCTGTCCCGCCACCATGCCGGGATAACCGCACGCAAAAGCCAATTCCCGCGCAGTTCGCAACGCCTGTAAAGCCAGGTTGTCGGGCAAACTTGAGAGCAACTGAAAACCCAGGGTGTGCAATGCATCAGACGATAACACAGCCAACGCTTCACCAAAAACAATATGAGAAGTCGGTCTTCCACGGCGTAATTCATCATCATCCATGCAGGGAAGATCATCATGCACTAAAGAATAAGTATGCACCAATTCAATTGCGCATGCAGCAGTGAGCAATGATTGTTTCAAATTATCATCTACGCCATCCCAAGTATTTCCACTATACGAGTCATTACCTGATACGCCCCGGCAAAAATCTGCTCCGGCTAAAACCAGAATCGGTCGAATCCGCTTGCCGCCTGCTTCCAAGGGGTAACGTAATGCTTTATGTAATTGGGCAGCCATACCTTCCAACGGAGGCAGCAACGACCACAGTTTTTCTTCAACCTCTTTTTTGCGCCGCGCTAGATAGGCTTTGCAACCTTGCGTCGATGATTGAGATTTTTTTTCTTCTGAATTATTCATGGAGCCAGCCTATTATTAAAATATACGTCCATACCTGATGAGTCGTCAAAAAGTGTACGGCGGACGAAAGGTACGCTATACCTTGGATAAATCAACCTAGAACACCACAAATTATTGTGCTCATGAAAACTATTTTAGACTTTTTACCATTTCATCATACCTCAAGCAACCATAAGAGCCATTCTATTCATCTACAACTCCATCAAACGGCTCTTCGCTCCATCCCGAACCGGAATCCGCCGCTAATTTGGTGATGCGGGTTTCGACGTTATCGATCCGTTCAGAGCACTTTTTAACCAGCCCAGCCCCTTCGACAAAACAAGATTCCATTTCATCCAGGGTCAAGCCGCCTTGATCAAATTTGGCGATTATTTCTTCGAGACGCTGCATGCCTTCTTCAAAATCAAATGAATCCGCGTTTTTTTTTGCACTCATGCTCTTAATCCTCTTTGACTACCCGAACTGCGAAGGCGCCATCAGAAACCATAACCTGAATTGAATCGTCCGCCTTAACATCAGCAACCCGACATACTAAATATCCTTCATTGGTACGGCAAATGGAATATCCTCTGGCAAGATTTCGAGCGGGATCATAACTGTGCAGCAGATGATCGTAACGCCGGACTGTTTGACGCCGCTGTTCAAGCGCGTGTAAAATAAACCGTTGCAGAGATTCCTTATAGTTCTTGCATGACAAACGCTTTTGCTGAGTCATTGACTCGCAAGCGCGAATCATCGCCGCCATAATATCATCTAAACGCTGACGTTTTTGCGCAATAACCGTGATGGGATGATAGCGCTTGAGCGCCTGTTGAGAAACCTCCAGGCGTTCCTTCTCCCGTTCTAGAAGAGGAACGATTAATCGAAAAAGCCTATCGCGATGTAAATGCAGATTCGCACGATGATTCTCAAACAAATCAAGCACTAACTGCCCGGCTGCAGTAGGAGTCGGCGCACGCAGATCAGCGACGAAATCTGAGATAGTAAAATCTATTTCATGCCCAATCGCTGAAATCACCGGCAAATCAGACTTATGTATGGCCCGCGCCACTATCTCTTCATTGAATGACCATAGGTCTTCAAGGCTGCCGCCGCCGCGACACAAAACAATCAGATCGAACTCACCGCTCTGGTTAACGGCCTCAATCATACGTGATATTTCAGCTGCGGATTCTTCACCCTGAACCAAGACAGGGCAAACAGTACAACAGACAGGACAATGTCCTGCAGTAACAATGCGGAGAAAATCACGCACCGCCGCGCCGGTTGGAGAAGTAATAACAGCAACTTTGCGTGGAAAATCCGGTAATAATTTCTTATTTTCAAAATCAAAAAGCCCTTCTTCAGACAGTATACGCTTCAATGCATCAAAACGTTGCTGAAGAGCGCCAATCCCGGCCAAGCGTATAGTGGAAACAACTAACTGATATTGTCCACGGGGTGGATAAAGCGTTATATTGCCGCCAGTTATCACCTCAACGCCATCTTGCAAATCCAATCCCCCCCAACGCGCCACGGTTCCCTTCCACGCCACGCATTCAAGAACCGCATTTGCATCTTTAAGGCGAAAATAGGCATGACCGGATGGAGCTCGCTTAAATCCGGATAATTCTCCCCTAACCTGAACCCAGTCATACTCCTCTTCCAACTTCTGTCGAATTTCATTAGTCAGGCTGGAAACGCTATAGAGCGGCTGGGCTGCTTCTGCTTCCTTAATCATTCAATTCCCGATTCGTGTTTCTAAATTCACCCTTACCCTAACCTGATCCCGAAGGGAGGGGATTTGATTAGCCAACATTTATGGATAACAAAGATACTATACAGCGGCGCCAGGATACAGGATGCGCTCTATCGATTCGGCATTCCCGGTTTTTTCGTCAACCGATATTACTACTCCCGCAACCTTAAGATTATGCTTGGAAATACGAAAAGGAACCTTCATTCCTGTAACAAATCTCCTGGTTGCAGTTTCAATATCCATACCGATAACAGAATCAAAAGCGCCCGTCATTCCAGCATCAGTAATATACGCCGTACCCCCTGACATTATTCTCTCATCAGCAGTCGGGACATGAGTATGCGTGCCGATTACGGCGCTTACCCGTCCATTCATATACCATCCAAGCGCCATTTTTTCAGAAGTGGCTTCTCCATGAATATCTACTAGAATAATTGCCTGATTGCCAATTTCTTCAAGCATTTTATCCACAGCCTGAAAGGGACAATCAATGGGGGTCATATATAGTCGGCAACATAATTGCGCAACAACAATATTGCATCCATTTTGCGCAGTGACGGATGTCCATCCATGACCCGGAACATCCAGGGGATAATTATAGGCTCGCACGATACAAGTGTCTGTATCTATGAAAGATAGAACATCTTTATTATCCCAGGCATGATTTCCTAAAGTAATGGCTTCAACGCCTGCATCGTATAACTCCTGAGCAACAGCTTTGCTGATGCCTTTACCTCCGGCGGAATTTTCACCGTTGGCGATACAGAAATCAATTTTATATTCTTCTATGATAGATTGTAAATTATCTTTTAATACAGCGCGTCCAGGACGAGCGAAGACATCTCCGATAAATAGTATTTTCATTCACTAAACTTTCTAAAATTCACAATATACTAAGTATATATTAAGATGCTCTAAGTTGAAGATAGTCCCGCAACGCATCCTGCCATGATCGCAAAGGCCCAAGTCCCGCACTGATTATTTTACTATTATCCAAACATGAATTAACCGGGCGCCGGGCGGGAGCGCCATATTCACTCGCTGTTACGGGAATCAACTGAACAGACATATTGGACTGATCAAAAATCTCCTGCGCAAACTCCATCCAGGTGCATCCACCACTATTGGTAACATGATATACGCCATAGTTTTTGGTTTCTACCAAGCGTCTTATGACATTAGCGGCATCTGTAGTATAGGTGGGAGAAAGAGATTCATCGCTGACAATCCGTAAAGGATTGCCTTTCGATCCTAAACGAAGCATGGCTTCCACAAAATTGGTACCTTTCATTCTGCTGGGAGTCAAACCAAACAATCCAGCTACCCGCACAATATAATTTTTGTTCCATAAAGAATTAAGGTAATGCTCCCCAGCCAGTTTGGTTATACCATAGGCATTAAGAGGCGAAGCCGGATCGTCTTCGACATAAGGCGAGTCTTTGAAACCGTCAAAAACATAATTAGTACTGACATGCACCAATGGGATATCCCATTTTTTACACGCCAATGCAAGGTTTCGAGGCCCAAGCGCATTGACTTCAAAGGCTCGAATATGCTCGCGCTCGCATTCATCTACGCGGGTAAAAGCGGCGGCGTTAATAACCAGATCAGGAGCGGTAAAAGCTACTTGCTGTTGAACGGATGCTTCATCCGTAATATCCATATCTTCAGAGGTATATTGCGTTATCTGGCAATCATCAAACGCTTTAATTAAATCAGTGCCAAGTTGTCCACGCGCGCCAATTATCAAAACCTGCATAAAACAAACCTCCATTAGAGTTACTTAGAGAATAATTTATTATATCGGCTTGTGAAGCATTTGTGGAGAAACAGTGAACAAGTTGTGGATTTCTTTTCAATAAGCAAAAATTTCAAAGGATTGAAAAAATCAAAGAAAAGCAGCTTAATTAATAAAATCTGACCAAATACCAATGATTAAGGAGTTTTCTCATGACTGATTGCAATAATAATGTAAATTGCACTTGCACATATTCCAACTGCGCCAAACATGGAAAGTGCTGTGAATGCATTAAATACCATCTGCGTATGCAAGAACTGCCCGCTTGTTGCTTCCCTTCTAATGTCGAGCGCTCATACGACCGTTCATTCAGAAAATTCATCGAAACATACAAGGATAAGGTATAACCGTATAAGATATATAATAGAGTAAAGGCGTGCAGTTTAAGCCTGCACGCCTTTACTAATCGTTATTAATCAAGGAGTTGTATCCAACCTATAAGTTTTTATTCAATTTTGAAAATTGATTTTTATAGGTATGGGAACCGATTTTGTCATTTTGGGCAAATATAGTGTGAGAATTCCGTTCTCATGCTTTTGCGTCACATTGCTTTTAACAACTTGAGCAGGCAAAGAAATATTAACCGAAAAAGGACCACATTCGCTATCAAAACAATGCTGACAATCACTTGATTGCGAAAGCGCACTTTGAACCAGAACAGCAGTATCATTAACGGTTGCATCTACCACATCAGGATTAATGCCCGGTAACTCTACATCCACAATAAATCGATCAGATTCTTCGAATATTTTGGTTGCCGGGCCCCACGATAAGTCATCTGTTTCACGGACGACGAATGCTTTTGGCAAGAGCGCCAGCGATAACTTGCTATCAGGTTTATCTCTTGGAATCCGGCGGCTATTCTTTGTATTATCTGAAAAAGTGAACATTGTTCATCTCCTTAGTGCTTACTAAATATATCTCAATAAAATCCAAATTGATTTTTTTTATCTATCATTTTAACATTTTATTTTCTGCAATAACTTTTGGTGTTTTTAATTGATCTATACATAATTCATATTTTTTTAATACTTACTCTAACAATATATTTAATATAAACAATAATCAGGCCACTTTGTCATTTTCTTTCAAAAAACCACGCATCATTCCAAAGAAAACCCTGATTTACGATCAAAAACAATTGAAAATAATTATCACCATGGTTTATAAATAGAAATACTTTTTATTTATTTGCGCCACAATGGCGCAAATATCATGATGTCAAAGGCTTCTTATTCAAGCCAGGAATTCTCATAAATGATAATCTTCTAAATATGCATAAATACGTTATTATAAAAAGAATTCTGAATCTGTTAAAACATGACGAGAATGTTTAACATCCACTCCTTGACTCCGGCGCCGGTGAAACTATTATTTATAGCTTAAAATCAATATAGGATGATAATAAAAAGCAATGAAGCGAACGTATCAACCAAGCAACACTAAAAGAATCCGTACGCATGGCTTTCGTGAAAGAATGAAGACGCGAAGCGGTCGCGATGTAATCCGAAGACGCCGACGTAAAGGGCGAGTACGTTTAACTGTCTCAGATACTATGCGCGATAAAATGCGTTAATAGTTAAACCAATACCGTCTATATTTGGGATTGAATATTGAGATTGGACCAACGGTTTAGAAAGTCCGAACGCTTATTAAAGAAGGAAGAGATTCGAAGCGTATTGCGTCAGCGCGGCGTTGAAGGCAAATATTGCTTTCTCCACATCCATCCCAACCAAGGACCAAATTCCAGGTTGGCTGTTGTGGTCAGTCGAGCTGCAGGGAAGGCAGTCGTCCGTAACAAAGCGAAAAGGCGACTGCGAGAGATATTCCGGCGCAACAAGAATTATTTGAACCAAACACTCGATCTGGTTATTCGGGCAAAACGCTCGATAAGCCTAGCTTCTTATCGCGAACTCGGTGAAGATTTTAATAGAATTCTGAAACGACGAAGCTTTTTAAGAACCATTGATCCGAGTAAAACGGACAATTAGTTAAATATTTGCTCAGCGCCGGTTCGACGGATTCATGGATATGTATGGGGTAATCAAAGCCATTGCCGCAGTACCTGCGCGTTTGGCCATTTCTTTCCTCACAGGGTATCATCGGTGGATTTCTCCGATGATGGCGCCGTCTTGTCGTTTTCACCCCACATGTTCTGTGTATTCAATAGAAGTTATTGCCTCTTTTGGCCTTTTGAAAGGTGGATATCTAACCATAATACGCCTTTTAAAATGTCAACCTTTTCACCCTGGAGGCGTCGATCTCCCACCCAAGCCTTCTCCAGATAACAAATGCAGCTTCTAATGGCCTGCGCATGCGTATGCATGCCCATTGTAATTACAGCATAATTATATTTGTACGAGTTTATTGTTAAATTATGGATACAGAAAAAAGACTTATATTATGTTTCGCATTATCCATGCTGGTTGTCTTTGCTTTTAGCTGGCTTAATGCGAAACCGCCGCGAGATCAACAAACTGGTGATTTATTATCCTCACCAAATCAAATCGAGTCGTCGGGACAGTCTCCGACCCAAAAAGCAACACCGCAATCCGGCGCCCGGCAATCGAACACCCAAGATAGCAGCCCGAAAACCGAAATCGATCAAAAACCAATTGACGATTCCACCTCCCCATGGGCATGGCTGCCTTCTGAAGCGCCCGCTACGCCAACCGGGAACATTGTTGTTGAAAGTTCGCTCTATCGCATTGAATTCTCCACCCTCGGCGCAATTCCGGTTTCGTGGAATCTTATAAAATTCAATGAGTTATTTTCAAAGAAAAACGCGCTTAAACTCCAATCCACTAGAGGTTCAGAACAGCAACAGCAACTTGCCCGCCTGGAACTGGAACTTATGGAAAAGCACGAAAACAATGGCGATTTTTTTGTAAATGCCATTAACTCTACTTTCCCTGCCGGAAGCGCGGGATTTCAAATCCGCTGGGGTAAAACCCGTTCAGACGGAAATATCCCTTACACCTGCTCCAAATCTCATTTTGTGGTGGATAAAGAGACCGAAATTAGTTTTGTTTACCAATCTAACGGTATTACTCTTGAAAAAGTCTTTCATTTTCATCCCGACAGTTATCACCTTGAGATGGAAATAAGAATCACCAACAACACGGGAAAAGAATTACCCTTCGATCAGAACGGCTTCTATGATTTTGTGTGGAGCGGAGGTTTTGGTTATCCTTCACTTAGAACAGATGCCGCAAACAATGTTCTATCTCAACGCGCCGGTTCCACAACGATCAAACCAATCGCCAGTTTCTTAAAAGAAATCAGCAATCCCACCATTCGCTCACTATCCGAATATAAATCTGCTCAGACGCAGTTGCTATATGAAGAGGATAGTGTGGGTTGGGTTGGAGTCGGTCAAAAATATTTCCTTTCCGCCATTATCCCTCACATGCCATGTAATGATATATTGCAAGGCGTTTCTTCTTCCGGCGAAGCGGCGAGGGCTATTCTTCAGCCTTTAATGGGTGTACGCATGAAGTTGAAGCCTATAGCCAATGGAGATGTTTTTGAAGACAAGTTCACCCTGTATGTCGGTCCGATCAATGATGAAGACCTGGGCAAGGCAAGCGCAACATTAGTCGACGCCCGGCAGATTTTCCTGCGCAGCGTCATCGGCCCTATCGCCGGTTTAATGCTACGACTTCTACAAGGCATGTATTGGCTTATTCCCAACTACGGTTTCGCCATCATTGCTCTAACCCTGCTGATGAAGATTCTGATGTTCCCCATCTATCAGAAACAGATTCGCACAACCAAGAAGATGCAGGCCCTCCAACCACAGATCACTGCGCTCAAAGAGAAGCATAAAAACGATGCGCAGAAACTGCAAAAGGAGCAAATGGAGCTTTTCCGCAAACATAAAGTCAACCCCCTTTCAGGGTGCTTGACTATGTTAACAACCATCCCTGTTTTTATTGCACTCTATGCCACCTTTGCCATGGCAGTCGAACTGCGCGGAGCGCCGTTCTTTGGTTGGATTCAGGATTTATCGGCGCCGGATGGAGCGTTTTACATAGCTCTTTCATCTTACGTCATCCCCATCAACATCCTTCCTATCGCTTATGCAATTCTTATGCTTTGGAGTACCAGTCAGCAAGCGATGGCGGGACCAAACGCAACAGCAATGAAAATCATGCCGTTGATTTTCGTATTCTTTTTCTGGTCGATTGCTTCAGGCGTAATCTTGTATTTCGTTATCAGTATATTCATTGACGTTACGCAACGATTAATCATGGACAAAATAAAAGGAAATGAGCCGATCCCGGTCACGACCAAGACCGGGAAATAACAAAACTTCGCCGGTATAAAAATAGAAAATGATAACATACAAACTCAGACCGGCTTATTTGATTTACTTTCAAAACTTGCTTATTTATCCTTAACGGCTCCTCAAGCAACTTTCCGAAAGTAAAATGGAGAACCATAAATGAAAGAAATTATTGGAACAGGAAAAAATCTAGATCTCGCAACCACCGATGGTTTGAAAAAACTTAACGCATCCAGGGAAGAAGTCGAAGTTGAACCACTCGACACAGGAAGAAGCGGTTTTCTTGGCATTGGACGCAAATACGCCAAAGTAAGAGTAACAGTACGACCGGATATTCGCATCCGCACGCAAGTTCTTTTACGCAATATCCTCAGTAACATGAACATAGAAACAGAAGTGAAGATTGAAGAAGACGGTGACAATCTTAATATTGTCCTTGGAGAAGAAGCATCAATATTGATTGGGCATAGAGGACAAACTCTTGATGCGCTGCAATATTTTATTGCGCGTTATCTCAATGAAGATAAAGATGAGTGGCGTAAAGTTGTACTTGATATCGACAATTACCGCGACCGGCGCGAAGAGAACCTGCGCAGCATGGCCGAAAGGATGGCGGAACAGGTCATCCGTAATAAACGCGATATCCGCACTGAACCATTAACCGCTCCTGAAAGACGCATTATTCACATGGCGCTCAAAGAAAACAGTACGATTACCACTTTCAGCATCGGAGATGGCGCCCGCAAGCGAGTAGTCATTACATTATCTGACAGATCAGCCCGGCGCTCCTCACGAGATGGAGGACGAGGTGGGTACAGTGGACGCAGCGGCGCAGGTGGACGCAGCAGCGCAGGTGGACGCGGCGGCGCAGGTGGACGCGGCGGCGCAGGTGGACGCGGCGGCGCAGGTGGACGCGGCGGCGCAGGTGGACGCAGCGGATCAGGTGAACGCGGCGGCGCAGGTGAACGCAGCGGCGCAGGTGGACGCAGTGGATCAGGTGAACGCAGTGGATCAGGTGAACGCAGTAGTTCCGGTGGATACAGCAACCAACGCGGCGGACGCCGTAGAAGCAGCGGACAACGCCAACGTCAACCTGAAAATAAAGAATAATTTCCAATCTATAAACTAATTCAAACAATTAAGCGGCCTGCAAGTAATTACGCAGGCCGCTTTTTTTTACACAATTATAGATATTTAATCCTAAAAACCGAATTCTGATTAAGATTAGGGCCTTGATTGTATATACCCAAGTTATATAAATAATTTTTACAACCGCTCTAATCTGATATTTCCTCATAAGAAATGGGAAATTGGATGGTGAAAGTAGTACCATGTTTTGGAATACTGTGTGCAGAAACCAAGCCGCCCATAGCCTCGATTATCGATCGACTGATAAATAAACCCAATCCAGTCGATTCTGTATCAGGGCGCGTTGAATAAAACGGTTCAAAAATTCTGGATAATATATCATAAGGAATTCCCGGGCCATTATCAGATACGGCAATTTCTAGAATACGTTCTCCCTCGCCCTCAATTGATTCTCCCCGGACATGGATCACGCCTTCTCCTTCAAGAGCCTGATAGGCATTGATGAAAATATTCGAGAACACCTGCACTAACTGACGCCGTTGAGCAAATACAAATGGCAGATCATCCGGCAACAGGAATTCGACCTGTATTCCGCCTTGGGCGTATTTTACTAACCGCAATGAGCGGTCTAATATTTCTTTAACATCTACGAATTCAGCATTTTCATTATCCCGCCGTAAAAAACTTTCCAACTGCAATTCCCGAAGCATTCCCAGGAAAAGATCCGTCTCCTGCTCAATCACTTGTTTGGATTCAGTTTCATCAAGCGAATCTATTTCGGCGCGTATATTTAATATGGGTTTTTTAAGATCATGAAGCAGATTGGCCGTCACTTGACCTACCAAAGCCAAACGTTCCAAATGAATCAACTCACGCTGCTTTTCTTCCAGAAGCGATGTTGTTTTGCGAACTTCTTCATCCTTGGATTTAATTGTATAAAACCCCAAGCCGCTGATAAAAAATAAAGATAATATACTTCCGAGAATGGCGACCACAAATAAGAGACTGCGCCTGGCATTGATTTTTATATAAAGCGTACCCAGAACCGATTCATCTTCTCCAATAATAACCTTAGACCGAAAGGATGGATCGCTTCCGGGATGAGAACTCTTCTGCTCTATAGAAAAAAAGAAGGGATAAACCACCACATCTCCACTAGGCGTCATCTTTCTTACAATAACTTCATCAATGTATGGATATTCCTTCTTTAATTTCTCTGCACGATTTTCTATTGCTCCCAAATGAAGGTCGACTACATCATCACCTTCCAATAACGGAAGAAAATCACGCGCAAGAATATCCGGGAGACTTTGCACCGTCTCCTGGTGAGTTTGCGCCGCCCACAACAACGCAACCAGCACGCCAACAAGAATTAAACCCGATAGGAACAAGAAAATACGATTCACGATGCGATAACGCCATCCAATGATAGAAAAGAGATTTAATATAAATGAAAACAATGCATTATACTCGATTCACCATATTGAAGCAGAGAACAACATTCTGATATCAACAATTTGTTTGGATTGATAAGCTTGGTTTCTCCTTTTTTCCGAACTTTATGATATAATTATTTATTATGGATACTCTTTCTATTGGACTATCGGGTTTAACTACATCTCGTTTGCGTGGCCTGACCGCCGCAAATAATCTAGCTAATTTGAACACAACCGGTTATCGGGAACAACGCGCCAATAGCGCCTCTTTATCGAACGGCGCAGGCGCAGTGATAAACAGTATTTCAAAAACCTCAACCAATGGGCCTCTAATTCCCACAGATAATCCCCTCGATCTTTCTATTATTGGCGATGGTTACTTTCAATTGACTGACGCGCAAGGCAATAACTCTTACACCCGTGATGGCTCATTCTCTCTAAATTCCGATGGACAATTAGTCAACAGCCGGGGATTGGCCATAAATCCGGGCATTGCCATACCACCAGACGCTCAAAACATTTCTATCGCCTCAGATGGAACAGTAAGCGCTCAGGTTAATGGCGAAACCATCCAACTGGGCGGCATTCAAATCGCCAGTTTCAGCAATCCTCAAGGACTTTCAAGAGATGGGGGCAATTCACTATCTCAAACAGGGGCTTCGGGTATTGCCCAAACAGGAATACCGGGAACCGAAGGCCGTGGATATATTCAAACTGGATTTATTGAAGGTTCAAACGTGGATATAGCGCGTCAAGCCATAGCTTTGCGCGAAGAAGAGAATGCATTTAAAGCCAACGCAACCATTATCCGTACAGCCGACGAGATGAAAAAAGAAGTCATTGATCTGATCGGGTAAAATATACGCTAAGGCCTTACTTCCCGTTTTTCTTTTTAGAGAATGTATTAGATTGCTGCATACGCAGCCGCCTAACCGTCTTAACTCCATTAATGCCATATAGTTGCTGTGAAATTGTATTAAGATGATTAGTATTAACTATCTCAAGAATAAAGGTGAAAGTCGCGCTGCCGCTGACTGACTCACTTACGCAATTAAGGATATTTGTTCCGGTCGAAGATATCATCTGAGACAGGTCGCTTAACAGATTGCGTCGATCATTCGCCCGTATCTCAATGCGCACCGATACAGGATGCGTCTGGTCTCCTGACCAGAATAGCGGTAAGAGCCTTTCAGGATGCCCATTATATTGTCTGATGCTCCGGCAGGTTGTTTTATGGATTGTAACGCCGCGCCCGCGAGTAACGAAACCAACAATATTATCTCCCGGTAATGGACTGCAACACCGGGCTATTCGATACATAATATCGTCAATTTCGGCCAATTTCACAATAGAGCGGGAAGTATTCTCTTCTTCAAAAATATTTTGCGATTTTTGCTCGATTAACTTTTGAGGTTGGTCTACTTTATTCTTTTGCTGCAAACGGGCAATGACCTGCTTGGTTGAAATGCGTCCAAAACCGATATTAACGAAAATGTCTTCGACTTTTTTCAAATCCAACGATTGAGCAATCTCTTCAGCATCCGCAGAATTATAAAACTCACGGGGATTATAGCCCGCCCGTTGAATTTCTTTGGATAGAGTGGATCGACCTCTTCTTAGCAGTTCATCCCGCCTGTCTTCCAAAAGAAATCGGCGTATTTTATTTCGTGCAGAGGAGGTTTTGATAAATTCCAGCCAGGCGGAAGATGGCCGGTTATTTTTCGAGGCCATAATCGATACAACATCACCGGTTTGAAGACAATAATTAAGCGGCACTAATCTGCCGTTGACTTTCGCGCCACCACACTGATGCCCCAGTTCAGTATGGATTTTATAAGCGAAATCCACTGGCGTGGAATCCTTCGGCATTCTGATCAGTTCACCCTTGGGCGAATAGACATACACTTCATCCGAAAAAAGTTCGTTGCGAATGGTTTGCAAAAAATCTTCCGGATCACGGGTATCCGGCAGTTCCTGGTTAAATAATTTAACCCACTTGGAATCTCCGCCAACACGTTTTTTAGTATGTTCTTTATAACGCCAATGGGCGGCAATTCCATGTTCGGCGATTTGATGCATCTTTTGAGTGCGTATTTGTATTTCCATCATACGCCCGGTTTTGCTTAATACTGTCGTATGAATCGAGCGATAGTTATTAAGTTTAGGAGTGGAGATATAATCCTTGAAACGACCGTCAACCTGCCGCCACATGGTATGCACTTCTCCCAAAACGGCGTAACAATCACCAATATTTTCGCAAATTACCCTGAGCGCTATAAGATCATATATTTCTTTGAATGATTTATTATAACGCCGCATCTTCATGTAAATACTGTAAAAATGCTTGGCGCGGCCTTCAACCGTGACATGAATCCCACGTTTGTGAAGTATCTTTTCTAAATCCGCACGCGCCTCTTTTATAATAGTTTCGCGTTCCAGCCGTTTCAAAGAGACTTTATTTTTAATCCCTTTGTACGCTTTGGGATTCAAGAACATCAGGCAAAGGTCTTCCAACTCCCATTTAATTTGCCCAAGTCCAAGACGGTGCGCTAGGGGAGAATAAACATTAAGCGTGTTTTGAGAAATGCGAATTTGTTTGTGATGCGGAAGAAAATGCAGCGTTCGCATATTATGCAATCGATCAGCCAATTTTATTACAATCACATGCAAATCTTTGGCGGTGGCAACCAACATCCTGCGCAGGTTTTCGATCTCTTCTTCACTGTGATAAGCCGAACTGATTTCACTTACTTTAGTCACGCCCTGAACTAGATTTGCGGTATCTTCTCCAAACATGCTTTTTAAGTCATCGTAAGTGTAATCAGTATCCTCCAGGATATCGTGGAGTAAACCAGCCATTATTGTGCTGGCGTCCAGTTGATATCCCGCGAGAATCTCCGCAACAGCAAGTGGATGAGAGATATAAGGATCGCCATTGGCTCTTGTCTGTTCTTTATGCGCCTCATAAGCAAAAAAATACGCCTTGCGGATGCCAATAATATCTTCATCACCCAGATAATTCCGCAGGATCAACTCCAGAATAGGAAAATCATCTTCCATATCTGATAAAGTAACCGGCGTATTTTCTATTTGAATTTCACTTAAGCCCATCATTTAATCCTTATATATTTTAGAGTGATTTTCATAATAACGCCCATATTCGCGAGATAATAAACAAACATATTTATGAGAACCTCTCTACCAATCTTATAACTTAATTTTCGCTTCAACATTCAGTTTTTACAATGGAGAAGATAACGAACTTTACCAAAAGAAGCATTTACTTCTATCCGTGCTTTTGATACTATATCCAGATTCTTGCCTATCTTCATATAATTATTGATGTTGCATACGCTAGCGCATCACCGATCCAACTCGCCCCCCCCCCATAACTTTAGCCAATCATAGCGATGCTTACGATTTATGATATAGAGAAAGCAGGCCTCGGCTTGCTATGTATTAGGTATTTATACATAACTAGTATAATCCTCTTCTGAGCTTACACAGAAAGAGATTTTTCACATGGATAAATCAATCATCCACCTAGATAAAAAAACAGGATTTCGCTTCATATTCCGATCCTGGTGGGTACAAAGCAGTTGGTTGTTTACTCAAATAAGTGCGTTTACAGTAAAACGAACTCTCGATATTATTATATCCGTATTGCTTCTCGTTGTTCTCCTGCCGCTTCTAATAATGGTCACGCTGCTGATCAAGATTACTGACGGAGGTTCTATATTATTCTGGCAGATTCGAGTTGGAAAAGACGGGGAAAAGTTCCTATTCCCCAAGTTCCGTTCCATGCGGATTAATGCGGAAGAACTGCAAAATGAACTATTCAATCTAAACGTCCATAAAAACAACTTGACCTTCAAGATAAAAAACGACCCACGGGTTACGTGGGTCGGATATTATCTCCGTAAATGGAGCATCGATGAACTACCTCAACTATGGTGCGTCATAAAAGGCGACATGAGTTTAGTTGGTCCACGACCGCCTATTCCAGCAGAAGCCGCGAAATATAACCATACCGAAAGACGCCGGTTGGATGTTCTACCTGGTTTGACCTGTATATGGCAGGTCAGTGGACGCAGTGATCTGCCATTCGCCAAACAGGTTGAGTTGGATATGAAGTACATAGAAGAACAAAACCTCTGGCTCGATATTATCCTACTGCTCAAAACCATCCCCGCCGTGTTCAGCGGCAAAGGCGCTTATTAGACTATCCCCTAAATTTATAGTTTTAAGTGTCAGAAGGATGAATTCCTGGTTGACCAGCGGTAAATATCCCCTCTACTCACCGTACCATTACTGGGATTATAAATGGTAACAGACAGAAATCCCGATAATGCTGAATCGCATACCGGGCAATCTGAACCTCCAGAGTGTTTAATGTCCGGTGGATAGTAATAAATCTGCGCTAATCGACTATCCGGTCCGGAACTGGCAATCATGGCGTATTTATCACCCAGATTTATGGCTCCCCGCTGACCGGAACGATCAGCCCGACCATAACAATAAGCGTTTGATCCTATAAATTCGGTCATATCAACTAATCCGGCGCCATTATCATATGAATGAGCAAAAGGATCAGATGGGACGGCGGATAAATAGGCCAACGGCGAAGTCAGAGGATTCAGCCGTGCGACCAAATTGAATGCATCAGTATTGTCCGGGATAGATTCCGGCAGGGAATTATGATCGATGCGGTAGGCCTCAAGAGCCACAAAGATTACCCGTGATTCTTCTTCAATACGAGCAACTTTAGCGCGTATCATGGCCGATAAGAAATTTGGAACCGCAATAGCCGCCAAGATTCCGATTATGGCGACCACTATGAGTAATTCTATTAAGGTAAAACCAGTTTGCTTAAATCTTAACATTATGGTCAACTCATTTCCTGGTTAAAACATAGACCAATCGTTTACGCTGCTGGCGATACTAAGGGGAAGAACGGAAAGAAAATATGGCGCCGCTTCACAATCAATATAGGAGGCGCTGAATGTTTCCACATCAACCACCATAATCTGGTCAGACTGGGTTAATCCCAAATAGGCTTTTTTACTATCCGGCGAGAAATCCTGGGCAAAAAAACCAATTTGACTTGGATAGGATAATTCAAATTGCTGAGCAACAGTCATATAATCCACTGAATCAGGATCACAATTGATTAGGTGAACTACTTGGATATCCTGATCAAAGGGTTTATTAAAATCACCCGCCGCAATCCATTTCCCGTCTGGACTGTAGGCATACCCTTTGCAGCTAACGCTATTAACCTTTGTCATCTTCTCCGTCTGCAAATCTATGGAAAAGAAATAACTGCCCGGTTCGGCATCCCAATGGCAGTTGCCAACAATATGTTGACCATCAGGCGATATTCTCAACGAAGGAGTCATGTGACCTTCGGTAGTGAGAATAGTCTTTAGATGAACGTCTTTTTCGGCGCCCTGAGTTCCAAAAACCTCAATGCCTCCAGCGCAGGAGATATAGACTTTCTTTGTTACCGTCGAGTAAACCACTGAGTGGGGCAAGGGAAGAATATTTGAATCGGTGAGGCGTTTTTCTTTAGTAATCCCATCGATGATATCGACTCCACCGGGGTTGTCGCTCCCCATAAAGCGGGTCGCAAATATGTCATATCCAGATTCATTAACAGGAAAACCAATAGTCGCATGATGATGTCCAGCATCAATAGTTTCTATTGCGAAGGTACTGGGATCAATCAGGCTAATAGCGTCATCACCATCGTTAGTTGAGCATATTTTATTATCAGGAGTTACATAAATATGATAAGGCTTGTTGCCAGATAAAATCGATTTCAAATGAATGATAGAACCGGGAAAACCGCTATAGTCAAAGGCTTCAATAGTTCCGCCATCTTCGGAATCTCCATTCGGGCAAGTAACAAAAAACCTTTTGAGTGATGGTATAACGCGAATAAAACGAGGAGTATTTTCGAAAAACGAACCTGGAGGGGTATAAGAGAAAACCATTGCACCGCCAGAATCATAAACCGCAATCATCTTATTCACATCATTTTTATGACTTACCGCGATAAGATGATCAGCTGCATAAGTTAAATTCCCCAAAATAAGACTTGAAACAAAGCATGAAATGATCAAACTAAATTTATTATAAATAATTGAATGCTTTATATTGCTAATCATTAGTAGACTCCTTTAGAAAGTGTTGTAGTTGATAGATTATCAAAAGATGTAAATTTTTGAAAACACCCTGATTTCAATACAAGTAAATTTTGTTATGTGTTATAACAAAAAATCACAGGCTATATCATCATGATAATCGCCAATATTTATTGGCGATAACGCCTGCTGCATAGACCAGTAGTGCACGATTGTGAAGATTCAGTGAATTGATCGAGATTTTTTATAAAGATAGAGGTACAGAATTAATAAAAAATCTAGCAGGACAATCCTAAAGGAGGAGCGCGGGGAGAAAAATTATTTGTTGCATCAAGTAAAAAGAAACAATCCCCGGGCGAGATAATGCTTTCTATTTCATAGAAAGCATCTAAAAAAGATGATTGAACTAACGAGGTTTTGGCATATTGATTAAACTGACAAATCAAACATTCATGATCATCTTCGGTAACATGCTCATAAACATGATCCTCTTGGCAAATCGATGCAATCTGTCCAGAGTCAACTGAATGCGCAAGACCATGCTGATGATGAAAAGGCGAATGCATGGAAGCAGACAGCACCGCAAAGATATACAAAATCAATGCTATACGGTCAGACGATATAAGTTTTGATCTGCCAAAGGTTTTAATCATATATAATTCACAAATTCATCACCTTTTTTAAACATCGTATTTCTTTATCCAAAAATGTCAAGAAAAAAACGGAACTGAAAAGCCGGGGGATTCAGTTCCGCATAAATAAATCGCAGATTATATTTATGATTTTTTTTAATTCAAGTAAGGTCTAGTCAACAATTATCCTGACTGGAATAAGCGTGCGGCAGAACCTTGGAAACAAGGTTCTGCCAACTCGCGAATATTAAACATAGATTAATTAGCAATCGTAATACATGAAGAATTCATAAGGATGTGGACGAAGGCTAAGCGGCCCAATCTCTTCAGTGCGCTTGTACTCAATCCAGGTATCAATAACATCCTTGGTAAATACATCGCCTTGCAGAAGGAAATCGTGATCGGCTTCCAAAGCATCCACGGCGCCAGCTAGTGAACCAGGAACCTGTGGTATTTTAGCCAGTTCTTCAGCAGGTAAGTCATAAAGGTTCTTATCGAGTGCATCGCCTGGATCAATCTTATTAAGGATTCCATCCATACCAGCCATAGCGATGGAGGCGAAGCAGAAGTGCGGATTACAGGATGGATCCGGGCAACGGAATTCAACCCGCTTGGCTTTGGGGCTTGGCGAATACATCGGGATACGAATGGCCGCGCTACGGTTGCGCTGTGAATAAGCCAGGTTAACTGGAGCCTCGTAACCTGGAACCAGACGTTTATACGAGTTAGTGGTTGGCGCCGCGAAAGCGATCAGCGCGGGAGCGTGCTTCAAGATTCCACCAATGTAATGTAGAGCCATTTCAGAAAGACCGGCGAATTTGTCGCCTGCGAAAAGAGGCGTATCGCCTTTCCAAAGACTTGAGTGAACATGCATTCCAGAACCATTGTCTGCAAATAATGGTTTCGGCATAAAGGTTACAGTCTTGCCATATTTCTTAGCGACATTCTTGACAACATACTTGTACATCATGACCTGGTCAGCCATGTGAACCAGTGGTCCGAATTTCATATCGATTTCGCACTGGCCGGCAGTAGCGACTTCGTGGTGATGGGCTTCAATCTCAATGCCAATGCTCATCAACACATCTACCATCTCAGAACGGATATCCTGAAGCGCATCTACTGGAGCACAAGGAAAATAACCTTCTTTGTGACGCGGACGATGTCCCAGGTTTCCGCCTTCTACATCGGCGTCTGAATTCCAGATGCCTTCTTCTGAATCGATCTCATACATACCGTAATGAGAAGTCTGGCCGAAACGGACGCTATCAAAGATAAAGAATTCAGCTTCCGGGCCGAAATAAGCTGTATCAGCGATTCCAGTTGATTTAATATATTCAACGCATTTGGCTGCTACATTACGTGGATCACGCGAATAAGGAACACGGGTAATAGGATCAATGATCGTACAGGTCAAAGAAAGCGTCGGTAAATCAGTGAAGGGATCAATAAAAGCAGTAGTAGGATCAGGCAGCATCAACATATCACTTTCATCGATTGCTTTCCATCCACGGATGCTTGATCCGTCAAAACCATAGCCATCTTCGAACGAATCTTCTTCCAGGCAATTAACCGGCACCGAAAAATGCTGCCAGGTTCCAAGAAAATCCTGAAACTTGAAATCGACGAACTTGATTGATTTTTCTTTGATTAGACCTAGGACTTCTTGAGGCGTCATAATTAATACTCCTTCTAATTGAACGGATTTTTTTAACGGCTTACGCCGATATTCTTGCAAAAACAATTTATTGTTTTTGTGACTTTTTATTAATAAAGATTATCACAGCGCTTCTTTACACAATGATCAAAGGTATCATTCTCTAGAGAACAATTATATTTGTCATCAGAGCGATTCTTCTAAAATCATGCGTTTTTTAATCAAGCATTTTCAATACGCATAATTTTTTTTGTTATCGCTCCAGTCATACAACAACCGGAACATATTAATTTTTGGTTTAGATTAATCTTAAAACCCCGGCTAAGAGGCATATATTTCATCTGAAAATCATTAAATTATATTCTCTTATTATAGCAGGACGCATGCCAATTTTGTTATATGTTCTTATCTCCTGTATTTACAGTCTATTATAACAAATATATCTTGAGTGAATATTTCAATTGATTTAAAATCAGCAACAATCAGATGCTGATTTATGAACACCAGTTCAAAGAAAGACATTTTAGAGTAGTTTTCATAATTAACTTTATTAGTTACCATAACTTTGAACTACTGCTTAACACATATAAGTATAACAGACATAACGTGAACACACGTAACTGTGACAATCGTTCTAGATGCATAGCTGGAGAAATGAATGACTCAAAAATCAAAAGCATCATCATCCAATAAAGGCGCCTCCATTGTAATCGTAGGTCGGCCTAATGTTGGGAAATCAACCTTATTCAATCGAATCATTCGCAGGCGGGACGCCATAGTGGATGATCAACCCGGCGTGACGCGTGATAGTAAATACCGCATAGCCGATTGGAATGGAAAATCGTTTTTCCTGGTTGATACCGGTGGTTTTTTCGGTCCGGATAGCGATCCATTTACCAAAGAAATCCAACAACAAATCGAATTTGCTTCGCGTGACGCCTTGCTTCTGTTGCTCGTCTTGGATGGCTCAGTAGGTCCAACTCCCGCTGATCATGAAGTCGTCGATCTATTGCGCCGTTTACATAAACCAATTTTAGCAGTAGTCAACAAAATCGATTCTCCTAAACGTGAAGAGGAAATGAGCGCTCCATTTTATGAATTAGGCCTGGATTCGCTCCATCCTATTTCCGCAACACAGGGAACCGGGGTGGGCGACCTGCTTGATGAAGTCGTTTCATATATTGCAGACGATGCGCCGGAACCTCAACAACTACTGCAAATTCCAAGCATTGCTCTTCTCGGAAGACCCAATGTTGGTAAATCCACTCTCTTAAATGCGCTATGCGGATCAGGTCGCTCTATTGTATCCCCTGTTCCAGGAACAACTCGCGACCCGGTAGATACAGAGATTGAAGTAAATGGTAAACATTATTTATTAGTTGATACAGCTGGCGTCCGACGTCGCGGCAAAACAGGCCAAGGCCTCGAACATTTTACTCTTGTAAGAAGTAAGGCCGCATTAAAACGCTGTGATCTAGCTTTTCTTATGATCGACGGTGAAGAAGGACTTACCGAAACCGACGCCAAAGTTTTTAGCCTTGCTAATGATTTGGGAAAAGCCGCTATCCTTCTAATGAACAAATGGGATGTTGTGGAGAAAGATGAAAAAACTTCCGGCTTATATGTCAAAGCAATTCGCGAGAGAATTCCATTTCTCAAATATGCTCCAATAGAGTTCATCTCCGCCCTGACCCACCAACGAATTCATAAAATTTTCCCCCATGTGGAAAAGGTGCTCGAAAACTATAATCACCGCGTCCCCACCGCCGAACTGAACGAACTGTTGTATGGAATCCTCCAACATCATCCACCTCCCGTTCATAAAGGGCGGTCGCCTAGTATATATTATTGGACGCAGGTTTCTGTTGCGCCACCTACATTCGTTGTTTTCACCAACGATACCGAAGCGATTCATTTTTCTTATGAACGCTATCTGGTCAATCAGCTTTACGAAAATTTCGATTTTGAAGGAACGCCTATCCGTTTGATCTGGAAGAAAAAGGGAGCTAGACGAGTCTAATGTGGTGGTTCATCTCACTGGTTCTTGCATATTTACTCGGTTCGATCCCATCGGCTTACTACGCCGTCAAGTGGATCAAAGGCTCTGATCTGCGTGACTTAGGCAGCGGTAACCTCGGCTTCACTAATTGCGCTCGAGTTATTGGTTGGAAATGCAGCATCCCTATTCTTATTTTTGACATCCTCAAGGGAGTTGCTGCGGTATCAATCGCCCGCTGCCTGATCCCCGGACAGGAACTGTTAGCTGTTCTTTCCGGACTGGTCGCCATCTTAGGCCACAACTGGACCATCTTTCTGGGATTCCGCGGCGGTGGAAAAGGCGTGGCAACAACAGCTGGCGTCTTCGCCTCCTTGGCGCCTGTTCCATTCATCATAACTTCGGTTGTATTTCTAATAACAATAGCCGCCACGCGCTACATGTCATTAGGATCAATACTGCTTGGCATCACCCTCGCCGCATCCAGTTTAACTCTGATAATAATACAACACCCGGCAGCCCCTTCATTAGAAGTACTTATTTTTTCTTTGATGGCTGCGGCGCTGATAATCATCCGGCATATTCCCAATATCCGCCGATTATGGCGGGGAGAAGAATCAAAAATAGGCGCCAAGAAAGACTAATTTTTCGCGAAAAGGACAAGTAATTTAATGGATATCATTCCTGCAATCGATCTGCGCGGCGGTCAGGTAGTACGTCTGCTGCGTGGCGAATATGACAAAGAAACTGTCTACCCCAAGCAACCAGCTGAAATGGCTCAACTTTGGCAACAAGGCGGAGCGAACCTGATTCATATAGTTGATCTCGATGGAGCGCGCGATGGCGCCATGCAAAACGCTGACGCGGTTAAATCTATTACCCAAAGCGTATCTATCAAAACAGAGCTGGGCGGTGGATTGCGCGATATGGAATCAATCGAACGCCTGTTGACCGATCTAGGCGTCAGCCGCGCCATCCTGGGCAGCGTCTTATTGGAAAAACCCGAATTAGCTACAGAAGCGGCGACCAAATTCCCCAATCAAATCGTTCTGGGCATCGACGCACGTAATGGAATGGTTGCAACCCGCGGATGGCGTGAAGACAGCGCAGTTAAAGCCACCGACTTGGTTAAGGAATTCTCTTCCCTGCCTATAGCGGAAGTTATCTATACCGACATCGCCCGCGACGGGACGCTGGAAGGTCCAAACCTGGAAGCAACCGCCGAGATGGCTGAAGCCTCTCCCTTCCCCATAGTCGCGTCCGGCGGCATCGGCGACCTCTCCCATATTGAGGCGCTAGTTCAATGCGCCAAATCACTCAAAAAGGGAAGCATCACCAGCATCATTATCGGCAAGGCGCTCTACGAAAACAAATTCACCCTCGAAGAAGCCATAAGCATCGCCCGTTCATAAAATACCCGAGGCATAGAATTTATGCTGCAAATTGCTTCATCCATTATGACTTCCTATCAAGCGTTTTTTCAGTCGAACGATTAAATTCAAGCGAATCGTGATCAAGGTTGCCATTGATATAGTCGCACAGAGTATGATGAATCCATAAGGAAAAAAACTGAAATAGGGAATCAAGCCTATAATATCAAGTTCTTTAAGAACAACCTTAATCAAACCTTCCGTTATAACATCAATGCTTTTGGTAGGGAAAGCATTGACCATTACAACTATGCTAAGCTGATGTTCCGGGAAATAAACCATGTATACCGTTGATCCAATATTGGCGCCGCCATGTCCAATGGCTTCTTCACCGCAGGAGAACTCACGCTTAAATACTTGCACGCCTAATCCGTAGGCACTCATATTATAGATATGCTTAGTTTTAACAAATTGCAGCATTTCATCCATTGATTTTTGCTTCAAGACCTTTCCCCCAAATAAAGCATGACACCAAAGCGCTAAATCTTCAGCCGTCATAAAAAGGCCGCCCGAACCGTATATTATGCTATCATGAGATACTCTGGGTTGGAAAGTTACATCGGAAGTCTTATCTCCAAACATAAAATTATCGCCATATATATGAGCTTGATTATCCGGGATATCTTCATCGATGGAAAGGTAGGCATTTTTGATGCCTAAGGGCTTCCAGAAATATTTGTGAAATTCAGTCGAAAGAGTTGAACCAGTTGCTTTCTTGATGATCATGGCCATCAACAAATAGTTTGTATTGGAATAGTGAAAACCACCCCCAGGCGCAAAATATGGTTCTTTGATATAATTCAGCACTTCTTCTGGAGTCCATAATTTCGTCATGTCTTTGAGCATATCATCCCAGATTTTCTGATTATCCAGGAACTTATAAATTCCACTGGTATGACTCAGCAATTGACGTATCGTTACGATTCCATTGACATGGGGATAAGGTGGAAGCCATTTTGATAAGGGATCATCAAGCGAAAGCAATCCCTCTTCAGTAAGTTTTAAGGTAAGCGCGGCAACAAAATTCTTGGTTATGCTTCCTATGGCAAAAAGCATATCCGGCTTTATCGAAACAGTAGCATGGGAAATTCCACTCACGCCAGTCCAGATTTTTCGGTCAGGAAATATAACAGCTGCGGAAACGCCTATGGCATTGTGTTTCTTGAGTCCACTATCAAGAACTTGTTGCATGTGTTCTTCCAGAGATTCTTGATCCCCACAAGAAAATATGGGAAATAAAAATTGAGTAGAGATAAATAAAGTAAGAGATAAATAGAACATGAATGTTTTCATGTTTTTATACACCTTTCTTTATGCATATAAAATCAATCCACCATGATCTTATAACTATTCTCCCACGACATCGCTTCAGCGGACTCAAGATAAATTGCAATAAATGCTTCCGGGCAAACAGTCAGAGGCGTGTAGCAAAGACATTAAACTGCACCGGTGCATAATTTCACTCTTGAGGAAAATTCTCGGCTAATTTCACCTGGTTTCGCCCTTCATTCTTGGCAATATATAGCGCCCGATCAGCCGCTTGAATCAGTTCTTCCGGTTGGATATCCCGGTTTGGAATAATACCGGCAAGGCCGATGCTGAGCGTGACAACATTGCTGCATTCTGACTTAATATGCTCTAATGCCAGGGTTTCTATTTTTTCTCTCATAGAATCGACTATAGCGAGCGCATTCTCTGGAGTCGTACCGACCATCAAGATGACAAACTCTTCTCCGCCATACCGCGCAACCAAATCGCCGGGACGTTTCAACTTTTCATTGAGCGCATGCGCCACTATTCGAAGACACTTATCCCCTTCCTGATGACCATAGGAATCGTTGTATTTCTTGAAAAAGTCAATGTCGCACATCGCTAACGAAAGTGATATTGAATTACGAATCGCCCGCCTCCATTCTTCATTATAATGCTCATCGAAATAGCGTCGATTGAAAATTTGGGTTAATCCATCAATGGTTGAGATCTGCTTGAAATAATCAGATTTTTCCTGTAGTTGACCCTGGGTTTCTTCCAGACGCCCGATCATCTGGTCGAATTTATTAGCCAACACGCCAATCTCATCGCCACGTTTTATTGATATCCTATTTGTTAAGTTCCCGCTTTCATAGATACTGGAAACATATCTGGTTAATTTTATAATAGGGCCAACTATATATGCTTGCAGAGAACTAATCATCACTAACAGAATTAACAAACCTAATAAAAGAACAGATATCAAAGCAGAATCCAAAGCGGCATAGCCGATATTCGCTACATGCCTGGGTATGGTTGCCCGTAATAAAAGCGCGGGGTTTCCTTCTAAATCAGGATAAGTTGTGTATACCCATAATATTTCATTGCTTTGTTCATGAAAATAATATGGATTCTCTTTTGTAATTTGATCCAGTACATATCTTTCATTGGCTGGAATTGAATCATTATTAACCGGTCTAATTTTGATCGGCGTAAGTATCTGGTCTTCAATTTTTTTTACAAAGATATCATTTACAAAAACCCCCAAAATCATATAACCGCTAATTGAGCCGGTAATTTCAGAATTAAATATCGGACAGGAAACAACCAATAAGGGATATTTTTCAGTCAAGAATACGCCGGAAGTAACACTTTGATATGATTGGTGAAATTGAAAAGGATTACCTGAAGGTAATCTATTCCGTGGAAAATCTTTGAGAAAGATTTCTTCATAATTAACATAATCATAGATTCTTCCATACTGTACCTCATTTTTAATATTAACAATATATAACAGATTTACCTTATCGTTTGCAAAAGACTCGTCCTTTAAATATTTCCCGATATATTCATCAAGATTACCAGAAACAAATTCCGCAGTTTCACTCCATGAAGACCATTCTATATCTGTTAAACTCAGGTAATTGATTACCCGCTTAATGGCTGCTTGACAACGTTCCATATCCTTTATAGATTCATTCCGTTCCAAAACATGAAAACTTGGAGATAAAATAAAGAAATGAACGCCGTAATGCAAAATCATATTCAATACAATGATGAGCGAAAAGACTAATATGCTTTTGTATTTAAGAGACATGATAATTTATATTCCTATCGAACTCATTGAATAAAATAGTGCGCTATCTAGTAAGTTTATTTCTTAAACTGCGCTTAGTAACAGAAATTTTATTAAACACAAAAAGGTTCTATAGTAAATATGTTTTGTAACCAGGCGCCTCTAATCATAATGGTTTTTGAGCCTATCAAGCGTTGTATTTACGTCTAAGCCGAACTATTAGATTTACACGACGCTTGATTAAGGATGTCATTATTGCGGTAACACCGATGATAATCAATCCATAAGGGAAAAAACCGAAATAGGGAATCAGGCCTATAACATCAAGTTCTTTTTCGAGACGGACTTGGTTTTGACGAATTGCTGCATCTGATCCATTGATTGTGTTGTAGAACTTTTACTTCAAAGAGAGCATGACGCCAACGGGCTAAATCTTTAGCCATCATAAAGAGGCCGCCCGAAATGAAAACCCTGTCCAGGCTCAAAATAAGGTTGCTTGATGTAGTTCAAAGCTTCTTAAGGAGTCCATACTTTGGTCATGTCTTTTAGCATGTCATCCCAGATTTTTTGGTCGGGAAATATTATTGCGGTTGAGACGCCTCTGGCATTGTGTTTTAAGTTCATCACCAACATATGATTTAAAGATATAAACAAAACACCTACCCGTCAAGCATAAAGGCGGAACTAAACCACCCTCGACTGAAGGTCTAGGGGTTCGGTTTGCGAATAAATTCGCCTTAAGTCTTGCTTATTCTAAAGTCATCATCTCTTTCTTGGTCTTGGTTCTCTATGTACATCTTTATTACCTCATCCGTCACATTTCCGCTACTTACCGCAAAATATCCTCTCGCCCATAAGTGACGTCCCCAAAACGTTTTATTCAATCCCTTATATTCCTTTAACAGCTTTCTTGATGAGGCTCCTTTTATATATTTCATCATCTTGCTGACCGATAGATGAGGAGGCATCGATACCAACAGGTGTACACGATCCTTCGCCACATGTCCTTTGAGTATTTCTACATCATTCCTTTTGCATATCTCACGGATATTTTTTCGAACACTTAACGCTATTTCTCCCGTGAGTACTTTTTTTCTATATTTCGTAACCCATACTACATGGACATGTAGGCTATATTTGCTATGAGATGATGTTCTATAATCGTTCATTCCTTTAGTTTATCAAACTAAAGTCTTCGCCTGAAGGCGAGGGTTTTTCTCCCAGAAAGTGACAATTACAGGAGGTTATTTTTGCACACACATAAAATACACAAAAATGGGTATAAGAACCAGAGTATAAACTTTTGACAAGGTTAATACGCTGCCCAATGTTTCGCTTGGGATTGGGAATCCCATGGCGCTGATCCAGGAAAGAGGATTGGCGCTAATTTCAAAAAGAAATTAGTGCTCATGCTAATATCATCTTCATCCAGGCGATTTATGTTGATAATGATGACCGCGTCTTTGGGTGGGTAATAGAACATTTCTGAACTGAAGCCGAAGATGGTTCCGTTATGTCCCCAAAAGCCGCCCAAATCCAGTATCCCGCTTCCATAGCGAATCCATTCAGGATTTCCATCAAATGCATTTGCATCCAATTGTTTAGCATGGGTTTCGGAGGAAAGAAGAACGCCTTGATATAAGGCTTTAGCGTATACTTTCATATCTTGTAAGGTTGAAATCATGGCTCCGGCGCCATTGGCCCACGAACCGGACATCACTTCGGTTTTATCTTCATACTGGTTTGATGCTGCATTCCAAGAGTAACCTCTGAGATCACCGGGCAACTGTTCATCAGTAGCATAAATGGTATTAGTTAAACCAAGAGGAGTAGAAATCCGATCCTGGATTACCTGGCCTAATGAATCACCAGTCACCTTCTCGACAATATCACCCAGCATAGTAAAATTCATATTGCAGTATTCGGACTTTTGATCTGGAGACTCAAATAAACTGGATTTATTGGCGGAAAATTCCAACAATTCATCAAAGGTAAATTCCAGCAAAGTATTTTGATAGATTTTATGCAGAAAATCATGAGACGCATAATCCACGATACCACTGCGCATTTCGAGCAGGTTCTGTATCGTGATTAAATCCGCATTTGGGAAATCTGGATACCATTTATCAATGGTATTATCCCATTCGAGCAAACCATCATCAATAAGCGTCAAAACAACCAAGCCGGTAAATGTCTTAGTGATGCTGGCGATTCGAAATGGTTGTTCGGTAGTACGCGGTTCCAGAGTTTCCAGATTGGCGTATCCCTTCGCGACGGTATATTCACCTTCACCTGGAATCCATATTCCCACTATAAGACTTGGTAAGTTTTTCTCTTGCATTTCTGTATCGATTAGTGCATCTATTTGGCTAATAATATCTTCTGGCAGAGTTGATGGAGCACTCTGTAAAGAGAGAATCACTACAAACAAAAATCCAAAAGCAATATGAAGAGGACGCATAATATACTCCATAATAATATCTTCGAGGATGTCCCAACACCTGATTTAAGTTAACAATTATCAAAACATTAGTCAAGTAAGGAATATATTGAACAATATTGTTCCTACAAAGATAAACCTACGACTTGCAACGGCTATAATACTGGTCAAGAGCAAATCCACCCGATAGCAGGTTATTTAATGAAATTCTGGGACCATGTCGCGCAAGAGCAGCATTACCTTACTTTTAATCAATCCAACCAGGGACCGGTCGGCTTAATATATCCAAACGCCTACACCGTTGGCATGGCCAGTCTGGGCTTTCAACAAATATACCGTCTGTTTCGGGAATCGGGCATTGCTGTGGAGCGGGTCTTCTTCGATAAAAAGGGACGCGAAACGCGCAGCATCGAGAACCACACTCCCCTTTTTCGCTTTCCGGTTCTTGCAGCCTCCTACACCTATGAACTGGATATCGTAAATCTTTTGAAGATGCTGCTCTGCGGTGGAGTCGAGCCATTATCTGAATTGCGTCAGGATGGCGCCCCTGTTATTATTATTGGCGGTCAGGCGGCCACCGCCAATCCAGCGCTATTGCAGCCATTCGCGGATGCGGTGGTTCTGGGTGAGGGAGAAGAGACTATTGCCAAAATCTCAGCCGCCCTTATTGCAACCAGCGATAAATCCCGCGACGCCATCCTGCAAGCCATTGCTGAAATCCCGCATATATACGTTCCCCGGATTCATGGCGCATACTCACGCGACCAATTCACCCGCAATGTGATTGATCCCCTGGAGCAATACCCCTGTCATTCAGTTATCCGGGCGGACAACGATGAATTCGGTGGATCATTTCTGCTGGAGGTATCGCGAGGCTGCAATTATCAATGTAAATTCTGCATCGTTCATTATCAGAACGGCTCATCGCGATACCGAAGTTTTGATTCACTCATCGGCATACTCGATCAACATCAGAACCAATTTCAAAAAGTCGGCCTGCTCGGAGCGGCGGTGGCCGACCATCCCCGGATCGAAGATATAACCGAATGGCTGGTGCAACACGGTAAACAGGCGGGAACCTCATCCCTTCGGGCGGAAAGAGTGACAGAACGGTTCTTGGACCTGCTCAAACTCGGCGGACAGCAAACCTTGACCATCGCTCCAGAAACCGGATCGTTGGCCAACCGTAAGACATTGCTTAAAGGGGTGAAGGATGAAAAGTATTTCCAACTGGCTGAATGGATGGGACAACGCCGCTTTCCATATCTGAAACTCTATTTCCTGATCGGCATCCCCGGAGCTGATCCAATACAGGAAGCCAATGACATAATCGGATTCAGCGAGACAATAGGCGACATCTTCTGCAAAGCGGGGGGAAGCAAAGTCACTGTAGCCGTATCTCCATTCGTGCCCAAACCGTCAACGCCCTGGGAAAACGAACCGCTATGGGAACCGAAAAAGATCAAGAAAGCCTCCCGGATTATCCGCAAGCAATTGGCTTTTCGCGGCAACATGAAGGTTCCGCCAGTCAATGTAAAAGAAGCGCGTATCGAAACAATCCTATCCCGTTTCGGCGCTGAATTGAGTGACGAGTTACTGCAACTGGCGCATGGAGAATCTACTATAGAAAACGCCTTCAATAGCATCAATATCGGTGGAACTAGAGAAATATAACCAGGTTGACCAATCTACTCTAAGAGGCCATCACCCGGCCATCTTTCATGACGGGGACAATATCAGTAGTATCGATTCTGACGCATTCTGGCAGATCATCGCCCAACCCTATATCTTGCAAAAATCTGCCATGAAAACACTGCCGGATCATATCGGGCAGACAATCCTGGTATAAGTGGTATAGATCAACCGCTGATCGGGCGGCGTCTGAAATTTGATAATCATGTCCAGGCGGTTCCAGCAGCATCGATAGCACTCCACCGATGCAAACCATATCTTCCAGGCAGTAACGACCCTCACGACCGGATACCACGCCAATAACGCTCTCCACCGAGTCATCCAGGTTGCGCAATTTTTCGGCTACCGCAGAAATATTGGCGAACGAGACAATAATAGTTTCTTTGGCTGGTGAGGACGCCACCAGGGCGCGGGTTCCATTGGTGGTAAGTTGGATAAGCGTTTTATCTTTGACCACTAATTCAGTGAATTCGAGCGGTGAATTACCATAATCGTATCCTTCACGCTTAAAGCCCTCCTTCTCTCCACAAAGCAAGACCGGCGCTCCCTGTTCCATCAAAACGGTATATAAGTTACGGGCGTTCTGATCGCTCTCCTGTGGTAAAATAACTTTCGCTCCATGCGATAACGCCGTAGTCATCACCGTCGTGGCCCGCAGAATGTCAGCCACAACCACGACAGAGTTACTCAAATCCCGTTCTTTAAGTTCGGTCCAGATTAACGCCGCATCTAATTGCATGTTACTATACCTCATCTTTTTTATGACTATTTGACTCAAACGGGCAAGAGAGCATCGCCATAACAGCCTGATTCTCTTGCGGAACAACGCTATTTCAGTATAACCTATCATAAGTTTGATTAAAGCGGCTGCAATAGCTGACCACAATATTTCATCATGATGAAATCGAGAGTCTTTCATGATTCCTTTGCAACTTAAATTACGCAATTTCCTATCCTATGGCGAAGATGCGCCTACATTGGATTTCACCTCTTTCAAACTGGCTTGCCTTACCGGTCGCAATGGGCACGGTAAATCGGCTTTGCTGGACGCTATTACATGGGCGGTCTGGGGAGAAGCGCGCAAAGCCAATTACAGCCGCAAGCCTCATAACGATCTTTTACGCCAAAACGCCGAAGAGATGTCAGTTGAATTTACTTTCATGCTCAACGACCGCGAATACCAGGTCTTCCGCGAATTCAACTGCAAGAAGCGTTCGCCCAAATTAGAGTTTCGCGCCAGAGAAAACCGCGATGATAATTTTATTGTGTTAACCAGTGGTAAGATCACTGAAACCCAACAGCGCATCATTGATACGCTGGGGCTGGATTACAAAACTTTCATTAACTCATCTTTTCTTCAACAAGGCAAAGCTGACGAGTTCACCCGCCAGCAACCCAAAGACCGCAAGGAAATCCTTTGCAATATTCTGGGATTGGATAAATACGATAAACTGCTGGTTGAGGCGAAACGGCGCCTCAGCGACGCGAAAGCCATGCGTAAAACGCTGACCGAATCGCTGGATTCAATCCAGACCGAACTTGAGCAAGAGAAACTTATAGCCGCACAAGAGAAACAACTCGGCCAAGACCTGTCAAAAAAAGAAGCCGAACTGGATTCATTACGTGAGGATGCTAAAAAAATACAAGAGAACATCACCCGTCTGGAACGCATCCACCATCAAATCAAACAAGGCGAACAAGAAGAGAAGCGCCTTAGATCTAGCATGCAGGAAAAAGAAGAACGAGGAAAGAAACTTAGTAAAGATAAATCCGAATTCTGTCAATTAATTGAACGTGAAGAAGAAATCACCAAACAGCATCAGCGCTACAATCAAATAGGCGACGAATTAACCCGGTTATTGGATGTAGACGACAAGAGAAAACGTTTAGACGCCCAAAAACAAGCCATAGAACGTACTATTGAAGAGCAAAAGTCAGCACTGAACGTCAGAATGGCTTCTCTTAATAGCGAACTTGATCAAATCAGGAAACGCCAAAAAGATAGCCAACCCATGATTGACGCCCAAACTGAAATAGAAAAAAACTACGCTCTGTTCCAGGCGACGGAAAAAGAGAACGCCCGGCTTGAATCCATTCGACCTGCTTTTGATAAAAAACATCAGCAACTTAAAGACGCCGAAACGGCCATCGATAAACAACGCCAGCAAATTACCGTACAAATCGCCGAACTGCGCGGCGTCACCAAACCCATCGCCGCCTTGGCTAAAGAGATTCAAAACGATCATGAGAAACTCAAACAACAGCCAGCCGTTCAAGAAGCCGTCACTAAGATCAAAAAAGAGTTGGAGCAATTGGTTGAACAAGGCAACAATAACAACCAACAAAAGGAAAGAGCATCCAGCAATCTCGAACAGTGCAGGAATGCCATCCGCCAAATCGAAGAAAAATTAGACCTCCTACAAAAAGGCCAATCACATAACTGCCCTGTGTGCGACAGCGATCTGGATCAACATAAACGCGATAATCTCATTGCCAAATTTAATGCAGAACTTTCTGCACTACAAAACAAAATCCCAGAATTAGATAAAGAAATTTCTGATCGTGAAAAGAACAGAATAGATTTACTTAAGCGACATCAAGCCGCCGATAAAATCCGCGCCCAGCAGGAAAATGAACTGAGCAGATTAGCTGTTTTACAAAATGACGTCAAGAACCGTCAGGATGACCTCGACCAGAAACTTGCGCAACAGGAAACTCTTATACAACTAGAAGAAAAACTGAAGCAAAATAATTTTGCAGACGACATTCGCAAACAAGCAGAACTGTTGCGTGAAGAGATCAAGCAATCCGGTTATAACCCTGAGACTCATGCCCAAACCGCAAAGTCACTTAACCAGCAACGCTCTCACGAACACCGCTGGAACCAGCTGCAAGACATATTAAAAAACCAAATCGAATGGATCAAACAACAAAAGATTCTCGACCAGGACATCGCTGCCATCCAAACCAAGATAAATTCCGGCGACTATGCCATTGAACAAAAAAAACATCTGCAAACAATAATAGATGATATCGCGCCGTTGCAAAAAGAACTCGACCAACGCCCGGAGCTGCACCAGGAGCAAACCAAACTCAACAACGCCCCGGCTGAATGGAGCCGTCTTTCTATGGCAAAAGAAAGACTCCCGGAAATCAATCAGGAATTGCTCCGCTTGAAGCAGGATGTCGAGGAACATCAAAGCAGGCTAAAAGCCATAGAAGAAGAACGTAAGCAGAGCATTCCCGCTCTTGAAGAGCTCGATCAATTCAAGCGAAAAATGGCTGACAACGAATCTCAGCAAAAAGAACTTGACCAACAGCGCGGCGCAATCCAAATGGAACTGGGCGGCGTCAGACAAAAACTAAAACATCTTGATAAACTCAAACAGGATATAGAAGATAAAAGCAAACAATTACTCAATACCCAACAGGATGAGCGCCATTATCAGGCTTTATCCGTGGCCTTCAGCCGCAACGGCATACCCGCAATGATCGTGGATCAATCTCTGCCCGAACTGGAAAACGACGCCAACCAATTACTACAACGACTCACTAATGGCCGCTGTTCCCTGGCCCTGGAATCTCAACGCGAAACCAAAACTGGCGGAATCAGCGAAACGCTTGATATAAAAGTCAGCGATGAGATGGGAACCCGCGACTATGAAATGTTCAGCGGCGGCGAAGCCTTCCGCACCGATCTGGCGCTGCGCATTGCTCTTTCAAAACTGCTCTGCCGCCGCGCCGGGAGCAAACTGCAACTTCTGGTTATCGACGAAGGCTTCGGCACGCAGGACAACGAAGGCCTCAGCGCCATCATCGATTCCATCAATGAAATCCAGGATGAATTTGAAAAAATCATAGTTGTCACTCACCTTGAGGAACTTAAGGAAATGTTTCAAGCCCGTATAGAAGTCGTTAAAGAATTGGGGATCGGGTCGCGTTTTGAAGTAATCCATTCGATGTAAATCTGCATCGATGTTTTATAAACGCTAAAATACTGGGAGAATAAAAATGACGAAAACATCACAATGGCTTAAATGTATTCTATTAACAGGCGTATTGATGTTAGGTATGGGGATTACCGATGGACATGCACTAGCAAAAATCAAAGTGTTAGTATTCACCGGAGGACATGATTTCCATCCCACATTCTTCAATATTTTCGAACACGCAGACATTGAATACAAGCACGTCGAACACCCCAAGGCTAATCAGGTTTTCACTGATGGCACAGCTATGAAATACGACGCTATCGTACTATACGATATGTGGCAAGATATTACCGAAGATCAAAAGCGGGGGCTTCTGAAATATCTTCAAGCTGGAAAGGGACTGGTCTCATTACATCACAGCATCGCCAATTACCAAGCCTGGGATGAATATCTCGATATCACAGGAACTTCATACGTCACCGATGCCAAAGGACGCACTATCCGGGGAAAAGAATATCCCCAATCAACATACAAGCATGATGAATGGATGAACATACAAATCGCCGATCAAGATCATCCCATAACCAAAGGTCTGGGGAATTTCAAAATCTTTGATGAAACCTATAAGGGTTATTATTGCAGCCCGGATGTCCATCTTCTGCTAACCACCGATCATAAATTAAACGACAAGACAATCGCCTGGACTAAAAAATACGAAAACAACGAAATCGTATATATCCAATTGGGACACGGTAAAGAAGCTTTTGCTAATCCTAATTTCCGCCACCTGGTCGCCCAGGCTATTCGCTGGACGGCAAAACGCCCCACCGCTCAACCACTGATAACCTCCAACGGTCTGTCTGATTTTGAAACCGAAGGCAACGCTGTTTGGAAAGTGGAAGATGGAATTTTGTCAGGACGCCAGGGCGCCAATATGGCTCCAGGCGACCTGTTCACCAAGCAGAGTTATACTGATTTTACGCTTAATCTGGAATTCAAAGTACAGTGGCCCGCCAACAGCGGAGTCTGGTTCCGTTATCAGAATGCACAAACAGCTTATCAAGCCGACATCCTCGAATACAAGAATCCCCTATGCTGGTCGGGTTCATTGTATTGCCCCAAGAACGGACCGTTCATCGCTATGAATAAAGACGCCTCCCTTATCGATAAAAAAGGCTGGAATGATTTCGTCATTACCTGCAAAGGCGAAAATCTGGTCATCACATTAAACGGAAAGAAAGTCGCTGATGTCAATGATACTACCAGCGACAAGGGCAAACTGGGATTACAGGTTCATGCTGGAGAAGAATTCAAGAATATGTTGATAGAAATCCGAAATGCATTTGTACTGCCATTGGAATAATGAATGTAACTATGCTAATAATCCGTATAAAGCGGCAAGGGTACCAAAAGCCCTTGCCGCTTTTTTATTTCAAAAATCAATTTTATAGCTTTAAAAAACGCTTTGATAATAACCAAAAGTAATCAGAAATGTATATATTATCGTCAACTGCTCTAATCACCGATTATACAGGAGATGTATATGAAGAATCAGTTCACTTTTGTATTGGGAATGTGTTTAGCAGTAATTGTGTTGGTATTAGTTTTAACAGTATTCTGGGATTACATATTTCTCAATCCCCCTCCCACGCAAACATTAATAACTGAGACTAATTCCCCGCTTGACGATCAAATAGTATTATCGCCTTTGCCGACGCCAGCACAAGATATTTTAAACGTCGTTTTGCCTGACACAGAATCCATTAACGAAGATCACACTACTAATCCAATTCGCCCAGTCGCCGCTCCATCTCAATTTGAGCATGTCCGAATACGTATAGTTGATGCCCTGGGCGACGCTGTACGTAGCGGCGCCATCGACCTAAATCAAAAAACTTTTAATTTTACTGACGGCGAACTGAATGTATTCGACATTCCTAATGGCGCCTATCAATTAGTTTGTAATGCCGATAATTATGCTTCGGCAACAAACACTATTCAAATTTCAGCTGATAATCGAGAGGCTTTAATTACATTGGAATATCTGTGCGATTACCATATCAATGTCTTTTTTGGTAATGAGGATGAATTTCAACGGCCAGTATCAGGCGCAGAGGTTTACCTATACAAAGGCCCTGTAGTGCAACGGCCACTTTCTGTCAGCGCCAGAATACCTTATATGACCTGGCGGGGAACCCGCAATTATGCTCATATCAAACGCAATGATGATATAAAAGTAGTAGGCATAGATAGCGGTGTTGTCGGCGCACAAGATGCGAATTCAATGGGCGCATCTGATTTTTATATAAACGATAAAATCGCCGGAATATCTGGCTGCATGTGGCATTCAAACTCCCGAATCCACTTTCCTCATATTAGCGCAGATGCTTATCAACAAGACAATTCACGCAGGTTGCGAATATGGGATGCATTAACCTGCTATACCTCTCCAGATATAAACGCTCATTTGTCATCTCCACGTGAACAATATGATTATGTTGATATCAAGCGGGGTCAGTCTGATTTTTTCTGTAAAGTAGGTATACCCGTTTCTAAGAAAATATTATCCGCAACCGCCATCACTGATGCAAATGGAAAATGCCAATTTAGAAATCTTCCAGCTGGGACATATATTGCTCAGGCTCATAAAGGTCAATTCCGTTCTTCCTTCAAGGTTCTTCATCCAGCTGTTCAAAGCAGAAACCTATTTATCTCATCTGCTCGAAACGTCAATATCAACGTAAAACGAGCAGGAGTTGAAGATAAAGAACTTGCAAATCTTCCAAACGTGGAGGTACTTTTCACCCCTATAGACCAATCTAGTAATTCCGGTTTTTATTCTGGAGAAACCAATCAGTATGGCAAGATTAATTTTCACTCCATCCCTTGGGGAACTTACAAATTGAGGATTGTTCCTTCCCCGGTATCGTCTGTTAAACAGAAAACATTAGAAGTTGTAATTGATGAGCCTGAAGAAAAATTTGTTGTGGAACTAGATTCAACATCTGGATTAACGATTTCGGGAACAGTGATTGATGAAAACACGGGAGCGCCTGTTGAAAATTTTGGATTAGAGTTAAACCAGCGTAATCCTGTTAGCGGGACGCATAGCCGTACAGTATCCGACCAATCCGGCCGCTTTTCATTTACTTTTTTAGAAAAAGGTAGATATTGTATATCTCCCATGATGGATAAACGTTATTTTAATGAATATTCGATGTCACCAAGAATGGAGAAATCAACTTATCCTATTCAAGAAACCGATCAAAGTGAAGAAAGCAATTCAAATAACAAAGATGAATTTGTATTTTCATTTAAGAGTATGAGAAATGATGGTCTTACTGTTTTATTAACTGAAGATATCAATGATATGCAGTATTTTGTTGTTTCAGCAGTTAGAACACGATTCCGTGGACAAGTCATAGATACCGAAGGCAGACCTGCCGCAAATGTTCGCGTATCTACATCCATTCATTTGCTTACTACTGACGCTATAACAGATGAAGATGGCCGTTTTGAGTTGGTAGCAGTAAGCCGTCCAAGCCAAAGCCGTCACAAGATATCAATCACAGCCAAAGTATGCGAGCCTGTTTTCAATCCTCAAGCCGGAACAGTTCCCCGCGTAATAATGCGTGGTTCAACGGATTGTAGGTTTTCAATCGGCGAAACGATAAACAATATCCAAATAGTCATGGAAAAAATTAACCGCGAGGGGAAACTTAAGGGTCAAGTGATAACAAATGATGATAGGGAAAATTTTGATGGATTTAGAATTGTATTGCATCAAAAGTTAGGGCAAATCATACAGGAAATCAAATCGGATGGGTCATTTTTTATCGAAAATATCGAGCCTGGACATGCTGGGTGTTGGATTATTCCACCGGGGAAGACTATACAACATGCAATATATGGTGAGAGATACATAGAAGAATATTGCCGTGAGTTTTTTGAAGTTACGATACCAGAAGAGCCGGAACCATTGTCAATAGAAGTCAAAATATATCAAGCAGGTAATATTGCAGGAGTAATTGGAGATGAGGAAGGTAATCCTCTCCCTTTTACGGCAATACAATTGCCGCAAATCCCGCAATCCAGTATAAGAAACTCGTATACTGATGAAAATGGTCTGTTTTTTATGTGGGGTCTACGATCAGGCCAAAAATATGTTATGCAGATAATCCAAAACCACCTTGCAGAGCCTTCTTTGATACTTGAGGATGTAACGGCGCCCAACGAAAATATACAGATTCGTTTAGACTCTTCCCAGTCATCGAGCAATGATTAAAGTGTTTTACGAAAGTAAAAAAGGCGCGATTTCTCGCGCCTTTTTTATTTGTTTAAATTGATAATAGATTGGTTATTGCATCAACTCACGATAATAGAGGTTTGTTCGGCTATCTGGTCTAAATCCACGGTCGCCCGGTTTACGTCCCAGGTTGGCGTTCTGAACAGCGTTGAGAGAGCCGGTGGCATTGGTCAAAGAGGCCTGACGATCCACCCGTAAATATATAGGGACGACGCCGCGGATTTTCCTACTCTCTTCTCTTTGGTTTGCCCATCCTTTATATTCGATCTCAACAATTATCTTGACTGTACCTTCAAATGGCTTGGCCGGGAAGAAATAAACCCGTCCGCCCGCATCATCATAAAAATCATCCAAATCAATACGGCGGTTCATCATGTTTTTCCAGTTCCGGCTGGCCGGCTGGAATCCCTGAATGTAGCCAACGCCCTCAGCTTCACCGCGAGAATCGAGTGTAAACTGTATAGTTGCATCTTTATCTATATCAACAATATTGATTTTTTCTCCATTTGATCCGATAACCTGCATATCAAGCGCAATCTGTTTACTACCGCCAGTTGTGTTTCGAACAGAAAAATCATCCGGTTTTACAATCAGCATCGGAGGATTAGCCACTATCTGAATCGAATCCGCTGTAACGCCTGGAGTCGGAGTCGGGGTGACTATTCCAGGAGCAAAAGTAGGCGTCGGAGTTGGATCTTCACCTTTCTCTGTTGGCGTAGGGGTTGGTTCTGCAATCGTCGGGGTCGGCGTGGGATTATTATCATTGCCGCCAATATGAGGAACCAATTGCACATTATCAATATAAGCCGGAGCAGCGCCATCATAAACAAATTCTATTTTTTTCTCGCTGTCTGTGGCGCCAGCGCCCAGATTCATATTCAATGTCAGAGTAGTTTCATTAAATAATCCCTGGCCAGTTTCAACAGGTATACCGGCAATCAGCATCCCACCAACAAAAACACGAATCTGTCCGCCCGGTGGAACTGCCGTACAGAATGTCAAATCAAACCGCACATAATTACCTTCTGTTTTGGGAACCGCAGCAATAGACGTCCCTGGTTCTAACGACAGGAAATAATTCTCGGCGCCTGAGGGGAGAACCTCTTTACGCAGCACAGGAGAAATTTCGCCCGGCAGCCAGCCAATCATTGGAGGAGCGCCGACAATGAGCGATCCCTGCTGAAAATCTCCATTGGTTATCAGGTTTTTTTCCGCATCAATCACCTTTTCGGTACAGCCTGTTTGAAAAGGCACAGCTGTAGGAGCTGGCGTAGGCGTTTGAGTTTGCGTATAACCTGGAGGCGCTGTATAAAACACTATACCAGCCGCTATCAAACTATAAATCAACCATCTTGTGGATTTCATGATTTTGATCCTTCCAAGCGATTCATCAAATTTATTTCCTCAAAATCAGCCGCTATAACCAAGAGTATCAAAAAAATCAGCGGACATCATATAATTTATTAAAAAAAACAAATTATCGTTGATAAATCGCCTCCAGCTTACGCTGGGCGGTAATATTTCCTTCGCTATCGAATATGCGTCCACGCGTAAGAATAGAAAACGCGCGCGAACGAACTGTAATCAGGCTTGAGATGCGGTTCATGACGGCTTCCATTTCCTCAGTTGTGAGAGGATCGTTGGTTCCAATATTTATCCTTTCGCGCAAGTCGCCCGGATAATCCTTCAGCAGATCTAACGTACGGTCATAGCGCACCCTCACCAAGTCAGCGAATCTATCTCGGCGCTTGAGGTGCATAATCTGCGATAACAGAGTACCGGTATCCGAAAAAGGACCATCATCCGGATCGCTGACCTCAGTGGATAGATGAACATTGTTTCTGAGGTTACTAGCTTTGTCGCCTTTAACATTCTCAATATTCAGGCCCATACGATCAAAGCGTTGACTCTCGATATCTTTTAAATCTTTAAATGCGCGATAATCTCGTCCCACAGTCCTTAATTTATAATCAGTCATGGTATCGACTAATGTACGCGCATAACCAATCCGACTAAGGAAATCATCATCATCCAGGTTGTGAATTCCAAAATGCATATCATGACCACCCGGTTGGCGTCCTTCAATAATATAATCGGCGCACAATGTGTTGAATTTATGGCGCGAGGGAATATCCTTCAAGCGACCGACGCTTTCCAATGGACAAAACGGAAGCGCGACCAGAACTTCACGCGGCGCAGTATTTATATTGATTGCTCCTGGAACAATGCCCTGAACAGCCGTGGTAATCATATTATAAATCTGGGTATATTGGTTCTCCCATTGATCCAACCGTTCACGTTGCACCAGCATTTTGCGGAACTCCGGAGCGGCGCCAGCAATGCGTTGAACGATATCCGGCGTTGATAGTATTCTATTCCGAATCGCAGTAGCAATATCTTCGACTCGTTGAGGGATAATCGGCGTATTAATCGTCTCAAAACGATTGCCTGTAAACAGACGGGATATCTCGCCCACTGTCGCCAACGGGCCATTCTTGACGTAAGCAGTATTATCGATAATATCCAGTTCATCACGCTGTTGGCCGGTCATATCCAAACGTCTTCTTGGATATGCTGGAACGTAGCCCGTGTTATCCCGGCCAGGCGTTCCTGCGAGAAGTACGCGACGCGCGATAGTATCGACGCTGTCTGTATCGCCTACGCGTCCACGGCCAAATAACTCGATTCCCTTAAAGAAATAATTATCATCACCCATATTACCAACGTAAACGCCAGCGCCAGTTACATAATCTCCATTAGCTTGTGGATCCAAAGGCAATGGCAGTAGAAGTAAATCAGGACGGGTTTGTGCGGTAATAGTAGAATTATTGTTTAGCAAGCCCTGATCGCGGGTGCTCTTGCGCATAATGATCGTAATATCGATCTTGGCTTCTTCAAGCGATGATCCTATCAAATCCTGGCTCAGGTCTCTGAACCTCTCACGAAGATCAATGCTGAATGCGGTGTCACCATTGCGCAGTTTAGAAAATACCGGTCGATGGACTCCATACAGAAAATTCTTATTGGCAGTATTGAGAACTTCACGTTTGGCTTTATCGTCGATATTGTTCAATCCTGGGTCCAAGGTAACAACAGCTGGATTAACCAGAACTTCACCAACCGGCAAATCGATTTCATAATTATCATCGTTCGGGCTAATCGCCTTACGGCCAATCATCCTGATTGTCAGTTGATCATCAACATCGGGGTCATAACCGGCGCGAATCAGTTCGCGAACGCCCATACGCCATGTAAAGGCTGTATAACGGATCTGATTAGGCGAGATAACATCAGTCATGTTCTCAAACCCGCCGATCATGGAATAAAATTTGTTCTTTCCTATAACCGGAGACACGGCTTCTCTGGCGAAGGTATTGCTATCTTCAAATCGCTTGAATTGATTAGCGCCAGACATTTCATGAGGATACTGATAGAAATCGCCAATAAAATCCCACCCATTCCAGTGGGCGTCGTTTTCGGGGAAAGTATTACGATCCACGAATCTTGGTAAACGCAGACTGGGATTTTCGCTGTCGGTATCGCTTCCTTTGGAGGAAAGGATATAACCACCAATTTGAGTTCGCTGAAAATCAGCGGTTGGATCAAGATCGAACACAATGGCATTATCAACATCTAACTTAATAGATGATGGAACCGTACGTTCGCCTTCAACCGTTCCACTAACAACTTTCATCTGTGTATCAAAATGAGTCGGATCAGCGCGTTCAAAACTCTCCATGCCGCGATAACCGGGTAAAGCAATCAGATCAAAGTCCGTATCATTTCCAGGAATATCCACGATCACGTTATTAAAAGTAGTACGGTATTTAAAGGAATCTATGTAACCACCCGCCGGATCATACAAAGTTACATATTTATCTTCGGGATTGTTGGTCAGAATATCTTCCTGAATATCCACTAATCTAAATCGAAGGTCGCTTAGTTGGGCTTTATTCAAAGGACCCACGCCATTTACGCTACTACGTATCAAAGCCTCTTCATTTTGCGCAATTACCGGCATCACAACGCGATTGGCGATGTCGGGAACATCAGGATAATTATCCTTGATAAACGAAATCAAAGCATCTTTATCGTTGGCCAATAACAACTTGTTATCTTCCAATAACAGATCGGTCGTCGCGATCGTTCCGCCCGGATTTTTCAGATTATCCTTAGTAAGCAGAGGTTCAAAGGGAACGCCATTTCCCGGCAACCCGATGTTTGGCGTGATATCCCGACCGTCGTCATCTTCATAAGATGGTTTCATGCGACCGATGACAGTATCCTTTGGAAGAATGTAATGTCCATAAGGCGTATTGACCTGCCATCCGGAAAGGTCTATATCTTCAGTTGTCAGATTTACCAATTCGGTATACTGCACTGATGTGTTGATTAATTCGATGCGGTCAAAGGAAGTTTCATAAAAATCGCCTGATCCCTGTCCGCCAATAGGTGCGCCAGCGGTGATAGTAATCTTTAATTCACCATCGTTACGAACTTCAACGCGTTGATCAGTGTTAAAAGAATAAGGAGTTAAACGGTAATCCAAAGCCAATAACTGGTCATTGTAGATGGGCAGTACAGCTGTATCGCGTTTTATAAATTCTCTCTGAACTGGATCGAGAAACGGTCCGGTATTCGGCAGGACATCGCCATAAGTCGTATCGGATTTGAAAGTTATTTCTTCATCATTAAATTCATATCGCACTTCCGGTCGATATTTGTGATTGGGATGCAAATACAATACAACATAATAGAAGCCGGAAGGAATATTTTCGAAAGTCCAACTGGCTTTTTCAACCGGCTGCGTCCCGACCATCGTGGTCTGAGCTTGTGCAGGCGTCGCGACATTAGTTACGCCAAAGATAAATGCTGGCGCCATACTATCCATATTCACGACAGGCAATATTGGATTAAAAGTATTCTGGAAGCCCTCAGGCAAATAGGAATATCCCGGTAAAGATATACCACTGCCATCAGCATGAGGCGAAACAGCGCCCCAATTGGAATCGATCACGTTAGTAGTCAAGAATTTACCATCATCTCCAGCGCCGCCTTCTACCTTAAATGATGCAGGAGAATAAGTAATTATAGTAGGATAAGGATTGGTCGGATCAGTATCGTTGAATTGGATGCTATCCAGCACTTCTTCCGCTTCCAAACGGATAACCGGCTTGGCCATAACTTCATTTATGCGAATCGCCTCAACCCCCTCAAACTTAACTGCCATTCCAATCTGAGCGGGATTGGGAAGAAGAAAGCGCATCTGCTCGGCGAACTCCTGCCGATCCTGCGCACTTCGGTTAGGCCCGGAAAATAAGCGGGGATGCATACGAAAAGCACGCTGACGGGTAGTATAAAGCGTAAACTCACGCATAGTGACCGGATCAGATAATACTGGATCATCTTTGGACCTACCCAATATCCTTCTTACATCAGAGTCTTCGCTAACCGGATATGGCGCCCATGCGTCAATATAATCAATCAGGTTCAGGGCTATCTGGAATTCAGGCGGATCTTCATCATAACGTCCGTCTTCATCATCATCATAAATTGCTATATAGCGCTCGCCAATTTCATCAACTTCGCCGTCGCTGTCGTTATCAACCCCGTCCCATTCCGGCGCGAACATCGCCGCTAGAACCTGGGGATCATAAAAATCGGCGTATCCGTCAAAATCATCATCCGCCAAGCTGGAAAGCAACAAAGGATCAGTAATATCCGGTTTTTGAACTATGCGGCCTTCTTTTGTATCTTTATCCGCTTCAGGATTACCGCCAAGACCGGGATAACCGTCTCCGCTCAGGTCGCCCCAGGCATCTTCACTGACATGCCATTCAGGATCATAAGCCAAAGATGCGTCACCATTGAAATCGCCGGTATCGTCGACCAATAGGTCTCCATCATCATCCTGTCCATTACCTTCGATCACCATGCCATAAATAATATCGGTATAGTTTTCATCCAGCGTTACAGCATCCCAACGCCGGGGAGAGAAATCTGCACCCTTTATATCCTTATCCCAACCGAGAATCCTCTGATTTTGATAAACCCGGTCGCCACTGGGGCTTAGTTTATCTTGCGGACCGAAGTCCCGGTCATAATCGCTGCCAGAGTCAAATGCCGGGGCGCCAACATCAGGTTCCCCGAATCCATCGAAATCTCCACTAGCGTAATTGTTGCCATCCCAGTCATCGGAAGGTTCGTCAACCAGTCCATCGCCATCATCATCTATTCCATTGATAGTATTAGCTTCGGCTTCAGACTGCCAGTCGCCGTCATTATCAACCTGAAGCGCCAAGAGGTCTTCTATGTGAACTTTAGGGCCGTATTGAAAATCAGCCCGGTTCGCTGTTGGTTTGCTCAACGTCCAAACATCGGCGGCAAGCCAATTGCTGCTTAGATTAGGATTAATTTTGGCTACTTCGCTGCCTTTTGCGGAGAGCGGTCCTGATATCTCATCGGATTGACTATAGATAGTGATCTCATCGCTCAGCATATCAAAGAAAGTCGGCTTTAACGCTGTATTGAGGTTCAATACGCCAACCATGCGTAAATCTTCTATAGTAGAAAACGGACGATCATCACCTTTAGGCTGAAAAACATCGAATTCGCTGGGATCGTCTGTACCTTCATCTTTTTCATCAATAAAACCGTCGCCATCATTATCGATTTTGTCGCCGGGTCGGTAATTGTCAGCATTATCGTGATCGAACGCTTTGGTAAGCGGTGAACCACTGGAGTTTTCCGTACTCGGTCCGATGTAGCGCTCGTCTTCTTCATTCATCAGGCTGTCGCCATCATCATCATAGCTGTTGCCTACAATTACATAAGGTTGACCGTCAAATTGAGTTAAATCGTTGAAAGCGTTGCTATATTTCTGAATTTTGACAATCTGTGGATTACCGTTATTGTTATCGTCTTGGTTATCTATTCCAGGTTGTTTAGTGGTTCCGCCGCCATTGGCGACATCACCATATCTATAGTTAACAATGGCTTTGGCCAAAGATTCGGCTGCAGTGGAGCTAAAATCACCCCGCACGATGCGGTTGAATAAAAACAGAGGCAAATCCAGTTCTGAAGAGGACACGCCCAGATTATAAACCTGGCCATTCCCAACACCGATGTTATTTCCGGCGAAGTTGACATTGATCTTGGCGCTTTCATCGAATACGCCTAAACGGTCTCCATCAAGATCATAACCGGAACCAGCAGGGAAAAAGCCGTTGTCCCGCCGTTGGTCAAGTCCATCTTCATCAATGCGGTAATCTTCATCATCATCGTTAGCATATTGATTACTATTGGCGCCGGCATCCACCTCGCCATCAAGGTCATCATCCACACCCATTAGCCCTGGCGCTTTATCACCTTGGCCTTGGCGCATAACACCGCGCATGCCGGTTACATCACCCGGAGGATCCTCGTCAACGCCTAATGGAATCGGCGTGGGGATAAAGCGCATGCCTTTTCTTTCAAGCACTGAAGAAGGCCGCACATCCAACATATGACTGCGGGCGTCATAGGTTACATTATTGCCAACCCGGCCAGCGTATCCCACCGCCCATGGATCAAGCAGCGAAGTATATTTCGGCTGCGAACGCCCAAGCACGTAATGGGCTTTATCAGGATCCAAATCACGCGCCAATTGCGCCAATGCACCCTGAATGGCAGCTTCGGTAGACTCCTGGACGTTCGCGCTGGCTACATATTGCTGGAGGGTATTTTCTTCCATACGTATGGTATAGGTAAAACCAGCCAGCACTACGGCGAAGATTGACAGTAAAGCCAGTACGGTCAGAAGCGCCACGCCGGACTCTTTAGCCCGTGCGGTACATGTGATTCGATGAGTATCCAGTTTATTATTCATAATTCCACTCTATTTATGCGTCGTTATATGCTTGCGCTACAGATTACCTATGCTCCGATAGTTATTCGGCAAAAATACTCTTGTTGAATATTGCTTAGGACTGTTTTCACGATCTTTATCTTGCACATAAATGGTGATTTCCACCATGTTGGGCAATCCATCTGTTTTTTGAGCTATGCGCTGATATACATCTATAAACTGACTGTTCTGTGCATTCCTGACGCTGTTTCTCAGTTGACGGGGATCTTTAATCAGGAAATCCATCAGAACCCCCTGTCCACCGCCAGGTATCCGGGGATACATATCTTCTGGTTCATTTACAATCAATTTAGTAAAAAGGTCTTCTCGTACGTTATTTGAGGTTGGATCATATTCGCTGTTGCTGCTGCGAGCTAATTTGTTAAACAGCAACTCATCAGGACTGACCAGCGCTGTTTCGCGGGACGAATCCCACTCTTGAACCATGCGCCAGCCTCCCCGGTTGTAATCATAATACCAATACCGGAAGCGCAATCCGCGAATATCATAAGACAACACCTGGAATATATGGCCGGGATTCTGATTAGTCGAATTTATTTCGCCAATGGCGCCGTCTTCCGCTCCATCATCCCAATAAAGTTCGGCTTGTTGAACAAAACTTTTTCTCATTATCTGCCCAATTGGAACAGGTTGAGCAACAAGAGGTTTGAGGGAAGCATCGTCAATGAACTGTCCAAAATCCAGCAGTTGGGTTTTCGTACTCGCTTGATTATTTAGGTTTAATACTTGACCGCGTCGAACCAGGCGTGTTCCAGATGGATCCAATCCATAAGAAATCTCTTGCAGAATAATATCGCCCGAACTCTCCACAGCACTGACAAAATGCAAAATATCGCTGGGAAAAAGACCAATGTCTTCATCTATGCAAGCCGAATCACCCGGATCACAGCCCAGCGGATCAGCGCCAGGGCTTTCTCCGCGCAATGCTTGTTGAGCACCGCCAGCATAATCCCCGTCAAATCCATCAAGCACCTCTTCATCGATCAAGCCATCGCCATCATCGTCTTTCCCTGCGCCAGGGACGCTGGAATCCGGCTCGACGACAATATCGCGTGAAATGCCTGCGAATCGTAACCGCGGACCTGTATTTTGCGATCCAAAACCACCAACGACAACAGGTTTTACCGAATCGGGCGTCAAATAAGCCGCCCGTAGTTCAGACGACATAAAATCTAACGCCGCACGCGCGGTCTCGTTAACTTCTAACCGGCGAACGGCTATATCCCGTGCAGTCATTACCGCGCGAAATGTTTGAGCCGCCATGCCCGCCAACATAGTAATCACGGCGACCGAGATCATTAATTCCACTAAGGTAAAACCGCTCTCTTGTCTTACCGGTTGCAATCGCGAAGCGGTCTGATCTTGAGCAACCATTGTTTTCGCCTTTCTTTCAAACCATCCTTATTTCAGAAGGTTCGATCTGCTTCAATTGCCAACTACATACTCGACACAGGCCGTGACTGAAGCCCGCGCGGCTGTCCGCCGCTTAATATAAAGCCCTGGCTTGGATCTTTAAGATTAATAAATCCAACCAGTGTATATTCAAATTTATAACAGTCCTCATCAATCTCGCCATCAAAATCGTTATCCAGGCCGTCTAATTTCTCTTCATCCACGCCCCAACTTATAGAACCATAGGATAAACGTTGACGACGTATCACTCTTGGGTCATTTGGCACCAGATCATCACTGGCTTGTTTATCAATTTTTTTACTATCCCCATCGGTATCTTCACCATCACCGCCCCAGACAATCAAAATCTCTATCCGACGCCAATTAGGCAATGGCGCAGCCACGCAATCTTCGTCTACCAAGCCATCCCGTCTTTTGGGAACTTGCGAGTATCCCCGCAAAAACGCCAAGCCGCGTCTTGTGCCTGAAGGAACAGGAAAATCGTAATCCAGGCCGTCAGGAATCTCTTCATCGATGAATCCATCTCCATCATCATCAATTCCATTGCCCAGGTCAGGCGAACCATCGCCATTTATATCGGTTATACCGAAACGGCCATCATTAGGTATGCGTCCAACTCGTATTTGCCAGGAATACTTTTCGAATGGCGCAGGAAAAGGGCAAGGGGCGAATGGAAAACAGGAAAGATCACAATCTTCATCAATAAGGCCATCGTGGTCATTATCAATGCCATCCCATATTTCCTCATCAATGCCCTCGTCGATTCGGCCATCGCCATTATTGTCTATACCATCTTTAACGGCAGGCAATCCCTGACGATCCGGCTCAAATTCTCCATCTCCGTCATTATCATATTTATCTCCCGCTAAAAGAGGCAACATGAAAAACTGCGATCCCATTACGCGCACTGAAGGCAAACGGCAATCCTCATCAATGAAACCATCTTTGTCATCATCAATTCCGTTGGCAAACTCTTCATCCGTATTAGGTTCAGGATCATAATTATAATCGCCATCTGGAGCATCAGTAGCGAATCTGCGTGGGATATCCGTTAAACGCCTACTTGAACTATCGCCATCATCATCGACGACGCCATCGCCATCATCATCCAGACCATTAGGTTGAATACCAGAGAACCTTAAACCATCCGCTTCCGGCAGCCCATCATAATCATCATCGCTGGCGCGGTTATAATTCAAGTCATATTGAGGATTTGCACGAGAAAAGATACGATCCTGATTGAACATGATATCGTCGGTGTCATCATCATAACAATTGCCGGGAATAGGAATAATTATATTTGGACCCCCGGGAAGGATCGGGAAGTTTATCGGGTCCATCTTTAAACCCTCAAACATACTTTGCGCCAAAAGCGACGCCTTCGTCATATGCTCAGCTCTATAGCTAACTTCGATGCCATAGGGAAACACCTTCACTATAGACAATAGCCCAATCCCCAGGATTGCAGCGGCGATAATTACCTCAAGCAGCGAAAAACCTGCTTGGCGGTAGTTTCTTTTATGTTTCTCTTGGCGGTTCGTGCCAGTCATTTTTCTCTCCCAGGCGCTTTACTTAAACAACTCATCCATGGGCCATGGATTCATAATAGCGTAATCATAGATGCGAGTTTTACCTGTAAGTCTAACAGCTTCAATTGTTTGCACTTTATAACGTTCTTGGTTAAGTTCGGATGGCGGATCAACCCATTTCATTTTGCTGGTACTGAAAGCGCCGATATTTTTAATATAATCGCCATTTTCGCCATTTATCATGAATATCTCGCTATCACGAGCCAAATGAATCACTGGAGCAATTTGGTTCGATAGCGTTTGCTGCTCTTTTCCATCAAAATAAACTTTGGCGATTGCTCCACGGGCATTAAACTCGACATAAAAAATTTGCGCGTGATCATCTAATCCCGGGATAAAGCCATCCACATCCGCAACCATGACTCCATCAGGTAAAGTCTGTGGATCGTTTAATGGATTCGCATTGAAAATATCCGTACTATTACCCTTACATAAGGCCTTAACTTCATAAGGATACTCCTCGCAAACTTTACCTTCGATCCAGATTTGAGCTGGCTCGGTGCGTGATCCGGATAAAGTATTTGGAAGACCATCCAGATGCCCCGAATCGATTACCACCCGGCGATTTTTCCGCATTGCAATCGCGCTTTGCCGGGCTTGTTTGAAACTTGAATTCAACATTTGAATCCCGGCATCCACCCGGCTGCTAGCCACCTGCGTCATGTAACTCATCGTCCCAAAGCCAGCCAGAATGCCGATAATCCCGATAACCATCAGCATCTCAAGCATAGAAAAACCGGCCTGTCTTGAACGACGATCATTAACGTTAATTTTATTAACTTTCATGGTATCAGACCCTTATATATATCTTCAAGATAAAACTCCAGCCAGATCACAGCCTGAATCTTATCTCATCAAACTTAACAATATCACGCATCTGAACTTTGGGTCAGATAAATCTTTTGGCTTCCCTAAGCCATCCCTGCGTCAATTCCGTCCCTCGTGACCCATCACACTAACAAATCAACTTAAAAATTGGAAATATATGGAATGCACATTATATCTATTGAATGGAAGCCCCATAGGGTTGAACCGCATCATCGGTTTATTCCATTCAAAATTCAAATTGACTGGGGAAATGAGCGTCCCCTTTATTCAGCCCCAAAAACAAAAATAAATCATTGCATATCAGATATTTACTAAGCTTCGGTTGTTCCACCACTCTAAACTATATCATGCACCTTCAAAACCATCAAATTAAATGTAACGTTTTTTGTAATTTAAATTGTGGGTCATGCGTTACACCTATATTTCTTATTGAACATTATTTCAATAAGAAATATTCAAATTTACATTTGATAGGTTACATAATATTCTTCATTCATGCAGAAAATACTCTAAATATCTATTTTCACATCAGCAGCAGGTTCGCCGCCTCGTAAATCAAAACGTAGAAATGCGCTTATAAAATCATCTAATTCGCCATCCATCACCGGCTGAACATCGCCGCGCTCAAAGCCGGTGCGATGATCTTTAATCATGTTATAGGGGTGAAATACATAAGAGCGGATCTGGTTGCCCCAGGCAATATCACGTTTTTCTCCGGACAGTTCTTCAACTCTTTCGGCATGTTCGGTCTGCATCATTTGAAACAACCGGGAAGTTAGTATCTTCATAGCAGTCATACGGTTTTGTCGTTGAGACCGTTCATTTTGACATGAAACCACTATCCTGGTTGGCAGGTGAGTTATACGGATAGCAGAATCGGTAGTGTTGACATGCTGACCGCCTTTACCTGAAGCACGAAAGGTATCGATGCGAAGGTCTTTTTCATCAATGTCCACATCTATGCTGTCATCAATCACAGGCATTACATGAACCGCAGCGAACGAGGTATGACGCCGGGAATTCGAGTCGAATGGAGAAATTCTCACCAAGCGGTGGATGCCATTCTCTGCATGAATATACCCATAAGCGTAACTGCCTTTAACCATAATAGTTACGTTTTTTAAGCCCGCTTCATCGCCTTCCTGATAATCCACAACATCCGCTTCCCAACCCTGGCGTTCGATATACCTCATGTACATGCGAAACAGCATGGCGGCCCAATCACATGATTCGGTTCCACCAGCGCCGGGATGAATATTTAGAAAACAGTCGCCAGAATCAAAATCACCACTGAGAGTACAATGGATTTCAAATTTATCAAATTCTGTCTTGATATCGGAAAGTTCTTCGGAGAATTCTTCTTCATGAGAAGAGTCATTTTCTTCCTGGACCATCTCAAGCATAATTTCCAGATCAGATATGCGAGATTCAAGAGAACCATAATTATCGACAATATCTTTAAGTATCTTGATCTGTTTGCCATGTTCCTGTGCAACTTTGGGATTATCCCAAAAGCCGGAAGCGTTCATCTCTTCTTCAAGTCGGGAAATAACGGCTTGTTTGGCGCCTACGTCAAAGATGGCCTCCCAACTCTTCGAGACGTTCATGCATGGAGCTCAACTCCACTTGTATTTCATCGTACATAAAACTCACCTTTTTCCGATTAGAATAAATTTTTTAGAGTGTTTTGCATAATTGAGCGATTATCAAAATAATATTTATTTATTATCACATTTGATTTTCGAAAAAGCCAATCTGTTATGGCTTTTTCGAATCGCGCATCAGAACATTATTACGAAAACCACTCTAATATGCTTATTGTTATGGTAATCACTTATAGAATTATCTCTTCAAAGACGCGCATAACAAGGGGCTGCCCAAGGCAGTAAATCAAAGAGTATTAAAATTTTAGCTTCACAGGCAAGTATAGATGTTGTATTCTTAAAAAGGTTTGAAGAAAAACGTTCTTATTTTATTTTGGTTGTTTATTAAAAAAATAAAAAATATTGGCAGTTTATGGCTCTACATCTCTACCCTGTTACTATTCGAAGCGTCAGTCCTCCTATCCAATGTCTGTTATCCAGACCGACAACGGAATTTCGCTGTTTGCATACCATTATCTATTTACATGGCTTGAATGGCAGTCGCAACCAGATATTCCAAGACCGCTATATGGAGTTCGCGGAAGCCATCCAGAAGCTGGGCTGCAATCTTATATCTATCGAATTGCCATTTCATGGAGAGCGCCGCCAAAACAAAGAACAACCCGCCATCCAGAATATGATCAAATCAATGGGACATAAAGAAAATAATCCCTTTGATTCTTTCATCAATGATATCAAGAAAACTGTTGATTTCATTATAGAAAAGAAGATAACGCGACCGGGAGAGATTGGAGTGGCCGGATTGGCATGGGGCGCCACCCATGCATTCTATGCCTTAAAAAATGAGCGCCGCATCCGGTGCGGCGTTGTTCTACTGCCAGTATGTAAGATATCCAACCTTATAGAATTCAAGCAACTAAAAGGACAACCGATTATAGAACAATACGAACCGCTTAATTATGTTGAGAAAATAGCGCCAAAACCACTCCTCTTCGTAACTGGAGAAAACGACGTACGCGCCGATCCTGTTTTCGCTAATGAGTTATACAACAAATTATTGCCGGAATACCAGGAAACCGATGATCAACAAAAACTGGCCTACACCATGTTGCTCGATACGGGCCATGCTTATGATTCACAAATGACTCAATTGACTGTAGATTGGTGCAAGGAACACTTGCTGGGGAAAAACAGCGGACCTTCCCTTTCGGGCGATTAGAGAGATTTGTCTATAATTAATCCATTCTCTCCAATACAACCGCTGTTCCATAGACGAACAATTCAGCTGCATTAGTTGCTACAGATGACGTAGTAAATCGAATGCAGACAATACCATTGGCGCCGACGGACTCAGCGTGATCAATCATACGGTCCATAGCCTGCTCACGCGCTTCGGCCAGTAATTTGGTATATTCGGTAACTTCGCCGCCAACCAGATTGCGTAATCCAGCCAGGATATCTTTACCAATATGACGCGTTCGCACCGTGCTGCCGCGTACGATTCCTTTATAGTCAACAATCTGATAACCAGACAGTTCATCCTGCGTTGTAATAAGCATAGTAAACTCCCTTGTTTATGATGAGTCGACAAAAAGTGGATGGAGGACAAAACTCACACTATATCTTGTATGATTCAACCTTATATATCCACAAATTGTTGTAGTTACGAATACAGTTTTGACTTTTTACCGTTTCGTCATTTATCCACATTTTTAGAATAATAGTCGTCTTCTTTACTATCCAACCGCTCGACCAGCACTTTCATCAACAAAAAACCGAATCCCACAATTCCGATCAAACCAATAATGCCAAAAGGAAAAGCCATTATCATGCCAAAAAGCATCAAGCCAAACCAACATAAAGCCACAATACCGATTAGAATATAACCTATAGATTCCATGGCGACTCGCCTCCCAGGCTTTTTGCATTATATTATATTGTATATTGCAAACCAGCAATTACGAATTATATATGATAATACGAATATTTTTTCAAAATAATTCATGCGGGGAAGATAATTTCATTAGAATATGGCAAACTAGAGAGGTTATTGAAATAAAGAACGAATAATCGTTAGATTTCAAATCACGTATACTTTTATATAATTGAATAAGCATCACATGAATTGCGTCGACAAGGAAGACGAAATGGATATTCTAACTTCTTTATACGGTTTCGGCTTCTGCCTTGAAATTTTCGCTGTCGCAGCGTTGTTACTGTTTCTAATCAACAGCGTCAACCGGATGCGACGCGATGAGCAAACCTTGAACCGCAAACGCACCCGGAAATTCGGGAGAGACGCGTTTCTCTTTTTTGTATCATTGATCCTATTTTTCGCAGGATTTGCCTTTATAAATTTCGCTCTGTTTATTCAAGCCTACCGTACATACGCCATTGGCGAACCTATAGCTAAAGTAACTATCAGTTCCAGAAGCAGCGTGCAGGAATTCTCAGTACGTATAAATGAGTTAGGCAAGCCATTAACCGAAGAGTCCGCTCCAATGGACGAAACTTTCAGGATAAAGGGCGACCGCTGGATGCTGGAAGGTCATATCATCCGCTTCCAACCCTGGCTCAGTTTTCTGGGATTAAAACCTATTTATCAACTTACCCGCATCCAGGGCAGCTATTACTCCATCGAAGAAGAACGCAACAGCGAACGGACGGTCTACTCGCTGGTAGATAATTCAGAAGAAGAATGGTGGAAATGGTTGTATCAAAAAGCCGACTCAATCCCCTTTATGGAAATGGCCTATGGTTCAGCCATATCTCAAGACGCGCAAAAGGGGAGCCAGTATATTGTCACTGTGCTCCCCTCTGGTTTCTCGCTGCAAAAAAGCGATGTCGATTATTAAGATATTCTCAAAAACTTTGATCGCATAAAACAAAATCAACTTTTCACTATTATGTTATACGTTTTCCCTGGAGATGCATCAAACTCAACCACGCCGTCTTCCGTGATAATGAAATCAACTTTCTGACCATCCGACATCACGTTAACCGACGCATGAGCGCGGACTTTGCATTTCCCACCGAGGATGGCATGAATGGTTGAGTTAGTTAGTTTTCCATCGCTCCATTCGCAATCCACCTCAAAGCCCCCGCGTGCGCGCAGACCGCTTACCGAACCTTGCGGCCATACCGATGGTAACGCTGGAAGCAGGTTAATTTCACCTTCATGACTTTGCAGCAGCATTTCAGCGATTCCAGCAGTCGCTCCGAAATTGCCATCGATTTGGAATGGTGGATGGGCATCGAACAGGTTAAGGTAGACGCCTCCGCTTTGATAGTTGGTTTTGTTGGTTCCAACTACAGTAAGCAGGTTGCTGAGCAGTTTATAGGCGCGGTCGCCATCAAGCAGCCTGGCCCAGAAATTGATCTTCCACGCCAAACTCCAACCGGTGCCGCCATCGCCCCGGCCAATCAATGTTTTTTTAGCCGCTTCAAACAACTCAGGCGTCCTGGTTCTTGTTATCTGGCGTCCGGGATGCAGACCATATAGCGGCGATACATGACGATGATTTGGTTCGGGTTCTTCAAATTCCTCAGTCCATTCCATTAGCCGTCCATCGGAGCCAATCTGGGGAATAGCTAGATTCTCTCTGGTAGATGCTACTTGTGTCACAAAATCATCTTTGATCCCCAAGATGCTGGCGGCGTCAAGACAATTGGTGAATATATCCCAGACAATTTCCTGATCCATGGCGCATCCCATATTCAGCACGGCAACCTGACCGTCTTTAGTCTTAAAACGGTTTTCGGGTGATGTCGACGGCCCGGAGACTAACTTACCGGTCTTGGGGTCTTTGGTAAGAAAATCAAGAAAGAATTCGGCTGATTCTTTCATGATGGGGTAGCCGCGTTCACGCAGAAATTTCTCATCTCCAGTAAAGAGATAATGCTCCCATAAATGCTGGCAACTCCAGGCGGCGCCAAGCGGCCACATGCCATAAACCACATTGCCTATGGGTGATGTCCAATGCCATGCGTCACTGGTATGATGAGCAGTGAATCCACGGCAGCCGTAGACGTCACGCGCCGTCTTGCGTCCCGCAGGACGCAGGTTGTCGATAAACTCCAGGAACGGTTCATGCAGTTCGGAAAGGTTGCAGACTTCCGCCAGCCAATAGTTCATTTGGATATTGATATTGATATGGTAATCGCAATTCCAGGGCGCCTCGATATGCTCGTTCCACAGTCCCTGCAAATTAGACGGCATACAGCCGGGACGCGAACAACTGATTAAAAGATAGCGGCCATATTGAAAGAATAGTTCGGCTAATTGCGGATCATCCCGATTATCAGCAAAAGCGGCCAAACGTTTATCAGTTGGTAATTTTTCAGCACTGGATCGACCCAAATCCAGATCGACGCGCCGGAATAAACGTTGATGTTCGGCGATGTGATCATTCTTTATATCGGCAATTTGTTTTTGCGACGCTTTATCGATGATTGAACAGCACTTGGTAACCGGATCATTATCTTTATAAGTTGTAGCCGCCGTCAGCAGGATAGTCACCGCATCGGCTTTGACGATGCTTATGGCTTTTTGGTTTCGGGAAACCAGCGACTCACCGCCATCTGTAATCACTTGCAAGCGGCATTCAAAACTGACGCCTTCAGTATCTTTTCCTTGATCCACCTTGCCGCGCATCACTAGTTGATTATTGCCGAATGCTTCGACTTCAGCATTTTCTGAACGACCCAGTTTGAGGTTAAGTGAAAGTTCACCTGTCTTGCTGCACGATAAACGGACTACTATCACATCATCAACCGGGCTGGAAAAAATTTCCCGCGTATAGACGACATCTCCAACACTGTAGGTTACGCAGGCAAGCGCTGTATCGAGATTTAATTCCCGCTGGTAATTGGTTATGTTAGTACCATGATCAAAAGCCAGTTCCAGGTTACCCAGGGTTTGATAACTGAGAGGAGCGATGCGTTCTCCCATAAATTGTTCTTGCATCACCTTCTGGCCTTCAAGATACTTGCCATCGAATATCAGGTTGCGCGCTTCTTCTAAATATTTAAAAGCGCCAACGCGATCACGGTTTTTGGTGGTTTTCGCCCAAACCGTATCTTCATTCAGCTGGATTATTTCATGACCAACGCGGCCATATACCATGCAACCCAAATGACCATTACCGAGGGGAAGGGCTTCTTCCCATTTCTGCGCTGGTTGCTCATACCACAAACGCAGATCGCTGCTTCCACAGACGGCAGCGTTAACAAATAGCAGTAAAAACAAAACAGGTAAAAGCATATTTCTAAATTGCTTCATTATTAATTTCCTCTTTTCTTATGAACTAACTGGCTTTTTTTCAAAGTAATTTTGTGAATTAACTGGTTGTAGATGTTGTAAATTTCATAAGCAACCGTTGGATCGGATTGCGCCGTATCAAAGGTCAACAATCCAAAAGAACAGGTATCGTTATAGCCGAATATTGATCCAGACATGATGCCATGGGTATGAATGTTGGATATCTTGGAACTTTCAAATTCGTATAGGTCGTAACCATTTTCGCGTTCTATCTTCCACGCATCAGAGCGATGCCGATCTGCGGATATCAAGATAACTCCATCAATACTATTTTCTTCAAGAAACGAGAATATCTTCTCCCGTTCAGCCTTATATCCCTGCCATGGATCAAGGCTGCCCGGTTTGGCGCCATAGGACCAGGGAACCGGAGAAGCAATCACCTTGAACGTTGCTTTCGATTGCTTCAACGCTTTTAGGAGCCACTCCATTTGCACAGGCCCAAGCATTAATGGATTATCAACTTTGGGATCAGTGCGGTAATATCGTCCATCCAGCATGAAAAAATCCACATCCCCGATGGAAAAATCATACCAACATCCAGGCTGCGACTCCCCGCCTCCATAGGCAGGATTATTCCAATTGTTTTTATACAAACGCCATACGGGGATTTTCCATGCAGGATCATTGATCTCCGGCCCGCCCCATTGGTCATTGATGGTAAAATCATGATCATCCCATATTGAGAAGACCGATGTGGATGCAGCGAATCTGCGGAACTCTTCTCGCGACTGTCTGCGGTAATAACAATAACGCTGCACATCCGGGCGGGTGGGATTATCTATATATACATTGTCTCCCAACAGAAGAAATGCCAGGGGATTATGCGAGTGGATAGTATTCCACATCCGCTCATATTTCGGCGTATAACCAGCGCCTCCACCAAAGCCAACCTGGAACCGGGAATGCCCGCCCGTTTGGGGAAACGTTTTAAAAGACCATTGGCCATCCTGTTGCTGATCATTAATATTGATTGAGTAGAAATATTCAGTTTCCGGTTCCAAACCATCAACCATTGCTATTGCGGTATAGTCGTTCTCTTTTTGGGTACGCACCTTATGCGAAACAATAGAATCTTCCATATTCGAAGATTTACTGATTTGCACTGCAAAATCAGCTTCCTGGGCCGTGCGAATCCAAAATCGGGCGCTGTCATGCGTTACGCAGCCAACTGTAGGACCATGCACAAACAGCGAATCAAATTTTTCCGCATAGGCCTGGAACTCTGGACTAGTAGTTAACGGTTTAAGCAGTTCTCGCGGCCCCGCGATAAAACGGGCGAAAGGCAAGCCTGAGTCAACCGCCTGCTTCACGTATTCCATCGACTTGGCGATATCATTCTTTCGCGCATAGCCAACCGCAAGCACAAACATCGATTCAAGATCGCCGGAATTCTCATACAAATAGTCAGTAAACAACTGGATGGTTTCATCGTATTTGCCATCAACAATATCGCTGATTCCATCACGGGATATTTTCTTATACTGCTGTTCAGCTGCATCAGAGGGATGCAGCCAAATCATGGTTCCAATGCCAATGATCAATAATACAAACAGTTTTCTTATCATGTTCATCTCCCCACTATATAAAACGGTTGGCGTACTGATAACAAAATCCAGGTGGGTTGCAATACGCGATTATGCAGCGCAACCCACCTCGTGATGAAATTCTTAAATCTTACTGGTAATCCGCACTGCTTGAGTCTGCGCTTCTAAACTGACTCTAGCCGTCATAAATGCATGTTCCTGAGTCATGGCGTTTTCCGTACCGTCAAGGCAATCGCGAATCAATTGTCCAAAGTATGGAAAACCAACTGTTCCGGCAGCCTGAATATGCTGTTCTTTCTCTTGATCAACCAGATAAATATGGTCTCCCTGGTTGTCCCGCGCCACGTCGATATATTTACGGATTTCGATAGAACCCTCGGTTCCCATGATGAAGGTACGCCCGTCGCCCCAGGCGCCCATCCCATCCGGCGTAAACCAATCAACCCGGAAATACATAGTTGCGCCATTATCGGCCACCAACACTGCGTCGCCGAAATCCTCTAAACCGGGGTAATCAGGATTATTGAAATTGGCAATCTGACTATGAACCACCTTGGCGTCTTTGGCATCGGCGTAATACAGGAATTGTTCAATCTGATGGCTGCCCAGGTCGCAAATAATTCCGCCGTACTGTTCACGGTTGAAGAACCAGTCAGGACGGCTGGGCAGATTCAAGCGATGAGGAGCCAGGTTGGTTACTTGTAGGACCTTGCCAATGGCGCCGTTTTTAATTAATTGTCCAGCGTATACGGCGCTCTCAACATGAAGCCGCTCGCTATAATAGACCGCCCATTTCAAACCAGTCTCAGCAACTTTGGCGCGAGCCTTATCTAGTTGATCAAAAGTCGTGAAAGGCGCTTTGTCGCAGAAGTAATGCTTCTTGTGATCCATAACCTTCAAGCCGAACGGGCCGCGCTCTGAAGTAATCTTGGCGCTGGCTATCATGTGCAGCGACTCATCGGACAGGGCTTCTTCTTCACTGCCCGCGGGTTTTACTCCGGGATATGTTTCGCAAAACTTTTTGAGTTTCTCCGCATCGGGATCATAAGCCCAAACCAGTTCGCCTCCAGCCTCGGTCAGACCGTTGGACATGCCATAAATGTGACCATGATCCAAACCTACTGCGGCAAAGCGAAAGTCTCCTTTTTCGCAGACCACCTCAGATTTACCCTTCGGGGCGTACATCATTCCATCTGCTTTTTGCATTATATATCTCCTTAAGATTTGATTATTATTTTTGATCCGAACTAGATCCGACGATTATATTATCATCATCAAAGTTATCTATTGACTCGCCTTTTTCATAAAAATGAATGGCGTTTTCTTTGATCTTCTCAGCGCTGTAAAAGGGGCTGCTTTGATCCATAGGCAGTTTAACCGTCTGATCCAAAGTGGCCGCCTGGTAAATCGACATCACTAATTCCAGCGTCTTGCGTCCTTCATTGCCGTCTACCAGAACCTTGCCGCCCGTCTCTATAGCGGTCAAGACATCGTCGAACTCGCCATCATATAATTCGTATTGCAGGTTTGGAACTTGCTGGTAAATCTGCTCGATCTCATTTTCCAACTCTACGTTCTGATCGGGGAACCCATTACTGCGCGGGGTGGAAGCATAGACTTTCCAGGGGAAAGAGATACGCGCTTTCTCGGCTTGAAACACTATCTGCTGTTCTTCGCCATGATGCACCACCGAACTGGTTATCTGAGCCAGGGCGCCATTGTTATATTTCAACAGGCCGATAGAGAGGTCTTCGACTTCGGCGTTGTCGTGGGCGGTGTTGCTCATTACCGCGCGGATTTCTGATGGCATCCCCATCATCCATTGGAACATATCGATATGATGAACGGCGTGATTGAGAGTGCAGCCGCCGCCTTCTTTCTCCCATGTGCCGCGCCACCATAAATCGTAGTAACTATGCCCGCGCCACCAGAAGGATTCGACTTGGGCATGAAGCACTTTGCCTGCAATTCCTGAATCGATTACCGCTTTCAATTTTTGGATGGGATCGCGGAAGCGGTTCTGAGCGATAATAGCCAGTTTCTTACCGCTCTGTTCGCTGGCGACTATCATAGCGTCGCATTCAGCCAGAGACGGCGCCATAGGCTTTTCGCAGATCACATGCTTGCCTGCGTTTAAGCAATCAATGCTGATCTGCGCATGGGTATATGGCGGCGTACAGACTGAAACCAGTTGGATTTGTGGATCATCCAATATTTTTTTATAATCCTCATATATGGGGACGGATAAACCGAATTCCTCGATCTTTTTAAGAGCTTTGTCGGGATAAGTATCTGAACAGGCGACAATCTCGCAACGTTCTGGAAACTTTTGATAGGTTTCTATATGGGTGCGTGATATACCGCCCAAACCGATAATGGCTATTTTTATCATTTCGCTAAATCCTTTTATTGTGTACAGTATGTTAAGAGATATATATTACCATAGTCCTTATCCAATGAAAAACCTTATTCATTGAATATTGAGCCTGGACAATCACTTGACGCAGCCAATTTGACGTAAGATACTTCTTGCATTACAAAAATAAAATCATTTACCACGGGATAGCAATGACCAAACATGAATGGATTAAAGCAGTTTTGAATGGCAATAAAGACGTCCCCGTCCCCCAACACTGGATGTCTTTTTTTAACGGTGAAGTCGCCAAAAAACTAAGCCCTGAGGAATGTCATTACGCACCCATGTGGATGTATGACGCTCCTGAACATTTTGATATGACGGCCATGGGACCTGATGCGCTGGATAAGATGATCCAATTCAATAATTATACCGGGCGTTGTTTTTCATGCTTGGGCAAAGGCGCCAATATCAGCTGGGGGCATGGCGGTCCGGGCGAATTCTTTTGCAAATTAATCAGCCGCAGTGAAAATGAATTAATCGCTGAATATGAAACCGGCGTCCGGGCCAAAGTTCAGTTTAATCCCCATTTTTATCATAATTACGACCACCCGGTTAAGACGCTCGATGACCTGGATAATCTTCAGTTGCCCGATCCAAACGACCCACAACGATACCTAGGCTTCGCCGAAGATGTGCGCTATTTGAAATCCAAGGGCGAATATGTGGTCGGCTCGCTTAACGGCTTCTTTTCCGGCATTCATTATTTTTTGATGGAATATACCGAGACGCTGATGGCGCTGATCGATAACCAAGAACTGATTACCGCCCTGCTGGACCGTTTGGGCGAATGGAATATCACCGCAGCCAAAAAGATGATCGAATGTGGCGCCGACTGCGTTTGCCTTTGTGATGACCTGGGATCAAAAACCTCCCTGCTGATGAGGCCAGCGCTTTACCGGGAATTCTTCAAGCCCTGGCATAAAAAACTGTGCGATGAAGTTCACACGCTCGGCGGCGACATCCATCTACACAGCCATGGCGCAATCGCCAAGATTCTTGATGACCTGGTTGAATGCGGTTTCGATTTCATCAATCCCTTCGATCCTGAAGAGAAAAACGATATCAACCTGCTGATGGAAAAGTATTCGCCCCATTTTGTAGTCGTAGGAGGCTTCCCCGCCAGCTTCTGGGAATGGGAAAACCGGGAACAGGAAGATTATCTCAAACGCATCGCTGATCTAGGGAAAAAACATGGGCGCCTGATATTTATGGATTCCGGAGGCATCCCTGAAAATGTATCGCCTGAAGATTTCGCACGAGTAAGCCAGATAAGCCGCCAATTCCGGGGAGTGGACGAACATCCCGGTTTGATTTGATGTTGATGAGTCATAGAAAGGGTGCCAAGGGCAGTGTATTTTCTGCCCTTGATTGAATCACACTTATATATTTTCAAAATTCCTACCAAGAATCCACACGAAAAACAGAATCATTGGATTGACTTGGTTTATCAAAGGTTGTCCGTCAAGGGCAGACAGGACACTGCCCTTGGCACCCAAATATCACATTATTTAAAGAATCGATAAAATCGCAACAGGTGGATTCCAAGGGCAAGACCGCATAGCGGTCAGCCCTTGAAACCATCCGCTTCAATTCTATAACCCCATATCCAGGTATAATTTGACCGTGCTTAAATCTTAGGCAACTCCCACGGCGAGCGGCGGTCGCGGTCAATATAGGTATTAGCGTCTTTGTCGCCGACGAATACTTCTTTATTTGGATCCCATTGCAATTTACGCTGCGTCCAGCGCGCAATGTTTATCAGATGGCATACCGTAGTTGATCGATGCGCCTCTTCAACATCGGCGATAGGCAACTCGCGGCTGCGTACGCAATCCAGGAAATTCTGCTGATGGTTATGACTGACGGGCAGTTTTATCTTGGTTTCTACTTTACCTAATTCTTCCGGATCAACTTTATACTTACCACGGTCAACCAAAATAGAACCTTTTTCACCGACGAACAGGCCGCCGCCTTGTGGTCCCTTGTTATCCAATTTCAACAGGACGCCGTTGGCGTATTTCATGTTGACCACTTTATCAAGAATCAGGGGATTACCTTCAGCCCATATTTCGACAGGGCCGGTTTTTTCCATTCCCAGCGCCCATTGAATCATATCCAGGCCATGCGCTCCCCAGCCGGTTACCTCGCCGCCCGAGTATGGCAGGATGGAAATCCAACCCGGCTTGGCGCGAGGCGTGTAGAGATCAGTGTGATATCCCCGTTTTTCGCATGGTCCAAGCCATCTATCCCAATCGAGACCTTCAGGCGTGGGTTGAGATGGGAAGGGTTGCTCCCAGGGGCTGGGGTAGTTGGCGCCATGCACCGTATGAATTTTGCCGACAACCTCGTTACGCACCAGCTCGCAACCGATACGGCTTTTTGCGTCTGATCTTTGTTGGCTGCCGCATTGAACAATGCATTTATATTTTCGCGCTGCATCAGACATGGCGCGTCCTTCGGTGATGGTCAACGTCATAGGTTTTTCGACGTAGACGTCTTTTTTCGCCATACAGGCGTAGATGGAACATAAGGCATGCCAATGATCCGGGGTGGCGATGATGACTGCATCGACGTCTTTCGATTCAAGCAGCTGGCGGAAATCCTGATATTTCGCCCATTTCTTGCCTTGCGCGACCTTATCCATCCGGTCTTTATTCACATCGCTGATAGCGACGTATTGAAAGCCTTTAAGACGCTGAAAGTCTCCCATCAACTGGCCGCCGCGACGTCCAGGACCAATAACGCCCATACCAATAGTATCATTAGCGCCAAAAACTTTGGATGATACAATCATCGGCGCGGCCAATGCGACGGCGCTGGCGCTGCTCCCATTCTTTAGAAAACTTCTTCGAGAAACCTGTTTCGTGGTTTTCATGGTTGTCTCCTTATAATCAAATCATTTTATTAAAACAGAATTACTATTCATTCTCAATTATTTGCATGGCGCCTTTTATATAACCTATGGCATAAGCCATCCCCGCATGCCAGGGAGCATTACATATCATTTGCGGAGTGTGGTCAGGTATCAAGACGCCGTTGTAACCGTTCTTATGTAGAATCCTCAGAATCTTCACCATATCAATATCGCCTTCATCAATGAAGACTTCACGATAGTCTGGAACTTTACCTTTTACATTACGGAAATGCACATAGGCAAGAGCATTTTGTTTGCTGTAGATATCAGTGGTTTCATAGATATCGCCCTGCGACATCTCTTGCAGAGTACCCAGGCAAAACTCCAATGCATTGTAGTGACTGGGGTACGCGTCCAATATTTTTTGATATAAATGCGGCTGATTCACTAACCTACCGTGACCGCGTAATGTCGGGGTGGGTGGATCATCCGGATGGGCGGCCAGCCGGACGCCGGATGCTTCAGCTACGGGAACAACCTCTTTCAAAAAGGCTGCATGGCGCCGCCATAATTCCTCAGATGATACAGGCGCAACCTGCCCCGTTTCAGCGTCGGGATCATATACCATGTTCCATATTTGACCATTGGGAATCGGCGTTTCTTTAGGACCTTGAGCGCCGAGAAAACCAACTGACTCGGCGCCGCCTCTGGCGTAGGGGCCGTTCACATGCCCCCAAACTCCAGCGATGCTGAAATTATATCCCATGACAGGGATGCCGATCTTCCCCATACGCATGATAATAGTCTTAATATTCTCGATCTGCTCAACACGTTTGGGGCCATCAAGCAGAATATCATACCAATGAGATGGATCAAAATTTTCTATCGCTTCTAATTCCAGACCTTCATTGTTGATGCGGGTTTTGATATCGAGCAGTTCTTCTTCAGACCAGAGGTTATCCTGATTATTACTTATTCCCCAGGTACGGATTTCATCGGTTCCATGCAGCAGTTCACCAGCAAAATAGTTCACCATGTGCGCGATGATATGGGTGCAGCCCGCTTGTCTGGCGAAGCGGAAGTTATCCGTAGTCAACATGTGACGGTATAAACCCAAACCAATCTTCATTGTCATCAGAAGCAATCCCTTCCAACCTAAAAACCAATATTGGTTCCACCATCTACGGGCAGCACGACGCCTGTTATATATTTCGCAACAGGGGAGCATAGATACGCAGCGGCGTAACCGACATCTTCCGCTTCACCCATGCGATCCATGGGAGTGCGCTCCAACGCATGATGCATCCGTTTGGAATCATCGGCTGACTGGCTTTGACCATCGTCGGTTATCAAGCCCGGAGCAATAGCATTCACCCGGACATTCTGAGGAGAAAACTCGGTTGACAAAGTACGCACCAGTCCGGTCTGAGCCGATTTGGCAGCTGCATAAGCCATTGGTTGAGGAAGCCCGAACATAGGCGACATCGCAACTATAAATATGATGGAACCATGCTTACGTTCGAGCATAGCCGGGGCGACAGCTCTGGTTAGAGCAAATGAACTCGTGACATGAGTATTTAAAATATCAAACAATTCTTTATCGGTCGTGTCCAGCGATGGTTTTCTTAAATCAATGCCTGAATTGTTGATCAATATTGTCGGCGCTCCGATTTCATCCTTTATACGGCTAATAAAACCGGTGAATTTATCTGATTCAGTTATGTCAAACTCATAAGAAGAGGCTAGTGAGCCAATTTCTTGAACAGCTTGTTTTCCAACTGATTTACTGAACTCAGCGATGACAACTTTGGCGCCCATTTGAGAGAGGCATTTCGATATCGCGAGACCAAGGCCGCTGCCTCCATCAGTAATTAATGCGATCTCACCGTCTAATGAAAATGGATATTGCTTCATGCGTTATCGGTTACTCCGTGAATCAAATTTTTTTATCTATGCCATCAAGCCTTCGTTATTTATGTCTGCACCGAAATGTTCTCAAGTTTTTGTATATTCAAAATAGCGGCGCCTGTCGATTGGCGTTCAATCAGTTTTGTCCCTAGCAAAACGGTTTCCTGAGCTTTTTTAGGATGCCGTAAACGTTCCAGAAGGATTTGTAACGCCCTGATTCCCATATCCTGCTTTTCAATATGCACTGTAGTTAACGATGGCCGGCAGTTCTCTGCGATTGTAACATTATCAATACCGCAAACGCTTATCTTTTCAGGGATGCGGATGCCGCAATCCTGCAACTCATTCATGGCGCCAATCGCCATCATATCGTTGCCCGCCGCCACCGCTGTGAATGGTATATTCTTACGCAACGCTTTTTGAATCATATCCCTTCCAGACTGCGATTGCTTACCGCCTTTAAGAATATGAATCTGGTTGTCGCTATCCCGGCAGTAGATTTCCTGAAAACCAGACAACCTCTCTTCATAAGCGATATTATCTGGCTCTCCACTCAGATACAGGCATTGCTTATGACCTTGCTCCATCAAATGCCTAGCCACTTTGCCGCCAATCTCTTTTTGATTGGAGGTCACGCAGTCGAAAGGATATTGTGATGATCTAAAGTTTATTAATACGCAGGGTAAATGAATTTTAACCAGATAATCCAGAAAAGCCGACGGCATTTGACCCGCCACAATGATTCCCGAGAGGTTTTTTAATATTGAATAGCGTTTAACAATCTGTAATTCGGAACTAATATTTTCGCCTTTAATGAAAGCGAGGTGAACCTGCCGGTTTTGAGCGGCTTGAGTAACGCCCATTAATATCTGAGAATAAAATGGGTCTTCTTCAATGAATCTCTCCGGGCGTAACGCAAAGCCAATGGAATATTTTATATTATCGCTGGGTTCGTTGGCTACTACAAATGTACCTCTGCCGCGCACCGCTTCAACCATTCCCAATTGGTTTAATTTTTCCAGTGCTTTTCTAACTGTCATACGGCTTAAACCCGACATGTCGCAGATTTCTTTTTCGGTCGGGAGAAATCCACCAATTATAATCTGCCCACTTTGCACCAAACTAACGATTTGGTCGGTCAACTGCTGATAAGTGGGTATTGGAGAATTTCGGTCAATAACAAAAGCGAAATTATTTTGATCTTTCAATTATTCATCCTTTGCTATGAGTTTAATAAGAGATCAAATCGATCAAAAGATTGCTCAACTTATATTGATACCATATACAAATAAAAAACGCAAGCAGCTGACTTATTTCAAAGATTTTTTATTTTCAATGAGCAGCACAACCAGTAACTTATATCATAACAGCATGTTACAGACAATTACACAATTACTAAACCATGGTTGACATATTTAACTGAGTATGATATTTTATCCAAAATCACAACATTTGTATATACATATCCAAAGAAACAGGAGAACTTTTCACATGACGCTCATTAAAAGATATTGTTTACTACTCAGTTGCATAGCCTTGCTGTCCGTTAGTTACGCAGCCGCTCAGGATGATTTAACATTACGCGCCGAAACCAAAGATAGCGGCGTCTCCATATATGTCGGCGATAAACTGTTTACTCATTATAGAACATTACCTGATTGGAAATATCCCTATTTCTATCCAGTTAACGGTCCGTCATCCAACCAAAGCCTAACAACAGAAACATCTGAACCATACCCGCATCATCACTCCCTGTTTTTTGGATGCGATAAAGTCAATGGCGGCAACTATTGGCAGGAAGGTTTAGAGCGCGGTCAAATACTATCAAAGAAAATCAACTTAATTAAAAAAGAAGGCGCTCAGATTATTTTTGAAGACCAATGCCGTTGGGAACGCCCCGGCGCCGAACCTCCCATCGAAGACGCCCGCAAGATAATCATCAGCGCTCCTTCTAAAGATATCAGACTTATCGATTTCACCATCTCCCTCAAGGCTTTGATGGACGTGAAAATCGAGAAAACCAATCATTCCCTATTCTCCGCCAGAATGAAACCTGAATTATCCGTTCAACAAGGCGGAACCTTGATCAATGCCGATGGCCTGACATCAGAAAAGGGAACTTTTGGACAAGCCTCTCCCTGGTGCGACTATTCAGGCAAGCGGGATGGCAAAATTGAAGGACTGGCTATTTTATCCCATCCCAGCAACCGTTGGTTCCCTGAAAAATGGTTCACCCGCGATTACGGTTTCTTCTCACCAACTCCAATGTATTGGCCTGAAGGCGATCACACCGCCATCAAAAAAGGCGAAATCATCACATTACGCTATCGCGTCGTAGCTCATAGTGGAAACTCCGAGAGCGCGAAAATCCAATCAATTTATGAACAATGGAAAACTCGATAACATTAATTTTTATTATAATTTGAAAGGAGGTGAATATCTGCAAAGAGCAAATCACAATCTTATTGTTGCAGAGATTAACTAAGAAATGCAAAAAATAAGACAACATTGAATTCTAATTGAGTAACAAATTAAATCATCCAGTTTGCCGGGAATGGATTACTCTTGCTGATACAACGGAGAGAAACTGGACAATAGGGAGGTTTGATTTATGTTATTACATCGAAAAATCGGATTATTGTTATTTATCATTTTGATTGCTTTCAATGCCAGTGCTCAGGATATCACGTTCTACTTTTCTGCAGGAGATTTTAGCGGTGAACCTGATCGTTTTGGAAATACGCACAAAGTTGTTCCTGAAGATGCTATCGACCCACGTTTATTTGGAAATGAAGAATTACTGGATGTATATTTCGATGAAGACAACCTTTGGTTGAAATATCAAGAAGCGGGTAATGTGCTTTTGGTTTCCCATGGACCCGGATTTTGGGAAGATGCGCCGGAATTGACTATGGAAATAACTCTGGCCCTGGCTGGGAAATACGAAGTTATTTTCAATTTCCTCGACTCCGATGAATTTCCAGATACCGGCCCTATCCAGGCAGCGCTGGAGGATGAGGAACTGGTTTTATATTCTCATTCAAACTCTATCGAAGCAACTGGCGGAACAAGGCCTGGTTATCCGACCGTAGGCAACGAGACATCAGGGAGTATGTTTTGGCATTCCGTAGTATTAGGAGAAGTTGAAGTTGATGCAGGCGGAGTTGTAAAAGTCCGGGTTGATGATACGCCCGGCGATGATTTCAATCTTCCATCAGAAGGATACGTCACATCCACCTTTCAAGGCGTTACTCTTAGAGTGATTGAATTGAGCGGTGGATTATCGGAAGTGCAAGTCAGCCCCGGCGCCACTGAATGGACCACAGACGTCAGCGGCAACCAGTTCCGCACCTGGGCGCAGGATGAAGCGGCTTATCCAAATTTAGAGGACTGGTTGACCGTCAACGCAAATTCCAATTCTGACAGTTTATGGAATATCCGCGAAGGACTTGGACCATATGGACCGATTATCGAATCTTTCCCCCCAGGCGGAGATGATGCTCCTCCTCTGCGAACATCTGTAATTTTCGCCCAAGGCGGAACCTATAAAGTATTCTTAAATATCGGTGATACTGGCGCCTCCGACCCAGTCGAAAACCTTGAAAGTCCAACCCCGCTCTTGTTTGGATTCGAAGGAGAAGAATTAGCCACCTATCATGCCAACGATGGCGAATTCAAAGGCACTCCCGGATACAATGACTATGAGATGAGTCTTGGTGAAATCACTGTTCAAGATGGTGAGGAGCGACATTTCATTATTGACGACGCAGTTGAATATGAAAATGTACAGCGCACCGTCTACCTCGGTATGCGGTTTGAGTTGCAAGCGGATATTGTACTGGATGAATTCCAGGTCAGCCCCGGCGTTACTGAACTTTATACTGACCTCGGTGGTAATCAGTACATGACGTGGCCGCTTGATGAAGCAGCTTATCCCAATCTAGAAGATTGGCTCACAATCAACGCCAGTTCCAACTCAGATAGTTTGTGGAATATCCGCGAAGGACTCGGACCTTATGGCCCGATTCTGGAATCTTTCCCTCCAGGTGGAGACGATGCACCCACACTAAAAACCAGGGTTATTTTCTCCAGAGCGGGAACCTATGATGTATTCCTTAACGTCGGAGACATAGCCGCCTCTGAACCTGAAGAAAACCTCACAAATCCAACACCGCTTATGTTTGGATTCGAAGGCGGAGAGATGACAACCTATCATCCTAATGATGGCGTATTCAATGGTACGCCCGGCTATAACGACTATGAAATGAGCATCGGCCAAATCACTGTCGAAGCGGGTGAAGAACACGGCTTTCTAATCGATGACGCAATTGATTATGAAAATGTACAGCGCTCAGTGTATTTAGGCATGCGCTTCGTCATTGCAGAAGGGACAGCAGTTGACAGTTGGTCGCTTTATTAAGGAAATAAAATGATAGCCTTAGCAATATATTAACCTTAATGAATTAGGGGAGGAGGTGTATATTTCCTCCTCCCCTTCTTTATAATGGAGAAATTCCATGAAGCGCCGAAACGGATTTACGCTGATAGAATTGCTGATCGTTGTTGCCATCATTGGGATTCTGGCCGCTATTGCAGTTCCAAACTTTCTCAATGCCCGCACCCGCGCCATTATTTCCCGTGGAATGGCGGATATGAAGAATCTAGGAACTGCTATCGAACAGTTTCGTTTGGATCATAATTATTTGCTGATAGACTTTTGGGATGATGACACCCCTCAAGGCATCGAACGAATAGAAATACTTGGGATTCTACCATACAACAACGGCCCGGATCGAACCATGATTCAGATTCTCGGTCCACTAACCACACCAGTATCATATATGTCAACCATACCGAAGGATCCATTTAATGTTCCCACCTCAGCCAAAGATACTGAGGCTTATGTCAAATACGCCAATGGGACTTATATTTACGGCGATAATGAACCTTATTATCCCGGAGAGAATCACGGCATCAGCGCCCTACAGACTGCCAACGCCCAAGAGTCAAAACAACGCCCTCTCGCCAAAAACGAATGGGCGCTAATGGGCGTAGGTCCCGATGGCCTATGGCAAAACACCATGCGGGGTCTTCCCTACAATTCGTCTAACGGATTAGTTAGTTTAGGAGATATTGTCATTAGACAAGGCGGCGGGGGACAATAAACAGTTTTATCTACAATTTTTTGAAGGAGCGCCAATTATGAACGAACATGAATCTCACCATACAGGTTGCAGTTGTGGACGCCGCAGTTTTGTGGCGACAATGGGCGCCAGTCTTGGAACGCTTGCCTTTCAATCTGTCGCTGCACAACCCGCATTCAGCCAAACCAATTCAAAAGAGCCAGCAACAATACTAGGAGCATTCCTCTATCCCCCGTCAGACACATTAAGGAAAAAAGGCCAGTGGTGGAGTTGGCCGGGAAACGATTTTGACGCTGAAGGCCGCCAAAAGCAGTATATGAAGGAACTTAGAAAAATTGAGCAAAAACTGAATATCCGCTTAACTATAACTGATCAACCGATTGCTGATCAACAAAGCGCTGATCAATTTATTAATCGCGCCCAACAATCCAATCCCGATGGAATATTACTCATTCCCTTTTTCAATGGCCATTTCAACCTGCTCGACCATATCCTAAATTCAACATCTCTTAAGCCTGAGTTAATTAAATCCAATTCCTATATACCTGCCATAGTGTTCTGCTGCCTGGGAGTTCATCACGGCTCTATCATTAAATATCAACGCCAAGGCGTACACTACATTCAATCGCTGGACAATATGGAAGCAATTGAATACGGCCTGAAAATGATTCAAACCAAAAAATTCATGCAAAACAGCCGCATCATAAGCGTAGCTGGCGCAGAAGATGGTAAAGAAGCAACCATCCCGTTTTGGGGAACTAAAATAAGAAAAATATCTCTCAAGCGATTTGAAGAAGAAGTAAATAAAACCAAGATAGATGATGCAGTAAAAAAATTGGCGCGCTCATATAAAAGAAACGCCAAACAAACCATGGAACCAGCCGATCCGGAAATACTCCAGGCGGCCAGAGTTCACTTCGCCAATAAGCGAATCCTCGCATCAGAACAGGGCGACGCTATGATGATGGATTGCCTGCGCCGGGGAGAATTAATGCCATGCATGAGTTTCATGACCCTACGAGATGAAGGCATCGCCGCTGGATGTGAAAATGATCTAGGCCCGACCTTGACCTTGATGCTGGCCCAACAATTATTCAACCGGCCGGGATTTCAACATAATCCCTGCTTCGAGACGGAAAGCAACCATTACTTCGCCTCCCATTGCACTTCAGGATCAAAACTATTTGGCATAGATAAACCACAGGAGAAATATATCTTAAGAAACTATGGCCACACCAACGACCCGACTTGCTGCCCCCAGGTTTTATGGCGCGAAGGAGAAGAGGTTACCATGGCCCGATACATTCCCGGCGCTAATCCAGAGATGCTGGTCTATTCAGGCAAAGTGATGAAATCCTACGATATGCCTCCAGTAGGCGGATGCCGCACCAGCGTCGAGATATCAATTAATGAATTAGAGGACGCTTGCGGCGTAAAAGGTCACCATAATGTTATGTTCTATGGAAATTATGCAAGACGCTTAAAGCAGTTCTCAAGGTTATTCGGCATTTCAGTTATCACATAACGCCAACATTGATAATAAACGGACCTTTTTGATAATCGACCGAGAAACGCAAACTATATAATAGGTAGGGATATGGAATAACATATCCCTATTTCTTTGATCTTCCTTATCCCAAATCGCACTATCCCAAAACCAGCATATTTTTCCATTATCTCATCAGTCATAGGCACTCAAATTGTAAATATTAATTAAAAAGATAAAATTTAATTACAATACAGCAATACGGTGATACAATATATACAAACATATACTTATATAAAACTATACAAATGATTAAAATGCCCAACAATCCAAGTCATTCCGTAAATAACATCCCTCTGCGAAAATCTAAAACTGATTCCGCAGTAATTTTGGTTCTATTGATCTCATTTTGTCTCTTCACCATCTCTGTATCTATCATGATCTACAATACTTGGGAAAAGAGTACAAAGGAAACGATCCTTTTAAATCCCGATTATGAAATTCTAGAGAATGAAACATCCATGTTTTCGTGGCAAAACGAAATAAGCGCCCCAGTACAATTTCAAAAGAGCAATAATCCAGATAAAGACAGTGGTATGGTTTTTTTAGTCGAAAAGGAAGCAAGCCCAGGTTGGTCAGGAATCGGAAAACCATTAAATCTAAATAGGCCTCCTTTAAATACCGATAGTCTTATTATAAACATAAAAAACCTTGAATCATCATTATCATTTTTAATTTCAGTTAAAGAAAAAAAATCACCAGACAATCCGTTTCCTGAATCTTGGGATAAAGAATTGGCATTAAATGACAATGAATGGCATTCAATAAAATTACCGCTGTCTTCTCTTCAATTTAAAAAATACTATCAACCGGAAGGCCAAGTAGGCAACCGCAAACTTGATCTCAATCTATTAGAACAAATTGCATTGGATTTCCCACCCGATCAACCAATCCGTCTCCTTCTAGGCTCCATTCATCTTGAGACAAAGCATTATTCCGGCATTTCCACAATTTGTCTTATTCTTAACCTATTTTGGTTGATACATCTAATTCAATATGTGATTAAATACGAAATTTTGCGCTCAGACAGGCAATTATTTATTGAATTAGCAAAATTTATGACCTATCAAGTGGTGTTGATTCTCACGCCACGTCATTTTGAAACCGGAATTGCTATCAACATTTTACTGGGGATTTCCTTGGTTGAGTCAATTTATATTCTGAATAGGAAACGAGAATGTTGCCTGTGCTGTTTTGTTATCCTGGGCAGCCCCCTACTGGCAAATATGATCTTGCTTAATTATGCAGAAAATTGGATCATGATCCCCATACTACTTGCAGCACATTCATATCACATTATCAATCATTCAAAAATCCAGGGATTTAAATGGAGTATCATTTATTTTGCGTTAATTCTTCTCTTTAACTATTTTGTAATGGGTATGGATTTTCACATCATTCCTATTTCAGGAGGACTGGCCAGCCTGTTAATCATTTATTCTATGGTTCAAGAACAGAAAAAATACTTAAATCGAGAAAAGGAACAACAAAACATTCAAATTTTATTTGAACAACAAGTGTTACATTCTCAAAAGATGGAAGCAATAAGTCAATTTTCACGCGGGATGGCTCATGAATTCAATAATCTGCTGACTGGCATCATTGGTAATTTAAACCTTATTAAACTGAAAAATCACCCGGATATCTCAGATTATGTTGAAAATGCCAGTCAAGCTGCGACGCGGGCAGCCGAACAAATACGCCAGTTGAATTTATTCAGCCAGTTATCAAAAACCCAGCCTCAATCATTTCAATTAGAAGATGTTGTTAAAAACACGCTGAATGCATTCCAGAAAAACCTACATAAACATATTATTCTTAACACCCATATTCCAAATGATATTCCTCCAATAAATGCCGATCCGGTGCGCTTAAAAATGGTTTTAATGAATTTATTAATCAATGCCAGAGACGCCATTGATCAAGCAAAAAGTGAATTAATGGAAAAGCAATTCATAATCAACCTTGAAATAAAGTTAATCGATATAGAACTCAATCCAAAAACAATTGATATCAAACCAGGGAAATACGTAGTACTCATTCTATCTGATAATGGTATTGGCATCGATGATGAAACACGGAAGCATATCTTCGATCCTTTTTATTCAACCAAAGAAGTTGGAATGGGAGTAGGATTGGGATTAACCAGTGCGTATGGCATAATTAAAGAATTTCAGGGCTGGATTGATGTAGAAAGTGAACTCCATAAAGGAACTACTTTCAGTATCTATCTACCATTAAAGTAGTTGTCAAAATAATGTTATGATTGGCGATTCTCTCTATCTAGAAAATCTCTGTATAAACCACCAAAGAACAAGCGCCACTAAAGCCAGAATAGAGATGGCGGCGCCACGCCCTATGGATTCCGGCCAGTATACCAGTTCGATTTCATGTCTGCCTTCTTTAACCTCTATCCCCCTGAAGTAATAGTTTATCTGTTTAATGGATTTTAGAACGCCATCAACATACGCCTTCCAACCGGGATAGAATATCTCGCTGATAAATAACAGTTCATCACCATCACTTTTGCCAGTTAGCCGAAGATGGCTGGGCGATATCTCTTCTACCCCCCAGGGATCAATAGAATCTGGTGGAGTGGGATATTGAGTATCACAGGCTATTCTTTCAATCTCATCCATTGGATTTTCAGGGATAAATTGTTCAACGGAAGAATTTAGTTCTGCATGACTCAGCGCCGGACCTCCAGGATAACGGGTGTATATGAAAGCATCCTTCTCTTGGCCTCCTATCTCAATAAAATGAGAAGCGCCTTTGACGGCGATGAAGGCATGTGAATTATGCTTTCGCATATCAGGTGGTTCGATGGAAAGGATGAATTCCGAACCAAGTTCATGCAACACATCGCGCGTTGCGCGGGTCATTAAATCAGTGCCATCATCGCGTATGGCACCGAAGATATAATTACCCTCTTCTACCGAATTGATAAACTCGCGCATACGGCGGTTTTCCATTGGAGTTAAACTTAAATCACCGGACTCTCCAATAGAAGGGTCAAAATCCTTTAACAAATCAAACGAGTCGCTGGCGATAACATTAAATTTTTCCGGCTCCGCCACAACCAGGTTATAACCTCGTTTATTCAACGCAAATTCCCGCCCCCCGATTAGGATGCTGGCCGAATCGGTAGCAGGGATTTCTCCAGTTTTTTTGGGAGCGGAGAATATCATCACCGGCGCGGCAAATTGCATGGCTCCAGTGGCGCCAAGTATATTAGCGCTGATATCAAAACGCCAATCATGGGGACGCATTTCGTTTATTTCAGTATAGAATCTGCGCCATTCTATTGATTTATCCTCCGACGCAATAGCTATCGGTTGAGGCTTAGGCGCCAGGAAGCCATTCATATAAAATGACTTTTCAGTTTGCAAAACCAATGCTTCCGTAGCGCTGTAAATCTCCAATGCAGAACCTATCGGGGCGCCTTTTCTACCGACTATAGCATGAGCCAACTGGTATTCACCTCTAACATCCAATGAAGCGCCAATTGATCGTAATGCAGCCAAACCTATGGGAAGCAAATTATTAGTCGCGTTATCCTTAATAGCTGCAAATACAAATTTCCCATCAGGGATATCACTGAAAAATTTCAGCATACGCTGATGCATTAATCGCTCAGCATCCAGGATGCCTTTCATTAAGTTAAATCCCTTTACATCCTCAACTTCTCCAGTTAATTGATCCGCAACTGCAAAATAATATCCAGGCTCATCATTATTGATCCCTTCGAAATAGTTCTTGCCATTAATTACCAGGAAAGCATTCTTTTCAGTTGCCTGAGCTGAACAACTGGCTAAAAGAAATGGTAGGGGAAATAAAGCATTATCTGGAATTTCCGGATGATCATCGCTGGATTCTTCATCTGTTAAAATCACTTGCCGAAACGGGAAGGATTGCAATATCAAAAGACGCCGTTGTAGTAATTGCTCTGCATGAAAACGCTCAGACGTACTCCATGCACGGGGCATTTGATTATTGATGAAATGCAGCCGTTCAGTTTGCCGTGTTATTTGCAGTGGAAATTCGTCCAGATCAGTAAGAATCGCGCCAGTTCCCAATAACCGCAGTAGAGATAGATTTGGCTTTGATGGAAACGGGATATTTACGTCATCACGCAATTCTAAATGTATACGCGGAGTTAATGGAGATTGCCCATCGAATTCATAGAAATCCTGAGCGGCGCCATGATATAAAGTACGGTTTCCCCCCGCCGCAAACAAGACTTTGGTTCTATGGTTCCAAGTTGATTGATGCAGTATGTCAACTTCATCATCAATCGAATAGCCCCCCGGTCCAGGCGCAAGGTCGAATGTCCTGAAATGGGTTCCCAAATCAAACCAACATAAAACTATAGCCGAAATAGCGAAGACAACTGGTCTAATACGCTGTTGCGCCGCAGCATGAAATAATGCCAGAAACACCCCGCCAAACATCACCATGTACAAAAACGAGCGTAACAATGATTGATGTAGTTGCGACTGCACCTCTTTGGCAGCATTAAATCCGGTAGAAATTACCGCCCAAAGCAGCGTGATAACCAATAATCCGACAATACACCAGACGATCTTCCAAAACATTGGCGCCAGCGCCTTCCGCGCAGCGGACTGGTTTTGACGCAGGAAATAATCCAACTCGCGACCAGCAGCCAAAGCTAACGGCAGGCTGGCGAAATATATCCACCGACTCGGCGCCCGCACCCATGCCGCTCCGGGAACCAGTAGATATGAAATATCGTAAGCAAAGAGATGTTCCCCAAGCGACAAAGTTACAGCAACTATAAAAACGCCTAAAAGATACTTAAAAAGAGGATCCAGTTTGCCGCGTATCAGAGTATGCAAAGCCAACAATAATGGAATTAACCCCCAATAGAAGACTTCATTCTGTGAAATAAACCTCATGGCTTCTGGAAGAAAGGCTTCTACTAATTCCAAAGGAGGCAGCGAAAACTCCACGCTGCTTTGAAATACATCCGCATTGGAGCGCGCGCTTTCCCGGATAAGTTCCATGGTCGGGTAAAGTTGAATCGCCGCCAAGGTCGGCGCTAAAACCAGAACCGCAAGGATAGGCAAAACTCTTGTAGTAAAGATACTTTTATTGAGAACCGTTGAATTATGCTTTTCATAAACGCCGTAAACCAAACGCGCGGTTAATAGAAGAGTAATATAAAGCGATGACTGCGGGTGCCCCGCCAGATAGGCCAAGGCCATTAACAACGACAAACCCATCAAACATTGTATTCTGTCTTCACGAATCCAGCGTTCCGCCAGAAGAAGCATCCATGGAAACCATACAATAGTAAAAAGCATGTTGGTATGTTGCTTATGAGCGCAATGAAATCCACAGAAGGTAAAAGCGATAGCCGATAATCCAGCGCTCAGTGGAGATAATCCAATGTAACGCGCCAAACGGTATGCTCCCAGACCGGCAATAAAGAAATGCAGCAGAACCAACCACTGAGTGACCTGAAAAGCGCTTTCAGGCGAATTAGAAAATGGAATCAATACCCAATTGAATGGATACAGCAAACCTGCTTCACAATTGGCAAAGCCCGGCCAGCCGCCAAATTGATACGGATCCCATAGTGGAATAAATCCATTGAGCAACTGCCGGAATAAACCAATTCGCGTAGGATAATCTTTGACGAAAATATCACCAGAAAAATGCATACTGTCGGCCAGAGATGGAATCCAGATCCGCCACCAAAACAGAAGAATTAACGCCGCCAGAATCAATATGACTATGCCGTATTCTCTGATTGGACCAGTTGTGCGTGAAGAATTTGGTTGATTCATTTTGTAACCTGTTAATAAGAACATTATTTCAATAATCGCTTTAGCATATCAGAACTCTGTTTTTTGGGCTATGAGTTATAATACTAAAAACTCACATTATATTTTTATCTTGTCATCTGTTTCATTCCCACCAAACTTTCCAAACAAAAAAAATTCTCTCCATGAACGCTCAACCATCCTTCATGATCAAAAAAATGCGGCTAGGGTATTCATTTAATTCGACATGTGTTCTAATTATGCTTTAACTATACTATGCAGGATGGATGCTATTCTCAGGGCGTTATAACTACTCGTCCATGATGATTCATCTTTGTGATTTCATATTAATATATTAATCAGGGATTTTATGTTCAATTTTCTAAAAAAAGATAGAATTATAGCCGAACCTAGTTATAACCGTTGGTTGGTTCCACCCGCTGCATTATGCATCCATTTATCCATCGGGCAAGTTTACGCCTTCAGCGTCTTCAATCTACCCTTAACCCGCGTCATAGGGATTACTGAATCCACTCAGCAAGATTGGAAATTAACTACCTTAGGGTGGATTTTTAGTATTGCCATTGTGTTTCTTGGATTATCCGCCGCAATTCTCGGAAAATGGGTTGAATCCGGCGGCCCGCGCCGTGCGGCATTCTGGTCAGCCTTTTGTTTCGGGGGAGGCTTTTTAGTTGCGGCCTTGGGTGTACATATCCACAATATCTGGTTGGTATATCTGGGATATGGCGTTTTAGGAGGCATCGGTTTGGGATTGGGATATATCTCTCCGGTCTCCACCCTGATTAAATGGTTCCCCGATCGCCCAGGCATGGCGACAGGCATGGCCATTATGGGCTTTGGCGGCGGCGCCATGATTGGCGCTCCCCTGTCTGTAAAACTAATGAATTATTTTGCTTCAGCAGATTCGGTTGGAGTTAAAGAAACTTTTATCGTTATGGGGCTAATGTATTTATGCGTTATGCTGGTCGGGGCTGCGTTTTTCCGCATTCCCCCGCGAGGCTGGAAGCCGAAGGGATATAAAGCGCCCAAAAAACCAAAAGATTTAGTAACCAGCGCACACGTTCATGCGGATACAGCCATTCGGACTCCTCAATTCTATCTGCTGTGGATCGTTTTATGCATGAATGTTACAGCGGGAATCGGCGTATTAGGCCAAGCCTCGGCTATGAGTCAGGAAATGTTTCCGGGCGTTATCAGCGCCAGCGCGGCGGCGGGTTTCGTGGGCTTGTTAAGTCTGGGCAATATGGTGGGACGCTTTATATGGTCCAGCGCCTCTGATTATCTGGGCAGAAAAACGACCTATGCCATCTACTTTATTCTAGGCATTGTTCTCTACGCATTTATACCATCCACCGGAAAAATGAACAGCGTCGCCTTGTTTGTGATCTGCTACGTCATAATCATCAGCATGTATGGCGGAGGATTCGCTACCATACCGGCCTACTTACGCGACATTTTCGGAACCATGCACGTGGGGGCTATTCATGGCCGATTGTTGACCGCCTGGTCTACCGCCGGAATTTTCGGCCCGGTATTGGTAAACTATATCCGCCAGTATCAAATAGACCATGGCGTCGCCAAGGCTGAAGCCTATACGGTGACAATGTACATTATGGCCGCTTTGCTGGTTATCGGATTACTCTGCAACCGGGCCATGAAGGCCGTTGATGCCAGGCATCACATGAAGAAGGAGATAATATGAATAATATATCAGAAGCGCAGCGCATCTTAAAAGAGAAGCAACTAGAAGTCGAAGCCAATATTGAAGAAACCATGGAACACCTCAATGAAGTGGAGGTTGATTCGGCTATAGTAAAACTACTTTTATTCTGGAGTTTTGTCGGCATTCCATTATTTTGGGGCGTAATGCAAACTTTCGACAAGGCCTTGCAGTTATTCAAGTAAACTTTTTGTAAAAATGTCACAGCGAAGACTGCGAAACACTTTAGTAGATAGTCTTTTGAGATGTAGCACGGATATATCTAAAATCAAAATAATCCTCGATAAATTTGATTATCCTGTATTAATTACGGGATTATTAGTTTATAGTATTTTACATAATAAATTTTTCAAAATGGGAGCGAGGGAATGAATCACACATTCCTTTTTAAAGAAGGATACTGGCAGTCGTCTGGAACTTATACAGATTCAGATAATAAAACCAATAATGCTGAAGGCTTTTCAAATATTATCCATAACGAAGACAAGTGGATTTTGAACGGATCGCTGCAAGTGATTGATGGTGATAATTCCAGAGAAATCAATAATTTGTATGAGATTACTCCGGTTGATAAAGAGTGTCACACGGCTTCATGGTTCGCAGAAAATCCATCTATTGGAAAGTTGAACGGGCTTTTTGCGATTATAGGAGATGTAATTCTCTCCACTTTTTCATCAGAAGAAAAACAATACTCCGGCGTCGAATGCATTATCAGGATTGATGATGATAACTACAGTATTCGTGGAATATTACTCCAGGAAGAGAGGAAAATCTCTTCCTGGTCAACCAACTTGAAAAGAGTAGAGCAAAACACTGCTCCTGCATGATTTATAATAAAAATAAAACGCGCTGACCAGTTCAATGGTTGCAGCGCGTTTTGAGTAATCTTAAAGTATGAATAATCAAAAATCATAGAGGACGCATAAGTGGAAAATATACTGTACTCTTGATATTTTCTTCGTTGGTAAACAGGGCCGCCAAGCGGTCAATTCCCATACCCCAGCCTGAGATAGGCGGCATGCCGTATTCCATGCAATGAACATAATCTTCATCAAATTCCATCGCTTCATCATCGCCCGCATCGCGCAGGTTTTGCTGCTTCATCAGGCGTTGACGCTGATCGACGGGATCAACCAGTTCTGAATAGGCATTGACGATCTCCATACCAGCCACAACAACCTGGAAGCGGTCTGTGATGGAGGGATCTTCATCGTTGGCTCTGGCAAGGGGCGACAACTCTGTAGGATGAGATGTGAGGAACATTGGCGACACTATTTTCGGACGGCAGGCTTTTTTGTATACCGTATCGATTAATGCTCCCCAGCCCAACGCATTAATGTTCACATCAGAAAGATCAATACCTTTATCTTTAACGCATGCCAGCAGCGATTCGCGGTCATTAACTGTGTTAATATCAATATCAGCGCCTTCCAGCAAGACGTCACGCAGGCTTTTGCGCGGCCATGACGCTGAGAAATCAATGGTTTGTTCCATATATTCAAAGGATAATGAACCAAGGGTTGATTCGATAACCGATTTAAGCATTTTCTCGGTATAGTCCATATTATCCTGATAATTCCAATAGGCCGCGTAATATTCCAGCATCAGGAATTCCTGCAAGTGAGCCGTGGAGATTCCCTCATTACGGAAACAGCGCGCAAATTCATATACCCGGTCATATCCACCCACGATCAACCGTTTCAAATAGGTCTCAGGGGCAATCCGCATATAAACGTCTAAATCCATCGAGTTATGGTGGGTAATAAATGGTTTGGCCAATGCTCCAGATGGTTTGGATTGCAGAATCGGCGTCTCTACTTCAACGAAGCCATTGTCTTCCAGGTGATTACGCACATTACGGATAAGATTCCGTCGAACATCAAAACGGCGCCGGGAATCCTCGTTCATAATAAGATCAAGATAACGCTGGCGGTAACATGATTCCTGGTCGGTCAGGCCATGCCATTTCTCAGGTAGAGTAAGCAAAGCTTTTGATAGTAATTGATAAGAACTTACTCTAAGCGTCTTTTCTCCCGTCTTGGTTATGAAAAGAGAACCTTCCACGCCGATAAAATCGCCGATGTTAATATTTTTCTTAAAAAAAGCATACCCCTCTTTACCCAGATCATCCTGAGTCAAACAAATCTGCATTTTACCCTGAGCGTCTTGAATATGAGTAAAACTGAGTTTGCCCATTTTGCGGATGGCGATAATTCTTCCCGCAATACGAATGTCTTTGGAATCTTCAGGCAATTCCAGGGCTTCGTGTAATCGGTGGGTTCGTTCGTAGCGATCAGGAAAAGGATTAACGCCCTCTTCCCGCAGATGCTGGATCATCTCGATCCGTTCGTCGCGCAGCGTCTTCTTAGGTTCAGACATAGTTCAGAGAATCCTTATACAATAATAACACCCCGATTGAATACCGGGGTGTTTATAACAGACTAATTATAGAATGCGGAATAGAATCTATACAGGGATATCTAACGCTGCATCAATTAGGAAATATTAAGCGCCTGATCCTCCACCATAGGGACGTGTGATATTACCTGGTCCAAAACGGTTGATATCGCCATTGCTATTCAGCCCGTTAGAAGATTCATAGGGCATGCCATATTCGTTGTAGTGGTTTGGACCGATACTGCGAATTTGGTACCGTACGACTCCCGCCATTGTTTGATCGTTGCTTCCGCCCGTCCATTGGTTGGGATAACCAGTCCAGATGTTGAAATCAGCGATAAGGCTTTGATTAAGCGGCTGTACGTCAGGCTGGGTCGTAATAAAATAGAATGGATCGTAGGCATGTATAAAATTAAATCGTCCAAGAACAGCAGGAGCAAAGGGATCGGGATTAAGAGATGCTATATAAGAAACCGGAGTAGTGATGCGCCAGATTTGATCCTGTAGAGGGAAATGTCCTCCACTATCCATTTCATACATATCCATTGCCGTTGAATAGGCGTTCTGATCAGATTGCACGCGAGCGATTTTTGCCCGGATTTGCGCATTAAGAAAATTGGGCACAGCTATGGCGGCCAGGATGCCTATGATTGCCACGACGATTAATAACTCGATTAGCGTAAAAGCTTTTGTTCTGTTATTTCTTTTCATTTTACCCTTTTTACCTTCCATATATTAATATAATAAGAAATACAAATTAATATTATGATAATTGTATAATAACTCACATAATAATTTGAGGCGTCTCTATCAATTACCTGATATTATTATAGGTAACTTGGAATTATTTTACAGACTGATTAATAACAAGCCGATCATAAATAAAAAGGAATTATATCCATTTAACAAGATAGAAACAAAAAGGAATAAAAATGAGTAATTCACACGCTAAACAATTGATAACACTAATAATTCTGCTGATTATACCTATTGCGTCTTCAGGCGCCCACGAAACAGATAAAGTAGTTTCAGCAACACCGGTAATTCAAGCAACTCAGCAGGATCAAAACGTTTACTATCTACAAATTCGCGTTATCTTCGCAGGCAAGACGGGAATCTATGGCAACGTAGTCCGTGAACTACGTGATATGAAAACAATACTTACCAAGTATTTCAAGTATCCATCATACGAACTATCCAACAACATCCGCCTCAGCCTTTTCGGCGATGAAGAAGCCGCCGCGCTGGTCTTCCCGGATCATTATCTCCGCATCATCCCCAAAGGAACAGCTAAAGGTGATAAGCTGAAAGCCAAAGTGGAGTTGTATCACGTCTCATCTGAACGCGATTCACGAACCAGGCTCGAAGTGGGCGAACTGGGTAAAATGATTCAATTTCAAGAGAAAGAAAAAGAGGGCAGCCACTCAAAGCTGTTTCCCATCGCCGGATCGGCTATGATCCTTAATCCTAAACAATGGGAAGCATTCGGCGGGGTTCCGGTACGCGTAAATTCTCAAGGCCGAGTAAGTTCCAACACTATGTCATCATCACCCATAAACCAACCGGGAGTCAGCACAGCGCTTGGTCAAGAAAAATACCTCATCCTCGGCATCCAACTCGACGAAGTACGAAAATGATATTGCCTATAGTGAACCTCAAAATGATTCTGTAATGATAAAAACACAAAAGAGGCGGGAGATGATCCCGCCTCTTGAAATATTACTGATTAATACGATGGGTTGATTATAGTGAGCCGCAGTTTTCGATGATGCCATTGAACAATTCCGGTTTAAGGGCTGCGCCGCCGACCAGGGCGCCGTCGATATCCTGCTGAGTGAGCAGTTGATTGGCGTTTTCGGCTTTAACGCTTCCGCCGTATTGAATACGAACGGTCTGGGCAGTTTCTTCGTCGAACATATCAGAGACGACTTTGCGGCAGAACGCATGTACTGATTGGGCGTCATCCGGAGTAGCAGTTTTACCGGTTCCAATAGCCCATACTGGCTCATAAGCCAGAACCATGCCTTTAACCTGATCCGTAGTCAATCCAGCCAGTCCACCGCGCAGATGATCTTCGCAAACGGCTTCAGTCTTGCCCGCTTCACGCTCTTCTTCAGTTTCGCCGAAGCACATGATGGGGATAAGTTTTTTCTCGAAAGCGAATTTAACTTTTTCGTTAATGAATTCGTTGGTTTCGTTGAAATAAGTACGGCGTTCGGAGTGTCCGATAATGACATACTGGCAGCCTGTATCGAGTAGGAAATCAGCAGAAATTTCGCCAGTGTAAGCGCCGCCGTCTTTGGGGTAAAGATTCTGTCCACCAAGGCCGATCTTGGTTCCTTTAACAACTGCATTAACTTCACGTAGTGAGGTATAAGGCGGGCAGAACACGATGTCGACGGCATCCGACTGACCGTATTTATCGGCGATTCCTTTGGCTAGCGCAGCAGCTTCTTCAGCTGTACCTGCATTCATTTTCCAATTGCCTGCAATGATCAATTTACGCATGAAACTATATCTCCTTTATTTAAATTTTCGCGTTTTGATTTATACATATCTTATCACCTGCTCATGATAGTACACAGGTGGACGGATTGAGGGTATAGAGGAAAATCCTGGTTCTTTTTCAAGCAATTTTCCTAAGCAAGACAGTCGCCATGGCCAACAGGCCATCTTCTGGTTGGAAGATTACTCCCTCTGTGCGGGTGGCTTTGACGCTTACCTCATCTTCGCTCACACAGAGCGGTTTGGCCAGGGTGCGGCGGATCCGGCGGATATGGGGAGCGAATTTCGGCTCATCAGCAACAATGGTGCAATCGATGTTCTCAATTTTATAGTTAGCATCCCGGATGAGAATCATGGTAGTTTGCAGCAGCTCGATGCTGTTAACATCCTTAAACCTGGGATCGGTATCGGGGAAATGTTGGCCTATATCGCCCAGCGCCAATGCCCCCAACAGCGCATCAATTATGGCATGAGTTAAGGCGTCGGCGTCGGAATGTCCTAGAAGCCCCTTTTCATGCTTGATTTCCACTCCACCGATAACCAATCTTCGGCCATATTCCCAGCGATGAAGATCAAAACCATTGCCAATTCTATATGTCATTATTAAACCTCAGCATAATGGATGTTAATATATTACCTGGTTTGATTGTGATGGTGAATCCATATTAAATAAACCGGAGTATGTGCATAATAACCTTAATATTAGCGTTGCGAAGATTAAGCGTGATAATAGATCAATTATTAGAACTGTGTAAATAGGAGATTTCTCAATGAAACTTTGGTGGTTATTAACAATATTATCATTTTCGCTTCTTGCAGAGGGAAAAGGGATTTGTTAAAGATGAGCGATGCCTCGCGCTGGAATGAATTCCGTTTCTACTTGATGATGGAAATGGTTTAGCGGAAGATGATCCAGGGGTATGACTCTTACCTTACTGGATGGTGGTGTATTATGATTTTATACAATAATGAATCTCCAGATACAAGAAAAACGAGGGAGAACGATAATGAAGCGTTTTAATTGTATGATTAAAATACTTGTTATAGTAGGAGTTTTGATAATGGTTGAAGAAATTAATGCATTTGGACAGGGCGCAAAAATCCAGCGTAAAACGGCCTTATTGACTGTACAGCCAGAAGTTGTCGTCAAAGGCGACGAGATCAATGCGGTAGTCCAGCCTTTTGATGATAAAACTCTCCTACGTCTAAATTTAACCTATCCAACTGGAAAGATCATTGAACAGATTCAGGTAACTGGCGATTCATCGGTTACAAGCATTGCTTTGAAGATTCCCAAAGGATGCACAGGCAGTTTACGAGTTATTCTGGAAGCAAGGCGTAATGGTTATTGGATGCCAGCAGCAACAAGAAATATTGCCGTAATGCCAAATTATTGGAATAGATTAACTGACATTATAAAGAGTATTGAATCTATCGAATCTGGAAAAAGCGATGATATTGCTCTTAAGCGCTCAACCTGGGCTGCTTTAGCTTATGCGGAAGATTTGATGGATCGCGTCAAATTTGCTGATTTCAATCAATCATGGGAACTTGAGCAGCGAATTGAGGAATTAGATTCACAGGCCAAAGCATTAAAACAAGGAAAGAATCCACTCGCAGACGCCCGTGGTTATCAGTTACGCGGCTATCGCTCTGATTTGAACGGTGAGATTCAACCATATTCGTTGTATATTCCAAACGGTTATGGCATTGATGAAGCGCAAAAATGGCCAGTAGTGGTGATGCTGCATGGGGCGTGGTCTAATCATCACCTGGCATTGCGCCGTGTCTTTGGAACGACTAATGATCGTGGAGAAGATGATGTCAGCGCCAAGCGGGTGATGCCTGACCTGCCTGACGTCCCTTTTATCGTGGTTTCTCCAAACGGTTATGAAACAATGTGTTACCGTGGTTTTGCGGAAGATGATGCGTGGCGCGTACTACACGAAATAGAAGAGATGTTCAATGTTGACCCAAACCGCATTTATTTGACCGGATTGAGCATGGGCGGCGGAGGAACAGGGATGCTGGGCTTGCGCCATCCTGATCGCTTTGCCGCTATCGCCCCGGTTTGCGCATTCTTCGGCGCCTTCCTTGATCTTGATGCAGTCGAAAAGAGACCAGAATTTCTACAATGGCCTGAAAATGCCATTTCAACTTATAATCAAGCGGAAAACGCCTTTCAACTACCGGTTAAACTGATGCATGGCGATATTGATCCCGTTGTTCCGGTGCATAATTCCCATGCTCTCTATGCGAAATTACAAAAACTGGGCTACAAGAGTGAAATCGAAGTATACTCCGGCGTCGGACATGCGGCATGGGTTCCCGCTTATGAGAATGCGCGAATATTCGACTGGTTTGCTCAATTTGAACGTAATCCTTATCCTGAAAAGGTGGTTTTCAAGACGGCTGATCCAGTGGGAGGCTCATCTTATTGGGTGCGGATTGACGAATTGGAGAAAATCCGGCGCTTTGGACGCATAGAAGCAGAAATTTCTGGAACAAAAGTCGAAATTTTCACAGATAATCTTGCTCGCTTCTCTTTAACTATTCCAGAAAATTTGATTCCGGGAGACGCCGTCGCTCAAGTGATTATTGACGGTAAAGAGGCATATAATGGTACTTTAGGCTCGGAAATTAGTTTCCAATATGATAATGGGCAATGGAAATGGCTCCACCAACCAGTTGCACAAAAACTGGCGCCCCTGGTAAATGGCGCCTATGGCGTTATGGAACAAAGACATACGTATGTTTATGGAACCAATGGGACGTCTGAGGAAGAAGAGGAAGCCCGGTCTTTGGCTAAATCGAAATCGATTTACGGTGATTGGGCGGACGTGCAATGGGATGTGATTCCTGAAGATGCTCTTACCAAAGAAATAATTGAGAATAATCACCTTTTTCTGTTTTCTACAATTGAAGGTTCTGTATTCTTGAGGGATCATGCTGATAAACTGCCAATTAAGTTGAATGAGGGATTAATTAAAATCGGAGACCGGGTAGTTGAGCCGGATCAGGCCATCGTATTTCTATGTCCTAATCCACAAAATCCATCCCGCTACCTGCTGGTCTGTACAGCGACATCAGCGCAAAGTATGAAATGTTTGCGTGAATTTGCCTTGAATCAACGTACGCTTGAGTTTGATACAATTGGAGACTTTGCTGTTTTTAATTCAGATGGAAAGCCTGTATGGGGCGGCTTGTTTGATAAAAACTGGCAAGTGGAAATGACCGGGGAATTTTAAAAACGTTATACACCGCTAAAATATTATGCAGGGATGTATAGAATGACAGATTATGAGTGGTTTGATAAATCATGAGCATGGCTGGAAGGCCGCCCGTTTTTATACTCCACTCCACTAATTTTCAGGACGAAATTGAATGAAAAAATCTCAGTGCCAAACATTTTTCCTGCTAGGCTGCATTACATTATTGCTAGCCTCTTGCGGAGCGCATTCACCATCAATTTTGAAAGAACACCATCGCTCCATACACATAGCGGTTTTGAAGAATGAAACCCAGCAGTACTCGCTCGAAGAGCGGATGACCCGTTCGATCATAGCCTCATTTCAACGCGATGGACGATTGCGCGTATCTCCCGGATCGATGGCGGATCTGCAAATGGAAGGCGTTATCAAGTCTGCTGACGTCTCTCCCATAGGATACACCGACCTGGATCGCGCTATCGGATATACCCTTGGCGTAGTTGTAGAGATAAGCGTGCTGGATGAGTCATCGGGTGAATATTTGATCGAAAAACGCCCCTTCACCGCGACGGGAACCTATATGCTCAGCAATGAACCCTCAGTAGCCCGTGCTCAGGATGTGACGGACAATTTGGCCGAACAGGTGCTAAGCGCATTGATTGAAGGGTGGTAATCGCAAGATGGCTGCGCCTTCAACCAATATCAGATTGCTGCTGGGCGGCGACTCGTTTCAGAGAGATGTGGCTCTAAAAGAGATAAAAAAGCGCCGCTACGGTGATGAAGAAGCCGAAATTATGCGGTTTGACGCCTCTGCGGGAGATGTTTCCAGCGCTATTGAAGAGGTAGTATCATACTCTCTTTTTAATCCAAATCAGATTGTTGTTTTAGATAGAGTAGAAAAGACGCCTAAAACAGATTTAGCCTCTCTGGTAGAATACGCCTCCAAACCCCGTGGCGACACGCCCTTTATTTTTTTCGCCCCTTCAGAAAAAGATATATCCAAGCCTCTATTCAAAGCAATCGGAACAACTTATACCCGCACCCTTCCCAAGACAACCCAAGGTCAAATTCGGAAAATAGTCTTGGAGCGTTGCGCAGAACGCGATGTCTCTTTCCCTGATAATGCTATTAAATTTTATATGAAAAGCTGCGGCGAGAATATTGATACAGCTCTTAGGGAATTGAATAAATTAATTTTATGGGCGGGAAAAGAAGGAACTATATCGCTCGAATTGTGCCGTAAACTGGTGCAGACCGAAGAAGAAGAGACTATCTGGGCTATAACCAATGCAGTGGGTGACAAAGATGTACAACAAGCGCTTCAATCGCTTGATCGATTGCTGGAACAGGGAGAAAATGAGGTTGATATAACCAGGCTTTTGATTGGCGCGTTCCGGGCATTGTACCATTGCAAGACATTGATGAGAGAAAAAGTTTCGTCTGCAGATCTAAGTAAACGAACAGGGAAACATGGATATGGACTAACCAAAACCCAGAATCAGACCAAGGGATTTACTATTGACGCCCTGCGCAGCGCAATAAACCGGCTTCGCAGAGCTGATGATGAAATGAAGGGAGGCGTCTATATTCCTTCGCCGTCGCATAAGCGAATCCTTATAGAACGTTTGGTGATTGATCTATGCCAATCCTAGAGATATAAAATATAGTTTATTTATTCTGTGTTTAAATGATGCTTTATGATGTTTTTTAAACAAATCCAGATAAATAAATTCCAATATACTTTTGGAACCACTATGGCCAGATTAATCCTACAGGTGACGAACTTCTATTTTTGTACTATTCTACTGTCCGAAACAATGTTTTATCCCCATACCCAATATGTCCATCACCAAGTATCATGGACTGTATAGGTAAAATAGAGAGGTTTGCATAATAGCGTTATTATTAGCGTTTAGAAAAAACCTGAAATGATTGGCTTTTTCTTAGATCAAATGCAATAATAAACGAATATATTTTTTAAGAACCGCTCTAGTCTGAGAATAGCAGGGAAATATAAATTTTTTGATTATTCAAGATGGAGTCAAATGAATGAATTACCGAAATATTTTCTTCACAAGTTTATTATCTCTAACTTTTTTGTGTCTAATGGGATCATTGGCGAATGATGCGTCTGCGCAAGCTCGTGGTTGGTGCGAACAAAAGTCTCTTGCTCATGCATCGACCGTAGATACCCGCGTCACGATGCCTTCTGTTATTGCAGATGGCGACGATGTATATATTGTCTATAGGCAGGGTAGCATCAAGTTGGTCAAGTCTGCTGATCGTGGGAAAACGTGGAGTGATCCAATCGTAATTGATACCTCGATGCCAGTAACCAATACCCCAACTATAGCAGTACTCAAAGGCAAAATCATTGTGGTTTGGCCTGCGCTGGTTGATGTTGAAGGCTTCTCAGCTTTTCAACTCTTTTCCGCCCAAAGTACGGATGGCGCCGTAACATTCTCCGAACCCAAAAGAATTACTCATACGCAAGAATCCACTTTCTCGCCTCAATTCTTGATGAATGGAGATAACGCTCAACTACTCTGGTTGGAAACCCCATTGCCGCAAACATTGGGCAGTATTTCGACTATAGCACGACCTGATTTCACTCCCGAAACGGTTTCTGAAGTGATCAATATGAAAATCAATGATGGATCACTGGAAGATAAGATGAGCCGGTTTCGATCAACGATATACGTTCGTACATTTAACTTTACATCTGAACTTTTTTCTCCACCAAGCAAAGTGGATGTACTTCGCGGAGAATCATTGCCCTACATCTTTACGATTTATGGTCCTATCGCAGGCTCTCTGCACATCACAGCTAACCAGAACACCGAAATCCGCAGTTATTCTTCAACCGATGGCGGTCAAAAATGGAAGAAGGAATTCCAAAATCAATCTTTCTTTGATCCTCGCAAAATGACGGATATTGAGGTTGTTAATGGTAAAATGAATGCCGCCTGGATTGGCCGCACCTATGGCAAGTTAATTGCGGTTAATTTTGTTTCCAGCAATGATTTAAATAAAAACATTCCCCTTTCCCCTGACCAATACGTGCGTTACGCCCCACGAATAACTTTTAGCGACGGCGATTTCCATATTGCCTGGGAAGCAGGGGAGGAAGAAAATAGCTGGATAACCTATATACGCACCGATGATGTCTCTCCAACATCGAAAATAACCAGCCCGGATGATCCGGAAATTAAACAAAGAAGCGCTACTTTCTTCTGGGAAGGCAACGATAATATTTCCGATACGAATCGTCTGGTTTTCGCATATAGCAGCGATAATGGAAAAACATGGTCTTCTCCCCAAGCGGAAACCAGAGCAACCATCGATACTCCATCAGATGGTGATTATGTTTTTATGGTTAGAGCGGAAGACGTGGCTGGCAATATCCAGGAGAAACCTGCGGAATTTAAATTTAATACCTTCAAATCTGCGCCGGAAACCCGCATCACTCAAGCGCCGCCAGCAAGCATGGTTGTCAACAATCGTTCGGTTGAAGTTAAGTTTACTGGTGATGATAACACTGACGATATCAATAATTTGGATTATTCCGCGCAAACCGATGATGGTCCCTGGTCTGAATTCAGAAAAGGCGCAAGCCACATTTTCAACAGTCTTTCCAATGGCCAGCATGTTCTAAAACTACGGATGCGTGATTCGCGCGGTAATATAGATCCTACTCCGGCTCAATGCATGGTGACTGTACAGGTAGGATTAGAATTGATTCTTGAAACCAAACCACCTCTGACTTCAAACGCGGAATCAAGCGTATTGAGTTGGAAATCCACAGATGACAAAGGCCAGCCAGTTAAACTAAGTTATTTCTATCGCTTGAATAGAGGTGATGTAAACGAACTGGGCGACAAGCAGACGCTTGAATTAAAAGACCTTAAGGAAGGCCAGCATCGCATAGAAATCTGGGGACGCGACGCATCCGGCGACGAAACTCAGAAAGAGAATTACCAGTGGTTAATTGACCGGACTCCTCCCGAAACAACCGCCTCATTTACTAAAGAATATTCCGGGCTTTTTCCGCGTCTATCGCTTGGATTAAATGACTCTGCTTTGGCCGATGGAAGTACTACCGCGCCCCCAAGCAAATTAAAATATCAGATTGGCGATGGATCATGGAATGTTTTGGAAGATGCCAGTTCTTCATGGTCGGTTCCCAAGCCATTGTCATTCTATTCCTGGGGATATGTTGTCAAAATCAGCGCGATTGATGTTGCAGGCAACGCTGATCCTTCACCGGCTGAAGTTGATCTTCGCATCCATGTTCGCACCAATCCTTATGTTTTCTACTCGGTTGTGGCAGTGTTTGCGATCTTGATATTGTTCCTCTTGCGATTGCTATTGAAATCTTTTGCAAATCGCTCGCCACGTCGTTCCCTTTCATCAACGTCGACTACATCTTCTATAAACTTTAGCGAAGAAAAAAGTGATGATTCTTTTGGCTCTTCCTACTCGATGGATGATGACGAAGAGAAGAAAGACAACGATCCTTATAGTTGATCTTTAGATTGTAATAATTAAATTACGAAAAAGCCGCGTATTTTCTACGCGGCTTTTTTTGTGCATTTTTCAAATCGACTTTGAATCAATCATGTTGTATGATATTCACGAGAAATTACTATGTTATAGTTATTAGTCTATACATAAACTTTCATATACTAATAACACTGATATGATGTTGACTACATCTGGCATCATACTGAAAATAATAACATATCTATTGGTATCTTATGAATGTTGAGGGTAGATTCAAAAAAATTATTCTTCTGTTTTCATTAGTCTGGTTTTGTTTACCGGCGGAAACCAGACCGGTCATGGTCGAACTATTCGTCTCCGATAGCCAATGCGACGATTGCCAGACGGCCATGAAAGAGATTGTTCAACTTAGCGGCGAATTCACAGACTATGAGTTTCATCTATTGATTTATCACGTCGGGATAAATGATAAATTATGGAATTTTGACAGCGCAGTTCGTGCGATTCATTATGGACTGCAAGTCGACCGGCTTCCCGTTGTTATCTTAAATGGCGTCTCCCGCATTGATGGAGCGAGACCCGGCATTATATCCACCTATAGAGACCAAGTCCTCGAAAAACTGAAAGAAGAAACCGTAGGTAAGGTTAACGGGTGGATGCGCATCAAGGCGAATTCTCTTATCGGCTCGGCAACATACAGTCTGCCATTATCATCATCGGGGCAATATAACTTATGTTATAGCCTGACCGAAGATCAATCACAGGAAGAACCATCCGTCGTCCGGTATTCAAAGGCAATGATAAAATCAGTTACCGACCTTTATGGCGTTACCAGCATGGATATTGACCTGGCTGATCCAAATAAAGTAATCGAGGTTGATGAAATTAAAACTCATGGATTCTGGTGGGTTGAAAATGCCAGGACTTATGAGATTATTCATTCAATTCGCGCTATAAATGCGGCGCCCTTCCAGTGGGATTTCGATAATAATGGCGAATGGGATCATAATGACGCCTTTATCTTCTCGTTTCTATGGGGAGAACAATCAAACGCCGCAGACCGGGATCAAAACGGGCGCGTTGACCAGGCGGATCTGCTTCAAATACTAGGCGCTAAGCCTTAAACATAAGCGGGTAATCCCTCGCTTGACATACCAACGAAATAGCCGTAAATTATACTGAACATTAGTACACCTTTATATAATAGGCTGGGTTGAGATGGATCGCGTTGAATCAGTTCTGGAATCATTTCGCAAAGATTCCCGTTTCCGCGGGAATATCACTTTTTGGCATACTCTGCCACCCGAACCGCCTTGTTATGGCGAGTGGCCGGAGAATTTTTCTCCCGACATCATCAATGCACTGCAACGGCGCGGTATTGAACGGCTTTATACCCATCAGGCTCAAGCGGTGCACTGCGTCCTGGATGGCGATAATGTCATCGTGGTTACTCCGACTGCATCGGGCAAAACTATGTGCTACAACCTACCGGTGCTGCATCATCTTACCTGCGTCAATCAGGACGCCCGTGCGTTGTATCTCTTTCCAACCAAAGCCCTGTCTCAAGATCAGGTTCTGGAAGCGCGTGAGTTGGCGGGAGAACTGAAGCATGACCTCAAGATTCACACCTTCGACGGCGACACGCCGCAAAGCGCACGACGCGCCATCCGCAATTCCGGGCATATCGTGGTGACCAATCCAGATATGTTGCATACCGGAATCCTGCCCCATCATACTCTGTGGATTCGTCTGTTCGAAAATCTGGAATATATCGTGGTTGATGAGGTGCATCATTACCGGGGAGTGTTCGGCAGCCACCTGGCTAATCTTATGCGGCGCTTACAACGCATTTGCAAGTTCTATGGATCGAAGCCCAAATTTATCTGCTGCTCAGCCACTATCGCTAATCCAGAAGAACTCTCTGAAAAACTTTTCGGCGCTCCATTCAACCTAATCGACGACAATGGCGCCCCGCGCGGCGAGAAGCATTTTATTTTTTATAATCCTCCGGTAATCAATGAAGAGTTGGGCATCCGTAAATCGGTCATCAACGAAGCCAGCCGCATCGCGACCGATTTTCTGCTCAGCGAAGTGCAGACCATCGTGTTCGGTCGCAGCCGACTGCGGGTGGAGATTCTCACCACATACCTGAAAAGGGCTATGGAGCGCAATAAAAAAGACCCCAACCGCATCCGCGGCTATCGCGGCGGCTACCTGCCCAACGAACGGCGCGACATCGAAGAGGGAACCCGTTCAGGACGCTACCTGGGGGTAGTCAGCACCAACGCCCTGGAACTGGGCATCGACATAGGTCAACTCAAAGCCGCCGTATTGGCGGGTTATCCGGGGACTATCGCCTCTACCTGGCAACAAGGGGGGCGCGCCGGGCGGCAGCAGGAGACCTCAGTGGTGGTGCTGGTGGCCAGTTCGGCGCCATTGGATCAGTTTATCATTCAACATCCCCGCTATTTCTTCGGGACGACTCCCGAAAGCGGACTGGTTAATCCCGATAACCTGGCCATCATGGCCAGCCATTTGAAATGCGGCGCTTTTGAATTGCCCTTCGAAGATGAAGAACCCTTTGGTCAAGTTGAAATCGGCGATTTTCTACAATATCTCGAAGAAGAAAAAGTCTTGCGTCATGCCGGAGATAAATGGTTCTGGTCCAGCGCCGCTTATCCTGCGGAAGAGATTTCGCTGCGCTCCGCGTCATCGGAGAATTTCGTCATTATCAACACCACCGAACAAAACACTGTGCTAGGCGAGGTTGACCTGCACAGCGCGTCAATGCTGATCCACGAACAGGCCATCTACCTGCATCAGAGCAAGCAGTTCGTCATTGATAAACTGGATTGGGATGGACGCACCGCTTATGCGCGCGAGGTGGAGGTTGATTATTACACTGACGCGGTGGAAGAGAGCGACATCAAGGTTATCACCACCGACGTCAACCAGCGCATCCCGTCTGAGCGGCGCCCTGACCCCGACGCCTGCGCCACGCGCCATTTCGGCGAGGTGGCGGTCAGCACCATTGTTCCCAAGTATAAGAAAATCCGTTTCGAGACCCATGAAAATGTGGGATTCGGCAATATCCACCTGCCCCAGTTGGACAAGCAGACCGAGTCATACTGGGTTGAACTATCCGAAGAACTGGCGCTCAAAATCAGCGAACAGCAGATTGATATCGGCGGAGGCCTGCGCGCCCTGGCCACCGCGCTATGCAATGTAGTCCCGGTATTCGTGTTATGCGATCCCCGCGACGTCTGCTCAGCGCCGATGGTGCGCTCGCCCTTCTCCGGACTGCCCACCATATACCTCTACGACGCCTACCCGGGCGGCATCGGCATCGCCCGCCGCATCTACGACATCGACCTCAAACTCTTCCAGGCCGCAGAAGAACTGATCCGCAACTGCCACTGCAAAACCGGCTGCCCCTCCTGCGTAGGCCCCCCGCTGGAAGTAGGAGGCCAAGGCAAACTGGCGGCTACTGTGTTGCTGGAGTTTTTGTTGTGATACTATTCAAGGAGATTTTTAATGGTCGATATTAAAGATTGTGATAGAGATTTTTTTTAAGAAAAAGTTTTTAATTCAAAAAATGAAACTCTACATGAGTTTTCAAAATTCTTTGACAGACGTATCCATGAATTTATTGACAGGATTTATATCGATTTTATCCGATGGGAAAAATTAATCGAAAAACATAATGATGCAAATAATAGAATGGATAGATTCTGGTGGGTAAATTGTTTTTTATATCTTTCAATTAACCACTTATTAAACTCATTCCATTTAATCATATCAGGCCATATAATATCATCGGGACATTTAATGCGCCAATTTTGTGAAACAGTATCTATGTCGTTAATGTGTTCACATCCAAAGATCAATACGTTTACAGAATTTGAAAAAAATCCCAAATTTTATCCTCTTTATAAATCTATCGATTTTATTGGAAGAAAAAAGAATGTTAAACTACTTGGATTGAGTGATCAAGTAGGAATAGTATTAAAAGAAATATATAATTTCCATAATCAATATAGTCATGCATCAGCATTATCAATTTATTATCATTTTATTTCTAGTAAGGAACAAGAGATTTCTTTTGGTGGAGATTTTCACCCAGATAAGATACAGTTTTACAATACTGAAATTGAAGACCGTATAGATGCAGCTATATTTCTTTATTCTCTTATGGATAATATTGAAAGAATACTGAAAGAAAATAATGTTATTTCTTGAAAATTAGCCTATTAGACAAAAAACTAATCTTTTGGCCATTCTCTAAGATTATATCGCATGAGCCTAAAGAAGAGAAAATTTATGTTCTCAATTAAACGTTGTCCATCATGCGGCAGTAATAAGATCAAACCGCTTCGCCGGGATTGGGAAGGCCAATATCACGGCGCATCCTATATCGTCCCCGATTTAGAATTCCATGAATGCCCGGATTGTGAATAGAAGATATATGACAGTGAAGCCATACGGAAAATCGAAATGGCATCGCTTGGCTTAAAAAAATGAATCAGGGTATTGCCCGAAAGCGATCTTCCAGTCATAAGTCCCGGTGTTGTCTTTGAGGCGGTACGACTTCCAAATATCTCCATTGGAAACCAGGCCGTTTGACGGCGCGTAGGGGATGGATGAACTGGCCGTCGACCAGGCGATGTCGTAGTTATCGCGGTCCGGACCGCCAGCCATGAATACCCAGTAATAGCCCGAATTGTTGGGGCAGCCGCTGGTTCCATAGGCCACGAAAAGCCCATTGAGGAAAGGGTCGACCGGGATGCTGCTCATGTAGGAAACCGGCGTGGTCAATTGAGACAGGACGCGTCCATCATGATAGGGATCGTAGCATGGATCAAGTCCAGCCTGGGCGCAGGTTTTACCCCACCGCGGCCCGAAATGATCCAAAGCGCACACATCATCCGGAGAACTGACCCCGTTGTGATTTACCCAGCCCTGATCGTTCCCATCCGGCATCCACAGATTAGTATCCACTTTGCGAGTGATATTGAGTTCAAAAAGCATTCTGATATCAGCAAAAGATTTGGCGGACAGCGCCCGGATTCGCGCGTTCATGAAGTTCGGAACCGCGATGGCCGCCAGGATGCCAATAATGGCGACCACAATGAGTAGTTCAATCAACGTGAAAGCATCTTTTTTCATGATCCTGCTTCCGGTTGGCGCCAATTGGTTATTGCTCCAAGGCGCCGTAAGGTTTTTGATATAACTCAGATAAGTTTCTTAATCTATAATCACGCCTCAAAATAGACTCCATCCCTTACTAATACATCTCTTAATTCTGAGTATTTCAGGTCGCGGATTCCGCATTGTTTTTTTGCGCAGAGGGCGGCGGTGGCGCCGGAGGCCTGGCCCTGTCCCATAGAGCATACCGTGTTCCGGGTTGACATATGGGCGCGATGGTCGGAAGTGATCAACATCCCTGAAGCCAGCAGGTTTTCAATACCCGCTACGCACAGGGCGCGATAGGGGACGCCGTAAGTGGCGCCGTTTTTGACTTGCAGGCGGGGCGCCATATCGTGAAAACCATAAACCATGATTTCGTCATTGAAATGACGCGCTTCGATAACATCCTCATGGGTGATGTCGTAATCGCAAGCAATGCAGCGCGCCCGGCGGATATTCAGAGATGGAGCAGTACGCGCAATGAAGGCGTTTTCGCAACCGGGGACGAATTTGCGGAATAGTTGCAAGGCGCGATACTGATTCTGGCGCAGTTTGAGTTCAGTCTTGGCGGTTTCGTCGCGATCAGTCGGGCTCTTAGCCATTTTGGTATTCATCTTGATAAACATTAAGTAATTGTCATGAACCGTAGTAGTGGTCATGGACATACCAATCTTTCCGGCTTCCTCAGCAAATTCATCAGGTAGTTTTACCCGGCTGCCGTTCAGGCGTATGATCTGGTCATCCTTGCCGTTGCGGATCCCATAGGCCAGTTCAGTGATAGCATCACGCGATTTAAGGAATTCGTAATACTTGTCAATATTAACATTGCCAACGCCAAAACTGTTACATACTGCATAATCGTTGGGTTCGGTGTATTTGGCGCCAGCATGGGCTGACAGGTCGCCATAGGCTGTACAATCAATAAACGATTTGGCATACACCGCTTCGCGTCCAGACAGGCTTTCGGTAATAACGCCTTTAACCCGTGATCCATCCATAATGGCGCCAACCAACATCGTATTAACCGCAACATGCACGCCAGCTTCCTCCAGCATGGTATGAGTAATAAGTTTATAGAGTTCGGTGTCAATCGCGGTGCAGACGCAATCATATCCAACCCGCTCGACCTGGTCGCCATGCCCGGTGCAGCCTCCAACGGTGAGCATCCGGTTAATGATTTCCTGAGGGATGCCGCGAACTACCTGGCGTTTTTCCACACCGAATGGCTTCCACAGGTTATAAAAACTGTGCAGCGCCGTCCCACCTTCGGTTATGGTTCCTCCGGTATAGCCTTTCTTTTCGATCAGCATAACATTGACGCCCTGACGGGCTGCGGAAAGAGCAGCGACCACGCCAGCCGTGCCGCCGCCGGCCACAACAACATCAACATGATGAACAGGAATGGATTTAGAGGGTTCAATATATAAATTGCCTTCAATTTGGGTGGATTTGGAGGTTTGGCTTGTTGTGCAACCAGCCTGCGTTCCGATCCCCAAAGCGAGCAGGCCTTTAGAAAAATCGCGGCGTTTCATGATTATATTCTCCAATCGTATGTATTTCGATTATCCGTAATCATATAATTTCCGCTCGCATCATGTCAAGCATTTTTCCCAGGACATCATGTTTTTCAGTAGACATAGGAAAGCATGATATGATATAACCTAAATACGAAATTCTATGAAAATATCTGAACTAATCGCGTGAATTAAAATAATGGAATCAAAGCAAATAGCCAAAGTCGTCACAATATTTCTCATCATTACAATTATCTTATGGATCACTATTCTTCTGTTTCAGTTTCGCATACTAAATATTTTCGACAAATACCTGATGAAGTTTCCCGGCCCACTCACGGTTTTTGGAATAATGGTATTGACTCCCATATTAGCAGTCATGCAGGGATTAAAAATAAAAAAAAGTGAAGGTAAATTCATTCAGGGTTGTATATTAATATCTTCAGGAATTATTCTGTTTACTGCGTTTGTTGTTTTCATTGGAATCCCCTTGACGCTTAATATGCTTGAACCGGAAACACCAAAGAATCCTGATTCTCCACGGGTCTATATCCCCCAATATGGAATACCAGTTTTTCCGGGCGCGGAAGGATTCGGAACGAAAACTCCCGCAGGAAGAGGGGGAAAGGTAATTTCAGTAACATCACTGAAGGATAATGGGCCGGGAACATTGCGCGAAGCGCTTGAATCGCCTTTTTCGCGCACAATTGTTTTTGCCGTCAGCGGAATTATTGAACTTGATAACCAACTCTTCATAAACCATCCCTTCGTTACCATATCAGGCCAAACAGCCCCGGGAAATGGCGTCTGCATAAAGAACGCGGGAATTGTGGTTGCATCTCATGACGTACTGATCCAACATATAAGAGTGCGGCCTGGAAATATGGGAAAAATTAACGCCGACGACAACGACGCAATTTCAATCCTGGGTGAACATGGAGATATCGATGGAGCATATAACATAGTGCTAGATCACATATCCACCAGTTGGGGTGAGGATGAAACCATTAGTACGTGGTATGGGGCGCACGATATTACTATCTCATGGTCTATTATTAGTGAAGCGCTCAATGTAAGCAGGCATAGAAAAATAACCCATAGCGCCGGATTACTTATAGGAGACAGTTCCTACAATGTTTCAATGCATCATAATCTTCTGGCGCACAACGATTTCAGGAACCCCCTCATCATAGAAGGCGGAACTCACGATTTCATTAATAATGTGGTTTATAACTGGGGAGTGTTGCCTGCAGAAATTGTGGATTATTCTTCAAACTCTTTCTTGAATTTTATAGGCAACTACTTTATTCCAGGGCCATCCACCCAAAAAGGCCCTTTTGAAATCATGATAAACCCTGATAAAGGCATCCCCCAAATCTACGCCGAAGGTAATATCGGACCTCATAGAGAAGATGAAAGTGATGATGATTGGAATTCTGTAGGTTACGGATACGGCGATGACGGGATCGCCCATAATAAATACCGTTCTCAACGTAAATTCGATACGCCAATCATAACGACCATGCAAGCCGGGGAATCTTACCAAAAAGTCCTTGCTGAATCCGGCGCCATACTACCTGTCCGTGATGTAGTTGATAACAGGATAGTACAAGATGTAATCAATAAAACCGGATCAATCATCAATTCTCCTGATGAGGTAGGGGGATATCCAATTTACGCGGCAAATAGTAATTGATGGAATTAAAAAATGCCTTCTTCAGTTTCCTGTATTTCCCAATAGAATACATATTCGCTTTACTTATGCTTTAAGTTCAGACGTAACAGGAATAATTGATATGATTGACAGCAATGCGTTGCCCGGTGGGACCAATCTGAGGCTTCTTCTGGAAGAGTGTCAGTGTGATGATGCTTATCTTCTGGAACATAGCACGGTTCAAAGCCTGATCGAAACAGCCATTCAAGAGGTTGGTTTTCAACATCTGGTGAATACCGGACATAAGTTTGAAGGCGGAGGCTACACGTCGGCTTTCATTCTGGCGGAATCGCATGTGATTATCCACACCTGGCCGGAAAATAACCGCATCGCCATCGTGGATATCAGCGTGTGCGATTTCAAGAGGCCAAACCGCGCCAGGACATTGGCGCTGGGCGACCTGATCGCAGCCATTTTTCAAGCAAAAAAAACCATCCATGAAGTCCTGCCCATGATTCCACGCATCGCCGATAACGCCCTGCCAGCGCAGGGCTATCATATTGAAATAGAAAAAATAATTGCCTCCCGCAAAAGCGCCTTCCAGAACATTCTGATCGCCGAGACCAAGCCCTATGGACGGGCGCTGGTTTTGGATGGAGTTGTGCAAATCAGTGAGTCAGATGATTTCTATTACCACGAGCCATTGGTTCATGTGGCCATGCTGTCGCACCAGAATCCTCAACATGTTTTGATCTGTGGAGGCGGGGATGGAGGAGCGGCCAAGCAGGTTATCAAACACTCATCGGTTGAATCATGCACCATTGTCGATATCGACAAGGATGTGGTTGAACTATCAAAAAAAGAACTATTCAGCGTACATCAAGGCGCTTTTGATGATCCCAGAGTAGACGTTAATATCCAGGATGCTGAGCAATTTATAGCGAAAACGGATGCTGAATATGATGTGATCATCATTGATACCACCGATCCGGCGGCAGTGTCGGAGACGCTTTTTTCACAGGATTTTTTTAACGCCATACATGCAGTTTTAGCGAAAGATGGATGCCTGACGCTTCATGTTGGGTCGCCGTTTGCAGAGGGCGGTTATCGAGAAACAGTAATTGAACACCTGGATGATATTTTCAAGTCGGTGCACCCCTATATGAATTTCGTGCCCTGCTATGGGGCGTTGCTATGCTACCTGGTCTGTTTCAAGAGCGACAGTGGTTTAATAAAACCTGAGATTGTGGATCAGCGCTTGAAACAACGGGGGATCGATAATCTGAGTTATATCAATCCAGAAATCTATCAAGCGCTATTCGCCATCCCTCCCTGCATAAACATTACCCGCGAAAAACAATAGGCGCCTAATCTAACTGTTGGGCTTGCTGAATCAGGTAATGGTCAACCAACACCAAACCGGCCATGGCTTCAACAATGGGAACAGCGCGCGGCAAGACGCAGGGATCATGTCTGCCACGGGGCTTGAGGATAGTTGCCTTCCCTTCAGAAGAGACGGTTTTCTGCGGTTGCAAAATTGTAGCTGTCGGTTTGAAGGCGACGCGGAAGAAAATGTCTTCTCCATTGCTGATGCCTCCTTGCACTCCCCCGGAATTATTGCTGCGCGTGCGTATTGTCCCACGAGAATTATAAAATTCGTCGTTGTGCTCAGAGCCTTTCATATTAACACATGAAAAACCGCTGCCAATCTCGAAGCCTTTGGATGCGGGGATAGAGAGCATGCCTTTGGCCAGATCGGCTTCCAAGCGGTCAAACACAGGGATTCCCAAACCTGTGGGAACTTTTCGTATAATGCATTCAATGATGCCGCCAACCGAGTCGCCGTCATGCCTGATTTGATCAATATAATTAAACATCTCTTCAGCGACTTTTTTATCCGGGCAACGAACCGGATTCTGCTCAACCTGAGATGCACGGACTTTCTTAGGATCAATCTGCGCCTTGAGGTGATGAACCTGGGATACATAAGCCACGATTTCCACGCCGCACTGTTGCTTTAATATTTTTTTAGCCAGAGCGCCTGCAGCCACCCGGCCAATGGTTTCACGGGCGCTGCTACGGCCTCCGCCGCGAAAATCTCTGAAGCCGTATTTCTGGTCATAAGTATAATCAGCGTGCGACGGGCGATAAGCGTCTTGAATCTCAGAGTAATCCTGAGAACGGGCGTCTTTATTCCATACCATCATTGATATAGGAGTACCCTGAGTTTGGCCTTCAAATACCCCAGAAAGGATTTGAACCGAATCAGTTTCGCTGCGCTGGGAGGTGATTTTGCTTTGTCCGGGACGACGCCGGTCCAACTCGCGCTGAATCTCCTTCTCGCTGATCGGGATTCTGGATGGGCAGCCATCGACAATTACGCCAACCGCGCCGCCATGCGACTCACCCCACGTCGTGATCCGGAATATCCGGCCAAAAGTATTTCCCATTGTAGTCTCCTGAAGAATATGACGTAACGAAAAAAGGATACTGGAAAGATGCCTTTTGCCCTAGAGGAGGACGGCGGGATGCCAGTAATCCTGATGATTTTTGGATGATATTATGACAGAAAAGATTTATTGAGTAGATAATGAGAGACCAGAAAAACAGCGTTCCCGGATTTTATTTGCCAGGATTTCAAAATCGCTATAGCATTGATGAACAGCTTGCATATGTGAACCGATAGCCCCATCAGCAGGTTTCAGATGAAATAGGGGCTTTTTCACTTCCATAGCCATAGGCATCAGACTTCTATAATGTTTTATCATAGCCAGGCAATGATTATCTTCTTCTACAGAAATTGTACTTTTTTCTGGTTCATCTAAAACATGATTCCTATATTGCGCTGGTATTCTTCTGATCCACTTTTCATAAGCTTTTACTGGTTTATTTTGATGAATGGCGTGTTGCAGAACAATGTATCCAACTGGTTCGATGTTGCCTTTAGGCAAAATTAAACTATCTTCAGGATTCTTTAGAATACGTTCTTTCCATTGTTTCCGCCAATTCTGGATAGTAGGTCCAAGATTTTGTAGTCCTTGAATGGAATAAAGGTCAGGCGCCAGTGGGATAACTATATAGTCTGCTGCGATAATGGCAGACCGATTGATAGCGCCAAGATTTGGCCCGACATCAATCAATACTAAATCCGTTTCGAAATCCTGCGCTGCGTTGTGCAAAATACGATAAAAAGCAGATAGAACGCGAAACGCGCTTTCATCACCATCGCTGCATTTAGGCCATTGTTCGCTCAGTTTATCCTCGAACTTTGATAATCCCAGGTCGCCAGTTATAAGGCCAAAGTTTATATCAACCTGCTCGATATGGATATCGTTGCTAACATCACCAAGCCCGCGTAGAATCGGGTCGATCATGCCTTTGATAGTATAAGGGTGATGTTCGTCAGGCCATAACTCTTCCAGGCGGTTCTCGCTTAAGCACATGGAAGTTAGGTTGGATTGCGGATCGAGGTCTGCGGCGATGACTCTTTGACCCATTTCCGCATACATCCATGCCAAATGATAAACCAGCGATGTCTTTCCCACTCCGCCTTTGTTATTGAAAAAAGCAATGGTTTTCATGATTGTTTCCATATAGTAACCAGTACATAATTCTGCTCGAATTCGAATTCCGCCGGAGGATTATTGTTCTCCTTGAGTGATTTTTGAGCCTGTTGAATGCCAATCCCGAATCTATTTACATATCCCAGTTCTTTCATTGCTTCAGCAACAACCGGATTTCGATAGGATGTTTGACGCATATAATTATCCGGCGTAACTTCGCCAAAGAGCCCTCCCGGACTATGGATTTCAATACGGTTTGAGAACCAGTTCAATCTTATAGGACTAGTGGAGCCTTCATAATTCCGGTGCATGACGGCATTCATAAGCAACTCGCGGATAGCGCGTTCAGGGTAGCTGAGAACAGCTCGTTCTTTAAGGATATTCTCAAATTCTGGATGCTGTTGAATCTGTAATAGGATAAATTGAGCAATATTTTTCAGAACATTTAGTAAATCACCACTGAATTGTTTTTCATCAATAACCTCATCGGTAATTGATTCGCCATTGAAGCGTACAAATTGAATATATGCTCCAGGAAGCCAACGTAAAGGATCTTCAGCAAACAACAAAATCCCTGCGTTGGTGGGACATGAATGTTTTAAATCATAGAATCTAAGAGAATTAAGTTGATTGATCCAATTACGATTATTCTGTTCAATGATGTCATGCGAAACGGCGTTAGGAAGATATGTAATCAAAAAAAGTTCACGGCTCAATTCTTCGATTTCGCACCCCAGGCAAGGCCGGGCGTCAAAGGTTACTGCATGAGATATTCTTTTTTCAGAAAGATTTTGTTCATCTAATTCTGTGGCTATGCGGCATGTTGGGCCAACCCGAATCCATACCTGTCCTTTATAACGCACAGGCGGCAATAATGAAGGAGAAGTTTCAACCACAGCCACATCGCCATCTACAAATGAATGTTTTTGCACTGTAATTGAAGGGAGTGGTTGTATATTTCCCGTATCTCGAATCGAGGCCAGATCTTTTAGTAATTTATCGGTTAATTCTAATCCAGATAATTCAGAGGTTTTATCTTTTACGCCAATAAGTAGATACCCCGGCTTAAGGTGGTTGGGGAAATCATTTGAAAAGGAACAAATATTTTTGGCAAACTTGTCTAAATCTTTGGTAGAAGTTGTCCGCTCTACACGGTCAGATTCAAGATCGCGAATTATTATTAAAAGTTCTTCGTTGGTCATAATGCTTTAGGGTATTGGAATTGTCTCATTGATTCAACACATTATGGCATAAAGCAAATAAATTCAAAGCGCTAATTTTCACACACCATATAATCCAAATGTTGAATAATATCAATTTATTTCTGTTTGGAGTATTCTAGCCAACTGCCGGGCAATCATTTTATGACCAAGTTCATTGGGAAAGGGTGAGTTGTCAGATTGCAGTAAATATGCAAAGGGAATGTGGTTTAATTGATATACAGGAGAAAGCCAGTATAGGGAATCTTCTTGTTTAGGAGGATTAAAAGAATGAACAAATTGATGATTACTGGTTAATCGTTCGTAACCGCCATCATCACTCGTTTGGTTTCCCGCATTATTGAGCAAGAAAGAGAACTGAATTTCAGCAGGTTTATCCAAATTAATTAAATAAGACCAAACCCGGTCGCGGGCGCGTTCATCGCCATGCGAGCCATCATCATACATAGTTAGTATTTGTGTTTTATCATCTGATTGCAGAAAATTAGCTATAAGGGAGACTCCGCCATTTAAGGCCTGGGGACTGGAATCATACATACGGATTAAATAGGTTGTTTTAGAATCATCGCTAAAATAATCTACTCCGCTTCGCGCCAGGTTTAGTTGAGTCTGTTTCCTGCGTCCTTCTCTGGCGCCCTGAGTTTCGAAGTACGAACGAATATCGAGACAAGGAATATGGTATTGATCAGCCAACGATTTGATAGTTGGCGTTATTTTGAAATTGAGCAGGTTGGAATTTAGCAGTAATGCTTTTCCACCTTGAGCAATATGATGTTCCAGGATGGCGCTGATATAGGATTTGAAGGAGTTAGTAGATATCTTATCACGCCATTGGTTATCCTTGATCCGTTCGGAAATGAGTTGCTCGATTATAGTATGCATCAGGTTAATTTTTCGCTGAGACAACCAATGCCCTAAACTGCTATATTTATCTAATAAATTTTGAATGCCTTGATATCCTCCAGACATCCCATTCTCATTAAAAATCGTGAATATCTCCTCTTCAGAAAGCCGACTTTCAAATGAATCGAAAAAACCTATAGCCAAGACCAGAACATCGGGTTTAAAGTTATGCACAATACTTTCATATTGTTTTAGCAGATGCAGAGAGGTAAATCCTGGCGCTGCGAAATTTAGAATTTCATAACACTTATCTTTTTGCCCGATCAAACAGGATTTCAGCATAGCGGGGAAAGTCTTTTCTGCAGGAAGATTCCAACCAAATGCCAGACTGTCTCCCATTATAGCAATACGCGTTACCTCGGGATTCTTTTCAAGGTGAATCTCGCCCATGCGCATACCTAATGTATTAGTCGTAATCTCAATAGATTGGGAGTCGATTGAAGCAAGCGACAAGGAAAGGTTCGGGCGTATTTTGCCGTATGCATCCGTTTGAAACAGTGGCCTAAAATCATCCTGTAAATAAGTAGACTTAGCCATAACCTCATCGAAAAGAAGCGGACGAAGGATGAGGTCTAATACAATAAGTGATAAAAATCCGATAGGAACTATATATAATATTAAGCGACGGTATGTCATTGGCTTCCAATATATGTATACTATAGCGATCCATATTCATGAGCTGTTAGTATGAATATGGATATACAAACTAATAATAAAATGGTTGAGTTCTTGTTCAAGTTTAAAGTTTAAGGCGCTTTTGGATATTGCTATAGTGCTTTAAGGTCAGATAATGAGATTAATACAAAAGAAAAAATCCAGGATTTCAAAAGAAAAAAAGACGGTTAAGGTTCATTGCCGCAGTTGCGAATTTTTTTATATCACATGGGATCAACAGCGTCCCTATGGATGCCGGGCAATGGGTTTCAAGACTAAAAGTCTTCCATCATGGGTGGTATTTCAAAGTTCAGGCGAGCAATGTCAATCTTTTCTGGTTAAAAAAAACAGGGATGAATCCACCAATAACAAGTCTACCAGGCGTAAAAGATAGCGCTGGGTATGGATTGCTCAGAAATATCTCTTTACTCTTCTTATCCGTTTGGAGCAGTGATAGTTAGAAGACGGTGGGTAAAAAGTTTTTGAGCTGTTTGAGAAATCTGCTCTGGCGTGACTGCATAAATTTTATCAGGAAAATGATTCGCGAAGTCCCATCCTAGACCATTGATTTCATAAGAAGCGTAGCAAGATGACTGCCCCATATTAGATTCTAGGGACATGACATAGGTTCCGCATACGTATGTTTTCACTCGGTTCAATTCTTCTTCACTGACTGATTCAGTTTTCATTTTCTCAATTTCCATTTCAGTGCAACTCACCAGTTCTGCGCGGTTCTGGGGTGATGTAACGGCATAAGCGATAAATGGAGAATGGTCACGCTGGGGAGAGAAGGAAGCGCCGACCTGGTAGCATAAACCACGCTTATCCCTGATCTCGCGAAACAAACGTGAATCCATAGAACCGCCTAGTATGGCTGAAATAATTCTCAATGGAATGGCTTCTTCATCGCGTAAGCCGCAGCCGGGATAACCGAGCACCAGATATTCCGCTTCGGAATCACGGTGTTCAATGATTTCCGTATTTTCTTTGATTGGCAAAGACGGTGAATCAAACTCTGGAATACCGCCGGTTTTTCTGCTTGATCGGGCAGAAAAAACATCCGTGATAATTTTGGGAATATCACTGTTTTCTGCGCCGCCGACTACGGAAATCACCAGATTAGCCGGATCAAAAACGCGATGCGAAAAACTGGTTAAATCATCCCGTTGGATATTATCCAGCGTCTCCACCAAACCGATGCTGGGCCAGCTGTATGAATGTGAGCCATAGTAATTCTTACGGAAGATACGCATGGTATATTGCATACGGGAATCATCCTGTTCCAGGATGTTCATGCGCACGATTTCACGTTCACGGATCAATTTGTCTTCAGGAAATACCGGGCAATCCATCAGTTCCAGGACAGTATTCAAATCTTCTTCAAGAAAATCTATTGTAGTCAGAAGATCGACTGCAGAACTATCCTTGCCGGATTCCGCCTTAAAATGGGCCCCATTACGCTCCAGGTTATCCGCAATCTCCTCTTCGGAATGCTTCTCCGTACCAGCCGATAACATGCGCATGCAGAGATTGGCCATGCCGGCTTTATCCGCGTTCTCATGACGGGAAGCCAATCGGCTTAGGATGCGAATAGCCACAATCTGATTAAAAGGATTGGGCGCATATAGCAGAGTAGTTCCATTGGGAAACGCCTGGCGGGAGACGGAACGTTTTGGAATGTGGATAGCGGCGGATTCGATAGTCATAAGATATCTTTTCGTGAGAAGAATAAGCGGGACGCGGTTTATACCACGCCCCGCCTGGAAATGGTTGATTCTAGATGCTTATTTCTTGGCTTTGCCCTGGTTAGCGACTGCTTCCATGGCTTTCTTGACTTCTTCCTCATCGCCGAGATAGTAATGCTTGATAGGCTTCAGGTCTTCATCCAGTTCGTAAACCAGTGGAAGCCCGGTCGGGATATTAAGCGCCAAGACTTCTTCTTCGCTAAGGTTATCCAGATGTTTGACCAAACCGCGCAAACTGTTGCCATGAGCGGCGATAATGACGCGCTTGCCTTCTTTGATGGTCGGCACGATAGTCTCGAACCAGTAAGGCAGGAAGCGTTCGATGGTGTCTTTGAGACATTCAGTAGTCGGCTGATCTTTTGGATCAAGGTTTTGATATTTTGGATCGTTGCCGGGGAAGCGTTCGTCCGTTTTCTCAAGTTCAGGAGGCGGGGTATCATAGCTGCGGCGCCAGATTTTGACCTGATCGTCGCCGTATTTTTCGGCGGTTTCAGCTTTGTTTAATCCCTGCAGGGCGCCGTAATGACGCTCATTGAGACGCCAGGTGCGATGAACGTCGATCCACATCTGGTCGAGGTTGTCGAGAGTGATCCATAGGGTGCGGATGGCGCGTTTGAGGACGGACGTGAAAGCAATATCAAATTGAAAGCCATTTTCTTTCAAAGTTTGCCCGGCTTTATTGGCTTCCATGACGCCTTGTTCAGAAAGGTCGACGTCATACCAACCAGTAAAACGGTTTTCCATGTTCCAAATGCTCTGCCCATGCCTTAACAATACGATTTTATACATTTTTATACTCCGGATTATCAATGAAATTGTTTTTTTATCTGGGGGTTATTGTCGCTGTCCAGAAGATGTTCGTCAAGCATTATACCCGTGGGCGCTATTGGTTGGAGAATCGCTGCATTCGTTTTACCGTAAGACTGAAGAATAACCAAGAATAACCCAACAGGAAAAGGGATTGGCATAAGACCAGTTTCCACCAAACCCACCCGATGATTGAAGAAGATACGCCGCGCTTTAATGGCTCGTTATAGCGAAAACACAAGAAAATCGGTGAAATGTAATTGGCCAGTGATTCCCATATAAGTATGGCTGGTCGCCCGAAAAAGAAGAAGCAGAAACCGAAGCCAAACAAACATAAATATAATAAAAACAAGGCTTGAATATATGAAGCGGCAATAGTTTTTGCGAAAGAAGAGCAAAAAAGCCCGATGCTGCTAGTCAATACTCCCATCAGAATAAATAAGATGCATGATCCAAAGATGTATTCAGCGGAATTATGCAGAATTCTATATGAACCATATTCTGATCTATATATTGTAAAGAACCAAACTAACAGCGGTAATCCATAAGCCGCGCAAAAGCGCCATAGGAACATGGATAATCCAGCCCTGAATTTCCCCATAACAATCTGTTTCGACGTCTGGGTTGTGGTAATAAGAATGCTCATTGTGTCGCGGTCGCATTCTCTGCGGATTGTCTCAACCGCATAAGGTAAGATAAATATGGGAGATATCCATAGCATGACGAAAGGAATCCACATGCGCCACTCTAGAAAAAATGAGAATCGTTTGGGATCGCCTGAGGGGTGAAAATGGAAACCAATCAGCATTGCACTAAAGAAAAAAATCAATAGCAGTTGAAAATGGAACCAAAAATTTGCTGTTCCATGCATATATCTTAAATCTTTTATACAGACAGGATTATGCTGATCGGGGTAGAGTTGTTTTTCCTCAAAAGACAAAGAAGCTATGCGGCGGCTCTCTTTTTTTCGTAAAATTCTTCTGGTTAGACTGGTAATATCAAATTTACGCCGCTTCTTCATTTTAGACAGCGCCCGGATTGCACGCGCAGAAATAATCAATAAAAGTATGAATGTGATAATAGCGTGAGACATGTAAGGATGCTGAACGCACCAGGGATTTACGATTTCCTTGGGATAAGGAATTCCACTACCTTCAAAAAATACGACAGATAGAACAAATGGCGACGATAAAATCGGCAAACCATAAAACAATGGAAAAGGTTTATATTTCAAACTGTCTAAAACCATATACCAGGCGCCGCTGAAAGCCGGGAGCACTACGAAATAACCAATGGTGAGCAAAAAAGTAGAGAATATTGCGGTAGATATTTTTTCGTAATGAATGGAACATGTAATTCCAATTAGCGTAACAATTACAGCGGCTTCGGTTATCATGCCGAATATGAAATAGATTTCATGCGGCGAGACTCCACCAGCGGTCATGCATAAACCGTAAATGGGAATCAAAGATAGAAGAAAAAGCCAGACATAGAGAATGGATGCCAGAAATTTCCCCCACAGGATGCTGCATAGATTTAAGGGAGTCGATATCAACAGATCCCAGGTATCTTTTTCCCGCTCGGTATTAATTCGCGTTGCGCTGATGAAAGGCAGGATCAAGAGAATCACAAATGCCTGAACCATATTCATGCGCAAGAAAAAAAAGCGACCCTGGCTGGTGAACTGAAATAAATTTGATTCAGTCTTAATCATATGCCAAAACAACAGGAAAAAATAAAGCGAGAGACTGATAAAGATAAATAACTGAATAAACGAACTGGTTTTGCGTAGATTCCTGACCAGTTCACGCATAATGATTGGATTATTGAATAAATGAGGCCGCGCATTCCATATTCGTTTTATCATAATAATAGTATTAGATCAGTTCTCAAAATTACATAGGTTAAAGATATAGTTTTGTTAATCTTCATATAAACGGACTACCCCAATTTATATTACAATAATTTACTTAGGTTTTTTTGGATGAGTAGATTCAGCGCCATGCATAACGCATTTTATTTTGATTGAAACGCGCTATGAGAATAAATATTACGTATTGCAATGCCAACCCAACCACAAATGGCAAAAGGATAGATATTTCTAATGGCTGAAATGAAATCGATAGCAATGCATGGATAGGGGATATACTGGCGATGTAGGGGATCAGAACATTACTTGATTCACGCATCATGAGATGCAAGATGTATGGAGCGCCCAACCAAACGAAAAGGCTGGAGAATACCCATAAATTCCCTTCCAACTCATCACTGGAATGAAATCCTAATAATAAACCCAATCGCGCTGCAAGGTGTAAAGCCATCCATGCCTGAACGATGAAGCAAAGCGTAACCACTAGAACTGATAGGGGCTGAAAGAAATCAGCGATTATCATCCATATAATAAAGAAAAGCATCATCCATTTTATGGCGATTGTGGGAAGCATGGCGGCGACGCTTTCCTTAGTATCGGTAATCTCAGAGAGAGGAATAAGCGTGATTCGCATTGAATCCAGTCTTAAACTGCTCCGCTCATTAAGCATTTCACTCATGGCGTTTAATGCAGCGTAGATTACGCAACAAACCAGAATAATGACAAATGGAACACCCAACACGCTATACATGCCCGGTTCGTGTTTCATACAGGCAATCAATACTATAGGAGATAATAAGAATAGAGCGACAATCATAATATCACGCACTGTTTGCCGGTGGATTAACGGCCCGCCAATGGTTTGCTGGCGAACCTGTTCCAAAGTCATATATTTTGAGATACCGTCATCATGAGAGAAAATGGTTCCCTCATCACGCCGCAGAAACGCAAAAAACCGGCTGATAGTCTTGGCGTTGGGATCGCATTGTTTTTCCAAGTCTTCAATGGCGAACGGCGCTGATTTTTTCGCTTTATGAAATTAATCACCAGGTTGGCGACTGCATATACATAAAGCACCCAAGTGATAAATGGTATATTAATGCTTCCCCATATTGCATGAACAAAGAAATATACGCTTCCAAAAACCATAAACATAAATGAAAATGTGTAGCCTGTTTGTTGATTAAATTGGGAACCTTCCCATACAGAGAAAATTAAATGAACCCATATCACTGGCATCATTAGTATGAATGTTAAGATTGGTGAAATCCATGAAAAGCCCGCCTCCAGCCGAAACAAGCATATAAGTATAGAGGGAATGGAAGCAAAACAGAGAACCATAGTTATCATAAACGGTGCGAAGGTCATGCCAAAAATCAAGCGTTTTGGCGTAATCGGAGTCGCCAGCAGAAATTCAAGCGTTCCCTGGCGCATCTCATCCCGTGGAGAGGTTCCAGCAATGATGCAGCCCCACAATGCAGGCCAGAACATGCCAGACAGCGTAATAAGGATAGGCCAAAAGCATGAGGGATTATTAATCCGGGGTATCTGGGAATAAATTATGAGATGAGTTACATAAGTTAAGATCAATGTAAAAAACGAACCGAGCATAACCCGGCGGTTGCGGAATATCCTGAAAGAAGCGCGTATGAAACCTATCATAGCTTACAGAAACTCCAATGCTCTGATCTTACTGCCATGCATAACGCATTTTGTTTTGATTGAAACGCGCTATGAGGATAAATATTACGTATTGCAATGCTAATCCAACTACAAATGGCATAATCGTAGATATATTCAATGGTTGAAATGAAACAGAAAGCAATGCATAAATCGGGGATAAACTAGAAATATAGGGGATCAAAACATTACTTGATCCACGCGCCATGAGATGCAAGATGTATGGGGCGCCCAGCCACGCGAAGAGGCTGGAGAATACCCATAATTGCCCCTCCAACTCATCACTGGAAGAAAATCCAAGCAACAACCCCAACCGCGCAGCAAGGTTCAAAACCATCCATGCCTGTACGATAAAGCACAGCGTAACCACCAGGACAGATAAGGGCTGAAAGAAATCTACCACTACCATCCATAACACAAAGAATATCACCAGACATTTCATGGTTATCATGGGAAGCATGGCGGCTACGTTTTCTTTGGTATCGGTAATCTCAGTAAGAGGGATAAGCGTGATGCGCATTGAATCCAACCTTAGGCTGGATCGTTCGTTGAGCATCTCGCGCATAGCGTTTGTCGCTGCATAAATGGCGCAGCAGGCCAGTATAATGACAAACGGGACGCCTAAGACGCTATAAATACCCGGTTCATATTTCATGAAAGCGATCAATACAATCGGAGATAACAAGAATAGAGCGACAATCATGATGTCGCGCACATTTTGCCGGTGGATGAACGGTCCGCCAATGGTTTGTTGACGCACCTGTTCCAAAGTCATATATTTTGAGACGCCTTCTTCATTAGAGAAAATAGTCCCCTCATGACGCCGCAGAAAGGCAAACAATCCACTGATAGTCTTGGCATCAGGATCGCGTTGCTTCTCCAAGTCTTCAATAGCAAATGGCGTCAACCATTTTTTCTTCCATTTTTTTCGATCCCAAAGCATAAAGGGGAAAAACAAGAATCCGCTATGAATTAGAATAAACCATATTTTTATAACTCCCCACATAACAATGACAAATATGGAAATACAGATAAAACAAACTAACGCATAACCGATTGCGCCGGGTATGCCCGCTTGATATTGATCTACTTTAGATCCACCCCAGATAGAGAGAATTAACAAAAGCCAAATCACGGGCAGCATAAGCAGTAATGTGATGAATGAGGGCGCCCATGAGACGCCCGTATCCAGGCGGAACAGGCAACAGAGCATAGAGGGCATGGAAGCAAAACACAGAACCATAGTTATCATCAGCGGCGCGATGCTCATACCGATAATCAAACGTTTTGGAGTGATAGGAGTTGCCAGCAAAAATTCAAGCGTTCCTTGGCGCAGCTCATCCTGTGGAGATATTCCAGCCATGATACAGCCCCACAGAGTAGGCCAGAACATGCCTGATAACGCAATGAAGATCGGCAGCAATCGCGGAGAAACGGTAAATGGTGGTATCTGAGAATAAAAAATGAGATGGGTAATATACGTAATGATCAATACGAAAAACGAACCGAGCATGACCCGGCGGTTGCGGAATATCCTGGAAGAAGCGCGTATGAAACCTAGCATGGCCTAAATATAACAAAAAGAGCAAATAGCGTAAAGGACAACCGTTCAGTAAGCCATTAATAAAAACAGCTGCATAACATTGCAAAGATAATCAAAACCACACAGTTTTTATTTCATAATGATTTGCACCGGGCAATGGTCTGATCCCATAACCTCTGGCAAAATAACTGATTCCTTCAATTTAGGGCGCAATGCGGGAGATATGCAGAAATAATCAATGCGCCATCCCACATTCTTCTCTCGTGCTTTGCCAAAGTAACTCCACCAGGTGTAATGACCGCCTTCGCTGGTGAATTCACGGAATGTATCAATGAATCCTTTTTTTACGATCTGGTCGAATCCCTGACGCTCTTCGATGGTGTATCCGGCGTTTCTTTCGTTGCTTTTAGGGTTGGCCAGATCGATCTCGGTATGCGCTACGTTGAGGTCTCCACAGAAGACAACAGGTTTTTTCTTCTCTAGTTTTTTGAGGTATTTCAAAAACGCGGGGTCCCACTCTTTGGAACGGTAATCCAACCGCGCCAGGTCCCTGCCGGAGTTGGGAGTATAAACCGTGACCAGGTAATAATCCTGGTATTCCAGAGTAATAACGCGGCCTTCGTTGTCGTGTTCAGCCTTGCCGACGCCATAAGATGAACTGAGCGGCTCGACCTTACTGAAGATCGCCGTCCCCGAATACCCCTTCTTTTCCGCTGGATTCCAAAAAACATGGTATCCATCCATCGGCAAATCCACCTGTTCGGGCAGGGCGCGCATTTCCTGTATGCATAAAATATCAGGATCGGCCTGATCGACGAAATCCAGAAAACCCTTTTTTAGTGCAGCCCTTATGCCGTTTACGTTCCAGGAAATTAGTTTCATAAATAACTCCAGATAAAAATTATTTGAGGATATTTTCAGAATTTAATTCATTTGCATCTGCTTCTCGCATTAAAGTTCTGATGACAACCGATAATAGAATTAACATACCACCAATTATCGCCCACCGTCCAGGTTCTTCTCCGATATCTAAATAAACCCAGAATGGATTAAGCAGCGGTTCCACCAGGGTGATAATAGCCACTTCGATGGCGGGAAGATATTTCAATGCATAAACAAAAAACAGATAGGCCACCCCGATCTGAAATATCCCTAACCATAATAATCCTATCCAGGTCCGCCAGCCACTCAGCAGCGACAGGGTTTCCGGAAAGAAAAATAATGCAGTGGGAATGACAAGGATTGCCGTAACCGCATTGCCCCAGAATACCGCTCCGGTGGGGTTGCTATGGCGGTCCTTGCGTAAAGCGAGTACTAATAGGGCGTAACTGGCGCCGGATACCAAAGCGATTATGTTCCCCTGCCATTGCTCGGGAGACAGTTCATCAATAAAAAATAGCATCATACCGAAAGTACAAAAGGCGATAGTCGTAATCCGGCTGACGGTAATCGATTCGCGCAACCAGATGAAACCACCAACCAATACCCAGGCGGGCATAGTGGATTGCAGAAAAATTGCATTGGCCGCAGTCGTCATTTTCATGGATATAACATAAGTAGTAGTCATTACAGCGTAACCGACGACGGCCAGCCAACCGGTGCGGCTGATACGTGGTAATTTATATAACCTGGAACGATGAGCCAGATACAGCCCGATAAAAATAGCTGATACCATCGAACGGAAACCGGCTATGGCTAAAGCGGATAAATCAAGGCGCTTGATGCACAAGCCGCCTGTCGAAAAAAGTAGGACGGCGGTTAACGCCGCCAATGTTGGGCCAAGTAGTTTTTTTTGCATGAATCTCCAGCATTGTTTTAGGGAAAAGTTGAATATATCAGAAACAGTTTCTGAGTTTTGAAAGAAAATTCAAGGCGCCAGCATTTAAATTTATATATTGTGGGGTTTGGTCTTTTCGCCAAGGACAGTAGAATGAATCTTCTACAGTTATCGTTAATTGGCGCATTTTAATCCTGGATGAGGTTTGGCGAATCCGTGCGAGTTCTTCATATATATAAAGATTATTATCCACCAACCTGTGGGGGGATTGAGATTGCGATCCACAGAATGATAGAGGCGACTCGGGATCATTGCGAAGAGATCGCCGTCCTGATTTGCAACCGTAAGAGGAAATCAGAATTCGCTGAAGTCGAAGGAACCCCCGTCTTCAAAGCTGGCGAGTGGGGACGTTTTCTTTCGGCGCCTATTTCGCCCTATTTCCCGCTCTGGCTGCGCCGGTCTGACGCCGATATTCTGCATTATCACTTGCCCAATCCAACAGCGGTGATTTCTCATCTGCTGGTGCGTCCCAAGGGCAAGGTAGTAGTGCATTATCATAGCGACATCGTCCGGCAAAAAGGTTGGATGAAATATTATGGCCCGTTTCTGCATCGGTTTCTCCGTTTAGCGGACGCCATCATCGTCACATCGCCCAATTATCTTGAATCATCAGAAACGCTCAAGCCATACCGGGATAAATGCAAAGTGGTTCCTTTCGGGGTTTCGATGACCCGCTTCTCGCCCAGTTATGAAATAGAGGATATGGCTCAGATAATCCGCAGGCGCTATGGCATGAACCTGGTGTTGTTCGTCGGTATTCTCCGCTATTACAAAGGTTTGCACATCTTGATCAAAGCTATGGAACATATAGAAGGAAAACTGCTGATAGTCGGCGAAGGCCCTTTGTTGTCAGAATTAATCTCGTTCGCTCAAAAACAATCCTATGCCGACCGCATCGTTTTTCTCGGTCGGGTAGAGTCGGTTACGCCATATTACTATGCATCCGATGTATTTTGCCTACCATCCATATACCGTTCTGAAGCTTTCGGCTTAGTCTTACTGGAAGCAGCGGCATGTGGATTACCCTTGGTATCTACAGAACTGGGAACCGGAACATCTTATATCAACCTGGATGGCGTCACAGGCCAAGTAACTCCCCCTGATGATGATCAAGCCCTGAGTAATGCCCTTAAGGAAATCCTGTCCAGTCAGAAACTCAGAAATGAATATGGTTCCGCCGCCCGTAAAAGAATTACGGAATTATTTACTCAGGAAGAAATGGGCAAGAACATCCTATCTATTTATAATGAGTTATTAGGAACGCCCATGCCGGATTTATCTGCATCGGATGATTTTGATATGACTAGACATTTAGAATAATCTTTGGTCGATTACTCTTTTTCTTATAGGAAAAATGGAGAAAGATGGAACGATTCATACGCGGAATAAAACGGATCGGCTGGCTTCCGGTTCTGGCAGCTCTTTTTTATATAGTTTGCATGACTCCCCTGATGGGACGCAAAAAAGGTTATACGGTTGACGCCACTCCCTCATATCAACTCACCAAAACTATAATGGAAACCGGCGTCTGGTTTCCGGATGATTTACAAATCAAGCAAGGTTATATCTATTCTATCGTTTATCTCCCTTTTTACGCTTTGGGAGACGCACTGTCCGCCTTCTCGCCGGATCTGAATACCGAATGGATTCACCGCAAATGCCTGTGCTGGATGAATACGGTTATTACCGGATTGACGATATTCCTGCTATCAATGGTGATCCATCTGCTGGGTTATTCAAAAAAAGCCAGGATCATGGCGCCATTGATATACGGTTTTTCCACTTTAGCCTTCAACTATGCGCGGTACGACTATAACAAATGCCTGGCCGCTTTCCTGCTGCTATTAACCTTTTATTTCGCTCTCCGTTTTATTTACGAGAATACACTCTTTCACGCAATGGTTTGTGGATTGGCGCTGGCGTTTCTAGCCACGCTACGATTAGAAATGGCGATTGTCGCCCCGCTCTTGCTATGGATATTTTATGCTATTAAGGGGACGACAGCAGACCGGATTAAACGATCCGCCGCTTTTCTGGTTCCAGTTTTGATCGGCGTCGCATGGGTGCTGCTTTATAACTGGTTTTATTGGCAAAGCGATATAGCGGGGGGATATAAAGGTGAAGGATTCCAGATAAATCCGTTTCCAGGATTGATTGGATTTTTGTTTTCCCCAGGAAAGAATATCTGGTTGTTTAATCCAGTGCTTCTTGCTCTGCCATTTGCATTACGCCATTTTCAGACTCGCCACAGAGATATGTTCAAGTTTAATTTATGGTGCGGCTTTATCTTGCTTCCCTTCGTTCTGTATTGTTTCTGGGGCAACTGGTGGGGCGGATGGGGATGGGGGCCGCGTCATTTAGTTCCATTGATGCCCTTATTGGTGATTCCACTTTCAGAAATTATTGATGGAGATGTCCGTTCCATCAAAGTCGGGCTGGGACTATTATTTTTAGGAGGCTGCATCGTTCAACTGCTGGGCGGGGTAATAGACTTCTGCGATGTCATCCACACCCTTGAGGGCAAGGGCGTCCAAGAATATTTCTTGGTATGGAAGCCAGTATGGAATCCCATTGTCTGGCATTTTAATTTTTTCATATATCTTTCTCTTGATCGTTGGGATTATGGGTGGATCGGAGTAAAAAATTACTTACCATTCGGGCAATTTCTTGGTATGCTATGTTTATGGATTCTATCGCTGATATTATTGGGTTATGCAATTATCCATAATCTAAGAAGAACTGACTGATATAAATAAGAAAAGCATACTGCGAGTGATATTATGTCATCACGGATTCTTTTGATTATTGCGCATGGAAGTCGTTCTGCGGCATGGAATCATGCTATAGAGACCTTTTGTTCCGATATTGCCGCTCCTGCTTATGCTGATAAATGCATTGATGAGGTTCGCTGGTGTTATTTAGAACACGCTCAGCCAACTATTAAGATGGCGTTAGAGCATTATTGTCAGGATTCCAATACAGAGATTGTTGCTCTACCGCTTTTCCTCTCCGTTAGCAGCCATGTTAAAACTGATATCCCCAAGGAAATACAGACCGTGGCTCAATTTGTGGAAAGACGCGAAGGGATGGTTTCCTATGAATGCAATGGTTCTCATATAATTCTGCTCGATCCACCACCAACCTTGGATATAATTTCCAATAATATTGAACGAAGAGTGAAGCGGCTTGGCGTCTCCATGAAAGAAAGCGGTCTGTTAGTTGTTTACTATGGATCATCCAAATATCTAAGGCAATGGAATCACCTCGCATTTAATGTTCAATCGCGCTTATTGGAATATTTCCCTCATACCCAGGTCAATTGGGGGTATGCTGGCGAAGCGGTGGAATTTTCCGCTGAACCATTGGCGGATATTCTAAAGGAGATGCTGCAAATTGTTCGTCCAGTGGTTATCAAACCTGCATTAGTTGCAGTTGGCGTTGTTCAAAACAACATTATTCCAGAGGCCATCGAACTGGCTAATGCGGGAGATAATATCATTTATAACGGAGACGCCATCCTGCCGGACGCTGAGTTGGAGCAATATGTATTAAAGTACGCGCATGAATGCTTACAGCGTAAAGATGCATAAATTATTGAACCTCTCTTAAACGGAAGATGGTTAATGAATATGGTGGAAAATCATACGTAAATTTCGATGCAACTGGGCCGAATAGTTTTGATTTGTGAATTACTTTTCGTGGATTGTCAAAGGAATTCTCATCTTTAGGTGAGTTTGAAGTTAGGATGGTTATGGTTCCCTCAACCTGTCTGGCTTTAAGATGATCCAGACTAACATCTGTTTTCAATGATTCATCATATTTATTAACTACTTTTATAATCCATTCTTCGCTTTTCTTATCATAGCCAGCGCCTGCTTCCAGGGCGGTTTGTTCAAATGATTGGCTATCCACATCATGGATCAATTTATCGTTGAGCCAGCATTTTATCTTCTTGTTTTGAACAGTTATGCGGATATCATACCATTGGCCGGTTTTGATTGATCCTTGAACGCTATCAGATATTTTCTCTTTGCTGGAATCAGCCATTCTTTCAATTGCATGAGATGAATTGCCCCAGCCGCCGAGATTCCACCAATGCCAGTTATCTTCATTTTTTGAACGGAACAGAATAAGAAAACCTTCTGCGCCGGAAAGTTTTCGGGCTTTCAAAGAAAGAGTGTAATCGTCCCACTCTTCCTGTCCGGTCATGATGAAATTGTTTTCTTGATGATTCTTTTGGTGAATGACGCCATTCTCCGCATCCCATTGTCCTGCAAAACCAGTTCTCATGATTTTTTTAAATAAATTATTCTATTTTGAAAGAAATTACTTGACGATGAACAAATGTACATATACAATACATGAACAAACGTGCATTTTTATGCAAATTCATACAGATAAGCGGGTGAATTATGGCTGAACTTTCTTCAAAACAACAACAGATACTAGATTACATCAAGACATACCTTAAAGCACAAGGATATCCTCCTACTTTAAGAGAGATATGTAAGGAATTTTCCATCTCCTCTACTAATGGCGCTCGTTATCACTTACATAGGTTGCAAAAAATGGGCTACCTGGAGATTGATCCTCATCGATCAAGAGGCGTTAAATGCATTGAACAAGAGGATGACAATCAGCCGTCTTCTAAACCCAGTTTTTTCAAAATGCCGGTTTTGGGCAAAGTCCCGGCTGGACCATTTGATCTGGCCTCTCCCGATTTACGGGAAGATGAAGTAACGATTGATCCTACATTCTTCGGCAGCAGCATGGCGGAACCAGAAATGTTCGGACTTCGGGTTAAAGGCGACAGTATGATCAACGCCGGGATTAACGATGGTGATATTGTAGTTGTACGAGTACAGGGAGACGCAAATAACGGAGATATCGTGGTCGCTCGCCTTGAAGAAGAAGCAACCGTTAAACGCTATCGTAAAGAAAACCGCCGGATTGTATTACAACCGGAAAATCCAGCTTATGCGCCCATCCCCATTCGTGACGAAGGAGGCGCCGAGCAAGGACAGGACGTGTCGCTGCTCGGCGTTGTAGTCGGTCTGATTCGTTCTATGTAAAAACCATATTAAGAGCCTTCAATACTTTGAAGGCTCTTAATTATTATCATCATCTTCATCATCTTCATCATCAAGGTCATGCGTATCGATATCAAGCGGTGAATGCATGTGTTCTGTCGGAATGACTAATACGTTATAAAAACAATAAACCGCTAATGATACTACTAGAAAATTTGATACGATAAATAATATCCAACCATATATATTCATGATTATCTCCTCTTTCTCTTAATCCAACGACTCATCACCCATAGCTTTCTGGTATGCATGGTATTGACGCTTCATCCTCGGCCAAGCCAGTTTTTGTAATAATACCAGCATGACGAAGAAAGCAACCATAAAGTAGACAGTCATGGATTGAATGGAATTCATGGGAACGTAATCCGGCGAATGATAATGCTGTATTTGCTGATATACCCACGAACCCAATATGCCTATCAAGAAGACTGGAGTGATATAAGTGATGACAAAACCAAAGAATCTCGGCAGTTTCATGTCCGCTCCATGTGATGCTTCCTTAATGCCATTGCTGACTTTAAGGACGAACACGAAGATGAAAACCTCAAATAGAGCCAGCAGTGGTATACCGATATTACCGCTATACGTATCTACCGTATCCAGCGCAGTGAGGCCCGGCGATAAGATGATGGCGCTGGAACCGAAGAATGTTAAAATTCCCAAAAAGGTTACCGAAGCGCGGCGTTTTAATCCAAAGCCTTCCTCGAAAAAGGCGATAGCGGGTTGCAGCATGGAAAGCGACGATGTTACTCCAGCCAGGAATAACAGGAAATAAAGACACACCGCAAAATATTGCCCGAAAGGCATTAGGTCGAAAATATGCGGCATAGTCACAAATCCGATGCCTACTGTACTTTGATCAGCGATAGTCGACATTTGCGCTACCCCTAAGAAAACAAAAGCCGCTGGAATTACGATCAATCCCCCCAGACAGACTTCACAAAACTCATTAGTTGCGCTGGCCGTTAGACCGGAAAGAACCACGTCATCACTTTTCTTCAAGTAACTGGCATAAGTGACGATAATGCCGAATCCAACCGAAAGCGAGAAGAAAATTTGCCCGCACGCCGCCACCCATACTTTAGCATTCGCCAGTTGCGACCAATCGGGATTCCACATAAAACCCAAACCGTTGACAACCGATTGTTCGGGATGATCAGGATTGGCGCCCAGCGTTACTACCCGAATAACGATAATGAAGGCCATGAAAATCAATAAAGGCATTGCTACCCGGCAAAACCGCTCAATTCCTTTGGTTATGCCTTTATAAATTAAGAAGAAATTAAACACAAATGTAATTAAGAAAAAAATGAACGATACTTGGATGCCAGAGAAGAATTGCTGCGTCCCCACTTCTGGATCGCCGGTAAATTCTGCGAAGAATTGACTATAAATGCCCGGATCGCCTGCTGTTTTCAAATTGAGGGCGCCTTTTAGAGCAAACCAGGTATACGCCAGGCACCACGATTCAACATATACATACCACATATAGATAACAACCGGAACAAAAAGCCCCAAGGCGCCTAGATATCTTAAACGGCTGCCTTTCGTAAGGACTCCGAATATTCCTGTCGCCGAAGAGAGACCAGACAATCGTCCTCCCCGCCTGCCCATAATCCATTCAGCCCAGCAAACAGGTATACCCAATAATAAAAAGGCCAAAAAATAGGGTATCATAAATGCCCCGCCGCCGTTTTGCGCTACAACACCCGGGAATCGCAGGAAATTTCCCAGGCCGACGGCGCTTCCCGCCACTGCCAGGATTACCCCGATTTTCGTGCCCCAATGCTCCCGTTCTACTGTCTCGTTAGAGTTCTTAATATTCGCCATTGGACTTTCACCATTTTAGAATTTATATGAAAAAGCAAAATATACATGAGTATCTAATCACAAGACATACCGTTTAGGCAAGGTTATGAATAAAAAAAGAAATCTTCTGTTTTTAATGGATTTTGAAAGTTATCAATCAAAAACATCTGGATAGGAAATGAAATATATCATTGATATATCGAGTAATATGCGCATAAGTCGCTTGATTTTATCTCTCCCGGTAAGGTATTCTTTAACTGTCGCTTTAGAAATCTCTGCTGTTGTATTAAATGTTGAATCTGCCTCTACTAAAGGAGAATCCTATGTTCATCGCAGCCCTATCATTACTTTTAGTTACTATATTAGGGATTAACAATACTGCTTTTGCTTTAGACTTCCCCGGTCCGGCGCCAGGCCAAGCGGAATCAAAAATCGAAGATCAGCGTTTTATTTTGGAGAATAATATAATTGCAATGGAATGGGGGATTTCTGAAGGGAAATTTCATCCCATTCGCGTTACAAACCGGATTACTGATCAGTCGATCCAGTTAAATGAGATGGAATTATTTCGTTTATTCTTAAAGAATAACCTTCTGATTGCTGCATCAGACATGAAATTAATTACAAAACCATCTCTTGAAGAATTAAAATCCTTACCGGACGCAGCTACTTTGACTCAGCAATACCCCGGCCAAGAGTTAAAGGTTGGTTTTGCTACTGAAGATGGGGCTATTGAAATAAAATGGCGGGCGATTCTACGCGATCAGAGTAATGCCATCCGGCAGGAATTTATCCTGCTGAATCATGGGGAAGAGTTGCCGCTGGAAAAAATCACGTTTCTTGAACTGCCAAGTCAAGAAACATTGATGGCTGGAGACGTCCCCGGTTCACCTATCATAAATAAAGAGATATTTTTTGCCTGTGAGCATCCCAATGCCACGAATATCATAGGTAAGGAAAAAGCGGAGTGTTCGCTGGAGTGTAATATTCTTATGGCGCCGAGGCAATCAATTGTAAATACTGCTGCAATCGGAAGCGTTCCTCCCGATCAGCACCGCCGGGGCTTTTTGTATTATATTGAACGGGAACGGGCGCATCCCTACCGTCCATTTCTGCATTACAACTCCTGGTATGACATCTGCTGGGCTGACCTGAAAATTAACGAAGAGCAATGCATTAAGGTTATAGAACTATATGGAACCCAATTTACCCAGAAATGGGATATCCCTCTTGCATCATTCGTTTGGGATGACGGTTGGGATGATCCAAAAACTCTGTGGCGCTCTATGAAAAAGAACTTCCCCGATGGTTTTTCGAAAATTCTTCATACAGCGCGTAAGTATGACAGCACGCTAGGATTCTGGCTCTCTCCATTCGGCGGATATGGAAAACCGGCTGAAGACCGTTATGCATTCGGCAAGATGCAAGGATTTGAAATGAAACAAGGTAAATTCGCTTTGGCCGGTGAAAAGTATTACCAGCGATTTGCGGAAACCTGCCGGGAGATGATCCAAAAAAATGGTTCAAATTTCTTCAAGTTCGACGGGCTGACCAAAGATATCACTGAAACCGAAGCGATGTTGCGGCTATCCCGCGAACTGAGAGGCATCGATCCTGATTTATTTATCAGCATCACAACGGGAACCTGGCCTTCTCCATATTGGTTATGGTACGGCGATTCCACATGGCGTGGCGCCAATGATATGGGTTTTCATGGCCCCGGTTCCAAAAGGGAGCAATGGATGACCTATCGCGATATGATAACCTATCGAAACGTTGTGCAACCGGCGCCCTTGTATCCCCTGAATTCAATCATGAACCAGGGCATCGCCCATGCTCATTACGGCACGGCCAGTCAAATGGGCAATTCGCCCGAAGAGATGAAAAAAGAGTTCCGATCCTTCTTCGCCTGTGGAACATGCCTGCAGGAACTTTATATCTCTCCCGACATGATGACCGCTGAGAACTGGAAAGATTTGGCTGAAGCAGCCAAGTGGTCGCAAAAAAATGCTGATGTCCTGGTAGATGTGCATTGGATAGGCGGCGATCCCGGACTTGGAGAAATATACGGCTGGGCGTCATGGTCAAAACGCAAAGGCGTCATTGCGTTAAGGAATCCCAATCCCTCGGTGTCTGAAATCAAAATTGATATAAAAAAAGCATTTGAACTGCCAACTAAGGCTGCCCGCAAATATCGTCTAACCAGCCCCTGGAAGGAAGACAGCGCCAAACCAGTCATCACCCTTCAAGCCGGATCAACTTATTCGTTCACTCTGCAACCTTTTGAGATTCTGGTTTATGACGCCGAACCGTTATTAGATATATAGGAAAAACCGAGCATAACCTTATGGAATTGACATCCGAAGAACGTTTATTAAGAACCTTAAATAGAGAACCAGTGGATCGCGTCCCGGTATCCACTTATGAACTGATTCCTTTCGGCGGCGATCCCTGGTATGAATCTCAGCCCAGTTATCAGAACTTACTGAATATCATCGCAGAAAAAACCGATATTCTTTTCATGTGGGAATCTCCAGCAATCAATCAACTTCAGTGGCATGAAGAGACCTCTAAATGGAGTGAAGGCCAGAGCAACTTTGAGCGCTATACCCTCCATACTCCCAAAGGCGACCTCACACGAGTAACCCGCAGGGATAATAATATTCATACCACCTGGACAGTTGAACCATTACTTAAAACGCTTGATGATTTGGCGCACTACTATGAACTGCCCTGGGAATTCAGTGGAGTTGATATGAGCGGATTTGAACGCTCAAAAGCAAAACTGGGCAACCGGGGAATCATGTTATGCGATACATTAGACCCTATATGCGCTATGGCTTATGGATTCGGCATGGAAGAATTTCTTATCCTGGCCTGGAGAGACCGGGATACGCTGAAGAAATACATGGATGTAGTGTTGGAGCGCCTGCTGATTGAAATTGAAGAAAAACTAAAAAAAGGCGCCGGGCCGCTGTGGCGCATATACGGTCCGGAATACGCCACGCCGCCCTACCTTCCATCTGACGCTTTCCGCGAACTGGTAGTAGCCTATGACAAACCGATAGTAGATTTGATTCATAAATATGGCGGTTTCGTCCGCCTGCACTCACATGGACGCGTTTCTCAATTAATGGAACTTTTTATTGAAATTGGCGCTGATGCGATTGATCCGCTTGAACCTTCTCCACAGGGAGACGTAGACCTGGCGCAAATAAAGAAGCGCTATGGCGGTCAATTGATCCTTTTTGGAAACATTGAACTTTCATTTCTTGAATGTTGGGATGAAGATCAAATTGAGGATTATGTTAAAAAGTCCATTGACGATGCCGCCGAAGGCGGCGGGTATGTCATCATGCCAACCGCCTCTCCGATAAACTCTCCGATATGGGAAAAGACAGAGCAAAACTATTATCGTTTTATTGAGGCTGCTCTGAAATACGGGCAATATTAATAATATTTTTAATATTTTCAAAAATATCAAATTCGCCAGTTTTGCGCACTACCATGTTTGTATCTGGAAGATAAAATTTTTTCAGGTGGTTTTTTTTAGAATCGCTTCAGATATAACTTCGCGTATTCACTATTTTTTATAAACCACGGTAATTTCAAGTTTTTGACAGCATACCCAATCCCGGCGCCCGGCGCTAATTATTTCTTATCTTTGCCGCCGCTGTTTAGAGGTTTTTCTTTCCTATGACAAAGCATTGGAAACTGATAGTCGCCACGATTATTCCTTTATTGATTATGTTAATGCCCTCATCGTGGCTGCCGATTGAGATATCGATTATCGAACATCGGGTATTGGCGATTTTCGTCTTGGCATGTCTCTATTGGGTTTTGGAGCCGATCCCGGTTTACGCCACATCGCTGCTGGTGATTCTGCTGGAACTGGTGATGATATCGGATAAAAGTTTTATTCTGTTCCAAGGTGATAAGGGAGACGTCTCATTTGGCTCGGTTCTGCATTATACCGATATCATGGCCACCTTTTCGTCTCCCATAATTTTGTTGTTTTTGGGAGGCTTCTTTCTGGCCATGGCGACCAGCAAGTACCGGCTGGATATAAATCTGGCCCGGATAATGTTAAAGCCGTTTGGAACAAATCCCAAATATATCATGCTGGGATTAATGATTATCACCGCTGTGTTTTCCATGTTTATGAGCAATACCGCCACCACCGCCATGATGTTTGCTGTTCTGACTCCGGTTTTGAAATCGTTCGAAAAAGGCGATCCGGGACGATCCGCCTTTATTTTAGCGATTCCTTTCGCCGCCAATGTCGGCGGTATTGGAACGCCGATTGGAACGCCCCCTAACGCCATTGGCTTAAAATACCTCATCAATGATTCCTCCATCTCATTTGGCTTGTGGATGTCCTTCGCAGTTCCTTATGTGATTGTTTTAATGCTTTTCACCTGGTTGCTTCTAGTTTTTCTTTTTCCAATTCGCACTAAAGAAATTCACATAGAACTTAAAGGAAAATTCCTAACCCACTGGCGGGCCATGACGCTCTATATCACCTTTGGCGTTACTGTGGTATTATGGTTAAGCGGTTCATTACACGGCATGAATTCTTATATTGTGGCCATGATCCCGGTAGTTGTCTTCTCTATGACCCAGGTAATCACGGTTGAGGATTTAAAGCGCATCAGCTGGGATGTATTATGGCTGGTTGCTGGAGGCATCGCATTAGGTTTGGGATTGGAAAAGAGCGGTTTATCGAGGAATCTTATCGAGAATATCCCCTTTGAAGTACTGTCGCCATATATGATATTATTGCTTTGTACGGTAGTGACCTTTATGATGGCTAATTTCATGTCGCATACCGCTACGGCCAACTTGTTGATGCCGATCGTCGCGGCATTGGGAACTAGTTTGTCGAGTTTACAGCCTTTAGGCGGAGGTCCGATGTTGATCCTGGCAGTAACTTTCGCGGCGTCGCTATCCATGACGCTTCCCATCAGCACTCCACCCAATGCCATTGCCTATGCCAGTGGCATGGTAAATACGGCAGAGATGAGAAAATCTGGTTTAATAATCGGTCTCGTTGGACTGCTGGGCGTTTATCTGTTAATGTTTATCCTGAAAACGATTGGATTCTTTTAAGGTAATAGTAAAATAAATACGTCTTTCTTAATATTGGTTAATGATGGCATCACCCAATGTTGAATGTGAATAAAAACTATACTATTCGAGAACCACTCCAATGAAAGAAGAACCGGAGTCCTTTGTGTATTACCCTACCAATATGGGTTGGTTGATGAAGACCTATTTCTCTGATCCTGAAAAACGGATTAAACTGAAGAAAGGCGACTGCCTGATTCATGAGGGAGAACCCAATGAAAGATTGTTTCTCATTGTGAAAGGGGTTTTAAAGGGCAGTACGCGAACTCCAGACGGGGGGACGCTGGAAGCCTTCAAAGCGACCAGGAACCGTTTTGTCGGAGGCCCCAGTTTCTTCTCAAGATCGTTTACATCGCTAACCACAGTCATTGCGGATGAAGATAGCGAAGTGGCCTATATTGAACAGAATCAAGAAGTGATCAGTGATGGCCAGACTAATAGCATCGAAGAACAATTTATGCCGGTGATGGTAACAGAACTGGTTCATCGGCAGAATCGTATACAAAAAATTGGCTTGGAAAAAGAGAAAGCGCTTAAAGCGTTGATTCATTCAGAGAAATTGGCGACGCTGGGACAGATTTCCGCCGGGATTGCCCACGAATTGAATAACGCGGTTGCCGTGGTCAAACGTAATAGCGATTGGATCAGTCAAGCTATTGCTGGCTTGATGCGAGACACTTATCCCAACCAGGCGCCATACTTTGATTCCGGCATCAATGAAGGACGAAGGATTTCCACCCGCGAAGTCCGAAAAAGAGCGAAAGAACTGAACGAACATTTCTCGATCAGCAGAGAGACAGCGTTAAAAATCGCTCAAACCGGAATCAGCGATGAGAAACTGAAACGGATTAATGATTGGCGTGATACAGACATCGAAAAAATGACCAGCTTCTGGGAAATAGGCGCCACTCTTAACGATATGCTGGTTGCCGCAAATCATGCGGTTCATGTGGTTCAATCAATCAAAAATCTTGGCGCCCAAAGATCAGAACGTAAACCAGGCTTGGATATAAACGAATGCATCAATGAGGCAGTTACGCTTTTAACGAGTCCATTGAGAAAGATCACTCTCGAGACCGTTTTGGAGCCTCTACCCCTGATAATCGGCAATAAGGGTGAGATTGTTCAGGTGATAATAAATATCTTGCAGAATGCTTGTGAAAGCATGTTATCCGCGGGAACGCCAAATTCTCTTGTATCCATAAGAACCAGATATGGCAACAACCGGATTCAAATTGATATTGAAGATAATGGCCCTGGTATTCCTTCAAATATTTTACATCGCATTTTCGAACCGGCTATTACCACAAAAACAGGCGGCAAAACAATAGGACTAGGTTTGGGACTTACCATAGTAGAGCGATTAGTAGATAGTTACGGGGGAAAAATAAAAGCCAAAAGCAAACCGGGAAAAACGGTTTTTACAATACAACTACCGAGTGGAGTGGATTATGCAAAAACCTAGCATCATCATCGTAGATGACCAACGGGATGTCTTGACTGCGATTAGAAAAGATTTATCCCCATTTGAAGAATTTTTTGTTCTGGAAGAATGCGAATCGGCGGGTGAAGCGATGGATGTATTGGAAGACCTGGACGCCGCAGGAAATATGGTGGTTCTGATTATTTGCGATCATATTATGGCGGAGCAAAATGGAGTGGATTTTCTTATAGAACTTAAAAATGACGACCGTTTCAAATCTATCAAGAAATTGCTATTGACCGGCTTAGCAACTCATAAAGACACTATTGCCGCAATAAATATGGCCTGCATCGACCGGTATATTGAAAAACCATGGGATCCTGAAGGTTTGCTCGAAAACGTCAAAGTTCTTGTCACTCAATTTCTACTGCATTCCGGCGTTGATCATCAGCCATTCCTGCCAATTATGGATCAGGAAACGCTTTATCAGGAAATGCAGAACCGCACTTGAATCGACCTTTATCTTCGCCGTCCTCTTCCACGGGTAACCATTCGTGGGGAATTAAACTTTATCGATTCCTCGAACTCCTCAGGGAAGGGGTCCTCTTCAATAACCTTAAAGTTAATTTTGGGTTGTTCTTTAATTTCAGGTTGTTCTGTATTTTCTGGGTATTCATCGATTAGCGGTTGTTCTATTACGGCAGGTTGTTCTTTTATTTCTGCTTTTGTTGCTTTGATGTTGGGATTTTTTTGCGCCATCTCTGCAATAATTTTGTTCAGCGCTTTTATAACCTGACGTTTATTAGCAATGACTTTATCAATATGCTCCACTTCGTCCAGTTGGTCTAACAATGATTTTCTTAGTATGTGAATATTCGCAATATTAACGCTCGATGATTTATGTTTATTAATCCTGCTATCAATCTCATTACCTGTGAGTTCTTTGATTCGATCATGAACCATTTGAATGGTTTCTGAATCTTCGGAGTCATGGGCCATGTTGATTATCTTGTCGATAAGAATTCTTTTGCTCTCTTCAAGTATCATTACCTCGTCAGAGAGGGCGGATTTCCAATTTTGCACAAGAGTTGACCGTTTCAGGATAACGCTTTGCTGTAAAGCAATCAGCGCTGACAGTTTATTGGCGTGAATTGATCTCAGATGAAGCAGTTCCCGGTTAAGAGAATTCAAGAGAAGAGGAGATTTGTTATTTTTAATCTCAGTTTCCAATTGAGATATCTTTTGAAGGGCTGGATTTTGTTCAAGTTCATTAATGCGTTGCAAGTGAAGATCAATGGATAACACAATTTCTTCTGTCTCGTTTTGATAAGAAGCCAGACGTTTGTATGCTAGATTAACTTTCGGGCTAAACAGTTCAGAAGGCACGGAGATATCTTGCAAGATAGCATTGGTGTTCTTTATCTCGCCAGTGATTACGCCAAGAATATCCTGGTGATGACTATAGGCGTATTTTTGAAGATGGTCTGATCTCATAATAGTAAATTGTAAACATTTATAATGGATAATTATGCGTATAAATTTAATAAAATAAAGAGAATAAATACGATATTGTTAAATATACGTATAAATAATGCGTATACGTTTAATGTTATCATCAACTACAAACAGTTCTTAAATTGTACAGTACGGCTAAAATAGATTTTTACCAGATATAACCTCAGAAAACATGGATTAAGATATGAAATACTATATTCAATCATTCGGCTGTCAGATGAACGTTTACGATACAAAATCTCTAATGGGATTACTGAATTCCGCCGGACACGTATTTACAGACAATCTTAAAGAAGCCGAAATGATATTACTGAATACTTGCGCAATAAGAGAAGGCGCAGAAGAACGGGTGCGCGGTCGCATTGGTGAGCTGAAGCGCTTAAAAAAACAAGGCTCTTTAAGATATTTAGGCGTTTGCGGCTGCATGGGACAAAAAGAAGGAAATCGCTTGACCGATTCGGCTTCTCATCTTGATCTGGTTATGGGGCCTGGCGCCATAGGTAATATTGTGAACTTGGTTGACCGTATTATGCAGGGCGAGCGCCCCGTAATTGATATAACTGGAATTGACGATGAGTACGACGAGATACCTCCTTTGGAAACTGACGAGGTATCATATCCACGCTTTGTATCGGTAATGATGGGATGCGATAAAAGGTGCACTTATTGCATTGTTCCTTATACTAGAGGAGGAGAACGCTCCCGTAATCCTCAGATTATACTAAAAGAAGTAGAAAGTTTGGCGCAAAAAGGATTTAGAGAAATAACCCTGATTGGTCAAACGGTAAATTCTTATCAATATCAGGACGTTAATTTTGCCAAATTGCTGGAAATGACCAATGATATCCCCGGCATCCAGCGAATTCGTTTTGCCACTTCGCATCCCGGTTCGGTCACTCGTGAGATGTTGGACGCTATATGTAGTTTGGATCGAGTATGTGAACAACTACATTTGCCCATTCAATCAGGCAGCAACCGAATATTAAATGGGATGGCGCGTAATTATACGCGCGAGGAATATATAGATAATATCAATTATTTCCGGGATTTGTTTAAGGATTCGCAAACGCCTATATCTGTAACTACGGATATAATTGTCGGTTTTCCGGGCGAGACGGAAGAAGATTTTGAACAGACCATGGAACTAATGCGTCAAATACGTTTTGATGCGGCCTATATGTTCAAATTTTCCGCACGGCGGGGTACTCCAGCGGCGACAATGCCTGACCAGATATCTGAAATGATCAAATCAAGTAGATTGGATCGCCTCATAAAACAGCAACAGGGTATCGCCCGTGAATTAAATGATACCCAACTGGGAAAAAATGTTGAAGTTATGGTGGAGCGGGTATGCGACACGCAAAACCGGGGCGAATTTTATGAAGCGCGTATGCGCACCGGCCGGGTAGTGAAATTTGATAAGTCTTCTGATCTTTACAAATGCGGTGATATATTGGAAGTTAATATAGAAGATTGTACGGCCTATGCATTATTTGGAAAACCAGTGAAAAAAGGTGGAGAAGTTCATGCAGCGTAATACTTGTCTCTCTCGTTTTTTACTTAGCGGACTATTGATTTTTATTATAAGTGGTTTATCTGCTTGGAGATGTGAAGCGCAGTCTCTCGGCGCTTTTCGTCAGAACTACGATCCCAGAACCAAAAGTTCGATTGAAAAAATGCAGCGATTGTTGATCATAGGAGACCTGGAAGAAGCGCAAAACCAGTTAAAACGAATTGTCGATGGAGTAGGATATATCTATCCATTGGCCAAGATATTCTATCAACTTGCTCAGAATGATACGGATGGAGTGGTTTTGGCGAAACGGTATATCTCCATCGTCGATCACTGGCCGGACTCAGCCTGGGCGCAAAAGTCGGTGGTGGAACTGATCCCACTGATTTTGATGAGCGATGGAGAATTGTGCAAGCAAGAAGAATCTATTATATGGAACAATCAGGCCAATTTACTCGCTGCTTCACAAGACGCCGCTGAAGTGGGCGATACGCCGCAAGACCTGATATCCGATGTTTATCTGCAACTGCTTCATTTAGCTCATTTTCGTATAGACTCACCCCGCGTTAATTCCCTGATCCAACAAATCCCGTCTCGCGCTGAACCTTACCGCGATCAGATTGAATTAGCATCAGCTTATGCTTTACTGCGTACTGAAAAAATCGGCGGGAAAGAGAAATCCAGGGCGGCTTTTGATCAGTGGCTTGATAAGTATAAAGAATCAAACTTTCGTCCATTAGCATTGTACGCCTTGTTTTTATCCTCAGACAATGAGGCTCAAGTGGATCAAGCATGGAGCCGTCTGGTGGAAGAATATTACGATAGCATCGAAGCAATATATGCGCGATCCAATCTATAATTCTCATCAAATCTCTATGAGATGCAAAGAATTACCCAAAACCTTACCCGCTCCTTGACTGTATATAGTTCGGCAGCTATCCTTATTAGCTCGTTTGCATGCAATTTCCCTGTAAGACAGGTAGGATAATGAAAACCCATATTGCTACACAAAAAGAAATTAATGAGACGCATGCCTTTCATCTGATCGACGCCGATGGCGTTGTTCTTGGACGATTGGCCACTACGGTTGCGGTGCTTCTTCGCGGTAAACATAAACCTATTTTTACTCCATTCCTGGATACTGGCGACCATGTAATTATCGTCAATGCGGAGAAGATAGTGCTAACCGGTAACAAGCTTGAAAACAAGAAGGTTATTCATCACACCACTTATCCCGGCGGATTTCGTGAAAAGAAATATCGTCTTGCTATGGAAGATGAACCCGATCAGGTGATCAAGAAGGCGATTTGGGGAATGCTCCCCAAGAATCGTTTGGGGCGGAAAATGTTAAAGAAGCTGCGGATATATCGCGGTTCGAATCATCCACATTCTGCGGCGCAACCCACTCCATTCGAGATTAAGTAAAGGAGATAATTGGTGATGGCTGGTAAGCATATAGCATACGGAACCGGACGAAGAAAATGCTCAGTAGCTCGAGTTTATTTGAAGAACGGTACCGGAGAAATTATTATCAATGGCCGACCCTCAAGAGATTATCTGATGCGTGAAACGCTTCAGATGATTGTTGAGCAGCCTTTCGAAGTGACCGAGAGCAAAGGTAAATATGATATTTACGCTAATATTTGCGGCGGCGGTTTAACCGGACAAGCTGGCGCGCTTCGTCATGGCATTTCACGCGCCTTGATTGCCTTAGACCTCAAATTGAGACCTACGCTGAAAAAAGCCGGGTTCCTCACGCGTGACCCGCGTATGGTCGAACGTAAGAAATACGGTCGTCCCGGCGCGCGTAAACGCTTCCAGTTCTCCAAACGTTAATTTTGGCGATACTACAAACTTATTGAGATTCAAGGGGTTAGATATTCATCTAACCCCTTTTCCTCGTTTTAAGGAATTTCACGAATTATTGCATGTATAAGAGAGATTGATTCACCAATTGGCATCAAACGTTTATCCGCCAAGACAGGAGTCTTGAAATCATACGCCTATTTCCGGCTGCTGCTATCAAGGAGCGATTAGAGCTTTTATGACTCCATCTGCTTTGAAGTGCGCCATTTGGAAGGCGTCTCCGATTTCGTTTAGGGGGAAGGTGTGGGTAGCCAGTGGTTGCAGGTCTAGCAAGCCTTCTGAAACCATGCGGATTGATTCGGGGTAATTCTTGGGTAAAGAGCGGCGCACCTGTTGGATTAGAAGTTCTTTGCGTCGCGCTGCGGTGAAGTCTATCGGCATGGCGCCTTGGGGATAAATGCCGATGATGCATACCATCCCGCCGGGGCGCGCTAATTCGAGCGCCATCTGGTATGATTCCGGTTCTCCCGCCGTCTCGAAGATATAGTCAGGGCCATAGGTTGTAGTCTTTTTAAGGTGTTCTTTGATCGGATCAATGTCATCGGGATTAAAGGCGAATGAACAACCAAGTTTATTGGCCATTTCGCGTCGCTCTTTGACCGGTTCGGTGATGAGGACGACATTCGCGCCTTGTTGCTGCAATACCAGCATGGTCAGCAGACCGACCGAACCGGCGCCCAGGATGGCGCAATTTTTGCCCCGCAGATCAGGGACCAGTTCAGCGGCATGAATAGCCACAGCCAGCGTCTCCAGTAATGGCCCGATATCATCAGGAACGTTATCGGGCATGAGGTATACATTCTCAATAGGCGCGGTAATAAATTCTGCGAAGGCGCCCTGGTATGGAGGAAAACCAGTGAATTTTACGCCGGGGCAGATATTAGGTCGCCCCGCCAGACAGAAAGGGCATACGCCGCAATGACGCGCGGGATCAACCGCAACCCTGGTTCCTACTGGAGGTGAACCAGCTACGTCGCAGGAGTCTTCGATGACGCCGCTGAATTCATGCCCCATTAGGAAAGGATTAGTCAGAATCACTTCGCCGATGCGTCCTGATTCGTAGAAATGGATATCTGATCCGCATACCCCGGTGCGTTTGACGCGCACGATAATTTCGTTTTCGCCCGGTTGAGGCTGGTCTATATCTTGAATCTCGAATTGTCCCGGTGCAGTTAATAGAGCGGCTTTCATGTTAATTCCCTTTTATCTGTTTCACCCACCTGCGATTACTGGAACGCCGGTTACATTTCCACCCCAGCGGCCAATATCGCCTCCGCTGATTAAGCCATTGCTTGCATTGTACATGCGCTGCCGCCCGTGGTCTCCTGTATTGGTTTTACTTTCAACGTATACCCATTCAATAGCGTTCTGCAAACGGTCTGGTCCCCAGCTGGCGAGGCAGTATCCTTTGGTGCTGAGGTCTTGGCGGTTTACGGCAATCATCCAGGTATGCCATCCGGCTGGTGGATTAGCCATGAAGTGATAATTAAAGTAGAGATAACTCTCTACATCGTTGCCGGTGTTGCCTTGCTTAGCTTTGAAAATATCTTTGAAACCAACGCTGCTGATGTATGAGACCGGCGTAGTCAGACCTTTCATGTCAACCGTGAGATGAGATGCATTATTGGGATGGCTGTTGCAATCGATATAATAGGAATCAATCGCGGTGCTGATGGCTTTTAAGTCGGCATTGGTGCGGGCGATTCTGGCTCTCAATTGAGCATTGAGAAAATTAGGCACGGCTATGGCTGCCAGAATTCCAATTATGGCTACTACAATTAATAACTCGATTAAGGTGAATCCCCGGCTCTTTATAGTCATGTGTTTTGCTCCCACTATGAGATTCCATGTTCATTTTAACACTTTTTAATCGTAACGCAGGCCTTTAATTAGCGTAATACCTACTGCTTGAAATACGCATAAATATATCGGGAACGTTTTACTCGCCGCTTTGCTTCTATTGATATATAATAATAAAAGCGGCGTCAAATTGTCTGATAAATCGAGAGTTAATTGAGTGACTTTTTATAAATGCTTCTCGCAAAACATATCTATAAAGCGATATTTGTGTCTGGCGGTAATGATTCTATCTGGTTTTATCGCTCAGGCCGCCGGACCATTGTATGTTTCTGATGGTAAACCGACATTATGGCCGGATGACAGCCTTCCCATCGAGTATAACCTGGATTTGGGAGGACTTGGGCCATTCGACCACCAAACTGCGGTTGATTTGATCATAAATGCGTTTAATCAATGGCAGGAAGTTCCATATACCGCTATGAGTTTCGAGCGAGGTTCTGATCTTCCGGTTGATGTTAATGGTTCAAATTCATACAGATATTTAGATGGCGCCTATGGCAATGCCAATCCCATTATTTTTGATAACGACGGTTCCATTATCCGGTCTTTATTCGGCATTGGTTCAGAATCAAACATTCTAGGCTTCGGAGGAGCGGTTTCCTATTCTGGAGGTAAAATTACAAAAGCCCAGGCTGTGTTTAACGGCCGGGCGGCGGAAGAGTCTGAGATGAGCGCAAATGCCGTTCTTTCAACTGTTTTGCATGAACTTGGGCACTTTATAGGATTGGATCATTCTCAGCAGTTCCGCCATCTGGCTTATGATTGGGTCGGATGGAATGATGTTTTTGCTCCTATCATGCTGCCCACCGCCGCTGATGATGATTCGTTTCGAATCCATCTTTCCGATGATGATAAATACGCACTTCAAATACTTTACCCATCGATCGATGCTTCAGATCAAACCGGAACTCTGCAAGGAGTCGTACAAAGGGATGGTCTTGATTCGCCGGGCGTAAATGTAATCGCACGCCGAATTGGCTCCGTAACAAATCAAACATTTTCAACTGTTACGGGAACCTACCATACAAATCAAGGCAATTTTTCATTCACTCACCTGCCTGCAGGGCAATATCAGTTATTTATCGAGCCGATTGATCCTTCATATAATAGCATTTCGTCTGTTGGACAGTATGCGGATTCCATGTCAGGTCGTTCGTTTAACAATCAACTAGCCATGCAATCTTATCATGTGGATGGCGCAGCTGCTTCACGCAGCGCCTGGTCTCCGATTGTTATCAAAGCAGGAGAGACGGTTGATGATATCGTGATATCAGTGCAATCGGGTAGAGCCAAAAGCGATGAAACCGATGCTGTTCTGCTTTCTTTTGACGCTCCAGAAGCTGGCGCGGTATCCAGTAATAGTTATTCGGCATTTCAATATCTCCTGGCGCCATCTGGCGAGGAAAATAGCATTGAAATTACAGTTAAGGCCGATGATGCTGATTCTCTGTTTGAAATTCTGATTCAACAAGGCTCTCGCGCATCATTCTCCAGCCCATCATCTCAAATCAGTGAGCATGGTTTAGCCAGAGTCAGGATTGGCAATAGTGGAGAAATGGGCTTATCAGAAGACCGCTATTTCATTGCGGTGCGAAACCTTAGTTTGGGAGATATTTCATTCATTATACAGGCTTCTACAATTCCCGAATTAATCCCCACTCCAACCGAAACGCCTATTTATACTCCTACACCAACCGAAACTCCAACAGAAACACCCACTGAAACGCCTTGGCCAACGCCGACTACGACAATGACGCCTACAATGACGCCCCGCCCGACGCCGACTGCTATCGAAGTGAATCCATATCTTGGTTTCACGGCAATTGATGAGATTGGCGGCACTTATCTACGCGGGGCGGCGGTGCATAATTTTGATATCGGCATCACTGGCAATAATGGCAAGATCGCTGTTGAGGGCGTATATGATGGCCTCCCTGATCCATCGGCTTTAGGGCCGTTTTTAATATCCGGCAATGTTTTTTATCCTATTGCGCAGGATATTGAGTTTTCCGGGGAACGGGTCGCCGAAGGCAATGGTTCGGAAGGCGTATATTTTCTGATTGGCGGCTATCTGAACCGTATTCCTCCGGTATCTGGTCGCCTTGGTGCGACAGGGGGCGTCAACCGGGGTGGAATCGATGCCAATAATAATCCTTTGGATAACATTGATTTCGATGCATATTCTGGTGATTTAATTGAGGTTGTCCGTTTTACTGATGAGTCCGGCGTCAAATATTCATCTCCACTGGTTGATATTGAACCGGCGGGGAACGGTGGATTCTATGTACTTGACCAATACGGGCGCATCTATGCGGAAGGCGATGCTTTGGAATCGCTTGATGCGGCGTCTCCTCCCCCATCAATGAATGCCGATGCCAAAGCAGTTGATCTGGAAATCTACCGCGGGCGGGAAATAGATATTTCTAATAGCCGTTACAGTACGGATATGATCGGAAAGGGAGCGTATATTCTAGATAGTTTTGGAACTATCTATACGCTGGGCGACGCGCCATTGGTCAATGCGGAGAACCTGCCCGTTTTGACGGAAGAGGCGCCCTTCATATATCATGATATTGAATTAATTCCTGATCCCAATGGGATGGCATTCATCGGACTAGGCGTATTGCGTGGAGACGGGATTATCTTTTTCGCGCCATTTGAAGATGTAGAAGTTACTGAACAAATTGAAGAATATATTCGATTTTTGAATCCATTCAGCCAAATTTCACGGGGATTCAATTTTGATATCGCTCGTGGCTTTGAAGTTGAAATCAGCGATTATCCTATATATGGCCTGGATAAGCATGGAGAAACCATTAAAACATCTACCCGCAGAATCGGCGTCTTTATGCTGGATGGTTTTGGAGGGATACATACAGGTGGGAGATCGACGCTTTATATCCCTGCATTTGGCGTTTCCGGAGAAGATCAGCGCATAATTGATGGTTTTTCCGCAGTCCCATATCCAGCCAATATTCCATACTTTGGAGTAGATATTGTGAAGGATATAGAAATCGCGCCCTTGATTCACCGTTCTACAACGGCTAAACAGATTAATAGGCTTTTATTGCGATGAAGCCTAATAGCAAATTAATAAAGATATGGGTGAGAATGATACGAGTAATTTATAGAAATTTGTCCTACATGCATTTCTCTGCAAATTATTGTCTTGGTTTTATTATAACTCTTGTTTGTTTAGGGTGTTTGCTAATAAATCCAGCCTGGTCCGGAGGTCCATTGATCGTCACAAATGGCATTCCTGCATTATGGCCGGAAAATAAAACTATTGTTTATACTATAGATCAAGGCGCCCTGGGAACCTTTAGCAATCTGCAAGCGTCAAGCATGATAACCCGCGCTTTTAACCAATGGAATCAGGTCTCGACGTCATGGCTGACCTTTACCCGCAATGCAGAGTCATTGCCGGTTGATGTCACCTCATATAATTTTGAACAAATCCTTGACAGTCTACCCGATAATTCAAATCCTATCATCTTTGATAACGACGGAGAAATCATCGAGGCTTTAGCAGGCCAATATTCGAAAAGTTACATTTTAGGATTCGCCAGCGTCCATTCGTATGGCAATGAAATTGTCATGACGCGCTCTTATTACAATGGCTACTTCATCACGCAACAAAAACAAACTGAGGCTCAAATTTTCTCAACTCTATTGCATGAGATCGGGCATATGTGTGGATTGGATCACGCCCAGCATTCCCGTCATATTGCTTTTAATAACGTGTTTACTGATGATGACGTGGTTCCCATAATGTTCCCCACCTCAACCGGTGAAGAAGATAAAAGAGACCAACTCACTTTTGATGATAAATTAGCCATCTCTAATCTATATTCAACATTATTTCACCGTACTTCTACCGGGTCTATATCCGGCGCGGTAAAACGCGATAACAAGGGCTTGCCAGGCGTGAATGTGATCGCCCGTAATATAGATGATCCGTTCAAACAGGTGTCAACAACGGTAACGGGAACCTTCGATCAGAATCAAGGAACCTATGAATTAAAAGGGCTTCCGCCCGGTAATTATGAAGTGATGGTCGAAGCAATTGATGAAATGTTTAACGATTATTCCAGCGTCGGGCAATATGCGGAGAGTTCCAGTGATCGGTCATTCAGGTCGCCGATTAAACCGGAATACTACAACCAGAATGATAGCGCAAACGAGAGCCGCAGCACTATGGATTTAGTGCAGACGTCGAAATCCAGAACCACATCCGGTATTGATATAAACGTTGACACCAGTTCTTTACCCAGTGACGAAGAGACGATTCGATTATTAGCCATAAATTCCAAAGCCAATGGCGCCGCATCAAGCAATAGTGGATCGGTGGAGTATCTTCTAGAGCCTTCCGGCAACGAAGGCTCGATTGTGATTGACGTGGAGTTTTCTTCTTCGGCAAGTTATAAGATATATGTTGAGAGGGAACGCAGCAGCGGCGCTCCCCTACTCTATACCATATCAGGTAATTCCCAGTCAAAAACGGTTGTCATTGGAGCAGATAGCAACATCCCTCTGTTTGATACCCGTTATTTTATTAATGTATTCAATTCCGGCTCGTCTGATAAGACATTTACGATATCTGTCAGTAATCAGGATATCACTCCGTCTCCTACTCCGACGGCGACTTTTACCTCAACCCCAACAGCGACATTTTCTCCAACACCTGAAAATACAGCAACGCCGATAGTTATAATGACGCCCACTCCCACGCCGACTTTCACCCCGACGCCTTCGCCCAGGGGGACGCCGACTCCCAGGTCTCTGGTTGGAGATGTGAATCAGGATGGCGTGATTAATGCGCTGGATATCTTCTCTTTTTCGGTTGATTGGCAGGAGAGCGCGGCAGCGGCGGATTTCTTGTCCAATATCAATAAGAATAGATCATTGGTAATTGATTATTCCGATCTAATGAATTTGATCGAGATATATAAAACAACTAAAGAAGAGACCCCATAAGCAGTCTCTTCTTTTGGAAATTTTATTCCTTTATCTCATTGGCTAACATCTGCCGCAAGGCCTTTTTTTCTATGGTTCCTTTGGCGGTTCGCGGCATTTGATCGACGAAAGTAAAACTATCAGGTATTTTGTATTCTCCCAGATGCTCGCGGCAGAATTTCCTCAAGACTGATTCATTGACATCATCCCGCGCCTGTTCGGCAAGCAGAACGAAGGCATGTGGAACTTCCTGGCGAAGTATATTCGGTTTGGCGACTACAGCTGATTCAATTACTGCGGGATGTTTAGCCAGTGTGTCTTCGATCTCTTGTGGATAGATATTCTCACCACCGCACAGGATAATATCTTTCAAGCGTCCCGCGATTTTCAAGTAACCATCTTCATCAATCGATGCCATGTCTCCGGTTCGCAGCCAGCCTTCTTCATAAAAAGCAGCGTTGGTTGCTGCTTCGTTTTTGTAATAACCTTTCATAACCAGGTCGCCGCGGACGCATAGCTCGCCGATCTGATTCACGCCGAGAATAACGCCTTGTTCATCCCGCACCTGTACTTCCACACCGGGTAATGGCGGCCCGATGGTCCCGACTTTTATGCTTTCCGGGCGATTATACGCAACAACGGGAGAGGTTTCAGTCAATCCATAGCCCTGGAGAATTTCGTGGTTATATTTTTTCTTGAAGGCATAATAAACCTCATCGGGCAACGGGCCTCCACCGGAAATGGCGAAACGCAAGTTATTATTTGCAGCTGCGCTGTCTGGAGCAAAACGCGCAGCCATCATCAACATCGGAGATACGGCGGCAAAGATAATATTCGGTTCAGTCAAGAATGCCTCAACAATTTTCCGGGGATCGAACTGGATGAATAGGTGCAGCCGTGATCCAGTCAACAACGCGCCATACAGATTCACTGTCATAGCGTAGGTGTGATGAAGGGGGAGACAGCCTATGAATGTATCATGTTCGTTGAAATTAATAATTTGTTTGAAGCCTAGATAATTGGTATATATGTTCTTGTGGCTCAGCATTACGCCTTTGGGATTGCCGGTTGTGCCTGATGTATAAAGCAGCATGGATACTTCATCTGCTTTGGTAGTAGGAGATAACGGCGATGCTTCGGTCATGCCTTCTTTGACCAGGTCAACAATTGAAACCAGCTCGATATCATGACCGGATAGCTCTATGGCTTTTTTTGTAATCTCTTCCATTGCCGGATCAAATAGCAGCAAGTTAATGTCAGAATGGCGCATCAGCGATGCAATCTCTTCGGGATTCAACAATGGGCTGAAGGGAACCACAATATGTCCGGCGCCATGGATTCCAATTAAGCCGAAGACGAAATTGGGCGTATTGGGGGCGAATAGCCCGATATGGCATCGTTCTGGAATGCGCTTTTTCAATGCATGACCCAAAGCGTTGCTGTTTTGTGACAATTGGCTGTAAGAAAGTTCTCCGCCTTCCCAAGTCAAGGCGGTTCTTTCCGCATTTTTCCGCGCTGATTCAATAAAAGCCGAATATAATTCCATCGTATATAACTGCTCCTAATCTTCTTCTAGACTACGTTGAGATTTAAATTGAATAGAATAACATAAAAGCGTTAAAAATGAACGCAAGATGTTAAGAATGGTGGATATAAATCATATTTGTTCATTATAAACTGGGAATTTATTTATTCCGTCGCCATGAATTTCGAAGAAAACGACCTCTGGACGGCATAAAAAGCGGGGTCTGGATAATCGGCTTGATCCCAGCCCCCGCGTGGTGTAATAGGTTGTTCCATCTAACTGATTGAATCCATAAGCCATTTTTCTAGGCGCCATTGAGCGGGTTATGATTGGCCCCCAAAAGGGTATGCATATCTGACCTCCATGAGTATGGCCTGATAAAACCAGATCGGCGCCGACTTGGGCTAACTCCTGATATTTGTCGGGCGTGTGGATTAGAGTAAAACATAGTCCCTTTTTTTTATAATCCTTAAAAGTTGCCGGGATATCATCATGTTCGGTATATGGATCATCTATGCCAGCTATGGTAACAGGCATCCCATCCACTTTTACCGTCACTCTCTGGTTTTGCAAGACAACAATGCCTATCTCGGTCAGGCGTTGGGTGAGTTGTTCATGATCGTTGTAAACATGACATAAATCGTAGACCGAGGTGCTGGTGCGATGAAGAATGTTTTTTAGGCCAACGTGCAGAAAATCGTGGTTTCCGAGTACTGCATATATCCCATATCGCGCTTTCAGCGGACGCAGGGCTTCGATGCACAGGTCTATTCCCTGGTTGTTGTCGATAAAATCTCCAGTAAAAAAGATGAAATCCACTTCACAATCGGCCAATTGGTGCAGGAACTTTTTGCGGCCAACCGCTCCTTTGAAAAAATGAAGATCGGATAAGTGTAGAATCCTTAGCGGTTTAGGCAGTGAACCGAGCAATTGGACTTTATGATGTAATATCCTTCGCCAACGCGGTTCGATAAACCAACTATATAAAGAAAAACCCGCCGCCGCAGCGGTCGCTTCAAGCCACATTATGTTTACTCCTATTTATGAACATATTAGAAAATATACTTTTATAATTTTCTAAGACCAAGGAGTGCGATGATTGACACGCTGCGCTTTGGCATGAGACAATTGATTGAAATCTCTACTAAAGTGATGTTTTTCGTATTTGTTCTTCAATAAAGGAGCCTGAAATTGACAAAATGCACGCCAGTATCTGAATCAAACCGAATCGAATCTATTGACGTCCTGCGCGGTTTCGCACTATTGGGAATTCTGGTAATTAACATTAATTCATTCGGTATGCCCTGGGCGACGGTGGATGCTAATCCTGTTTCTTACGGCGATATGAGTGGATGTAATATTTTGGTTTGGTTTATTTCTACTCTTTTTTTTAAGATAAAAATGATGAATATTTTCGCTATGCTGTTCGGCGCAGGTTTGGTTTTGATGACCAGCCGGATGGATCAAGGCGGCGCTTCATCTTGGAAAATATACTACCGTAGATCTTTGATACTGTTATTCTTTGGCGCGATTCACTCTTATTTGATCTGGGATGGAGACATTTTGCTGGTGTATGCGGTGTGCGGCTTCATCATCTTCTGGTTTAGAAAATTATCAGCCAAGTGGTTGATTATGATTGTCATCCTCATTATTTGCGCCCGGTTCGGGATGATGACCGGAAAAATTGCTGGATTTGATAATCTAACCCAAGAGGAATTAAATCGTATGCGTGATTCATGGAATTGCGCAGATTCGGTAAAAACGGAACTGACTCAATATCGCGGTGGTTTTATACAGAACTTGTTATACCGGATAAAATCCAGCAGTTCCTGGCACATGAGTATCTTTACCGGATTTGGATTGCTGCAATTTTTGCAAATGATGTTTTTAGGCATGGGTTTGTATAAATTGGATATTTTTAGCGCCGTACGTTCTTACCGGTTTTATCTTATCATGATAATCATTGGCTTTCTGACGGGATTATCAATGACCGGCTATGGCGTCTTTTGCTTGGTGAATTCCAACTGGGATGCGGTTGTTGGGCGTTCAATATATAAGCCTTTGTTATATTTCTCTTCTCTTTTTATCAGCCTGGGTTGGATCGGCTTGGTTATGATGGCGTGCAAGGGCGGATGCTGCCGGTGGTTGCTTAGATGCTATGCTGCTGCGGGTCGAATGGCGTTGAGCAATTATCTTATGCATAGTTTCATCTGCACATTTATATTTTATGGATTCGGTCTGGGATATTACGGCTATCTGGAGCGCTGGGAATTAATAGTAGTAGTGGCTTCGATATGGGGATTGCAATTACTAATATCTCCAATCTGGTTGCGCTATTTCCGTTTCGGGCCGTTTGAATGGCTATGGCGTTCTTTGACCTATCTTAGTTTTCCGCCCTTCAGGCGCCGCAAAGTGTGATCATGAGCGTGTTCTTAAAGAATGCTTGACATCTTTATGTCTATAGTGAGAGAATGGATAAAACCTACAGGGAGCAATCATAATGCTAAAATTCAATAATCCTGTTTTCTCAATTTCCTTCGTACTCAGTTTGATTATTTCATTGAATGCTGTTGCCGATTGGCCGACCTACCGCGCTGATATTGCGCGCAGTGGCAATGCTTCCGGCAAGTTGGATACAGCGCTTAATCTGCAATGGATATATTATCCTTCCCAGGCGCCCAAACCGGCTTGGCCTGCTCCAGCCTCGGAACGACCGAGAATGCATGTGGATAATGCATATCATTCAGTGATTGCAAATGATACTGTTTATTTTGCCGTGAGCATGACGGATAAGATATACGCTATCGACATCAACACGGGTGATGTTTGTTGGGATTTTTCTACTGATGGCCCGGTTCGTTTTGCTCCGGTATATTCTGATGGAAAACTCTACGCTGGATCGGATGATGGTTACGTTTATTGCCTGGATAGCGAAGACGGCTCTTTGATCTGGAAATACCGCGCAGGACCAAGCGACGAGAAAGTCATCGGTAATGGACGCATGATTTCTATGTGGCCAGTGCGCACGGGGTTACTGGTTGATGAAGGCGCAGTGTATTTCGCCGCAGGCGTTTTCCCCTATGAGGGATTATATATCTGCGCTTTGCAAGCCGCTGATGGCGAGGAATTATGGATAAATGATACTATCGGAGACCGGGCGCATGAGTTCGCTTATGGCGGCATGTCGCCCTACGGTTATCCGGTCGCTTCCAACGATATTCTGTATATCCCCTCAGGCCGTTCAATGCCGACAGCTTTCAATCGTCATACGGGAGAATTTTTATTCAATGCTTCTCCCGGAGGAAAACGGGGCGGCGCATGGGCTTTATTAGATAGCGACCGGCTTATTTCGGGAGTAGACTTTTCAGGCGTTCCTCACAAGGTCGAATACGATGCCGCAACAGGGCGGCGCAACGGCGACCTGTTCGCCTGGTTCCCTGGAATCGATTTAGTGGTATCCCAAGATGTATCCTATGTATTGACGCTGGATGGCATCTATGCGATTGATCGCGCCAAATACGCCAAGTGTGCGGCGCAATCACAAGTCATAGAGCAAAAGCGAAAATTGGCTTCTACCCGATTATCAAAACTTCGCGAAGAACTACGTAATTCAAATAGTCAAGATAACAACCAACTCTTAAATGAATTAGCCAAAGAATTATCCGCCTACGACAAAGAAGACTTGAGACTGAAAACGGATTGCTATCTGTGGAAACATTCCGGTAAGCATTATTCTTCATTGATCAAGTATGGATCCACCATTTTCGCTGGCGGCGACAATAAGATTGTTGCAATCAATGCGGCATCCGGCGAAGAGACATGGCGTTCAGATATCCAGGGACGCGTGACTGGATTATCCGCATCAGATTCAGGATTGATCGTCAGCAGCGACCAAGGGCCGGTTTACTGTTTCAGCAATACCAAGACGAAAGAAGTAAAAGAAACCAGGGAGTCTAATGTCGTCCGACCGCATGTTGCAAAATCTTTAGAAGAAAAGTACCGCATCGCAGCCAAGGAATTGATCAATAGCAGTAGCTGGAAAAAAGGATACGCACTGGTTATTAACGGAGATGAAGGCCCGTTCGCCGATGAACTGGCGCGACAGTCTGATTTACAGATTATAGTTCTCGAAACAAATCCCGTAAAACGCGAAAAAGCGCGTCAATACCTTTTATCCACTGAGATGTATGGAGTGCGGGTTGTTGTTGAATCGTGGGATATCCAGTCGCTGCCGGATTACTTCGCCAATCTGATTGTGGCCGATGGGCTATGCGACCAAGGCGATAACAAGACCACCGCTGAAGAACGCTTCAGGTTGTTACGGCCATACGGTGGAGAAGAATACCAACCCGTCAATCGTTCGGAAATCGTTTTTGCCAGGAATGTCAGAGGAAAACTGCAAGGCGCGGGCAACTGGACTCAACAATATGGCGATCCGCAAAACTCAGCCTGTTCCTATGATGAATTGGTTAATGGGCCCTTAGGCATCTCGTGGTTCGGCGAACCGGGTCCGCAAGGCATGGTGGAACGTCATGCACGCGCTCAAAGCCCTGTGGCTATGGATGGCCGACTTTTTGTTGAAGGCGAAGAATTAATCATGGCAGTCGATGCCTATAATGGTACGCTTCTATGGCAGCGTGAAATCCCCGGAGCGGTTCGCGTTAAAATCAAAGCGGATTGCGGCAACTTATGCATCACGGAAGAAGGCTTATTCATAGCTGCGCTTGATAAATGCTATCGCTTGGATCCAGAGACCGGAGATACGGTGCAGGTTTATGATCTGCCCATTGGTGATCCCGGCGTCTCTCGGCGCTGGGGATACTTGTCGGTGGTTGATGGCGTCCTCTATGGTTCCTCCGCCACGCCTATGACCAATGAATACGCTCATCTGTTGAAAACTTTTTTGACCAATGGTCAATGGCGACCTATTGATGAAGTGCCCAATGAATTTCATGAACAATACCAAACAGCGAGAGCCAGTTATCCTCTTCCCCTCGATTTAATTCGGGCTGCTCAACGATCAGGTATTACTTATCGATACATGACGTCATTCGCCAGCAGCGGTGAATTCACTCAAAAGAATTCCGTGTCTGATAGTTTGATGGTAAGCGACAAAGTTTTCGGGATGGATATCAATACTGGTGACTTATTGTGGGAGCATTCTAAAGGTCGTATCGCCAATATTACCATAGTCATGGGTGACGGGAAAATATTCTTTGCCGATAGCGACGTGGATTCACAACAAAGAGCAAAAGCGCTTGACCAAAGGAAACGATATATCCGCGAAGGCGTTTATCGTGAACGGCAAGGCATTTTAGATGAATTGCGGGAGAAACAAGAAAAACTGGAAGCATACACCAACCGAACTCCACCAGCTACTAATAATGTGTTGGCCTACCTGGTCGATTCACTGAAAGCCGAGTTATTCCAAGAAGAACATCCTGAAGGCGCTTTGACCTACGATGACGCTGATGTTCGCCTGGTCACCGCTCTCGATATGAAAACCGGAGCGAAAGTATGGGAGCAAATGGTTGATCTTACCGGCTGCGGAGGCGATAAAATGGGCGCCTCGTATCGTGATGGGCGGCTGCTATTCTTCGGCAACCATGGCAACCACGACGCCTGGCGTTTTCGTGAAGGCGGCATGAAATGGCGACGCATCACAGTGCTTTCGGGCGACGCGGGAGATATGGCGTGGTCTCATCCGCTCAATTACCGCACCCGCCCCGTTATTGTCGGCAACAAAGTTATATTGGAACCCCGCGCCTGCGACTTGCGCACGGGTGAAGAGATCACCCGCATTCATCCCGTTACTGGCGAGAATGTTCCGTGGGAATTTTTACGCCCCGGGCATACTTGCGGCATATCCGCCGCATCTGCGCAAGGATTATTTTACCGCTCGGCCTGTACGGCTTTTTATGATCTTGAAAAAGACCGGGGCATTACTACATTTGGAGCCTACCGTCCGGGATGCGCCATCAGCGTAATTCCTGCATGCGGCATGTTGTTATCTCCCGAAGCGGCGGCGGGGTGCACATGTTCGTATCCCATCCGTTGTTCCGTCGCGCTGGTGCGAAAACCCGAACGTACTCAACCTTGGACAATTTTTGTAACGCCGGGATCATTAAAGCCAGTCAAAAGGTTGGCGATCAACCTGGGCGCCGTAGCTGATATGAAGGATGATGACGGGACGGTTTGGTTTGGATACCCCAGTCCGAATACCGAGGCGCATAATCATTTCCCCAATTATGGCGTGAAATTCAACTTCAAAGAGGATGGCGTTTCGGGGATGAAATATTTCAACCGGGATCACAAAAATATCAACATTCCAGGAACCGATAAACCCTGGTTATTCACTTCAGGCTGTGTAGGATTAACCCGGTGCCGAATTCCATTACTGGATGTTGAAGACAAGGATTCTTCGGGATGCTATACCGTTCGCCTGGGATTCATGCCTCTGAAAAATGATCAAGCGGGTCAACGGGTATTCAGCGTTAAACTGCAAGATGATGTGGTATTGGAAGATATTGATATCCGTCAGTCATCCGGTTCGCTGAGTCAACCAATAGTTAAAGAATTCAAAAACATCAGCGTTAAAGATGACCTGGTACTGGAACTAATCCAGAAGAATTCTTCGTCAACTAAAAACGAAGCTACCCTCATAAACTTCATAGAAATTATTCAGGAAGAGGTGTAGAGAATTTATTAAACCTTAAAACGGCAGTTCGTTTTTGCAGAGGTGGTTTATATCAACCCTCTCCTTACCTCTCCCAGTCTTGGGAGAGGAATGTTAGACCACCGTATTTGTATAACTAAAACACAATGATATAACTGGTAATATTTCCGAAACCCCTCTCCCCCAAGTTGGGGGAGAATTCAAGTGTATGAACCGGGCACATCCTTTACAGAATAAACCGGGCACATGGTTTACACAAGTCGATACTAAGAACCGACCAGAAGAAAGGAGTCGGTTCGATGACTTGGAAGGAAAACAGTGCCATGGATGCAAGAATGAAATTTATTGCGGATGTCCTCCGCAAAGAAGACACACTAAGCGCCTTATGCCAAGCATATGGCATTAGTAGACCAACCGGATATAAATGGATCAAGCGCTATCAGGAAGACGGTCCTGGTGGATTGGAGGAGCGATCCCGGGCGCCCCATACCCAAGCACTAGCCGTTTCTAAAGAGACCGAAAAAGAAGTGAAGGCTATGCGAAAAAAGTTTCCGCACTACGGTCCTAAAAAATTACGGGTGGAACTGAAAAAAAAGGATGCGACGAAGCACTGGCCGGCAATCAGTACGATTGGCGAGATACTAAAACGCAAAAATCTGATTGTCAGCCGCAAGCAAAAAGATCGCGCCAAACCAAGTGGTGAAGCGTTAACCGAATTCGACCAAGTGAACCGCGTATGGTGCGCGGATTTCAAAGGAGATTTTCTAACGGGAGACGAACATCGATGTTTCCCTTTAACCGTATCGGAAGGGGCTAGCCGCTATTTACTCTGCTGCCAAGGCATGCAAGAAACCAATGGCGCATTGGTACGCGTAATTTTCGAGCAGATTTTTCGCGAGTATGGTTTACCAGAAGTCATTCGAACGGATAACGGGGCGCCCTTTGCGTCGACCGGAATCGGAGGGTTAACCAAATTATCCGTGTGGTGGATAAAACTGAGAATTTATCCAGAACGAATCCAGCCGGGTCGGCCTCAACAAAATGGCCGTCATGAGCGAATTCACCGGACCTTGAAAGCAGAGGCCATTTCTCCACCAGCGCCAACGCTGCGTGAACAACAAAAACGTTTTGATCAATTTCAAAAAGTGTACAACGAAGAGCGGCCTCATGAGAGTTTGGGACAACGACCTCCCGCGCAGTTGTATCAACCCTCGCCGCGCGTCTATTCAGGTAAAGCGCCGAATTGGGAGTATCCAGAGACCATGCAGGTGCGCCAAGTGAAAACCCATGGTGAAATCAGTTGGCGAAGCAAGCATTGGTATTTGGGGGAAGCTTTGGGAGGTGAATTGGTGGGACTAGAGGAATTGGAATAGAATAATTGGCGCATTAGTTTGGGTAACGTGATTCTCGGTTGGTTGAATATGTCAAAAGGTGAGGTGGTGCGTGAATTGTCTTTGAGACGCATCAATCATCCAAAAGCAATCAGTCACCCGGCAGTATGTCCCAGGTAAAAAATGAGCTAGGGAAGTATCAAGATGATGAATAATTCAGGTATTAATTTTCCTGAGATTGAATCCAGATCGTCTCTTTTTCGAGAAAATCAAAGAGCGCACGGGTGAAAAAAAAGGTGGCAATATCGGGGGCGCCGCCCCCGTACCCCCGGAGTTTTTTTAGGCATTAGCACAAACTCCAGATAGTATGCAAAAAAAAGCAAAGGGACGGTTCTAAATCCGTCCCTTTAGCGACTATCCGTCGCCCGTGCACCAGGATATCCCTTGACAGGTTGCTCTCCAGCAGAGCCTGTCTCCGTTTCTCCTGGTGATAATAACTATCGGATAGCTCGAAATAATCTGTAGAAAAAGAAGTAAAAAAACAGTTCTAGCAAGTAAGCAATTCAGAATACGTTGATATACCTGAAAACGGATTATCTCTTTAAAAAAACAGATAAGTTGCCATAATTTTCGAGACAAAAGTGTAAACCATGTGCCCGGTCTAAAGTGTAAACTATGTGCCCGGTCATTCACAAGAGGGGGTTGTTTTCAAACACCGTGGATTAATTCTAATACAACGACCAATCAGTCACTGCGGTTTGATCAGAGATATCGATTCTGCTCCAATCCGGATTGCCGTTTTGTATAGAGTTGGTTAAGGGCCATTGAATAGCCGGATTTTGGTTTGAAACCACCCATAAATTACTGGTCGAGTATGTTTTGCTATAGCGCGTATATACGGTATAGTTACCATTAGGCCAGGATACTGACATGGGACCGAAATACTCATTGAAGAGCGTGAATATATCTGACGAACTGGAATTATCAAAATCATAGCGTTTCATCTTAACCGCTTGTTGATCTAATTCTGTATAGATCAATCCCGAAGCGTCGGGCAGCCAGGTGGGATTCGATGCGTTCATGGAATAAAAAACTTCTTCGCCCACAGTGGTTGAATTGTCTTTTATGCGGTAAATCCCTTTAAGAAATTTCTCGTATAAAATCCAATCATCCACAGGAGACCAGGCTTGAGCGTTCATGGATATATGCTCGCCAAGTTGAGAAAATACATCCTGGCTAATGGTGTATTCCACCGGATCGGGAGTGATTTTTCTGAAGAGTCCGTCCATAGAAAAACCAATCACTGAGCCATCGCTTGACCAGGTTAAATTACGAGGCTCAAAATGGGAGCTGTTGCGATAGTAGATAACTTGAACATCAGCCACAGTTTCACCAGCGACAACGTCTAGAACCGTCGCTGCGATTTCGCGGTAAGAATCAGAGAGCACGGCGATGGATTGAAAAACGCCAATCCCGAAGTCCATGACATTTTCAACGCGGAATGTAGTGTAATCATTCGGCGCCAGTTGAATGCTGACCGGCTCAGGCGCCCCGTGAATAATGAGCATAGCCGCATAATACTCATTATTCGAGTTATAAACCGTCCCTTCCACTGTGCCGGTAGGCGTATCTGCGGGTAGATTGTTGATTGAAGGGAAATTGGTAATGCGGCGCAGTCCGCTTCCATCTGGACGAATGGCGAAGATATCTGAAGAGTAAATCGATTGATGGAATTCATGATTGCTGGTGAAAGCGATTTCCGAGGCGTCGGGCCTCCAGGCGACGTCGAACATTTTGGAGAACTCGCTTTCGATTCGCCATACGCTCCGGTCATTGCTGCCATCAGGCTCTACCAGGCGGATTTCATTGAAATCATTATCGCCATGCAGGTAAGTAATCGTTCCAAGCGTATCCGGCGTCATTATTTCTCCCGATATCCTGCATGAAACATTGTCAATATGCATGGCCAAGTCGGACGCGACGGCATAAATAATGAAATATAACCTCCCCCCGTTTTGAACATGCTGACTGAGTGTTGCAATATCGGCTGGAGTTAATGAATAGTTGATCGCGTCCCAGGAGGCGGAAACCCGGTTTGCGTCGTTGTTGAAATGCACCTGAACCAAAGGCGAATCCAAAGGCGCCGCTTGAGCGAATATGCCTGCGCCTGATTGAGAGAAGCCGGGATTATAACCAACCGACATAAAACGATAATCAAAAGCCACATCAATTTGCTTTATAACCGATGGCGTAAATAGTGGTTGGGCTGTATAAGCCCAATAATTTTCGCTTTGGGTGGGCGCCAATGACATGCCCCAGCCTGCGCCCTGATAATTGGCTTCCTGAGTGATATACGATAATGAGCCGGAGATTCCCCAACCCGTGTCATCTGCGTCAAACGATCCGTTAATTATGTATTCGGCGTGGTCAATCGTATTAGCTGAGCATTCGGATATCTCAGTGAAGCATAGGATGAGCAAGAGAAAAGATAAGCCGGAAATAACAAACGATCTCATAATTACCTCATTTCAGTGAATTTTCAGTTTATAAAATTATACTTAATTTTGTTTTTTTTAAATATTTTTTTTTGATTAAATGTAACAGGTCAGCCATATAAAGTAGTAACACTATAACTATGTTTTATACAAGGCTTTTTTATTAAAATTCTCCCCCCAAGTTTGGGGGGAGTTAGAGGGGGGTTGCGTTTCAACGAATCAACCCCCACCTAACCTCCCCCAGGCTTGGGGGAGGGATAACGCACTTCAATTGGCTGACCAGTTACGATTAAATTATATTGTTGTAAATTTCGGTTTTTATATGATAAATATGGTTCTTTGCAATAAATATCTTTTCATACAGCAAGTATGAGTATACCATTCGTTATATAAATATATATGATAATCTATCTAATTTTCAGGATAGCGCGTCTTAATACGCGCATATAACTAATTCTATGATATATGACCTGCTTATTGCACTTGTTTGGTACTTGGTTTTCACCGGTTTTGGCATAATTGCGTTGCCTATATCAATGATGATATTCCGCCGGATGCCGGATGGAGGAATTCTTCTCTCCCGTCCACTGGGGTGGCTGCTCCTGGGTTTCCTCTCCTGGTGGCTCTCATATCTTCATATCCTTCCTTTCTCGTTTTGGGGGATATCGATTATATCGGTAGCCTTGTTCGTATTTTCATTGCAGATATTAAAGAAACGCTCTTCCTGGTACCAGCGGAAATTGCGCTTGCATTGGCGGACAGCGCTTAACGGTGAATTCATAGCGATTTTAGCGTTTATGTTGATTCTATTGGCCAGCCGTGAAGATCCTGGCATCGGGACAACCGAAAAACCGATGGATATCATGATGCTAAACGCGATGGTGACGGCCAGTTACATGCCTCCCCCTGATCCCTGGCTGGCCGGGCATCCCATCAATTACCATTATGCTGGATACCTGCTGCATTCGATCCCCATTCAACTGACCGGCATTAATCCGGAAATCGGATATAACATGGCGTTTCCCATAGTCGCCATGTTGGGCGCCGCTATCGCATTCGTCCTAGGGCGGGCCTTGTTCAGGCGATGCCGCTGGGCTGTACTGACTCCGGTGTGCATCTTTTTTATAGGCAACCTGGCGGGAGTTTTGGGCTTTCTAGAGAGGGTTACTCTGCAAAGCACATTGTATGACTGGCGCTTCGGATTTATGTGGAATACGACGCGAGTGATTAAAGATGTCGGGGGCGATACTATAAATGAGTATCCCTTCTTCACTTTATTATGGGGCGACCTGCATCCGCATTTCTCTAACATGCCTTTTGTCTTGTTTTTCATGGCTTTAACTTACGCCATTGGCCGCGCTATGCTTAGTTTATCAGCCAAGCGTATGTATAAATATGAATGGCCCCTGATTTTAGTTTCTGCGATGGCCTGCGGCTTCATTTTTCCAACCAACGTTTTTGATTTCCCTATCAGTTCCCTGTTTTATGGATTTGCCACAGGCGGCGTGTTTGTCTACCTTTTGTTTAATTCTGGCAAAAAATGGAAAAACGTGATTCCCTATGCGGCTTTGCTGTTTCTACCCATCGCCGGTTATATCCTGGCGCTTCCATTCTGGATGCACTTCATTCCACCCGATCAGGGCACAAAACTGATGATCAGCACTCAGCATACTGATCTGAACGAGTTCCTGCTTGTTTTCGGGCTGCATACGGCGGCGACTATCACCTTTCTGCTTCTGCGGGGGCGGCGCATGTTGTTGCGCTCCAGCGTTGAAGAGGTTGGCTTTATAGTTGGTTTATTCGGAATCCTATTTATAGCGCTTTGGGCGTGGTTCGGTTATATAGTATGCGGCTTGGCGCCTTGTCTGGCGCTGATGCTGTGGTTACTGGCATTTTACGCAGCCATGCGGCGCTATGATTCTGACGCTAAAGCCAATTTCGGCCCCGAACTGTTCGCGCTGGTTGCCTGCGCCTTATCATGGTCCATGATAGCAGGATGCGAGTTTGTGTTCCTCAAAGATAATTATGGAATCGCCCGCATGAATACTCTATTTAAAGTCCATTTTCCAACCTGGTTTATGATGGGTATGGGATTGCCTTATCTACTGTACTACGAATATCAGCGGGTTGACCGTACTCCCTATAGGTGGTTTGTAATGATGCCGTTATTGGGAGTATTTCTTCTGTCGCTGGTTACTCCGGTTTTTACTTTCGCCTGGTTGGGCAAGATTCATTATACTAACGAATACGCCACTCTGGACGGACTAGATTTTCTGCGTAGGCCAAACGCCCAGCCCCATACCGCTGCTATCATTGATTGGATTCGAGAGAATACCGAAACAACCGACCGCATTCTGGAAGTGCCGGGATGCGGGTATCAAGTGGAAAGCGCAATTTCAGCATTCACAGGACGCTCAACGGTTGTCGGTTGGGTGGGGCATGAACAACTGTGGCGTTCTGGAGATATACAACAAGAAGTTGGATCACGCAAATCAGAAGCAGAACGCTTTTACACCACGCAAAACTGGAGTGAAGCGCAAGATATACTCAAAAAATATCGAATCAACTATGTTGTTTTTATAACTCCTTCGTGTTCAGATAAAGCATCTCTATTATCGCGTATGAATACTGGAGTATTCCGCAATCATCTCGCGCCGATCATGACTGAAACAGGATTAGTAAGCGGTAGACCGGGGCGTTTTGAACTATATCAAGTTTCCGATTCAATAATAAATTAGAATAATTCAGGTCTTGGATATGGCAATAAATCAATTAAACGGCATACTGGTCGAAATCATAGAAAATAAGAAACGTGAAGTTGAGCAGCGCAAAAAGCTACGTTCCCTTGAAGAACTCCAGCAAGCCATCCAATCGGCGCTGCCCGTACGTGATTTCCGGGTTAACTTACGTCGCGGGGATGGCCCACTTAAATTATTGGCTGAAATTAAAGCCGCATCTCCGTCTGCGGGGAAAATCCGCTCTGATTTTGATCCTGCCCAGATAGCCCTGCTCTATGAGGAATGCGGCGCCGCTGCAATTTCAGTATTGACTGACGAAAAATATTTCTCCGGCGCTGACCAGCACCTTCAAGCCGCCCGTGCGGCGGTATCGCTGCCCGTTCTGCGTAAGGATTTCACTATCGATGAATATCAACTCTACGAAAGCCGGGCGTTCGGGGCTGACGCAATCCTATTAATGGCCCAGGTTCTTACTCAAGATACATTCGTGTATCTTTACCAGAAAGCCTATGAATTGGGCTTGCAGGTTCTGGCCGAGGGGCACACCGAAGAACAAATTCGCTTTATCGTCTCAATCGGCGCCAAGGTAATTGGAGTTAATAACCGGAATTTCGAAACCATGAAAACCGATATTAAAACCACGCTGGATCGCCGTAGCCTTATACCCTCTGATCGCATCCTGGTCAGTCAAAGCGGTATGTTCAGCCGTGATGATGTTATTCCATTGGACGCAGCGGGAGTGGATGCGATTCAGGTTGGGACGTCTCTCATGCAAAACGCGGATATGAAACAGCAGTTTAAAACCCTTTTATATAGTATTTAGTTAATATATTCGTTATAAAATATAATTTATAACGGATATAATTTGATAATTAATCTAACTTTTTCTCCGTTTTAGTCGTATAATTTTATAGAATTATCTTTTTTAACACATTGTATCGAAAGAATATAGAAGTTTTCGATAAGTAATTTCTACTTAAAGTGATTTTCATAGATGGAATTACAACTAATTCTTTAAGAATATACATGAGATAAATGTATAGAAATGTAATGAATTGCCGATAATATGAGCTGTAAAAGTCAAATATTAAAAACATGCTAAAGTTAAACTGTAACTTTTCACTGACTTGTATTGACATGGGAAGATTTTTGTTTTAACTTACCACGACCTATTATTGTGTTGTTCTGTCAATGTGTTTTATCTATATATGAGTTGTTTGCCTGAAAAGTGGGTCTGAGGGGATTTCCTATCAAGGTGAATGAGTATGGTACGTCACCCCGGGAATTTCCTTGCCCGGCCTACTATGGAAGAGGTTGTTTCGTTCTATTCGGAGAATTTTTTTGGTCGGATCGAGTGGTGCTTTCCTCCGTTTTTGAGAAAAATGATTCGTATGTGGATACTTGTGCCTGAAGGAGTGGTGCATCGAATGTTGACGTTTCTTCTTCTATCGCTTCAATTTCTACGTATGTTAACCCAGCAGGTCTCTGTACGACAATTGCATGTGCCTGCTTTGCCTGTATATGCTATGTCCGGGACGGCTATCGCTATAATGTTAGTTATTGGATGGGCGCACTGGCCGACTCCTGCGTCTCCTTTAAATATAAATGAGTTGCTAATAGCCCGTATGGACAGTGTTCAAAATGCGGTTGTCTGGGCTGATAATAATGCTTCTCAAATCGATGAATACATCCCTCCTGAACTTTATCCCGTTGCAAACTCTCTCCCTGATCCACAAGTAATTGCCTCAATCGGTTCGTTAAATAGAACAGATACAGGTAACGATCTTGGTTCAGGCGCCATTGCTTCGATATATTTTAAAAATAATGCAACTTATAACAATAAAGAGATTGAACCCCAACTTCCATTGCTTCAGGGAGCGACTCACATTATCCGCCAAGGCGAAATTTTAGGGGATATCGCAAAAGCCTACGGCGTTAAGTGCGATATGCTGGAAAGATATAATCCCAGTATTGATCCAAGACGCATGCAAATAGGCAGTAAAATTTTCATCCCGGGCGCGGATAAGGCTATTTTAATACCACGAAAAACTCCTATGAGTCTTCCAGTACGTAACGGTTGGGTGATTTCCGGTTTTGGCATGCGCAAGCATCCTCTGGGCGGTAACTTCCGCTTCCATCGAGGTATTGATATCCCCGAAGCGACAGGCACTCCCGTACGCGCAGTCATGGATGGCGTGGTTATTGAGGCCGACAAGTCAGGAAGCGGTTACTTAGGGAAATGCGTCAAGATCAGACATAGTAAGGGATATGTAACTGTTTATGGCCACAATAGCCGGATATTGGTCAAGGTTGGCGATAAAGTTAAAGAAGGAAGAATTATTAGTCGTGTGGGCAGTACGGGAAGATCAACTGCTCCGCATCTTCACTTTGGCGTTAGCAAAAATGGCAAATACGTTGATCCAGAACAATACCTTCCCCGGATGAGTCATACACGTCCTCAAACCAGAGTCGCCAGCCGCTAATTTTTTTGAATATCTCCATCTCCAAAGTATTATTAAACACTCCCATATAAAAATAAACCGTTTAAACTGCGTTAGAGTATTTTTCTTAATAACGTTCTTTTTCGCGATTCGATATAGCCTGAAAATATTGGCTTTTTCGAAGACCCCAGGTAATAATAAACGGTCATATTTTCGAGAATCACTCTAATGATAAATCCCGTCGAGAATTTTTATAACATAAATCCCGAATTGGAATGGAATCGCTTGTTTATTACGCCTTACCGGCGCATCGAATATGAATTAGTTCACCATTATCTGAGTAAATACCTCCCTCCAAGCGGCAGGATTCTCGATTTGGGCGGCGGTCCTGGCCGATACGCCATCGCACTGGCCAAACAGGGTTATAATGTAACATTGGTGGATATCTCAAAAAAGAACATCCAATTCGCGAAAAACAAGATTAAAGCCATGGGTTTGATGGATCGATTTGATGATTGCTTCGCAGCTGATGCGCGTTTTATCGATCAATTGGCTGATGGTTGGTTCGACGCAGTCTTGTGCATGGGGCCGCTTTACCATTTACAGAAACTTGAAGAGCGCATGCAGTGCCTGGATCAATGTTATCGCGTTATGAAAACCAATGCACCGTTATTCTTAACTGCCTTGCCTCGTTTAACTTATGTACGCGACGCGCTACGGTCGGGCGCTTTCCAATCCGCCAATGCCGGGGACTTACGTATATTTGATGAAATATATGAAGCAGGTTACTCAAAGCATGCGGAAGTGCCCCAGATTTATTTTTGCCATCCAGACGAAGTTATAGAATGGTTTACGCAATCGAATTTCGATATAGTAAAAATGGCCTCATGCCATGGTTTCGCTGCTTTCATGGATGAACAGGTTAACCAGGCGGCGAACAATGCGGAAGCATGGAATGTATTGATTCAACATGTTTTATCAACTTGCGAAAATCTTCAATCCCTCGCTATGGCGGAACATCTCCTGGCGGTTGGTATTAAACAAAGCATTATTGGAGAAAAAGAATGCTGACACAGAAACAAATCGAAGCTGCTTATCAAGTTATTAAAGGTGAAATCTATCACTCTCCCTGCGTCATGACCAGGACGTTAAGCCGCATTACCGGCAGCAAGGTTTACTTGAAATTAGAGAACCTGCAAATGACTGGTTCATTCAAAGAACGAGGCGCATTAAACAAATTGGCGGGCCTTTCATCTGAAGAACTTAACCATGGCGTTATCGCCGCCAGCGCAGGAAATCATGCTCAGGGCGTCGCCTATCACGCCAATCGCCTGGGCGGCAAGTCTACTATTATCATGCCCGAAGGAACGCCGCTGAATAAAATCAACGCCACTAAAAAATACGGCGCTGAAGTAGTGCTCTATGGAAAAACATACGACGAAGCCTATGAAGAGGCGATTCAGCGCCAGCAATTGGAACACTTGAACTTTATTCACGCCTTCGACGATGTAGAAGTAATGGCTGGTCAAGGTACTATCGGGATGGAAATCTGCCTGGATGGAATTGATCCAGAAGCGGTGATTGTTCCTATCGGCGGCGGGGGCTTGATTTCGGGCATCGCGGTGGCCATCAAAGAAAAATATCCGAATTGTAAAGTATATGGCGTACAGGCGGCTCAGGCGCCTGCCATGAAATTTTCGATCAATGCGGGACGCATAGTGCCCATGAAGACCTCGCCTACTCTGGCTGACGGCATCGCCGTAAAATCGGTAGGGCACCTGACCTATCCCGTGATTAAAAAATATGTGGACGATATTATTCTGGTCAGTGAAGAAGAGATCGCCGCCGCTATCATGACTCTGCTCGAAATCGAAAAGAGTCTTGTCGAAGGCGCCGGAGCGTCGACCCTGGCGGCATTGGCTTATCACGACCTGCCGGTTAAAGATAAAAGAACCGTCTTGATCCTCTCCGGCGGTAATATAGACGTAAATCTTTTGTCGCGCATCATTGAACGTGGTTTAATCAAGGATGGTAGAATGGTGCGCTTGCGTGTGGAACTTCAGGACACGCCGGGTCAGTTGGCCATCGTTTCGCAGTTTATCGCTCAACAGAGCGCCAATGTGCTCGAGGTTTATCACAACCGTTCTTTTATGAATGCAGCTATGGGAAAAACATTTCTCGATATCACTCTCGAAACCAGAGGCAGCGAGCACGTTAAACAAATTATGCAATTTCTTGAAAATGAAGGATACGCTATACAACAGATTTAGAGGGAGCATCTCCATGAACCAGCCTATTTCTCGTCGTGATGCGCTTAAATATGGAACAGCGCTGCCGTTACTTATGACAAACCCAAATCTTTGTCTGGCGAAAATGAAAAGCGATTCCCGCCCGAATATTGTTTTAATCATGGCGGATGATCTGGGATATGGCGATGTAGGTTGTTATGGTTGTCCTGATATCCGAACTCCTGAAATTGACGGCCTGGCGCAACAAGGCATTCGTTTCACCCAATATTACGCCAACGCTTCCGAATGCACCCCGACGCGAACCGCTCTGCTCACAGGCAGGTATCAACAGCGCGTCGGCGGCCTGGAATGCGCCATCGGTACAGGAAATGTGGGGCGCTATGACGATGCTATCAGGCTTCGTGAGCAGAATCAACTCGGCCTGCCAACTTCTGAAACTACTATCGCCAAAATGCTTAAAGGCGTCGGATATTCAACCGCCATCACTGGCAAATGGCATTTAGGTTATGACGAAAAGTTCAATCCGCTCGATCACGGCTTCGATTACTTCTTCGGACCATTGGGCGGCGGGATGGATTATTTCCATCATACCGAATCGGATGGCGGACATCATTTCGTCAAAAATCGCACCCCCATTAAACCCAAAGGTTATATGACTGACCTGATCACTGACGAAGCGATTGGTTTTATCGGTCGTCAGACCAAAGAAAACCCCTTCTTCCTTTACGTCCCATATACCGCGCCTCATTCGCCTTATCATGGTCCAAGCGATGCTCACCAGCAGCCCAAAAATGAAGATGACTGGAATATCGGATCACGGGAGACCTACGCCAAAATGGTCGAATCGATGGATAAAGGCATAGGAAGAATACTTGGTGAATTAAAGAAGCAAGGTTTTACCGATAATACCTTAGTTATCTTCTGCAGCGACAATGGCGGCGCCAAATACGCCAATAACGGCCTTCTATCCAAGGGTAAGGGAACCTGTTTTGAAGGCGGCATCCGCGTCCCCTGCATCATCAGTTGGCCTGGAAAGATAACTTACGGAACCATATCCAACCAAACCGCTATCACTATGGATTTAACCGCATCAATCGCCCGGATAGCCGGGGCCAGACAACCCAAGCCGTTTGACGGCATCGATATTATTAAAGAAATCGAAATGAACCGGGGAGAGTTCAAGCGCACCCTATTCTGGAGAAAACGAAGGGGAGAACAAACCTGGCGGGCGGTGCGTGATGGGGATATGAAATACATCTCAGATCAAAACGGCGATAAAACCACCGAATATCTATTTGACCTTTCCACTGATCCCGAAGAAAAAACCAACCTGCTGGCTCGTTCCAAAACGAAAGTATGGGATTTGAAAAGCCTACTCAGAACCTGGGAAGCAGAGGTAAAGCCTTCTCAATAACGGAGTCGTGATAATCAAAACGGGACGCCATACAACGCCCCGTTTTATCATTATGCATAAAACACAAACACTACAAATTATTCTTCTTTTTAGAGTGTAGATATACAGCGGAGTGATCCAGGTTGCCATGTCCCTCATCAACCAGCGACTGGTAGATTTCGTTGGCTGGTTTGGCCAGGGTGAGGTCGGCGCCGCAGCTTTCAATCGCTTCCATAGCGATGCGCATATCTTTAGCGTGCAATCCCAGGGAGAAATAGGGCGTCTCGAATTCTTCTTTCAATATCAATGGCCCGCGTTTATCCATCATGAAAGATGCCGCTGCGCCGCCTGCTACTGCTGTAACCACTTTTTCGGCGTCTAAACCGCTTTTTTTTGCTAATGCAATGCCTTCGGCGACCGCTTCCAGCGAGATTGCGATGATGACCTGATTTACCACTTTGGTCATTTGACCTGCGCCTGGGCCGCCAATCAGGGTGATGGTTTTGCCCATGGCTTCAAGCACTGGTTTGGCTCTTTCGAAAACATCCTCTTCGCCTCCCACCATGATCGATAACGCGCCGGATGCGGCGCCTTCCGGACCGCCGCTGACCGGGGCGTCAAGTATACCGATTCCCTGCTCTTTCAGTTGGACGGCGAGTTTCTTGGCCAGGTCGGGAGAACTGGTGCTGCAATCGACGATTATACCGCCCGGTTTCATTTTTTGGGCGATGCCTTTGGATCCGGTAATGACCTCTTCGACGTCCGGCGTATCGGATACGCAGGTTATAACCAGATCGCAGTTTTCCCCCACTTCAGCGGGAGAAGCGCATGGAGTCGCTCCCTCGCTGGCGAGAGATTCCATTCGAGCCGCCGTGCGATTAAACACAAAGAGTTCATATCCCGCTTTCATAAGATTACGGGTCATGCTCTGTCCCATGATTCCTAAACCAACAAAACCGATCTTTTTCATATTCGCCTCATTAAATAATCTTTTTTAAATGATTTTTATTCGCAGCAATGGTTCGGATGCATTCTGTACCAACCGAATCATCAATAAACATGCGATTATATAAAGAATATCATCACTAGGTCTTTTGGAATATGACTATGGCGCTATTGAATGTTAAACACGCCGGTTTTTACGCAAACCACTCAATTTTTAAGGCGGCAGGCCGGATTATTAATAATTCAGATTAACTTTTGGCTGCCGATAATATTATTAAGATATAAAGATTTTACGGTGTTTTATTTGAACCGTCCAATATTTTTTATACTAGAAAAAAGGACGGAAATTGTTATGCGTTGATTGCGGGAGGCGTCTGCATCAGGCTTGGCGCCGCATTCCAATCTGATGCGTAAGCCTATTCTTTGGAGGAAATTATGTACGGAAATTGCGTACTTTGCGAACGATTCGCTTCATTAAATCGTTATAAAATTTGTGATACATGCTTTGAGACGGATGAAGAATATCTTCAGGTGGCAACTAAAATACTACGTGAGGATGGCCATAAAAACGTTTTTGAACTTGCCGAAGATGTGGAAATTGAACCGGAGCGCATTTTTCTCTGGGTAGATCAAAAACGCATTTTAACCAGTTCCCTGGAATATCTTTGCCCTAAATGCGGCGGTGATATTCTAAAGGGGATTTGCGATTGCCAGTTGGAAAGATTTCTGTTTCGCTCTCCGGAAGAGCTTGAACCGGAAGATAAGACCGGCGATGCGCGATGCTACTCAAACCGTCGCGTGTTGGATAAATGCAAGGAGTATTGGGATTATAAGTCCCGCATAAAACGCCGCCAAAAGCGTGATATCTGGGTTCCATCTTAATGTGATGAAATCCGGCGCTCAACCAGTGGAAGCAATGCCTCTTTATTGTACAATGAGAGTGATTTATAGAATAAACGAATATGTTTATGAGAATCGCTCTAGGTGTTGCGCTTTTATGTTTTATAGAAAGAACCGTATACTCGATTGGCTTCTTCTTTTATGCATTCCACTTTATGGAGTATTTTTATCTCTACCGGTTATTACCGATGTCGGGTACGAATATCTCTATAATACAGCCGTTCGCGCTGAGTCTGAAATGCAATCCATTGCTGAAGCGATTGATAAAATACACGCCCGGTATGGATGTTACCCCGACATGTCCGCCTCTCATTTCGTGGTTGATGCCAGTTTGACGGTGAATGGAGAAGATATAGGCATCTTTTCTACGGAGATTATTAATACTGTCGTTTTTGATCCATTCATCGCCGGCGGTTATACGCAATCATACCGATACTATACTGATAGCCAAAACTGGTTTGTTCTGGCATGCAATGGTCCGGATGAAGATGAAGACATTACTTACGAAGTATTGCTTGATATCATCAACCCTACATACGATAATTTAAGGGAACTGTGTTACGACCACACAAAAGGTTATCGCAGCAACGGAGATATAATCGTAGTTCATCCCTGATATCAAAAATAAGTTATTAATATTCTCATAAGCATACGCTAGTTTGCCAGGTTCAATCGGAATTCACAAAATGCCATCATCTTCGATCTCTAGAAATTTACATTCATTCTCTACGCTGGTGATCATCGCCGCTGCGGCGTTTATCTGTTGCGACCTGCTGCCCGTAGTCGGGATGGTGGATGGAACCTCGTATTTACTTTTCGCCTTTTTTGAAGCAATTCTTACTCTGTTATTGATCTCTGCCTGGCGCGACCATTCCGAACGGTTGCCTTGGGTGCATTCGTATCTATTCTTCACTCTAATGTTCATCCGCCTGGCCAGCCGGTTTCTGGCTAATGTAAGCATTTTCTGGGCGTTCCGGACGGGAGCGGTGTATAGCCCCGATATAGGTTTTATCGGCTATCTCTGCATCATTGCCCTGCATCCCAATGCATATCTTTGGATGCAAAACTCAAGCAGAAATTTCAAGCAGTGGTTTAATCCATACCGGATGACATTTTTATTCTCTCTGCTGGCTTTATTTATCCTGTCGTGTTTTCTGTTCCGCTCTTTTCATATCACTCGCGATGGATATGACTGGATTGACCGCTCGACTAAAGCGGTTTGGCATTTGTATATGCGCGAGCCGCTGACAATAGGTCTGTTTCAGTTTATTGCGAATATCGCATGGAACTGGTGGGGAATCACGAGTTTCGCCGCTATCGGTTTTGTATCGATTGCAGCTGGAGTTTGGTGGATAGTATGGGCCAACCTGTTGATCATGGATAAGTGGTCTGATGACTTCGACCGTTTGCTGGCATGGCTATTGGTTGCTTCATCCGGCGGGATAATGATTCTATTTTTCGCTCATATCGAAGTCTATCCGGTCTTCATCGCCAGTCTTATGCCTTTCTTTTATTACGCCCATCGATATCTACAGGGTAAAAGCGGCGCGATTCCAGTTGTGCTTAGTTTCAGCATCGCGTTTCTATGCCATCTCTCCGCTGGATGGCTCTTGCCTGCTTTTGTCTTACTGCCACTCTTATGTCAAAAAAATAATGCAAAAGCGAAGGATTTTGCTCTTTTCATTGGATTATTCGGTTTGATCCAGGCAATGTTTTGGGGATTTTTGATTGTAGTATATTACGAGGCAAGCCTATCTCTGTTTTTGACGCGGCTTCACGAAACATTTTTTGTGGGATTAGATCGCGCCATGTTTCTGCCTCACGGGTATTGGTTCCAATCATGGCATCTCATCGATCTGGCCAACGCTTATATCTATTACTCCCTGCCCTGTTGTCTGTTGCTGCCTGTGTTATTGATTCGAAAGCCTTCGATCCCATCACGGGAAACCTGCTTCTGGATCATCGCTGCTGGTGTATATTTTCTCTATTCTTTTTCCTGGAATCCAGACCGGGGCTATCCCGAAGATTGGGATCTGTTCTCGCCTTTTGCCACAATCGCAGTGCTTCTGGTTCTACATCTGCTCTTGCCTGTAGTAAAAAAAGCATCAAAAAAAGATGGGGGAAGATCAGAACAAGCCAATTCAATTATTTATATCACAGCGGTGGGGACAATCGTGTTTACATGCAGCCAGATTTATTTCCATCATATAATTCCCTTTGTGCGTCATACTTTTTAGTTGATCCCACTTAAAAAATTCCTCTACAAAATCAGATTACTTTCGCTTGCCAAAGAGAATCATGCGGGGGGACTCATGATTAAACGGCAGATTATCGAAAGTTCCTGATACGCCATCAACTGAAAGATCAACAGAAAAAAGCATATCCTTCATTTCTTCATATTCATATAAACGAACCGATTCATGGTAGATATGGTCTTCGCCTCCCCAATTTTCTATGACGATCTTTTTTTCGACTCGTTCTCCATCCGGTGAGATAGACCGGTATTCACGGATTTTATAGTCGCCATGTTCTTTAACGGATTGAGCGACCAAATTGTTTCTTACGTATGTCGGATTCAAGTAGTCGAGCATAAAATATCCCTCAGGACGAAGAACCCGGGATATTTCCTGCAAAACCAAAAGGTTTTCTACATTAGTAGGGAAATAACCGAATGACGTAAAGAAAGATAATACTATATCCATAGCATTATCCGGCAGCGGCAGAAGGCGCATGTCGCCGCGTAAATACATCGCTTGCGGTTTTTGACTTATGGCGTATTCCAAAAGTGGAAAAGAATAATCCACGCCCAAAATATTTTTTAATCCCGCGCGAATCAAAGCGCGGCAGTGCCGTCCATTTCCACAACAAAGGTCAAGGATTTCATCTTCCGGATTTATCGTAAGGGCGGACAAGGCCGACTTGATTTCCGCATCGGCTGAATCTTCATCACGATGCGAATAAACATCCATGTAAATATGGTTGAACCATTCGCTCCACCATGCACCACTTTTTTCACTACCAGTAGAATTATTGTCTTGGTCTATCTGATTCATGCCGTTCAGTTCCTTCACAATCAACACATATCATGCACCTTTCAGTCACTATGCGGATTTACGAATCACCAATTGAGTTTTTATATATTCTCCAGAGATTGATTCTTCCTCGCCTTTCATTGACCTGAGCAGCAGTTCCATAGCAGTTTGCCCCATTTCATAACGGGGAATATGCACCGTCGTCAGAGAAGGACTGACAATAGAGGCCATCTCAACGTCATCGAAGCCCACAACCGCTAAATCATCAGGCACTTTACGTCCTAGTTCCTGAATCGCCTTGTAGGCGCCAAAAGCCAACTGATCCGAAAAACAAACCATCGCCGTGATGGAGGGATGCTCCTTTAGCAGTTTTAGAGAAGCCTCGTAAGCCGATGCGCATGTACCGGAACACATGACATCGGGGCAATTTGATTTTTCAAAGCCGCTTTCGCGGAGAGATTCTGTAAAAGCGTTAAGACGAATTTGAGAAGTCATACTACCCGGGTGGCCATTGAGGAAACCAATTTTCTCATGACCTTTGCTGATAAGGTGGGCGACTACCTGACGAATGCCGTTGACGTTATCAGGCATAACGAAAGGAATATCGAAACTCATATAGCGGCGGTTAATAAGCACGCAGGGAATAGACAAATCGGCTATTGACTGGATCAATTCACGGGATTCATAACTAGGCATTAGCAGGACGCCTTCAACCCGCAGAGAACGGAATTGCTCAATGATGCTCCACTCACGATCCCGTTCTTCCTGACTGAGACTAAGGAGAATCTGGAAACCGTTTTCGTAAGCGCGGTCTTCGATGCCCCGGATAATATCTGCATAGTATGGATTAGAGATATTGGGAACCATAACGCCGAGAAGGTTAGACTTTTTAGAACGCAGACTGGAAGCGATGCGATCAGGAATGTAATTCAATTCGCGTGCGATTTTGACAATCCGTTGTTTGGTATCCTCGCTGATGCCGCCGCGATTATTTAACGCCCGCGAAACAGTATTTGCAGTAACTCCCGCCTTTTTCGCAATTACTTTTAGAGTTACTTTACCCATTTTTTCGCCTCCCGATGCATCGAATAGATTTTTTTATTCAGCTCACTATAATTAGGAAGTAAATATAATGCATTTTATAAGAATACCAATGGCATCTGTTCAGGTTGAGGGATCCAGACGATGAAGTCAAAGCAAAGAACTGAAGACCAATGTTATGAGTATTTTTTATGGGATATACCAGATCAAAGCATATCAGACCAGAGTATACCAGATCAGAGTATACCAGCCCAGAGCATACCAGATCAGAGCATACCAGACCAGAGCATACCAGACCAGAGCATACCAGACCAGAGCATACCAGACCAGAGCATACCAGACCAGAGCATACCAGACCAGAGCATACCAGATGGCAAACTTCTGGTTATTGCTCAAACAATCTGCAATCAATACAAACCAACAAAAGAAACAACCTGCTCAGCCGCTTTTTATCCTTATAGTGATTTAAGGAATACAATAAGAATCGAAAATTGTCTAACCAAAATCAGAATAAGCGATATCCTGCGCACTGCGCCTGAAACGATTATTGAGTATTTAATTGAGATTCTATTAGCTAAAGCATTACGGAGAAGACCACAACAGCATTGGATGGATAAGTTCAACGAATATATTCATAGCCCGAATGTTGAAGAGCAACATGCCTTAATCAGACGCTCTAGAAAACGAAAAATACTTACATCGCCGCAAGGCAAACATTATGATCTGCAAGAAGTGTTTTGTCGGATAAATCAAAAATATTTCTCAGGAAAACTGCCGCAGCCTGAATTATCCTGGAGTCCCAAACGCAGCCGCCGACAACTGGGTTACCATGAGGAATCTCTCAACCTGATCGTAATCAGCCAGAATCTAGACAGAAAGCGCGTACCGGAATTTGTGGTGGATTATATCATGTATCACGAATTACTGCACATAGATATTCGGCCAACCAGCCGCAATGGTAGAAGGATAGTACACTCGAAGGAATTCAACCAACAAGAACGAAAATTCGAACAATACAAAGATGCGCTGCGTTGGTTGAAAGAATCTTTATGATATTGCTTTATGATGTTTTAGAGAAAGCCTCCAGGGCTTTATCTCTATCGTCATAGGTTTCTAAAATCTGGTTAATGCGCGTGGCTTCAAAGGTCTGCATAACTCGCCGCTGAAGTTTAAGAAATTTCAAATCTCCGCCACGGTCACGGGAATCACGGGTAAAAGCGACAAACACGCCTACTGTATAAGAAGAGATTATCTCAACTCCTGAAAGATCGAGAATAATCTTGATACGATCCTGTTTAAGAAGGTCGTGCAATTCACCACGCAGCCAAACAGTATTTTCGAAGTCAAGTTCTCCATTGATAATCAAGATTGAAATATCACCAATATCTTCTCGCTCTACAGGAATCATTCACCAACTCCTTTCAGTGACAAACTTTCATAATTCATCAGTTCACTCGCCTCTTCAGAAGAAATCACCTTTTGTGATTCCAATATCTTGATTAAAGTCGCCAACATGCAACTGTTGGCATATAAAATCTCACCAGTTTCAAAGCGGGATTTAATAGAAGGTCCGATATCGGAGGTTTGATTACCTGAAGTAAGATCGTTTTTTGCGGAAAAAGCATCTTTTACAGGTCTTGAATCTTGAGCAGAATTTTTTTGATTCGATTCAGGACTAGCCTCAATATTTATCTTGAATGAATCTACCGCCTCAGCGCGCGTCGAATAAACCTTAAATAATTCAATTACGCGATTTTGTTTCAAATACTGCATTAAGGCGCGCTGAGGATTAAGAAAACGTATATCTCCGCCATTAGCCCGCAGTTCTTTCATATGTGATATGAGAAGACTAATTGTCTGCTGTCCCATAAAACGGATCGAGAACAGATCGAGAATGACCTTAAAAACACGACTATCAATTAAATCTTTGATAGTTCTATCAAGTTGTTGATGACCACGACTATCCAGTTCCCCGGAAAGAGATAAAACTACAATATCATCATACAGTTTAGTTTCAATTTGCATGTTTTAACCAAAAACGCTTGCTTAACTACGATTATGATAATATAAAGCAAATTTTCATATTAGAAAACTCTAATCCATACCAGAAGCGTAATAAGTCAAATTAGTTTTTATCGTTCTTCTCTTCGGCTTTCTCAATTTTGGGTGAATCTGCTGCATCATCATCATCGTTCAAAGATGTGATTGATTTTTTGAATTCGCGGATACCGCTTCCCAGTGATTTTCCCATCTCTGGAAGGCGCTTGGCGCCAAAAATCAATAAAACGATAAAGAGGATAATCATCAGTTCCCAAGGTCCCATGTTCCAAGGCATTATTTTGTTTCTCCTTAAATGTACGGTTCGAAAATAAACGTCAATAACTAGTCTCACCTAGTATATAATCTTACTCACTTATACATAGGTTCGTCAAGGATTTTTGACAAGGTTGATTCATCGGCGTTCTTCAGCGAGCATGCTTGCTCTATAATACCCGATGATACAGGCTAAACCTTAATTCAAAAGTAAAGCGTAAGATGGAAGCCACATCTAACAATAATGATAAAAGCCGTTTATTGGGTATAGATATCGATTCGTTGACAGCGGATCAGTTTCTAGATCGGATTGATACGTTTATCAAATCCGGTAAACCACATCAGATATCTTATTTAAATGCTGATTGTCTCAATAAATGCTGGTCTGACAGGCTTTATAGAGATGTGATTTCAGAATCGGACCTGGTCTACGCCGACGGTATGGGAGTAGTGTGGGCATCACGCCTGTTCGGGAATCCTCTGCCTGAACGCTTAAATGCTAACGATTTATTACCCCGGTTTTGCCATAGATCAGAGGAGAATAATTACCGTATTTTCCTCTTGGGCGGAGAAAAAGGCATAGCGGAAAAGACCGCCGAAGACCTTAAGTCGAAGTATCCCAACCTTCAAATCGTCGGTTGTCATCATGGTTTTTTTACCGGCGCAAAAGAGGAAGATGATGTAATAAACCTGATTCATGAGTCAAAAGTAGATATTCTGATAGTGGGAATGGGCGCTCCCAAGCAGGAATTATGGATTCGTAAGAATATTGACCGGCTTGGAGTTCCGGTTGCATGGGGCGTTGGTGGATTGCTCGATTATTCCGCCAAGGGCATCCAAAGAGCGCCATCCTGGATGCGTAAAGCCGGTATGGAATGGTTTTGGCGTCTTTGCCTTGAACCGCGTAGGTTGTGGCGCCGCTATCTCTTAGGGAATATTTTATTTACGTTCCGCGTCGGTTTTTTAATTTTCGCAGATGCATTATCCGCAACTCTGGCATGGTTTGCCGCCTATGCGCTTCGCGCATTCCTTATTCCATATATGACATTTTTGCCCTATTCATTACTCAAACCATTAAATCCATTTATTAATTATATCGTTGCTCTTCCGATGATTATCATTACCTGGATTGTCATCTGCGCATCGATGGACCTCTATCGAAGACAAACTTTTCGAACGTCATTCGAAGAATTGAGCGCTATAGTCAAGATGTCTTTTCTTTTCTTGATAACATCAATGGCTGTGGCTTTTTTACTGAAAGACTTAAGTCTTGGTAGATCAGTGTTAATACTATCATCCATGATGTCATTCTTGATGATGATAGTAACCAGATTAATCTGGTCGAGCGTTGAAAAGTCATTCTTCGAAGAAGGAATTGGGAGAGTAAGAACTTTAATAGTCGGTTCGGATCAATATGTCCAAAAAGCGATTGATCGCCTTCAGTCTGATCGAAACAAGAAATATATGATTTTAGGCATATTAGACGACGATTATGAACCCGGAGATTCTATTTACGGACAGCCTATACTTGGCAAAGTGAAAAGTTTGCCGGAATGGGCCAAAACTCTGGCGGCTGATGAGATATTTTTTGCTGATCCTAAATTGGAAAAACGCAAGCTACTCAATCTGGTAGCCTCTTGTGGAGAGAGCACCTCTGTTAGGCAATATAATATTTTGACCGACTTATTCGGAGTAATCACGGATCATGCCTTTTTTGACGCTGATGATGATATCCCGTTTAAGGTGCTGAAACGTGGCGGTATAACCCCATTCGAGCAAATTTTGAAGAGATTTTTAGATATCAGTATGGCCAGCATTATGCTGTTATCTATGATTTCTTTTTTTCCAATTATCTGTTTGTTAATCCGGCTTAGTTCACCAGGCGCCGCCATTTTCCGGCATAAACGAATTGGTCTTAACGGGCAGCCGTTTATCATGTACAAATTCCGTACTATGTATCAGGAAGTGAATGAGTACGAGGAAGCCCCCATCAGAGTTGACGATCAAAGAATCCTTCCTATTGGACGTTTTCTACGTAGAACAAGTCTGGATGAACTGCCTCAGTTATGGAATGTACTCAAAGGTGAGATGAGTATGGTAGGCCCCAGACCGGAAATGTCGTTCATTGTTGAAGATTATGAACCCTGGCAGCGCCGTCGCCTCACAGTGGTTCCAGGCATAACCGGATTGTGGCAAATCAGCGGACGCAAAGACCGTCCGCTCCACTCTAATCTGGAATACGACTTTTATTATATCCAAAACCAATCGCTATTGTTTGATATCATAATCCTGCTTAAGACATTCCCGGTAGTACTATTCGGCAAAGGCGCTTACTAAGATTTTTCAGATCAAGTAGACATTCTTTCCTCAATAAGTTACCATTTATTACAGAAATCATCTTCCCCATCTGAAAGCGTATTGAGATATGTTAATCAATATCATGACGTCAACCGCTGGACCGGGTATGGGAAACATATTATTCTCCGCCAGTTTATGGATTATTACCATGATGATTATACTCTACAAACAAGCCGGGATTCAGTTGATTGGGACGCTGATAATTCTCTCCGGATTCGCCGCATTATTGTTGCAGTCTAAAATTACAGCTTCGCTAAGTCTGATAATTGCCGGTTTTCTGATTCATGGCTGCGGAAGACTACTGTTGAATATCCGAAAACGCCGTTAAAACGCTCGCTATTATTAGTGCAGAATTAATCAAGAGGGATAAACATATTCCATTTTTTTCTGTATACTGCCCATCACAATCTCGATCCTCATAAATCTAAAAAATACATAAGAATGGATCACAATTATGGAATTTACAGAGATATTAGACATTTTGCTTAACGGTCAATCATTAACTGAAGAGATTGCAGGTCTGGCGATTTCGACCGTGATGGATGGGAAATGCACTCCGGCGCAAATTGCAGCCTTGTTAACCGCTCTGCGCTGCAAAGGAGAGACAACTGACGAGATAGTTGGCGCAGCTCGCGCCATGCGCAGTCATGCTACGCCGATCAAGACTAGCAGGCAAGGATTAATGGACACCTGCGGAACTGGCGGCGACCGAAGCGGTTCATTCAACATCTCCACAACAACAGCTTTCGTAGTCGCAGGGGCAGGAGTTCCGGTGGCTAAACATGGCAATCGCTCGGCAACAAGCAAATGCGGCAGCATAGACCTTCTGGAACAACTTGGCGTCAATGTCATGATAACGCCGGAACAGGCGGGATGCTGTTTAGATGAAGTGGGCTTCAGCGTCCTTTTTGCGCGCACAGTTCACCCGGCCATGAAATATGCCGCGCCAGTCCGGTCAGAACTGGGTTTTAGAACAATTTTCAATTTCCTGGGTCCACTAACCAATCCTGCATCGCCGGACTATCAGTTAGTGGGAATCAGCGATGTAGGCCATATTGAGACTTACGCCCAATGCCTTCAGAAATTAGGCCTCAAACGCGCGTGGGTAGTGAACGCTTCGGATGGATTAGATGAAATAACCCTCACCGGTTCAACGCAATGCTTCGAAGTCACACAGGATGAAATCAAACAGCGCGAAATTAATCCAGAAAAGTTAGGTTTGAATTTATGCTCCCCGGTTGACCTTAAAGGCGGCTCCCTGGAAGACAATGCGGCAATTACCCTGGGCATACTTAATGGCGAAGACAAGGGCGCGAAACGCGAAATCACTTTGCTCAATGCAGGAACGGCATTAACTGTCGCAGAGCAGGTTCCTTCTATCGAAGAAGGCATTAAACTCGCGGCGGACAGCATTGATTCCGGCAGGGCGTATGATGTATTACAGAAACTGATTCAATTCACCAATCAGTAAGCGTTTTTTTATATAAGGAAAAATCATAATGCGTTTTGAAGATAAAAAAATTCTATTAACCGGCGCCAGCAGCGGGATCGGATATGCTTCTGCGTTATTGCTGGCCGAAGAAGGCGCGGATGTCGCGTTCACTTACAACCATAACCAAAAAGGCGCTCTACAACTGGAAGAAGAGTTAAAAAAGAAAGGCCGTGAGGTTCATTGTTTTCAAGTAGATATGACCCAAGACGATGAGGTTGTATCTCTTGCGGAAAAAACCATAGAGAAATTCGGCAAAGTCGACATCTTAATCAACAACGCCGGAGGATTGATTGAGCGCATGCCGTTTTTTGAGATTTACCGCAAAAGATGGGATGAGGTCATGGAACTCAATCTGTGGAGCGTGGTGCTTCTTTCACAAAAAATCGGCGCCGACATGAAACAGAAGGGCGGCGGCGTTATTGTACACAACGCATCAGTGGCGGGGCGCTTCGGCGGTGGAGTGGGGGCCTGCGCCTACAGCGTCTCCAAAGGCGCGTTGATTACATTGACCAAATCTATGGGACGCGAACTGATCACCGATGGAATCAGAGTAAACGCCCTGGCGCCGGGCGTTATTGATACGCCCTTTCATGAACAATTCACGCCGCCTGACGTTATGAAAAGTTTGATGGAAAAGGTACCTATCGGACGTGCTGGCGCATCTGATGAGATGGCCAAAATAGTCGCCTTCCTGGCTTCCGAAGACAGCAGTTACCTGATCGGCGCCACCATAGACGCCAACGGCGGTATGTGGGTAATCTGATTCTGATTGTATTAATCAATTAAAAAACCAAAGCCCCGGCGAATCGCCGGGGCTTTATTATAAACCAGTATTAATTGGGGAATATCTTATTCGATCCTGCTTCCCGGACCAAATATGGCTATATCGCCTATACTATTGAGGCCATTGGTAGAATCATAGCGCATAGTACAATCATCACCATTGGTTCCACATAGTCCTGTCATTCCGGCATTAGGTCCAAATGATTTGACATACCAACGGGATGAACAGCCTTGGGTATTCGAACGGTTAACCGCCTCACTTCTTGCGAGAAATGGAGAAAAATACGCCCAATAATCATGACATACAGTAGTTCCATTGGAACCCATTCCCTCAGGCGTAGAAAAATAACGATACCAAGTCCATGCTACTATTGCTTCTGGTTGCCCGCTATTATTTTCAAAGGGTGGAGGAAACACGTCCTTTGGCACCGCACTAATATAAGAAACCGGAGTAGTCAACATTGGCAAGTAATGGCTGGGAGGATAGGCATTTCTATCTAAATGGTATTGTTCTTGAGCCATTCCAATAGCTTTAAGGTCTGATTTACACCGTGCGATTTTCGCCCTCACTTGCGCATTCAAAAAGTTAGGAACAGCTATAGCCGCCAATATCCCGATAATGGCGACTACAATCAACAACTCAATCAAGGTAAAAGCTTTTTTCTTCCTTTTCATATATGACCTCCCATTAAATTTCTACTCTGCCAGGATCATAAGCACACTATAACTATTAAATGAATTACTAATTGTCAAGCAAGGGTGATTGATCAACCCTCACCTAACCGACCCACCAAATAACAACCTTGTTATCTCACAAAACACCTCTCCCAACTATATTGTATTACGCATGTGCGCAGGGACAATACTTAAAATAATCATCCGCCGCGCATGAAGGCAACGGCCCGGCATGAGCGATCTGCTGCTGCTTAAATACCGATAGCCGGTTGCTTGCTATGGTAGTTAGTTTTTTACTTTCTTCTTCAGTAATTGGTTTATATGCGCGTCCTGCAATAACCGCTTTTTCAAAGAGATCGAGAAAGCCTGGTGGAATGGCCACAGCGACATTGGGCTGTGAAAGCGAATAACGAACCGCCATGTTTATAGTCTCCTGATCTTCGAGAGGACGATACCACCACTGACGGGTTTTTTCGACGCCTTCGCCCCAGAGTCCACCGCACATGGTTTTCATGGCCAGTACGGCGGTTCCTTTTTCTTTGGCCAGTTGAGTCACCTCGCTGCCAAATCCGAAAACGTGATTCTCAATAAAGTTGATGGGAAACATAACCGTGTCGAAATTAAATTGGTTCAAAGCCATAAGTGCGCTTTTAGTGGTATGCGAAGAGAAGCCGATGAATCTGATTTTGCCTTCTTTTTGAGCCTTAAACATAGTTTCCATAACACCATTGGGGCCGAAAGCCTGTTCAACTTCTTCCTCTTTGCGCAGGTAGTGCATCTGATACAGATCAAAATGATCGGTATTCAGGCGCTTGAGCGAACGCTCCAGTTCCATCCGGGCGCCTTCTTTATCGCGCATCTTGGTTTTGCATGCCAGAAAGACCTTATCGCGGTCAATTCCTTTCATGCCGACGCCCATTTTTTTCTCACAATCGCCGTCTTTTCCATAAGCCGGAGCGTTATCGAAAAAATTGATGCCTTGCTCCTGCGCGAATTTCATGGCGTGGTTGCATTTCTCTTGTTCGTCGTGCATGAGCGACAGACCGGCAAGCCCGACGATGGATACTTTTTCGCCGGTTCTTCCCAGAATCCTGGTTGGATATGCTTCGTTTATTGAACTTTCAGAACCGAATGATGTCTTAAGCCCGACGGCGGCTTGCCCAGCCGTCAAGCCAGCGATTTTCAGAAAAGGTCGTCTCTTCATGGTTACCTCTATATAAACCGATATTTTATTCTTAGGTTGATTGAAATTTCACATGGCGCTTTTGTGATTTTATCATCTAAACAGAAATTCACCTATAATTCTCTATAAAATTGAATGCATATCTTTAAATAAGATATGCATTCAATGGTTTGGTAATTGCATAAATCTGGACGACTTAATAAAGAGTCCAATCAGCAACTGGAGTTTGCGACGCTTCGAGAATCATGCCCACCAGCTCCGCACTGCTGTTCCAACCGGCGCCAGTGCCGCTTAAATTAACGCGCCATTCACGCGCTCCGCCAAATGAGTCTGAATCATTCATGCAAGGATCAATGCCGATTACATCCAACGCTTCCAGGTCTTTGAGTACATTTTCAGGAGCGTCCAAAGAACCTTTCAGTATTGAAAAAGGTACAATCTTGAATTCAATATAAAATTCAACTGGAGAGCCTTCCCACGCTGGTTCTCCAGCTCTGGTTGCGCGAATCATGCCAGCTGATTCAACGTAATCATTATCGATATCGAAGGTTGGCGATTCACCGGCGAAATGCCCGTCGATGCCTTCGAATATCGGCAAGCTGATTAAATCAGTACTGACATCCAGGTCTCCCATACCTATTGGTTGATCATCAATGGTATTAGGAAACTGGAAGGTATATTGCGCGTGATGATCGGAACCCTCGCCATCTGCGCTGCTTCCGGTATTTTCAGCATTAATGACCAGTTCCAGGCTTTCATGCTGCCATCCACCAGTACCTGCGGATGATCCACGCCCATATTCATTGATGAAAACATCATCAACAACATGAAAAGCAAAATAGAGGGCATTGGTTTCATCATCCCATGCCGCTTTCATTTGAACGTCCAGGTTGCCCGCTTCCGGCGGCGCTGGATTGCCGGGAGGGTCTCCATCTTTGTCAACATCCATCCAGGGGATATTCGCCCAGGCGCCATCACTTATATCGCCATCAATGACTGGAATATCACCCAACTCAGGAACGCTAAACGAACTGACGTTGACGCTTGTATCTTGCGCCAAAACCAATGATGCTGTAGCACAAACACATATTACGCATAAAAATAATTTTTTACTCACTTCTAATACCTCCTAAATAATTTTTTCTTTCTACTCATACGCCTGCTAAGATTAACATACTAGTATTTTACTAGTCAAGACAATCCTAATATATATTCAGAAAGGAATAAATTATGCCTCGTAATTTGATTATCTTATCTCTTTTAATAGTAATTTTGCAATCAATCCCATTCATAGCTCTGGCTGATGAATCAGATCCGCGCGGCATCGCTGGAGAAAATGACGTCGCAACACTTCGCACGTCTCGCCTTGAATGCACGATTGGCAATAATAAATCTTATCCGGGCGAATTTGGCGATCACAATCCCGGCTATAACGGCGTCTTTTCCATTAAGTCGCCCGATCTTGATGAGACTCCATTTGTCCCTGCCTATGCAGGACTCAATCTGGAACATTATTTCGATGCGCGGGCCAAGTATGAGGAGAATAGTTTTTTTGAGCCAAGACACAGCCCAATGTCACTCAAGCGCATAAATGAGAATACTGTGGAACTACACCAGCCGCCCACTCCGAACTTCGCCGTCGAGAGTTGGACGAGGTTCGAAGTTTCCGAGCCATATTATCTTGATTTCTCGTTTCGTTTCATTCTGCATAAAGACGTGTTTGAAGGAGATTTCATGGGCGTGTTCTGGGCGTCCTATATTAACGGTCCGCTGAATAAGAGTACTTATTTTCTGAATGCCGGTTCGACGCTGGATAAACCTTTGTGGCGTCAACTATGCACCCAGCAGCATAACCGGGACAGTACCGTGCGCCATGAATCTGATAGCGCTGAACTCAAATTCCAGAAGAGCAACAGCACCTTATTCGGCAGTCTATCACCGTTACGATACGCTGAACCTTTCTTCTATGGCAGATTCCTCAATATGGCGCTGATCTATGTTTTCGAGCCTAATCCACATTTACGATTCGCCCATTCTCCCTCCGGCGGCGGTTCGAGTAAGACCGGCGATGACACCAATCCCGCATGGGATTATCAACTGGTGGTTCCAAATTATCAGATTAGTAAAGAATACAGTTTGAATGGGCGGCTCATATATAAACCATGGAAAGACCGCGCCGATATAATCGCCGAGGTGCGAAAATATCAGTCGAGGCGGTAATTATTTATAATCCTAAAATGACAGTCAATTAAGGAAAATGAATCTCGTATTGTCGGGTATTTCTTGCGAAGGTAATTAAATCAACCCTCTCCTTACCTCTCCCAGTCTTGGGAGAGGAATCGTTGACCACAGTATTTTGTATTACTAAGTCTAAACGATATAACTGGTAATATTTCCAAAATCCCTCTCCCCCAAGTTGGGGGAGAATTCAAGAGGGGGTTGTTATCTAAAACCTACGATTATTTTATTAACATTATACGCATAATCTCATGGCCGTTTTTTAGGATTATGAGTTCACAACCCTATTCATAATCACCTTCTGCTAAATCAATATCTCCTTCATGATAATACTCTTTCTTACGCTCATCCGCTTCTAACTGAAGCCGTTCTTCCTGGCGGTTGGCGCGTTTTTTCATATAAAAACGTACGCAGAAGTTTGCTCCCAGACCAATCATGATGCCATAGGCGCCGAATTCATTTATTATGATTGCGCACATACCAGCGAACAAAGCGGCGGCGAAAGCAGAGAAAAACCAGCAGAATACAACCCATATAGTTCGCCCTATTTTCAAATAAGCATCACCCCTCAAGAATATCCTGTCAGCCCAACCAGTGGCTACAATCGCGGCGAAAGAGACGTAAGTGGTGGAGACAGGCAAGCCGCGTCCTGAAGCGAAGGCGATAACGCTTGCTGAGATAGATGTAATAACAGCGGCTCGCAAAGCATCATAGTGAGCTAATTTATGGTCTTGGTTAAATGTAGGCTTAGGCGCCAGGACGGTTTCTCCTTCATGTTTACGGTAAATCTTCTTAGCCAGCCAAATAGTCCAGCGGGGCGCATAGAGGCGGACGATATCACCCTGGCTTCCGGTGTTAACCTGGGCGCGGGTGACGCGTTGGGCGGTTTTGGACATCATCCCCACCGCAAGCAATACACCACAGAAAAGAAGAAGCCAGCGTGGTATCGACATTGAGGTAGCAAGCATACCATCATGAAGAATCATCCAGGCGGCGACTCCGGGAGAAGCGCAGTTGGCTAAATCGTTTTGCCCGAAAGCAATAGCGATAGCAATCATTCCCAAAATGGCTAAACCGGAGAAAAGATTCGGGATGATTTTTTTTGAATACATACTGATAATTGTGGAGATAATGCCGGTTAAAACCGCCCAAAGTATGACCAGCACAGCAGGAGCGCCGAATTGATCCAGGGTAGTCGCTTTTAAGTATTTAACAAAATCTATATTCTTCATGCCCTTCATAAGCATGAAGTAAATCAGACCGGTAAGAATAGCCCCGGATATCCAGGGGCCATGCAGCTGAACGCGCTCAGGATCCTTGCAATCCTGGCCGATCGCCCCCCGCAATGCCCGTTGAACCAGGAAACTGGCGGCCCCGCTGATAATGATAGAAACGATAATCCCCGAAATGACCGTTCCGCTTTTTCCCCAACTTACGATAGAAAAACCACCGAGAGCGAAACTTGCGCCTAATAGTTCAAAGACTAAACAAGCAGTAGTAGAAATTGGCATCCCGAATGCGGAGAAGGAATAAAGCAGTACCGTATCGGTAATATAAACCGCGATATAGATCGCCAGAGCCGCTTCAATAGAAAGCATCGTTGGATCAAAGATGCCTTTACGGGCTGTATCCATAACATCCGATGAAGCAACGGCCCCGATGATAACTGCTATAGCGGCAAGCCGGACGGCTATTTTTCTGCGTAAAACCCGCGCTCCAAAAACAGCATTGACGATATTAGCCGCATCGTTTCGGCCAACTTCAATGGTGTCCCAAATCAACATGCCTATGGCGACCACAACAGCTAGATAAACGAAGGGAGTATGATCAGTTAGCATTTACTTTCCTAATGTAATTATTTTTGTATTCTTTTCCAATTTTAAGGAATAGTACTCTATGCAGGCTAATTATCAAGGAAAAAGTTATTAAAACCTACCCGCCTTTAGCAAAACATCCTGATTACTTTATTTAACACATTGAAATACAAGAAGATGACGAATTGTTAAGTTTGTGTTAGATATAATTCTATGTAAGCAACAGTAAAAAATCTTAAAAAGTTTCATGACCACAATACCAGGTATATTCATACGAGTAATGCAGACAACATATTGCGTGAGTTTCGTCATACTAGTATTTTTATATTAGATCGCTTCTCAAAATAACGTGCGTCTATGTGGTTGTTAAAAGTCCCCAAAAGATGATACTTTTAACAAATCCAATGTTTTCAGTACGCATACATTTTTGAGAACCACTCTTCCTCTATCCGTATAGATTGTTTATCAAACAAGGTAATATATGGTTCGAACATGTAGGTGTAAACACATGTTTTTTGAATCTATACAGTGTCGAAAATCCGGGATTTTACACGGGTGATAGTAAAACAATTCAACTAGATGAATCAAAGGGAGATATATGATGTCGAAAAAAATCAATCGCCGACAAGCATTGCAATGCGGCCTCGGGGCGGGCGCGGGATTATTATTCTTAACTAATGGCGGAGGAGTTCACGCTTCGCCCAACGAAAAACTTAATATCGCCTGCATAGGCATCGGCGGCCAGGGCAGAAGCAATCTTGACGCCATGACCAGCGAGAATATCGTCGCTTTGTGCGATGTTGATAATCAACGTGCGGGTAATGCTTTTACCAAGTTTCCTAAGGCGAAGAAATTCTATGACTACCGCGTCATGTTAGAGAAGATGAGTTCTGAAATTGATGCAGTTGTGGTCAGCACTCCAGACCACATGCATTCTCACCCGGCCATGATGGCCATGCGCATGGGCAAGCATCTTTATTGCGAAAAACCTATGGCGCATTCAATTTCAGAAATCCGCATGATGACCGAGATCGCCAAAGAGAAAAAACTGGCGACGCAGCTAGGCGTACAGCGCCATACAATCGAAAACATTCATCGCGTTGTTGAGATAATCCAGTCCGGCGCGATAGGGGAAGTCCGTGAAGTCTATTCATGGTTCGGCGGAGATCGTGGCATGCCGCCTATGCCCACTGAATTCCCTGAAGTGCCTGCTCATTTGAAATGGGATCTATGGTTGGGCGTGGCTAAAGAGCGGCCATATAGCCCGGATTATTGTCCATATAACTGGCGCTTCTGGTGGGATTTCGGAACCGGCGAAACCGGCAACTGGGGATGCCATGTTTTGGATATTCCATACTGGGCGTTGAAACTGGGACACGCAACCAAAGTGTCGTCATCCGGTCCTGAGATTGATGATCAGAGAACGCCAAAATCCATGTTCTCTACTTATGAGTTCCCCTCACGCGGCGATTTGCCTCCAGTTAAATTGCACTGGAATCATACCAATAAGCCCATGCCATTCTTTACGGAAAACAATATTCCCCAGTCCGGCAACAATCTTTTTATCGGTTCCAAGGGAATGCTGCTTTGCGGTTTTGATAAAAGACAACTGCTGCCCGAAAAAGATTTCGTAGGTTTTGAAGAACCAGAAAAGACAATTATCGATTCACCCGGTTTCCGTAAGGAGTGGATCATAGCCTGTAAAGGCGGCGAGCCTGCAACATGCAACTTTGATTATACAGGTCCTATGGCTGAAACTGTTATCCTGGGTAACACCGCCTTCCGCGCTGGCGGCGGTTTTGATTGGGATTCCAAGACCATGGAGGCTAAAGGACGCCCCTCAGCAGAGAAATATCTCCGCCCTGAATTCCGTAAAGGTTGGGAGTTGTAATTAAGTACAATTATCATTACGGAAATTAAGGCCTATCAATCCTGGAGGATTGATAGGCCTTTTTTGTTTTTTGTGTGTTGCTATAGCCGATACACATTAGGTTTCGATGTTATGTTAAATATTGATTAAAACAAATAACTGAATATTTGGTGTATGGGGATTTTGTCATGATTAGAAATCACTGGAATTCTATGCAAAAAAAACTTTTTACGGAAATATGCGCTGGTTGTGTATTATTAGCGGCTTGCTCTACATTAACCTCTTTTTCTGAAAAATACCAAGTCGACGATATGACAATCGAAACAGTGAAGATTCCATCGGGCGTCTTTATGATGGGGAATAATTTCGGCGATGAAGATGAAAAGCCGATGCATGAAGTTACGCTCGATAGTTTCGAGATTGGAAAATATGAAATAACCGTAGAACAATTTCAAAAGTTCGTCATGGAGACCAAATATAAAAAGGGCCGGATAGATTGGATGTACCCGGATTTCAGGCAGACGCCTCAAGAACCGGCGGTGAAAATCTCGTGGTATGACGCGCAAGCATTTTGCCAATGGCTCTCGAATAGGACAGGGGAGAATTTCAGATTGCCTACAGAAGCCGAATGGGAATACACAGCTATGGCTGGGGAGGGTCAACCAAATTCTTCGTATGAGCGCATTGTGTTTATCAATAAGTTGGAGAATCAAAGTTGGAATAGCGATAACGCTGGACGTGAGGTGAGCCGGGCGGCATACCAGGATAATCCTGTAAACGGTCAGTTGGCGTCGCATAAAGTTGGCTCAAAGCAACCCAATGCCTGGGGCGTTTATGATATGGTGGGTAATGCATGGGAATGGACGCTTGACGTCTATTACCCAAAGCACAGGATTTTGTCTGATGGCGCCCCAAATACCAGAGATGATCTACCGGAAATCGCCCGGCGCTATGTCTTAAAGGGCGGATCATATAAAAGTTATAACCTGGATGTATTCCCCGCTTATCGCTCCAGATCGCTCCCCAATGTAAGAGGCGATGATGTGGGATTCAGGATTGTTAAAGGTAAACAATATGATCTAACGGCAAATGAAGAAATCAATAAGCATAAGAAATTTGATGCGACATCGGTTCAAGTGGATGGTTTGGATATTGAGGTTATTAAAGTTAAACCATGCAAGTTTATTATGGGTGGAACCTATTCTCCGGCGCCGAAATGGTTTGATTATATTGAAAAGCAAGAAATTCATATTGAATATGAATACTACATCGGTAAATACGAAATCACCAGGGAGCAGTTTAGCCGATTCGTGGATGATTTTGGATATGTTACCGATGCGGAAAAAGAGAGAAAAGCGATGCTGTTTTCCAAGAATGAAGATTGGAGAAGCAGTCCCGGGACGAACTGGAAGAATCTGCCCTTTGTTCAAGAAGATGATCACCCTGCATCATGCGTCAGCTGGCACGACGCCATGTATTTCTGTAAGTGGCTTTCAGAGAAGAGCGGATGTAATATCACGCTTCCAACCATTACTGAATGGGAATGCGCTTGCCGCGCCGGAACCGGCGGGGATTTCTCTGGAACTGGTCAAATAAATGATATGGGATGGTGTGATGACAATTCAAATTATGGAACTCATGCCGTAGGATTAAAAGAAGCCAACGATTGGGGGATTTATGATATGCATGGCAATGTCTGGGAATGGAATCTGGATATGTGGCAAGATGGCTTCCCTGATCTACCTAAGGATGGTTCTGCATGGATGAAAAGCAAGCGCTTCATCGCCATGGAAAGCGGGGGCTCTTTTGGCAATCCCTCGAGATGGTGCGCATCTCATATACATATCCCCTCTGGATGGAGAAACTTTAACCACGGATTTCGTATCGTGATTAAGAACTGAACTTTTTCTGTATCACAAAAGTAATCGATCTAGTCGCGGTTGGTCCGTTGTTTAATTAAGACGATCACAAATACAATTCCAATGATCAATCCGATTGGTACTAAAATTGAAAGCATCATAAGTATTCTCCATTGAATTTCTTCTGGCGAGCGATTGGATTTTATAGAAAAAACTTTTTCGATAGTGTGTCTTAAAGGCAAGTCGTTAGGATCAACAATCCGGCATACGAATTCCCAATTCAGCATCATGTTGAGCACTTTAACCGTAATGCAGTTTGAGCCTTTTTTTAGTTTAATCGGAACAAAAGCAGAATAATAGTTCAGCTGACGGCCTCCCCAAAACTCGTAAACCAATTCACCATTCAACCAAATCTTCATGGCGTCGTCACTGCCAACTCGAAGATAGGCAGAGCGTTCCTCAGAGGACTCTATTTCTGCATAGGCATAGGCCACCGCTTGTTCTATTTCGCCATAGACATTCCAGAAATCAATGCTTCTTTTTTCGCTTTCATAGAATTTCCATTGGTACTGATTATCGTCATAAGAATGCGTAAGATCAGGATTGGCTTTTATATTTCTCTCACCCCCATGCTCAAGCAGATAATCCTTGTTAAACGCTTCTTTTTGTTCAGCAGTTTTTTCTCCCCAATTTGGCTCATCAGAGGTTGCCTTATATATTTTAAATGGGCCGCATAACAGCCACTTTTGCATGAATGTCTTACTTGGCGGATCTACATAAATAAATTCTTGAGCAAAGGAAGATTGTTGAGAAGCCAACACCACAAACACCAGACAGGCCATTGAATATCTTAAATATTGCATAATTTGCGCCCTTATATTATCGATTTCCTTCATATTTCAATTACTCTCCTACATTTTAATTATACGAAATACTTTTCCAATTATTTTATCTTAGAGCGATTATCAAAATTATGTTCGTTTATTATCACCTTTGATCTTCGAAAAAGCCAATCTTTTCTGGCTTTTTCGAATCGCCAATCAGAACATTATTATGAAAACTACTCTAAATTAATTATATCGAAACGCAACAGCGCAAATAAAGGGCGAAGCCAATCGGCTTCGCCCTTCATAATGTTACGTTCTTATAAGAATAATGATAATTATTTCTGTTTCAATACAGCGTTAGCATGGCGGGCCAGGTGTCCGCGTAGGTCGCTCTGGTATTGGCGCAGGATTTTCTCGCCAAGTCCCTGGTAGTCGCCGCAGCGGTAGAGCGCACGGGCTAAAACCAGTTCCCGCAAAGTGACTTCGCGGGTAGTCGTATCGTTGTTGAAGCCTTTGGGCGTTATGCTTTTGCCAACCGCGACATCGCTGTAGGCATGTCCGGTCATGCCTGGTTTTTTAAGCAACTCGGCGATTGGTTTAGCGGCTTTACGGTCGCCCATTGATTCAAGCGCAACAGCGATGGCGCGATGATGAGAGAAGGCGTCTTGTGAACTCAATTGCTCCAGTTTATCAAGAATGATTGGCAGGGCGCGTGGGTCGCGGGTGCGTCCCAATGCGATGATCAGGCTGTCGAGCGCGCTAAGGCTTCCGCCGAATTGTCCCATACCAGTAAAGCGCCACCCTTCATCCCATTCCTGTTCGGCAACTGCGTCGCATAAAGTTTTGCTGCCGGTCTGGTCGCCCAACATTCCTAAGATATGAGCATAAATCAGTTTAGGTTCTTTCTTGGTAGTTGCATCAGCCGAAGAGATACGCTCGCGGGTTTGATCTTCCAGTTTTTTGTTTAGATCATCAGCTGAACTATAGGCTTTACGAAGGAGTACTAGAGAATCTTTGGATTGAGAAAGAATAAGCGGCAAGTCTTTATAATCATCAGCGGCGTTCTGCACAGCTTGGGCGATCGTATCTTGAGACAGTGGGTATGAATCCTGATCAGTCAATACGCGTGTGGGGAGACTGCCGATTTCGACCAGTTGTTCTTGTAGTTTTTTTATGTCGACGTCGCGGGTCTTAAGGTTGTCTTTTGCTGCCATAGACGCTGCGATTCCCATGGCGTAACCCTGGTTTTGGATGCAAGGCTGCATACGCAGAATGGGCATGGCGTCGCGGTGGGCGCTGATGCCCAGCCCGGTCACGATGATTCCATCCAGCCCTTTGGGCAACAAAGCGCGGTATGGCGTGTTGGCGTCAACCGATACTTTATCGGGGTTCTTAATCAGGAATGCTGCGTGAACGGTATAACCATGAGTATCGAAGTTGCTACGGGCAATACTTATGGTATCGGGATAAGTGCGATGATTCATTATATCAACGGGAGTGATAAAGAAATCACCCACGATGCGGCGCCGTTCGCGGGTATCGACTATCTGTCCCAGGTCGTATTCTCCAGAGAATTTTTCTTTAGCAACAATGAATGAGCGCCACAAGTCGACGGGATCAGTATCGTCTACGAAGGTGTAATCAGTATTGGTGTAATTAGCGCCCGGTCGACGAGGAGGAAGCCCGGTTCCCTGTAATGCGGCATGTTCGGGGCCGGTGAATTGGTAATCGGCGCCTGCGGCGATGGCGATATCAGAACTGCCGGTGGAATCAATGGCGGTTTGACAAAGGATAACTCCCCGGCCAAAGGGCGTGGCGACTACAACGCCTTTCACAGAACCATCAACCACATAGGCGCCGCAACCCAGGACGCCATACCATAGATCAGCGCCTGCTTTACGCAATTCGCTGCGATACCATTCAATTTTGTTTTCTACGTTCCATCCGCCATGTTTAACATTGGGGTCTTTACCGAGAGTGAGAACGCCTTCATCTAATTCCTTGGTGAAGCCTTCGCGGTAGCCATGATAATATCTACCAATCAGGCCAAGAGTACCGACGCCGCCCAATCCATGCAGGTATTCAACGACCAGCGTTTTGGCGCCTTTTCGCGCGGCGCCGATTCCCGCAGGCGCCCCGCCAGTGCCGCCGCCGATAACCACAACGTCATATTGCCCGAGAATGGGGATGGCGCGTTGGGTTGAAGGGATGGATCGTGCGCTTTCTGATATCGGACGAACGCCCTGAAGCAATTCGCGAATGTTGCCTGTTGTGATATCAGCGTTTTGAGGCCCTTTTAGCGTAACTCCCTTTGGCATAGAAAGCGCCGCGGCTTCTTGCGCAGCTGCTTTTCCGATGCGGGTTGCAACCGCGATAAGGTTTAACGGTCGAACCAGTTTTTCGGCGGCATTACGGGAGATATCAGCGCAGGCGCCGAGTATGTAAAGTTGTGGTATGTCTTTTGGTTTGAAGGCGTCAAGATCAATGTTATCAGCCCCAGGCCAATCGGCTATGCTTTTTTGGCCTCTAACAGGATCAGGAGGAATCTGGAAAAGAGTTTCGGATGCGTTGACCTGTCCCGTTTGCCATGTCCGGTCGCGCATGATCTGGTCTGCATTGGCGAAAGATGCGTAAGATGCATCCGGCATGGGGATTTGCATAGTATATTCGGTAGCATCATAAGCCATGTCTTTTGTGTGAACCTGCGTTGGCATTTTACGGGCGGCTTCGTCTTCCCTTGGAGTTCCGCCTACGACGATTCGCTTAAAGGTCGCCTCGCCAGCTGGATAGGAAGCGAATTCGGCGCCCGCCATTCTAGCGGCGCCCGCACGCGGCATGGCGTCAATGACCACCTTGGCTAATACGGCCTGACGTCCGGAACGGTTGACCATGACGATTCCCGCAATCTTGCCGTTTTCATCATGTAGGATATCAGTTGTCATGCAGCTATATAAAAACTGAACCTTGGCGTCAAGCAAGGCCTGATCCAAGGCGTATTTGATCTGCATTAGGGTTGGTGGAATGCGTAAACTGGCTTTTCTATCTTGTTTCTGTACATCAGTTTCAAGCAGAATTTCTCCTAAGAGTATACGTTGAGCATCAGCGCCTTTTTTCATGGAGAATTTCAGGTAGCGGGTTTTTTGATTGATGGAGTTTGATAAATCAATCGGTTGCTCCTCAAATGTTCCACGACCAACCAATGAATTTTTTACTACTGCGATTTCATGCCATTCATTTTTATCAGCGCTGATTGAGATAGCAACATTATCTACCGAGAATTCATTATTGCGCTGATAAGCCATGATATGGGCTTTTTTCACATTGCGCTCTTGGCCCAAGTCAACGGTTATCACAACATCATTGTTGTATTGAACGCTTTGAGAGGATGAACTGGTAAACTTTCCGTCATTCAGCAAAGAGGCTTTATCCGTATCTTTGTGTTTCGCGTCTGAAGGTTGATCGGCTTCATAAGTGAATTGCAGCCCTCTTTCCGGCAGAATCTCAGAAAGTGGTTCAGCAAACAATTTTTGGGTAAATGGAGTCGATGGCTCTTCACCCGGTTCGAGCCATAAGCGGTATGGCGCGCAAAGGTCTTCGCCAAGATATGGACGAGGAGCAGCCAGGAATACGCTGGCGCCGTTTTGTGATGCTTCGACGGCTGCTGCGACTCCTGCCGCCGATCCACCAACCACAACCACATCGACTTCATAGGCGATAGGTATTTCCCGTGCGGATTCCTGGATGGTTTTCGCCAATGCGGTAGATGTTAAAGGAACGATTAATAATGCAAATAAAGTGATTGAAAGTGAAAAACGTTTCATGGAAAACTCCAGTAGATATTTTTTAATATATTTAGAACGATAATAATAAATATATTAATATAAATGTTTCTTAAAAACCGTTAAGACAGATACTTTAATAAGGTAAACTGTAATACTATACGAACATAATATCTATAATCTCTAATGTATCAAAAAACGAGACGTTTACCTAGATATAAAACCTTTGATAATGTAAAAAAGATAGTGTATTGAAGGAAAAAGTGATAATTATAAGGGGGATTAACTAGTGGAAATGAATCGCTGGATTATAAATAAATTGGCCTTGTGTTTTGGTCTTTTTCTTCTCTCAAGTTCGGTCTTGGTAAATGCAGAGGAGAAATCGGCTGATAAAGCAAAGATTGATATATGGAAATCAGTGTATACCATTGAACGCGGCATTCCTGATGCGGGAGATCATCCCGGTAATGTGTATCTTGTAGGCGAAGAGGTTATCGCCAAAGCATCACCGGGCATTCCACTGGAAGCGGTTAAATGGAGAGCGCTTGACGACAGTGGGAAAGTTGCCGCAGAAGGAGAATTTTCACTTGGTGGACCAGGTGATTCAGTTAATGCAGGCAAACTGGGGCTTGGCTGGTATCGGATTGAATTTCTAAACAACAATAACAAACGGGTAGGCTGGACTTCAACTGCGGTGTTGGCGAAACTGAGCGCCCCGGTTCCCCAGGATTCTCCCATCTGTATTGATGGCGCTAATGCCTGGTTTGCTCAAGAAAATCCCGAGAAGCAGGAAGAACTTGCGCGTCTGGCTGCATTAACTGGAGTAAACTGGATACGCGACCGGATTAAGTGGCGTGAAATGCAACCAACTCCAGACGAATTCAGCCAAAACACCACCTATGATGACTCAGCCAAATTCCAATCTCAATTTGGTTTGAAGGTGTTGCAGGTTTTTCATGATACGCCTGAATGGGCGGTCGCGGAAAATTCCAGACGCGGGCGTTTTGCCGAAGATTTAAGACATGTCTATCGTTTTTGCAAGGAGATGAGTTTACATTTCAAGGGAACCGTGCAAGCCTGGGAACCATGGAACGAATCCAATGCGCATGATTTCGGTGGTCATACAGTTGATGAAATGTGCTCCATGCAGAAAGCGGCTTACCTGGGTTATAAAGCAGGCGATCCGGATATGACGGTTTGCTGGAATGCTTATGCGGGAGTGCCGACGCCTTTGCATACCAAAGGCATACTAGAAAATGAGGCGTGGTCATATTTCGATGCATATAGCATCCATACTTATGATTGGCCGTCTTCTTATGTTGCATTGCGCGCGCCTGCCATAGAAGCAGCATGCGGTCGTCCTCTATGGGTGACGGAGAGCGACCGGGGCATCAACTATCATACCTATGAACCCTGGTGTGATATTTCTGAAAAGAACGAACTACTCAAGGCGCAATTCATGGCGCAATCCTACGCTACTAGCCTGTTCGCCGGATGCACCCGGCATTTTCATTTTATTCTAGGACATTACTTTGAACGGCGTAACAAGATTCAGTTTGGTCTACTGCGCTTGGACCTGACGCCGCGTCCCAGTTATGTGGCATTTGCGGCAGTGGGCCGGTTGCTGGCTGGCGCCAGGTGCCTGGGTCGCTGGAATATCGAGGAACAGCCTGAAACTCATATTTATGCGTTTCGAGCTAAACCCGATGGCGTGGAGCGTGACGTGCTGGTTGTTTGGGCTGAGAAAAAAGTTGACTGGGCGGAGCGCGGCAAAACCTCGGCTGATTGGCCATTTCCTGAGGGAATGCCTATTCAGGCGCTTTATGATTACTTCGGACGCCAGATGAAAAATGAGGTTCCCTCAAAAATTGAATCAAAAGCCACCTACGTGTTGTTGCCCAAAGGTGAAGCGGACAAGTTACCCCTGCAGAAGCCAATGAGCGGAGAGTATCGCGTTGGCGAGTCGTCTAATGTAGTACTGCAACTGGTTATGCCTGAGTCATCCACGGTTGCGGTTACTACCATTCCCTGGTCGGTTGAACATGAGCACCAAATTGAAACCGATAAAGAATTGGAACTCTCATTGTATATTTATAATTTCAGCGATCAGGCGGTTAGCGGCAAAGTCAATGCTGAACATATTCCTGAAGGGTGGATATTAGAACCTTCTCAATGGGAGATGACGCTAGAGCCAATGGAGCAAAAAGCGTTGCCCGTAAAATTAAAACGACCGGCGCCGGTTGATGACGCATCAGCTGATATATGGATTAAATTACGGGGTGATTTCGGCAATGCCGGGAAACCGGTTTTGGCCTTCCGCTTGATTGCGAAACCGGGCGAAGCATACCCGAAGATAGATTAATTTCTGAACTTGATTTATGAAAAAGGGAGCGCAATGACATAAATAATCACTGTGCTCCCTTTTTGTTTACAATGAAAAAATAACTCGTTCAGCGAAGCAGCCGGGCGATAAGAAAAGCCATTTCCAGCGCCTGCGCTCCATTAAGGCGTGGGTCGCAAGCGGTTTCATAGCACTGATGCAAGTCGGATTCAGTTACTCCTCCAGAACCGCCAATGCATTCTGTCACCGCTTCACCCGTCAATTCAATATGAACCCCACCCATAAATGTCCCAAGTTTGTTATGTTGCTCAAAGGTCTGCTCCAACTCAGAGAAGATAGAGTCAAGCCGTCTTGTTTTGAGTCCATCAGCAGCGGTTTCGGTGTTGCCATGCATCGGGTCGCAACTCCATAACACGGGATGGCCGCTTTTCTCGACAGCCTGAACAAAACGCGGGAGCTGCTTTGATACGTTATCGGCGCCAAAGCGGGTGATGATGGTTATTCTTCCCGGTTCACGATCAGGATCAATACGGTCGATAATCTGGATCAACGTCTCTTCGTCCATGGCTGAACCGGCCTTGATTCCGATCGGATTTCTGATGCCGCGCAAGTATTCCACATGGGCGTCTTCCAGACCGGAAGTGCGATAACCCAACCAGAGGTAATGAGCGCTGTGATTATATGGCGTATGATCAGCGCTATAGCGTGTCAACGCTTCTTCATAAGGCAGCAGAAGCGCTTCATGCGAAGTATAGATTTCGACGCGGCGCAGTGAATCGTCAGAGTGACCTATGGTTTCCATAAAGGTGATGGCGTCATTAATCGCATCCACCATCTTTTGATACGCCTTACGGTTCGGGCTGGATTCCATGAACGACAGATTCCATAACTCTGGATGATGCAGATCGGCGAAACCGCCTTCAATTAATGCGCGAAGGTAGTTCAAACTTGCCGCTGCATGATGATAGCCATCAATCATACGCTGTGAATTGGTATGGCGCGATTCGGCGTTAAACTCCGTTGCATTGACCAGATCACCACGATAGACAGGTAAAGTAACGCCGTTTTGTTCTTCATAATTATTGCTGCGTGGTTTGGCGTATTGACCAGCCATACGCCCGATGCGGATAAGCGGCTTTCTAGTGCCGTAAGTAAGTACGAGGCTCATCTGCAAGAGCACTTTTAATTTTGACTCTATGACTGATGCCGTACAATCGGAAAAACGCTCGGCGCAGTCGCCTCCATGCAGCACGAATCTCTTGCCCTGTGCTGCATCTGCCAATTCATCTCTTAGACGGTCAATTTCGCCTTTTGACACCAATGGCGGCTTGGTACGCAGGATGCCAAGGCATTTTTCTAACTTTAAGAGATCAACATATTCTGGTTGCTGGAGAGCAGTGCGGGTCCGCCAACTTTGAGGCGTCCACTCTTTTTGATTTAACGTCGGATAGTCGTTCATTGCATCAATTCTTATATGATTTCCAGAGAATTCCCCATGATTTATGATGGCAGTGAAATTCGCATGACACAAGGCTCTTGTTAGTATATTACGCCGAATCAAAGTATTGGTTTTAAGGATAAAAATTTCTTTCCCTTATGATTTCTATTATGTAATTCTTGATTTTTATCTTGACATGATATTGATGGATATAGTAAATTAAATCGATTCCCCCATTCTATCAATACTTGTTGATTTGCCGATTGTTATAGTGAAGAAAGGAGTAAATCGAGAATTATTCATTCAATTCATATCGTTGTAACGCATTGAATAATATACAAATATGTTAAATAGGGAGATGATAATGAAATACAGATTTGCATGTTATATAACCATTGTATCGTGTTTTTTATGCTTACCGGTTATGGCGCAGGATGTTGATTATGTCCTCAACTTCGATGAGACTTCTGAAGGACCATGGTCTGACATAGAAAAAACAACTCTTACAATTCCAAAAGTTGCCAATGGTTCCATCACTTTGGATGGTGATGTGACTTCGGGAGAATATGGTGGATTTAATGTAGTGGAGGTGATTCCTGATCAAAACGCCTGGATTCTAGCCTATCCAGCAGTGAGAAATTGGGAAAGCGAAGAAGATTCCAGTTTTGGTTTCTACATGGCCTATGATGATGATTTCCTCTATATCGGCGTTAATGTGAACGACAACACCGTTCTCTCCAACAATCCAAACGCTTCCTTTTGGAACGATGACGCCATGGAGATTATTATCGATCCATTGAATACGCGATTGGACGAAAACACCGATCAAGTTGATAATTTCTTTGGCGGGCATTGCTATGTAAACTATGAAGGCCGGTTTTCTGCATGGGATGATGACGCCAACACTCGTGGCGAACCACTTACGCGATGGTCGTCGCTGGTTGAATGGGCATATGGCGAAGATAAAGAAATTTATGGCGTGGGAAAAGAAACCGGAACCGGTTGGTCTATGGAAGTCAAATTCCACAAAGACACTCTGATTGATCCAATCAGTGATTTCAAATGGCAGGAAGGCCAGGATATGGCTTTCAACATTGGCATTGATGATGATGATGGCGCTGATATGGAGATCCAATATTTCTGGGCCAACCGCATCCGCGCGATAGGCTTTACTGAAGAGGAATCATGGAATTGGACTGAAGAAGAGATCGCTAATGGAGATCATCTGAACCCTGATATCACATGGTATGAAATTGGAATTAACGCCAATGGAAGGCTTAGTAAATCCGGCGCCGGAGAGATTATTCTGGGCGCCGAGGCCGCCAAAATACCTGAGTGGAGTCTTTATTAAGTAGGATAATATATAGAACTGTCATTACTACGGGCTGCTTTTTAGCAGCCCGTTTTTATTCTCTTGATGAAAAATTCACTAAAATACACATTGCTCCCTCAATATACCGCCATCCTTAAATACGACTTCGATATGTACGGTTGTTCCATTTGAGATGTATTTCTCGCGAAAGCAATTCCCTGCATAAATACGAAGAAATGTAGATGGATTGATTTGGATATCTTCCGTGTGAATAATACGTTTCCACGTATAGTTAAATCGATCATAGACATGAAATGCCAGTTTCCATTGATCGCCAGTTTCTGTAGTCCATTTTTGTATTGGTTGGTTATTTGGATTGAAAGCCGTTATTTGAATAGATTGGATTATTTTATCCGCATTAGTTTTCCCAAGGAGTAAACCAAATTCCAAATCTATGACCTTGTCTTTGTTAAAACTGGATGTTCCCACAACATCCAGGTAGTTTCCTGAAAACCAGAAATGCGCTGCTTCATAAGGCAGCAAAATATAAAGACAAAGAATTATCAGTAATGCGGTGCAACAATAGATATATGTACTCTTGCTATTTGTAAGAGATATCAGGATTTGAGTAAACCGCTGTATCCCGGACTGGTAAGGTTCCCGGTAAACAATGATCCATAGAAGAATCAAAAAAGCGAATAGTGAAATTAGATACGCCGCCCAATCAAACCACTGATTATAATACCGCAGTTCAAGCAAACCATTTGATGCAGAGACAGTAATATATTTACCGACGCATGACGTCTCACACGGTTGGATCAATTCTAAAATAGGAATCTCGTTTCCATCGAGAAATGCATGCCATTTTCTATAGCGTGATATGGCGAGCCTGATCAATACCTTCTTGTCATAACCGCTTAATCTAAGAGTTATGTTCCCCGGTTGAATAGACTCCATATTGGTTACGCCATTGGCCGTTCCGATTATTTCATAGCAGGTATTGCGATAATTGATGTTTTCATAAAGTTTCAGACCGCCATATTGACCAAGCCGTTTCATGCCTGGAACTTCTTCTATGCGACGTGGATTACCTCTTCCTATGAAATATTTCATCTGAGCGAGGATTGGGCTTGATACATCTGTCCAACAACTGCGGGTTGTTAAAACCATTGTTGGAGTATATGGCGGAGTGACAATGCCGAATCCGTAAGTGAATGGGATTGCACTGCCAATGACATTGCTGCGAACTCCAATCCGTGGAGTTGTGAACGGTAGAAAAAATTGCTCTAGACCGGATTTAACAGGCTCATTCTCACAGATATTGTGCATGACAATTTCATAATCACCATAGGATTCACTATGTATTCTTCCCAAAGGAAATTGATCTTTGAAATCGAATCGTTTTGCGGCCATTTGGGCGACGGATTCGCCAAAGGGAAGAATAAAGGTCAATATAGTAGAAGCCAGAAGAGTCTTGGTGAACGTTGATAGAACAGGATGAAATGGCGATTTGTCTTGAGAATGAGAGGTTTCTCCTGAGAGACGCCGCACCAAAGATGTCAGAATTAAACCGATTTGTGATAATAGAGGCTGTACCATACCTCCTGCCAGGATCACGCCCCATATTTTGGAGTATCCGGGGAAACGAATGGCGCGCACGTTAATAATATAATTAGCAAGATGCTCAGATGGAAACCATTCATAAAAAACATCCAGCAGAGGAATCCAATTCAATATATATAACAAAGCAAGCGTCGTTGGAATGGGTCGTTTCGAAAGCAATCCCCATATACATCCAGAGATTCCTAAAAAGGCGAAGAGAGGGGGAGTTGTTACAAATAAGCCGCCATCAAAGACTTTTATCATGATGCTATCGGGGGAAACTAATAACGAACCGTATCCCTGCACCCATTCTCCACTGGCGAGAAATGGCGTCACCCACCAGGAGGCCATAGCAATACCGATAATGATTAATCCGCTGTGCGTGAGCATAGTAACAATATAATCACGGCGATTGGAAGACCAGAAATATCCGCTAACTGCAATAGCGAAACAATTTATACAGAGAACGGGTAAGGCGAAAACATGCGCCAGAACTGCGGACATGACCACTATAGGCAGCGCAATATGCCGAAACCTGAATTCGGTAGTGCGGGTAATGCTGATTATGTAGACAAACAAGGCAATGATCGTTAATCCACCGCTAAGAGTCATGGGCCATTGCGCCGTGGAAAAACATTGCCCCCATCCGAAAAAATCCACAGCGCCTACATCAAAGACCAACAGCAAAGCCGCGAAAAAACCACCAAAACACCCGAATAGATATCTGCCAATTCCATATAATGCTCCTAATAATATAAACCAACTCACAAATACAGTAATGAAATAACTGGTGGATAGGCTGCATTGGAATCCCGTCAACAAACGTATCAGGCAGTATAGCATTGCTCCGCCTGGTGGATATAAATCGTTAAGCGGCGCTCCTGCGCCTAGGGCTGACGTCCAAGGCAGTAGAGTTCCGTAATTCCATAGAGCATGTTCGGTTAACCAGCAACGCAGCATGTGGGTAGTATGATCGGTAGTTGCCGGGATCTCATATTGATAAAAATCACGAAACAGAAAGAGAGATAGGCCTATCAAGCAAAAAGGCGCCCAACTTTCTTGTATCAAGTTTTGCTTGCTGCAAGAAAGACGGGGCCAAATATACAGATATAAATGAACAGATATTGCTAAAAAGAATATACAGCAACAAGATTTTGAAAAAACAGTAAAAAAGGAGGGTGCTAGAGAAAATAAAGTAATATTTCCGACGGCTAATCCTTTTGATAACAATGCCATCAATATCAGAAATATCAAATGGTAATATCTACTAAACACTTTACCAGGTCGGAGAAATAACATGTTTAAAATTGATTTCCGTATAGCGTGTTAGTTTTTATATGCTATAGCCTAGCAGAGCAACAAGCCTACGGGAAAGGGTGGGGTGAGAATATTGGTTATGATAAAATTTTAGCGCGGTTCATGTTTGAGCGACGCTGAATTGATGCAGTAACGCAGTCCGGTTGGTTGCGGACCATCATTGAATACATGACCTAGATGCGCCCCGCAGGCGCTGCAAAGCACTTCTGTGCGAACTTCGCCCAGGCTGGAATCTTCTTTGGTTTGAACATTTTCGCTGTTGAATGGCTTCCAGTAGCTGGGCCACCCGCTGCCAGAATCGTACTTGTTTTGCGAGTCGAATAATTCTTGTCCACATCCTACGCAATGATATACGCCATCGGCTTTCAGATCATTATATTCGCCAGTGAACGCTCTTTCCGTTCCCTTCTGACGAGTGACATAGTATTGTTCTTTGGTTAATATTTTCTTCCATTCTTCATCGGTCTTAACAATTTTATAGGTCATTTCAGGGGTTTCCTTAATATTCGATTTGCTGGTATGCGAGGATGCCGCTGTGGGCGCCTTCACTGATGATAAATTATTATTGTTGTTGTTTTCTGCTTTATTGCTGTCGCATGAAATAAATGAATATGCCATAATTATAGAAATAATTATCAAAAAAATCAGTGGTCTTTTCATGGTGTTTCTCCTTAAAGGCCTCTTTATATTATATTATAGATTATATTGATTGAGCAGCAGGTAAGTTTCTTTGTGTTGCGAAGTATGTATGGAAATGACGCCAGTTTAGAACGATTATCAAAATAACGTGCGTCAATGCGGTTGTTAACCGCTATAACTTTCGGGATGCGGGGAGAAGTCGCATGACAAAAAGAATCAGGATTAACCAAGGACCGAATTATTATGCTCTGGAAGTTCAGGGCAAAGCCAATCAGCCGATCTGCGCGGCAATGGTTTTGGAGAGGGCGGAAACATTCCTACAAAAACGCTTGAACGCCACGCTGGAAGAGATCGTTGAACGTCTCGATGATAATGCCCCCCGCGTAGCCGTGATCATGGGGTCGCCCGATCACCCGGCGCATGTAATGGATCATGAAACGTCATTAATGGCGGCGGCGGCCATCTGGATGCACGGCGGCGTTCCCTTCCCCTTTGGCGTTCCCGTGATGTGCGACGGGACCGCTCAGAGTACGCCGGGCATGAGTTACTCACTGGCATCGCGTAACCTGGTCAGCGCTATGGTGATTAATCAGATGGAGTCGCACCTATATCATGGCGCCTTCGTCATCCAGGGATGCGATAAGACTCCAACCGCCATAGTTAATGCCCTGGCTTCACTGGATATTACCCGGCGGGCGCGGGGTGAGGCGCCGTTGTTCGCTTCTTTCGCTCCGGCTCACGTTCTACGCGGCGGGGTGATTCCCCAAAAACTGCGCGATGAACTACTTGATTTAGCTAAACAGGCTGATGCCCATAACGCGCAAACTCTGGGCGATGATATCCGTTACGCATTGCAGCATCTTCTGCAATGCACCACCAATCAGGCGTACCAGGGGATTCTGACGCGGGCTGTGCAACAAGGATTGCTCTCAGTCAAAGAACATAAACTGATAGAGAAGCAACTGGCGGTTTATACCTGCCATAAACAAGGCGGCGTCTGCGCATTCAATGGAACTGGCAACAGCAGCCGCCATCTGACGTCCGCTTTGGGATTGGTGCATCCCACTGTAGAGTTTTTGACTGATCCACCAACATTCGAGCAGATCAATGAATCCGTCAAAGCAATGATGGCGGTTTGCAATGATCCAGACTATGGCGTTGCAAATATTGTGAAAAAAAATATCCGCAATGCGGTGCGGGTGCATAGCGCGATGGGTGGCTCGACTAATATCATGATTCACTTGATCTCGTGTATGATTTATTCCGGCGTTAAGTACAGCATCTATGATTATAACCAAATCAGAAGATGGAACAGGATTCCCGATTTGATGGATTATAGTTTAACGCAGGGGCGGGACATCTTCGCTCTGGCGCAGCAGTGCCAGACCGGAAAGATCAGTGGAATTGCAACGGTTCTCTATGAACTGCGGCGCAATGGCGTTTCAATTGACGAAAACGCTCCAACCATGGCGGGCGTTACATGGAAGCAACGGCTGCGCAAGGGTAAGGCGATATCCGCTGATAATGTCAAAACGAATCAGATCATTCTATCCAAGCCGAAACGGCCTATCAGCGGCATAGACGTCTTGTCGGGCAATTTTATGGAGAGCGCGGTAGTGAAGATTAGCGGGATGCCCGAAACTCAACTGGATGCTTTCGATGAAAAAATAGCGGTTGTGTTATATTTTGAAAGCGAAGAAGATGCAGTTGCGGAATTATTGAATGTCAATATTGATCAACATATTTTGAAAGCGCCGGGCTTAAATCTCGAGACGCTTCTGCAAATATATCGACGTAACACGGGTAATATGCATAGCGGGTTGGATAAGATTCCAAACAAGAAAAAACTCTTACAACTCATGATTGAAGAGGACGCGTTCCGCATGGCCATCGTGATTGCCGGACAAGGGCCGGAAGCCTATGGCATGCCGGAAATGTTCACGCCAATGCACCATATTAACCATAACCAGGCGCTGAAAAAAATTGCAGTATTGATAAGCGACGGACGCTATTCGGGAGTCAGTTACGGCGCCGCGATTGGTCATGTAACGCCTGAAGCATTGAATCAGGGCGGCTTGCTATATCTACAAACCGGCGATCTGCTGCATATCCGTCTACGGAAGAGGAAGATCAACCTTTTGGATGCCGAAACATTTAATGGCGGTAGAATTAAGTTGTATCAGGGTAAACTATCAATGAAACGCAATACCTTGGGTGAGCAGCGCTTAAAACGACTCAGCAAGAGACAGGCCGCCATTGATCCTAGCAACCTGATGACGCAAATCACGGACGCCGCGCATGGCGTGGTTCCCACTAATGTTTGGAATCGAGCAAAATAGTTATTAAATTAATCCAGTACTCCGTCCAACTCATAATGCAGGGCAACCAAGTCCCCTCTCCCCACGGGAGAGGGTTAGGGTGAGGGGAAATTACAGAACACCTCCTGACAGAGATAGGTCAGACTACGAACAACACTTTATAAACCAAGGGGAGAAGTAAATGCCAAACATATTCGGACAAAATTTATCCCGCAAAGAACTATCCACTCATATCGGCGCCGAATGGCAGGCGGGTGGAATACGCCGTATGCGTTTTGTTGATGGTCAGGAAGATGGAACCGAACTGGTTCAATTTGATACGGCGTCCGGGCTTACCTTCAATGTACTGCCCAGCCGTGGACTCGATATCTCTTCAGCCAAATACTGCGGCGCATCTCTCTGCTTTGAAACTCCAGCCGGTGAAGCGCATCCAGCCCATTTTGATCCTCAGGGACTTGGTTGGATCAAGACTTTCTTCAGTGGTTTGCTGACTACCTGCGGCATGACCTGGGCGGGAGCGCCCTGCGAAGATCAAGGCGAGTCGCTGGGGCTGCATGGCCGCTATTCGCATCTCGCTGCGCGGAATCTTAAAGTCGGCGACGATTGGCAAGGCAATAACCGTCGGCTATGGGTATCGGGAGAGGTGCGCGAAAGCGCCATATTCGGTCCGAATGTGGTAATGCGGCGCACTATTTCAACTGAGGTCGGCTCCAACACCATAAGTATAGAAGACACAGTGCGCAACGAGGGATTCACCAAGACGCCTTTAATGCTGGTCTATCATATTAATATAGGATACCCGGTTTTGTCGGAACATAGCGAACTGTTGACCAATTCAGCCACTGTAACGCCGCGTGACGCCGAAGCGGAAAAAGGCTTCGATAAATATAACCGCTTTGAAAAACCTGTCCCCGGCTATAGCGAACAACTCTTTTATCATGACCTCAAGATGGATCGTAAAGGATTCTGCCATGCCGCCGTCATTAATCCCAAATTCAATAACAACCAGGGATTAGGCATATTGGTTAGCTATCGCAAAAAAGAACTACCCCGGTTTGCGCAGTGGAAGATGGTCGGCGCGGGCGATTATGTCTGTGGGCTGGAACCCATGAACTGCCGCGTACAGGGGCGCGATTTCGACCGCAAAGAAAAAACGCTTCTCTTCCTAAAACCCGGCGAAGAAAAAACACACCTCATCAATATGACCGTTCTACCTGATAAGAAAACAATTAGTGAAGTTAAGAAAGCAATTTTTGGATGATTTGCGGTGTTAGAGCGATTATCCCATTAATAACGTATTCATGCAGATCACTCTAACCTCGAAACAAAAATGTCGGTATAATGAAAGTCAAATATAACTACAGCCCTTCATTGTTTTTTTCTTAGAGTTATACCTTTAAGGTTGAGGGTTTTAAAAATCATTGATAAAATCGCTAGATGCGTACAGAAAAGATTAATGATTTTTTTATATTTTGGCAGTATTTTGTAAAGAAAATATAAATATCAGATACATAGAAATATTTCATCACTCAGGAGGTATAAAACGAGTGGCTTGGTTCAGAAAAAAAAAGAAATTTACTACGCTTAGCATAGAAGAAAAAAAAGTGGATATTCCAAAAGGCGTTTGGCGCAAGTGCGATGCTTGCGAAAAATACATTACTAACGATGAGATCAAGCGTAATGTATATATTTGTTCGTATTGCGGTTATTATTATGTATTGCCGGTGGAAGACCGGATCGCTTCTATAATCGATCCAGGTACTTTTGAAGAATTTGATGCGTCGTTGGCCTCTAAGAATCCCTTGGATTTCGAAGGCTATGAAGACAAATTGATCCGCGCTCAAAAGAAAACCGGACGCAACGAAGCCGCCGTCACAGGCAAAGGCGAGATATCCGGCTATCCCATAATTCTCAGCGTGCTCGATTTTTCTTTCATGGGCGGAAGCATGGGTTCAGTAGTCGGTGAGAAGATCACCCGTTCTGCTGAAAGAGCGCTTAATGACGAACTGCCTCTGGTTATTGTATCAACCGGCGGCGGCGGTGCGCGTATGCATGAGGGTATGCTTTCCCTGATGCAGATGGCCAAAACCAGCGCCGCTATGGGGCGGCTCAAGAAAAATGGAATACCTTATATTTCAGTAATCGCCAACCCGACCATGGGCGGCGTGGCTGCCAGTTTCGCCGCGCTGGGTGATGTGATCCTTGCTGAACCAAAGGCTCTGATCGGTTTCGCTGGCCCACGGGTTATCGAACAGACCATCGGCCAAACCTTGCCGGAAGGCTTCCAACGCTCTGAGTTTTTGCTAGAGCATGGCATGATTGACCGCATCGTAAAGCGTAAAGAGATTGCCAATGAAATAAAGACCATATTAACCCACATGTTCTATAACCGCTCAGCTCTACGAGCAAGAGAAAGCGGCGCTTCACCCCAATTATGCTCTATCAATAACGCGCAATAATATGAATTGAATTCAAAAAATGCATCCCCCCCACTCCCCGTTAGTAATAGCGGGGAGTTTTTATTTAATCTCATAAACCCACTTTCCTCTATTAAACCGAAAAAAAATCCACCCCAACATATATCCACCAAAGCGTAGGATGGGTCAGCGCTTTACCGACCCATCAAAGAACAACCTCCAATATTAAACCACTCACCTACCCCCGCCCCTTTAATCAAACACCTTTTTATGCCAATGTCCTAACAATAACCAACACTTTTTCAGGAGGATGCCCAGTGAAACGATTGATAAAAATAATGTGGATGTCGGTCGCCCTATGCGCCATCTTAATATCCGGCGTCAACGCCGATGAAGCGCCCGCCAAACCGCCATGCCATAACCAATCGCAGTTATCAAAAGCGCTCAAATCTTTACGTAGCGAGCATTCAGATATATTGCGGCTCTCGACAATGGCCAAAAGCCACAATAACCGCGATGTATTCCTGGTGGAGATTGCCAGCAAAGGCGCTCTCGATAAACAACACCGCCCCGCCATGCTGGTGGTCGGAGATATAGAAGGCAGCCGCTTATCGGGAACCGAAACGGCGCTTGCTTTTATCGGGCATATCTGCCAGCAGGCGGAGCAATGTGAAAAAATAAAAGCCCTCTTAAGCGAAAAAACCATTTATGTTATTCCACGCTTGAATCCCGATGCATCCGAAAGTTATTTCCAAAAACCATTGCTCGAAAACAATACCAATACCACCGCCCATGACGCCGACCATGACGGTTTCGTAGATGAAGACGGATCAGACGATCTAAACAACGATGGCCTTATCAGCTGGCTGCGAATTGAAGACGTCAAAGGTACTTACATACCTCATCCCGATGACGACCGGATTCTTATCGAAGCCGATAGCATCAAAGGCGAATCAGGCCGCTGGTTGTATTTCCCCGAAGGCAAAGACAACGACCAGGATGAAAAGATCGACGAAGACGCCCCTGGCGGCGTAAACTTCAACCGGAATTTCCCCTATCAATACACTTTCTTTAATCCCGATGCGGGCATGTATCAACTCTGCGAAAAAGAGCCTAGAGCACTGGCCGATTTCATTCTCACTCATCCCAACATCGGCATCGTAGTAACATTTTCCAGCCAAGGTTCTTTGCTCAAAACTCCCGAATCTGGAGATTCTCCAGGCAACCGCAAACCGCAGACCAAACTAAGAAAAGAAGACGCCAAAATTTATGATTATCTCGGCGAACAATACCGCGAACAAATTGGCCTAACCAAGGAGGTTGATTCACCCCAAGTCAAAGGCTCTTTCGCTGATTGGGTATATTTCCACCAGGGGCGTCTCTCTCTGACAACACCCATATGGAACCCCGATATCGCTCTCGCTCTTAAAAAAGAGGATAAGGATTCAGAAAAGAAAGAATCCGAAAAAGAAGAACTCGAAGACAAAAATTCTGATAATGACTCTGATAAAGAGAAAGAGACCGGAAAAGAAAAAACTGAAGAAAAGAAAAAGGAAGAAGAGAAACGCAGCGAAACTGATCTTGAATTCCTCAAATGGCTCGACAAGAATGCGCCTGATTACTTCCTCCCCTGGCAAGAGATCAAGCATCCCGATTATCCGGGACAAAAGGCGGAAATCGGTGGATTCACTCCATTCGCTAAAATCATACCGCCTCAGAAGATGCTTGATGATCTAACCGATAAAAATGCCAAATACCTGGTATGGTTAGCCCAAAAACTACCGCGCATCAAAATTCATGACATTGAACTAAACCCCCTGGGCGCCGGCGTATATGAGATGCTGGTGAAAATAACCAATAATGGTTACCTCCCCACGGTCTTGACTCATGGCATACGCACCAATCAGGTGCATGAAACCCGTGTGGAAATCAATATCCCCAAAGACAAAATCCTCAGCGGCAAAGCCATGTTCAAAATTGATCCACTAGCAGGAAGCGGCGGCGATCAACAAAAACGAGTGGTATTCCAAGCCAGCAAGAATCAAAAAATAACCGTTAAAGTAATCTCCGCTCTGGCTGGACGTGATCAAAAGACTGTCATTATTGGCGGGAAAGGAGAATAACCATGATACGCACTATTATTAATTATGCATTATTTACTTTGGTCGCAGGGCTGCTTCTCCCGTCACTTTCATCAGCCGACAAGAACCAGCATATCTTCAAAGCGATGGGCGCTCCGGCGGAACGTAAAGTTGATGCGTCGTGGAACAGGTTCAACGATACCAAAGGCATCGAGGATATCCTAAGAAAATTAAACCGCGCCTATCCTGAACTCACCAAACTATATTCCATCGGTCAGTCGCATGAGGGGCGTGATATCTGGTGCCTCGAAGTAACCAACCGCAAAAACGGCCATCCCGCCCGCAAACCGGGCATGTATATCGACGGCAATATCCACGGCAACGAAGTGCAAGCCGGAGAAGTGGTCGCATACACCGCATGGTATTTATGCGAATCCTATGACGAAAACGAAACCGTAGCAGATCTGCTCGATACATTCGTCTTCTATCTGATACCCACTATCAATCCCGATGGACGCGATCATTGGTTCTATAAAGCCAATACAGCTCATTCATCACGAACCGGAAAAGTTCCCGTCGATAACGACCGTGATGGTTTAGTCGATGAAGATGATACCGACGACCTGGATGGCAACGGCAGCATTACCCTGATGCGCATCAAGGATTCCAATGGAAGGATGAAAAAACACCCTGATTATCCTGAAACCCTGATGGTTGGCGTCAAAAATGACGAACGCGGCGAATACACCATTCTAGGCTGGGAAGGCATCGACAACGATGGTGATGGCCGCATCAACGAGGACGGCGCCGGAGGTTACGACTCTAACCGCAACTGGGGCTTCGATTGGCAGCCCGAATATGTCCAGGGCGGCGCCATTGACTATCCCTTCTCCTTACCCAATACCCGCGCCGTAGCGGAATTCGTCCTGGCTCATCCCAATATCGCAGCCATGCAATCCTACCATAACGCAGGCGGCATGATCCTGCACGGACCGGGACGCGAAGGCGGCGACATGGAATCCGCCGACGAGCGCGTTCTGAATACCATTGCCCAACGTGGAGAACAGATGCTGCCTTTCTACCGCAACCTGGTATGCTGGAAAGACCTTTATTCCGTCTGGGGCGGCGAGTTCGACTGGTTCTATGGAGCGCGGGGCATCCTGTCCTACACCAACGAACTATGGACGCCGAAGAACATGTTCCGCAACGACCAAACCAGCCAGGAAGCCCAAGCTGATTTTGATAAATATCTGCTCTTAAACGAGGCCGCTGTTGAATGGAAAGAATACGATCACCCCACATACGGTAAAATCGAAATCGGTGGACAACGCAAGGAGTTCGGACGGGTCCCGCCATCATTCCTCCTGGAGGAAGAATGTCACCGCAACATGGCCTTCACCCTCTATCACGCATCCTGTATGCCCCGCATCTCCTTCGGCGAATTATCAGTCGAAAAAATCGGGACAGACCTGTTTAAGATATGGATCGAAGTATGCAACGACAGCCTCATGCCAACCCGTACCCAACACGAAGCCAAAAATGAAATATCAACGCCTGATATCATTTCACTTCAAGGCAAGAACATAAAAGTAATCAGTTCCGGTTACATAGAAGACCGCCATTTCAAGAAAGTACAACCCATCCATATCCGCCCCCAACGGGTAATGGTTCAATTGGTTCCCGGAATGAGTTCCACTAGAATCCAGTTTATAGCCCAGGGAAAAGGCAAAGCCAAAATCACCTTCGATTCCATCAAAGGTGGTGTAATAGAGAAAGAGATAACCCTGAAATAAGCAATATAGCTTAATGAATTAATTCCGTATTAATCAAAGGAGCTGAGAGTCTATCTCAGCTCCTTGTTTGTATTAGAACCACCATGTAGGGAGCGCCCCTCGTGAGCGCCCGTAATTTCCAGGACTTCAGTCATAATCTCATTCCCGCATCAGGCGCATCCAGATTCATACAAAAAACGAACTGCCTAAACAAAAGTTCACTAATTGGCACGCTTCTTGCCATATAACGTTTCCGGAATCAAATAAACTCAACACCCCAGGAGGCTTAAAATGGTTATGGCAACCGTACTACCAAACGAGTTCGATAAAACAATCCTTGATACTCTCGAACACTGCATTATTAAAATGTCGGAAAAACTCAAAAAAATATTCGACCCGGATAAGCCTGAATCACAATCATTATTCCGCGTGTTCTGTTCAGCGATCAATACGCGCTCCAGAATAGTTCATAAAATTGTGAAATCGATTGATAAAGCCAAAATAGAAGTTCAAATAATGGAAAAAGCCAAAACGCTGGTTAATGACCAGCTATCCAGATTAGAAAATACGCCAGCCGGAACAGCTAATGCTTGTTCCATCCCTCAAAAGACAAAAAAGGGAGGTGGAACGTCGTTCTGGCGCAACAGGAAACTGGCCTGAACCAGGCGGCGTTAAAAAATAAGGGTGCTTTTATAGTTCCTTGATTCGGATATCTCTGAATCGAATCACGGCGCGGTCATCATGGTTTTGCAGACCTAGATAACCTTGCAGCCTACGGTCACCGGTATGCTCAACAACCTTTTCGCCATTGATTATCATGGTGATTAAATGCCCCTGCGCCCGGATTACGGCATGATTCCATTCTCCAGCGGGCTTCAGCACGTTTTTGCTAAGTCCTACAACATCATATATGCCCGAATTATGCTTATTTACATCTTTGCCATAGCAATCGTAAATCTGCATTTCATATCCGGTGAATGAGGGATTCTTTTCCGCCGCCGAACGGAAATGGACGCCGCTGTTACTGTTTTTGCTTATGGCGTAATCCAGTTGTAGTTCAAAGTCGTCATACATTTTCTTGGAACGCAGCCAGGAACCGCAGGTTTCTGGATTGGTCGTCCAGTTACGGCCATTTCGGCCAACCAATACGCCGTTTTCAATAGTCCATTCGCCGCCTTCAACCATATCCCACTGATCAATATCATTTCCATCAAACAGCGTAACCCATTCATTGCTGCAACGTTGCGAGTTGCACTGGCATCCACTCAAAACCACGCCAACCATAATGCCAACAATGATAATTCCCAAAGGAAATCTCTTCTTCACAATATTTTCTCCTAATACGTATTGGTTAATTTAACATCCAAGTATACGAATAAAATTGGTTCTCATATATTGCTACACCTGAAAACGGGTTATCTCTTTAAAAAAACAGATAATTTTCCATAATTTTGAGACAAAAGTGTAAACTATGCGCCCGGTCATTCACAAGAGGGGGTTGTTTTCAATAACCTAAGGTTTTTCACTTGGCGTTATAAACATAATTTAATAGTGGTTTTTAGTCTTATAGGTGGATTCAATCAAGAGTAAAAAATACAATGCCCTTGACGCCCACCCCGTCCATCCTTGCCGCCTGTCTAGGGACAAATCCAAGCGCTATTCTTGAGATATAAACTCTACAATTTTTCATTAAATGACTACCAAGACACAGAGATTATGGTATCTTGGGTGTTGATAATAACTTAAATTTAATGCGAGTTTGATTTCGTATACAATGACATAGAAAACGGAGTTAATTCACCATGAACATCTCAAGAGTTGTTTTTCTTATTCTTCTTACCACCAATATTTTTTTTACGGCGCATTCAATATCTGCAATGGAGACGTTTCAAACACTTGCTAAACCGCAGCCATCAAACGAGGTGGTTGGAGATCGGCCTTATGAGATGGTAAGAGCCAATCGAACTCCTCTACGAAAGCCACTTATTAATTTTGATTCCCTGACTGGTTGGACGTTGCAAGGCATAAATGGCGCCGTTGGCGACCTTTTTGAATCCCAGCGTCAACGAGTGTGGGATTCACCTGTCGCCAGATTGATTTACCGTGGGGAATCCAAAGAAAGTGAAATTACTATTCGCCCTCCAAAACCTATTCCTATTCCACAATCCGTTAACGCTCTCACCTTGTGGATGTATGGAAACAATTGGGGTTGGGTTCCCGATCCCACCACCCCCCGTGTTGATGTGTTTCTTCTGTTTCAAGACAGGAATGGGGAAAAAGAACCTTTGAATATTACTAACGTCAGGTGGAAAGAGTGGTGGCTGATTCATAAAATTCTTCCTGCTTCACTTTTGGATATAGACTCTTTGTCATTCGTCGGCATCCAAATTCGTGGTTGCGCGAATAAAGAAGATCGTGAACTTTATTTTGAAGACTTGGTTTTTTTTCAGGAATCCCTGGAACCGTTGACTTTTCAATCCCGCCCCAAGCGAAATATCAAACCGTTCCCCGGTCAGTCCCATGGAGCAAACACCGGGCCAGGGACATTGCCTTTTCCAACACGCGAAGAAACCATTTTGCCGGAAAATTATGAGAAGGATTTCCGGACAGAATTAAAAATCGAAAACAATCGATACATCTTTCGGTATAAAGACAGCAACGCAGTTCTTGAGTATATTCTTGATGCTGACAAAACCTTCTTTAGTGGAATTGAAGTTTGTTTGAATGGTAAACAAGCAGCCATAGTATGGAATGATGGCGGCCCGAAATTCGAGAAGGAATTAAGAGATATTCGTTTGCTTCGAGTCGATAAATTGGAGCAGAATGTAATCAAAGGCATCTGGAAAGGAATTGTGAAGGATAGTGAAGTTCAGATCGAAATGACAGCCCGTCTCTGGCAAAAGTCATTGGTGCTGGATGTTTTATGTCCGGGTGGAAAAGCAACTGAGTTTTCCTATGGATATATAACCAACATAAATCAACCTGAATTACTGGCGCAGCCCTTTCTGAATTATGGTGGACATCATCTTAATGTTCTCATGTCGAAGAGCGAAAATCCTTTCTTTGCTTCTATCTGGATGGATTGGTATCGATCGAATGCTTCCAAACCCTATGCGCTTGACCAAATCAAAGATAACCGAATTTTTCTAAATGGCGGAGTCCGATATCTTCCCAAAACGGATGGCGCCCGGAACGATCTTTTTGAACGCGTTTTCATAACCTTTTCACCTAAATTTGAAGAAACGCTTCTTACTATCCCCAATCCTCCCGCCAAGCGGGGCAAGGAAGCGGCAACCCGATTGTGGCAGGAAAGTTGGGGACCGGCGGATTACGCAATAGAACATAAACGCAGCAAAAAGTTGCGCGCCTATGGCATCAAAATGTTGACCCAATGCAACCATGAAATCACCTGGAGGGATTCGGGAGAAAGTTTCACCTTCCGGACATACTCAGCTCCCGGAAAAGGTGGAGATGAAGCATTAAAACAATATGTGGCTAATCAGCGGTCGCTTGGATGGCGCTCAGGGCTTTATACGAATTATTGCGACTTTACTCCCACGAACGAACATTGGGATATCGATATGGTGATGCGTAATCCGGATGGCAACCTAGTTACCGCCTGGCCGCGGTGTTATTCTCCGAAAGCGCTATACGCTGTGGAAAAAGACCGTGAACTTGCTCCACTCATTCAAAAAAAGTTCAACACAAACGCCGCTTACACGGATGTGCACACGTCGGTATCTCCCTGGGATCGTTGCGACTTCGATGCGCGAGCGCCTGGAGCGGGAACCTTCGCCGCAACTTTTTACGCTTATGGCGAGCTCTTGTTGCACGATCAAGATGTTTATGATGGTCATTGCTGGTCGGAAGGTAATCATCAGTGGCTTTCAGCCGGTTTATGCACCGGCAATTACGGATTGACCTATAGCAACATGCGTCTTTGGAAAGAGCCGTATTTACCCCATTTTGATTTACTTAAAATGCATCCTCTGAGCGTGGACATGGGAGTTCCTTGGACGGCGCGTTTCTTTGAAGGTAAGGAAGGGTGGAATTCCAATGAGAATATCGTGCAAAGCATCGATCAATTCATCGCGGCTACGATTGCTTACGGCCATATTGGTTGGTTAGTTGAGGAAGCTTGCGGGATACGGCAAACTTGCCGTTCTTATTATATGCTGCAACAACTCCAAAGCCGTTACGCGATGGAAAAACCTGTAATCATTCAATATGGAACCAATGAAGGATTGCTCAATTCATCCAAAGCGCTGTTAACGGGAGCATGGAAACAGAATTGGTTTTATATTCAATACGAAAATGGAGTTGCGATTTGGATAAATGGTAATCCAAATGAAACATGGACTATTGAACGAAACGGTGAAATATACCAAATTCCTTCTTACGGGTGGATGGCTGTTCAAGGAAAAGACTTTTTCACTGGATCATTATTGAAAAATAATGAACGTTTCGATTTGGTCAGTTCTCCTGAATATGTATTTCTTGATGGGCGTGGAACATATCGAGAATGCGATGGGATCGGCGCGGAAGGATCGGTTGCGGTCATCTGGCCGGAATCAAAAGAAGGGCTTTCGATTATCTCTGTTGAGGGAGTGAAAAAACTTTCGATTGGAACCGCAGACTGTCAATTCAACCGAAACGATATCCGTGCAGAAATTTCACGAATCCATCAAGCAAAAGCGATTTCAATTGATGCTTTCGATATCAATGAAGATGCAGTATATGACCAGCAACACGTCTTAAATAATAAAAACGCGGAGGGCAATTGGGAAATTCCAACCGTTGAAAATGCGATCCGGTATGAAATTCGCTTTAAGGATTGAAAGTGAAGAGTATCAGTTGAATGCGACGGATTTGGCGGCGTAAAATCTTTTTTTGGTCGCGGGATCAATTGAGGTTAATTCGATCAGGTACTGGCTGCCGGACAATTGGAGCACCGAGAAGGATGCAATATTGTCACACAGTATATTTGGAATGCTGGTTGATGAGTTTTCGCCAAAATTATCTTCTATCTGATAGACTGTGTTATCTCTTAGAGAATAAGATAACCGGCGGTTAATAATCCAATACATTCTAGAAAAAGCATCATTGATGCCCTGAGCCTGAATCTGCCCGGTTGAATTGTTAATGGATTTGATGACTAAAACATCTGGATGGTTATTAAAGGGATTAAATACGATCTTCATATTATTTTCTATGCTTGATATTTTAGGATTATGATAATCAGTAATGTGGTTCGCCGTGACCCGGTCCGCTATTCCTGCGGAAAAGACCTGATCGAAAGATAGGCTTATCGGATTTAATTTAATCTCAATTGACGTAGGCAAAGCGGAAGAAAACTCACGGGTCATTTGAGTTAGAGTGGTATTCAAGCGTGAAGTATGGATTGATTGGTTTCTGCCTTCAACATAATTTCTGGTGATCAGGCCGATCAGAACCGCCGACACCGCACAGATTATTCCCAGAATCGTCAGTGAAACGATCAATTCCATCAATGTCGCGGCTCTGGTTAAATGTTGGTCAGAACCGTGGATAGCACAGTGCTGTTGTTGGCGCCCCATTTTATACTCACGGTAATCCTTTTAATATTTGTTGGAGTGCTGCTCGGAGTAGTTTCTCCAAATTGTACGAAGTTAACTTTTATTGCTGCCGAATAAATAGAAAAAGCAGGATTCATCGGTTCTCCATTTTTGAATTTATGTCCACCAGATGCGGTAAAGCCGTTATAGTCGTCGCAATCATCGTAATCAGCGCGGGCGGATTCTTCCGCTCCCAGTGAGGCGACAGTTAGAGGAACGCAAACGCCCTCTGAGGCCATGCGTGATGAAGCCTCATCCCAGCGTCCGGTGGACATAACTTCATTAAGATATATCTCCGCTAACGCAGACGCGTTATGCAATTGATAGGCGTAGGCCAATTGATTCATGCCCTGGACGAATATCAGCGCAAATATCCCGATGATAATAGCCAGCAGGGTAATCGATACTATCAGTTCGACTAATGTATAGGCGGAAGATTTGGTTTTCAATTATGTATATATCCCGTTAAAGGTTCGATAGTGATAGTTTCCGTCCTTTGACCTGATTGCAATGTTATTACAACTGCATCTTGATAAACCTTGCTCTGCCGGTTGACTGGCCGACCCAATGCATCAAACAAGATTATATCATCATTCATGGTTGTATTGATTGTATTGACTTGCAATCTTGCTTCTAATGGTTGTTTTTCAAAGTGGTCTTTTTGGCCAGGCTCTAATGGAAAAGAGATGCCCGTATATTCTTTGTTTGGAAGATTGAATTGAAGCCCGACATTTTGACGGGTTGCAAGAGCCAATTGCTTGGCTTGCCACAGATGCATCTCCAACTGCGTGGCGGCGCTATGAATATAAATGCCGCTGAAGTTCAAGCGTAGACCAATCAGCCCCCCCAGTATACCGATAATAAAAATAACCACTATAAGTTCCACCAGCGTAACGCCCCGGTTAGATTTCTTTTTCATAGAGCCCCCGATTGCGTAGTAATCCTCCCATTCGATTCATGATTGATGAAGAGGTGAATATGCTCCAATGCGCTGGTATGACAGTCAAAAAGTTAAGGAGAGAATCCTGGTTGAGCGTTAGCGTAAAATGAATATCGTCTTCCAGGCTATTAGCCTCAACGCGAAGAGGATTGCTCCCCCCGCGGATTCGCCCGCCAAAAAAGTGAATTGTCGCGCCGGTGATTGTTGGCGTATGGTTTCCGGTCAGTGATTGTATTGCGATATCATCAGGAGTGAGATATAACGTTTCTTCCTGGTTATTAAGCGACCATCTATCACTGCGGTACTCTTCCAGATCAACCTGAATCCTGAGGTGGTCTCCTTCCACTCCGATACGATCATAAAATCTCATACGCCCGGTTCTGAATTCAACCGCATTCGCTTGCGCCTGTCCGTTAATGCCATCCGGGTCAGTATAACTATATTTGATAATCAAATTTTGTGGATTTAATATTTGGGAAGAGGTTATTCTCATAGGCGTAATAATTAATTGAGCGACTCCATTAGAAAAATCGGGTCTGATGGATGGGGCGGACAAGTTCAAAGCCGGAACGTTTTGATTTACGATTGATACCTCAATAGGATTCATTGGATCATTAAACAGATCGTTTTGGTAATTTCGGGTTATTATATAAGGCTCAATTCCATTTTCCGCCTGAATCGTAACCGTAGCCGAGAAAGGTTGATTCATATAAGTATATGAAGAATCCGGGTTCTTGATTGCCGGAGGTTGTTCTACTGATAATGTGAAGTGATGCGGACGAACCTTAATGCCGCCGCTTTCACCTTGAAGAACAGTTTTATTTTTATCATCCCCGATGCGGACATTGGCCATAGCGGTTATTTTTATAAAACCGCATTCATCATATCTAAAATAGTTTACGACTACAAAACCATCATGGATATCAAAAAAATGATTGTCATCTACGGGCTTAACGGGATGCCTTGGATTAGAAGGATTGATGTAATTATGATTTGACCAGGTAAAACGCACCTTGCCTTCCGCATCTACTTGCTGATCATTTTCATTGACTATTATTAAAGCAACTGGGAACGAAATGCCTGATTGCGCCAAACTTAAGATTGAACCTGAAGTGATCTGATTTACATTTTGGGGAACGTTTTTTAATGGAAGAACCAGAAGGCGGTAGTCTTGATGCGGGTTCCCATTGCCATTCCCATTCCCATTCCCATTCCCATTCCCATTGCCATTGCCATTCCCATTGCCGTTCTGGTTCTGGTTCTGGTTCTGGTTCTGGTTTTCTTCTTGCGCGGGATATGCTGAAATAGAAGCATATAAACAACTCAAACCCCGGGTAACCGGGGTTTGAGAGAATGCGCTTATTGCGGGAATGAAAAGAAGAACGACTAATGAATATCGGATAAATGTCATTTTCCTGTTGTATTCATGCACTCTAAATGCTATTTACGGCTTAAAGACGCAGGCGTGTCGTTCGTTTCCGCAGTGATGGTTATAACGGTTTTATCTTGAATAGTAACCGTTTTGGATGACCCGGTTACGCCTTCGGGAAAACCACCATCCAAATAATATTCCAGTGAATCCGCATCAGTAATGTATTGATCATCACCAGTACCGGTCTTTTCCAGTTGTCCGGCGCGGTGTTTGGCAAAAGCCATTGAGCAAGCTGATTTCATAGCGCCATAGGTTCCATCGGCGGCAACTTTTTTAGCGTCTTCCGTAATACTCAGGAATTTAGGCACTGCGATTGCGGCGATGATTCCCAGAATGACCAGCACAATGATGATTTCGATAAATGTGAATCCCGCCTGATTTGATCTTTTAGCAATTTTCATTTTGAAGCCTCCATAATATGATATTAATTATATACTTCGATTCCATTAATACAGAATTTTTGTAATTATATATCTTTATATACAATATCCGTGCCAATCTTGTACATGATGAATACTAACAAAAAACGATGCAATATATAACTTATAGTTGCAATACCAGGCAACCCGTATCATGGTTTCTTGTCTATTCAAAGAATTATATGATAAAACAACTTGCAGTTTGATAGCGGCTCTTTCAATTTGCGAGAAGAAAACCGATATCTCTCTTTATTAGTGTAATGAAATTTTATGATAAAATATCTTTCTGCTATCTTTTATTTAAATTATTTATATATAATAATGGATATTGCATTAAAATAAAGGCAAAATCAGATATATTTGGCTAAAATTTGTATGTTCTTCACAACAATATATTAAAGTAATTTATGACCGGTTCAAGCGGATTTATGTTCATAAACGTCATAATTGGAATAATAAATGAGTTTTCTTTGGTGGAAAAAAAGTTCAGTGGCGACAGGAATAGATTCAGGTCATTCCGCACTGAAAATTGTTACTATCGAACAGAATAATGCTGCTCCTTGCATTAAAAAAAAATTACTGGTTAATTTGGGAGATATTCCACTGAATGGAAAAAATATTAAAAATATTTTATCCAGAGAAAATAAAAAACATAACATGATGGCTTCATTGCCGTCTTCAAAACTGGATGTTCATTATATTTCATTACCTTATATGCCGGAAAATGATCTGCGTAAAATGATTGCGTTTGAGATCGAAAAAAGAATTGAATATCCCATCAATGATGTGTGCTTCGATTACACCCATACCGAATCTCATAAAGGTTCTAGTTCTAATCAGACCAATCTGATTGTATTCGTATGCCGCAGAGCAGATGTGACGGAATATCTGGATCAAATAGCAGATTTTTTACAGCCCATAAACATAGTCGATGTAGTCTCAATGGCTCTTATGAATTTATATTCTTTTACGATTCCTGATTTTACTAAGCAGACCATGATCGGGCTTGATATCGGTAAAAGCGGCGCCAATATTGTTATTGCGAAAAATGGACGTCTGTTCTTTACCCGTTTTATTCCATATTATTCTAACAACGATGAGTTAAATAATTGCATGGACGCTGTATTTCTAGATGATCTTTCAAATGAAATTCTGCTTACCATGCAGCATTGTTCAATCCAATACCGGTTTAATTCAGATCAAGTGAATCAAGTTGTATTGACAGGCGGCAGAGCGCTTTCTCCCGATATAGGGGATTCTTTAACATCAAAGTTGGATATTTCATGTTCGTTATTGGATTTGTCAGCACTCAATTTTTATGATAACAGCGCTTCCCTAATAAACGGAGATGAGGCGCCCCGTTATGCGGTTGCCGCGGGACTTGCGTTACGGCAAATGAATGAAAAATCATGAAACAGATTAATTTAGCGCCGCATTACTACCAAATCAATAAAGGCGCATCTATCCATCCATTTTGGAAGCATTTCGTAGTTATTACCTTGATCCTTACTTTTCTATCCCTCGGTTTTCCCATTTATTATCATATAGTGCTGGTGGATTATAGAGCCAGTTTGGCGCGAATGGAGCATAGGGCGCTGGAATTAAAGCCCATGTCGGATCAGTTCACCCAGACCGCAACCACCAGGCGCCTCTTACAGGAAGAAATTCAGCTGCTTAAAAGTCAGATGACATCAGATCAATTGGACAACTCCCTGTATACGGAATCCCATCCCAAAATCACTCAAACCTTGCAAGCCGTTATAGAATCGATGCCCGATGATGTCTGGCTTCATAAAATTGATTGTGATTATACTATGCAGACAGTGATTCTCACCGGTTCCACAATATCTAAAGAAGTATTTCAAACATTCCTGGATAACGGTTTGATGAAAAAAGAGATACTGGATAACTTTTCAATTCAAAATTTAAGATGGGTGGAAAATCCTAAAGAGTTGCAATTCCAAATTTCCATTGATTTTTTGCACAAAGCGGATCAAGAGCCGAATTCGGGAGAATAATATGCGCTTGCCAGACTATATAGGAGAGCAATTATGCAACCCCCTGGAACTGCGGATACGGCTCATGCTTTACGCCAGCGTGGGGCTTTTGGTCTATTTTATTTTCGATTTCAGTGGTTCATACTATTCCAAAGACTATACTCTTGTTAAAGAAAAGATTGAGGATATTCAAAATGAGATCGAAACATCAGCTGCCTTGGTTCAAGAACTGCCCAACATCAATGTATCTATCGTACAATTGCAAAATGAATTGGCGCTTCTACGGAAAGACAAGCAGGAATGGATAGATCGAATCATTCTTTGCAACGAAAATTCTCTAGTAAACATATTTAATAATCAGAATACCGCCCGGAATCCCTTTAATCAATTTCATGTTCAAAAGGGCGCCTCGATCCAATCGATGGTACACTATATATATACTGTGGAATTGAATGGACAGTTCCAGGATATTCTGCAACTTTTTAATCGTTTGGATGACTCGCCATGCAGATGGAATGTATCTGCGTGGACTCTGGACGTCAATACAGAGAATAGAGAATTATTAATAGGTTCAGTAGTAATAGATATTTATAAACGGATAGAGGAAAAATCATGAGAGGACTCTTTTCGCTTGCCATAATATTAATTACTTGTTCATTTTCTATAGCGCAAGATAATGCTCTACAAAATAAAATAGACCGTAATCCATTCAATAGAAACAAGACTACGCTTGAACCTTCTTCAACCCAGATAAAGGAAGTCAGCGCGCCCATACCGGTTCCCGGTGCGGCGCCAGAGGAAGAAAAGTTAATAATCCGGCCTGCTATTCCTCAGATATTAAACGATCTGCGTTCAATCGCCATCGCGAAGAATGGTAAACGCCTGGCTCTTTTTGGACGGCGCATCATTGCTCTGGATGAAGAGATTGAAGGCTTTCGCGTGACTGCCATATCATTGGATAAAGTGATTCTGGCGCGAAACAATGAAGAATTGGTCATCAAAATAGATGATGCATCTAAAAATAGAGACCGCAATATTAAAAATAATCAGGTTCAAAATAATAGTAATGCAACAGAACAAAACTGGTCATCGATTTTTGGATCACTGAATCCTGATGGCGCGATGAATATGGATGATGACTCTATGAATATGCTTAACCGTATAAATCAGATTCGCGGCGTCATTCAACCTTTTTTGGATAAAACAATGCAAAACAATGCTCCAGCTGAGAGGCGGCGATGAAAATACCCGGCATTATAATATCAGTATTTATTATCGTATCGATTCATGCTTTCGGGGATAATCCCGCTGCATCGAAGAACAATACAAATCCACAGGCTTCAGCCAGTGATACGCTGGTGTCTTTAAATATGCCGGATGTTTTTGTGGTTGATGCTCTTCGTATGCTGGCCAAACTTGAAGGCTTGAATATTATTATCGATGAAAAAGTGCAGGGGACTACCAATTTATTTTTCCAGGATGTTCCATTTCAGGATGCCTGGAACGCAGTAATGATGAGCGCTGCTTTATCTGAAAAGCGACAAGGCGGGATAATCAATATCTTCCCGGCGCCGCAAATACTTGACGCTTCTCCCCTATTACAGACAAAAGTAATCAAATTGAAATATATTTCTCTGGGATCTGATTCACTATCAAGCGGAGGGGGAGCGTCAGGACAAACATCAACCAATTATCAATCTTCATCAGGCGACGTTGGTGGAGGATTGAATCGCGATGATCCTGAAAACAAAACGCCTATAGATCAAATCCTGACAGATTCTTTCGGCGAAAATTTACTAAAAGTCTCTAAAGATGAACGCACCAATCAACTGGTTTTAACCGGTTCAACCGAGACGCTGGAAGCGGCCATCCAGTTGATCAATGCTTTGGATCACCCCTCAGAACAAATCCTGATTGAAGCCAAAGTTATTCAAGCTCGAAAAAGCGCCTTGGATGACATCGGGATTAACTGGGGAGGAATCTACACGATCAGCAATTCCGGCAACTCTACACTTTCAAGCAACCGCACCGAAAGTGAACCCCTCGGCTCGATTGTGGAAACCATGCAGCAAAACGGCAGTTTTTCATCTAACTTATCCAGTTTCAATGTAACGGTTTCCGCTTTAATCGAGCGCGGCGACGCGCATGTTTTGTTCAGCCCGCGCGTTGTTACTCAGAATAATCAGGAAGCCTTCATCTCATCCGGTCAGGAAATTCAGATTCCATCGGGATTGGATATTAACGGCAACTCGACATTCCGTGAGCGGCAGGTAACTTTGGAATTAGGCGTAACGCCACGCGTCTTAGCCGATTCCTTGCTTAGGTTAACCATACGCCTTCGCAACGATAGCATCAATTACGCCCAGCAACAGATAAGCGGCGTCCCTCCATTGGATGTCAATTCTGTAGAATCCATCGTTACGCTTCATGATGAGGATACGGTTGTTATTGGCGGAATTATCACCAGACAGGATAGTTACAATACCTTCAATGTCCCCTTGCTCTCCAAAATTCCATTGCTGGGTATGGCTTTCCGCCAGAAAGAAAAGCAGTTGGATAATTCAGAACTATTGATTATGATCAAACCAACCGTAGTAACCAAAGAGAATAAAAACACTATAGAGCATTCATTGACAAATTCATCTACTTTTGGTGATGCATCCGAGATTTTTGATAATCCCAAGACGGTGAATTATAAAACTGAAGAGCAGAATATACCGGACAATTCTTCATCCGTTAAATTTGAAAAAAAGCGCAAAAGTTTTATCGGTTCTAAACGATTTGGTCTTAGGCGTCAGGAAGAATAAATATTTATTATTTGTGAACTATGAACTCCAAAAAAAAAATCGGCCAATTATTGATCGAACACGGGCATTTAAGCCAGACTCAGCTTGAATCGGCCTTATCCAGACAAACTCCTGCCAAGCGTATTGGAGAGGTTTTTCAAGATATGGGGATGCTCACCGAGCAACAAATACTGGAGAGCCTTTCCAGGCAATATGATATCCCTTGCATGAAATCAGAGATGTTTCTGATTGATCCCCTGGTGGTTGAACTGGTTCCCGAACAGATCGCCCGGCGGAATAATGTGGCGCCTCTTTTTTTAGTTGATCAGGAACTTACCATAGCGGTCAACGATCCAACCAACGTTATTGTTTTTGATGAATTACGCAAAGTAACCGGATTTCGCATCAATTATGTATTAGCAACCAGCGCAGCTATTAAAAAAGCCTTGGATGAATATTATTCCGTGGCCCAGTCAATCGAAGATGTGATTGACTCCTTCGAAGGAAATACTCCAGTTATCGGCGAGGATGATGCGCCAGCTGTGCGTCTGGTAAATCAGATTCTATATCAATCGATGAAACTTAGCGCCAGCGATATCCATGTTGAACAAGGCGATAATACCTGTCGCGTCCGCTTTAGAATCGATGGAATCCTGCATGAAATTTTCAGTCCTCCTCCCAAGATGGGCGTGGTTATTGTCTCGCGCCTGAAAATAATGGCCAAGTTGGATATTTCAGAAAAAAGACTGCCTCAAGATGGACGTTTCACCATCACTATTGGAGAACGGATTGTTGATGTCAGGTTATCCACATTGCCAACAGTTCATGGAGAAAAAGTCGTCTTGAGGATATTGGATAAATCATCTCTACAAGTTGGATTGGACCGCATCGGTTTGGATCAAAATGAAATTAAACAGGTTAAATCCATATTAGGCGCTTCTTATGGTTTGCTTTTGGTTACCGGTCCGACCGGCAGCGGCAAAACCACATCGCTCTATAGTATGATTCGTCATCTTGCGTCTCCATCTAAGAATATCGTCACGGTTGAAGACCCTGTCGAATATGAATTCCCCAATATCAATCAGGTGCAGGTCAATGCAAAAGTTAATTTGACTTTTTCGCGTGCATTGCGCTCCATATTACGGCAAGACCCTGACATTATCCTCATTGGTGAAATCCGTGACGAAGAAACCGCCGCTATCGCCATCCGCTCCGCTTTAACCGGACATTTCGTCTTAAGCACGTTGCACACTAATGACGCCATCAGTTCAATAGGCCGATTGATCGATATGTCCATCGAACCATACTTGCTGGCATCATCTCTGGTCGGCGTTATTGCGCAAAGACTGGTGCGTACGGTTTGCCGGGAATGCGTAAGCTACGTTGATCCCGATCCAAAGGTTTTGGAGAGTTTGGGCATCGAACCATCCGGCGACTATCGCTGGGCTGAGCCGAAAGGCTGCAATCGATGCAATTTTACGGGGTACAAAGGCCGTACCGCAATTTTTGAAATACTGCCAATCACCGATAATATCCGGCAAATGATATTGGATTCAAAGTCGTCGGTTGAGATTCGCGAGACCGCAGCTCAAGCCGGATTATCATCCTTAAAATCGGTTGGCTTAAAAAAAGTGCTGCAAGGCGTCACCACTCTTCAAGAGATTGAACAAGTGACTTCATGCGAAGAGGCTTGATCTGATGCCAAATTTCTACTACCTGGCCTGCACGGAACAAGGCGATAAGGTTAAAGGCCGCGAATCCGCCGACAATCATCGCCAGGTTTTGTCGCGTCTGGAAGAGAAGAAACTCTATCCTATACATATCTATTCTGATAAAGACGCTCCCAAAACAAACAGCGTGGAAAATGAGATATCCAGGCGTCTACCGGTACCCCAGAAGAAACTATCCATGATGTTCGATCAATTATCCATGATGTTAAGTTCGGGCATCTCCATTGTAGAAGCGCTGCAATCGATAGAAGATCAAACTCCCAATATCAGGTTACAGGAAACTCTATCCAAGATACGCTTAATGGTTGAAGAAGGCATCCCTCTACATATCGCCATGCGTGAACAGTCAGATATATTCGACGAAGCCACCCTGCGCATTATCGAAGTAGGAGAGCATATCGGTCAGTTAGATGTATCCTTAAGCCGATTATCAGCCATGATTGAATTCGATATCATGATTCAAAAACGTTTCTCAGAGGCGACGCGCTACCCTAAAATTGTATTATCAACCTTAGGCGCAGCGGCCTGCTTGTTGGCATCGGTAGTTGTTCCGCGCTTTGCGAATATGTATACCAACTCCAGTATTGCATTGCCCTTGCCGACCAGAATCCTACTGGGATCGTATGATGTAGTCCGGGTTTATTGGCCGCTGATTATTGCTATGGGGCTTGTGGGCTTCGCCGTTTTTCTGATTCTCAAAAAACACCCGGCGACATCAAGACGCATCGAAGAAACAATCCTACGCATCCCTGTTTGGGGAGCATTAAGACTTCATATTGAATTGAGTAGAATATTCCGGATACTATCCATTTTAATTGATAGCGGCGTTGATATATTAAGTTCATTTAAGCTGATTTCTCAAATTTCTAAAACAGGAATTATCTCTGCCGCTATCATAGATGCACGGGCTAAACTGGAAAAAGGTCAATCAATGGCATCCGCTCTGGATGATATTCCGTTTTTCCCCAGAATGGCGCGACGCATGATCCTGTTAGGAGAAAAGAGCGGGAAACTAAGCGAGAGTTTGTTGAAATTATCTGAAATATACGAGAAAGATACTCAATCAAAAATCAAAACAATCAGCAGCTTGTTGGAGCCTCTATTAATTGTTTTAATAGGTATAATTATTTTAATATTCGCTTTAGCCATATTTCTTCCGATGTGGGATTTAATTAAAGTCATTAAATAAGCGGTTAGAGCGCTATGATGAAAACAACTCTAAAGAAGACTATAGAATGAAAGTACTTGTTGTTGACGACGACCATGATATCCGTAATCTTCTGAAAGTAATTTTACTGGCCAGCGGTCATGATGTGGTCGATTGTTATGATGCGCACAGCGCCTATGAAATATGCAAGAAAGAAACTTTTTCTTTAATTGTGCTTGATTGGGAACTAGGTGAAATAAGTGGAATATCGCTCTGTCGCCGTATTCGCGCTCTGCCGCATGGACAACAAAGCGTCATCCTGATGTTCACTGGCCGGAATTCTCCTGAAGACCTGCAAACCATCATGGAAGCCGGTGCGGATGATTACCTTTCTAAACCGGTAGACGCCAAACTCCTGAAAGTTCGCATTAGAATATCAGAAAGCCAGGCTGAAAATAAATCTGCGCGCATCAAGGCGGAACAGCAACTGGCTGAGACCAGAGCCAAAGAGATTGATATCGGTTCTAAAATCCAACAAAACCTCCTTTTAGGAATCCCCCCGCAGGATAATGCCGGGCTTCAGATATACGCTCATTCAATTCCATCTCAGAAAATTGACGGCGATTTCTATGATTTCTATGAGCATAACGATGATTGCATTGATATCGTGGTCGGCGATGTCATGGGGAAAGGCATTCCCGCTGCGCTGTTGGGAGCGGCGGTTAAAAGCCGCCTGCTCCATGCCATCAACCGGCTTAAAACAAAAACTCTTGGAAAACCTCCAAAAACCTGCGATATCTTGACTATCGTTCAATCCACTATCACTGACAATCTTATCGAGTTGGGCAAATTCGTTACCTTATGTTACGCCCGCTTTATTCTTTCGGAACAACGGCTGGTTTTCGTCAGCTGCGGTCATACCCGTACCCTGCATTATCATAGCGACACGGGAACCTGCGAACTGCTCTCAGGAGATAACCTGCCTATTGGCGTCATTTATAATGAAACTTTTAATGAAATTACAGTTGAATATAAACCGGGTGATATTATTCTGTTCTATTCCGATGGCATCACCGAAGCGAGAAACCGCGTTGGCGTTCTATATGGTGAAGAATTGTTATCCAAATTCATTCAACAAAATAACCAATTGGAATTAGAACAATTAGTTAGTTCTCTCAATAAGGATGTTGAAAGGTTTGCAAAAATTAATGCATCCCATGACGACCGTACCTGCGTCGCCATACGAATTGCAGACCATTCTGTCAATGTCATCAATTCCGATGTTCTGGAGATTAAAAGCGCTAAAGGCGAGTTGAAACTGATACGAAACTTTACCAGAGATTTTTGCATCAACCAATTTGGCGATAGAATTGATCCGGTGCTTCTCAATCGCATCATTCTTGCCGTTAACGAGGCGTCTAGTAATATTATGAGACATGCCTATCATAACCAATCAGGACGCCCGGTTAGAATAACTGCCAGTGCAAAAAAGGATGATATTGAATTCAATTTAATTCACGAAGGATTATCTTTCACTCCGCCGCCGCTCGATCCACAAAGTTTGTTAAAACCCAAACCCGGTGGAATGGGTTTGTATATCATTAATGATGTAATGGATGACGTGAAATATATTAATGAAGAAAATGGCAAAAACCGCATCCAACTATTGAAATATATTAAGGAATAATAAAATGTCTGACACAATTATCTCTATCGAACAAATTAAAAACATTAATATTATCACTTTCCTTAAAGATGAATTAGACGCAGACCGCGCCGAACAATTCTCCAGGGATACAGAGAGCGTCGTCCTCCCCGAAGCCAAAATCATTTTTGATATGTCTAATCTGAAATTTGTTGATAGTTCCGGGCTAGGCGCCATTCTAACCTTAATGCGGCGCCTGCAAGCAGTAAAAGGCGCCTTGCGCTTATGCTGCTTGACTGAAACCGCCAAAGATATCCTGGAATTAGTGCGCCTTAACAGAGTATTTGATATCCATGAAACCAGACAAGACGCCTTAAACGAATTTTAATAATATTCTCTTGAATTGGATATATATGACGAAGACTACTTTCGAATAAATTTCCTATATACTTTCAATTCACTTTCACAATATGGAGTCCAAACTGTCTATGGCTTTCATACGGCGTAATTCAAAATCTTGATATCGCCTGAACAACACGATGAAATTCGGAATGAATACAGCAACGCCAATGACGCCTGGCAATAAAAATGGATACCACAGAAACCATCCTTCTCCATAGGCCATATAGACCAAACCAATAATCAGTAATGACAGTGAATAGAGAATCCCTATTGCGCCCAAAATTATAACAACTTTTTTCCCTTTTCCTTTTGGGACAAGAATTCCGGCGGCTATACCAAAAATCCCGCCAAAAATACCCAGAAACGTGCCTGGAATCCAGGAATATCCTTGATTTGCTGAAAAAGAAACGGTATCACCAATTTTGTATGTTTTAGCCGTTTTGATATTTGCGATGCTTACCATACCTGGACCATCAAATTTTATTGATGCATTATTTTCGATTCCTGCATAAATAAAATCCAGAGGGCAATTATCTAATTGTTGTGATTGCTTACCACCTAATTTTAACTTTATAGGTTCATTCTTGTTGTAATCAATTCTAATTGCCTTAATGCCATCTTGCTCTTTAGTGCTAATCGTTATTCCTTCAGGTATTCTATCATTCTTGTTGGTTTGTTGTTTGCGCCAACCAGCACTACTTTCGAATTCGCTTGCAATCTCATTACTATCTTTCGATAAATCTGTTGAAATAGTATTAACAACGTTTTTAGTAACGGAGATGCTGACTATAGTAAATAGGGCAATAAGCACAATGATTATTGAATATTTTTTCATTTTCCCATCCTTATCCAGCAGAAAGTTTTTTTAGTGATTGCTTATAGGCTTTCATCAATTTTTTTGCAGCGTTGGAAGTGATCACGCCATCGGTCATCATTACCTGAAGTCTTTTTTGAAACGGGTCATCGATTTTGGGATTATCCGCCGCTTTGACTTTTTCGATTAAACGGTCAAGACGGATTCGCAGCGTTGGATACGTGATACCGTATTCCTCCGCCAGCGTCTTTAGTGAACCCGACGCCAAAACCAACCGCTTGATAAATTGGATATCTTCATCATCCAACAATTGCAACCAGGTAGGTATTTCGCCATCCATCATTTTTTCCTATTTTAATTTTATTAAACTACGCTTTAATTATATTCAATTCCTGGAATTTGTCAACAATATTAAAATGTATTTTAATATTGTTAAAGATGGAAGGTGCGATTAGTTTGGAGAAAAGTAAAAAAATCATTGAGAAAGTACACCCATCTCTTAGTATTGGGCGTGAACTAGGAGATAGTTACAGCGTCAAATTATCACCAATCGTTGTTGAATCCTATTTGCAAACAGCGAAAAAGAATGACTTATTATAGGAAACAAGCCATTAAAGATGAATTAGAACGTCAAAACATGAAAAACAATAGATAAATAAACAAAAAACTGTAAGATATATCGCATAGAGAGGTTTGCATAATCGCCAATCAGAACATTATTATGACAACTACTCTAACCGATTAAGTAAACATTTATTAAACGAGAGCGTTATAACATGAAAGTTGTTATCCTGGCAGGCGGTTTGGGGACTCGGCTGGCCGAAGAGACAGAGATTAAACCAAAACCAATGGTTGAAATTGGCGGCAAGCCAATTATCTGGCATATTATGAAGCATTACGCCCACTATGGTTTTAAGGAATTCTATGTCTCTCTGGGCTATAAAGGTGAATACATCAAGAAATATTTCTTGGAATATACAAGCGTCCAAGGCAATTTAACCGTAAATTTAGCAACGGGAGAACACAAGTTCCATAAAAAATCATCCAATGACTGGATTATTCATCTGATAGATACCGGATTAGATAGTAATACGGGAGGCCGCGTACGCCGTTTGAAACCCTGGCTGGAAGATGAAACGTTCATGGTTACTTATGGAGATGGAGTAAGTAATGTTAATCTTCATGAGTTGCTGGATTTCCATAAATCTCACGGCCTTTGCGGAACCGTATCAGCGGTTCGGCCTCCGGCCCGTTTTGGCGGTCTGATATTTGAGGGAAAAAAAGTAAAAAAATTTACTGAAAAATCCCAAACTGCTGAAGGTTGGATTAATGGCGGATTTTTGGTGTTTGAACCTCAAATATTTGATTATTTAGATAATGATAATACTGGTCTTGAAGCAGATACATTAGAACGCCTCGCTACGAATGGTCAATTGGCGGCTTATCAGCATTTTGGATTTTGGCAGTGTATGGATACGGTTCGAGACAGAATGCGCTTAAACGAAATGTGGGATAACAATCAAGCTAAGTGGAAAATTTGGTAAATGATTCTTTTGGGATTACTTAAAACGATCCATAACTTCAGAGATTATTAACCTTTTCAACTTTTTTCAGAATTATCGAGACTGTAATGTTAGTGAATCCAAATTTTTGGGAAGACAAAAAAGTATTATTAACCGGCCACACTGGATTTAAAGGTTCCTGGCTCTGTTTATGGCTGCGTATGCTCAATGCCGAAATCATTGGTTTAAGTCTAAGTAATTCCAGTACGCCCAGCATGTTCGATCATTGGAACCTCAGTCAGGAAATTGACTTTATTGAGGGTGATATCCGGGACGAAAATCTGGTTAGAGATGTTGTTGCGTCTCACCAACCGGAAATAGTTATCCATATGGCGGCCCAAGCCCTTGTCCGGCAATCATATAAACAACCTGTTCAAACCTATGCAACTAATATCATGGGCACGGTTCATGTCCTCGATGCCATCCGGCAATCTGAATCGGTTAAAGCAGCACTAATAATAAGCAGCGATAAATGTTATGAAAACGTGAATTCCCTATGGGGATATCGTGAAACTGATCCGTTTGGCGGACATGATCCATACTCAAGCAGCAAAGGATGTGTTGAACTGGTAACCAACGCCTATCGGCAATCCTTTTTTCTGGATGCTCAAAATCCTCCATTTATTGCTTCAGCCCGTGCCGGAAATGTTATCGGTGGAGGGGATTGGTCGGATGATCGGTTAATCCCGGATATAATTCGCGCCTGGAATTCCAGCCAGAAGGTGCAAATTCGTTATCCGAATGCCATCCGCCCATGGCAACATGTTATTGACGTTCTAAACGGATATTTGCTACTTGTGGAAAAACTGTATATTGAAGGCAATAATTATTGCGGAGGGTGGAATTTTGGTCCTCTGCCTCACGAAGCAAAAACAGTAGAATGGATTGTTAGAGAATCGAGCAAAATATGGGGCGTAGAATCTGAATTTTATTGCAGTTCTTCCCTGGAACCGGAGGAAGCGCACTCCATAATTTTAGATTGCACCAAGGCCAGAAGACAGCTGGATTGGGCGCCGCATTTGTCCTTGCCTATAGCGCTTCAATGGACGATGGAATGGTATAAAGACTATTATGCCAATCCGGATGAAAACCTGAATTTTAGCCAAAACCAAATCAACCAATTTTTCAAATTACAATCATCATGAAAATGCTCAAATGCCGTTTTTGTCAAACGCCGCTGCAACATGTCTTTATCGATCTAGGTTTATCGCCTTTAGCGAATGGTTATCTAACGGCGGATGAATTATCCTCTTCTCAAACATACTATCCTCTCCAGGTCTTTATTTGCTCCAAATGCCTGTTGGTTCAATTGCCCGATACTGTATCACCGGAAATCCTTTTTAAAGAGTATTTATATTTTTCCTCTTATTCGGATACATGGCTTACCCATGCCCGGAATTACGCTCAGGATATGATTAAACGATTTAACCTATCTTCAAGCAATCTTGTGATAGAAGTTGCCAGCAATGATGGTTATCTTCTTCAATATTTTCAACAGAAACAGATACCTGTTCTTGGTATTGAACCAGCAGAAAATGTCGCGAATGCAGCCATCAAGAAGGGGATTCCCACAAAAAAAAACTTTTTAGGTGAACAAACTGCCCAAGCAATCGCGTGCGCAGCAACCCAGGCCGATCTTTTAATTGGCAACAATGTGTTAGCTCATGTTCCTGATTTGAATGATTTTATCAAGGGATTAAAATTGTTGCTTGCTCCTGATGGAGTGCTAACTCTGGAGTTTCCCTATCTGCTCGATTTACTAAAGAATCATCAATTCGACACGATCTATCATGAACATTTTTCGTATTTCTCTTTTCTTTCAGTAGAAAAATGCTTAAACCATCACGGCTTTGATATTTTCGATGTGGAACAATTACCGACTCATGGCGGATCGTTGCGCCTTTATATCAAGCATCAGGATAATAAAGCCCATTCACTAACCGGCAATCCAGATATCTTGCGTAAAAAAGAGCAGGAAACCGGCTTGAACCAGTTAGACTTTTTCGCCTCCTTCGCCGCAGAGATAGAGACAATCAAGATGCGGCTCTTGCAATTTTTACTGGAGGCGAAACAGAACCATAAAACAGTAGTGGGCTATGGCGCTCCGGCCAAAGGTAATACCTTGCTTAATTATTGTGGAATCCGCTCTGATTTAGTGTCGTTTACTGTGGATCGTAATCCTGAAAAACAGCATCATTACCTGCCCGGTAGTCAAATTCCAATTCAACCGGTTGATAGTCTATATGAGTTTCAACCGGATTACCTGTTGATATTACCCTGGAATATCAAAGATGAGATAATTGATCAAATGAGCGGCGTCAGAGAATGGGGCGGCAAATTTGTTATAGCGATTCCTGAATTGACCATTATTCCTTAAAATTAATATAAAGAACTTTTAGTCCGGCGGAATCAAAAATGAAAATAGAAAATTTACCTTTTGCGGGCTGTTATGTGATTGAATGGGAAGCGTTTGAAGATGAGAGAGGATTATTCTCAAGGCTTTTCTGCTTAAAAGAGTTTCAACTCCATCACTTAAACCACTCCATTCAACAAATCAATATTTCTCAGAATTTGCATAAAGGAACTTTAAGAGGAATGCACTACCAAGCCGCTCCGTATGAAGAAGAAAAAGTGGTTTTTGGTTTAACTGGTTTAATATATGATGTTCTGTTGGATCTCCGTCCTGACTCGCCAACCTACAAACAATGGTGTTCGGTGTTGCTTGAAGGATATGGCGTAACTTCCTCGAAAACAGTACGAGGCGTTTATATTCCCAAAGGCGTCGCTCATGGATTTCAAACAATGAGTGATGCTTGTCAACTACTCTATCTGATGTTTGAGAATTATCACCCGGAAAATGCCAGGGGCGTTCGTTGGAATGACCCTGCTTTTTTAATTTGTTGGCCATTGGATGTATCATCAATTTCCCAAAAAGACTCTTCGTATGCTTTATTTAAAGACCAAGTTAGATAATCAACCCCCATGTTGTTGAGAATCACTCTAGTAAGCAGTTTGTTAAGATAATAAAAGGAATGAGATTATTTCGATGAAAGTTTTGGTTACCGGAGCTACAGGTTTCATAGGCCGCCATATAATGCCTATCCTTCTTGAACGGGGACATCAAATCACAGTTCTGGCTCGGAATGAAAACAAAGCCAGAGAATTTGACTGGTATCCATACATCCGATTTATATCATTTGATATTCTGGATACTTTGGCTTGCATTCCTCCCGATTTGGGAGAGAATGACGCAATTATTCACTTGGCATGGTCCGGTCTACCCAACTATAAGTCTCTTTTTCATTTCGAACGAAACCTCCCCGCAGACTACCGTTTTCTGAAATCCGTTATAGAAGCCGGAATTAAACAGGTTTTGGTATCGGGTACCTGTATGGAATATGGTATGCAATCCGGCTTCCTCTCCGAAGACATGCCAACCCATCCGGCTAATCCATACGCCCTGGCCAAGGATACGTTACGCAAGTTTCTTGAAGCGCTGCACAAAGAAACGCCTTTCAACCTGCAATGGGCAAGACTTTTCTATATTTATGGTAAGGGACAAAATCCCAATAGCCTGTTAGCGCAACTTGATCGAGCCATTGATAAAGGAGACGAGGTTTTTAACATGTCGGGGGGTGAACAGTTGCGGGATTATTTACCGGTGACTGAAGCGGTAGTTCAATTAACTGGTCTTTTAGAACATGCAGAGAAGCATGGACCAGTCAACATTTGCAGCGGTACAGCAATATCCATCCTCGAACTTGTTATGAATCATATTGCTGATCGCGGGGCGGAGATCAAATTAAATCCCGGTTATTATCCTTATCCAGTTGATGAGCCTATGGTGTTCTGGGGTAAAAAAAGCGTAGATTATTGAAGAAATAGCCAAGAAACCATCCCGAAAGATTATCCTGACAATCGTCCTATTCATTAGAATTACGCGAATCCCGCAATTACAGTTAAGCAATCTCGAAAAAAGTCGATATATAGAGGCAAAGGATTAAAAATGAATGCCATGAACCATCAAGATTCCATTCCCAAAGTATGTGTTGCTTTACCTGTTTTAAATGGCGAAAAAGATTTTGAGGGCGCTCTTGTATCGATTATCGAGCAGGATTATGAAGACTTGGATATATTAATATGCGACAATGGATCAACTGATAAAACACCCGAGATTTACAATAAGTATGCTGCGCAAGACAAACGGATCAGGATATCATGGGCTGATAATTTAGATAGACCTACACGTAGTTTTAACCGGGGCTTTTATTGGAATCTCGGTCGATCCCCCTATTTTATGTGGGCGGCCAGTGATGATCGAAGAGATCCATCTTTTATAAGTAAATGCGTGGATGTTTTGGACAATGATCCTAATGTAGCCCTCGTCTATTCATATACTCGTTTTATTGATGATGACGGTAACACTATTGGTCATCATCAAGATCCTTTTGATTTAACTAAAGACACTCCAGCAGAACGCTATGTGGAATTGGTTGGCAGGTTGGGGTATTGCAATTGTTTTTATGGATTATATCGAAGTGATATGCTCGCCCTAACTTCTGTCTTTGATAATATAAGATCTGGAATTGATGCACTGATGCTCACAGAACTCTTGTTTCATGGTAAAATCGTTCAGATTCCAGAACCGCTTTTTTATCGAAATATGCATCTAGCATTTATTGAGCCTGGAGAAAGACAACAGAATCCCACTAAATTGTCCGAAAAAGGTTTTTATCCACCTGGAACCGGTATTTGTTGTCCTTATCTGGATTATGTTTTGCAATATTTTGAAATTGTAAGACTAGCGCCCATTTCACCTGAGGAGAAACCTAAACTGTTTCAGACGACGCGCGAGAGAATCACGCAAGGCGCCCATTTTAATAAGATCAAACCAGAGATAGATCGAGTCATTCAACTGGTTCTGCAAAACAAATTTTATGAAGAATGGAATACCTGTCGATATGAGATCAATGTTACTCCAGAATGGAACAGTTATGCCCGGCCTTATTACCTGACGCAATTGATTCACATACTGGATAATTGTTTGTTTTTATATCCAAATTATTCAGGTTTACAAACCGCCCGGGCAGTTTGTTTGTTCTATATGGGTCGTGCAGAAGAAGCGAAGAAAGTCCTGGAGATAGAGTTGAAAAAGAATCCCCAAATGCAAGTCGCACAAGAATTACTGCAAAAATTATCGAACATGCTCTAGAGTGTTCCGTGCATACTAAACCAATGTTATGTTTGAGAAACGTTCTGAATTCTTTTACAAATTTTCTGCAAAAATTATTCGATAATATTTGTATGAAATCACTTAGAGAGATTTATATATGAAAGCGCATATTAAACCACGAATTAACTTGGAAGGTAGGACGCCTTTACAAGAAGTTATTCCTTTAACAACGCCTTTTGTTCTATTTGTAGATCCGGCGAGTGCATGCAATTTTCAATGTACTTTCTGTCCAACAGGTGATAGAGAACTGATTAAAGAGACTGGCCGTTTTCAAGGAAGAATGAAACTCGAATTGTTTAAAAAGGTGATTGATGACCTGGCGGATTTTGATCAGCCCATCAAAGTTTTGCGAATGTATAAAGATGGAGAACCATTTTTAAATAACCATCTTGCCGACATGATTGATTATGCGAAGAAATGTGGATCAATCGATTATATAGATACTACGACCAATGGTTCTATGCTTGAACCTGAACGTATCAATTCTGTTATTGAAGCCGGTTTGGATAAACTTAACATTTCTGTCAATGGCATGAATAAAGAACAATATAAAAATTTTACTCACTTTGATTTCGATTTTGATCAATGTATCAAAAATGTTCGTCTGGTTTATGAGAATAAAGGGAATTGTGAAATTGTGATTAAGATTCCCAATGAGTTGATTTCTGAAAAACAAAAGGTTGAGTTCTTTAATGTCTTTGGAGATTATTGCGACCGTATATTTATTGAAAATTTCGCACCATGCTGGCCCGAATTTGATGTAGAAGAAAGAACAGGTATAACCATAACCAAAGGAATTTATGATCAAGCCATCACTTACACAGAAACCTGCCCCTATATTTTTTATGCTATGTCGGTTAATGCGGATGGCTTAGTCAGCGCTTGTTTCCTGGATTGGCAACGTAAATTGATCGTTGGTGATGTACGGTCTGAAAAACTGAGGTCTATCTGGAACTCGTCAGCGTTTAATAATTTACGTCTTCAGCATTTAGAAAATAAACGCAGCGGCAATTCTGTATGTAGTCAATGTGGACAACTTACCCATTGTTTGCCCGATAATATTGATGCGTACAGAAAAATCCTTTTACCGAAATTCAAAAAATCCATTAATGATGGAAGCGCTTGATGGAGTGAAACCCCAAATGAAGATTCTCCATATTGCAGCTCATTTGGGCGGTGGAGTAGGCAAAGCCTTAAGTGGACTACTATCCTGTTCGAAATCTAATGATCAACACTCAATAGTATGCCTGGAACATCCGGAAAAAGATCAGTTCATTCATCAAATTCGTCAAGCGGGTGTTGAATTAATCCTTGCGCCAAGCGATGATCAACTCGCTTCCATAGTTGAGGCGGCGGATATAGTACAACTGGAATGGTGGAATCATCCTGCAACCATAAAAAATTTGTGCATACTTTCAGGTATACCTCTGCGCTTAGTGGTTTGGAGCCATGTATCGGGATTATCGACTCCAATTATCCCTGAAGAATTAATTCGTGCGGCGATGCGTTTTTTGTTTACATCGAAATGTTCTTACCAAGCCGCAGTTGTTAAGAATATGCTTACTGAAAAGGGTGACCGGTTCAACGTCGCATCCAGCTGCGGCGGATTTGACAAGTTTCCTCTGCCGGGTGAATGCTTAAATGACCAATTACGTGTTGGATATATAGGCAGCCTGAATTTCGCGAAATTACATCCCCGTTTTGTAGATTTTTTTGCCGCCGTAAATCTTCCTGATTTGAAAGTCGCCATGATAGGGGATTTGACAAATCAGAAAATTTTGCTTCATCAAGCCCGGCAGATTGGCAAACCTGATTTGTTTGAGTTTATGGATTATGTATATGATGTTCCTGAAGCGCTCAAATCGATAAATGTACTTGCTTATCTACTAAATCCCAAGCATTATGGAACAACGGAAAATGCGCTTTTAGAAGCAATGGCCATGGGCATTGTTCCCATCGTTATGGATAATCCTGCTGAACAACAGATTGTTGTAAACAGAGAGACGGGAATTATTGTACACTCTCCAGAGGAATTCGCTCAAGCATTGTCGGAATTACATTCTAATCCAACTCTCCGGCAAAGAATGGGTGAACAAGCTGCCAGGGATATTCGAACGAAATACCGCCCCGAACAAACAAAGGAACTATTGCATAATTTGTATCATTCCATCTCACCGCAAGAAAAAGAAGGCGTGGATTTTCAGAAAATTTTCGGCTCGAATCCAGTAGATTGGTTTCTGTGTTGTCAACAAGATAAAGAAATATTTCAAAGTAATGGAATTATTGATTATGATATTAATGACTTGACCTATTATGGGTTGATCGAAAATAAAAAGGGGAGCGTCATACATTTTCATCAGCATTTCCCCGAGAATCAATGCTTGGGAAAATGGAAATTAGATTTGGAGATTCTGGCTCGAAATCAGAGGATTCATAGTTAAAATAATGACAATAAATCTAAGATGAAAGATTGAACAAACAGTAACAGTATCTTCTTTACTTTTTTACTGTTTCTTTATAGATGGAGAAAATGATGAGTATTAAGAAAAGTCTTGAACAAAAATATCCATTGATTTCCATGAAACGGAACTGTCCCGTTTGTCAAAATACCAAGGGGCTGACTTTAGGGAATCTCAAATTTTCTCTTTTTGATGATGATAAACTGTCAAGATATTTCGATGTTGTATCGTGTGATTTATGTGGATTGGTTTTTTTGGATACATCATCCACTCAAGAGGATTATAATCAATTCTATGCACGTAGTTTTTATAGCACCTCATTCCTGTTCCGCAACATTCCTCATGAAGAACAACGTTATTTTGATGAAACTGTTCGTATTATCCATGAAATTATTCCAGACAAAACCGTAAAACTATTTGATATCGGGTGTGGTATTGGATCGTTATTAAAATCCTTCAATAAACAAGGGTATATTAATCTCTATGCGGTTGATCCGGCAATATCATGTATTGAGGAACTAAAAAAATTTGATTATATCAAAAGTGATGTGGGAAATCTCGCTCACCTTCCATTTTCGGATACGCAAGCTGATTTGATTATTCTTTCTCATATAATTGAACACATTATCGATCTACCAACCGTGATGCAGAACCTTCATCATAAATTATCCGATGATGGATTTTTGTATGTAGAAGTTCCTGATGCAACGCGTTATGAAGTTTTTAATCCTTCTTCACCACTTAGATTTTTCTACTTTCAACATGTGATTCACTTTAGTGAAATTCTTTTGAGTAATCTAATGGTTCGATTTGGTTTTAAAAAAATTCAGTGCGGGAAACGTGATCGGGTCGACAGTGGTTTTATTATGCCTTGCTTATGGGGAGTTTATAAAAAGTGTACGCCTGATTTTGACGCCATTCAATCCAATTATGATCTAGGGAATCAAATTTCCAAGTGGTTCGATGATTACGCTTTTGATACTGATGGAGTACTCGGAGAACTAGTGAAGAATCAGACGCCTGTTTATATTTGGGGTATTGGCATCCACACTCAGATGATGTTAGCTATGAGTCCTTTGGGGCGATGCAACATTAAATACATGATCGATAAAGATGATCGAATTCAAAACAAAACGATTGATGGTAGAAAAATTTATCCTATCGATAAACTGTTAGAAGCAACTGAAAACGATACAGTTATTATTGGTCCTATCACTCATGGAGAAGCCATGAAAAACTATTTGATAAACGATATAGGTTTCAAGGGCAAAGTTATGCAATTATGATTTTTTCAGAATGAATAAACATGAATTGTGGAGATTATGCAATGAACGCAGATGAGATGAAATTTTTTACCGAAGTAGCGAATAATATCGCGAAAATAGGTGAAGATAAAGAATTAAAAAAACTGTCGCTTGAATGGTTGATCCAGGTTCAAAAATATAAGTATGCCCATAATTTTAGTTGGATGGGACGTCCTGTTATTCAATGTCCGCAGGATCTTATGGCTATGCAGGAAATTATTTGGCGAACCAAACCTGATTTGATTATTGAAACAGGCATTGCTTTTGGCGGAAGTCTAGTTTTTTACGCCTCAATGCTTGAACTTATAGGTAAAGGAGAAGCGCTTGGAATTGATATCGAAATTCGGCCTCATAATAAAAAGAAGATTGAAGATCATCCCATGTACAAACGTATTCGAATGATTGAGGGTTCTTCAGTGGATTCAGATATCGTACAACAAGTCTATGAAATTGCCCAAGATAAAGAAAATGTATTAGTAGCATTCGATTCTAATCACACCCATGATCACGTTTTGGCTGAACTCATGGCTTATTCGCCGCTAGTAAAAAAAGGTAATTATATCGTTGTTTTCGATACGGGCATTGAAGATCTCCCTGCAGAAATCATTCCGAATCGACCGTGGGGAAAGGGTAATAATCCCAAAACAGCTGTTTGGGAATTTTTGAAAACCAATGATAATTTTGAGATTGACAAGGATATAGAAAATAAAATTCTTCTCACTACGGCGCCGGACGGATTTTTAAAGCGTGTATTATAGAAGATGTATAATCAGATAATTCGTATAAATATTTTGTGAAATCTACAAGGGTAAGAGTTATGTGTTCTTTTGATCTCTAACTTAGATTATGGCCTGCTACAGTTAACTTTTTCTCTATATCTTCAGAGCCTGTTAGCATGCTCTTTCTTTTATATATTTGACTACGCATTATAGAGGTATCTGATATATATTCCTTCATAAAGAACCGCTCTAATTAATACAGCGTAATAATAATCAGACTTGTAAATTTATGGAATGATTGATAATAAATTAAAGGAAACTTACTATATATGAAATCTTTTGTAAAGAAGAATCTTTTATTGATTAATGGGTATGGCTCACCAAGAATAATAATTGATGAGTTAATATCCAAGATTTCTACCGATAGTAATATTTATTTATCCTATCCTGTAGCGGTTTTAACTTTAGCTGGCTGGTGCAAACAAGAATTCCCTAATTTCAATATAAAAATCATTGATGCTCCTATGGAGATTCATAAGCATTTTTCAAAGATTGAAAGTAAGGCTATTAATTTTTCTGAATTTAATGCCAGGATGCTTGAAGAAACCGGATTTGTCCCGGATTATATTGGAATTTCAATCAGTATATCAAATGGGCATATACCTTGTTTGCAATTGTGCAAATTCATGAAAGAGATATGGCCAGACAGTAAGATTATTGCTGGCGGCGTCCATACAACTACTTTTCCTCATAGAATCATTAATGAACCCGGTATTGACTATATTGTGAGAGGTCCTGGAGATATTGCATTTGTTGAATTACTAGACTCTCTTATCAAAGAAAAATCACCTGAACAGATACCAGGTGTTGTTACTGGAATTGATAATATCCATAAGATGGCAATTCCTTTTCATAATCTTGATGATATACCACCCTATCCATACGATATGATTGATATGGAATATTTAGTAGTAAATGAATCAACTTCTCCAATCCATGAAAAAGGCGCCCGAACTGGAATGATATTTATATCAAGGGGTTGTCCATTTGGTTGTACTTTTTGTTCAGCGGATAAAGTTCATGGTAAGAAAGTGTTTTATAAAAGTGCAAGTAAGATGGTTGATGAAATTGAATATCTCATCAATACTTATCACGTTAACAGCATCAGTATTCTTGATGATTTATTTGGAGCAAATAAAAAACAATTTTTTGATTTTTTTAGAATAATTGAAGACAGAGGTTTGAATTTTAATCTGATAGTACCAACCTTATCGATAAAGATTTTCAATGAAGAAATGATTGATGTTTTGGTTAAACATGGATTGAAAGTAACTTTTTTCCCAGTTGAGTCAGGTTCTAAATTTGTTCAAGAGAATATTATTAAAAAAAATATTGATTTAGATAAAGCCATTAGATTAATCGAATATTCCAAAAAAAAAGGAGTCTTTTCCGGAGCTAATATTGTTATCGGATCTCCTGGCGAAACCAGAGAGATGATGATGGAAACAAGAGATTTTGTTAAGGATTTACCTGCTGATGCGATTGCTTTTTTTGTTGCATACCCGTACCCTGGAACTGAAATGACTAATATCTTGCTTGAACGTGGTTCACTAACGGAAAATAGTTTAATTGAAGTTTGGAATACCTCAACTCAAGGATTCAAAACTAGACCTTTTGATACAATTGAAATTTCCGGGAAAGAATTATCTGATCTGGTTTATGATTTTAATATTGATATAAATTTCTTTTCAAATTTCAATATGCGTAACCAAAACTATAAGAATCCTATTATCAGGTTTAATAAAATTATTGACCGTTATCCATTTCATATTGTAGCTCTTGCATGTCGAGCAAGATGCTATTATGAAATTGGTCAAACAGATATAGCAGTGGATGATGTAAAAAGTATTTTTACACTAATTAAAGAAAATAGTGAATCCCAAAAATTGTTCAATAGGTATGAAAAAAGAATTTTGGAAATGGTTGATTTTTCTGACACTAGTTTATATCAAGATCTATAGGATCAACTCTTGGCTCCGGGATTAACATTACTTACTCCACATAAATAACCATCAAAATATGCATCTGATCAAACTGTTGTTTTCATAGTTTCTACGAAACCGAAGATATTCCGAACCGCTTTTGTAATGAGGCAAACCGGGTGCGGACTTTTTTGATATAGCGCTTGCCCGCCGGGGGGACGCCGGTTCTCTCCACTCGCCCGGGGCCGACATTATATGCGGCCAAAGCAGTATCGGTGTCTTTGAACATACTCAATAAAAATCGTAAATATTCTGTTCCGCCCCGGATGTTCTGTTCCGCATTTAAGGGATTAGATACATCCAGTTCTTTGGCGGTGGGAGGCATCAGTTGCATCAATCCCTGCCCCCCGTCATGAGCGACTACGTCAACCCGCCAGGATGATTCAGTGTCGATCATCGCCCAGACTAACAGTGGATCGAGTTGGTTGAGTTTGGCGTAACGATCCACCAGTTGCAGCAAATGAATGGGAGGCAATTTCTCTCCGTTCTTTTTTGCTTTTTGAACTACAGCCAGGAATGATGAATATTTAGTATCGACTGGTTTCTTCATTCTACGCGCCGCCAGTTTATCAGCGCCCAGCAGCACGCTTTCCCTACGCAACGCGATCAGTTCGTTGCGTACGCTTTTCCATTTTTGAGGATCAACCCCGTATTTTTCCGCTAATAACAGTTGTCTCTCGGCGCCTTTGGAGTCCAGATGATCGATCCGGTCGCGCGCCATAAGCAAGTGTAGATTCCCTCGAACGCTTCCCCAATAATCAGCATCATTTTTGTTGTTTTTGTTGTCGTCTTTGTAGATGCGCTCCAACTCGGATATTCCGGCTTCCAAACCGTTGTTCTTGATTAGGGATTCGATTCTCTTCTTTTCTTTAATCTTCTCTTCTTCGGCGATACTGGTTCGGGCTTTTTCCAACTGCTCCAGAGCTGACTTGCTGGCGTCTCTCCATTCAGCATGAAGCGAGGCTTTCTTGATAAACCGGCTGGCGCGATCCAACTTTCTTCGTTCCAGAAGGTTCAATCCCAGCATTAGTTCGCTTTCGCCCGGTCGGGCATGAGAAACCTTCGCCACCGAACGCATAGGCATCGAGACCGCGCCGCCAATCGTCTCGATGGTGATCATGGTCTTGGTTTCAACCGTGATGCATCCTTCAACAATCGCGCCCGACTCAAGGCTGACCAGATCGTAATCTGCAGCCTGGCCTTTATCGCACATCCCCGGCAGGGATAAGCAGAGGATCATACAAACCGTTATAATTTTATTAATAAATTGTCTATTCATTAGAAAGAGTGCATCTTCATCCGTCGTTGCAGATATTCTCGCAGAATAACTTCCAAGGACTGATCTGTGCGAATCAATTTATAATCTATGCCATACTCCAGGCATCCTTCGCGATAGGCGGTCAAAAATTGCTCCATGCGTTCCAGGTATTTTTTTTGCAACCTACGGGGCGTCGTTCTGATTGAATCGGCTTCGCCTTCCAGAGAGTGAAATTCGACCGTCCCGTAATAGGGCAATTCGACTTCTTCAGGAGTCAATATATGAAAAACGATCAATTCCTGCTGGTTTTTCCGCAGAAGAGCCATGTTTTTCAATACCCGTTCAGGTTCATCGATCAAATCAGATATAAGGATAACCATGCCTCGTTTCTTAAGAATCTCACCCAATCCGGATAAAACCAAACTGATATCCGTGTCCTCACTGGTCATCGGAGCATTGGCCAGCGAATCAAGAATCCCGCCCCACTGATCCGAACGGTTTCGTGGAGGAATATAAGCGCGGACAGCACTGTCAAAAGCCAGCAATCCAACCCCGTCTCCCTGAGACAGCATCAAGTGCGACAATGCGGCGGCCAATTGCTGAGCATAGAGCAATTTGGTTTTCGTCGAATCACCGAATCGCATTGATCCGCTCATATCAGTCAGGATGGTTGCGCGTAAATTGGTGTCTTCTTCAAATAATTTAACATGGAACCGGTCTGTCTTGGCATAAGCGCGCCAATCGATCAAGCGCAGCTCATCGCCGGGGTTATAAGGCCGGTGTTCGCTGAATTCCACATTTCGACCCATAAAATGGCTATGATGCAATCCCGATACCGTGCCTTCCACCGCTTGCCGGGCAACCAGTTCCAGGTGGGCTACGGAAGATAATAATGCGGGATCGACAATATGTTCTGGCATAAATCTTCTCAACTATTCACACGTGTGGTTAAACAAACACTGTTGGGTATTTCTTTTCGGGGCTAATTGCTATCAACCCTCTCCTTACCTCTCCCAATCTTGGGAGAGGAATGTTATTCCAAGGTGTTTTTGTATAACTATATCAAAACAATATGGATGTTTAGATATCAAAAACCCTCTCCCCCAAGTTGGGGGAGAATTCAAGAGGGGGTTGTTTTCTAAAACCTTGCATAACCCCCATTGTATCTTACCTTAAAATAAACGTCAGGTGAATAACCTCTCACCTCGGCGCCAGCACGCTGCGCAAACCTTTGGCCTCGGCCAGGATGCCCCGTAAGATATCAATTTCCTGCTTTGACATGCCTGAACCTGCGCCTCGCTCAAAATGACGCTCATCCGGCGACCCCAGGCCGCCTGTTTGGGGCAGCGTCTTTAGATAATTTACGATCATATCCCTGATTTCCGAAGCATTTTCCAAACCATTTAGCACCGCCCGGTGATTGTTGTGAAAAACCGCTTGCTGATCACCAGCCGATGATCCGCCTCCTCCGGCTGTATCAACCACCACGCGGGATATACCGAACATGCGTTCAATAGGCCCCTGTTCAACGGTGATGTTTTGAACATTGACAAAAGTCAGAGTCTGTTCCAGGATCGACCATACCCCTTTGCGAACTCTCAGGCTCCTGTCGGTTACGATATAATAACGCATATCATATTCCAGCCGGATTATGAATTGTGAACCGATTAAAACCAGAAACCACATTATCCCCATAAGCGCTATCGCCATGAATCCAATCAGAGGTTCATTGACTATGATGATGATTCCCACTGTAAGAATAATTAATCCCAAGACCAGCATGGTAATCATCAGGATCATCATTTGATAAGCTAAATAACGTTTAGAAGCCCGGAATATCTGAATGCTATCATTGGCGCCGCCGGGTACTTCTGGTGGACCGTTGGGCGCGCGAAACAGATCAAGCAGAGTCTCTTTAATCGATTCATACATGATCGCCGCCCCCTTCAACCGCCTGTCGGATACTGCGCAACTCATCGCGGATTTCTTTCAGCAACAGCACCGATTCAGGTTCTCCGGTTGCGCTGTTCTCTTCGCTTTCGAGATTGATTTCTCCCCGCGCCCCGCGCATACGGTTATACAGAAAATCGCGTATCTCGTTATATTCATCCAAGCCGACAATGGATAATTCGGCCGAAGCGCTGCCCGAAGCGGTCTGAATTTCAACCGTGCCCAGGCTCAACCACCGTTCAACTAATCCCCGCGTCACATGGATATCCTGAATACGGGCATAGGTTAAAAAAACTTGTTTCTTAAACAATACCCCCCACGAAGCGCCGACTCCTTCTTTATCGAAATGATAGCGCAACGAGATGTATTTGCAGTAAAGCGGGACAAACACAAAGGGAAATGCAATCAAAGCCGAAAGGCTGCGGATAAGATACAGGATAACCAGTTTTGAATTTGGTCTTTCCAATCCGAAAATCTTCTGTTCCAATTGCTGATCCATATCAATAATTCCTTAACCGATAGTTTTTGTTTATTTGCGATGGAGCGAAATAGATAAGCCTTGGCATATAAATCACATCAAAATATATAATCACTCATTTACATAAAATCCAGGTCATCCAAAAAATCCTGACCATCCTTATTAAGACAAAAAAACACTCAAAAATCCCCATCCCCTATCGCGCAGGATGGTCAGCGCTTCACCGAACCATCAAAAATTCACCCTTGATTTTATATCCCTCTCCCGGCGGGAGAGGGATAGGTTTAGGGGTATTTTTATATATCCTAATTTATTATATTGAGCCTCATCGACCCATCAAAAAATATTTAATCAACCAATCCAATCGCCCCCGCTTAACGAAATAGATTCCCGAATAACGCATTATCTCTTTAATCTTCTGGCGGTATACCGGTTTATAGCAATGAGATGGACAATCCTTGCATTTCGGTTTGGGATCATGGGGGCAATGCATCAAACGTTGGCGGGAGTATTCAATCAACTCAAGGCATTCAGAGCATGGGCCATTATCATAGGCTTCATGATGCTTGCGGCAATAAATATTCACAAATCGCTTTAATATCTTAAGCTGCTTCTCAATAGCAACGGGATCATTATTCAGAGGCTTTGAGTTCACTGCAAATCATCCTAGTCAGCCAGCCGAAAGCGCATCCCCGCATCACGCTCTATAATGCCTTTGAGTTCCAGTAACCCCAAAGCAGATGACACGCGGGATACCGGCCACTCCAGGTTGCGGCAGATAATATCGATATGCTGCGTTTCTTCAGTAATGATCTTAAAGACCTCTTCTTCATCTCCACTTAGGATAGTTTGAGGCGGCTCCTTTTTTGGCGTTGATACAGGAGCTGTTTTTATGGTTGATATTTCTATGATGCGATCAGCTGATTGCGAAGAATCTGCATCCGCTTCATCTTTACGCTGCGGGCCGAGATCAATCTGGGGAATTTTGCCGTCCAGTTCATTACGGTAAAAGGTGATCTTATCTTCAAGTTCCCGAAGGATATCTTCTGCCGAGGTTACCAGCGTGGCGCGTGAATTTTTAATAAGATGGTTGGTGCCGGGCGAAACGCACTGTTCTACATTACCCGGTAATGCAAATATCTCTTTCCCCTGTTCGAGCGCATAATCGGCGGTTATCAAAGAACCGCTGCGACTGGGCGCTTCCGCTATTAATACTCCCAGGGAAAGCCCGCTGATAATCCGGTTGCGCGGGGGGAAATTACGGCCCTGCGGCGACACATCATAAAACAACTCAGTTATCAATGCGCCGCGTTTGACTATTTGATCGGCTAATGATACATGCTCTTTGGGATAAACGAATTTTAATCCGTTGCCCATTACCGCAATGGTTCGTCCCTGTTTACAGCGTAAGGCCCCTTTATGAGCGGCGGCGTCTATACCCCAGGCCAGGCCGCTGATAATCGTCAATCCGGCATCGGCTAAATCACCCGCTATTTTATTGGTTAAGCGTCTTCCGCTATCCGATGCTGTACGCGAGCCGACAATAGCGACGGATAAAATATCCTGAACCTTGATTCTTCCTTTAACGAACAATAGAGCTGGTGATGCGGGAATATGCCGTAGCGGCGGAGGATATTCCGGATCAGAATGTAGAATCATTGAAATGCCATGCTTCTCCGCCCAGGCCAGTTCTCTATCAATTTCATTATCATATTTACCCTTAGCCGAGTCCTGTATGGCCGCTCCAATCTCACGGCTGAAACCGGGGATACGTTCAATAGCGCTTATTGGCGCATTCAGGGCTTTCTCTATCGAGCCGAAATGCTCTTGCAACTTCATTGCTCGGCTGCTGCCCATGAATTTCGCTCGCAGCATTGCCAACCAGGGATAAAGCCGATTACGATCCAGTTTCATCTGTCTGCTCCAGTAATTACACCATCATTGAGCTTGCTGAGCATTCCCGCAAGTCCACTACTTATTATTTCACTACCCAATATTTTTTGAAGTTTTCCAAACCACAAATAATAATCATTTTATTATTACATATACCAATAATAAATCGTACTATAATCAATCGATTATTGAGTATCCAAAGAGCCAAACTACCTGAGATTAATCAATACCGGCTAATCTTTGAAGGAGAGTTAGCATGCATGTTGCTCACCAAATTGAATATCTTCTCTTTTTCGGCGTAATCCTTCTTGTCTTTGGACTTCGTAATATTAGAAACAAACAGTCCTCTGCGATTGGATCATTATGCTCTTTTTACTGTCTTATTGTAGCGCTGGCCTGTTTTCTCTATGTATTTTGCAATTTACTTTTCCAGATTTTAATCCCTCAGTGGCAAGAATCATTAACTGCTATTGTATTTTTTATGCTGGTAATGGTTCATAGAGTAAAAACAATCTTGCAGCGGGGATATTTGCGATTTGTATTTAATTCAAATTTTGTAATGCGCTATACAGTGCTGCTTTCAGGATTAATGTTGTATGCCTGGAATTATCTTTGCTTGCAGCAAGAAGAAATGTACTTTTATATTGATTCGGCTATTGCTGGATTGATTTATTCTTTCATCCTTATATTACTTGGTTTATGTATGGATGAATTGTGGAGCAATGGTATAAGGCTTAGTCTCATCGGAAAATTCATCCCTTGGAACCAGATAAAATCATACTCTTTCAAGTCCAATGGTGATTTTACTGTATCTATTACAACAACCATTTCATGGCTGCCTTTCTTTCAACTTAGAATATCGTCTCAACAGCAACATGCTATCATAAACTTTCTACAAAGCGAAAAGAATCAATAAGTTAACACCTTTCACCTCTTCTTCCCCCTGCTGTACGCCTTGAAAAATATCCTACTCATGCTAAAAATTAGTGTTTACCGTACTTATTGTGCTGTTTTCATAACTTTAAGGCGGACAATACTTTACTGCTTAGGCGGTATATAAGGAGTCGTAATTTTGACTACTGTAAGCATGAAACAACTCCTGGAGTCCGGAGTTCATTTCGGCCACCAAACGCGCCGATGGAATCCGAAAATGGCCAAATATATCTTTGGTCAGCGCAACGGCATCTACATAATTGATCTTAAGAAGACCGTGCGTTTAATGAAGGAAGCATGCCGTTTTGTCCGGGATATCTCGGCGCAGGGCGGAACCGTTCTTTTTGTCGGTACCAAGAAACAGGCTCAGGATACCGTTAAAGAAGAAGCCAACCGTTGCGATATGTATTACGTCAACAACCGCTGGCTCGGTGGGATGCTCACCAACTACAATACTATCTGTAAAAGCATCCAGAAGATGAAAGAACTTGAATTTCAGTTGAACGACGAATTTACCCTGCAAAATCGAAATAAAAAAGAACGTCTGATGATGAGCAAACTTAAGGGTAAATTAGAAAAGAATTTAGCCGGTATCAGAGATATGGATGATTTGCCCGCAGCAGTATTTGTTACTGATACGCGCAAAGATCACATCGCCGTTCTTGAAGCAAGAAGACTCAATATCCCGGTTGTTGCTATCGTCGATACCAATTGCGACCCGGATTTCATTGATTACGTTATTCCCGGCAACGATGATGCTATTCGTGCGGTTCGCTTGATAGCCGCTCGTATTGCCGATTCCATTATGGAAGGCAAAATGGCTTCGTCAGAAGGCTCCGATGAAGAATTACAGCAGGCGGCGCCTACCGTTGAATCGGCGCCAGTAGCTGCAGCTGCGGATGCTCCTGTAGAAACTGCAACGCCAGAGCCTGCCGTTGAATCGGCCCCGGCTGTAGAAGCTGCGCCTCAAACGCCTGCTCCTGCTCAACCTGAACCAACTAAGGTTATCGAACCAGATACCGAAACTCCGGAAACTATTTAAGCCGGTAAATAACACCTGAATTTTAACAAGGCAAAAAGGAAACATAAAATGGCTAACATAACAGCTGCGGAAGTGAAAACTCTCCGCGATAAGACTGGCGCCGGAATGATGGATTGCAAAAAGGCTCTTAAAGAATGCGATGGAGATGTTGAGAAAGCTACCAAATATCTTCGTGAAAAAGGCATCGCCAGTGCTGCAAAACGCTCCGGTCGCGCTACCAAAGAAGGCTTGGTTTATTCTTACATCCATCCCGGCAACAAGATCGGCGTCATGGTGGAAATGAATTGCGAAACCGACTTCGTCGCCCGTAATGAAAATTTCCAGGCTCTCGTAAAAGATATCGCTATGCATATCGCTGCTTCCAACCCTAAATACATCACTCGCGAAGAAGTTTCTGCCGGTGACATTGAAGGCGAACGGGAGGTTTTACGCAACCAGGCAAAAGAAGCTGGCAAACCAGATGCGGTTATAGATAAAATAGTTGATGGTCGCATCGATAAATTCTTCTCTCAGATTTGTCTGCTCGAACAACCTTTTATTAAGGAAATGAACTCTACTGTTGAAGATTTCATTAAAGAATCAATCGCTAAAATCGGCGAAAACATTCAGGTTCGTCGCTTTGTCCGCTACCAATTAGGTGAAGAAATTGAGTAGAACTCAATGGCATGGGAGGCGCCGGGTAATATGACTTCTAAACGCCGGGTTCTCCTTAAAATCAGCGGAGAAGCTCTCGCCGGTGAGCAAGGGCATGGAATCCATTTTCCCACGCTGGAAAAAGTATCCCTGGAAATCGCCGCAGCCAAGAGCTGCGGCGTGGAACTGGCAATTGTTGTTGGTGGTGGAAATATTTGGCGCGGCGGTTCTTCCGCCGCGTTTTACATTGAAGAGCCTACCGCTCATTACATGGGCATGATGGCTACTATCATCAACGCGCTCGCCTTTCAGGGCGCTCTCGAACGCGTGGGAGTCGACACTCGCGTGCAAACTGCAATCCATATGGAAGAAATCGCGGAACCCTATATCCGCCGACGCGCTATACGCCATATCGAAAAAAACCGTGTTGTCATTTTCGCTGGTGGAACAGGGAATCCTTTCTTTACTACTGACACCGCCGCCGCTTTAAGGGCCATAGAAATTGAAGCGGAAATCGTATATAAAGCAACAAAAGTGGATGGAGTTTTTTCCGCCGATCCAATGAAAGACCCTAACGCAATACGATATTCTGAGTTAACGTATAAAGAAGTCTTAAATAAGGGATTACGGGTTATGGATTCTACCGCCGTCTCCCTTTGTATGGAAAATAAACTGCCTATCTCCATATTTGACATGAATCAACCGGGCGCCATTACCCGCGCTCTTAGAGGTGAAATCGTAGGTACATTGGTAACCGCTGGAACGACAGAATCGGGGGATGACAATGCTTGATAGTTTTCTAGAAGAAGCCGAATTGGAAATGGATGATGCTCTAGAGTCAATCGGTAAGGAATTAGCTCAACTTCGTACTGGACGCGCTACGCCCGCCCTGGTAGACGGGATTATCGTTGATGCATACGGCGCTAAAACTCCCTTAAAGCAGATGGCTAATATCAGCATCCCCGAAGCGCGTTTGATCGTTATTCAACCCCTGGGATAAAAGCGTCTTACCCGATATCGAAAAAGCCATCCAGAAATCCGAACTGGGCATCAATCCCAGCAGCGATGGAAAACTGATTCGTCTCGCTGTTCCGCCTTTGACTGAGGAACGCCGTAAAGATTTGGTTAAAATGGCCAAGAAAATCGGTGAAGAAGGAAAAGTCCGCATTCGCCTTCTGCGGCGCGATAGCATCGAATCGCTCAAAACCGCCGTGAAGAAAGAGGGCTTGCCTGAAGATGAATCCAAAAAACTTCAGGATGACGTGCAGAAACTGACCGATA
>CAXXMV010000002.1:0-1848149 GCA_963662285.2 bacterium
GTTGTAAACTCTTATCACTCTCGTCTCCGATTTTCGGGTACTGGCTTCTTGTTCGGTATTCACAAGTCCGTTTACAATAGAAACCGCTTGAAAAACCAGTTCATTAGTAACATCAGCTGCCATTGTAGCATCTTCAAGTTGCACGGAAAAAACATACATCGCCGATGCGTCATCATTATTAATGCGCACCCGGTTTTCTAAATCCTTGGGATATTTAAGATTATAGGGAGATTCATCCAAATCGAATTTATCAATGATATCTTTATATACACCGGGGTGAAAGAAGATGTCATCATAGGTTTTAATCGGAATGGCGGGCTTCTCCATAATCCGTTCACCGATTTTCGATGCATTGAGAACCAGGTACGCTTCAGATTCGTAGCGGTTGTGTATAGTTAAAGATGCAAGGGCGCCCAGGAACATACAGATCATGGTGAAAATCATAATCCTTTTACCGCGTCCCCAAATAACAGTAATAATCGAAGAGAGATTTATTTCTTTTTCATCAATCATTATTTTATTCCAATTCTATAGATATATTGCTTATTTAAAATATTAGAGCTTTGAAAAAACCTGAAGTTTTAATCAGAAAACACGCCCGACAACCGCTTATGCAAAAACATAGCAACATGATAAACAATAACGGATTCTTTGATAATTGACTACATAAACCACAATACACATGTCAAAAAAAGAATAAACCCCGATGATACCATAAGAAACAAGTTATTGTTTTATAATTGCTTGCTGTCCAGGGATGAATCGGAATGATATGTTAAATGTTCTTCATAAAGTTTCAGTTGATATTTATTTTTTAACTCCTCAAGCCATTCCTCCAATTTTACCTTAATTACCATGTTAGGAAGCATATTTTGAACAGTTGGAGAATCGAAGGCAGAGACAAAAGAGGAAGATTTATTCAACAAAATGAAAAAACCATAGGCGGATTCAGTTACTTCAACAACATCAGATAATTCCGCCGGTTTATTTATTTTCACCAATTCATCCTGAAAAGCCTTGGTATAAGCGCTCCAGGCTGGGTCGCGGTGATAGAGAATTGCATAACCATAGTTATACTTGCCGCTATAATCATCCGAATATGTTCGGGCGCATTCCTGAAGCACTTTGCGCTTATCGACCAGCGTATCCAAAGTTTCGACTTTTTTCTTTACATCAGCATATAATTTATTTGCAAATTGTTTGGCTTCTTCAGGTGATCGCTCATACTCTGATCCGGACTTGATAATTACCCAATTAACCTTAGAACATGCGGGAGGCGAAAATTGTTCTTGCAGATGATCCTGGTAATACTCTTTCATTATTTCAGGAGTAAGTGAATCAGCAATTTTTTGTTTTTCATCTTCAACGCATAGCCTTCCAAGTTGAATATTTGACAATGCCTCAATGAGATCATTTTCCGTTTGTCCGGCATTCTGCAAGGCACTAAAGTATTCTTCTTCAGAATCATATTTACTGCGGGCGCCCCGAATCATATTTTCTTGCTGGGCTTCCGTCAGGCTTAATTTTCTTGCTTGAGCTTCTTGTATCAAAAGATAATTATCCACCAGAGTCTTAATGATGGTTTTTCGTTTATTTAACAGCAAATCTCTGATATGTGCATCATCAGAAGCATTTACAATTAATTGATCTTTTTGCGGACCAAGGATTTTATCTATGTCGGAAAGAAGCAGTTTTCCGCCATTCCATTCAGCGACCAAAGGATCAAACTCCTCCAGCGGCGTCGCTTGGCTTATCTGAGGCAAGGGAGTAGGCGCACTACTGACATCCAAAAGTTTTTCAGATGAACCACCACTGAAATAAAACAAACAAGCAATCAATAAACAACCCAAAATAAACAACCACAAATATTTCATTAAATAAACCCCCACTAAGAATTAACTAACATTATATTATTTGGATTCTGGCTGAAGCCGATCACTCTGACCAACCTGGTTTTCTTTACTAAAAGCTTCATCAAAATTGGGCATAGGTCGATCCGGGAAGAAAGTTTGCCAATATTTTTTATAATTTTCCTTTTGTTGCTCAGTATAAGGAAAAGAACCTTTATACTGTTCTCCTTCTTTCGCGAATTTGTTGCCGTAGCGATTCATGTAATCCTGAAGACCTTGCTGTTTTTGCTCGCTAGATACCCGCTTAGGCATAGGAGTCCCGAAAGGAGGCTTATACATCTCGCTATACTTTGAAAATTTATCGCCATATCGACGCATATAATATTCATAAGCCTTATCCTGTTCATCTTTGGTAAGGGGTCTCATTTGTTGTTGCACTTCCTGGAAAAAGTTTGGTTCTTCTGCGCGGCGCAAAGTAAATTTTTCATCTCTTAATTCCAAAGTACAGGCTTCATCTGATAATTGAGAAACCTTGATGCCATACTCGAGTTCTTTGCCCTCAAAAACAATCAGCAGTTCGTTATCTCTGGTTTTTCTGATATTGCCTTTTTTCGAAGCGCCGATCTGTGAGTAATCAACATAAACCCAATCATTTATCAACGAAAGAAGACGAGTAATATCCGGTTTCAATTGGTTCTTACCCGCTGAGGCGTCGCCTAATGCAGGATTATTATTCTTTGATTTTTTTTCACTTACATCCGGAGAAGGAGATTGAATGAATTTTTCCGGTTCAGGGAAAAATTCAAGAATATGTTCTGCCGCAGGATCGCTCTGCAACACTGGAAGCGGGCGTGGCGCCTCATCTAACCGCGTGACGGTGATCTCCGGCTTTTGCGACTGCGGCGCCTGCATCATCGCAAAAAGCACAATGCCTACAACAAATAAACACGTAAAAAGCAATAAGAAAATGCGCATCGAATTATCCTAATAGATCGACTCATTAAAAGTTTTCCCGAATCAAATACACTTTGAGACTACATAGTTTACCACACAGTTGATATGAGGGAATAGATAGTTTATCCAGAATCGAAATTGGCATTCATCATCCCCGATTTTCCATTACTAAAACGGCGCCGGGCAAAAAAAGTAACGGCGCCCTCAATTATGAGGGCGCCGTGTAATTGTAATTATCTAACTTGCCATAATCCAGCTTATCACTAGAAGCCTTTAGGAAGAATAAAAGAGTCTTTGTACCGGAAATCGAATGGAATTATTACATCCTCTGTATCTTCCAAGCCGCCAGGAATTTCCGGAATCTGAATAAATCCGTAGTGTATGCCATCCGCAGCGATTACAAAGTATGCACGACCCGGGAGAAGAGATGCAACGAATCCTACTCCATCAACATTACCGGTGTCTTGATTTGGATCATAAGGATTTTGTTTTACAATCGAACGATTCAATTCATCTTTAACCATAACACTAGGATTAATCGTAAAGATATTGGTTCCTTCCGGCAGCATCATAATTCCACCTAACGGGAAACTGCCTTGAAGCGTCTGGCTATCCGGGACAATGACATCTGCATCGCCCTGGAAGATGGCTTTAACCGGACCACGTTGTTTAAAGCTGAATCCGGTTGGTCCTGCCACTTCATTGTCAGATAAATCCGTAAGGGGATTTTGCTGATCGGTTGGATCAACACTGATAAATTGTGAATCGTTAGTCGTTATTACTTGACGCATATCCATACTAACAAGTTTCATCACGCCATCAGCATTGGGCTTAAATTCGAAATCAACAATATCAAAACCAATGGAACTCAAGAAACTGCCTTGGAATGTGGTAAATTCAAACACCGGAGGAGCAGAATCTGTGGCATAGTATGGTTCCCTAAAGATAGCCAGGACATTGTATGGTTCCAGAGAATTCTTTTCATTAATATTCAGGTTGACCATCATGGGATCATCCATACCAATTCTTCTTGGTACGTATGTAGCCAAGCGATTGTTTCTGGTCAATCCAAGGAGATAAATAATATCTTCGTATTCAGCAGTATCAGAATCAAGAAGTTCATCCTGTTGCCGTCCATAGTTGCGAATTTCATAAAGCTCAACAAACCATCCACGGCCATCTCCAACTTCACGAATACTTATGGTTTGATCAAAAGTGATCCTAGTATCAGATGAAAAGAGGAACCGACCCTCATATGTTCCGCCTATTGCATCCTGTTCGACTTCAGGAACCCTATAGAAGACAGTTGGATACCACAGCGAGAGATCAATAATAACTTGAGCAACTATTGTATCGCCTTGATTAACAACCGTGAAGTTATTGGGATTAGCATTCGAAATAGAATAGTTCTGTACTTCGTAAAGCCCAAAGAATGAATTCAGCGATTTCTGCAATCCTACAACATCCGCGCCCGTTTTATCACTGTAATCGGGCGAAACATGCGCCATTATCTGACTGGAGTTTTCTACACTGAATCCATCTATAATATCTCGTACGCTATCCACAACGGATTGCAAATTGATTGAGGTTGTCTCGGTATCGACGATAATGTCGTCATCAAGACCAGGTTGATCAGAGAAAATCAGTTGATCTGTTGGAGCAACGACATTCTCATCATTAGTCAGTATGTGCACCTTCCCACTGCCTTCAATCAAAATAATCGTGTTATCGGTATTAGGGAACAGTTTAACCTGACGTATAGTACCTGCCGGTATGGGGATATCAGAAGTCAACGATTCCAACGTTGTCTTAACCGCCCCGCCGCCAAGAACGGTGATATTTCCATCGCTATCCGTGATAACAACATGAGTTACTGCTCCACCACTGGTTCGCAGGCTCATATCACGATAGACATCGCCTACCACAATATCACTCCAGCCGGAAATCGCGCTGTTGCCAGCGGAACTAAAAATACCGTTGCCGGTCAAGAAATACAATACTTTACCGTTAGGAGCCAGCTCCATATCGCGATACATATCAATGCCCATTGGTTCAGGGCGAAGATCTGTATTGGCTTTACCGAGGAAGAGCATATCGCCATCACCATCCAGTACATAGATAGCGCCATTAACGAAATCGACTTCCACATCACGGGCGCTTTCGATAGTAATCTGATCTTCAGTCGGATTGCTAATCAAAACACCGCCGGATAGAGAATTTTTGTAGAAGAAAACTTCATTTTCCGGGAATTTGAAGGAACCATCTGGTTGCATGACTCTAGCAAAGATTGAACCAAGATCGCCTGAACCAATAACCTGACCATCAACCTGAACCGCTATCTGTCCAGAGAAGGTAGGCGTTACTTCCATATCGATCACGCGGGTAGTAGATTCAATGCGATTAAACTTTGGGGTGTCACCCAGACTGAAAATTACGCCATCGTTTTTAAGCTTCACGTAATCGAGAGGATTTTTCAAATTCCCTGTTACGATCGTACCGCCGCCATCATTGCCCTCACCTGGACTAACGGCGCTAGTTGCTATTGGACCATCAGCATAGACGTAAATCGGCTGATTAACGCCATCGTTGATTTCGGCGTAAATGTAGTATTGTTGGGTTGGATCAAAATCTTCAATATCTTCCAACATGTTCAGACTAAAGACCTGATCAAAACCTTCCCTCAATCTTGCGCCGGGCAGGAACTGACCGTTAAAATCAAGGCTGTCGGTATCGACGAATAGACGGATATCAGCAACGTCATCAGGATCAGCCGCGACGAAAGTAATATCAAATTCAAAATTCTCATCCGCCAGATTGATGCCTGAGTTGGGAGACATAAACGTGATGCTAGGCGCCACATTTATGCTCTGAACGATAATTTCGCCAGTCGTGATCTGGTTTTTACTTACATTGCGGTAAGCAGCATAAGTCATACCATAATCTGTTTCCAGGAAGGAAGTATAAGCGATGCCGCCTTCAGGCTTGGAAACCACGGTCTGATCGCCAGTATCAGGATCAGTAATAACCACAGCCGCATTCCGTTGACCTCCGCGAATTCGAACGCGGAATGTTTCGCCAACGCGGGCTACTGGTGAAGAACGTAAGACAACATAGAAATCATTGCCCTGCAATGGGCCGAAGTTTTCATCGGGAATCTGCAATTGGAACTGGTAATTCGTATCGTATTCTGCCGTTTCCAGGAATTGATTTAAACCCAGAGTTGCATAAGGACTGGTAATATCAATTTCCTGCGGTTCAGGAGGATCAGGATATTCAGGCTCTCCCGGCTGCTCATCTTCGCCAACATCCGCCGCCGCCGCTTCAGCATCTTCAACTGCAGTAGCATATTCTTCAATAGTTGTTCGAGCTTGCTCATAGGCGCTATTCAGAGTATCCCTGATGCCGCTTACATAATCGCCTATTGCATTATAATCGGTTAATGAAATATCAAAACCAAACTGATGATATGGCGCCGTTGCTAAACTCTCGCCTTGCGGATCCTCTGCCTCTGCCCCTTCGACTTCGCTTACCTGGACCACCATTGGCGTCCATCCTACCCGGACAAAACCACGCATCGGATGAGGAATGCGAAGACCGCCATTCATGGAGAGCGCAAATGTACGGCGAACATCACCATCAGGATCACGAACCATCCTGATGCTGTCTTCACTGTCAGGGGTAAACGCAATCAACCAGATTATATCTCCTGTATCCGCTGTTTCGATAAAGAGATCATCAGGATAATAGGGAAACGCTTCGAAATCGCCTCCGCCAGAGCGGAATGCGGCAATCAAATCCAGCAATCCTGTACGCGGTTCCAACCAGCGAGTCATGCCCTGATTGTATGTTGAACCAGAGAATCCTCTAGGGAATATATCTGATCGAAAAGCCTGGTATTGGCCTATATTCAATACTCTCATATCCAATTCTGCAAAGTAACTGCCTTCGCTTAAATTGAGCGGTAATACGCCGCCATCAACTAATGTAAGTGGATTATCAGCCGGCTGGATTGCGTCGATGTATTCCTGATATTTTTCCTGGCTGTTTGGCGGGAAAACGTATGCATTCGCCCCAGTGCCGCCGAATCGATCACGGTCTGTGGGAAAATAATGGTCCATCGCGTCAAATACGCCATTGATACCAGCAGGAGTCATATCACCCAAATCTTCATCAATAAGACCATCGCCGTCATCATCCTGGAGGTTATGCCATTCTTCATCAACCAGACCATCTCCATCATCATCTCTATTATTTCCGCTTGAAGTATCGTCATCATAATATAGGGCAATGGAATGATTAGATACAACACGGGAAAATTCAACACCAATGCCTAGCTGGGCAGGAATGGCGTTGAAAAGCAGTGGATTAAATATAACGCTCTGCGTTCCAGGCAGGAAATCGATCTGGACTTCGCCAAACACAGTACTCTCTGTAAAGAAGGTATCGAAAACATTAAACTCTATTGATTCGTGGTTATTTACTAAAAGTGGATTCTGTCCGAAATCTTGCGCATCAATACCGATCACTGCCTTTGGAGGCGAGCTTTGAGAACTATCCAACAGAATATTGTTGTTTCCGGCGAATTCGCCCTCTCCTGGTTGAGTCAGGTCCTGATAACTAAAACGGGGACGGGGGCGTCCGATCAGGGTATAAGTCATGCCAGTGTTGGGACGTCCATACCCGATGCTCGAAACCGAGCGGAGAGATTCAACATTATCCAGTTCGTTATTAGTAAAGCCTTCAACGTTTGTACCAACCTTAATGTCATTGGGCTGGATAAAAGGAATAAAGGAATCGAGACTTCGCAGGTTATCGCTTGTGCGAACAGCGAGATATATTTCAGGACCGACATTATTACCGGTTCGCGTACCTGGAGTCAGCAAGTCGCTCATGGCATTGTTTTTGCCGACAGGCAAAACATAAGTGAATCCTTGCAGAAGATTATAATTGAAGAGATCCTCTGAGTTTGTTCTTCCATTGCCTTCAGTATATTCAAAAAGGTAACGAATCTGACCTTCGGTTAATCCGAGATAAGGCCGCAGAACATTAACCAGCAGATCGAAGAAATAGCAGTCGGGATCTTCGGTGCATTCCAGTGATCCATAAGGAGGACGAGGTTCTTCCGCGGCTTCTGGTATTTCACCAATACCCATTAGCAGCGCGGCGAGGTTATCATCGCCAAACAACATGGGGATAACTGTTTTACCACTATCACCACCAACCGCTGCAGGAAGCATACGGCGCATCAGCTGATAGAAAGGAGAATTTGGATCAGAAGCAGATTCAGGACTGATTTCAAAGTTTTCGATGCTATATCCATCAGAATCAAGACCGATTAAATGGTCAACGCCTTCATCATACTTTCCACGAACGCCGCCTAATTCACGATAGAGGAACATTCCCCCCGCAGAATCAGTGCGAAGCGCTTTAAAAATATCCTGAGAAACAACCCGAGGAGTTAAACCATAAGCGCCCGGTTCTCTTGGGCCGTAAGGCACATAACTGGTTACGTGGTTATTATAATCATCACCGCCAATTATGAATGTCCGCATAGGGAAACCATACATATCAAGCGGCATAGTCATTGGCATTATTGTTTCTCCATCACCTGGAGCAACAGTAGCCAAAATTTCACCGGTTTCCATGTTGATTGGGGTATTGTAGAACCAGGGGCTATAGAAATAGGTTGGTTGAGTCATAAAAAATACCTGTTCCATTAACCCCGACGGCATAGCTGCCTGATAACCCGCCGATCCTGTGAGATAAAATGATTGTGAAAGGTTAGCGATCAGCCGTGCGACAGCGCCAAGATTGATGCCAAGCCAGTTGATGCGAATTTCTTCGATAAAATAACCCTGATCCTGACGGCCAACCATATCTATACCCAGAACAGTTGTTGCTTCTGAACTGGCATCAATGCGATTGTTATTTTCAACTTCAGTAATCAGGTTGGCTATTTGAACAATATCACCTTCGAAGATGGAGGGGACTGTAAACTCAGGAGTTAAATCAGCAAAAGCATCGCCAGGGAAACGATCCGGGTAAATTGTATCGCTCACTAAGGTTTGGCGAATATCTTTGATGCGAATGCCATTTGCGGGAATATAAGTTTCAAAGCGGTCGCCGTGCATCAAATTAAGACTGGTGCGGGCGACTACGTAGAAGTCAGCAAATTGATCCTTAAAGAATGGCAATTGCACATTGGGACTGCCAGGTAAAGGTCGAAAAGTTATGGTATAACGACCTGGAACAACCGGATCGGCTTCAACAATAGGTTTTTCCAGAAGATCAATGGGCAAATCTTTGCTTTGATCCTCAACAGAATAATTAAATCCACGTTGTGATTCGCTTTCCTTAAAAAGCGACAAACCGCTATTGATAGCGGAAGTGGATAGATCGAGGAAATCTTCTTCGATATCCAAGCCGATACGGCCTTCTGTTTTATCTTCGATCACAACCGTTAACTCAGCCAATTCCTGTAAACGAAAAACTGGCATCTTGTTGGGTTCGTTAAACGGAAAGACAGAGATAGGAATGCTTAACAACGCCGTGCGATTGGAAAGAGGAGGAATTCCTGCGGGGATCACTTCCACTTCTTCACCGACCACGTCTCCACCATCTTGCGCCCAAACCGGCATCGTATCCGGTAAGAACATAAGTACGCCGAGAGCGACAAAGGCCATATTCAGCATAAACATCGGAAATCTTCTATTCATGTTACTCCTCATTGGACAGTACTCTCCCTTTTGGGACACGAAATTCTATTGTTGACGCTTGATCATACCGCCTCCTCTGAAAAAAAAGGAGACCTCCATCATTCCGTGCATCTCTATTGGGCATAAAAACCCATAGGTCTTGAACAGACCACTTAAACCAAATCAAATGATGCTCTTAATTAACAAGGATTCACAAAATAATAAAAAAAACATAAATTGTTATTACCTTGCCTAAGACGTTACCTGCAGTTCGACTGACCGTAAATATATAATGGTTAAAAGAAAAGTGTCAAGTTGTATATCCTTTGAAATGACCCATCATCATGATAAGAGATGTAATGATTTGAGGTTCATGACATAAGATGCGCTTATAATTCATGCACCTATTCTATCAAAAAATTGATTAACTTTTTCCAATCATTAAATTTTGAATATCTTAATTATCTACAGAACGAATGATAAGATACAAAACCCTCTAACATTCCTAACCAACATAATTTATATTATTATAGTGTAATTAAACACAACCAAGGTACAATAAAATCAGGAGGTTGGTTTTATATAAAAAGAACTTTTCTCCAAATTTTATCTTGACAGATTGAAACGACTCTCTTAACCTAAACCTAAAGTCATGAAAAAATGGCGGCTTAGTAAACAGCCTCCATTTTACATTGAGCATCCTTAAAAACCAAGCCATAATAACAATACATCATTATATTACTGCTATGCTATATAGAATGAAACCCAGACCTAAAAAAACTTTTCAGATCTGGAGCAGGAAAGAGGGATTTTCTTGAGCAAAAAGACGCGATACATATTTGTTACGGGCGGCGTATGCTCCTCTTTGGGCAAGGGGATAGCTTGCGCTTCTATCGGGTGCCTTCTAGAAGCTCGCGGTTATTCAGTCATTCTTCAGAAATTAGACCCCTATATAAATGTTGATCCAGGGACCATGAGTCCATATCAGCATGGAGAAGTCTATGTAACCGACGACGGAGCTGAAACTGACCTGGATTTGGGTTATTACGAGCGCTTCACCTCTGCCAAAATCACCAAAAAATGCAGCGTTTCAACCGGACAGATATACGATGCGGTTATCAAACGGGAACGGCGCGGCGGTTATCTAGGCAAAACAGTTCAATTAATTCCCCATATAACCGATGAAATCAAAAAACGGATTATTGATATAGATAATGATGAAGCCGATTTCCAGATTTGTGAAATTGGCGGCACTGTCGGAGATATCGAAGGTTATCCATTTTTAGAAGCAATTCGTCAAATCGGATGGGAATTTGGCCCGCAAGTAGTTCTTTTCATTCATTTAACGTTAGTTCCCGTAATTACCGTCGCAGGCGAAGTGAAAACCAAACCAACCCAACATAGCGTTAACAAACTACGTGAAATCGGTATTCAACCCAACATCCTGCTATGCAGAACTGCTTCAGCGCTCACCAAAGAGATGAAAGAAAAAATCGCGCTTTTCTGCAATATCCCCGCTCAAGCCGTGGTTAGCGCCCGAGATATAAAATCAACTATTTACGAAATCCCCATTGCCTATTGCGAGGAAGGCCTTGATAACTTGGTGGTAAGCCATTTTGGAATAAAAAATAGCGACCCTGATATAAGCGAGTGGAAAAAAATCGTATCGAAAATAAAGAATCCACGTCGCGGACCAATAAAAATCGCTGTTGTCGGTAAATATATACGTTTACAAGATGCTTATCGCTCTGTATACGATGCGCTGATACATGGCGGCCTGGCTAATAACGCCAGAGTTGAACTTTTCCCCATTCATGCTGAAGAGATCGAGAAAAAAGGCGCTGAAAATATATTGAAGGATATGGATGGAATTCTTGTACCATGGGGATTCGGTAAAAGGGGCGTCGAAGGAAAGATACAATCCATTCAATTTGCAAGATATAACAATATCCCCTTCTTCGGAATTTGTCTGGGCATGCAATGCAGCGTGGTTGAGTTCGCCAGAAACCAATTAGGCATGGAAAACGCTTCCAGCACTGAATTTGAATCAGATACTCCTTTTCCGGTAATAAGTCTGCTAAACGAACAGCGTAAAATCGTGGATAAAGGTGGAACCATGCGTTTAGGCGCATATCCATGCACCCTTAAACGAGGAACCAAAGCGCGAAAAGCTTATGGCGTCGATAACATTGATGAACGGCATCGCCATCGTTGGGAATTCAACGATGATTATCGTGAAACCTATGAAAAAGAAGGCTTTATCGTCAGTGGAACATCGCCGGACGGCAAACTGGTTGAAATCGTGGAACTGGAAAACCATCCCTGGTTCGTGGGCTGCCAATTCCATCCTGAGTTAAAATCCCGTCCACGAAACCCGCATCCCTTATTCCGCTCTTTTATTCGCGCCAGTCTGGAGTACCATGATAAAGGCAAGAAGTAAAATGTTTTCATCGGACAAGATAATCACAAACGGCTTAATAAATTGTTAAAAAATATCTTTCAATCAATAACTAACTTACATTTCAAAAAGGCAATGATGCTGGCGCCTTTCCCGATATTGTTTTGGGTATGGGTGTTATGCATCACATTCTGGATTGAATCGACAACAGTTCATACTGTTTCAGAGTCATCTCAACAATCATTTTCACAAATCGATTTTTCTAACATTCATTATATGCAGGGCGACCAAAAAGAGACTCAGGTAACCATGAGCGCCCCAAAAGCCGAATATTCCAGTGAAAATTCTGAATTTATTGTAGATTACCCTTGTCTAACATGGCGCAAGGCTTCGGATAGTTCGATAATCTCCGCTTCGGCCATTAAAGGGAATTTTTATGCAGAAGACTCTACATCGGATCTTCCCTCCGCGTTTCAATTTATAATATTGAGCGGATCAGCTGCATTTAGCAGGGATAAAATCCGGATTGACTCTGAGACAATGATCTTTGATAATGATAAGCGGTTCTTTTTATTTCCCGGGCAGTTTACTTTTTTTAAAGATAAATCAACGCCTATGCAATCCAGCAAAATGTATTATGATCCAGTGGAAAATGCCTGTATTCAGATTAATGATTTATATGACGATAATCTCAAAATTAAGGAAATCCTTCAAAAAGGTGGATTTTAAAACCCATGAAAAAAATATGTCTTCTTAAGTTTAGCGTCGCGCTTATTCTCAGTACGTCTGTTCTCCTGTTTGTCAGTCTTCCATGCTCGGCGCAACAGATATCGCTTGCAGATGGAACCCTTCCAGACATTGGGGAAAACACCGAATTGCGCATCGAAAATCCCCTCTCTGATGACATCACTATCATTCTAACCCCGAAAACCGGCCATAAAATTGCTAAAGTTACCATTAATAGCGGAACATCAACTTCTGTAATATACGGAGAAAAAATAACTTATAAAAAAATAAACGAGTACTTTCTTTCTGAGGGGAACGCTAAAATTGAATGGAACAAAAATATCCTAACCGGGCCGGTTAAAATCGAATTTGATCCTGCAAAAAATATCATGACGTTGTTTGGAACAGAAAAGAATCCGGCAGAAATTAATTCTCCACATATAGGCGCCATAATTCAGGCCGAGAACTGGTTTCTTTATTTCACAAAACAAATAAATGGATCGAGAAAGCTTAAAGCATTCGATTCAAAAAATTTTCTCCAGAAGATACCTCGCTCCACGAAAATACCGACCACGAAAGATACGGAATTCAAACCAAAAATTTCTGCTCCCCACAATTAAAATAAGGCGGATAATAGATTTAATTTTATGATGAGCGGCTAGGGGTTGCTTGAATTAGGGATTACTCCTAGACTTCGCCGTTATTAAATATAGAGCGATTATCACAAAAAAGTGTTTTGAAAAGATAACTTAATATCCGTTAAATTCAGAACTTTGAATACATTAGCAGATTTAATTTCTTACACACTTTTTGCAATCGCTATAAACAAATAGAAATGAATATGGAGTTATATCAATGGGCGTTACTATAAAACCCACCGAAGTCCGGGCGGGAACCAAATTAGAAATTGACGGTGAAGTGTACGAGTGCACTAAGTATGAACACGTTTCTCCAGGAAAAGGCCAGGCTTTTATTCGCATAAAGGTCAAACACATGAAAAGCGGACGCGTCCTGGAAAAGACCATAAAATCCAACATCAGCATGGAAAAAGCTGTTTTAGATCCTCAAGAAGTACAATTTCTTTATAAAGATGATCAACTAAATTTTATGAATAATGAAACGTTCGAACAGTTCGCATTGCCAGTAGAGGCCTTGCTGGGAAAAGATCAGTGGCTCAAGGAAAATACTGATATTACGCTACTGTTCCACAACGGCGAGCCAGTCGATGTAGATATTCCCATTACCATGGAATTGAAGATTACCGAAACCGAACCGGGCGTCCGGGGCGACACGGTTTCCGGCGCAACTAAACCAGCCACCACGGAAACTGGCGGAGTTGTTCAAGTGCCATTATTCGTTGATCAAGGTGATATCATTAAAGTCGATACTCGTGATGGAAGTTATTTAGGACGGGTTACATAAACTACACGTTTGGCGCCGAATTAAACAATCTTAAAACGCTCCGGGTCATGATATACTGGCTTGGAGCGTTGTATATTCTATTCAGGTTTTTTCAAATCCGGTTTCACCAACTTAAAAAGTTGAATGCTCTTTCCCCTTGCAGCCGACCGCTCCATTAATTGAAAGAACTTAGGATTATCCAAATAATCGAGATGTCCGAGCAGCCTTGTAATAGGATGAGAATCTTCATCAGGAATATACAGGTAATAACCCACTCCGCGTTTCAGCAACTCTTCATGAAATTCAGGGTAAGGCATGCCATAAAATGGCGTTAATCCACAATCATCCAAGTGAATAATACTAATATCATCGCGATAAACGTGATACCGGTTGTCATGAGAAAGGATAATTGCATTCTCTTCCAGCGAGCGGTTAATATAACGCCAGACCGGCGCTTCGAGAGGAAAACTGAAACGATAGAACTCTAAAGGCGATAATCCTGGATAAGCAAAAACCGGCATAGATGGATTTGGAACTTTCGGCCCCATCATGGAAATTGAAACGCCTGGAACCAATACGGCGCAGATAAGTGTTACGCCATAGAGATTGATGATTTTTTCATTTTGGATGCGGGATAAAAAACGCGCGACATAAAGGGAAAGAATTGGAACTACCGCGAGAGTATGATACCAATATAAACCGGAAATGATGTATTGATAGACGAAATATAGCGCTAATAATATCCCGGCAAAGACAAAAACAGGTTCTTTCCTCTTCCAACCCAGAAGAAACGCAGGAAGCATTATGCCAGTCAAAAGCGGAGAAAAACGCCAATCTGTTTGAAAGAAAACCAAACTGTTAATAACCCGCGCCAATAATGACGGTCCATATTGCGCCGCACCCATGCCATGAGCAGTCCATTCTTTTTGGCATGAAGCCAGTACTTCCAGATTAATATTCTTGCCCCCGAAAATTTCCGGGAAAAAAGCATAAACCGGATTACCCGTCACCAGGTAATTACGTACATACCAGGTCAATCCTAATCCAAACCAGAATAAGAAGGCGCCAAGCAACTGTAGCCATTTAATATTAGAATCAGCAACAATACCCCGGCTGCGCCATAGAATGGCCAGAAACATTGGAGGCCATACAATCCAGCCCAGGTAATTGATATGCGGAAAGATTGCGCATACCGCCATTAAAGGCATAACCGTTCTGAGAGAAGGTTTGTTGAGGAATATCTCAAGGAACAATAAAAATGCCGCCGTGTAGTACATAACCAACGCATAATCAGAGGCATATACGAAATAGGTTGAGACAAAAGGAATGCTGCGGAATACCAGCGTAGCTAATATGGCGCTCAATCGGTTGCGGAACAACCTCATAGATAAATGATAAAGAACCAGGATGCTTCCCAACCCAGCTAAGGGCGGTAATAACTGGCCATAGATATCTGACCAATGATTAAAAATGGTTGCGGTAACCGCCTGATGCAGCGGGTATAGATGAGGATAATTGGCGCCCAAACCCAATCCAACCTGGAGGCAGGCCAGAATAGGGAATCCTCCCTGAAGATACGTCATTTTGCCATAATGGATATAGAGGATAAGAGAATCCCAATACTGAACAGGAAAAAGCAGGGAATGATAAAAATTGAGGATAGTAAGCCCGGCGAGCATCGCCCAAGCGCACCAAAATAAAATTTGCTGAAAGTGGTTCTGAGATGATTCAACTTTGACCGATTCTTTAACAGGCGCCTCTTCTGAAGCCCATCCCCAAACCTTTTTTAATCCCCATAAAAGAACGATTAATCCAGCAAAACTGAGCAATACCGTCCAACGATTAAGCAGAAACGGGATTGCCCATAACTCCAGGATGAAAGTCGAAAGCCCTACGCCCATAAAAACGGCGACAATCCACTCGATAAGTTTTGGCAGCCGGATGCATAACCTCAAGAATAAAAAGCCTACACCTGCGCAGAGAGAGAGCGAGACAATTTCATACAACATATCCACGCAAAATCCCTCCGGCAGCCGATAATTAATCGAGAACAGAGAGCGCACGAATGCGGGGAATACCTCCAGAAGCAATGGAGGATTAATCGGTTGGATATAAAAAATATAAATGCTGGCTCCCAACCATCCAAGAATGGCGATGGAAACCAGCATACTTTTATTCAAGGCGATTTTCATAAATAATCAGCGTTTGCGTCAATAATTGCGATTCACCAAACAACTTGCGCTAAACCGCTGCAATCTTACGCCCACACTTTCCCGGTGAGCATGCGATAAGCATCCATATAGCGTTGCCGCGTGCTTACAACAATCTCCTCCGGCAAATCAGGCGGCGGTGGATTGCGGTCCCATTTGATGCCAATCAGGAAATCGCGAACAAATTGTTTATCCAGCGCCTCCTGATCTTTCCCCGGCTGATAATTAGCTGCGAGCCAGAAACGGGAGGAATCTGGGGTTAAAATTTCGTCGATCAAGATTATCTGGTCACCGATTTTGCCGAACTCGAACTTCGTATCCGCAAGAATAACGCCTTGGGTGCGGGCATATTCCGATGCACTGCTATAAATGTCAAGGCTGCGTTGGCGCAGTTCTTCCGCATCATCCCGGCCAATGATATCAACCATGACATCAAAAGAAATGTTTTCGTCATGACCTTCTTTATTCTTCGACGCCGGAGTAAAAAGTGGTTCTGGAAGTTTTCCAGATTGAGGTATATTCTCAGGCAGATCAACACCGCAGATTTTACCGTTGTCCTGATACTCAACCCAACCCGAACCAGCCATATAACCGCGAACCACGCATTCTATGGGCAACGGCTCAACCTTTTTCACTAACATTGAACGCCTGGCGAGCATTTCCGGGTAATTTTTAAATGGTTCAGGATAATCTTCCACATTGACGGAAATGATATGGTTCGGTTTTGCCGGAGCAAGTTTTTCAAACCAGAACAACGACATCTGGGTTAAAATCGAACCTTTATCAGGAACGCCCTGAGGAAGAATGCTATCGAAAGCGCTGATTCTATCCGTCGCAACGAGCAGGAGTTTATCTCCCAAATCAAAAATATCCCGTACTTTTCCACGGGCCGCTGGTTCAACACCCGGAATATCAATTGATGTAATAGCCTGACTCATAATTCTCTCATCTTTCCTTGTGAAAAAATGTGTGCGATTTGTAATAGCACAGAACACGCCACTATAAAAGTACACTAGAGCGGTTATCAAAAAAACATTCGCTCGCTCTTAATCTGGAGGTTCTTCAAGGTGATAGAATAATAAAAGAGTATTGTTCCTCATTTTTAGTAATTATTTAAGAGGTCAGCAGCAATTTCGGGCGCCATAGGGTTAATAAAGAAACCGGTTCCCCATTCAAAACCTGCAACTTTAGTGAGTTTTGGAGTAATTTCCAGGCGCCAATGATAATCAAGATTTCCCGGATCATTTTGTGGAGAAGTGTGAAACATAAAGTTATAGGGGGGATCATTGAGAACCTGTTTGATACGCCATAACACATCTCTTAAGAGAGTGGTTAAACGATCTACCGCAGAACCATTAATAAATTCAAAATGCGATTCATGCCTCTTGGGCAAGATCCAGGTTTCAAAGGGGAAACGCGCAGCAAATGGCTCGATGGCGATAAAATCTGCATTTTCAAGGACGACGCGTTGTTGAAATAAACGCTCCTGCTGGATCATCTCGCAATACACGCAACGGTGATGCTTTAAATTATAAGAATGCGCGCCTTTCATCTCTTCAATAATCCGCTTAGGAACAATGGGAAGAGCAATAATCTGGGAATGGGGATGGGATAAAGAGGCGCCTGCTTCAATGCCATAATTCTTGAATATTAAAATATATCGAAAACGGGAATCTTTACGCAATTCCAGAATGCGTTCGCGATAAGCGATAATCACGCTTTTCATCTGATCATCATCATAATCCGCCATGGAATAATGATGTTCCGGCGTTTCAATAACTACTTCATGAGCGCCTAAGCCATCCATTTTTTCATAAAGGCCGTCTTTTTGAATTGAAGGATCGCCATCATGAACCAAAGCGGGGAATTTATTAAGTACTACCCGAAGGCGCCAATCTTTTTTAGAACCATCCTCTGAACCTATCCAATCGGTATATACAGGTTGAGCCGTTTTTACCTCATGCCCCGGACATAGAGGACAAAATCCTTTTGAATCATAGATAGACGCAGGTAAATGATCAATCGGCCGTTTGGCGCGCTCCTGGGCAATGATAACCCATCGATCAATTACTGGATCTTTGCGAAGTTCCGGCATTAATCACCTATCCTAAGAAAAAACCATACTATGCAATGAAGAGTAGTACAAATGAAATTATACCCAAAAAGCGCTTGAGGAGGGGAATGCCATGATTGCCGGGATAGAACTGGCGAAAGATAATCATCAAAAAAGATTTATAAGTTTCATTCAATATTGATGCCTAAACTTTCCCGAAACTGCTCCACACCTTCAAGAATCGATTGAACATCCTGTTTCAAGGCGCTATGGACAGTAATCAGACTAACTTGAATATGGGCGGCAGCCTCAACTACCTGATCAATGGTGGCCGAATCCACACCCTGCTCACGCAATTTGTCTATTACATCTTCCAAATGCACCATAACCACTTTGTTGGTCTCATAAAGTTCAGAGAGTGAGATCAAGGCCTGCGAGAAAACCATAGTGGGAAATCCGGTTTCAGCTGTTCTACCTGAAATCATCCTGATATCGTTTAGCATATCATCCAAAACATTATCCCTTAAAAAACGTTTTCTAGACATCGCAAGACCTCCTGCTCCAGATAAATACATATATAGAATGCACAGCAAAGACCTGACAGAAAAGCAAAATTACCACTACTAACGAACATATTATATATTATGCTCTGCTTGCTCTTTAATTCTTTATAAAGTACCAATAGATTATACAGGCGCAAAAACAAGAATTGAGCACCCTTAAACCTTATCATAATATTTAGATTTATAAAAGCAATTCTATCATAAAACTTGAAGGATAATATGGATAATATTAAAACGCTTATTTTCGATATCGGCAATGTTTTACTTACCTTCAACCCGGAAGTTTTTTTGCAAAAAATCCTGGGAGACGAAAAAAAAGGCAGCGCCTGTTTCTCTCTTATGGTGCAAAGCCCGGAATGGCAGCAACTTGATAAAGGCCTTATTTCTATAGAAAAAGCCAAACACATCTTTATCCAACGCGATCCATCTCTCAAGGATGAAATCGAGTTATTTTTTGAGCAATGGCTCGATATGTTCCACCCCATCGAACCTACTATAAAATTACTGGATACGCTCAAGGAAAAAGGATATAAGTTATATATTTTATCCAATTTTATCCGGGAGTCATTTGAGACGCTTAGCCCGAAAATGGCTTTTCTGCCCAAGTTTGATGGAATTGTTACATCCTACAGTATCGGTATGGCCAAACCTGACCGGAATATTTACGAGCATATTCTGGATAAATTCGATCTAAAGGCCAGCGAATGCGTATTCATCGACGATATGCAGGTAAATATTGATGGCGCTAAAGCGGCTGGCATCTCAACCATCCTTTTCGAATCAACCAACCAGCTGATAGACCAACTAGAAAAGATACAGCCGTTATAAATCGGTTGGCTGAGAAAAACCAGCTTATTCTGGGTCTACAATCTTTATTTCCCGCCATAAAGCATGATCGCTGGCGGCGTTTCCGGATAGTCCAGAATCAACTTCAAAAGTAAAAACCAGAACATGCCGCGAGTTTTCTCTCATGGAAATGCGGCGGGTTTTCCATGTAGGATCATCGGGAGAATCTTTCGGACATAGGAAGTCCTCAAACAGAAGGTCGCGCCGCCCCAAGGCATGGTCGCGCAGGTATACCCTGAATGTTGCGCCATCGCTCTTATTGCGCACCTCAGGACTTAAGCCATAGGTTATTACCAATTCTTTATTTAACCCCATCCGCACTGGTGGAAGGTCTACGCTATCCACGCCAAAACCGGGATGCTGCATAACCATCGGCTCTCTTTGTCTGCTGACTTGCACCATTAGAGTTTCCCGGTAGGCATTATCGCCTTGCAACCGCTTAATCTCAGAAGCCAGCACAGGCGTAAGATCCTCCGCCCACAGGCTTTCATTCATCAAGCGCATATCGCCCAACAGAAGGCTGCCGCGCTGCCAGGATAGAACCAACTGATCAGGCAACACGCCAAGGGGCAGCCAGAATTCCTGCCAGCGTGAACGCTCTTTCTGAGGAACCGCTTCAATACGGCCCAGAGAATCACCCGCCTGATTTTTTACATCGATGACAATGGGATCAAGATATGGTTTGCTGCGGGCTATGATCCAGCCATGCAGCCAGCGACGACCGGGTTTGGGGATGGAGCTCAGATCATAGATCAGTGGAGAATCAGCCGGTTTGGCCCGCATTCCGATATGCGATTCATTTAAATCATCGACTAAAAGCAATTCCGGCTCTGAATCATTTCGGGATTTTGTCATACCCATTATTGACAAATGAGGTGACCAGAGCGATTCCCACATTTCAATATTGGTTTGGCGGTAGACGCAGGAATATGATTTCTGCAAGCGTTTGAATAATTCCGGTGAATATTCAGGAATCAGAGTAACCGAAGAGCGCTTTTTATAACCGGAAAGCACCACAAATTCCGGTCGGTGCAGGATCAGAAATTTATGCAGTTTAGATACTTTGACCGATAAATGAGAAAAAGCGGTTTCGCATCTGGCGTAATAGGGCAATGGGTCGACCCGGTTTACATATAACAAAGGGCCATCCATCGCCTTACGTTCAAAGGCTGATAAACAATCAGTAGCAGAGGCAATCACTTGACCTACTTTTACAGAATCACGCATCGGGGTTCTATTACGCAGTTCAAAAGTGACCGGCGCAGCAAACATAATTGCGCTGGCCAGTAATAAATAGCTGATCCATGGCTTAAGACGATCCATCACCAGGGCGAATGAAAGGCAGACCAAGGGAGTGAAGTAAATCAAAGACCAAAGGTGGTTATAAGATGCTCTGGAGAAAATAAAAAAATACGAACAACAGAAAAGTAGTAGAACCAGAGACCAGTGATGCAGCATCTGGCGAAAACGGAATTTTATTAATCCATCCAGAAACCAGATAACCATTGTTGCGCAGAAAACCGGAGTAACGTATTTTGCCAGGCGCCACCCGATCAAGCCCCACCATTGGGAATCAGCCATAACCGGGGGGATTTTGTAACCGCTTCCCTCCGCAAGGACGCCCGCTTGCAACTGGGCATGCTGAGTCATTGGCTCCAATAAACCAGCGCAATATAACACCAGAACATATAGACTGGCAGTCGCCATAGAACAAAGCCACAGAACACATATCACCCGGAAATAATGCTCCCCTCTATCCAAACGCAGCCAGGAAATAAGCAACAAACACATAACAAAGAGCGGATAAGGCCAGTCAATTAATGTTCCGCCAATCCCCAGAAAGACCAGCAGCAGCCGCCAACCTCTACTCTCTGAGCAGCTCAGCCGTTCTACGCATACCATACTCCAAACAATAAAGGCCAAAACCGGCGTTTCAAAATTTACTATTCTTCCCGCATGGAAAGAGATCGGGGTGACAACTGCGGCGGCCAGGACTCCGATTCGAGCGTCTGGAGACAGTTTTTGCGTCATAATCCACAAACCAAACATCATTGCGGCGAACGATAAGAGAGGAATTAAGCGCGCCGCAGCTTCCGATTTCCCCAAAAGCCAATATAGACCGGCGATGGAGAGTTGCAATAACGGGGGATGGGTCGGATGATAGGTTGGTGCGGCCTCAAGATTATTTAATGTTGAAAGGCCATAGGTCATGGATAATCCGGGATCTAGATGGCGGCCAGCGACAATTTCCTGAAATCCGGTTTCGAGATAAAGCCAATAAGGATCGCTTATTCTATATAACTGACCGCCTAAAGCAAAAAGAAGAATCAATCCAAGAATCACTATGCGCCAAAAGGAGAATTTACTGGATGATAATTCTTTAGATTGATCCCGCAGCAACAACGCGAAATATTTCCCCATGCGAAGCAATTTCTCCTTTTTTAAGTATTGCACAAAATAATCTATTTTACTGGATGTTTAATCGTGCCCTATTGTACATTATCTTCAAGGGTTTAACGCCATTTTAGATTCAGCTTTTTTAATTGACAGGTTTGTTATAAAGACAGTAGAATTACTTGTAGATTTAATCCAAAAATATTTTATAACAATAATTTATCCTATCTCAAGGAGGATATTCCCATGAGTTATCGTAAGAATACTCTAAATAGACGCTCTTTTGTCCAGCTGGGCGCCAGCGCTGGATTAACTGCGGGCGCCATGAATGCCTTCAGCGAAGCAAAGAAAACCACCATGAAATACCGTGAATTGGGTCAAACCAAACTTAAGGTCTCTGAAGTAAGCCTGGGCACCTATGGTTTTAATAATTCAGGATTGTTGGAAGAAGCGCTCGATAAAGGGATTAATCTTATCAACACCTGCGCCGCCTATCAAAATGGAACAGCAGAGGAAGCCATCGGCAAAGTTATGAAAACCCGGCGCAAGGACGCCATTATATTCACCGGGTGGATATGCAATCCACGAACCAAGAAAGCAGACCTGCTCAAAAGCCTGGATAACAGCCTGAAACGTTTGAATACCGACTATATAGATATTATCAAAACTCATAATATCGACGATCCGACCTGGCTGGATAATGACGCACAATATGAAGCATTCGATGAAGCCAAAAAAGCGGGCAAAGTGGGACACCTGGGACTATCCTGTCACGGTGGAAACATCGATAAGATTATTCTAAAAGGACTCTCGAAAAAAGCTTTTGAAGTGCTTCAATTCAAATATAATTTCATGGAGCAAACAGTCAGGGATGAGGTTTTCGCAGAAATAAGAAAACAAAAAGTTGGCGTTATAGTATTTAAAAGCCAAGCGGGAAAACGGGAAAATGAGATCAAAGATATCGAACAAAAAGGCTTATCCCATAATCAGGCCACTGTTCGCTGGTCGCTTTCAGATCCGAATATCGACAGCGTTTGCGTAACCATCAACACCTTTGCGGATATCCGTGAGTTTCAGGAAGCCGTAATGAAAAAGTTCGGCAGCGCTGAAGACGCTCATCTAAGAAAATACGCTCAGGCGGTCGAACATGAATATTGCCGTTACTGCTCGACCTGCGAACCTTCATGCCCACATGGAGTTTCAGTCGCTGATATTATGAGATATTCCATGTATTTCAAATATTACAAGATGGAAAAAGAAGCTATGCAGCTCTACGCGCAGGTCCCAGCAGAAAAACGCGCCTCGGCATGCCTGGATTGCCCCGGTCATTGCCTGAACGCCTGCCCCCATCAGCGACTGGTCAAAGACGGACTCATCGAAGCGGAGAAATTATTAGTATGTTAAAATCAAACAGAAAAATTAAATTCATTGCTTGTCTTCTGTTGACTGGCGTACTGATAAGTACGCCGGTTTTATGGTGTGAAGAGAGTTCATCAACCAGCGCTATCCGCGCCAACCATCTTTTACCTGAGAATGATACGGTCAAAGACTGGAAAATCGTGGAAGGCCCGAAATATTTCAATCCCGAATCGCTATATATCATCGTGAACGGCGCCGATACCTTTTACCTTAACTATGGATTCCATGAACTGTCTCATGCAAGATATCAACACAAAGATGATGATACGCTGAACGTAACTATCGATATCTTCGATCAAAGAGACGTTGATGGAGGTTTTGGCGTCTATTCATCCAGTCGTCATCCAGACGAAGAATTCCGTGAAATTGGAACCCAGGGTTACCGCAACGGTTCTTTATTAATCGCCTGGCAAGACCGCTATTACATTTCCCTTATGGGAGACGATGAGCGCCCTGAGACCATACATGCTTTGGAGAAATACGCCGAATGGATTACAGCGAAAATTCCAGGGGAAAAAGTATATCCAAAATTAACCAATATAATTCCCAAGAAAAACCGCCTGGCTAATACCGAGTTGTACGCATCAAAAGATTATCTCGGTTACCGGTTTCTGGATAACACCATAAGCGCAAAGTATTTAGTTGACGCGGCGACCGTTACGCTGTTCGCTTCTGATTGCGGTTCTCCAGAGAAAGCAAGAACCGTATTCCAACAAACAGCCGAAGCAATCGGACCACAAACTGAAACCACCATTTCATTGGACAAAGCCTCAAAGATACATGCTGCTGAAGATAAATATCTGGGCAAGATGATCATCCTGCAAAAGAAAAAATACGTATACGGCGTCTTTGATCCGGATAATTTGGCTCAATGGCGTTCACTGCAAATCCTGTTATCTCAAATCACCCAGAAACCACAGAACAGGTTGTTAAACAAAAAGCAATAATTCAATCTATATGCCTTGAGATTGGGATTTTATTAAATCCTCTGTTCTGCATACAAACATAATTATGAGATGACGCAACATAATTAAAGCAAGAAAAATAATATTTATCGTAGCGCAAAGATGTTTTATCACATAAACTATTGACAGAATGACATAATAGTTACTAGCGAAAGGGAATCAACATGCTCCATGTCGTTAATGATTCGACCTATTGGCGGGCTTTTGAAGAGAATAAACTAACCCATTCTGTTGCTCATTATTTAATGGCCATAGATCATTTACGCAATGATCTAGGCTACGCCCGTGTTACTGATGTAGCAGGATTAATGAATATATCCCGCGGCGCCGCTTCACTGGCATTATCCCAGCTGAAAGAAAAAGGATTGGTTAAAGAAGATCCCAACCGGTTTCTACTGCTTTCCCAGGAAGGCGCTGCGCTTGCGAAAACAGTTGAGCATAATTTTATACTTTTAACCTGTTTTTTTGAGAATGTTTTGGGCATCGATAAAGAAGCCGCCCGTTCAGACGCCTGTAAAATGGAACACCTGCTCAGCGAGAAATCCGCAAAATCTTTGATCCGGTTTCTACGCATCCTGTTATCTGACAAAGAATTCATACAACATTTGTCAGATAAAATTGGAAATGATGACGAAATTTGCGACGCCGACGCTCCCTGCCCTCTTTGCACTCCAGATGGCGAATGCTTGATGCCGCAAACTGAGAATTTCAAAAGTTGCCCTCTCAAGGACGCAACTGAAGAGAAAAAAACTGATTCTTGAGACGCGCCCTAATCATCATGTGAGGTATACAAATCCTCATAGATTTTCATGGTTTCCTTAGATACTTGCATCCATTCACGAACATTTGAACGAGATAACGGTGGTTTATTGCCGCAATTCATTATTGCATTGACCCATTCATCCACGCTATCCACTGTGGCATAAACCGCCGAATCTTGCAGGACTTCGCGGTGTACGGCAATATCTGAAGCGATAATACTGGCCCCGCAGGCTAAAGCCTCGACTGAAGGAAGGTCGAAACCTTCATAAAGTGAAGGCGCCAGCACCACCTGCGCCCTCCGGTATAAAGCTGGAACCAATTTATCGTTTACATGCCCCAACCATTTAACGCCTGGATTATCCAACTGATTACGACCTTCCATCCATCCCACGCGCCCGGCAATCACCAGATCGTCACTAAATCCACGCGACCGGGCAATTTTATAAGCATGGAGCAAGACATCTAAGTTCTTGCGAGGTTCACGGGTTCCAACAAACAAAAGGTAAGGATTGCTTAAACCATACTGTTCAATAATCGAACCATCGCCTTGCTCTGACCGGGGATGAAAGCGGGCGGCATCCACTCCCAAATGAATAGGCGCGATCCATGCAGGAGGATTGGGTAATCCAGATATTTCAGCAGCAACCGCCTGTGAATCGGTAATAACCGCCTCCCCCTTACACCAGCCAAGAGGAATTATCCATTGGTAGAAATAACGTTTAATGATGGGGATGGTCTGCGGATAACGCAGGAAAGCCAAATCGTGAACTGTGACCACCTGGGGAACTGAAACGCGGCGCAATACCGGAGCAATGAAGGCGGGAGAATGTAAAACATCCGGTTTGATAGTCTTTAACCAGCCAGGCAGACTCCATTGCTCCCATACCAGACGATGAAGCACGGAATAAATAGGGATGCTGTAAAAACGAATCCAATCTGCTTCACGCCATGCTTCTGGAATAGAGAAATCAGATGGAATCAAAACAGATAAAAAGAAATTTGCCGGACGGGATTTGACAAAGCCGTCTATCAATCCCCAGGCATAGCGCCCGGTTCCACTGCGGTTAGTGATGCAAAGAGCGTTAAGCGCCGCATGCATGTTCTAAAACCTCGCGCAAATGCTGATTGAGTTTTTTCGCCATGCGGTCAGCGGAATATTGCTGTTCTACTTTTACTCTCCCTGCGAGGGATAAACGCCGCTGAAAAGCAATATCCTGTTGAAGCATCAGAATTTTATCGGTTAAATCTTTGACATTCCCCTCAGAAAATAATATTCCCGCATTTCCGATGACTTCCGGGATGGCGCCGCAATCCGAACCGATAACCGGAGTGCCGCAGGCCATCGATTCCACCAGCATACGTCCGAATTGCTCCTGCCAATTGGTTTGAGTCTTAGAGGGCAAAACCACTGCATCGCATTGATGATAAAACTCAGGCAACGCTTCATGCGAGCAAGGTTTGATAAATGCCACCCTTTCATAGACTCCCAGTTCCTGAGCCAGTTTTTCCAACCGATAGCGCGCCGAACCATCACCTGTAATCCGCAGACGAACCTCATCGCCCAAGTCAATCAATGCCCAGAGGATCGTATCCAGTCCTTTCTCATCAACCAGACGCCCGGCGTAACCAAGGGTAAAGAGTCCCCCGTTATAACGGGGTTCTCGGTAGGTAAAACGTTCCAGATTCACTGGAGACGGAAGGGTATCCCATAACCGGAAATAACCTTTTTCCTCCATTACCCGGCCAACCTGCGTATTAGAAACCAGGATGCGGTCGGCGTTTTTGATCACAAAATTTTCCATCCAACCAAAAGGCGGAGGGAAACGCTTGAGGATATCCTGATAAGAAAAGAGAACTACGGGAATATTGGGTACGCATCGCTTGCACCAATAGACGCTCAACCAACCCATCAGAGAAAAAGGCTCTTCAACCACGTAAACAATATCGGGTTTGACTTTATTGAAAACCAGGGGAAGCGCGGGCTGTACAAAAAATGCGCCATGAAACTTAAATAGCGAATGTTCCAGATGCAGCTTAATTGGTTCATCAGGGCCATGTTGAAAAGATGTCGACCGGGGAAGCGCTTTGCTCCAGCTGCGCACCGAAAGAAGATGCACCCGCCAGTTGTATTGCTTCTGCAAAATCCAGAAGGGCATGCGGTAGGAGGGAAACAGGGCGCCATGCCAGATTATTAAAACAGTTGGAGATGATGTCATTAGTTCTACATAAAAATTATGGGATATAGATTCAGTAACTTTCTCTAAAAGGCGCCATTTATCTTACTGCATCATGCTAATTATAGGCGCCAAACGTCAGATCAACAGCCTTTGCCGCTCACATTATCACTCCTTACATTCGATCATTTTAGAAATTTATGAAAATCTCTCTACCGGGATAATATGAATACGCCGTCATACGCTATAATAAGTCGATTCATACTAAATTCCACAGTACACCCACAGGATTATGAGCATAGAGAAAATCGCAGCAATGACCGCCAGCGCAGAAAGGCGCGCCAAATACGGCGTCACGGATATTCCCTTCGAGTTGGTCGCAGATTTCACGCCCAAGGGCGATCAACCCGCCGCCATAGATCAGCTAGTAAAAGGACTCGAAAATAAAGAGAAATTTCAGACGCTGGTTGGCGTAACCGGCAGCGGTAAGACCTTCACTATGGCTAACGTCATAGCCCAAGTGAACCGCCCTACATTGATCGTGTCCCATAATAAAGTTCTGGCGGCGCAGTTGTACAGCGAATTCAAAGAGTTCTTCCCCAATAATGCAGTGGGCTATTTCGTTTCGTATTATGATTTCTATCAACCGGAAGCGTATGTTCCATCAAAAGATATTTATATCGAAAAAGAAGTCACTATCAACGAAGAAATAGAACGTCTGCGGCTTGAGGCTACCACTAATCTTATGGAGCGCCGGGATGTAATAATCGTGGCTTCGGTTTCGTGCATCTATGGCCTGGGTTCGCCGGAAGATTACCGCGAAATGGTGTGCCCCATTGAAACCGGCGCCTGTCTTCCGCGTCAAAAATTGCTTCGCCGCCTGGTAGACCTGCAATACACCCGCAATGATATGGATTTTAATCGAGGCGCCTTCCGCGTCCGTGGAGATGTCGTTGAGGTCTATCCCAGTTATGGAGATCATCCGTTGCGTATTGAATTGTGGGGCGACGAAGTAGAGCGTATCCTGGAAATTAATCAGATAACTGGTGAAGTGCTTGGCGAACACGGCAATATCACCATCTATCCGGCGCGGCATTACGTAACGGCGCCGGAACGCCTGCTCAAATCAATGACAACGATTCGCGAAGAGTTGCGCGAACATCTTCAAGCGCTGCGACAGCAAAACAAACTGCTCGAAGCCCAACGGCTCGAACAACGCACCATGTATGACCTTGAAATGCTACAGCAAACCGGCATCTGCCAGGGCATCGAGAATTATTCACGCCATCTCGACGGACGTGCGCCGGGAATGCCGCCCGCAACTCTGATCGATTATTTCCCGGATGATTTTCTGTTAATTGTTGACGAATCACACATAATGCTGCCTCAAGTACGGGGTATGTATGGCGGCGACCAAAGCCGTAAGAAAACTCTGGTTGAATATGGCTTCCGCCTGCCTTCAGCGCTGGATAACCGCCCACTTTCCTTCGATGAGTTTTGGGGCGCCATTAACCAGGCTATTTTCGCCTCAGCCACCCCATCCGATTTTGAACTTGAAAAAAGCAGCGCGCCGATTGAACAGATTATCCGTCCAACTGGTTTGGTTGATCCAAAAGTTACCATCCGCCCGGCCACCGGCCAGGTCGATGACCTGATAGAAAGAATTCATGATCGCATCAAACGCGGCGAACGGACGTTAGTCACAACCCTTACCCGGCGTATGGCGGAGGATTTATCCAATTACCTGGTTGAACTGGGCATCAAGGTGCGCTGGCTCCATTTCCAGGTGGATACCATAGAGCGCGCCGAAATTCTTGAAGGTTTACGCTCCGGGGAATTCGACGTTATAGTAGGCGTCAATTTACTGCGCGAGGGACTCGACCTGCCCGAAGTGTCGTTGGTCGCCATAATTGATGCAGACCGCGAAGGTTTTTTACGCGACGAACGATCTCTGATCCAGACCTGTGGACGCGCGGCGCGTAATGTGGCCGGCGAAGTTATTATGTACGCTGATAAGCCGACCAAATCGATGGACCGCGCTATAGCAGTGATGGAACGGCGCCGGAAAATTCAGTTGGAATATAACCAAAAACATGGCATTATTCCCACAACAATCCAAAAAGCAGTTCGATCCATACTCGAAACGCGTTCCTCCAAAAAACGCGAAACCGAAGAGATGCTTTACAAAATCGCTGATTCGGTTGAAATGAAGGGCAAAACCAAGAAGGATGCTATCGCCGAATTGAAACGGCGCATGGTGGAAGCGGCCAAAAATCTGGAATTTGAAAAGGCGGCGGTGTATCGTGATAAAATCGTTGAATTGGAACAAACAGGACAAGATGACAATGAAAAAAAATCGCTCATGCCAAAACGGAAGCCATCCCGCCGATCAAAACCGAAGCAGGAATAACCGTCGCTTTCTTATCTGCCTGGCAATGCTGGGCTGCATCATTTTCACCCAGGCCAACGCCTGGTGCGTAACCTCGGAAACTCCGGTAGCCATTGCTGAAGTTAAAATCGATCTTCCCATACCCGACGCCGATCCGGTAGGAGTAAGCCACTCCATCACAATAACCGGCTCAGACCCGCTGGAATCTATCGAGGCGGCATTACAGATAAATCATGCGGCGCCGGATCAACTGGTGATTACCTTGACCAGCCCCTCCGGAGATTCGGTAATATTGCATAATAGAAATTCGACCGACGCGGTTCCCTTCTCTCCGGTATATGAATCGAATAATCCCGCTGCAGAATCATTATCAACCTTTATCGGAAGCAACCCCCAAGGCGACTGGACTATTAATGTTGCTGATTATGTTGCAGGCCAAACTGGTTTCCTGACCGCGTGGGGTTTGCGGGTCAGCCCGGCTTCGCTGCTTCAACCCCCCACGCTGGCGCCTGTTCCACTACCAGACGATATGTATGCGCTTGCCGCCACTTTGATTGTTGATTCTACTATCACATACGCCGCCTCCGCAGATGCCAATGCTGATGGATTAGACGATCTGTTTATTCTCTCAGAATCGGGGAACAAGGTTTTTATCTATTTTTCAAACGGCGCCGAACTTTTAGCCCCGCCATTAACTTATGCAATAGATGCTCCTCAACTGATCGCATTGGATGACTTGAATGATGATGGCCGGTTGGATTTTGTTATAGCGGCCCGGGAAGAAAACGTTCCGGTTGTCACCATTACCGTATTTTTAGGAAACACGGCTGGTGGCTTCAGCCAAGGCTTCACTGCGCAGGTGAATACTTATCTGGATGACCTGACCATATTAGACGTCAATTCTGATGGAATTGCGGACATCATTGTCGGGGGAGCACCTCATCTAGTTGAGGGTGTCGGCGATGGATCATTCAAGCCAGCTATTCAGCTCGTGCATTTGGGACAATCATTTCTGGCGCATGGTGATATCAACGCTGATGGGGAAGAAGACTTTTATGTAACCATATCCCGTGGGGGAACATCATCCCATTACGATCCCTATATATTATTTGGTTCTGAAGATATTTCTTTTCCCCAAAGAGATATTATTACCTTAGATGATGATCCATCAGACTCGTTTACTGCTAATCTGTTAGCAACCGGTTCAATTCAGTTTATCTCAATTTTAAAAGCAAATGAGCAGAGATCGAGCCATTCCATTAACGCCATTTCAGGATCAGGCCCGGGAGCGATGATGGTATCAGAGATTCATGCTTCGACCGAAGTTCTCAGGCTTCCCGTGACGCCTATTGATATAAACGGCGATGGATTGGATGAACTGCTCTATTTATCAGCAACAGGCATCCAAGCCTACCAATATACAAATAATGAGTTCGGCGGCGTCAGCACAGAACTTTTCCAGAAACAAAATCCTCAAAAAATTATCCCTGGAAATTATTACACCGAAGATAGCGTTGGGCTGGCAGTCGTAACATCAATTTCTGAGATTATGCTGTTACGCTCAACCGCAGGAGCATTACCGACTCCGACGCCTTTTACTGAACCAACGCCCACCCCGACGCAGTTCTTGTTCCCGACGCCAATATCAACCACGCCTACCCCGATACCGCCGACGGCGACGCCCACGCCGGTTTCGCCAGCAGGGATTAACCCCGACATAAATGGCGACGGGCGCGTCGATAGATTGGATTTATTATTATTGATGAAGCATTGGGGTCAGGAAATAGCGCAATAATATTAAAGAAAAACATTATTGATATTATTGCGCTATAGAAAACTGAACCGATGGTTTTATTCAATATCCTCACCCGAAACAATATCCTCAGTGGTTACCCGTAGGATTTCTTCAAATGAAGTTACGCCGGATAATATTTTCAGGACTCCCTCTTCACGCAAAGTTTTCATTCCTCCTGAGCATGCCGCATCCCGCATATCAAGAGTACTGGCATTATTTTCTATCAATCCACGAACCTCTCTATTAGGAACCATCATTTCATAGATGCCCGTTCGACCGATATAGCCCGTATTAGAACACTCCTTGCAGCCTCTAACGCGGAAAATGGGTTGGCCTTCGAGCAGTTTTCCTTCGACTCCAAATGCTTTTAATTCCCGTGCCGTAGCGGTAGATTGCTTCTTGCAATGGGGGCAAAGTTTGCGTATTAAGCGCTGGGCTACAATACACATAATTGAAGAACTGAGCATTTTGACATCCACCCCGATATCTATCAAACGCGATAGCGCCGTGGAGGTATCAATGGTATGCAAGGTAGAAAAAACCAGATGCCCGGTAAGCGCTGCGTTTACCGCTATAGCAGCTGTTTCCTGATCCCTGATTTCTCCAATCATAATTACATCAGGGTCTTGACGGAGGATGGAACGCAAAGCAGTGGCGAAAGTTAATCCCGTCGCGGTATTGTGTTGCACCTGGTTGATGCCGTTGAGTTCATACTCAATAGGATCTTCTACAGTAATGATATTTTTCGATCCATCATTGAGGTATTGTAAAGAGGTATACTGGAGCGTGGTTTTTCCACTGCCAGTAGGGCCAGTAGCCAGAATTAATCCATGAGATGACGAAATGGCTCTTCGATAATCCTCCAGCGCATCAGGCCTTATACCCAGACGATCCAAAGGCGCCTTGGCTATCTGTTTGTCCAACAGACGCATAACCACTTTCTCGCCCAACCGGGTTGGAATGGTTGAGACGCGAACATTGGTCTCCTCTCCAATCAAGACGCGTTGAAAATGGCCATCCTGCGGCAAGCGCTTCTCCGCGATATTGAGATTACATATAACTTTTATGCAGCTAACCAGAATGTTATTCAAGCCGCCCTCAATGGAGATGGATTCAGTCAAGACTCCATCCACTCTATAACGAACCAGGATTTTACCTTCTTCCGGTTCAATATGGATATCGCTGGAACGGATCTTTTTTCCATAGATCATGATAAGATAGAGAAAATTGACCATTTGCTCCCGCTGAGCATCATCATGAGCTGAGTTCGAAAGCTCGCGATTTCGCGCCATGACCAGCGCTTGATTCTGGATAACATCAGGCAAGGAAAATGGCGGTTTTATTTGCACTTCGCAGAACGGGCAAATATCAAAATCGTAATTCTCAAACAACTCATAGTTATCGATTGCGCGGTCGCATGATGGACAACGCGTGCGAGGCTCTTCTCTTCTCCAGCGATCAATGAAATAGAAGATCAAGCCAAAAATACCGGCGTAATTAACAATTTTACGCCAGTTATAATAAATCACTTTGCGTTTGGGTAGATCACGAATGAGTAGTTTCATCGGGATATACCAGTAAATCATAAAGATGCCGAAAATAATAGCGATATACTTCAATGCGTTAAGAATCTTGGGGAACGAAACGGATACCGTCCCCTTGGTTAAATCCGTACTGAACTTTTTTATCGATTTCCATGAGCCGCTGAACCACTGTCCAACTTTCTGAGTAGTACTTGGAACTGGAGTTGGAATCGGCTCGGGAACATAAACTGGTCGCGGACGCGGAGTTGGAGTTGGTTGCAGAGCGCGTGCGGCTCTGGCAATAAGATTCTTGACCCGACGCGCGTCGCGAGAAGAAAGAGTCGAAGCATCTATTTTGGATAAGTAGTCCGTGGCTTGTTCATACGCATTATTATTAAAAGCCATTGTGCCCAGGTAATATAAAGCCATCGAATTATCTGGATCACGCTTTATAGCTTCCAACAAGGCATTTTCTGCAATTTTATTATTAGTACTAGAGCGCTTAAATTCATTTTCTCCCCATTGGAAATATAGTTCAGCAATTCTTTTTTCAAGATTCCGGGCTATTGGAGCGCCCGGATAATTTTCAAATACTATGGAGTAATGATGGATAGACTGTTCGTAATTGCGCCGCAGAACCTGCTTTTGACCTTCCTCAAAATGCGCCTGAGCTGTCTTCTGATCTAAATCAATTTTGGCGTTTTGCAAAAGCGAAAGCAGATGAGAATCAGATATTTTATGCTTGAGAGATTCAATCTCCTTAATATCTTCCAGACCTTGAGTTAGTGAATCATGCCCACCCAATGCCTGGATATACTTTCGTATTGCGTTTTCCTGCTGAGTAAGGATGGCGTTCTTTTCCGCTTGCGATGGAGAGAGCAACAATGCATCGGAATAAAGCGCTACCGCATCATTATAACGATTTTGCAATTCCGCCGCACGCGCATTTGATAAGATATTGGAAACATCCGAGCCTTTGGCCACCCGCTCAACATCGCTCAGTTTATAGGAAAAAACGCCTCCGGACGTTTGAATACTAATAGCATCGCCATCCTGGCTGCGAATGATGCCTTCTATTTTCTGGCCATTTTTAAGATGTATAACATCAGCCGACAAATCAGCAGCCGAGACTAATAGCACTAAAACAAAGCTAATCCAATATAAAAGTTTCACAAACAGTTCCTCTGTAAATAGAATTCTATTTTCTTTAAAAACAAAATATACACTTGTACTCTGACCAACTAATTATGTCAGGCAACCTCGCACCCTCGCCCCACGGGATAGGGCTAGGGTAAGGGGGAATTACAGAAAACCACCTGACAAAAGAAACTGGTCATACCACTAGAGCGACTCTAAACTTATATTCGCTTATTATCACGCTTAGTCTTCGAAAAATGCAATCTTTTCTGAGCTTTTCGAATCGCCGCTCAAAACGTTATTATAAAAACCACTTAAAAAATGGCGCTATTCAGTCAGATATGTCTATTGCAAACGCCATATAATACCACCCTGGTCTAGTTAATCGCCCCTGCTATGTATCATTATCATAAAAAAGAAGACATACTTAACAGTATCATTCACTTATAAAGTCGTCTACAAAATTTATATCTTTATACTATCAAACGAATTAAAGAGATATTTTATTCGATGCTCAATCCTTGAATTTTTTTATCATCAGATTGTATTCACGTATTTTCCGATATATTGTGGCCTGGCTTAAATGCAGAGCAGTCGAGGCTTTGGGAACGCTGCCCTTGGTTAACCGCAGGGCATTTTCTATAGCGTCTTTTTCCAGTTTCTCGAATGGAATAATTGCCTCTTCTGCAATATTAGACTTATCCGGTTTTTCTCCACTTATAATTGATCCTGTTGCAGCGGCGCATACTGCCTGCGGCAGCATATCCGCTTCCAACTCTCCGCCCTGATTAAGAACCACGCACTGCTGAATACAATTCTGTAATTCACGTACATTCCCCGGCCATGAATATGAACAAAGAGCATCAAGCGCTGCATGAGAAATGGATCGGAACGGTTTATCATGCTCCACAGCAAAATTCTTCAAAAAAGCGTCCGCCAATTCCGGTATATCATCGGCATGATCACGCAATGGCGGCAAAGGAATATGAACCACGTTGAGCCGGTAATATAAATCTTCACGAAATGATTTTTCCTGTATGGATTGCATTGGATCGCGGTTGGTAGCGGAAATAATGCGAATATCAACTGAAATTTTATCTTTCCCTCCAACCCGGTAAAACGCATACTCCTGCAAAAAACGTAGTATTTTGGCTTGCAGAGAGAATTCCATTTCCGCAATTTCATCGAGAAACAAAGTCGATTGATGCGCCCTTTCACACCTTCCGATATAACGTTCTTTCGCGCCGGTAAAAGCATGCGGCTCATGACCAAACAACTCGCTTTCCAGCAGTTCTTTGGGAATAGCGGCGCAATTGACGTCTACTAATTCATGATTCTTTCTCGGAGATAATAGATGAATCGCACGGGCGACTAACTCTTTACCAGTGCCGCTTTCACCGGTGATCAGCACAGGCGCCTTGGTGGGCGCTACCGTCTCTATGATGCGATAGATCACCTGCATTTCGGCGCTGCCGCCGATCATCTCGCATAATCCATCCCGCTGTGACCGTTCGAAGGTTTGCACCCGCCGTTTTAATTTACGGTGTTCGACGGCATTCTTGACTGATACCAATAACCTGTTCCAATCAATAGGCTTAGCCCCGAAATCATAAGCCCCGCTTCGCATAGCGTCCACGGCGCGTTCGATGCTGCCATGAGCGGTGATCAAAATAACCGGCAATCCTGAGTCGATTTCAGCAATCTCCGTCAACAACGATATTCCATCACCATCCGGCAACATATAATCAAGCAGAATTGCATCGAAATCATCTTCCTCTTCAAGGGCTTTTCGCAATCCCGCGCAGCAATCCTCGCCCCGTACATGATACCCCTCCTGCACCAGCCGGGTTTCAAGCATTTGCCTTATATCATCGGAATCATCAGTAATCAGTATTTTGGGCATATCCGCCTCATATAACATTTTTAATTACACATCTCAACTGTGTAGCATAATCCCCATTTACAAAGCTTTCAATAATTAAACGCAAATAAGGCATAATGGTCACAAACGAGAATATAAAAAATTTGTCAGATTTGTTTTCTTTCGATGGAAACCAGCTATTTAAAACCATTTAACCGCTTTTACTTTTGTCACTGACTTTGATATAGTATCATCGCAATTATTCCAAAAACTGTTGATTCACTATCACGACAAACAACTACAGGAGTAAATCATGGTCAAGAAATATGCATTGGGGATCGATTATGGGACTGAATCGGGACGGGCGCTGCTGGTTGACGTTGCAACCGGAGAAGAAGCGGCTACCAGCGTTCTTAATTATTCAAATGGCGTAATGGACGAAACGCTGCCGGATGGAACCAAACTGGATCATGATTGGGCTTTGCAAGACCCGAATGACTGGATTGAAGTACTGAAAACCACTATCCCTGCCGTATTAAAAGAAACTGGAGTCTCTCCAGACCAGATAATTGGCATCGGAGTGGATTTCACCTCCTGCACCGTGCTTCCCGTAGATGAAAGCGGCGCGCCTTTATGCAATACGCCTGAACTGAAAAGCCGCCCCCATGCTTGGCCGAAATTATGGAAGCATCATGCAGCGCAACCAGAGGCGGACAAAATAACCAAAGCCATCCTGGAAAGAGGCGATCCCCTGTTGGAGCGATACGGCGGCAAAATGTCATCCGAGTGGATTGTACCCAAAATCTGGCAAGTGCTTGATGAGGATGTGGAAATATATGATAAAGCCGCCCGTTTCATCGAAGGCGGCGACTGGGTAGTAGAGCAACTTTGCGGCCAGGAAGCGCGCAGTTCCTGCATGGCAGGCTATAAAGGCATGTGGGACAAGGAAGACGGCTTCCCTTCCGCCGAATTACTCAATGACCTTCACCCCAAACTTAAAAATCTGGTTGGAACCAAACTGTCACCCAATATATGCCCGCTAGGCGAGAAAGCGGGAGAATTAACCGAAGAAGCCGCCGCTTTAACCGGATTAAATCCAGGCACCGCCATCGCCGTCGCCATTATTGACGCCCATGCCGCCGTACCCGGCGCCGGAGTAACCGAACCGGGCAAAATGTTAATGGTGATGGGAACCTCAACCTGCCACATGCTTTTATCTGATAAGAAAATGAAAGTCGACGGCATGTGCGGCTGCGTTATGGATGGAATATTGCCTGGTTTTTATGGTTATGAAGCTGGTCAACCGGCCACTGGAGACATCTTCGCCTGGTACATTGAACACTGTGCGCCTAATGCAGTATTCGAAGAAGCCAAAAATAGAGGAATTAGCATTCACGAACTATTAGAAAGCCGGGCGGAAAAATTATCTCCCGGAGAAAGCGGCCTGATTGCATTGGATTGGTGGAATGGAAACCGTTCCGTACTGGTGGATGCTGAATTATCCGGCTTAATTCTTGGCATGACGCTAACCACCAAGCCGGAAGAGATTTATCTGGCTTTGATCGAAGCAACCGCCTTCGGCGCAAGGAAAATCATTGAAGCCTTCGGCGACAATGGCATCACCATAAACCACCTCTACGCCTGCGGCGGACTGGCGGAGAAGAATAAACTGCTAATGCAGGTCTATTCGGATATAACCGGCCTGGCTATACGCATCGCTGAATCACCCCAAACCTGCGCATTGGGCGCCGCCATACTGGGAAGCGTTGCCGCCGGACAGGCCAATGGTGGATACGACACGCCACAGCAAGCCGCCGCTAAAATGGCGCGGCTTAAAGAGGAATCATACAAGCCTTCCGCCGAACGACATAAGAAATATACCGCCCTGTATAACGAATATCAGAAACTACACGATTATTTTGGACGTGGAACCAATGACGTCATGAAGCGCCTGAGGGAAATTCGGTTGGGATAATGACAAGTTTCTAGTTGATGCATATTTCTCAATTATCAATAATACTTCAGGGGAGAGTTTAAAAAGGCTCTCCCCGTTGTTTTATTTTAAAAACAGTGGTTGCTATCAACCCTCTCCTGACCTCTCCCAATCTTGGGAGAGGAATGTTCACCCTCAACATTTTGCATGACTAAGCCTAATCAATACAACCGCTTATACCCAAAATCCCTCTCTCCCAAGTTTGGGGGAGAATTCAAGAGGGGGTTGTTTTCTAAAACCAAGTAATTTCTAACCACCGTTTTTAGTTTTTTTCATCCTTGGTTTTGGTTTTTTTGAGAGCATTACGCTCCCAGAAGACGCCGCCTTCGTATCCCTGGATCGTTTTATTTCGTCCTGCGTTTAGCAGTCTTTTTTCCGCTAAACAGCAAAACTCTTCATCAATCTCAATTCCCACATAATTCCGCCCCAGTTTTTTGGCTGTAACAGAAGTGGTTCCCGATCCAAGAAAAGGGTCTAATACGATATCGCCGGGATTGGAGCTGGCTAGTATTATCTTGGCTAGCATTTTTTCGGATTTCTGGGTTGGATGATCCGTATTTTCCCGCATAGACCAGAAAGGAATAGTGATATCAGTCCACAGATTTGAAGGATGAGTCAGACGATATTTGCCATCTTTGGTCTCCTGCCAGTCTTTCGGATCGCCATTGGTTGATTTATACGGCGCCAGGACGCTACGCTGTAATTTAACTGCATCAATATTGAAAGTAAATTCATCAGAAACAGTGCAATACCAGATATCTTCCATACTATTCTTCCAGTTGCTCTTGGCGCCCCGCCCTTTTTCTCTTTCCCATGTTATGCGGTTGCGGATTTGGAAATGTTTTTGAATAACCTCATAAACCGCCTGAGAACAACGCCAGTCGCAACACACATAAATTGATGCGGTAGGTTTCATAAGACGAACCATCGGCGTAATCCATTGATCCATCCAATAGATATATTCTTCGCTGGTTTTTCTCTTGAAAGCCCTCTGATTAAAACGCTTGGGTAAATTGTAGGGAGGATCAAGAAACAAAAGATCAACAAATTGATCTGGAAGATGGGGGATAGTTTTATATAAATCCTGATTAATTGTCTTATTAAGTATGGATTTGACAATAACAGGTTTTTTTAGACGCACTAACTTTTTACCGTACTTTTCAAGTTCCCCAGACGACAGTTGTAAAGTGCGGTTATATGGGATTTTTTCTGAAATGGTCATAAGGTTTTTATGGGATAAATCACATTATATCTAATTTATTATCACTCTAAAAATCTGCAAAAACCAGAGATATTGCTAAAAAATGGAGAAATGAGAAGGAAAATGGAGGCGGCGGCCGGATTTGAACCGGCGATAAAGGATTTGCAGTCCTCTGCCTTACCACTTGGCTACGCCGCCATATTATGAATTAAATAAGTCAAACGAAGGAACATTATTGAAGCCGATGCCAAACCTGTCAACCTGCGCTTTTATATGACTCAAAAATAATCCTTTTTATTTTATTTATTTAATCCTATAACAGGAAGGGAGTTAGCATTCTCCTTCACGGAAAAGAGAGAGAGTTATAAAATGATTTTTCGATCCTTTATCTGGAGAAAACGTTATGGTATATCGTGCAGGCGTAATCGGTTTTGGAACAGTCGGCTCTGGCGCAGTAAAGATTCTACTATCCAATCAGCAACAAATAACTAAACGCGCAGGAACTACTATTCAGTTATCTGCAATCGCTGATCTAGATTTAGAAACCGACCGGGGCGTTGATATATCAAAGTTTAAATGCACGAATGACGGCTGGGAATTGATCAATGATCCGGAAATCGACGGCATAATCGAATTAGTCGGCGGCACGGGAATCGCCAAAGATTTCGTCATAGGAGCGTTGAAAAACGGTAAGGACGTCGTTACCGCCAACAAAGCCCTGCTAGCCGCTCACGGCAAAGAACTGTTCGAGATCGCAGCGCAAAATCAGCGTAAAATCCATTTCGAAGGCGCTGTCGGCGGCGGCATACCCATAATTCAATCTTTATACGGCGGATTGGCCTCAGCCCAAATCGTTGAAATCCATGCCATCATCAACGGAACCAGCAATTACATCCTCACTGATATGGAAGAGAACGGAAATCCCTTCAACTCCGTCCTCAAAGAAGCGCAGGAACTTGGATACGCCGAATTAGACCCGACCTATGATATCGAAGGCATTGATGCGGCCCACAAACTTACCCTCTTGGCTTCGATCTGCTTCGGAACAGCTGTAAGCCTGGATGATGTATACACCGAAGGAATCAGCGATATCACCGTGGAAGATATCCGCTTTGGGAAAAAATTGGGCTACCGCCTCAAATTGTTAGCTATAGCCAAAGACCTGGGTGATGAAATCGAAGTGCGCGTTCATCCAACGTTCATACCCCGCAGCCAGAATCTTGCATCAGTCAGCGGCGTATTTAACGCCATCAATGCCTATGCCGAAGGATTAGGATCAACCATTCTGTACGGTCGGGGCGCTGGCGACCTTCCAACTGGTCATGCCGTAATCAGTGATTTGATTGAATGCGCTCAAGACTCTATCGCCAGGCGACCGATAGATTACGATAATTTCTTGACCGCCCATAAAAAAATTCGCCCCATGAGTGATATTATCGCGGAATATTATCTGCGTTTCGAGGTTATAGATAAACCGGGAGTACTCGCCCACATCGCTGGCGTTCTGGGAGAATTGAATATCAGCATCCTATCTGTTCTTCAACTAAAATCAGGCTCCGAAGATCGCTGTCCGGTAGTAATAATGACTCATGAATCCCGTGAAGGCGACATCCTTACCGCTCTCAAGAAGATTGAAGGCCTTGAAATCGTTCTTGCTCCAACCAAAATGATTCGTATTGAACAAATGGATTCCCGAAAAGCATGAATTAGCCATACTGAACTCAATCCGACATATATTGGATGCTGAAATGAAATATATCATTGCTATTCCCGATGGCGCCACAGACCGTCTTAGCGATTATCCCAATGGCGATACTCCGCTTCAGGTTGCAGCGACTCCAACTATGGATGAATTGGCCAATTGCGGCGAGGTTGGTTGGGCCAGGAATGTTCCCAACGGCTATCCACCGGGCAGCGATGTTGCATGTTTATCCATTTTTGGATTCAATCCTGCCGAAGTATATTCCGGCCGCGCTCCACTGGAGGCGGCGAATATGGGATTAGAACTAGGCGAGCGCGTCGCATTTCGATGCAACCTGGTGACCATCGAAGACGGCAGGATGAAAGAGTTCACCGCTGGTCATATCTCCACCGAAGAGGCCGACCAACTTATTAAATCACTCCAATCCGAATTAGGCAGTGATCAAATCTCTTTTCATACCGGAGTGCAATACCGCCATATAACCATAACTCCTCCTGAGTGGAATAAAGTACAATGCACTCCACCGCATGATATTCTCGACCAGAATATTGCTGATCATTTACCTCAAGGCGAAGCGGGACGACAGGTTCTGGATTTAATGGAACGCTCCAAAGCCATTTTCGAGAATCATCCGGTTAATCAAAAACGCGCAGCTATGGGAAAAGCCCAAGCCACCCAGATTTGGCTATGGGGTCAGGGAACCAAGCCTCATCTGACCACCTATCAGGAACGCTTTAACATGGAAGGCGGCGTAATCTCCGCCGTTGACCTGATCCAGGGAATCGGTCGACTCGCCGGACTCGAAGTAATTAAAGTTGACGGGGCGACAGGCTTACCGGATACAAATTACGAAGGAAAAGCGCAAGCGGCGTTACAATTGCTCAAAAGACTCCCTTTCGTCTTAATACATGTTGAAAGCACCGACGAAATGGGACATGCTGGAGATGAAAAACGCAAAACCCAGGCGGTTGCTGATTTCGATAAGAGAATGTTAAAAGTTTTAGTTGATGGTCTCCGGGAAAGCGGCGAAGATTTCCGCATCTTGCTTCTACCAGATCACCCGACGCCTATTGCTCTCAGAACTCACACCAGTGATCCGGTTCCATTTTTACTGTTCGATAGCCGTGATGACAGCAAGAAAAGTGGTTCAGGCTATTCAGAAAAAGGCATCCTCGAAAGAACCAAAAATGTGGTTGCCGGACACCGGGTCATTGAACTTTTGTGTCAAAAAACTTATATTGCTGATGAATTAATTGAAGAATTGGATTAACCCAATTTCGAGGTATAAAATATGTCAATAATCGTTCAGAAATTCGGCGGGACATCAGTAGCCAATCCCGAAAAGATAATTGCCGCCGCCGGAAAAGCAGTACGCGAAGCCAAAGCAGGCCACCAGGTTGTTGTTACCGTGTCTGCCATGGCGGGAGAGACGGACCGGCTTTTGAACCTGGCAAATGAAATTGACCCAGCCGGATCACCGCGTGAAAAAGACATGTTAGCTTCTACCGGCGAGCAAGTAACAATTGCATTGATGTCTATGTCAATTCAAAAGTTAGGTTATCCGGCCATCTCATTCACCGGACCGCAAATCGATATGCGAACCGATGGAAGCTTCACCAAAGCCAAAATCCTCAGCATTGACGCCGCTAAAATCACGGATGCGCTCAATAGTGGAAAGATTGTAGTTATCGCAGGATTTCAAGGCCAAACCGATGACAAGGAAATAACAACCCTAGGTCGCGGCGGCTCCGATACCACCGCAGTCGCTATCGCCGCTGTATTAAAAGCAGATCGATGCGATATCTATACAGATGTTGACGGAGTCTATGCCGCTGATCCCCGCATTTTCCCTAAAGCGAAGAAAATTAATGCTTTATGCTATGAAGAAATGCTGGAAATGGCCGGAAGCGGCGCAAAGGTTCTACATACCCGCTCAGTACAGTTCGCAGCAAATTATAAGGTTCCCTTACAGGTTCGATCCAGTTTTGATGATATCCCAGGCACAATGATCACTGAGGAGGTTCAGGAAATGGAAAAAGTTGTTGTCAGTGCAATTACTCATAACGTTAAAGAAGCCAAAGTTACATTAACCAGGATTGCTGACAAACCTGGTACTGCGGCTACTGTATTTAAATTTCTGGCGGATAAGAACATAAACGTCGACATGATCGTACAAAACGTTGGTAAAGAAGAACTTGCCGACATTTCATTCACCATAGAAATCACCGACGTCCCCTATCTTAAGAAGGTTGAAACAGAACTGCTTGGCATCATTGACGCTCAAGAAATTCGATATGATGAAAAAATCGCCAAAATTTCAGCTATCGGCGTTGGCATGAAAGCTCATGCTGGCGTTGCGTCAAGAATGTTTCAAACCCTTGCAGACAAAGGCATTAACATTCTGATGATAAGCACATCCGAAATAAAAATATCTTGCGTTATAGATGAGGATTACACCGAATTAGCCGTTAGATCGCTATGCGAAGAGTTTGATCTTGTTAATGATGACGTCATACAAGAATAGTTGATTGATTGCGCCTTTTATCATAACACCCTGATAATACTTGTTTTTAAGTATATATTGAGAATGCAATATTGTTGAAAAGCCAACATCAAGATATATCTATATAAATAAAGAAATAAAAAAGGGATTCACACAAAAACTCTGCGTGTGGCTCCCTTTTTTTTACCATGAATTATGTCCAATATATTTTGAAAAAAAATCATTCAAAAAGTAAACTCGAATTATTCTATACTCCTTCTATAATATAAGAGAGTAGACAAAAAGTTGGTAAATGACGTAACTCACGCTATATTTTTACAGAATACAATCAAAGGAGAATCATTATATAGATTGAAAAAGTGCTAGAAAGGTTCTCAAAATAACTAAATTTAATACACTTATACATCGATACGCTTTTTATCAATTAAATCCTCAATCAAACATATGTGTAATCGTTGTATTGAGTTTATATTACTAGCGATAATCAATAATTCTCCTTATAGCAAAGGAATTCGCATGATCAAACAAAGAGTATTGTTTGGAATAACTTTTAGTATCCTTCTTCTGATATCAAATCCCATTTTAGCAAAAAATGATAATCTAGAGGCTAAAACATACTTTGTTGTCTTAAACGAAACATCCGTTCTGCTTCATCAACAGAATATTAGCGGAGGAGCACAGTTAAAATCCCCCCGATTCAAAGCCAAAAGCCTTGAAGCTCAGAACTATGCGCGTTCCCTGCAAAAGAAACAGCAGACAATTGAGCAGCAAATTTACGCCATTGACGCGAACGCAAAAGTATTACACCGCTTCAACCGACTGGTTAACGCTCTTACCATGCAAGTCGATCCGGCAAAATTAAGCCGCCTAACAGAAATCCCCGGAGTATCATATATCTCTCCGATTCGCTCCGTTAAGCTTATGCTGACTAACAGTTCCGAATTGATGAACCTTCCCATGGCATGGAATCACCCGGATTTAGACTCCAATGCCGGTCAGGGAACCTTTATTGCCATTATCGATACAGGCATCGACATTACTCATCCTGCCTTTAATCCAGCTGGTTTTGATTACCCCGAAGGCTTCCCCAAAGGCGATCCGGCATTCACCACCACAAAAGTCATAGCCGCAAGATCATTTCCACCCCTGGTTGGCAATCAGGGGGATTCATCCTTGTTCGACCGCATGGGACATGGAACCAATGTTGCATCAATTGCGGCGGCGAATTTTAACAGCCCTTCTCCTCTTGGAAAGCTTTCCGGAGTGGCGCCACGGGCATATATTGGCAATTACAAAGTATTCACTTCCGATAATGCTGACAATGAGCAGGTCATTAGGGCGATAGAAAGCGCGGTAGAAGATGGCGCCGATATCATAAACCTCAGCCTTGGATCAGCTGTATTCGCCGATCCACATCATGATCTGATGGTCGCAGCTGTTCGAAACGCAGTTGATCTTGGAGTCGTAGTAGTCATTGCTGCAGGGAATGACGGCGGTGAACCTTATGCCATTGGCAATCCGGCGCAGGTCGACCAGGCCATCACGGTTGGCTCAATAACAAATTCTCATTATTCCAACGGTAATCCATCCGCGTTTGATGTTCAGATCACGGTATATGCTGATGGAGATGAAATTGTATCAAAAGCGCATGCCGTAATCGGAGGCAGCGGCGGTCCGTATACCCAACCCATCATCGGCGAGTTTCCCTTGAAAGATATCGATTTATTAGATGGCGGAGGTTACGGTGGATTAACTAACGGATTGGTATGCGAACCTTTGAATCTTGACCAACCATTAAACTCTTATGTTCTGGCCATGCGCGGCGAATGCAACTTCGTTGATAAAACAAATAACCTAAGCAACGCAGGCGCTATCGGAGTTATTTATATCGATAACAAAGACAACCAATCACTTGATTGGCTCGCAGCAGAAGGAACCACCATTCCCAGTATGCTTATCGATAAAACTTCGGGCTTACTAATTAAAGACGCCATTCAATCCAGCCAAAGCGTAATTGTTAAGATTGATGGCGATCCAATCTCTGATAACAACCAGCCGCCCAACCTGCTTTCTACCTATAGCGCCGAAGGTCCCAGCGTAGGTAATATATTAAAACCAGACATTGTTACCATTGGCGAAGGCAGTTTCGCCGGGACGCAAAATGATATTGCCGTTGAAAGTGAGTTTAATGCATCAGGTTACTTCTGGTTATCTGGTACAAGCATGTCAGCGCCGCGGGTAGCTGGACTTGCCGCTATTCTACGGCAATTACACCCGGATTGGCCTCCGGCCTGGATTAAATCAGCGCTGACGCTTTCTGCAAAACAACCTGTATATAAGAAAAACAACAGTTCGCAAAAGGCTTCCGTTCTTCAACGAGGCGCTGGCGCAGTGGACGCTGAAGCGGCTCTAAACGTCGAAACTATAGTTTTTCCATCATTAATTGGATTCGGCGCCTATATGGTTGATGATTTGGCGCCCTTGCCTGGATGGATAACAATTGTAAACCCCTCAAACCAGGATTGCTCATATACCTTAACGCCATCCGATGATGCTGTCAGCCAGGGAATAAGCATTTCAACTTCCAGTTTTTCCTTATCCACAAAAGAGAAAATCGAAATCGAAATCAGTTTCAACTCTCTCGCCGGTTTGCAGGATGGAGATAATCAAGGTGAATTGGTTTTGGTTAATTCAACAACCCACGAATCTTATGAAATTCCATATTGGATACAAAAACGCACCAGCCTGGAACCATATGGCGATATTCTTCTGGTTGATGACGATAATGGACAGTTTTTTGAAAATTATTACATGGATCGATTAGACGAAATAAACATTGATTATACCTGGTGGGATGTACAAAACCATGAAGGATATCCCACCCTGGATTATTTATCTCAATTCAAAACAGTTCTTTGGTTCCTGGCGAATAATACATTAAATTCCATTCTTGACGAGAGTACGCCCAGTTATCGCAGAATGTATAATTCACATCTTCTTTTTGAACTGGATCTAATGCAATATCTTATCGAAGGCGGCTCCATGATTCTTTCCGGACAGGATTACTCCGATGATAAGGAGACGGCTGCTTTTACACAGGAGATTCTATCTGTTAGAACATCCGATTACGAAAATGGCGCATCTACTATCCAAGGCATAGCTAACCATCCCTTCACTGATGGATTGGGTCCATATTCCATGAGTTTTCCAGAGGGATATGAGAATTGGACTGATTTTTTAAACCCGGCCGATAACAATCGCGTTGAACGGGCCTTTATAGCCAATGGAAGCCGATCAAGAACGACTGGCGTAACAATAGATACCGACTCATATCGAGCCATATTTTTAGCCTTTCCCCTGGAAGTTTTGGATGAAGTCGCAGGAGCAACTATTCTACAAAAAGGAATTCAGTGGTTATGGGAAAAAGAGACAGAAAAATCTCCCAGCGTAACAGAAATATCACCTTCACAGATTGATATCACCCAAGACTCCGGACCATACGAAATAACAGTTAAAGGAAAAGGCTTTATTTTCAAACATGGATACCGCGCATTACTCGACTTTGTTCCACTAACAGATATTACACGTCAAGATAACAACACCTTGACCGGTAATATCCCTGCTGGTATAGAATCGGGTGCGTATACTTTACATTTGGTGACTGGAGACGGACATGAGCTTCGTCTTGAGAACGCATTGACGGCATCTGACGGTTCTAGTACAAATGTATGGGATTGGGCGCTTTATTGATTCATTAATCCGCCCTAGAATAACCCATAGGAATTAATATTGAACTAGAGAATTAACATATAATTCTCTAGTTTGTTTATATAGCGGTTCACAAAACTATATGCGGATTGAAAACGCATAAACTCACGTAATATTGAGAATCGCTCTATACTTGTTTTCTGGATGGGTTTCCAAAACTCCTGGCTTTTGAACTCCACCTCATTTATGGATAAAGAAAGGTATTAATTTTGTGAGCGGTAAAATAGAACTATTCGACACAACTCTTCGCGATGGAACACAAGGGGAAGGCGTAAATCTTTCCGTAGAAGATAAAATCCGCATTGCCCAGCGTATGGATGATTTCGGCATTGCTTTCATCGAAGGCGGATGGCCCGGATCAAATCCCAAAGATATTGAATTCTTTAATCGCGCGAAAGAGGTAACTTTCAAGCAGACGACAATTACCGCATTCGGCAGCACTCGTCATGCGAAGAACACTGCTGAGAACGATCCTAACCTGAAAGCCATGCTGGAAGCAGAGACCAAAGCTGTGACCATTTTCGGTAAAACCTGGGATTTACATGTTCTCAACGCCCTGCGCGTCGAATTGCAGGATAACCTCGATATGATCGAAGATTCGGTGCGTTATTTGAAAGATAACGGACGGCATGTTATCTACGACGCAGAACATTTCTTCGATGGCTATAAAAATAATAATGAGTATGCCCTGCAAACAATCGAAGCCGCTTCCAGAGCAGGCGCAGATGTTATCGTGTTATGCGATACCAACGGCGGTTGTCTGCCTCATGAAATTACCGAGATAGTCCGCGTCGCCAAACAGAAGATCAATTGTAAACTTGGCATTCATACTCACAACGATTCCGGCTGCGCCGACGCCAACGCATTAGCGGCTGTTAAAGAAGGCGCCACGCACGTTCAAGGAACGTTCAATGGATACGGCGAACGCTGCGGCAACTCCGACCTATCTATCATCGTTCCCAACCTGATGCTCAAAATGGGTTATGACGTGGTTTCAGAAGAGCAATTACGCGATCTGCACAGCCTTTCGCTTTATATCAGTGAATTAGCCAATGTTCCTCCTAGAAAGAATCACCCTTTTGTCGGATTAAGCGCCTTCGCCCATAAAGGCGGCATTCACGTCAGCGCCGTCCAACGCGACGCCCGCACTTATGAACACATCAATCCCGAACTAGTCGGAAACGTACAACGCGTACTTGTATCGGAACTTTCCGGACAATCAAATATTTTTCATCACCTAAAATGCATGGGCATTGAATTAGACAAGACTTCCACTGTAGCGCGGGGCATTTTGGAAAAGATTAAAAACCTCGAAAATCAAGGCTATTTCTTCGAAGCAGCTGAAGCATCTCTCGAAATACTGATTCGTAAAGAAATGGGGCAATATTCTCCATTCTTCGATCTCGTAGCCTATCGCGTTCTGGTAGACCAGCATAAAGGCAGCCTAAGATGTGAATCTACCGTTCGCGTAAAAGTGGACGACGAAACTTACTTCATGGCGGGAGATGGCGACGGCCCGGTTAATGCTTTAGACAATGCTTTACGCAAAGCCCTCGAAGCCAAATACCCCAGATTGCAGGAAGTTCATTTGAACGACTTTACTGTTCGCATCATCGACAACGGGCGCGGCACCGCCGCCATGACCCGCGTATTGATCGAATCAAGCGACGGCAAGAACGAATGGATCACTATGGGCGTTTCTGAAAACTTAATAGAGGCTTCATGGGAAGCGTTAGTCGACAGCATAGAATACAAACTATTATTAGATGAAAAATAAACTACGATACGCCATTATCGGCGGCGGCGCCGCCGGATGCACCCTGGCATGGCATTTAACGCGAAATGGTCATTATGTGTGCGTCTATGAAAAAGAACGTGGTGTGGGCGGTCTGGCATCCGATATTCCCTTCGGTCAGACAAAACTAGACCGCTTTTATCATCACATTTTCACCAGCGATACCCATGTCACGTCATTTATTGATAAAGTGGGTTTATCTTCAAAACTTCATTGGTGCGATTCATCCGTCGGCTTTGAACACCACGGCAAGTTCTATCCGTTTACCACGCCGCTAGACCTCATTCGCTTTTCTCCTCTTTCACTATGGTCTCGAATTCGGGTTGGTTTATCGGTGCTCAAAATGAAACGCCGGAAAACATACCTGGATTTGGAGAACATCACCGCAGAAGAACTCATCATAAAAGAGATGGGCAAAGAAGCCTATAAAATCTTATGGGAACCTCTGCTGCGCTCCAAATTCGGCGAACGATATAAAGAAGTCTCCGCCGTTTGGTTTTGGGGCAAGATGAAGTTACGTGGAGGAACCCGGTCTAAAAGCGGCGCAGGGGAGTGTTTAGGCTATCTAAAAGATGGCTGGGGTCAACTTTATCAGCGCATGGCCGATCAGATCGTCCAACAAGGCGGAACTTTCCACTTTTCAAATTTTGTATGCCAAATACAAAAAACCGAATCGGGTATCATGGTGAGCACTAAAAAGGGACATCAAGAGGAATATGACCGCGTACTGGTCACTCCCAGCGTTCCATCTTTCATCGAAATGACGCCCTCGCTCCCCGATGACTACAAGCAGGAAATATCAAAAATACCCTATCAATCTAATATAACCATGGCGCTGGGTCTCGAACGTCCGATATCTCCTCATTACTGGTTGAATATTACCGATCCTGAATCGCCTTTTGTTGCGGTGATCGAGCATACCAAACTTTTTAATGATCCCGATTATGGCGAATTGACGCCATTCTATCTATCACGCTATCTAAGTTCGGACCACCCCTATTATTCGATGCCCGCCAAGGAACTCAAGGATATTTTCTTCTCTTACCTGGAACGCCTGTTCCCTGGCTTTAAGCGGGAAGAAATCAATAGTTTCACCTTATCAAAAGCCCTATACGCCCAACCAGTTGTAGGATTGCACTATTCAAAAAATAAACCCTCGTTCGATACGCCGATCAAGGGCCTGCACCTTTGCACCATGCTGCAAATCTACCCTGAAGACCGGGGTATGAACTACAGCATCAAGATCGCCGAAGAAATGTTACTCCACCTTGGCGAACTGGAAAACTTATCCGTATAGAGCGGTTTACAAACCCATGTTGGTTTAAACAAACATTCGCCATCAAAAAATACTCCCTTTATGACCTTTTTGATGGCGAAAAATTATGGAAAGATTTAACCGCCTCACTCAACCGGTCCAGATAAAATTCTCCCCCTGCCAGTTTTATCTGGTGAAAAAAGAAAATACCTGCCATTTCTATAGCGGTTAACAAGAATACGTGCGCATTGATAACTTTTAACAACCGCATTAACGCACATTATTTTGAGAACCGCTCTAAATCAGATTAAAAGTCGTCTTCATCCGGCTCGCTGTCAAAATCATCAAAATCATCATCGTAATCATCATCATCTTTTATATCTTCAAAATCATCATCGTAATCGTCATCATCATCAAAAAGGTCTTGATCCTCAATGCTATCATCGTCATCGTCATAGTCGAATTCCGGCTTTTGCATCATACCTAACATGATCATTTCATAGAAGGAGACTATGGAACATGATTCATCCTCTATCTCCATAACAGCAAGCATTAATGGAGTAAAACCCCCAACACGATCATGCTTGAAAAGAATCAATAATCGCATACTTTCCAGTGGAACAACGAGCGCTCTACAACCGTCTCTCAGACTCTCAATCTTTGGAAGATTAGTTAACATTTGTCGAACTCCTCAAACTATTAATCCTTGAGGGAATACCCCCTCCCATGCGTTTTTAAAAACGTTTCTAGCTGGGTACATTACACTGAAGTGTGATCAAGTCAATAGCTTATTTTAAATATTTTTAAACTATTACGTATTATTGTATAAAGCCCAAAAAACAACCACCAGCCAAAGCAATCCATTAAGTACCATCGGACGATCTGACAACAAGAGTTCTGTTGGATTTCCACCCTCTTCTTTACGGTATACAAGATACAAATATCTGAATACTCCATAAATGACAAATGGGATAGAATATTTCATCCGGGTGTTATGCCGGTCAGGGTTTTGATGGTCTTGAGCGCTGGTGGATAACGCTGATTCAAACCTTGCCGCATTGGAAATTTGAGAATCCACAGTTGTATTAATGATGTTAGCGCCACTCGGCCGTGTTGCATCAATGCAATAAAGTGAATAGGTTACAAGCGTCGCAGCTGTCACAATTGAAATAATCTGGTCCAGCAGATGCGTCGAATATTCTTGCAGTATCTCTCGATGGTTCTGAGCTTCTTTTTCTCCCAGAAGGATAATCTCATGGCGTCGCTTGCTATAAGCCAGAAACAGAGAGACAAACAAGGCGCAAATATATAACCAATCAGAAAATTCTACATTAATAACCACCGCCCCGGCATAAGTCCTTAGAACAAAACCTGAAGCGACCATCATCCCATCCAGGATTACAATGGATTTGCCTCCGAATGAGTAAAATAGATGAACCAACAGATAAATCATACCCACGCAGGTAAAACGCCAGGAAAGCATCGCCGAACCGACAATTGAAACTAAAAATATCACGGCGCACGTTATCAAGACTATTTTTACCGACAAACGCCCCGATGGAAGAGGGCGGTTGCGTTTTTGCGGATGCAGCCGGTCTCGCTCCAGGTCTGCAATATCATTGATCATGTAAACGCAAGATGAAAAAAGACAGAAAAAAATAAAGGCCAGAAACGTATATTCTAATGCAACAAGATTCGAAACCTGCTTAACAAAAATCAATGGAGCAAAGATGAAGCAATTTTTTATCCATTGCCTTGGTCTGGCAATTTCAAACAAAGATTGAATTGTATTCATATTATTACGCCAGAAGAATCGTAAAAATTTCTTTCCCGTTATTTTATTTTTTCAAATCTTTGGGAATTGTATGCCACATGATATGAAGAAACTCATCACACCCCACACGCTTCCAGAATTCATATCCCCGCCCATTACGCGGCGAGACATTCAATTGGATCACCGACAATCCACGGCGATAAAACCAACGCCTCACATTCAACCACAGTTGACGCCCGACTCCGTTTCGTTGCTGCGATTCCGAAACCATCATCTCTGCGATGAATCCATATCGGTCCAAAGCAAAGACTTCTGGATTAGTAAGTATTATACCAATTGTATATCCTACAATATTACCTTCCACAACTGCGATAAAAATTGCGTAATCATAATTCTCGAATATTGACTTAAGATATTCTAGGTATGACTCTTCTGAATTATGTGATAACTCAAAACGAGCATCCAATGAAAGGTGATATTCCATCATCTCTTGCCAAAGTTTGGTTACTTGCGGCAAATCATCACTAACAGCTCTACGGATTTCAACATCGACCATTAGGGAAATCCTTTCCAAACGTCGGTTGCGAATAGAGTCAACCACAAAAAATAATGTTGAGGATACTATGTATATCACATTTTTTATGTCAAGGGATTTCCGGTAATTTCATTTTTATTATTTATAAACTTTTTTATTCACTTATCACAAAACTTTGTAGACTCCTTTAATTTATCCCCGGTGTATGATACTGTAAATTACCATAAGTATTGATTGGATGAGTAGTTTTTGGAGTTCTGGTGAAAGCCTAATCGGCTCTATTCGAACTCCATTCCTTCCATCAATTCTTAAGCAAGGAATCTGATTGGGTTTGCCGTTTTGTATTTTCCCGCTCCAAACGAGAGGATTTTATTATTCGGCAGTGTCCGAGGCAACGATTCCCAATTCGAATTGTTTAAAAGGAGTCGATAGGATGATCAACAATAAAGATAAAGAACTTTCTCGTCGTGATTTTGGAAAGCGAACCGCCTTGGGCGCTACCGCAATGGCTGGATTCAGCATCATTAATAATGCCCGGGCAGCTGATGATCCATTAAAAATTGGCGTTATCGGATGCGGTGGACGTGGTTCAGGCGCTGTTATGAACGCGATTCAAGCCAACAGCAATGTTCAACTGGTGGCAGTTTGCGACGTCTTTGAAAAAACAGCCAAAGATGCCGTCAAGAAATTCCAGAACAACGAAAATCTGGTCAAGAATATCAACGTCGATGCAGAGAATATTTTCTGGGACTTGGATGGATACAAAAAATTACTGAAACTGGACATGGATTACGTAATCCTCGCTACGCCTCCAGGTTTCCGTCCGGAACACTTCGAAGCCGTTGTTAACGCAGGTAAAAACTGCTTCTGCGAAAAACCCATCGCGGTTGATTCTTCCGGTACGCGCCGCTACATGGCAGCCGCCAAAAAATCCGAAGCAGCAAAATTGCACGTAGTTACTGGAACTCAACGACGTCACGAGAAACCTTACATAGAAACCATCAAAAAAATCCATGATGGCGCTCTTGGCGATATTGTCGCCGGTCGCGCTTACTGGGACGGCACTCTACCTCATCACCGCCCCCGCAAAGCCGGTATGAGCGACCTCGAATACCAATTATATAACTGGTATAACTTCTGCTGGATTTGCGGTGACAACATTGTTGAGCAGCATGTTCACAACCTCGATATCATGAACTGGGTTTTCCAATCTCATCCAACATCCGTTATCGCTTCCGGTGGACGCGCATGGAAACCCAAAATTGAAGAATATGGCAACATCTGGGATCATTTCTCCTGCGATTACGAATATCCCAATGACGTACATGTAATGAGTTTCAGCCGTCACTGGAACAAATCATATAACGACGTATCCGAAATGGTCTTTGGAACCCAAAAAGGCCCTAATGGCTACATCAGCAGCTGCAACGACATGGGTTCGACTGGACGCAATGCTTACGTCCAGGAACATATGGACCTCCAAGCCAGCATCACTGGCAATGGCCCTTACTTGAACGAAGCCATGCAAGTTGCAGAAAGCGTCTTCACAGCAATCATGGGACGTATGGCTGCATACACCGGCAAGAAACTAACCTGGGAAGAAGCATTGAACATGGAACTAGACATCGTTCCAAAGAATATGTCCTGGGATAAACCAATGCCAGCCGATCCTATTCCAGTTCCTGGCGCATAATTAACATACCAATAATCTTTAGTATAATAAGACGGGGCGTGAATAATTCACGCCCCGTCTTTTTTTATTTATATGAGGCGCCTAGAGTTTAAATATCCTATAAGACATGCCCGTAAAAAGAATGATTATAGGCCTGGAGGCACTTCACCAGGAAGTGAAGCGCCATTGTTCTGGGGCCATAAAGCATAACCGACGCCAATAATAATCACGGCGCCACCGAAAAATTGATAAAAGGTTAATCTTTCTCCCAACAGCAAAATAGAAAATAGTACGCCAAATAGGGGAAGAAGGCTTAAGGTCAAAGATACCAGTGATGCAGGAAGCCGCTTAAGAGCCTGAAAATAAAGCAGATATCCCAAACCGGAACAGAACGCGCCCAGATAAATTGTTATATACCAGGATACTTGATCCATCTCCATCCAGCCCCGCCATGTACCTTGAATTGCTACTACAGAACCAAGGCTCAAACACGCGAAAACTGTTATAAAGAAATTCGCCACCAGGGGATTTGAACGCTTAACAATACTTTTACTGCCGATAGTGAAAGCACACCAGCAAAACACAGACGCCAGTATCAGAAAATCTCCAAAAAATGCTTTATTGACATGTATTTCTATACTGTTAAAATCATCCCACATAACGAAAACCATGCCCACCAAAGCGCCCATTCCACCATAAACTACCGGTAGATGCAGTCGCTCTTTCAGAATGAGGAAAGCCATATAAATCGTCAAAAGCGATTCAATTGACATAATAAGAGATACGTTTGAAGCGGTAGTAAACTTAGATCCGGAGTATTCCAGGATAATAGCGCCAGCTGTGGCGAATACGCCAACCAAAAAGACCAGACGCCAATCTTTGGCTGTCCAGGTAGTTGTTTTGCGGCGTCCCCAATAAAAGGGAAAAAGACATAAAATGGCGATGCAGGTTCGATTGAAACCCAGGAGGATTGGATCAACGCCTTGCTGGATCACATATTTATTTAACGAAAAGGTTGTGCCAAACAAAAATTGCGCAAAAAGAACGCATATTAGACCGATAATCCATGATTTCTTCGATTGCTCTCTTTCTCCTTTAGTCATTCTGTTCCACAATCTCCTGAATTTCGGTCATGGTTCTAACAATATAATCAGGCGCCGGACCAACTACTTCGGCGCTGCGGTTATCACGCCTCATCCAGGCGGTTCGCATTCCTACATCTTTGGCGCCCTGAATATCTTTTTCAGCATGGTCGCCCACCATTAATGAATTTTCAGGTTTGGCTTTGACCGATTGCATTGCTTTATGAAAAATTTCAGGCGCCGGTTTTGAGCAACCAGTTTCCTGTGCAATAAAAATTGCATCCATTATCTGATCTAAACCAAACTTTACAATCTTTTCTCTTTGCATTTCCGAGTTTCCATTGGTTACTAGAACCAGTGAATAATTCTCTTTTAGCGAATTCAGGACTGGCATCGTATCATCATAACAAGCATAGGTTGCACGACGCGCCGCCTGAAAAATTTGAGCCATTGAACAAGCCAATTCCCTATCAGAATGTCCAAGAGACTCTAAAGTCTCAGCGGCGATATGAGAGCGAACCTCCTGAGCGCTTCTCATCGCAGCGATAGGAGACTGGTCATAATTTTCCCAATGCCAGGTGTTCACTTCGCGGAAGGTCTGATATACCTTTTCCAGAGTTAAATCCGGATAACGCCCGGTTATCAAGGGCAATGTTTTTTCCAACGATTGCCTAAGACTTCCTGAATCATCAGCTAATGTGTTATCTAAATCGAAGAAAATTGCGCTTATGCAAGACATTTTGTAATCTTTCAGTTGAATTTAAGAATTCAAAGAGTATAGCCTATTCTTTCGCATCTAATGGAGCCTTACCGGATAAGAACCACTCTATCCAGAGAAATTTAAAAATATTTTCACAAATTCAATGTACAATTACTAATATATATCCTTATAGGATGCTCTTCTATTTAATGGATATAACTTTTTTCAAGACCACAATGATCTGACAACCATCATCAAAAGGTTTAATAAGGTCAAAGAGAAATGGTTACGCAATCTAACAAAATTGGGAAAATGGAAGTTCGCTCAAACGGAGATTGTCCCTGGTGTGGCCGTGCAAGATCAAATCTCAAAGATTACATGTGTTACGACGTCATGGGCAATTGTTGTCATTCTTTTTTCCGCTTATTCCAACCAAAAATTCATGCTGCAATCCGCGATTTCCCTAATAGAAAAGTCAATGCAGAAACTCAATTCGATCAACTACTTAACAAATTTCATGAGCAAATAAAAAGCGACAAGCGCCTTATGAAGGACGAGGAAAAACATTATGTTAAGATTGATTCTTACTTAAAGGAATACAACTCGGATATCACTGAATTTTTAGAATTTTTAATCCGCATCTACATTGTTCGAGGAGTAATCCCCATTAAAATGATTGATGATTATGTTAAATTGAATTGCATTATATGCGGGAGAGAGTTTTCTGACACTTGGGCGCATGAAATTTGCTCATTATGTATGGAGACTGTCGGCAAACCAAGCAACGCCGCATCTCAAGATAAAACTGCGTCTCTAACATCCTCATCTCTGCAACAAAAAAGAACGGGCATGCATGTTAGAAGATGATAATTTGAACAACTCTCTAAATTATGTTGGTTTCCATAAAGGCCATGTTATTTGGCTTTTTTTTCATTGTTCAAATAAGTTAATTGCTTTAACCACTCCACTGCTTAAAAACAGATTACTTCGATAATCGATTTATCCACAAGTAAACCTTCTGTAAATTATCATTACATCTTGGGATATTATTATTCAATTCATCCACAAAAGCAAAGAAAAAACTTGACAACCCCAAAAATCCTTACTATAGTTAGTAATGCCACGAGTTTTAAGATTCCCGGGAGTGTATCCTGAGAGCAAGAGGTCTATCATGAATGGACGGTTGGCAAAAACTCAATTCGGTAATTGCACTAACTGTAATGAGTATTCCATGATGAACAGCGATGGTTTATGCCAAAAGTGCTCAAATTTCTATATAGATCAACTAGAGAATGCCATTGATTTGACCAAAAATAATCCAGAAATAACCTGCCAAGAAATTGCAAATACTCTCGAAATATCTATCGAGAAAGTAGAAGAATGGGTTAAAAAAGGTAAAATTCGTTGCATCTCTTTGCGCTTTGTGTGTCCCAAATGCGACAAAGAAGTCATCAATCAGTTGAAATGCCCACATTGCAATGCTATTAAAATTACCGAAACTTTTATTAAAAAGAAAACAACTCCCAAGTCTGCTATAACTGAATTATTCCTGGAAGAGCGCTTCTCGCGCGACCGCAAACGGTTATCTCCTCGATTAAGACTTTTGGCTTCATTGCCCGGCTTAAACAAATCCAGCCTATCAGATACTTAAGTTCCATAACAACAGTCATGAAATATTCATTTCTATTCTAGATTTACATACCATTCCTTGTTTTGGCAAGCACTGTTTCCATTAGATTTATCCTAAGTCATTTTGCTTAGGAAAAATGACATAACTGATTCATTCAATAAATCCAGATACATTGTTCCTTCAAATAAAACAAGTACAATAACACAACGTTTGATTGATTAAATCGAAACATTTTTAATTTAAAATGAAACATATAGGATAAACGAAATGCGTTACCTGGAATTTGAAAAACCTCTCCGGGAGATTGAATCAAAAATTGAACAGCTTGAAGTCTATGCTTCATCACGAGATATTGACCTGTCAAGCGAAATCAAGCCCTTAAAAGAAAAATTACAGAATCTGCTGGAAGAGATTTTTTCGCAATTAACTCCCTGGCAGAAAGTTCAATTGGCTCGACACCCGGATCGTCCATATTGCCTTAATTATATCGATATGATTGCGGAAGATTTTATAGAGTTTCATGGAGATCGGGCTATTAGAGACGATGAAGCAATCGTGAGCGGGATGTGCTCTATTGGTGGAAGATCTGTTGCTGTAATTGGTCACCAAAAAGGCCGTGATACCGAAGAAAACATTCGGCGAAACTTTGGGATGCCGAATCCTGAGGGATTTCGTAAAGCTCGACGTATTATGGAAACAGCGGAACGTATGCGCATACCCATAATAACCTTCATTGATTCTCCCGGCGCTTTTCCAGGAATTGGCGCCGAAGAACGAGGTCAGCACTCCATAATCGCTGAAAATCTCGAAGCCATGTCGCAATATTCCGTTCCCATCATTTGCGTTGTTATCGGAGAAGGCGGCAGCGGCGGAGCGCTGGCTATAGGCGTCGGCAATCGAGTATTGATGCTGGAGAACGGCTACTATGCAGTATGTACTCCAGAAGCATGCGCCGCCATTATTTTGCGCGACCGAACTAAAGCATCCACCGTAGCCAGCACTATGCGAATCGTATCGTCTGATCTGAAGGACCTTGAATTAATTGATGAGGTTATTGCTGAACCACTGGGCGGCGCGCATCGCAATCCAGAAGCAACCGCAGCCAATGTAAAAGAAGCCATTTTGCGCCACCTTGGAGAACTGGAGCAGATGGATAGAGAAGAAATTGTAGAAGATAGGTATAAACGTTTCCGTAAAATGGGCGTATTATACGAAACTCAGCCAGTGGGAATATCTCCTGTAAATTGATATTCCACATATATATCCAAATCTTATAGATTTAACTGTATTTATATATTTGCATTCATATACGCTTAAGCGTTAGTGCAATCGTCAGTAATCATTCCTTATTGAAATCTCTGGATTTGTTCAAAGTCTCTTTTTCGAAGACCAAACTTGATAATAAACGAACTATTTTTGATAATTGCTTTTGAAATATCACTTTTAATTAACTCATAAGAGATAAAATAATATGGCCCGCAAACCACGAAAAACTATCCAAACAATAAAGGTTCCACAACCGACTAATGAAGAAATCTTTATGGATGATTTGTTAACAGAGGATGATACGCAGGAGATAAAAGATGCAAAGTATCCTTTATTGCCTTTGCGGGATGTAGTTATCTATCCGGGAATGATAATCCCCTTATTTGTCGGACGACCGAAATCAGTTTCCGCCTTGGAAGCTGGCATGCAAAAAGATAAGCGGCTTATATTGGTCGCCCAGAAAAAAATTGACCTCGATGAACCAAAGCCCAAAGACCTCTACACCATTGGCACATTAGTAAATTTACTTCAATTACTTAAATTGCCGGATGGTTCAATCAAAGTTCTAGTAGAAGGAACGCACCGCGTCCGCATTAAAAAAATTGTAGACAATGATGAATATCTAGAAGCAGATGTTGAACTAATAAATGAACGTATAGAAACAGGTCCCAAAATTAAAGCTCTTCTTCGACATGTAAACGAGCAATTTGAAACCTATGTCAAACTGAACCGTAAAGTTCCTCAGGAAACTCTTTTATCCTTCGTCAATCTGGATGATCCAGGACGCGTTACCGATAATATTGCGGCGCATCTATCGGTCAAGGTAGCTGAAAAACAACGCCTTCTTACCAGTGCAAGCCCATCCACCAGACTTAAATTTCTTTCTCAGATACTTCAAAATGAACTGGAAATTCTTGAGTTAGAACAAAATATCAAGAATGATGTCCGCAAGCAGATGGAACAATCGCAAAAAGAGTATTATCTGCACGAACAGATCAAAGCCATTCAACGCGAACTTGGTAAAGACAGCGAGGGTAGTGAAGATTGGAGTAAATACGGCGACCGCATTAAAAAAGCCAAAATGAGTAAAGAAGCTGAAGAAAAAGCCTACGAGGAATTAGAGCGCCTTTCCAGCATGCCTCCTCTCTCTCCGGAATCAGCCGTTGTAAGAAATTATCTTGATTGGCTGTGCGATCTTCCCTGGTCTAAATATTCCAAAGATAGATTAAATATAGACGAAGCCGAAGTTATTCTTGACGAAGACCATTATGGATTAGAAAAACCCAAAGAACGAATCCTGGAGTTTTTAGCTGTCCGCAAACTCAAAAACGACTTGAAAGGGCCTATTCTCTGTTTCACCGGTCCTCCAGGAGTTGGCAAGACCTCTCTGGGACGCTCCATCGCCCGTTCTCTGGGAAGAAAATTTGTACGCTTATCGCTGGGCGGAGTTCGAGACGAAGCAGAAATCCGCGGTCATCGCCGAACCTATATCGGTTCTATGCCCGGTCGGATAATTCAATCACTCAAAAAAGTAAAATCACGCAATCCTGTCTTTTTGTTGGATGAGATTGACAAAATGAGCCAGGATTTTCGCGGCGATCCTTCATCCGCTCTGCTCGAGGTTCTTGATCCTGAACAGAATAATTCTTTCAGCGACCATTTTTTAGAAGTGGAATTCGATTTATCCGATGTGATGTTCATTGCAACCGCCAATGTTATTCATCCTGTTCCACCGGCTTTGCAAGATCGAATGGAGATTATCGAGATACCCAGTTATACCGAAGAAGATAAAGTCCACATCGCCCAAGACTTTTTAGTTCCCAAACAAATTAATAATCATGGATTAACCCGGTATAAGCCGCGCATCACTAAACAAGCGGTTTTACAGGTGATCCGCGACTATACCCGTGAAGCTGGAGTTCGAAACCTGGAACGCGAATTGGCTTCCGTTTGCCGTAAAATCGCCCGGAAAGTTACCAAGAAGCAATTTAAGCAAAATTCCACCGTTACCCCTAAAACAGTTAATGATCTTTTGGGCGTACCACGGTTTCGTGAAGCTGAAATCGGGCGGGAAAACGGAATTGGTCATGCAACCGGACTAGCGGTTACCAGCGTTGGCGGCGAAGTGCTCTCCACTGAAGTAACTGTTATGGAAGGCACTGGCCAACTCATTCTGACAGGAAAACTCGGCGAAGTCATGCAGGAATCGGCCAAAGCGGCTCTCAGTTTCACTCGTACGCGCACCAAGCAACTCGGTTTGGCAAGAGATTTTTATAAACGATTCGACATCCACGTTCATGTACCGGAAGGCGCCATCCCCAAAGACGGTCCCTCCGCCGGTATAACTATCGCGTCAACCATGATATCCGCTCTGACGGGACGTCCCATCGTCGATAATCTGGCCATGACTGGTGAGATCACCCTACGCGGCAGGGTGCTTCCTATTGGAGGAGTTAAAGAGAAAGTCCTGGCGGCTCACCGAGCTGATATAAATTGCGTTATCCTGCCCGAAGATAACCGTAAAGACATCCCCGACATCCCCCAACATGTATTAGAGAAAATGGAAATTATTTTTGTCAGCCAAATGGATCAGGTTTTAGAAAGAGTTTTAGTAAAAGCGGGGAAATAGATTCCCCGCTTTGCTTTCATATCAATTATAACCCCAATTGCAAAGAATGATTTTTCAACGACTAGTCCCTATAAAACTAATAACGTATGAATTATCTTTTTAAAACGATGTAGTCAAATTACATATAGGACTTCGTTGCAATGAAAAATAAATCTATAGCACGACGAAAACTTTTACTACAAACAGCCGCCAGCACGGCTTTGATCGCCGCCCCTGGAGTATCCCTCAGCGCTGAGTCGAAATCTCAATCTGAGGGTTCGTCCGAAACAAACATTACAACAAAGGCGGATGTATTGGTCATTGGCGGAGGAACCGCTGGAGTAATAGCAGCCATCCAATCCGCCAGAGCTGGCGCCAAAACAGTCCTGCTCGAACGTGGCAGCCAACTTGGCGGCACAATGACCGTGGGCGGAGTCGCCTTTCCCGGATTATTCCACGCTTGGGGTAAACAGATTATATCCGGCATTGGCTGGGAACTGGTTACTGAATCCGTCGCTATGGATAACGGCGAACTGCCCGATTTTTCCACGCCGCCCTCCAGGCACTGGAAACACCAGGTGCAAATCAACCAATTTATATATGCGTTACTCGCCGAAGAGAAATGCTTAAAAGAAGGGGTGACAATTGTATATTACGAATTTCCTCTATCTATTGAGCAATCGGCGAAAGGTTGGATGCTTGAAAGTGTTGGCCCCGGTATTCGCCGTAAAATATTTAGTAAACAATTGATTGATTGCACCGGCGGCGCCGATGTGGTTGGAATGCTCAAGATGCCGCGCCTTCGCGAGCAAGAAACGCAGCCCGGATCAATGTTGTTCAAGTCGGGCGACGCATATCAACCTGGACGTGAACAACTGCAAGCCGTCTATGTTCATGGCGCCGATTCCTCAAGTTCAATCACCCGGACGGAAGCCAATCTCAATGGACGTCAGTCTATACTCAAGCAACTTCGTCAAAAACAAGCTCAGGGAAATGAACCAGCTCGCCTGATACAAATGCAGCCTGAAGCAGCCTTTCGCGAAAGTTACCGCATCCTCGGCGAAACCATCATAACCCATCAAGACTATACTTCTGGACGCAAATTCGAAGACGCTGTTTGTTATGCTTTTTATCCCATCGACCTTCACACCAGTGAAGGCGTTAAACCTAAGCCTTTGGCTCAAGGCGTGGTTCCAACAGTGCCGCTACGGGCGCTGGTTCCAAAGAACAGCCGTAACATTCTGGTAGCCGGGAGATGCGTATCAAGCGACAGGCTGGCAAACTCAGCCCTGCGCGTTCAAGCTTCCTGCATGGCTATGGGTCAAGCCGCTGGCGCCGCAGCTGCGCTGGCCGTACAACGGAAGACAACACCTCTTGAAGTTCCCTTGGATGATATACGGGATTTGTTGTGCAAGAATAATGCGATAGTACCAGGTTCTTAAAGACAAGGATTTGTATCAATCACCCAATCATTACCAAATCCAGATCATCCTTTCATCCAGTGAATCCTGATTCAGACAAAAACAGACATGTATTTTTGTGGAATCACTGAGCGCGTTTGGTGATCCGAACCACTCTCGCCATAGCCCAATCAGCGTGATCTGAATCAATGCCATCCGGGCCTCCGTCCACCACCAGTTTAATGCGGTTGGTTTTATTATCGGGCAGTTCAATCGATATCATGCGTGGGGGAGTGGTGGGCATGGTCAATGGACTGACGTAGCGGTGTTGATCATTCACCCAAACCGTGAAAGTTACCGTGGCGACGTCGGGTGATTCCTGATATTTTTGCATGGCCTCATAATCAACCCCGGCATAGCATTGGAAAAGCTGATAATCCCCCGGAACTTCAAATTCTACCCGCGAAACGGCATGCGCTCCCAAGCCATAACGGTAGATGGTTTTGCCAATTTGCAATTGCCTGTCATCGGTGGAGAGATCGGCTTTTAACTGTCCATAGCCCGATTGCGGCTTATCGATTATTTCAGGTGGAATCAAAGGCCACTGCTGTTCGACTTCGGTGGGCGACAATTCACTCAAATAAAGCACATAAGGATCATCTTGACGGTAATGAGACCGCATAAACAATATAGTAATCCCCAGGCAAATAGATACCGCCAAAGTTTTAGCCATGATGGCCATCTTCTTTTCCGGCAACAACGGAACCAGATATTCGTAAGCGGTAAAACATGCGTATAGCACTACATTAATAAACGCAACCGCCGTTCCCCAAGCTGAATCGATATCCTGCACCACGGTGGAGTTTCCAAACAACGGGCATACCGCCATCAGGTTGATCAGATACGTTACACTGAAGGCCATAAAGAAAAATCGTCGCACCGCGCCGCCCGCCGCCAATGGCGCCGCGAAGACAAAATATGGAAATAAATACCGTTCATGAACTTTAGTCGGCAGCATAAAAAAGGCCAAAGCAATATGCATGGCCGCCACCCAGCCGGAAACTGAGTCCCTTTGTCTCCAGTAGCCATGCAGACTTAATAGGAACGCCGCCCCGAAAAGCCCCAAACCAAGGTTTTTATAAGTTAGAAGGTTAAGGATCGCATTGGTCTGCAACATCCCGTCTGAGCCGAATAACACCCCCCAGATGCGCTCATCAAAGGTTGATGGATCAGCATGTAAGTACCATAAATTAAACGCCCCTACGCTTACGAAACGCCCCCATTTGAAACTATTCAAGACGCATTGCTGGAAAAGTTCATCGATCTGACCATACGCGATATACGGGGCGACGCCTAAAATGCTCCCGCATATCAATCCCAGAGCCATTAATGCAAACATCCGGTAGGCGCCGCGCAGCAGGGGGAAACAAAAAAATAACGGCAAAAATGGCAGAGTTTGTAGTTTCATCAACAAAGCTAAAGACAAAGCGGCGCCGCACCAGAAAGCCCGGTCCATCGAAAAAGCAATTAAGGCCGCCAGCAAAAACATGGCGAAGATGGCGTCTAATTGACCATAGTAGGCGCTTACATATAAAATAGCGGGATTAAGAAAATACAGTCCGGCCGCCCAAAGGCCTTTTTGGCTGTCGTATTTTTTTTCTACCCAGAAGTAGAGCAGGAATGCCGTCAATATTTCAAATAAAACGGTGACCGACTTGATGAGAAATAAAAACTTGGCATTAAAGAATGGATCGCCGAACAACCCATGATAAACTCGAGCCAATCCTGTTAGTATATAAAGATACAATGGCGGGTAATTGACAAATTTGATATCACCGAGTTGCATATAGTCTCGATATATCGTAATCGGGCTATGATCGACCAGATAATCGGCCCAGGAAACTAAAAATAAGAAATCCTGCTTAAATCCGATAAATGGCATAAAGGGCAGGCGCAGTAATACGCCGCCCAGGATTAAGAACCAGAACATTCGAGGTAGTTGCATGAATGAACGCATAACAACCGCTTTCCCAATCAGATCGTACCCTTATCGAGTTTACTACGCCGATACCGACGCAGGGGGCGTAGTTTATTATGCTCAATATCTTCGCATGTTTGAACAGACGCGTACCCTTTATTTAGAGGATTGTGGAATTTCTCTTACAGAATTAGCTGATATTAACTGTTTATTCGTCTGCCGACGGGCTGAAGTCGACTATATTTCCTCCGCTAAATTGGGCGACCACTTGGATATTGAGACTAAAATATCAGAGTTGGGGAAGACGCATGTCACTTTCTCTTATACAATCACTTGTCCGATGAGGAAGAATCAAGATGGCGCCGCGACGCTTATTGCTGAGGGAATCACTAAACTGGTCTCAATCAGAGAAAAAGAGGGGCATGTACGGCCTATCCGCATCCCCAAGACTGTTTTAGACGCTTTATCAACTAACAAGTCCCCTCTCCCCGTTGGTGTACAGACCGGGTAGATGGGTAACACATGTTCGGGGACATGGGTTACAGTTTTTTATCAAAACCGGGATTTATCCCAGGTTATTGTTTGAGTTTTTTTTTAGGCATCTAGAGATGCTCAGGATAATTGGTTGGCTTAGAGGGAGGAGGTGAATATTTCACCTCCTGCATTATCCCTCGCACCTCGGATCGGCTATCCCTGGCGGGTTGCACTCCTGCAGCGCCCGCTTCCGTTTCGCCCAACCAATTTCTATTGTGACGCCTTTTTCTGGATTGCCAAGTTATCTTCTTTGATTTCATTCAAACGCAGATCGAGCGTCTTGATTTTTTGTCGGCAAAAATATACGTCCATCATCCCATCGGTCATAGCGGGTTTCAAGGCAACCGGGCATCCTACCAGGGCGCGGCTCACCCGGTAATCTTCACCACGGTACGCCACCCGACCTCCTTGTTGCACCTTCCTGATAATGCTGCCCGGCGCGTACTCGATATCCGGCAAACTTCCCGGATAAACAAAAGGACTGGACGTATAATGGTTAGCCGGGACATCCATATCCAGGGCTTCGTGAGGACGCTCAAAATTGTATTCATAACGCCACTCATCAAACCGCCTTTGGCAATATTCCAAATCCACAAACGATTCCCTTATCAGCAATTCTTGCTTAAAGGTCCGGTGAAATCGCTCGACCTTGCCTTGGGTTTGCGGATGGTAGGGGCGACCGTGATACACGCGAATACCCAATCGTATCAGCCATATTGTCAATCTGGTGTATTCGCAGGTTTTGCATCCTCCCCACGGACTTCCGTTATCCATCAACATCGCCCGAGGCATACCATACATCCTGAACACGCTTTCCAGGGAGTCTTGCACGGTTTCCCTTTGCTGATTGGCGCACGAAAATAATCCGGGAACAAAGCGCGTGCAATCATCCAGAATGCTGAGCGGATAACAGCGTGCTTTGAGCGTGGGAAAATCTCCTTTGAAATCCATTTGCCACAATTCGTTGGGCGTATCTTTTTCAAAACGCTTATAGGCTTTGTGCTTGTGACTTTCCTTTTCATCCAGCAATCCCAGTCGGCGTAACACGGCAGTAATAGTGCTGGCGCTAGGAACATTTTCGTATCCCAATTGAATCAGACGAGAGCGAATTTTGCGTCCTCCCCATCCTTTTTCGCGATTTTCTGTAATGGCTTGCTCGATAGACTTATCTGTTTGATGAGGGCAAGTATTGGGTTTTTTGGAACGGTCTTGGAGATTTTCGACTCCTCCTTCTTTGTACCGTTTGATCCATTTGTAACCCGTCTTACGGCTGATATCAAACCGTTTACATAATTGGCTGATGTTGCTTTCTTCTTGCTGGCTCAACAATACGAATTCTTTTCTCAGAGACATAAGGTCCACCTCGTTCCAGGGCATATTCTTCGCCTCCTTTCAAGGCTAGAATACACTCAGAAAATGTGTTACCTATGTCCCCGAACACCTGTTACCCATGTCCCAGGCCTTTACAGTTGGGAGAGGGTTAGGGTGAGGGGTAAAATTAAACCACTTCAGACAAAACGAATTGGTCATACTACTAGAGCGTTAATAAGCATAGACCTTCATGAAGGTCTATGTAAAAATATCTTTTGGTGAAATGATGCGTAAATCAATCGAATTTCTACTATTTCTGTTTATCCTGGCATCCACGGTATGGGCGCAAAACCCGCCTGTTGCAAGTGAGAATAATATTCCGGTCGACATTATCGGGGGCGAGTTATCTTTTGATAATGAAACGCAGAATATGCACTCGAAATCAAACGCCAATGGCGACCCTACCGTCATCTTCGAGATGCAGTCTATTACCGCCCATCATATTCATTACAACCAGGCGTCTAAAATCATTTACGCCACTGGCGCGGTCCGTTTATGGGATGAAGGAAATATTCTGCGCGGCGACTATCTGGAATTTTACATTGACAGCAAAGAAGGCGTCCTGCAAAATCTGAAATCATCCGAAATTCTTGACGGCGTCTATTTTGCCGGAGAAACCCTGGTTTTAGGACACCGGCCAGCCAAAGTTATTAAAGACGCCACACAACCGGAGATGGTCAGGGAATTTACCCTTTTCAACGGTACAGTCACGCCAAACGACCTTCCCGTTCCTCATTACCACATTAAATACAATAAGATCGTTTTCGCTCCCAAAGTTAGAGCCACTATAACAAATATGTTTTTCCATGTCGGCGATTGGCCGATTGCCTACGCTCCGGTCTTCTCCAGATCACTGGCCGATCATGAACTAACCTATTTTATCGACGTCGATAGTTATTCCGACCTGGGCGTGGCATTCATGAACCGTTTGTTATGGAAACCCAATGACCAATGGGAACTAAACCTCTATGGCGATTACTTCACCAAAGCGGGCATCGGCAAAGGCGCCAAAGTGGAAATGGACATCCCCGGTCAATATGGCCCCAAAGGTATGATCTACGCCAATCATATTAAGCAGGAAGAACCCGACAATGACCGCATTTACGATGGCGCGGATCGCTATAACCTGGCTTTGGAATACCAGCAGGACCTGCCCTACGATATGCGCTTATCCGCTAAAGGCCATCGCATCTCCGACTCAGAATACCGCTGGGATTATCGCGGCCCGGAATCAGCCCATAGAATTGATTTAATTGAGATGCAGGAAGATTCGGTTTCACATGTTAATCTAACCAAATTGTGGGATGATCAAAGTCTGCGGGCGACCTTCGCCTCGCGGCTTGATCCCTTCTACTACAACGGCCTGCCCTTTATCGAACGGAAGCCGCAAATTCATTTTGAGCAATATCCATATTCAATCTATGATTCTAATATTTTCGCCGATTTCCGGCTGGATTATGGAAGATACCGCCGCGAAGAAGGCGTAACGTTCCCCTTAGATGTAAGAAACCTCTACAGCCGGACCACTTTTTATGACGAGGTAGACCGGCTGGACGCCGAACTGCGCGTCTCTTATCCGATTCATCTTCCCGAACGCTTTACCCTGCAACCCTGGGTAGGCTATCGCGGAACCAATTACTCCGACCCCATGCGCGCTGAAGGAACTCCCTTCACAGAGTATAACTTCGACGACGAAACCCGCCTGATGCTTGAGGGAGGCGTTGATCTATCCACCCGCACCGTTTATGAGTTCAAACCATTTTTGGATAAATACGCTAAAATGCGCGCCGTCGTGGAACCTATCTTGCAATATGGATATTATCACCCCGACACAGACTTGGAAGAAATCACAACCGGAACCAATATCCGCTTTCCATATATCGATCCGGTTGACGAATTCCGCTTCAAGATGCACCGTTTCTCAGCTATGGTGCGCACCAAAATTCAAGGCAAAACCGCTGAAGGATTTACCAGCGATTTCATGCGTCTATCAGCAGGAGCGGTATACGACATAATCCCCGACGAAAACCTGCGCTATGATAGTTTTGAATTGTTCGACGATTTCGCCAATCATGATGATTATAGATTTTCCGACCTGGTCGAAGATTTCAGCATCTACCCGTTTGACTGGCTCACCTTCGGCAATTCGCTGCAATTCGATATCGAAGACAGCCAGTTGCGCTCTTCATACACTTACACCACAGTTCAACCGATTGATCCGGTTCATGTAACTACCGGATACCTGACCTACAAACATCCACTGCTGGATAACGAAGAGCAGCGCGACGTCACGCTTAATGTAAACTGGAAATTATCCAACAAGTGGCAAGCCTATTACACCAGCTGGTATGATATTGATGATGAAGTTTTCCGCAGAAACCATGTCGGCCTGGTGCGGGACATGTACGACTTCTACGGCATTATCCAGGTAGGCCAGCGCAGACACCCCACCCTGGGAACCGATTTCAAAATATCCTTCGGCCTACAATTCTGGGGCATCAACAAAGGACAAACCCAGGAAGCCCCGACTCTGTTCTATTAGCATTATTTCTTGATATGATCGTGTAGAGTATGGTAGCAAGAAAACTACTCTTTTCCAGAAGAAAAAAGGCGCAGCCTATTCCGGGCTGCGCCAGTAAATATCATCTAGATAACATATTCTATTCTTTGGGGAGGAAATTCGCGATCGTCCAGAAATGGAAATTGTTTTGATCTTGGGCTCGCGTGAAAATCAGTTGTTTGGTTATAGGATTGAAATCAAATTCACTGAACGTAAAAGGATACGACCATGTTTTTACGATCTTATCCTCATGAATCGAAATCAAGTAGACGTCGCAAGAATTAAATGACGTGTTTTTAACGGCTATAAGTGTGCTGTCGTCATACCAATCCACATTGCCATTCATCCCGATGACAGGCAATCGGTAATCTAAACATGTCAATGGGGATGATGTTGCTCCATCAGTCGAGAGAATCCATAAATTGTAATGATGTTTCTGACCGTTTGGATCGTCGGGAACTTGTTTCCAAATTGCAACCAGGATTTTTTCTCCATTCGGAGAAAGAGGCAATATATGATGCAAAAGTCCGTCCTTTGCCTCCATCAACACCTTTTCTTCGTCGGTTTCGATATTGCGTCGAACCAGATCTTTGAATGCAACAACCCGGCCCTGCATTCCTCGTAGATAGTATATGATCGATTCGTCTTTCGATGGCGTAAACATGAACAAGGGTTGTGCGTTGAGTTTATCGTGGATTTCAACCTTCCCGGTTTCTATATTGACTCGAAATATTGCGCCGCTAGGATATTTTGGCTCTTTGGGAAGATAGGAATGGCATAAAAATTCTTTCCCCGATTGCAGAAAAGCGAGGCTGGTTAAGCGGAAAAATGGAAAATCACGATTGAAATCAGATACGATTTCAGTAGTTTCTTGGGTGGCTATTGTTTGAATGTAGTAAAGATAATTGTTGCTTTTACCGTCGTGTTTTTGAAAAATAAAACGATCCCCCTCCGGGCTCCAAAAGGGTTTTTTTCCAGAAGCGTATGGGACGTAATTCATTTGCAATCCCTCTTCACGGTCGAGGGTCGATATGTAGATGATATCCGAATCGTAGTCCGTCATGTGATAGTAAAGAAACGTCCCATCCTTGGCGCTGCCCAGTGGATAAATCGTTCCAACTTTTCCGCGCACGAGAGTAGGTAGCCCGGTGAGTTTCCCTTCGGAAAAGGGAACGTAAAATAAATCCGTTCGTTCGTTTCTCCGGCTGGTATATACAACCTGACAGCCATCGGGCGACCATCCTAAAATGCATTCTTCAGCAGGACTATTGAACAAGGGAATCTCTATTTTGTTCGCGATATCGTAAATGTAAATATCACGATGGTTTTTTTTCCCTTGCGGAACGTTCATATTGTATTTATCGAATAACAGATAACGTCCATCCGGCGAGAGTTCGCATTCCTTCACATCCTTCACCGATCCTACGGTTTGCTTTGAACCCGTGTCGACGTTATAAAATGCAAACTCGTTTTTGTCCTTGTTATCTTTGAAACAGAATTCAATCAGAATCCGCTTTCCATCGTTCGTCCATTGTTTTAATTTATACCATCTATCATCCACGCCTTTGAGCAATACTTTCTGCTTACCGGTCTCGGTATCGGCCATATATATAGTTTTATAATCATCATCGCTTAAATACACCATACGATCAGCGTTTGGTGAAAGAATGGGAGTGGCTGGTATAATCTCCTGATCTTCTGGAAAAACGTATTTCTTATCTCCCGTTTTAACGTCGATCAGGACGGTTCTCGGCTTTTTGTTGAATCGCTCCAAAAACACAGCGTACTGTCCGTTCCAGGAAAGGCGCCCGCATGCCGCATCACTGTAGTTGTATTTGATATCACGATATTGGTTGATTTTACGCAAAGTTATCGCTTGTTTATTATCTTGACCAGTTATGGTTGGAATTGATTCATTCTTTTCTCCAGCCCTAACCGTCGGCAGCACCAAACAAGCCACGAATAACAAAACGATGGTCATAGTGATAGAAAGTCTTGCGTTTAATTTTCTGTCCATATCAAGTATTCTCATCATTCTTCTCCTTACCAACGATCCTTTGTTTGAAAATCCGGAATGAGCCATCATGTAGGACGGCGCTCCGTTGACCTGCTTGGCTATGCTTAAAAGGCCTTCTCCACATTCAACGCGGGGAGCGTCGCAAACAGACAGCGCCATATCATCGCAGGCGTATTCCCTTTGTTGATCAATCATACGATTGGCCAGCCACACACCGGGGTGAAAGAAAAACAATATCTGTATAACCCCCTGAAACATGCTCGCGATATTGTCAAACCTGCGGACGTGAGCGAGTTCATGCAATAAAATCCATTCGATCTGTTTTATCCTGAAATCCCTGAATAGTTCAGCAGGTACGATAATCCTTGGTTTAAGAAATCCCCACACGACAGGAGTTTTGGTCCAGGAGCACTGTAGCCATACAATCCGCCGATTGGTTTTTGATTTTTTCTGTAATTGAATTAAATCAACCGGTATTGAGTTAGAATCAATATGCTGCGCATTTCGTAATTTTCGATGTATCATCCACTGAAATCCTAAAAACCGAAACAGCAATAACGATACGATAATTCCCCAGGTAATCATCAACCAACTTGCCGAGGTAAATGATGATTTGGCGATAGTGGGCTTACTTACTATGCTAGAAAGAGTAACGCCCGATAATGCCTCATCCTGTTTCTGACTGGTAATCGAGGAAATATTTTCCTGGCCAGCCGCTGAAGACGCGGTCTCTTGTGCGATATCTTTTTTTTGAGTGATATCATTCTCTACGCTGGTAGGTATAAAAGCCGCCTCCTGCCTCACAGGAAAAGAGGGAAACGTCGTGGATATTGAAATCGGGCTTGGAATTATCAATTTGAAGAGAATGAGAAGAAACAAGACATAGCCCAGTTGCGGCGAAACTTTTTTCCTGACCAATAACCACAAGCCTCCGATAAGCAACAAAACGAGAATGGAATCAAGTACTCGATATTGCATAAACTCGAACCAATCCAAAGACCATTGATTGATTGTATCGGCTAGATTCATGATTCATCCTCCTTCGCCCGTTGATCCAGCAAAACGCGTAACTCATTAATTTCATCTTGCGAAAGTTCGCTATTCTTGACCATGTAAGAGAGCAGCGGACCAGCTTTCCCCGCCAACGTTTTATCCAATAAATCGTCAGCCGCATTACAGATAGACCGTATAAAAGGTCGTGCGGGGCGATACACCAGGCAATTCCCGACTTGCTTGGTTTTCACAAAACCCTTATCAACCAGCCGGTTCAAAAACGCGCGTACTGTATTCTGGTTCCAATCAAACTCTTTGGATAATTCACCGTAAACATCACGAACTGCGCAGGACTTAAAATTCCAGACAATCTTCATGACCTGCCACTCACTGTCTGACAGTGGATCTGAGGAACGCCGTACCATCGCTTTCACCTCCATCATAGGAATAACTGTAACAATTGTTACAGATATGTAGCAAATGTCAAGAGAAGAATTAAAAAATGCCGGGGGAAAGTTTGGCATTAAAATTTCTACATAGCCGGTTCGCCCGCTTCGCGTACAAACATAAAAAAAGGCGCCTCGAAAGCGCCTTTTTTTTAATATATTAACAATATGAACTTCTATTTTAATGCTTCCACCATACGCTCGCCGATTTCCGCTGGACTCTCGCAAACGCTGACCCCGGCTTCTTGCAAAGCGGTTTCTTTTTCTACGGCGGTTCCTTTGCCTCCGGCGATGATGGCGCCGGCATGGCCCATGCGCTTCCCTGGAGGAGCGGTTTTACCGGCGATGAAAGCAACCACCGGTTTTTTGAATTCCGCTTTGATATATTCAGCGGCGTCTTCTTCCGCATTGCCGCCAATCTCTCCAATCAGCACTACGCCTTTGGTTTGATCATCATCATTAAAGGCTTTTAAGCAATCGACGAAAGTCGTTCCAATAATTGGATCGCCGCCGATGCCGATGCAGGTGGATTGCCCCAATTTAGCGTCAGTGATCTGTTGAACCGCTTCATAGGTCAACGTCCCGCTACGCGACACGACGCCAACGCAGCCCTCCAAATGAACGAATCCGGGCATAATGCCCAGTTTGCATTTGCCAGGGGAAATCACGCCAGGGCAATTAGGTCCGATCAAACGGGAATTTTTCGTTCTAAGCAATTCCTTAACTTTAACCATGTCCAAAGTGGGTATGCCTTCAGTGATGCATACAATCAATTCGATACCAGCATCAGCGGCTTCCATAATAGCGTCGGCGGCGAATGGAGGAGGCACGAAAATCACTGTAGCATTCGCATTGGTAACTTCCTTAGCTTCCGCCATAGTATCGAATATTGGAATATTGAGATGCTTGGTCCCCCCTTTTCCAGGGGTTACTCCCCCGACCACATTAGTTCCATATTGAATACATTGCTCAGTATGAAAAGTACCCTCTTGTCCGGTTATGCCTTGAACCAGAACGCGTGTTTTTTTATCCACAAAGATAGACATATCCCTCTCCTGTTGATTGGGTTTTTGATGTCAAGAAGTGCTGCATTCTATCATGGTAGCCGCAAGACGCAAGCGCACTTCTTCTTCCGTGCATAGCTATTTCTTCTCTTTTTTTCGGATGTTCGAGATAATAATTCGCCAGATCAACCAATTCTTCCGGCGTACGGAAGACTACGAAATCCTTGCCCGGCTCAAATTCGTCAGCCAGACCCGGAGCGTCAGTGGTCATCAAAAATCCACCACTGGCCAGTACGTCATACACCCGTGGATTCGGCGCCGTCACGCATTGAACATGAAATATATTAATATTTATTTTTACCGAAGCATACAGAGACGGTAGTTCAGTATAGTAATTGATTCGCTTTCCACCATAACAGCCCCGAAGCCGACCCGCAGCCGGATCGTTTTTCCATTCCTCGCCGCCAAAAACCACCAATCCCAAATCAGGCAAAGCATCAAGATATATTCGGCGGCGTAACGCAGCTGCTTTATTTTCTAGCAATTCCACTAATGGTCCTCGATATGTCCACCCATGACGGCCAAAAACCTCCGCCGCCATTGGCGCCAGATTCAGTGGATTTAAGATATCCATGTTCTTCAATATTTCATTAACTGAATCCACCAAGGCGGAATCTAATTGAGCGAATCCCTTTTCCAAAACAGAAAAACTACTTGATCCCAACTCCCCCACGAAAGCCATATCAATATCCGAGAATTCATCATTGCGCCGGGACAGCGATGGATCAATTCCATAACCGGTGCGCACTTCCAGAATTTCCGCATTGCAACGTTCTTCTAGAAATGGAATATATGTTTTATCAAACACGCCGATCACGTCACATCCATCAAAATCTGCTTTATCAAAAGCATAGCGCCGTGGATTATCGACGAACCAGGAAATTTTTCTACATGGCGCCTCCGCCAGCGTCTTATGAGAACTGAACTTACCCGGCGTCGAATTCAAAAAGAACGCCGTATCAAATGGATGTTTATTGTATTCCTCAATCCACGCTGTTGACCGGACAAAACGATAAAGTGGATTCTTCCACTGCAAACGGTCTGCGTTATAACCCAACCGGCGAAAAGCCTGCACGCTGGCGTCTTGCAAATAATTATGCCCGGCTTCAAAAAAACGAATGGCCTGCGCATAAGGCGGTCGGGGAGTTTTTGCATGACGCGCCAGCATCTTTTGCATGTATTGATCAAGTCGTTCCCGGTAATGCGAGAAAAACTTTTCAATAATATCCCGGCGCTCTTTTTGATCTTGCGTATCACCCGAATAAACAATCAGATCGGCGTCAGCAATACCTGGATATCTATGCAACAATTTTTTCAAGTCATCATTCAGACATTGGCCAAAAACTATTATGCAGCGCTCAGACTCAATAATCATACGCCAGTCTTCTTGCTCAAATGCTGTTCGCACTGCATCTAGCCGGTCTTCAATCAAGAGCAGTCGGCCATTGCATTCATGCCTTAAACTCTCCAATTGGATATGATCAAAGAGCCGACGGGCCAAAACGCCGCTGGTGAACCGGTCAACCACATGCAGTTCAACCGCAGCATTCCAGCAGCGTTTAATTTCATCTTCAGCGTATTGTTCTATAGTTTCTTTAGAATCCAGAGAGGATACTGATACAGATTCCGCAATAGCGCATCGCAGCTGCTCCGCCTGTTCAGGATAAATCGCCGCTAATGAATTAAGATTATTGTCAAATATCGATCCGCACATAAAAATATCTTGTAATTGTTCAGCCTATTATTCCTCCCCCAAGCCTGGGGGAGGTTAGGTGTGTATGAACCGGGCACATCCTTTACAGAATAAACCGGGCACATGGTTTACACAAGTCGATACTAAGAACCGACCAGAAGAAAGGAGTCGGTTCGATGACTTGGAAGGAAAACAGTGCCATGGATGCAAGAATGAAATTTATTGCGGATGTCCTCCGCAAAGAAGACACACTAAGCGCCTTATGCCAAGCATATGGCATTAGTAGACCAACCGGATATAAATGGATCAAGCGCTATCAGGAAGACGGTCCTGGTGGATTGGAGGAGCGATCCCGGGCGCCCCATACCCAAGCACTAGCCGTTTCTAAAGAGACCGAAAAAGAAGTGAAGGCTATGCGAAAAAAGTTTCCGCACTACGGTCCTAAAAAATTACGGGTGGAACTGAAAAAAAAGGATGCGACGAAGCACTGGCCGGCAATCAGTACGATTGGCGAGATACTAAAACGCAAAAATCTGATTGTCAGCCGCAAGCAAAAAGATCGCGCCAAACCAAGTGGTGAAGCGTTAACCGAATTCGACCAAGTGAACCGCGTATGGTGCGCGGATTTCAAAGGAGATTTTCTAACGGGAGACGAACATCGATGTTTCCCTTTAACCGTATCGGAAGGGGCTAGCCGCTATTTACTCTGCTGCCAAGGCATGCAAGAAACCAATGGCGCATTGGTACGCGTAATTTTCGAGCAGATTTTTCGCGAGTATGGTTTACCAGAAGTCATTCGAACGGATAACGGGGCGCCCTTTGCGTCGACCGGAATCGGAGGGTTAACCAAATTATCCGTGTGGTGGATAAAACTGAGAATTTATCCAGAACGAATCCAGCCGGGTCGGCCTCAACAAAATGGCCGTCATGAGCGAATTCACCGGACCTTGAAAGCAGAGGCCATTTCTCCACCAGCGCCAACGCTGCGTGAACAACAAAAACGTTTTGATCAATTTCAAAAAGTGTACAACGAAGAGCGGCCTCATGAGAGTTTGGGACAACGACCTCCCGCGCAGTTGTATCAACCCTCGCCGCGCGTCTATTCAGGTAAAGCGCCGAATTGGGAGTATCCAGAGACCATGCAGGTGCGCCAAGTGAAAACCCATGGTGAAATCAGTTGGCGAAGCAAGCATTGGTATTTGGGGGAAGCTTTGGGAGGTGAATTGGTGGGACTAGAGGAATTGGAATAGAATAATTGGCGCATTAGTTTGGGTAACGTGATTCTCGGTTGGTTGAATATGTCAAAAGGTGAGGTGGTGCGTGAATTGTCTTTGAGACGCATCAATCATCCAAAAGCAATCAGTCACCCGGCAGTATGTCCCAGGTAAAAAATGAGCTAGGGAAGTATCAAGATGATGAATAATTCAGGTATTAATTTTCCTGAGATTGAATCCAGATCGTCTCTTTTTCGAGAAAATCAAAGAGCGCACGGGTGAAAAAAAAGGTGGCAATATCGGGGGCGCCGCCCCCGTACCCCCGGAGTTTTTTTAGGCATTAGCACAAACTCCAGATAGTATGCAAAAAAAAGCAAAGGGACGGTTCTAAATCCGTCCCTTTAGCGACTATCCGTCGCCCGTGCACCAGGATATCCCTTGACAGGTTGCTCTCCAGCAGAGCCTGTCTCCGTTTCTCCTGGTGATAATAACTATCGGATAGCTCGAAATAATCTGTAGAAAAAGAAGTAAAAAAACAGTTCTAGCAAGTAAGCAATTCAGAATACGTTGATATACCTGAAAACGGATTATCTCTTTAAAAAAACAGATAAGTTGCCATAATTTGCGAGACAAAAGTGTAAACCATGTGCCCGGTCTAAAGTGTAAACTATGTGCCCGGTCATTCAGGTGGGGGTTGATCCGTCAAAGCGCAACCCCTCTCTAACTCCCCCCAAACTTGGGAGGAGAATTTGAGTCTTAATATTATTAAGCAAGCATGTTTTTGTATCTTACCAGCCAACAGCCTCAGCCCTCAGCAATAGGAACGATTCCCAAACCAACGCCATTTAAGCAGCCCGTTTGAATGTTGCCATTTTTGGGTTTGAACGAACCGGGAAAACGATCCTGCCAGCCCTGATTAGCGATAGGACAATATTGACGCCCATTACCCTCAATGGCGGCGATAGTTGGTATATGCGACGCCAGACCCGCTGAATGAAGAAATGACGCACCAGGACAGGTTAAATCCTGCACGCAGAGAAACAGCCCGTATTTCTGCGCCGCAGCACCCATCAAAAGAGCCTGGCTCTGCCCTTTACACGCCTTGAGCGCCACTCCGGTGTAACCCAGTTCACGCGATAGCAGCAGACTTTCAAAATCCACCAAAGATTCGTCGATTACCACTGGTTTTATCTCCGCCGCGCGATGCATTTTATTATCGGGAAATGCCTTCAAATCACGCGCTGTTGGTTGTTCGATATATTGTACGCGATCCATGGCGCGGGGCGCTTTTTCCGCAACCCGTTTCAGAAAGTCCAGCAGATACTCAACGCTGGCGCAGCGCTCATTAAAATCAAGCGAATAACACCACTGGTCATTCCCCCGTTTTTGCTGCGCTTCTTCGGTAATTTTATCTATGCGTGATACCCGCTCAACATCCCAATCTATATTGTCGCCATTCAGTTTAATCTTCAGGTGAGTCAGTTCATCAGCAGCTATCCACTCGGGCAGCGTTTCCGGCATTCCATCATTCAAACGTTTTTCAATATCTTCTTCCAGCAATGGATCAACGGCGCCAATCAGGTGATACAACGGCATACTAGGTTTCGGCTCAAGAGTAACATACTGATCCAGATATTCACCCGCAAACTCTGCGTTCAAATAATGAGACAAATCATGATTCATATATTCACGGCCATAAGTGTAATAGCAGTGCAATCCCTGTAATTTACCAAACGCATCATGAATCGCTGCGTCAAATGGACTGGCTACGACCAGCATACACAACACCGGGATGGACTCTTCCAACCCGCATCCCGCCTTAACTTTTGGCAGCGCCTGCCGGTATAGAGGCTCCAAAACCGCATTTATACCCACGGGATGATCATAATCATCATAACTTTCCGTAATATCCCGGATTTCCGCAGCCAACGCTTTCATGGCCGCCAGGGTTTCATCATAACTATGCTTCCGGCTGGGAAACGACCACACATTGCCCAAAGGCATAGAACCGAAGCCTTCCATCTCCCGCCCGTTACGATCCTTCACTCGAACGTAAACGTTCAATAAAGTAACTTTATCGGTGATGATTCCCCCGAATTTTAATGGAGACCGGTAAGCGTGATCTTCATATTCGATTCTAACTTTTTGGATTGTTATATCTGTCTGCATAGCGACCTCATCAGGAAAATTTTTTCATACGTATCCATTATGCTACAACAAAAGCGCAGCTAAGGGCTATAGCGGTTAACAAAAATATATTCGTATTGAAAACTTTGGATTTGTTAAAAGTCCCATCTTTTGGGGACTTTTAACAATCGCATTAACGCATGATATATTGAGAATCGCTCTAGTTCTCACGCAGGTTATTTATAACACGCCCAGTTCACGCAGACGTTCCCGCGCCATGGGGGCTTCTTGGGAGAGTGGATGATTTTCTAAAAGAATAAAGAGCGCTTCTTTACCCTCGGTTATCTTTCCACTATTTATATAGGCGCAGCCTTTTTGCAAGATTGCTTTTGGCGCCATTGAGTGATCGGGGTATGCGTTCTCAAACCGGGAAAAGCATTGTATTGCTTTTTGCCATTCGCGATTTTGATAATGGCACTCACCGGCCCAATAAAGGCTTATGGCTTTCAGTTTTACATCATGCGCGTATGAATAAGCAAATATAAAATCTTCTGCGGCTAATTCGAATTGTTTATTGTTATATTTCTCACAGGCTTTCTTAAATAGGGTGACTGATTCCTGCTGGTTTGCATCTATCCCGGATGATTCAATATTTTCAGTAACATATTTTGGTTCTACAGCAACAGATGCTGTATTTTTTTCTTCTGAAATATCACTGGGAGAATTAAAAACCATTTCTCGTGTTTTAATTCCGGGATTTGCCTGCTCTATCATATCACGAATCTGCATTAGCGCCTTCTGTTGCCGTTCCCGCGCTTGAGATTGATTCTCCTGATAGACAATCATTCGATTTGAGATAGAACCGAAATCTTGATTAATTTCTGTTATTGAACTTTTGGTGGTTGTGCATGAAGTAAGCAAGAACAATCCAAATAGAGCTGATGATAGTATTAACAGGGATTTCAGAGGCATGGATATACCAGATTTCCCTGATAATATTTGGAGCAAACCGCTGCTATAACTATGCTTAGATAGATTCAGTCCTCGCCGCATTTTTTCTCGTCCCAGATCAACAAATTAAAAATAACACAAAATAAAGAAAATATTCAGCCGCCATGTTTATCTTATTAAATCAAAGCAACCGAAATAAATACATTTCTCTAAATATTATTACCAAAAAAACAATTTCTTGAGAACTGGAAGAGATCATTATTTGAAAAGAAAATACTATTAATTATATTTCTCCTGATTTACATCTACTATGACGAAACGGTAAAAAGTCAAAAACTGCTTATAAAACCACAATATTTAGTGGAAATTCATGATACTTGTATACAAGATACAGTTTGAGTTTCGTCTTTCATCCACTTTTTTCCGACTCGTCATACTGCGAGCCACAACTTCCATATCCAATAATCATCCTATTTATTCAATTCCCCATTAATCCAATAATCCAAACATCTTGGAAAAATCGTGTTTGAGGCTATTATATTAACCAAATCTTAATTATTGATATACTTGCGTGTTTTTCTGAGATGCGCTTTAGGAGGAAGATAATGGCAAAAGGCAAGAATAAGAAAGCTCACAAACTACGCTGGAGATCAAAAAAAGCCCAGCACGGGAACCGACCAAACAAAGGTCGTTAATCAATAAGGCTTTTAATTTCAAAAAGTTACGAAAGAGGAAGATTGTTTTAGAGCAATCTTCCATTTCATTTTAAAACGCTGTTTTTATAGAAATAGACATTTTAGTTACATCTAATCCCCCTCTTTTCCCCTATTAGTAGAAACGCCTGTCAAAAATTATGCGCTCAATAGGGAGAAAAAGTATGTCCACTAATCAAGACATAAATATTTTATTTTTAGATAACAATGACCAACCCTACGCTTCCACCACAAAACCAAGAAAATTTATAGTGAAATCTGGCTTCGGCGCCATGTCCCGGCGCTGTTGGCTCGAATTATTCAACGAAGACCTGCATATTAACGCCCAACTGGGAACCATTATCGAGATTTACTTAAATGGGCAACGCCGTTTTCGAGGCCGCATCCAGGAGCGGCGCATAGACTCCATCGACGACTATATCTCTTTCTACGCCCAAAATAATCCCGCACTTGAATATAACCGCCTGATTTATAATGGATTCGAAAACATGACGGTTACCGAAATGCTTGATAGTTTATTATCTTCCAGCGAACTAAGCAGGATAGACTCATTCAACCATATCACCCGCTTCAGCCGAATGGAATTCTCCGGCGAAAACCTTTTTTCAGTCATTGATCTATTGGCGAAATTGGCAGGAAACTGGTATTGGGACATTTCAGAAGAAGGTCAAATTTCCTTTCGCCCCCAAAAACTATATCCCGACCATCAAATAACCCTGCAAAAAGATCAAGATACTATTAATATCCGTGAAACCGCCAAAGACGCCTACCCATATATCGAACTCTATGGCGGAGTTTATGGTGGCGGCGCCTATGACCAATTGATAGAAATCCCCTCATGTTTAAATGCATCCTTAAAAAACAGAACGCGCATTTATGTCCGTTCTATTGCCAGCTTAGATGCATACTCCGCTCTGCGCCGCGCCATAGAACAACAAATGTCTATGCCCCATTACGAACATTATGTCGATTTCGCCGGTGACAATGTTTCTGTCTCTACTGGAAATACCGTTCAATTCAATATTCAATACCTTCCCGTATTTCCCCGGCGGCAAATCTTCCGCATAAAAATACACGAGATCACCTACGCCCATGAAATTATCCGCACCCGTTTACACCTGACATCCGGCGCCGAATCTTCCACTCCGTATTTTGATTATTTCCGCATCGACAGACCAACTTTCCCATTGAACATGCAAGGCCAAACAGGAGAATTTCGCTTGGATATATCCGCGCTGGATTCTCTATCTCATCTGGATTCAACTACATAAAAAATGTCTCACTGGATTCCTCTCCCAATCTTGGGAGAGGCTATGAGAGGATTGATAATAATAATCCAATAATTCCCGGCAAATATTCAACATTATTCAGCAGATTTTCATGAAATTGATGTCTATTATTCACCAGAATTAAAATAACTTGAATTGGATATTTCATCAACAACAACCGTTTTCAGTATTATTCAGGCCTTTTGCTTCATCTATCCCTCCTGTAATCTATGAGAAATAGAATTATTTATAGATATAAATTTTGATGCATATCAATCTTTTTTTAAGGAGTAATGAAATGAAGCGAATGACAGGATTATGGCTATTAGCGTTTACGCTGGTTACCGGTATTGCCTCGGCTCAGCCGGTTATGGGAAACTGGCAGGGAGAATTCACTAGCGAGAGTTGGCAAAACTGCACCCTTCGGGCGCAAATTGTTGGAGAAAGCCGCTCTGATTACCGGGCATACTTCTATGTAGCAGAAAAAGACGAACAAGAACAACAAGCCATCATCAAAGGAAAAACACTTAATAGTAAAACTACGTTCCTCGGCGACATCCAACTTAGCGATAAACGAGGCGGTGTTTACACCCTGAATGCGGAAGTTATTAAAGGAGTTTTCACCGGAACCCTTAAAAGCAAAAGCGGCGATTCCATCGCATCATTCAAAATGACTCGGGTTTATTTAAAGTCTCCTACCCTCGGCATGAAACCGCCTGCCGACGCTCTAGTCTTAATGATGGATCAAGGTCAGAATCCAGAAGAACAAAAAGCATTGTATGCGAAACAGAAAGAATTATTTTTTGATAATTGGGAAATTCAACCTCACTGGGATGTGATGTCTGACGGTTCTATCCGCATGAAAGGCAGTTCCATTATTTCTAAAGAAGAATTTGGAAGCTTTTTTATGCATTTAGAATTTAAAACGCCCTATATGCCAGACGCCCGTGGCCAGGCTCGTGGAAATTCCGGGTTTTACGTGCAGGGCCGTTATGAAGTTCAGATTTTAGATAACTTCACCGATCCAACCAGAGATAACCACTGCGGCGGCATCTACCAACAGGCTGTTCCTCTTCTAAATGCCTGCCTCCCGCCAGAAGAATGGCAGACCTACGACATCGAATTCACCGCTCCCAAATTTGACGCCGACGGCAAAAAAATCAAAAACGCCAGGCTTACCGTTAAGCATAATGGCAAGGTTATCCACGATGACATCGAATTACGCCATTGCACCCCGGGCGGTTTGTATGGCGGCAAAGAAGCTCCTACTGGCAAAATATTCATCCAGGATCATGGCGATTACCCAAGTTTCAAAAACGCCTGGATAAAACCCTTAAACTAATCTGGAAGAGTTCAAAACCGATAGCATCACCTATAGCATAAAAAATTAGAGCGGAGCAGGTCGTTGACTTGCTCCGCTTTTGATATACTTATACAAAACGCTATAGTAACTAAATCCCTCTCCCAACGGGCTGATCTTTACCTACAAGTTTTGTCAGAATTCATTGCTATGAATAGATCAATAAGGGTGCCAAGGGCAGCGTCCTTTCTGCCCTTGACTGGAAACCTTGGAAAAACAAAATGACTCTTGATTCTTTATAATCCAATTACAAGCACAAAAAATTGAATTTTATTCTACCTTCAACGTGGATTGTTGATAGAAAATATGGAAATAAATGAGGTAAACTCAATCAAGGGTAGAAAATACACTACCCTTGCCACCCAGTATTCTCTAATCCTCAACTCATAAAATATTATTAATATTTGTGGGTAAAGATCAGCACCACGGGAGGACTAGGGTGAGAACACATCTATCAAAGATCTAGGAATCCGTATGCTGCACATCAAGAACCCTTTACCCGATCCTGATTCAAAAGCGCAATTCGTCCGCAATGGCTTCAATGCAATATCACGCCATTACGACCGGCTCAACGATCTGATGACCGCCGGAATGCACCGATCCTGGAAAAATGAAGCAACCGCAATACTCGGTCTGCAACCGGGAATGAATGTCCTCGACCTCTGCTCCGGCACTGGCGACCTCGCCAAGAGAGCGTCTAAAATAACGACTCTTGATGGTTTAACCGTCGCCCTCGATTTCGCTCCGCAAATGATGCAAACGGGGCGACTCCGTTCAGAAGCCAAGGCGCATGATATAATCATTAATTGGATCTGCGCGGATGCAGGTTTGCTGCCTTTTGCCGATAATAGTTTTGATGGCGCCCTGGTCGGCTTCGGGCTGAGAAACGTGACCTCCATAGAAACCGTACTACACGAGGTCAAGCGGGTGCTGCGCCCTGGCGCCAAATTTGTCAGCCTCGACACTGCTGAAACCGAATGGCAAGCGCTTATGCCGCTATATCGCTTTTACATGCGCTATATTGTTCCTATGATGGGACGACTCATCGGATCAAAAGATATGTACGCCTATCTGACTTCATCGGCGGAAGCCTTTGATTCACCCAATGTACTATGCCTGAAAATGCAACGTTGCGGTTTTACAAAAACCAGCTTCACTTACCGACCGCGCATCCTAGGCGGAGCCGCGCTGGTCTGGGGTCAAAAGCCGGTTTAGCCAGGATGGCTGACAAAGGCAAGACTGCATTGCCGGCAGCCCTTGATCAAACCACTCAGTATAAATTGTGTAATTAAGTTATGGATAACTATTAATGAATATATATCAAAAAAATTTGCAATCTCTTCAATCTTCCAATCCCGAACTCGCATCATTGATTGAATCAACCAATATCGATCCTGATCGATACTCCATAGACAATGCCAAAAGCGGAGTTATAACACTGCAATACATCTCCACAGACGGAAAGCCGGTTCTATGGCACAGCCGGTACGATCCCCTCAAAGAGGTGGAACGCGAAATCAACTCCATTGATCGCAGTAAAATTATTCTTCCCCTATTGGTCGGCATCGGATTAGGTTATACCCTGCGCACCCTTTGGGATCATTGTAGAGATGATTTTTTTGATATAATCGTCATCGAAAAAGACCCCTCCATCTTCCGCATGGCGCTTCATATCACCCGCTTGGATGATATCCTGGCCGACCCGCGCGTCCATATACACGTTGGCGGCCAGATGAGCAATTGGGTGAACATGGTAGATAAACTCACTCCGCTTATTCTTAGTTGCACCCTTGAAAAGTTGCCTCATCCTCCCTCGCTGATCTGCCATCTGGATTATTATCAATCCGCATTAAATGATCTGGAACATCGTCTCCATCTAAGAAAAACCGAATTCGAATTCACCAGCGCCCAGGGGACCAAGATTCAACAAAACATGTGGAACAACATCCCATCAATAGTGGCGTCATCCGGAATTAACAGCCTTCGAGGCAAATTCAAAGGAAAACCGGCTATCGTCATCGCTGCCGGACCCTCGCTCGATAAAAACGTTCATCTCTTAAAAGGCATCGAAAAGAATTTTCTCTTAATCGCGGTTGATACCGCCTACCGCACATTACAGAACCACGGCATCGAACCGCATATAGTCGTTTCGACCGATCCAACCGAACTGAACCTGAAACATTTCGATGGCCTCACGCCCTCACCCGAAACAATTCTGGCCTTCGATCCAGAGGTTTATCACGCTATACCCTCTCAGTGGACAGGACCTCGGCGCTTCCTCAATTTGGAAAAAACCATCCTAGCCCGTTGGCTTGAGATATCCGCCGGACCGTTCGGATTTCTACCCAAAGGCAGTTCCGTCGGCCATACCGCGTTTTTCCTGGCGCGTGAAATGGGCGCCGATCCCATAATTTTCATCGGGCTGGATCTAGCCTTCAACCAGGACGGCGGCGCAACCCATACCGCCGGATCCGCGCTTCATAGAAAGCATTCTTCTATTGAGAATAATACCAATACCGCACTCCTCGGTCCCCGTCACGGCTCGCAAACTATGAATGAATCCATCGCCTGGGTTGCCGGAACCCACCATGAGGTTGTACCGACATCTAAAGTGATGGCGCTGTACATCAACCAGTTCGCGGATGCCATCTCCGAAACTTCCGCCAAAATCATCGATGCAACAGAAGGCGGCGCACGCATACCCGGCGCCGAAGTTGCATCTCTGCAAGAAGTATTATCCAAATATAAACAATACGCTGATAATATTGCCGATGATCTGCAATCACTCCCGTCTTTCGAGCGTAATACGGCAAGATTACTGGTTGATATTGAGCGCATCCTCAACAACCTTGATTCCGCCATCCAGACAGCTCAGCATGGACAAGCGCTTACCGCATCTCTATTACCCGGAATTTCAGAAGGCGCCAATCTTCGTAATTGCGCCGAATGGATTGAAATGGAATCCTGCTTTTCGCAGATATATCAATCCGAAGATATCAAAATCGCAATAGAGCAGGCCATGTTTTCCGCTGTCTACTCTTTCCTATTCAAGGAAAAACCACATCAAGTTGAGCTGCGCATCGAGAAATACCGCAAATTCTTTGAAACGATTTCTTCGCTTGCTCCACATTTCATAAAACAGATAAACCATATAAAATCACTTATCCAAACATCAATCTAAAGAACCATATCACACAAAGGATTTTCTTGTGAAAACTTCAACAACTCGTTTTTCATTCACCCTGGCAGCTCTCGTTCTACTTTTGCTTGCCGCCGCTTTTCATCTTCAGGCAACAGAGAAAAAGGAATTTGACCCGGCCCGCTGGGAGAAAGACATTCAAGCCTTCGAGAAACAAGATCAAAAAGCGTTCCCCCCAAAAGGTTCAATTTTATTCCTCGGCAGTTCCAGCATCCGTAAGTGGGATTTGAACAAATACTTCCCCGACCTGAAAACCATTAATCGCGGTTTCGGCGGATCTCAAATGGAAGATCCGGTCTATTATGCTGATCGCATTGTTTTTCCATATAATCCCAAAATAATCGTCCTATATGAGGGCGATAATGACATCAATAACGGCAAGACGCCGGAAACCATTTTTACAGATTATAAGGATTTCGTCAAAATAGTGCATGACAAGCTGCCCAAAACCAGAATCCTCTATATCTGCATCAAACCCAGTATGAGCCGCTGGCCTGTAATAGATAAGTTACGCCAAACCAATGAGTTAATACGTAAGTTCACCCAAAAAGATAAAAGACTGCAATATCTGGATGTAGACGCACCAATGACTGGCAACGATGGGAAGCCCCGGCCAGAATTATTCGAAAAAGACAACCTGCACCTTAACCACGAAGGCTACGTCCTCTGGAGCGCCATAGTCCGCAGACACCTAAACAACCCCGATTTCTAAAGCAAAAGGTAGGGCGCGCCCCTTGTGGGCGCCCGAATTTAAGGAATTGTCCATAATTAAGTTGAACATTTAGGGGTTATATAATAGTTCCATTCCCCATGAAAATCATTTGTGAATAAATTTATATTTTGTAGTTCTTCATCCGTAATTTTAATACCTTTTTCGTATTTATTAGTATCAAGTTCGACCATAATATTTAAACCGTTTTTTGTAGTCGTGCTACCAATGAGATTTACAATTACCTCATGGCTAATCAAAGGTTTTCCTCTCCAATTCATACTTATGTGAGAAAACATGCGGTGTTCAATCTTATTCCATTTGCTGGTTCCTGGAGGGAAATGACACACGGATATTTTTAAGCCCGTTTCAGTCGATAAATTCTGCAAGGCGATTTTCCACAAACGAACACGGTAGCCATTGCTCCCTCCACAATCGGCTGTTATCAAAAGTTCTTTTGCTTTTGGATAAGCATTCCTGCCCATTTTATTCCACCAACGGCGAATCGTTTCGACTGCAAATTCAGCTGTATCGTGATCCGTGCCGACGCTCACCCAACCTTTATCTGCCGTTTGGTCATAGACGCCATAGGGATTTACTTTGCCTTTTTCTTTATCTACAAAATCATACACGCGAACCGATTCAGGCTTACCCTTTGGACACCATTCACGCCCTTTGTTTATGAAGTCTCCGACGAGTTCTTTTTTCTTGGTATCCACAGAAATAACAGGTTGCTTTCGACGCTGCAACTGAGCAACTCGCGCACAAATAAAATGGAATTGTGCGTCTCGATCAGGATGTTGTTTTCCCTCTTTCGTCTTGTTGTTCGCTTGTAAACTGTAGCCTAATTCAGCCAGAAGATGTGCAACTTTTTGGCGTTCAATTGCATGACCTTGCTCTTGCAGGGCCGCCGCAAGTTGGCGAACACTTTTACATGTCCAACGTAGCGGGGACTCGGGGTCGCCACGTGTTGATGGCTCTACTAATTGTTCAAGGTCATTCAATACCGTTGAGTCGGTTTCAGTAATTGGTTTTCGACCCCCTCCAGAAGAACGTATTCGACCAACTTTTTCGGGAGAAAGATAGTCCGATTCAAAAAGATTTTTAATCCCCTGGTGAATGGTTGTACGTGATAGTCCTGTAACTCTGGACACAACGGAAATCCCGCCATGACCTAGCGATTTTGCTTCCGTCGCCGCCCAAAGTCGTCGCGATTGTTCATCCAATATTGGCTTGAGCAACATGTATTTTTCTTGTATAGTAATTTCCGCATCTTTATACATGTAGTAATTATAGCATGGGTAATATATATGTTCAAGTTATTTATGGACAAATCCTAACACCCATCTCGCCCAAACCACCCAAAAAGTCCGCCCTACAAAGTCCCCTCTCCCGCCGGGAGTGTAAAGGCCTGGGACATGGGAGAGGGCCAGGGTGAGGGGGAATAATCAAAAACCTAGGTTCTATAATAATCCCTCTCCCCACATGTAGGGTGCGCCCCTCGTGGGCGCCCGAATCTTCAAACGCCTTATTCTGGTCGGGCGCCAAGGGCAAGACCGCCATGTGGTCAGCCCTTGATGCGATCACCGCCGTATCTCAAAACCACCCCATAATAAAAAACTATTGACAAATTACTTTGCTAACTCTATATTGCTACTTAAGTAGCATATATAAAGGAGCAAACCATGCCGCGCCCTAAAAAACCAATTTTAACAGAATGGGAAACCACCTTAATCCAGATTATCTGGGATAACCCCTCGATCTGCGCCAGCGAAATCCGCGAAACCCTGCGTGAACGCGACATCAAACGCAGCGACCCCGCCATCCGCAAAACCCTGGGAGTCATGGAAGAAAAAGGCGCCATCACGCATCACGTGGAAAACCGCACCTTCCATTACAGAGCGCTAATTCATCAAGAAGAGGCCGAACGCACCGGAATCGAATACATCAGCAACCTCCTCTTCGGCGGCTCCGTAGGATCATTGGTAATGAGAGCCATAGATGAAGCCGATTTAACCCCCCAAATGATCAAAAAAATTAAAAAACGCCTCAAGGAGAAAAAGAAATGAATTCTCAATCGCCGACGGGCGCCAAGGGCAGTGTATTTTTTGCCCTTGAATCAGTTCCCCTCATTTATCTCCATATCTTTGCCCAACTATCCACTTTGAAGACAAAATAAAAGAGGGAATCAAATCAACAACTGATCTGATTCCCTCATATTGTTTATATCAACTAGAATTCAAGATACTAGCTGAGGCGTTCTTTTAATTTCTGCAATTGAGCTGTAATTCTTGGTGGAACTTTATCCCCGTATTTGAGGAAATATTCTTCAACTTCAGGAATTTCTGCTAACATGGCCGCTTTATCAACGCTGAGCAGCAGTTTCATATCTTCCGCCGCAATATCCAGACCTTCAGTATCAATGCCGCCTTCAACCGGCATCATACCCAGTGGAGTCTCAACCACATCGGCTTTGCCTTCGATGCGCTCGCACATCCATTTCAATACGCGGCTGTTCTCGCCGAATCCAGGCCATAACCAACGGCCGTCTTCGGTCTTTCGGAACCAGTTGACATAGAAGATAGCCGGAGCTTTATCGCCCAGTTTGTCACCCATATCCATCCAATGCTGCCAGTAGTCGCCCATGTGGTAGCCGCAGAACGGCAGCATGGCGAACGGATCGCGGCGCAATTTGGCTTTGACGTCGATAGCGGCGGCGGTTGGTTCTGATGAAGCCGTCGCGCCCATGTATACCCCGTGATCCCAATCAAAGGCCTGGGAAACCAAAGGCACTACACCGGTTCTGCGACCGCCGAAGATTAATATATCAATCGGGACGCCCGCAGGATTTTCCCAATCAGGACAAATTACAGGGCACTGGCTGGCCAAGGCCGTAAACCGCGCATTGGGATGAGCGCCCTTTTCACCAGATTCGGGAGTCCACTCACGGTTCTTCCAATCAATGCCGTGTTTGCATTCAACGCCCATCTCTTCCCACCAGACGTCTTTATCATCCGTTACCACGCAGTTGGTAAAGATTGCGTTTTCTCTGATGGAATCCATCGCCATCGGGTTAGTATCATAACTGGTTCCCGGCGCAACGCCGAAGAAACCCGCTTCAGGATTAATGGCGTAAAGACGGCCATCAGGGCCTTGCTTCATCCAGGCGATATCATCACCGATGCATTCGCACTTCCAACCAGGGATAGTCGGCTGCAACATGGCCATGTTGGTTTTGCCGCAAGCAGAGGGGAAAGCGGCGCAAATATGGAACTGCTTGCCCTCAGGATTAGTCAAACGCAGGATCAGCATATGTTCAGCCATCCAGCCTTCACGACGTGCGATAACCGAAGCGATGCGCAATGCCAGACATTTCTTACCCAATAAGGCGTTGCCGCCATAACCGGAACCATAACTCCAGATCAGGTTCTCATCGGGGAAATGCGATATGTATTTCTCTTCAATCGGCGCGCAGGGCCAGGGAACGTCTTTCTGACCTTCGGCCAGCGGCGCTCCAATGGAATGCAGGCAAGGGATAAATTCACCATCTTCGCCAAGAGTTTCAATAACTTTGTCGCCCACGCGGGTCATCATGTGCATATTGACCACAACATAAGCGCTATCGGTGATTTCAATGCCAATCTTAGAGATGGGAGAACCAATAGGACCCATGCTGAAGGGAATGACGTACATTACCCGGCCCTTCATGCATCCATCATAGGATTCCCTCATTTTTGCTTTCAATTCATCAGGCGCCATCCAGTTATTAGTCGGTCCGGCGTCGGCTTCATCTTTACAGGATATATATGTCCGGTCTTCTACTCGCGCCACATCAGAAGGATCTGAACGGAAATGATAGCTGTTAGGGCGCTTGGTTTCATTTAATTTTTCAGTTTGTCCGTTGTCGACCATTAATTTCATTAGGCGGTCGTATTCTTCTTTAGTGCCATCGCACCAGCATACGGAATCCGGCTTACACATGGCTTCGATTTCATTTACCCATTTGATCAGTTTTTGGTTGGCTGTTTTAATCATATTAATCTCCAAAAATGAGAATATGTTTCATTTATTTTACTTTTAGAAAATATTATAAGTAAAATTAACTATATCAATTGTTGATTTCTTAAACATAAAATAATACAGAATTAATAAACTTCTTCTTATTCAAGTAGTTATTATATTCCTTTCTATATCTGTTCTCCATTCAACAAGACCAACATTTCATATAAGCATATCATCTTGGTTATAAAATTATACAGCAAAATTAAAATTAAAATAGATGACGGCATCAAGTAAAAACATCTGTGATTATAATTTTTTTTATTACCCTATATTTGTATCCAATAATTTCTAATAAAAAAGAGTTATTAGCCAAAATAAATTATTGTTTTAATGAAATGGGAAGAGAGCGCCGGAGAATATTCAGCGCATACTATCCATAAAATTCTTTTCTGCATCATTTCCTTAAAACGATTAAGATATATTTTTCGCTATCCATGTAGCAATATTTTATTGCAATTAGTTGATAAATCCTACACATATAATTTTTCAGGTTTGTACTAATAATGTCACTCGGGGCGCTTAAAAATCTCGTTACGAATCATGTCGCCCTGGATATCTTTTATACTCCCGCCCAAAGCAGACCTCATAAACGGAATCCCCATCACCGCCAACAGCCAGTAACCGAATAACGAGTATAAAATCCCCACCGCCAGGTTTGTTTCATAAGGGGCGAATCCGCTGAAAAGGTAGATCATAGCGGAATCTCTGGTACCCATACCGGAAACCGTAACCGGGATAAGACCAACAAAAATGGCTATGGGTAATGAGGCCGCGATATAAAACAGAGGCACCTCAGCATGAAATGCGCTAAAGCAACACCAGGTCTGTAAAAAAGAGCAAAACCAGTTGATCAACGTTATCAAGAGCAAGCCGATGAAGGTGCCCAGGTGGAGATATATTTGTTTCGATGCCTCAAGGATTTCCAATATAAAGTCCCGAAACTTCTCTGGAATAAGATTAACTGCTGGAGAAGCAGCCAGAACAAAGAATATAATCACTCCCGCCAATATCGCGCCGGTAATTAAACTAAAGAAATAATTCCCCAGAAAAATCCCACCGATCATGCCATATAGGCTCAGCGCGATAAGGTCCATCATTCGTTCAGCGATAATAACTCCCGTGGTTTTGGTATAAGGCATAACATTCTTCAGGAACAACACCTTGATAAGATCACCTGATTTTGCTGGAGTTATTGCGCCCACCGGCCAGGCGGCCATGATGATGACGAAACTTTGCCAGACCCCCAGTTTGGCGCCCATTCTCTTAACGATAATATTCCACCGGATTGCGCACCAAAGCGGGAAAGTGCACATAATAAAAAAAGAACATAATAAATATAAAGGATTAGCCTGCTTTACCGTTTCAATGGCCGAAGAGAAGTCGACGCTGTAAAACAGTGCGCCGAAAATTATTACGGTCAGTAATAATAATATTGATCTTTGTTTTAGTCGCATATTTATATGGTGTAGAACCAGAATCTCCAGTACATGCCAAAAACAAATTACATATACCTGGTGAGAAGGAATTTGCAGAGAATCATACAGGAGAGAAGGCCTTGACGCAATTGGTTCAATAGAATTTGCCTGAGGATCAGTACGGTTCTAAAAAATTAAATCAACCTAGTAGTTAAAATCACTGCAAGAGGCGGTTTTGAATATAACCGTTGATTTCAATAGAGATTTACCGATTTTGTGCACAATTTAGCAGCCTTTAAACTTCCAAATATTTTAATAACGTTAAATATTTAAACTATTTGCCTATTTTCCATTGACTCGTATAATATAACAAATACAATTATTACTACAAACTTTTCGTAGAAACCGCGAAAAGTATATATTTTTGTGCTTATACATTTTTATATCAGAACAAGGGTAAAAGGCCAAATCAACTTTTCCGCATTCGGCTATCCTTCTTTGATTGATTCCTTCTAAATATTAGTAATAAATGGGCAAAATTTGGGGATAGAGTGCGAAGTATGACGATGTTTTGTTATACCTGAAAGATATTTATGCGTATTTAACATAGGCATTTATTGTACATAATATAAAAGGATTAAGAGACGAGGATTAAGTAAAATGAAGCGACAGGTTCCACTATCAAGAGTCCGAAATATCGGGATTATGGCGCATATCGACGCCGGCAAAACCACTGTAACCGAGAGAATTTTGTTTTTTACAGGAGTATCGCATAAGATCGGTGAGGTGCATGACGGCGAAGCGATAATGGACTGGATGGAACAAGAACGCGAGCGCGGCATCACTATTACTTCCGCCGCGACCACCTGCTTCTGGAAAGATAACAAAATCAATATCATCGATACACCTGGTCATGTTGATTTTACCGTAGAAGTGGAAAGATCGCTCCGGGTATTGGATGGAGCAATCGCGCTATTCTGCGCTGTTGCTGGTGTTGAGCCGCAAAGTGAAACCGTTTGGCGCCAAGCGGAAAAATACGATGTACCAGTCATTGCTTTCATAAATAAAATGGATCGCGCAGGCGCTGATTTTTATCGGGTTCTCGAATCGATGAACAATCAGCTCAACGCTAATCCTGTTCCAATAATCATTCCTATGATAGAGAATGAGTTATTAATCGGCGTTATCGATTTGGTCTACAACGTAGCTCATATATACGACGATATTACCGGAGAAAAGCGCCATGATCTGCCCATTCCTGAGGAATATCAAGCCGCACGGGACAAATGGTTCAAGTTCCTGGTTGAAAAAGTCAGTGAAGTAGATGATCACCTGATGGAGAAATTCTGTAACGGAGAAACAATCACCACAGAAGAACTCATGGACGGAATCCGCCGCGCCACTCTAGCGAGAACAATTACGCCTACCCTTTGCGGAACCGCTTTCAAAAATAAAGGCGTTAAGCGCTTATTAGACGCAGTGGTCGATTTTCTTCCTGCTCCAAATGATCTGCCTCCCACTATCGGCACCAATGCTGAAGATGAAGAAATTGTACGTAAACCATCCGATGAGTCTCATTTAGCCGCTCTGGCTTTTAAGGTTGTTGCCGATAAACACATGGGTAAATTGATTTATTTCCGCGTTTATTCGGGTACAATGAAGTCGGGCAGTTATGTCCTTAATTCAACCAAGGGTAATAAACAGAGAATTGGTCGACTTCTGCAAATGCACGCTAACAAGCAAGAGCAGCGCGATGCTATTTTCTGTGGAGATATTGGAGTTGCAATCGGATTAAGCGATACCGTAACCGGCGACACATTGTGTGATATTGAACACCCGATTCTACTGGAAGCCATTGAATTTCCTGCACCGGTTATTTCAGTCAGCATTAAACCGAATACTAAATCGGATAGCGACAAACTGGGTATGGGCCTGGGACGTCTGGCTGAAGAAGATCCCACCTTTATCGTTTCATCCGGAGAGGTTGATAATGAAACTATTATTTCCGGCATGGGCGAGTTGCATCTTGAAATTATCGTCGACCGCTTAAAACGTGAATTTGGCGTTCAAGCCACTGTCGGTCGACCTGAAGTCGCATATCGTGAAACCATCACCCAAGATTTTGAGATGGTTCACCGTTATTCCAAACAGAGCGGCGGCAAGGGAGATTTTGCTCACATAGAATTTAAGATGGAACCAAATCCCCCGGGAGTCGGGTTTGAATTTGAGAATAAAATCGTGGGCGGCGCTATCCCGCGCGAATATATTCCAGCCGTGGAAAAAGGCATGGTCGACGCTATGAAGAAAGGCGTTTTCGCTGATTATCCGGTTGTGGATATTAAAATCACTCTGCATGATGGTTCATACCACGATGTCGATTCATCTGAACGCGCCTTCCGTATTTGCGCAAGCCAGGCGTTCAAAATGGCCTTCATGAGATGTAAACCTCAATTACTTGAACCAGTTATGAGCGTCCATGTAACAACCCCGCCCGAATTTGCCGGGCCAGTTAATGGAAACCTGAATGGAAAACGCGGCCGCATCACTGGAATGGATACTTTAACCAGTAGCAATATCATAAAGTCTATGGTTCCATTGGCGGAAATGTTCGGCTATGCAACAGAAATTCGCACCATCTCATCTGGTCGCGCTTCTTTCTCCATGCAGTTCGAACATTATGAAGCGGTTCCTAACAGCTTAGCTGAAGAGATCGTTGCCGAGAGAAAAAAGAAAGATAAATAATATCTACCTCAGCAATCTTTCTAAATTCATCTATACGCAAGAAGGCCGATCAATTTGATCGGCCTTCTTTTTCGTCCTATGTTCTTATGCCGTTCACACAATAGAGCGATTATCAAAATTTTGTTTGCTTATTATCACCTTTGGTCTTCGAAAAAGCCAATCTTTTCTGACTTTTTCGAATCGTCAATCAGATCATCATTATGAAAACTACTCTAGTCCTATTGAGAAACACTTTCCGCCTGGATGGGAATCATGCCGATTGGTGAATCCTCAGGCGGTAATTCGAGTTGACCCGCTAAACCGGAAATCTGTTTCTGGATATTTTCGACCTGGTTGCAAGTTGATTCAATCAACTTGGTGAATTCCATTATTTCTGCTTGAAAAGCGTCGCGCGCTTCTTGAGATTCGGGTGCGTCTATCCACTTTGACGCCTTAGTTTGCGCTGATTCAATCCTGGTTTGGACACTTTGCTGAAGGTTCTGAATATTTTGCCCAAGATTTTTCAGATGCGCCGCCGTTTGCTGAAGTTTTACATCTTGACTCGATAGGTTGGCAGCTCGAATGGCATCGGAGAGTTGATTGCCTAAATCAGACCGGAGAAGTTGAAAATTACCGGACAGCGAGTTCAGGCGGCCTTCTATTCCGGCCAGATTCTCCAGCGTCAATGAGTTTTCATTGTTTCCCGAATCAGCCAAACCTACCAGAAGATCATCCATACGCCCATCGAGATTGTAACTCATTTCAGAGACATCCGATTGCAGCGCCTCAAGTTCACCTTCTCCTTCAGCAAAACTTACCTGCATATCTTCAGCAAGTATTTCTAATTGTTTAGATATTCCTGAAACAGTTTGGCTTATCTGTTCTGTGTTAGACATACTGCTTTGAATGGATGATGCGGTATTTCTTTGATCAGTAAATCCGGCATTCATAACATCTACCGCCGCATCAATATGACGCGCCAGACTATCGCGGGATGAAGTATCCTGGATGCTATTATCTATGTCAATTAATTTTTGTTCGACGGATTCTAAACTCTGCTGCGATGCATTTCGTAAATCCATCAGTTGGCCGTTCAACGCCCTGGTCTTTTCATCCAAACTTACGGCGACTACCTGGCTCATTTTCTCACTCAATTGCGTAAGTGTGGTGAATCCCGATGCTAAATCACCGGATACCTCCTGCAATTGGCCGCTCAGCGCAACTAACTGTTTTTCTATTGAGTCGGTCTTTGTTTTAGCCTCTAAGGCCGCCTGGCGAGTTGATGTCATCTCTTTCGAAATATCCGCCATAGCTGTTTGCAAGTATTCTGCTTGGTTTTTATCTTTTTTCTCAATGGCTTTGGTTAACTGCAGAGTCTGCTCTGAAAAGGCATTTACTGTCTGGGTCAAAAGCGCTGAAACGTCTTTTAATGTATCGGAGAACTTCTGCGCGAAAGCTGCTGATTCCCGCCGGTTTCCCAAAACCTCTTTGCGCGTTTCTTGCAGAGCAATCAAAGTGGATTCGGTAGTTTGAGTCAGCACTTTCTCTTCAAAAGAAGCCAGGCGCAAATCTAAATAATAACCCGTGCCGGCTAATCCGATTAACATGAAAAAGATCAGCCAGAACACCATCCAGCCTTTAGAACTGTTCGCCGTTGATCGCTTTGAGGCGGATTGTTGGGATATTGCTACTTTCTCTTCCATAATTCAAATCTCCTCATTCAAAAACCGTTGCCTGTTTTGGATTATTAGAGCGGTTCTCAAAAAATGCGGGTCAACGCATTTTTGAAAACTACTCTATGCATGAAAATAGGTCAAAAAACTGCAACTCAATTAATTCGAGGGAATTATGGTAAGAGGATAGAATTTGATAAGTAGAGAATGGATGATAAAAGTTATCCACAACAGATAATAATATACGAACTTATACCAATCTCCCTCAACCCTATGGATTTAGATAAGTTCATATTGCACCTTCTTAAACATCTTGTCAACAGGTTTTTTGGGGAAAGATCGATTTAATTTTTTACGGTAATTTCGAGCCGGTTGATGTTATTACCAATTGCCCATGCTTGACGCCGCGGGTTCCAATCAACCGGTCAGCGAAAAAGCGCAGAGTTTTGCCCTGCCCCCGCGCCACAATTACTTCAAGACAATTATGATGATCCAAATGGACATGCATACTTGAAATAACTTCCGCTTCGCTGCCATGCTGTTGTTCGATCAGCTTTTCGGTCAATTCCCGCACATGATGATCGTATACCAGAGAAACAACGCCAACCACTTCAGCGTTTTCTTCCACTTCCTGTTGAACCAGAAAATCGCGTATCAGGTCTCTGATGCCTTCCGAGCGGTTCGAATAACCTTTTTCATCAAGCAATATATCGTACTTTTTGAGCAGCTCTTCTGAGAGAGAAACACTAAAACGTATCGCGCCAGCCATTTTTTTCATCCTAAGAAATTTATTGTTATTATACCGCCAGAATGCAATCCTCTTAATAAGATAACAAAACCTAACAGCGTAACCAATATTGGAGAAGCGATTTGAAGCCAGGTAAATGATTGATCGCCCTTAAAATATTTATCCAGCAAATGTTTTGCGCTAACCATAGTAATACCTATTGCAATTAAGACGGATGATAGGCCAAGGCTGAAAAATAGAATCAATAGCATCCCGAATATAGGACGATGCAAGCCTATGGCGCCCAGCAGGACAACCAATGCTGTCGGGCAAGGCACAATTCCCCCGGTTACGCCTAATATCAGCAGGTCTCTCCAATTGGCGTCTGCGGGGATTTCGTGAGTATGGGTATGAGGACCATGCCCGTGTCCCGCATGGCTATGGTGGTCATGGTTATGATGTTCATGGGCGTGGTGATCATGATCGTGGCTATTGTGTTCATGGCTGTGGTGTTCATGGCTGTGATTTTCATGACTATGGTGCTCATGGTTCTCATGCTCATGGTGATGGTCATGGTCATGAGAATGATCGTGATCATCTGGTTTATTTAAACTTAGCAGAACTTTTTTTGCTTGGTAGGCGCCATATCTTCTGAAAAATATCATCCCGCCTATGAAGATAATAAGCGCGCCGGATAAAGCTTCTATAATTGGATAAAGCGTCTCTGGAAGGATATATTGAGAGAAAAACAGCGTTATAGCGCCCAAAGCCAAGACGCTTGAAACATGAGTCAATGTCACAACAATACCTAAAAAAATTGCATGGAGCACGGTTCCCCTGGAACCAACCAGGTATGCTGCGACAACCGTTTTACCATGACCCGGTGAAAGAGCATGAGATGCGCCAGCGATGAGAGAGACGAAAATGGCGAAGAATACTATTGTCGGACTAAGAGTGTCCACCCCGATCAAATTAGCCCATTGAGCATCATACCCGCCCGGTTTGGTCGCAAGAGTAGTCTGATTTTTATCCAAAGAGGAATCCTCAGTGATTGTTGTCGTAGAATCGGTTAGAGCATTTGGTTCTACCAGACCAGCCAACACCCCTGAAGCGCTGATTATATTCCGGGGCTGCAACATCTCGACTTTCTTTTGCACCTCCGGGCTGGGGCCGACGGGCGATTTTAATATCTCGTAATTACCTTCAGAATCTGGATTTAATGGGTATATAGGTATCGAAGCGGGAGCGATGAAAGAGAAGAATTCGATTTCATCCTTTGTAGAAGAAGGTTTCTCTATATCCTTAATCTCGTAAGAAATCACTGCATCCATTCCCGAAAGGATGAAGGTCGTATTATCCAATGGAATCGGTGCGGATATCTTGCTTGAGGTAATATTTTCCTGAAGAAGTTCCACTCCAGCAGCGGTTTTAACGCGTATTTCTTTAACACCCTGCCTACGCGGCAAATAAGCGTCATTAAAAGAAAAGTTTTTGGCGCCTTTTGGGATTAATAATTCATGCCGCATTTCACATGCGATTTTTACCTGGAGACATGTCAGAGAGCCTTGGCCTCGTGAAAGCACCACTTCATGATGAAATATTTCTGGTTTTAAATATATCGGTTTATTATCTTTACCGACCAACGAAAAAGTGAAATGTTTTAAGTAGAGTTCGTAGAGATTATCTTCAAATGATCTCATTTCACGGCTGGAAATAATGTTATCATCATCTATATCAAGAGAGGAAAGTTCCTTGTAAGATGGAAATTCTGCAAAATCAAGGATATGCTGAGTGATGATGCGGTCTGATTTTAACTCAATTAAAGTATAATGGTTAAGCGAGAAATTACCCAAAGGATGAGCGGAACATATCGCAGCGATATTCAAAAGTAAACATATTAGACCAAGTTGTATGTAGATTTTGTTCGTCATTTTTATTGTCGCATTCTGATTATGATAATATTTCAAAGGAGATTTATGTAAACCCGGTATAACTGAACACGTTAAAACTATGAAAGTACATCAATAACGATACCCAGACATACGCATGAATAGAAGATGCAATAAATAAGTATCCAGTAAAAATATTTTGATATAGTCGCCAGACTATTGAGTATATCAATTTTTTAACTGATAATAATAGGCTTATTTCGTATGTTTTTTTTTGTAAGAAGTTGTCTAGAAATCAGATAACGACTTGACAGAAAGCGCATCGTTCATAAAATCAAAAATGAGTGAATCCACCGATACCAAGTAAATAAATGATCGGCGGAGGAGAGAGATAAATGTCGATCCTTCGGATAGAAAATCTGACAAAAGAGTATTCCACGGGGTTTTTCGGCCGCAAATTCAGAGCTTTAAACAAATTGAATTTGGAAGTGGAAGAAGGGGAAATCTTCGGATTTCTTGGCCCCAATGGCGCAGGGAAAACGACCACAATAAAAATTTTATTGCAGATTATTTTTCCCTCGGACGGAACAGCCTGGCTGCTGAATAAAAAACTGGGCGACTCGCCGGAACTGCATAAAATCGGTTATATGCCGGAAAATCCATACTTTTACCGATTTTTAACCGGCAACGAGTTCCTCATGTTTTACGCCAGACTAATTGGTCTGTCATACGAAGAAGGACAAAAGAAGACTGACCGTTTATTGGATGTCGTCGGGCTGGCTACCGCCAAGAAGACCCGTTTAAGCGATTATTCCAAAGGCATGGTGACCCGCGTAGGTTTGGCGCAATCACTGATTACTGATCCAACCCTATTATTGCTGGATGAGCCGATGTCAGGCCTGGATCCAATTGGTCGACGGGAAATACGCGACCTTATTGCTGAATTAAAAGAGCAAAAAAAGACTATTTTCTTCTGCTCGCATATCCTGGCGGACGTTGAGATGCTTTGCGACCGGGTTGCGATACTCAATAAAGGCAACCTGATTAAATTAGGCGCCGTTCAGGATCTGCTCGATTCGGGTACCAAACATTATACCCTGTCACTGGATGGACTTAGTCAGGAAAAAATCGATCAAATAAGTTCAACAGCCATCAAGCATGAGGATATCGGCGGAATACATCATTTCACCGTTGCCAATCATGAAGACGCTCAAAATATCGCCCAGAACGCTATAGCAGATAATGCGCGTATAATTGAACTGCGGCCTGAACGTGGGACTCTGGAAGATTACTTCGTTCGGGAGGTGAGTACCCATGAATAAAATTCTTACCATCGCATTTAATACATATCGGGAATCCATACGCAACAAGGTTTTTTATATCATCATCGTTTTCGCTATGTTTTTGCTGAGTTGTTCGTTAATATTGGCGACCCTGGCTCTGGGTGAAGATGACCGGATAATTAAACATGTTGGTTTGTCGGCCATCAACATTTTTGGCCTATTAATGGCGATATTCGTCGGCGTTAATCTGGTTTACGATGAATTGGAAAAACGTACAGTCTATACCATAATCGCCTCAGGCGTTAAACGTTATGAGTTTTTGTTTGGAAAATTCCTCGGATTGTTCTTCACCGTTGGAGTGAATATTCTGATAATGGGATTTATGCTTTGCCTCTTAGTTATTGCATGGCCGGATTGCTCTTTATCTGCAACATTAGTATTGGCCATATTGCTGTTCTTGCTGGAAATGCTGGTTATAAGCGCAATCGCCATTCTTTTTTCGTCATTCTCCACCCCGATTCTTTCAGCTGTATTAACCTTTATGTGCTGCGTGATCGGACACATGTCAGAAGACCTTCTGGAATGGAGCAAGCGCCTTTCCGAACAGGGATCAGCCGTATTCGCCAAGGTTCTTACGGTCATATATTACATACTTCCCAATTTGGAAATATTTAACTTGAAAAATCAGGTTATTTACAGCGAAGACATCGGTTCAATCGGACATCATTTCATAACGTACCCGATATACGCTATTGTATATTCAGGTATTTTGATGCTAATCGCAATACTTTCCTTTTCCCGGCGGGATTTCAAATGAGAAAACACACTTGGATTTCCGTAATATTATTAGTCGTCTTTTCTATTGGCGTAGTAAAACTACAGTCCTCAATTATTGATGAACGTCAATCCAGGCGTATGGAAGAGAAGATTTTGATGCTCTCCAATCGCCCGGAAGTCACCAAAATACTAGCTCTTGGTCACGACTCCACTCTAGCCGACCTTTTGTGGATTCGAGCTATCCAATATTTTGGCGGTAACTTCAGCACTCTAGACAATGCCATCAAACGCGAAGGAATGATCAATTTATTCAGGAATATGGTTGCTTTAGACCCCAAATTCCATGCCGCCTTCAAATTCGGCGGTTTTGTAATGAATGAATCTATGAAAGATCCTGAACTGGCCATAGATTTTCTATTAGAAGGCGCCGATGAGAATCCCAGTCAATGGCGTTTGCGTTTCGATGCCGGTTTTATCGCATTTTTTCAGTTGAAGGATTATGATTTTGCAAAAAGATTATTCATCCAAACCGTATATGGAGAAAATTTTTCGCTTAACAGTCAGATAAAATCGGAAGGTTTGGTTGATGGTTTTTCAGCTGATGCGCTGATAGATGACGATGCTATAACTGATGTTAAATTTTCACCGCAAACAGGTTCAATTCTTGTCGACCTGGAAGAAGCTAAGCAAATCGGGCGTATTTATCTTATGCAGGAATCACAGGATAAACAGTCTTTTCGCCTCTCTTTTGCCAACGCTTCAAAGACTGAAGCAGAACCTGCCTTTACCGAGTTCCCCCAAATTACTTCGAGCGGGATACACTCAGTTACACCGGCTATTACGGCTCAGATGATCCGCATCGATAATATGACAACCGAAGCTGCGGATGGGTTTTTCGCGCTTAATGAAATTCAGGTGCAAGGCCCTCGAAATGTTGAAGTTCCGTCTTATGTAGAACGAATGGCTTATGAGATGGACCGTGCAGCAGGCCGGTTTAGAGCTGCATGGAACCAGTACCTGCGCTACTATCAGGAATTCACTACCAAAGGCGACCAGATCAATGCAAATCTAGCAAAACAAAAACTAGATTCTATTTTTACCAGCACGGTTACAGATATACTTGGCCAAGCCATTTTATTGTATAAAGAAGCGGAAGGCAAACTACCATCTCCTCAAATGCAGGAACTGGTTAAAGGTGAATTTGTTCACCAGGTTCTTCGCAAAAAAATGCAGGAAGAAGAACGATTTGCCGAAGATGTTCTGCCTATTTTAATAGGACCTAACCTTAACATTTACAACATGCTAACCACATGGGATAACAGCTCGCAATATGTTTTGGTAACTTATCCCGTGAAAGACGGGAACGATGAATGGGTAATTGCCATCCGCAGCGACCTGGAAGCGATGCAGAAATCCTCTATCGAGGCTCTTCAAAAGCTGGTTAATCAATATAAACAGGAAACCGGGCATTTCCCCCAAAAAATTGAAGACCTCAAAAAGGGCCGCTTATTTACCGCACCGGAAAACATATTTGAAGATCCACTCGGAGGAGACCTGATTATTAATCAGGAAACAGGGGAAGTTGAATCAATTAATCCTAAATATTAGGTAATATGCGTAAATAGTTCTTTATCAAGATTCGAAAAGCCCGTTATACGGGCTTTTTTTTATTGATTATCACTCAAGTTATTCGTCTAACCCGTTTTGCCGGGGGATGTCTTAAGATTCACCCTCACCCTAACCCGGCATAGAAGGAGAGGAGATTTGCTTACACATAATTTACGGTTGGTAAGAAGATCAGCCTTTCTTTTTACTTGGCTGTAAATAAATTTTAGTATATACTTTAATGAATTATGGTTTTTGCTCAAATATTTTCATGGGAGAATTTTAAATAAATAATAAATTATTATCAGTTGAGCATCTTGCCCGTAGTGCAGCCGAGGCATTGGCTGAAGTAAAAGGCAAAGATATTCTTCTGCTTGATTTGACGCATCTTTCAACTTTCACTGATTATTTCGTTATAGCTACGGCTGAAAGCCATGTTCAGATGAAAGCATTGGCGGATAGCGTACGAAGCAATATGGCTTTAGAAGGATCAAAGATACATAATGCTGAAGGACAAGATAGCAAAACCTGGATATTGCTTGATTATAGCCATGTTATTGTTCACATCTTCAGTCCGGCGGCTAGGGATTATTATGGCTTGGAACATTTATGGGGAGATGCAAAAGAAACTCCTTATATCTCGTAAGTTTAATTTCCTCAAATAAGGAGAATACCTCGTGGCATTAGCAAATTGTCCCCGGTGTGGGGCATTATTTAATAAAATTACAACCGATTACTGTAAAAAATGTTATGAAGAAGAAGAAAACCTTCTTAGACAAACACAAGATTTTCTACGCAAGAACCGGGCTGCAGCAGTGTTTGAGATTTTAGAAGAAGTTGAGCTTGAACAATGGATGCTTGAAAAATGGGTAGCTGAACAGCGGATAACCTTGAGCAATCCATCTGATCTTCAAGCAATCCCGCGGTGCTCATCATGCGGCAGAGAAATAAAGATTGGTCAGAATATGTGCTCTACATGCAAGTTTAAAAAACTTGCAGCAAAAAAACCCTCCTCCACTCAAAAAGATAAACCAGCTGAAGAGGAAAAAGAAAAAACAACGCGATCAGGAATGCATTTTAAAACCCGAACATAAAACGCTTCTCGAAAATTCATTACCAAAAAAATACTCTACATCCATTCAATGTAGAGTATTTTTTAAATAATGCTCTGATTAAAATCCACCTATAAAAACCGCAGTAACGATTCAATTCGTTGTTTGGCTGCGTCTGATTCAATCAAACCATTCTCTGATAACATAGATAGGGTTCTGGCCGAGGTTTGAAACGCTCTGGCTCTATCATAAGAATCAATGTGATGATGCGGCGCGAATTGGTGAATGATCGCAAGAGGATTGCCATGCAGAACCAGTTCCAGATTGCGCAACCAATCAATCAGTCGTTTGGCGCCTTCCTGTACGGTCCGGGCATTGTTGGTCAGCAACATATATTGCGCGGAACCCCATGATTGAGTCGTGCCCCAATTGCGCCCGATCATGAAAGGCGCCAGGTGCAAAGCGGAGATAACCTGTTCACCGATGGCCTGAATACTCTCTGACCATTGTTGAAGACTGCCATTGGGGCCGATATATTGAACTTCCACATTATCAAATGTTACCAGGTTGCTATCTGTTTTTTTATCCTCAAGCTCTTGATTGACCGCGCTGAGTTCCTGCTGCATGCGCACATTGTAACTGCTTAAGCTTTCTCGCGTTTCACGTTCAGGGACGGTAAGTTTGAAATGAATAGTCGGGTAACCGGCATTATGCTGAGCTCGAGCCATATCGTTAATCAGTTGCTGTTGCAGTTTAACAACCAGAGGAAGAGACAACAGAGGCGACCGTCCGTATGGAGACAACCCATCCGTATCCAAACCAAAATAGAAGAAAGATGCTGAATTGAGCGCGACAAGACTGCCATCAGACTGAATTTGGAATGGAGTATATTTGCGGGTGATTGGATTCATCTTAAAGCGTATGGTTGCTGGATCGATAATGATAAAGCTTTCTATTCTTCGGTGTAAATCATCTAGAACCACTTCACCGCAAAACGCCCCATAAGTGAAAACGGAGAGGAAAAAACATTGCGTCAATGCTTCTACGCCTTTTTCCCGCTCGTTCTGAAAGCCATATATTCGCCTATCTAAACTCTGGAGAATTGTTTTGGCTTCCTGTTGACTAACCGCACTGCCCTCTTCAAACGAATATGAAAGCGGCGTAGTACAAAGCCTGACCCATGCCCAAACTCCGGCTGATACATCAGGAATATAATCTCGAAGCCGCCGAAGAATCGGGAAAAGAATGCGTGGATCCAAACCGGAGGGTAATAAATAACTGGATTCTGAATCTAGCAGCATGCGCGGCTCACTGGGAAAGGGAAGTGAGAACGGCTTACTCGGCATAGTGGATTGTGGAATCCAGGCTACAGATCGTTTGTGATGCGGTGAAGATACAGTATCTCGATTAAACCATTTACGAAGCGTATGTAACATTTTTTCCTCCCGAAATGTATTTAGGATTATTGGTTGGAACAAATAGAATGATTTGTCTGACAAACTCTATTCCAGAAACCGCTCTAATTTTTCCGTAATTCTAAAATAGATCCCTCTACTAATAGGAGAAAAACCGCAAAAAACGACCTCTAAAATGCATTTTGGTAAGGAAATGACCTAATATCAAATAGTTATAAGTCTTATTTCTAACCTTAAAAAAATCCCAAAATCATTCATAATTGACATCGCGGCAAATAATACAACTCGTCAAAAAGACAAAATGTTGATATCGTGTATTTTACTTAGGCGTTATACAAAAGAAATAAACAACACAAAAATTCATTATTACGAATAAAAAAGAGATAGGACGGTCAAAAGCATGTCTTCCTCGTCAAATGACGCTATAAAAATATCAAATTTCGCTTTAGTAGTGATTGCTATTGTGATTCTCGGTTCGGTATTGCGATTAGTTTATTTAGATAACATGGCGTTTCATCATGATGAATCGATACATGCGTATTATTCGCATGATATGTATAAGGGAAACCTTGGCAACCATACCTATGATCCAACCTATCACGGCCAGTTTCTTTATCATTATGGCGCTTTATTTTTTCTTCTTTTTGGAGACACCGATACAGTAGCCCGTCTGCCTTATGTAAGTTTCGGGATTTTGATGTTTTATTTCGTGTGGCGCCTACGTTCATATATTGGTTCAACCGGAGTTATTGCCGGATTATTATTTATTGCGTTTTCGCCGACCTTAACCTATTTTTCCCGCTTCGCCCGGAACGATATTTATATGGCGACCATGGCTTTGGGAATTTTGCTGTTCTCGCTGGATTATTTAAAAACCTTAAAAGGACAATATTTGGTATTAGCGGCCTTTTTTCTCGCGCTGATGTATACCTGTAAAGAAAACTCTTACATGACGGGATTCGTATTCGGCTCGTTCATCGTTTTCTACGGAATATATTATGTAATAAGTTATCCGCGAGAAGTCCGTAAACTTGCATTGACTGCTATATTCAAAGACCGGGCGCCTTTTACCAAGTTATTGACTTTATATGGTCTTTTTTCCTGCACGGCTTTTTCCTTAGTGGCATACGTATCTCATACCACAGAGTTCCGCGAAACCGCCCTATTATTCAAGGAACAGCGTAATAGAGAAACCTTTGAAATATCCATATTGCGAGACGCATGGACCAGTTTCATGCAGAATCATCCCTGGTTCGCCGGTTGGGGTCAGTTTTTATGGGTATTAATACCGGTAATAATCGCCGCCATACTATTTGTTCTCTATGGATATATATCCCGTAAATCTTCTACCAAGCCGGAAGAAGGCAATTGGTTTTCACGGTTCGCCAAAGAAAATATTGCTCTAGTAGCCAGTCTATTGGTTATCTTTACCGTCTATACCATGATGTTCACCAATATGGGGACGCATACCGCCGGTATGAAATCCGGCGTAATTGATTACCTGCTCTATTGGATGGGTCAACAGGGAGCGCCGCGCATCGCCGGACCACCGGATTACTACATTCCAAGATTACTTATTTATGAACCAGCCTTGATTATATTCGGCCTACTGGCGTTTGTGATATACACCTGGAATGGATTAGGCCTAGTCAATTTTGTCGCCTTCCAAGTATTTTTCGGAGTATCCGTTTATGCATATTGGAGCGTCGCCTTAGTGAAAACAGGTTCTCCGAAGTCTGCTCTATTGCTATGGTTGGTAGGAATATGCATTTCTATGGCGATTGTATTATCCCAGAAGTTGGCCTCGCTTTTCTCCTTTATTCCTAAAGATTTAGAAAACAATGATAACTCAATTGATCCAAGAAATGATTCTTCCCTGGTTCCAAACGGCCTGCGCTGTTTCTTGATTTATTGGAGCGTTCTTTCAATATTGATTTATGCGCTGCTGGAAGAGAAAGTACCCTGGTTATTAGTGCATCAAGTGCTTCCACTGGCGTTACTTACAGGAGTTTTTATCAGTGATGTGTGGAAGAGACTGGGGCCGGGCGCTTTGCGTAACTTCTTCGCCATTGTTGTAGGCTTATTGGTAGTATACGAAGCCCGGACCGACCTGATATTGAATGTATATCATCCGGATGATCCACGGGAATTAATGATCTATACCCAAACCGATCATAGCGCAATCAAAGTCGTTGAAGAGATCAAGGAGGGCGCCGCGCAATTAGGAGCGGAATATATGCCCCCCAATCCAACCAAGACTATCGCATTTTTCCAAGGTCATTCGGTTTGGCCGTATGTTTGGTATTTTCGCAACTATATGACAGCCTCATCAGATAAAGGATTGCCTACGTCCGATATCCCCTTCACTATTGTTAACACAGAACTTGAAAGGAATATGACGGTTTGGGCTAAAGGCAATTACACCAAGAGGAAGATATTTCACCGCAGCTGGTGGCCTCCAGCGCTGGATACGCCTTTGAGAATATCCACGCCCTCCATGCGCCATGAGATGCCATTCGCATACGCCAAAAGTAGAGGCCTAAAACCAATTGATGGATGGCGCATGTTATGGAAATACATCCTTTACCGTGAAGTCTGGGGTCACCCAGGCGGTGTAAACGTCACCTTTTATAAACGGTCGCCATTAGTAGAGAATGAAGCCTCGCCAAAGGTTGCTGAAGGTTATAACAATCCGGTAAGTCCATTGCGAGTCATTAAGACTATCGGGAAATATGGAAAAGCCGAAGGCGAGTTCATTGAACCAAGGGGCATTGCATTTTCTCCAGACGAATCCCGTTTATATGTTCTCGACGCCCAAAATGGCCGAATTCAGGTATTTGATAAAGAGCTTAATTTCGTCGGTTGGTTCGGCGGCCCCGGAAAAGAGCTGGGTCATTTAACCGTTGACGAAGGTGACGGACCCAATGGAGGAATCGCGGTCGGCCCGGATGGAACCATCTATGTCACCGATACCTGGCATGCAGGAACCGGCAGGATTAATAGATATACCGCCGAAGGAAAAGCCCTTAGCCCGCTTGTTCCAAGCAGGGGTGATTCATTCTACTTCCCCAGAGGATTGGCTATTGCCAGTAATGGTATGCTCTACGTAGCCGACACTGGGAAGCACAGAATTGTTCAATTTAATCCAGACGGTTCATACGCCGGCGCCTTAATAGAAAATCAACTTAAAGAACCCGTCGGCGTCACGGTTGGTTCTAATGGTTGGATATACGTATGCGATGTCGGCATGCACCGTGTGGCGGCATTCAGCCCCCAAGGCAATTTCATGAGGCAATATTCGATTTTGGGCTGGAATCCGGAGATTGCAGGCGATATGGTTTGGATTGAACCCTATGTCGCCGTAGATCGAGTAGGCAATGTTATTGCATCCGATTCAACAACTCATACTATTTACCGCTTCGATCCTCTCGGAAAAAAGGTGACTCAAGCTGGTGGTGAAGGCAGCGGATTGAGTAAACTGCGTAAACCAAAAGGCATAATTATCGATTCGCATGATTACTTATATATCGCGGATAGCATGAATCATAGGATAATCAAAGCGCAATTCACTCGATAGAAACAATGCTATGCTGATGTATATGCCGATTGTCAACGCTGCATTTGTTCAAAAGCTCTTATCCCACAGGGAGAGAGGGCAGAGTAAGCGTAAAACAAGTTTGGCGCATTATGAAAATTTTTCATGAAAATTATGACAAGGAAATTATTCTTCGATGCAATAATGAAAAATAATTTGCTCCTTTGACAATATAAATGATAAGATAAGATATAGTTACTATTTAACATATATGATCCTGATAGTACTAGGAGAGTTGAATCTGTGCAGGGCAAATCAACGATATCGTTCGTTAATACCTTGAACTCCTTGGAAGAACCGCTAACGCTTATCGCAGCAGGCGTATCGGATGCCAACGGAGATTACCTTGTTTTTTTGCGCAAACAAGGTTTTATCATAGAAACATATCCCACTATCAAAGGACTCCAGGAACACATCCTTGCTAATATTCCAAATATATTGTTGCTCGATTTAGATGCATTAGGGCAAGATATAATTCAGATTATCGCCCGCTTAAAAGCAAATCCGATGACCTATACCAAACCGGTCATTATTGTTGTTGGAGAGCGTGATTTAGAGAGCGAAATAAGAACTCTGGAAGCTGGCGCCGAAGATTTTATCGAGAAGCCTTTTCCCAGCCAATTGCTGTCCGCCCGCATTCAAACCAGCGTTCGACGCAATATCCGTTTGCAGGTATCTAATCCTTTAACCGGCTTGCCCGGCGCCGTTTATATTGAGGAATTGACCAGCAAGCGCTTGATCGAAAAAGACAAAGTTGCGATGTGCTACACTGATATAAACGATTTTAAGGCCTTTAACGACAAGTATGGATATAGACGCGGAGACAATGTTCTCCGCATCCTGGCTACCATTCTAAACGAATCGATAGGCATGTTCTCTAATGAGGGCGATTTTGTCGGCCATATCGGCGGAGATGATTTTGTATTGATTGTGGATTATGAAAGAATTGACGAATCCTGTGCATATGTAACTCAAAGTTTTGATACATTGATACCCTATCAGTATGACCAGAAAGATAGAGAACAAGGATATATAATCTCTAGCAACCGCCAAGGTGAGGAGATGCGCTTTCCTATCATGACCGTATCGATAGGCATTGTAACAAATGAAACCAGAGATATTCAAAGTTATTTGCTAATGACAGAGTTAGCTGCTGAAATGAAGACATTCGCCAAAAACCACAGTAAATCTTCAAATCCCCCCAAGAGCCTTTATAAGATAGACAAACGAGTTGAATAGAAGAGATTAGAGCAATTATCAAAATTATGTTTGTTTATTATCACCTTTGGTCTTCGAATAAGCCAATCTTTTCTGTCTTTTCCGAATCGCCAAAAAGAACATTACTATGAAAAATACGCTAGTTGAGCTACGGTTAAAGATGTGTTTGTAAATTTTCTCTGTGAAGCCTATTTTTTCCTTTGATGAAAAGCCATACGCTTATAATCATCATTTCTTTGCGTTGCAACATCCGGAGTAAAATCTTCATATCCGGTTTCAGAAGGCGGCCGGGTTAACTCCGGATGCACCTGATCCACTTCTTGAAGATGTTCATCCATTTTTTGAATAAATTCACTGTATTTTTTAGTCGGAGGCGCTTTGCTATCATCTCTGAAAGCAACTCCCATAGTACGGAGAATCTCTTCCATCGTGCCATGCCGCACAGCTTTATCCACTTTGATTATAATCCGCTCAGCGTCCTCATGAGATAAAGGGCATAGGTCGCCATCGCCTTCTCTCAAAAGAGTAGAAACCACTGGAGGAAGCAGATTATCTTTAATTGCCTTTAACCAATATTCAAGATAATGTTGTTGCGCCTCATAAAGCCCATATTCCCAGGGCATTATGTCAAAATCATCCCAGCATTCGATCATCTCTTCTGGCCGGGTAGTAAAGGTTTCAAAAGTATTAAAAGCGACGCAGACCATCTGAGAGTCTGCATTTTTACGCCAATAATCAATCGCAAGCCTTAAAGAGCGATTCTGGATAAGACCGATACATGCATCTGACAATATTTTCCGCTCCCTAAGAGAGGGAATAGTTCCAACAAAACAGATAAAACCTTTATAATAAGATTTTATTTTCGTACTACTGCAAAAGGAAGAATAAGCTTTATTAAGAGCGGCTTTAATCCGCCCCTGGTCAGCATCATCTGTAAGAATATCAGCGACATGAAGTTGCTTAAAAAGAACCTGGATTAAGTTCGGCTGCGGTTGCGATAAAATGGGTATAAATTCACACTTCCATTGAAGACGCCCGATCATCTTAAACATTTTATTATCTTTTTCTGCAGAATCACCGCAACGGAAAAAAATAATATTTGGACGAAAAGAGTGAATTGCGGCGGCTGACTGATTAAGAGAGACCACGCTTTGTACATCCAATGATGGAATATCTTTTACAGTATCGATTACTCTCTCGCTCGTAGCTGTATCATTATCAATAACAAGACATCGAGTACGCATTTACTAATTCCCATTCTACGATAGATAATAAAAATTTAGACGATTTCATATTTATAAAGATTATACCTGTTCGAAAACGACTTTAAGTCATAATTACTTAAATGATTAGAGGGATTTCGAAAAAAATGTTATTTTAATTTGGTATTGTCTTTATTAAGCTCTTCTTTACAGGTTTGTTAAACATTGACAAGAACCTTATTATTCAAACATCTCTAATATAAAATCATAAAAATGATCCTGCTGATACAAGGTTTATGTTTGAGAAAACTTAAAAATCAATCAATTAATTATTAATTAGGGATAATTCCATGCGGCCAAATATATATGTAACACGCTCTATACCCCAACCGGCGTTAGATAAAATTGCGGATGCGGGATTTGATTTCGACGTTTATCCCGAAGATAGAGTAATTCCCCGTGAAATATTGCTGAAAAATGTGGGAAATAGAGATGGCATTTTATGCATTCTTACTGATACAATCGATAAGGGCGTTTTCGATAAAGCCCAAAAAGCCAAAATATTCGCAAATTATGCTGTCGGTTACAATAACATTGATATTGACGAAGCCTCTAGAAGAGGAATTGCCATAACCAACACTCCCGGAGTATTAACCGATGCAACCGCCGACCTGGCCTGGGCGCTTCTTTTTGCCGCCGCCAGAAGAATTCCTGAATCAGACTTATTTTTAAGAGAAGGAAAATTTGAGGGATGGGGTCCAGAGCTGCTTCTTGGCCAGGAAATAACCGGCAAAACTCTTGGAGTCGTCGGTTTAGGCCGTATAGGACAGGCTTTCGCTGGAAGAGCCGCCGCATTCAGGATGAAGATACAATATTTCTCACGCTCGCGAAATGAAAACTTTGAAAAAGCATATCATTATGAGACAAAATTTGTTAATTTAGATAAATTATTAAGTACCAGCGACTTTGTAAGTCTACACGTTCCCCTGAAACCGGAAACCATCCATCTTATTGGAGAACGTGAATTAAAGCTAATGCAGCCGCACTCTATACTGATAAACACCGCTCGCGGTCCAATAGTAGATGAACCGGCCTTAGTTAAAGCGCTACGCGAGAAATGGATTTGGAGCGCCGGGTTAGATGTGTTTGAAGAGGAACCAAAAGTTCACCGGGATTTATTAAAGCTGCCTAACACGGTCTTACTTCCTCATTTAGGCAGCGCAACCATAGACGCAAGAACCAGGATGGGATTAATCGCCGTACAGAATATGATAGAATTTTTCAGTGGGATGAGACCGACAAACCTTGTAAATCCAGAGGTTTGGAGTAATAAATAGTATCGGGACGGCATAAAAAAATTGGTCATATTACAGTGGTTTTAATAATAACGATAAATTTCACATAAGGTGTTTTATGATGGATATTATAGAAAAAGGCAAAAGACTGGCTCAAGATGGTAAATATGAAGAAGCTTTGGATACACTGGCAACAGCGCTTAAAAATGATAAAAACAATCCCGATTTACATTTCTATCTTGGTCTTTGTTACAGTTCAATAGAAGAATTCGCATACGCAAAATATCATTACGAGATAGCGCTCACCCTAAAACCCGACCATGACAAAACCAATATGGTTTTCGGTAGTTTAATTGACGTCGATGCCGCAAAACCACCTGAGCGGCTTTTGAGTATTCAAACCAAAGAAAATGTCCGACCACCCGAAAACGCAGAATACGCTATTAAAAACAAGGCGAAAGAACCACCACACAAAAAATTAAACCCTAAATTAAATTTAAGCGAAAAGAAATGGGAAGAAGCATTTCCAGACAATCTTATAATAGCAGAAGAAAAATCCAATTTATTATGGAAGATGATCTTCATGGTTATTGGAATCGCAATCGTGGCTTCTATAGTATATTATGGATTAAACTATTTTGCGTGATTTGCATAACAACATTCTTTTAACCTTAAAAAGTTCTGTTAACCGCTTTATCACAAAAAAAGTCTACTTTTTGATTATTTTATCGATTATCCCGGAATTTTATATGACAATGACGATCAATAATGATACCTTCAATAAGTAAGCTTTTTTCGCATTATAAAGAATCAATTCTAGAGCGCCTTTCATCATCACCTCCTGATACAAGATTCCAAATATAAGCCAAAAAAGTTCGGATTTTTTAAGACCACGCATGATTATAAACCAATATAATTTTGATATTCACTCTGGAGCTTGCCTCTAATATAGAATTGGTTACGATATTTCCAGAGCAGTTTATAAGCGGAAAACAGGTAACATGCTGAATTATCATGGATTGTACTAATTGGAGAGATAAAATACCCTCGCAAGATCGGTCTTGCCAAGAAATTATTTCGAAAAATAAAAAAATCCTAGCCAAATATGTTTTAAATACGATATTAAAAATGTGGTACTCTATCTTTTATGTTTTTACGAATACGTAATACTTTTGTAGCATTTATAATGAGGTTTTTTTTGATTAAGGCATTAAATTATAATCTTTGATATATATATAGTAAATTTATTTGTTTTAACTATCCTTTGAGGTGATAAAGTGAAGAATTTTGAATCATTACGCGTCCCCAAGTACGTACAACTTATGCTTCGTTTGCGTGACCAAATTGAAAACGGTTCTCTGAAACATGGAGATCCTCTCCCTACACGGGAGAAATTGATGAAGGAATACGAATTAAGTCTAAGTACCGTTACCAGAGCAATTTCAGAGTTGGAAAGACAGGGCTGGTTAATATCCCGGCAAGGCAGCGGAACATTTGTGGTTAAAAGAACCGAAACCAGCGATGAGGGAGTATCAGAAGGCACGACAGTCGGACTCCTGGTCCCTATTAACCGATCTGATATTCAGCCGTTTGTTTTAGAATTTGTTCATGAATCCATCGAGCAGAATATTAATGTAGTTGTAATGTATGCTCCTGAGGATGAAGAATATGAGTTAAACCAGGCCAAGTTGCTGCTTGAAAAAGAAGTTAAAGCCTTGGTTTGGTTCCCTATTGAACCCAAAAGACATGTTAGCGTCGCTTCTCTTTTCCGCAAAAACCAAATTCCTGTAATTATTTGTGAAAAAGTGACGGACAAATTTGAACCTCCCTGGATTTGCGTAAGGAATGATTATTACGGCGGTACCAAAAGCGCTCTACAGCATTTCCTCGATCAAGGCCATAAGAGAATCGCTTATATTGGCCCAAAAGGTGGAGAGTCCGGTTTTGGTCCCATTATCGAAAGATGGAATGCATATAAAGACACTATGAAAGAACACAACCTGTGGAATCCTGAAGAATTGGTGTTTACGCCATCTCTATTTAAGGATTTAACGGTTCATGCTCAGCGGCTGGAATCAATCTTCAACCGTCCCAAATCTCCTACTGCAATAATCGCTTATGACGATACTACTGCATTGGATGCCGCCCATGGTCTTAAATCAATTGGATTGCGCGTTCCTGAAGACATCGCCATAATCGGGCATGGAGATTTCAGCAGCGGCAGATATTGCACTCCCCGCTTATCTACTGTATCGAATAGTTGGTCTGAGTATGTTGATTGTTTAATGAGATTATTGATGACAAAAGAGAGTAATGACAATAATCAGGAAACTGCTCAAAACGAGTGTGAAATTGTTATTCAACAAAGGTTGCTGATTCGAGAATCAACTACTCAATCAACCGATGAAATGATGGCGGCAAGTTAAACAACGCCATTTGTTTTATTATCATACCCTTTGAAACAAACGAGGCTCCTGTATACCTACAGGAGCCTCTTCTATTTATCTAAAAACGGCAGTTAGATAATGATGAAAACGACAGATGCCAAAATCTTCAGGTTTCGAAAACAACCCCCTTTTGAATTCTCCCCCAACTTGGGGGCTACTCTCCAGACACAAATCAGGAGAGGAGAATGAAACGGAGAACATCATAGAATAGGAAACATCATAGAATGGGGAGCATCATAGAGTGGGGAGCATCATAGAGTGGGGAGCATCGGCTTCTAGCCGGTGTGTCAAAGAAACCTATTAACCAGTCAACCAATTCCGAATGTCTCGTAGAATCCTTCCTCACATGCATGTTTGTGTTGTGATGTCGGATCACGTGCACATCCACCTGACGCCATTGGAAATTTCAAACCTTGGATATCACATTCGATCACAACAATACTTAATATTTGTATGAAGAGAACCGAAGGTATTGGCGCACCGGCTAGAAGCCGATGCTCCCCTTTTTTACGCACCCCTTTTTTATGCGCCCCTTTTTGATGCCCTCTTGATATTAGTAGAGTGTTTTTTTAGTTTATCAGAGGTAGGTGCATTGCCACTACTTCAATTCCACAACAATGTGTACGGAGAGTAGACTTGGGGGAGAGGCTGGGAGAGGGTTGATAATAACCACTCTCTCAAAGAAAAAACCGCCCTCTATGATGATGAGGGCGGTTTGTATAATTGTCTTATACTGTTTACTGCAACTTATGGCGTGAAAGTTACTGTTTTTGTACTTTCAACGAAAAGACCTGAATCAGGATTTGTTACGCGAAGTCTATATTCGCGCGTTTCACCTTCCGGGATGGAAATATAGCCGCTTGAAATTTCCTGATGGATGATATCTTTATCAACTTCATTATCAACAAAGATTAGCGGCGCAATCTCTATATCGAAGGTACTGGTAATTTCAGGAAGCGCAATGGCGTCTCCACCATCGACCGGAAGCAATTCGAGACGTGATATCGATTCTCCTTCGGCGCCGAAGGTTGAAAGACCACGGAAATTATCTCCATAAACGTCAAATGGATAAATAGTACTCGACAAAGACCATTCTTGAGAACTCCAATCGAGCGCATCCTCATAGAGTATAGGCGCCTGCGGTTCGTTTAATGCGAAGGTTGAATTAACCGGCTCGCCATTGCTAATACGAATGCCGGCGGTGATGGTTCCCGTAACGCTTAAGATCATCGGAGAAAGTTCTAACGTAACTCCAGAGAAACCAACAAATACATTGGCTTTTCCTTCGACGCTTTCATTTACACGGCCAAGTTCGGCAAGTCTTTCAGCGATGACAATCTGGTTGATTTCTCCATTAACCACAAAGGGGATGCCGGAAATATCGATATTTAGCTGATTCGAAGAAACTCCATTTACCGTCCACAATAAAGAAAAGGCTTGATCCTGCTGAAGAGGATAATCCTCTGTCGCGGGATTAAACAGATATGCGCCAGCGCCCAGTTCGATATCGAACTGCGAGACATTAAGATCACCGGAACCGGTTTGCAGATTCAAGTTATAGACATTGCTGGCATCATTTTCCAAACCGGAATATTCATTCTTAACCGAAATGGTTACCAGACCTGGAGAGAGCGTCTTTAGCTGTGCAGCGTCAAATACCAATTCATTCTCCGTCCGTTTCAGAAATTCACCCGGGAACTCGAATTTAATAGGATCATCCAGCCCTATATCTATAATCACGCTTGTACCGCCATTATCCGTCGCTCCAGAGAATGCCGGACGGAAGTTCTTGCCTAAAATACGGATAGTGGAATTGCTGGCGTTCAAGAAAAATGGCGATGGGCTAACCGTATCGATTACAGGCGTCGGCGCAGCGTTCATACGGAAGGTAAATGGCTCAGAAGAGGCTTCATCCGAACGAACAACTTTCAGTACTGCATTATCTTCTTGCGTCGGATTAGATAACCTGGGCAATGTAACAGAAATGCCATCAGCTGTTTCGCTGAAGCCCAGTTCAACATCAGCGCCATCACGGGAGGTGAAGAGCACCTTCTCTATAGGCGTCAATCGGCTTCCCTGAATTATTATGCGGTTCTCGGTATCAACATAAATATCAGAACTATCCTGGCTGTAAACGCGTCGGATTATCGGCGCTCCACCGGTTCCTGAATCTGCATCGAAGATGCGAATATTATCAATGAAAATGCCTTCTTCATTAATCGACGAGTCGCTCTCAAACCGGAAAGCAATGCTCAAAGCTGCATCCTTCGGCAAACTGACTTCTATAGGAATAAAATCATCTTTGGTTAAAGGCCCATCTATATTGTCAGGATTGGAGTAAGCGAATAAACCATCAAATGTATCGGGCAGCAGAGACTGAGGATTATTTTCATCAAAGGCGAGCTTATCTGTGATAATCTTACCGTCGTTGTTGATATCAAGTATTTCCCAAGTATCTGAACCGGAGCGTTTGACTTCAATCACCATGAAGTCGCTGATATTTATAAATGGTTCTTCAAAGATAAATGCGGCTTCAAAAGAGAGCATAGGATCACCAGCTTGAGAGGTATCCATAGGCGAGCCGATTTCCATAACTGATGTCTGTCCGTTGTTGTATGAATATCTATTGGGATGTAGGGCCGCGCTTTTAGGATCGCTTAGCGCGATGCCTCTTTCCAACAATGGATCTAACTGATCTGTATTCAAGACGAACCAGGGTTCAATAAAATTGGAATTCGGCATCCGGTCTTCAACAATTAGCTGATCTTCGTATGTGTAATCTAATGTTTTCATCCCGGCGTCTTCTAGTGAATCGGCTGTATCAAAGTTTGTGTAAAAGAACAAACCAACCGGCGTTGGAGTTGGCGTCCAGCTGGGGTCCACAGTCGGGGTTGGCGTAGGAGTAGCGACATCCGGCGTATAGGTTGGCGTCGGGGTTGGCGGCGCCTCTATTGTTGGCGTTGGCGTAGCTGTTGCTGTCGGAGTAGGCGTGTCCTCACCCGGTATTGACGTAGGCGTAGGCGGTTCAACATCTATTGTTGGCGTCGACGTCGGCGTCGGTTCAACATCCAAGGTTGGCGTAGGCGTCGGTTCAATAATAGAGTTAAACCCATCGAGAAAAAGGAGTAAATCTTTGGCGCCGACAGTGCCATCGGCATCGAAATCAGCGGCGCTGTCGCTTGCTTTCCATAAGGTCATGAATAAAAATAAATCATGTTTGTCAACAACCGAATTATTATTAAGGTCAAAAGTTGCGGTTAAGGGAATTTCCTGGCTATATCCACTTGTAATCCCAACTGTTAACAAAAGTGCGCCAATAAGAAAGTAGTGCGATAATGAGTCCTTAAATAAGAATGCTTTCCTGGTGTTTTTAGCCATTTGTTTCCCACTCCTCGGCATTAATTGTGCATCTTCGCCATTTAATTGTTAAAAAAATTTTGGGGATGGGTGGTTTTTCGGTTCAGATTTCAAGCCTAATACCACCATATTGAGAAACTATAGCAGAGCCAACTCGTTTTGTCATGTTTTATGGCAGTCTAACAAAAAAAAGAGCCAAGGCTTTCTTTGTGTGATTGGAAGGGTAGAATCCATTTAGTTGAAGTAATAAGGATTAATTTTATCAATGAATGAAAATAAGTCTTTTACCAGAATTGGCGTATTAGCTGATACTCATTTGCCGGAGTGCGGCTACTTATCTCTACAACTTTTAAGCGAATTGGAAAAAGTTGATATCATCATCCATGTGGGCGATTTTTGCAATGAGCAGACTCTTAAGGATTTGCAGCAAATCGCTCCAGTCATCGCAGTCTATGGTAATATGGATGATGACAATCTTAGAACGCTTCTTCCTGAGAAGAAAGTCATAGAAATAGAAGGCTTTAGCGTCGGGATTATTCATGGTTGGGGGCCGCCGAACGGTATCGAAAGAAGGATTCTTGGCGTCTTTAAGGATGTTGATATCATAATACATGGTCATTCACATATCCCTTGTTTTCAAAAGATCGAGGGGGTTTATATATTCAATCCAGGCAGTACTTCCATGAACCGGGATGGAACAGCCACTTTCGGGATTCTTGAACTTGGTGAAACGATCAACCATCAAATTATCCGGTTGGATGTTGTTTAGAGAGTTTAAATCTATAATTTGATTGTTTTCGCATGTTGTCACGAAAAAATCAAGATAATTTCATTATTTGTTTTTTCTGGATATAACCAGAATCGTATCTCCAATATCTAAACGCATCACTACCGAATCTAAAATAGGCGTAATGGAAAAATCCCTCCAACATTTGAAGGTATGTTGTAATTTATTTGCTTCCAGATAACTCCGGGTGCCGATTATCTCAAATCCGGCGTCGCTTAAGCCTTCAAGAAGGCTGCGGCGGGTGAAATATAGAAGATGCGTGTCGTTGGATAACCATTGCTGGCCATATTGATAATGAATAATGCTTTCAGCGCATGGCGTCTTCAGTTTTAACACACCCCCTGGTTTCAATAATCCATACAATTTTCTTAAAACCGGCTTATAGTTCGCTACATGCTCAATAACATCCATCATAGTTATCAAGTCAAAAGATTCATTTTCATAATCAGCTGCTTCAAGGGTTGTAAGGTAAACATCCAAACCAACTGATTTTGCAATGCTTATCGCATTTTCATCCAAATCTATACCACTGACTGACCATTCCCGGCATTGATAATTAATCATAGTGGTTCCCACAGAGCATCCGACATCCAGCATTCGTCTATTTGAACCACATTGGTTTTCAAAATCCGCCAGTGAATATTCGGGTTCCCACCATTTTTCGTTTCTTTCTAACATAGCAGCCAGTTCATCCTTGGGTTGCGCAAGCGCTTGATCCAGTGTTTGGCGGAAAAAACGCTGCAATGAGCTGGCTTGAGCGGCGTCATTTGAATAGAGACCGGGAATGGTTTCCGGCATGGGCTGTGGGTTGGCGTAATGAAAACCACAGGCAGCGCATTTTACCCGCACCCATTGCGACGCCGAATCAAAATAAACTGGTTCAAATCCCTCTGATTGGCAATGAGGACAGGGAATAATGCGGTAACGAGATGTGCTAAGTAATTGATCGGTATGAAATTTCCAGTCAGTTCTTTTTTCCCGGATATTTTGAGAAAATTGTATATCTTCGGCATTCTTTTGCAGTATCTCATCAAGAGTATTTGCGTCTGGCATGCCTTGGGCGGCGCCTTCTTTGATTACCTGGTGGAAAAAAGCAGCCATTGGTTGAGCAGGATCAATCCTTAAAGCGTCTTCGAAATCAATCAGCGCTTTATCATATTGCTGGTCATGAAGCTGGACAATTCCGGCATTGGTGAAATGGATCGCATTGTTATTTCCAAGTTTTCGATAAAACAATGCTGCTTCTTGGTTTCTTCCGGTTGCGGCTAATGCATGAGCCAGAAGCGATTCTCCTTCGACCGGGAGAGAGGTTTCTTTGGATAAAATATCTAGCGCTGTTTTGGCGTGACCTGCATGTAAATGCGCCCTGGCTAATTGTACGGAAGCATTTTGCCCACCATTTTTTAAGGCAATGTTTCTCCAGATAATTTCTTTGTCGTATTCCGGAAAGAAAAAGTCCCTCTTCCGGTAAAGCGCATCAGCCGCGTTTGCAGCCCATGTTCCGTTATGGTTATCGATAGCGGCTATGCTGCGAGCCAGGATAAATGCCCATCCCCAGCGATTGTGCAGAGTGAATTTTTTGAATAACCATCTTGCCAGAAGATTCCTGATAGATGGAATGAATAGAATATAAGCAAAAACCGTCGTAATAATGCCGGCGATTATTTTCTTGAATAGATTTCCCGGGATTGGATGCTCTGCAGAACAGGATTTTCTTAAACGAAAATATACTTTAAGCGCGGCGAATGATCGTCCCGCATGCAACAATGCTTCAACGGTCTCGATTAAATAATCGCATGGCTCAATAGCAAGATTAACCGCGTTTTCAAAGGATTTAACGGTTTGGTCGATTAATCCTTTTTGAAAACAGATTCGTGCATGTAAACGGTGTGCATCGGCGGAATCAGGTAATAGCGTCAACAAATGGTTTGCGGCCTGGTAGGCCTCTTCAATGAAGCCGTTACCATTCAAATTCCATGTGAGATGCGCCCAGGCGTGTTCTGATTTCTGATGGTGTTCAGCATACTTGCGTAGTTCATCCAATGCGGTCGGTCCATCTTTTTGCAGCCGGATAAGGATAGCATCAAAATTTGAAAGTTTATCCATATTTCTTATTCTTTCAGGTGGAATTTCCGTTGTGAACCAAAAAATAACTAGTCTAGTATCTTAGATTATCTGATATATAGTAGTCTTAGGAAGAAAATAAAAAAAAGGCTCTTTGGATAAAAGAAATCATGAGTGACTGGTTTGAAGATTTACCCATCGAAGTAGTTAAAGGTGGAAAGAAGAAGGAACTTCCCGATTTCAAATTCAATTGGCGCAGCGGCGGCATAATCGGCTTGATTGCTCTTTTTCTACTGGTGCTTATAGTCTTCCAACCCTGGTTTACGGTTGGTCCGGGAGAGGTCGGCGTGGTGTTGCGCCTGGGGAAAATGAACCGTATTGTTTCTCCGGGATTTCATTTCCGGCTGCCCCGCCCGATAGAAACAGTCTATACCCCGAATATTAGATTACAAAGACGGGTAGAAATTGGTTTTCGCTCGAATTCCAATAATCCTGGAGCAACTTCTAGAGACGTCGCGGCTGAGAGCATCATGCTGACCGGGGATGAGAATATCATTGTAGCCAAGATGATTATTCAATACAAAATCGCCGATCCGGCAAAATACCTTTTCAATATTTATGATGTAGAAAATACTCTGACCGATATCTCTGAAGCAGCTTTGCGCCAGGTAATAGGCGACTATCCCATTGAATCGGCGCTTACCGGCCAGCGCGATCAGCTGCAAATTGAAATCCAAAAAATTATTGAAGAAATCTCAGACCAATATGAAATTGGATTGTTAATTGATCAGGTGCAATTGCAAGAGACTCATGCTCCTGATCCGGTTGAACCTGCTTTTGCGGATGTGTTCAACGCCCGTGAGGATCAAGCCCGAATAGAACGTGAAGCCGAGGCCTACCAGAATAAAGAAATGCCAAAGGCGGAAGGCGCTGTCAGAAAAATTCTTCAGGAAGCAGCATCCTATAGCGCTGAGCGGATCGCCAAATCAAAAGGTGAAGTCGAACGGTTCTCTGCAATCCTGAAAGAGTATGAGAATGCGCCTCAGGTGACCCGGCAAAGGCTTTATCTGGAAACTATGGAGAAAGTTCTGGCGAATAAATCGAAAGTCATTGTCGATTCCGATGACGGGCTGCTTAAATTGCTGAATGTGACTCCGAACGACCTGGGTTTACCTACGTCGTTGGATAGAAAGGAGTCAAACTGATGAAATCACAAATTGGTTTAATTATCGCGGGAGTTGTTGCTCTCTTTATATTTATTGTCATCATCTCTTCAGCCTTTATTATCACTGAGGTCGATCAAGCCATTATTATTCAATTGGGTAGACCGGTTCGGGTTATAGCTGGAGATTCAGCCTTTACCGATAAGGTTGAATTGAAAAAAAGCGTTGAAGAATATTCCAGCCAAAGCAATTCAAATGTTAAACTGAGTTTTGGCGCCGGGCTTTATTTCAAAATTCCCTTTTTGCAGCAAATAGAATATTTCGAGGATCGCATCCTCGAGTCAGACGCAGATCCGGCCCGCATTACAACAGGCGACCAGAAGAGAATTGTGGTCGATAGCTTTGCGCGTTGGCATATTGCCAATCCGCTTAAGTTCAGGCAGACGCTGGTTAACATGCCGACCGCCTTGAACCGTCTGGATAATATTATCCGATCCGAACTGCGTAACCGTTTGGGTGAATGCAATTTCATTGAAATTATTCGCAGCACCAATCAATTGCTGGATACGAAAATTGAAATTCCCGAACAAAAGAAGGTCTCAATTAAAATCGGGCGCAGCAAGATCATGGAAGATGTGACCAAGGTGTGCCGGAAAACCGCCAAAGACTTCGGCATCTATATAATCGATGTTCGCATCAAGCGGGCTGATCCCCCTGAACAGAATATGAATGCCATTTATGAAAATATGAAAGCGGAGCGCGACAGGATCGCGGAAAAATACCGTGCGGAAGGGGCGCGCCAGGCGACATTTATTACGGCTAATACGGATCGTCAGGTTAAAATCATGCGCGCCGAAGCTGAAAGAGACGCCCAGATCATTATGGGGCAGGCGGATGCTGAAGCAGCCCGCATTTATGCCAGAGGATTCATCAAAGACGTCACGGGACAACCACCAATTCAAATTCATGGTTTTGAAAGCGACCCTGAATTTTTCCGGTTTACCCGGTCCCTGGAAGCGCTTGAAAAATCGATTGATAACAATACTTCGCTGATTCTTAATACTAATAGCGATCTTTTACAGTTTATGAAAAGCCCGATGAGCGGGATCAACAATTAATTCGTTTTTGTAATAATTTTGCAATAAAAGAGTTGATTATGCAGGCGGTTGAATTTTTTCAACCGCCTCTTTTATTGTTTTATAAACCGGCGCCAGTTCTATAGCGCAGGTTAATTCCAGTAGATACCGGATTCTATCTGAAGGATTTACAAAGGCGAACGCGTTTTTGTCCTTTTTGCTGATATTCTGAATGTGTTTGATGATAACGCCAATATCATGGCTGTTTAGTAGACGGGTTTCAGATAAATCAAGCAAGCAATAGTAGTTTTTCTTCTTTGCCATCTTGCCAAAAAGCTTTTCCAGCTTATTAATATCATTTGGATTCGATGAACCTTTGATTTTTATAACCGTTACATTCCCAAGTTCTTCAGTTTCGAGCAGAAATCCTTCCATAATAACTAAATCCTAGTTTGATTAATTCGTAATATGGCCGATAATAAAAAATATTGTTTACTGGCCGTTACCTACATTCGTATTACTATAGCGGAAGTCTATTATATTTCTTATTGTTATTGAAAAGAAATTTTATTCCCGTTTATTATACATTAAATATTACTATGAGGGACAATTAATGAATAGCACTTTATGGAGAAGCCTCTTTGTTGGATATATATGCGTGATCTGCTCAGCGCAAATATCTATTGCCGCTGAGAGAGGGATATGGGTAACGCGCTACGATTTTAAGACCGCCTCAGATATTACCAAAATAGCTGAAAATGTGCGTTATCTGGGAGCGACGCAGGTCTTTTTTCAAGTTCGGGGCAACGCAACAGTATGTTATCCCTCAAACATCGAGCCTTGGGCATGGGAAATGACCGGTGATTCTCCAAAAACCATTGGCAATGATCCCGGTTGGGATCCTCTTGCAACTGCATTGGAAGAAATACAAAAAAACGGCATGGAATTACATGCCTGGTTAAATGTCTTTCCCGGTTGGAGAGGCGCCATCCCCGCCCCTCGTGGAACCAGTCATCCCTGGGTTAATCATCGGTCATGGTTTATGATCGATCATCGCGGCGTTCTGCTTAGACCCTCTAGCGCTTTCTATTCCTTTATGTCTCCCGGTCATCCTCAGGTTAGAACTTATATAGCCTCAGTTTTTGGAGAAATCGCGAAAAAGTATCCTAAACTTGATGGAATTCACATGGATTATGTACGTTATCCGGGGCGTAATGAGGTGGGACGCCTTAGAGACTTCTCTTACGATACAGAAAGCGTTAAGGCTTTTCAGCGCCAATATGGCAAGAAGCCCCATTTTGATCAACCTGAATGGCAAAGGTTCAAGTGTGAACAAGTAAACGCCACTATAAAATCTATCCGCGAAGCTATTCGCCTCTCTTCGCCCACAATAGAATTATCCGCAACCTGTTTTGCTAACATCGATTCGGCTACAGAAGAAAAAGGCCAGGATCCAAGGGATTGGTTTGAAAAGGGTCTGGTCGACTGGGTAATGCCAATGGCGTATGAAAGAGATTCTAAAACACTGGTTTCACGATTAGAGAAATGGAATGAATTTTTTGATCCCAAATGGCGAAAACAGATGCTTGTAGGCTTAAATGTCGATTTTAATAAGGAATCCGAGATTCGGAGTCAATTGAGTTCTGTTCAGCAACAGAATTATGGAGGAGTGGCGGTTTTTGCGTATAATTCTTTATTCCCGAATCATAAATCTAATAATAAAGCGATAATGATTCGTGATCTGTGGCATGAAGAACAACTCAAAGATCTATTACGCAAACCATCGGCGCCATCAATAGAATAGAGCGAACCTCTATATCAACATCATAATCCGTCTGCTATTTTGACGCACCAGGTTTTATCTATCGATCTAAATAAAACCAATTAAAAAGCCTATCCAATAAACTATATTGAAATTTTGTCGATATATATTGTATACAGCGATATATTACAGGGAAAAGTGCGCCCGGATTTCAAATGCGTATGCTCGGATTATGTTATTTAATAAGAAAATAAACAAAATTGTTTACGCCATATTTCTGTTGGCTGCGGGAATCGCAACCACCGGTTTTGCACTGTCTCCCAAAACATGGATTCAGGATATATCAAAGTTCTGGTCTCGCACCACGCCGAGCGTCGAAAATGTAACTTTTTGGGATTTTGAAAAAGAGGAAATGCGGGGTCTGCGCACATTTTTTTACACTATCCCTAAAGAACGGGTAAACCGTATGGTTGATCTGCGCCTGCATAATAAAATGGCGCAGTTTCTTTCTTATATCTGCCGTGATGTTATAACTTTAGACGATATAGAAGACATCTCCTTAAAAAAAATCGCTGAAGAGAAAATGACGCAGATAATCGATGAATGGAAATTAACCGGCCAGATTAACCCCAATACTCTTTTTTCTTCTCCTTATGGAAAAGAGGATCCAAGACCATTTATTGATATTGATATTTTAGTTCTTATCGAACGCATTCATTACGATCAAGTCTGGCGGGGAGACAACAAACGCCTGGTCGTCGGCATCAGCGCCGTAGCTTTTGAGATGGACTTCGGAACCCCGGTTTATCAAGACAGAGTAATGGTTGAATCTCCCTGGTTTGGAGAAACAGGAAACTATGACAAAGCCGAACACGCCGCATTACTGCAAGTAGCCGATGCCATGGGGCAGCAGTTACAGATTTTAGCTTCGAAGATTAATAGCACGCATGACGAACTGGAGCGGCAAAAAATCGCCGCCCAAAAAGAACAACAGGCTCTGTTTCTCGCTCAAGTTAAAGAAGAGGCTCTTTCTATTGAACAACTGGTTGAAAAAGCCGAAGAACTTGTCTCACAGGGAGAAGGACCAGAATCCATATTGCAGTCATTGCAAACCAATGCCAATGAGATTAAACCTTTACTAAAGAAAAAAACCAAACAAGAAGCCTTGTTCCCTTCATCAAAAAAGAAAACCCTTAAAACTGAGCCTAAAGTATCTAAAAATCTCTCCCCGGAGGATTTAGAAAACCGCAGGTTACTATCTCAATCCTTACAGGATAATCTACAAGCATTAGACGACTGGAAAACAGCAGAGGCGGAAAGAATTAAACAAGCAGCAATTGCAGCGCAACCATCATTAAAACAAGAGGGCGTAAATATTCCAGGTAAACCACAAGACGCCCAATCACTGGCTCAGAACGCTATACCTAGTGATCAATTAATCGGCCTCCCCAAAATCGATTATCCCAAAGGTAATTTATTTGACCGGGGCTGGCTGCTTCCATCACAACGCGCTCTGAAACCCGGCTCTGTACCCATAATTCCAAACTCCATGACGATTGACCGCCCCGATATAGAGTCAACTGCCATACCACAAAACATCCCGGACTCATTCAAAAAACTGCAAACGGGAAAGATGCCTCCTTTACCTACATCGGCTGACATCAAATCGTCCACTTCAGCAAATGCAAACTGAACTACGATAAAAAGTCCTTAAACATAGCTTAGCCAACGGTGTAAATTCCCTTACAACTCAAACTGCGGTAGAATACATTATCCAGCGTTTTAACAAACGCAAAAAAAAACTAACTTCAACTTTGCAGGTTTTTTAATGCCTATAATTAATATGTACAAATCCACTCCCGGTTCATGTCTGTTATTAGCGATAATTGCATTTCTGGTTTACGCGCCGTCGCTGGGTGGAGAGTTTGTTTATGACGACAAAGCCATAACCGTCGAAGATAACCCCGCGCTTACCGGAGAAGCATCCATCCTGGAGGTTCTAGCCTGGGACAGGCCATTGCGTGAATTCACCTACATACTGGATCATGCGATATGGGGATTCAATCCGGTTGGCTACCATCTACAAAACATTGTGTGGCATTGCGCCAACACCATATTGATCTTCTTGTTATTAATCCAAATCGGCATTAATCGACAGCAATCATTCTGGTGCGCCCTGATATTTTCCATACATCCCATAACCACCGAGTCAGTGGCATGGATATCAGGCCGTAAAGAATTATTGTGTCTCTTTTTCGAACTCGGCGCCTGCTTATTATTTGTACGGACTTTAGCTAACCCAAAAACCTCACCCTGGGTATATGTCGGCTCTTTGTGCTGTTGCATCCTGGCGCTTTTATCCAAACAGGTCGCTGTGGCATTACCGCTAATGTTATACGCTGCGGCCTGGCTGCATCAGCGCTGTCATGACAAACCGCAGGATATCAAACGTACATTTTATTTTCTTATAGCGCCTACATTAATAGTGATCGGTTTCGTCTTATTTAAGTATCCCATCCTGGATCAACTTAGTTTCTTCCGCGACCAGGGAACCTTCTACGACCCCGCATCGCGCGATGTGGCTTACACGCCTTTTTCCGCCATCTTAACTCCCTTTGCGACTTTACAGAAATCCGTCTGGCTCTGCCTCTGGCCCATTGATCTAACCGTCGAACATGCTTTTCCACCAATAGAATCCTTAATTGATTACCGATGGATGCTTGGCGCCATTATTCTTTTGGTTATGACGTTTATGTCATTACGCTTAAAAAGCGCCCGACCGGAATTATTGTATAGCTGCATCTGGTTTCTGGTCGCCTGGGCGCCGGTATCAGGCGCAGCGCCAATCGCGTATCTTGTAGCTGACCGGTATTTGTATATCCCATGCATTGGATACTGCATTATTACAGTCACATACATTTACCCGCTACTTCAAAAAAAACTCTTTAAATTCCCTGCACTCTCCACCAGTCTCGTAATAATTTTCTGCATATTTTTTTCCACGCGTACTATTGTTAGAACCCTGGATTGGCGCGACGAAATCACCTTGTGGAAATCAGCCATACAAGCCCGTCCCGACTACGCCCAGGTACATGCCAGCTTGGGAAATTCCTACGCTGACATAGGAGAAATTGACAACGCCTTCAAATCATGGAATACAGCGCTGGAGATTGATGACAATCTCCCCCGTGTATGGATCAATATGGGAAACCAGGAAAAAAGACGCGGCCAGATAGAAGAGGCGGAACGCTGCTTTCGCAAAGCGCTCGAATTAGCCCCGAACTATGGCGTGGCGCATTATAATTTGGCGCTCCTACTGGAACAACAGAATAAACCAGATGAGGCATTACAGCATTTCAAGATTGCTGCCAAACATATTTACCACCGCCGTAATACCAAGCGCAGAAAAGGATTAGCTAATTATCACATCGCACGGCTTTTGTTCGCCAAGGGAGATAACCAAACCGCCCTGTTTTATCTTAACCACGCCGAAAATCTGGCGCCGCTCCATGCGCCGCTTTACATTCTAAAGGGTATGCTTTACCAGCATAATCCAGCTATCGCACAGCGGGCTTTTGAAACAGCGATTACATTGGATCCAAAAGCGCCTGAAGGATACTACAACCTTGGCGTATTGTTCTGGAGTCAGGGAAACCATGCAGAAGCAGAAAAATCATGGCAAAAAGCTATCCAGCTAAATCCTGAATTATTAAGTAATATTGAAGGTATTAAAAAATCCTGATTATTTCGGAAAAAAATGAAATCAAAACCTCATTTTCATGATATATACAGTTAGATGCTTTTTATATAGCTTTTACCCAAGTTAATACCACTACCAGTGGTAGTTTTATTTGGAAAAACAACTAGTAGTACGACCAAATCATTATGTCGGACAACCAAATCTCCTTTCCCCACGGGAGAGGGCTAGGGTGAGGAGTAATTGCAGAACACCTTAAGTAGGGCGCGCCCCTCGTGGGCGCCCGGCAAAATGAACGTTAATATGTAAAGCTCAAAAAAAGGCATCCATTTTGTAACACATTAACAGTAGCTCACCCCAGGAGGGTAAAGATGTTAGAAGCGCGAAAAATAACATTATTTTTTTCTATTGCATTACTGGTTATCTGCAACGTAAATGCAGACCCTATCCAAAAGATAGACTTTTCAAAAGCTGCTTTTGATCATGAAGCCTTTTTCTCTATCCCGGTAACAGGTTATGAATCCCCGGATTCTTCAGCTGGCGTTTTCACTACTGGCGACTCTTATGAAGAAGGCTACCGCATCGATCTTAATCCGGGAGAAGCCATTCTCCTCGCCAGCAAGAATCCTGTTCAGACGAAGGGTAATCCAATTGTTATTTCTTTGGATTACAGCATTTTGGATTCAACTACTGACCAACCCCAGGTTGCGGTTGTCGGTCTGAATGCTCCCGGTGGAGCGCCTGACGGGCAATTGGGATATTTTTATTCTTCAAAAGCGCAAACTGAGGCATCTAAAAATCTATTGCACTTGGTTTATACGCCGCCATCCGGATCATTTCTGCCAGCGGTTCAGGTCTCTTTAGACAAAGAAGCCGAAGCCTCATGCACCATTGCGGTTTATTCACTAGCCGTTTATCCATTTGTTCCGCAAAATTTACAAGAGACAACCAGCTATGATTTCGCCCATCCCATTGATCCTCTGGTATCAAATGTGAATGGCGACGCTGGTATTGTTCTGCAAGACAGCGATAAAGAAGCCTTGGTTCTATCTACAGCAGGAAACGGGGAAGCAGCCAATATTCAATTAGACGCCACTAACGGCGACCTGACCGAAAAGATTGTTACGGTCTCTTTCGACGTTGCCCGTAACGCAGGACAAGATGGATACACCGCAGCTGTTTTAATACATGCCATGCAGACTATGGGCTTGTTCGTTAAAAACAGCGCCCTTCCCGAAGAACAACAAGCAGCTAATTTGCTAATGGGCGCCAATTTAACCAAGTACCGCTCTCCCACCTATCTCTACCTGCAAAATGGCGGGGGACAAACCGGTTCTGAAACAATCATCGATAATGTAAAAGTTTACTCTTATTCAATGGACTCTATCCAGGGATTACCCATTGTCGAAACCAGCGATTTGCTGCCGCGCACTCTGGCCGCAGCAGTCGTCATGCCCAAAACGCTCTTCAGCGGAAGTAAAAGTTCAATCTCCATAACCAGCTTAAACAGTGATAACCAATCTCCGGTGATTCTTCCCTTCTCTGTTTCTCTTAAAAATGACGGTCAGGAGATTCAACTGGCCAAGGGAAGCACCAACAGCCGGGGTTTTGCTTCCAAGACTTTTTCTGTACCCCAGATTAATGTCGGCGCCTGGAATGTTGAAGTAAAAAGCGGCCAGAATGTTATTCTCAAAGGTCAAGCAGCAGTAAAAGATACCGGCGTGCTGATCATTAATACAGACAAACCGATCTATAAACCGGGACAAAAAATCCAAGGCCGCGTTCTTCTTATGAATAACGCTCTGCAACCTCTGCCAGGCGAGATTGTTCTATCTATAGCCGACGCCAAGGGAATAAAAATTCACAAAGAGACTCTCACCGCCAACCAATACGGCGTTGGCTCTTTTGAACTTCCCCTGGCCACCGAACTGAATTTTGGAACTTGGAAAATATCAGCCACATCCGGCAGCGAATCAAAATCAGAATTGGATGTCGAAGTCGATAAATACGTCCTTCCCGCTTTTGAGGTCAATGTGAATTTAGAGAAGGACTGGTTCCTGGTTGACGAACATATCACAGGAACAGTCGATAGCAAATATTTCTTCGGCAAAACCGTTAAAGGCAAAGTTCATATCTCTGCACTGCGTTACGTCTCTACCTGGGAAGAATACGCCACGCTTGATGGAACCCTCGAAGACGGCATCTATGCCTTCGATCTTCCAGCCGTGGAATACATCGCCGGAACCCAAAGCGCCGAAGGCGCCGGAACGGTTCAAATTAAAGTGACCGTCACCGATGATACCGGCAAAGAAGAATCAACCGATTTCATCGCCTCTATCGTCGATGCTGGCGTAATGCTCAAAATAATTCCTGAATCTCCCGTGGTTAAACCGGGATTAAACCAGCAAATCATTATTATCTCAGAAACCCCCGGCGGGGCGCCTCTTTCTTTATCCACTCAAATTGAAATTAATTTCATGAATGAATCTGGTGATGATATTTCAACCATTAAGGATACCGTCGAAACCATTAACGGCATGGCGCTTTACAGCTATGACGCACCAGCGAAAACCCAAATTGTTGTCATTACATCTATCGCCACGGTGGATGGCAATAAAAAAGAAGAGACCATGCTGCAGTACGCCGCTTACTCGCCTGGCGCCAATTATATCCATCTGCGCCAAAAAACGGATGGCGTGTTAAAAGCAGGCGACCAGGCTGTCTTCGAGCTATTGTCAACCAACCCGGGTACGCTCTTCTACGATGTCTATGGAGATGGCAGGACGCTCTTCTCCAACGCAACTGAAACCAACGAAATTCGTTTCACCGTAACACCCGACATGAGTCCGAAAGCCAAAGTCGTGGCCTACATGATTCAACCCAACAATGAAATATCGGCTGACGTCCTGCCCTTTGACGTAGAACTGGCGCCATCCGCATCTTTAGATGTGGCCTTCGACGCAGAAGAAGTAGAACCGGGCGACGCAGTTGGTTTGAACATTACCAGCGATGGTCAAGCCATGGTCGGCGTCTCTATAGTAGATGAATCAGTCTTTGCTTTAGTCAAAGGCCGCTTGAATCTAAAAAATGTTTTCGCCGAACTCGAACGCATTTTCATGGAGCCGCAAGCGGAAGTTCATGCCAATCCCGACGCGCCTTGGATGGATAGCCCCGTCACCGGCGGCAAAGGCGCTGATGATATCTTTCAGGAAAATAACCTCCAGATATTAACAACCACAGAACTGAATGCGCCCAAAGCCAAAAAATTGGATCCTTGGCTGTTATGGAACAATCAAAGACTGCAAAAGAATATGCCTTTTCCTATGCCTGTTTTTGATGACAATTTAGAGGCCGTCGCAGGAGGCGCCGAAGATGATGCTTATCAAGAACCGGATCGCGTACGAACCTTCTTCCCCGAAACCTGGTTATGGCTTCCAGAATTATTAACCGATGAAAACGGCCTGGCCTCATTAGACCTCACCGCGCCGGATAACATCACCACCTGGAAACTCCAAGCCGTTTCCACCAACAACAATGGCCTAGGTATTGCAAGCGGTTCATTAAGGGTCTTCCAGGATTTCTTCGCCGAACCAGACCTGCCCTACTCAGTTATTCGCGGAGATGAATTTCCACTGCGCGTCCGTATCTTTAATTACGTCGATGAAGAACAAACCATCCGCGTAACTCTCGAAAACCCCGAAACGCTCGGCTTCGATGGAGAAGCAGTTCAGAATGTGGTTATCCCCGGACAGAGCGCCGGATCGGTCAGTTTTACCCTCAAACCAACCAAAGTCGGCGTATTCCCGGTTTCGCTGATCGCTCAATCAACCAAACGCGCCGACGCCATTCGCAAGGATCTTCTTGTCGAACCGGAAGGCATGAGACGCGAACAAGTGCATAACGGAACCTTGAAAGATGCGACGGAAAGAATAATCCCCTTGTCCTTCCCTGATATTATTTTCGAGGAAAAACCAGTTGATGGCGACAGTACATTGCCTCCGATTGAACCGCCATTATTTGAAATTGTTCCGGATTCTGAAACCCTGCGCGTAGCCATCACGCCAAGCCTGATCGGACAATCCATTGACGGACTCGACGACCTGCTGGGTATGCCCTATGGCTGCGGCGAGCAGAACATGATCTTCCTGGCGCCGGATATCGAAGTCCTACGCTACCTAAAAGCCACCGCCCAATTAGCGCCCGAAATCAGAGCCAAGGTAGAGACTTTCATAACCACTGGTTATCAGAGAGAACTAACCTATCGCCGCGACGATGGTTCCTTCTCCGCCTTCGGCCAGCAGGATGATGAAGGCAGCCTCTGGTTAACTTCATTCGTCCTTTCCACTTTCAGCAATGCCCGTGAAGTAAGACACATCGACGAAACAGTTCTATCCAGCGCCGCTGATTGGATCACCAGCCATCAAAACGCCGATGGCTCCTGGGATCCAGTAGGCTTCGTAATTCATAGCGAATTGGTTGGCGGTATGGAAGGGAATCTTGCTCTCAGCGCTTATGTAACCATTGCGCTACTCGAGTATGGCCAGGCAGATTCAACAGCTATGCAAAAAGCCATCGCGTATCTGGAAAGTAATATCACCAATGAAAAAGCCGATTCCTATGTACTATCCCAAATCGCCTACGCCCTGACCAAAGCGGATAGCCCGCAAGCTGGCGCCGCAATTGATCAGTTACTGGATTCAGCCATAGTAGACGGCAACGGTATGCACTGGGAACCTCATTCCTTAGAGTCCACTGGTTATGCAACCCTATCTCTGATACTGCAAAATCCCATTCAGGCGCAATCCGCCCTGCAATGGATCGCGTCCCAACGCAATGGCTTGGGAGGATACGGCAGCACCCAGGATACAGTGGTCGCTTTCAAAGCCATGACCGCAGCCGCCTCAGAACAAAGCCGTGATTTGAACGCCCAAATCGATGTTATCGTAAACGGCGAAACCGTTCATGCTTTCACCGTCAATAAAGAAAACTTCGATGTTCTTCAGTCATTAGAGTTGCCTCCTGCTGAAGAAATAACGTTAAAAATGACCGGAACCGGAACCGTCATGTATCAAGCAGTTCACGGCTATAACATCCCGGCGCAATCAGAACCAATCGGCAACGATATGATCTTGAAAGTTACTTATTCTTCTGAACATGTCGCAGTGGATGATATCGTCGATGTAAACGTCACGGTGGATTACATGGGATTTCAAAAGGAAACCGGCATGGCCATCGTCGATGTATCCATCCCCACCGGATTCGGCATAGTCCAGGACTCCATTGAAAAAGTCAAGTCGATGGAAATAATCAAACGAGTCGAACAAGCTGGCCGTAAGATGATCTTCTACATCGATCATTTCACCAGCGGAGAAACATTGGAATTTTCCTTCCAGGTCAACGCCCTGTTCCCCGTTAAAGCAGATGGTGGAATCCATTCCGCCTATCTGTATTACAACGCGGAAAAACGCGCCGAGACCGGAGGAACCAAAATCCAGGTTGATTAAAACTTCAAATTATCAGGGGTTGAATTGGAAACGGGACGCCATTCGGCGTCCCGTTGTTTTTATGGAGTATTTATAGAACCGCTCTAGACCTCAATATCTCCCTATAAATCAGTATAATTATTAGGTTATGAAAAAATCCTTACTAAAAATCTATAAAACTCTATTAAAACATTTTGGATATCGCAACTGGTGGCCGGCACGAACCAAGATAGAAATCATCATCGGCGCTATACTCGCCCAAAACACAAATTGGAAAAATGTCGAGTTAGCAATTAATAATTTAAGGGATGCGAAGGTTATATCATACAAGGGATTACAAGAAATTCCGTTGGATCATTTGGCCGAACTGATTCGCCCATCAGGCTATTACAATGTAAAAGCCCAGAAGTTAAAAGCGTTTGTAGAATTTCTATCAGAGGAATACAGCGGCAGCCTGATGATGATGTTTCGTGAAGAGACCTCAATCCTGCGGGAGAAACTATTAAACGTCAAAGGCATCGGCCCGGAGACCGCCGATTCCATTCTACTCTACGCCGGACAGCATCTTATCTTTGTATCTGATCTTTATACTTATCGAGTCGTAACGCGCCATAAATTACTGCCGGTAAACGCCGATTATCACCAGATACAAAAATTCTTCCAGGATAATATCCCGGAAGATGTGGAACTGTACAACGACTTCCACGCTCAGATAGTCACCGTCGGCGCCAAATACTGCAATAAAACGCCCAAATGCGAAGAATGCCCGCTGAGAGACATGCTTCCTATTGAGTAATCAATATCAAAGTTCCTCGCGATAATCCTTCCTGAACCACAAATCCAAATCCTACGGAAGCGTCGCCGGGCAGCATGATGGAATATTTCCATCCGTCTTGAACGCGTTCACCGAGAAGAGTCAGTATCTCTCCGCCAATATACGAAAATGCCGTCTCTACCGGAAGTCCGGCATTCACAATAGATGGGGCGTTGGCTAATCGATGCCGCTGCAAAATCCCTTCGCTGACCGGGGACATTTCAGAATTGGTGAACTGCGCCGGATCACGGTAAAAAACAATTAAATTAGTTTTCCCCGACTGGACTATATCGTCATTGCGCACGATAAAATCAATGGACTGAAATCCCGAAGCATCCGTTTTGCGCTCAATAACAATGGGCATTCCACTGTCTGCGTTACTGGTGGATCGCATCGCCGGTCGATAAATTTTTTCATCGGTCAATGGCAGAAGATAACTTTTACTGCACCATCCCGCAACAGAATCGTTGAGAAGAACAAACCACCAATCGCCGTATTCTTTTAACTTGACCACAACATCTCCGCGACGCAGTCTCGCCAGAGAACGGGTAAGTTCATCAGCGCCCTCACGGATATGAACACGGTCGCCAGTAACCAGGCAAGGCAGATTTTCCAACGCACGGATTTGACCAGGATGTACCCAGCCTTCAACGCCATTAATCGTTTTTGCGTGCAGCCAATTATCCCGTAACTCTATCTCCAGTAAAATACTCTGACCTGATAGCGATTCAATTATATCGTAATCCAAACTTGGACCCTTGCGAAATCTAACTCCTTGTCCGATCACTTGATATGTTTTTCCTTGTGGTAATATTACAGGAAGCAACGGTTGAGGAGTCGAATCGCGAATTAACTCTGAATTTATTGTTCCCTGATTTGGCGTCCATGGAATTATTTGAGATGGGATGATTTCTGAACCGGTAGAGGATTGGATAGTTTCGGGAAAAGAGGGTGTAGTAAAATCATCTACAGGAGTTTCTTTACGGATAATCTTTATAACATCCGAGCGTTGTACGATTAAAGATACCCCATTCACATTTATTACGATGGCTTCATCGGTCTCTGAAGTAATGTTTCCTATTATTTGATCTCCGCTCTGCAATAATAACGTATCCGCGCAGGTCATTAGAGGAAGAGAAATAGTCAGAATTAAAAAGAAAAGAAAAGATGCAAACTTCATGGAAAACCTCTTTATTTTTATTTTTTGACAAGATAAAAATAGCTGCCGTATAATAGAATGACGATGAAATACAATAAACTATTCAATTATACTTGCGATTATGATAAAGATAATAACCACCCGTATATTTTACATTAGAAATCCGTATTATGATATTTCTATGAATAATCCATGTAAGAGTCCAAGCGAAAATAATGAAACTAAATAATCCTAAAATCGGTTTTCCCGCTATTTATGCCTATCTGTTGTTTTTCATAATAATATATGGAAATTACTGCATAGCTCAAGAGAATAAAGAGAAAAGCGTTACTCCGATCTATGTAAATCAAATCGGTTATCTTCCCGCCGATCAGAAAATCGCCCTTGTTTCTGCACCGACGGGGATATCTTTCGAACTTATCAACCAAAATTTGAAAAAATCTGTATTAAAAGGCATGTTGAACATAGCCGAGCCAGGCGATGCCGCTAGCGGTTCAGATTTATGGCAGGCCGATTTCAGCGTTATCAGCGCAACCGGGCAATATATCCTCCAGATTCCCGGATTGGGAGATTCTTATTCGTTCCAGATACAAGATAACCTATATACAGAACTGATTAAACAATCCATAGCGGTTTTCTATCTTCATAGAAGCAGCTCCGCCATTGGACAGGCCTATGCCGGTAAATGGGACAGAGAAGCCTTTCACTTGTCAGATGGCCTCATACACACAGCCACCGCCATAACGGATATTCCACACAATGCCACAGGCGGTTGGTTCGATGGCAGTGATTATGGTAAATACTCCGTCAGCGGTATTTATTCAGCTGGAGTCTTATTGATGCTTCATGAACATTTTCCAATTCAATTCGGAGATGGAACCCTGCTTATTCCAGAACAGGCTAATAGCATTCCAGATATATTGGATGAAATTCGGTGGGAAATTGATTTTCTACTCCGTATGCAGGACGCCAATGGAAGCGTCCATCATAAATTAACCTCTTTAGACCCCCCCAAACCCGAACTCCCCAATAAAAACGATTCTCCCAGATACGTCTTTCCAAATTCAACCTCCGCTACAGCTGGCGCATGCGCCTTATTCGCCAAAGCATCCAGATTATATTCCGTTCATGACGCAACCTATGCAGAGATTTGCAAAAACAGCGCCCTTTCCGCCTGGAATTACCTCCAAACGCATCCATCCGATAATGGTTTCGTTAATCCCGGTAATGTTAGAACCAAAACGTTCCTCGATGCCGATGATTCCGATGAAAGATTTTGGGCGGCCATAGAACTTTTTATCACAACAGGAGACCAGCAATATCAAAGCACAGCCTTATCCATTGAAAATAAAAGAGTTACTTTACTTTCAGCTTCTGGCTATTGGGGAAATGTAATGCCTTTAGCTGTGGGCGCCATTTTGAAAGCGACCCCTGAGATGTTCGACGAAAAACTACTCCAGACAATCAGCAAAGACCTCATTTCTTTAAGCACTATTATCTCTGATGCGATTAATGCTGACGGATTCAAATTAAGCCTGAAAGAGGGAGATTTTGCCTGGGGTTCTAATGGAGCTTTGCTGGAAAACGCTATGATTCTTTGTTTGGCGGATATTTATAAATCCAACCCGGTTTACCGGCAAGGCGCCAAAGATCAATTACACGCCGTACTTGGCCGAAATCCACTTTCGATGTGTTACGTAACCGGATTCGGCAGCCAGTCTCCCAAGCATCCATATCATTTGATTTCAATGGCCGACAAAATTGAAGAACCTCTTCCCGGACTTATTGTAGGAGGCCCTAATCAGTTTCTGGGAGACAGCGCCGTGAAGAAAATATTCTCCAAAACCGCCGCACCCGCCACAATATATCTCGATTCAGCGGAAAGCTATTCTTCTAACGAAACAGATCTGACCTGGAACGCGGTACTAGCCTATGTCGCTACGTATATATCTTCGAAATAATATTGTTTTAATGTTTATTAAAGAGTCATACATAGCGAAGGATGGATAAGTTTTACCAATACTTCCCCACCCGCATGTAGGGCGCGCCCCTTGTGGGCGCCCGGAATTTGCAAGACCTTCGATCCCACAAAATACCCGATGGGCGCCAAGGGCAAGACCGCATTGCGGTCAGCCCTTGATAAAACCACCTTCAATTCTACCAAACCCCGGACAATTCTAAAACATCCAGAATTCGTTCATACCTTCCAAACGGAGGGAAAATATAGGCGCCTTGAACTGCGGGATATTCTTTTGAATAGCGCAATGCCTCCGCAGCTATTTTAATTCCCTCTTCACGCTGTTTATCTTTGGTTGAACACATGCCAATGCGTTTCATTATTTCAGCAGGAACCTGCATTCCCGGAACATTATCATTAAAGAACTCGGCATTTTTCAAGCTCGACAACGGCAACACGCCCACAAAGAATGGAATCGGTTTAACATGCTTTATTCTATTTAAGAAATTATCCAAAATCTCTGAATCATATATTGGTTGCGAAAATACAAATTCCGCGCCCGCGTTCACTTTTTGTTCATATCTTTTAACTTCAAGATCTATATCCGTCGCGCCGGGATTACAGCCAACGCCGATCACAAAAGAAGTTTGACCCTTTAATGGACGTTTTGCGAAATCCAGCCCGCGATTTAAGAGAGAAACATTATCCACCAGACCGATTGAATCCAGATCGAACACGGCTGTAGCATCTGGATAAATCCCCATCTTGGGAGGATCGCCGGTTATGATCATAAGATTACGCAAACCCAGAGCATTTGAACTAATCAGGTCCATCTGCAGAGCCAACAGGTTTCTATCCCGGCAGCAAACATGAATAATTGATTCAATTGGAACAGCCCGTCTTACCAATTGAGATAAAGCGATGGGAGACATTCTTCCGGAAGCGCGCGGCCCGTCAGCAATATTGATAGCGTCAATGCCGTTTTCATAAAGGAATTTGGCGCCTTCCACCGATTTAGTTGCATCAATTCCCTTGGGAGGGTCCAATTCAACCGAAATGACGAACTTCTTCCCCAGCGAGCGGCCAAATGTAGAACGGCCAGCTACCGGAATTGGCGTCATCGCATTTTCGCCATAACTCTCTTCTTTAGGTTCTTCCAGTATTTCAACTATATTCCTGGGCTGAACCGAACGAAGAAATGACGACATTTCACGAATCATTTTCGGGGTGATTCCAGCATTGCCGCCAACGATTGCAACGCCTTTCTGCACCAGGCGTTTGGTGTATTCAGCTAAATATTCCGGAGAATCCATAAAGATGGTGCGGCCATCAACTATTTCCTGCGAGCAGGCATCCGGCATAACAGAAAGCGGCAGAATGTCACCAGCAGTCTGTTTCATCTTCGCGATCATTTCCAGAATATCTTTCACGCCTCCACCACTGACGCCGCCCAGCTCCGCGCCCCAATTTTTCAAGACCGCCAGGTAGGCGCCCAGAGCATCTTCCTGATCTGTTCGCAGACAAGAAAAAGAGATGGAAGGAAGAATCGGTATCGACGGATTCAATGAATTAACGGCGTCAAAGCATAGTTTCAAAGTTTCCAATGAAGGAAAAGACTCCAAAATTAGAATATCTATACCCGCATCCAGCAGAATCGACGCTTGTTCTTTTATAATCTCCTGATAGTTTTCCACTTCTTCAGAAGATTCCGTTCGCAGAACAGGTCCAATAGAACCTGCAACATAGCGGGAGTCTCCCGCAGCCTTGCGGGCAATTTCCACTCCCGTGCGGTTTATTTCTTCTAATTTATCGGATATGCCATAGGCCTCTAATTTCAGACGATTGGCGCCAAACGTGTTTGTAGTTATGATCTCCGCACCGGATTTAGCATATTGAGAATGTATTTCTTCAATAATTGCAGGATTGGTAAGGTTCAGCTCATCGTAACAACGATTGACGAAGAAACCACGGGAATATAATTCCATGCTTATCCCGCCATCAGCCAAAAGTACTCGTTTTTTTAGTATATCTTTAATTCTATCAACCATTTCCATATCTCGATCTTTTTTATAGTTAGCAGTTCGTAGGGTGGGCTAAAAGCGAAGCGTAGCCCACCAAAACCACTCTGCTACTAATAAAAAATTAGCTCTTTCCCGCACAACAACGATAATATATAGACAGTCAAAATAATAGCAATCTTAATGTCAAACGGAACCGTAGACAAAATAGAAACGGCAAAAATCAACAACCTCTTTCATGACCACAACACCTGGTAGATATTCCACAGAATTTTCTACAAGATATAGCGTGATTTTGTAATACTTCAACTTTTTGTCGACTTATAATTTCTATGTTATAATATTCCTAGGGAGAACTTACCGATGAGACGCTTAATTTTTTGTCAATTATTGCTGTTGATTGGTCTAACTTTAACCCTCGTTGCGCCTGCCCAGAACACTGAATCCAAGACGAATATAAAACCGATGCAAGAAAATCCCGGCAAACCGGAAAAACCCAAAACCTACCGGGAAAAATATGTTGAATTCTATAATCCCAAGGATTACGCCAAGAACTATAAGGAAAGATACAAACCAGAAAATTATAAAGAATATTATCATGATCTTCATCGGGAAAATTTTCAACAATTCAAAAATTCCAGAAAATATCTAGAAAGTATAAGTAAGAGCACCGATAAAATAATTGATAAAGCAACACGCCTGGATCCTATGGCTGAAGATATTTTTAATGTTGATAAATATGGCAAGACAAAAGTAGATAATTCGCGCAATTATATTCCCATGCCTTTTTATAATCCCTATGAGTACCGCGACTACCAATATTCTAAACGCGGCTACGGCTCCAGTCTGCCGCCAAAACCTTATACAAAATACGATAATCCAGATTATTGGGTACAGGAACCAAGATTAGCTACTGTATACGGCGAATGGCAACCCAATGCATTAACAGATTTTGCCTATTCAAATCAACGAAAATTGAATGCTCTTCCTCATACCAATGAAGTATACCTTCCCGTACCAATGCCCGGATCGGCGCCAGTATATGGAGGATCTTATTTCCCTCAGCAGAATCCATACCTTAAATATTTAGTCGGGCCGGGACAACCCCAAATATATTCTCCCCAAACCGGGAACGGGCCAATAGCGCCGGATGACTCAAGCCAGAGCCTCCCCAAAGCGCAACAGGTCAAAGAAAAACCAGATGAAATAACCAGTGATTCCACCAATACTGTTTCTCCTCAAAACAATGATATCAATCAAACAACAAACGGATACTCTCCCCAACCAATACAGAGACCTCCAGAGACCAGTAATCCCCCCGCTCCGGTACATCTCTCACCGGCGCAGCTTCTTTATAAACAAGGTTTACAATCTTTCGCCCAGCGCAATTATACTAAAGCCGGACAGACTTTTCAGAATCTGGTCAAAATGAATCCCGGCGCCCCTTATGTACAATTCGGTCATGGGCTTTCACTTTTTTATAGCGGAAACTACAACGACTCATTGCAGGCTTTTCAAACAAGCATCGATTTATCAAGACAGAAAGCCATGCAACAACCAACCCTTTGGCAAATGTACACCCAACCCAACGATTTCCGCTATCACTTTAAAAAACTAGCCAAGTATGCCGAGCAGCATCCCAAAAATGAATCAGCCAAAGAACTCTTATTTTTATTAAGCAAAATTTCTTCCAAACCCAAAACGATAAACAGGTAACCAAGTCCCCTCTCCCACCGGGAGAGGGCTAGGGTGAAGGGGAATTTTTAAAAAACGCCTGACAAAAAAATTGGTCGCACGACTCTAAAGATTAGGTAATAATAATGAGAACTATAACCCTGATATTATTAATTATTACTTTCTTAACGCCTGATTCATCCGCCCAATATGAAAAACGAAGCAAGCCGAATTACGGATATGTCACCAGAATGCCATTATACGGTGATATACGTACTATGAAATACATTACTCCAGGAAAAATCCATGTCAGGGAAATTTTTGAGGCTCAGATTGAAAACTTTTTCCATAACCAGGGGTTTACAACTTACGACCATCTTATAAATAAGGCCTATAAAGAACACGATCCACGTTCTAATATGAGTAATTCTAGCACCCCGCAATTTATCACTCCGTTATACAGTAAAAAGAGAAAACAAAATATGGAGCTACCAATAGGCCCCATGCTGCCTCCCATAGTTTTACCAGAACCAATGCCCACCCCGAAAGCAAGGCTGTTTAAACCATTTATTCCATCAATTTTTTATCAGAATTCCTATCCACTGGATTCTCCATATCAAGAGAATGCGCCGCCGGTTGATGACGCCACTGATACCGTTAACGACCTCCCGCCATCAAATGAACCGCCGGAGAATCCCTATGATCTTCCGGTTTTGAATCCTCCCGGCTCAGTAGAAGCCGGGCCGGACGACTCGCAGGAAACCGGTGATATAGAATCTAATCAAAAAAACCAGGCGCATCTATACCGCCCCTTTTCTCTTCCAGGATGGAATAATTTAGCAAGCTATAATTCACCGCAAAATCTGCTTGCCAGGGGATGCGGTTATTTCCAAGCCAGAAATTATCCTCAAGCCAGAAAAACATTCACCAAATTCGCTCAAATCCAACCCTATTCACCCCACGCTCATTTTGGCAGAGCCATTTGTCTTTTATATTCTGGAGAATATGATGCTGCGCTGGAGGCTATCAGCGAAAGTTACCGCATAGCACGGGAAAATAACCAGCCCAAGCCAACCGTCTGGGAGATGAATATCCACCCCAAAGACTATAGAAAGCACGTAAGAAATCTTCTGCTATACGTAAACAATAACCGTCACAACAAAAAAGCCGGAACGCTGCTAATGCTAGTATCGCACGCCGGATACGCCCCCCGACCAGGGACAAATACTCAAACGGTCGCCTCTGCAAACAATCATTGATATATAAATTTAACACGAAAGAAACAACTGTAGGGGCGCCTTTCATGGGCGCCCGATACACTAGGCGCCAAGGTCAAGACTGCATGGGTGCCAAGGGCAAGAGCGCAATGCGCTCAGCCCTTGATCAAACCACCAACGATAGAATGAAATTCCTTAACTTAATGACATTGCCTTTCATAGGAGCCCGATATCCCAGACGCCAAGGCAGAAACAAAAAGGGTGCCAAGGGCAGTGTCCTTTCTGCCCTTGATTGAATTCACCTCATGTATGTCTATAATGTATGTAAACAATCCACCCGAAAGACAGAATAATTGAACAGAATATTATCAAGGAACATAAATGGATCGCAGAAACTTCATTCAATGTTGCAGCGGCATAGCGGGCGTCTCATTTACCCATAGCGGCAAAATACCCAAACGGTATTTCGGCGCCAATAAAGATGCCGTATCCATTCTTGGATTCGGCGCCGGAGACCTCTACCGCCTGCCGCAGAAGGATGCGACGGACTTAGCGCAAACCGCCCACGCCAACGGAATCAACCTCTTTGACGCAGCCGCCGCATATGGCGATGGCCTATCAGAAGAACGCCTCGGCGCCGCATTGCAGGGCGTCGCTAGAGATGACGCCTTTCTCATTTCCAAAACTCTGGGCCGCACACAGCAAGAGGCTCAAAAAGACCTACGCTCTTCCCTACACCGCCTACGCACGGACTACTTAAATGTATGGATGATCCACGATCTGCGCAACATATATGAATGGCAATCCATCTCCTCACCACGAGGCGCCCTGCAAGCGGTTCACAACGCCAAAGCTGCTGGAGACGCCCAATACATCGGGCTATCGGCCAACCGTAATCCTGAGCTGGTCTTAAAAGCAATCAGAGAGTATCCCTTCGACGTAATAATGATTCCCGTCACGCCGGATGATGCTTTTGTAACAAAAGTCCTGCCGGAAGCGTTAAATAGAAACATAGGGGTAATTGGAATCCGCGTTTTTGATCTACCCAAAAAGAAAAAGAAGAATACAGCCTTTGTTCATAAATCAATTAACCGCGCTCTCTCTTATCCCATAGCTTGCGCTGTAACCGGCTGTGAAGACATTAAACAACTTAGGGAAAACATCGGCGCCTTACGGTAAACAATGAGAAAAAAAACCAAACGCTTGCTTATCGAGATATCTATCGCCTCTGTCGTCTTATGCCTTCTTTCCGCTGTTATGATTCCTAAATTTATCGCCTCGCAGAATATCAACACCCCCAAACATTTCCCCGATCCCAACTTCCACAAAGCAGTCCGCCGATTTATGAATGTTTCACCAGAGGAAAGATTCACTTCCTTTGACGCCGCGCAGAAAAAGGGAATCCTGAATTGTGAACACATGAACATTAACGACATAAAGGGTATAGAATATTTTAAGAATATTGATGAGATACGTTTTGGAGGTAATAGAGTTAAAGATTGCGACTTATCCCGAAATAAAAATTTAACCTTAATATCTTGCTCTCCAAATCTGCTAGAGAATCTTGATGTTTCCCATAACAAAAATCTGGAAACGCTTATTTGTAACTCAAATCGACTTAACAAACTGGATTTATCTGAAAACAAAAATCTATTAAAACTTTTTTGCGCGATCAACCAGTTAGAAGCAATTGATATTACAAATAATATTTATTTGTATGAACTGTACTGTCCGACAAACAATTTGAAATTTTTAGATACGGCTTCCAACAAAAAACTGCTCCACCTTTCATGCGATAAAAACAGATTGGAAAAACTTAATCTTGAAGGCAACCCAGAGTTAAGTCAATTATCATGCATGGACAATAGAATTTCCCAAATCAATCTTACTAATAATCCAAAACTGAAATTATTAAAAATAGATAAGAACCTCTTAGAAACAATTGATCTAAGTGAATTATCAAAACTAGATATTTGTTCAATTATAGGAAATAAATTATCCCTTATAGACATTTCTCAAAATAAAGAACTCCAGCATTTATCATGCAGCGCTAATAAATTACAAGAGTTAAATTTAAGTTCGAATAAAAAATTAGAATCGCTGGATTGTTCAGCTAATCAACTGGAATCACTGGATGTTTCGGATAAAAAATCATTAAGAATTTTGAACTGCTCATCCAATAAATTAAAGAAACTCGATATATCCCATAATCAACAATTGAAACAATTGCATTTAGCGAATAACCAAATTGAGAAAATTGATTTATCGGATAAACCTATGTTGACAATCGTTGATCTGTCAAATAATCATCTTGATTCAATTCCAATATTCAAAAACAACCGAGAACTTAACACTATGGATTTACGCAATAATTTATTGAACCGGGATGACTGGGTGGATGTGTACGACATAATAAAAAAGATGCCCCGGCCTAAATATAACAAAAATGGACAACTAACTCATGGATTCGCCTTTTCGCTTATACAGGGAATAGACCTGGGCGAACTAATAAACGGCGCCACCACAGAGTTAACCAACTAACCAACATAAAAGGGTGGGTCACGCCTCACCGACTCACCAAAACCACCAACGCGTAGGGTGGGCTAAAAGCGAAGCGTAGCCCACCAAAAACCACCTATGTATTCAAAAGGAGTCACCCAAATGAAACGACGAACCAAAAATCTAATCATAGAAGCCTTCATCGTTGGCATCATATTAACCGCGCTTACAATATTAATAATTCCAAAATTCCTCGCCGCGCAAAACATCAACACCCTCAAACATTTCCCCGATACGAATTTTCGACGTGCGGTTGAGAATTTCATGGGTGTAAAACAATTCACTGCGGAAGAAGCAAGCAAGAAGAAAGGCTCTTTCTATTGTTTACAAAAGAATATTCACGATATGACCGGGATAGAATATTTCCCAAGTATTAACCATATTGATTGCCAGGCGAACCAGATCGAAAAGCTTGATCTGTCCAAAAACAGGGATTTGTTTGTTTTACAATGTTGTAGTAACAGACTTAAAAATTTAGATATTTCACAAAATTTTCTGTTACAAGAAATTACCTGTTATGATAATAAATTAGAACATATTGATGTTTCTAATAATAAAAATTTAACCCGCCTTTCTATCTTTGATAACAACATAAAGGAATTAGATTTATCGCAAAACCGTAAATTAAATATTCTACAGTGTACAAGAAATAATCTTAGAAAAATTGATCTAACAAACAACCCCAATCTTGCCCATTTCGATATTAATGGTAATGAAATTTATGAAATCAATCTAAAAGAGAATATAGTATTAAATAGTTTTTCATGCAGTGACAATAAACTAACAAGCCTCGTATTAGATAATCAAAAAAAGTTACGCTCTCTGAATTGCAACAACAATCAAATAACAAAATTAGATCTCCGCAATAATCCAAAATTAAAATCTCTTGAATGCAACCAAAACCAGATCACTGAAATATTGTTACCTGATAAGTGCAACCTACTGACCGTGAAATGCGCAAATAACCAACTAGAAGACCTCTCTGAGTTGCTTAAATTAAAATTCTTCCAATACCTGGATATCCGTCACAACAATCTGGATATAAAACAACTGGAGGGCGCACGGGAAATGCTGAAAAATATGTACGAGAATGGATTTGCCACTAAGGGAGTTGAATACTTGCCGCAAAAGAACGTGAGCTTTGCAGATGCGCCGGAATCATGGACCGGCGATTTAAGCTTCGAGACTGAAGTTGATGCCATTAAGCCATAATATCGATTAACTGACCCATACCCTGCGGATTTAAGCGGGGTTCATCATTACCCTCCAAAGAAGAGAAATTTCGTTTTGAAGCAGATTTGCCCGCATCATCCATTTCTAACATTTCTTTGAATTTCTCATTGATAAAACCCGATGTCTTTTGATAGTGCTCCGACAAATTCTGTTGCAGCTTATTCATCGGAACAGGCCGGTATAGCGAAGTGGAATTTGTTAATTGGTTTGAAACTGATCCTAAATCCATGATAATCCCTCAATAATTTATTATCATGAAGCAAAGCAACCAGTGTGCCAACGATATAACATAAATAAAAACAGTAACTTATACGACAATATCCCTGCATTAATACCCTGCATCAGGCATATATTTCCTTTTGTCATGAATTTGATGGAAAAATTTCCCTTATTTGCATTAATTTCTTTGTTCCACTGGAAAAGTAAGGCCTAAATGAGTTATCTTCTTAAACGATATATTTAGTAAATTTGTTATTTATATAGAAGCGTTTATGGAGGATTATCTTGGAAACAGTCGGCATTCGTGGTTTAGACCTTGCAGCTCTCGTTATATATTTCGTGGTAACAATCGGTATTGGTTGTTGGTGCTCGATAAAACTGAAAACAACCGAAGGTTACTTTGTGGGAGGAAGAAAAATCCCCGGATGGGCGGTCGGCATATCCATGCTGGGAACCGCCATCAGTTCCGTAACATTCCTGGCCTACCCGGGTTCCGCTTTCCAGGGGAATTGGAGCAAACTTGTTCCGGGCCTTACCTTGCCTATTGCCGCAGTAGTCGGAGTCTATGTATTTGTACCTTTTTATCGAAGAATAAAATTGGTCAGCGCTTTCGAATATGCTGAAAGGCGCTTCGGAGCATGGGCCAGAGTTTATGGATGCATAACCTGGGCGCTCAACGCTGCATATAGAATGGGCATAATCCTCTTCCTGGTATCGCTCCTGGTAAGAAAAATGACCGGCTACGACCTATACACCACAATCATTGTAATGGGCATACTGGTAACCATTTATACCGTAATGGGCGGTATAGAAGCGGTTATCTGGACGGACGTAATCCAAACCATCGTGCTCTTGATGGGGGGTTTGTTGTGTATCGTTATTGTATTTTTTCAGATTCCCGGAGGCGTCGGGGCTGTTTTCTCTCAAGCAATTGAGGGACAGAAATTCAATCTGACGGTAAACTGGGAAATGTCTCTCTATATGGAAACCGTTTGGGTGCTTATGTTATATGGCCTATTCCAGAACTTACAGGAATTCGCCTGTGATCAAACTAAAATCCAACGCTACTGCGCCGCCTCAAGTGAAAGAGGCGCCAAGAACTCGGTTTGGATCGGTGGTATTGGATGCATCCCAGTTTGGATTATTTTTATGTTTGTTGGCACATCAATCTGGGCTTTTTATCAGTCAAATCCAACTTTGTTACCCAGCGGCATCATGCCGGATGACGTTTTTCCTCATTTTATTTTAACCCAGTTGCCGGCGGGATTGTCGGGATTGGTTATTGCCGCATCACTGGCGGCCGCCATGTCGTCTATTGATTCATGCATGAACGGCGTCTCTACCGTGCTTACAACCGATATCTACCAACGTTTTATGAGCAAGAATAGAGATGACAGCCATTACTTAACTATAGCCCGGTTAATCACTGGTCTCTCCGGCGTTCTGATGATCTCTGCATCATTGTTTTTAGCCTGGATTGTTACCAATGAAGTAATTGAACTAGAATCCATTCTCGGCCTGGGATTCTTCATATATTCAGTTCTAGCGTGTGGCGTTGGTGGATTGTATTTCCTCGGTTTCTTTACTGTTTCATCAAACAGCAAAGGCGTTATGGTTGGAATCGCTTTGGCCATGATAATCACAATCTGGATGCTGATAAGCGAATTAGGATTTTTACCCAAATTCGCCGAAAGCCAATTCCACAGATTAACCATTAATGTATTCAGTAATGTCGCTTCTTTTGTTGTTGGATATTTATTCAGCTACTTATTCGAGGCGCCAAGAGAAGAACAACTAAAAGGTCTAACCGTATGGACCAATAAAGACGAAGCTGTAAATTAGTTAACCATGCTCTATATAAACAACACGGTTAATATCAGTCTGAGTAATAATCCCCTCCCGCAAAATTGCGGGGGGGGTTTTTCTGCAATCAACCACCGTCGATGAAGATTTCCGGGGAAGAACTCCGCAATCAATCACTAAATCGAAGGAATCCAGGAATTCGTGCATTCCCGATAGAGACCATACGGGCTTTTCACCGCTGACATTTAAGCTGGTATTGGCCAATAGAGACCCGCACTGCGATAAAATTGATTGAACAATGTCATCCATCGGGCATCTAACGCCAACGGCGCCCTGATGGACGCAGGGGCATTCATCCTGTGCAGCAACAACAAGCGTAAGCGGCCCTGGCCAGAATTTCTCTGCTAATCTAATTGCGGCGGTGTTGGGAGATACCGCCTCTTCTGCAAAACGCTCCCACGATGGCGTAAATAGAGCAAAAGGTTTATCATCTGGCCTCTTTTTTATGTGAGCCATTCTTTCAATCGCCGATGGAATACTTGCTGAACAGATTATTCCATAAACCGTATCGGTTGGAACGCAGACTATCCCCCCTTCCATTATTATTTCAGCTGCTTTTTCAATAAGAGATGGATCGGGTTTAGAATTATTTGTTTTCATGTTTTTTAGATTTATTAAAAAACGGCAGTTAGATAATGATGAAAACGACAGATGTTAGAATCTTCTGTTTACGAAAACAATCCCCTCTTGAATTCTCCGCCAGTCTTGGGAGAGAGGGTTGATATTAACCACTCCCTCAAATAAATAACAGAAAATATGGTATTTACCTTTCAGGTGAAACAAGATAAATCAGGATAATTGCGCATCTATAGGAAGAAAAACGCGGATAAATTCATTTAAATATAGATCATCCAGTTTATGAGGCGTTTCTTCTTTTTTAAGAATATTAAAAGCATCAAAAGAGCTGCGTCGCTCCTGAAAAGAACGATTAGTGCTTATCGCGTCAAACGCATCAACTATTGCGCATATTCTAGCTGACACCGGGACATCCCTTCCTTTTAATCCTGCCGGATATCCAGAACCATCCAACCGCTCGTGGTGGTATAAAATCATTTCTCTTGTTTCCTGAGTAACACCCATAAAGCCTTCTACCATTTCAAGACCTTTTTGTGGATGTTCTTTAATAATCGCCATCTCATCTTCCGAGAGAGGTCCCGGTTTAATTAATATTTCATGATCCACTGATAATAAACCAATATCATGCAAGAGCAATCCCGGACCAAATCGCGTCAGGGCTTCTTCCTTGGATATATCCAGCGCTTTCCGGGCTAGAGCCATTCCATAAAGACAAACATTAACTGAATGGCTATAAAGATGATAATCCATGGAAGCAAGAGTTATAAAACTATGCGCAGCATTGGGATCAGCGAAAATTACCTCAATAATATTATTCAAGACGCCTTCTGAATGCTTCATCACTTCTATAGGATCAGCTGACTTATAAACCTGCTCCATCAAATCAACTGACAAATCATAGGTTATGGAACATCGTGAATAGATTGGAACATTGGGATCGCGGATAATGGAAGCATAATTACGATTGAGGTAGCGCTCAAACTCTTCAAAATCTTCTTCGGAAACCCAAAGTTGCTTGATTTCACTCTTGGTAATATTGGTTATTACACGATGATCAACCCTCAAAGAGCGACTAAGAAATAATATCGGCGTTTCATCTGATTCACGCTGAATATACAGGTCTATAGCAGGCACGCGTCCTTCTTGAAGCGAACTGGCCTGAATGGGATGAAATGTATCCAGAGTTACAGAATCTGACATCGCCGTGCTATCCAGTCTCTTAAGAGTAATGGAAGATTGGTTTATTTGTTTCTAATATCTCCAGCAACATCTTTAATATATTATAGTTACTATAATTATGCAAGTAAAAATTTGTTTACACGCGAACTTTCCACTGGGATAATAATGAGTCTAATTGATCCAGATCATAAAACTGTATCTCAATGGAGCCTTTCTTTTTGCCTTTCATTTTAATATTAACTTTGGTTTGGAAGGCGGTTTCAAGACTTTTTACCAAGGCTGCTATATGGATATTCTCTTCTTTTTGGGCTGGTTTAACGGCGCTTGCTTCATTTTTTGGCGCCGGATCAGTAATCTCACGAACCAATCGTTCCGTCTCCCGAACGCTTAAAGACTCTTCAACAATCCTCTTAAAAAGAGAACTTAGCAAGGGAGAATCTTTCAGAGACAACAACGCTTTGGCATGACCAGCGGAAACCAGCCCAGCGTCAAGCGCACCTAATATTTCCGGAGGAAGTTGCAGGATGCGCAGAGAATTTGCAATTGATTCACGGCTTTTTCCAACTTTTTTAGCTATTTCTTCCTGAGTAAGAGCGAACCGGTCAGCCAGGTGCTTATATGCATAGGCTTCTTCAATAGGAGTCAGGTCGGAGCGCTGAATATTCTCAACCAGTGCAATCTCCATAACCCTTGTTTCATCAGCGTCTAACACAATACACGGAGCGCTTGGCAGTTCAGCCATTCTGGCGGCTCGCAGACGCCGTTCACCAGCCAAAACCTGATACCCATCAGAATTATCCGGCAAGGTTCTAACTAAAAGGGGCTGCAGGATGCCTTGAGAACGGATAGATTCAGCCAATTCAGCCAGTGCATCCTCATTAAAATACTTCCTGGGCTGCATTTTGTTAGCTTCAATGAGATAGAGAGGTATTTCTTCTATCTTCTTTCCCATTTCATCAGATTCAACCGGGGCATCAGAGAGAAGGGCGGATAGGCCACGACCGAGCGCTTTTCGCTTCATGATCAATCACTTCCTGAGCTAATTCAGAATATGCGACAGCCCCGACCGATCCAGGATCATAAGTAATAATAGGCAATCCATGACTGGGGGCTTCGCTAAGCCGCACGCTACGCGTAATAACGGTATTAAAGACTACTTTTCCATAGGCTTGACGGATATCCTCTTCAACCTGACGGCTCAAATTAAGACGCCGGTCTGACATGGTTAACAATATTCCATCAAGCGATAATCGTGTATTAAAGTTTTGCCGGAGAAGGGTGGTTGATTTCAATATTTCCGTCAGACCCTCCAAAGCATAATATTCGCATTGAACCGGAATAATCAAAGAATCAGAGGATAAAATTGCGCAAAGAGAGAGCAGACCAAGAGATGGAGGGCAATCTATCACAATATAATCAGGTCGATTACTTTCTTCTTCATTCCACAAATAAGTTGATAATGCCCGTTTGAGAATCCATTTACTCTCTTGATCCATCCCCACCTGCCATTCAGCGGAAAGCAAATCACTATTGGCGGGAGCAACTTGCAGAGTCTCCATGACATGGGGCGTCAAGACATCAGCAAAGGGCGTTTCATCAATAAGAGTGTCATATATAGTCTTTTCGACGTTATGTTTATCGATGCCCAGGCCGCTTGAAGCGTTACCCTGAGGATCCAAGTCGATCAAAATGGTTTTTTGCTTACTATGCGCGAGACATGCCGCCAAATTGATGGCCGTTGTTGTTTTACCAACTCCGCCTTTTTGATTTACGATGGAAATAATGCGTACCAAAATATTTTCCGATCTAGATGAAAATGATGAGTCGGTAAAAAGTGAATGAAAGACGAAACTCACGCTATATCTTGTATATAAGTCTTAAGAATATCCACCAATTATTATGGCCAAAAAAAACAGTTTTTGACTTTTTACCGTTTCGTCCAAGATGCCTGTTATTATTCAGAAAACCGCTCTAAAGCGGAGATTTCAAGTCTTGTATACGGTGAAATGGAATATTGTTCCACGTGGAACATCTTTAACTTATTATAATTTAGCGTATTTAGGCTTATAGTGTTCATACAATCGCTTTTCTTGGGTGGTTATTATCAACCCTCTCCTAACCTCTCCCAATCTTGGGAGAGGAATGCGTATCCACCCACGCGTTAGGGTGGGTCACGCTTCACCGACCCACCAAAAGAAACTGGTTTATTCGGGCGCCCATAAAAGGCGCCCATACTTTTTAAAAACTCCTCTCCCCCAAGCTGGGGGAGAATTAAAGAGGGGTTTGTTTTCTGTTACTTTATCGTCTATTTATGGTCTTTCTTACGCAAAAGTGGTTATTATCAACCCTCTCCTAACCTCTCCCAATCTTGGGAGAGGAATGCGTATCCACCCACGCGTAGGGTGGGCTAAAAGCGATAGCGTAGCCCACCAAAACCCACGACAGACTTGCAACCTACATAAATATTCTCAGGTTTATCAGAAAATTATAAGGGCTGTTTTTTAATCTTCCCAGGTTTTCGGGGATATTTAACGTCTAGATTCTTTTTTTTCTCAAAAATTACCGCATTAAACTCGCTGTCTCTTCCAGGTAATTGATATTTATAAACCTTTTGAAACTGGCAACCTAATAATTTGGCTGGGTTTTGTCGCTATTTCAGTGATATTTTCTTCGGCGCCCCTCGGTAACAACAAAATTCCGTTCTTTCTAACAAATCCCGCTGTTAACTCTAATGCTGTGGATAACGAACCTACCGCCCTCGCGACGGCTATATCTCCCTTTTCTCTATATAGTTCACTATGAGCCGCGTCCTCCGCCCTACTGTTGATTATATAACAATTATCCAACCTAAGATCTATTATTACCTGTTCTATGAAATCGCTTTTTTTGCGGTTTGATTCAACCATGTTTACGCTAATGTCTGGTCTTAGCATGTTGAACAATAAGCCGGGTAGACCCGCCCCTGATCCTATATCATATATTACGCATGCTTGAGGAGGATCAATAATATCCAAGAGTTTGATCGCGTCTATCAGGTGAAAATCGACAAAATCTTCAACTTTATTATATCCAGTGAGGTTTATCTGCTCGTTCTTAGATAGCAGCGTATAGAAATAATCGCCGATCAATGCTCTTGATTGATCCCTGAGCTCTATTGACCGGCGATTTAATGAATCTTCAAAAGTATTGTTAAAATCAGTTTTTTTAATCATGTTCAGAACAATAGGTTATCTAAACCGTATATAAGCCCTTTTCTTTTCATCATTTCCCTTACGCCTAGAAGGATTCCCGGCATAAAGCAGCCTCTATTAAGTGAATCATGCTTTAGGGATAAGGTTTGTCCTTCACCACCGAATAATACTTGTTGATGAGCCAAAAGCCCAGGCAACCTGACGCTATGAACCGCGATTCCACCATAAAACTCTCCACGGGCGGGAGGTTCGGATGTTCCACGTGGAACATTACTGTTTCCACGGGCTTTTTCTATCAATTCAGCGGTTTTTATGGCTGTTCCCGATGGAGCATCTTTCTTGGCCGGGTGATGCAACTCAATGATCTCTACATCAGGCATGTGTTTAGCAATAATCTGGCTGCAATGCATCATTAACACGGCGCCTATCGAAAAATTTGGAGCGATTAATATGGCTGGGCTTTTGTTTTCCGCCTTTTTGGTTAGTTCTTCTATTTGTTCTGCGGTAAAGCCCGTTGTTCCAATAACGCCGCCAGCTGCTGAATTGAGTATTATTTGGGCATTATCATAGGCGCATGATGGCGCGGTCAAGTCGACCACGATATTTGCCTGGGTTGATTTAATCTCTTTTGCTAAATCATCTCCCAGATCGGTTTGACCAACTAATTCCATATCTGGCGCGTTATTTACTGCATTAATGGCTTCGGCGCCCATTTTTCCCTTGGCGCCGTTTACTATTACTTTTACTACTTGCGTCATTTTATTTCCTCCTGTTCAATTAGGCTTGCATTATAATGTTTGGTCGCTTAGGATACGGTTCCAAATATACCAGGTCAATTGTCATGTTGGGAAACCTTATATATATCCTATCTTTCTTTTCAACCTGTGGATTGATGATAATTCCTTCCATCAATCTATCAACACGCATCATTATATTTATCTTTTCTCTTTCAATACTATTTCTTAGTTGGTTAAACTTTCATCTTCGTGGAGAAGAACCGTTTTTACTCTCTTTTCTTTCATCTTCTAAATGTAAGACATATATGTTTATTATTGCAGGATTATTTTTTACCTCCAGTCTTTTTATCCTTCATTCAATACCTGAAACGGGAATAACATTAAAACATAGTAATAATAATGGTGATATTACCGGGGAAATCACTATTAAAGCAAATTCCTTTAACATTACTCCAGATTTACACCCCGTAGATTATCTTCAAAAGAAATCCGGTTCTTTTCACTATTCAGCGTCTTTTTCTATAAAAGAACCGATGGATTCTTTATTGTTTTATACCAGTCATGGAGATTCTGTTTGGAAAATTGATGGAAAAGAAGTTGTTCATCAGTTAAAAGAATCCTCTGTAAGGAATAGTTTAATTCCATATAATCTTTCCCCGGGTTCACATAATATTGAGTGTCTGGTTTCCTATCTGAATCCACCCCCGCATATTTCGTTTGTTTCGGGTAAAGAAGAACCTATTAATGGTCCCTTTTATCATATATATGATGTTTATCCAAAGTTATTCTATGGTTTTTTTACGTTTATTTCTTCTTTATGCATACTTATAGGTTCTTTCTTTTTAATTCCTATCATTAATTATATTCTATTGAAAGTTTCACCATTTATTGTACGTTATAGAAGAGGCGTATTGTTCATTCTAATTTTGGTTGCCTTTTTTATTTTTGGATCAATTAGGATTTTGTTTTCTACTAATACGGATTCTTTCTTTGAAGCAGACGAAGCCTCTTTTGGAATCATGTCTCAGAGGCTGCTAGTGGGGCAATCTCCGCCTTTATTTCATTATGGGCAATCTTACCAAGGTACGGCGGAATCTATCCCCCTGGCCTCTATATTCTCACTTTTCGGTTTTTCTGCTGATATCCTGCATACTCTTCCTTTAATCTTTGGAATCTTATTTTTACTTATTACTGTTTTAACCGTGGGGATGATCGGCGGGCGATATCCCGCAATTTTCGCTCTACTGGTTTTGTGCGTGGGAGGATTGCATTTTCACTGGATAATATCAAAAACCTGGTTTGGTTACTCTTTTTCTCTCTTTTGCGGCGCTATTCTCATGTTTTTATCCTTTTATAGTTGTAAAAAGGATCGTTACTCTCCAGGCGCCTCTTTGTTGTGGGGCGCCATTGCAGGTTTATGCTTCTATGAATTGCCTTTATCTTTTCCTTTTATCTTTGTAAGTTCATTTCCTTTCTTCTATTTTTGTTTTAAGGGGATATTAATTGATTTTATCCGGCTTGAAAAATTGGCCTATTTTTATAAATCCATATTGCGAAGAATCTACCGTTCCGGCCTGGCATTAGCATTTCTTGGTTTTTCAATATGTTCCTTGCCCTATTTACTGAATATTATTTATGAAGCAAACAATCAAACCCTTAAATTCCTATTGGAAGGCCGCAACCTTTCTTCTTCTATTTCTGATACAAAAGCAGCGCTGTTTGATCGATTTTTTGGAGAATGTCTGCCGGTTCTATTAGGCGCCCGTACTAATTACAATCAGGTTTATGATATTCCAACGGTTTTTGCTCCATCTTTTCCATCTTTGTTGTTCATTTTATCAATCTTTATCTTTCCATTTGTTTGTTATAAATATTTTCCAAAAACAACCATTATTAAAAATTTATTGCCATTAATAATGGTTTTTTGCCTTACTATTATTACTATTATCGCGGTAACCTTTTCACCTTTTGGAATATGGCCCTGGTATGCAATATCTCTATTTTGGTCAATTCCTTTTTTATTTTATGTTTCTATCCGTTTTATTTGGAAATTATCTCCTGCTTTATCATTTTTATCTGTTGTTATATTTTTATTATCAACTTTAACAGGTTTTATTGATTATAATTTTTTGAGTCATCAGGCATCCAGTATATCCAGCAATGGTATTTCTCTTCCTCCTATTAGCGATGATATTCTCCCTATTTTAAGTAAACATAATGTACGTTATCTTATTTGCGATCAGGGCTTTGATCAGTCTTCAACTGTTTCTGGAAAAGATTGGATTGGAGAGTGTCTGTCTTATAGTGGAGATCGAAATATTATTTCGGTAGATAGAGTTTCACGTAGATTTACAGATGATTCTCAAGAACTTATCAATAGTTCACGAGTGGGTTATTTATTTCATAAGGATTATTATTTTAACAATGCAACTTTTGCAGATATTACTGGCGCCAATTATTCTCCCATATTTTCAAACGGTTTAATAAAACTCTTCGGCGCAAATAACCTAGGTTATAATCGCTATAATATGGAACCATATATTCTTTTTCTACCTAATATTGGTACATCCGGCATTAATAAAAATAAATGGCGCCTGGATTCTACAAATCCTATATTTCTTTCTGCAGCTGTTGATCATAATATAAGTCCAAGAGGATCAGGCCGGGATTGTTATTGGTCCAGTGACATTATTCCATCATCCGGTAGTAAATTATCCATCTCGTTTCCAAACAAAAGGGAAATTTCTAAGATATTTTTGTTTCACAGTATAAAATCATCTGATAAAACAAAAGATAATGAAATTTTTTATAGAGATAACCTAGGCGTTTTCAGGCCTCTAGGTTCACTTCATTATGAAGGGGATATTCATTGCAGCGTCTTACGATTAGATAATCCTGTCAAGACAGATCTGTTAGAAATAAGGGTATCTAAAACGGATGATGGAAGTTGGTGGACTATTTATGAAATGTGGATATTTTAGTTATTTTCTTCTTCAATATCCTCAAGTTCCCCTGGCTTCATATACGATGTAATAACGATGGTAGAAGGTTCTCTTAAACCATTTATCGGGCATGTTTCACAAATATCCAAAGGGGGTTTTGGAGCATCGCAAACAAAAATATTCCTGAATACGTATTTTACTTGGGCTATAGGATGGGCAATAGCATGCTCTTTCAATCGCCAGTTCCCTATCTAATTTCGGATCGTTCTTATACTCTTGATCCATCTTCATCTTACTCTTCTTTTTATCTTTATTTTTTGGTGTTAATAATAAGCCTATAAATAATTATAATTCCTAAAATTATTATAACAAGAATTTGTTTTAATAATTAAATTTCTATTCCTTTTTTATATCAGGGGGTCTCATCGGCATAATTATATACTTAAATTCATTATTTTCATAACCTCTTAAAACAACAGGCCTTTTGGCATCTCTTAATTCTATTTCAACTTTTTCTTCATCCAATATTCTCATTAAATCATAAACAAATTTATAGTTAAATCTGATTTCTAATAATTCGCCTTCATATTCAGCATCTATTTGATCTCTTCCTTCACTGCCTGTTTCTTCTCTTTCACCAAAAATATCAACTACGCCTTTTTCGAGTCTTAAAATAACCATATTTGTTTCTACGCTGGTTAAATTAGAGGCTCTTTTAATTGCTGCAGACAATTCTTCGCGTTTCATTATTGCTTTTATATCGCCATCGGGTGGAATAATCTTTTGATATTGCGGGAAATTTTCCATTAGCAAATTGGAAATTATGGTAATATCCTTGGATTTAATCTGGATTTTTCTTTCAGTAATAAAAATCTCAGCATCACCTTCTTCAGGTAATATCCTGACGACTTCGTCCAAAGTTTTTACTGGTATTAATGCTGACAGTTGTATATCTTTTAGATTTTCATTCAAATATTCGAATACCGCCAACCGTCGTCCATCAGTTGAAACGCAGGTCATTTTTCCATCTTTAATATCGAATTTTACGCCATTTAATTCGTATCTGGATTTTTCTACAGTTGCGGCAAACGTAGTTTTTTTAATAATTTCCTTTAATTTTTTTAATTCTATTATTAATTTCTGACCCTCAGCAACAGTAACAAATGGAGGAAACAGTTCTGCAGACTGTCCTTTCATTTTTCCCTTAAATTTTCCACATTCTATTCGTACATTATCTTCTTTTGTTTCTAACTTAACATCATTATCAGATAAATCCTGTATTACGTTGATAATATCATTTGATGGGAAAAGTAGTTCACCCGGTTCATCGACAGTTGCTTCTCCCTCACATCTGATTGTCAAATTAAGGTTTGTAGCCAAAAAGCAAATTTTACCATCAGAGCAGGATATATGGATATTATCTACAATAGGATTTGATATAGGGCTGCCTACTGCATTTCTAACGGCTGATATTCCTCTAACCAGTGTTTGATGAGAACTAAGAAATTTCATTGAATTTCCCCATATAGTATTATATATAAATACCTTTAAAATATGCTTTTAAAGCTTTAAATGTTTAAAAGGGTGTTGATAAGTCATAAAAATGCTGTAAATATTTGTTTCCTTTATATTTACGTGTTTGTATTCCTGTTACTAAGTACTTGATTATAAATAGCGCTTTGTTAACTATATTAAAATTTCGTGATATATTAACTTTAAATCCAGTTTATTAACAATTTATACCAAGTTTTTAACAACATTTCAACTCAAGAACTTATGAGGATAGCATATATATACTAAGAAGCGAAGTCGATAAGTTGACACCAATGGATGTTTCTCTTATATTTATGTTGTACGAAAGAATTTATCCTATTTCTAGAGGAAAGAGTAAAAAATGAAGAAGCGTGGTTTTTCTTTAGTAGAATTACTTGTGGTAGTAGCAATCATAGGTATTTTATCAGTAATTCTCGTTCCAAATGTTAAAGAACAACTTCGAAGAGCAAAAGTCGCCAAAACAAAAGCTCTTATTGGAAGTTTAAGTGTAGCTATAACAGCATATAAGACTGATTTTGGTAAATATCCGCCTAGTTATGATGCACAAGCCCTCTTTCTAGCTCTTGTTGAAAAAGCAAAATTTCCATACGAGCCGGATTCAGATGAATATCGTTTGGTTGATAGAGGCGACAGCATCTATATTAATCCAGATAGACCGGATGATAGAATTGAAAATCTTCTTCAAAATGCTGGAGTAAAAACGGGTTTTTTAAAAGCGCAAGAAGAAGAAAATGTTTTTGTAGATGCCTGGGATAACCCTTTATATTTCATTACTTATGAAGAATATAACCCTGGCGGTAGGACGGATTTCAGAAAAATAAATAGCAGCAACTCATCTAACAGCAATGATAATGCCGCATGCGCTTATGAAATGCGTTCAGGAAAGCGTTACAAGCCATTTGCTCCAAGTTCATTTCAGCTGATTTCTTTTGGTCCTGATGGAACTTCAATTACACCAAGCCGTTCTAATGGTGGTATTGGCTCCATGATAGACAGCGACAAAATTGATAATGATGAAGATGGTTTCTTCGATAATGAGGATCGCGTCAGAGCTGGCGATAGAAGTAAGAATGATCCTGATGTTGTTGCGGAAGATGACATAACTAATTTTCAATAAAATTTTGGGTAAAAATGAAATTTCGTAAAGGGGAACGATTAATACCGTTCCCTTTTTGTTTTTATTTATTATGAAATTATTGGAATGTTCGGACGCCCACGAGGGGCGCATCCTATATGTTATGCTCAGGGTGATATTTAATCATAGGTGGTTTTCAAGGGTAGAAAGAACACTACCCTTGGCACCCGTCTGTGGGATAGTTATTTTGGTTACTTTACATTATTATTTAGACAGATTGTTTGTTAGTATAAATATAAAAAAATTAATTTAAGGAAAAATAAATGAAAAAATTCTTGAAGTATTATTGTATAGATTTCGTTTTGGTTTGTTGTTTTCTTATAAGCGGTGTTTATTGTTATGCATCAATTGATCCGGTTTATCCTGTTCCATCCAAGCAGCAGATTGAGTGGCAGAAATTAGAATATATATTCTTTGCTCATTTTGGAGTTAATACATTTACTAATAGAGAATGGGGCGACGGAACGGAGGATCCTAAGATTTTTAATCCTTCTCAGTTTGACGGTCGTCAATGGGCTAAAGCTGCTAAAGATGCCGGGGCAAAGTTGCTTATACTGACCTGCAAGCATCATGATGGTTTCTGTTTGTGGCCTAGCGAATATACCGAGCATTCAGTTAAAAACAGCCCTTGGAAAAATGGTAAGGGCGATATTGTTAAAGAAGTTGCTGAGGCTTGCCGTGAGTTTGGTATAAAATTCGGTGTTTATCTTTCCCCCTGGGATCGCAACAACAAGAGTTATGGCGACTCTCCGGTTTATAACCAATATTTTTTAAATCAACTGACGGAACTTTTAACCTATTATGGTGAAATTACTGAAGTATGGTTCGATGGCGCCTGCGGCGAGGGGCCAAATGGGAAACGTCAGGTTTATGATTTTAACGCTTATTATGAATTGATAAGAAAATTACAGCCCAATGCCATGATTGCTATTATGGGACCGGATATCAGGTGGGTGGGTAATGAATCGGGCGTCGCCGGTGAAAGCGAGTGGAGCGTTCAGCCCGTCTCTCCTGAAGGAAAAAATGATCCAAGGGTTATCTTTAATCCTACATTAAAAGAAGGGATAACAAATTTTCTTCCCAAAACGGATGAAAAGGATATTGCATTTTCTCATCTTTCTTTGAAGGATGAATCAGCTAAAACGGCTGATCTTATATGGTATCCTGCAGAGACCGATGTTTCGATTCGACCGGGATGGTTTTATCACTCATCGCAAGATGAAAAAGTAAAATCTCTGGAACATTTAATAAAAATATATTTTGAATCGGTGGGACGCAACAGTTTGCTGTTATTGAATATTCCACCGGATCAGCGCGGTCTGTTTCATGAGAATGACGTCAACCGTTTGAAAGAATTGAAAAAGTATCTGGATTGCACTTTCAAAGAGGACATAGCTCTGGGCGCCTCAGGCGAATCTAAAAATTCGGTTGAGGAACATGGCGTTGATAAAATGGTTGATGGGGATGATTCTACTTATTTGGCTTCTCTCAATGCTTCTCCGGAGGCCTCTTTTGAAATTGATCTTGGAAAGACTAAAGTATTCGATGTAATTTTGTTGCGTGAACCGATTGAGATTGGTCAGCGGGTGGCAGAGTTTGAGATTGACGTTATGGATAATGGTTCATGGCGCCTTTTATCCAAGGGAAAGACTATTGGGTATAAACAACTGGTTCGACTGCCGGTAACGACAGCGCAAAAAATCCGGGTTAGGTTTTTGAAATCACGCGGCGTACCTGCTATTAGTCAGTTTTCGGTTTATAAGAAGCCTCCAGTTGTAATGGTTAATTCAATGGGCGCCTCGTTTGAGAATGAAATTTCTATAATGTTGAATTCTGACATTGATTCCAAAAAGATATATTATACTTTGGATGGCAGCGAGCCAACGGTTGATTCAACCTTATACCAGGGTCCCTTCAAAATTTCTGAAACTACTGTTCTTAAAGCTATCGCCCAAGATGGATTGTTAGTTACTACGGATAAATTTGAACGTATTAATTTATTGCCAGAGGTAAAGATTGAAAAAGTTAAAGAAGGTCTGGCTTACATATATTATGAGGGCGGCTGGCAAACGCTTGATAATATGCCTCAGGCCAAAGTTGTCAGTGAAGGTTCGGTTGATAATTTTGTTTTGATTAACCGCAAAAGGGATAGTCATTTTGCTTTTGAATTCAATGGTTATTTTTCCGCGCCAGCTGATGGCGCGTATACCTTTTATCTAAGTTCTGATGATGGAACGCGGTTATTTTTGCATGACTCTCTTCTTATAGAAAATGATGGTTTACATGGCATGTCGGATAAGAGAGGAAATGTTGGTTTGAAAAAAGGATTGCATCCAATTAAGTTGCAGTATTTCAATGCTACAGGTGATTTTGGATTGGAATTGTATGTTGAAGGGCCTGGGGTTGAAAAGATGATTGTTCCGAAAACGTTGTTGAGGTGTTTGGATATTAAGTGATTATGTTTTTGTTATGTTCGGGCGCCAACAAGGGGCGCACCCTACGTGTTTAGATGACCCGTGAGTGGTTTTCAAGGGCAGAAAGGACACTGCCCTTGGCACCCGTACTTGGTATCCGTGCTTTTGTGATCGCTCTCTGAGGTATTTGATTATACGGGCGCCCACAAGGGGCGTGCCCGACGTGTTTATTCTGAAGTGGGGTTTGTGGGTGTTTTTTTTAATTTTCCCCTCACCCTCTCCCGTGGGGAGAGGAGACAGGTATGCATTGGTGGTTTATTATTCTATTTCTCTTCTTGGGAGAGATGTGAATTTTTATAGGTTTTTTGAAAGGAATTATCTCGTGTCGAAATCTAAAGTCGCTATTGTTCGCACTACTCCCCGCACAGTCCTGGAGGATTATCATAAACTGCTTAATTTAGCTGATTATCAGGATGTTGTGTCTAAAGAAGCTGATACCGGGCTTAAGATAAATATCAGCTGGCATTTCTTTTATCCGGGCTGCTCTACTACGCCCTGGCAATTGGATGGCGTTATACAGGCCATGAAGAAAGACGGTTATGATCCCGATCTGATACATGGTTGTCATAATAGAACGGTTGTTATTGATTCACATTTCGGCGAAAGGGAAAACAAGCAGATCAATGTTATTGAAAAACACGGTTTGCGTAACGTTCATCTCTATGAAGGCGAAGAGTGGATCAATGTCCGTGATGCGGTCGGCGATTTAGCCGATGAATTTATTTGTCTTAATGATGTGTTTCCCAAGGGATTTTCGATTCCCAAGAGGTTTATTGGAGAGAACATCATTCACCTGCCAACTGTGAAGACTCATGTGTTTACCACTACCACCGGCGCCATGAAGAACGCTTTCGGCGGTTTGCTGAATGAGCACCGGCATTGGACTCATCCGGTTATACATGAAACATTGGTAGACCTTTTGATGATTCAGAAGAAAATTCATAAGGGATTGTTCGCAGTTATGGATGGAACTTTCGCCGGCGACGGACCCGGTCCTAGATGCATGATTCCTCATGTTAAAAATGTATTGCTGGCTTCATCCGACCAGGTGGCGATTGACGCTGTGGCCGCCAAGCTTATGGGATTTGATCCACTGAGCGATATGAAATTCATACGTCTTGCCCATGAAAGAGGATTGGGCTGCGGCGACGTCAATGAGATTGAGATCGTCGGTGATGTTGATATAAAGAAAGAGAATTGGAATTTTGAAGGACCATACAAACACATTACCTTTGCAGCGCGGATGCAGCATCAAATCTATTGGGGCAAACTGAAATCATTTATTGAATGGTCGCTGAAAACATGGATGGCGCCTTGGGCGTATATCGCCAGCGTTGTTTATCATGACATGTATTGGTATCCCAGGAACGGCAACCGCCGGGTTCATGAAGCCTTGAAGAGTGAATGGGGGCGTTTATTCCATAACTGGGATGATGTCGAACCGGATGAAAAAGGTTGGGCTGATGTGGGCGAGGGGCCGCCAAGTTTTGTTCGTTCGACTGGCGGGCTGGTGCTTAAGAGTTTTAAGATTCTGTGGGAATGCATTAAAGAGGCGCCGGAGTTTTCTTTTCGGAAAAAACCTTTGAATAAAGAGGCGCCGAAGAAGTAGTGGTTTTGTTTTGGGTTGTTGATTGGTTCGGGCGCCCACGAGGGGCGCGCCCTACTTGTGATGATAAGACGTAGGTGGTTTTGGTGGGCCGGTGAGGCGTGATCCATCCTACGCCGAAAGATGGGCGACCATTTCTACGTGGGCGGTTTGGGGGAACTGGTCGAATAGTTTTACTGAGTTTATCTGATATTTCTCTTGTAGTTCTGTGATGTCTTCTATGCCTTTGTTGGGATTGCAGGAGACGTATATCAGGTCGGAGAATGGTTCGTTGCGTAGTTGTTTGATCACTTGAGGGTGCAGGCCGGTTCTGGGTGGATCGATGAGGATGGTTTTGTATTCTTCCCGATTAGGCCATTCGATTTTTTCGGCGTCCATACAGCTGAACTCTATTGATGGGTTGTCGTTGTTTTCTTCTGCAATACGAATTGCTTCAGGGTTGTTTTCTATTCCCAGAATTTTGTCGAAGGCGTCGGCCAGGGTTATGGAGAATAGACCGATTCCGCAATATAAATCTATCAGGTTATTTTTATCCTTTATTTCTGTAGTGATCTGCTTTATGTATTCGACCATCTTTACTGCTACCGCTGGATTGGGTTGGAAGAAGGATCGCGGGCCAACGTGAAAGGTATTTTGGGATATCTTCTCGCGGTAGTATTTTTCTCCCCATAGGTGGCGTGGGCGACCGTCGGATTGATCGTTTTCCAGGTTATCGTTGATCAGTTGATATACGCTGGTTACGTTTTCCAATCCTTCATATAGAGATGGTGGAATTGTCATGTCGTCGGATACGAATGACAGCATTATGTCTCCGGTGAAGATTCCATTTCTAATGACAAGGTAGCGCAGGCCGCGTTTTTTCATTTTGCCGTCGCGGAAAGGCAAGCCTGATGCTTGAACGCGCTGGTTAACTTGGAGGGCGACGTCCATTACTGCTTTGGGAGGTAAATGGCATTCCTGCAGGTCTACTATGGAATACCACTTGCCACGCTGGCGCAGGCCGAATTTGCCGTCGTACCACCAGATGAAATCCATGCGGTTACGGTATGCATAGGGGGCTTCTGATGCTATTTGGATGGATGATAGATCGATGGAAAATCCCGCTGCGGCGAAACGTTGGGCGACTCTGGCGCGTTTTAATTCTAATTGGCGTCTGTAATCTATATGCTGCCAGACGCAGCCTCCACATTCTCCGAAATGTTGGCATCGGGGATCGGTGCGGTGCGGGGATGGTTCAATTACTTGCAGCAGGCGAGCGTCTTTGCGGCGCAGGCGTTCGGCTTCGACCAGTTCGCCGGGGATGGTGTATGGTACGGTTAAGGTTCCACCTGTGTCGGATAGGCCCGTACCGATTCCTTTTTTGTTCAGGGTTTTTATTTGTACGGTGCGAATTTTGGGGGGAGTTTTATCGGATTTTGATATATTATTCATAACTTTTCATTTTTCTTGTTGCATGAATATGCAAGAGGGTGACAAATCGTATAGTTTACGGCACTATAATTTATTATTTCTACAAAAAAGAGTTTATAAAATATGATTTTATCAGGAATTTTTCATTCAGAAGATACTAAACAGCGGATTTTGACTGTTGCGGCTGTTTTATTATCTATTATTTATTTTTTCGTGGCTGCGGGTCGGTTTAGCGGTTCGGTGATTGGCATCTCTTTTTCGACCGGATACGACGCGTTTAAGCTGATTCCTCTGCCGTTTGTGTTTTGGATTTTCTACAGAATTAAATATGATGACCGACCCTGGAAGGCGCCTGCGTTGCTCGTTCCGCTTATAACCCTGTGTTTGATCTCGCTGGTTTCGGGGATTGCTTCGCCTGATAGTTGGCAGGCTTTGGCCGATTCTTTGGAGATATTGTTTTATATCTTTCTCTTTGTGATGTTGATCGATTTTCCCTGGAATGAACGATTTTTGAAGATAGCGGCGGGTGGATTTATTTTAGGCAATTTGTATTTAATCAGCGTGGTGTTTAAGCAATATTTTTCGGCGGACGCTGCATCCGGCTTGATACGGGTCAGCGGGACCTTTACTCATCCCAATACGCTTGGGCCATACTGCATTTTTGGAATGACGCTTTTGCTATGGCTGGTGGGCAACCTGCGTAACCGGACGGATTTAATCTGGACGTGGATTTCCATCGGTGGATTGTTCGTGGCTCTGCTGCTTTGCCAGTCGAGGACGACATTGATCGGTTTAGTTGTGTGGTTATTAGTTATCTATTGGTATGGAACGCCCCGTGTTAGAAGGGTGATAATTTCATTTTTTATTGCGGCATTCGTCTTATCTCTCTTTCTAACCCCGCAGATTTATGGCCGATTTTTCAGTTTGTTGGGCGAGATTCAGGACGAAAGTGGAGCTAACCGGATTTTGATCTGGTGCGGGATAATGCAGTCGGAGATGCCTACGCTATCTCCATTCGGGGTGGGGATGGGTCCAGTGGCTACGGTGCGTTTCGGGGACTGGATCGCTTCCAGTCCTGATGGGCCGCCGTTAGCGAGGGCCTGGGGGCCTCATAACGCATACTTGGCCTGGCTGGTTGGCGCCGGGCTGATGGGGATGTGTTGTTTGATATGGCTGTTTTGCAGCGCTTTGAGGCGGCTAAAGAATTGCGACCAATATAATAAGGGAATATTGTCGGCGGGGATTGCGGCTTTGCTGGTAATTTGCCTTTACCAGGACCCATTGATGAGCAGTAATATCCCCATTGTCTGGATAACCATGCTGGCCATTATCGATAGGATCATGATTGACCGGGGAGAGGGGGAAGACATAGCATGAAGCGTTTTCACCTGATTCCTGTTTTGATAATTTTCATCGGCGGCGCCTTGGCGGCATCCCATAATTGGTTATGGGCCAAGGGATTTATGGCGCTTTGGTTGTTGATTTTTGCGTTTAACTTCCTTCCGGTTAATCGTATAACCACGCCGTTGCGGTCTATTTTGATATTCGTTACTCTGGCTTCATCTATCAGCGGCCTGGGCATAATGTTTTTTCCATCGGTTTACTCATTTCTAGTGATTCTTTTTTGGCTTGGAACGCTGGTTTATTTATTAAAGTTTGCGCGTGATGAAGATTTAGATATAGAAGCGGATGATGTTATTTATTGGCCGTTAAAAAAGCATGTAATTTGGCTGCTGTTTAGTTTTGGAGTAGGCGCCTTGGTTGCGCATAAGGTGTTCGGCTTAATCTCGGGGCAGCCCTGCGTGATAGCCTGGTGGACTCCTGTCGCCTGGTCGGCTTTGGGTATTATGGTTAGCTATCCTCGCAGCATCGGGGTTGTGCCTGTTATATATAATAAACGTCTCTTTCCCTGGGGATTGCTTATACTAGCCGTCGGTATTTTTAGTTTTCATGTATATATCCATTTAATCTTAAAGCTAAATTTGGAAATGCATAAGAAAACCTTATTTAAGAATGAGATGCCTTCAGTTGAATCAATAAGAGATAAAGCTATTAAAAAAGGCTACATTGAAACCGGGATTACTTACGCATTGATTGAAACACAACTGATATTTGAAAAACATGGCTGGGAAAAAGCGGCGGTTTATCATCGCAGCATTTGGGGCCAGATAGATAAAGAGCGGCTGGCTCGTGCTTTCCGTGAAGGTTCTGCGCTTAAGGATAATTACTTTCTGTTTACCGTCTGTTATGGCTGCAACCTGATTTTGGCGTCTGATGAAGAGGCGGTGGATTTTGGCGTTTTGGCTGAAGAAGAGGCTTTTTTAGTGCTGACTTCCAAGGGACGGTTGCTTCGGTTGGGGACTGATGGAATGCAATGCATTATGCAGGATATAGAAAAACCTGCGGCAATTGCATTTACTGAGGATAACCAGAGCGTCGCGGTTCTTTCGTCGGATGGGAATATCCGCGTAATTACTTCTGGTCAGGACGTGTTGGATATTTTGGTTGCTTCTGATTTAACATGGAATGATATTTCGTTTAATCAGCAGGGCGATGCTATTTGGGCGCTTAATGGAAGCGGCGGGATTGCGCAATACGCCTATTCTGATAGCGCGGGCATCCGTGGCGAAAGCATTGCTTTGCATCCTCCTCTGTGGGGAGAGCCGGATGTGGCGCGCTCATTCGCTCCGGTTAGAGATGGCGAGGCCTTTTTGTTGTTGGATAAGGCTGGAGGGATTCATTGGCGATCCGCGACGCCTCTGGCTGATGATAACCCAACCAGGAAACAGCTGTTAAAGTATTATAATCCCAACCGTATGCTGGCGGCGGCGGTTGATTATTGGGCGCCGGAAGAAGCGGTTATGTTTATGGAGCAGACGGGCAGGACGATGTTTACGCCTATCGCTGGTTTGATGAATCCCGCTGAGACTTTGGATGATGTGATGTCTGAAACAGAAGAAGAAAAGACTCCGGTTAGCGGGTTGATTTATTTTAGCCAGGAACAGAGTTCTTGGATCAGGAAGATTGAAACGGTCTCTATGGCGCCGTTGCCTCAGGTGAATACATTGTTTCAGCTGCGGCGTAATGGAACTATCCAGGCTATCGCTATGCCGCAGAGGCATCATATCCGCATTCCCCATGAGAAGTATTTGAATATTGATGTGGGTAATTGTTTGGTGGAATAATTTTGGTTGTCCGGTGGTTGTTGGTAATTTTGGGCGCCCACGAGGGGCGCACCCTACTTGTGATGCTAGAGTATTTATCATAATAATATTCTGATTGGGAGTGATGCGGTGGGCTAAGAAAAAAGCACTTGCTAAACTCGTGCCCCAAACATAGACTATCTATATCCAAGAGCCGCATGAGAGGTCTACCATGCTACGATTCAGAGTTTTTATTGAACAGGATGAAGACGGCATTTTCGTCGCGGAAGCCCCAAATCTTCCAGGCTGCATCAGCCAGGGAAGCACCAGGCAGGAAGCCTTGATTAACATCAAGGAGGCAATGCAAGGCTATATCGAAAGCCTCAAGAAACACGACGAGCCAATCCCTTTACCGATCAGCGAGGAATTGGTCGAAATTGATACCTAAACTCCCGGTCATCTCAGGCCATGATGCTGTTCAAGCCCTATCCAAAATTGGCTACGCGCCAGACCACCAGACAGGAAGTCACGTCATCCTTCGTCGCAAAGAGCCGCCTTATCGTAGACTCACCATTCCAAACCATAAGGAACTTGCCAAGGGAACTCTACGCGCAATTATTAGACAAAGTGGTTTGTCACCAGAAGAATTCATTATTCTTCTTTGATCGTAGGTGGTTTTCAAGGGTAGAAAATACACTACCCTTGGCACCCTGCGAAGGCAAAACCACGATCCGCTTCGAGCAACTGACCGAAGCCTCACCCTTCCAGAAGCACGTCTTTAACCTGCTCGGAATCAAGCCATGAACTATTGTACCCAGTAACGCTACATTTTAAATCGCAACTAACTTCTCGAAATATCATGGCTTAGGTGCGATTTCACGCTGGAACTTCGGCTTAAGTTTCTTTGATTTTTGTCTTGACAAAGGGGTACACTTCATCTAATGTCCGATAATACTTTATTATCAAAGCATAGAGGATAGGGTAATGTTTCTGGGAAAGAAAAATTTATGTTTAATAATAATTTCGCTTGTTACATTATTTTCATCTTGTGAATCTTCCCAAACAAAAGAAAATATTAAATTTGATGAACTACAAGATGAAGAACGTCTGCAGATCGCAGCACAGAAAAAAGCGTTTCAAGAGAAGATCTATAGAAGAACTATTTATGATTTTATTCATTTCATGAATAATAACCAAAAGAAATGGAAATTTCGATTAAACAAAATAATAACTATTGGAATTGCAGATAAAAACCATTTCTCGGTAAAAGATATGGGTAAAAAACCATATTCAAGTTATGTTTCTATTTGGACATTATTTGCTAAAAATATATCAGACAATATAGATATTGATTTAGTGGTTCATGGATTTGCTGATATAGATACATTAAAATATGGTTGGTATTCATTTATATTAGGTAATGCATGGAGTGGTATTGTTAAGGGAGAAAAAGTTGATTTTTTTTCAGAGAAAGAAAAATTCATTGAAATAACGGATTTTAATAAGCATTTAAATTCTGCCCTCAATGCATTCCATGATACTTATTTTAATAGAAATGATTTTTATAACGAGTCAATTGAAGATAATATGTTATATAATCCGATTTTCTCAAATTAGTTAATCGACTGAAAACAATCGACTACTATATAACCAATAGTGGCCTGGAAATCTAAAAAAAATGTGCGGAGAGGAATATTCACTCCCGCACGTGCTGGATTTATACTCCAATATTAGTTGTACATCCTGAAAATCAAAAAATATTGTGCGGGGGAACATTGACACTAAATGCGTCGGTGTTTGGTGCCCCCCTCCCCCGCCCGGAAAAAGAGAACCCAATAGGAAGAAAAAACTGGCTGGATGGCAACGGCAAGTTTTCTTTGCCCTTAATTTGAATACCGAGCGATGCTTGTTTAATATTACGCCATTGATACGACTCCGTTACGCTTCGCTTGCCCTTGCCACCCTACCGCTTTAATGGTAGTGGATTTAGGGATAATCTTCGCTTTTAGCCTATCATACGCGTAGAATATTTAACATAATAAAGCCCGGTGGATGTTACAATTCCCACCGGGCTTTATTTATTTTGCTGTTAGCGTGAAAACAGATTAAAAATCTAATCCCCAGCCTTTACGGTATTTCTTTGTTACAAATTCATTGGCGGCGCGGTTGTTGGTCACTTCCATTTTTTCGGCATCCCATAATAGTTTGCCTGGACACCGCAGAGACAGGTTGCCAAGAACGATGACCTCGCTGAACGGTCCGGAATAATCGAAATTCGAGCAAGCCGCTACGCCGCCTTTACAGGCCTGGAGCCAGTCCACTGTATGACCAAATGAGCGTGGAATACTTTTTTGAGGCATTTTGTAATCTTTGTTCATTTCATCAGAGACAAAGCGCGTATCGCCGCCATACTCGCCTGTTGTAAGAACGCCTTTTTCGCCGACGAAATATGAACCATTGTCTCCATCACCGAGTTTCGTATCTGGTCCGGCTCCTGCCGGGCGGGGAGGCTTCAAACCGCCATCATACCAATAGACGGTAACAGGTTTCAGGCCATAACGCGCTGGAAACTCATATTTAACAATAGATTTTGTGGGCGCCGTTTGATCGTTTTTAGCATCCTGCCGGAGACATTCGATGCTAATTGGAGTTCCCAGGCGAAGCGCCCAATTGGCCGGATCCATGATATGGCAACCCATGTCGCCGAGAGCTCCACAGCCGAAATCCCACCAGCCGCGCCAATTAAATGGCGCATAGTCTTTATTGTACGGACGTTCGGGAGCTGTACCCAACCAGAGATTCCAATCCATTGTTTCAGGAGTTGGTTGCTTGGGTAGTGGAGTAACAACGCCTTGAGGCCAGACCGGACGATTAGTCCAAATATGAGCTTCTGTAATAGGACCGATAGCGCCATCCCATACCATTTCACAAAGTTGTCGAACGCCTTCACCGGAATGGCCTTGGTTGCCCATTTGAGTGGCGACCTTATATTCCCGTGCGGCTTTAGTCAGTTCACGTGCTTCATACACGGTATGAGTCAAAGGTTTTTGAACATATACGTGGATGCCGCGCCGGATGCAAGCCATGGCGGCAGGCGCATGAGTATGATCCGGTGTGGAGACAGTACATGCGTCTATATGCTTTTCTTTATCCAGCATCTCGCGGTAATCTTTGTACTTTTTGGCATCAGGAAACTTTCTGAATGTATCTGCCGCCCGATCCCAATCGACATCACATAAAGCGACGATATTTTCACCGGCATCGGCGCAATTCCCGATATCCGAACTACCTTTGCCGCCAGAACCGATGGCTGCCACATTCAGTTTTCCATTGGGTGATTGATAGCCCAGGCGCTTGAGTGAAGGGATGCGTGCGGTCTTCGTAGAACGATCCCCGGTTGTTGCGCAACCGGCCATTGCGATACTGGCGCCCATCAAAAATATACGTCGTGAAACTTCTGTTTTACTCATTGTTTCTATTCTCCTATCCATTTAGTTGATGAAGTGAAAAAAAAATCAATCATAAAGTTAACTTTTTGAGTTAATCGTTATAATTATTTTCTTCATTCTTTTTATTTAACTTATCAAAAATAGCTACATTATTCCAGCGTTATGCAATTTCCTGAAATAAATTACCATAATAAATATAATTCATTGTATTTACGCTAAAGAACTTCATATCCCTGGCCTTTACGCTTGGTGGAGAGGAGACTTTATACCTGCTCGATTTTAATGGCGTCTACCACAAATATCTCCCCCTTTTCTGTATGGGGCGATAATTCTAAAGAATAAGTTCCTTCGTGAAAATCATTTATTAATAATTGAGTCCAACCGTTTTTAATACGATTGGGAATTTTGCCTATTTTTATTGTTTTACCGGTAGAATATTTTATCCGCCAGCATCCAGAATTTAGGGTAGATATTTGTCCATGATCTATTATAGCCGGGGTCCAGATAGATATCTGATATTGCCCGTGGGTTTTGATAGAGAAATCCAGTACATACGGCGCTTCGGTTTTTTTTGTTTCTAAATATGAATAGCCATATAATCCTTTCGGGATAGAAGGATCGCTTTTTACCAAATTCCATTCATCATTCCAGGCGCCTTGGGCTTCATCGTAGATAGCCAGTTTTGCGCGTACTTTTTCTAAATCAACGCCCAGTTTGCAGCATACCATGGCTTGATCGAATAATTGGCAGATGGTGGTTCTGGGGATGGCGTAAGGATTGGATTGCTTGTCGATTCGGGCGTTAGGGCTGGCAATAAAACCAGCTGCATATTTATTCTCTTGAACGGAATGGATTATCCGTTCATTGCATTTTCCGAAAGGATATGAGATAGATTTAACGCCGGTAAATCCATTGGTTCGTAAATCAGTTAGAGATTGTTGTAATTCAAACTCCAGCGTCTTATCGTCAATTTCCAGAAAGTCATTATGATTTACGCTATGCGAATGTATTTGCCAGCGGCCAGAATTCTCTAATTGATGCAGGTCATCCCAGGTGCAGTATTTGGGGCGCCCTTGTTCGATGCAGCCCGTAGCGACAAAAGATGCGGCGCACATATCGTATTGCTTGAGGATGGGATCTGCGTAGTCAATAGCGCCGAACCAGCCATCATCAAAGGTGATGACAATATAATTATTCTCTGGAATATTCTTGTTTTTCAAACATTCAATTATTTTATCTATTGAAATCGTTTGTTTGCCGCCGATGCGGATCATTTTTATGACGTCGCGGAAATAATCCGGCGAAACGCAGGGACCGTGTAAATGATCAGGAGACACTTGGTGAAAGATCACTGAATAGATAACGTTTTCAGATTCTTTGGATGATGAACATCCTTCAATTAGTAATACAATTAATGACAGAAGCCATAAAAGTAATAACGATGTTATGCGCATTTTTCCGATGATGTCAAAGAATATTTTAGTGGTTTTTGGTGGGCTACACTTCGTTTTTAGCCCACCCTACCTGATCTATTGCTTCCTCCGATAATTGCCGTTGCCGCCTTTTCCGTTTTTTCCCCATCCATTTTTTCCCCGGTTGTTGATCGGCGCCAGATTGACGCTGGTAAATGACACTGCATCATCTGCAAGGATATCTTCCAGAGAACGTTTCAGTTGAAGGCTGGGCTGAACTTTGGAATTTAATTTATAATCGACCACTCCTATATCTGGAACATTGACATGCAGTACAACCTCGATTTCTCCGGGAGTATAGAGCAGCTGTCCTTTAATGTTAAAAATCTTTTCTTCATCAAAATCATCGGTGGAAATATTAACATGCATTTCGCGGATATATTGGTTCCAGGATTCCTCGAAAGTGTAGATGTTGTTGGCCCGGACCGATATTTGATCGCCTCTCTGATTGGCTTGTCCCTCGACAACCAGGAAAGATTCATCGATTAGTATGGATTCTTTATCGGTCAGCAGATCAGGCATGATGGCGATTTCAACCGTGCCGCTCATATCTTCGAGCTGCATCAGAGCCATTATGTCGCCGCTTTTAATTTTTTTCTTTTTAACTTCAGAAGCGATGCCGGCGATTCGAACCCGACCCAGTTCTTTCTTTTCGGCCAGGTCTCCCGCCTGGTCAGTAGCAAAGACGGAAATTTCGGTTTCGTGTTCTTTGAGGGGATGTCCGGTAATGTATATACCCAGGAACTTCTTCTCATCCTTAAGAATTTCGCTTTGCTTTAATTCGGGGAGAATGATAATAGCATCGTCAGTCTCATCTTCTTCATCAAATATGTCGCCGAATAGGGAATCCTGACCGACGGCTTTGTCTTTTAGTAATCCCTGGGCGCGTTCTATCGCTGCGGGATAGGCGTCGAGCAGCGAGGCGTGGGTATGATTAAACGAATCCATTGCGCCAGACCGGATAAGACCTTCGAGCAGAGATTTATTGAGTAGTTTCTGTTCGGCTCTTTCACAAAAATCGAACAATGAATTGTAGGCGCCATTGCGTTTTCTTTCGGCAATGATGCTGCGCACCGCAACGGCGCCAACGCTTTTGATTGCCGCAAGACCGAAGCGGATGCCATCATCGGTAACAGTGAAAATTTCTTTTGATTGATTAATGTCAGGCGGCAGCACCTCGATGCCGTGATCTTTACAATCCTGGACGTATCGAACAATTTTGTTGGTGTCATTCATGTCTGTGGTTAGCAGAGAGGCCAGGAAAGCGTCCGGGTATTGAGCCTTCAAGAAAGCGGTTCGGTAAGTAATTACGGCGTAGGCCGCGCTGTGTGATTTGTTGAAGCCGTAACCGGCGAACTTGAAGATTAGGCTCCAGAGGCGTTGGGCGATAGAGAGGGCGACATTCTTCTCTTTGGCGCCCTGGTAGAAATCCTTTTCCATGGCGTTGAGGATGGCTTCATTCTTTTTGCCCATAGCACGCCGCATCAAGTCGGCTTGCCCGAGAGAGAAGCCCGCGATGACGTTGGCGATCTGCATGACCTGTTCCTGGTAGAGAATGATGCCGTAGGTTTCACGCAGGATAGGTTCCAGGGTGGGGTGGTCGTAGACGATTTCAGCTTCGCCTTTTTTTCGTTTGATAAAATCATCCACCATGCCGCTGCCCAGGGGGCCTGGCCGGTAGAGAGCCAGTAGAGCCACGATATCGCTGAAGGTTTCGGGTTCGAGCTGGCGTAGAATTTCCTTCATGCCGGTTGATTCAAGCTGAAAGACGCCGTTGGTTTTGGCTTTGGCGAGCAACTCGAAGGTCTTTTTATCATCCATGGGGATGGCGCGAATATCGAAATCAGGTTTATAGCGTTCTTTGATGTTATCTACCGCGCCATCGATTACAGAGAGGTTTTTGAGGCCGAGAAAGTCCATCTTGAGCAGACCGATGGATTCCAGCATCTTCATCTCGTATTGGGTTGCGATATCTTCATCTTTATTGGCGCCTCGCATCAGCGGGGTAAATTTGCAGAGGTCATCCGGCGCGATAATGATGCCGGCGGCGTGGGTGGAGGTTTGCCGCACCATGCCTTCGATGGAAAGGGCGTGTTGGAATAGTTCTTTATGAAGCTCGTCCTGATCGCGGATGCGGCGCAGTTCAGCGACCTCATCCAACGCCTGGTCGAGGGTTACTCCCAGGCCTTCGGGGATTAATTTTGATATGCGGTCGCCTTCAGATGGAGGAAGACCCAGCACCCGTGAAACGTCGCGTACGGCGTTTTTGGCGCCGATAGTGCCGAAGGTGGCGATTTGGGATACGCGGTCTTTACCATATTTTTCGTAGGTATAGCGGATAACCTCTTCACGGCGTTTGTCGGAGAAGTCGGTATCAATATCAGGCGGTGAGATTCGTTCGGGATTAAGAAACCGCTCGAACAGCAGCCCATGCTCGAGGGGATCGATATCAGTGATGTAAAGGCTATAGGCTACGACGGAACCAGCAGCCGAGCCTCGACCCGGACCGACGGATATCTTTTCGCGCCGGGCGAAGTTCATGAAGTCCCAGGTAATGAGGAAGTATCCGGTAAAGTCCTGACCCAGAATAACTTCCAGTTCCTTCTCCAGTCGTTCTTCAATCGCAGTGGTTATTTCGCCGTAGCGTTCCTTGGCGCCCTGGTAAACCAGTTTACGCAGATAGTCTTCATGGGAGGTTTCCTCTGGCGGGATTTCATAGTTGGGCATGTGGAGTTTTTTGCCGTCGTATTTCAGTTCTACATTGCATTTATCGGCGATTAGTTTGGTGTTTTCGATGGCGTCAAGAAATTCGGGTAACCCTTCTTTCATCTGTTCTTCAGATTTTACGTAAAGTTCCTGGGTTGATATCTTGAAGCGGTTGGGATCGTTTAAGGTTTTTTTGGTTCCGATGCAAATAAGGCAATCCTGGGTTTTTGCGTCTTTGGGATGTATATAATGAACGTCGGCGGTTGCCACCAGGGGTATGGAAAGCTCGTTGGATAATGTTCTTAGTCCCTCATTTACAATGAGTTGTTTATCTATGCCATTGCCTTGGACTTCGAGGTAAAAGTTTCCTTCCCCGAAGGTTTCGAGGTATTGTTGAGCAATTTCTTTGGCTTTATCGTAATTTCCTTCGAGAATAGCGGATGGAACCTCTCCCTTTAAGCAGGCGGATAGGCCGATCAAGCCTTTGGAGTATTTTTGCAGAACCTCGTGGTCGATGCGGGGTTTGTAGTAGAAACCTTCCAGCTGAGCGATGGAGCTGAGCCGCATTATGTTCTGGTAGCCTTCTAAGTCCTTGGCTAGTAGAACTATATGATAAGCGGTGCGGTCGTTTAGGTCGTCGATCTGGGCGTCATTGCGCGCTCCCTTGCGGTCAAAGCGGGAGCCGGGGGTTATGTATGATTCGACGCCTAGTATAGGTTGGATTCCCGCAGCGGTGGCTTTCTGGTAAAACTCCAGAGATCCATGCATTACGCCGTGGTCAGTGAGCGCCAAGTGGCTCATTTCTAATTCTTTAGCGCGTTCGATCAGTTTTTTTATTTTACAGGCGCCGTCGAGCAGGCTGTATTCTGAATGGACGTGAAGATGGGTGAAATTATTAGCAATCATTAAATATCCCTCAACCAAAAGCTCAAAAATAAAAGTGAAAATAATAAATAATTCGCTTGCGGCGTGAAAAATGGTGTAGCTATATGGAATTATATTATCTTGTTATCATAATTATATGCTGGTTGATGTCAAGAAAACACTATTCCGAACATAAAAGCAGAAAGTAATATTTTTACCATGAATGAAAGCACTCGATATAACCTGATCGTTATCGGCTCTGGTCCGGGGGGGTATGTTGCGGCGATACGCGCGGCTCAATTGGGGATGAAAACCGCTGTTGTTGAGCGGGATCAACCGGGCGGGATTTGTCTGAATTGGGGATGCATCCCGACTAAAGCGTTGCTCAAAAGCGCGTCTTTGTATGAATCGATTAAGAATGGCGGCGCTTTCGGCTTGAAGATCGAAGGAGCGTCTTTTAATTTGGAAGAAATTGTACAGCGCAGCCGTGATGTATCGGGCGGCATTGTTAAGGGCGTTGCGTATTTGTTGAAGAAGCATGACGTCACGCTGATTAAGGGCGACGCTTCGCTGGCTTCGGCTAATTCAGTTTTGGTTAAGACGGACGGCGATTCAAGCGTTTTGGAAGCAGATAACATTATTATTGCATCGGGGGCGCGTACGCGGCAATTGCCCGGTATGGAGCTGGATGGCGAGCGGATTATATCCAGTAAAGAAGCCATGACGCTTAAGACTCTGCCTAGTAAAATGGCCATTATCGGCGCCGGGCCGATTGGGATGGAGTTTGCTTATTTTTTCCAGGCGCTGGGTTCGCAGGTTACTATTCTTGAAGCGATGGAGCGCATTCTTCCGGTTGAGGATATTGATGTTTCAAAAACCGTTGCGCGGGCGTTCAAACGCCGCAAAGTGAAGATTGAGACCAGCGCCAAGGTGGAGCATATCGAGCGTGATGGAGAGACGGTTCGAATCAATTATGAATCTAAAGGTAAGAGTAAGACCATTGACGCGGATATTGCAATAGTTGCGATAGGCGTTTCGCCGAATGTTGAAACTCTTGGATTAGATAAAGTAGGCGTTGATACATATAAATCGGGTATCAGGGTTAATGAGAATATGCAGAGCAGCGTTCCTTCGATTTATGCTATCGGGGATGTTAACGGGCCGCCGTGGTTGGCGCATGTGGCTTCGGCTGAGGGGGTGCATGCGGTGGAGTATATTGCGGGGAAGAATCCTGTTGCTATCAATTATGACGCCGTTCCCGGATGCATCTACTGCGAGCCGCAGGCGGCCAGCGTGGGTTATAGTGAAGAGAGGGCGCAGCAGGATGGCATTATGTATACCAAGGGTGAGTTCTCTTTCAAAGCCAGCGGTCGGGCTATCGCTTCGGGACACGCTGATGGAATGGTGAAACTGCTTTTTGAAAAAGAGCATGGCGCCTTGATCGGCGGGCATATTGTAGGCGGAGAAGCCACCGAGATGATTCATGAACTGGTTCTGGGAGTAAGTTTGAAGAGTACGGCTGAAGATATTGGCAGGGCTATTCATGCTCATCCAACCTATGGAGAATCTATCATGGAAGCGGCGCTGGATGCTTTAGGAGAACGGATTCATGGCGTTTGATGACGGGAATCCTGTTCCGATATTAAAAATTGATGCATCTGTTCCCTATCAGGAAGTTGCGATGCTGCAGGAAGAATTGGTTTCGCAGGCCAAAGAGACGCTGGTGTTTTGTGAACATGCACCCACCATAACAATGGGAATATCAGCGAAATCTTCTGACCTGGCGTTTGCGCCGGATTATTATGAGCGCCTGGGGGTGACGCTGGTTAAGAGTCCACGCGGGGGGGAAGCAACTTTTCATGGCCCGGGACAGCTGGTGTGTTATCCTATAATTAATTTGCGTAAACGTGGTATGACGATTCACGCTTACTTGAAATTTTTGGAATCTTTAATGATTGAGATATGCTCCGCCTATGGCATTAAGGCGCATAGCGTTGATGGTAAAGCCGGTTGCTGGGTGGAAGATAGAAAGATTGGCTTTATCGGCGTCAGGGTGCGCAGAGGTTTTTCTTTTCATGGTTTTTCGCTTAATATTAAACCGCAGCAGGAAGCTTTCAAGATGATCGTGCCGTGCGGCATGCCGGATTTGGAGATTACCTCTTTTCAAGAAGAGATGGGTAAGGCTCCGCTTGATCTTTGGGATGTTGTTGAAGAAGTTGAGAGATTGTTTTTTGATTTTGAAGATACGCGGGTAGTTTAGGCCGCCCACGAGAGGTAATGACATTACTGGGTGGCAAGGGCAAGACCGCAATGCGGTCAGCCCTTGATCAAACCACCAACGATAGGGTGAAATTTAAGAACCTAAAAATAATAGGGTATTGATAAAATGAAAAATTTTCTTTGTTATGTGTTGCCTCTTATCGCTTTTATGGGTGTGATATTTTACCTGTCATCTCAAGAGGCGTTTCCGATTGTAATGCCTGATTGGGTTTATTATTTTGATAAATTAGTCCATGCCGCGCTGTTTGGTTTTCTGGCTTTACTATTTATTAGAAATTGGATCCGGGGCGATATTGCGGCTTTTACCATGCCGGCCTTTGTTGTGACGGTGGTTTTTGCTTCGCTTTATGGGGTTACGGATGAATTTCACCAGAGGTTTGTTCCAGGGCGCACTCCTGATGTGTTGGATTGGGTGGCGGATACTACGGGAGCTGTTGTGATTTGCGCGTTGTTTTTTTGGAGGCGGGCGGTGGTTTTGTCCAGGGGGGGGGTTCAATAACGGAAGTGATAGTATCAAGGGCTGACCGCATTGCGGTCTTGCCCTTGGCGCCCGTCTTGGGAGAGTAATGTTGATATCATCCTACGCCTTGAATTGGGCGGAGTTTTTGATGGTTTCTACTGCTTCGTCGATGGAATCGGTTACGGTGAAAAGGTTTATGTCTTGGGGTGAAATGTATCCTTCGTTAATAGTTTTTGATTTTATCCATTCCAACAATCCATTCCAGTATTCTTTTCCGAATAAAATTACGGGAAAAGCTTTCATGCGGTGCGTTTGAATTAAGGTCAGTGATTCAAACAATTCATCCATGGTTCCGTAGCCGCCGGGGAAAATAACGAAGGCGATTGAGTATTTAATCAGCATGACCTTGCGGATGAAGAAATAGCGGTAGCTGAGGCCGTTGGTCAGATATTTATTAGGTTCCTGTTCCAGAGGCAGTTCGATGTTTAAGCCTATTGATTCGCCCTTGGCTTCGTAGGCGCCACGGTTGGCGGCTTCCATAATTCCCGGACCGCCGCCGGTGATGATGGGTAGACCTTCCCGCGCGATGCGTCCAGCGAATGCGCGGGCTTGGGCGTAAGATGGATGGTCTTCCGGCGTGCGGGCAGAGCCGAAGACAGTTACGGCGTTAGTATATTTGGCCAGCGACTCAAAGGACTCAGAAAATTCAGCCATGATGCGGAATATACGCCAAATATCTTCAATGCCCATGTAATCGAGCAGGTATTGACGTTGTTCGTCGAGGCTGCCGCCATTAATTTCAATAGGCGTGAATTGCCTGGATTTATCTTTGGAATTCATCATCGGTTAAAATACCTCAAAATTTTATGGCGGCGCAATGGCGCCCGGCCTTGGCGAAGTATGAAAAATTATTGCACAATAGGGTATACCTTAAACTTTTTTTACGGGATGTGAAATATGGACGCGATAAAAATTAATAATCGAGAGATTGGCGCTGGACAACCGTGTTTCATAATTGCAGAGGCCGGTTTGAACCATAACGGCGATCCCGAAATGGCTAAACAGCTTATAAAAAAGGCTGCTGAGTGTGGCGCCGACGCCATAAAATTTCAAACTTATACCACAAAAGAATTGTTTTCTCCGGATCATCCTGATTATAAAAAGTTTGAAAAGCATGTTTTCAGTGAAGCTGTTTATAAAGAACTTATCGGAGAATCAAAAAAAAGCAGCATAATTTTTTTATCCACTCCATTTGATGAAGCCAGTGCGGATTTGCTTTTTTCCTTGGGTATAGCGGCCTATAAAGTCGGTTCGGGAGAATTAACTCATTTGCAGTTTTTGAAACATCTAGCCAGTAAAGAACTGCCTATGATACTTTCGACCGGGATGTCGAACATGAATCAGGTGGATAATGCGGTTCAGGCCATTCAATCCGTCGGTCAGGTTTCACTGGCGATGCTGCATTGCGTTTCGGCTTATCCCTGCCCGGTCAAAGAAGTGAATGTACGCCGAATTACGATGTTAAAAGAACGGTTCGCGGCGCCGATTGGTTTTTCGGATCATACCGAGACGGATGTATCCGCGTTAGCTGCAGTTGCTCTGGGCGCGTGCATCGTCGAGAAGCATTTCACCCTTAGCCATCATTTACCAGGGTGGGATCATCATTTTTCCTATGACCCGGATCAATTGAGCCGTTTAGTTAAAGCTATCAGAGAAGTCGAGATTTCGCTGGGCGAGCCGGAAAAACGAATTACTGAATCTGAAACAAAGATTGAGGAAATCGCCCGGCGGGCCATATACGCCCGCATCCCTCTCAAGGCAGGATATATTCTTACGGCCAAAAACCTTATAGTGCGGCGTCCGGCGGGGCCTATGTCGGCGGATCAATTTGAAGAGGTGTTGGGGAAAGTGGTATTGCGGGATATTCCGGTCGGGGAGGCGCTTCGGCCTGAGGATATTAAGGAATAACGAAGTAGGGTGGGTCGCGCCTTACCGACCCACCGTGAGCCGACGTAGATTGGTTCGGTGGGTCATAAAACGCGACCCACCCGACGGATTTATGCATACATCAAGCGCTTACCTTTGGGAATGGGGATGGGATCTCCGAATTCCTTGGCCGTATCGATCCATAAAGCCATTGATTTCTGTACGTTGGCCAATGCCGTTTCATACGAATCGCCATGCGCTGTACAACCTGGAAGTTCTGGCGTCTCAGCCACGAAAACTTGATCTTCTTCGCTCCAATAAATGATGGTTTCATATTTAAGCATTATTTTTTATCCGCAAGACGATATTTTACGAGTAAATTTCTCACTTGACGAACTTGATAGGGTTTCGCCTGAGTTCCATCATGTTGCAAATTAATTTTTTCTTCAATACCGCTTTTTCTAAATATATGATGGCTTCCTCGAATCCGTTCGTCAAATCCTAATTTGCTTAATAATTCACACAATTCGTTAATTGCAATATTGGTATCCGAATTTCCGGATAGAATCTTTTCTATTAACTTATTGTATTTACCCATTATTAATATATTTTCTCGTTTAACTAGAAGAATTCAATAGCTATGTGGGTCTCGCCTTACCGATCTACTGTGAAAAATTGTAGTATAATTCGGTGGGGATAAAACGCGATTCATCTCACGGATATATGAAAATAAATGAAGTGAACTCAATCAAAGGCAGAAAAACCACTGCCCTTGGCGCTCGTCTTTCTCTATATTTTAAAGATATCATTCAATAAAGCTGTATAAGGCGTAAATCACTTGGGCTTTTTATTTTTTTTGCCATCGGTAAAATGAAAGATTGTTAGATTGATTCGGTGGGTCAAAAAACGCGACCCACCCTACGGATCTGTTACAAGAAATTTATCCACATTTGTATATATAAAAATCCCGTATTGTGAGGATCAACATGTCGCATCAGAATAACACTGATTCTATTATTAAAGCCGTTGCGGAAGTATGTCCCCATTTCCCTCATCATAAAGCCGAAGGGAAGTGGCAAAAACGCTGGGAACAAGAGAAAGCCTTTTCTACTCAGGAAAATGGTGGAGATAAAAAGTTTTATTGTCTGGAAATGTTCCCCTATCCCTCAGGCAAGTTGCACATGGGGCATTTACGCAATTACGCCATCGGCGACGTCATGGCGCGTTATTACCGCATGAAAGGTTTTAGCGTGTTGCATCCGATGGGCTACGATGCGTTCGGTCTTCCGGCGGAGAACGCAGCTATCAAGAATAAGGTTCATCCTAACCATTGGACTTTTAACAATATTAAAGAGATGAAGGATCAGCAGACCGCGTTGGGTTTGTCCTATGACTGGGAAAAGGATATCGCCACCTGCCACCCCGAATATTACAAATGGGGTCAATGGCTCTTTTTGAAGTTCTGGGAAAAAGGTCTGGTCTATAAGAAAGAGGGGCTGCTTAACTGGTGTCCTGATTGTCAGACGGTGTTGGCCAACGAACAGGTGGTGGATGGTTCGTGCTGGCGTTGCGATACTACGGTTGTGCAAAAGCACATGCCGCAGTGGTATATCAAGATTACTGATTACGCTGAAGAATTGTTGAATGATCTGGATAAACTTGACGAATGGCCGCATAAAGTTCTGGTGATGCAACGCAACTGGATCGGGCGTTCGGAAGGCGCCGAGATTGTATTTAAGATTGCTGATGGCGCCGAAGCGGGGCGGGAAATTCCAGTGTTTACCACGCGACCGGATACCATTTTCGGTTCAACCTACATGGTTTTGGCGCCGGAGCATTCCCTGGTTGAAACGTTGATTGCGGGGATGGAAAACGAGACGCAATGCCGCGAGTTCATCGAAAAAGTTGCGAAGATGGAGAAAATGGATCGCACCGATGATTCGACTAAAAAAGAAGGCGTCTTTACCGGAAGATACGCCATTAATCCCGTCAATCAGGAAAAAATTCCGATATGGATCGCTAACTATGTTCTGGTCGAATATGGCACCGGAGCGGTTATGGCGGTTCCGACGCATGACCAGCGTGATTTTGAGTTTGCCAGGGAATATGATCTCCCCATGCGGGTGGTTATAAAACCGGAGGACGCTGAATTTAATACAGCTGAAGATATGACTGAAGCCTGGGTTGATGCGGGATTGATGGTTAATTCAGCCCAGTTCGATGGACTTCCAAACGATGAAGGCAAGAAGAAAGTTACGGTGTGGATGGAAGATCAAGGCATGGGAAAATCTTCTATCAATTACCGTTTGCGCGACTGGGGCATCTCGCGCCAGAGATATTGGGGAATGCCGATTCCCTTGATCTATTGCGACGCCTGCGGCGTGGTTACCGTGCCGGAGGATCAACTTCCGGTGCAGCTGCCGCTTGATGTTGAGATTAAAGGCGATGGCTCGCCGCTGGCGCGTCATGAAGGCTTCCAGAAGGTTGCGTGCCCCAAGTGCGGCGCCCAGGCCAAGCGCGAGTCTGATACTATCGACACATTCTGGGATTCATCCTGGTATTTCCTGCGTTATATAGACGCCCGTAATGATGAGGCGCCGTTTAGCGTGGAAAAAGCCAATGAATGGATGCCGGTTGATCTTTATATAGGCGGGGTGGAACATGCGGTGCTGCATTTGTTATATTCCCGCTTTTTCACAAAGGCTTTGCGCGACGTTGGTCTGGTTAATGTGGATGAACCGTTCAAGAAACTGGTGACGCAGGGCATGGTGACCAAAGATGGCGCCAAAATGTCTAAATCCAAGGGTAATGTGGTTGATCCTGCCGTTATCGTTGATAAGTATGGATCAGATGCCGCAAGGGTATTTATTTTGTTTACTTCTCCCCCGGAGCGCGACCTGGAATGGAGCGACGAGGGCGTGGTCGGGGCGTCACGGTTTATTGACCGCATCTACCGGCTGGTTATGCGGTTTGCTGAATCCTTGAAGAATGAGCCGGTTGTTAAGGCCGATAAAATTGGTGAATCGGCGCAATCACTGCGTAGGATATGTCATAAAACAATAGAAGCAGTTACTGTGGATATTGAAGAGAGAATAGGACTCAATACCTCAATTGCCAAAATCATGGAGCTGGTCAATGAAATGTACCGCTTCACGGAAAAAGATACGATCAACAAATGTGATTTTCCGGTATTCCGTGAGTCGGTTGAAACGCTGCTGCGTTTGTTTTCACCCTTCGCTCCGCATATTTGCGATGAGTTATATGAAGCCATAGGCGGCGAGGGTTTTGTGTTGGATCAGGAATGGCCTAAGCATAATCCGGCATATTTGCAGAGCGAGACCATGCTGCTGGTGGTGCAGGTCAACGGTAAGGTTCGGGGGAAAGTTACGGTTCCGTCAGACGCAGATAAAGATGTTGTGTGGGAAGCGGCGCTCAAAGAAGAACAGATTGTGCGTTGGTTGGAAGATAAGGAACCGAAGAAGGTTATTTACGTTCCAAAGAAGTTGATGAATATTGTTATTTAGAGTGGTTTGAGGTATTTGGGAATTAGTAGGTGGTTTAGGGCGCCCACGAGGGGCGCACCCTACATGGTTATAGATTGGGGTGTTTGTAAATTTCTCCTCACCCTTACCCTCTCCCGATGGGAGATGGGATTTATATGCAGTAGTGGAATATTGATTATTTATGACGGGGTTCTGACATGCGTAAGGGTGAGTTGGTTCTTGCTGCGGTGTTGGTCGTCATTATATTGGCGGGAATCTCTTATGAATCGATGCGCGGCGCCGGGAAAGATGCGGAAGTTATTATCGCGCATCCCGGCGAGACGCCTTTTGATGCGCAGGAGTCATCTGCTCCGGCAATAGATAAGAAAGTTAATAATCCAGTAGCTTCTCCTACCAAGAGTAATTCTCCTGATATCACGATAATCGCCATATTTAATAGAGCTACGCAACCGGAATTAGAGGATTTGCCGGGGATTGGTCCGGTTCTGGCGCAGCGGATTTTGGCTAAGCGTCAGGCGTTGGGGCGGTTTTCCACTATTAATGATATTTTGTCGGTTTCAGGTATTGGGCAGGCGAAGTTGAATTCTCTTTTAGAAGCCATGCAGCAGAAGAGCGTTCAGCAAAATCCTGTCAGGCCGTATGTTCCACTTTATCCTACCAGGCTGGCGCCTTCTTATAATCCACGTCAGTTGGCGCCGAAACCTACTCTACACCGCACGACTATTTCGATTAATAATGCCAACAAAGAAGAGCTGATGGCTGTATCAGGTATTGGGGAGATGCTGGCGGAGTCTATTATTAAAGCCCGTGACAAAAGAGGGAAGTTCCGGTCTTGGAATGATGTATCGAAAGTTTCTGGAATTGGAGACAAACGTTTGGAAATGCTCAAGGAACGTTTTACGATTTCGCCGTAGTGGTTTTGGTGGGCTACGCTTCGCTTTTAGCCCACCCTACGCTTGAGGTTTATCTGGTGAAGGGGTATTCGTTTTTCCTTTCCGCCATTAAAGGAGTGACAATCGCGCCCTGGCTCACTAGCCCGTTTGAAATCTGATAGGGCACGGAAACCTCGCTTGCTTTATCCATGTCAGGTCCTACTGAACGGCAATAGAAGGCGGCGTTCAGGGTTTCGTCTGCATAGCGGCGTGCGCCGGCGTCTCCGGTTGCATAGAACTCATTGCGCATTTGATAACCCGGTTCCATGTGATATTGACCTTTATACCAACCGAGTGTGGCGGCGGCGGTTACGCCTTCTTTCTGGAAGGGATCTATCAGAGATGTGTTTAAGTATGGGATGGGCGTGGTTACAAAGCGGTGTTGAGCAAGGTCGCCATCTATATGGGGCGGCCATTTGTTGTTGTCCAGGTAGTACATCTGGTACGCGTCGCAGATAGATTTTTCTTCCGCATAAACCTTGGTGATTAATGCGCGTAAGCGGGCCTGGATGAAGTTGGGGACGGCGATAGCGGCAAGTATTCCTATTATAGCGACGACGATGAGCAACTCGATTAATGTAAAGGCTTTGATTTTTTTCATCATTGTGCTGGTCTCCATATACTTATATAAAACATAATGGATTATGGTTAAAGGGGATTTTTAGAAATGAAGGAATTATTTTTAAATTTAAAATGGTTTGAGGATAAATAAATGTACGTTAAAAAAAAGTCAATGCTATGGGAAATAGTTCTAATCGTGTGCATTGCGTCTGTCGTCTTCGGTTGCAGAAACACAGCAAAAAATAAGGATGATTTCTTTGAAATCAGGCATAATAATGAATTAAAAGCTTACGGCGCCTTGATTATGGATATGCCTCATGATGGCCCTTATGATATGAGATGGTACGTATTGCTTCCAAAGTATGCCATCGATAATTTTGATGCCTTTGATATCTATACTCCTAAAACAGAGCAATCATTCACTGTTAAAACAGATAAGCTTAAATATTGGGAAATCGGGGAATGTGGAGTGTGTGTGGTCTTTTTTTCTTATGAACTACTTGCTATACCAGATATTTATACGAGTGCTTTTAATGAGATGGGATTTATATCGCTGGAGAGAAAAAAGTTATGGAAAATCACTACGGCTGATTTTTGCGTCTCTCCGCAAAAGCCTGGAAAAGGATGTGAATACGAAGACTTATACAAGAATTTTGCTATGCTGAGAGAAACCATTCAAAACGACCTTCCATTAGAATTTCGGGAAAATTTTTTAATGCCAAAAAGTAGTAGCAAACCCTAAGGTTATCGACAACAACCCCCTCTTGAATTCTCCCCCAAACTTGGGGGAGAGGGGTTTTGTAATGTAACTCGTTGTATCGTTTAGACTTAGTTATACAAAATACCGTGATCAAACATTCCTCTCCCAAGATTGGGAGAGGTTAGGTGAGGGTTGATATCAGCAATCTTCGTAGATGTAAAAGTAAAAAAATCCCTTTCGATAAAGAAAGGGATTTTTTGATATTATGCGATAAAACTGTTTGATTAGCTGAGAGTTAACCATTTCATACCGGCTTTTCTGACTGCGTATTCAGTTTCTTTCAGGTAGTTGCCATAGCATAGCATCCAATGGAAGCCTTTGGTCTCCTCGTTTAATTTATCGGTGTCGCATTTGAATTGGACGTCTATTTGTGAGCGGCAGATATCCAGGAACGGGTTGTCGATGATTTCTGCTTCGAAGCCGTTCCATTGTTTAAAGTTAAAGTCGGGATCAATCACGGTGATTTTTTGACCTAACTTCATTTCGACCTTAGGCGCCGCTCCCCAGTCGGATTCAAAGTGGGTTAGGATTTTGGCTGGTTCATAGTTTTCGCCATCCATTTTCCGTGGCGCGGTGCAATGAGCTAGAGTAACGATTCCATCATGGGGATAGGTCGGGTCTTGCAGGAATGACGGTTTGCCGGAGATGTAATGCAGCAGAATGCCAGATGGAATAACGACGAAGTCCGACTCGCAGAAGGCGAGGTAGCCGTCATCGTTTAGTAATGAAAGTGGAAGACAGGCGGTCGTCTCTGAAACCTGCATAATGGTTCCCATGCAGGAGTTTATTGTGATAGCGTCGGTATTGCATTCTTTCATCACCTGGTGAAAGACCTCGGTCAATAAAAAACATTTGGTGACGAAGGTTTCTGAAGTATCCAGAGAGATGCCGTCTTGTTTGAGGTATTTTCGGGCCTCTTCATTGCACCATTTAACTAGCGTTTGGTTTTGCTTGGCCGCTATGATGCGCTTGCCTAAATCGTCATAGGTGACGTCGATCAGGTTCATCTTGAAAATGTCGCGGGTGTGCTGAGGAGCTGCACGGCCTCCGTTGCCCCAACCGCTGGCGCCGCCGATGCAGACCACGCTTTTATTCATGGTGTTTTTTAGTCCAGCCAGAGCGCGAAGTCTCCAGAGGATTTCGTCGGGTCGGTCAACGATTACGTCTTTGGTATCAACGCCGGGTTGGCCGAATTCGTCGACGGTTTTGCGCAGGAATCTATTGGAGATTATCTCATACCATAGATAGACCGGGCCTGATTTATGCCGCAGAAAAACCAGAGTCCATTTATCGGGATTGGTAAGCGTTTCGAGCGTATCGCCCCAGGAACCTGCAGCGTAAATAATCAAGACGTCATGATCTCCATTGGTTATCTTGGCAGCTTGTTCGGGATTTTGAGCGGAAAGTATGGGCAACATCTCAACCGGGAAATCGGATTTTTTTTCTAACTCATTGAGTTCTTTGCTGATGCGCTCTCTTTCTTGCGTAGCGTCCTGCTCGGTTTGAATAGCGCCCCAGGAACGCCAGCTGGTTCCTTCGCGTCTTTGAGGCACGCTATAAACCAGCACGGGCTGCACCTTTAAGGAGGAGCGTATCTTTCCAAGCCTGACAGGCTCTTTGGCTGCGGCAGATGTTGCTGTAAGAGTAGAAAGTGCAATTCCGCCAGCTGTTATTGCTCCACAACTGGAGATGAAGCTGCGGCGGCTTATGCCTGAATTGGCGTGATCGGGACATGATCTGGAAGTACAACAGTTGCAATGAGAATGTGGTGATAGACCGGACATAATAATTTCTCCTCATGGATAATGATATATAACATGTTTGCCGGGAGGTGTTCTCAAATTACTCCTCACCCTATCCTTCTCCCGTGGGGAGAGGGAACCGGATTATCCGGCATATTTGGTTATTAATGATTCTTTAGCAATTATAAAAATCGCTACTTGGGTATTGTTTCATAGATTAGAAGAAAAGCATAGATATAAGTTTAATGAATTTTGTTTGTTGGCGGAGTGTTTGAAAAATCTATAGTTGTTGGTAGGTTCGGGCGCCCACGAGGGGCGCGCCCTACATTTGTATGCGGGAAGTGATGGTTATTCGGGGGGATTTATAATAATAGATATTGAGTTAGATGATTTTGGCTTGTTCCTGGTTGAAATGAGTGACCTTTTGTTCCCGGAGGGAAACAATTCCCATTTGTAGGGCGATTTGTACCGGGAAAGCTAGTTCCAGGGGGCTCCAGGGTTCTTTGCGGGTGCGGCAGCAGGAGAGGAAATTTTTCCAGAATTCCAGCTGGGATTCTTTTTGTTGGATGGGGTCTACCTTTTTGGGGCGATTATTTCCCGGTTGGGGAGTGACCAGGATGTAGTCTTTTTCGAAGGTTATGGTTCCTTCGGAGCCTCGTACAATGGTGGGGATGCCATAGTCATTGCCCAGGCAGCAGGTTAGAACAACCGAGATTTTCTCGGGATAATCAATGGTCATATTAAAAACATCGGGCACTTCGCGTTCATGGTTATAAAGGAATCTGCCGCCGGAAGCGGTTATGGTTTCCGGCATATCTACCCCTAACATTTTTTGAATAGGGGTCAGGGTATGAGGGAAAAGGTCGGTTGATGGACCTCCGGCGTAGTCCCAATATAATCTCCACTGGAAGAAACGGCTGACCGAAAAAGGTCTTTGGGGTGCGTCGCCCAGAAAATTCTCCCATGATAGATCATTGCCCGGTTGGGCGTTTTCGTCATCTATGGGCATACGTTCGCCCCATTCGCCATTACGGAAATAGCCAGCTTGAACGTGTAATGGTTTGCCTATATCGCCCTGTTTAATCATACGGGCGGCTTGCGACCAGGCGCTGGAGCTCATGCACTGGGTTCCGACCTGGACGATCTGTTTTAAGTCTTTTTTTGTTTCGAGCAACTGTTTTGCTAGTTTTTCCTGACGCCAATGAATCAGGGGTTTTTCGCAGTAGACATCTTTGCCTGCTTTGAGGGCGTCTAGCAGCTGGTAGCCGTGCCAATGATCCGGTGACGTTATAAGTACGGCGTTCACCTTTGGATTATTGAGTAGCTCGTGGTAGTCAGTATAGGCTATGGCGCCGGTATCTTCTTTGGCTTTTTGCAGGCGGGGGCCGTAGATATCGCAAACCGCTGTGATTTCGATAAGCTCGCCATCTTCTATCAATTGCTGTAAGAAGCGGATATGAGAGTTACCTCGTCCACCGCAGCCGATAACGCCGATGCCGATTTTTTTATTCGCCGCGTCATCGGCTGTGTTTTCAGCTGTGACTTCAGCTACTTCTTCAGCCCGGGCGGTGATTCCGTAGGCGGTGGTTGCTCCGATGCTTTTGATGAAACTGCGGCGGGATACAGCAGGAATGATCAGCTTTGACATTTTTGTTACCTCTAAATGGGGAAAAGATTTTACTCACTAAAAATTACGTTAAATACCCGTCAATGAATATAAGAAACAGGTCAGCCAATTGTTTCAGAATCGCCCTCATCTTATATTAGGTGGCTTAATCAAGGGCTGACCGCTATGCGGTCTTGCCCTTGCCACCCATCAGCAGGAATGATCGGCGTTGATATTTTTGCAACCTCTATATTGGAAAAGAATATTCAAATTAAACAGTATCTTAACTACCCGCTTCAGTCTGGCATACGGTGGAATAAATCCTTCAAACGAGGATATATCTCTTTGTAGCATTCGAAACGTTCATTGTACTGGCGGTTGAACTCGCTGTTTGGTTCATAGGTGCGTTCAATCTTTACCAGGTTCTGCGCTGCCTGCTGGATTGATGGATAAACGCCAACGGCTGAACCCGCTAAGATGGCGCATCCCAGGCAGCCAGCTTCGGAAACCTTGGGTACGGCGATGGGGATGCCCATGATATCGGTCTTGATTTGCATCCAATAGGGGGATTTGGCGCCGCCCCCGGTAGCGCGAAGCCGTTTGATTTCGCCGCCAGCGTCCTTGAGTAGGTCGATGCACATTTTCATTTCGTAGGTGATGCCTTCTAAAATTGAGCGGGTGATTTCGCCCTTGGTGGTGTTGAGACGCATTCCCAAAAAGGCTCCCTTGGTTTGGGTGTCGAAATGGGGAACACCGGAAGTGGTGAAATGTGGCAGCACCAGGAGATCGGTTGGTTTATCGAAAGCTTCGGAAGTCAATAGGTCGTAGACATCCCGGCCAGCTTCATCGGCGCGGCGTTTTTCGTCGGCCCCGAATGTATCGCGGTACCATTTGAAAAGGCTGCCTCCGGTGAAGTTATAAACTAATGCGATAAATAAGTCCGGGCAGGTGTGGTGGTAGCAGCAGATATTATTGGATAGCATTACATCGTTGATGATTAGTTCCGGTAAAGAGGGGCAGATGCATTCTACGGTTCCAATGCCATAAGAGGCTTCATTGGAAGCGGTGGCGCCTGCGCCGATGCTTTGGCATGGTTGATCGTGCCCGCCAGTTACTACCTTGACTCCCTTGGGAAGTCCTAAGTCTTGCGCGATGGCGTCGGGGATTTCGCCAACCAGGGTTCCGGATGGTTTCGGCGTGGGCATTATGGAGCGGTCAATGCCGCAAAATTCCAGGAACTCATCGCACCAGTCTTCTTTACGGACGTCGAACAGCAGGGTGCGTCCGGCGAGGGTATAATCGGTGGTCGGCGCCTGACCCAATTTATACATTACCAAATCTTCAAAACCTAGAAGAGTCTTGGTTTGTTTAAGGATTTCCGGTTTATTATCTTTCATCCACTGCAATTTCAGAGCGGTGAAGAGCGCTGCCAGAGGTTGGCCGGTCGTTTCAAAGATTTTTTTGGCGCCGAATTTATCCAACCATTGGGGGACGTATTGTTCGGTGCGGTTATCGAAACTGACCAGGGCGTTGTGGATGATTTCGCCTTTATCATTTAGATAAGACATTGCTTCGCCCTGGGAGGAAACTGCTATAGCTTTGATGGGGTCGCTTTGAGTTTTTGATGCGACCTCGCCGATGCATGTCTTAATATCATCCCACACGCGGTTTCCATCCAGTTCCGCCCAACCGGGTTGTGGGGAATGCAGGGGGTATTCCCGGTAGGCCGAAGCCAGTATGGCGCCTTCTTCGTTAAATGCGACTGCTTTACATCCGGTTGTTCCAACGTCGATCCCAAGTAAACTCACGATGTGTTCTCCCAAAATTTCTTATTAATTCGGTGGGTCTTAAAACGCGATCCCACCCTATGGGGATGATGGGGTGGTTTTCAAGGGCAGAAAAGACACTGCCCTTGGCACCCGGTTTAATAGATCAAGCGCCCGTAGGTTATTGATTCGGTGGGTCATAAAGCGCGACCCACCCTACGGGGTTATTAATCACGCCAATTCATTCTTGGCAGTATTTTTAAGATGCATACCGAAGAAATCACGCAAGTTCCCGCCAAGAAGGTTCCCAGAACTATATTTCCATATAGGAAAAAACCCAGTGAGAATAAGGCTGAGTAGACCGCCGTCATGCCAAGAAATACTGCCAGTATCGGGGCGGTGAAATTATCTTTTTGCGTGACGTCGCTGGTTTGCACGGCTTTGCTCCAACCTGGTCCCATCGGTTGAATCTTGTCGTAGAAAGATTGTAGAACCGATTTCTCTGTTGGTGGAGTGAGGAATGTTACTATTACCCATGTAACCGTCGTGACCGCTACGCCAATGATGAGCTCAAGCCATACTTCTAAATCGGCGAAATGAAAAACTCCTTCATGGAAAAACCTGAAATATAAGGCCACCATGAATGAAACCGTCATGGCGGATATTTCGCTCCAGGCGTTGATGCGCCACCAGAACCAGCGCAGCATGAAAATCAAACCGGTTCCAGCGCCGATTTGCAAGAGAATCTGGAATGAATCCAGCGCCGTCTCCAGGAAGAAAGTAAATACACAGGCCAAAACCATTAGAGCGACGGTGACTATTCGAGCCACGGTTACATAATGTTGCGGCGCGGCGTCGGGGCAGATAAAACGTTTATAAAAATCATCTATTACATACGAGGCGCCCCAGTTTAAGTGGGTGCTTATAGTGGACATATATGCGGCGGCAAGTGACGCCATGACCAGGCCCAGAAGCCCTGCGGGAAGTAAGGTCATCATGGCCGGATAACTGATATCATGTCCGATTAATGCAGCTGGAACATTCGGAAAGCGGGCCTGGATGGAGGCTAAATCCGGGAAGACGATCATGGAGCACAGGGCGACTAAAATCCAGGGCCAGGGTCTGATGGCGTAGTGGGCTACATTAAACCATAGAGTCGCTAAAATAGAGTTCTTTTCATCTTTGGCGGCGAGCATTCTTTGCGCTACATAACCACCGCCGCCCGGCTCGGCGCCGGGATACCATACGCTCCACCATTGAACCGCGAAAGGAATGATGAAAATTGGAACGGCTTCTTTCCATCCTTCAGAGCTGCTGAAGTCAGGTAGGATGCTTAGGTTGCCTGATACATTGGGATGTTGTAATAATCCTGATAATCCACCGACTTCCGGTAGTCCAAGGCAATAATAAGCGGCGCCGATTGATCCAGCCATGGCCATAATAAATAGAAAAACATCAGTGATTACCACGCCCCAGAGACCAGCGGTGCAGGAATAGATGGCGGTTACGATTCCACAGGTCAGGATAGTGACGTATTTATCGAAGCCTAGAACAATGCTGCTGATTTTTATGGCCGCCAAAGTAACGGTCGCCATGATAATGATATTGAAGAAAACGCCTAAATATATTGCCCGGAAACCCCGCAGAAATGCGGCAGGCTTGCCGGAATAACGCATTTCGTAAAAACCGATGTCGGTTAATGCCCCAGACCTACGCCATAATTTGGCGTAGAAAAAGACAGTTACCATACCGGTTAGCAGGAAAGCCCACCATACCCAGTTGCCGCTGACGCCATGTTCCCTGACGATGTTGGCGACCAGGTTGGGCGTGTCGGTGGCGAAAGTGGTGGCCACCATAGAGGTTCCGATGAGCCACCAGGGTAGATTGCGGCCGGAAACGAAATACTCGTCAATTCCCTTTCCTGCTCTGCGGGCGTATAACACGCCAATCAGCAATACAAAAAGGAAATAAAATCCGATGATAAGAAAGTCGATAAAGTTCAGCTGCATATTAGGTTCCTTAAATACTATATAAATTGGTCAACAACATTATTCGGAATCTGTTAAGAAAAGTCAACGAGACAAAGAGATAAAAAAAAGAGCGGTTGAAATAACCGCTCTTTGGAAAGTGTTCTATGTAGGAGAACTTAGTTTGTTAGAACAATATCTCCAAAACTGTTAAGGCCATTGGATGTTTGATAGATATCAAACAGGTCTTTAGGAGCGTGTACTAAATCCGGTCCCATGCTCCAGATATAGTAAATATTGCCTACATGGTGACCACTGGGTACTCCACCGACTAAACGCCCTTGCATGGCCCGGCTGTAGAGATTGGGGTCCTGGATTAACCGAACCGGCGACACGGCGGGAAACCAATCTGCGTGATATGAGCCATGGCTCCATTCCAAGCTTCCTTGGACTCCGCCTTTGGCTTGCTGGAATGGATCCATAGGCGGCGCTGAACAATATGAAACCGGAGTAGTTATATATTTGTTCTGCCAGACAGGATGGCTGTTAACGTGCATGGGAAAATTTCCATTATCCATCTTGTACATCTCGTAAACATTCACCCACATCCTCATCTCGGCATTGCACTTAGCCATCTTGGCGCGCACTTGCGCGTTCAAAAAGTTAGGAACAGCGATTGCGGCAAGGATACCAATAATTGCTACAACGATGAGCAACTCAATTAAAGTAAATCCCCGTTTTTTCATGCTTATACCTCCCAGTATAATACGGCTTTTGAAAACACATTAGTATATAAAAGTTCATGTTTCAATTGTACGATCTAATCATAGTTATAAGTATTTATCAAGAGAACCATATTCAAAATTAAAAGTGAATAATTTTTAACTTGGAAAGGATATTAAAATAATTATGTTAGTGATTTTCCTGTAAATTCTTTTACGAGAGAAACATAATCACGGGAACGTCTTTCCTGGTTACCGGATAAATCAAAGAGACCGTCTCCAGCTAAAACGCCTGTAAATCCTGTCATAACAGTTCCTTCACCCCAAAAAGTCCATAATTTAACCTTCTTTTCTTCTATAAGAGAACCAAGCATCAAAGATACTGTAAAAAATTCTAGTTGATCAGTAGGTCCAAGAAAAAAACTCCAGTTAGTTATCGTTTCAGAGTATGAATAATCAATTCTATTTATTTCGTTAAAGCTAATAATTCTCTCTGTGTTAAAAATCCAGAAGAACCGTTTCTGGAGGGATACGATTTTTTGCCGTTTGTCTATAACAATACGTTTTGAATAGGAAAACAAGCGAAATAATTGACCGAGAAAAGAAGTGCGTGAAATCAGTTGATTTCCTTCAATCCAGGTTTTAGGTTTAAAACTAAAAAAATCAAAAGTTAAAGCGTAAAAACTCATGATTAATTACTTTTTGTAACTTATATGGAAAGTGTTTATGCAAATCACTCTAATTAAGAGTATGATTTGCATAAGGATATATTATATAATAGTATTATGTCGATGGGAAAAAGATTGTATCGAATTTTGCAGGATAAATCGGGTTGTTACCTTTTTCTTGAATTACTCTTCTTGGCAGTGCTTTTTTTTGGGGTAGCTTTACCAGGCGCTTTTGGCGCGAATAAGGTTTCTTCGGGTGGGCTAAGGAGAATTTTTTCTACATCTTCATGAAGATTTGGGATGACATGGGCGGAAACCACTTCGCCAACCCTGCGGGCTGCGGCAGAGCCAGCTTCAACAGCTGCTTGGATATCAGCGACATCTCCGCGTAATTTTACTGTTACAAGACCCGGTTCAGTCAACTCTATCTGAGTAAGCACGGCGTAAGCAGACTTAACAGCTGCGTCAGCAGCTTCTATTGCGGCGACGAGACCTTGTGTTTCTATGAGACCAAGTGCTTTCATTTGTCATTCATCTCCAAAGATTAGAAAATACATCATAGGTCAAAAATCACCAGAACAAAAGTCAATGAGTTATTACTTTCTTATTTCTTTTTTAATCGTATTGTGATAATCTAATTCTTGTATATACAATAATTAAAATATAAAACATGAGGGATGTCTTCTTATGAACTCTGAACCAACAAAAAACAATCGTAGAACGTTTCTACAATCCATGGGCGCCGGATTTGGTGGATTATTAGCGCAAAATTATAGTTCTTATGCCGGAGTCGGGCCGAATGATAAAATAAACGTTGGCTTTATCGGCGTAGGCGGAATGGGCTCAGGCAGATTAAATGGCTTCATGAAACATGATGATGTCAATGTCGCCGGGATTTGCGACGTTGATTCTGATCATGTAGATCGCGCCATAGGCGAAGTTGAAAAGAGGCGCGGTAAACGTCCCCAGGGTTACAAGGATTTTCGTAAGCTATTGGAACGCGATGACATAGACGCTGTTATGATAGCAACGCCGGATCATTGGCATGCTTTGACAACAATAAACGCCTGCCAGGCCGGTAAGGACGTCTTTGTAGAAAAGCCGCTCTGTCATTCCATTGCGGAAGGACGAGCGATGTTGGACGCGGCAACGGAAAACCGCAGAGTTACTCAATTAGGCACCCATATCCATAACGAGTACGATAACTACCGCCGGGTTGTCGAGATGGTGCAGTCGGGTAATTTGGGCAAGATTACCCGCGTCCATTGCTGGAAGACGTCAGATACTGGCGAAGGCATCGGCTACCCTCCCAATTCAACCGCCCCGAATAACCTGGATTATAATTTCTGGCAGGGACCAGCGCCCAAGAGACCGTATAATAAGAATCGTTCTCATTTTACTTTCCGGTATTTTTGGGATTATTCAGGCGGAATTTTCATCGATTTCTGGTGCCATATCACAGATGTGGCATATTGGGCGCTTGATCTCCAGGCGCCGATCAGCGTATCCGCCGTCGGCGGCAGGCGCTTTCGCAAGGATAATACGGAAACGCCTGATTGTCTTGAAGTTCTGTATGAGTATCCCGGTTTGACCATGAATTGGACTTTGAATCCAGTTGTTCCGGCATTTCAGCACATGGGCGGAATCGGCTGTATTTTCTACGGTACTGAAGCAACGCTGGTTACCAATTATTCACAACGCGAAGTTTGGGTGAAAGGCAAAAAGGTCGATGATTTCCCCACCCCTGATCCTTGGATTCCAAACTCACCGGGTCATATCCGTGAATTTTTAGATTCTGTTCGTACCAGGGCAGTAACAACCTGTAATGTCGAGTACGCTTACCGCTTAACCAAAGCCGGATTGTTGGGCAATATCGCTTACCGTACTGGTGATAAACTGGAATGGGATGATGAGCGGGAGAGAATATCCCGTAATGCTAAGGCCAATGAATTGATTAGCCGCAGATACAGATCGCCCTGGAAACTGGGATAAGGCGGATGCTGTTTCCGAAGAATATGTAGAATGAATTGATATGCATCGAATTAGTTAATTCTGAAAAAGCCCGTTCTTACGGGCTTTTTTTTTCGGATTAAAATAAAAGAAATTGTACGATTAACTTAAAAACGGCAGTTAATACTGGTAATTTCTTTGCGAAGGTGGTCGCTATCAACCCTCTCCCAATCTTGGGAGAGGAATGTATATCTATAGTGTTTCTTCATAACTAAGTCTAAACAATATAACTGGTTATATCTACAAAATCCCTCTCCCCCATGCTTGGGATTAAACAGAAAGATTTTTATTTTTCTTCTTCCTCAGGTGAAGGCATATATTTATTTATGAATTCAGCCAGTTCCTTCAGGTATTCCGTTTCGGATAGCATATATCCATCATTATGTCCGCCGGAGATTTGTAGGAACTGTTTTGGCGCTAAGGCTGCGTCAAATGTCTTTTGACCATGATGGAAAGGCGCTATCTCGTCATCCGGGCTATGGATCACCAGCAAGGGCATGTTAATATGCTTGATTTTATCTAAAGCATTGTATTTATATTTGGTAATTAACCTTACCGGCAAAAAGGGGAATATTTCTTCGCCTAAATCCTGCACTGAATTAAAACCGCTTTCATAGATCAAGCCGGCTGCATTTACCTTCGTGGCCAGATCAGCCGCTATATTCGCTCCTAATGATCGACCAAAGATAAATAGAGGTAATGATGGTTCCGTATCTTTAAGCCACTGATAGGCGGCTTGGGCATCCTTATAGGTGCCCTGCTCTGTTAGCCAGCCGCTGCTTTTGCCGTATCCCCGGTAATCGAAGATAAAAACGTTTACGTTCAATGAGTTAAATTGGCGAAGACTTTCTGTTCGGTAGCTAATATTCCCACCGTTGCCATGACAAAAGAGCAAACTGGCGATGGGATTTTTGCATGGGATATACCATCCATGCAAGCGTTTACCGTCTTCGGTTTCAAAAAAAACATCCTGGTATTCCAAGCCAGCCACTTCCGGAGTCGCCAAAAACTTGGCTCTGGGCATCCAGATATTGGATCGTTCAAACCATCTGCTTAAAAGGTATAGAAAAATACAAAACAAAAGTAGATAAATGGAATAGCGGATAATCATAGCTAAGTCCTTAAAAACATGGGAAATATTAAACACTAATAGCCGGAGCGGTACTTATAATACCACGAATTGAATCTTATTGGAGTTATGGGAGTAGGGTTAGTCAGAAGAAGAGGCGATGGCGTTATGAAGAATCGGAGGAGGAGGGATTCGAACCCTCGATACAGTTTCCCGTATGCCGGTTTAGCAAACCGGTACCTTCAGCCACTCGGTCACCCCTCCAGCAAATATATTTTTAAGCAATTACATAAATTGACGTTTTTCCTTAATTTGAAACCAGTACCTTTAATCCAGAATCATTGTAACGCATTACTGAATTCTGCAAAGTGGTTCTGTTAACGGTGGAGGTGGGATTCGAACCCACGGTACAGTTTCCCGCACGCCGGTTTTCAAGACCGGTGCCTTCAACCAACTCGGCCACCCCACCTACAAATCTAATCAGAAGGATATTTATAGCAGCCTTTTTCACTTATTCAAGCAGGTTGATTTTATAAATCATGATTTTGATGAGAAAAAAGAATTAAAAATGAATAATCTATGAATTATTATTCTTTTTTGGCGTGAAAAAAGATTATTTAAGGCGCTTATGTCTTTCGTAAATCCAAGTCTATTCAATTAGGTAGAAATACCCTTGATTAATTTTTCTTGGTGGGGGAGGAGTTTTTTTTATGTTTCATTGATTACATCGAAAAGTGTGTCCTGTCCTTTTTCTTTATCGACCCTTTCGACTTTTTCAATCTTTTTTTGTTCGTTCTTTAAGTCTTCTTCATAGCGTTTTTTTTCAAAATCTATCCAATACCCATCTGGAGTTAGTATTCTTAGGTTTTCATCATTATCTAATTTAATTTGATTATCTAGATCTAATAATGGAGTTTTGTTTTTTTTGCTTTTCCCGTCTGTGGTTATTAAATATTTGCATTTATTTATAATAGCTGTTGCTACGTGGATAGAATCCGCAAAAGAAACATTGTTGCTATTACAGATATCTTGCGCCTTAAATGCAATTAAAAAATCGAGTGGTATTCGCCGATAATATGATTGATCCAAATAGCTTCTTATTAAATCAATATCTTCTCTTTTAGGATCCGCTTGTAATTTATAATATTCAACATATGTAATCAGGGATGTAACGATATAATATTCAGACTTTCTTGCCAATTCCTCAAACAGCAATATTGAATCCTTCTCACCACTTTGATCAAGTAAATGTATAAATATGCATGTGTCCCAATAGATGCGGTCTCTAGGTTTCTTCACCATAGTTTAGTCTTTCTAAATATTCATTGGCGTCAATGCCGCCAGTAATATTTAAATGTTTTAACTGTTCGATTGTGGGTAGATTGTCATCTGTAGGTAAAATATCAATTTTCTTGACATAAATAGACTGTAATTTATATGCATTATTATATTTGGCTTCGCCGGTAATGAAGACACGTTTTCCTAAGGCCATTTTGGCTTCTTCAAATTGTTGTGCGGGTATTGTGCATTTAACGGCCTCATCAGTTAATAAATCAAAGACCTTAAATTCATATTTGCCATGAACATCTGCAAAATCGAGCATCCCCTCAATCGTCGTCCAGGTTAGGTGTTGCTTCGTTATGCTCTTAGTTATCAAATCGGCGTTTGCGGCTACATGTTGCGTAGGTTTTATGGGAACATCTTCATTGGTAATCAACTCAATATCCTCTATCCCATTATTTAAAGGTTTCACAAGTTCTTTTGCATAGCGAATAGTGTTTATATCAAAATATTCAGGCATATCTGCAACATCTTCAAGTCTTCTTATACCATTAACACTAGCGTTAATTATCTTGCTTCCAATATCTTGGTTAAATCGTTCGCCTGTGTCTAATGTAATTTCAAGTGGACTTTCCATTTTCACATAAACAATCCTCCAATTTAGAAAATCGTTAGTATCGTTGATTTTTTCAGCGACTGAATTCAATACTTTTATTGCTTCATTTACTGTTTTCATGAACGATTTCACAGAAAGATTATCTGCTTTTGCCGTCATTCTTATAGTTAATTCGTTATTTTTCAGCATTATTTCCTACATTCTGTCTATAGAAGTTCTTGTCAAATTCTATAGAAAACCAAAATTCATTGTCTACATTCTAGTACATTTGTTCATCTTTGTATAGTAATTTCTTGCCGATTCTCGACTATGATTTTATGGTGGTTTTCATTATAACTTCCTGGTTCGCGATTCGAAAAGCCATAAAAGATGGGCTTTTGCGAATACTAAACATGATAATGAATGAAAAAAGTTTTTTAACTTTTTGATTTAATTACAAGTTTTCAAGGATTTTCCAGAGTCTAAGATTATCCATCAGGATAGATGAGTAAAAACCTGCTCCGCCATGTTGTAGTAAGATAATTGGATCCAATGCGGAATTTAGCGTCGCCATGTTACCGCCAATAATCATTTGTCTGGTTGTCTGCTTAAAAGGCAGGTTGACGGCATTTTCAAATATAACGAAAGTATGCTTGCCGTTGCCTATGGCGAAAGCCATATTGCCTCCTTCGCCAAAATCCCGGCCGGTAAATATTTCGGCGATAAAGTTTGTCGGGAGTTGTTCTGTGGCGTTGGGGATGGTCACGGCGGCGCTGGCGGCGGTTTCATCGGGATCAACGGATAGTTTCAGGACGCGATTGGAGTTATGGAGAGAAATGAATTGGATGCTCCCATCAACGCCATTAATGTTGGTTTTTAAGTTGCTTAAATCACCGTTAAAATCGCCTACGGGATCAATTATGGTAGAAGCGGATTCGATTTCACCACTTTCTAATTCATCAATGATTGTGATGGGAGATGCTTTAAGGTTATCGAATACCAGCATGATCTCCCTTGTGGCGCTGGCAAGGTTTGCTACCTGTAGAGCTACTTGAAACCTTGGACTCTGCGGCATGTAGAAAAGATTTAGCTTATTTCCCGTTCCAGGTGAAAAAGCTTTATCCATAGCAAGATGATAGGCTAGTTGACCATCGATGGGGTAATTTAACCCGATTAGCGCAAATGAAGGATTTCCCTCGCCCGGCAAGACAGACACAGATAAAAATAGGTTTTTGCTGTTTGTGGAAAATATATCTTTTGAAACCAGAAACGCCGCTTCTCCCGGTTGAGCATTAACTACGAGTGAATTGCCATCAAATAAATTTACCTGCGGCGCCGCCGAAATGGATACAGTAGCCGGTTTGAAGCCCGGAGGCGTCAATACATCGAAAGTATTCTGGATAGTCAGGTTTTTATCGAAATCTAATTGTAATATTGTCGGCATCGGCGTTGGCGTGTGGGTGGCCGTTGGCGTTGGCGTAAAAGTCGGTGTTGGGGTGACTGGCAGGGGCGTTGCCGTCGCTGTGTAAGTTGCAGTCGGGGTGGGAGTAGGCGTAAAATTCGGATTAGGAGTCGGTGTTCTGTTCGGGATGCCTGAATTGTGAACGCCGATGAAATCAATTTCAAAGACGTTAGGAATAAAGCCGGGGTCTATTCTAATTGTCTTTATGTACTTAGGGTTGGGAAACAAGTTTCCGAAATCAACAGCTTGGGTAATAAAATCGGACTTATCAGGATCTTTTAGGGTTTTTGGACCGGTAAAGGCGCCATCTTTGGTTATAAAAAAAATATCGATTGGATTGGCGGCGGCCATAAAACTGCGAATAACTAATTTATGCTGTGAAAAAGTATCAATATTTAGACTGGAATTGAGCAGGATAGGATCATTTCCAGTAATCACGCCTTTCAAAACGCCATCTTCGACTTTTAGATAATCAATATCTTTTATCGATGTCCAATTTTCAAAATCCCCATCATTTTCAAAATCAAAAAGTGGAGACATCGCCGCATCAACATCAATGACCAGATTATCATAAACCTCGGTAAATGAGTCGCTCGCCGAAACAATAAGATTATAACTTTCCCGGTATTGCTCTAATTTCGGAGTGAATGAAAAACGCCCGCTGGCAGAGTCAAACGTACTGTTGGGCGGAAGTTGATTAATGCTATAAGCTAGTGGATCATTGTCTTTATCGGTAGCAAACGCCAATAGATTAAACGTCTGTCCAACCTGCACAATCTGGTCATCAGACGGAATAAGTACTAATTCTGGAGGACGATTGTCATTTAAGACCTGAATTGTCCTTGAAACAGAAACAATTTCATGGCCATCAGAGACTTTGAAAAGAACCGGGTAATCGCCAGCCTGAGTATGATCCGGTTTGAAGAGAATCTCGCCGTTATCTTTATTAATGACCATATTCTCAAGTATTGGATCAATGCTGAAAGTCAATACATTATCTTCATCCGGATCAATCGCGATTATATTTATCGTAACGGACTCGTTTTCTTTGACAATTAATGTCCCGGGAAAACTTAAATAGATTTCAGGAATCCGGTTAAGGTCGAGAACCTTAATAATGGCGGTTTCAGTTAGTCTTTCTTTTCCATTACGCGCTGAAAAGTTGAGTTCATATTCACCCGATTGAACATAATCGGGGATAAAATTATAAATTCCTGTTAATGGATCTAATACGGCATTATCTAAAGAAGGATTGACGGAATAGACATAACTGCCTGGAGAAGGATTATCGACAGTAAGCCGTAGAATTATTGGCTCATTTTCTGTAATGGTTATAGATTGGGGATCTATTCTGAGCGCCGGTTCAGAAAAAGGAATCAATATATTCAATAGCAACGGGTGGATGCTGGCCGCGTAAATTACTGGATTCACCAAGGTAAATCCGATAAGCAATAGGCAATAACGCCAAATCTTGATCCCCACGAAAATCCTCCATCTTATCAATTGATCTTTATTTCTTTTCCATTATAAAATCAGACAAGTTATATTACAGGATATTATGAATTATTATTAGAATAATTATTCATCCACTATATGTTTATATAATAGTATCTTTAGTGAGGTTGAATTTTTACATAATAAACGACCGGCAATTTCTGTATATTTTCTCTACAAACTTTTTCTTGAAAAAAATGGGAGAAAACAGTTTGTTTCATTGAGAATCAGCTAGAGTTTTGCTAGCGTATGTTATATGTTTGTTTTTAATAGATGTTATTTTCTGTTGTCTCTTTGATATGGGAAAAATATTCATGAAAAACAGTGTTTTAATTAAGGTTATTTCGAAATCTACTCAACTTACTCAACGCAATTGCGAGCAAGTTCTTTCAATTGCTATTGATATGATTACCAATGCGCTTTCTGAAGGGAAATCCATCAAAATACATGAGTTTGGTTCATTTTCACTTCGTAATCATGCAGTAGAAAAACCCAATAACAATGGTAATCCCTCTTCCCATCAAACGCCAAAAGAGGCCATTTTCAATCCCGGAAAATCTTTTCGGGATGCGGTTAAAAAAAATCATTTTCATGAGAAAGATAGCAGAAATAAAAGTTTGCAGCATTTTCCAGCCAAAAAATCAAGCAAACTGCTGTAACGCCCGTTCTCTCATGGCATCTTCATGGTTGAATAACGGAATATGAAGACCGGCAATGGACTTATAACTTTTTTCTTCAAGAGCATGAAGCCAGTGGCATAAAGCCCAGTTTCTCAGAGCTGACAAACCTTCCCAAAATAAAATGCTTCCTAATGTAATTTGACTATACTGCGCATAGCTGGCGGTGAATTGATTGGCCAGGCTGCGGTCTTTTCCTAACTGCAATGACAGGGCGGTATGAGCCACATCCCATCTTGGATCGCCAAATGCGGCATGTTCCCAATCGGTTATGGTTCTGATTTTACCATTTTTCATTAGGATATGATCCAGGTCGAATTGACCATGCAATAAAACATTGGGCAAAGGTTCAATAGTGCTGAGTTCTCTTCGGCATGCATCAAAACAGCGTTGTAGTTCATCACTCATATTTTTCGAAAGACGAATCATGAGTTCTCTAACTACCTGGTCGGTTTTTACCGTTGGAATAAGTGGATGCCGGGCAGTAACGGCATAGTGCAATCTGGCCAGTTCTTCAGCTAGTAAATTCACCGTTTCGCCCTGCATCTGGCGTAAACTGTCTTCTATTTCCCACCAGCGCTGACCATCGCCGGGATCATGCAACAGGTATGGTTTGCCGAAAGGTTTGTCTGATGTGGTGAATCCATAAGGAAACGGGGCGGGCGTCCCCGCCTGATAAGCATGAAGCATCGCGCTGTATTCACGCGCTGGTTTGATGCGGTCCGCCAGATTCCATAATGAGAAAAGCCCATAATGAAGACGCAGAACCAGACGAATTTCCGTATCGCGGGATTGTAGAAAAAATTCATAATCGCGATGCGGATTAACGCGATGAACTCGTGGTTTAAGTGAGTGAATACTCAGAGATGCTTCGTTGGGGAAGGCGTTCCTGCATACAGACATGAGGGCGTCTTCCAACCAATCAAAAGTCCTGAATTTTTGCGGATTTTCCTGATTCACTTTATTGTTATGTTGTTTCATCAAATTTTTATTATTGAGTAATCATAAGTTATTAACGGTCAGACAGCAATCATTTTTAATGCAAACTTCTCTAAACCATAGACCTTTTATCTATTTTGGTTTAGAGAAGTCAAACCAAAATATTCAAAGCTGCGGGCAGCATGTCAACCTTAAAATGCCGGCCTTCAAGTATTTCGCCATCAATCATGAAATAATCAATGTTATCTATCACAATTTCGAAATCTTTTATTTTATCAAAAACGGCTTTTGGATGCTCAAGATGCTTGCCTGTCGGTAAAGAAAGGAAAAGTTTTAGCAATTGCCAGGCGGAAATATCTTTTGTATATAGCAGATCGAAATACTCATCATCAACCAGTGATTGCGGCGACAGGTGCATTTCATAACCGGTATATTGAGAATTGCATACTGCCAATACGGGAGATTGAACGGTAATGCCGCCGGTTAGTTCGGAGCTTAATTGCATCATATAAGACTTCATCTTAAAAAGAAGTTTAAGGAACGCCCCGTGATAAGCATATTTACCTAACCATGAAAATTGCGTATGACGTAGTTTACATGCGTTGGCGATCAATCCAAAACCGATCATGTTGTGAAAATAAACAGGATTCCCGGACTCTGAATCCAAAATATGAACGCATCCGATGTCAACCGGATGAACTTTTCCATCAACAATGCGTTTTACCGCTTCCTGCCATGTTCTGATTCCAAAATCCCGCAAGAAGGAGTTTCCCGTTCCCATAGGAATAATACCAAGTTTTATATTAGCTGCGCAGCCGCTGAGCATCACGCCGTTAATCACCTCGAATGCTGTTCCATCTCCTCCAACAGAACAAATGATCGATTTGCCGGATAATGACAGGTCTTTGGCGATTTCTATGGCATGGCGTGGATGGGTGGTCCAAATAAATTCGGATTTTGTATTATTGGAATCAAAAAAAGATTGGATTGAATCAACCTGGTTGTGAATTTTGCCTTGAGCGGCTTTAGGATTTGCTATGCAATAAATGGCCTGATTGGTCATGTTGAGTTCCTGATATATAAAATAATATCGTTAAAAAAATTTCACTCGGATCATGTGAGTACGGTTTCGGGTTTACCGAGGACAAAATCACTGGATAATATGATATCTCATTTAGAGTGCTTTTCAAAATAACGTTTGGATTCGTGATTCGGAAAAACAGCGCTTTTAATAAGCATGCAGTTTTGTAAACCACTATAATGCGCCGAATATATCACAAGGCGGCTTGAATGAACATTACAATAGTATCTCTATGGGCGCAAAAATTATTCCGTAAGGAAGAACCACAGCCATTTGGGGGCGCAGAACTGCAATTGGTCCTGTTGGCCAGGGAGATGGTTAAATTACCCGGCGTTAATATCCGTTTCATCACTCGCGGCCAGGGATCATGGGAAAAATTTGAATCTGAAGGCATAGAAGTTCATAAACTGCCCTATCGCATAAATCGCTTTACCCGCAGTATGCTTGGTTTTTGGGATTGCCTTAACTCATGCAGCAAAATACCTTCGGATGTTTATATTCAGCGGGGGGGGGGATTTGAGACTGGTATTACCGGACATGCCGCTTATAAGACTAATAAACCCTTTTTGTTTATGACTTCAAGCACTTGGGATGTTGACGGGACGCATGAAAAAGAGCGTGGTTTTCTCTATGGCCGGGCCTATATGCATGGTTTTAACCGGGCTTCATCAATTATCACCCAGACTGATCATCAGCACGATCTTTTGATGAAAAACTATAATCGGAGCAGTTTAGTCTTGCGTTCTGCTCATCCTATACCTTCAGTATTGCCTGAAAATAGAGAAGGCGTGCTCTGGGTCGGGCGCTGTGAACCATGTAAGAATCCAGGATTATTTCTGAACCTGGCTGAAAAGATGCCTGATGTTCCTTGCACCATGGTCTGTCCTCCAGCCAATCTGGAGGAAATGTTTGAAGAGATTAAAACTAAAGCCGCTTCTATAAACAATTTACGATTTCTGCCAGGAGTTTCTTTCGATGAAACGGAGCGCTTGTTCGCCAGCCATCGCATAATGGTGAATACCTCGACTCAGGAAGGCTATCCCAATACTTATGTGCAATCATTTAAGTGGGGCGCCCCGGTGGTAACCGCCCTTTTCGATCCAGATAGTATAATCGAACGTAATGGTATGGGATTGCGCACCGGAGATGATGTGGAGGCGATGAAGCGGTCTGTGCTTGCGTTGTTGTCCGATAACGAGCGCTGGGACGCATATAGCCGGAATGCCAGGAATTTTGCGTGTGAACAACACGACGCCAGGAAAATTGCAGCGCAATTATATTCGCATTTACAAGAAATTATTGAAAGACGCCATCAATGACCATAGAGGATAGTGAAAGAATAAATCCAGAACGGCTTATGGAAGAAGCCCGCAACGCTGCGGCGCAAGGCTGCTTCGATCAAGTCGAACAATATTTAAGCCGGATTCTTGAAAAAGAAACCTATCACGTTGAAGCAAATTCGCATTTAGCCTGGATTTATTCTCAACAGGGTAAGTATGGGCGGTCCTTAACTCATTATGTAAAGTTGTTAATCAGGCGTCCCTGGGTATTGCAGGCCTATCTGAGGACGGCGCAGAGCGGCTGGTTTCTATGGAGAAGCGTTTTAAGCAGGTTGGAAGAGCGCGTGCCCCTGATTGGCATTATGCGTCGTCTATGGCATGTGATTGTAAGTTACTACGTATTCTTTCTTGCCAGGAAAATAGAAACCGTGCAGAGGCGTTCGCCAACTATATCAACGTGGATGCGGCATCATAATATTATCTCAAAATATGCCGGGATTAATTCTTATGAATATTATAAAGTGCAAGAGATTTCCTTTGCTATTGAATGCATCGAAGGCCAACCCAAAGTGATTTTAGATATGGGTTGCGGGTCATCCGGCTTCCCGTCATTCTTATCATTACAGGGACATTCGGTAAATACGATAGATTTGGATCATGAAGGTTTATTGGTTCAAAAAAAACTCGCTGATATATTGCCGGATTGTTGCTTGCATGCTGCAAAGGGAGATTTTTTGAATCTTCCATTTAAGGGGAAATCCTTTGATGCGATCAGTTTAATCTCGTCAATTGAGCATATTCCGGGGGATGGGGATATCCAAACAGTAAAAAATTTGGCTGGATTAATGAAAGATAACGGGGATTTGATAATAACCGTTCCTGCCGGTCCATACTATTTTGAGCAATGGACGTCTCATCAAATCGGGCATATTTATGCGGAATCCGGTTCAAAAAATGACGCCAAAGGTTTTTTGAGAGTTTACGATCCGGCTGCTTTGTCTGAGCGCTTAATAAAACCGAGTGGATTGAGAGTTGCGCGGCTTTCGTATATTGGCGAAAAAACCCAATGGGGATGGTTGGGATTGGGAAGAAACTTTATAAATGATAAGGGCGTTATCCAGCCGAGTATATTTCTCGGTCCATTGAGCATGATTTTTTCAAAAGAAATTGAGCAAGACGAATTATCCGATGCTCATTGGTCTGTCGCCTGTATACACTTAAAAAAATAGAAACAAATTCAGCAGAATATTGAATAATTAATAAAATAAAAACGGCGCAAAATAGATGCGCCGTCTCCTCGCTCAACGTCCTAAACCCTAAATATTCCATAAAGGAAAAAGTAATATGAATATTATGGCGCCATTTTCTTATTTAATCAATTGAAAAGATAATAAATCAATCGAAAAGAATTAATCTTTATTAAGATCATTAATGGCTTCCGTCATTTTTTGGCGAAACGTGATTAATTTATCCGCTAAATCGGGATTTGATAAAGCCATCATTTGAACAGCTAGTATTCCCGCATTATAGGCGCCATCAATGGCCACTGTAGCCACGGGAATCCCTTTGGGCATTTGAACCGTAGCATAAAGCGAATCTGCTCCACCAAGGGCGGAACCGGATAGCGGTACGCCAATAACGGGTAAGCAGGTTAAGCCAGCAACGCAGCCTGCCAGGTGGGCGGCCATTCCGGCGCCGCAAATGAATGCTTGAACTCCCCTTTTGGCGGCGCTATCTATATATTGCTTAACTAATTCTGGAGATCGATGGGCGGATAATATCCTTGTCTCGTAAGATACTCCAAATTCATTCAAAGCGTTTTCTGCTTGTTTCATTTTTTCTTGATCAGAGGCGCTTCCCATTATAATCGCAATAAACATATTAATTATCCCTGTTAATAACTAGTGGATTGATTCGTCTTTTTACAATTCTATAGTATTATTTTTAAGTATAAAGCGATAAGAACTAATGCAAGACCAACATATCTTTAATTGTTTATTATATCATTATTTCTAACATAAATAATGAATAACAAGGGACTTATATGATATGTTATTAATGCTTTCTTAATATATGCATAAATTAGTAATATAAAATAAAGAGAAAAAACTATAACAAATATTTGAAAAAAAAGTCAAGTAAGGGTTGTTAATAAATTGTGGATTCGCTGTGCGGAATCTGGAAAAGAAGAGGGTAAGAGCATGATTAAAGATAAAAAGTAAAATAATTAATTTAAAAAAACAGCAGATTTAACTACGCAAAGTTAATAGATTCAATATATAAGAGAATAATAGCATAAGGTATTATAATATTATAAATTATGCTATTCATAGTTTGCATCTAAAAAACATGATAAAATTCATTCTTAATTCATAAAAAAGGAGTTTTCTTGTACTTTTGATAGACAGACCTTGTTGACATCGCCGTATCCCGCAATATAATTCTTGGTCTGGTTATTTTCCAAAAAGATAATCTAGTAGCCCGGGTGGTGGAACTTGGTAGACACGTACGTTTGAGGGGCGTATGGCGATTGCTGTGCGGGTTCAAATCCCGCCCCGGGCACATAAATTCGGTTATAATGCACATGTTGTTATATGTTTTAGTATAATTATTTAATAAGATTTGCACGTAAAAAAAACATTGTAGAAACGAGGTCAGTCCATGCCTTGCGGGAAAAAACGTAAAAGAGCGAAGATAGCAACTCATAAACGCAAAAAGAAACGCAGATTGAATAGACATAAGAAGCGCAAACGTTAATTTTTGGGTATCTCCCGTATTCTCTTGATAAGTTCTTTGATATAGTATACTAAGAACGTGTTAGTGTATGTTTTTTTAAGTTAGCTGATTTATAATCATCTATGTTAAAGGCGAGAATCCTATGGAGATAACGGAAGTCAAAGTATATCCTGTTCGCAAGCCTGATGATAAACTTAAAGCTTTTGTTACGATGATATTAGATAATTGCTTTGTCATTCGTGATATGAAAGTTATTTATGGTAACACTGGGCTATTTGTAGCTATGCCTAGCCGCAAAAAAGCGGATGGAACGTATGCAGATATTGCGCATCCTCTCAATACGGATATGCGTAAGCGTATGGAGGATCTGGTTTTGGAGGAGTATAAGAGAGTTATGTCTGAAGAAGGAGACGCAGTAAAAAATAATCCTTACGACGAGTAATAATAATTGGACTATATTCCATAAAAGATAAGAAAAGCGCAGGGTTCGCCCTGCGCTTTTTCAATATGGTTCAAACCAGGTTATGGGATCCGTGCGTAATTTATCTCTGAATCGGTGGACTTCTTGAACAATCGAGAAGAAATCTGATGGAGCTTCAACAAACGTGGAATCTAATTCTCCGAATATTCTCTGGTATAACCGCTTAAAACCTTCTATGTCATCTGAAGCATAAAACAGGTCCTTAAGCAGTTTTGTTTGTGAAAGCAGGTTTTGTTTTGTTAAAGTATCTTCAACTTCTATAGCTGCTTCTTCAGCAGAGTTTACAAGTTTAACTTTATCTCCCATTACATTTTCTATAACGTGGTCGATCAAAGGGTAATGAGTGCAGCCTAATATCACGGCGTCTAAATTTTCTTCTACCAGCGGCGCAAGGTATCTCTTGGCGATATCCAGTGTAATGGAATCATTTTCCCAGCCTTCCTCTACCAGCGGAACAAATAAAGGGCAGGCCTGCGCGATAATATGAAGAGACTTATTCTTTTCTAAAAGACGTTTTTGATACGCGCCGCTTTGAATGGTGCTTTTCGTTCCAATAACTCCGATGCGAAGGGATTTGCTTTCCGAAATAGCCGCTCTTACTCCCGGTTCCACAACGCCAATTACCGGTCCATCGAATTGTTCCCTGATTTCAGGTAATGAAACAGATGAAACCGTATTACAGGCAACCACAATCATTTTAACATTGTGGCTTTTTAGAAAACGGGTAATTTCAACGCTGTATCGTTTAACTGTTTCGGGAGATTTTGTTCCATAGGGAACTCTGGCGGTATCTCCGAAATAGCACAGAGTTTCGTTTGACAAACGCTTTCTCAATGCCCGTGCCACAGTTAATCCCCCGATGCCTGAATCGAAGATGCCTATTGGTCTGTCGATGCGACTATTATTCATTATAATGATTCCACTCTAACAATATTCGAAAAATTTTATTATCATTCCTTTGTAGGAAAATTTTATTTTAATCATTATATGCACAAGGCGGTCTGTGGATAAGATGTGGATGCCAATGGCAAAAGCATGTAATAAATTGTGAATTATTCGGATGAAACAGGCCGAAAATCGTGTGATATCATAAAAAAGCCTTTGTTTTTGTCATAAAATGATAATAAATCAATATATACTAAATTATTGTAACCATAATATTATAGAATAATAACACTGTGGATAATATGAAAATGATGAAAACATATCTTAAGTATTCCCGGCACTTAAGCCTTAATTGCTGAGGTCTACATGTTGTGAGTATTGTGTGTATAATACGCTATATATAGTTGTCTCATACACCTATTTTTCATAAGAGATTTTTTATTAAAAAAAAAGACGAATTTACCTGGTTTACAATTCAAATTCATGGTGAATAAGACGATTCCGTTATCGTAAATAAAATAAAAACAAAGAATTTCGATTGATTGGGAACATAAAATACCAATAATTCGACCAAATAAGAAGGATAAAAGATTGAGTCCTCACGATAAAAACCGCGAGGAAGAGCGCAAGTTGATTTCCCTTTGTCAGGAGGGAGATAAAATTGCGTTTGAAAGATTATATCGTCTTTATAGTAAAGATGTTTTTACAATGGCTATCCGGATGGTAAATTCGGAAGATATTGCAGAGGAAGTAACCCAGGAAGTATTTATCTCGGTTTTTAAGGATATCAGGAAGTTTCAATTTCAGTCTGCTTTTACTACCTGGTTGTATAGCATCGTTTACAGAAGAGCAGCGGATCAATTTCGCAAAATACGCAAGCATAAAGATAATACAGTTTCATTTGTTCAGAATGATGAAAACTCTACGGTTATAGAAATCCGGGATGCCGGAGCATCTCCAGGCGATATAGCTATTGAAAAGGAGCGTATTCAGTATATAGAAAAGGCGATTGCTTCATTAAGCCCGAAGCAAAGATCTATTATGGTACTGCGATATAATCACAATTTGAGTTATGAAGAGATTGCTTTGGTATTAAAATGTAGAATCGGGACGGTAAAATCCCGTTTGAATCGCGCCCATAAGACAATGGAAATCAAACTTGATCTTCTTAAGTTATTATAATATAGGTAGGCATAATCCGAAACAAAGAAAAATACGGATAATCCGATGAAAAAAAACGATTCTAAACAACCATTTTCCAGTGATTTATCCCGGGATATTCTTCGAAGGTATCTTGAAGGGGAAACAACGGATACAGAAAATCAGCTTGTCCAGCGATATCTGGATGATACTACAAGTGGTCGTGAAGAATTAGATAATATTAACCAGTACCTTCATGATCTAAGAAAAATGCCCCGATTTTCACCTCCAGATCGCGTATGGGCGAAAATTCAAAGTAATATTGAGGATGTTTCTCCCTCTCAGGTATGGTTTCCCTGGGCGTATTCATACTCATCATGGGGCTTCTTTTCGAAAGTTATCCCGGTTGTTTTGCTATTACTGGCGGTTTTGGGTATTGGCAATACGTTTTTGTCTGAACCAACCTATGATGTTATTTTAGTCGAAGAAGTAAATGGTTTTGGCCAGGAAGCGGAATCATATATTGCCTATCATGATCTTTCGGGCGATCCATTGCCCGTTCGTGAAAGCGTTGTGGCATTCTGTACTAATGGCAGGGTTGAATGATTTATCCTCGTTTTATAAAATTCTTTTGCATAGTTATCCTGGCCTCTGTAAATATGGCGTCTGCTAAAGAGGATAAACTATCTGTATTGCTCAGGCAATCAATAGAAGTGGCGCAAACCATCCCCTATGACGGCGTAATTGTATTTCGTTATAAAATCCATGAGGGAGAAGTTACTTCGAAAATAAAGGCTCAGCGATATTCTTCTGAAGTCCAGCGAATGGAGATACTTGAGCCGGAGGTACTTAAAAAGCACATCATTACAAGAATAAACGATGTTACCTGGATGAGTCCTGTTTCCAAAGAAGATATGATGAAACTTCCAGAGGAAATCCGATATTATCACTGGTATCTGATTTCAAGGGATATAACCGCCGCCATAAAACATGAAGAATTGGATCTATTTCTTAAAAATTATCAATTGGTTGAAGAAGATTCCTGCCAAGTGGCGCAACGCAAAGTAAAAACAATTTATATAACAGGGCTTTATCGCCATCGACCTTCTCTTCGCATCTGGATTGATTATAAAACAAAAATGCCGCTGAAATATGAGATATATGATTCAGAAAAACAAGTAACAAAATCAGTTGAATTCGAGAGAATCGATTTTATAAAAGATAATGAAGAAGATATGATAAATACTGAGGGATTAGAAAAAATCACTCCACCCAAACGTAATAATGACAATAATGTTGAAGAATTAGATTTTAAGCCGCTTTGTTTGGAAACGTTACCTCAAGGTTTTGAAGAACTAGCTAGTCATTCCTGGAAGCATGAGCATGGAATTATTTATGAAACTCAATACAGAGATGGTTTTGCGAATTTCACAATTTACCAACGCAAGCAGACAGAAGAAGAGAGGGAAAATCAATTAAAAGAACCGAAAGAAGAACAGGATAAAGCAAAAAAAATAATTCGTTTTGGAAGAGAAATTTATTATAGAGACTTAAATGGAGTTAGAGTATCTGTGGTTGGTAGTGGAGTTCATGCAAAAGGTTTACGCTACCTGATATATCATGTGGCGCCAAATCTTTCCGACGAAAAATCCCAGCAAAAAAAGCCTCAAAAAGCCCAATAAGACAAGCTCGTTTAACAGGTTTTTTTGAAGGTAAAACCTGATTTCAAAAACCTATCTAACAAAACAACACTGTATAGACGAACATGGCAGGACCAATCCACAACATCGAATCCATCATATCCAAAAATCCGCCATGACCAGTATTTATTGTTCCTGAATCTTTAATGCCGGCATCGCGTTTCATGGCAGACTCGCAAAGATCCCCAACCTGTCCCACCGCTGAGAGAACTATGGTTATGATGATGATATGGCCATACCTATGTGGTCCGTTCAACCAGAGAGTATTCCCATTATAAATGCTATAAAAGTATGCGGTAATAAGTATGATAGCGGTTGTTAGAAAGGCGCCAGATATAGCGCCTTCCCAGGTTTTGTTGGGGCTGAGAACGGGAGCTAACTTATGCTTACCCACTGCTCTACCGCCATAATAGGCGCCTGTATCCGTCAAGCAAGCTACAGACAAAATGAAGAATAAAAACGCTGGTCCGTGGTCGATGCTGCGTAGATACACGAAACTGGAAAGAGGTAAAAGTAGATAAATCAGAAGCAATCCGTGAGTAGCGAATTCATAACGGCTGCCTTGGACGGTTTTGCTCATGGAAATCAGGCAACTGCCCCAGAAAAAAAGAAAAGTAATTACAAGTAGGGATGGGATGTTATGCCAAACAGTGAAAACAAGAAAGAGAATAGCCAACAGGTTTTGCCAGATGAGAAGAGACCTGCGTCGTGGGGCGCCGAAAAGATTATAAATCTCTTCATGAGCAAAATAGAATGCGGCTGACGCAATAACAGCTGCCAGCCAAACGCCATAAGACCAAAAAACGCAGATTAAAAATAATATCAGGGCGATAAACCCGGTGATCTCACGCCTCAAATTACTAACTCCTTATTATTGGTTTTGCAAATTCATCAGGCCGCTTGACGTATCGGGCGCCTATGAAGGGCAATGTCATGCAGTTAAGGAATGTCACCCTATAAATGGTGGCTTGATCAAGGGCTGACCGCAATGCGGTCTTGCCCTTGCCACCCATCTTGTTGTCCCCTCTCCCGCCGGGAGAGGGTTAGGGTGAGGGGGATGTACAAAACAACTTAACTTAATGACATTACCATGAAAGGCGCCCCTAAATGGTAAAACCATCGATTTCTCGATAGATTATCCGGTACAACAATTATGTCAAATAGCCCCGTCAATATCAACGCCGCCGAATCTTCGTTGACGGTTTTGGAATTCACGTAGAGCTTCGAATAGGCTATCCCGCTTAAAATCAGGCCATAGAACGGGTGTAATCCATATTTCTGAATAAGCGATTTGCCATAATAAAAAATTGGAAACGCGCATCTCCCCGCTGGTTCTAATTAAGAGATCGGGATCAGGGGTATTGGCGGTATGGAGGTGCTGGGAAAAGATATCAGGAGTAATATTCTCAATATTGATTTTGCCGACCTGTACTTCTTGTACGATTGTTTTGACTGCATCTACTATTTCAAGCCTTCCACCATAGGAGAGAGCCAGAGTTAATTGCATTTTATTACCGCCAGCCGTTGTTATGCGAGCATTTTCCAAAGTGCGTTGAACGGTTGAAGGCAGATCGCTTAAACGGCCAATGGCATTCAGTCGTATATCATTATCCGTCATCTCGCGAATTTCCCGTTTGAGAAAGTTGCATAAAAGAATCATCAGTGCATTTATTTCTGGGCCGGGGCGTTTCCAATTTTCGGCGGAAAATGCGTATAGGGTAAGATATGGGATTTCAAGGCTGCGGCAGACGCGGACAATCTCTTTAACAGATTTTATGCCGGAGCGGTGGCCTTCGATCCTGGGTCTATGCATTGAGCGCGCCCAACGGCCATTGCCATCCATAATAATGGCCACATGGCGGGGTAAGCGAGTCAGGTCTACTCCAGCCGATTGCGCCTGCTTTAACGTCTCTTCCTGATGGGGTGGACGATATACTGTATCTGTTGCCTGAGGCACTTAAATCTCCCAATCACTTGATCCCTGGTGGGATAGATTGAAAATGTCTGTTGTTATAATAAAACCTACTCGATAAACAATAAGGATGTAGGCTGAAAGTTTAATACTAAAGAGCTATACTTTGAATATGCAGAATACCAGCAGTCTTGAATACAATCAACGCACAATCCCTGTACAACCGCGTTTCTGCGCTATTGTCGGGCCAACCGCTTCAGGCAAAACTGATCTGGCTATTGCATTGGCGAAATATCTGGGTAGCGAGATTTTATGCGTTGATGCGATTCAAGTCTATCGAGGATTAAATATCGGATCAGCTAAACCCGGCATCGAAGAACGCAATGGCATTGTTCATCATGGACTTGATCTGGTTTCTCCATTGGAACAATTCAGCGCTTCCCGCTTTGAATCTTATGCAGAAAAAAAAATTAAAGAAGCGGTTGAAAAGGATAAAATGCTTGTTTTATGCGGGGGAACAGGTCTATATTACCGCGCTTTGCTGGAGGGATTTTTCGAAGCGCCTGACCCGGAACCTGAATTGCGGGCGGAGTTATACCGTAGAGCGGAAAAAGGCGGCCTGGATGCTTTGTATACCGAGTTAGAATCGCGTGATTTTGAAACCGCACAGAAAATTCATCCTAATGATGCACGGCGTATAATCAGGGCTTTGGAAATAATAATGCAAACCGGAGTCAGCGTGACCGAATTGCGCCGCAGCCAAAAGCGAAAACCCTGGTTTGATCAAACCGTCTTTATTGGCATCCAGCGCGAGCGGGAAGATTTAGTAGAGCGGATTCAGCGTAGGACAGACTGGATGTATGAAAATGGATTGGTCGAAGAGACGCGCTGGTTGCTGGAGATAGGATGTGGACCAAATAATACGGCCATGCAGGCGTTGGGTTATAAAGAATGTTATGAATATTTATTAGGTAAATATAGTCTGCAAGAGACAGTTGAAATTACCGCCCGTGAAACCGGCCGGTATGCCAGGAGGCAAATGACATGGTTCCGGCGGCAGTGTCCTACGAAGTGGGTTAATGTAAATAATGCAATAGATTTGCGCCAAATCGTGGAAGAATCCTTGCAACTTTGGCGGAACAGTGATAACAATATACTATTGTAAATGTTGTATATTTGTATTATCATCTTTGATATAACTGAATTGCCCTAGAATCCAAGGGAAATGCTCCGGAGGGAGATGCTTAATGGTTGTCAAAAGTGTAATGAATATCCAAGATAGCTTTCTCAATCAAGCAAGACGTGAGAAAGTTTCGCTCAATGTTCACCTCGTCGATGGTTCCGACCTGCATGGGAAGATATCTGCGTTCGACAATTTTACGATTATTCTTCTCAACGATGAGCGGGAAGAGCAGTATTTGATCTACAAGCATTCAATTGCTACTGTTATGCCCGCTGCCAAGACGCGCGTCCGTTGGAATCAAATGGAGCGTGTTGAGGGAGGCGGACATAGTAGTGGTCATGTAAGCAGCAGCCGCGGAATGCACCGCGAAGATGGAGATTAATTTTCTCCGATTAGAATGAAAACATATAAGAACTATCCTCTCTTTGTAGTCTTAATGAGGGGATAGTTTCTTGTGTTTATCCTGGGAGTCACAAAATAATTTGACGCATTCTACGAGTATTAAGAAAGAAAAAGCATTACTTGTTGTTGCTAATTCTGGTAATATCCTTCCCCATTTTGTTGAATACCAAGTAGAAGAACTGCGTAAATTGGCGCGCACGGCTGGCGCCGATATCTCTGATGTATGCACCCAAAATCTAAAGTCGATTAATTCCGCTACGTATATTGGCAAGGGGAAAATTGAAGAGATCAAGCAGATGATTTATGAAAAGGAATTTGATATAATTCTTTTTAATCATGACCTTTCTCCTGTTCAGCAGCGAAATCTGGAACGTTCATTTAAAATACGCACTATAGACCGCACGGAATTAATTCTGGATATTTTCTCGCAACACGCCCAAACAAAAGACGGCCAGATCCAGGTTGAATTAGCTCAATTGCGATATCTGCGTCCACGTCTTACCGGCAGGGGAATTGAACTTTCCCGTTTAGGCGGGGGGATTGGAACGCGGGGACCGGGCGAAACCAAACTGGAAGTGGATCGCCGTAAAATTGATAACCGAATCTCCCGTTTGCGTAAGGATTGGTTGAAGATACGAAAATCGAGAAGGCTGCAAAGGAAATCCCGGCAACGTCAAAACATTGATACTACAGTATTAATAGGATATACCAATGCCGGTAAATCCACTCTGTTGAATCGTTTAACTACGGCCAAGGTGCTGGCCAGGGATCAGCTTTTCTCCACGGTAGATACGACTACGCGGCGTTTAGTTCTTCCTGATGGCGCAACGCTTCTTGTATCGGATACGGTTGGATTTATATCAGATTTGCCTGCCCCGCTGCTGGCGGCTTTTAGAGCCACTTTGGAGGTGGTTGAAGAAGCCACCTTGCTATTGCATGTGGTTGACGCCAGTTCTCCTATTATGGAAGAGCAGATCCATGCGGTTAATGAAATATTAGCAAGTTTAGAGTGCTCTCAAAAACCGGTTCTGACTATCTTTAACAAGCTGGATCAAATTGAAGATGACCTCGAATTGAAAGACATGGAGCGCTGTTTGGAGCCTAGCGTAAGGTGTTCGGCGCTCCATGATATCGACTTAATCGAAGTTAAAGACAAAATTGCTATGTTATTGAAACAGACTAAAGAAACTATTCAAAATGCTCCTGTGGAAGAAGATATTTTTTTCCAGAGGTTTGATTAATAAAAGTGAATTGTATTAATCCTTGCCTTAATTAGGTGGTTTGATCAAGGGCTGACCGCATTGCGGTCTTACCCTTGCCACCCGATTTGCCGCCTATCTCACGATTTCAATTTATCTGGATTTAATCCTTCTAATTCCGGTAAGATGAATAATCCATCTTTGCGGATCAAAACGTCATCAAAATAGATTTCTCCACCGCCATATTCCGGTCGTTGAATAAGAACCAGGTCCCAGTGCAAAGCTGATTTGTTGCCGTTTGAGGCGTCGTCGTAACAGCATCCCAGCGCCATGTGCAGCGATCCGGCGATTTTTTCGTCGAACAGCGTGTCATTCATCGGTTCGAGGATATATGGATTGTAGCCCAGCGCGAATTCTCCAAAATAAGAGGCGCCATCGTCGGAATTAATGACTTGTCGCAATTTTTCGGTATTGGCGCCGGAATCCATGTCGATAACCTGGCCGTCTTTGATGGTTAATTGAGCGTAATTATATTGAACACCCTCATGAACGGACGAGGCGTTGAAGCGTATGGTTCCATTAACAGATTTACGCACGGGCGCGGTGAAGCATTCGCCGTCGGGAATATTCATCTCGCCGGAACATGGGATTGCCGGAATATCTTTTATGGAAAAATGCAAATCGGTTCCCGGCGACGCGATGTGAACTTTATCCGTCTTATTCATCAGCTCTTTTAATGGTTGTACAGCATCGTCCATTTTTTTATAATCCAGGCAGCAAACATCATAATAAAAGCGCTGAAATGACTCGGAGGATTGCTTGGCTAATTGGCACATAGAGGGGTTGGGATAGCGTAAGACGCACCATCTAGTGTTTTTCACCCGTTCTTCGATGTGCACCGGGCCGACAATGTATTTGTCGTACAATTCCAGTTGTTTTTTAGGGATATCGGATAATTCAAAGATATTGTCGCTGCCCCTGATTCCGATGAAGACCTGTGCTTGTTTCATTTCCAGCAAGAGAAATTCGCCTAACCTCTGGAAAGTTTGTTCGCTGCTTTCCATCAATAAACGGCGTGATGACTTATCGTCCTCAAAATATACATAAGGAACGCCGCCTGCTTTAATGGTTTCCGTCATCACTGCTTCAACCAAATCACGCGTATCAAAGCCTTTGCCATGAATAAATACCAAGTCTCCTTCAGAGACTTTTGTAGAGAAATTGACGATAGTATGGGCTAGTTTTTGGATTTGTTGATAAAACATGAGGGCTCCTTTAAATTCATTGATAAGAACTATTCTATAAGTGGTGGGTCTGGATATCTATGTTGGTGGTGTCTTGGGCGGGTGGCAAGGGAAGTGTATTTTCTGCCCTTGATTGAGTTCACCTCATTTATTTCTATAGTTTTTATCAACAATCCACATTGAAAGGAAAATCGAATTCAATTTTTTGTGCTTATAATTGGATTATAAAGAATCAAGATTCATTTTGTTTTTCCAAGGTTTCCAGTCAAGGGCAGAAAGGACGCTGCCCTTGGCACCCTTATTGATCTATTCATAGCAATGAATTATGACAAAACTTTTGGGTAAAGATCAGCACGGAGGGGGATGGAGAAGCGTAATTTATTGTATTCCAGGGAGGCTTGGGCGCCCCACAAGAAGCGCCCCTACTGATTTGGATTATGTGGATAAAACTTAAATCAATGGTGGATTAAACAGGTAGTAATTTATTCTTAACATGGATTATGGTACAATCCTATTACTATGAATGATGAATCTAAAAGAATAAAAGAAATGCTGCAAGCGCTTTCGTCTAAAGGAAAGGGTCCGGGTGGTGTTCAAACTCTTATTATGATGCTTGGCCAGGTTGACCGGGATACGGAAAAAAACATTCTTGACGCGTTGGATAAGCAAAATCCATCTTTGGCCAGCGAACTACGTAAAAAATATTTTACTTTTGAAGATATTATGCATATGGAGGATAGTGTACTATTGCGTGCGTTATCGGATGTGCATCGAACCACCTTGGCTTTGGCGCTAAAAGGAACGTCTTTCGAAATACAGGATAAGGTGTTTCATAATCTATCCAAAAGAGCGGCGGAAATGGTCAAAGATGAGATGGAGGTTATGGGTCCGAAACCCAAAACTCTGGTTGAAGAGGCGCAACGTGAAGTAACCAAAGAAATTCGCCGTTGGAAAGACGTTATTCTTTAAAGGAGAAATCAACGTGGAGTCAGTATTAAAATCAATCGCAAAATCATCCAATTTAGAAAGAGTTTTATTTTCACCTGCGCTGAAGAAGTTATATTTCAATATGGCGATAGCTGCCGGGGGAGCAACCCAGTTTAAGCATGTTGACAGCGCCAGAAATGGTCTTTCGTTTGCCGCGGACAAAGCGGATGACAAGAAGAGTACGCTTCTCTTCTGTTCAGCCCATGAATTGATGAGTGGATATGATTTGATGATTCAAATCGCTGCTCAAATGCTGCCGGTAGTTGTGCTGGGCTTGCGCAGCGGCATTCCCGATACTGGTGAAGAAAACTGGTCGTATCTGCATTTACGTGAAACCGGGTGGATTCAGTTTCATACCCATACTCTGCAGGAAACCTATGATCACCTGGCAATGGCCTATCATGCGTTTGCTGTGCAAAAGATGCGTTTACCTATTCTGATTCTACATTCCAGCCTTAATCATGATTGTCTGGGTGAATTTACTCCACGGGATGACTTGGATATGGGGAATCCTTTGACGGGTCTTCAAAGCTCACGGGTGGGTAAGACAATGAGTTTTGAAGAAGCTTTTGCCAAGATGAAACATAAATCAGAGAAAGAAACCCTCCGTGGAAAATATATGCCATTGGTCGGCAATCTGCGTGAATTATATAAAGAACTAGATTATAAATTGCCGGAAGAAGGTTTCCCGTTTAAGGGCGCAATTACTGATAAAGAATCGGCAATAATTTCTATGATTCCAACCGAGTCGCCTAGTGATGCGGATCGTATTTGCCGGATGCTCTGTTATCGTCCCTTTTCGGTGAGCAGTATGGCAAATTCGCTTAAAAACAAGAGAAAGATTGTGGTAGTTGAACCGCAACCTTCACCTGGTTCTGTTCCTGTTTTTCATGCGGAAATCATGGCGCAGTTAGGGAGTGAATATAACGGAGAAATTATTTCTGTTGCATATCCCCCTCATGTTGCGAGCCTTACGACGGATCAATTGGATGAATTGGAGAGGAAGTTGGTTTGAATTGGTGGATTTTGGTGGGTCGGTGAAGCTGACCCACCCTACGCCTGAAGTGATCGCATCAAGGGCTGACCGCATTGCGGTCTTGCCCTTGCCACCCAGACTCTACAGATGAAATCGAGGATTTTTACTTCGACTATAAAAAACGTAGCCGGGGAGGGATTCGAACCCTCAAGCCGTTGTCGGCAAGGGATTTTAAGTCCCTCGTGTATACCGTTCCACCACCCGGCCTCGAAATACCATTATAAATCAAACTTTAAAAGGCTGAATGGTTTCAGTCAAAAATAGTGAAAAGAGACTCAATTTCTTCCGACGGTTTATAGTCATGAACGCGACTTAAGACGGAAGATTTAGCAATATTATACAAAACCTTGGCCTGAACCAGATTGGAGCGGTTAAGAGCCAAGTCAATCTGCAAATCCTGCAAATCGCGGAAAGTGATGTTGCCAAAGTCGCGGAAGTCTATTAGACCGGTGTCAAGGTTGAACTGAGATTGGGTTACGTTGCGCTGGATAATTTCGATGCGTTGAAGTTGCAGCATCAACTCACGTAAATTCCGGTAGGTGGATTGAACAAGTTGCCGTTCGGTATCCCATAATCTGATTTTTGATTGTTCAAGATTTTCTTCAAGAGCACGCACTCGTGCGCGAGTCGCTCCACCGTCGCCAAAAGCCCAAGAGAAAATAAGCGCAGCGCCCAAATTCCGGTCGCTTTCGTCATTCTGATTGGCAAAGGTTGATAAAACTAAATCCGGTTGTTGACCCAATCGAGCGACGCGGAGGGAATTTTCGGATCTTTTGATCGAAAGGCGCAAGTTTTTCAGGTCTAAATTGGTTGATGTGACAAGATTGATATATTCATTACTGGCAAGAGGGAGGGGTTTTACCTCTAACTTATCAGTTAAAATCAACTCAGTTTCAAGAGGAATCCCCAGAAAGATATTTAAGCTTTCCATGGAATTTCTGAGGCTTCCTTCGAGTTCAATAAGCGAAGCTTGATTATTAAGCACGTCGGTTTGAGCTTGACCGACGTCTTTTTGAGCTGCTTTTTCGAACTCATATTGCGTTTCAATAATGAAAGAAACTCGGAGAGATTGAAGCAGGCGTTCTTTTTGAATATCAAGTCTTTCCTGTAATTGCTGGATGTTCCAATAGCGGTTTATAACAGTCTCTTCAGCGCTTTTTTCCTGGGCGAATAAACTGTAATCGGATTGAATGGCGGCAATTTTGGAGTTCTCAATTTGGGTTTGAATTTCCTTGCGTGATCTGGAATTAATGGGGTAGCTATAATTTATGTTCAGCTTATATCTGTCTTCGAAATGGTTGCCTTCAGGATTGTTCGGGCCGCTGTCAAAGGCGCCCTCGGAATAGTGTTGAAAGTCCATCTCTGGTTGAATATCAAGCCTTGAGCCATTCTTGAATGTTTGAGTATAACTGGGACCAATATTAAACAGAGTATTGTTTTCGTATTCCTTCTTCGTGTCGGTTATTAATCCTTTTTCAGGATCAATACGGAAGGAGCCGGAGGCGCGTCGACTTATGGTTTCGTCCAATCGAGAATCAAGGCTGTATTTGGAGCGATAATTACTTTCGGTAAGATCAAGGTTGGCCAGGCTGCTTTGTAGAGCATGTTTATCAATTTGTATATCGGGATTTTGCTTCATTGCGATATCAATGGCGTCTTGAATCGTAATGGTCATTTGCTTGCCTTTGGTTCGGAACTCTTCATTTTGGAGTATAGATTCGGCAACGGTGATATCTTCGATTCTCATTCTCGCGGCGGATGCTTTTAATGTAACCGGAGATGGCGCAACAATCTCCTGAGCAAAAATGGGAGCGGCAATAATAGTAAATAGAAAAATAGATAGACCTTTGGAATAACGTTGTACATTCACACTCACATACCTTCTTTCTTTAATCTGGAGAGAGATTCTAAAATTTATACGGAAATATATGGATCCCTTGTGTGGTAAAGATACGCATCTTCCAGCGTGGCTTCAATGTTAATAGCTTCTGGAGCGGGCTTATCGTCAGAAACGATGCGTAAGCAAATGCCATCGGCGGTGTGAGTTTGGCCGCCGACAGAATAAAGTTTCCTGTAACGATGCCATGCAGACTCATCTTCCACTATAAGTTCCCAAACCTTGTCATGAATAGATTCAACCAGTTCCTCCGGGTTCCCGGAGAAGAATAATTTACCTTCATCCATTAAAGCCAGACGCCGGCAACTATGAGCTACATCTTCAACAATATGAGTTGATAAAATAACAACTCTATCCTGGCTCAATTGGACAAGTAAATTACGGAAGCGCAGACGCTCCATAGGATCGAGGCCTACGGTTGGTTCATCAACAATTAATACCTTTGGGGGGAAGACGAATATTTGAGCTAAACCTATGCGGCGCATCATGCCGCCAGAGAAATTATTAACGGAGACATCTTTTTGTTCAGATAAATTGACCATTTCGAGAGCGTTTAATATAGCGGCGCGACGTTCTTTTTTGATCTTCATTCCTTTGAGAAGGGCGAAATAGTCTAAATATTGATAGGCGGTCATGTGGCTATAGACGCCGAAGTTTTGCGGAAGATAGCCAATAAGTTTCTGCGCTTTACGTGATTCGGTTTTCATGTCATACCCGCAAATGGATAAAAAGCCGCGAGTCGGTTGATCTATACCTGCGATCAAACGAAGAAGCGTAGTCTTCCCTGCTCCATTTGGACCTAATAGGCCGAATAAACCGCTTTCGATTTTTAAGGAAATCATATCCAATGCTTTATGCCGAGCGCGCGTAATCACTCTTCTGCTTGATCCGGCAAAAGGCGCCGGGACAATACCGGTAGCAGGAGAAAGGTTGGGGAGGAAACCGCCGTGTAGCAAAGTTCTGGAAAAACTGGATAATCTTTCAATCCGGCTAACCGGATAAATTCGGGTTAGGTGATCCAGTTCTACAATAAGAGGCTCTTCCCGTGGCGGCGTTAAGCGATAGGCAGTAAGCGATTGCCGGACGTTAAGGCGTTTTTTGCGGCTCCAAAAGATGAATATCCATCGCCAGCTGAAAACAAATTTAAAAGCTCTCTTAAACAATCTGCTGATATCTTCAACGATAAAATAGAAACCGGGTACGATAACAAGGGTTAATACGGTTGAGCTGGCAAGACCGCCAATGACGCATCGAGCGAATGGAATCCAATCATTGTCTTGTCCTTTCCATTCTATGGCCATGGGTAGAAGGCCGAGGATGGTTGTTGCCACCGTCATTAAAATGGGGCGGAGACGGTAGTGTCCTGCAACCATAATAGCGCGTTCGCGGGGGTAATTTTTTTCCGTTCGTAGATAACCGGAGAAATGGACGAGTAATATAGCGCTATTGGGAAGGATGCCAACCAGGAAAACATAGCCCATCGCCGCCATTTCGTTGAAAGGGGTGTTTGTGAGAATAAACATCCAGCCTATGCCAAAGATAGCTAAAGGAATGGATAAAAAGATGACGAAAGGAAGGCTGAACGATTCGAAAAGAGAAGCGATGCACATGAAAATTAAGATGCCGGACATCCAGGCAATCATTTTAAATTGTTCAAAGACTTCATTCAGCCGTTGAGATCGTCCACCCAATGTCATGCGATAACCTGCCGGGATAGGATATATATCTATTAATCCTATAACGGCTTCCTCAATTTCAGTGAAATTACTGTTGGGAGCGGTTTCAAATCTAATATGGCCAATGCGTTCGCGGTTTTCACGTCTCATAGACCCCATGCCGCGTTTAATTTCCATGACGCCTAATTCTTTTAAGGTTACAGTGGAACCCATTGAAGGAGAATAGATGGGGATATCGCTTAATTCCTCGAATTTCATGCCTCCCAAGTCTTCCATATCTTTTTCAAGGTCTTCAGTTTTTTCGATCAAATTAAAAATTATATCAATTTCCTTGTCGCCTTTTTTCATTTGGATGCTGGCGTAATCGCCCCGGCGCTGAGATAGCTGAATGGATTGAGCAATTAATCTAGGGGTGATTTGCAACAAAGCAGCTGCATCACGATCAAGCTTAAAATGCGCTTCCAGTGGTCCGGGTTCATTTTCGCTGAATACATCGCGTATACCGGGAATCTGGTTCATAACGGCGGCGAAATTTTCGGCGATTTCGTTAATTTGATTATATTCCGGGCCGCGAATTTCAATGGAGCCGCCTTGTCCGGAATCGACGACAGGCATTTGATTCTCACCTCTGGTGCGGGTAGGCGTGAAAGTGACTTCGGCAACAGAGAAATTTTCAAATAAAGGCCGAAGTTCTTCCTTTATGGTTTCGGATTCACGTTCTCGTTCATCAAGGTCTTTCAGGCGTATGCTAATGTGGGCGGAATCGTCTTGCACCCAGGAGTGAATGTTTTTGGCTTCGGGAACTTTATCTAGCAGAATATCTTCAACTTGATTTATGACTTCGAGCGTATGATCCTGCTTGGTTCCATTGGGGAGATAAACCCAGACATGGAACCAGCTGCGATCTTCAGGTTCCGCTAAGACATCCCGGCTTATGTTGCCTAATGTGTAGTAGTAGGTATAAAGGATAAACAGAACGATGGCAAGAAGAAATCTGACGCGGTGCCGAAGGCAGCTCTTAAGAATGGAACCGTAATATTTACGAGTCCATTTCATGGTAGGTATTGGAATGCGTTGGAGAAATTTCTTCAAACGATCCGGTGAAGGGGGTGGATCAATTTTATGAGAGTTGAGTGGAGCATTTGCTTCAAGATTTGAAAGATTTTTATTAAGCGGAGCGGTCCGGGCGCGTTTTTTATCCAGGATCATCATCAAGCGCGAGGTTAGCATGGGAACCAAAGTAAGAGCGACAAGCATTGATATGACCATGGGATAGATAATCGCAAGAGCCGCTTCTGTAAACATCAAACGGATAAAACCTTCTACAAAGACAATGGGGAGAAAAACAACGACATTGGTCAAGGTAAGAGCAAAAACAGCTTTGCCAACTTCGTTGCAACCTAATACAGCTGACTGGATGCCATTTTTCCCCCGTTCATGATGTCTAAATACGTTTTCAAGAACTACGATAGAGGTGTCTATCAAACAACCAACGCCAACCGCCAGTCCGACCAAGGTAAACATATTGATCGACATGCCGGTGAAGTACATGCCGTTGAAGGTAGCTATAATACAAATAGGAATAACCAGACATACAATCAGCGACATGCGCACATTACGTATAAAGAGATATAGCACCAACATGGAAAGCGCAATACCCATAAATGCAAGCCGTGCGAGAGTGGATAACATATCCAGGATGGGAGTGGCGGCATCTGAAGTTACCGCTAATTCGTAACCATCCGGGAGCGTTTGGTTAATCAAGTCGATAACCTTGAGAGTTTTACGTGATAAGTCGACCGGATTGATCAAGGCTTCTTTTTGCAGATTTATGCCTAAGGCAGGTTTACCGTCGACTCGGCGAAGCCAGCGCCGGGCATGGAAAGTATCTTTAACTTCTCCCAGGTGGCGGACGGCGATGCCGCCGTTGTTTTTCACCACGACATCTTCAATTTCAGAGGTATCGCCGAATTGTCCATCCAGCCGGACGAATAGATCTTTGCCTTGTTCTTCAATATCGCCGAGGAAAACCGGTTCATTGGCGAAAGTCTGGACTCTATTTCTAACCTGCCAAATGGGAGTCCCGAATTCCTGCAATCTGTCCTGGAGAACGGTGATATCTATCGAGCGTCTTTTACCTCCCCAAATTTCGGCAGTGGCGATGCCGTCTATATCTTCGAGTTGTTGGCGAATCTTGTCTGCGTTTATTGCTTCCAGGTAGGGATCAGATCTGGGACCTTTCAATACCAGATCCATGAAATCACTATTAAAATGCGAAGTTTCGAAAGGAAAAGCATTCATATATATAGAACGTTTAGGGAATGTTTTTTGAAAACGATCCAAGCGTTCCTGCAAATCGACAATACGGTATTTGACGTTTGCGCCAAATTCGAATTCGATACGGAAGAATGCTCCATGTCGAAAGGTATAAGTATAAATATTCTTAACATCTTGGAGTTGAGCGATTTCCCCTTCGACAGGGATGATGATTTTTCGTTCTAATTCTTCCGCACTCATATGTTCCATTATGCGGCAAAACGCTCCGCCGCCAGGAACCGTGATATCCGGCAGGATCTGCATGGGAAGTTTGAAATAAGAGACGAAACCGAGAATAACGATCGCGGAAAAAAACATGATCGTGGTAATAGGTCGATGAACGGCGATACTGGATAGTTTCATTGTAATTAATCTGCGTCTGACGACAGCCTCGCTAAGTTCTATTAATGTCTCCAAAAGTGTCGATGATTATTTCTTCTGGTATTTGCGCGAAGAGCGGTGGTATCATCGCCTTCGATCAAAATTCTTCTTTCGGAGTGCATTCTGGATTTTTTTATTTTATCAAGATGAGGAACCTGTAATATCCAATTTTCGGGATCGACAACAGCAAAGATGGGTCGGTGAGGAGATGTAAGGTCCAAGGTTTTTTCTTCTCCGGCGTCCAACCATATATTCCGGGTTATATAATCCATCTCTGTTTCTACATAAATAGGTACGGCCATACGGCCAGAGCCATGGTTTTTGACGCGGACTAAAGTTTTGTAAGTGATAACGCCGGTTCTATCGTCGGTGATTAATTTCGCTTCGGTATAAGTTATTTCGTATTCCGGCAAGGCATTTCCCAAAACCCATTCATCAATATACCACCCCAGGTCATCTCCATAGAACTCTTCTAACAAAGGACGCAGCTCGTCAACGGGTATCTCCTGGAAGCGATAGCGACGGAACATCTCGCGCAGAAACGCCCACCAAGGTTTATCTCCCATAATATGATGCAGCATACGGAATAAAGCTTCACCACGAATACGTTCCAGTTCGGGGTGAGTTCCCATTTTATGCAGAGATAAAAGAGATTCGCTTTTGGCGACGGAGAGCGGGAGATTGCGATTACTTCCAACATCGTATTTTAATTCTCTGCGGCGTTGCCAGGAATTTCGTTCAAGTAATTTTGAGGCGTAACTTGATAAATAATCATTGACCCAAAAAGCCATTTCTCCGGTTGGGTGTATGGAGTGGTCGAAATATGCGCTGATAAGGTTGCGATAAAAATTGTCGTGAATTTCACGTAATGTTTGGGGGAGCAATTGATAAAAGGGTATCAAACGCGGGTTGTGGTCGAATCTTTCCATCAACCACATTTCTTCACTTATATAGCACATTTGATTTTCCGACACCAGGAACATACCGGGCATTTGAGCGTAGTACGTCTGTGGATTGGCTAAAGGTTTCGCCCAGGGAATTCTTAATTTATTGCGTTGAGAATATTCGGTCCGCCAAGTGTAAGGCGTTTCGACCAAGGTTAACTGGTTGAAGGGGATGCGGCCCAATTTATCATTAACAAATTCGTGTTGATCCTTAACTTCTTCCATATATATCTGAGCTTTATATTTGTGCATGGGGAAATGGTAGAAGCGAACGTTATATCCAAAAGAATCACTTTCCAGTAATTGGTAGTTACCCCAATACATCTGTAATCGGTTAACGGGATATAAGGTTGACCAATGCTCGGTGCGGGCCTGGCCGTCTTCTTGGGAGTCGATCAAATCACCAGCGAAAGCGCCTTGCTGGCCTGGTTCCAGATGAAGCGTGATTTCTGACTCGAACAGGTCGTCATCAACCTTGACCCAGCGTTCATTTTCCGCTTGGAATTTGCGCCATGGAACAGGATACCATTTATTATGCATGGCGGTGTATTGTGGATGAAACTCCACCGGGGCGCCATGATAATTAACCGATAATCTATATTCTTGATGCGGGATTAAAGATTCGCTGAAGTTAAATCGGACGCGGTTTTGTTGACGTGCGAAAGAACATTCTTGATTATCAAGTGCAGCTTCATCAACAGTGTATCTTGGATCAAGTTCAACGCCTAAATATCTGGTGGATTCTTTCGGGGTGAAGATTAAATCCGACTGGATATCCAAGCGGCTGTATGTTTCGTTAGGTTTCAAGTCGAATTCATATTTTTGAAGGTCTACAGAAATAGCGGGAAACTTGACTCTTACCACGTTTTCTTCATGGCCATGTCCGTTTTTGATAAGAAAGTCTTTATAACTATATGTCGCCCAAATTACGCTGGTAGCGGATACAAGCAAAGTAAGCGTAAGAAATAAACGATATCCCCAACCCAAATGGCGATCAAAGCGTAGATTGGTTATTGCTCGCATTATTAATGAGACGCTAAATAGACTGTTGCGTTTTCGATTTACAATCCACCTTTGAGGTTCCTGTCTTCTCAAATATAAGGGAGCAAAGGAAAGGATGGTCAAGCTTAATAAAGCATGCATAAATAATTGCACCCAATATTTTTCAAAAGAAAGACGTACTCCAATAGTGGAAGATGAATTGGCGAGGTATCTAATGACGTCGGGGATATTGATTAAAATTCCTTCATGTACGCCCAGTTGATAAACGAATGCTCCAATAAGGCCGCCAATGATCAAGGCGGCGAAGTCATGTTTGAAAAAAGAGCGCATGGTTATCGCTAAAGCTGCTACTGGCACTATGACCGGAAGAACAAGAAGGATAAAAGCAACCCAGAAAGGCCGCCAGATAATCATACCATGCCCATATAGATATTGCCATAAGCCAAAGGAAAAAATACCTATTAAACTAAGAGGAACCATGACGATAAGGACGCCGAGCAAGCGTCCACACATGAGAGAGGTGACGCCTACCGGCAGGGGGAACAAAATCTTATCCATACGGCTATGGCGTAGGCGACCACAGATATCAAGCGCCAGAGCGCAGGCGCCAAGTCCGAGAATGGCTATCATCAACCAGAAACTCGGGTGTTGAAAGCTAAAAGCGGAATGAAGGAAAAATCCATCCTGCGCTCGTATAAGATAGTCTCGACGAGCGAACAGAGATATCCCTGCAACAAGTCCTAATAGCAGCCAGAAACGCCATCCACGACAGCTCATGCGAGCTTCGTTTAAGGCGATCAGTATGGTTTTGCGCAACATCCTAATTTATTCCTTTCGCTTAACCTTTGGATGGTGGAATCAGGCTTCCTGATGTTCCACTTCAACGCTTTGCGTCCCAAATAGCGAAAATAGTTTGTATATAATCTGTACTGCATCTTCAAATAGGCTGTAAACAACAGGGATGATAAGTAATGTCAAGATGGTGGAGGACAACAATCCACCGATAACCGCTATGGCCATCGGGGCCCGGATTTCGGCGCCTTCTCCGAAGCCCATAGCCAGAGGTAAAAGAGCCAGAACCGTAGTTAATGTTGTCATGAGGATGGGACGCAAACGACGGCATCCGGCCCGGACAATGGCGTCAAACATTTCCTCGCCTTCGTCCCGGCGGAGATAATTAATGTAGTCGACAAGCACAATTGCGTTGTTGACGACGATGCCGGCCAGCATAATGATGCCAATGTATCCCATCAAATTTAAGGTTTGCCCGGTTAGATAAAAAGCCCAGATTACGCCCACTGCGGCGAGAGGCAGTGAAAACATGATAACGAATGGATGGAGAAGAGATTCAAATAACGACGCCATAACCATATATACAAGAACCAGTGCGAGAACCAGTGCGAAGGCGAGTCTTTCAAAAGATTCACGTCTACGCTGCTCTTCTCCACCGAAATTTATATAATAATTGCTTGGTGGTTGAATGTTTCCAATACTCTCTTGAACCGCTCCAACCGCATCGCTCAGTTTTTGACCTTCAGCCACGTCCGCCAGGACTCGAGCGATACGTTCCTGCTCCCGGTGTAGTATTTCCCGTGGTCCGGGTTGAATATCCACATCGACCAGGTTGCCCAGAGTAACGGCTTGGCCATTTCCTGTCGGAATTAGAGTGTTGAGCAGTTCGGGCAGGTTCATTTCTCCATCACCCAGTTGAACGCGGATGGCTTTAGTTTGATCAACGTCCTGCAGGTTGGTGGCTACCATCCCGCGTAATTGGTTGGAGACAAGTGTTATTAACTGTTGTTGATCAAGATCGTATTCATTCATAAGAATACGGTCCGGGATAAGGTGCACTTCTGGATTCCCATCGAGGATAGTGGTTCGAATATTGGCCAATTCGGCCAAAGTATCCATTTGGGCTTTTACATCTTTAGTAAGGTTGGTTAAGGTTTCTAAACTACGTCCTTTAATTTCAACGACGATAGCGGCTTTTTCGCCTCCGATTAATGTAGCAAGGGAAGTTTGAGACATAAGAAAGGTCAGTTCCAACTTATGTATTTGCTTTGCTCGCGGCTCTAAATATTCTATTACCTGTGGTACGGATAGCGAGGAGCCATTTTTGAGTGAAACGAGCATTTCCGCCGTATGCGAACCTTCAGGTTCTTCATCAATGGCGCCGGTGTCGTTGGGCTTGGGGCCAATGCGGGTGAAAATATGATCGATGTGCTGTCCCAAATCTTGTGAAAGCCAACCTTCGATGCTTTTCGCGGCTTGTTCTGTTGTTTCCAGCTTGGAACCGGGCGGCAAGCGTAATTTAACAATGAATTGTGATTCGGCGGCTTGTGGAATAAATTCCTGTTTGATTTCTTGAAGCAAGGGATAAACAGACAAACAAGCCAGTGAGATAAATAAACAAGTAATAAAGCGGTGTCGCAACGAGAAGGCTAAAAAGGAAGCGTAGATTCCGCCTTGCGTGTCGGAACGCGCCTGGGGAACTTTTTTCAAGTAACGGGAGCATAATGCAGGGATCATAATTAATGCAACAACTAATGATGTAAGCAAAGAGAAGACAACGGTTAAGGCTTGTTCCTTAAATAATTGCGCTGTAACGCCGCCCATATAGGCAATAGGGACGAAAACAACTACGGTAGTAAGGGTTGCGGCGGCGATGGCCGAAGCAACTTCTCCGGCGCCAATCATGGCGGCATCAGAAGGAGAGTCGCCTAGTTGCCGACGGCGAAAGATGTTTTCGATAACAACAATGGCATTATCCACTAACATGCCTGCCCCTAAGGCCAGGCCGCCCAAAGTCATGATATTGAGTGAAAGATCCATAAAATACATCAGGTTGAAAGTTGCTAAAATGGATACTGGAATAGCTAAAGCAACAATGATGGTTGAGCGGATATTTCTTAAAAAAATCAAAAGAATTAATGATGCTAATCCAATGCCCTGAAAAGCAGTGTTCTTGACCTCTGATATTGAGCGGTTGATGAACAGCGATTGGTCATAAGCGACTTCCAGAGTTAAATCTTTGGGAATTATGCTGGTTTCCTGTCTTAGTCCAAATCCCCCTGCCATGCCTCTATTACTGACAGGCTGGAGTTTATCTTGATCTTTGCCAAGAAAGTCACGGACAGATTTAACGACGTCAACCGTGTTTCCGCCAGCTTCTTTGTATAAAGCGATGCCAACGCCGGGATTATTATCCATCCGTACCATATCTACCGGTTCTTCAAAACTCCACTTTGCTTCGCCCACATCGGTAAGATAAATGGGAACGCCGCCGGAATAACCAACGACGCATTGGGCGACCTGTTCGATATCTTCGATTTCGCCTATAGCCCTGATCATATAGCGCTGATTACCCTCTTCAACATATCCGCCGGAAGCGCTGACATTGGCTTGATCCAAGGCCTGTGAAATAGCTGGTATGGAAAGACCATAAAAATGGAGCAATTCGGGATCGAGCATACAATGGATTTCGGGGATTAATCCTCCGGTAACTTCGGCGCGGGCTACTCCCTTAATTCGTTCCAGGGCCGGGCCGATGGTACGTTCGCAGAGATAACGCAATTCTTCTAAATTACGTTTTCCATATAATCCCAATGTCATAATGGGTAATGCGTTTGGATCGTAGCGATAAGCCGTTATTTCTTCGATTTCATCAATACGGCTGCCCTGGGTATTCTTCTTAACTTCGAGCATGGCGAAGTTCATATCGGTTCCCCAGTTAAAATCGACGATTATGGCGCCTGAATCGGCGCGGGAAACGCTGGATACTTTATCGACGCCCGAGATAGTCTTTAATCGTCCTTCTAGAGGCTCAATGACGATTCTTTCTATTTCCTGGGGCGCCAAACCGGGAGCGTCGGCCATTACGGTTATTCTGGGGGCCCTTAGATCGGGGAATAAGTTGGTCGGTAATTTGCTGAGTGATATCCAACCCAGCATAATAATGCCTACAAAAAACATGCTGACCGTTACAGGGTATTTTACTGCGAATGCCGCGGCGCCCATTCCTCTACGAAGAAGGCCGCCATCTTCAATAGAACCATCTTGCGGTTGGCCAGCAACTTCTGAAGTTGCTTGATTTAAATTTTCTTTTTCACGATTATCCATCAGAGATCCTTCTGTTTAGACTATACAAAATTGAACAAATCCATATCAGGAACACCATTAAACCTATGTAAACCACTTGGACGTTTGCCGTAATTGGCGGAAAAGATAATCTAATACAAATCCAGCCAATACCAGAACAAATATTCTGTTAAAAATTATGGAAAATAAGGGTGAATTTCTTGAAATTACGCCCGGGGGAAGAATCGGATTGGCGAACAGTTCGATAGGGCCGATAGAGCGCAACCAGAAAAAATGGACGCCCAAAATAAGCAGTGATACTAATCCGGTAGCAATTCCATGTTTGCAAAAGGTTGATACTAATATTGTTATGGAACCAACAGCAAAAGATGTTGTGGTTAACAGTAGAATTATGGTCCATCGCCCTTCGGTATATGCGCTGAAGTAGCTGAAAAACAATATTACCAGAACGCTAAAAATTAGTTGCCAAAGGGTTACTGTAACAAGTTGAAGAACAATCAATGCGCCGCGACGAATTGGTTGGCTCCAAAGAATTTCCAGTGTTCCATCATCCCTTTCACGGGGTAATATGTTCATGCATAGTAAAACCATAACTAGCGAGAAATAGATGTAGCAATAATATAAGAGCTCATGCATATTCTGGCCATGGTTTTGGGTTACTACCCAGCCAAAAAAAGCTAATGCTCCAATTAGCGCAAGAAAGGATTCGATGCGTAGAAAAAGCCGGGAAGTAAAAAGAAATAATTTGAACCAATAAGAAATCTCTCTGAAACTCCATTTTACGGCGTGGAAAAAAGTTGCTATGATCCAATATATATTCTGGCCTAGTACGATAAAGAGTGAAAGAAAACCTTTCCACGCACGTTTAATAAGACCTGGCGGCATGCTGGCGGAAGCAGGAAGTTTTTCTAAATTATCCAATGAATCCATGGTTCATTTCCCTATGCAGCTTGTGAATCGGTGTTTAGAAATCGGATATATGCATCTTCCAGATTAGGCGCCACATTGTGCGCGTTCTCTTTAGGAGGCGTTGGCGAAATAATGCGGAAGCAAATGCCTTTTATGTCTTCACGGATAGAGACCAGATTCTTACTGCCGGTGAAGGTCTCTACGTCATCTGCATCGCCATAAAATTCCCAGGTTTGTTCATTTGCGGCTCTCACGAATTCAGAAGGAGAGCCATGAAAGTGGATGCGACCATCCAGCAGCAACGCTAATTTACTGCATGTTTCTTCGATGTCTTTAACAATGTGGGTAGAAAGAATGACAATTCTATTCTGTCCCAATTCAAACAGTAAATTTCTGAAATGGATGCGTTCTTCAGGGTCAAGTCCTGCGGTTGGCTCATCGACCACGATTAGTTTAGGATCGTTTATCAGAGCTTGAGCGATGCCGATGCGTCGCAGCATCCCGCCGGAGAAAGTTTTCAGGCGTTTATGAGCTACTTCGGTAAGACGTACAGCAGCCAACAATTCATCGATATTGCGACGCAGATTGCGACCATACATGCCGCGTAGACCGCCGAGATAATTGAGGAATTCTCTAGCAGTCAATTCTGGAAAGTAGCCGAAAAATTGTGGTAAATATCCTAGCAAGGGACGAATTTTACTTGCTTGTTTACGGCTATCGAAACCATCGATTAGAATTGTTCCAGAAGTCGGTTCTAACAGCTGGGTTAAAATTTCCATCAAAGTTGTTTTTCCGGCGCCGTTTGGACCCAGCAATCCGAAAAGACCATCTTTTATATGGAGGTCGATTTCCTTCAGGGCTTGATGTCCGTCGGGATATATTTTAGAAAGATCTTTACAAATCACTTCCATAATGGGTGATCTCCGAAATAGGCGCAGAGAAAGCGGTATTACGAAATTTTAAAAGCCGCGTTTGAAGACGCGGCGAATATTTATCATAAGCAGCATGGCTATTATTTTGCGTCGGATTCAGTGGTTGTTTTTGTGGAATCATCTCCACTAAGGAATTCCTCATCGCGAATAGTGATATTGATGTCAACATCATCGGTTAGCGTTTCATATCCTAATACTACAAGAAGATCGCCTTCTTGCAGACCGTCGATAATTTCAATTTTTTCACGATTCTCTATACCGACGGTAACCACTCTCTCCTCGGCAATAAGATCAGGTTCTTCTTTTTTAACTGGTTCTTCCTCTTCATCAAACAGTTCTTCGTCAGTTGCATCAGAGATATCATCAGTAGCGGCTGCAATTTTAGGGGAAATATCTTCGGCGGCGGATGCTGTTTTTTCAAAACCTTTATTCGAAGCTAAAGGAATTTTTTCGTTTGAAGGTTGATCATCGTTTGTTTGGGGCAATTGCAATTCTTCGGTTGCGCTTTTAACTTCTTCTTCGATGGGTTTTTCCTTTGCAACAAAGACAACCTGGCGGTTGTTGCGTAGAAGCACCAATTCCCGTGGGATGCTTATGGAATCTAATCTCTCTTCGGTAATTATCCTTGCTTTGGCGAACATACCCGGCCGTAATTCGTGGGCGGGATTATCTACCAGAACATTGACGGTATAGGTTCGGGTGGTTGAGTTGAGCGCGGTGGAGATATCAGCGATTTTGCCGATATAAACCATAGCGGATTTGGTATAGACTTCGAGTTCTACCTGTTGTCCAATTTCCACTTCGACAAGATCTTTGGCTGGCACATCAAGCGCCACATAGACCTTGTCGATATTTGCCAATCGGCAGAGAACGGTGCCTTGAGCAATGGTTTGACCATTAAATAATGTCAAATCAGTCTCTTCGGTGGATCGTTGGGCTATGGAGACATTTTGCCGGGCTGGCAGAAGAACGCCGCTATATGGGATTACAATGGGAACTTTTTCTTGATCCTGCTTGATTCTTTGTAATTCCATTTGTCTGGAACGAATCGTTTTCAAGGTAGACTCAAAAGCATTTTTTCTTTGTATTCTGGCAAGAATCGCTTGATCATACTCATATTTGGAGATAGCGCCGCGTTCGAACATCGCTTGCTTAAATGCTTCATCTTTATAAGCTTGCGCCAAGTTAGCGCTGGCTGGATTGATCTCTGCTTTGGCTGATTCAAGTTGCAATTCAGATATTTCAATATTCCGGTTTAATTCACGCGCATCCATTCTGGCCAGGATTTCGTCTTTTTTAACTTCGTCGCCTTCCAGCCATTTCTGCGTATAGTAAATACGGCCAGACATTTCAGGTTTGATTTCCAGTTCTTTAATAGGGACGACAGTTCCTCTGGCCTGGAGATAGGCAAACATTCTGCCGCGGGTAACGCGTTCTACGGTTACAGGTATTTTGAATTTGGGTTTTTGAGGTTTACCAAAATTTCCACCGGGTTTTCCTTGTGAAAGTTTACTGCCCTGCCCCGCTTTGTTGGATTTTCCCCCGAAATATCCGCAACCAGTGATTAAAGCGATTCCAAGCGTAAGAATTAAAAAACTGCGCACCATTTTCATAATGATCGATTCCTGTATTGATTTATTGATTAATTAACTTCTTGTAATTATATTGCTTATGATAGTTCAAAGATAATGAAGATTCAGTGTTCCCTACTTAACTTTATTTTTGAATAAACGTTTGACATCTCTTTTTACTACGCAAATTTACCTATAAAGGTTTAAAAAAAGTTTTACGATAAACGAAATAGAATATTTCAAATAGTACAAAAACGACAAATTCATCGTTCAAATTTGACCAATAAATACAAAATCACAATATTATTTATTTATCATATAATTAATAGCCAGTGGCTATCAGTCCGCTTTATCCGCTGGCGGCTTTGTGAGCGGAACAAATAGGAGGAATTAATTTAATAAGTATAGGTCTCGTATTTAAGAAGATATGTTCCTTTTAAAATAATTTTATCATAGGAGAATTATCAAGATGAATTTATTAAAATATGATGGTAATTCTCATATTTATCTGCATAAATCTTTAGACTTGATAACGGCCAAAATATTCTTTTCATCTATAAATCTATTCAATTATTTTTTTAATCTATTCTATTGTAGCGAGGCGCTGAATATGAGAAACTGGTAATAGGGTTAATTATTCTTGATTATAAAATAAGTCTATTTGTAAAATGATCAAAATTTAGACCTGATTTTCATAAGTCTTGGGAAGGCTAGTTTTTTCAATCTGTCAGGGATGAGAGTTTCTGCATTATTAAATAATTCTATCGCTAGTTTTTTGTCGTGTTCCAGGGTAAGAAGGGCGTCTTTGATGATGGGCGCCGCCGGGAAGCCAAAAAACCAGCCGCCATACAACTCAAGGATTTCATCAACAGTTGGCTGCGGCGACCATGATAACATCGACCAGGCGAAACGGGCAATTTCATCTGTCGAGGATGTTGAATAACCCAAGGCGCCATAAGTCAGTGGGGCGTGATCAAAAAAACGCCGGGCTAATGTTGTTATAGAATTATTTTTCTCAGAAAGATGATTCATGCTAATTAACTGCATGGTTAATGGCATTTCCCGTTTAATCATTTCGAATGGGCCGCTACTTGGTCCATAAACAATTGTTTTTACATTGTTGTTATTTGTAGAGCATAATTCATAAAAAATCTCATCTAATTCATCTTCCTGAAAACCATCTATTCCTAACCATAATTCAGCTAAATTTGGATTATTAGCAATAGATTTAGTGAATCCAGCGAATTTATCTAAATAAACTTTTGGTGAATGGATATCCGCTGGTTTGGATTTGAACCATGAAATAGCTGGATTTTCAGGGAAAGAATAGCCGGTTTTATGGTCTATGCCAATTAATAACGATTGTTGATGTTTTTTTATCAGGTTTATATCATGTTGAGTTAAACAATCCGCATTAAAACCACAGGTGTTATTGCCCCATAATGCATGGTTGGTAATTAATTCGCTGGGTATATTATTCTGATTATCAGGCTCACTATTTGTAAATTTAGAGAAATAACACCCGCGTATCGGGATCAGAGGCTTAAAATTCTGGTTTACTGGATTCAGCTGAAGACTATTGTCGCCAAACTGCATGAAGCGCAGTAGTATTCCCACGCCGTTAAACAACGATTTTTCCGAACCGCAAACAATTAAGACCTTAAAAATACCATCATCTTGCAGGGTTCTTATATTTATATGTTCTGCATAATCGGGGTAGGGCAGCAATTTAAGGGGTAGTTCGATTTTGCTTTGAGTTTCGTTAAAGAGCGTTTCTAATGTTTCTATCTGGATTTGGAGCGTGTTGTCATCTTTTCTTGATGACGAATCTCTTTGAATAATTTCGCAGGGACAGTCTATACGTAGGCGGATTTCAGATTGGAGTAATTGAGCAGCGGTAGTATATTCTGATGGGGCGGCGTCTGGAACGAGGATTTCTATTACGTCATCAGTGGAGTTAAGATTAATCATGGTCAACTCTTTATGATTCTTTCATGTAATTTAATGCTAGATTACTATATCATTGATGTCATATCAAAAAAGGAAAAGACTATGTTGAAATATATACAATATATTTATCTTCCAATATTCATGTCAATTATGATCTTGCAAAGCGGCTGCGGGCCGGTTAACCAAAACCCGGAGATTACCTTCAGCCATATTTTAAGCGATCAATCTGAATGGCATGCCGGGGCGCTGCGTTGGAAAGAACTGGTTGAACAAAAACTGAGCGATAAGATTAAAATCCGCCTGGTTACAACCGCTGCATTATCAAAGAATAACCAACGAACCGAGCTGGAGATGGTGCAGGCCGGGACTCTGAGCGGTTCCTGGGAATCAAGCATCCTTTTAACTTTGGTTGATCCGCAATGGACGGTCTGGTCGCTGCCCTGGTTGTTTGATTCGTATGACGAAGCCGAACGCGTTTGCGAAAGCGAGCTGGGCGAAGAGATGCTTAAGACGCTGGAAAAGAAAGGCATAGTTGGACTTGGTTACGGGTTTAATGGATTCCGGCGGCTTACCAACTCAAAACGGCCCATTACTTCTGTGGAGGATATGAAAAACCTGAAGATACGGGTTCCATCTATTCAAATGTATATCTCGCTGTTCCGGCTATGGGGCGCTGATCCCAGCTCGATGAACTTCGGCGACTTGATTGTTGCGCTGCGTGAAGGCGGGATGGATGGGCAGGAGAATCCTCTTCATGTCATCGAATCGCGGGGACTCTATGAATTGCAGGAACATTTGACCCTATGGGAATATTCGTTTGACCCCATAGTTTTTTGTATGAGCAAGCGGGTGTGGGACCGGTTACCGGTGGAGAAGCAAAACATATTACGCGATGCCGCGAAAGAGGCCTGCCGGTATCAGAGGAAAACAGTTGTCGAAAATGAGAAGGTTCACTTGGAAACCTTGCGGGAAAAGGGTATGAAAATCACAGTTCCCTCCCCCGCTGCAATTAATGAATTTAAGGATATTTCCAAATCTATGTATAGTGAATATGAACAGGTTATCGGGAAAGATATATTGGATCGGTTTGTTGAACAAACTAATCGGTAATATGCAAAAGATGTAGAATTGGTTTTATCTTCTACGTTGATTGTAGATAAAATATATAGAGATTAATAAGGTGGATCCAATCAAGGGCAGAAAGGACACTGCCCTTGCCACCCGTTTTGGTGGGATAATAGATGAAGAAAATCCATTATTTGTTTGAAGAGCGATTTTTGATAGTTATTTTGATCATTCAGGCGCTTTTGGTTTGCGCCGGGGTGTTATCGCGGTTTGTTTTTAGCTGGTCGCTCTCTTTTACTGAAGAGATCACCCGGTATTCACTGATCTGGTTGGCATGCCTGGGGCTTTCGGCTGGATGCGCTCGAGATGAAATGATAGGTTTCAAGTGGCCGGGCCGGAAAAACAGGCTTAAGGCGGTCGTTTTTTTGTGGATTAGCCGCGTCGCCGCCGGGCTATTTGTCTTGGCGTTACTTGGTTCTTCTATTCAGATGATTAAGTTGCAGTGGAATTATAACCAGCTGACCAGCGTCATGGGTTGGCCGATTGTATGGGTAAGCGTCGCATTGCCAGTTGCTGCGGTTTTGGTGTTATTACGGCTGATTCCAAAATTTCAGGCGCCAGCTGATGATTATTAGGAAGGTTTATAATTCTTTGGTATTTCCAAAAGACCGTATTATGCTGCGTCCGTCTTTCATGAATAAATAGAGCGTCCGGGGAATATTATTACCGCAATCTTCTGAGGTAATTTTCAAATTTAACTGTTTAAGAATATTTCTGGCGACATCATAATTGCGTTCTCCGATTTTAAAACAGTCTTTTTTATTGTCTGAAACGCAAGCGCCGGCGAGTTTGACTTGCAACCGACTTTTTTCTGCGCCTAACTTGATTAGTTTTTGATAGAGAAAGGGGATGCCATCCTCAACGCTCATGGCTGGTTTGGCTAAATTAATTTCCTTTTCAGAAGAGGGTAATTTACAATGAATCATGCCGCCAATGCGCGATACTGGATCATAAAGAGAAAGCCCAAGACATGAACCTAGAGAATAAGTAACAATGATTTCTTTGGGATTAGCGCTGATTTGCATTTCTCCGATACCGATGGTTCGGATGAAATTCTTTTTTTCAAAGAGATGCAGAGACAATTTTTTCATCAAGAATACCTGTAAAACCTTTGTAATAGAGGCGTTTGGCGGTTAAGGCTTATTTAATGCATTATCATTATACCCGCTGTGCGATAAAAAACACGCATGCTAAGACCAATGGGGAAGAATATGGAGAATATTTTCTATGCGCCAGTTATTTAGATTAAATTATTTATTTTGTTGCTTAATTATAACCAGCTTGGTTTACGCAAATGATGATGCAACCTATTGGAAAAGGCATGTCATAGACCATACATCCCAAGGCGCTGACGGCGTCAAGTTGGCGGACGCCAATGGCGACGGGCTGTTGGATATAGCCACTGGTTGGGAAGAAGGCGGCGTGATCCGGGTGTATTTTAATCCGGGGCCGGAGAAAGCCCGTCAGCCATGGCCTAAAATTACGGTTGGCAACATCGCCTCTCCAGAAGATGCGGTTCTGGTTGATCTCAATGATGATGGACAAAAGGATGTGGTGAGTTGCTGCGAGGGCAATGTTTGTCAGGTCAATATCCACTGGGCGCCAGCTTGCCCTGTCGAATATGGCATCGAGACTACATGGAAAACAACGCCGATCCCCGTTACTCAGGGCATGGCGCAGTGGATGTTTTGCGTTCCAATGCAGGTTGACGGCAAGTATGGCGTTGATCTGGTTTTGGGTTCTAAAAACAAAAATGCTCAAGTCGGGTGGTTGGAAGCGCCCGCTGATCCTTCAAAAGTAGACCAATGGAAATGGCATCCAATTATTGACGCCGGTTGGATTATGTCCATTATCGATATTGATATGGATAAGGACGGTGATAAGGATTTACTGGTTTCTGACCGAAAGGGAGATGCGAGGGGCTGTTACTGGTTAGAAAACCCTGGAGTAGACAAAATAAATGATAAATGGATTCGACATTCCATTAGCGCCAGTGATAAAGAATTTCTGTTTCTTGATATATCTGATTTAAATGGCGATAACTGGCTGGATGTATTGGTAGCCGTAAAGCCTTCTGAATTTTTAATCTATTACGCGCAGAATCCCGGTTTAACCAAATGGGAGAAGTCGGTTGTAGCGTTCCCTGATAATACAGGCCGGGGGAAAGCGGTGCGCGCCGGACGAATAAACCAAGATAGTAATGTGGATATAGTAGTCTCCTGCGAAGGCGCTGAGGATGGAAAGCAGGGCGTCTTCTGGATGGAGGGCATGGGTAATGGCGCAGAGCCAAAATGGCGCTATCATCCCATTAGCGGCCCTGAAGGAATTAAGTTCGACCTGATAGAATTAATCGACCTGGATGGCGACGGCGATCTTGATGTTCTTACCTGTGAGGAGCGGGATAATCTGGGCGTTATCTGGTACGAGAATCAAATATCTGTTAAGTAACTATTTTAATGTGATTAAGGAGAGAAAAGTCATGTCTAGATTCATGGGTTTATTGTGTTTACTATTGATTGCCTTTTGCGGCGTGGTTTACGCCCAGGATGCAGCGGTTGAAACTGCTGTTGACGCTGCTGCTGATGTAGTAAAAGAGGTTGTGGTAAGATCTATTCCCTCTTATCATACTATTCCTCTGTGGCCGGATAAAGTTCCAGGCAAATTAGAATCGGATGAAAAAGAATGGCCTACTTTGACTCTTTATCTTCTTCCTGAGGGAGTTGGAAACGGTTCGGCGGTGGTAATTTGTCCCGGCGGCGGCTATGGTCATCTGGCTATGGATCATGAAGGTCATCAGGTTGGGAGGTGGCTCAACAGCATTGGTGTTGCAGGCATTATTCTTCAATACCGTCATGCTCCAGATTATCATCATCCCATCCCCATGCAGGATGCTTTACGCGCGATGCGTACGGTTCGGCATCGCTCTGCTGAATGGAAGATTGATCCTAAGAAAATTGGAATAATTGGTTTCTCGGCTGGCGGACACCTGGCTTCGACGGTTGGAACTCATTTCGATGAAGGTGATAAAAACAGCGAAGACCCGATTGAAACAGTCAGTTCACGGCCTGATTTTATGATTCTGGGTTATCCGGTTATTACTTTCGGAAATGATTATCACCACGGCGGTTCTATGAGGAATTTAATCGGCGAGAATCCTGATCCATCGTTGATTGAGTATTATTCCAACCATTTGCAAATATCGCCTTATACGCCTCCGACATTCCTGGTGCATAGCAGCGACGATAAAGTTGTTCCAGTTGAAAATAGTCTTATGTTCTTTAAGGAACTTAGCCGGCTTTCGGTTCCCGCGGAGATGCATATTTACCAGTATGGCGGTCATGGATTCGGTCTTGGCCCCAAGGACCCTGTTTTGAACAGCTGGACCAAGCGCTGTGAAGACTGGATGCGTTATCTCGGTTTCTTGAATAAATAGATTTGTTTCCCGATAATGAAAAAACAACTGTTAATCACTACATCCATAATTGTACTACTCGGCGCCGCGGTTATTTTCAGCGGCGCCGGAGATAATTATACGGCGAAGGCAATGCGGGGCTGGACGGTTCAAGTGAATAACCAGCTATTGAATGCTGAAAAAGATTTAGGCGAAAAGGTCCTGGATTTGCTGGACGCCAAGCTGCTGGATATCAACCGCGTTATCCCTAATAAAGCATTGGAGCAATTGCATAAAGTTCAGATATGGATTGATGTTGATGACGAAAATTATCCATGCGCCGTCTATCATCCTTCTGCCAAGTGGCTTTCTGAACATGGCATGGATCCGAGGAAGGCCCGGTCGGTTCATATATCCAACGCAGCTAATTTTCTGAAATGGACTATCGAGCAACCGTCAATGGTTTTGCATGAACTGGCGCACGCCTATCATCATCAGGTTTTAGGCTATGATAATCCGGTAATAAAGCAGGCTTTCAAAAAGGCGGTGGACGGGGGCGCCTATGAATCAGTTATGCGCTATAACGGCGAGATGCAACGCGCCCTACGCCCTCAACAATGATCAGGAGTATTTCGCAGAATTGAGCGAAGCCTTTTTTGGTGTTAATGACTTTTACCCGTTTGTAAAAGCGGAAGTCATGCAGCATGATCCTGATATGTATAAAGCCTTGCAGGAATTGTGGGGCGCGTGATGCCTTCCTGCTGCATTTTAACGCCATTGCGTATTCTAAGGTTTTGATAACAACCCCCTCTTGAATTCTCCCCCAACTTGGGGGAGAGAGATTTTGGGATTTAACCAGTTGTATTGTTTTGGCTTAGATATACCAAATACTGTGGATATACATTCCTCTCCCAAGATTGGGAGAGGTTAGGAGAGGGTTGATACTTGCAATTTTCTCATAAGAATAACCAATAATACAGAGTTTACCTTTTCGGTAAGATACTTATTAGAATAACGAGGATTAATGATGGCTTTTTCTTTTTCTGCGGTTGAAAATGGCGGCGTTACGACGCCTAAAGGTTTTAAGGCGGCTGGCGTAGCGGCGGGCATCAAGTCTAAAGGAGCGTTGGACCTGGGATTTTTAATCTCGCAAGTACGTTGTCCGGTGGCAGGGGTTTTTACCACTAACCAACTTAAAGGCGCATCGTTGTTAGTTACCAGAGAGCATCTGGCGGATGGTTATGGTCAGGTGGTGATCGTCAATAGCGGCAATGCCAATGCCTGCACAGGCGAGCGGGGGCTGCTCGACGCCCGTGAAATTGCGCGTTATCTGGGACGGAAATTGGGAATTCCCGCGCAGGATGTTCTGCCCAGTTCGACGGGCGTCATTGGAGTCTTTCTTCCACTGCCAATTATCCGGGATGCGATTGACAAAGCGATTCCCCTGTTTGATGAAAATAGCGGGGCGGATATGTCCCGCGCCATTATGACCACTGATACAGTTCCAAAAACTGCGGCCTACAAGGTTGTGGTGGATAACCGGTTATTCTCCATTGGCGGGACGGCTAAAGGCGCTGGCATGATTATGCCTAATATGGCGACCATGCTTTCCTATATTACGACCGATGTGCGCATCTCTCCAGAGAATCTCCAGATTTTTCTCAATAACGCGGTGGCCAAAAGTTATAACCGGTTGACCATTGACGGCGACACCAGCTGCGACGACACCGTTCTGCTAATGGCCAATGGATTGTCGGATAGCACCGAAATTGCTCCTGGATGCGGCGAAGTTGCGGAAGCGTTTCAGGAAGCGCTTAATAAACTCTGCCTGGATTTGACGCTTCAGCTGGCGCGTGATGGTGAAGGCGTTACTAAAGTTGCGTATATCCGGGTGCGGGGGACGCGACGTGAGGAAGATGCATTGACGGCGGCGCGGTCAATCGCCAATTCGCCTTTGGTTAAAACCGCGATTCATGGCTGCGACCCGAATTGGGGACGAATTCTTACGGCTGCCGGGTATAGCGGAGTTGAATTTGATCCTGGCATAGTCGATTTATGGATCGGTAATGTTCAGGTTATGCAAAGTGGACGGCCTGCGAATTTTGAAGAAGAGGATGCCTACAATGTCATGAGAGGAACTGAATACGACATCGTAATCGACCTGCATCAAGGTGATTACGATGATTTTTATATCACCACCGATTTTTCAAAAGAGTATATCGATATCAATGCGGACTACCGGCATAGAACTTGATGTGCAGACATCCGCATTTGGGTTTGGAGGTGTTAGTATATATCTATGTAGTTAATAGACGTTAATAATAGTCAACAGATTTTTCGAAGCATTATTTTTGGTGCGGGGGAAATAATAAATCGCTTTGTGGAGGTATATAGTGAGTCTTTTTTCTAGTAGTAAATCAGATAATGAATCATTAAAAGAGAGTGTTCTTGCAGCATTAAAGACAGTAGATGATCCGGATTTGCACCGTGATTTGGTGTCGTTGGGTATGATAAAAGACCTTAAGGTTGAGGGCGGCAAAGTTTCTTTTGCTATCGAATTGACCACTCCATCCTGTCCGATGAAAGAAATCATGAGGAGTGAATGCCAAGAGGCTGTTTCCAAGATTGAAGGCGTTAAGGATATTGAAATTGCCCTAACCGCCAATACCGCAGCTTTTCAAGCCGCGACAAAACCCGAACAACAGATGATTCCGGGCGTAAAAAATATTATTGCTGTTTCCAGCGGTAAAGGCGGCGTTGGAAAATCCACGGTGGCGTCAAATTTGGCCATTGCCTTAAAGCAGACTGGCTCCAAAGTCGGTCTGATGGATGCTGATGCTTATGGACCCAATATACCTATGATGATGGGAGTTGCTTCAGAACCAGAGTCTGATGGTAAACAGATTTTTCCGCCCGAAGCTTATGGCATCAAAGTCATGTCGGTTGGTCTGGTTGCCAAGGGTGATACTCCAATTATCTGGCGTGGACCAATGCTGCACAGCGTGGTTCAGCAGTTTCTTTTCCAGGTCGCCTGGGGAGAACTTGATTACCTGGTGGTGGATATGCCTCCAGGCACGGGCGATGTTCAGTTGAGTTTGGCTCAACAAACTCCTATTGCCGGAGTTGTGATGGTAACCATGCCCCAGGAAGTTGCTCAGTCGGATGTCCGCCGGGCTATCCAGATGTTCCGGAAAGTTGGTGTTTCCGTAATTGGCATTATCGAAAATATGTCATATTTCCTTTGCCCGGATAACGATAAGAAATATGAGATTTTTGGTTCAGGCGGTGGAGAGAAAATATCCAAGGAATATGATATTCCACTTCTGGGCAAACTGGCTATCGATCCCCGCATCGCTAAAGGTGGAGATATTGGCAAACCAATTGTTTTATCAGATCCGGGAAGCCCTGCGGCAGAGGAGTTTGTTAAACTCGCTGGTTCAATCGCGCAGAAAGTCAGTATTGCCAATAAATTAAGAAAACCGCTTCCGATTGTTGGCTAGTACTGTGTCCAACACATAATATCGGGTAACAAAATCCCTCTCCCTCAGGGAGAGGGTTGGGGTGAGGGGTAAATTCTAACAACTCTCTCCAAAATGAATTGGTCACACTACTAGAGTGGATTGCTTTATTAACGAAATTGTTCAGCGGTAGTCCAGGAGATTAATTGATGTCGGTTGAACTAACGCGGCGAACTCATTTCGCCGCTTCTCATAGATTGCATAGCCCATATCTAAGCGATGAGGAGAATCGTGCTGTTTATGGGAAATGCAATAATCCGAATGGCCATGGGCATAATTATTATTTGGAAGTTACGGTTGAAGGAGAACCTGATCCCAAGACAGGGATGATTATCAATCTGTATGAACTGGATAAAATTATTGATCAGGAATTGATTAATCAAGTTGATCACATGAATTTGAATCATGACGCGCCCTTTATCAAAGATATAATTCCAACAGTTGAAAATTTAGTAGTCGCTTTTTGGGATTTCCTGGAATCCCGTTTGTCGCAGGTAAAGTTGAAAAAATTACGCTTATGGGAATCAGATAATAACTCTGCTACCTATTATGGTTCAAAAAATGAGTAAAATAATAAATCCCGCAAACCATGATGATGACTTGGATTATCCTGAAAGTATTCAAGAAAATATTCCTTCTTCCGGGATCGATCCAATTCAAACGTTAACCCGTGAACTGCTTGTCAATATTGGCGTTGATCCAGACCGGGAAGGGCTGGTGAAAACTCCCGAAAGAGTTGCGCGAGCCATACGCTTTCTGACGCGCGGTTACGACCAGGATGTTGAAGGTATAATTAACGGCGCCATTTTTGAAGAAGAATGCGATGAAATGGTGGTGGTCGCCAATATCGATTTCTTTAGCCTGTGCGAGCATCACATGCTTCCCTTTTTTGGAAAAGCCCATGTGGGTTATATCCCCAAAGGCAAAGTTATAGGCTTGTCCAAGCTGCCGCGCATAGTTGAAATATTCAGTCGGCGTTTGCAATTGCAGGAACGGATGACAATGCAGATTGCGCAAGTAATTGAAGACGCAATTAATCCGATGGGAGTAGCCGTCGTTACTGAGGCGCAACATCTTTGCATGATGATGCGCGGAGTAGAAAAGGTTAACAGCAACACGGTAACCAGTTCGATGCGGGGCGTATTTAGAAAAAACCGGGGAACCCGTGAAGAATTTATGGAATTCATCCACCGGGGCACGTCGAGATAAAACAAGTCTTTTTATTTATTGGATGCTTCAGGATTCCGGGCGATCACTACTACGGATAAACCAAATGGAGTCTTAAAAAATCTTTCCATTCGTACTAATGGATGGAGCAAGGTAAAGAAGCGTAGTTGAAATTTAGGAAGCACTTTTCGCCGTAAGATGCGGCTGTTAAGAAACCAGCCCGGCACGCCCCACATATTGAAGAAGAACGTCTCTTCCACTTCAAATCCTGCGTCTTTGATTTGCTGCAGTAATGCTTTTTTAGAATAACGCCGGTAATGATCAAGTCCCTTATCCAGGCTGCCATAAAGCGCCTTGAGTGAAGGAACCAGCAATATCAGTCTTCCTCCGGGGATCAGCAGCGATTTCATGTTTTGCAACGCCTGGTCATCATCTTCAATATGTTCGAGAACATTCAAGCATACTACGGTATCAAGATTGTATGATTTCAATTCATCGGATGGTTCTTTGGAGGCATCGAATTGATGAATGCGCATACGGTCATTTTCAACAAATCTCTGTCGCATTGTATGCAGATGGTTTTTAGCGTAATCGGTAGCTACCACTATCTCGTTTCCCAAAAGAAAACGGGTGAAATTGCCTGCCCCCGAACCAATTTCTAAAATTCGTTTACCGATCAGATGAGCAACTCTTTGATGGAATATTTCATAATACTTATTGACGGAGGATAATCGGAATAATGTCTCTTCACCGATATCCATGGTGGTTAACCGGCATCGAATCAACCAGTAAATCAAGGCGAAGGTATCAGTCCATTTAAGCTTTTTGCCATCTTCATAAGTACGCCCGGCATACGAAACGGGGACTTCGTATACGCGCAGTTTCTTACGCAAAACTCTACCCGTAACTTCAGCTTCAAAACCAAATCTATCAGCATTTAATTTGATGGATTTCAAAATATCAGCATCAAACATTTTGTAGCAGGTAGTCATATCGGAAAGAATGGTATTAAAAAGAATATTACATAAGCCAGTAACGAGTTTGTTGCCTAAATAGTGAGTAAGATGAAAAACCCGGTGAGAACCGAGAAAACGGGTGCCAAATACCACATCCGCTTTATCAGATTCAAATAGTTCAAGCATTCTGCCATATTCTTCGGGGTAATACTCAAGGTCGGCGTCCTGGATGACAACCACATCACCGCTGACATGCGGCAAGGCGGAACGAATCGCCGCGCCTTTCCCCTCATTTTCTGTTTTATGAATAACTTGAACATCGGGAAGATTTTTATTTTCAATATCCCGCAGAATATCTCCGGTTCCATCAGTTGAACCATCGTTAACAATGATGAGTTCTTTATCGAAAGGAGTCCCCTGCACTCGTCGAATAATCTCGTCAATAGTGTTAAATTCGTTGTATACCGGGATGATAATAGAAAGCCGCATAGTAGTTAACGCTGTTATTTTTTTAGATAATTTCTTCGATATGCAATCTTAAATGATTTCTCTTTTTTACGAAATTGTTCTTAATCAAGAAACTATGTAATAGAATGTAAGAACTAAAAACTGTTTTTCCTAGATGATGCGAATGATCAGTGGATATCGATAACTAATTCCGTCATTGGCCTGAATAGACGCGTATATTGTACAAAAAGCCCAGAATATGAACAATAACATTAGCAAAGGCAATCCGATAATGAAAAGCAGTAACAGGCCGCAAAAGATACTGTATATTGATACGCTTAATTGAAAATTAACCGCCTCTTTCCCTTGTTCATCTATAAACGATGAATCATGCCTTTTCAGGAGCCATAATATCAAGGGTGCAATTACATGTCCAAAAGGCGGGAGGATAAAAATAGCAAATCCCGCTAAATGGCAAAAGGTCGCCCAGTTGCTTTCTTCTCTAGTAATCTCTGAAGGAATTCCTAAATCATTATTCATTCCATTCTCCTTGATGAATGGCATTATACTGTGTTTTTATTGCGCTGTACTGGGTTACGGCGATATGTTGAGAAAATTTTGGCCGGTTAGATTTTCTTTACTATATTCTATTATTGATATACGCTGAAAAGCATAATTCAATTTCGAAAAAAAGCTAAAAAATATAATAAAAAAATAATGGATATTTCTCTTTCTCCTGAACAATCGTTGTTAAAAATACATTCTGAAAGCAAAGCGGATCAATCTGCGTTGTATTATCTCAACGCGAACTACTCCAGCCTGTTATTATGCTCAACATTCGGCAAGGAACATCTTCCGAAGCGTTATTGGCGCAATTATTGTTCTGATACAGAGATTATTTTCAGTATAAAACATGCCCGAAAAGCTTTTATTCTAGAAGGAAGTTCTATTACAGGCGGGCAGGAAGAGGTTATCGCGGTTCCAATACTCAGCGGCGATAATGTGTTTGGCTTGATTGTTCACTCTTATGTGGGGCAATCGCCTGATGATCTTCAGTCTCTCATGAATGTAGTTAATGATTTCTCTAGTGATTTATTCTCTGGTTTAATCGAATTCCTGGTCGCTGAACAATCCCGTCCCCTTCCCGCGCTGCTTCATATCGCCGGCGAAATATCATCTTCACTTGATTTGGATCGCGTTTTGCTAAATGTAGTTGAACAGGGAACCGTCTTATTCCGGGCCAAGATGAGTTCGTTGATGTTAGTCAATCAAAAACGGAGAGAATTAGAGATGGTTACCGCTTATGGTTGCAGTCTGGATTATCTGGATAAGCCGAATCTTCCTCTGGACGGAGCGATTCTGGGAACCGTAGTCCGTGAAAATCGCATTTTGCAGATAATAGATGTTTTTGATGAACCTTTGTATCTTCACAAAGAGCAGGCCAGAAACGAAGGCGTATGTTCTCTTCTGGCGGCGCCTATTTCATTTAAGAATCAAGTCCTGGGCGTTCTCAATATTTATTCAGCCACTCAACGCCGCTGGCAGCGTTCGGAGATGGAGTTGCTTCAGACCTTCGCGGATCATGCCGCTATTGCCATCACTAATGTCAGGGTGCATGAGCAAAATATGGATATGGAAGAGCGCTTGCAGGAATCGGCCAAACGGGCGACTCTGGGCGAACTGGCCGCCGGTTTGGCTCATGAAATCCGTAATCCACTGGCGGTTATTAATATGCTGATTCATTCATGGAAATCATCACCGCCAGTTGAGGAGGATTTCCAACAGGATGTTGATGTTATCGCGCAGAAAATCAGCGACTTAAACTCTTTGGTAGGCGATTTGCTAAGCCTTGCCAAGACTCGTCCCCTGGAGCGGCGGCAGATCAACATCGAAGAACTGATTGATCGCGTCCTCCGTTTATTGAAGCATAGGATCAACAAACAGCGCGTCACAATCAGTAAAAAAATATTGACAGAGAATACTTCCATTCCGATTGACCGTGAGCGAATTGAACAGGCAATGCTTAATTTATTATTAAATGCTTTGGATGTGGTGCCTGAAGAGGGCGTCATACGTATGATATTATATAAGGATGACGGCATGCTGGCTCTAGATATTGAGGATTGCGGGCCGGGGATTCCTGCTGATATCGTTAAGGATATCTTCAAGGCATTTCGTTCCAATAAACCGGAAGGCGTGGGATTGGGGCTGCCTATGACGCTACGTATTGTTGAAGAACACCAGGGCGCCTTACGGGTTACGAAAAATGGTCCAAGCGGCGCCACATTTACTATGACCTTGCCATACTCCACTGCCGGTTAGGGTGGTTAAAAACAGTTTGTAACTTTTCCGCGTTTGTTCATAGAATTTCAATCGTTGCTGTAATCCTTGCATGGATCAATGAGTTCTTTATAATTCGTTTAATTCCGTCGTTCAATTCGAGCTGAGGTGTCATTTATGCTTTTATCGGTGATCATGCCAGTATTTAATGAAGAAACAACAATAGAGAAAATTATTGATCAAGTTCTTCGTGAACCTACTGATAAAGAATTAATCATTGTTGATGATTGTTCCCAAGATGGAACAAGGGAAATTCTGGGGAAGATCAAAAATGATAAAATAAAGATAATCCTACATGATACTAACCAAGGAAAAGGGGCGGCAATTCGAACCGCCATCTCTCATATTTCTGGTGATATCGCCATCGTCCAGGATGCTGATTTGGAATACAATCCGCAGGAATATTCCCGGTTGATAAAACCCATTCTGGAAGATAAAGCGGATGTTGTTTACGGTTCGCGTTTCAGGGGTGCGGAGCAAAGAGTTCTTTTCTTCTGGCATTATCTGGCGAATAAAATGCTTACCCTTGTCTCTAATATGCTGACAAACCTCAATTTGTCTGATATGGAAACATGCTATAAAGCCTTTCGGTCTACTATTATTAAACAAATGGATATTCAGTCTAATCGATTTGGCGTGGAACCTGAATTAACCGCGAAGATTGCCAGATTAGGCTGTAGAGTATATGAAGTGCCTATTTCCTATTATGGCCGTGATTATTCAGAAGGCAAAAAAATCACTTGGAAAGATGGTTTCTCCGCTATTTGGTGTATCATAAAATATAATCTTTTTGATAGATAAATCGAGAACTTTACACTTTCCAGCCATGTCGGGTAATCAGGTACCCTATCCCTTTGGAATATGCATTAAGTTAACCATATTGTCCCCTCTCCCGCCAGGAGAGGGTTAGGGTGAGGGGGATTTTTAAGGACTTGAGTTCATGACATTTCCCACGGGCTAGAAACTAGGACGAAAAGTGTTCGATGTAGTGTATATAAACCACTCTAACAAAGCCGCCGGATGATCTTAATGTCCAAACGTCTGCTATATATACTTCTTTTCGCATTATTGGTTCGATTACTTTGGATATTCCTTATCCCTTTTTTAGGAGATTTGTACCCATTCGTTGATGCGGATGGCTATATAAAATCTGCGAAATATATCCGCAACGGAGTGTTTCTGGATAGTGGAGATCATATTAAACGTATGCCTCTCTATCCGTCCCTGCTCTCCTTGTTCAGTTTTTTGCCAAGCGCAGCACAACTTTTATCCATACGTATCTGGCATTGCGTATTAGACCTATGCACTATATGTTGCGTCTTTCTCTTTATGCGGCGTTGCTTCAATGAACGCGCAGCTATTTTATCAGCGCTGCTTTATGCGATTTATCCTCTTGCGCTCTATCGCTTACCCCTGATGAATACGGAATTGATCCAAGGCGCCGCTTTAGCCTTTTGGCTGTTAGGAGCGGCCAGGATGCTCAGGAGCCGCAACATCATTGATGCAATCTATCTATCCTTAATATCGGCCATATTGGTTTTTATCAGTCCGGCTCTGCAATTGATACCGGTTTTCTTTACCTTATATCTGTTTATATCTCACCCTTGGAAGACGGCTCTTCGTCTTGGATCAGCGCTTATGATCCCGTTTATTATTATTTGCGTGGGGTGGGGATTTCGCAATCATGCGCTTACTGGCTATTTCTTTCTTTTTGATAGCAGAGGCGGCAAGGAATTCTGGTTGGGCAATAATCAGGAAGTTGATGGTTGCTGGGAAGGCCCTAAACAGGCGCAATGGATGGCGCAATGGCGTGAATATCAGCGCATTGCCAGAGAGACCAGCGATCATCCACTGGCTGCGAACAAATTGCTTTTCCGCAAAGGCATAGAGCAAATAATGGCCAATCCAGGTGGAGCGGTAATACTGTTTGCCAAAAAATTCATCCGTTTTTGGTATGTTCCCGCTTCTGGTCGATTGCTTAATATTACATTTCCTTTACAAAGTCTCTATTTACTCTTCGCGCTTTTTGGATTATACAAAGCTGGTGTGCGATATCGTGGAGCTGGATTGCCCTTATTTGTAATCTTTTATTACTGCGCAATCTATACTCTGTCTTATTCATGCATTAGATTTAGTCTTCCAATCATGCCTTGGATTTGCGCCTTGGGTGGGATTGGTTTGAGTCATATATGGAATATTTGGGGAGTGAGTCCAGATGAGTGAGAAGAAACAAATTCATGTTCTTGTGAGCGGCAGAGTCCAGGGCGTTGGTTTCCGCTATTTTGTTCAACGCATAGCCCGCTCAATGGATTTAACAGGTCAAGTACGCAATATGGGAGATGGGCGGGTCGAGATTTTTGCTGAGGGAGAAGAATCCACGCTGCTGGCATTTATCAAAAAAGTCGAACAAGGGCCTGCTTTATCTCATGTATCATCGGTTAATGTGAATTGGTCTCCCGCCATTGGGGCGCATAAAGATTTTAATACTACATATTGAATTATCAGGAGTTATTTATGGAAATTAGAACAGATCATATTAGCGTTTCAACCAAAGCCAACACAGATATCGTTGATTTAACTCCTGGAATAGTACAAATTCTCAATCGCAGTGGATTAAAAGAAGGGCAAGTGACCGTTTTTGCTCCGGGAGCGACGGCGGGTATTAGTACTATTGAATTTGAACCGGGGTTGCTTAAAGATATTCCTGAGAGGTTAGAGGCTATCGCGCCTTCCGGCGATACATATCATCATGATTTAACATGGCATGATGGCAATGGTCATTCCCATGTCCGGGCGACTTTCATCGGCCCTTCTCTTACGATTCCATTTGTTGATGGAAAAATGACGCTTGGTACATGGCAGCAGGTAATATTGATAGATTGCGACGTCCCATCCCGCCAACGCGATATTGTCGTCCAAGTTATGGGACAATAAGAATCGTTCTATAATTAGGCTGGTTGGTATAATAACGTTCTTCATAGAACGATTGTCGAGATAAAGTTGGTTTATAATTATGAAAATTGGAGTATTTGGCGCAGGTTCGTGGGGCGCCGCCCTCTCTATGGTATTATGCGGTAAAGGCCATGAGGTCTTTATGTGGTCTAATGATGAGGATGAAGCCGATAAAATAGCAAAAACCCGTCGTTTAATTCATAAATTACCGGATATTACCATTCCCAAGGAGATCACCGTTACAACTGACGCCAGTTCTTTTATGTCTGATGCTGAAATTTTGGTGGTGGCGGTTCCTTCAAAATTCCTGCGAAATTTCGCGCAATCCATGGCCGATAGAATAGTCGGTAAACCTAAAATTGTGGTTAATGCGACCAAAGGTCTTGAAACCGGTTCATTATTGACGATGAGCGAGATACTGCAATCTATCTGGATGAAACCGGATTCTCAGGTTAAGGCTGTGGCTGCCTTGTCTGGTCCGAGCCATGCGGAAGAAGTCGCACGGGGATTGCCGACCGCCATAGTTACGGCGAATGATGAAGAATCCATTGCTGAGAAAGTGCAAGATGCTTTCCAGACGCCGCGATTCCGGGTTTATACCAATAATGACCGGCTAGGCGTGGAAATCGGCGCCGCCATGAAGAACATAATGGCTGTGGCGGTAGGTATTTCTGATGGGTTGGGATTTGGCGACAATGCCAGAGCCGCGTTGATATCTCGCGGTCTTTATGAAATGAGCATCGCCGGTCGTTGCCTGGGCGCCAAATTAGAGACATTCAGCGGTCTTTCGGGATTGGGCGACCTGGTAGTTACCTGTACAAGCCAGCATAGCCGGAACCGCAAATTTGGAGAGTTGCTCGCGAAAGGTTACAGCACTGAAGATGCAGAAGAAGAAGTCGGTATGGTTGTCGAAGGGCGAACCGCCGTTCGGGCGATGCCGGACCTCAAGAATAGAATAAAACAGGACCTTCCAATATCTGAGGAAGTTTATTCTATCGTATGGGAAAATGGCGATCCGAAAGAAGCTGTGGAGCGCCTGATGATGCGCGAGTTGAAATCAGAACGCTTACCCGGCGACAGTTCCTGTTGATATCCAGTTTAAACACAAACCTGCATATAAAAAGCCCACATTAAGTGGGCTTTTTTAGTAGAACCTGAACAGTCAGAATTATAAATAAATCTAGAAATATTAGTCGTTTATGTCTCTAACAGAGCCAGTTTTAGCTTGACCTGGAATGGTTGTGTTGTGAATATTGCATCCTCCCACTCCATTTGATATGCCATAGTAGCCTCTCATTGATTCCAGGCGTTCGACCTGATCTTGTGAGAAGAGATTTATTTGACCCAGTTGGACTGACGCCAGTAAAATCTTGGCGAAATGCTCCATAGTTTCCATGCGGTAATATGCTTGAGTAATACTGTTTCCCCAGGAGAGAGCGCCGTGGTTTGCTAGCAGCACTGCGGTGCTATCTTTGAGGTGCGGGGCTATGGATTGTGGGATTTCATCAGTGGATGGCAAGCCATAAGGCACGCATGGAATCTGGCCCATGGCCAGCACTACTTCAGGTAAAAGGCATTGATCCAATGATATTCCCGCTACCGAAAAGGCTGTAGCAATAGGGGGATGCGCATGACAAACCGCATTAACTTCAGGACACTCATTATAAACAAATAAGTGCATTTTCATCTCAGAAGAAGGATTCAACGGGCCGCCGGATCGTTTGCGGCCTTCTCTATCTACTATGATTAAATCGCTTACTTCCATGAATCCTTTGCTGACGCCGGTAGGAGTGCAGACAAACTCATTATCGGAAATTCTGCATGATATGTTGCCATCGTTGGCGGCGACCCATTCTTTGGTCCACATGCGGCGACCGATTTCGACGATCTGGTTCTTGGCTTCAAAAATATTTGTCATTTATTTGTCTCTTTAGATTTATCTGGGATGGGAGTTGAAGAAATATCCACTTTTTTTGATTTTTTACCAAAATCAAGAGGTGAAATGGGATTTTTCTTCATAAATTCTTCTATTGAAGTGTTGCCAGTTTTGGGATCAGCGCTTATCACATTCTCCCATTCAGGGAACTCTGCTAATTTATAATAACGATATTTAGCTAGAGGTCCCCGCGTACGATCAGGGAATGGGCCCCCGCAACTGCGTATAAATAAATGGCAGGAAAACCAGACCAAAAATAGTATTGATAGTCCGCTGCACAAGAATTTCAATTTAGCGAAGTGTTTAATAATCTTTGAATACATAGATACGATCCGTTTCTAGTTGCCATCTTTTTCGTTTACTATGCAACGATTAGGATGGCTATAAGTGACGCTAAAATCAAGGAGCTGAAGATTTTTGAATAATATTATTCTACTGGAAAATACAATTTGGTTCTATATGTAAAAAGCGGTAGTAAAAGAACTCCAGGCTTTTTTCTAATAGTTAACGACTGGGGATGGGTATGAAAGAGGTATAGGAAAAGGTATAGTAATCCAACTTATACAGTGGTTTTATAAAAAAACATGAACGTTATAATATAAACCTATCTAAAGGATTATGTTCAGATTGTTTGATTATTTATGATGAATATTCCGAACCTGCTCACCATGTCCCGCCTTCTTTTAGTCCCCACTTTTTTTCTGGTGATGTATTATCATCTGGCGGGTTTGTCTGGGATGCTAACGTGGACGCGTGTTATCCTGATTTTTATTGTTGCCAGTGATTTTCTAGACGGTTATCTGGCGCGAAGAAGGTGTGAAGTTACGTCCTTGGGCAGCGTTCTAGATCCAATGGCGGATAAATTATTCGTTACGGCTTCATTTATTCTTCTTACTGTTTATGATCAAATTCCTGTTTGGCTGACTATAATCGTTGTAACCAAGGATATTTTGGTAAGCATTGGTTGGTGTATGCTCGCCATGTTATATCATAAAGTAGAAGTAAATACTTCGGTTTTCGGTAAACTGGCTACTGTACTTCAGTATGGAACAGTCTGTCTTATCGTGTTGATTCCGAGTAATTTTACTTTAATCGGATTTAATTATCTGACGGCGATCACTACAATTCTGGCGCTAGTGCATTATGGCTATCAGGCGGCCCAGCAAACGAATGGTTCTTCAACATAACCTGTTGAGAGCAATGAGTGGAGATTATTGATAAATGATGAATTTACCAAACTTTCTAACATCAATACGTTTGGTTTTAACCCCTGTTCTTGCGATTCTCTTTCTCAATGATGGGGAATTATCGCGTTACTTTGTACTGTTAATTGTTATAATTTCAGAATTAACCGATTTATTCGATGGTTATATGGCCCGTAAAAGAGGCCAGGTAACGGATTTCGGGAAAATTCTAGATCCCATGGCGGATAGCATCTACCGCGATACGATTTTTCTTTGCCTGGCTGTAGAACAGCAAGTAACCTTATTATTGGTTTTGCCCATCCTCTATAGAGATTCAATTATTGCCACGCTTCGCACCGTTAGCGCTTATAAAGGCATTGTTGTAGCCGCGCGTACCAGCGGTAAAATTAAAGCCATAATTCAGGCTACAGTAATAATAATAATACTTTTATTAAGAATTATCGCGATTCATTTTCCTATCGTTGAGCAATATTTGTATTTAATTGCTAATATTCTTATGGGCGTCGCCTGTACCGTAACGCTTATATCCGCTTATGATTATCTGAGTACTTTGATACCCAAAATCCGCGAAATAGATGCGATGAAAAAAGAATAATATTCCTGCGCTAGTCCTTATTTATAAATACAAGGCTTTGTATAATGACCTATCATGATTTTGAGTCGGCTTGATTTTTTTTGGGAAAAAATCGGATAAGCAAAAGTTTATTTATAATTATGATAATATAGTATTTGTATATTATATTATGCATATATACTATCTATACTTTAAATTGTGTGATGTCTGATGCTTACAGCAAAAGTCGGTTAATAGAATAAATCTGTTGATTCTGTTAGATTAAATATTATTTTATTGGTTTTTCTGGCAGTTGTTTTTAACTTATTTGTTGGGAATTGGAGATAGTTATTTTTCACATCTCTTTTTTTATAACCCAGCATTATATGCCTTGTTAGGGATGGGCTATTATGCCGGATTTATTTGAACGTTTGCCGAAGTATGTCCAGATAAAAGAATCGTTGCGTGAAGAGATTAATGAAGGCTATATAAAAGAAGGTCAAAAGCTTCCTTCTGAAGAAACGTTAATTGATCGCTTTGGCGCAAGCAAGATGACCGTTATTCGCGCTCTGCAAGAATTAGTGCAGGAGGGATATTTAAAGCGCATCCAAGGTAAAGGTACATTTGTAACTCATCCTATCCCCCAATTGCCAATAATAGGAGTAATGCTGCCATATACCGACAGAGGCGTTTTCCATGTAATTCTTCATGCGATAGAAGATCAAGCGCGTTCTTTAGGTTATGGTATTTTGTTATGCAATGTCTACGATAATGATGAAAAAGCCTATTCTTTTGTAAAACGTATTGTTTCTTTCAAGGCCGCTGGATTGATTATTGCTCCATCAGGAAATCTAGAGAACTCTAGCCGCCATAAGGACTGCTTTAAATTATTAAAACAGTATTCTATTCCAACGGTATGCATTGGAAATTCAATGGTTGGGATGGAAGAAGCGCCAACCATTAAGTCGAATATATCTGAGGGTATGTCAGATTTAACAAATGTTGTCATTCGGTGGGGTCATCGTAGAATTATTCTGATTTGCAAAGATGAAGACCTTATAACCTCCGTCGATGCGATAGAAGGGTTTAAGAATGCCATAGCGCAAAATAACATTGATGTTGCTGAGATAATTTCTTTATCAGAGAAGCAAAGTTTTGATGATTTGGTTCAACATCTCAAGATCATTATCAATCATTATAAACCTACAGTTTTTATGACTTTACACGACAATTTCGCTTTGCATCTTATCGGGCTTTTAAGAAATATACCGTCTGCCACAGCTGAAAAAATCTCAGTTACGGGCGTTGATGATCTTCCGTATGTTGAACATTCAGGTTTAACGACATTGCGGAGACCGTTATATGAAACAGGCCGTAAAGCGATTACTTTATTGCATGAAATTATTAATCATAATCAATCCCAATCATTATCTTTACCCTGTGAAGTGATTATCCGTTCATCATTGTCTATCTTAAGTAATTGATTTTATCTTCAATTGGGTAAAGCGTTTCATCTTTGTTGGAAATGATCAAAGCCTGAATTTTGAATATCTCCTCTTCCGATTAATTGAATTGAATCGCTGGTGGATGTGATTAAACCGATATTTGTTATTTGGCAATCTTCTTTATCCCATGTTTCTAGAAGTTGTTTGGCTTGATCTTCGGGCAATGTAAATAAAAGTTCGTAATCTTCGCCCCCTTTCCAGGCATAAGAAATGGGATCACAGGCGTATTCTCTTAACTCTTTACTGCAAGGAATGCTGGCGGCAATTATCGCTGCTCCGGTTCCACTTGCTTTACATATCTTGGGAAGGTCTCTGGCTAAACCATCGCTGATATCGGTCATGGATGACGGGATGGCTAGTTTAATTAATTGGAGCGCCTCTTTTAAGCGGGGCGTCGGTCGTAGTAAACGTTGGATTAGAAAGGCGTCTTCTAAATCTTTTTCTGATTTGTTCTGGTCTTGTAGAATTTCAAGCCCGGCGGCGGCGTCTCCTACCGTTCCTGTAATAAATATCCAGTCGCCTGGCTGAGCTGTATTAATGCGGATGGGTTTCTGGATTTGTTGATAACCTATTGCTGTAATTGATATCATTAATTGAGGTGATTGGATGGTGTCTCCCCCGATAATCTCCAAACCCCATACATTTTTCTGTTTGGCCAGGGTTTGGTAGAACTCTTCGATCCAGCGAATTTCCGTATTGCCGGGAAGACCTAAGGCGATTAATCCAAATGCCGGTTGTGCGCCTTTGGCGGCCAAATCACTGATATTGGACGCCAAGGATTTATAGGCCAGATCCGCCGCTGTAGTCCATTGGGATAAAAAATGCACTCCCTCAACCATTGCGTCTTTGGTCAGCACCATAGGACTATGCAGTGGTTGAATTACTGCGGCGTCATCGCCAATGCCAACCAGGATGTTTTTTGAAGAATTAGGCAGAATATCCTTAATTATCTGATGTAGTTTGAATTCTCCGATATCATTTATAGTTGGATGGTCTGACATTATTATGGTTCCTTTTGTGGTAATTCTATACTTATGTGCTTTAATACTTTCTAGAGCGAGTATCAAAATTATGTTCGTTTATTATCACCTTTAGTCTTCGAAAAAGCCATTCTTTTCTGGCTTTTTCGAATCTCCAATCAGAACATTATTATGAAAACTACTCTAAATGCTTTGCGTTAAACGAATTTTATGATTGGTAAGAGTATTAGTAGAAATAATAGTCATTTATTGAGTATAATATATCCGATTAAACTATATTTATCGGATCACAGATTTTATCATGGAAATTTGAGTCATATTTGGCGCTTGGCAAATTCCAGAAGACTCTACTGCCGGGTGGTAGAGAATATGAAAAGGAGCAGGATTATGTGCACGATCAAATGGAACAGAGTTTCATGTTTTATGTGTGGATTATGTTTATTATGCGCTTTTGCGGTTTCAGATTCTTATGCTCAAGAAGAACTTCCCTTTACGATTAATGCATATGCTTTTTATATGCCTCTCTCTGATGTTAAGGAATACCTGAAAGATGGTTTAACGGGCGAGGAATTGACGAAAATGCAGGTAGAGCATTTCAAAGCTACCGCTATCCTTCCAGAAGATAAGCCGTTGAAACTATCTGAAGGCGACAATGTTATAATCCTCCCGGAGGATATGAGGGCGCTGCTTTTTGATGATGTCACGGATAAATCCGTCGTTTTCATCTTCGAAATAATAAAACATAAGGATATCGCAGATGAGATTTTAAGTATAAACCGGAATTCTTATGCGGCGTCAGTCGATGCCAATGGCGAAGAAAAATTGATACGTCCAAAAAAGGGCGAGTGGAGAATTCCGGCAAATGCCCTGCGATACCGATTCCTTGATTTTCGGCATGTAGTTACTTTTCAGCATAAAAAATTCGTTTATGAATTAGAAATTGGAGAAGGCGAAACTCCTATCCAATTTAAATTAATCTTGAAGACAAATGAATAAACGAAACAAATCTTGATGTAAAACGTTATTAGATAGATTGCGTTATGATGATATTTATAAAATTTAGAACCGGTTTTCTGGAAACCGGGATCAGTAAACCATTCGAATAACTTATGTTATCCGTTGTAAAGTCATTATTTAGCGTGTATTTGAATGGCTCACAACCGCATGCAATTTTCTAGTAATTGTTACATCAACCTTTATTTCTGGAGATAAGCCGATGACGCAAGAAAAAGCGTATAAAAACCTATATATCCGAGTGAGAAATGCCCATATCCGCCACTGTGGTCTATCCTTTTATTTTTATCTGATGAGGGCGCTCTTTATTGCGCTAGTCTTATCCTGCATTAGCGTTGGCGTAATAAAATTTCTACCCTATTCTTTAGACAAGTATTTATACATAATTCCCGCTTCTTTAATTGGTTTAGCGCTTCCCTGCGCCATGCTAATTGCGTGGCTGCGCAGAAGTGACCTGAAAACAACGGCGATGTTGGCGGATAAACATCTTCATTTGAAAGAAAAAATTTCTTCAGCTTTGGAATTATCTAAAAATGATGAAAGTTCTGCAGGAGCATCTGAATGGAATGACGCCATATTGAATGATGCATTATACGCTGCGGATCGTTTAAAATTGACCAAAGCCTTTCCTCTCACCAATCCTGGTGAATTCCGGTGGATTTGGATTCCGGTTCTGGTTTTGATCCTGACCATTTTTGTAATTCCACAGTGGAATTACCTTACCTATGGCGGTAAGCAAGCCATAGCGCAAGACCTTGAACACAAAGCAGTTAAGAAGCATCTGCAAAAACTCATGCAGCGTCGGTTGATCCTTGATAAAAAAGTGAAGGATAAAGAGACCAAAATCGCATCGGAATTGTCAAAAGAGATAAAGAATCTTTCCGCCGACCTTTCAAAAGGGAAAATCGAAAAAAGAGACGCTTTGGCGAAACTGTCTTCTCTCGAAAAAGAATGGGAAAAACGTAAAGAGCAACTTGAAGGCATGAAACCCAATATGAGCGAACCGCTTAATTCAGGTTTAAAGCCCAAAATGACCAATGATCTGGCTGAAGCTATGAAAGAGAATGATTTTGAGAAGGCGGCTAAAGCTCTCAATAAACTGCAAAAACAGATCAAACTGGGTAATATCGATCCCAAAGGTTTGAAACAACTCTCAAGCGAACTCAGTAAAATGGCTTCACTCATGAATATGGATTTACCTATGGTGAAAGCGTTGGACAACGCAGGACAAATGTTATTATCCAGCGATTTGGATGGCGCCCTTAAACCTCTGCAAATTGCTGAAATGAGTATGCAGGACATGAAAGACCTGATGGAGCAGATGAAACTGCTCGAAGATTCATTAAAAGACCTGAAAGACTGCAAATTTGCTTTGGCGGGCAAATTCGGCGAAAAGTGTGAAAAATGCGGTAAATGCTTTGGTGAGGGAGAAGGCTGTTGCAATGGAAACTGTTCAGGTAATGGCAAGGGCTTTGGCAAGGGAGGGACGAATCCCTGGAAACCTGGATTCAGCAGAAATCAAGGCAATGGAATGGGAGGACCCGGGATCGGGCGTGGAGGAAAAGCGCCATTCGCAGAAACAACTACCCAGATGTCTCCGGATAAACTTAAAAGTATGTTCGGCAATGCGCCGATACAAGCCATTCTTCCGGTTGATGGCGCCGCAGTGAAGGGACAATCGACCATTATGGTTAATGATTCAGCTATTTTTGAATACAACCAGGAATCAGAAGAAGCTTTAACCAAAGAACGCGTTCCTTTGCCCATTCGCAACCAGGTGCGGTCTTATTTTGAAACCGGCGCTGATTCGAAATCAAGTGAAGAATAATTTGAAATGTCATTCGGTTTTTTACTGTGGAATTAATATCTTAAGGCATTTGTTTTATTAGATTTGTGTCGTAGTAAATATGTTTTAAGCCGAGTGAATATTTATTGTATTCTGCCATAAAAGTTTGATAGAACAAAACAAAAACATGGATTCTAATTAATTGAATCCATGTTTTTTTTATAGCAAATGCTGGTTCAAATTGATTAAAAACTGTTGACAAATCTAGAGTTCTTATGGCATATTATTGAATGGATTATTCTATTATATTTTTGGAGGTTGTGATTATGAAGAAAAGCTTTGTTTTACTAGCCGGACTTTTGCTATGCATAAGTCCACTCTGCTTTGGGCAAGTAGGGATATTTGAAAACCAAGGGGACATAGGCGCAGTTGACGCTGCTGGCTCTGTTGAATTTGACGAAGCCGAGGATATGTATGTAGTTCAAGCCAGCGGCGCCGATATTTGGAATACTGCTGATGAGTTCTTTTTCGTTTATAACGAAATGACTGGTCCTTTTACGATCAAAGCCAATGTTTACTGTTTACCTGAAGCTGGTGAACCAACATGGGCGAAAGCTGGTCTGATGGTTCGCAACAACCTCACCGCCGGCTCATCTCATGGATTCGCCATGATTCGTGCGCAAGGCAATGATTTAGGTCCGCAGTGGCGAGCCACTCAGGGCGGCAGCGGCGCTTCGGATGATTCGAAAATCATTGGTGGTATTGAAGGCGAATATATCCAGGGAGGCGATATCGAACTGGAACGTTTTGGGAAAACCCTCAATTTCTACTACATTGATGATGAGACGACTGAGAGGGTATTTCTTCATAGCATAAACATTCCCGATTTCGAAGATCCTGTATATGTTGGTTTGGCCACAACTTCTCATAGTGACGGCCTCTACAGCATTGGCGAGTACAAAAACGTCGAAATCATTGAATATCCTTATGGCGTTTCCCGCTCAATTTCGGCTACAGCGGTTGGACCGGGACAAGCCAGTCTTGTTGTCCTAGAAGCCGAAATCCGTGATAGCGTGACTGACGAGTTAACCTTCGTTGAAGATTATCCCGAAGGTTCAACAGTTGCGAATATCAATGCCAGCGCAGGTCAAGCCACAGATGATGGCGACAAGATCACCTGGAAGATTTCAGGAGCTCCTGGCATCCAGACGCTTAAGTACGATCTGAATGTTTCCGCCACGGCGCCGGAATCCGGAGTTCTTTCCGGAACTTATGATGGCGGCGGTCGCTCAGGTTCCATAGGTGACGTGGTATTGACATTCATGGATATGGATCCAGATGATTTGGGGATTTTCCAAGGTCATCAGGATATCGGCGCCCCGGGCGCTGATGGCGGCGTCATTAGAGAAGGAGACACCTGGAAAGTTATCGGAAGCGGTCATGATATTTGGGACGCCGCGGATGATTTCCATTACCTATGGCTCAAGACCGAAGGCGACTTCACCATGAGCATCGAAGAACCTTACATCGGCTCTTGGGGTCCTAAACCCAGTTCCAATACATGGCAGAAAATCGGGGTCATGGTTCGTCAGGATCTGACGGCGCCTTCCGCGTTTGCATCTGCCGCTCTTCGTAGTTCCGACCAGGCATTTATGATACAGTGGCGTGAATCAAATGGCGCCGGCGCTGCTTGGGATGAGCTGACTGCCGCTCCAGTTGTATGGAATCCCAATTGGGATGCAGCAGCAGACGGTATAGAAAATCCCACATACGAAGAAGTGTCACATGGTGGAAAGATCATGATCCAGCGCGAAGGCGACTACTTCATGGCCTCTTATGAATATGATGGCGAAATCTGGGTTCACTCTGAGTATGAAGTAATCATGAACGATCCAGTTTACGTTGGCGTTGCGGTTACTTCTCACGAAGCCGGTTCAACTTCGCAGGGCGTCTTCAAAAATCCACAATTGGAAGGAAGCATTGTTGGAGTGAAGGACTGGATGCTTCATTAGGATTTAGATTAATGTATTAATCTTTTAGTCTTTTAAAGACTGAAATATAGGGGTTTTTGCGCCGCTTCGGCGACGTGGAAACCCCTAATTTTGTGCAAAAATTTATTTTATTTGAAGGGCAAAATGCAACGATTTGTTAAATACTAAATTATACGTATTGACAAATACCTACTTAAGGCGTCATATTATTCTTGGTTTAAGGATATTTAATTTTTGGAGGTTGTTAGTATGAAAAAAAGTTTTGTTCTTGTATTCGGTCTTATGCTATGCGTAAGTCCAATGAGTTTTAGCCAGTATATTTTCGAAGATGCACCTTTGGGTGATTTCACCAATCAAGCCTCGTATGGAAATGATTGGGCCGATCCAGAATACAATAGTTATGCTGATGGCGCTTATGAAGTGCTTGGTTCCGGTTCTGATATTTGGGATGCAGCCGATAATTTCTTCTTTGTTTACAAAGAAGTTGAAGGCTCTTTCATTATGACCGCTGATGTTGCGTGGGGTGATCAGGAAATTCCCGGCGGCGGCCCGGTAGATGGAAATGAATGGAAAAAAATGGGTCTCATGGCTCGCGAAGATGCTGAGAGTAATGGTTCACGTCATGCTTTCGCTCTGTTGCGAAGAGACCTACTAGGCGTTTTGGATTATCGCGCAGAAGCAGACGCCGCTTCCCTGGATGTTAGCCAGATTGCAAAAGCCGCTGGTCAAACAGATACAATTCAGCTGGTTCGATCTGGTGACACTTTCTCCATGTTCCGTGGTACGGAAACAGGTGAATTCGTCAGTTTGGGTTCAACAACGATTGTTGATATGGCTGATACCCTTTTTGTGGGTCTTGCCGTTACGGCTCACGACACCGCAAATCTTGAACGCGCTTTTTTTAGCAACGTAACAATCGAAGCCATTTCGGTTGGCGCTACTATCACACGCAAAACCGATAATATAGCGATTGATATTGGCGACTCAGTTGCGGTTGAAGTTGCGGTTGAGATTGAAAAAGGTAAAACCGCTGATGTAACAGTTAAAGAAGTTGTTCCTGAAGGCTGGCCATTGTCTAACCTATCAGTAAGCCCGGGCGCAGCTGAATTAGTAGGTAATGTAATCACTTGGTCGATTCCTGGCGCGACTGGCGCTGAAGCTAAAATGACCTATGATCTCGCATCGCCAGCTGGTTTTATCGGGGCAGGAGCTTTTGTCGGTTCGGTTGATACTGGTTCGGATGTATTTCCGACTGGTGGACCGATCAGTGTTTCTACTATTCCTCCGGCTGGTTCTGATTTGGGTCTCTTTGATGCTCACGAAGATATCTTTGATACCGAAGAAAATCTGGGCGTCGAAGGTGATGCGCGTTATGATGCTGTTTCTGGTACTTATGTTGTTATGGGTAGTGGAAGAGATATCTGGGATGCGGCGGATAGTTGTCATTTCTTATACAAAGAAGTTTCTGCAGATGAAGATGCTTATTTGAAAGCCAATGTTGTTCTAGAGAATGGTTCATCCAGTTCTACCTGGGCTAAAGCCGGTCTTATGGTTCGCGATGAACTATGGACGGACGCAGCCATGGGCTTTGCCATGATTCGATCTGATGGCCGTGATTATTCGCCTCAATGGCGTAATGAGAATGGCGCTGCCGCAGCCTGGGGTGAAGATGCAACTTTGGTCTATGGTGGAACTGACGAAGGTCAGCAGAATGGCGTAATTGAAATTGCTAAAGTTGGCGATTCGGTAATCTTCTCCTATTATGATGCTTCTACTGGTGAAAAGGTTGAAGCTCTTAATACCCAAGACATCATCTTAGGAAATGCGGATAACAAATATCTCATTGGCTGCGTAGTTACAGCTCATGAAGCTGGTTCCGTTAGTATAGGAACCTTTACTGATGTTCAGCTTACAATTGGCGCTCCGCCAGTTGCAGTATCCGAATGGTCACTGTTTTAATTAATTTAATATACTGAATATGTAGTAATAAATCGGGCGGTGGATTAATTTCCACCGCCCATTTTCAATTTATACAGACAATAATGCTATGCAATAAAAGGTTACCATCTAGTTAATAAAACATAAACAAAGTAGGCGATAAGCGCCCCTTGGACTAAAATTGAAATCCAGAAATTCCGTCTCTTTTTTCTGGAAGTATTCCGGTGATTATCAGGAGAGGCGCAGGACACTATCATGGCGTCAATATTCTTTTGATAGCGTTGTTTAATTTGACTTATGGCTGTTCTGATTTCGGGGTAAATGCCTTTATTCTTTATATCAGTAGAGAGCATTTCTAATTCAGGCAAAGCTTCGATAGAAGAAAAACGGCCTAAGAAAGAGACGCATTTTCTTCTGATTTCGATATGATTATCCTGCAAGCCGCTTCTCATCTGGTTTAAGTATTTGGGATTGCCCAGTTTCGAAAAATATTCAAAAACAGCGTCTCTGACAAAATCAGTCCCATCACACAGCAAAGGCAGCAAATCATTAGGGATGTTGTAACCATATTGAGTTTGGTATCTTATCACGCCTTCTCTTACCAAAGCGGAACTGGATCGAACCATGGCTATTAATGCTTTCGAAACGCGTTCGTCTCCGACTTCGCTTAAAGCGTGAATTCTGTAAAGCAGTTTATCTTCTTCGCCCTCGAAGAGTCCGGGAAGCATTTCTTCGATTTCTTTTTCCAGGGAACGAATGTCTTCTAATCGAAGTCTCGCAATAAGAAATTCTTCATGAGCTATGGCGATTTTTTCAAAGATTTTTCTGGCGAGGTCAAGGCATCTGCATTCAATAAATGCTTCTCCTAAATTATATATGATTTTGTAATCGGAGACTTTTTTTCTAAGCATTTGCTCGGTAATTTTTCTTGCTTCCGCCATTCTGCCCAGGCGGATGTTGCCCAGAGTTTGCCAATAGCGCGCTCCGATCTTAATGGAATTTTGTTTTTCGTTATTGATGAGAAGTTGAAAAGCTTCGATAGATTCTTCATATCTTTTCTGTTCAAAAAGAGCTCTTCCCCACAGACCGATGCTCAATGGTTGGATCATGCCGATCATTGATGCTCTTTTGAACAGTTTATCTGCTTCAGAATATTCCAGATTTTCAAAGTTCAATCGCGCTAAATGTTCAATAAAGTAAGGGCAGGAGGGTTCGATTTCAATAGCTCTTTGATAATGCTCCTGGGCTTGTTCATATTGGCCGTCTTCATGGTAGGCGTAACCGAGGTTGAATTGACTGATGCCGCACGAAGGATCGAGGTCTACAGCTGCTGAATATTCTTCAATAGCCTCCTCAACCATCCCGCTTTCCAAACGTCTCTTCCCCTCTTCCAGTTTGTGTTTGACGGTGCGTTTTACTAAAAAAGTTATTTTATCCGGGGAGGAATTTGATATGGTTATTTTGGGCTTATCATTAAATAAGCCATTAATTAATTTTTTACATGAATCTACAAATTCCACAATTTCCTCTTTAATTGAGAACTAGTAGTACGACCAGTTTCTTTTGTCAGGTGATTTTCTGTAATTCACCCTTACCCTTGCCCTCACCCGGCGGGAGAGGGGACAAGGTCGCCCGACATAATGAGTTGATCAGAGTACTAGAGCGCTTTTAATAATAGCAATTTCAATCAGAACATCCGCCCAAATACTGCCTTTGCATTGATTCTATTTTAACTATAAATGGGATTCTTGCAATAATACAATAAAAAAATTTATTCATGAATTTTCAAATCAGACATAATCCTTCTAAGCTGATCCATAGCGTAGATACAAGTCTGGTTTCTTACGGCTTCTCTATTACCAAATAATTTTAATTGGACGGAATGTGTTTTCCCCGCATTTCGCCCGATAGATAACCAAACTGTACCTACTGGTTTCTCAGGCGTTCCACCATCCGGCCCGGCGATGCCTGTTATGGCAATTCCCCAGGTGCTTCCGAATTTTGATAAGACGCCCGCAACCATTTTTTCAGCAGTTTCCCGGCTAACGGCGCCGTGTTGCTCTATTATCTTATTATCGATTCCTAAGATTTTTTCTTTAATTAGATTGCAATAAACTATAGCTCCACCGTAAAAAAAAGTTGAAGAACCAGGCGCCGAGGTGAGTTGAGCGCCTAGCAGCCCTCCTGTGCAGGATTCTGCTACGGCAAGAGTTTCATTTTTTTCTCTTAAAAGAAGCCCAACGGTTTCTGGAAGCGTCCTATCTCCTTCACTGTAAATAAATTCACCTAAGGCATTTTTAATTTGATCGATGCAATGATCCAGTTCTTGTTTATCGGCCTCATTTTCCGGAATTATGGAGAGGGTTAAATCGACGTTGCCCGGTTGAGATAAAGAGGAGACGCTAATCTTTGATTCTTCAGATAAGGTTTTTCTGACAATTCTATCGATATTTGATTCACCAGCGCAGCAAAAGCGCAGTTTGGTGGATAAACAGGTTTGACGTAAATCGAAACGATTTTGTAGCAAAGGGATTAACTGGTTTATTATCATCGGCTTAAGTTCCCTGGGCGGACCAGGAAGCGCGGCGATGATTTTATCTTCAAGATCAAAGATCAATCCAGGCGCAGTACCGTTGGGATTAGATAGATATGTTCCTTTAGTGGGAACTAGCGCCTGTAGGAGGTTATTTTGGCTCATAGGCCTGCCGATGGACTGAAAGCGCTGTTCCAGTTCCTTACGGGCGTCTGGGTGCTCTGCGAGTGGGATTCCCGTAGCATTGGAGATGGCGTCTCTGGTGATATCATCGAGAGTTGGCCCAAGTCCTCCGGTAATGATGACCAGGGATGCTTGATTTATGGCATTCTTGATAATAGTGGATAGATCGGAATCATTGTCTCCGGCGATAATGCACTGGGTGCATTTAAGACCTAAAACGGATAGTTTTCCTGTAATAAATTGCAGATGGCTGTCTTGCCTTTTTCCACAAAGCATTTCGTCGCCAGTAATGATTACGGTGAAAGTCAAAGGATTGAGGCGTGAAGATTGGTTTAACATAGTATTTTAGATGGATTCTCGAGATCAAGATTTTTGATATTTTCAATTCGTAGGCATATCTATAGTTAATGCAAGGGTTAAGGCGAAAACTTTTGCGGCGCCCCTGTCTTTGAATGTTTTAGCCAAGGCATTTATTGTTGCTCCGGTAGTCATTACATCGTCGATAATCAAAACAGTAAAACCTTCGACGCTGACCTTTGGACTTATAGTGAAGGCATTGGCTAAATTCTTCATTCGACTTTTGGTATCTAAAGAAGACTGTGCGGGCGTCGGGCGAATGCGTTGGGCCAGGTCATTCCTCAAGGGTATCTCGGTTTTCAGCGCAATTTCCCGGCTCAGTAATAAGGATTGGTTAAACTCTCTATCCAGTAATCTTTTTTTATGAAGAGGAACAGGAATAAGAGCGTCAATCTTGTTTATATCTTTATCATAATACTTTTTGAAACCAAGATACAGCATACGAGATAAAGGGGTGGCTAAGTTTTGTTGATAATTGAATTTCAGCGCATGAATAAGGTTTTTGATGGTTTTGTCTTTGTAAGAATAGACGGATCTGGCTCTATTAAAATAAAGTTTGCCGGGGGGGCAAAATTTGCATTTAAGGGATTTTGGATCAGCAGGCGCTGCTAATGGCGCCCCGCATAAGGGGCAGACTGGTTTTTCTATCATTTGTAAATGGTGCATGCAGTTAGAGCAGATTGGATTTTTTTCACCAGATATACTGTTTCCACATCCAGCGCAGGTTGGAGGATAGATTAATTCAAAAAAAGAACTGGCGATATCCCCGATTTCAGATAGAGTGGTTTTCATGATAAAAGACCCCTTTGTAATGTATCATATCACAAAGGGGTTAATTGATTTATATTTGAATTAAAAACTAATGATTATTTGGCATAAGATACAGCTCTCGTTTCACGAATAACAGTAACTTTGATGTGTCCGGGATATTGCATCTCTTCTTCGATCTTCTTCGAGATATCATAAGCGAGTTTGATGGAAGTCTGGTCGTCAACTTCCTCGGGCAGGACCATAATGCGAATTTCTCGACCGGCTTGGATAGCGAAGCATTTTTCTACTCCGCCAAAAGATTCGGCTAAATTTTCTAATTGCTGCAAGCGTTTAACATAAGTTTCAATCGTTTCACGTCTGGCGCCAGGGCGAGCAGCGGAAATTGCGTCTGCGATAAATACGATAACAGCTTCAACAGTCTCCATCTCAACATCTTCATGGTGAGCAGCAATGGCATTTTCGACTTCAGGTTTTTCACCTAATTTGCGGGCAATATCGGCGCCGATAGAAGCGTGCGTCCCATCGCGCTCGAAATCGACGGCTTTGCCAAGATCGTGGAGTAAGGCGCCGCGTTTGCAAAGTTCTACATCTGCGCCAATTTCAGCGGCGATTGCTCCAGCGAGGAAAGCAACTTCTCTAGCATGGTAAAGTTGGTTTTGTCCGTAAGAATATCTGTATTTCAAGCGACCGAGAATTTTAATCAACTCAGGATTCATATCGACGATTCCTAAGTCGAAGACGACTCCCTCAGCCTCTTCGCGCATTTCTTCATCCATCTCTTTGCATATCTTCTGATAAACTTCTTCAATACGGCCAGGATGGATGCGTCCATCCTGAATAAGCCGCTCTAAGGTTTGGCGGGCGGCTTCACGTCTTACTGGATCAAAGCAGGAGATTACAACCGTGTCTGGAGTGTCATCGATAATAAGATTCACTCCGGTTAATGCTTCGAAGGAGCGAATATTACGTCCTTCACGCCCGATAATTCTTCCTTTGATTTCATCAGTGGGTAGTGCGACAGTTGAAACAGTGGATTCATTGACGATTTCAGTGCAACCGCGCTGCATGGTTGTGGTCACGATTCGGCGGGCTTCCCGTTGAGCATTTTCCTTGGCATTGTCGGTTATCTGTTTAATGATTTTAGCAGATTCGCGTTTTACGTCTTTTTCTACAGATTGTAAAAGAAGTTGTTTAGCTTCTTCAGTTGTTAAACCGGATATTTTTTCAAGTTTGCCACGCTCTTCTTGAATTAATCCATCCAGTTCGATATCTTTCTTTTCCAAATCCTTAGATTGTTTATCTAATTTCTTGGCTAAGGCTTGATTTTCTTTTTCAGCTTTTTCGATTTCTTCGAGATGCTTCTCGATCGTTTCTTCTTTACGATCAAGTTTCTTTTCAATTGCAGAAAGTTCAGACCTCCTCTCTTTTACTTCTTCTTCGAATTTGTTCTTTTCTTGCAGTACTTGCTCCTTCGCTTCTATACCGGCTTCTTTACGAAGGGTTTCGGCTTCTTTTCTGGCTTCTTCACGAATCTTGTTTGCCAGTTCCTGGACGCTGCCCATTTGATTCTCCAGGATATTTTTTCTGACAATGAAACCAATAAAAAATCCGATAGCAAGACCTGCACCGGGCAAAACATAATAAAGTATATCCATTTGTAAAACCTCTCTTTATATAATCATCCCCGGGGCCAGTTAAATTATTCAAAAAACTGCTATATAAAGAATTGCTCCAGGGGTGTTTTCCAAACTTGAAATAATCAAGTCCATTTTCTTAAAATACTGATAGCCAATTGAATATTTTCGATTACCTGGGTTGCGGTAACGGATTCAAAACCATGTTCCTGTTCAATTAATTCAGCTGATAAACCATGAATATAGGCGCCGCAAGCGGCGGCTTTCGATGAATCAATCTTTTTTGACAGAAGAGCTCCAATGATTCCAGACAATACATCACCCATGCCGCCGGAGGCCATCGCTGGCGATCCGGTCGGATTTACCATAATTTTCCCTCTTGAGTGCGCAATAACTGTTTTGGGTCCTTTAAGTAATGCCGCGCCGTAATCGTTGTCGACTAATTTTTTTGCATAACCAAAGCGGTCTGCTTGAATGGAGGCCGAATCTGTATTAAAAAGCCGGGCCATTTCTCCCGGATGGGGAGTAACAACCCAAGGCGCCTGTCGCATTTGTAATATGTCCGGTGAAACCGCAAATAATCCATCTCCATCTATAAGGAGCGGTAATTCGATCTTTTTCACGATGCGCCGTACCAACTCCTGTGATGATGGATGGCGACCTAAACCCGGTCCAATTACCACAGCGGACCATCTGGCATCATCGGTGAATATCTCTTCAAATGCTCTTTGGTCGATGGCGCCATCCGCTGTTTCATGCACGGGCAGCGTCATCATTTCCCATACGCTTGAAGCGTAAATCGGCAACAATGATTCCGGGCATACAGTTGTAACTAAACCGGCGCCAGTATGAATCGCGGCTTTGGCGCACATCAACGCGGCGCCAGTCATGCCTCGCGATCCAGCAATAACCAACAAATGGCCTTCTCTTCCCTTATGAGAAGAAACAGGCCTTTGAGGAAACCACTCATTTATATTTTTGGCGGATAATAATTTACCGAACGATTCGCAATCTGAAAGCAAATCACGGGGAAAACCAATATCCAAAACCACTAAATTTTTACAATAATCCGATCCGGGAAGCAGTAAATGACCAATTTTGGGCAATCCCATAGTGTAAACTATGTCTGAGATTACAGCACTACCTTCAACGCGGCCCGTATCTGCATCGACGCCAGATGCGATATCAACGGCAATCGTGCTGTGCTTTTTCGGTTGTTCGTTTAATCGATAGATTGCTTCCGCGATTAAACCTCTGGGTGCGCCTCGTGCGCCGGTGCCTAGCATGGCATCCACCCAAATACTGGCGCTCTGTGTTTTAGCAAAGAATGCATCCAAAAGGATGGAATTATGACATTCCCGGATTGGAAGGCCTAATTCATGCAGACGCAAATAATTCGTCCGTGCATCGCCCGTAAGTTGATCTGCTTTTCCAAGAAGCGCAACATCAGGGGAATACCCGTTTTGCACCATATGACGAGCGATGACAAATCCATCGCCGCCATTGTTGCCTTTGCCGCAAAGAATAACTATTCTTTGAAGGTTTTCGTGGGAATTATCAGCAAGAATGCCTTGAGCTGTTAGCGCGCCGGCATTTTCCATAAGGAAAAGACCGGGCGTCCCACGAGTTTCAATGGCAATCCGGTCAATTTCCGCCATTGTACGACCGGATACAATATTCAAATCGTATGAAGGAAATTGAAAATACTCTCTCATTTGGAACATACGTTCCTGGTTAGGAAAGGGGTGAGAAGGTTAGTTGATTGTATCTGAGAATCTAAGCGGTATCTTCCTCTTCAGGTTCTTTATAAAAGAAATCGTGTAACCATGCCAGAAGAGCAACAATAACAAAGCCCTTCCACATAGTATCGAAAAAGAATTGCAAGGAAATACCTTCAATACTCGGCTCAACAGATTCAACGCCAAACCACGTTAGCGCCACAAATTTTTGTAAGTAGCAAAAAGCAATAAAAAAAACACAGACGATCGCGTAATCCAAGAAGGAGAAATTATGCTTAAAACTCTTCGAACCATTAGATTGCAGTTCGGACGCGCGAATTTGCGCGCCAGTTGATAGCGAGTCACTCTGTGTTTGAGTGGGTAAATCTGATTTGCGGCTTTGCTTTCCTCGTGCCATGAACACTTTCCTATAATATCATTACAAGTAGATTTATTAATTTAACACAATTATGGTATATTTTAGAAGGGCTAATAAATATTTGTCCCTGTAACCTGTAATTGTTTTAAATCTTGTGAATGATAAATTTTGATATAATAATAAATGTCTATGTAAATCTTCCTTTAATAATTGATCGTAAACACTTGTAAATATGGTGGTTACGAAATAATTAGCAATTTAACTGATGAAAAAGACGCCTTTTATTGCAGTATGGAGCGCCTTGAAAATAGTTCGATAAAATCCGGTTCAAAGTCCTCAAAAAAGGTGACTTAATAACAGATGAAATTCTAAAGACACATATATAACGAACTTCATATAAAAAGGGAACGGAGAGAAAGCGTATTTTTTTTAAGAGAATGGAAAAAATTACTTAAAATTTTACACTCAGTTTAGATTCCCGAAGGCTCGTAACCATCTATTTCAGTTTCATGTATTTAATGGTCGTTGCGCCTGGTTTATCAGGTATCTCTACACTAAGGCCTTTTTCCATCAGTTCCTGGCCTGAAAAGCGTATCTGATCGGGCGTATCATAATTTTTCAATAGATATACCGCTTGTGCATCCAATCCCCGCAATGTCAATTGCGCTTTTGTGTAAATGGATTGATCATGGCGGAAAGCTTGTACAAAACCTTCTCCCGTATCCGGACTATAAAACTGCCACGCCAGCCATTCAGTAGAAGACAAATTATAGTCGGTCAATGGATAATAATCACCGAAATAGTTTTGACCAATCTCGATCCATTCCCGATACAATTTCATAAGCAATTCGTCATTAACTTCCACCCGGAAATCAAAACATGCAATATTGCTGGGACACATATTGCTGCGGCGCGTATAAGGATCATAGGATTTTTCTCCGGTTCCCCAACCCCAGCCGGAGGTGTTTGCCGGGCAATAGGCTGTTCCATGGAAAGGCAGCCAGAATGAAAGTCCATAGGTCTGCCCCTGTTGGCCAACCGGTTCGAACAGATAATCGCTGCGCAGCAAGGGAACTGCGCGGCGCATGGTTTCCAGATCGTTGCGATGCCCTCCTGAAGCGCATGAATCAATTACCATACCCGGATGACGCTTCAGCAACTCATCCCAATAGGCCAGATAACCTATTACATACTTATTTTCAGTGATTCCTTGTCTATCCGGGGCATCGTTTTTCTCCCAAAACGGCCATGGATCGATATTGTAATCCTGCCGGTACAAGTCTATTCCTTCGTCATTGATGATCTTATCAATATGATTTACCAGCCATTTCCATGCTTCCTTGTTGCCCATATTCAACAGGCGGGTTTTTGCATCACCTAGAAGCCATTCCGGGTGAGTGGACGCCAGCCATGTCCCCTCTACCACACGCTCCGGCTCGAACCAGACGATAGTATCAATCCCTTTGCTATGGGCATGATCGCTGATGGCTCGTAATCCGTTGGGGAAGCGGTTTTCACTGCGGTCCACTTCCCATGTTCCGGTCCAGGGCCAGCCATTTTCTGCGGCGCCTACATACCAGCCTGCGTCCATCCACCAGTGATCAAGTTTAAAGCCTTTTTCCAGATAAGAGTCTATAAACTCGATTTGATTCTGTTCGTTGGCTTTAGTCATCTCTGCAAACTGATGAGAGCTGCATCCGTTCAACATCGGCAGCGGCAGCTGCTGGCCCTTACGGCGGGGGATGTTGTGCTTGATCATCCATTGCCGCCACGTGTTCTGGGCGTCGATCCAATCACCGCCTTTCCAGAACTGCATAACGATCAAAGGGGTTCGGACCTTTTCCCCCGGTTGTAAGGTGAAATGCGTAACATCTTGTCCTGCTGTAACTTGTAACCCTGTTTTGCTGTCACGTTCGAAATTGATAGCCCAACGCCCCGGCCAACCGACCACGATGATAATCCCCTCGTCACCGGCATCGATATTGTAGTAGGGCCACTCACCGGCGGTTCCTGTCTTACGACCGCCATTTGGACTGAGAGTCAACTTTTTGTCCGCATTCAGCACAGTGTTTTGGGGAGCGAAATCTCCCGCATTGACATCTGTGCCCTTCCAATGCCGCAGCACGTATTCCTTATCCTTATTTTTGAGTAGGTCAACGTTTAAGGCCTTGATATCTTTGATGATCGGAGTATTTGCGTCTCCGGTATTCTGTAAATAAATGGTCCATTCGATGCTTTTGAAATCGATGAACTCTATACCTTCCCAGCGAACTTCCAGGCCGGTTTTTGGATCAAGCCAGGTTAGCGAATGGGAAATCCGGTTATCATCCAGTGGCTTATGTTCTGCGTCGAACTTCCAATCTTTCAGAAATCCGGTTGAAGGCTGCTCGTTATAAATAAATGAGAAGGGCGGCGTAACGTTGGTTGCATCGTATTTAGCGCTCCATGCTTCGTTTTGATTGTTTGGAGCGATCTTCATACCGCCAACTGTTGCAGACCAAAGCAACCAGCCGGGAGGGGTAGAATCAGCGGCGTCGCAGCCCAATATCGTCATCGCTCCAATCTCCAATCCATAACTCGCTGGAGCGACGCTTAGTAAAATTAACAATACTAGTATTGATATAACGTTCTTTATCATTTCTGATCCTTGTATTACTTGAATTTAATGCAAACGTTCAATAATTAAATAGAATCAAGTTTATTAATATATTTTTTAAAACGTATTGCCATTGGATGAAAGGGCTTGTTATTCTGAAGTACTGTTTTCATCCGGAGTTCTGTAACAATTTTTAAGCCTTGGAGGGGATTTTTACATGCTTTTTGCAAAGCTTTTTCGCGGTTTTCCATATTTGTGCGTCCAGGCTCAAGATAATCGGCGATATATACAATCCATCCAATAGGAGAAAGGTCAGGATGTCCGGTTGGATGATATGCTACCGCCATCAAGATATCTTTATTTTTGATGCCGTAATTATCATGCAGTAATTTGGCGCCAATTGGAGCATGATTCAGTTTTGTGATATCAATTAATTCTTTTCCTAAGGATAGAGAGTTTTTGGAGCAGATTCTGGCGCGGTCATCTTTGGGGATTTCTTTGCCACAGTCGTGGAATAGTGACGCCCAGGCCAAATCAGTTCGATCAATAGAATAATTTTTCCAGGAATCGGCCAGCACAAAAGCGGTTTCCATTACGCCAACACTATGATTGTATCGCTTGGTGGATAAATTATCTTTAAGTTCTTTTACTGCACTAGATGGTAATAATTCGATCACGTTATTGCTTCTCTTTTGTATTATAGATTTTTCTGGTTAATTCATCTTTGAATTCGGGAGTGAAATCAAAAGGATAGTCTGGTCCGGATTCCAATGATTTTTGCCAATATTTTTTAGCCGTAGAATATTCGCCCTTTTTAAGGTATGCGTCGCCGAGGTGATTAAGAATAACTGGATGATTATCATCTTTTGCGATAGCTTTTTCCAGATATCCGATAGATTCTTCAATCCGCCCCATTCGATAATACACCCAACCTATGCTATCCAGGATATTTCCGTCATCCGGATTTAGTTTCAGAGCTTTTTGAATGAGGGCTAATGCTTCATCCAAGCGAATATTATTATCGGCGTATGTGTATCCCAGGAAATTATAAGCTTCTGAGTCATCGGGGTATATCTCTATTGCTTCTTGCATTAATGATTCTATGTCAGCCAACCGGGACATTTTCTCGTAGACAACCGCCAGCTGAAACAAGCAGTCCTTATAACCAGGCCCATCACTACTATATGCATTTTTACTTTGAAGCAGCCATGTTTCCGAATCAGACCATTGATGGTTATCCATATAAACCAAGCCAAGGGTATGGGTTAGAAACGGGTCAGAAGGAGGATCGGTGATTGATTTATGAAGAGATGCAAGCAGCTGGTCGAGCAGGTCGCCTTTGAATGATATACGCACCTTAAACCAGGTTTGGAGTTCAAAAGCTATGAGCGAAAGCCATTCCTGGTTGTTTTCTAATTGAGACTTATTTAAATCCTCCAGAATTTTTTTGAGACGTAACTGCGTGGATATTTGATCTTTACAAACAATAGATATTTGAGTGGATGCAAAAAGGGCGCGGGGCTTTTGGGGATATTTATCGATGCTTTTTTCTAGTAACTGCTGCAAGTATGGCAATTGGCCGTATTCTTGAATTCGGTTTAATGTTTCTTTTCTGGTTAATTCGAGTAGATATCTTTGGTTATCATCCCAGTTTCCATTTTCCAGGGAATAATCGAAACCGTCCAAGAAACTTTGATAGCCTTCTGCGCCGCGTTGCAATTCTTCTAATGTACGTCTCTTAAGAATTTGCAAATAAAAGGCGCCCGGTTCATTTTTAATAAGGTTGGGCAGTTCATCCAATGCCTTTTGATAGTTTTTCAGCTCGAAGAAAATTGCTGCCAGGCGGTATTGAGAAGATAAATCATCTGGTTCGATTTCTTTCACTCTTGAATATTGATGAATGGCTTCCAGCAACGAATTCCGTTCGTAGTAAAGAGGCCCCAGCGCTTTGCGTATGCTCAACTCATCATTGGAGTTACGAATATACTGTAAAGCCGAAAGGTAGGTAGTTATCGCTTCGTCTGGTTGATCTAATATTTCGTATAATTTGCCAATCCTGAGATAAACATCGAAATTACCGGGGATATTTTTCAGCACAGTTTGGTATTCTTGAAGGGCGTCTTGATATCGACCCATCTGGGTAAGAATCAAGGCAATTCTGAATTCATACATAAACGATCGGTTGCTATCGATTTGGGCCATTTTGCGATAAACGTGTATTGCTTCTTGAAAATGCTGAGTGCGAACATATAGAGAGACCAGTTCGCTTAAAATATCCATTGAAAGTGGTTTGATCTCTAATAATTTCTCGTACTGTTCAATGGCTTTATCGTATTGTTTCTTATTGAGATAAGCTATAGCTAGAACTTTGTAGGCTTCTTCTTCGGTGGTATTATTTTTTATAGCCTGTGTCGCTGCGTTTATGGCTTCATCCACACGACCGCTTTGGAGTAAGGCTTTACCTGTTACTGCGCCTAAGAAGGAAGAATCGGGCACAATTTCCAGCGCCTTGGCGTAGGCTTTCCCGGCATCTTCATATTGATTGCGTTCTTCCAGTAATGCTCCTTCTAGAAATTGGTTGAACAACTTTTCGCGTTTTTCCAGAGATATTTCTGCTTTTTCAGATTGGGGGGATTTTACTTCCGGCTCAGGGTCGTGATTATTCCGGGAAGTATCATTTTCAAGAGGTGTTTTTTCAGCATCGTCAACCGGGGGAGTATCTGTTTGCTGTTCTTTTGGAATAGAAACATCAATGGCTTCGTGAGGCGCGGCGTCTCCATTATTCTGTTGCGGAGAAGAAGCGCAACCGCCTAACATAACTAATATGAATCCGGAAAAGACGATTGATTTTATATTCATTTAGGACCTATTCTCAAATAGGTTACAGGAAAACCTTTTAATTAACACGATTATTAATGAGTAATAATACCGAAATCAACCGGGAGGCCACTTCATAAAACGTCCACCCAATACATGTACATGAAGATGGTATACTGTTTGGCCGCCATTGTCTCCTGAATTAATAACAAGCCGGTAGCCATCTTGATCTATGTTAAATTTTTGCGCTACCTGGTTAGCCCCGTTGATCAGATGCTGAAGAATATCTGCATTTTCTGCATTGATATGGTTGATTTTCTCAATATGTATTCTGGGGATAACCAGTAAATGAACCGGCGCCTGGGGATTCATATCCTTAAAAGCAACTACATGTTCGTCTTCATATTCCAGAGTTGCTGGAATCTCTCCTGCTGCAATTTTGCAAAAAATACAGTCTTCCGCAGCCATTGGTTTGATCTCCTGATTGTTTTACTTGTCTTTACAGATGGCGGTTTTTCATGTTGCATACCGCCCAAGCGTCCATATTAAAATTGAATATCCTATAATACATTATATAACGATTAATAATTCTTTATTGCTTAAAAAGAATCGTTATTGATAATATATTATATTGATTATCTACTTAAAATTATCAAGCGCCCTGGATGAGATAATGCAATTGTCAAGCATATTTGGCGCCTAAAGGCGTTTTGTTTGGTGATATCTATTGGAAGAAAAGGATAATCCGAATGTATTGGTGGCATCTCCCCAATGAGTTTTTTGTAATTATTGCTGGAATATTCGGCGCATCGATTGGCAGTTTTTTGCATGTTTGCATCTGGCGCATTCCCCGTGAAGAATCGATAGTCTTTCCTGCTTCGCGTTGTCCTGAGTGCAAGACGCACATTGCCTGGTATGATAACCTGCCCTTGATTTCATGGTTGATCCTGTGCGGCGCCTGCCGACACTGTAAAACCAGAATCCCGGTCAGGTATCCAATTTATGAAATGTTGACCGCCTTGTTTTTCATGGGCGTCGTGCATATCTATGGGATATCATCCGCCACGTTTTTGTATATTTTCCTGGTTTGCGATTTGATTGTGGCGTCTGGCATCGATTGGGATCATCAATACATACCTGATATTCTTTCTTTGCCCTTGATTCCCGCATCTCTGGTCATCGCCGCTATAGCGCAGTGGTTGGAGTATTTCCCTACAGCGCTGGTACAGGGCATATATCCGGCATTATGGGGAATAATTGTGGGGGGCGGCGTGATCTGGGCGATTCGCATTGTGGGAACCTGGGTGTTTAAGCAGGAGGCGATGGGATTCGGCGATGTCAAATTAATGGCGTTTTTAGGAGGATTTATCGGCTGGCAAGAGGCTTTGTTGTGTATCTTTTTAGCGGCGTTTATCGGTTCAGTAGTTGGCGTAAGTCTTAAATATTCAGGTAGAATAGGGAAATATGGTCATATTCCGTTTGGTCCCTATCTCGCTTTAGGGGCGTATATCTGTTTTTTGTATGGCAATGATATTATTCTTTGGTATACGGCGCCTTTTGGTAGGTGAAGTATACCGGGGGTGATTTTAGATTTCCACTCATCCTAACCCTCCCGTGGTTGAGAGGGGACATGTCTCTCGACAGGATTTGTTTATATTTAGTTTCTGAAGCCAGTCTTAAAATAATACCCTATTTATCCCCCGTGTTCTTGACCTTTCCCCCTCTCCTTTTTTATAGTGTGGAGTGCAGACTATAAAATTTGAAGGAGACTATAATGAAAAAAATATTTGTTTTGGCATTCATTGCTATATTCGTTTCTGTTGGTTTATTCGCAGGAGCGCAGGAAAAACCAGACGCTATTAAGGTTTTGCTGATTACTGGCGACGATGTCGCGCCTTATCATGATTGGCGTGAAATCGCCGAATGCACAAGAGATGCTCTTGAAAGTTGTGCAATGATCAAGGTTAAAATCTGTGCGGATGAATTTATTCTGGAATCAAAAACCGCGTTGGATAAGTATAATGTTATCTTTTTAACGGGTTATTTTTCCAAGGAACCGAAACTATCTGATTTGGCCAAAAAGAATTTAATTGAATTTGTTAAGGGCGGCAAAGGCTTTGTGGCGACTCATCTAGCCAGCGCTTCTTTCAAAGAGTGGGATGAATTCAGAAATCTTTGCGCTGGACGAGTATGGGTGATGGGTAAATCCGGCCATGGTCCACGAGGCGTTTTTGAGTGTAATGTCGTGAACAAAGATCATGTTATAACCAAAGGTCTGTCGGATTTCAAAATTTTTGATGAACTCTATGCCAGACTGCAAGGCGATGCGGAAATGGAAGTCTTGGTTTCAGCCAAATCAGACTTCACTGGAAATGTTGAACCACTGGTTTTCGTTAAGAATTATGGCAAAGGCCGCGTGGTTCATAATGCATTGGGGCATGATTTCAAAGCGATTAAAGATGTGAATAATCAGAAACTTCTGGTGCGCAGCTGCTTCTGGGCTGCGAATGTTGAATTGCCTCAAGGCTGTAATATGTGCTGCAAGATGAAATAATTTTTAAAAACTTGTGTTATTAGTATTTCCCTCCCTGATAGGTGAGGGATTAATGGGGGATTGGTCAATAAAGAGCAATCCTCTTTTAATAGGTCTGATCTTATAAATCAGGCTTAAATCTTCCGGGGAGAAGAAAAATGAAAAAAATTATGGGTTTGATGATTTCTTTATTGTTTTTGTTGAATTGCGTAAACGTGATGGGTGACGTGATTACAACCGGAACTTTGATTCGCGAAATGGTTGATTTACAGCGGTTGGGCGATTTTCCCGATCCTTCATATAAGACGGTTCAGTTCTCATCTTATGATCATAGAAGCACTCTCCCCGGAGGTCCGGAATGGTTCGCCAATAGCGATGGATTCGGTAAGGAACCGAAAGCGAATTTTGATGCGGTGATCAAAGAACCCGGATCAGGCGATAAGGGCGAATATCTGATCTGCGATGTTGAGGGGCCGGGCGCCATTGTTCGAGTATGGACTGCTGCGATAAAAGGCGATATCCGGATGTATTTGGATAATTCCAGGTATCCAGTCTATGATGCTTCGGCGCAGGATTTCTTGCAAAAAACCTATAACCCATATCTAGATAAGGCCGGTTTGGATGATAAGCGGTTTGATGGCGCTTTCTTCCAATTAAATGCTGGTTATTATCCGATTCCATTCGCGAAGAAATGCCGCATCGTCTGGATTGGCAATAAGAAGGATATTCACTTTTATCAGATTCAAATCAGGCTTTATGAGAAAAACGCTGAAGTAAGAACCTTTGCGCCAGAGGATTTATCTACTTATAAAAAAGATATCGAAGAAACAATAGATGTCTTGAAGAATCCTGATTTGAATTGGGATTATAAATCGACTGATAAGCCATTCTCTATTTCAACAATTGTTAAATCCGGAGAAAATCAAGAGGTTTTGTTTCAGGATGGTCCTAAAGCCATAGAGCGTTTGGCGTTACGCGTAAAAGCCGGAAATATCGATAAGGCCTTGAGACAGACCATTTTACATATACATTTTGATGAATATCCCTGGGGGCAGGTGCAATCTCCAATCGGTGATTTTTTCGGCGTTGCTCCGGGTATCAATCCTTATGATTCCGTTCCCTTTAGCGTAAAAAACGATGGCGAGATGATCTGCCGGTTTGTAATGCCTTTTAAGAGTAATGTCCGGATTATGTTGGAGAACAAGGGTAAACAGCCCGTCTCGGTTTCGGGATCAGTGCAATTGATGGATTATGATTGGGACGATGATGCTTCCATGCATTTCCGTGCGCGGTGGCGGGTGGATCATGATCTGGTAGCATCGAATGACCGGGTTCAGGACCTTCCGTTTCTGATTGCGAATGGAAAAGGGGTATATGTCGGAACAGCTTCTTATCTTCTGAATCCTAACGATGTGCCATCATCTTATGGCAACTGGTGGGGTGAAGGCGACGAGAAGATTTTTGTGGATGATGATTTCAGGCCATCGACATTCGGGACCGGTTCAGAAGATTATTATAATTACGCCTGGTCATCAGGTGATATTTTTACTTATCCCTACTTCGCTCAACCGAGAAATGATGGGCCCGCCAATCGCGGTTTCGTTACCAATAACCGGTGGCATATTGTTGATCCTCTGCCATTTCAATACCGCTTGAGTTTCTATATGGAACTTTTTAGCCACGAAACCACTCCAGGCGTGTCATACGCCAGGATGTCATATCATTATGGAAAACCGGGGATGATGGATGATCATCTTCCTATCACAGGCGAAGACGTGCGTCATTTGATTCTGCCCGAAAATTGGGCGCCTGCATCCCGTATGGGAGCGGGAAACTCGGTCTTCTATGCAGCAGAGACTTTGTTGAAATCCTCCAAAGATATTGATTTTGTATATGATAACCTTTGGCAAGGCGGAGCTTTGATGGTTTGGCGGCCTGGGGAGAAAGGCCAAGTGTTGGATATGAAATTTTCAGTTGAAGAAGATGGGAATTATACTATCCGGCTGGTCTGCGCCCGTACGCCAAAATCGGGGCTATTCTCGGTCAAACTTGATGATGCATCGCTTGATTTAGGGGGTAATGTCGATCTTTTTGATCCTTATCGCATTCTTCTGCGACCAATAAGATCAAAAAAGGTTGAACTCAATAAAGGTGATCATACGCTAAGCCTTCAATTTGAAGGGAAAAACGGTTCAAGTCATGGTAATGAGATTGGCATCGACTTTCTGTGGCTGCAGAAATAGCGGTGGATTGTTGCGAATGATTTTTAAAAGCACTTGATTTTTGATGGAGCGCGGTGTTATCATTACTGTAATTTTAGATATCTTGTGAATGCTATTTTGGGTGGTTCGGGAGTTTTTGTTTAAGGTAAGATTGTTTCATAAAGTGAAATAATTAAGCGTACTATGGTTGATTTTCCTCACTAGTCGAGATGATTTTCGATAATATTGTTTTGTGTATATTTCCCGAAAAGGAGATTATTCCACTTTGAATTAAATAATCCGATAGTTAGACTATATTTTGTGTTTTAACATAAGGCGTATAAATATATTCTGCATAAGTGATTGTAATTCAATACTTTTTTAGCAGTATTTAATTATTTTTCCTTTGACTAAAGGATATTTAACATTTTTCGTAGTTGTGATAATGATGATTGGAATCAGATCAAAAAGCAAAATAGGTCATTGATTTTTTTAGGAATATATGGTTCAATGTTTTGTAGTTATGCAGATTAACATAAAACAAATGCTCTAAGGTTTGGAATTTTTATAAATTATTAATTTGAATTCGGTTGCGGTTGAGGGAAGTTTTTGAAATCAGCTAAGCATTGCATCTCGTGGAGAAAATTGAATTTTTCTTCTGCTAGGATTGATTGGTATATCATAGCAGCAAGCGAAGTTGCTCGATTATAGTATGAGCCTTTTCGATAATGAATTCCTTTCTCCCGCCGCATTCCATATCGGGATCCAAATCAGGTTTTCCGTGAAAAGCGGTCGTACGATTTGGGATGGTAAAGGATAAGGGAGAAAACCACCGATGAATCAAGTGGCTGCACCTACAAATACAACGGCGATGATATTAGAAACTGCCAAAAAAGAAGACAAGGGTTTCATTCATCCTTCAGTGTGCATTGATCCAAGCGTACAACTTGGAGAAGGCGTGATATTGCACGCGAATGTAGTCATTGAACGAGCTGTACGTATTGGCGCCAATGCAGAGATTCATGTTGGTTGTTATATTGGAGAAGATTGCGTAATAGGTGAGAATACTGTTTTGTATACGTCAGTAACCTTGCGTGAAAAGACCAGGATTGGCGCACGGGTAAAGATTGCTGCGGGAGCGGTTATAGGCAGCGATGGTTTCGGGTATGTGAAGCAGGAAGATGGCGTTAATTTTAAGGTTCCCCAAGTTGGTTATGTAATTATAGAGGATGATGTTTGCATTGGTTCAAACACAACAATTGATAGAGCTACGTTAGGTAAAACGACTATAAGCAAAGGCGCTATAATCGGAAATCTGGTTCAAGTCGGTCATAATGTATGCGTCGGTGAGAATTCGAGGATTGGAGACAGCGTCGGTGTTTGCGGGAGTTGTAAGATAGGGAGTCATGTTTCAATCGGGCAAGGCGTAGGCATGGTTGGTCATATTCGTATTGGCGATCATGCGGAAGTGGCGAGCGGTTCAGGCATCAGCAAAGATGTTGCGGATGGCGTGAAGATGCAAGGCGTACCTGCAATGGATGAAGAGACCTATGAAAAGTTTTATTCATACCTGTCAAAAATGCCGGAATTCGTTTCCCGCCTTAAGGATATAGAAGACAAAATTAAGTCTAAAGGATAGGTTTTTATTATTATTAGATTTTTTTATGAAACCTGAAAAAGAATTTATTCATAACTTATTTTTTGCTTCCTTCCGCTTTATCTCTTTAAACCTTTACAATATCTATATAAAAGGCTTTATTCAAATTTACTAACAATAAATCGAATTATGATTAGATTTCAGATAGATTATCAGTTTTACCTTTAATTAAAAAATATTTCACTAGAGGAGTATTATGGTTCAGGAACGTATTGTAACGTCAGAATCCGTAACGGAAGGACATCCAGACAAAATCGCAGATCAGATATCAGATGGAATTCTGGATGCTATCTATGAACAAGACCCGAATGGCCGCGTCGCCTGTGAAACTTTGGTGACGACAGGTTTGATCCTAATCGCAGGAGAAATAACTACTACTGCCAATATTGAATATTCGAAAATCGCTCGTTCTGTGGTAAATGATATTGGTTATAACAATGCTGATTATGGCTTCGATTGCAATACCTGCGCTGTAATGGTTACGCTTGACCGCCAGTCGCCTGATATCTCGCAAGGCGTTGATGAAGGCGAAGGGCACGAACAAGGCGCTGGCGATCAGGGTATGATGTATGGCTATGCGACCAATGAAAATGATTCTTATATGCCAATGCCAATTACTTTGGCGCATAAATTGACCATGCGTTTATCTGAAGTGCGTAAATCCGGCGTCTTGCCTTGGGTTCGCTCGGATGGAAAATCGCAAGTCAGCGTTGTTTATGAGGATGGCAAAGTCAAACAAGTTGATGCGGTTGTAATTTCAACGCAACATGCTCCGGAAATTTCTCAACAAGAGATTACCGATTCGATTACTGAAGAAGTTATCAAAAAAATCATTCCAGAAAATCTTATGCATAGCGGAACCAAGCTGCATATTAATCCAACCGGGCGTTTTGTGGTTGGCGGCCCGATGGGCGACTGTGGTTTGACTGGCCGTAAGATTATCGTTGATACATATGGCGGCGTTGGACGTCATGGCGGGGGCGCTTTCTCAGGTAAAGATCCATCCAAAGTAGACCGTAGCGCTGCTTATGCTGCGCGTCATGTTGCTAAGAATGTAGTTGCAGCAGGTTTGGCTGATCGTTGTGAAGTTCAATTGGCCTATGCCATTGGCGTGGCTAATCCGGTGTCGATTGACGTGGATACTTTTGGCACGGCCAAAATTCCGGAAGAGCAGATTTCTCAGAAAGTTAAAGATGTTTTCGACCTGCGTCCTTCAGCCATTATCCAGCGCTTGGATCTGCGTCGCCCGATTTATCGCGCAACGGCTGCTTATGGTCATTTCGGTCGTCCCGAATTCCCGTGGGAAAAATTGGATTATGTTGATAAACTAAAATAATGGATTCATTTATGTTTTTGATGAATCTATCAAATTGATACTATTATTACAAAGCCCCTGCTCAGGGGCTTTGTTTGTATTGAAAATCAGGGAATTTTTGTCTGGATTACTTGCATAATATTTTTATATACGAAATTTCTACATCTACGTTATTTGATTCAACGACTCCTTTATTGAATTAAATGCAATAAGAGATAACCTTTTAATATAATCAAAGGTGAGGCTATGCGTCTCCAGGAACTTGGTAAGAGAATTCGTACGCAACGTGAAAAGTTAGGACTGAAACAGATTGATCTGGCGCATGCGCTCCAAGTCAGTCCTCAAGCGGTCTCTAAATGGGAGCGTGCGGAAAATGGACCGGATATAACCATTCTTGGTGAACTAGCTAAATTGCTGGGCGTTTCAACCGATTGGCTGTTGGGGCTTCATGCCGAAGATAAAGAAGTATTTGAAGCGACTGTTTTTGCCTCCAGTATTAGAGGCGCCTATAAAAAATCCCGGAAAATGGAACCGGGTGGTTTTGCGTTGTGGGCTAATGGCTTATTTTTTTCTATTACGGAATCTGTTTTGCGATTTGATGCAGTGCCCATCAAATGTATGGGAGATCAGTTTCTATGCTTTTTTTCCGGTTCAATGCATCAGGAACGGGCAATTCAAGCCACCCGTTTAACCAAAGAAATGATCGCTGAAGATTTGATAGTGGGATTGAGCTGCGGAGAGATTTTTCTCGGTTCAGTGGGACATCCTGATTATGCTCATCCAGACATTATGGGAGAAATAGTAAATCTTGCTTTTCTAACCATGGGATGGGCTGAAACCAATACGCAAACGCATGTCGCTGTTACCAAGGATGTTATCAGCAGTATTGAGGATGTAGAAATAGGCGAAACGGAATCAGCCATATTCAAAGGCATTGAAAGTTCTGTTGAAGTGTGTGAGCTTTTGTTCTAGAAATATTCCATAAATTTGATTACAAAATTATATTAATTAACTTATGAAAGAGGTAAATGTAATGAGTCAAGATGCAAAGAAAACAGGGATTGATTTATCCACGATTAAATTACCCGATTATTCAGGTCTACCATATAAGGTTGCTGATTTGGAACTGGCTGATTTCGGGCGTAGAGAATTAGATATTGCTGAAGAAGAAATGCCGGGTTTGGTGTCATCGAGAAAAAAATATGGCGTTGAGAAGCCTTTATCCGGGGCGCGGATTACGGGTTCGCTCCACATGACCATTCAAACGGCTGTTTTGATTGAAACATTGAAAGAACTGGGCGCTGATGTTCGCTGGGCGACATGCAATATCTTCTCAACTCAGGATCACGCCGCTGCGGCGATTGCCAAAACTGGAACGCCGGTATACGCCTGGAAAGGTGAATCGCTGGAAGACTATTGGGAATGCACCTTGCAAGCGCTGTCTTTTCCCGGTGGGAAAGGGCCTGAGATGATAGTCGATGATGGCGGCGATGCTACGTTGCTGATTCACCGGGGATATCAGGCTGAAGAGGATTCTTCTATTCTGGATGTACCTACCGATGTACGTGAACTAGCTATAATCAACGCTCTTCTGAAACGTGAATTGCAGAAGAATCCTAATCGCTGGCATGATGTTGTTAAAGAAATGCGCGGCGTGTCGGAAGAAACCACTACCGGCGTTCATCGTCTCTATGAGATGATGGAGAACAAGAAACTTCTCTTCCCTGCTATTAATGTTAATGATTCGGTTACTAAATCGAAATTTGATAACCTATATGGATGCCGTGAATCTCTGGCTGATGGAATTAAAAGAGCCACAGATGTCATGGTTGCGGGCAAGATTGTCTGCGTATGCGGTTATGGAGATGTCGGTAAGGGCTGCGCTCAGTCAATGCGTGGATTCGGCGCCCGTGTCTTGGTTACCGAAATTGATCCGATATGCGCTCTGCAAGCCGCAATGGAAGGTTTTGAAGTTACTACTTTGGAAGATGCGCTTAGCGAAGCCAATATTTTCGTCACCACTACCGGCAACTGCGATATCATCCGAGTCGAGCATATGGAGAAGATGCTGGATCAGGCCATTGTCTGCAACATCGGTCACTTTGATAATGAAATCCAGGTTGATAAGCTGAATAATTATCCCGGCATAAAAATGTTGACTATCAAACCTCAGGTGGATAAATATACTTTCCCGACGGGGAATTCCATCTTCATGCTGGCGGAAGGCCGTCTGGTAAACCTTGGTTGCGCTACGGGGCATCCATCATTCGTTATGTCTAACTCATTCACCAATCAGGTATTAGCGCAGATCGATCTATGGAAAGATCCCAAAGAGATCGGCGTTTACCGTTTATCCAAGAAATTGGATGAAGAAGTCGCCCGTCTACACCTGGCGAAATTGGGCGTTAAAATGACGAAATTAACCCAGGCTCAGGCCGATTATATCGGAGTCCCGGTTGAAGGTCCCTACAAGCCAGAGCATTACCGGTATTAATTTTGTTGCGGAATAGATAATTGAGTGATTATCAAGGGGCTGCGCTTAACCGTGCAGCCTCTTTTTTGTTGGATCAGTGAAGGTGCATGGGACGCCGACCAGGCATTTTCCGCATACGTCCGTGGTTCCGAATTGCGTCAATCGCGCATTGTTATCAAGGCACATTTCATGACAGCGGAAGCGGTCGAATTGCATATCAGTGAAGGCGTGGTTGACGCATCTCTCCATACATTTTTTACATGACTGGTCGAATTTATAGAGACAATGTTCATGATCCGGCCTGGATGACGGGCTGATCTCTGCGGTTGTTATCATGCTACCCAGTCTTCCACCGCACCCTTCTTCTGTGATCAACATATTATTCATGCCGAAAGTTCCTAGGCCAGAGATATAGGCGATATGTCTATGTGACCAGTCGCTGATCAACTTTTCCTCATCAAAATTATGGGTTGCCGGAATGACCTTTGATTGATGGCCGTGTTGGAGCATAAAATTATTCAGATGGTTGCTTAAATCCATAATTAACTGATTCGTAATAATATACGATTCGGCCCATAGGTCAGAGCAATCCTTATTTTTGATATTGCTACTGGTAATTTCTTTAATAAATGGAATAAAGAATGCGATAACGGTTTTTGCGTTTTGCAGAAGGTCATTTGGATGAGCATGGGATGGAGAGACTACGGTTTTCAATTCATTGAAGAGTGGATCGTTGGCATCGGCGTAGCCGACTAATGGAGTTCTCCAATAATTTTCTATTCCATTTTGTATGGAGTAATTACTAATATATTTTTGAATTTCTTCGGTTATTAATGTCTTCATGGTTATAGATTCATATTAGATTATTAATTTTCACATAGTTTATCTTTTAAGAAGAGAAAGTTGAACCTATAGATAGAACTGAATTACCTCTCTGCACTTGATTTTATAAGGTAGTCTATGTCATTGTTTAGGCGTCTTTTAATTTGCATTCAAGATAATAATTCCAATGGAGGAAGATTCTCGATGAATATTAAAAAAATAGTATTTCGAATGAAATATCGAATATTAGCAGCTCTAACTGTTTGTTGTTTTTCATCTACGGTAATTGCCGAGAGTCCGGCGGGAATGCTGGATAGCCTCTCGAAGAAACGGGACGCCGTTACCAAGCGCATTTCCAGCTTCGACCAGACGGGCGGCAATAGCGATAGGATTGGCATCGAACCGGGCGCCACGGCGGTTATCGCTCAAATTGATAAGCCCGGCATCATTAAACATATCTGGATGACAATAGCTCATTCAGATAAAAACTACCGCCGTATGATGGTTTTACGCATGTACTGGGATGATGAAAAAGAACCGAGCGTCGAAGCGCCGATAGGCGACTTTTTTGGTCAGGGATGGGGAGAAGAGTATCTCTATAATACGCTGCCATTGGCTGCTGGACCTACCAATGGCCGTGGATTGAACTGTTATTTTCCTATGCCTTTTTCCAAACGGGCGCGGATCGAAGTCGTTAATCAATCAGAGAAAAAATGCAACTCGCTCTATTTTTATATTGATTATGAGGAACATAAAAAAATATCGAAGGATCAATTACGCTTTCATGCCTGGTATAATCAGGAACTTACTGAACCAATGAAAGGCGATGAGAACGAATGGAACGCTCTGCGCAGCCCGGCTGATGAGAATCCTACTGATGAAGATAATTACCTGATAATCGACGCTGAGGGCGAGGGGCATTATGTCGGCGTGAATTATTACGTCAGTTGCCCTTCTCCGATGTGGTATGGCGAGGGCGATGATATGTGGAATATTGATGGCGAGAAATGGCCCTTTTCGCTGCATGGAACAGGGACGGAGGATTATTTCAATTCATCCTGGTGTCCCAAGGAAGTATTTATGCATCCATTTTTCGGGTATCCCCGCGTGAATCATCAAGAGGGATGGATGGGGCGGACTCACTGTTACCGCTTCCATATTCAAGAACCCATTATATTCAAGAAATCATTACGCGGCTCCATAGAACATGGCCATGCCAATAGCATGACTGAAGAAATCGCCACGGTGGCTTATTGGTATCAGAAAGAACCGCATAAAACGTTTCCTGCTCTGGCGGCAGCAAAGGACCGGCTGCCCCGTTCAGGGATTGGCGTTTCTGAGATTCATCGCTGGAGAGACGCCTGGAGAGAAAAACAAGGCGGAGGCGTTTTGTGGGGGAATGAGCGGTAAAACATTATCGGATTTGGTTTCATTGTTGCATTGTTACATAAAAATAGAGAGTAAATAATGAATAGGGATTAGCGTAAGTGATTGTTTTTATGTTGTTTAAGGCATGGCCTGATTATTAAGTATTGGATAAATCAATTGCTGAGTTACATAACCGTTACATAAGATGTACGCTCTAATGAACAAATACTATGCGTTAGAGCGTACATCTTTTAATATCTCTTAAGCCCAAAAGGGCACGTATTTTGAGTGTTTCTTTGATGTGTTATCTGGATCGTGAGGTTTGATGAGATTTGCTTTTATTGTTTCCGCTATAATTCTTGAGGCCATAGGGTAGTTGTTGGATTTAATGGAAAAACGTTCTCTAAGGGAAGTATTAGTCATTTGTTCATTTGAAACGTATTTTAAGACAGCGTGTTGGTAGCATGCTCTTATTTTCTCTTTTTTATCCATTTGACAAACTTTTTTATAAGCGAAAAGAATTACTTTTGTGTTCTGCTCTGTAACAATAAATTCGGGAGCAGGTAATTGATAGAATTCTACTTCAGAGATTACTTTGTCTATTCCGCTTCCTCTTTCCTCACAAATATTAATACGCCTCATGAATGAAGCCAGTGATTCGTTTCTTGATTGGGGCGGCTCATCAATGAAGCGTAACGTGTCTATTAAAGGTGTGCCCGGATTTGTGAATTCTATTCGATCATCGAATATTTCAACAATTGGTCCTGTTCCATTGATAGTGAAATCCTGATGAATTAAAGCATTTGCGAGGAGTTCCCGAATTGCAATTTCTGGATACATTCGTTCACTTTTCCGCAATGCTTTCTCAATAATTTCGTTCTGAGGTAATAAATTATTAATGAAATTAATGGCTCCTTCAAATCCTATCGCATAACCATATTTTCCTATTTGTTCCCGGATTGTCTTTACGCGGTTTTTACCATTATATACAATTACGCGTATTGCTTTTCGTCTTAATGCGTCAATTTGATCAATATCTTTGGCAAATAAAATTCCTCCCAAACAAGTGATGTCATAATATCCTCCCTCTTTTTCATTTATTAAGTTTTCGGATTTGAGTTTTCCTAATATTCCATTACTGTTTTCAGGAAGAGGCTGGTTTGTTAAATCGAAATATGTGGGATAATCGATGTATTTAAGGACTTCATCTTTCGATATATTCTTAATAGTAATTTGTTTCTCATATGGTTCTTTATCGAATATTTTCCATAATGCGCGTTCTTTTTCTGGGAAATCTTGCAGTTTTCGTTTATAACTACCACACCGGATGTATTCAATACCTATGAAAGAAACTGGTTGATGTATTGCACGTGGTATTTCAAAAACAACTATATGAAATTTCTTAAATGTAGTATCAATAATTTTAAAATCTATACGAGGTTGAATTCTATTAGATAACCAATTTTCTAATTCTTCTTGTCCTATCTTATATACACTTGGCTTAAAAGATGTACCAACAATTTCTTTGGACTTATCATCAATACCCCAGATAAGATAACCTTTGTCTTTTCCACAAAGAGAAGCCGAATTTGATAAAGCCGAAATATATTCTCCAATCTGGTTGTGCTCGGCCTTATTCCTCTTAAACTCAATCCACTCATTCTCTTTCTGAAGTCCAATAAATTCAGTTAATAATCTATTTATGTATTCGTTTTCTATATTCATCGGGCTTTTTTCCTTACAAGGGAAGAATACAACAATTTTGTAAATTATTTATTTTATAATAGCATGAAAACACATAATTTATTTAGTTTATGAAAGGCGTATTCATAATCTTTCTAAAGTTTACGTAATAATGAGTCGATATAATATAGTACAGCGCCCCAGCTCAAGGAGGTGCGGGACTATGTTTAACTCGTTCGATGTTCTAAATCGTGATACGGTAGTCAGCATAGCACAACCGAGTACGCAGGTTGGCGACACGCAAAAATATGAGGGAAAAGATAATCCCGGCAACCTGTGGTATTATAAACGGCAAGAGCGAAAAAAGGACGGAAAAGAGAAGAAGAACCGTCCTAAGGGCGACCATAAAGTTGATTTCGTAGCATAGAATTACATAAGATATTTCATAACAACGGCTCGCGGGGAATGATTTCTACCTTGCAAGCCGTTTTGTTTTTAGGATTATGGGAAAATAAGAGGTGAACTCATCAAGGGTAGAAAATACACTACCCTTGGCACCCAATATTGTTCTCTTCATGACTAATAATATCCCACATTAATATTAATATTTGCATAGATAGGTTTTATTGCTTGAATTCATTCTCTAGTACAGACATGATGATGATATCGTGATATTGGTTTTGTGAGAAAAAGGCTTCTCTTTTTCTTCCTTCCGTTTTGAAACCCATTTTTTCGTACATCTGACAGGCTTTTTCATTGAAGGAGAAAACTTCGAGGTATATGCGGTGCAGGTTTAATTCGTGGAAGCCGTATTTCATAATGGTTAGGAAAGCGTCTTTGCCGTATCCTTTACCTTGTTGCGTCGGATCGAGATATAAGCCAATTTCGGCCTGGCGGTTTTTATGGTCTAGGTGTTTGAGGATGGTGTATCCTGCTGGATTCTGATCTTCTGTTTCGATGATGAATACAATGGTTCCTGAGTCTCCGGAATAATTTTGATACCAACGCCGTTGACCCGCCTCAGAAACGGGGAGATCGGAGAAGTGAAATTTCATTAAATCGGGATGGTTGCGCCAACCGCGCAGTAATTCAATATCCTTATCTTCCAGCGCCCGTAAGGTGACAATTTTACCCTTTATCATGAGAATATCCTTTGAAATTTCTTTTATAACCAGTGTTCTTTAGCACTGGTTTTATATTGGGTGGTTTGATCAAGGGCTGACCGCATTGCGGTCTTGCCCTTGGCGCCCATTACCTTATGTTTTCTCTTAGTCTAGGTGGTGTTCAGCAGTATTGCTTGTAACTCAACCCCCCTCTAACTCCCCCCATACTTGGGGGGAGAATTTGTTCGTCTGTTTATATCGTTTCTCCAAAAGCAATGACGGCATCTATTACCCGTTCGATCTCTTCTTCGGTCATATCGGGGTACATGGGAAGGCTTAGTATGCGTTTCCAGATTTCCTCCGCTATGGGGCATTGGGCGTCGAGCGAGGCGTAGTATGGGTGCATGTGCAGGGGATAGTAATGAACCCCCGGAGCGATGCCGCGACGTTTAAGGTGCGCGATGAGGCGGTCGCGTTCGGGCACTTTTAGATGATAAATATGCCATGACGACTGGACGTCTTCATGTTCGGGCGGCGTTTCGATCCATGATGGCGCGTCGAAAGCCTGGTTGTATTGTTCCATGATGGCGCGTCTTTTCTGGTTATTCTCATTGAGGCGTTTCAGTTGAACGATGCCCAGGGCCGCTGATATATCATGCATGTGATATTTGTAGCCCAATTCATTGACCCAGTACTGCCAGGCGTACACTCTTTCCTTGGCTGAGCGGGTGAACGTGTCTTTGGAGATTCCCATCCAGCGCATTTCGCGTAGTTTTCTCGCCCAGGCGGAGTTGTTGGTGAATACGGCGCCTCCCTCTCCACAGGTGAGGTTTTTTACGGCGTGAAAAGAGAAGCAGGTTAACGGAGAGATGCCGCCGATCAGTTTTTCTTTGTATTTGGCGCCGCAGGCGTGGGCGGCGTCTTCGATGATGGTGATTTGGCGGTCGCCGATCACTTCGCTCAAGCCGTCTAAATCGCAGGGGTGGCCGCTGTAATGAACTGGAATAATGGCGCGGGTGTTAGATGTGATTTTTCGTCTTACATCGTCAACATTGATGCAGAGGGTCTCTTCGTCGACATCGGCGAAAACTACTTTGGCGTTGCAATAGTGAACTACATGAGCGGTTGAGATGAAGGTTATAGTCGGGATAATAACCTCATCATCCGGTTTAAGGTTCAATAATTGCAAGGCCAGATGAAGGGCGGCGGTGCCGGAGTTAAGCGCTGATACGTGCTTGACGCCGAAATGCTTTGCCAGCGCGATCTCGAATTTCTCCGTCACCGGACCGAGTCCCAGCCAACCGGAGCGTAAGACTTCTGTAACGGCATTGATCTCTTCATCGGTTATAGAAGGACGGAAAACCGGGATTTGTGTTTTAGGCGTCTTTTTGGTAAGTTTTGGTTTTGAAACGGATTTTCGAGGCATAAGTAACTCTCTTTTATTAAGATATCGATACTTCTTTACCTATTGTGATCGGTCAAAACAGAAATAGGTTGAGTTTAAAATAACATATTATTGGTATTCTGTATATATTCTTTTGATGGGGACGTTTATTTGTGAAATTCTTACTCTGCTGGTTTTGCAGAGCGAGAAAAATACCTACAATCATTTGAGTTACTTTCTATTGGGTGATGAAAAAAAACCATGCAGCAAGAATATTACGCCGAATATTATGAGTATGAGAATTATAACTGGTGGTTCGTCAGCCGCCGGAGGATTCTTAGCGCTCTATTGAAGAAATTTCTGCCTCTGACAGATAAAAACAGGTTGATTCTTGACGCCGGATGCGGAACCGGGATCAATCTGGCTATGCTGGCTGAATTCGGCCGTGTCACAGGCGCTGATAGTTCAGAGGAAGCGATAAAGTTCTGCGCCATGCGCAACGAAAAAGAGGTTCGTCTGGCGCAATTGCAAGAATTGCCTTTTGACAGCGGCTCTTTCGATCTGGTCACGGCGCTGGATGTCTTGGAGCATATTGAAGACGACGATAAAGCCGTTTCGGAATTGGCGCGGGTTTGTAAGAGCGGGGGTAATGTTTTAATTACGGTTCCTGTCTTTCCCTGGTTGTGGTGCGAGCATGATGAGATCAACCACCATGTCCGGCGCTATGAGCCGAAACGCATTCATGCGCTTTTAGAGCAGAATAATTTAAGCGTTGTGCACCGTTCATACATGAATTCCTTCCTTTTGCCGATAGCCTTGATTTGGCGTTGGCGCAAGCAGTTGATGCGCCTTTTTTCCAGCGATCCAGATATCGCGAGAGCAGATAATATGCATCATAATCCCTGGATTAATGCGCTGCTAACCGCAATTTTTACCTGTGAGAAACCATTCGTAAAAAGCGTTGGATTGCCAATCGGCTTATCCCTGGTGATTCTGGCGCGAAAAGAGACGTAATTTTTCGTAACTGTATTTCCTTCCACACGTTTTACTATCAATACAAATATATTTTCCCAGGATTGGATTATGAAAAAAGCCTGTTGTCTTTTGATAATTCTTTTACTGCCTGTTGCGCTATTGAATAGTGATTCCTCTACTACTCCATCAGAAAATCAACGTCCAAGTGATTGCGTGATCGCCGGTTATAAAGGGCCGGTGCGATTGGTGAAATGGTGGATTCAGGAACTGTATGGAAATAGAGGCGTCAACGCTTGGTCAGATAAAACCCTGTGGAAAAAGGAACATTATGATAATCGCGGCAACCTGGTTTTAAGAGAGCAATTTAATGATGGCGTGCTAACTTCATCTAACAGTTTTGAAACGAATAGCCAAGGAAAGATGTCTATCACTAAATATTTTGATATGACTGGTAAGACAGGCGAGAAATCGCGGTTTTTTAGACAATATAACCATCAAGGGAAAATCATTGATGAAAAAAGCGTCTCTTCAGATGGAGACTTGCTGAGAACATGGGTCTTTAAATGGGATGGTGATGAGAAGAAAGATACGGTCTCGGTGTATGATGCGGATGGATCATTAACCGGTGTTGCAGAATGGTTTTATGATGATCTGTTTCGAGTGATAAAGAAGATAGATCCCAAAATAATGGAAGTTCTTTTTGAATATGATGAGCAATGGAGAATTAAGCGGAAAGAAAAAATCGATTATCTTAATAAAGAGAAGTTAGTGATGATTTTTGAGGATGGCCGACAAGTGAAAGACGAATTTTTTCCCCTTGATGGAGAATTAAAAATGTTATGTGTTTATAAGCATGAATTCGATGATCAGGGGAATTGGATCAAACAAATCCAAATAATTCAACCGCTGGCTGGAGATGATTGGCCGAAACAAGAGTGTAAGAAAATCTACCGGGAAATTAGTTATTATCAAGATTAATAAAACGGGGGAATTCAATAGAAATCTGAACTTCCCTGGTATTTTCGACTCCTGCATTAGTATGATTTGCGTATTCCACAGGAATATTTTAAAAACCCCTCTAAAAAAATATATTCTTGCCTAAAATATTATCTCTATAGAAGATGCCTTTTATAAAATTTAGGTATAATACGGTATGTAACTTCATATTTGTTAAATTTTAATAAAGTTTATGATTTAGATTAAGCATTTTCAATGCGGGAAATCTTTGATTAAAAGATATAACATGAAATAGAGTAATAACTGAAATGATAAAAATTCCTAAACAAATTCACCTTTTGACTAATGCCATAACCAAGAATTATCAATTATTGTATTTCCAATCATCCGGCGGTAATCCTACGCCGATGATAATTGCCTTCAGTTCCGAAGAGAAAGCGAAGCTGTGGATTGCCCAATTTGAAATGGAATTTGACACGCTACATATAAGAACAGTTTTCGCAATATTTCTGATTCAAAAAATGACGGACATAAATTTCATGATTCTTGATCCGAAACCAGGACAGGTGGAATTCACCGCAACCCAGGTTATATCTCTATCACGAGCGAAGAAAAAGGAAAATACCTATCAATTCGCTAATTTTTCCCCATTGGGATGGACGTTGACTTATTCAGAAGATAAAAGCGATTCTTGAAACCCTCTCATAGATCATGATAATATAAACAGACACTGCAAATTTGTGAAATTTGTTTTGCCCTTTGCCCTGCCAGGATTGTTCCTCATGCCTCATTTGTGGTAAAGTATGTCATACTTAAACCACATGGGAGCAAAGGGCTTATGGCTTATTTAATAGGTATTGATGTTGGAACTTCCGGAACGAAAACCGTTCTTTTCGATGAAGCTGGTAAAGCGATCGCCAGCGCTACGGTTGAGTATCCCCTGCTTACCCCCAATCCAGGCTGGACTGAACAGAATCCTGAGGACTGGTGGAATGCCACGGTAGATACGATCAAAGATGTTTTAGGCCAGAGCCAGGTTGACGCCACGGACATCAAAGGCATCGGGTTATCCGGCCAAATGCATGGCTCGGTTTTCATGGACGAGAACAACCAGGTTATCCGTCCGGCGATACTATGGAACGACAGTCGCACGGCCGATGCTTGCGACGAAATCACTCAAACAATCGGCGCCGATAAACTGATTGAATTGGCTTCCAACCCGGCATTAACCGGATTTACCGCCCCCAAAGCGGTCTGGATGAAAAACAACGAACCCGATAATTTCAAGCGCACCCGCACCCTGTTTCTACCCAAAGATTACGTCCGCTTCCGCCTGACTGGCGAAATCGCTATGGAAGTATCTGACGGCGCGGGAACCCTGCTTTGCAACGTCAAAAACCGCAACTGGTCTAATGAAATCCTTGACGGACTTGGCATTCCCCGCGAATGGATGCCTAAACTGTACGAATCAACCGATGTCTGCGGAACCATAACTGGAGAGATAGCAGCCCTGACCGGACTGAAAGAGGGAACCCCGGTAGTGGGCGGCGGCGCTGATAACGCTTGCGGCGCTACCGGAACCGGCGTGGTGGTTGAAGGCCGGGTGCTCTCTTCTTTGGGAACCAGCGGCGTTATTCTGGCGCCTTCCAGCAGACCCGATACCGATCCACAGGGACGCGCTCATACCTTCTGTCATTCAGTCGCCAACATGTGGTACTTGATGGGAGTCGTGTTGTCAGCAGGCATGTCTTTACGCTGGTATCGAGACGTCATCGCCGACAGCGAACGCGCTCAAGGTCAAAAAGAAGGACGCGACCCTTATGATGTACTGACTGCTCTGGCCAACGAAGCGCCAGTAGGCAGCGAAGGCTTAATATTCCTGCCCTACCTCACCGGAGAGCGCACTCCATTGAAAGACCCATACGCCCGCGGCGGCTTCGTCGGTTTGACCATACGCCATCAGCGCAGTCACCTGATCCGCTCTGTACTGGAAGGCATCACCTTCGCTATGCGCGATTCAATTGAAATTTTCCGCTCGCTGGGCGTAGAGATCAAAGAGATTCGCGCTACTGGTGGAGGCGCCAAGAGTCCATTCTGGAAACAGTTGCAGGCTGATATCTACGGCTGCGAAATCGCCACAATCGGTTCTGATCAGGGCCCGGCATTCGGCGCGGCGATTATGGCTGGCGTCGGTTCCGGCGTGTACAACTCCATTCCAGAGGCCTGCGACGCTATCATTGAGGTAGTGGAACGCACCGAACCAAATGCAGCCAGAGCCAAAGAATACGATGATTACTATGAGGTTTATCATTCTCTCTATCCCGGAATCAAAGATGCATGTCACACTCTATCAAAGAAAGTGGCGTCGTAAGGCCTTTGACGGGCGCCAAGGGCAAGACCGCAATGCGGTCAGCCCTTGATTAAACTACTTAATATAACCGGATAGAGAACTTGTTATATTTACAATTTGATTTAAAAATAAAATTAAAACAAAATTTTTATGGACGCACTTTTTAATATTCTATTTTGGGGATGCTTCGGCATCCTCATTTATATTTATGCGGGATACATCCTGGCCCTGCTTGTGCTGGTACGCATCCGTCCGGTGCGGCATGAGGTGGATGAATCATACATGCCTATGGTCTCCATCATTTTCTCAGCCAGAAATGAACACGATTCACTCCCCGCAAAAATGGATAGCATCCGCCAGCTGAATTATCCCAAAGATAAATTGCAGGTGCTAATCGCCTCAGACGCCTCCACCGATGGAACCAACCAATACCTCGCCGTGCAGGATGATATTCATTACGTTGAAATGCAGGAGCATGGCGGAAAAAACGCGGCCTTGAACATCCTCATGCCCCAAGCCAAGGGCGATGTGCTCTTCTTCACCGACGCCAATACCATCTTTCACCCGGATTGCATTAAAAACGCAGCGCGTCATTTCAGCGATCCCAAAACCGGAGCTGTAGTCGGCGAGTTGACCTTCACCCAAGGCGAAGACTGGAACGCGGTGGGAAGCGGAGCAGGGTTGTATTGGAAATATGAGAATATAATCAAACGCTGTGAAAGCCAATTAGGTTCATTGCTGGTAGGCGGCGGCGCCCTGTTGGCCGCCCGTAGCGACCTGGTAAACCAGTTAGACCCCCGCATCGCCAATGATCTGGAAATCCCCACCCGCGCAGGCGCCCAGGGATTCAATGTTCTCTATGAACCAGACTGCCTGGGATACGAAAAAGCCCATACCAGCATTTTCGATGAAATCGGTCGCACATCCCGCATTGTGGCGCGTGGATTAAGGGGATTCGTCGTCCTGCTGCCCGTGCTGCTGGCGGCGCCCATGCGCTTGTGGCAATTCATCTCGCATAAGTTTCTGCGCTGGTTCACCCTGGCCTTCGCAGTAGGGACGCTGATCGGCGCATGGGGATTGCGCAGCCAGACCTTTCCAGCAGTGGTGTTCTACCTGGGGATTATAATATTACTATCATCTATAGCAGGATTATTGGTTTTACTATTAGCGCCGTCATCGCGCAAGATGAGGCCATTCACCCTACTAGCTCACATGCTGATAATGCACCTCGCAGCTCTATGGGGAATCTGCAAAACCATCCTGGGACGCACCCCGGCCACCTGGAGCATCCCCGAATCAACCCGCAAGAATTCTTGAGTGGATTGTTCAGCATATCCTTCATACTACCCAATTGATGTTTTAATTTTACAAATGCTTCCACGCTCATTTTTTTTCTTCTTTTTCAATTTTTTCTTACGCTTCTTGCTTTCCCGGTACTCATCGTATTCTTCGGGAGATTCGATTTCTATATATTCTTTTTCCCAATCACTAAATTCAGAATGATAATCGCAGTTCTCAGTTGAATAGTCGCGGCATGTTTTTGGTCGTTTTTCATAGATGCCGCACCGGTTTTCAGGACTCAATTCACGGCACGGGGTGGGCGCTTTTATCATATAACGGTCTTTTTCTATCAAAAGCGTGATGCCTTTGTGGAGCAGATACCAGCGAATATCATCATGCTGCCGTTTACCGCTTGGTTTATCGATTTCTATAGTAATATAATGACAGCAGATCGCCGGACATTTATCACAAATACTTTCACACCCAGAACTCATATTCATCTCCTGCGTAGTTTGCATTTATCTTCAACCAACCTTCTAGTAAATTGAAATCCATTTTAATATTAAAAGAGTCAGAAAGAGTCAGAATTTCTAGACGATAATGATTGAGTTAATCTGTACCGGATAATCAGGATAATATTATTTTTACATAAATGCGCCTCTTGCATGAGGTCTGCATATAAAACTAAACAAATATTTACGTCATGCTAGTAATCACTAAATAATATCCGATATAATTTATAGGAGATCAAAAAGTTGAATACAACCAGAAAAACCATCTATTTATGCGGTCCAATAATGGGCGAAGTACAGGGTGAGGCCAGCCAGTGGCGTGAAAAAGCCAAACAGATGTTGAATCAGCAATTCGATCTGCTCGATCCCATGCGCAGGGATTTCAAAGACAACGAAGTTGACAGCGCTAATGAAATTGTAGAATTCGACCTGCAGGACATACGTGATTCAGACATAATCCTGGTCAATTATTGCAAGCCCAGCATTGGTACGGCGATGGAAGTATTCTACGCCGCACATGATCAAAGAAAATTTGTAGTAGGTTTTTCTCAATTTAAGTTTGCGGATTGCAACCCCTGGATGGTAAAATTCTGCACCAAGATTCTTCCGTCATTAGAAGAATCCGTTGAATATATCAAACGGCATTTCGAGTAGGTATTCATCAATGAAATCGGTGCAATATTTCCCGAAATGCAATAATCTATAACTTTTTTCGCCCTATTAAGCAATTTTTGGAGCATCTTTACCGTATAAGTTATTATGGAGCGATTCTAACAATATTATAAATTCTTAATATTTGATGGAGAGCAAAGTGATAAAACCCCGCTATGCCAAAATCGATCTTCATTGTCACTCGTGGGCGTCTGACCGTCCTTCACTATGGTTAATGCAGAGGCTGGGTTGTCCGGAAAGTTTCATTTCCCCCGACCATGTGCGTGAATCGGCCATGCAAAGGGATATGGATTTTGTCACTATCACCGATCACAATACTATTGATGGCGTCGTAAAATTACAAAAATACGACAATGTCATCATCGGTGAAGAGGTGACGACCTACTTTCCCGACGATGTTAAAGTACATGTGATTTGCCTGGATATAACGGAACAACAGCACCATGAAATTGATAATGTACGAGGCGATATTTTCGAACTGGTTCGTTATTTAAACCAGCATGATATCTTCCATTACTGCGCCCATCCGCTTCATAAAGTTAATGGACGCTTGACCTGGGAATTATTCGAGCAGTTAATTCTGCTATTCAAAAACTTTGAGATACTAAATGGAACCCGCTTACGCCGGTTGAATCATGCCGTCCAAAAGGTTCTGGAAAGTTTAACGCCCGAAGAGATCCAGCGCTTGTCGCATAAACACGGTATCGAGCCAGTCGGTCAACGCCCTTGGGAGAAGAATACCTACGCCGGAACGGATGACCATAGCGGACTCTTCGTCGGTTCCTGTTTCACCGAAGTAGAGACCGAATCCATGACCCGCGAAGGCGTTATGGAGGGATTGCGTCAGGGCAAAACGCGCATCAATGGCGACAGCGATGGAATATTGACCTTAGCCCATCAGGTTAACAGCATCGCCTATCAATATTACCGCAGCAAAATCGGTCCGGATTCCAGTGAATTGCTGCATCTTCTGGGAAGGATATTTGAACGCAACAAGCCTTTCAAAATGCCCTCCCGGCTAAGGCTGCGCAAAGGATTAAAAAAACTCCTTAAATATTTCTGGAAGCCCAAAGGCTCTAAAATCAACCTTATCGAAGAGATCAGAGAGGTTGTGCGCAACAGCATCTCTTTCCGGTCGCTTTTCGAAGAAGGATTGATGACGCGGGAAGAATATAATACCCATGTCTTCAATCTCTCCTCGGAAGTGTTCGACCAGATGATTATCAATGTCTCAGAGAAGCCTCAACTGCTGCACTATTTCATCCTGTTGGCGCCTACCGTGTTGGCTTCATACATGATGGTTTGTCAAAACCTTCATTCTGAACGTGATATTATTGAAGATGCGGAACACTATCTTGGCATTGTGCGCAAACCCAAGGTAGCCTGGTTCACCGATTCTTTCGCCAATATGGATGGCGTATCCAAAACTTGCCGCATGTTCATGGATGCTTCCCGAAAAAGGGATAAAGACCTGACCATTATCACCAGCCACTCAGAGGAACTTGAAGGCGCCAATGTAATTAATTTCCAGCCTATACGCGAATTCCCCACTCCGGGCTACGAAAAAGTCAAACTCTACATCCCCTCCATACTCAAGGTTTTTCATTACATCGAGCAACAGGATTTTGATTCTATAGTTGTCAGTACGCCAGGACCGATTGGTTTGATCGGATTGTTATGCGCCAAACTGATGCATCTTCCGGTTCACGGCATTTACCATACGGACTTGCCGCGAATCGCCCTGCAAGTATCGAACGACGCCATGTTTGGTAAGTTGGCGCTGGTTATAACCCGTATGTTCTACACCCATACCGATCACGTCATGTCTCCTTCTAAATGGTATCAGGAAGATATATGCAATCTCGGGATTCCATTGGAGCGCACTAGCATAATGGAGCGATGGATTGATACGAATACGTTTAATCCCGGTTTGCGGGATGAGAACTATTGGAATAATAAAGCCGACTGCAACCTGCTTTTCGTCGGTCGCATCTCCAAAGACAAGAACCTAGATTTATTGATCGAACTATATGAAAATCTCGCGCCGCAATACCATAATTTCGTCATACACTGCGTAGGCGATGGACCATATCTAAAAGAGATGCAACGTAAAACAGCTTCCATGCCGCGTTTTATCATGACTGGCGCCAAGTTCAAAGATGATCTCGCCGCCGCTTATGCTTCTTCAGATATGTTTGTCTACCCAGGATTATTAGACACTTTCGGTAACGTAATTGTGGAAGCGCAGGCTTCAGGGCTTCCCTGCGTGGTGATGAATGAAGGCGGTCCGCAAGAACTTATTCAAGCGCAAAAAACCGGATTCGTGGCGCGTACCAACATGGAATTCATCAATGCAGCTTCAGAACTGATCAACAACCGACAACGGAGAAAAGAGATGGGGCGGTGCGCCGCTGAATATGCTGGACATCGTTTCGCCGAAGAGGCTATCTTTACAAAATTCTGGCAAACAGTTACAAGTCCCATGCCCGAAGATATCGCAAATCACGAGTTCAGGTTCTCTTTTAACCGCAAACATGAATCCCGTGTCGTGGTTCCCCTGCGTTCCGCGTAATAAGGGAAGCGAAGCGGTTTGAACTATGCGAGTTTTTGATGCAAACCCGCATAGGTTGCAGGCGTAAACTTATTCTTACGTATATAAGAGAATGTAAGGTCGAGCATCTTCATTTCAGGATCAAACTGATGCAATGACCAGGGATGCCAAATTAAGGAAATATAAGTTTTCTTTTGGCTGAGAGTTTTCTCGAAAAAGATTTTATTGATGGCAAACTCTTCTTGTGGAGTCGTAATATAGCCTTTTGGTATGGCCTCTGGCATAGCGGGAGGCCAGAGAGTGATCCGTTTAGGCCCCATTTTGTTGTTATTCTTCAATAGGTTTTCATGCCAGCCATGGCCGGGTAGTTCCCATAGGTCAGGAAAACCATTTTCCGCATAAGTAAACGGCATGTTCAATAACGTGGGCAGTGAATAATCCGGCCCCCAGAGCATACTGCTGGTATATAGGTAACCCGCCTCTTCACAAAAACCTAAAACATCTTTGGCGTTCTTAAATCCATGTTCAAATCCACATCCCGGACGCATTCCCAGACAGGGGCGCTCAAATACATCTTCAATAATTTTCTTCCCCTTAAATATTTCAATTCTTTTGTCTTCAAGAGAAATAGCGGATCCGCAAAAGGGGTTATCTCTTAACATTCGGTGCGAGTAGGTATGCGAAGCGATTTCAAAAAGTGGGTCATCTAATAATTTGCGATATTCAACAGGATTGGCTTGCAGCGTCTTGCCAACGATAAAGAAAGTCGCGGGCATTTCATGCCGCTTATGCATTTCGACGATTTTCTTACAAGCATCCAGGCATGACGGAGATTCTGTATCATAAGCAGCAATATATAAAGGATTACCTGGATTGGTTTGTTGTGCGCTGGATGACCGGGCAAGAGCCGCCGCCCCTACTCCACTGGCTAATGTCGTCTGCAAAAACCGTCTTCTTAGCATAGATGCCATGGCTGGTTCCTTTCGATGATTAATAATTTGTAATGCAAACGATAATTCTAGACTTTCAATATTTCTAGTGAATCTATCATCTATCTACAGCATTTCTTAGACCTTTCTTGCTTATTAGGCAATTTTATGGTGAAATTAATTAGATTCACAATCCATCTTCAGATCAAGGCGGTGGTGAATGTACGTAAAAATCTATTCCAGTACGACAATGGGGATTGAAGCCTACATCATGGAGATCATGAACATGAACTTAATTGTAATAGAGGGGGAGCAGGTTAGACCCAATTAGGGAAATTGCTACAATGACAGTAATACAATGTTCAGTATATGCTTAAAATCCAATATATTCTCACTGCTTGCCAGAGAGATTAAACAATGGGACAAATCAGCAACAATTTCGCTTTCATTGATAGCCAGAATCTTTATAAGGGGATAAATGATTGTGGTTGGAAATTAGATTTTAACCGTTTTCGAGTTTACCTTAGGGATAAATACAGAGTAACAAAAGCATTTCTTTTTATTGGATATATTGCCGGAAATGAAACGCTCTATACTTCATTGCAGCAGTATGGCTATCTGCTTATTTTCAAACCTACTCTTGAATATAAAAAAAATGGAAAAAGATATACCAAAGGCAATGTTGATGCGGAGTTAGTATTACACGCCATCCTTGAGTTTTCAAATTATGACAAAGCAATTCTAGTGTCAGGGGATGGTGATTTTCACTGTTTGATTGAGTATTTAGTAAAACATAATAAACTCGGAAAAATATTGATTCCTAACAGGAAAAGATATTCCGCCCTTCTGAGGAAATTCAGGCCATACTTCGCGTTTCTGGATAATCTTAATATCAAGATTGGGATTGGAGATGAACAAAAATAAAAGAGGGAGAGTAACCTTCGGACGAAACCTTAGGTGTGCCCCCTCATCGTGATATCTAGAGTATACCAAGATAAAAGAATTCGTCAATATATTGTTTCACGTTGTGAGTTCATCTTTTCCCGACATATCTAATCTATGCTAAATGGGGGCGCTTAATCCAATGTACGTCAAAATCTTTTCCAGCGCGACAATGGGGATCGAAGCCTACATCATGGAAGTCGAGATGGACATGACTTCCGGTCAGCCGGGGTTGACTATTGTCGGTCTGCCGGACGCCGCTGTTAAAGAGAGCAAGGAACGGGTTCGCTCGGCATTAGTCAATTGCGGCTTTGCTTATCCGCCCAAGCGCATGACTCTCAATCTGGCGCCGGCTGATGTCCCCAAAGAAGGCTCGGCGCTTGATCTGCCTATCGCTATCGCCATTCTGGCTGCTAATGGATTGATTCCCCTTGAGCGTTTGGAAGATTCCCTATTGTTGGGCGAGTTAGCCCTGGATGGAACATTGCGCCCTATCCGCGGCGCCTTGCCCGTGGCTATGGCGGCGCAGAAAAGGAACTTTAAACGTTTCCTGCTTCCATCCATGAATGCCAGCGAAGCGGCGGTTGTTGAAAATTTAGATATATATCCAGTCAAGACGCTTCCTGAGGCTTTTAATATTCTTAACGGTAATGGAGATATCAAACCGTTTACGATCAACGTCGAACATTTATTCAGCCAGGCGGCGCATTACGAAATAGATTTCGCTGACGTCAAAGGTCAGGAACACGCCAAACGGACGTTGGAAGTGGCGGCGGCTGGAGGACACAATCTGATTATGGTCGGGCCGCCGGGATCAGGAAAAACCATGCTGGCTAAACGGCTGCCGACTATTCTGCCGCCCATGAGTTTCGAGGAAGCCCTGGAGACCACCAAAATCCATAGCATCCACGGTTCTCTGCCGCCTAAGCGGGCTATGATCGCCACGCGCCCCTTCCGCTCGCCGCATCACTCGGTTTCTGACGCGGGATTGATTGGCGGCGGCATCCATCCCCGTCCGGGAGAAGTGAGCCTGTCGCATCACGGAGTGCTCTTTTTAGATGAACTGCCCGAATTTACCCGCAATGTGCTGGAGAATCTTCGTCAACCGTTGGAAGACGGAAGGGTGACCATCTCGAGGGCTTCGGGTTCGCTTACTTTCCCCAGCCGGTTCATGCTGGTCGCCGCAGCTAATCCCTGCCCTTGCGGTTATTTTGGCGACTTACAGCACACTTGCCAATGTACGCCAAATAAGATTCAAGCCTATATGTCAAAACTATCCGGTCCACTGCTTGACCGGATAGATATTCACGTCGAGGTTCCCAGCGTCTCTTTTGATGAGCTGCACTCGCCGCCAACCGGGGATAAATCGTCTGTTATCCGCAAACGGGTTCGACAAGCCAGAGACAAACAACTGGAGCGTTTTGTCAATCACAAAATCTATTGCAACGCCCACATGAGTTCAAAAGACCTGAAAGATTTCTGTCCCATGGATGAGGCTACCCGCGACATGCTGCGCTCCGGCCTGGAGCGTCTCGGGCTTTCAGCCCGCGCCTACGACCGGGTAATAAAGGTAGCCCGCACTATCGCCGATTTGGCTCACAGCGAAGACATCCGCCCCGAACATATTTGCGAAGCAGTGCAATACCGCACCCTGGATCGGAAACTGTGGCTGCGGTGATTGTTGAGTTCCAGAAACGATTGTTCTGTTTTTACTTTCTTTTAAGTCTATTTTCTTCTAGTTGAACAACTCCCAGTGAGCGGGGTTGGAGTTTGAAAGTTATTGAATTCTGGTTGTTCTCAATTTCGACAGATTCTTTTCGGGGTAGAGCCAGCGCTTTGTTTTTGATGCTCGAAAGTTCTGATACAGAGAGCGGCCTATCAAACTTAACGCTGAATGTAACTGCTGTATCGTTAAAATTTTCCACCGCCATTACGCCATTGTCATAAAGATAAAGAGAGACGCAGGTCGGTCCACTGATCTCCATTCCTAACGCTTTTAATAAAGGCTTTCTGATCTCCTCTAGTTGCTTGCTGTCTAGTTTATATAAATCACGTGGTTCCTGGGGAATCTGAATAACTTTTACTGACTTGGGTATTTCAAGGTGTTTGCTCTGGAGCAGATCTTTCATATTATGGGTTAGCAAAACTGGTTTGCCGTCAGTGATGAATTTATTGAATTGTCTGGGGAAAACGCCTTGCTTCCAACTCTGCGTTGCGAATAATGCGCAGGGAAAAGCGGCGTCTATCGTACTTAATGGCGCCATGGGGATGCCCAACATGCCCAGGAAATCATAGATGTACATCTCTTTCGGTGCATCGCTGTTAGGAATCTTTACCGCCAAAACACCGGTAGGTTTTGCGCCATGAATCAGTTTTGCTAATTCAAATAGCAGGGGCAATTCTTTTCTTAATTCAACCACATTGTCTGCATGTTCGTCTGACAATAGGGTTTTGTAATTAAACAACAATGCATCTCTCGCTCCTCCAAGGATGGTTTGGCGCGCTTGCTCAACATAAGTCTTGGGATTTGTTCCATAAGGATCAAACCAGCCGCCTCCGGTTTTGGCGCCGCCGACGTCGGTTAACCATTGCATAATGAAGAAGGCTTCATATTGCGCTTTGCGTCCCCATTGCTTACTATCGGGATCACGCGTTTCAGTACCCACCCAGATGATATCAAAATCCCTGGTCTGCGCATCAACGTCATATCCTCGATTATGGAAATTGTCATACCACTGGGGATATTTTATAATGACTTTAACATTGGGATTCACTTCCCGCGCCGGTTTAAGGATTCGCTCATGACTAGCGCGAAGCATCAGGTCGCATCGATAGTCAGCCCAGCTGCGTTCGCCACGGGCTTTTTCAGAAATTTCAGTAGTATCATCGGTAAACAGAAAATCATCGATCATAATAACGTCAAACAAAGACGCAGTGAAACGGAATATTTTCTCACACTCTTCCAGGGTTTTTGGCATCTCGTAATTTGATACCAATTTCCATCCGTTTGATTCAACTCCAATTCCAGTAGTTGTGACGCATCCGTCGGTTATAAAGCCTGCTTTCTTAAAAGCGTCGCGTCCCCTTATCATGTCTTCTTCTTTAGCCATATATCCATTGCGGAAAGTTTCGATAAAAACCCGCGTCACGCCGGTTTCTTTACACCATTGAATAGCCTTGTCGACTCCTTCATCAGTAGAGAAATCATCGCGAACGGTTTGCGCAGTGATTAGAGTTGAAAACTGAAATGTTTTTTCATATATCTTTGCCAAGAACGAAAGTTTCGATTCATCACTGGAGACGGTGATTGCAGGCAATAATAAAAAGGTTATAAACATTATTACTGGAACCAATGATCTGTAATTCTGATGAGTATTAATGAAAAGATGTTTTAGATAAATCTTCATTGTTTAATCCCTCGCTTTTGGTGATAGCAGGTCAATCAATCTTAGATAGTACGACATTCGAATATCAATATAGTACTATATTGAAAGAATAATCGACAGGTAACTTGAATATAAAGACTAAGTCTCTTGCAAATAAATATTTGTCGGTTTATTTTACTTTTATCGCGTGAAAATCCTATTATACTCCTTTAGTAGACAATATAACTGAAGCGATCCCTGATACTTTGTTTAGGGACATTTCACCAAAGATTGTACAGGACATGTGGGATCATGCGTTTTTCAAAAACTACTGATTATGCACTGAGAGTAATGATGGCTTTAGCGCTCGCTGATAACAAGCGCCTTAGTCTCAAGAATCTTGCGACTAACGAACAAATTCCACGCAAATTCCTGGAACATGTGGTTCGCACTCTCAAAGAAAGCGATTTGGTTCATAGCACTCCCGGACCGAAGGGCGGATATAGTTTAAACTCCCCTGCTTCGATGATCTCAGTGGCTAGTATAATCAAATCAGTAAATGGACCCTTAATGCCGGATAATATGCTGGAACCGGAATGTCACCCCCAACATCAGCAAGAATCAATCCGCCGATTGCAAGCCGTGGTTAAGGATATTAGAGTTTTTGCGCGACAACGGCTCGAATCAATCACGCTTGCTGATTTAGCGGAAGTTCGAGATATCGGCGCTCATGAAGGCTTAATGTATTACATCTAGAAAATCACACAAAAATAAACCTGCAATCGAACACCCTGGTAACAGGGAAATGAATATTCTTTTATAATATTGCCCGTCTTCAAATCCAAAACAACAAGTTTAATTAACTGTGAATATTTATCAAATCATTTTTATTTCCATCGCGCTGGGTTGCGACGCATTTTCAATTGCTTTATGCATTGGAGCATTTAAGCGTTATCCAGGGCAGAAATTCCGCCTGGGATTCCATTTTGGCCTATTCCAATCGCTGATGTTTATAGTGGGATTTGGGCTGGGACATGTGCTTCTGGGTTGGATCAGCATTTATGGCAAATGGATTGCGTGCGTTATTGTGGGATGCGTGGCGCTGCACATGATTGCTGAATCATTTAAGAAGCATGAAGAGCAAATCGCGACTGATTTGTCTCGTGGATGGTTCTTGATAACCTTTTCCATAGCGACTAGTATCGATGCTCTTGCGGTAGGTTTCTCATTTGGTTTGCTGGGAGGTTCTCCCTGGTTGTCCTGCTTAATAATTGGCTTAATTGCAGCGATTATGACCCTGACAGGATTATTCATTGGCCGGCGTCTTCGAGCATCATTCGGCAAAATTGCGGAATTCGGCGGTGGGATAGTATTACTTTGCGTCGCGCTTGGATTATTGAGAATGTGAGAGTAGAGAGGTTTGATTGATCAATGACTACTCAAGCCTATATCGCATTGGGATCAAACCTGGGTGACCGATCCGTAAATATACAAAGCGCTTTGCAACAGCTGACTTTGGAAAAGGGCGTCTCCTTGCTGCGCGTCTCCCCTGTTTATCAAACCAAAGCAATAGGTTTCACCGAAGATGTTCCACCTTTCTATAATGGCGCCGCTGAGATTGAGGTTGGATGTTCCGCACAAGAACTATTAGATATTCTGATGCGTATAGAAAATCAAATGGGACGCACCCGTGAAGCAAGCCAGGGCTACCTATCCCGCACCATCGATCTTGATATTCTTCTTTTCGACGAAAAAATCATTGATCAGCCGAACCTGCAAATTCCACATCCTCGTATGCTTCAGCGTTGGTTCGTCTTGAAGCCGCTGGTTGATCTAAATCCAGAACTGGTGATTCCCGGAAATGTTATTACCGCCGCAGAGGCTTTAGCGCAGTTATCTCCACAATCTGCGTTATCAGAATCCATTGTCATAACGCTATGATCGGAAATCAAAACGAAAATCTCAGAAAGTATTCAAATTCATCAACCAATCCGTTAAGCGGATCATGGCGCGTAATCGTTTTGGGAATTTTCAGCGCTATCGGTTATCTGATGATTGCGGCATGGTCTGGGGATGACCTTCGTCATGGGCAGGTGGATGCCGCAGCTATTACGAAATTCCTTCAAGCATTCGGCCTGCTCTTTATATGTTACTGGCTGCTAATTTCCCCCCTGGTCAGAGGAAAACGGATGGATCCCCGTCATCTATGGTTTGCGATCGCCTTCGGGCTGCTATTCCGGGCCATACTTCTGCCCACCGATTTGATCCTTGAAAATGATATCTACCGCTACATGTGGGATGGTCATACCTCCCGGCAGGGCGTCAATCCTTTCCGCTATGCTCCCTCGGATAACGAAATGGTTCCCTATCGAACTGAGTATTGGTCTAAGATCAATTATCCCCATATCCCGACTATCTATCCGCCAACCCTTCAATATATCTTCATATCTTCAGACACCATCTATCCCGGCAGCGTAACCGGGATGAAATTTTTCCTGCTGGTTTTTGACGTCGGAACCATCTTTATTTTACTGGCCTTATTGGAAGCGCTAAAAAAGCCGCCGGAGTGGTGCCTGATCTACGCCTGGTCGCCGCTGGTCATCAAGGAGATCGCCAACTCAGGTCACGCGGATGTAGTCAGCGCATTTTGCTTAGCAGCCCTAATGCTGCTGATAGTGAAAAAGAAACCGATCCGTTCAAGTTTCACATTGGCGGCGTTGTTTTTAACCAAATTCTTCGGAGTTTTGTTTTTACCCCTTTTTTATCTGACCTGGCGCGTCCGGCATTATGCACTGTTTGGCCTGTTTGTTTTCCTGCTATATCTTCCATTCCTATCTTTGGACGTAAATCCCTTCAAAGGTTTTCTGACTTATTCAAAGGAATGGCAGTTTAACGCAGGGCTTTATGAGGTATTGCTGAATTTATTTAACCGCGTAGGAGGAAAAGCGGCGGAAAATTCCAGTATTCTGGCCAGACTCTTTATGTTATCAGTCATTCAAATTACTGTGCTGTGGCAAACCAGCGCTCTTTTATGGCGCAAAAATCAGGTCGATCTTTTTTGGGCCATGTTTGTGATAACTGCAACCCTTCTACTCTGCTCTCCGGTAATCAATACCTGGTATCTGGTATGGTTGGTTCCCTTTTTCTGCCTGTTCCCCAGCCGCGCCTGGATCATGTTTAGCGGATTGGCGTTTCTTTCATATACTTATTACTACAACCATTATTTTCCATCATGGGTAAAACTGACCGAATTCGGGATATTCTTCTACCTGCTATTTATAGAGGCGGTTCTTCCCAAATTACGATGGGGCGTCATCGGCCCCTGGCCCTCGATTGAAAACGAAACTGAAGCATTAATCGAAGAGATGACAGAAGCAACAGAACAGAATGATGCTGCGGTGAAATAACCTATCAATCCAGCTGATCCCAAGTGAAATAGCGTGAACTGGCTACATAGCGGTCTTTGCTTTTCTTAACCACAACCTTCTTAACCATAAATTTCTTGAATCGTTCGGCGAACCAACCCCAGCGCCCCAGGGTTATCATCACCAGCCGTAATGCTATAAGTTTGATTGACGTCATGCGCATAATTCATATCTCAACATATCTGTTATAAATAAATGGCGCGAAAGTTTATCTCACGCGCCATCATCTTAATTCAAATTCCACAACAAACTACCTCAAAAACCACTAAATCCTATTTCTTCTTTTCATTGGTATGTGATTTTAATGTGCTGACGCCTTTGAATGACTTTGTGCGGTTGGGGTCTTGCCCAGGAGGCGAGAAACGAAATTCCTCTTTAACGAATCCATTCACATCGGGGTGATACCAATACAAATATTTCATTACGATGCTGAATTCAGGGGGGATTGATACGGTTACGGTTGCATCGACTTTAACGCAATCCTTGAATTTTCCGGCGGGAACTTCAATTGTCTCTTTGTTAATACATTTGACATTCCAATTAAAATGGTAGGATTTGCCGTTATCAGAAATTTCAGATTTGTAGTTTTTCTCTTCTCCCGGTTTCAAATCCATATAATCCAATTTCACCGGAGGGGTGAATTCCAGCATTTGAGGACCGGCATCCACCTGATGGATCAACCGTTTGGCGCAGATGAACATTTTAGAAGTTGCGCTATCGTCGGCGCCCCATTTTTCTGACAATATCCACCGCGTTTCGCCTTTTTCCTTAGTGGTTGAGAGGATTTCACGGGTCCGGTCTCCGTTTACTGGTTGGCCGATACTTCCGGAAGAGCGGCTTCCAACATGTTTATAGACCCATTTCTCACCTACGGTGAATTCATCCGCCATAGCACAGTTCATAAAAATAATGCAGCATACAATCGCAAGCAAAACGCTGAATCCTCTTGGCATTGTTCTCTCCTCTAAATATTGTGTTTATAATTAAAGTACAACATACTCTTTCTTTTATTTGCTTCTTAAGTCATTATTACCATAATTATTAGAACCATAATAATCATAAAAAACTAGAGGAATGATGACATGACTATTCAAAATTTGTCTCCTGAAGAACAACAATGGGTGGATGCTACCCTTGCCGGACTAACTCTGGAACAAAAAGTGGGACAAGTTTTTTGCCCATATATGATGAATGAACGCTTAAATCTTGAGGAGCAGATTGATGAATACGCTAATAGGGTGAAGCAAGAAACCGAGACTTTCGCTCCTGGCGGCTATTACATAAATCGTCACTACATACCAACTACAACCGCAATTTTGAATAATATCAAAAAAATATCGCCTGTCCCTCCTATGATCTGCTCTGATATGGAATCAGGCGCCGGAGGCGGTTTGGGTGGGGTTGTGGCGCCCGACCTGGTTACCTTTCCTCCCGCTATGGGCATCGGCGCAACCGGTTCAGAACAATACGCTTATCAAGCCGGGCGTTGTACTGGTTGGCAGGCGCGTATGATCGGGGTGCATTTCGTATTCGCTCCAAGCCTGGACGTTAATATTAATCCCGATAATCCAATCATAAACATCCGCTCGTTCGGTGAAGACCCTGAATTGGTCTCGCGTCTGGGCAGCGCCTTTATCCGTGGATTGCAGGATGGCGGCGTGGCGGCGTCGGCCAAGCATTTCCCCGGGCATGGAGACGCCGCAGAAGATTCGCATCTTCTACTGAGCACTATTACCGCAGACCGTGACCGTTTGAATAAAGTAGAACTATACCCCTACCTCCGTGCTATTAATAATGCGGATGTGTATTCTATCATGACTGCTCATCTGGCTGTTCCGGCTTTGGAATCAAATCCAAAATTACCGGCCACCTTATCTTCCATAATTTTACATGACCTCTTACGCGAGGAGATGGGTTTCACTGGTCTTATCGTAACCGATGCAATGCTGATGGGCGGCGTAACCACCTTGTATGAAGCTGGAGAAGCGGCTGTGCGGGCGTTTCAAGCCGGGGCTGATTGGATCCTAATGTCTCCTGATATGAAGAGCGCTTATTCTGCGGTTCTAAAAGCAGTTCAGTCTAATGAAATTTCAGAAGAACGTCTCCATGAATCGGTTGTCAGAGTCTTGTCTCTCAAAGCTAAACTGGGTCTGCATGAAGAAGAGAACATCGATCTAAATGGATTGAGCGAGTTGCATGATTTGAACCATTATCCTACCAAGGTCAGTTACGCCATGTGCGACAGCGCTGTAACTGTGGTTAAAAATGAAAATAATATCCTTCCCCTAAGCGGCGTAGAATCAATGACCGCTCTGCTTTTGTCTGACACGGAAGAAAAATGTTCTGACAGTGGAGAAAGTTTCTTCGAAGAATTAAGCATGAGAATGGATACGGATATTTCTTGCGCATCGCTTGATCCGGGGATGGATCAAGAGCAGATTGATTCAATCAACCATATAGTCGAGCACTCAGACGTGTTGTTGGTAGGATTGGTGATTCAGGTGTTGCCCGAAAAAGACAGCGTTGAAATTCCTGAGGAGTACGCCAGGATCATTGATGCAGCAATCAAAGCCAACAAGCAGGTTATTATGGTTTCATTCGGTAACCCATATATTCTGCGCCGTTTTCCGGATGTTACGGCTTATCTATGCGCTTATAGTTATTTTCAGCCTATGGTAAACAGCGTTGTTGACATCCTGTTTGGTGAACGAATCCCTTATGGTAAACTTCCGGTCAGCATCCCCGGCGTCTGTCCAGCGGGAACCGGATTAACTTATTAGAACTGTATATGATGACTGTATTGTTACATTTTGTGATTGGTTACGTTGATAATCTTGTGATTTATTAAAAATACTAAATTTATGTAAAAGGAAAAAAAGTGATTCTGCGTAATATTATAAAACGATTATTCCTGGCTTCGACGTTTGCAGTAATCCTGTTAATTTCTGGAGTTTATGCTGAAGATTCTCCAAAGGCGTCTGCAGAGCATACGGCTCAACCTGCTATCGAGGATTTGCTCAAACGGCTTCCACCAAAGCATCCTAAACTTTTCTTTAGGCCCGAGACCATTGGCGACTACCGCATAAAACTTGAAACTAAATTTTCTGACTACCGGCAGATTTTTTTGGAAAATGCTGAACGACGGTTGAAGGATGCGGTTGGTGAAGTTAAATTCAAAGCAACTGGTTCGAATGAATCCATTCTGGAAAATATCAAATTAAGACAGGATAACCATCAGATAGTTACTAATGCCGTCGATCATGCCTGTAATCTTGCTTTCGCCTACATGCTTAATGGCGAAAAGCGATTCGGCGTCCGGGCCAGTGAATGGATCATGTCGGTTATGGACTGGCCCGCCGATGGCGCGACATCATTCAAAAATGATGATGAAGCGGCAATGAACATTCTAAGCGGCATATCCCGCGCTTATACCTGGGCTTATGGCGCGCTGAAAGGCGAAGAACGCGATGTTATAATCAAAACTATGTCCCAGAGGGGCGCCGAGGTTTATGCTGTTTTGCGTGATAAAGACAATCTTTCACCATCCTCTAATGCATGGCATCACCTTGGCGAAACCGCCATCGTATTTATCGATGATATCCCCGAAGCGCACGCTTGGCTTGAATACGCCATGGATGTTTTCTACAAGAATTATCCCGTCTTGGGAGATCAAGAAGGCGGCTGGCATGACGGCATCGCCTATTGGAATAAAGATATAACCGCTCTTTCCTGGTGGATGGATATCATGAAATCCGCCTTGAATATCGACGGGTATAAAAATTCCTATTTAAGCCATGCGGGAGATTTCCCGCTTTATGTATGCCCCAATGGAAGCGAGTTCGGCTTTGGCGATGATTCAGATATCTTCTCATCATCCGAACTGAGTCCGCTAATGCATGTTCTGGCTGAACGGGTAGGCAATCCATATTGGAAATGGTTCGCCATGCAATCTTTCAAGCCAGACAGGTTTAATAATCCCGACTATCGCGACATGCTGCGATTACCGGAGTCTTCGATTTCTCCAGTTGATCCAAATAAAAAACTTCCTGATTCGAAGATATTTCATGACGTAGGTATCGCATCACTGCATGTTGAGCCGTTCAAGGCTAGCGACGATGTTCATGTGCTGTTCAAAAGCAGCCCACTGGGAACTCAAAGCCACGGCTTCAATGCGCAGAATTCGTTTCTGCTCTGGGCTTTCGGTAAACCATTGCTGACCTGGTCGGGGCATCGCGACTGGCAGGGCAGCCGCCATCAACAGGATTGGATGTGGGAAACATTCTCTGACAATTGCATAACCATCAATGGCCAAGGGCAGAAAAAACATTCGCCTGACGCGCGCGGTAAGATAATTGCTGAATGGCTCAGTCCTGACTTTGATTATGTCGCGGGCGACGCAACCGAAGCCTATGAGGGGCGCTTAAATAAATTTGTACGTCATATAATGTTTGTGAAGCCGCGTATTGTGATCATGCTGGACGAGTTGCAGGCGCCCCAGCCCTCAACCTTTCAATATCACTTGAACGCGCCCAACAAATTTTCCATCAAAGCGCAATACGAAATCGAAACCAAAAACGATGCGGCTACAGCGCGGATTATGTTCGCAACGCCGGATAACCTTAAGATCACTCAAACCTCAGGTCCGAACCCGCCATCAATAGGATTCGACCAGACCCAATGGCGGCTTACCGCTGAAACGCCGGATAAAGTTAAAGATACCAGTTTCCTAACTATGCTTCGACCATATCCGTCAGGCAAGTTGCTTATCGCAAAAATGGAAAACGCCCGGCGTCAAAAAACCAACCTTTGTTTTTATGCTGTAGATTCACATAGACTGCTTATGGTTCATAATCCAACCCGAGAGATATTCACCTATGGTTCTATTGAGTCGGACTCAGGATTCCTGCTGATGATGAGCTGGGGTGATAGAGAAGAAGAAGCCTACTTGTTCGTTACTGATGCGACGACAGTTAAAACAGGTCAATACACCATCTTCGAGTCAAAAAAACGCGAACCATTTTTCGTGAAATGGAAAGACATTATGGATAAAATCCCGAAGTAAAATAAATGGATGGATCTGAAATTATGGGTTTGAATGCATTGTTGGATTAAGATAAAGGGATCATTGATAAAGAATCCTCAGTTTTCAGGAGTTTGTAAATGACCCTCGAGCGAACGCAAGAGTATCTTCAAGGATTAATCAACGAATTCCTGAAACTACCTTGTGAAACAGAATGGATAGAGTTTAAAAAAATAATTCGAATCCAGATGAACTTGGAGAATATATCTCCGCCCTTTCAAATTCAGCAGCTTTGTGCGGCAAGGCGAACGCTTATATGATTTGGGGTATAGATGATTCTACACATGAGATCAAGGGAACGACTTTTAATCCTGCAACTACTAAAAAGGGCGGCGAAGAATTAGAAAACTGGCTGTTAAATCTTCTGCATCCCAAAATCCATTTCCGGTTTTTCACAGTAAATTTTGATAAGAAAAACGTAGTACTACTGGAAATCGAAAGCGCCTTTCGTCATCCCGTACGATTCAAAACCGAGGAATTTATTCGAGTTGGTTCGTATAAAAAGCAACTCAAGAAACTTCCAGAGAAAGAGCGGGAATTGTGGAGAATCTTTGATCAGGTCCCTTTTGAAAAACAGATTGCAGAAGAAAATCTTTCTGCTGAAGACGTCAGAAGACTGATTGATTATCCAGCGTTTTTTGAGTTACTCAATCTCCCATTGCCTGATAACGGTCAAAGCATAATCAGTGCTTTGGCTAATGAAGAAATTATTAACCAGGCAGATAACGGGAAATGGTGTATCACGAATTTGGGAGCTATTCTTTTTGCGAAAGCATTGGATAAATTTCATTCTCTCAAACGTAAATCAGTTCGTTTAGTTCTTTATAAAGGTAATAGCCGGATACAAACCATTCGAGAACTTGAAGGCAATATAGGTTATGCAATAGGCTTTGAAAAATTGATTGATCATATAACTACCATTCTTCCATCAAATGAGGTAATCGGAAAGGCATTACGTAAAAATGTACCAATGTATCCTGAACTGGCGATTCGCGAACTCGTAGCTAATGCCATTATCCATCAAGACTTTTTCATTAGAGGAGCGGGGCCAATAATTGAAATATTCGACAAAAGAATGGAAATCACCAATCCAGGAAAACCTCTTGTCGATATCAAACGGTTTTTAGATTCGCCTCCCCGTTCCCGAAACGAATCTATTGCGTCTATGATGCGCAGAATTGGTATTTGTGAAGAAAGAGGCAGCGGCATCGACAAAGTTGTATCAGAAACCGAACTTTATCAAATTCCGGCGCCCGTATTCGAAACCGTAGAAGACAATACGCGTTCTATCCTATTCGCCCATCAACCCTTTAACCAAATGAATAAAGAAAGCCGGATTCATGCTTGCTATCTTCATTCCTGCTTGAAATACGTAAACCGAGATTTCATGACTAATACAACGTTACGCGACCGTTTTGGAATAGAATCCAAGAATAGCGCGACTGCTTCAAGAATTATTAAAGATACACAGGATGCGGATTTGATCCGGTTATACGATCCCAGCGTGAAAGGGAAATACTCAAAGTACATCCCTTTCTGGGCTTGATCTATTGTTCAGTTTTTTATTTGACGGCCATTTGATAAATGATGCCTAGAGAAGGTCTCCTTGACAAATAGCAAATCATTTAATACCTGTAATTAATAGACTTACGTATTTAATGGAATTCAGATTCTTATTTGATGGCCATTTGATAAAACAGCCCACCAGAGCCACTGATTATTTTAGAGTTTTTTTGATTGGGTAATTGTCACTCACCACGAAAACTATTTTCATAGAACTACTGCTATACTACCTAAACCATCAAGAAAATAATCCAAGCCGTAATCCCTGCCGCTACGCCTTCGCAGACGCTGCCCAGCGATTGTAATTTGTATCCTGTGGTTACATCCATTTTAGAAAATTGGGTAACCACCCAGAAATAACTGTCATTGGCATGAGATACGAACATGGAACCGGCGCCGATCATAACCACCACTAAAGCCAGTTGAGATGGCGCGTCGAATCCCAGCGACGACGCCAAAGGCTGGATGATGGCGGCGGTGGTGGTGATGGCTACAGTAGATGATCCCTGAGCGGTTTTTATACCGCAGGCGATTATGAACGGCAGCCATATACCAATGTTCATATCCGCCAGGGGGCCGCCAATAGCGTCTGCGATGCCGGAGTTTTGCAGAACTTTACCAAAAGCCCCGCCTGCTCCGGTAATCAATATTATTATTGCGGCGTTGGATAATGCTTCCCCGACCCAGCCAGTAGTGGAGAGCATTTGCGCCTCAAGTTTCTTTGGTAACAGAAAAGCCAGTAAAACCCCAATCGTTAATGCTACCACCGGGCTGCCGATGAATCCAATCACGTTAAGATTAACCAGATTAAAATGTAAATTGAGATTAATAGACTCTACCAGGTTTTCGGGTAAAGACTTAGCAATAGCGTTTATAACTATAAGCAGCATAGGCGCCAGAATAGGGATAAATGATCTAAAGGCATTCGGAGCTTGCTTGATCTTCTCTTTGATCTGTTCTTCAGTTACATCAGGAGCAGGATCGATGTAAACGCGCGAAGCGACTGTGATAGCGAACAACCATCCAACTAATAAAGCGATGGCGCTGACAATAACGCCATAGAGGATGACTAATCCCAAATCGGCCCCCAATATTCCCGCCGCAGCGATAGGACCCGGTGTGGGTGGAACCATGGCGTGGGTGGCGTAAAGACCAAGGCTCAAGGCGATGGCGCATGACGCCAGGGTTATCCCCGCCCGTTTGGCCAGCGCCTTCATCAGCGGCGAGAGAATAACAAAACCTGAATCGCAGAATACCGGGATAGAAACAATGTAACCTACAATTGCCATAGCCAGCGGAACATTCTTTTTGCCAGTCAATTTCAAGACGCTCTCCGCCATAGTGAACGCGCCGCCGGATTTCTCGAGAAAGACGCCGATAATGGTTCCAGCGACAATGACGATGCCGATGTATCCCAAGATGCCGCCAAAACCATCATTGACCGATTTAACGATCTCAGCTAAAGGCATTCCGGACAGCAAGCCGAATCCAAAAGCAGCGAAAAGCAACGACAAAAATGGATGTAATTTCAACTTGGCGGTGGTTATGATGATGAACAAAACGGAAATTAAGAGATAGATTAGCAATGACATAGAATATTTCCCCGCAAAATATTTTTTTCGGATTCTACAAACCACTACAATTATCCAAAAGGATCAAGTTATCGCAAGGGTGATCAATAGGGATTTTATTTTACAAGAGAGAATTGTGAGACTATGGAGGGATTTAGGCTTAGCAAAAGAATCTATCTTGGTCTTCAGGGATAGTAGTCGTCATCATCGTCGCTGTAAAATTCTCTGGATATCCAGCGCAATCCCCAAATGTCGCCGCAGGTAAAAGCGATGCAACCCAGGATGAGCCATATATTAAAGAAACCCCAATAGAAATGCGCAAAAAGAACATAGACCGCTATGTAGAATCCAATGGCGACCGCAGAACATTTTATCCATTCTTTTTTATCGTGCATGATCGTTTTCCTACAAAATATTCTACATCATAAATATTATGCGGCTAGTACCTTTTGTGGAGCAACAAAACAAATTATTCTTCGTTTATTCATTCTTCAAGGTAGTGTCAATTTCATTTTTTTTAAATGTTACCTGTGAAAATGATCCTGAGCAGAACGACAAAATCACTAATCCCACTAAAACTGCAAACCAAAGAGTGCATACCCTTATTATCAAAGTCGCAGAAGTCGCCGTCGCCTTGGGAATGTTGAAAAGCAGAATCAAAACGCCGCCCATAGCCCCTTCAGTCGGTCCAATGCCGCCGGGAGTCATAAGCAAGGCGCCCATGATGGTTGCGAAAGCGTAAGTGAAGGTTGTCGGGATGATGGGTAGAGCAGAATTAAATCCCCATAAGACCAGGTAGAAAGCAACGCATTCCAGAAACCATGATCCCAGGCTGATTAAAGTGGCCAGAAAAAGTGGTTTGGGTGAGATCAATAGATATGCGCTCTCATAGGCCATATGCAGTTTCTCGGTATGCGCTCCTACCACGGGTAATTTTGAGGAAAACTGTATCAGGGCTTCAGCGGCTTGTTTCCAACTGACGATAACCAAAACCAGCGCGATTGAGCTGATGGAGACGCTGAAGACCATAGCGCCATGAGGTAAATAGGTGATGCCGAGCAGCGCCATCAACACAAAAGCGATAAAATCAGTCAATCGCTCAGCAAGTATGATCGGGGCGGAGCGGCTCAATGGCGTATCATTAATCTGCTTAACCAGATATGACTTGAAAACCTCGCCGAATTTACCCGGAGTAGCCGACATAACCAGGCCTGCCAGAAAGACTTGCAGCGAAACCTTTGGTTTTAGAGGGATTTTCAGTATGGAAAGATAATAATGCCATTTAGTGAATCGAATTAGATAATTGCTAAAAGCCAGGCATAGACAGATCGGCAGCACCCACCAGCGAAAAGAGGCGAAGGCGGCCAGGATATCCTGCCAGCCACTCCAGATGCACCAACCAAGGTATAGCGCAGCAGCAAGGGCGATTGTTATATATAGTTTTTTCTTGAAATCCATAGAGTGGGAAAGCCTTTTATTTCATAAATCCAGTTAGATAAAGCGCAATTACCAGGAATCCCAAAGGGATTGTATAGAAGGCGAATTGATACAGACGACCCTTTTCAATAATCCAGACAAGCATCTTGAGGAACATTACTCCCGATAGGAGTGAAACTATGAATCCAGCTGCAGCTGACGTAAAATCGACTGTAATCATAGCCGTTTCTGACACGATTAACTTATAAACTGATGCAATGAAGATGATGGGGATCGACATAAGAAATGAATATTCGACGGATTTAGATTTCGAAGCGCCTAAAAGCAATGCTACGCAAACCGTTGATCCAGAGCGGGAGATTCCAGGAATAATGGCAACCGCCTGAATCAGCCCCATAATCAAAGCGAAATACCATAGGTTTATGGGGAATCCCTTTTGATCATTCTCGATGTTTTTTACGGAAAACGTTGCTAACAGCAGCGCCCCGGTAATAATGAAAGCAATTCCTACTCCCCAGGATATATCGCGTATGGCCTCGAACTGGTCTTTGAACAACAGTCCGATAACACACGTAATAAAAGTGCTTATCAGGATGGCTAAGATTAGTTTGCGGTTGCCGGATCTATGGCAATCGTTATCCTGCGCCGGGAACAACGAACTGAACATCTCAATTAACTTTCTTCTAAAATACAAACAAACCGCCAAAAGAGTAGCCAGATGCAGTAACAAGTCAAAGCCGAGAAATTCGGAAGGTGTATAATTTAGTAGGGTTTCAACAATTACCAGGTGACCTGAACTTGAAATAGGCAGAAATTCAGTTAATCCTTGAAGAAATCCAAGAAGGCATGATTCGAGAAAAGTCATGTTTAATAAAATAGAAACAGCTGTGGAGCGTAAAAAGCGGATATAAGCGATTTAACAAACAAACGCTTTCTCTATAGCAACAGCGTGATTCACTCTTCCTGTATTAATCTTTTTTTTGTGCAGCAAATTTTTCAACGGCGTCTTCTTCACTCTCGAATATTTCGAGCATCGAATAAAACATTGATGTTTTAATGAACTTATGAACTGAATCAGACATATTACAAACAGCCACAACGCCGCTGATCAGCGTAATCGCTTTGATGGGGGCGACCAGATGATGCAATACAGAACTTCTTACGGTTGACACTTCAGCGAAATTCAAAAGTATGATCAATGCCCCTGATTTTCTAACTTCCTGGATTTTTTCTTTCAGTTTCGTAGCCCCATCTAAATCAATATCCCCTTTTAATTTGAGGATTGTAAGATTTCCATGCGGCATGTTTTCTATACTTATCATTTAGAACTCCTGGTATATAAATAGTATTGATAATATAATTAAACAGATTTCCCGTTAAGTGGAATAAATATTATAACTGTATTTTACTTTATACAATATATGAGTAAAAAATAATAAAAAAATTACGTTTTTGGGGAAATGCCAAAAGTTACTATTTCATTAATACTATCTACTCTTCGGGTGAAGGATTGAGAAACTGAAGCGCTTCTTTTTTATTATCAAAAATATTTAAATAACGATGCCAGGATGCGTTGCGGAATTGGCGCAAGGCTTTTTTATCAAATTCAGCCAATGCGATAACGCCGCCAATTCTACGGAAGATTTTCACTGGAAGAGCCAGATTTTCTAAATGTTCCGCTCGAATACGTTCTAATCCATTACCTAGCAGCAAGATGCGCGTACTGCCCTTCTGGCGTAGATCGGCAATTGATTTAGCCAGACTTTCTATAGCGGCATTATCCATCTCACCCTTTAAAGTCAGGACATCGGATTCGTTTTCGAAGGTATGGCAAATATTCGGCATTCCTTCTACCTCATAGTTGAAACTTCTAATAAATACTAACGGCGCCGACCGGTAAGGGTTATGTAGAAAGCGCATTTTTGCTATATTTTGGCTTTCTAGGGTCTGACATTACCCTTGAAAAGACATATATTTAAATAGTAATGGATTATATATGATTCATTACTCCAAAGGAACTGTTTTCTGCCAGCATTCCGATTCTCTGGTAATTATTCCACTCTTTGACTAGAATGCGAAGGTAGACTACTTATATCCAAGAGATTCGAGCAAAGGAGTATTAGTACCCATGAACGGACAACGGTTGTCCTGGAATACAATTACCAGTTTGTTTTTATGCGCGGCTTTTATCGGAACAATGGGTTGTTCCAATGTTTCTTACTTAAAGAGAAATGTTAAAGGGCCGTTTTTTAAGGATTCACTCAAAGGCGGCTCCAGCATAGCTATCGTGGAGAATGGAGCATTTACCAAGAGTGGATGGTCGCCTGGCAAAGACGGTCAATTGGTTTATGACTTATCAATAATGCCGCAAGGAATGATCTCTCTTGACGTTACAGGCTTGAATCGAACCGCCGGTGATTCGATTTTCTTGACTTTATTTGAAGCGCCCGACTCGAAATATGCTGATCCTTTCATAAGCAAGAATCCATATAAGATTCAACTCTCTCTAAATAACAATGTCACTAATCCAGAAAGCCCCTTCAACTTTTTATGGACTATGAAGACTTTCCCGGAAGGTACGGATTCCGAATCACGCTATATTGATGGAATTCCTGAGGGAGTGCGTGGTTATGAGAAGATGATAACTTCGGCGCCTATGCCTATTTTTCCTGATGAGGTTTACCGGATTCAATTGAAATGGAAATCAGGCAAAGCGCAGTTGCTGGTCAATGGCCAGTTATTGGCGGAACATGATTATGAACCGTTAGTCTTTAATGCTGGGAAATTAAGATTGGTCATAGGCAAAAGCCCGGTTGGCGATGTTTTCGATCTATCTGACATAACAATTTCTAATGTATGGGTCTCATTCCCATCTGTTTATCAAGGATAAACAGATGTTATAGATACACTGCCTTCTTTATTGAATAATTGGTAGCATTCAAGAGGCTGGTTTATACAGCCAGTCTCTTGAGTATTAGGGGGTGTGGATGCAATGCTTGAACGCCTGTTCAGGTTATCGGATAATCAAACTTCCATTCGTCAAGAGATAGTTGGAGGGTGTACGACTTTTCTAACAATGTCGTACATCATCTTCATGCAGCCCATCATGTTATCCAACACCGGAATGGATTTCAACGCAGTAATGGCGGCGACATGCATCTCATCGGCTTTAGCATGTCTGTGCATGGCCTTCATGGCTAACTATCCCATCGCGTTGGCGCCCGCTGTTGGTTTGAATGCATATTTTACTTATACCGTCTGCATCGGGATGAAGATTCCATGGGAAACCGCATTAGGTGCGGTTTTTATCTCCGGCGTCATTTTCCTGATAATGAACGCTTTCGGACTACGCAAGCTAGTAATGGATGCCATCCCTGTTTCTTTAAAATTCGCTATAGCTGTAGGTATCGGCGTTTTGATCGCTCTGCTGGGATTTGAATGGTCGGGAATCGTGGTTAATGACGATATCACCCTATTAAAAGTCGGCGAATTGAACAAACCTTATGTGTGGGTTTCGGGGATTGGATTACTGGTGGCTATGATACTAACCAGTTTGAATATTCGCGGCGCCATTCTTTTCGGCATCATTACCTCTTCTATCACTGCGATGGGCTTAGATTTGATTTCTGTTCCCGGCGCCATTTACAAGATGCCTTCCTGGGATATGGTTGCTCCCACCTTTATGCACATGAATCCATGGGCAGCGTTTAAACTTGGTTTTGGAACGATCATTTTCACCTTTTTTATTATTGATCTATTCGATACGGTCGGGACGCTGGTTGGCGTCGCGCAGGTTGGCGGCTTTATGCAGAACAATGAGTTGCCTCGCGCTAAACAAGCTTTCTTCTCTGATGCCATAGGAACAGTTATTGGAGCAATATTAGGAACATCAACCGTAACCAGTTTTGTCGAATCAACCTCAGGCATTAGTGATGGCGCTCGGACTGGTCTGGCCAACGTGGCAACGGCGTGTCTCTTCCTGCTGGCGCTGACTTTTTCACCCTTGGTAGAGATGCTGGGTCAGGGCATACAAACCGAATCAGGAGCATTCGTCTATCCCATTATTTCTCCGGCATTGATCATGGTTGGTTTCATGATGATGCGGGGCGTCAAGAATATTCCCTGGGATGATTATACCGAGAGCCTTCCCGCATTTATCACGATAATGTTGATTGGATTCAGTTTTTCAATCACAGATGGCATCGCTTTTGGTATTATTTGCTTTACTATCTTGAAATTGTTAACCGGCAAAGTGCGGGATATTCACCCCGTAATGCTGCTTCTTTCCATAGTGTTTACGTATAAACTTACGATTCATTAGAGCGATAGTTAAAAATATGTTCGTTTGTTATTACATTTGGTCTTCGAAAAAGCCAATGAGAACAATATTATGACAATTACACTAAATCATTTAATATTTCATACTTGAGGAGATGATGAATAATTCAAAAAAATATATTTTCCTCGGCTGGCTGCCACTGCTATTATGCCTTAGTTGCCTCATTTTTTTCCCCCTTAACTGGAACTTCTATTATAACCTTCTGACTAGAGAAGACGGTATTATTGAATGGTTGACCGTAGTCTTAACCATAACGGCCTGCATATTAGTTATGAAATTGGTTTGGAATGAATATTTATCTAATAGAATTTCAATACATTTAATATTCTTGCTGCTATTCGCCGCCGGGTGCATTTTTTTTGCAGGTGAAGAAATTAGTTGGGGGCAGAGAATCATAGGTATAGAGACAAAAGCAATCTCTCCATGGCTGGCAAATGTTAACCGGCAAAATGAATTAAACCTGCATAATATACGAGCCTTTTCCAAAATTCGTTTAATTGCGGATATGTTCTGTCTAATTTGGGGAATAATTCTTCCTCTTTTCTACTTGAAGAGCACTTTCCCCATCAAGATTATCAAACCTTATATCAGCCCCAGTTGGTTAATTCCAGGATTTGCAACATGTCTATTAATAACCACACCCTTGAAGATATGCGAACTGATATTCGGTGAGATTCAATGGTTTGAAGAATTGCGCTTAGGAGAACTTAAAGAAACCGCCTTGGGATTAGTTATTTTACTATATTCGTTACACTTATCGAATGTTTTCAAAAAAAACGCTCTTGATTCATCAATACCTTCGGCAAAAGACCAAACCTGATCATTTTGTTATGGGCCATTTTTTTTAGTGCGTACCCAATAAATGAAAGACCTTACTAACCGGATTTCTTCTAGCCTGATTCTTGAATGTTCTTTTGCCGGATGCTGCCACCAGAAAGTCCAATCATTCTGAAGCCATGGCGCATCGGGGTGAATTTTGTTCCAACGTTGGTATCTTTCTTCTTGCTCAAAACTCAACTTTGCCTTTTGCTTTTGAGCGTAACTAATATAGTCGGCTTCTTCAAACACAGCCCATTCGAGATTTACATCAAGCAGCTTTGCTCCAGCCAGATATGAACGCAAGAAATAAGCGCCGTCTAAGTATGCTCCCTGAAAATCAGCCCCTTCCAAACGCGCTTCAGTAAGATCCGCTTCTTCCATATGAGCGCCTTGAAAAATAGTCTCCTGCATGTGCGCACCACTCAGAAGCGTTCTCTTTAGAGAAGCTTTGCTGAAATTTGCGCGATTCATTTGGGCGTCATTAAGGCATGCCATATCGAGATTTGCGCCAGCTAGATCCGCATCTTCAAGATTAACCGAATCCATATCTGCGCCCTCCAAATTGGCTTGAATAAGGTTAGCCCGTTTGAGGTTCGCTCCTGATAATATTATTTCCTGAAGATGCGCGAAGGATAAATCGGCGTTTTGCAGGTTAGCGTCCCATAGCTTGGCTTTCTGCAATCCAATTTTGTGGAAATTGCCGCCAATCATATAAGCGCCTTTTAATTGGATAGGCCCTAAGATTATGGTTAAGGTTTTATCCTCTATCCGGGCGCCTTGAATTTGGCGGAAATGAGGAAATCCGCAGAAACGAGGTAATGATGGATGAAAAGGTATCCAATGATATATCCAACTTCTGTGGTCTACCATTTGATCTAAAGAATCCTGGATAGCCTGCATTATTTTATGTTGGGGCGTATCATCGGGGACGTCTGAGTCGAATAGTTTTCTGTTTTTTCTGTATTCCTGCGACCAGCGTAACACAAGCCTGAACGCTTCATATGGATTTCCGGAAAGTCCTTTAGCTGCATTTATAACATCATACGATTCCTTAGAGAGAAGTAGTTCCCGGCATTCTTCAACAGTTTTTTTTCTGTAGTATATTTTTCTCCAAATCAGCGCTATCAGGCTGATAGATATTATACAACTCCAGAAAACCAACCGGTTATTCATTTCCCATTGTTTTAAGCGCTGCGCCTGTTCTGCAGTAGTTGCAGTTATAGATAATACCTGACCATCTACGGTGATACTTACAGGAAAGACAATTGGGGTTGGGGTTGGAGCGGTTGTGGATGAGATTATGGGCGAAAATGATTGCCCCCCGGCTTGCAGCGAGATTAATAGAATTAATAGCAAAGTGGGAAAAACGCTCAAGCGTCGAATCATTATGTTTTTATAATAGGGCGCGTAAGAGGTAAAATCAATCAACTGAGCTTGCTTTTCTAGTTAAGATTCATACCTATTCGTTTGCCGAAAAACTTTTCGTTAAATTCTGCTTGTTCTTTATTTCATCCAAACGCTAAAGCGCTTAGGACAAGAGTAAGGATATAAATACAGAGATGAGCGTCAATAGCAACACCTTATTGCAGTCAGATATTTATGCAATCACCTATGATTATGTATTCAGTTTGATAGCATATGTTAATTTGCAGGTTGAATCTGTGGTAATTTCAATAAATAACCGTCAACAATCGATTTTACTTTAGCCGACTGCGCCATATCTGGAGTTATGTTAATGATGCGCGTATGACGATCGGTAATGTGATCATCATTCCATGTAAGTTTAATCTCTCCAACACATTGCCCCCGTTGTCCCGAATGGTGAATAATGGTTTTGCTATCTTCCAGGAACATCATTTCATTATAAATTCGATGGTCATGACCACCGAGAATTAGATCAATCCGGGGAAAAGCCTTAGCTAACAGTATGTCTTTAGGCTCACCGATATGCGTCATTAAAACGATGATATCTGATTCTTGATCAAGTATATTGATGTATACATCAAGTAATTGCTCAATGGGATTCACCTTCATCAGTGTATCTGTCTGATGATTGGTATAGGGGCAGGCCGATCCGATTATGGCTACTTTAACGCCAACTAAGTCAATGATTTTATATGGTTTTATATTGGCTGGTTTTTTGATATTTGAAGTAAATTCAATATTGTAGGCTAGTATGGGTAGAGAGTGTTCTTTCACCAGATCGAACAGTCTTTGCGTCCCGAAAGAATATTCATGATTCCCGAAAACCAAAGCGTCATAGTTGCATTGGCCAAGTAAATTAGCCATAGCCCCGCCCCGGCTTTCCAAGAGAGCTAAATCTCCTTTGTTGAACCAGTCGCCAGTATCCAGAAAAATCGTATTCGGATCGAGTTTCTTCTTATATTGTACAAATCGGGCGATTCGGGCTATGTTTACAGAAGTATCATGAAAATCGGATGTATGATAAATAGTTATGTTGACCGGCTCTGCTTCTACCGACCAGCATAAAATAGTTACATAGCAAAATATCAAGCAAAAGAACATTAAGTATTTGTTGTTTCTCATGTTATCTCCTAAAGGACATCGTATTACCCGAATCATGAATCAAAATCTATCAGCCCGGAATTATATATCTCATTAGATAATCGCCGGGAGTTTACCACACTTCGTAAGCCTAGTTTGATAAATATCTTAAGCATTAATGGATTAAATAATATAGTCTTTATGGCAATGATCGAAGACGGGAAGCCATTGTTTGTAACGCAACTTAAAACTTCTTCGGGAACCGTTTCATCTGCCGCATCAGATATTACCCTGATCCAGGCGAAACGCTCCCCGCGACTTTTAGCATGACGCGCCACAACCGCCGACTCCATGTCTACCGCCCATGCTCCGGTTTTTTCATGAAGGCTTTGTTTTTCTTCCGGCGTGGCAACAATTTTATCAGCGCAATATAGGATATTTCGACGGGCTCCTACTATTAAATTTCGCTCATTTGCATCAGAAAAGACTAAACCGTTGGAAGTAAGCACCTTATGCCCGATAATGCAGTCACCCAGCTGCAAGACTGGGCCTAACCCTCCTGCGAAACCTATTGAAACCCAATATGTTACGGAAACATCTGAGATTGAGTCCAGTAGGTTTTTCATTCTTGATTGGCCAACGCCGGAAACCGCAATGCCAATTTCAGTATTTTCCGAGATTTTTTTATACGATACTCGATTATGCTTATCAGGCATTTTGATATCAAGTTGTCGGCAAAAATGCTTGATTTCCTGTGGTAATGCAGCGCAAAACATTATCCGGCTCATAAAATCCTAACTTTTTTGTGTTTAGATGGTTATATGGCTATTCAAACCGCAAAAATTTTGATATTCTCAGAGAGTATTTTGAAATTGAACATGTATAAAATATCATTTTATTTATTTTTTTGGAAGTAGACAAAAAAAACCCCTCTGGCGGAGGGTAATACCAGAGGGAAAACGGTTCGGGAGGAACCGAAGCAGTTGGGAATGTGTGGTGTTTGCGTTTTAAGTTGGTTGGATGGAATCTAAATGTAGATTTTCATTCAACCATTGGTCTATTTAACGATCTAAGTATTAATAAGTAACTCTTATAGTCTTTTCTATATTTGTTTGTACTTCTATATATATTATATCTTATAGTAGTTTTCGTGCCAATTAATCCTAAAAAAATATTTTTTAGGATTTTTTCAGTTAAATCACAATTTATAAATTCTCCAATATACCTAAATATTTAAAATCTAATAGTTTAAGTATATATTTTCTATTTTGTTATAAATAACTTTTTTTATCTGTCTTTAATATATCTCAGGTTAAACAGAAATTATTGGGTGATTTGCAAAAAAATGTAATATCATTTCTCTCTTTTTCGATTACAATTCCTATTTTGAGTTAAAAATTAAAAATCTAAGCAGGTTTTTCCCCCATGATAATTCTGGAATTTGATGCAACCTCATGCATGGATTTAAATTCCAGCCTGGCATTCTCAAGCCACTGTTTTGCTTCTTTGATTGTATAACTGTCGCCTTCTTCAGTGCTGACCAACATATTGACTGCAAAAATGGCGCTCCATTCAGGAGAAGTGCGGTCTTCTTCTAAAAAGAAATCCTTGAGGCATATCCGTCCTCCAGGAACTAAGGCGTCGGCGCATTTCTTGACCAAACTCTGATTTGCGTCATAAGAGAAGATATGGATAAAATTGGATATAAAAATAAAATCATACTGCCCGCCAAAATCGTCATCGAAAGCGTTACCCGGCATGGTTGACACGCGGTCGCTTAAACCGGCATCTTTGATGTTTTCCTGCGCAACCTCGAGAGTCTTGGCGCTATCAAAAACCGTTGCATGGAGTCCAGGATTATGTTGAGCAAACCCAATGGAATATAGCCCCGGTCCGCCGCCTATATCCAGCATTTTGCGGGCGGCGCCAATATCGATGATTTCAGCAGTCTGTTTAGCGCTAATACGTCCTACGTCGGCCATTGCTTTAGCGAATGCCCGGTCATCACTCGCGATACGTTGATCCAGTTCGTTATCAGAAACCGGCTTGCCGGTTTTTACTACGTCATACAGTTTTCCCCAGCGCTCATATAAGCGGGCGCCATGATTCATCATGGCCGCCTTCGATTTCGGGCTGCCGGGCAGTAGATATTCCAAAGCAACCGCGCTGTTGCGGTATAAATCGCCCTCTTTATCCAATAAACCCAGTGTTGTCAAAGCATCGCATAGTATACGCATACCGCGTGGGTTGCAATCAAGCGATGCGGACAATGCGTCGCTGGAAAGCGTCTGATCAAGCAATGTAGTGAATATCCCAATCCTGACGGCGCTGAAAAGAATCTGTGCGCCTCTATAACCACTTGAAATTGCTTCTATTGGATCAACAGCCATTGAATTGTCGCAAGTCATTGTTGTACTCCTGGTTTATCTGGTCTGGCAATTATATCTATAGGTTCTATTGACTGGTTGGTTAAGGTGTCTTTTCTTGTGGAGTCTCTTCGGTTGGACTCTCTTCTTCAGGAGGTTCGTCTTGCGGCGCTTCATCTTTGGGAGTGTACATTTTTAATTGCTGTCTGATGAACTCCATACGTTGCGCTAATTCTTCTGCATCCATATTTTTTAGATTTTGAACCAGGTTTTTCATTTGTTTGGAAATATCAGAGGAATCTTCTGATACCGGTTCGTTTTCATCTGATATGGGCGCATTTCCCTGCTCTGTCGGTTCAGTATTAAGCGGTTGAATGCCTTGGGGAGAGGATGAACCAGATACTGGAATTTTAAAGGGAATGATATTTTTAGGATCAATACCGGATAACTTACTCTTAACATCAGCAACCAGTTTCTCCATATCACCGCGTAATTTGGGATATCCGTTTTCGATATTATGCTGCATTTCAAGCAGCGGTTTCATTAAGGCGTCGATTGATTCAATGCCTTCTTCTTGTTCCGGCGACCGGGATATGAAGGCAAGACCGACAAGCACGAAAATTGCAATAAGTATAATAAAGCGAATGGCTTTCATCGTTTGATTAAACCTCCAAAAAATATCAGTATATTCTTATAATAACATAAATCCGCTAGATAATAATACAAAAATTCAACATATCCGGGGCAACTGCTCACCACTTAAGCGGTCGACGATCCGCGTCGCGCCAATACTGCTGGTCATAAGCACTGGAGCAGTCGATTTCTGCTTAACTTCTCCGATTATGGCTGACCCCAATCCCTGCGAGTGGGCTGACATTATCTCCAGCGCCCGTTGGGCGTCTTGGGGAGCGACAATAGCCGCCATGCGGCCTTCGTTGGCCACGTAGAGCGGATCGAAGCCCAGCAACTCACATGCGCCGCGCACCTCTTCGCGCACCGGGATATTATTCTCTTTGATCGATATGGTAAGCGCAGAAGCTTCGGCAACCTCGTTTAATGCGCTGGCCAGGCCGCCACGGGTCAGATCTCGCAGGCAATGAATCTCGATGCCCTCGGCGATCATTTTAAGAACCAGATCTGCGAGAGGCGCAGAGTCGCTTTTGATAGTGGTTTCAAATTGCAATCCTTCACGCACCGCGATGATGGCCACGCCATGCCGCCCCAGGTCTCCATTGATCAACACGACATCACCTTGCCGGATGCTTGATGGATTGATGGTTAAACCGTGTTCGATAACTCCAATACCGGCGGTATTGATGAATATGCCATCGCCTTTGCCCCGGTCAACCACTTTGGTATCTCCGGTAACTATGGGTACGTTTACTTCCAGAGCTGCGCGGCGCATTGATTGCGCCACTTTTTCCAGCGTCTCCATGGGCAGGCCTTCTTCGAGAATATAGCCAGCGCTTAGCGCGATGGGACGAGCTCCGCTCATGGCCAGATCGTTGATGGTGCCATGCACCGCCATTGAGCCGATATCACCGCCGGGGAAAAAGAGAGGCTGCACCACGTATGAATCAGTAGTAAAGGCGATGGGCGAGCCATTGGCGTCGATTACGGATGAATCATGGCGCTGGTTGAGCGCATGGTTATCAAATGCTGACAGAAAGACCGACTCGATGAGCCGGTTCATCAAGGTTCCCCCGCCGCCGTGGGCCATAAGAACCTGAGGATAATCCTGCTTGGGAATTGGGCATGAAATTTCTATTTTATCTGACATAGTATTTTGATTATAACCTGGTTTATGATTGTTATTGCGTTATGAGGAATCTGATGATAACCGACGGTAGCGGTAATAGGCCGAACATGCGCCTTCAGCCGAAACCATTGGCGCTCCCAGAGGCCTTTCCGGGGTGCATTTGACGCCGAAAGCGCTGCATTCATGCGGCGTCTTGAATCCTTGTAGAATCTGGCCGCTGATGCATTCGGGAGACTCTTGTGAATCCAGGTCTGCGGCAGAACCGAAACGGTTTTCGGCATCATAATCAGCGTACTCGTCACGAAGCCCTAATCCGCTGGCGGGAATCTCTCCCAAACCGCGCCAGGTCCGGTCAACCACCCGGAAGACATCTTGCAGGATTTTTATAGCCGCCGGATTCCCCTCACGGCGCACTGACCTGACGTATTGATTCTCGACCTCAAAGCGGCCTTCCTCTAATTGCTTGATGCACATATAGATGCCTTGCAGCATATCGAGCGGTTCGAAACCGGTGATAACGATAGGGGTTTTATGTTGTTCAGCCAAAGGATCGTACTCGGTGGTTCCCATAACTGTACAGACATGCCCTGCGGCCAGGAAGCCTTGAACCTGGCATTGTGGCGCTGAAAGAATTGCGTCCATAGCGGGCGGAGCCATGACATGAGATACCAGCAGCGAGAAATTCTTCAGCCCTTCATGCTTAGCGTGGTGAGCGGCCATGGCATTGGCTGGAGCGGTGGTCTCGAATCCTATGGCGAAAAACACTATTTCCTTTTGTGGATTCTCACGCGCCAGTTTAACTGCATCTAATGGAGAATAGACCACCCGGACGTCTCCCCCCGAGGCCTTGGTGGAAAACAGGTCGTGCTCTGAGCCGGGAACGCGCAGCATATCGCCGAACGAACAGAATATAACCTCAGGTCGGGCGGCAATCTCGACCGCTTTATCAATAACCGCAGTCGAGGTTACGCAGACCGGGCAACCCGGTCCATGGATCAACCTCAGTTTGTCGGGCAGCAGTTGGTCTATACCGTATTTTACGATGGTATGGGTTTGTCCGCCGCATATCTCCATGATCGACCAGGGGCGGGTAATAGTCTTTCTGATGGCTTGCACATAGCGCTGCGCTGCATCGGGATTTCTATATTCGTCAAGATATTTCATGATTGTTTAGTAGATTGGGGAATAGCTGTCGCTTCAGCAGATTCGGCCAGATCAGCCATTTCACCCATCTCTTTAAGATATTCGAATATCTGGTTGGCTTCGTCTTCATCAATCACGCTGATTGCGAATCCGGCATGAACTACAACATATTGACCGATTTCAACTTCGGGGACATAAGCCACTGAAATTTCTTTGATGATGCCGCCAAAATCTATTTTGCCCATTTTATAAAGGGGATCATCGCCTTCGATGCTGACAACTTTTCCGGGAATTCCTAAACACATATCGGTAACCTTTGTTTTAAAACGCGTATTCACTCAAACTAAGTTTGCAGGGTAAGAGAGAGTGAAGATTGAGGTAACTACTGGTTATATTGTAGGCGTCACAAATTTTTCTGCAATCGGCGGCAGGCGTAGACTGCCTGTCCCAGCGATATTCCCCCATCGTTAGGCGGTACGATGATATGCCAATAAGGGGTGAAACCTTCCTCCTGTAAACGCCGTACTGTATTTTCGCATAAATAACGGTTTTGGAAGCAACCGCCGGTTAATACGACGTCCTTTTGTTCTATGCGATTAGCAGTATCAACGATCATTTCTACTAGCGTATTATGGAATCTGGCCGAGCATAGCGCAATTGAAACGCCTTCGGCGGCATCTGTAAAAATGGCTTGCATCATGGGCGACCAATCGACCACTAAGACGGAATTTTCAGAAGATTGTATTGTAAAAGGATAATGTTCAGCAGTCTCAATGCCATGCAGGGCGAATTCCAACTCCATAGCCGCCTGACCCTCGTAGGAAACCTTATGTTTGCCAGCGATGATGGATGCCACCCCATCGAACAGCCTTCCCGCGCTGGAGGTTCTGGGGCATTGAATGCCTTTACGCAGCATGTCTCCCAATAGACGCAGGTCAGTGGTAGGGAAAGATTGCAGGAAAGCCGCGTTGGTTGAATCGAAAGCAGCCTCGCCCATGCATTCATAGAGCAATCCCAGGGCGGTGCGTTGCGGCTGTTTTATGGCTTTGTCTCCAGAGGGCAGCGGAAAAGTGCGGAGATGAGCCGCGCGTTGATATCCATCACGATCCGCCAGCAGAAATTCACCTCCCCAGATGGTTCCATCCTGCCCTAATCCCGTCCCGTCCCACGATACGCCCAGTACTGGCTTATTGATCTGGTTTTCGGCCATGCAAGAGAGAATATGGGCGTAGTGATGCTGCACCTGCATAAGTGGCGCATTGCTCTGCTTGGCGAATTGGGTTGAGAGATAATCAGGGTGCAGATCGCAAGCAACGGCCAGCGGTTCAGCCTCAAAAACATTTTGGAAACTGGCGATGACTTCCTCAAACGCCTGATAAGCCTGTTCGGTTTCCAGGTCGCCGATATGCTGGCTGATAAAGATGTTTGGGCCACGGCTAAGCGCAATAGTATTCTTCAAGTGCGCTCCAACCGCTAGAACTGAGGGCAGTTCGGCGCCCATATCAACTGGCAGCGGCGCATAACCCCGTGCACGGCGCATGATCTGCTGACGCTTCAGCATGACCCGCACGATGGAGTCATCAACATGGCGCACGATGGGGCGGTTATGGATCAGAAATAAATCAGCGATGCCCCGCAGCCGATGAAGCGCTTCATGTTCATCTATGCAAATCGGTTCGTCGGACAGGTTTCCGCTGGTGGCTACAATGGGGAATTTCAGAATACTCATCAAAATATGATGCAGTGGAGTATAGGGGATCATAGCGCCCAGATAGGGATTATGCGGCGCTATATTCGGAGCCAGGGATGAACCTGTTTGGTCTATTCTTTCCAACAGAACAATGGGTGATTCGGCGGAAGTCAGAATGCGTTCTTCCAAATCAGAGACATGGCACTCTAACCGCAGACTTTCCAAATTGGGGAACATTAGGGCCAGCGGCTTTTCTTCGCGGCGCTTTAGCATGCGCAAGCGGGCGACTGCATCCTTGTTTCGCGCATCCACCATCAGGTGGAATCCACCGAGTCCCTTTATTGCAGTAATTTTACCGTGGTTTAGAGCCTGCGCTGTTTGCAGTATCGCTTCATGATTGTCGGCCAGTATTTTGCCGGATTGATCCCATAGTTCCACTTGCGGACCGCAAACCGGGCAGGCGTTGGGTTGGGCGTGGAAGCGGCGATCCCGGGGGTCGTCATATTCCGTCTGACACTCTGGACACATGGCGAAGCGCTTCATGCTGGTGTTAGGACGGTCATAGGGCAGCCCTTCGATTATACTGAAGCGCGGGCCGCAATGCGTGCAGTTGGTGAAGGGATACAGGTAGCGGCGGTTTTGGGGATCGAAAATTTCAGTTAGACATGCAGGGCATGTGGCTAAATCGGGCAATAGCAGAGCCGTCTTGCCGCCCTGCTGATCGCTGGAGCGGATTTCAAATCCAACAAATCCCACTGGTTCGAGAAACTCATGCGTCATACGCTGAATCAAAGCATGTGGCGGCTGCTCCGCCTGGATGCGCTCTAAGAACCATTCTAATCGATGAGGCAGTCCCTCAATTTCTATGATAACGCCCTGCCCTGTATTGTTGACCCATCCCGGCATCTGCATCTCATCCGCCAGCCGGTATATAAACGGCCGGAAGCCGACGCCTTGTACGGCGCCGTTGATGATTATGCGGATTCGTTTGGTTTGATTCATGGGTGGATTTTTATTCCCAATCTTCTTCAGAACCATACTGAGGGGGATTAGGCCCGATTGATTCAATTAAATTGGGGTAGGTTACGCCTTCTTCAGGCTTTTTAGGTTTTTTTCTGGTTTTTCTTACCTCAAAATACCAATCGTCGCCAAAATCAAAGTGATAGAAAAGTTTCAAACCTTTGGGTAATGGAAAGATGTCTGCAAGGATTATTTTTCCATATTCATCAAATACACACTGAAAATCTTTTTCCCAAGATTCCTCGACAAACTCGATATTCCGATTATCTATATTACGGCCTGCGAAGAATTCAAACAGATGATCCTGGTCAAAACCAACCGAAGATAAAATAATCGCGTGTAAATCCAGAAGCGAAATCCCCGAATCAATTTCAATAACCCTAACGCAGTCTTCTTTAATGTAGATGCCTTCTATGCATTCAATTCTAAATGTCCAGAGCATAATTTTTCTCTTTTTTCAAAAAACATTTTAAACAGTTCATTAAAAAATCAGTTGTTTCATGATATACGCTTAAGAACGCCCATAAAGATTTACGTTATAGTAATATTTCCGGATATTCCAAAAAATGCTATTCTCACAATTACCGTGTTATTACTACTCGAATAATTAAAATACATCCGTGGGTAAAATCAAGAAAATGGAAATTCACAACAAGGAATCATTTCACAACCGTATGACGGATATATTCAACCGGGCTTATTTGTTCTGGCATTTCCTGGTTATTCTTCCTTCGATTATCTTGTTTCTCGCATTGGTGAAACTGGCGATTCCGATGCAATTATGGATATGCCGTTTTACGCAAATTTATATTGGTTCGCTTGAACTCACCATAATTGCTACAACAACCATAGCCTTCATAGTTCCTCAACTTTCTTTTTGGGCTATACGAAAGCGAAAATATTTGCTTTTCGGATTTATAATTTCAGTGTTAATTTTGGATATAGCCGTAATAATTGCTCATGCATCGTATTGCGCTTGGAGTACCGGGAAAGTAGGATCCTTTTATAGTAAGTCGATTACGGTTGAGCAGCTCTATGAGGAATGTGGAAAACCATTATTTTACCGGATAATCAAAAATAGCAGATTTGCAATTTATAGTAATGGTAGTACTTATTACATGGTTCCTCTAAATGATAGTGGAATCATAAAACAAATGCCGATGGGTTCAATGTGGAATGACTAGATAATCCGCTCTATCGGGTTGCGCCTTGCGCGGTTGAATAGCGCACGAAGGTGAAATCGGGCTGGTAGGGCCTGGACCAATCCCAGTTTAGTGAGGGGTTGTCAATGGTTTCACCGTCAACCAGAATCTGCACGTCTTCGACGGCGGTGGACTGCGCTGCAACCGTGTTGACAATGCAATAAATAGAAGCCCATTCGCTTAAAGCGTGCCCCGGGTTGTTTTCAATCAACTCCTTGGAAAAGCTGATGTATACCCGATTATCGGAATCGCTCCAAATGACGCTTTGCAACTGAGTCCCTTCTGGGATGGGAGCAATAAGATTAACCGGATTTTTTTGAGTATTAAGCAGTTCTTCAATGGCGCGGCGGATGCGTCCACTGATGGTATCCGCTTTGAGCACCCTTCGGGTATCGATAACGAATTGATTGTGATCCAGCGTGAGATAGAACAGTTCAATCTCGATACTGGTATCACTCTCGATAGGAGTGGGGTTGGATATTTTTTCTATTTCAGGAATAGGCAAAGGCGCAGGCGTTGTTTCCAGTTGCCAATAGAGATAACCGGAAGCAAGCAGAGCCGCCGAGAGGAGAATCGATAAAAAGAGTACAAGAAAAGTTTTTATATCCATTATTGAGATTGAGTGGAAAGGGATGATTGATATCCCGTTCTTTCATATAAGAAGTCATTAATGGCCAAATAGATTTTATATGCAATTTCCTCTTGCACCCGTGACCTTGATAGGTGTTGGGCGGTGTCGTGATGAGCCAGGTTGCCCAGTTCGATCAAAACGCCGGGCATGGTTAATCCACGAAGCACTTGCAGCCGACCCGGCCGGGGAGAGGAATCCATAGTGATAATTTTTGCGTAAGAATAATAATCTTTCAGTTGAAAATGTATAACGCGCGCTAAACGAAGACTTTCAAGCACATGGTTTTGATATGCTGAATCCCAGCGGGAAGATTGATCATCGGCAGCTATAGATTCTCTTGATGGTGGATCAATGGAATCTAATTGAGGATTCATGAAAAAAATCGCTGCTTGCGAAATTGCATCTGTATATAGAGCGCCGCACTGAATACTGATAAAAAGGTCTGCATTGCTTTGGTTTGCGAAACCAGCGCGTTGCTCTGGAGTAAGAGCAACTCCATCATTCATCGTATTGGTAAAAAGAACTTCGTAATTGGGTGACTCCAGAATAAGTTCCGCCAGGTTTTGGCTGATTTTCTGAGTTATATCCGATTCACGAATACTGGTTGGCAGAATAGATTGCTTAGCATTTTTGCTTGTTCCCGGATCGATAACAATAACCGCCCGTGGCGCTGTATGACTATCGGCCGTCGGCGCCGGTTCGAAGGGTATAGTTGGAGTCGCGATTAGATCCTCAAAACTGGGGAAGACAATATCTGGAGTAGGAGTGTTTTGCGGAACAACAGGCGTTGCCTGGAATAAAGGAAATGGCGTTGGTGATGGCTCTGAAACAGGATTGTTGTTAACAAGACCGGGATCCGCGTCTCCTTCTTTCCACTGTGCGCCGGGTAATAAAAATTGCTTAATGTTTATGAAGGGGATATATATCCGGCTTTGATGCCGAATGGATTTTTTCCCGGTATGAATGACTTTATTACCGACTAAAACCCTTTGTTCGCCAACTTTTAAGCCAACTTTTATCCCGTCTTTACGTATGAATATTATGGTTCCGGATAAGCCGTCGAATTGCCATCGATTGGGGAAGAACAAAACCAACTGAGCAGCGCGTACATATTCACCATTCTGCAGAAGTTCGGTTTTTAAGGGTATCGGCTGATTATCAAGTATGCCTAGCATCTCGCGAGATGAAGCCGTCTCGGCGTTGAGCAGAGAAACGATAACCGGGAAGAACCAAATTGCAAAAGTGAGATAAGGTTTATATTTCATTAACATAACGTAGATATTCTAGGTTAAACATACGAACACCGGGAGTACTTTAGGGCGATTGATTATAAATACCTATACTATATGACTTTGTTGAAGGCTAAAAAATTCAACTTGTTTCTTCTTTTACTATTATTAGCGGATCGTATGGAGGGAAAATAATTCGCCCTAGACCTTCAGAGCGTCGTCCGTCCATTCGAACATGATAATAACGCAGGCAATTATGAGTCTCGATCTTCACAATGGTCCAATGATTGTCAGGAGGAACGTCAAATCGATTAGGAAGATCGATTGATGGAAATTTAAGCGTTTTGCTTTTACCTGAATCAATGCTGAAATAGCGCTGCCGGGGAGAAAAAGAAGTTAGCGAATAATCTCCCACTATGGAGCATGGCCATGCCTCTATGGGGGTGATCAAGCGTAGCGTCCCCGACAATTGGTATGGATTATCGTTTTGAATTTTGATATTAAATGATTCACGCCTTAATGTCATGGCGATTTCATAATCAACAATTTGTCCGATGTTTAGAATATCTTCTATCAGCAGCTGTCCTTGAGTGGTTCGAACCTTGATAAATCCATCTTGAGTGGAATCTTCTCGAAGAATTTGTAAAGGAATAACCTGATAAGAACCGCCTTCCAGTCTATAAGGAACTCGCGATGGTAATGGTCGCCAATAAGGCGGGGTAAGGATTTCCACTTCTCCATTGAACGTTTCGGTAGGAGAATTGTTAACTATAACCAATTCAACAGGATGTACGGTAGCCTGGTCTTGCGGGTAGTGATTCTTGATTCCACCGCGAATAGATAGCGTGACTGGCAGGAATCCCAAAGGCGCCGCACCGAGGTTATGTCTCCAATACCTTGCGGGAGCATAGATTTGAGTTTTGGCATCATCCGGTTCAACGGTTTCCTTCTTTTTCCGCTCAACAGGCAGATCAATGTTGAGGGTAAGTATTTCGTTGGCATGAGCAATCGTGCGGATAAATTGTTCTTCACGGAAAACTTCGCGTTTCTTTGCTAAAGGCTGTTCGTCAATGCGTACGGCTTTAACTGATTTGACTGGTTTGCTGGATTCGAGCCAGACGTTGGATTCTTCTCCATGCGTCTCGTATAGACGAACTATAATTGACGATTTAGATTTTGGCGAAGCATATTCCGCTTCGGGATACCCCGCCGGCTTGATGCCGGAGATCAGGATATTGTTTGGTTCGACGGAAAGGAACGAAGATGAAGCAGGCAATGTTCCTTCGTGCGGCATTACCGCAAGAGTCATCGGTTCATGGTTATATTCCATAGCCCGGCGGGGGATTTCGGCATGACGCCAGTCGCCGCGATGAGGCAGAAGCCGGTAACGGAAAATGTGAGATTTTTGTTCAGCGAAGTCGAAGGGCCATGTGGTTTGAGGTTTGGGGCATGGCGTGGTATGCATCAAGGCAGTGACCAGCGTCCCATCCGGCTCAAGGCTGCAAAGAGTGTTGCCCAGGTTAAGCATGGAGAAACCGTAATCTTGAACGATTTCACTCTCGGGAAGAAAACATGCTATATGAGGGCATTCCCAACGGTGCGCGATAGTGGATTGGATCATATCGTCTACCGTTTGGGTGGTGAAAGCTTCGGTTTTTCCTGCGAAAATGAATACCGGGCGTTCGAAGCCATTTTGTTGGTCTTGAACAGCCAATATGACAAATCCAAATTCTTCTAGGTTATGTTCGTAATATTTTCTTGCCTTAAAATTCTGTTTAAGCAAGTTATTGGTATAAGCGTTTTCTTCGGCTGATCCGATGCTGAAAACACAGGAACGGAAGAGCAAATCCTTTGTGGAATTATCCGTGTCGTATCGGGGAGTGCAGGTGACGCCATGCCGGGCAAGATGCATCATCAAGCGTTGCCGTAAATCAGAGTAACGGTCGCGTGCAACAACGATTTCTGATGGACCTATAGCCAGGTTGGAGGATTCTTCTTTGCCATCCATAAACCGGCAAAGAAGAGACCATGATACATCCACCCAACGGTAACATGAATTCATGGCGTGCTGGGAATCCCATTTCAGGAAGGAACTGAAATAATTCATCTGTTTCCGGTTGCGTCGATAGGCTTTGGCGTAGAACCGGTCTTCGAGAATGGGCCGTGCGCCGGGCAGGTCAAGAGGAAAGGCAACGGTATACAGATCACGGTTTTCATCAGGCGACTGGGATGGATCGTATAACTCACGTCCCTGATAATTCTCTAGAATGGTAATGCAATCGATGTGCGGAGCATTGCGGTATAAGCGAATTTCTTGAATGCGATTGCAGGGTCCGGGTCCGGAGGCGCGAATTAATAAGCGGGAACTGACTGGTCCTTCCAGGGATTTTACATCGGCTGGCGAATCGGCGGCGCTGATTTTTTCTCCAGTCGTCAAAAGGCGCCAGGCTGGTTCATCCCCTGCTCCTTGAGAAAGAAGAACTACATTGTTGGCTGGGTCGGCATGGCTGGTGTTGATAAATTCCTTGCCGGATTCTTTATCAATCAGGCTTACTATGCCTCCACCTCTATCAGGATCGACTTCAACGCGTAAAAAGTCATTTTCGATCCAGGGCTGACTTTGGGTTTCGAGCAGGAAGGGGATTTCAATTCCATCCCGCTTGACGAAATCGCGCCGGGTGTAGCCGGTTGCAGGCAGCTGGTTTTCCGTCCAGGTAGCCAGCAGGCGTGAGACTGATCCGTCGGCGTTATGTTCTGCTCTCTCAATTTCATAGGGGACAGGTTCTTCGTCTTCGTCTACTAGTTCCATCGGTTCAATTTCTCCCTGGACATCGAACCAATGTTGAATGACGCCATCCCTCATCCAGGGCAGGCAGTTGAATAGCAATAATGAATCGTTGCTCTTTTCGGGAGGTACGGAAATCCGGGCGGCGAGAGATTCCAGTGTCGAACGCAATTCTTTATCTGCAACATCCAATCCCTCGCGATAAATATCTAAAACATCGGCGTAAACGATATCCGTTCCGCATCCGGTGATGCCATCGTGGTGTTGACAGAATAATAATTGACGCCATGCATAATCCAGTTCGGCGGATGGATAAGTTATGCCATGCAGAGATGCAATAACGCCCCACATTTCCGCTTCGAAGAGTCTATTTTCAAGAAGCCGGTTAGCCAGCTTTAAGTCGATGCGTGACAATTCACAGCCTTCGTTATATTGCGACATATCACGGGTGACTGGTTCGAGGACTATTTTTTTACTGGCTGCCAGGGTGTGGACGCACGAGAAGTATCGCGTGGCCGCCGCGCCGGTTAATATTAGATGAGGGTTTTCTTCAGCCAGTTCGCGGCAATGACCAAGCACCGATGTGCGTGGCGAGCGCATATCGCCTGCATCCAATACAAGGTTTACATTTAGATTGGGAAATTCCTTCTGAATTCCGTCTAATTTTTGCTTTGCATAGTCTTGGAGCGTTACGCCTTCCGGTACGGCGTAATCGGTGCGTCGAGCATAAACCGACGAACCGTTGGGTGCGAACCATTGAAACAGATCCGGCATACCGGGAACCAGGATGGTTGGATCACGGTAATTACCGCGTGTGAATACTGTTGCCTGAAAACCACATCCCGTCAGGATTTGAGGTAATTGTGGGATATGCCCGAAAACATCCCATGCCATAAAAACAGGCGCTTCATAACCGGTAAGAGTATTATGATACCGGGAACCAATCAGGATATTGCGTATTAATGATTCACCTGATATGGTCGTTTCATTTGGTTGGTTGTACGAGCCTCCAGATGCGCAACGTTCCTGTTGTATTAAGCGCGTCACCCACGCCCGTTCTTCGGGATAAAGGTCCAGATAAGGTTTAAGGTAATCAATTTCAGATAGATATACTCCGTAATAGGGATCAGCACGACATGCGAGTAAAAATTGTCGCATCAAAGACAGGCATTGTTCGATATATTCCGCCTGCGTTTTTTCCCAAACCGGATCCGCGTGGAATCCAGGAAGGCAAAAAGTAGTAGGCTTTTTTTGGCGTAATTTTCGAAGTCCGTATCGATTACCGGAAAACAACATTGATATTTCACCAGAGTTATAGTGTTTTGAATAATAACGTTTATATTCGCATTCCGAAAAAACCGGAAAATATTGGCTTTTTCGAAGACAAGGGCGATAATAAACTAATATAAATTTCAGAACCACTCAAATATACATGTTAGCAAGAACAGTTCATTGAAACAAAACGTCAGAATGCTAGGATATCAAAGAAGTTAATAATGAAATAGACCACTGAATAATAGAATTGCGTTCTTATTGATTATTATAGTATTTTTAAACTTGTAAAAGGTTGAGGATTAAAGCCATAATACGGTAAAATGTTTCATGGATATTTGAATGAAAAAGAGATTTATTGTGTCTAATAATAATGACGAAAAAGTATTGTTGTCTATACGTATATTAATATAAAAGAAGTGGTTATGGACTGTTTAAGAGGTGAATGTGAGTGATATTGAGTTGTTGAGCGCCTTAAATGATGATTGGTTCGAGGAGGATATTCCTCCTGCGGAGGCGGTTGTTTTGCATGGCGGATGTGTAAAAGGCTCTCCAGATGTAATTCTTTATGATATTGATTTGAGGATTTTAGAAGGTGAATGCTTTGGGATCGTTGGCCCCGGAGGGGCAGGAAAAACTACCCTACTGCATGTAATACTGGGATTAAAACATCTTTCGACGGGAAAAGTGGAACTATTTTCTTCTTTTCCTACGTCACGCTTACGCAGAGAACTCTCTATTGGTTATCTTCCTCAGTTTACAGAGATTCCACAAAATGTTCCCGCGACCTTGATGGATTATGTGTTAATGGGATTACGAAACGTGCGGGGTCCGTTCCGCCGCGTGACGCGCATGGACATGCTATATATGGAGAACCTTCTGATGGCGCTCCATCTGGAGCATAAAATCAACCAGCCAGTTGGTTATTTCTCCCCCGGAGATCAGCATAAAATACAGATTATCAGAGCGCTTGCGGCTGAGCCTAATCTGTTGGTGTTGGATGAACCTTTTCAGAGGCTTGATCCTCAGGGACGCAAGGTTTTAGTGCGTTTACTGGCTGATTTGCAACGCAGGAACAATGCCACCATCATTATTACTGCTCAGGATGGTGAACCATTGACTGCGATCTGCGACAATATCGCCTGTCTGAATCACTCTCTTTTGTGGATAACTGAAAGCGATCAGATAAATAGTGAAGTTTGGGCTGATCCATGCAATTGTATACCAATTCAGGATGAGGGTGAATCAGATGAAATGGATGAGTTTGAATCCGTGTCGGAGGAGCGTGACAGCTATGCGCCCCACAATCATCCAATACAATTTTGGCGATAGATAAAATATGGATATACAATACGCTATAGATCAATTTATGGGCGACAAGAATTTACAGATGCTTTTTCTGAGCGTCATTTTGACAGGGTTGCTGTGTTCGCTGCTTTCGACTTTTGTGGTAATCAAGCGTATGGCGTTAGCGGGCACAGGGATTGGCGGAGCGGCTTTAACCGGGGCATTTGTAGGGATAGCCCTTTTTCCCGCTTTAAACATCACCGAATGGCGTATATTGGCTATATCGGGAGCAAGCGCATTTTCTGTAGCCCTGATAATAATGTCATTAAAACGTTTCGCAGCTGCATGGACTGATGCACTGCTTGGCGTATTAGTTATAGGCATTCTTGTTCTTTGGATTATTTCTGTTCTCCAATGGGGGGTGGAAATCCCAGATTTGACGGTTTACCTGATTGGATCGTCTCGTATTATGACAGATCTCGATCTATATATCTTGTCGGGCGCTACATCGTTAGTTTTTATAATAGTACTATTTTGCTTTAAACCTTTGTGCGCAATATGCATTGACGCCGATTATGCGAAAGTATTGGGAAACCGGGTTGGATTACTTGAATTCACTTTCATCGGTCTATTAACTGCAACGGTATTGTTTTCAATATATTACGTCAATTACTTGTTCACCGTAGCCATGTTGATTTTCCCCGGCCTTTGTGGACGTTTGGTTTCAGTTCAGCTTCGGAAAATGGTTTTTGTCTCAATCATTTTAGGCGTATCCTCGTGTGTTTTAAGCGTTTTTCTTTCTAAGGCGATAATTGATTGGCCATCTACAATCATATTAGTTGTTATTCAACTGGCCTTGGCGGTGTTGTTTTTCGGGAGTAATCGGATTCGTGCCTTGAACGCATAGAAACGGAGGCCGTAATTGAATAAACCAATTTTGGCGATAACTATGGGCGACGCAGCGGGCGTCGGTCCGGAAATAATAGCAAAAGCCTTGTCGCATGATGATGTTTTACAAAAGTGTTCTCTGCTGATTATCGGTTCTGAACGCGCCTTGCAACGTGGAATGGAAATAACCGGCTGCTCGTTTGCTTATGATAAATATACCCCTGGCCATGATTTGCCATCCAATTTAAGCGCTATAACCCTTTTGAATGAAGAAGGTTTTTTCGACGAGCATCTCCCGCTGGCGGCGATTGAAGCATCATGCGGCGCCGCAGCTTTCTCATGGTTGAATCAGGGGATTCAATTAGCCTTAAACCATAAGGTCGCCGCTGTGGTTACGGCGCCTCTGCATAAAGAGGCATTAAACCAAGCCGGACATCATTACGCCGGGCATACCGAGATTTTGGCTGAAAAGACGGGTACGGAAAAATTCAGTTTAATGCTGATATCTGGATTATTCCGCGTGGTGCATGTCACCTGTCATGAAGCATTGGCGGATGTAGGCCCCATGCTGACTCAAGAGCGCATCATCAACTCCATTACCCTATTCGATCATGCTCTGACCAATCTGGATCAACATCGACCGCGCATTGCCGTCTGCGCATTCAATCCTCATGCTGGCGAGGGAGGATTGTTTGGCAAAGAAGAGCAGGAATCCATTCAACCAGCCATCGAGTATTGCGCTTCTGAAGGAATTAATGTTGAAGGGCCGTTTCCATCTGATTCCATCTTCCCCCAGCTGATCGGGGGACGCTATAACGGCGTGGTAGCCATGTATCACGATCAAGGGCATATCCCATTCAAACTGGCCAATTTTAAATTTGATCCAATAAATAAGGAATGGGAGACGGTTACTGGAGTCAATGTGACCTTGGGACTGCCTATTATTCGCACTTCGGTTGATCATGGGACAGCATTTGATATTGCTGGTACAGGCAAAGCGTCAGAGCGGTCTTTGCTAGATGCTATTGATGTTGCGTTGCGCTTAACGCATAAAGAGTAAGAGCAGGTCTACCGCATGAAAGAAGAGTCCGCCAAGCGTATACTCGATCCCGCTGCTGAGCAGGATGATATATTAACGCCTGAATCTATCCGCCCGCAAACATTGTTTAATTTCATCGGCCAGGCGGAATTAAAAAGCAAGATGGAAATTTGCATTGAAGCAGCGCTCAAACGGGGCGAGGCCTTAGACCACGTTTTATTCTCAGGGCCGCCGGGGTTGGGCAAAACCACTCTGGCGCACATTGTCGCCAACGAAATGGGCGGTAATATCCGGTCGACTTCCGGTCCGGTGATTGAGCGTAAAGCTGATCTGGCTGGCTTGATGACCGAATTGCAACAAGGAGACGTGCTGTTCATTGATGAAATTCACCGCTTGAACCGGGTAGTGGAAGAATGCCTCTATCCCGCCATGGAAGATTTCTTTATCGATATCCTGATCGGTGAAGGACCGCACGCCAAATCAGTAAAAATTGACTTGCCTCAATTCACATTAGTAGGCGCCACAACCCGTTCGGGCATGTTGACTGGTCCGTTACGCGACCGTTTTGGCATCCAATGCCGCCTTAATTTTTATAACCCTGAAGATATAGAAAAGATTTTGATACGGTCGGCCAAAGTTTTTAAGATTCCTTTTGAGTACGATGGATTGCGGGAATTGTCTATGCGCTCTCGCCGCACTCCACGGGTGGCCAATCGGCTTTTACGCCGGGTCCGCGATTACGCCCAGGTTCGTTCTGATGGAATCTTGACGCGTAAAGTAGTGGAAGAAGCGCTCAGCCTGCTGGAGATTGATGAACAAGGCCTGGATCAAATGGATCGGCGTATCATGCAGACCATTGTGGATAAGTTCGGAGGAGGCCCGGTCGGGCTGCGAACCCTGGCTATATCTATCGGCGAGGATGATGGTACGCTGGAAGAAGTCTATGAACCGTTTCTGATTCAAGAAGGATTTATAAACCGAACCCCCGGCGGACGCATACTAACCGCTAAAGGTTACGCCCACCTAGGATTGAAGCTGCAAGAAGATTTTCCCCTGCAAGGCGGGTTATTCAGCGATTAGCAAGAATAAGCAGAAAAAGCCCTGCCTCAGTGAGATTAAATCTATTATTGGTTATTTCTTTGTGAAGGGAATTGCTATCAACCCTCTCCTAGCCTCTCCCAATCTTGGGAGAGGAATGTTTATCTACAGTATTATGTATAACTAAGATTTTGCATATAACTGGTGATATGTGCAAAATCCCTTTCCCCCAAGTTTGGGGGAGAATTCAAGAGGGGCTTGTTTTCTTAACCTTGGATTTTCGATTGGCGTAACAGTCATAGCCTAAAAACTATTTTCAGGATTAAAACCTATGGCACTCCAGACATTTTTGAGAAGATACCCCCATCATCATACGATGGGGCATTGTTTTAAATAATTGATTTGGCGTGCGAATTTTGCTGCCTTGCGGAAAGTGGCACAGGATGCATTGTGAGGCCTGATTATGGAAGGGCGCCCCAGTAACCGGAGGCGCCGTGGCTTGATGGCATTCCAGACACTCATCACTCCGATGGCAGGTCATACAACTGGAGCGGTCAAAAGAGGCCTTGATCCCATGGGTTTTCCTGCGCCATAAGTTGCTATGGCTTTTAGGTTTATTATTGCTATGGCAGATAAAGCACGAATCTTCTTCATGACAAATCAGGCAAGATTCCTTATCATCAAAAACCATCTGTCGTCCATGAGTCTTCGTCCAATGCTTGGTATGAGATGCCGGAGCAGTTATTAAATCCAACTCCCGGTGACATGATTGGCAGTCGGTAGACAATCCCGACTGCTCCTGATTATCGATAGCATTATCCATAGTCGGAATATTTTTCAATGAAGAGAAATCTGATTTGGGAATATTTTTGTGGCAAGACAGGCAATCCGTATCCTCATTCAGGAAATCACTGTGTTTGTAATCCAACTCACTCCATTTCTTATCCACAAATGGAAGAATAAGATTCCGGTGAGAGACCACCTTCTCTTCCGTTATCTCGATTTTCTCCTTCTCATGACATTCCATGCATGATTTGAGAGCATCATCTTCTAACTCATGACAATTCAGACAAAGTTCAAAAGTGGGTACAGTGATATCCGCATCCCCCAGTTCGTGACATTCCTCACAACCGACTTCTTGTTCAAAATGAATTTTGTGAGGGAAGATATGTGGGAGATTATCGGGGTCGCACGACATCATCAGGAAACCTATTACTCCAGCGAACAAAATAGCTTTATAAGAATTATGAGATAGTTTCATTTTAGAAATGCACCCCCAATTCCAGCCGGAGCGAATACCATTGGTCGTCATCGTAATCGCTATCCTCAATTTGAAAAGTTGCGGCTGTATAGAGTTTCCGGTTTGGCTTCCATTTGACGCGCGTGAAATAGGTCAATACATCCGGCGTTATACGGAAGATGTTGTCCTGTCCGGTATTATATAAAATAAATTCATCCCTGAATTCCTGGACATACTCACCATAATCAACGCCAAATGATAAGTCCCATTTTTTGGAAGGAGAATATTCTATTTCTCCCGTGATCCCCGTAAATTCATCGCCCGAATCAACATCCCAGAACTCACCATCAATGCTTAGCGTAAGTTTATCCAGAGGATAAAATTCCGCTCCGGCAATGAATCGTACAAAATCCCGATTGGTATAGGCGCTGACGGGATCAGAAGTGCTTTCGGTTTCACGGAAATCCAGTCCAACGTGAAGGCTCATCCATGAATTCAGGCCTTTACTGAGAAATGAAGAGAAATAAGTAAAAGGTTCATATCCATTGAGTAAAGGGAAGTAGGGATTGAAATTAATGGTGTGGTCGCCAATATTATCGAAAAGATGGATGATTTGAATGGATGCATCCACATCCCAAACATCCACTCTTCCATGCCAATCCGATTGTAAAAGGTACGGCTCGCCGTCGAGTAATGATAGTTCTAAATGAGTTTGTAAATTGGGAGTAAATCGATGCCACAATTGGGCTTCAATCAGATCATCTCTAAATTGATCCGTATCGTATCGATAGAAAAGCAACGCTGCTTTGGTATGAGGAGAGAAACGGTACTCAAAATTCGTACCATATAAAGCGTCCCCATGAGTAGATGAATAATACGTGATCGGACGCCCGCCAAAAACAGTTATCTCCAGAGGATCAATCGGTGAAAATTGGTATGACGCTCCATCGAAATGAGCGTAATCCACCATTTCCAGGAACTGCCGCCCGACTCTTAAACGGCTCTCGTCAAATCCAATCTGCTTAAAATCCAGGTATCCTAGATAGTAACGAAAACGGATATCGGCTGATGAATTCAAATCAACGAAGGGATCATAACTATCCGTTGTATTTAACGAACTGGCGCCATTCAGGTCTTCATGCCATGACATTGAAAAAGCGCCGTCAATCCGATCCTTGACAATATCTTCCATGTTTAATGAAAAGAACTCATAAAGATCATGGTCATCACGACTACCGTAATCGCGGAACCAATAAGTAGAATGTAGACTCCCTGATAGTTTGAGTGATTCCAGAATACGAGTGGGAGTAACGCTATCTATAATTTCCGCACTTTCCTGGCTGTAAACCGGCGGGGATATAATTATCCCGATCCAAAGTATGCATATAAATGGGAGACATTTGTTATTCATACTTTATACTCTTTTTCAGTGATATTTACGTGATCTACTCCGTTTTTTTCTTTTCTACTTTATGAGCGATAAGTTTGATTGCCTGTTCAAAATCAAATCCTGATTTTTTGCCCTCTTTATCGGTATACCTATCCGTTTTCCAATTAGGACTTTCCGGATTATGACATTTTATACAGGTTTTCTCATTGGGTTCCCAAATATGAGGAATAACTTTCTCTCCCCGTTTTGATTCGAGATGCAACTCGCTCGGTCCATGGCACATTTCGCACTGAGTACTGAGCATTGATTTCAGATAAGCCGTCTCGTCCTTTTTGGATTTGATATCCTCAAAAGCGGCGAATGGCGGCTCGAAATCTTTTATTTGAAAACCGCCTGGTTCTCCATATCCAGTGGTGTGGCACTTCAAACACTTGGGGTCTTTTTGCTCGTCGCCTTTAAGCAAGAAAAAAGTTTTATAATGTTTTCGAGTCATCCAGTCATCAAGGTATTTGCCGGTTGATTTCAGGTTGTGGCACTTTTTGCATTTTAGCGCTCCAACAAACTCCACTTTCTTTTCTTCGGTCATTGTCTGGGAAATTAACAATGTGCCAAGCAATCCTGTGATCATAAAAGTTATAAGTAAGCGCTTCATGGGAGTACTCCCTATTTCCAAAAATTTTGACTATTATCAAAAAAGCTTATTCAATAATAATTATTATTCGAGGGGAGTTATGGTTTTTGTCAGAATTAATCGATAGAATCCCCCATAGAAAGATTTCTTATAATTACAATGATGTAAAAAAATCACTTTTTCCTTGCCATAGTTTTTCTGGCAGGGGAAATGATTGTAATTTCCGTTGATTTTTTCCGAGGCATGAAAAATCCTTAAATAGGAATTTTGATATATATCGTTGGTCCAATGATTTCAGCAACGGGCTTGTTACGCGTTCCATTTGGTATGTGGCTGGAACTTAGAAAACGGTTGAAAGGAATAGAATCAAAAGCATTACCAGTTTTTGATCTGAATAATCCGCAGTATAAGTTCAATCTTGCTGTTTTATCGAATAGCCCATCACCCAGCATCCATTGGCATATCGGTTTTAATTACGAAGTAGAATAGTATGCCAGCGATGAAGATCGTCAAGTAATCCCCTGGATTCCGGTAATCCACAATGATGACAGGATCGAAGAATTTGTTAGTGAAGACGCAGTTGATTTTGATGTTACTATAATTACCGGAATGGAAAGCGGATTGGACGGTTTATCCCTGGAATAATGGACATTTTGAGTTCCCCGGATGTTATCGTTGCCATGATGATTTACATAAAAACGCTGAGGGTGGAAGCATCAGCAATGACTGTAATTTATGCCACAAGATTGTTCGTCAGGGAGAGGGTTGGGACGAAATTTCCAATCTGCAATCTCAAGAACAAAAGTTTAATCATCCCAGAGGGATAGGAGATGACTGGGAGGGACAAAATTGTGATGAATGCCATGCGCCGGGGATGATTTGATTTGAAATATTAAGAATAGAAAAGATAATTTAACGAATTTAAGAGATAAATAAAAATATGTAAATAATCTCAAAGCAAACTATAAGCGAATTTTTCAAAGTAAGTTCGGCTGAATTTTCCTTTATCAACATCTTCTTTGATCATATGCAATGCGTCTATAGGTTTCATTGCGTTGCGGTAAGGCCGGGATTCGTTGGTTAAAGCTTCGTATGCGTCGATGATGCCGATTATCTGTCCGCAATCGGAAATTTTAGAAATTTTGTTGGGGTAACCGCTCCCATCCAGTTTCTCATGATGTTCCATGATAGCGCACTTGAGGCATTCGTTATCAAGGTTGCTATCTTCAATGATCTCAAAACCCAGTGAGGTATGAGTTTTCATGATAGCAAATTCACTGTCATTCAATTTTCTCGGCGCCGTTAGAATGTCAGAGGAAATCCTGGTTTTCCCCAGATCGTGATAAAGCGCTCCAAGCCCCATATTTAAGGTTTCCTCCATGCTGTATCCAACGCCAAAACAATAAGAAATTACCAGAGCCATAACGTTGATGGAATGAATTGTGGTTGTGTAATCCTTGAAGGAGAGAGAGGCCAGAGATTTGAGGTTATCAGGCTGACCTACGTATTGGAGTATCAGAATTTCCATCGTATCCGGCATGGTTTCTAATTTGCCGCTTCGAGGATCTTCCAGCGCGTCTTCAACCAAAGTAACCAATATCTCTTTGACTTGAGCGATGTTCCCGCTTTTGATCTCTTTTTCAAGTTTTTTGTTATATATTTGCTGAATCTCAATAGCAGCTTGCTTCTTATCTTTTTCATCTATGAACAAAATGGGAAAATTGCCATTCCCTAGTCGCACATCTGATATTCTTTTTCCCGCAGGTTTATAAAGTATGTAATGATTATTGGCTGATCGATAATATAAATCGACGTCTTTATAGTGTCTGACAAATTCATCATTAACTTGGAGATAGGTATTTGAATCTATCATTGTTTTATATCCGTGAAGTAGTAACAAGTTGCAATTCAATCCCATTATTTACTAATGGAATTAGTATTTTGAAAATGCCGCAATAATAACATCGACTCACGTATGTCTTGCATCGCTTTTAGAATTCAACGGTGATTCCATCCGCGATTTAACATCTTGATCTAGTTTAAATTATTACTGCATTGAGCCAGAAAGGAAGTGCATAAATAGATATTAACATTTTCAATATGTAACAAATTGATACAGGTAAATTTTTTTGTTCTACGGCTAATTTGCTCGGATTCGTAAATTCCCTTTAAAACTTATGATATGATACACCTTGCAAAACATAGTTTCTATGTCATCCCGCGAAAATGTTTGCAATATTTATTTTATGTAAAGATATAAAACAATAAAAAATATTGTCCTTAATGGCGTAATCATCTTTGGATTAAATTAATTATAAGGAATACTTTTATCCGTATCAATTACCTTACAATCAGGGGAAATTCAGGTATTCGTAATGAAAAAAGATTTGTTGGCTTTAATGTTGATATGCCTGGCTGTATTTTTTGGGGCAGGATCGATTGTATTTGAACATGCTGCGCCGTTTCGAGGTGATATATCGTTGCAATTTTATCCCTGGAAAGTATTTACTCAATCCATGCTTTCTTCGGGAGAAATTCCATATTGGAATCCATACGTTTATGGAGGCGCTCCTTTTTTAGCCAATATACAATCCGCTGTTTTTTATCCTTTCGACCTGATTCTATTCGTTTTTCCAATGGAGTGGTTTTTTGGATTATCTTTAATACTGCATCTATTACTAGCATCTATTGGAACCTACTTTTTTGCCCGGATATGCTGCGTTACGCCTTTCCCATCCATCATTGCCAGCATTGCTTATGGATTAAACGGTTTCACCATGATTCATATCCCTGCAGGAAACCATTTGACTTATGCCGGCGCTGCCTGGGTTCCCTGGATGTTCTGGGTTACGGCTGGTTTCATTCTAACCAAAAAAAGCCGGCTTCCCTGGGCTTTGGGAGGAGCGTTTATAACATGGATGCACTTTCTATGCGGCCATCCGCAGATGACTTTTTATTCTATGGTTTTTAGTTTCTTATTCTCTCTCTTACTGGGATTTTGGATGGAGCGACGTTCAAGTTATTTCAATCCGTTCATCCCATTGATGCGCACCGCCGCATGGTCATCATTTCTGCTTCTAGGCATCGCTATGGCGGGGATGCAGCTGATTCCAACATTGGAATACTTTAGTCATGCCAATCGAGCAGGCGGGCTTACTCTACAAGCTGCCACCGAATTTTCTTTCGCTCCCCACCGCTTAATCACGTTACTGTGCCCGGAATATTATGGAACCATGATTCGCGGAACTCATTACGATAGTTTCGTCTATTGGTCATGCGCCTATGCCGGGGCGATAATACCGTTTCTGGCGTTGATAGTCATGTTCCGCGCCGGGAAAAGATATCCCATGGTCGCCCCATTAAGCGCGGTAGCATTCCTGGGTCTTTTGTTGGCCTGGGGGCGGGGCAATCCGGTTTACGCCATGATCTTCCAACTTCCGGGATTCGGTCATTTCAGGGCTCCAGCCAAATATATCCCATATTATCTTGTCTGCATTAGCGTCCTGGGCGCATTAGGGGTGGAATACCTCAGCAACCGGGTTTATATCAGACAGCAAAAATCAGCTTGTAAATTGGTTAAAAACAGCCAAACCATAATTTCAACTATTCTCTTAGGAGCGTTCTTCATTTTTTTTATCCAATTCGGCGCGCCCATTCTCTCCGGTTTAGCTGATAAAACCATGTTTAATATAACTCTTAAAATCAGCGGAGTGGATTCCGCAATACAGCAGGATGGCAGGATAGCAACTAATCTTAATCAATTAATGATATGGGAGAAAGCCGCATCCCTGCTTAGATTAGCGTTTATTCTGGGCGCCAGCATCGCCGCCTATATTATTGCGCGAAGATTTACCAAATCTCCACGCTTTGTTATATCGTTGGCATTAGGTTTTATCCTCTTGCTTGATTTGCATTATTTCGGACAGAATTATTTGCTGGCCAGTCTCCAGGATGTAAACGTAATTCGTCAATCCACCATTCCAACTCAGGGCATTGGAATGATACGACCCCCCCGCAAAACCATTTTACCCGACCGCATCATGAACCGCAAAGATATTGATTACCCCAATGTGTTTATGCATTGGCATCTGCATAACATCGCTGGTTATGATCCCATGAGTTTAAGCGCCTACAATCAACAAATCGGATTAATGGAGGATTGGAAAGGCGAGTATCACGACAATATTAAACTTGAGAATTTTGATCATCCAGTGTTGGATATGCTGAATGTTCGCTATGTGTTGACTCTGGAAGAGTTGAACAGCCCGGCGATAAACCTGCGTTATGAGGGAGCGGAATTTAGAATCTATGAAAGATTGAGCCGCAAGAGAGCGTGGGCTGTGATAAAAACGCCCCATAATGATGGCGAATGGATGTCGGTCGATTCAGCCATTAAATTCACTGAATACAGTCCGCACCGCATTGCGTTCAAATACGTTGCTGAGCAACCGGTTGAAATGCGTATATCTGAATGGGATTATCCCGGTTGGAAAGCGCAAGCGACCTTAATGAACCATAAGACGCAAATGCTCCCCATAGAACCTTCAGATGAAGGATTGCGTTGTTTTAAGGTTCCGGCGGGAACTACTGGAATCAGGGTTTTTTACCAGGCGCCGCGCAGCGGTTGGATTTTGTCTTGTATATCGGGAGCATTCTTCGCTTTGCTCTTAGTGTTGACGCTGATTCGACGTAACGACCGGTATTTATATATACTACAGTGGGCCTTTGGCCGGGATTATTAACTGATATTAACAATTAGAGCAGAAAAACCTTCCGATTATCTGATCTGGAGGTTTCAACGCGTATATTTGAGAACAACTCAATAAGCGTAATATTTATTGAGATTTTTTGGTTGTAATTTGTTTTTTCGTGCATTCGATAATCATGCTATCTTCAAGGCGCACATTTACTGAATTCTTGACATAGTTATGTTCGATGATGATCCCATCCCCTTCAGCAGTTTTGACAGACGTTCCGCAGGGTGGGAAATCATTTTTGGCCGAAAGATAATCGTTTACCTCATAAGTCAAACAACACATCAGCCGACCGCATAGACCGGATATTTTGGTGGGATTCAAGGCCAGGTTCTGCTCCTTGGCCATGCGAATAGTAATTGGATCGAATTTTTGCAGGAATCTTGAACAACAGAGTTCCTGACCGCAGATACCGTATCCACCAATTTTCTTAGAGCGGTCGCGTACGCCAATCTGACGCATTTCAATTCGAGTTCGGTAAATCGATGCCAGGTCTTTGACCAATTCACGGAAGTCGATGCGGTTTTCCGCAGTAAAGAAAAAGCGCATTTTTTTACCGTCGAGACTGCGCTCGACAGCGGCTAGAGACATGGGCAGATCATGTTTGTGGATTTTTTCGAGAGCTACGTTGAATGCATCGCGTTCCATAGCGCGATTGTTGCGGACAATATCAAAATCATCCTTGGTCGCTTCGCGAAATACAAATACCTCTTCTTCAGTTGGAAGATCATCTTCCATGTCATATGGATCGGTTTTCACTTTAGCCAGTTCAAGATCACCCACAACATCCACAATACAAAACTTCTTGGGAACGAATTCAATGGGATCTTCTTGAAAACGCGCCACCAAGCGTCGTTCTCGGACTTTTATATCAACAACCTTCATACTTTAATTTCCGTTCTGAATACGTTTCTGTTTATATTTTAGACGTACTGTATGTTGGGTGAATTGTCAGTATCTCACTCATATTGATTTTAATTACGCATTATCAATCCATCAAAAAAAACTGGCACATTATCTTGTAATGTTACTTGGTTCACCTATCGGCTGTCAACGTTCGGTCTGTCTTTAGCAAGAATCACTGGATGAAACGTTCTAGACTGCTATAATCTTCTGCTTGTTAGAACAAACAGGAAACCAGCCATGAATCCTTTCAATCAATACCCTATATCGCCAAATACTCCCCTAAGGGGAAGCGGCGCCTTGAAATATCACTTTACCTCGCTGGGATGCCCCAAAAACCTTGTTGAGAGCGAAGAGATGATGGCCCAATTGGCTATATCCGGCATGGTGCTGGTGCATGACCCGGAAGATGCTGACCTGTTGGTAGTTAATACCTGCGGCTTTATTAATCCTGCAAAAGAGGAATCGGTTGATGTAATACTTGAATTATGCGAAATTCGACGGCAAAATCCGGCGCAAAGACTGGTGGTTGTCGGGTGTCTGGTGCAGCGATATCGCCAAGAATTGAAAGAAGAACTGCCCGAAGTTGATGCTTTTATCGGCGTTAATGACCGGGAAGCATTCATTCAAATAGCGTGGCAAGTGATGGGACGCAAGCCAATAAACAATCCATCACCGAATGCGCTTTTTATGCCGCGTCTGATTACGACTCCCCCGCACATGGCCTATTTACGCATCTCTGATGGTTGTTTTCATAAATGCAGTTTCTGCGCAATACCCATGATTCGCGGTCCACTCCGGTCACGTCCCATTGAGGAGATCATCGCTGAAGCCAAGTCATTGGCTGCCGGTGGAGTTAAGGAGATTGTGATTGTATCGCAGGATACTACATCCTATGGCGTTGATCTCTATAACCGGCTGGCCATCACAGACCTGCTAACTAAACTGGAGGAGATTGAAGGTATTGAATGGATACGACTTATGTATCTTTATCCACACCTGATTGACCGACGGTTGATAAAATATTTCACTAGAAGTGAAAAACTTATTTCATACGCTGATCTCCCCATTCAACATGGCGATCCGGAAATATTAAAGCTTATGAATCGTGGGGCAACGGATGTTCACATTCGGCGAGCAGTAGAAAAATTACGTGAAGCCCGGCCCGATATGACGCTTCGCTCAACTGTGATAGTCGGTTTTCCAGGTGAGAAACAGCGCCACTTCGAAAATATGATGCAGTTGTTATACGATCTTGATTTTGACAGACTGGGAGTATTTTCGTTTTCTCGCGAAGAAGGCACTCAAGCCGATAAACTCCCTAATCATGTTTCTGACAGGATCAAGGAAAAACGCTTTCAAATTGTGCTTGAATGGTCGTGCGAGAGAGCTCGTGAAAAAAACCAGGACTTTATTGGAGAGATTCTGACTGTATTAATCGATCAGAAAGATCCTGATGGAGACGGTTATTGGGGACGCTATCAGGGGCAGGCGCCTGAAGTTGATGGTCAGGTCTATGTACTTGGTAAGAATCTGATTCCCGGTTGCTTCGCTCCTGTTCGCATCAGCGAAGCGGATGAAGAGAATCTGATCGGATACCTCAATAAGGATATAAACGTGGTCAAAGTATGATAACCAAAGCGCCTCCATATACATCGCCGCCAAAAGAGCTAAAAAAAGCCTCTTTTGTTCAATGGATTTCCTATTTTATCGCATCAACCGGCTGGACGGGTCATTTACCTGCTTCCGGCACATGGGGAGCGCTGGTCGCCTGGGCGCTGCATACTTTTTTCTTTCCAAATGCCTTCACGCTGCAAAACTGGCCTATAGCCCTGGGCATCCTGTTTGGCGTTACTCTTATCGGCGTAATCTGCGCAGAGATTGTCGAGCGAATGACTGGCGTTAAAGATGATTCACGCATAACGGTTGATGAAGTTGCGGGCTATTTCCTGGCTGTGTTATTCGCGCCCGCTGGATGGCAGTACACCATTCCCGCTTTTGTCCTGGCGCGTATATTTGATGTTCTTAAACCGCCGCCAGCCAACGCGCTGCAAGACCTGCATGGCGGAATCGGCATCATGATCGACGATCTTATCGCCAGCGTTTACGCAGTTTTGGTACTGCATGTGGGTATCTACTTACTTGGCGGCTACTAAAAGAGCGTTTTTTTGAATCGTGAATCAGAACCTTATTACGCCTATCTCTCCAGGTTATGTTTTATCTTTTCTTTTTTTATATCCTTTAAACCAAATATCCTCCCCCAAGCATGGAAGAAATGAATAAAAAATCTCTTGTGGTTGGCAGAATAAGATTATTCCCGCATCCCTGAGTGCACGATATTTAAATAATTCCCCTAATTATTATTCAGACATCATTTATATTGCGGTTTTACACAAGCATGTAGTATAATACGTCGAATCTTGATTCGCTTGCATTTTGCCAATTCATGAATCAACTTTGATCCAATGTTAATATTCCGTATTCACTATTGCGGTTAACAAAAAATAATGGATTGGTTCAAAATCTCAATTTTGAGGTTCTTTGAACTATCGCTTTATAGAACATATTATTCTTAACAGATGCTGGTCTCATTTAGAAAGGAACTGCCTAGCGGAGATGGATATCAATTGGGAAGAGATAATTACACTGATTCGGGAGGGTGGAGAAAAAACCGCAGCTGCTATTGAACAAAATTCTGATGATAAAAAAATATCTGGCGAATTGCGCGGTAGTCTGAGTTTTCTCGATCAGGTTCAGGAGTGGGAGGGGAAAGTCCCGCCTGAAAAAATCCATAATTCTATTATTTCTTTCATTAAAAAGATCGAGACGGATTTAAAAGAAGCCGTTAAAGCCAAAATACTATCCCCCGAAGTGTATGGCGCATCGGAAAAGAATCCTACCCCGGTATTTATCGGCGAAACAATTACCGCTATCGGTCCGGACATCATTATCAGCACCGATAAAATGAAAGTCCATGCCTCGGTTGACGCAGAGTTCATGGATTTCTGGGATGCGGCGAAGATCAAAGCAGGTTTGGAAAGGCGTGGCATCACGGCGCCCATATCAAATGTTGAGATCGACAAAATGCTGACTGAACCCGGCGTTGTTGTAAAATGCGCTGTAGGCAGCAAGCCGGTAGCAGGAAAAGACGCCATTATCGAAGACTGCATCGGCTTGGACCTGGATGGGATTCCTTCTGTTATTAATAGAAATAAAGTTGATTTGAAATCATTGAATTGGATACATAATGTCGCGCAAGATCAAACCATTTTAAGCAAAAAACCTGCTACTCCCGGAGTTCCCGGCTCGGATGTGTTTGGCGAAGAAATTTCATGCCGGGATGGTGTTGATATTCCCTTTCCTTCAATCGCCAATACCAGCATCTCTGAAGATGGTTTGAACGTGCTATCGATGGTTGATGGCTGCGCCTATAAAGTAGGCGATAATATTGTTGTTGTTCCATCACTGGAAATTAAAGACAATGTCGATTATTCCACCGGGCATGTTAATGCAGAAGTAACGGTTAATATATCGGGAGATGTTCTAACAGGATTTAATGTGCAAACCAGCAAGGATATCCATGTTAAAGGAACTGTTGAAGCCAGCAGACTTGAAGCGAAGGGCAGCATCTTTTTGCCTGGCGGCGTGCAAGGTAAATCAGAAGCGGTTATTAAATCGGGCAAGCATATCGAGGCGAAATTCATCAACGCAGCCCAAGTTCTGGCGAAAGGCGAAATCCTGGTTCACGGTTCAATTATACAATCCAAACTACGCGCCTGGAGAATTGAAGCGTTAGAGAAGGATGCCGATATCATTGGCGGCGTCATCGAATCTGAAGAAGATGTTTGCGCGGATACCTTTGGCTCGGAAATCGGCGTCAAAACTGTAATAAAACTGGGTCATGATATCCCTGAAACCACCAATAAAATAGCAAAACTTGAAGAGCAATTAAAACAACTGGATATCAAAAATCAAGAATGCAGTGAAAAATTAACTGCCTTGGAACGTACTAAAGAAGAAAATGGCGTCCTCTCTTCCACCCAGGAAAAAGTTAAAGCCAAATTGATCGAGAATATCGCCAAATTGCATGAAACTTTAGATACTAAAAAACGCCAAATTGAATTGTTTCATGAAAAATTAGAGAGGTCTCAGGGTATGCAAAGGATGGTGCGAGCTCGAAAAAATATGCATCCCGGCGTAGAGGTGACTATTCTGGATCATTCCTTCGCCCCCAAAGCGCCAACTGGGCCGTTAACTCTGATTGTGACCAGCGAGGGGATCGAACAGGTTCCTTTTGAAGAAAGAACGTTTGAGAGCGAGGAAGAAGTAGATGAATAATTCAGCCAGCAACTCCTCTCCAGAAAAAGATATCGCACGAGACCAGCGCAAAAAACAGGCTGAAGAAATGCGCCAGACCTCTCGACGAACTGAATTAGCCAATTCGATTCGCTCTATATTGAAACAAGTTAAAAAAGAAAATCCTGTAGAGCAGATGCGAACATTACTATCTGACGGAAAAGCGGATCAGATAAAGAGCGATATGCTCGACCTCCGTAGAAATTTGGATATTGATTTAAAACTGAAGCGTCTTTCTCAAAAAACTCTTACTAACGGCGCCGACTTTTTGAAATTCTCGCAACCTTTGATTAACGGTAAAAGCCAGATCGATAATCTTAAGCACCAACTGGAACAGTATAAAACTCCAGAAAAAAGAGATTCGCTTGAAGGCGCAGAGAAAAACAATTTGCGTAATATTGTTATCCAACTCCGTCAAACCCTGCAAAACTATAGCCTATTGACCAGTCAGGCGATGAAATTGTTCACTACATATTGCCAGGGACGACGAAAGGATATGGGAGAAGAAGCCGCTCTTAAGCATTCTGTGCAATTCTACCTTCAGTTTCTTGAGGGTCCGCAACGCGCTCGTCTTTCGATGCAGATTAAAGGCATGATGGAGGATATGCCGTTTACCAAACGAATTGAAGCGCTTGATAAATTCATATCCATGATTGTACAGATTTCTCCCAGTATTCGTGACGCCGAAGTTGGGCGTTGCATTGAAATGGCTCACCACTATATCCAGGAAGCCCACATTGATGATGCTGTCAAAGAACTTAACAAGGCTCTGGAATACGGACAAAACGCAGAGGTTTATCTGGAACTTGCGAAATGCTGGCAAATTAAAGGTGATACTAAAGAAGAAATAAACGCATTGAAAAAAGTTCTCCAAAAAGAACCTGAAGCAGTTGACCCTCTTTTGCGACTGGCTCAAATTCAAGAAGAGACAGGAAATTTTAATGCCGCCGTTCTTCTCTATGAGAAAATTATTGAGAAGCAGCCTTACCGCTTCCGTCTGATAACCCATCTTGCCCGGATGGCTTTTGATCATCAACTTTGGGCTTCCGCTATCAAATGGCTTACTCATATTCTTAAGGAAAAACCTAATTCAAAGAAAACTATAATGCGACTTGGCGTTGCTTTGATTCGTTTTGATGAAATCGAACGGGGTATCGTTCTGCTCAATGGATGTCGCAAAAAAGGTATTGAAGACGCCATGATCGATCTACACATCGGCATTGCTTATTACAAACAGAAGCATTACAACGATGCCAATGCCGAATTTCTACACGCTGTCAAAAAATGGCCTAATGATCAAGAAATATTATACTGGTTAGCCCAATCTGATTTTGACTGCGGCGAATATGAAGACGCTGAACGCCGCTGTCGATCATTACTGAAATCTAAAGGTTCTACTAGAGACCTTGCTATCCTCCATGCCAAATCTCTGCTAAGGCTTGGCCGTGTGGAAGAGTCTCTTCTATTGCTCAAACCTCTGATCGAAAAAGATGATGCTCCAGTAGAGGCGATGCTTGAATATGGCATGGGATGCCTAAAGATCAATCAGGTGGAAGATGCTTATCAGGTTTTGAAAAAAGCAATAAGTGTTGAGCCTGACAATGGTAAAATTCGGGAAAATCTGGGTCTGGCCTGTATTCAATCAGGTCGTTTCGCCGAATCATCTAAATATATGGTTGATGCAGCGTGATTAGCGTCAGCGACATGCCTCCCGGCAAAATTCATGTTAGCGAACTGCATGCGTCCAATATTTTATCTTGGGGAAAGGCGCTGGTTTAAAATTGAGCGGCGGAGTAGGTTTGCATATAAACAGGTAGGCGCACCACCATTGCTCTTCCGTCACGTCAGCTACTGTTTCGCGCGCAATCAGATATTGGGGTTGAAATCCTTTGACGTCATCGGGCTGCTCACGCAGAGCATTCCAGCGTATATCGATCACTCTTCCGATATACGCATGTTCTTCACCAATCTGCCTTCGTGCGTATGATATGGAATAGGCGTATGAACCTATCTGGGAACGCAGTTTAAAATATTTGCATGTCTGCTCTATGCCAACCGCCGCAACGAATACAATGATTCCAATCCAGGCCAGCCATTTCAATTTTGGTTTCAGTCTTATTTTCAATCTTTCTTCCACTCTCAAAAAACACTCTACTTTCTTTCACCTTCAAGGTATTCACGGCTAAAGAAGTAGATTAGACCGTCTTCCGTCCCTAATAAAAGGTCCAGGCTGCCATTATTATCCCAGTCGACAATAGCGGGTGAAGTGGCGTGTCCGCAAAAGGATACACCCTCATCATTCTTCAGTAAACTTCTTGCGTGAAGAAAATGACGATCATCTCCAGTGTTCTCATACCATACCGCTACCCGCTCATACTCTGCATAGCCGGGGTCTTCATGGTCGCCGGCATTAGTGCAGCCCCGGATAATATCGCGGTCGCCGTCTCCATCCCAATCAGCAACCATCACTCGCATTCGTCCAGCGCGGCCATTCAATCCATTGGTTATGCGGATCGGTTTGTTGTCTTTATAAAGGAATTCCCGTTCCGGGTTTTTTACGAATTGCACATTCTCTTTGCCGCATCCCTTATATAAAGCCAAATATCCTTCGCTCTCTAATGTGATTAGATCGCATACTCCATCGCCATCCCAGTCGGTCACCGCTGGTTGGCAGCGCCATTGAGTAATCAACTCGAAGTTCTTTGGTTTATGCCACACCCATGGAGGCGTAGGTGAATACCGGCTTCCTTCGGTTGCGCTTACTACAGAAACGCGGATAGGAATCCCGGCTTTTAATTCATTGCTGCCTTTGATCCCTTCAAAATATGTGTATTGTCCCCAAATATCAGACAGGATCAAATCAGGTTCTCCATCTTTGTTCCAATCAGCTATTACCGGGCATGTATAGCCGTAATGCGCTTCATTGGGGCCTTGGATCGAGCCGTTGGCGCCGGCGGTGATGCGTATCGCTTGGCCATTAACGCGTAATGGTTGGCGGTTTTTGAATTCACTTTTCCTGGCGGAGCCGCTATTCTCAAAAAGCAGTACCTCTCCGTATGAATTGCCGGTAACAATATCAATATCACCGTCTTTATCCCAGTCAGCGACTGTTATCACGGCTAAACAACCAGCGTCAAGATATGGTTTCTTCTGTTGGACTGTGTTTATATTATTATAAGAGGGCGTAGAATTATTTAGGCTCTTTGATCCATATAATATTGAGACATTGCCATTCTCCTGCGTAAGAAATAAGTCAGGAATCTTGTCTTCATTCAGATAGCAGGCGGCTGGACGTATGTAGATTCCGGGAAGGGTATAACCTGAATGAACCAGTACTCTTCGGCCTCTACTCAGTTTAGGATTCTGCTGGTCGCCGATGTTTTCAAAATAGGTCAGATCATAATGCCCGCCCACTAATAGATCGAGGTCTCCGTCCTGGTCCCAATCGCTTAGGGTAGGATTTGCTCCACCATAGAGTTCAAGGGGATGCTCTCCTGCTTGCAGGATTCCCATGTCCACCCAACTGATGGCGCCTTTTTCGTCTATTTTGCCCAGATGCAAACGTAACGTGTTGCGCAGCACGCCGCCTTTCCATATACCGTCATCGGTATATGGCGATTCCCCGTTCTTCCATACTGACGCAGTCGGCCAAAAATCCCCCGGCAATTTATCCCCGCATAGCAGGTCTGGAATAGTATCGTTATTCCAATCGATAATCGCTTGAACTCCTTTGGGGAGCATGGGGATTTCAATTCCCGCGTCGAATTTGAATGTCCCGTTATTCTTATGCCATTTCCCGTCAATTACCAAGTCGGCCAATCCATCCTGATTACAGTCATAGGCTATCGGCGCTTTATCTACATCAAATAATTTGATTGGCGCAGCAAAAACCAGCTCTGCATGTTTTGACTTTGGTGAAATGTTTTCATATAAATGAATCCCCCAAAAATTATTCTTCGCTCCGCCGCCTAACGCCGAATGGACGACTATATCCACATCGCCGTCTTTATCAAAATCGGCGATGGTGACATGCGAGTTGTATCCACCGGAAAATGGACCTTCTTCGTCATCCCACATCAGGGGCGATCCCATACCGCGCGACGCCTGGGGTCCTGGAACTTGGGCTGAACATAGTGTTGGCAATAGTGTAACTAAGGTTAAGGCGAAAAATGTAAGCCTGCCGGTTGATAGTGAATTACACATTATGGTGACGCCCCCTGAATTTTTCATTATGATGAGTATTGTTTTGAGCGGCTTTTAATAGAAAGGTATTATACGAATTTCCCCAAGTTTACATTATATCGTCGTCAATTTCAGGATTGTTGAGTAATATCTCATAATCAAATATTGCTTCTTCCTGCCAATGCGTCTCAATGGCGCCAGGCCGACATTGACGGACGGTGTTTATCGCATCGCTGGATGAATATCCTTTGGCTACCAGATAACAGGCCGCCATGGTTCCGGTCCGTCCTATACCACCGAGGCAGTGCACTACTACCGGACGTTTATCTTTGTTGTTCTGCTGCACGAAAGCAACAAATTCTCTAATCTGGCTTTGGGTAGGCGCCGTCATATCCGGTACGGGAATATGCAGATAATTCAAATCGGCATGGGTGATAGATTTTTCGGAGAGAGGATATTCCGTCAGCGTTACTATTGCCCCGATGCCATGATCCTTCAACTCTTGCAGTTCTCTCTGCATCTCTTCCTGCGCCGCCTGATCAGCGTTCTCAAGATAAAGATAAGCCCGTGATGCTGTTGGTAGAGCCATCCCTGCTATTTCATTCTCGATTACCCAATAAAAATTGTTTAACATCATTCACTTCCACAAAAATTAAAATAATCACAAAAACATTTATATAGCGGTTAACAACCGTATTGACGCACGTTATTTTGAGCATCGCTCTAAATACAATCTCGAAGGGATAAGAAAATTTTCAATTCTTTCCCTCCTCTATTCACTATTCGCTTTGTATAGAATCCAGAATGTAATCAGGAGTTATCAATTCCTCTAATGCTTGTTGAAACAACTCACGATTCACCAGTAAAATACGGGATGGAATTTCGGCTCTGATTCTGCCTTTCATGCGTTCTCCGTTGAGGCTCTCTTCCAATCCAAGCAGCGATCCTTCTATTAATGGATCGGTTCTTCCGCCGTCAATAAAAAATCCTTTTCCAAGCAGAAAAACCGCAATATCTTCAGATATTTCATCTGATTCAAGCCATAGCGACTCTCCATGATTTAAGTTGATATGGCGCGACTCCAGGCAGACTCGCGCACTCAATGAAGGCGGGAATTCGTTAAATACTACAGCCTGACATAAGGCTTGCAGCCATGAATCTCCTGATTCGGCGTCCTGGATGGCTTTCAAAACGCTTGGCGTATTTTCATTAATGTCGTTACGGTTGATGCAAAGTAATTGCGTAGGGCTTATCGCTCGTACAGTTGCCGTCCGTTCTGCGCCTGATAAAAATCCGATCTCCCCAACGAAATCCCCTTCTGATAATACGGCAACTGTTTTGTTGCCGAATGGTCTTTCGATCTCCACCGAAATGTTTCCTGAAACTACGATATACAAAGATTTTTCGCATTTACCTTGATGAATAAAACGGTCGCCTGATTGGTACATGACTAGTCGGGCTTTTTTGGCGAGATACGGCAGTTCTTCATTCAGATCAACGAAAGTTGGAACCTTCCGCAGCCATTGGGACGCCTTCTCTATCGACCAATCAGTCAATCTTGGTACTGATACAGATGCAGGCATTAGTTTTACAAATTCTTTGGTTGCATACCAGGGAGTATTTTGCGCGATTCCCCGTATAATGGCGTTTAAGCCCTTTGACCCGCTTATTCGATTCAGGCGTGAGAAAAAGCGACGCATTGTCTCATCCGTCATCTCTTTAGGAATTGCGGTTTTGGGATAAAGGTTATACAAGCGTTGCAACGCCCGTAAGCATTCATCGCCTGTTTGGCGCAGGGTCCATTGGCTTTGAATAGGTTCTCCTGCATCACTCTCTTCAGTCGTCTTGGTTTTGGCTGATTGTCGCAGCAGCAATCCCCCTAATGTCAGCAGCGTCCCCATTGCAACCAAAAAGGGACCGGATAACAACATATCTCCTCTGGTTATTCGTATAAGACCGATGTGGATTAATATCGCTCCGCATGATAGCGTTATGGTTGAATAGTTCCTGATGATTCCTATCCAACAGCTGCACAAGCACATTACTACAAATAATGCTGATACGAGGATTCGACTGATCATTTCAACGGTAGAATCGGAAGCGGGAAGCCAATACGCAGCGCCAAGACATAATATAATCACCCCGATGGTACATGCGATCTTAAAGCCTATTATATCTAGTATTTTTCCGGGGGATTTAAATAAAAATCCATAAATCATCGTCCAATAAACTATCCACGCTGCCAGTAATATAGTATGCAAACGGATGCATGCCTGATATAGCCAGGGCTCTTGTCCAGGCGCTTGCTGCTCAATGCCTATTATTTCTAGATGACCTATGTTGAATGAACCTGTTATTGATTGTATAAATAACAGGATTCCACATAACAATGGCAGTAGATGAATAAGCGGTTCGTATCCATTGCCGTCTGAATGCCAGCTAATAGCCGATGCAACTATCAATATAACGCCGCATAATATCATAGGCATTTGCAATGCAATGATTGATCCGGGCGTCATGGTCCAGAAAAACTGAACCAGACAGATAAAACCGGCGGCCATTACCAGACCGACAATTGCATAATCTTTTTGCGGCCAATAGCGATGATGAATCTCTCGAACTATATCTCTCCCCAGCCATAGGAAAAAAGATATCATGGTTGTCAGTAAAGCCGTAGCGAATACTCCTACAATAATGAACAGCAATATCAATACAAGAGAGTTTTCTTCTTTAACAAAGTGGGTAACCAGCACTGGCAGTTTCCATCGCACCGCCAAAGCAGCTAATCTGAGAAAAACCAGACTGCTGACCAGCGTCCATCCTCCCCACGCAATAAACAGTAATTCATGTGGATCGCCATGTAATTTTGTGTGGATCAGGTAATGAAACGACCGGCGTAAGGATCGAGTCATCAATCCCATAATCGATTTCTGACGTAAGCGCAGCATGATCTCGCGTGATAGCAATGTGCAGTTCCAGGGCGCGAGCAGAATAAAAGCGCTAAACCATAGCGTGGCGGTGATATGAAAAAGTCCCTCTTGCCTGGCGCCAATGCTTAATCCTGCCAATGAAATAAATAATGAGGATAGAAACAGCAATACGATAATAGGAGAAGCAGCGTTATGCAGCGCCTGCCGCGTGGTCAATCCGCGCAGACGTCTGCCATCTAACCTGAATATGGGGAGGGCGTATCGATAATCGGCTATGCACTCAACCGGTGCGTTATGCGTTGCTCGAAGCACCATCGCTCCAAACCATAACGCCGTCAGCGTCCCCCCCATCATTGATAATACCACCACCAGTACGGCCATAGCCGTTGAATCCGCAATCAAAAACGGATCGACCTGATTAAACAATTCCCAATTGCTCCAAATACCCAAACCAAGCATGGCTATGGCGAAAATATGAAATATTGGGGATATCAATATTTTGCCGATGTTCTTCTCGAAACTTCCTAGAAGAGCCACCAGCCGGAATGGCGCTTTCCATGCTTTCGGTCTGCCCCAATACCCCCAGCCATTAATTTTTGTTTCGATTTCCCATGGGCTGTTTTCAAAAAATCCGTAGCGGTATAAATCCCAAAAAAGTTGACGGAAAGTGGCTAGAGATGCGATGCGGCCTTGAATCACATGCTGAAGAATCTCCGCCATAGTACGCTGGCCATCAATCAACTCGATTATCCGCTTCTCCGTATAGGAAACGCCCATGGCTGCGCCATTATCCATATTGTGAAGGATCATCTCTTTTGGATGATCTTCTGACGGAGAGTAACTATGTTCTATTAAACGGGGTTGGCGTGATAACACGTTTTGCGAAATCATTGATTATCCGGTTCCTGCTAATGCTAGATATCTCTTATCTGCTGCTTTTTGTTGCTCGTCTACGAGTATCGGGCGATATTATTGAATTAGTTTTTCCAGTTAGATTGTTCAGTACGCTCTCCGGGTAGGGATGGCCAAAATCGTCTTTGGTCTGCTGTTTCATGTCAGGGCCAAAGCATAATATTTCAAATTTGATGGCAAAAAACCAATATGATTTTCCCCAAGGATCAATTAATACTTTCTCCAGAGGGGAGTCGAATTCTTGTCTTAAAAATGCGCATAATTCCTGCTGGTTCATTGGATAGCGGTTGTGTAGGGAGCGATATTCGGTCAATTTGCCATGTAGTTGGTTCATTTGGGCGTATGCCGCCTTGATCTTTACGCTGTCGAATGTACCCATCAACACATCTTTCATCGAACCGGAAGCGAACGAGATCACTGCAGTTATTACCGCAAACTTAACTAAGAGAGATAGCGCATTCATCAGTTTCGCCATTTCTACAGATTTTGGTGATACGGTATTTCCTGTATCGCTTTATGGATAAATCAGACTTATAGACTACTCTATCATATTATATAGTTGATAATCAATCATTCATGTCGCACTTTTTTTCTTCAAGAGCTGTTCTCGAATATAATCGGCAGTCTCTCGCTATATATATCTTCTCTCAGTGTCTTTGCTTGGCCAGCTTTTGCGATTTCCATACGTTGATCGGGATGCGCCAAATAATAATCCGTCTTTTCAGCAAGTTCTTTGGGGTCGCGGAAAACGTCCAATTCTTCACCAATTTTATATCTCTCTTCAATAAATGGACGATATTCGGTCAACAGAAAGCCGCCGCAGGCCATAACATCAAACATCCTTATGGTTGGCGAGTTCATGCATTGAACATTGAATATATTAAGGTTGATCTTTGATCGGTTATAAATCCAAGGCGTTTCATGCATGAAATCAAGTGATCTTCCCGAATATAAACCCGTGAGCGGACCTACAAGCGCTTTCATTGTCCAGCCAGCATCTCCATAGATCGAAAGTGGCTTATTCATCAAAGCTTTCAGATATTCGTTTCGTATATAAAAAGTGGTCAGATCTTCAATCAATGCCAGTCGCGCCGGTTCAGGTAGACCACTGATAGGAGGTTTTAATTGTTTAATCTCGTCATATTGAAATATCTCGCTTTTTCGGATCCTTTCGCAAATAAGGTTTTCAAAGGCCTGCATCGGTGGATTTTTATTAGATAACCATTTAAGAAAGCGCTCATCAAAGCGTTGCAAACCTGTTGATCCGACGAAAGTTATATCCATCTCTGCGGGCGGATTCGACGGCGCCGGGCCTTGCAATCCATGGCTGAATGTCGCCGCCGCCGCTAAATATTGCACAGGTTTATCAAGCCTTTTCCCCAATTCCATCGCCAGGATGGGATCAAAGCAATAAATTCGATCCAGATCGCTTAAAAAAGAGTCTTTTAGATCAAACCGGAAAGGATCGTCATAAAACCACAGCAGGCGCTCTATACCATGATCTTTTATTCTCTCCCACTCAATATCTTGAAATACGTTAGGAGAAAAAGCCAGCAGCGACTTTGGCAGTGGATATCCAACCGTCTCCCATATTGGAATATCGCTTCCCATTAATGATGTGATTGCGCTGCGTCGCTTGATCTCTCTTATAGCCAGATTGACCTGCCTGGCTTGCTCTGATAATGTCACTGATAATTCTTTATGTACTTCGGAAGTAGCAATGCAATATGTCGATGCATCCTGTTTGAGCGATTCTTTTTTCAATAGGCTAGTTTTTATAAAAGATGCGTGGCTTTTATCTGCAATATTTTTTAATTCTAATATAATCTTTTGCTCATTTTCGAACAGATTTCGACCTGCAATTATTTGATAATCATTTTTGAGTAATGATCCATGATTTTTGAGAGTTTTTTTAACTGTTTCAATGGCATCGTCGCCAGCCAGGATATGTAAATTGGATGATTTCAGCGCCTCTCGCCAATCGCAGGTTTGCAACGCCAGAAAAAGGATATCGTAGTCCGGCTCAACCAGAATTATTTTTCTTGTTCTTAAAAATATCTCCAGAGCGCATGGCGCATATCCCAGTCCACTTGAGAAAAGAATCACTAAGCCCATTTGTCCGGTTACATTTTTTTTTATGTCTTCTATGGCTTTATTTTTTGGATGGATTTTATCATGCAGATAAACTGTTTTTCCATCAACTTGTTTCACTAATGATAGTTGTCCGGATGGGCAGATAACCGTTTGGTATTTAGGAAATTCTCCCCGTTTTCGCTGTTCCTGCAAATAATACAACAATCCCTTCGCTGCATCTGGGTGATGCTGTTGCAGTAGATTAAGATTTTCTTGAGCGAATATTTGGGTTGCGTCCATCGTCAATATATGAAATGCGTTAGAGTGATTTGTATAATAAAAGCCTGATTCACGTTTATAAAATATCAGTAATGTTAATAATCTGTCATCTTAACATACCATTGATGCAAATAAACTAGTGAAAACAAGATTGCTCTAATTTAATTGCTCATAGCAATTATCTAAGTTCTGAAATAAATTTGATTTATTTACCTTTTTGATAAGGCTGAAAGTAGGGGAAAATAAATGACTTCAAAAGTAATCTCTCTGTGGCGCTCATGCCCTGCATTAATCAATAATCCTATCCTTGTAAGAGAATTCTGGACTCGCCTGCGTAAAAAAGGTTCTTTTGCATCGCTGCTTATTCTTCTTCTTTTCGCATCCCTGATATTTCTATCCTGGTGGAGCATACTAACCAAAGGCAATCAGCCTGCGGGTTTGCCTGCAGAGCAGATGAATCTGATGATCTTTATGCAACTGGTCATGCAGGCCAAATTTGTAGCCATAATTATCATTGTTTTCATCACTGCTTCGGCCATAAATCAGGAAACCCGCGAGCACTCCTGGGATCTATTACGAACTACTCCGATTAACCTATCCAGCATTATTTTAGCCAAACTACTCGCTCCAGTAGTATTTATATGGTTCATGTTGTTCGCCTTAAATCCATTTTACGCCATGCTCACCATTGGCGGTTCCATCGCCCCAAGCGACCTTGTAAATGCATTCATTAATATTACCGAAACTCTCTTGATCGCTGGTTTGATTGGTCTCTATAACTCATCCAGAAATAAATCCGCCGTTCGCGCCATATCAAATACTCTCGTGACTCTATTTCTGCTTTATTTAGTAATCCCGCAATTATCGACGTTAGTTATGGCATTTCGGTGGACTTCTTTCGCATCATATTTTCGTTATTTACAATATATTTCTCCCGGTTTTTTGACCATATATGCGTTTAATCCAGCGGGTGGTTTAAGTAATGCGCTAACCGAAGCGATAATCTTTCATAGTTGTTTTACTTTCTTAATCGTTTATTTCTTTTCGCGGGGATTGGTAAGAAATATCCGGCTTAATGCCGATCAGGGTGATGAACAGCCCAAAAAGAGAGGCAATCCGTTTTTTAGTTTTGGTTCAAAAAAAGGCGGCGATTCTACTGCATCTTTGACTTTCCCCGATTGGTGCAACCCGGTTTGGATGAAGGACAAATATGAAATCGTTGACCGCTATTCTACTAAATCATATATGGAATTAATATATTTGGTCATGGCGGGTATATTCTTGATGGCTTGCTTTTGCGGGCTTTTTCAGGGGAAAATGAATTTTAATGCTTACCACTACATGGCTATCATCCCAATTTTACTCACGCCATTCTTGATTCTGCCTTATGCCGCCAACTCGTTTCGCAGCGAAATGGACGCCAATACCTGGTGCTTGCTGGTTTCCAGTCCCATGCCGGACGCCAAAATATCCTGGGGTAAATGTCAGGCGGGTATGTATTTTTTCGTTCGACGCTACTGGGCGCTTTTTGGCCCTTGGATTATCTGCGGCATCATTGGATCTCGTCTGCTTAAAGATAATCAAGTCAGTTGTATTTTATATACTGTGGTATTAAGCCATGTTTCCGCCTTCTTCTTCCTCTCTGTTGGCATGATTGCATCAATAATTGCCCGTAAAACCATCTCCGCCTATATAATATCTTTCCTTCTGATAATTTTTCTACTATTTGGAATGCCATATCTAAGTCTTCTGTTGGGCTTTGGTAATCAAATAAATAGTAATCCTGTAGTAATGATTGCTTCTCCATTCTATCTTGTTGCTGGCAGCGTTTTTTCGCAGAAACTTGGCAACCTCAGCCAATACGTCCCCTTCCAAATCGTCTGGATGGTGGGCGCCTCAATGCTGCTTCAGTTGTGTATAACAAAAATAATCCCTACCCGCATCCAAACCGGAGGCAAATTCAGCTGATTGGAACATCCTAATGATGACTGATCCGGTCATTCATTCCAAGACTTGGATTTTATTATATGACAATATCGATAAACATTGTAAAGATATAAAAGGCAAGCAGAAGAAAAGCATGAAAATCTTGAAGTTTTTCTATTCGATTTGAAAATCATACAGATTTTTTCAATTTTAATCCACAACTTATACACATGCTGTTGATGATTAATTAACAGTTGATAAAATCTTGAAAAAAGTGAAATAGCGCCGAATTTACAGGTTTTTATTCAAAATCAATGTTTTGGCACGAACTTTTATTCAGGTAAATATTAATTCTTCTCCACAGGGTGAATATTCCAAGAGGTGTGATTTTGGAATTACTTAAGGAATAATATGATTAATATAATGTATTGATATTAGAAACAATTAACTGCTTTTATTCTGTTGGAGTTTTTGTGGTTAATTATAAGTTTAAGTGTGTTGAAAGCATAAGATTTATCCCAAATCTCTCTACTGAAGCCGATTTTTATCGAAAGGCATCCAGGGAGAACCTAGTCTTACAATATCCCCCAAACTTAAAACACCGTTGCTGGGATCATAATCGACGCTGAATCCCACCATTTGAATTTTATCCGGCCCGGCGCTGGCGATTCTCCAACGCGCCCCTCGAGTAGACTGGGGAGCATTGTTGGCCAGTTTCGCCGATGTCCAGTCGTAATAGTCGTAAGTTTCAGTATGAAAACCAGTTCCTTCCTTTTTCTTGCCAAAAGGATCGGCTGGATAAAAAGATATAAACGATATGGGAGTGGTTAAAGCGGAGAAGCGGCTGATGGCTGAACCGGATGCGATTTTTTGATCAAGCAAATGGGCTACGGGATAGTTGCCGAATTCCAAATGATATGATTCCAGAGCGGTTGCCAGAGTGCGGCTATCGGCTTCCACACGGGATACTTTCGCCCGAATTTGAGCATTCAGAAAGTTTGGCACGGCGATAGCCGCCAGAATGCCGATTATGGCGACCACGATTAGCAATTCAATAAGTGTGAATCCAGTGTTTTTGGTTTTATAATGCATGTTTTTTCTCAATATCCTTGTTCATAGAAAAAGGTAACCAAAAACCGGGAGAATGACAACGCATTCTCCCGGTTTGTTCTTCTATTTCGACAGTATGTCTAATGCAGCATCCAATCCGCTACCGGCGTATCACTCTCAACCAATGTGGCTGCCAGTAAATAAACCTTGTCTGATTCATCGGCTGGTTGGTCTGGGAAGACAATCTGACTTAATGTTTTCCCCGCATCCAATGTATAGCGGCGGTGCAATAAGCCCGCGCCGATGTTTCCTGGATCGCCAGCAGTTGTTTTTAGATCGTTAAATACAAGACGGTCGTTTTGGATATCGATTTCGCCGGAATAAACCGCCATCCAGAAGATGCCCGGTCCCCAACCATCACCTGTACTGCCATCGGTGAATTTCACATAGACTTCGTTGGTTGAATTGTTTTCCAACATGCTTGCAAGATCAATGGTGTAGTATTGCTTGTTGTATTCATCACGGATGTCTTCACCATACATTTCCATGGCATTCATTACTTCTTCGAATTGCTGCTCACCCTCTTCAACCTTGTTAACAATCAGAATGTTCTTGAGATATGGACCCCAGCCATTTTCCGGGATGCCATCAGAGAAGCGGAACCGTACAATATTCTCGGGATTGCCGCTTAAGTATTTTGTCAGATCAATTGAATGGTAATCCAGGTTGCTGTTATCTGTGATTTCGTTGCCAGTATCAGCAACCCAATCCATTTCAATGTCGAATTCTCCAGCCGTTCCGGAAGCGACTTCGATTACGAATTGGTTGCCAACATTGATTTGAGCAAAAGCCGCTGTAATGTCGTCGGGAAGGTCAAATTGGTAGATCATGTAGGCAGTTCCATCAGCAAAACGATAAGAATCGCCGGGGATGCTGTTGCCGTCCTCTATTAGATAATTAGATTCTTCGGCTGAACCTACCGCCATGCTGTCGTATCGTACAACATCCGATGGACCAGATAGTGATACGATGAAATTGTTGGCCATGTCGACGGTTAAATTGGCGTCGGTTACGTCATCGGGCAGGTCAAAATGGTAGGTGAGTGAACCGGCGCCATCGGCAAAGCGGTGTCCTCGATTGGAGGGACCGGAAGCGCTGTTATCATATAGGTATTTCATTTCTTCATCATTACCGTCTGTCTGGAACATGGCGTAAACAGAGGCTTGGCTGGCATCAACATCCGGCTCAAGCGTGTCTTCAAATGAATTACTCACTCCTGTAAATAGATTGATGTTTTGCAGATAAGGCCCCCAACCGTTTGATGTTGTGGCATCGGTTAGGAGAATATAGAGTTCGCCGGTGTTATCGGCCAGGAAAGGCGTTACATCGAAGGTATACTGCTTCAAATTCCCCAATGCGCGATGCTCGAAACCGTCGTATATTTCCATGGAATTTGCTAAAACAGTGAAGCCTTCAGTGGTGGAATACGCTGGATCTTCATATTGGGATGAGATGGAGATAACGAAATTGTTGCCCACTGTTACTCCCAAGGTTGCTTCTTCTATACCCTGCAAGTCTTCTATGACGTACATGATATACCCGGTCCCATCAATAAAACGGTTGCTTCCAGTATTACCATTACCGCTTTCCTGAACTATATACCAGGCTTCATCGTCACTGAAATCAGTATCAAACGAAACAATTGTTTCTACCGCGCTATCATCGGTATACCTGAAAAAGGTATTGTCGAAACTGGTTGGACTGTTAAACCAACCGGATATAGGACCGAAGCGCTTTTCGTCATTGGTTCCATCTGCATAATTAAATCCAATTTGAGTGAATGGTGAACCGTAACTCCCTGGAGCTGATAACAAGGCCAGGTCTAAATATTGGTAATTTCCTTCAGCAATATCCAATGTTTGCCCTTGTATGATCAACGCATCAAGAGATTGATGGTTTAGAGGAGCGAAAAGAAAGGAAGTTCGCCCATCCGGAGTAGCAACAGGTGAGCCATCTGTGTAATAATCAGGTAATGAACCAGCATCGATAAAGCGCCCGTCTTCATCTAATGGATCAGATAGACCTGATCCACCAGTTTCTAAAATGGCGTCGGCATTAAATAATGAGCTTAAGTCGACGTTGACTTGTTGCGCCATAGCGAAGACTGTAGTTACGCAAACAATAAATCCTAAAATGATAAATCGCTTCATATCTATACAACCTTTCTGAAAAAGTATAAATCTGATAATCACTGTATAAGCATACTATTGATAAATTCGTTAATCAATCTAAATATTTTCCTTTACTAAAGCCGTACTATAGAATGTACCGGTAATAGTGTGTATTGTCTAATAAAAAGGAATTCATTTAAAATAGAAACATTGCATAGCCTGTATTGAATCGCATGGTTGCCAGAGGATTTATATGCATAACATGTGATGCGCCTAATAACAAGGTGGGATTTTAAAATTATTATGTTTACGGTTGTTATATCAAGAATTATTGCTTATATAAACCGAATTAATATTTTAACTATATATATGGGTAGTTTTTCAGGTAATAGATGATGCAAAAATTTCAATAAACTATATAATTAGTTTATTTTGAACAACTTCCACGCCACTTGTGAAAATCAAAGGTTGTAAGTATCTTCTTATGGAATAAAACTACCAAAATTCTTCCCGCAGATCTTCCATAACTTTTCTAGATTCTGGAGGACTGTATATAGGTGAAGACCGACCTGGAGGTTCTTAGATGTCTCGCAAAACTGTCACTATCGACGGAAATCAAGCGGCTGCTTTTACCGCTCATAAAACAAACGAAGTATGCGCTATTTATCCTATCACGCCATCATCCAATATGGGTGAATGGGCCGATGAATGGTCTGCTCAAGGTAAAAAGAATATCTGGGGCAGCGTTCCAGATGTTGTTGAAATGCAGAGTGAAGGCGGCGCTTCCGGCGCTGTGCACGGCGCATTGCAAACTGGCGCGTTGACTACGACCTTTACCGCGTCGCAGGGATTGCTTTTGATGATCCCGAACATGTTCAAGATTGCTGGCGAATTGACATCAACAGTCTTTCACGTCTCAGCGCGTACGGTTGCTTCTCATGCTCTCTCAATTTTTGGCGATCACAGCGACGTCATGGCTTGCCGTTCCACTGGTTGGAGCATGTTGGCTGCCGGCAGCGTCCAGGAAGTCATGGATATGGCTCTTATCGCTCAAGCGGCTACTCTGGAATCCAGAGTTCCTTGCGTCCATTTCTTTGACGGTTTCCGCATCTCCCACGAAGTTATGAAAGTGGAAGAACTGACCGATGACGACATGAAAGCGATGATCGACGATGATCTGGTTCGCGCACATCGCGCCCGCGCTCTTTCTCCTGATCATCCTGTATTGCGCGGAACCGCCCAGAACCCGGATGTCTTCTTCCAGGCCCGCGAAGCAGTGAACCCTTATTACAATGCCTGTCCTGGAATCGTCCAGAAATACATGGACAAATTCGCTTCACTTGTTGGACGTCAGTACAAACTATTTGATTATGTCGGCGCTCCAGATGCCGAGAACATTATCATCATGATGGGTTCGGGCGCTGAAGTTGCTCACGAAGCCCTCGAATACATGAATGAGAAGGGCGCCAAAGTCGGTTTGGTAAAAGTTCGCCTTTATCGTCCATTCTCACTAAAACACTTGATGGAAGCTCTTCCTGCTACAGTCAAGAAAATATCCGTACTTGATCGAACCAAAGAGCCAGGCGCCACAGGCGAACCTCTCTATCTCGACGTTGTAGCTGCTATTAATGAAGCAATGGTAGAAGGTTATGCTCCATTCAGCGCTGCTCCTCTTGTTGTTGGCGGGCGCTACGGTCTTTCTTCCAAAGAATTTACTCCGGCTATGGTCAAAGGCATCTATGATGACCTCGCTAAAGCTAAATCCAAGAATCACTACACCATCGGCATCAACGATGACGTTACCCACACCAGCCTGGACTACGATGCTTCCTTTATCACTGAAGGCGATGATGTAGTTCGCGGTATGTTCTATGGTCTTGGATCTGATGGTACGGTCGGCGCTAACAAAAACTCCATCAAAATTATCGGCGAAGATACTGATAACTTTGCTCAGGGTTATTTTGTTTACGACTCCAAAAAAGCTGGTTCCGTTACGGTTTCTCACTTGCGTTTTGGACCAAAACCAATTCGTTCTTCTTACCTGTTGACTTCGGCCAACTTTGTCGGCTGCCACCAGTTCGTATTCCTCGAGAAATACGACATGCTGGAAAAAGCAGTAGACGGCGCCGTCTTCCTGCTCAACAGTCCTTATGGCAAAGACGATATATGGGATAAATTACCGCGCAAAGTTCAACAGCAGATCATCGATAAGAATCTCAAATTCTACGTAATTGATGCTTATAAAGTTTCACGTGAAACCGGTATGGGCGCCCGTATCAATACAATCATGCAGACCTGCTTCTTCGCCATCTCTGGCGTTCTGCCCAGAGACGAAGCTATTCAGGCTATCAAAAACGCCATTAAAAAGACCTACGGCGCCAAAGGCGATAAGATCGTCGAAATGAATTACAACGCCGTTGATCAATCAGTTGGCAACCTGTATCAAGTAACTATTCCTGCTACAGCAACCAGTACCATTGAGATTCCACCACCTGTTCCTGAAAACGCTCCTGCCTTTGTTAAGGAAGTTACTGGTGAAATTATCGCCGGACGCGGCGATGGCATCCCTGTCAGCAAGTTCCCTGTTGATGGAACTTTCGAAACTGGCACTACCAAATGGGAAAAACGGAGCATCGCTCTCGAAATTCCTGTATGGGAAGATGATATATGCATTCAGTGCGCAAAATGTTCTGTAGTTTGTCCTCATGCAGCCATTCGCTTCAACGTTTATGATCCATCATGCCTGGAAGCAGCGCCTGCAACCTTCAAATCTGCAGATGCCCGCGGTAAAGAATTCAAAGACCTCAAAGCTACTATCCAGGTTGCTCCTGAAGATTGCACAGGCTGTGGAGCTTGTGTGCACATTTGTCCCGCCAAGGATAAGCAGAATCCTGAACGAAAAGCCATCAACATGGCTGATCAGATCCCTCTGCGTGCGCCAGAGCGTGAAAATTTCGAATTCTTCCTCAACTTGCCGGAATTTGATCGTTCAAAACTTAAGATCAATTCCGTTAAAGGTTCTCAGTTGCTTACTCCGCTGTTCGAATTCTCCGGCGCTTGCGCTGGCTGCGGCGAAACGCCTTACCTTCTCCTCATGACTCAACTGTTTGGAGACCGCGCCATTATCGCTAATGCTACGGGCTGTTCTTCTATTTATGGCGCTAATCTGCCCACCACTCCATACACGACTAACCGTGATGGACGCGGTCCGGCCTGGTCTAACTCGCTATTCGAAGATAATGCTGAATTTGGTATGGGTTATCGTCTTACCATCGACAAGTTCAAGGTCATGGCTGTTGAATTATTGGATAAACTAGCGGCTCAAATTGGCGACAATCTGGTTGCTGGATTGAAAAACGCCGATCAGTCTACCGAAGCTGGCATCCAGGAACAACGCGACCGAGTTGCTGAACTCAAAACTAAACTACAAAGCTCAGATGACAATGATGCCAAACATCTAGTAAGTTTGGCTGATTATCTGGTAAGCAAGAGCGTATGGATCGTCGGCGGCGATGGTTGGGCTTATGACATCGGTTATGGCGGCTTGGATCATGTTCTAGCCTCAGGCCGAAATGTAAACGTTCTGGTCCTGGATACTGAGGTTTATTCCAACACTGGCGGTCAGATGTCAAAATCGACTCCTTTGGGCGCTGTTGCCAAATTCGCTTATGGCGGCAAGCCTATCGCGAAAAAAGACCTTGGTATGATCTCTATGACCTATGGAAATATCTATGTCGCCAAGATTGCTTATGGCGCCAATGATACTCAGGCTATCAAAGCCTTTATTGAAGCCGAAGCTTATGATGGTCCTTCTATCATCCTGGCTTACTCACACTGCATCGCTCATGGAATCAACATGCGCACTGGTACGGATAACCAGAAATCCGCTGTAGAGAGCGGTCACTGGCCACTATATCGCTTCAACCCGGATCTGGCTAAAGAAGGCAAGAATCCTCTGCAATTGGATTCCAAAGATCCTAAGATCACTTATGAGGACTTCGCTTACGCCGAAACCCGCTTCAAGATGCTCGCCAAGAGCAAACCTGAAGACTCCAAACGTCTCATTGCTAAGGGACAGGATGAGGTTTCCGCCCGCTGGCGTCTATATCGTCAGATGGCTGCTATGGACTATAGCAAACCAGAATAATTTAATATCACGAAAAATCGTGTATATTAATCAGTAATCACAACAGGGCGTCCGGGAGTAATTTCCAGGCGCCCTGTTTTTAATGTCCTGATTCAGACAAAAAATCCATCAAAGATCAAAAATTCCGATCTCAAGCCTCAGGATGTTCTTAAGACGATTGATGCTCAAGCAAATAAACCGTAAATTTACTATTATAGAATCAAGAAAGGTATATAATTTAACAACAAAATATTTAAAATCCTGGTTTTAATTTGAAAGGATAATAACAGTGGATATTTCAACTTCATATCTTGGTCTTGCTTTAAAAAATCCCATCGTCCCATCATCATCACCTCTTACAAGTGAATTGGATTCCGTCAAAAAGTTAGAGGATGCCGGCGCTGCAGCGCTTGTCATGCATTCTTTCTTTGAAGAACAAATTCAGTTTGAGGCGGACGAGCTGAATCATTTCCTGCTGCATGGCACTGATTCTTTCGCAGAAGCAACTTCCTATTTTCCTGAAGCGGACGATTATCGCCTTGGTCCGGAGGAATATCTCGAGCAAATCCGGAAAATAAAAAAGACTGTTGATATCCCCGTTATTGCCAGCCTTAATGGCGTTTCTACAGGCGGGTGGATCGATTACGCCAAAAAAATGCAGGATGCGGGCGCTGATGCTATCGAACTGAATGTCTATTTTCTTCCGACTAATCCAGATCAGTCCGCCGCTGATATCGAACAAGTATATGTTGATGTTGTTAAGGCTGTAAAAAGTTCCGTCATTATTCCGGTTGCTCTTAAGCTTAATCCTTTCTTCACTAATATGGTCAATATCTCAAATCGCCTGGTTTCCGCCGGCGCCGATGGTTTGGTTCTTTTTAATCGTTTTTATCAACCGGATATTGATATAGAAAAACTGGAGGTTGAACCTAACCTCAAAATCAGCAAAGCCAGCGAAATGCGTTTGCCTCTTCGTTGGATTGCCATACTTTATGGCCGCATCCAGGCGGATTTAGCTCATACCACCGGTATATACACTGCTACTGATGTAATTAAATCCATTATGGCTGGCGCAAATGTCACTATGATGTGCTCTGCTCTATTGAAATATGGTGAAAATCATATTGTGGACGTGCTCAAAGATACCATAGAATGGATGGAAGAGCACGAGTATGACTCTATCGCGCAAATGCGCGGCAGCATGAGTCAGAAAAATTGTCCTGAACCAACCGCGTTTGAACGGGCCAATTACATGAAATCACTGCAAAGTTATACGTGATTTTGATTTTTCACAAATTCAGAATATCCAATAGAAAGCCCCAGCTAATGGGGCTTTTCTCTTACTTATTTCCCCATCGGTTTGGCGTAACAATAAAGACAATTGTGAAAGCACGACATAGCGTAGCCGCCAATATCTGAACTTTTTGTGCATCCACAGCCTTCTCTTTGGCTGCCGTCTCTGGCCGCGGAACACCGTTCGCCCGTCAGTTCGCTCAATAAAGGGCCATTAATGCAACTGCCTTGCTTAACCCCATTGGCTTTTAATAGCGCATCGTTACAGCACGATTCGAGCGTGACGCCTCTATCTTGGGCGTAGCGGCTCATGTGCGACAGGATGTCAACTTTCTGTTCAATAGGCGGATCGTAAAAACCGAGGCTTTGCACAGCGGGGCGTTGCTTGACCTTCTTATACCAGGTAACGAAAGAAATTGTACAGCGCGTTACGCCGATATGAGCCATTGCATCGCATATGGGAGCGAAAGAACCAAGGTTGTTGCTTCTCCCCTCATCCCAATAGACGATGGGATCAAAGCGCCAATTGATATGCCTGACCGACCAGCGTTCAGTAATCTCCCGTACTTGCCTTAAGCGCTCATCAAGGCCTGGAACTCCCTGTTCCCACTCTGGGCAATCAACCAGACTGAAATTGAAATACCAGCGGTATCGCTTATCCCGTGATAAATCCGACTCCAAAAACGGACGAAAGTTCTTTGACCAAAGCACGATGCTATGCACATCTTCCGGCTTCAGGCTGACATGGTAGGTCTTATGCTTCATCACCGGATTGCGCACCTCAACGCCGCCTTGCTTGATGCGCCGCTCCAGCCAGGGCATGTAGAATCCGGGAATATCCGTCCTTCTCGAAGCTGATATTACTGTACGCATAGATTAATTCCCTGAATTAACGATAACGCATTGATTGACGTTGACAATAAAAAATCATATTATCAATTATTACAATATACAGTATTCGCTCGTTATGCGAAGAACATTAATTAATAAGAAATGGGGACATAGGATTATGAACAAAGATAATCGACGCCATTTTCTCAAAACAACTGTCGGTGCTGCCGCCGCCATGAATCTCATTATCAGAGACTCTGCTCAAGCCGAAGCTAATGATACTATCAATGTTGCAGTCGTTGGCGTAAATGGCCGTGGCAAAGACCATATCAAAGGCCAAGAGGGCGCCAATGGAGCGCAGGTCGTTGCGCTTTGCGATATTGATGAAAACGTATTAAAGGAACGCGCCGCCTCTTTCAAGGAAAATTATGGACGAGAAGTAAAGACGTTCACAGATTACCGCGAACTGCTGAAAGACAAGGATATCGACGCCGTCTCTATCGCTACGCCTAACCACTGGCATTCACTCCAGGCCATTTGGGCCTGCCAGGCCGACAAAGACGTCTATGTTGAAAAACCTCTTTCGCATAACGTCTATGAAGGCCGCCAACTGGTTAACGCCGCCCGCAAATACAAAAAAATCGTCCAGCATGGAACCCAGAGCCGAAGCAACAAAGGCATGCAGCAAGCCATGCAACTGCTGCATGAAGGCGTTATCGGCGACGTCTATTACGCCAAAGGCCTGTGCTACAAATGGCGGGATACTATTGGTAAAGCCAAACTCGGTCAAAAGGTTCCGAAGGGCGTCAACTATGATTTATGGCTTGGGCCAGCTCCTGAACGCGAATACACCTCAAACCGTCTTCATTATAAATGGCATTGGCATTGGGATTATGGCAATGGCGACATAGGCAACCAGGGCGTTCACCAGTTTGATATCGCCCGTTGGGGCTTACAGGTCGGACTGCCGGAAATGACCTCTTGCATTGGTGGAAAATTCATGTTCGAGGATGATCAGGAAACCCCCAATTGCATGGTCGCCACCTACAAATACCCTAAAGAAAACAAAATGATGGTATTCGAAGTGCGCCACTGGATGACCAATCCTGAAATGGGCGGCAATCCCGGCGGTAATGTAGTCGGTAATATCTTCCTCGGTTCCAAGGGATGGATGATCTGCCCCAGTTACGACAGTTTTAAGGTCTTCCTGGGCAAAGACGGTAAACCCGGACCATCTGGCAGAGAAGGCGGCAACCATTTCCAAAACTTCATCGATTGCGTCAAAAACCGCAAAGTAGAAGACCTCAACGCTGATGTTGAAGAGGGTCACCTTTCCTCATCTCTGTGCCATCTGGCTAATGTGGCCTATCGTGCGCAACGCGTTATCAATCTCGATACAGCTAAAGAAATCGCTATTGGCGACAAAGAAGCCAACGACATGATGGCTGATCAGGACCGTAAGTACCGTAAGCCTTTTGCTCTTCCTCAAATCTAATTGCATCTGTCGTGAATTAGGTTTTAAGGTTATGATATAATTCAATCCGGCCCATGGGAAACCGTGGGCCGTTTTTAATTTTTGCAGCAATTTACAATAAATTACATTATTTCACGCTATAATCGGGAAACATTATCTTAACGGTTTTAACAAAATATGATAAGAAATATGATAGAGAAGGGTGGCAAGGGCAAGACCGCATTGCGGTCAGCCCTTGATCAAGCCACCCAATATAACTTGAAGGCGAAAAGCATAATACTCTTCGGCAAAACAGGTTGCACAGTTTACTTTTTGTAAGTGATCTTATAATAACATTTCTGATTTGCATAAAACATAGGATATTAAATATGATCGATGTAGTGGTTGGCGACAATAACGATAAAAACCGGGAACCGAATTTTACTGATGAAATACAACCCGATACTCCTGAATCAACAGGATCACCCGAAGAACCTCCAAAGAAAATCAAGCGAAAAAGATCGATGCACAGCAACGCGCTTCTACTTTTCACCGCTGGACTCACCATATATATATTTCTGGCAATTTTAAGCATCAATAACAAATACGTCGATTTCGGTGATGGAAATTATCTGTATATATCATGGCGTATAACCGAGGGCGATCTGCTCTATAAAGACTTGCCCAGCCCTCAGCCGCCGCTGTTGCTCTTCCTGGGCGCCTTCTGGCTGAACCTGTTGGATGGCGATCCCACCCTGGTTCGACTGTGGCAGGTGTTGCAGCACGCCCTGACCGCCTGCTGCATCTGGGGCATCGCCGCACAACTTTTTAAGCGGCCCATATTTTCGGCCTGGGCGGCTTGCATCTACCTATTTCTACCCGAAGGGGTCTGGTGGTCAGCGGGATTCCAATCAGAACCATTGCTGATTCTTCTGTTATGTTTTAATCTGCTGATATTCATCAAGGCGGTTCAGGAGGATAAGCCCACCATTGGCTTATACGCCTCAGCATTTATCGCGGCGCTATGTTGCTACACCAACATGACGGCGCTGCCCTATATTCTGCTGCAATGGTTCTTTGTAGGCTTTAGGTTCAGGCGGTTTTTTATCCGCTACAGCCTGGCGTTGATGATTCCCGGCATTATTATATTCATCGTCATGTGGTTCTACAGCCAGGGGCTATATATCGAGCATGTATTCTTCCGCCAGGTCGGAACCTATCCCAACGAATCAATATTTCAAACAATAAAATATTTCCTATTCAAACTATATGCCGAAGGCGGCGATATCGTATTCTATGAAGGCGGGTTTCTCTTCGCGGCAATGGCGGGAATACTGTTGTACACCAGTGAAGACGGCAAAGATCCGGTTATCGAATATGTTCTATGGTGGGCGGTTTTCTCCATAGGTTCGATAATCTTCGTCACCAAAGGCGGCACGGTTGAATACATCTTCACCCTCGGCGAGCCAGCCGTAGCTCTTTTCTCAGCTTATTTCCTACTTACTCTTTTCGCCGCTTCCGGCATCAGTTTCCGTTTAAGTTCTTTCCGCCACACCATGAAACTTGGTAAATGCACTATGATCATTTGCCTGCTGTTGCCCGTTTTAATGATCAAGCCGCTATCGCTGTTATATCGAACCTTCTCTAATGGCCCTATCGACCTAAGCGAATTTGGTTATGGAGAGCAAGGTGTTTTTGAGGTATCCGGACCGAAAATGGATGAAGCTGCTTTATTTATCCAAAGTTATTGCCCACCCAATAAAACCATGATCGCTCCTCCCTATTACGCTTTTCTGGCCAAGCGCAAATTGGCCGAAAATTCTTCATCATTATTTATTCTGGGTCATGCCTATTACACCGAGTGGGAACGTTTAGCAAAATCACGCGACCTTAATTTCGATCTACCTGATCGCAATGAGGCGAAAATGTACAATAAAGAAGGAACCGACTATAACAAAGAAGGAACCCATTATAATACTCAAGCCATCTATGACCTTGACGCGCTGTTCAAACAAGAGCCGCAACTGCGCCAGGAATATCCTGCAATAGCCCTATTTCTCGATATGCGCGATCAGATCAGAAATAAAGAGGTCGGCTTAATAGCGCAAAACATGCGCCACTTTTTCTTCTACGTCCCCCCGCTCCATCAGGCCATACGGGATTTCTGTAAACCTATGAAACCGGAACTACAATTAAATCTAAAAAACCGCGAAGAAAAAATCGTCTTCTATCAGGTGATTTAGATAGATAGGTGTAAAAACGTACTGATTCGTGAATATAAAAAGCCATATAGGATAATCTTTTTATAAGACCAAACATGAAAATAAACGAACATGCTTTTAAGAATCGCTCTAGTGAATAATGGGGATTAATTGTGGTTGAAGGATGGGTCTGCTTGTCAGAATCAGGTAGGGCGCTGTTAGATGTTAATCTGGCGGCATTGCATGAAACTCAACCTTCGCTGATTCAGGTCATCGAACAGCAAAAGAACAGGACGGATATTTTACTCAAGCCATTCGATAAGGGATTCTATCTGTGTAAATATCTGGTTGACGGCAAAGAAATCTCCATTCATGACGCAGCAAATGTAATTCCTCACGCCTCTCAATTTTGTCAATCAATTCTGCACTCCTTCGATCAGGGCGCCTGGCTGGTTATGGCTCATGGCGCAGGACTGGGTTACGCCATTCACCAGGCGTCAATTCAACTGGAAACCAAACGGCGCGGCGAACCGAAAGGCATTATATGTCTGGAAAAAAACGCTGGATTATTATGCGCCGCGTTTTCTCTTTTTGATTTTACTATTCCCATTGGTACGGGGCGCATTCTGTGGGCGGTGGGTGATAGTTGCCAAGAACAATTATGCGCCCTCTGTCTGGATCACCATCTGGAGACGCTTGATAGAAAACAGATTCATGTTTTATCAGCGCTCAAATCAGAGATTGACTCTAATGCCAAAAAAGAATTAGAAGAGACGCTGCAATCATTTTGGCGTGAGCATCAATCGCTAAGAGAAGCATATTTTCAAAAACTAAAACAAGCCGATCAATATTGGTCTAATCCATCATCTGAGATCAGCAAAGTCTGGACCCACTTCAACACTGATCGGGGCGGCGCCGAAATGCTGGTTGGATTGATAGATGGCTTTAATGAGTCGGGTCTCAAAACGCGGGCGCCGATGATGAAAGACCGGCTCTTTACCCGCTTCTATCGAGTAGCTGCGGATTTCTTCGATTTTCATCCTGACCTGATTCTATCCCAAAATCATTCTTCGGATTACATGGCGTCATTCGCGCAACAAATCCCAATTCCCCGCGCCGTATGGTACGTGGATGATCCTGCCAATATGGCCAATATCCCGTTTAATCAATATGACCGCATCTTCTCGGTGTCTGATTCGTTTGTGAATGAAATAGAAGATAGAGGCGGGAATTTTACCGGCATCCTGCATCCTGCCGCTCCCGGTATTCTCACTCCACCACAGAAACAAGATTGGCGTTTCCAGGCGTCTTATGTTGGATCGGTGCATGATAATCGAAAAATTCTGGATGGCATCCCAAGTGAGATTCGCGAATGTCTTGAGAACGCAATTCTGAAAATGCAAAAAAATCATTTGAATACTGATATACCTAAAGCGATTTCTCAATTGTTGGAAGTGGATCAGATTAATCTGTTGGCCGGGATGCTGGCTGCATTAATTCCAAAAGCCCGTTATATGAATTCAGCCCAGACGGTGCAATATTTCATATATATGGAAGCCAACACCCGGAGGCGGGTTGAAGCCATTTCTCTCCTGGATGATATAGAAGGTCTGGCAATATATGGTCAATCTGCGTGGAAAGAACTACTCCCGACTCAGCGACTCAAGAAAGCCTATTACGGATCGATTGATTCACGCAATGACCTGTTGGAACTCTACCGCACAACAAAAATCAACCTCTGTTTCAACAGTCTTCAGGGATTCGGATTCATTAATCCACGCTTGTTTGATGTCCCTTCTGCGGGAGGATTTATTCTGGCTGAGTGGGTTGCGTTGCTTTCCAGCATCTTTGCAGACGAATCAGAATGCGTATGGTACAAATCTATGATTGAAATGAAAAACAAGATTATAAATTATCTGGATGATGATGAGAAACGTTTGGATATAATTCGTAAGGCTCAATTGCGAATACTTGAAAAGCATACTTATAAACATCGTGCGCAAACCTTGTTGAAAGCGCTCAATTCTCAAGAGAAGAACCTATGAAGCCTTTGTTATCCATATTGCGCTCCAAGTGGTTGTGGGGGATAGGCCTCGCTTTCTTTGTATTATTCATCTGCTTTTGCTGTACTTTTCCCACTCGAACTCCGGCGATGAATCCTACGATAAAACAATTTGTTCAGGAACATACGCCCGGTTCAGAAATAGACTTATTTAATGGAAAAGATTTATCAGGTTGGGATATTCATGGTTTTGGAAAGTGGAGCGTCAAAGATGGCGTATTGTCCGCCAAACGTGGTATTGGTTATCTCTCTACTCAATACAGCGAATTTGAGGACATTATTATATCAGTGCAAATTCGTATTAGCGCAAAAGGAAACAGCGGCGTCTTCTTTCGTGCGCAACACCCCGGTTTAGGTTTTCGTCCTTGGCCGGTTGGTTATGAGGCTCAAGTCGATAACCATGACGCAAAGAACCTGACTGGCAGTCTCTATGACAGAGTAAGCGCAGTAAAACAATATGCTAAAGATGATGAATGGTTTGATATGAGGATTGCCGTGATTGGCGCTAACATAAAAATTCAAGTTAATGGTGAAACAGTAGTCGATGCAACCGATTCATCTTTTTCTAAAGGTTTTATCGCCTTGCAAGCGCATGATGTTTTCTCACGCGTCGAATATAGGAATATAAAATTAAGCATACCCGATTAAGCGTATTTTAAAATACCACTCTAAATCTTACTTATTGCTTTATTGTAAGAGTAATCAAAGAGTAGTTCCCATTCAGAACGCTGTATCTGCTGGCATAATCTTTCTATTGGAGTCTTCTTTCCGCAATTTTGGTTGCATAGATCCGCAAAAGCCGACGCATTCCAGATACCTCCACTATCCGTGAAAATATCAGGCGCATCCTTTACTTTCAGTGATAAATCATGGGCGATACTGTATAATTGAATAAAAATGGGGTGAGTTGGTACTTTCGAAAACCAATATTTCGCATTTGAATAATCAGCTTCGCGTCGGTGTATGATCCCATGTAGATAGCTGCTGGTAGTTGAGGGAATGGTTTGGACAATCGAATGTGATTCTTCCAGGTAATCGTGGTAAATCCAAATACATGCAATACATATGCAAACCATGTATTGGTCGGATGCCTGCTCATGCTGGAGAATATTATTGACTGAAAGTCCATTCAACGCGGGGCGCATTGTTTCGTTCGGTGTTCCTGGCCCTAAATCGAATACCCGATTCTCTCTTAAGAATTGATGGATGTTGGATCCATAGGCGTTTGGATTGAATACTAGCGGCATATTAACAGGACCTAATCAAATTATTGGGGGATCATGTATTTGTCGATCTAGACTCATTATAGAGTAATATGGATTCGATCCAATATGGATATTAGATTTAAGCTTAAAACATAGATATTTATCCATTGTTCGCCTATATTCTTTATAGAGCGGTTCTTGAAATTATGATGTTGTTGATTCTTTGTCCTGATAATTGATGCGCCTTCAGGATTGAGCCTTAATATCCAGGGCAAACTATGATATACAGGATATTGTTATGTAATTACATTATTTACTATATAATTCGCAAAATTAGTATAGAATAATTTCGGGCAGAGAAATTAACGTTTTTCATCATGTTAGATATCCTTACTTCTATGAGATATACATTGGGCGTTGCGTACGGCATCTTGTTTTCACTACGATTTAGAAATCGATGGATTTTCTTAATCATTATCTCCTGTTTCTTAGCTGATTCATTATTTGCAGATATAAACAACCTCACCCATCGTGCGTTTTATCCTTCTGACGGATTGGCGTACGAAGTAGTCCGCGATATCTATAAAACTCCTGATGGAGTGGTTTGGTTTGCGACATGGGGCGGTGGAATATCATCGCTGGACAAAACCAAATGGAAGACATATACAACAAAGAATGATCTTCCTTCTAATGATGTCCGCGTCCTCATGGTTGATAGTTATGAGAATCTTTGGGCTGGAACGGCTGATGGGATGGCGGTATTGCATCAAGGTAAATGGACTAAAATTCTATGCGATATTTATAATGATTTTCTCTTTAATATTTTTTCTATCACAGAAATACATCCAGGTACTATCTGGATCGGTCTAGAGAAAGGCTTTATCCTGCAATATAAATGGTCTAATGATGCCTCGCTAAAAGATTCATCTCCCTCATTCCTAAATGGTTCTTGGACTTTAATTCTGAATCCAAAAGATAGCGGCGATCAGGATATTCGTGATATCAGGCGAATGAAAAATGGGGAGATATGGGTTGCATTAGAATTCGGTGGGATTCTTGTTTATGCTGATCAGCAATGGCGATTGCTTGATGGTATTAAATGTCCCAAGAGTGCACGATCAATATTTCAGAGACGAGATGGCTCCATTTGGGTGGCTACTGATGGAAGCCTATGTAAATATGATGGGTGTGATTGGGAAATTATTTTAGATGATGATTCCGAGACTTTGTACGTTTCTGAAACTGTGAATGGTGAATTGTGCGTCGGGGGGAAAACGGGATTCAAAATATATAGTAATGAAACATGGCTCCAACCGGCATTTGTAAGAGATATTCCTTATCCTTATATCGAGTCGATAAGTTGTTTTGATGATGGAACTATATGGCTTGGCTCTCGATATGGCGCTCATCTCTTATCTTATTGCTCATGGTTTTTGTATAATCATCTCACTGATGGCGCCTCCCTCAATGGAAATGTATTTTACGCTGATCCTGACACGCCTCCGGCTGCAGTGGATAGTGAGGGGAGGTTGCAGCGTTTTTTAAATGATGCATGGACGCCTACGGCTTTTCTGGGCGCTGACGTTAAAGAGGCTAAAGAATCTACCAAGGCCTATGATGGGAGAATATGGATACTCTCCGGTGATAAAGTGGTGCAGGTTTCATTGACTGATAATATCCTTCTTCAATCAGTTAAAATTCCTGAAGAAAAGAGCCTTAGCCATCACCTTTTCCAATCGAGTAAGGGACGATTATTTTTATATGGCAAGAAAGGCGCATACGAATTTGTGGATAATGCCTGGATTCCTCAGCCATCTTATCCCTTTTACGAACGGAAATCCCTCTTATGTATGGAGGAGACCGAAGATGGTTCTATCATCGCAGGATTGGATTTTTCTTTTGAAATTTGGCGTAGTGATAAATATGAGGAGATTGATTTAGAGGAAGGCAAGAGAGTCTTGCATCCCTTATGGACCTCATATCGTGACAAATCCAATACTTTATGGTTCGGAACCTCTGGTTCAGGAGTGATTCAGTATAAGGATGGCGCCGTCTCTCAGCATATAACAACAGAGGATGGTCTTATTAGCAACCGTATCTCGTGTTTTTATGAAGCTTCGGATAATGCGTTGTGGGTGGGATCTTTTGCTTTAGGCGTATCGTTTTTATACGATAATCGCTGGGTGAACTATACCCGTTCGGATGGTTTGGCTAATGATCGCGTCATGGCAATTGGAGAATATCCCAAAGGAGTCATCTGGATTTCGGTTAATAATGCGGGAATTTTTCGCAATAATTACTCAACTGACGCTCCTGAAGCAAAGATTGAAAAATATCCTACACAAGTATTTCCCAATGGCCGGGGGATTTTTTATGTATCAGGTATTGATGCATGGAAAAAGACCAAACAATCTGATTTATTCTTTTCCTGGCGCATCGTACCTAATAAGGCTGAATCAAGTATAATTCCCTGGTCTTCCTTTAATAAAGAATCCGTTATTGTCACTCATCGCCTTAATCCGGGAGAATATATTTTTCAAGTTCGCGTCGCAGACTCTGATCGGAACATTGATCCTACTCCCGCAGAAGTTCATTTTGTGACGCTGCCTTACTTATGGCAGACAGCGGAGTTTCTGTTGCCGGTGTCTCTGTTGTTTATGATTGCTGTAACTGCTGTTTATATAGGGATTCAAAAGCGCTATGCAATGCTTGAATCTGAAAAAAAATATCGCGAACTCGTCGAATCAATTGATGATATCGTTTATTCGACGGATGAAAGTGGAATCATTACATACATCAGTCCCGCCGTTGAAGATTCAGTGGGATACAAGCCTTCTCAGTTAATCGGACAATCTTTTGACTGTTTTGTTCATGAAGAGGATCGAGAGAATATATACCAAGGTTTTAAAAGCCTGCTTGATGGTAATATCAAAGCTGGAGAATATCGGTTTATCTGCCGTTCGGGCGAGATTATCTGGTTGCGAACCTCTTCTCATCCCACTTACGAGAATGATCGTATTGTAGGTGTAAGCGGTATTGCCGCTAATATCACGGATAGAAAAATGGCGGAAGATGCCCTGCAAAAAGCTAAGGATGAACTGAGTAAACGCGTTGTTGAAAGGACGGCTGAATTATTAAATGCTAACATGACTCTCAAAGAGGAGATTCTGGTTCGTCAACAAGCCCAAATTGATTTGGAAAGAAGCGAAAAGAAATTTCGAACTTTATTTGATCATGCTGGTGATGATATTTTTATTCTTGATTTTGAAAGACGCATCCTTGAAGCAAACCAGGGCGTCTGTCTTCGGTTGGGGTATAGTCGTAATGAAATGTTGCGCAAATCATTGAATAATATCGTATCAGTAGACTGTCTTGGTTTTATTCCTGAGTGGTTCATGCAAATCGAACAACATGGATTCGCTGTTTTTGAATCGAAACATGTTAAGAAGGATGGTTCTATTGTTCCGGTTGAGGTCAATGCATGCATCTTTAATTTGAAAGGTCAAAAAGCCATTCTCTGCATCTGTCGTGACATTACTGAACGCAAACAGATTGAAAAAGAACGGCTTCTGTGTGAAGCGCAAATTCGGCAATCACGCAAAATGGAAGCTGTCGGCGAACTGGCCGGCGGAGTAGCGCACGATTTTAATAATTTTCTCCATGTCATCCAGGGTTATACCCAAATGGTCATGAAGGAACTCAGCCCGAATAACAAATCATACGAATATCTGGATAAAGCGATGAAAGCAGCTGAACGATCCGCCGATCTGACCCGGCAGTTATTGGCTTTCAGCCGCAGACAGGCGCTTAATAAGGAGTTGCTCGATTTCAATGCGCTGATATCTGAATTAGTTGCTATGTTAAGTCGTATTATTGGTGAACATATCGAAATAAGTCTTGATCTTTATCAAGAACTTGGCAGTATCCATGCTGATCCGGCTATGATGGAACAGATTCTTATGAATCTATGCGTTAATGCTAGAGATGCTATGCCGGATGGTGGGCGGTTGGATATTTCAACAGAAAATGTTGCGCTTTCTCAATCCTTCTGTGAAAAACAACTCTGGGCTAAACCTGGCGAATATGTTCTGTTGAAGGTTTGTGATACTGGTTTTGGCATTGCGCCTGAAATCTTAGATAATATTTTTGAGCCGTTTTTTACAACTAAAGATCAGGGTAAAGGGACTGGTTTGGGTCTTTCTACGGTATATGGATGCGTCCGGCAGCACAATGGGCTTCTCAATGTAAAAAGTGCCATTGAAGAAGGTTCTGAGTTTTTAATTTACCTTCCTAGGGTTGAAGAAACAATACCAATTGTTAAAAGCGTTCGAGAAGAAACCTCGATATACGGCGCTGAAACTATCCTTTTTGTTGATGATGAACCGATGGTGCGTGATTTGGCAGTACAGGTACTTGAAGATAGTGGGTATACGGTTCTTTTGGCTTTTGATGGAAATGATGCATTGAGCGTCTTTGAAGAGAATGCTAATTCTATCGACTTGATTATACTTGATTTAATTATGCCCAAGATGAACGGTATAGAAGTTTATAATAAGATTATAAACCAGTGGGGCGAAACAAGAGTTCTCTTTAGTAGTGGATATAGTTCTGAAATTTCTAAAGTAATGGATAATGGAGATGATTTCTATACTATTTCCAAGCCATATGCTCCCGCCATCCTTCTTCGAGCGGTACGCGAGGCGCTTGATTCAGAGAAAATCACTACAGAAAAGAATGCTTAGATATGTTCTCGAAAAGCGTTCTGTTTTGTGCAAATATCACTATCCTATTGAGCATATCCCAATGAGCGTAGATGGTCTATCATAGCTGGATCAATTGGTTCAAGGATTTCTGTTAAAGAACCAAACTCTTCAGATAATAATTCGTTGGACTGAATTCTCTCTCCGATATCTTTTTCAGACATTCTTTTTACCAATGCACTTAAAAGATTAATAATGTTGACCTCGAAATCAGGATCATCTTGCATTCTCTCAATTGCTTCTGCGTTATCTTTTTCTCTCTTGATCCATAAGGAAAGGTCTTCTGGCGTTGGTATGTTTTTTTGACAGGAGTTTTGCTTAATGTTTGCTAAATTGCCATTCTCGAACGGAGGCATAGCGGCTACAAATTCTGTTTGAGTATTATTATTTTCAGCGCCGAAATGGAAATGTCCCAGAGGAGTGAATTCCTGGTGGTCATTAACACGGTCTATAATCCATACGCGATCAGTTCTAATGCTGAACTTTTTGTTGAAACTTCTGGTTTGCAGTTCCCAAATGATTTTATATTTATCATTCCAGGCCGATATCGCATTCCCGAATGCTGCATCAGCGGTATGGATGTCGCGCAATTTTTGCTTAGGATTCTTCCACAGAGATTCGATGCTATCTCCGGTAAAAAGGTCTTGTGCTATTGGATGATTAGATTCACCAATAAGGTCCAGGATAGTCGGCGCAATATCGATTCCACTGACGCTTTGCTCAATATGCACGCCGCCGGGTATCAGTTTAGGGCATGAAGCGATCAATGGAACATGAATGTCCTGGTTATGCATTGTCCAGTGATCGAAATAGATGCCTCTCTCTCCAAAGTTCTCTCCGTGATCTGCTGTAAGAATAACGATAGTGTTATTTATAATCTGCATTTGGCGCATGGATTCCATCAGCCTGCCGATCTGCTGGTCAGTGCTGGTTATTTCTGCGCCGTATTCTTTTTTGAAATATTCCAGGTCGGTGAATCCCGCAGCCCATTGCGGGGCATTACCAAAGGGGAAAACCGCTTGATCCATAGAGTGATGTTCCGGTGATTTTGGATCGCCTTTGTAATACATCTTGTGATAATTCCCATCAGCCTCGTATGGCGTATGTGGATTGAAATAATGCAGCCATAAAAAGAAAGGGCGTTCCCGCGGCTGTTCCATGAGTTCTATTGCCGCGCTGGTTGTCATGGAATCGGGGCGAATCTTAATCTTCTCGCTCGGTTTATCGTATATATCGAATCCTTGTTTAAGACCGGTCATGATATTATCAAGATGCCACACGCTCATAACGGCCTGCGTTTCATAACCCAGTTCTCTCAATATAAATGGTAATGAGGGCAGCGAGCGATTCAGCCGTTCCATATTATCAATAATTCCATGAACGTAGGGATGCACTGATGTGAAAATTGATAAATGCGCTGGATTGGTATAGCACGACGCAGAATAGGCTTTTTCAAATATAACGCCGCTTTGAGCCAGTGCGTCTATGGCTGGCGTCTGAACCCATGGATTCCCGTAACACCCCAGAAAATCAGCGCGTACTGTATCGAAGGTTATTAATACAATATTGGGACGATCCGTTTGCTTTACTGGAACTTGACGGCCTTTAGATATAATGCGGGGGCTGCCCCATAAACCCCAATCGCTGTTGGCATTTCTGGAATCTACTTTTTCTCCAATCAGCGTTTCAAACCGAACTGTGGATTTTGTATTCTCGAACTGATTAAGTTCGATCTCTTCATTAAACCAACAGCGATGTTCAGGATTTTTCTTGGGATCAATATATCTCGAATAAACTAATTCCGGGGCGCCTTCATCTGGTTCAATGTAAATCTGAAAGCGGATTCCGTCTCCAGCGCTTTTCCATGCGCCGGGCGCAACTCCTATAGAGAAAGCAATTTTTGCTTTAGCGCCGAGGAATATATCCTTGAAACGCAGCTGGCATGGAGCATGTTGAAAGATTCCCCATTGGGAATAATCCTCAATCTCAAAACGGGCGGCATGAACATAATCTGGTTTTGAGGCTTGATATTCGCCTTTGTCGAAAAGGTGAACAAAATCAATCTCTGTATTTATGGTCGCAACCTGCTTGCCGCAGGCGGAAAGTAAACCGAGTAGAGCCAATATTAGTAATTTAATGTGTGATCTCCACAAAATATTATTTGTCATGTCTCCCAAATCCCTTGGATTAGAGTATTTTATAATCAGTCTTGATGATTTATTTAATGATTACTTAGTTGTTTTAATGATTGTACACGATCAATTTATTATTCCATAATGGTAACCACTATTAGATTCATTTGATGAATTTTATGGGATATGCAGGTTGCCAGCGTATTTATAAATGTTTTTCTTATTAAAATTCAAGATTTGTGATCATATTATAGTTGCTCTTTAAGTTTTGGATCGTTAACCTGTTGTAAGAAGGCTGTATTTCTTCGTCTAAAAAATGATTTTTATTGTTTAAAATTATCTGTATTACATTCGTGACTGGAATATAATACATGTTATATACGTCGATAAATAGTAATAGTAAAAAAGTGTTATCCATAAAGGATTGAAAATAAAACAATGCGTACTCTAATGGCTTTCTCAATAATGGCTTTGTTGGCAGCGTCTCCGGTATTGCTGTTTGCGCAGGACGACCAATCCAAACCGGTGGTATACTTCATTCCCTTTGAGGGAGAAGTTGAGATCGGCTTATCAACAGTTCTTAAAAAAGGTTTTAAAGAAGCCGACCAACAACGCGCTACTTATATTTTTCTAGAAATGAATACCCCCGGCGGACGCGTCGATGCCGCGCTGGATATAGTCGATCTTATTCTAAATAGCAAAATTCCTGTAGCGGTATATGTAAAGGATGGCGCAACATCCGCCGGAGCGATTATCAGTCTCGCCGCTGACAATGTCTTCATGAGTGGAGAAAAACTCTCCACCATCGGAACGGCTTCTCCGGTTCTGGGCGGCGGAGGCGCTTCAAACGAAACTATGGAGGCTAAAGCGCTTTCTTATGTCCTGGCTAAAGTGAGGGCTATTTGTGAAGAAAAAGGCTTCGATGAACGAAAAATCGAACTTGCTCTAGCCATGGTCGACAAGGAAATGGAAGTGAAAGATAGTAATGGGGATGTGATTTCAGCCAAAGGAACGCCTCTGACCTTAACCGCCAAAGAAGCCTTGAAATATGGTTTTATCACCAGCATCGTCAGTAATCGCGAGGAAGCCTTAGCCTATCTTGGGCTTCAAGACGCCATACAAATCTTTCGTCAAGAACACGTTTCGGAACGTATAGGCCGATTTCTCTCCAGTATGATGGTGACCAGTCTAATGCTGAGCATCGCTTTTCTGGGAATATTCATCGAATTCAGATCGCCTGGTTTTGGTTTACCGGGGCTTGTCGGCATTATCGCTTTGGTTCTATTCTTTTGGGGGCATCATATCGCCGGTTTGGCGGGTCTGGAGGTTCCAATTCTTTTCTTGATTGGAGTATTTCTACTATTTTTAGAATTATTCGTCATTCCCGGCTTTGGATTAACGGGGATTTTCGGCATTCTTTTCATTATGTCTTCAATTGTGGTTACTTTGCTCGAACAATCCATTACCAGCCCTCATTTCTACTATGTGGTTGGGTGGGGAGATGTCCTTTATGCCACAGGCATCACCATGGTTACTATGCTGATTGGTATTACTGGCGCTTTATTGGTTCCATTCATGATACCGGTTTTTGCCAAAGCTCCTTTCGGCTCATGGTTGTATCTAAAGCAAATTGAAGACAAAGCGAGCGGTTATCATTCTGCTGAAGATGGTCTGGATTTACTTAATGGAAAAGAAGGCATCGCTAGAACCAATCTGCGGCCGGCTGGCATCGTCGAGATTGAAGGACGCCGGGTGGATGTCGTCAGTCAGGGCGGCTATATTTCTCTCAATTCTCCTGTTAGGGTTATTAAAGTCGAAGGTCGGCGCGTTGTTGTGCAACTTTTATAAAAAGAATATCTTACGAGGATAGTTATGGTTATCTTTATTATTGTTCTTCTCTTACTAGGGCTTTTCTTTATTTTCCTTGAATTATTTGTTCCAGGCGGCATAGTTGGTTCCATTGGCGCCATTCTAATGGGAACTGCCATCATAATGTGTTTTTATCACTATGGTCCTTCTACCGGAATTGCCGTCTTTCTGGGAAGCTGTGTTGTGTCTGTGATTGCGATTGTTTTGTTTATAAAATTATTTCCTCACACTGCTGAAGGAAAATGGATTATTATGAGTAATACGCTAGTCAAAGCCAAAGGTTCTCACTCTGATACGGCTGCGCATGAAAGTCTTATTGGCGTAGAAGGGATTTCTGAAAGCGAACTGCGGCCAGTGGGAATCGCTACCGTTAATGGTCAACGCCTGGATGTTATGACCGAAGGGGATTTCGTTGAACCGAATACCCCGGTCCGCGTTTTGCGGGTGGATGGCAACCGAATTGTTGTCGAACGATCTGCATAATATGCATAATAAAAGAATATCAAATAAATGTACTAAATATTAATGCGACAAATCAAAAAAGGAGAATGATTATGGATGGTCTCGAAGGATTGTGGGTGCTTTTACTGATTCTGTTTTTTATAGTTATGTGCGTGTTCGTATATTTCGTACCTGTCAGATTATGGGTTGCGGCGTTTACTGCGGGGGTCAAGGTTTCCATATTTTCGCTGATTGGGATGCGTCTTCGCCGGGTTCCTCCCAGCATGATCGTCAATCCTCTGATTAATGCTACCAAAGCCGGATTGGATCTAAACACTGATATGCTTGAAGCTCATTATCTATCTGGCGGTAATGTATATCAGGTAATTCAGGCTCTGATTTCTGCCGATAAAGCCAACATCCCGCTTACTTTTGAGCGTGCGGCAGCTATAGACCTTGCCGGGCGTGATGTCTTTGAAGCCGTTCAGATGTCAGTTCGGCCAAAGGTTATTGATGCTCCTGATTCCACCAAGGGGCCCGATAAAGTTGCGGCTGTTGCGATGGATGGAATCCAATTAAGGGCCAAGGCCAAAGTGACGGTTAAAGCTAACCTTGATCGCCTGGTCGGCGGCGCCACTGAAGAAACCATTATCGCCCGCGTCGGCGAAGGAATCGTCACTACAATCGGTTCTTCTAAATCGCATAAAACTGTTCTCGAAAATCCTGATTTGATTTCCAAAAACGTTTTGAGCAAAGGGCTTGATTCCGGTACGGGATTTGAGATTCTATCCATTGATATCGCTGATGTAGATGTTGGCGATAATATCGGCGCCAAATTGCAGATTGATCAAGCTAACGCCGACAAGCAGATCGCCCAGGCTAAAGCGGAAGAGCGTAAAGCAATGGCTATTGCTCAAGAACAGGAAATGCGCGCCCGCGTCGAAGAAATGCGCGCCCGCGTCGTCGAGGCTGAAGCGCAGGTTCCTCTTGCTATCGCTGATGCTTTTCGCTCTGGTAAATTTGGAGTTATGGATTATTACAACATGAAGAATGTCATAGCTGATACGGAAATGCGGCAATCAATTGCCAGTCCACCAAATAGCAAGACGGATATGGATGATCCTAAAAGTTAATAGTTCTGTATAAGAACAACTTTATCTTTAAGATTCAAATAGCATCATATATAGCGGTTAATAAAAGTTTATATGTATTGAAATCTCTGGATTAGTCCAAAGCCTGATATTTTCGGGCTTTGGACTAAGTAGTGAGGCTAACTCATTATGTCAGGCGACCTCGTCCCCTCTCCCTCTGGGGCTATGGTGAGGGGGAATTACAGAAAACCGTCTGACAAAAGAAATTGGTCGAACTACTAGAGCCAAGCTTATTTTGAGCATCACTCATTTCTCCCTATCCTAAGGCATGTCTTTTGCTGTCGGTTAGCGACATATTTAGGTTATCGTTAACGCGGCTGTTTTTTTTACAAGGCTTTGAACTATTGAAAACTGGGTAGAACCATCCTGATGACCTTGAATTTTCCTCTTATGACTTTAAAATCACTCACTCTACGGAATTAACATGCTGAAATTACCAGCGTTACAAATGATTTTATTTCTGCGGTTAATTACTCTTTCTATTAGAGTACCTATAATACTGTTTCTTTTACACTTAAATTGGAGATAACCCGTGCGTTGTATTGTCTTGGTTAAACAAGTGCCGGATACAAAAAATATTACCACTGAAACCATGAAAGCTGATGGTACGGTCAACCGTGCTGCGCTTCCAGCGGTATTCAATCCCGATGATCTTTGCGCTCTCGAACTGGCTCTTCAGGTTCGCGACCAATATGGCGGCGAAGTTCATGTGATTACAATGGGGCCTCCACGAGCGGTGGATATTCTTCGCGACGCTTTGTGCAGAGGCGCGGATGAGGCTTTTCTGATAACGGATCGCCGCTTCGCTGCGGCTGATACGCTTGCCACATCATATACTCTGTGTAAGGCTATACAGAAATTGGGCGACTACGACCTGGTTTTCTGCGGCAGCCAGGCGATTGATGGCGACACTGCGCAAGTCGGTCCACAGGTTGCTGAAAAAATGGGGCTTCCCCAGGTAACCTATGCTCAGGAAATCACTATCGAAGACGGTAAACTTCTTGTTCGTCGTGAAGTTGAAGGCGGATACGAAATCCTGAAACTTTCTGCTCCCGCTTTGATTACCGTCGCTGGTGGTTATGTTCTTCCTCGTCCCAAAAACGCTATGCGTATGATTCAATACAGAAATGCAACGACTTATCTTTCTGTACCTTCTCAAATTCAAGATAAATACCCTGATCTTTCTGAGGAAGAACTGAATAACAAGGTTGATCAACATACGCAATTCCTTAAAGATAAAGGTCTTTTGATTGATGTCTTGACGGCGGATGACATAAATGTTGAGGATGAGCGGATTGGAAAAGCCGGCTCTCCGACATTAGTCTGGAAAGTTCAAACAGTTACTTTGCAGACTTCAGAATGTAAAGAAATCGAATCTAACGAGAGTGGAATTAATTCATTAATGCGGGAACTGCTTGATGATCGCGTGCTTGGTTAGAGCGACTCTTAAAAAACGTGCGCCAAGGTGGTTGTTAAAAGTTCCCAAAAGATGAAACTTTTAACAAATCAAATGTTTTCAATGCGTGTATAATTTTTATTAACCGCATTATTCGCTTCATTTATTAACAAGAACTTTAATTGGGATAAGACTTCATTATGGCTTCAACACAGGAAATTTGGGTTTTTGCTGAACAGGAAGATGGTAAACTAAAGCCTGTCGCTTTAGAACTCTTAGGCCGGGCGTATAAACTAGCCAAAGAACTAGGCGTTCAAGTTGGCGCCATGCTTCTTGGCGATAACGTTCGCGGTTTGGCTGATGAACTTTGCCAGCATGGCGCTGATAAGGTATATCTTGCTGATAATCCAGAACTTAAACAATATCGTACTTTGCCTTATACAAAAGTTGTTCGCGATATAATTGCTCAATATAAGCCACAGATTGTTCTATATGGCGCAACAATGATCGGGCGCGACCTGGCCCCGCGTATAGCGTCGAATATGCAAACGGGTTTAACTGCGGATTGTACAGACTTGCAAATCGGCGGTTACTCCAAAAAAAGCACTGGCGAGGATATTAGTGATATTCTACACCAGATTCGACCGGCATTCGGCGGCAACGTCATCGCGACTATCGTCAGTCCATATCACACGCCTCAAATGGCTACGGTTCGCGAAGGTGTTATGAAACCCCGGACTTTCGAAGAAATCCGTAAAACGGAAGTAGTTTATTTTACTCCAACTATCACCGACGCGGAAAAAGTCGTTGAGATTATCGAGCGCTATCAAAAACCCAGGACAGTTGATCTTCGCGCTGCCCGTATCATCGTATCCGGCGGCGCAGGAGTCGGCGGGCCGGAGGGATTTGGATTGATCGGCGAATTAGCCCATGTTCTTGGCGGTGAAGTTGGCGCAAGCCGTGCTGCGGTTGATGGTGGATTCATCGGAAAAGATCACCAGGTCGGGCAAACGGGAACAGTTGTAAGGCCGGTTCTGTATATTGCATGCGGCATCAGCGGCGCTATTCAGCACCGGGTTGGTATGCAGAATGCAGCCAAGATAATTGCCATCAATATTGATCCTCAAGCCCCGATTTTCTCAGTCGCGCATTACCGTATAGTAGGCGATCTCTTCAAAGTGATCCCTATGCTGATACGGGCCTATAAAACATTATAATCTTGATAATTCAATATTTACGCTGCTGATTCAGGCGTGAATTTAACCTGATTGATAACTTAAACGCCTTTACTGGAATAAAAACATGTCCAACTTTTATACCGACAATTCTGATCTTCAATTTGCGTTCAGACACATAGACTGGTCTGAGATCATTTCTATGAAAGAGAAGAACTATTCTGAAGCAGATCAGTATCCTGATGCTCCAGCATCTTTTGAAGAAGCGCTGATCAATTATGAAAGCATCCTGGAACTGGCTGGCGAAGTGGCTGGAGAATATATCGATCCACGCTCCGCCGCAGTTGATGAACAAGGCTGTAAACTAGAAAATGGCGTTGTTCATTATGCTCCCGAAACCGATGATTCCCTTAGAGACCTCACTCATGCCGGATTGATGGGCATCCCCCTGCCGCGCCGTTTTGGGGGGCTTAATTGCTCTACCGTTATTGGCAATACCGTTATAGAAATCGTTTCCCGCGCTGATGCGGGATTAATGACTATCTTCGGATTGCAGGAAATCGCCGAAACCATCAATATGTTCGCCAGCGACGAACAAAAAGCAGCGACTCTTCCCCGATTTGCCCGTGGAGACGTAACCGGAGCGATGGTTTTGACTGAACCAGATGCCGGATCAGACCTTCAGGCGGTTCAGCTTCGCGCTAGTGAAAATCCTGATGGAGATATTTTCCTTTTGAATGGCGTTAAGCGGTTCATCAGCAATGGCTGTGGAGAGATTCTTCTGGTTCTGGCCCGGAGCGAGCCTACACGTAAAGGCGCCGCTGGTCTTAGCATGTTCCTTTGCGAAAAGGGACCTACTGTTAAAATCCGCCGCCTCGAAAACAAACTGGGCATCAAAGGTTCTCCGACTTGCGAAATGCAGTTCATGGATACCCCTGCTCAACTGGTAGGCAAACGTCGTAGAGGTTTAACCCATTACGTTATGTCGCTTATGAACGGCGCCCGCATCGCTATCGCCGCCCAAGCAACAGGCATCGCCGAAGCTGCTTACCGGGCTGCGGTGGATTACGCCAAAACCCGTGAACAATTCGGTAAATCAATCATAAAGTTCACAGCTGTTGCTGACATGCTGGTTGAAATGAAAACCATGGTCGAAGCGTCCCGCGCTTTGAATATGGAGACCTGCTATGCCATTGATATTGATAAACTTCTTGAAGAAAAACTCGATAAAGAAAGCCTCGAAGGCGATGAGTTGCAAGAAATCAAAGCCCGGAGGGCCTCCTATAAACGCTTCGCCGCTATGCTAACGCCAATGAGTAAGATGTATGCCACCGAAATCTGTCAGAAAGTCACTCATGACTCAATCCAGGTTCATGGCGGAAGCGGATATATGAAAGATTATCCGGTGGAACGTTATTATCGCGACGCCCGCATTACCAATATCTATGAAGGGACCACTCAACTTCAGGTTGTCGCCGCAATCGGTGGAATAACCAGTGGAACCTTTATGGCGTATCTCAAAGTATTAGATGGATATATGACGGATTCGGTTGATCAGTCATTATTGAAATCAGTTCGCGACCGCGTTGCCAAAACGGAAGAGGTTATCGCCTTCTTCAGCGAAAAGGAACAGGAATACCGCGATCTATACGCCCGTGAGATGGTCGATCTTGCTATTGAACTGATTCTTTCTTATCTCTTGCTCCGTCAATCAGCCAACAATGACCGTAAGAAAATCGTCGCCAATCATTTCATTACCAAGACAGCCTTGGTGATGGACATGCGAATGGAACGCATCAAGAGCGGCGAAACCGCTACTATCGATTTCTTTGAAGAAATTGTTGTTGAATAGTAAAAACAAAAATTACAAAAAAGCCCTTGATGATCATCTTCATCAAGGGCTTTTTTTTGTGTTAAGCTTAAATTTTTTGTTATCAAGCATTGATGATCCTGGCAATGGGTAATTGTTATCAACCCTCACCTAGCCTCTCCCAATCTTGGGAGAGGAATGTTAGACCACAGTGTTTTCTAAAACTATAAATTTTCCAGTTGACTTTAGAATCATAATCTAACTGCCGTTTTTAGGATGAAGTGCGATCACGGACTTTTTGCTTTTTTGATTCTCTCTCTGATTCTAATTTAATGATTTCATGCGCCATCTCTGCTTGAATCTGCTGTATGATTTGCGGGTCGCCCATAGCAGATGCAATCTTCTCGTCGGCCATGATCTTTGCTTGAGCGATCTGAGCCTCGTATTTTTCGCCAATCTCGGCGATTTCCTTCTTCTGCTCTTCCGTTATAGGGGGACCAGAAGGAGATTCTTTCTCTAATCTTTCCATGGCCAATTCATAAGCGCTTTTCATTTCTTATCTCCTTGTTAACGGATTTTATCCACCAAATACCTGTTTCACCTTATCAAAGAACGAACTGGTATGCGGATTGGTCTCTTCGCCGCTGATTTGCGCAAATTCGTCTAATATTTCACGCTGGCGGGCGGTTAAGCGTGTTGGGGTTTCAACCACAATACGAACCAGTTGATCTCCCTGGCCATATCCACGGATGCTGGGCATTCCCCGGTTTGATAATCTGAACATCTGGCCGGTTTGCGATCCGGCGGGGACCTTCATAGATATTCTTCCTTCAAGGGTGGGTACCTTCAACTCAGCGCCAAGAGCTGCTTGAGGGAAAGAAATGGGAATTTCGCAAATCAAGTCGTCTCCATCACGTTGAAACAAAGGATGATCCTGAACGGTTAAAACAATATACAGATCGCCTGGAGGGCCGCCATTAAAACCAGCTTCGCCTTCGCCGGTTATTTTAAGTTTTAGACCTGTCATTGAACCGGCGGGAACCTTAACATTGACGCGTCGGCGGCTCATTATACGGCCGTTTCCATGACACTTAACGCATGGATTTTTAATGATTTGCCCGGTTCCATTGCAACGGTTGCAGGTACGCGAGATGCTGAAAAAGCCTTGCGACAACCGGGTCTGCCCCGAACCGTTGCATTGCGGGCAAACGCCTGGTTTATGTCCGGGAGCGCATCCGCTTCCTGAACAGGCGTCGCATGAAACCTGTTTAGGTACTTCAATTGGCTTGTCAACTCCTTTGTAGGCGTCTTCAAGCGTCACTCTAAGATCGTAGCGAAGATCATCACCACGGCTGGTTCTTGATTGAGAACCTCGTCGAGTACGTCCCCCGCCGAATATTTCGTCAAATATATCGCCAAAACCGCCGAATATATCCTGGAAATCGCGGAAAGCCGCATCTCCATGGCCGCCGCCGAATCCACCCTGCCCTACTCCGGCATGGCCAAACTGGTCGTAATTACGGCGTTTTTCTGCATCAGACAAAATTTCATAAGCTTCTGTGGCTTCTCTGAATTTTGATTCGGCCTTTTTATTGTTCTGATTCCGGTCGGGATGATATTTAAGCGCTAATTTGCGGTAAGATTTTTTAATCTCATCAGGAGATGCTCCGCGATTGACGCCAAGTATTTCGTAATAATCTCGTTTATCTGCCATTATGGCCATATCCTAGCCGTCTTTGCGCCATTTTGGCGCAAATTCAGGGGTTTAATTTAATTTATTAAATCTAATTAGTGAAAATAGCAATTCCTATACCTGAATTAAGGCGTATTGGATTATTCTATCAAAGAAAAATAATTTGAATAATAGGACAAGATCATATAAGCGACAAATCCCATGATTATAAAATAAAAAAGCATCGGAACAATGCGGCCTAATTGATGGAATTTCCTTTCTGCTTCCAGCTGCTCGAATTTTGCGTATTTGTTCAGCATAGACTCTAGTTTTCCAGATTCTTCTCCAGTTGCGATCATGCCAAGTGCGATGGGAGTGAATAGCCGGGTATCTGACATGGTTTGGGCGATATTGCCTCCCTCTTTGAGAAGATGGCTCGATTTAAGCAACCTTTCTGAGATAACCATGTTTGCGCAAGTCAGAGCTGAGTCGCGGTATGCGTCGAGAACCGAAAAACCAGCTATGTATAGATTTTCGAAGGTCTTGGCGAATTGAGCGTTGTTGAAATGCCTTATTGCTTTGCCAAAAAATGGAATACCCAAAGCTATCCGGTGTAATATCCGGCGCGTGATCGATTGTTGGTTCAAGAACCTGAAGGCGGCAAGGAAAAGGATGATTCCTATAACCAGACGTATGGCGTTCCACATCAGTGATGTCAATAAATCATCAACACCACCCAGAAACATGGCTTTCAGAAGCGGACAAACCACTATCGCGGTGAACAGGATCATTGCCGGGTAAATCATATCAATCCACATACGAATCCAGATATGTCTTAAATCACCTTGCAACCGTGCGATATTCGACATGGCGAAATTAGCCGTACCGCTTGCTTCCCCTGCTTTCACTATCTTTCGCTCTAGTATGGGGAAAATATCACTATGGCGATCAAAGGCAGTAGCAAGCGAACCGCCGGATTTTATATGATCGGCCATATCCTGCGCGGCGCGGCGTAATTTTGATGACTCCAGTTGCGCAATAGTCTCCAGGCTTCTAACCGGAGGTATTCCTGCGTCTAGCATCTGTTCTAATTGTTGGTAAAAAGCGATTCGCCTTTTTCTTGATACACCAAAAAACGGGAACAATGACATTTTGGTTTTCTTTCTTTATCAAGATGAGTCTAATCTTATATTACTTTATAACGATTATGCAGTGAAATGAGGATCACATCTTTGGTCAAACGCCGAAGAGAGATATAGTATTAAATTCAACGTATACAATTCTAAAGAAGAGATTATTCTATAATTATGATTAAAAGAACTCATTATTGCGGTGATTTACGGGCTGAAAACATAGACGAGAATGTTTCATTGTGCGGTTGGGTGTGGCATTGGAGGGATCACGGCGGCGTCATCTTTATCGACGTTCGCGACCGGACTGGCCATAGCCAGTTAGTCTTCGATCCTCAGGTCAACCAGGAATTGTATAAACTGGCTAACGAACTGCGCAGCGAGTTCTGTATCGGTATTGTCGGTAAAGTGCGTAGTCGTCCCGAAGGGACCGAGAATCCCAATATGCCAACCGGACAAGTTGAAATCCTGGTGAGTGAACTCACCATCTTCAGCGAATCTGAGACTCCCCCGTTTCCTCTCGATGAGCATGTCGAAGTTGGCGAAGACATTCGTTTGAAATATAGGTATCTTGATCTGCGGCGCCCGGTTCTGCGCGACCATGTCATCTTCCGCAGCCGTACTGCGCAGGCGGTGCGCAACTATTTTTCGGGTAATGGCTTTATTGAGGTCGAAACGCCGGTGTTGAGTAAATCAACGCCAGAAGGCGCCCGCGACTTCCTGGTTCCCAGCAGGATTAATCCCGGACAGTTCTTCGCTCTACCCCAGTCTCCCCAACTATACAAACAACTCTGTATGGTCGCTGGCCTGGATCGTTATTTTCAAATCGTTAAGTGTTTCCGTGATGAAGATCAACGAGCTGACCGGCAGCCGGAATTTACTCAAATCGACCTGGAAATGTCGTTTATAACTCCAGAAGATATCTACGCGGTCATGGAAGGAATGATCAAGACGCTTTGGAAAGACCTTCTGGATATTGAGGTTGAAACCCCGTTCCCACGCATTCCGTATTGGGAGTCAATGGAGCGTTTTGGAATCGACCGCCCCGATATCCGTTTCGATATGGAATTGAAAGACCTCTGCGATATCGGTTCTGAATCCGATTTCAAAGTGTTCCGCAGCATCGTCGAAAATGGCGGGAAAATATCCGGCATCTGCGTCAAAGGCGGAGCGTCCTTCAGCCGTAAAGATATTGATAACCTGACTTCGGAAGCGGCCATCTATGGCGCCAAAGGTTTGGCGTGGATGAAGGTGACCGATAATGGGCTTGAATCAAACATCGTTAAATTCTTCTCTGAGGGATTGCAGAAAAAATTGATTGAAAGATTCAATGCCGAATCTGGCGACCTGCTGCTCTTCGTAGCCGACCAAAAAGAAGTGGTGTACGCTTCATTGGCTCATTTGCGCTTGCATATTGCAGGCAAGCAGGAACTTTACGATCCGAATGAAAACAAATTCATCTGGGTGGTTGATTTCCCCATGTTTGAAAATGATGATCAAGGCAATCCCACGCCGTTGCATCATCCATTTACTTCACCTTATATAGAAGACCTCGATTTGCTGGAAACTGATCCATTGAAGATTCGTTCGATGGCTTATGATATGGTGCTTAATGGAATCGAAATTGGCGGAGGCAGCATTCGTATTCACCAGCGGGATGTTCAAAGCCGGGTATTCAGAGTGCTTGGCATTAATGAAGAGCAAGCCAAAGAAAAGTTCGGTTTCTTGTTGGATGCCTTAAAGTTCGGCGCCCCGCCCCACGGTGGACTGGCTTTCGGTTTCGACCGTATGATTATGCTTATGCTGAAAGAACCGAATATCCGCGAAGTAATTGCTTTCCCCAAAAACCAACGCGCTCAAGCTGTCATGGAAGGCGCTCCTTCAAGTGTTGATCCTGACCAAGTCAGAGACCTGGGCTTAAGGCTTAAGTTGTAAGCGTTTTATTAATATAATATTTATAAAAGGGCGCTTTGATAGCGTCCTTTTTGTTTTAATATAACGTTTTGAGTTTTGTTTTATAAAATTCAATCCGCGAATTTTCTTTTTTTCTCATTTCCGAATAATGCACTTGGGAGGGATGTAATGGTAAATCAGTACTTAATTAATGTGATTTATATGTATGTTTTGCTTTTCGCTTTAATTCCTGTGTCTTTTGCTCAGGATGCAGTGAATATTCACAAAGTAACTGCTGTGGGTTGGGTTGACGTCGATTTGCCCTCTTTAGGGACGGGATTACCAGGCGGCGAGTTGGCCGTAAGCGTTAGATTTCCCAAGGTAGCGCGATACTCTGACGGCGCTCCTACACTAATCTATGTTCCCGGAGGAACGACGCCCGGGAATAGTCTGGATTCATCTTTATCGCGTTACGCCGATGATATAATTCTCGTCACATTTTTGTTCCCAGGTGGCTTTAGTATCACAGCTGGCCGTGAATCAGATGGAACCTATGATGATCGCGGTGAAAACTGCATCTTGGCGTTGCGCGATGTCATTCTCTTTGCGGCAGGGGAAAAGGCCGATAGTCTGGGACGAACTATTGATGATCTTTCTCCGGTTACCGTATTGCATAACAATGTCGGGCTATTAGGCTCCTCCAATGGAGGAAACATTGTGATCGCTGCACCTGCTTCGTATGGCGTCGATTTAGTAGATTACTTGAAATACATTATTCAGTGGGAATCCCCTGTTTGCAGCCAGTTCGCCACTACCAATCTTGGTGGAGTGCAAATTCTTTGTGGAGGTGATGATCAATACTGGCGCGTTGTCAATCCACGGTATCAAGCCTATGGATCGCTCGAAGTGGATATCGACTATAGCCAACTTGCATTTAATCCCTCTGGAGATAATAAGATATTCTTTGATGGCGATGCAGATGGCGCCTATACGGTTAAAATTACCGGAGCGACTCCTTGTGTTACACCGGATGTGAATGGAGACGGCGTTCTCTCCAATAACGAAGATTTTGCTTTGAGCGCCTACCAGGATGGAATCAAGGATGTTTATTCACGTCAAGCAACCAAGGCCTTTTTAGATTACGATATTTTTAATCTTTCCGATCCAGCGAATTCCTGGCCGCACTTTATCGCAACTCCCGCAGAAGCAGATGCTTATTGGGATATACGTGAAGCAGTGCGGATGTATCACGATGCATTTACGAACGTTCCATTGCTGGAAGGGATGGTGCTTGGAAGCGTGGTTGATCACGTACAAACCGCCCCGGATCATCCGCACATTCACCAGATGTTTGATGGATGGGATTATCATGGGAAATGGATTCAGATTAATCCCAGTCCTTCTTATATGATAGAAGTATCACCCCTTATGATCCTTCGTACTGACCTGCCTGATAATACAGCCAATACGGAACCTGTGGATTGGACTGATTCGTCAGCCTATCTTATGGCGGAAGATATTTCTGATGACATTTACCAAATGGCTGCTATTTTACAGATGGCAGACCGGGCGCACGATGCTGCTGCGACGGCTATCTCTGATTGGATGACCTTTTAGGGTGAATCGGATTTGGCCTTCATTGAATCTGCGTTATAAAAAAAAGCCCCCGGAAAGGGGGCTTTTTTAGAATGCATCAGTGGTTTTCTCTAATGAATCATCCACTCTTTTACATCTGTTGGCGGGCCGCCTAGGATCAATACGCCGTAACTGGATTCTACGTGTGGAGTACCCTGCCAACGCAGTTGATAGTCGGGTTCAGTGCCGCCTTCATCGTCATCGTTTACTGTGAAAGTGATGCCGATTGGACCAGTACCAACGATCATTTCCTTTTTGAAACGTATTTCTCCAACCCATCCGGTATCGGTAATGGTGGCCCAACCCCACCAATCTTCATTATCCGTGTCGCCGATGAGCGGACTGTTAGTGGTATTTGCATCCCGTGTGGCGTTGCCTGCAGTTAAGACAAACTGGCCTTCAATTAGATCTGCGCTGCCATAGCGGTTGTTGCTGGTATCTGCGCCATGATCCAGATCCTGATCGATGAATACCTCCATAGAGTCGTCATGCCATGTGTTGGCGTTATGCGATCCCTCCGGTTCGGTGTCGTGAAGAACTGTTTGATCTAAAACATCTGCAGCAACATATAACCAAACATCATCATGCATTGTGTAAATAGTGAATGATATATCACCTTCTAAAGCGGGCATGATGTCTTCAATTAAGATTCCACTCTTTGGCGTTATGGTTTCTGATGCAGCTAAACTCCAATCGGCTTCATCCATCACACCGTCAATAGTTACTGGTCCGTTGACAAGGGGCGCTGTGATTTCACGAGGACCAAAATAAAGCGTTCCATAAGTGGATTCCACATGCGCTAATCCGCACCACCTCAGTTGATAGCGGGGATCTGCGTCATCGTCATCATCATTAATTGCTATATTGAAACCAATCGAAGAGCCTTTGGAGGGATTCCCGATGATGGAAAGTTTGATCTTGAATTCAACATCATAGCCATTGTCGGTTAATTCAGCGCGTCCATACCAGTCTGCATCTTCTCCAAAAGTGGGATTGCCCGCTTCGTTATCACGCCGGGCGTTAACTGCTGTTATAACGAATTGCCCGCCAGTAGCGAATTCACGCGCCTGATCATCCGCCGATGCTTGAGTAAGCGATGTTTCGAATTTGCTGTTGTCGCCATCGATAAATATTTCTACTGAATCATCATTCCATGTGGATTCATCTTCACTGTCAGGAGCGGCGTCATTGTATGCAACGAAATCGTCCAACACTCGCACAGCGATATAAAGGTATTCTTCATCATAGGCGGTATAAACTGTACAAGAGCAATCAGCGGTGCTATATGGGACGTCATCGGGGATATTTGAATCAACCAATCCACTCTGGATTACTCCTTCATCGTCTAAGCCTATGTCCCATAGGATTGACCAAAAAGAGCCTGACGCGCCGGAACTGGTGGCGGAAAACTGCCACTCTATATCATCTATGTATCCATCAACAATTGGCGTCAGCATTCCCTGGTCTGCGAAGAACGAAACCGGCTCAGTGACTTCAAAAGGAAACTCCGCGCAGAATACGGGAAGCGCTGAGATGCCAAGTAGAATCATGCATACTGTCAGGCTGCTTAATCTTTGATATAAAGTAAATTTCATAATCATCCTCCAAATTCATTGAAATGATGCGAAAGAATTCGCATAATCAAATATTTCATACTTTTTTTTATAAGTCAACGGAGGTTAGGAGAAATATAAACAAATTATTGTTTTTATTTATATATGTAGATGCGTTAAAAAAACAGACAAAAAAATCCCCTTTCTATAGGGGGTGAAAGGGGAGAAATAGGGGGTGAAAGAATTGGGGGTTGAGTGATCCAATTCGTTTGTGAGCTTTTTTTAAGAATTGCTCTGAAAGAGCATGTTTAGCACATTACGATTAATTTAATTTGCGATAATCTTAGATGTTGAGGCTGAGTCGGCGTATTGTTTGCGTAATTCAAGAAGTGATTTTTGAACCTCTTCCAATCTCGACTGATATTGAGGTATTTCCTGAGATACTATATCCATCATTCCGTAATCGCGATTGCGGATATTGGTTAATTTTACATCGTCGAGCACCAGAACCATCGCTTCAAGGAATTCAGCTTTATCGATTAGCCGTTTTTCCATCTGCACCCAATGATCGCCAGCGGTTTTGATGCGATCAGTATAGCGAGTTGATGTTGTTTTGATATCTTCGGATTTGGTTGGGAATGTCAGGATGGTAGCCATGTTAATTAACGCCTCGTTTTCTAATATGCTTAACTAGAAAAGCAATGGGCGTGCCATCTTGGTAATCATTATTTATATCTTGATTTTATTGAATTTGAGTGAAAAGGTTGTTGGATTTGAAGGGAAAGAAAGTTCTCTTTACCAGATATCGGCAGAGAACATTTTGCCGGAGCGTGCTGCTTTATCGCCTTAATCGTCTAGTCCAGGTTTTCTTCTCAACTGTTTTTTTAATGAGATTTGCTTTTTTTGAGTGAGTCTCTTTATATGGACTTTTCCGGGGATGGATGTTGGCACTCTAGGGCGGCGCCTGAAATAATAACTTTGCAGTTTTTGACGCAATAGTTCTAATGCAATCTGTTTATTTCGATATTGGTAGCGCTCTCTCTGGCAGGTGACAGTAATTCCAGAGGGGCGGTGTCTAAGCCGAACAGCTGTTTCCCGTCGGTTGACGTTCTGTCCCCCCTTGCCGCTGGAGCAGTAGGTATCAACATTGCATTGAGCAAGCAACTCGTCATTATCTGAGGGAATTCTTGATGAAATCATTTTTTGTTTTCCAGAATATTGACAATTGAAGGCAGTAAAATCTCTGCTTGCCACTGCATCATGGGGCTGCATTCCATAATATTTTTTACTGTAGTAGGCCGGTTGTGCGCGATAGCGGTGATAGCGGCGCGCGTGGCGAGAACGGAAGGAGGAATGCCCAGTTTTTCGGCAATTTTTCCACTTTGATTTAATAAAGCGTTGACTTCTTCCTTGCAATTGGGTAAGGGAGAAGAACTGCGGGGCAGTTTCCGGATTTCGGGCCATTCCGATTCAGGTAAATTGTTGGCTTTTTGTATGGCTTTCTCAAGATATATCAGCCGATTACCTGAGCAATTGCGCGGAAGACGCGGACCACCTTTCAAGGTGGGATGGGATTGTGATGTAACCCAATGAACGATATCTAATATTGTATGGTTGCCGATGATCTTAAATGGAGGCAGGTCGACCATTTGGGCTTCATTTTCTCGCCAATGCCAAATTTCATGCAAAAAAGCCATCTGGCGCCGATTTAAGTAACGAACCCCTTTGATTCGCCATGCTTTTTCAATATCTCTTGGTTTATCGATTGCAGTAGCTTGTACAACTCTTTCGCACGCTTCCTTATGCCATTCAATGCGCTTTTGTTCGATCAATTCTCTTTCAAGATGTTTTGCTAATGGAACAAGGTAATGGGTATCCTCATAGGCGTACTTCAGTTGTTTTGGAGTTAGAGGACGTTTAGACCAATTGGTTTTCTTGCCTAAATTATCTAAATCCTTATTAAAGAGCATCTTAACCAAAGGAGAAAACCCAAATTCGCTGTATCCTAAAATCTGAGCGGCGAGCATGGTGTCGAACACCGGCTTATTGGGCCGGAAATCAAAGGATGATCTCAACATGCGTAAATCGTAATCGGCGCCATGAAATATCAGATGCTTGTCAGATATAATTTTTAAAAACGAAGATAAATCCAGTTTGGATAATGGATCGATAATAAAGTTTTCATTATTTATAGTTAACTGAATCAGGCAGACTTTGGCGTAATAATGATGAAGACTGTCGGCTTCAGTATCTAATGCGATTCTCTTTACTTTTCTTATTTGGTTGATAAGTTCATCAAGAGCATCGTCGGTATCAATGTATTTAAATTGGTTTTCTTCCTGGGTACCCAAACTAATTCAATCCTCCCTGCCGAAGAAATTAGTGATTTTAAGATTAACCTTATTCTTTTTTGGATTTCTTACTTTTATTCTTTTTCTTCTTCTTTTTGGTTTTACACAATTTGGTGCAAATACCTTTATCATCGCATAACTTACATCCGCTCATGCTTATTCACCAGTAAATATTGTAATTAAGAAATAATATATCAAAATTATACTACTGGTTTCTCATCTAGGAAGCATGATTGGAGATGGTTTCATTAAAAATATAGGGCGATGGGTTAATTTCGTGTTACCTTCACTCTCAACCCTGAATCCATCGTTGTTTCTGTATTATGCTTATAATCAAGAAAGAAAGCAACTTTACCAAGCATGGAGGGAAGTGGAAATGATTATTTATTCACACTCAATTAAAAAGTTGAAACTCAATTATTTATTAAGGGTATTTGCGATTTTTTCAATATTATCATTCATTTCCATAGGATCGTGCACTGCTGAACAAGAGTACTCTTTGGATGGTGATTGGCTTTTTAAGCTCGACCAGACAGATAAAGGATTAAGCGATAAATGGTTTAATACACAGCATGACCTGTCGTCATGGGAGCATGTAACTATCCCTCATACCTGGCAGGTTGAATCCGGGAAAGAAGATTATTATGGAGTCGCCTGGTATAGCCGGACGGTAGCGGGGGATTTATCCTGGCGAGAAAAAATAATCCGGTTAGAATTTGATGCTGTATATCGTGATACTATGGTTTGGGTAAATGGAAAGAAGATAGGCGACCATATCGGCAGTGGTTGGACTCCATTCGCATTTTCTATAACGGAATTTTGGAATCATAGCGGCGATAATATAATCACGGTTAGGGTTGATAACCAGTTTTCTAAAAAGGCTTTGCCTTATTTGCGTTCATCTGATTGGGCGGCGGATGGAGGGATTATCCGCAGCGTTCGTCTTAAAATATTACCTCGCGCATATATTGAGAGTATTATGGTTCAATCTATCCCGAATCAAGATAACTCTTCAGCCAAACTTGATGCGCGTATTAAGTCTATCACTCCTATTGGCGACAGTCGATCCTATTCTTTGTTTGTTTCTGTTTTTAACCCGTTAGGCAATATTCAGTCTTCTTCTCAGGTCGCGTTCGACGAAACTACTCCGGGGATGCTATCAGCTAATATTGCTCAAGTTATTCAATCGCCAATATTATGGCATTTTGATCAACCAAGACTTTACCGTATGGTGGTTCGTTTGCTTGCAGGCGGTGAAATAATACATCAACGCGAAACCCGTTTTGGCGTCCGTTCCATTGAATTAAAAGATGGTTTTATCTTTCTTAATGGAGAAGCTATGCGCCTTATGGGCGTCGAATGGATGCCGGGCAGCGATCCGCGCTATGGTATGGCCGAGTCTCCCCGATTTATGCGTGATATCCTGGCTGATATGAAAGAACTTAATTGCATTATCACCCGATTTCATTGGCAGCAGGATCAATCGGTTTTCGAATTCTGCGATAACAATGGAATGCTAGTACAGGAAGAAGTTCCTTCTTGGGGAGGTAAAACCATGGAAGGAGATTTCTCTGGCATCCAGTCGATGCATACTCGGGAAATGATTGAACCTCATTACAATCATCCCTCTATATATGCTTGGGGGCTTTGCAATGAAATTGGCGGCCAGAGCAAGGCGGCCCATAAGTTTATTAGTGACGGCATTACTCTGGCGCGGGAGATTGATCCCTATCGGCCTTTGACTTATGCATCAAATTCGCTGCAAAATAATCACGGGGAAGATGCTTCTAAGTTACTGGATTTTTTGGAATGGAATGATTATTACGAATCCTGGTATGGTGGATCGGTTCGAGACGCTGAATCTAACCTGGAAAAAATCGCCAAGGCTTATCCCGGTAAATCGTTGATTGTGTCTGAATATGGTCTTTGTGAATGTGATCCCAAAAATCCAACCAGCGACGAGCGGCGTATTGAGATATTAAAAACCCATACGGACGTCTATCGTAAATCACCACTTGTAGCGGGCGCCATCTTCTTTGATTATAACGATTATCGCACCCATATTGGAGATAAAGGACAAGGATCGTTTCAGCAGCGCGTTCATGGAGTAGTCGATCTTCAGGGTAGAAGAAAACCATCCTGGGAAGCGCTGAAGCGTGAATCGTCTCCTATTCGTTCCATCTCCATCAGCGATCCCCGGACAATGGATTCCAAGACCAGCGCTTCGGTTGAAATATTGACCCGTTCATTGGAAAACGATCTTCCGGCGTACACTCTTCGTGGATATTTATTAACATGGGTGGCTTATGATTCTAATGATCTGCCTTTAGGAACCGGAAAAAAAGTTTTGCCTGATATCTCGCCGGGAACCAGACATCAAGTCAAAATTGAATGGCCCAAAATAGATGCTCTTAGCCGTATTCGCGTGGATGTCTATCGTCCTACGGGATATTCAGTATCCGGCGCTGACTGGAAAACTAAATAAAGGATTATCAATCAATGCGTTATTTGTTGTCGACCGGGATCAATGTTCTAATTCTTTGCGCTTCAATATGCGCATTTGCGGATGTAGAAAATGCTGTTTTAGGCGGAATTGGAACAGGGAAAATCGAAATTCAGTCAAATGGAAGATTGGCCAATATCACTATTAACCATAACCAGTTAAAACCCATAAACGATGAGAATGGTTGTTTTGCTGCAATCGCGGTTAAAAGTGGAAAAGAGTCTATTGTCAAGCAATTATACGTGAACGATGATGATTCAAATTGCATTGATGAGGTTAGCCTAAAAGGTGAATTTCCTTTCGCGCGGATTGATTATAAAGATCAACAACTTCCGGTTTCAGTTTCTCTAAGAACTTTTAATTCTGTCCTTCCCGGCAACCTGGATGATTCATGTTATCCGGCTATAGCATTCAAATTTTCGGTGCAGAATCCAGATAAACGTCAACATGAGGTTTCGTTGGCCATGTCATGGCGCAACCTGATTGGATTAGGCGGAACAACTCAAGAGACTATCGATCTTGCGGGGAAAATGAAGCACCATATATATAGCGGCAGCCGTATGTCGGGCGTCCAGTATCAATTCGAACCAGCTGCGGTGGAGGGATTCGCCCAAAATACTCTGGGAGAACATGCGCTGGTTTATCAGTCAAGTAATAAAGAAAAAGCATCAATCCTTCCTATCTGGCATCCTGAATCCGACCCTACGGCTTTTTGGTTGTTCCTTAATGATGCGGATAAAGTGAAGAAAACCAAAGACGCCGCGTTCGATTATGCTGGCGCCGGTTTTAATCGACCCGCAGCAGCTGTTGCATCGACTCAGTCAATTCCTCCCGGCGAGTCGCGGGATTTTGTGTTTATCCTTGGCTGGTATATGCCCCATCAGGTTAGTCTTGATGGCGTAGATCATGGCGTATATTACGCTTCGCAGTGGAAATCGCTTGATAAGGTTATCGGCGTTTTTGGTAAGTATTGGCCTGAACTTGCGGATCAAGCGCAGGCGTGGCGTGATAGTTATCTCAATTCTTCGCTGCCCGGCTGGTTGGTAAACCGTATGCTGAACGGTATGGCGGCGCTGTCGTGGGATGGACTGTATCTCAATGATGGCCGTTTCTCGTTATTAACTCGCGATCCTCAATATCCGGGGAATCTTGGTTCGCCGGAAGAGCGCCTGGTTGATTCGCTTTTTATGTTGCAATGTTACCCGGAATTACTACGTTCTGAATTGCGCCTTATGGCCAATTGTCAATTGGCGGATGGCGAAGTTCCATCGGCCGTTGGTAATTTGTATGGTCTTGTCGAGAATGGCAATATATCAGGCGGTTTTATCGGCAGACCGGATTCAACATCTGCTTTCGTCTTGTTGGTTTATCAATACTTTCTTTGGACGGGAGACCGTGAATTTCTGGATGATATGCATCAACATGCGCGTTATGCTTTGCGTTGGCTGATGTATCGCGATGCTAACCAGGATTCCGTTCCTGATGGGGCGTCGCTATGGCGGTGGGGGAAAGATGGCGTGACATCATTGTTTTCCGGGAATCTGGCGCTTGCGGCATTTCGGGTTGGAGAAGAATTAGAACAGATATACGGCGATCTGGAGTTCCAGAACTGGTGTAGGAAGCATGGTGAAATAATCAGTCGTAATCTGAACAGTCAGTTGTGGAATGGATACGCCTATAACGCATTTTTTGATCCTGCCCGTCCAAGCGCATTGGATAGCGGTAATAGCATCCCTGGTCTTCTGTGCGGCGAATGGTATGCATCGCAGCAGGGATGGGACAAGTTGTTTCCAGCGGATCGAGTATTCCGGATGACGCAGACTTTGGCCAACCGCATTAATGCGGTGGATAGCAATGCCGGTTCATTTGTTTTTGGACCATTGGCTGAACCGGGCTGGCGCTATGGATTCGCCGCGGCGTCTACCGGATCGCTGTTAGTGCGTAACGGTTTTTACGATTCAGCATTTCGCTTGCTTCAGATGAAATCAAACACTCCAGAATTATTTTCTCAAAAAGATACTGGACTATGGTCGGTTACTGCTTCTTTGCAAGGCTTGAGCGTTGATATGCATCGTCACTGTCTGATTGTAGGTCCAAGCCTTCCCGCAGCGTCGCAATCATTCGCCGCTCCCTTCTCAACCCCGCTCTATTCCGGCGAACTGCGTTATAGCCGTTCATCGCTGTCCGGGCAGATGCAATGTGAAATTGAATTTGATCGCGTCCCCGACAAGAAAGAGTTCAACCTGCAGCAAATTGCTTTTGCTTTACCTGGGAACGTTGATGCCAACCAGATGATATTGCTGGTTCACCACAATGGAAAATCATTGGTCGGACAGGATTTCTCCCGTGAATCATTGCGCGTGTTCGGTTTTCAGCCGGTGCTGCGAGTGAAAAAAGGCGATGTCCTCTCACTATTATTGAGTCCGAAAGACGGCCCCCGGTTGTTGGTCGATGTACAGACGCGTGATATTAAGAATTATGGAATTAAATGCCGCATTGAAAAAAACGTTCTGGCGCTGCCGGGCGTTTCGTTTTATATGACCAATCTTATTCAAGAGCGACAACTTGTCTCCGTCGAACTTGCTAATCCAGCCGACAATAAACAATATGCAGTTTTCATCAATGGCCAGCAACGCCCGTTTGCGGTTCCTTCCGCTGATCCGATCCCGATGCTTCTGCCTTTGAGCCTTGTCTCGGCTGAAGAGAGTTCCGTCCTAAGTATGGCGGCTAAAGGGTGTCAGGAAACTGTGGTGAAGATATCCGACATTTCTGGAGTGGAAAAGTTAAAGAATAAACTTTGGATTCTTCAGGAAGAAGTCAACCGGCTGGTTCAGCAGGATATAATCCAGCGCGGAGTCAGGATAGACGTTATTCCCACAGATGTTGTCGAACAACTTAAATTCCCCGAACTGGATGAAACAGGAGATTCGTTGAATGAAGATATCGAACGTTTCAACCAAGTGAGGACGGAATACATGGAATTTATTCAGGGATTGGGGCTTGATCCGGTTCTGGCTTCTGAACTGACGGGGTATTTCGTTCCAGTGGATATCGCTGTATCAGCTAGTGAAATTATTTCCGGCAGCCAGACTTTTGCAGTGAATGTTCGTATGAACAATCCACAGAAGTCTCCCATACGGGCGCGGGTGAATTTAGACATTCCTGAGGGTTGGAGTTCAGTGGCGCATGGCGATATCGAGTTTGATGACCGTACAAATGCTCAAACAGAAAGAGGCTTTCTCTTCTCGGTTGATTCTTCAGTTGGATTGTGGAAGAAACGGTATACCTTTGACGTCGTTTTCAGCGGCGCCTGGAAAGGATATCCCTTCCGTAGGGTCGTCCCGGTTTCCATCGGGCATGATTTTATTAAACGCTGGCTGATTGTCGGGCCGTTTGCAAATGCCAGGGGCGAGGGATTTGGTAATATTAAGCCTCCGGAGCATAACATTCAGACTAAAGAGACTTACTCCGGTTTAGGCGGCGAAGTCGGTTGGACGGAACATGAATTCGCTGATGGTTACGTAAACTTCGACTCAGTGCTTCAACCAAATGATAATGCTACGGCTTATGCATACACCAGTATATATTCGCCGCGTGAACAGGTAGTCAATTTCAGGATTGGCTGCAATGGAGACTTGAAACTCTTTATGAATTATCAACCTGTATACGCCAAGCGGAATATCGGGCGCCTCAAACCGGGAGGCGTGATTATACCGCACCGCATTTATCAAGGATGGAACCATGTAGTGGTCAAAGTCAGTGAACAGGTCGGTCCGTGGGGATTCTATTTTGAACTATATGATCCACAGGGCAATCCACTGGATGGCGTTCAATATGCATTGGACAAAGCGGATAGTGATGGGTAGGATTATTCACCCTCAACATTAAGTGATGGCCGACGTAAAAACCCGAAAGCTATTGTTATGGTTGCCAGGATTAATAAAACTGCCGAGATGGGGCGGCTTAAAAACATCAGGCTGTTGGCATCTGGCAACAATAACGCCTGACGCAAGTTCCGTTCGGCCATTGGGCCAAGGATCATGGCTAACACGACTGGCGAGGCCGGGAATCCATAGCGCTTCATGCCATAACCCACAGCGCCCATGGCGATAGCCACCCATACATCGAACATACTGAATTGCAGCGCATAGGCGCCGATTACGCTGAGTACGCAAATGATGGGTAATAGTACGCGTTTATCGACCAGGATGATGCGGGCGATCACCCGCACGGATAACAGTCCGATGGTCAGCATGGCGATATTGGCCAGCATCATGGCGCCGAAGATCGGATAAACCACTTCGGGATGCTCTTGAAACAACATGGGGCCGGGTTGCAAGCCCTGTACTACCAACGCGCTGAGCATGACGGCGGTTACTGCATCACCGGGAACGCCCAGGGTCAACATAGGGATCATGGCGCCGCCAGTGGCGCCGTTATTGGCCGCTTCGGCGGCGATTATGCCTTTGGGTTCTCCCTGTCCGAATCTTTCTGGATGTTTATCTATGCGTTTGGCTTCGTTGTAACTTACGAATGCCGCGATATCGCAGCCCGCGCCGGGCAGGCTTCCGATAAAGGTTCCGATTAATCCAGAGCGCAGCAGAGTGAATTTATATTCCTTAAACTCCTGCCATGACGGAAGCGAGAAGCGGGGGCTTTCGGTTTTACCTTCTCTACTCCATCCCTGCGATATTTCATAAAAAACCTGGGCGAAGGCGAAGAGTCCGATTAATACTGGAATGAAACCTAATCCATCATATAAATTCGGTTGACCAAAACTGAAACGTGGAATCCCCGCAATTGGATCAAGACCAATTGTGGCGATCAACAATCCAAAGAAACCTGATAGTACTCCCTTTAGAATATCCTTACTGGATATAGTTACGATCATGCTCAAGCCGAATATGGCCAGGGCGAAATATTCTGGATAACTGAACCTAAGCGCAAAGCTCGATAGCAGCGGGCTGAACAGAGTAAGCGTAATAGCGCTGATCATTCCTCCGGTGAAGCTAGCGCATGCGGCCAGGGCGATAGCGTGCCCCGCCTCTCCCCGTTGGGTCATGGGGAAGCCGTCGAGCACGGTTGCGGCGGCGGCTGGAGTGCCTGGCGTGCAGATCAGAATAGCGGCGATTGAACCGCCATAGATAGCGCCAACGTAGATGCCGATCAGCATGGCCATGCTCGATTGGGCGTCCAATCCCAGGCTTAGGGTGAACGGTAGCAGCAGCGTCACGCCCATAGTTGCGGTTAGCCCCGGCAAGGCGCCGAACAGGATGCCTAGCGCAACGCCCGAAAAAACCAGACATAGCATGGATGGACTGAAAGCAAGTAGAAAATTGGAAATTATTGAATCCATTATGAACCGAACCACCCCGGTAAAGGAACGTTTAATATGCGTTGGAATACGAAATATAATGCGAAGGTAACGCTGATAGTCCACACTGCAATGCGCAATGGTCTGCGTTCGCCAAGCATTACAATGGTGACGGATAGAAATAGCAGAGTGGCTGCAATATAACCAAGAACGGGTATGCCTGCTGCGTACAATGCCAGCGTTATAAATGTTATTAGCGCTAAACGCTTGTTTTTTTGTCCGGCGATATGTGCTTCGCTGGATGTATGATGCCGCCATTTAATACTTATACCGCGCACTATGAGAATTATGCTCAATGGCCCCATGAAGCATGATAGCAAGCGGGGGTAAAATTGCGGCCCGAAGTTTAACTCTTCCCGCGCAAAGGCGCCGCTGCTGATATAGGCGGTCAGAGCCATAGTCAGCAGTAATGCTCCGATAATAATATCCGCCCAGGGTTGAACTATGTCTTGATCAGTGTTTGGTTTTATTGGTTGATTATTAATTGTATTCATACCATTGGTATTACAAATCGAGTCCTTCAATCAGTTCAGCTATTGATTGAGACTCGCTGCGCAGGAAGGCTGCGAAATCTTCTGAATTCCGGTAATGCAGTCCAAGCATCATTTTCTGCGCCGTCTCTTGGAATGCTGGAGCATCAAAGGCTTTCTTGAATCCTTCTTCTAACTGATTAACGATAGGCTCTGGAGTGTCTTTGGGAACCGCCAGCCCCCGCCAGGTGGCATGTACTAAATCAAGGCCTAGTTCTTTGAAAGTGGGGACATTAGCAAGATTGGCGAATCGCTCGTCTGACATAACTGCTAAACAGCGCAAGTCGCCGGATTGCACGAATTGTAAAACTTCCGCCGGGCTGACCGCTACGGCGCTTAAATGCCCGCCTGCTAATTGAGTGACTGCCGGGCTGGCGCCTTCATGTGGGATATGAGTGAATTTCGTCCCGGTTAGTTTTTCCAGTTTTACGGCGCCCAGATGCCAGACTGCCCCAGGTCCGGAATTGCCGATGGTGATCTGTTTAGGATGCGCTTTGGCGTATTTCAAGAAATCATCCAACGTTTTCCATTCAGAATCAGCTTTAATGGTTATGGCCGCCGGGTCCTGGTTTAATTGCATGAGCGCTTTGAAATCCGTGTCATCTATTGGAGCTCTTCCCAGTGGTTTGTAAGAACAAAGTTCATAAGTGATCATGGTTACGGTGTAACCGTCAGGCCGGGCTTTCATGCCGTAGGTATGACCTACGGTACCAGAGCCGCCAGTTCGGTTTATTACATTGACGGCGACGCCGAAAACTTTTGATGCTTCCTGGGCTAGAGAACGGGCTAAAGCGTCGGTGCCCCCCCCGGCTTTCCAGGGCACGACGATATTTATAGATTTAGACGGGAATGTGGCATCCGTTGGAGCGCAGGCGGCAAATGTTATCGCTATCGATAAAGAGATCAGGACGAGTCGAAATATGTATTTGTTCATGGTTATTCCTTCCCGGATGAAGGTCGTTTATTAACGGCTTCTCTACTATACCAGAGGTTTAGCAAGGAGCAAGATGGTTTGATATAATACAAAATATTGCTTCTGCCTCTAGACACCAAACCTTTTATTTGGCTATATGATGATAAGGGTGGTTTTCTGTGAAATCTGGGTATTTAATTACCTTAGGTGAGCAGATTAATATTAATCACTCCAGGCGGATTATTCCGTCAACAAAATCTTAAACATATGGAGAATGAAGATGAAAAGATTCGTAACAATCGCAATGATTTTCGCGATTCCTCTAGTGTTGGTTGCGTCGCCTGCCATGGCGCAGAAATACAATCCTGCAATCAATCCACCTGCAAAACCATTTAATACCCTCACAGATCAAGAAAAAGCGGATGGATGGGAACTATTATTTGATGGCAAGACGCTTAAAGGTTGGGAAAGAGACGAGAATTTCCCCGGCGAATGGAGCGTTACCAGCGACGGCATCATTTTTAGCGCCAAGGGAGCGACTCACCTGTTCAGCGCTAAAAAGTACAAAGATATTGATTTGTCCTGGGATGTATGCGCTTATGACGTCGGCGTGCCTGATGTAGATGCACCTATGGCCAGCCCGCGCATGGGCAACTCAGGCGTTTTCGTCCGCGGGATCAAATCCGGCGGTTCATTCCCCCAAGGTTATGAAGTCCAGGTTGATCCTTATGATATCAAAAATCCAACCGGCGGCGTCTATGGCAAAAATCCTGGCACCCTTTTGGTTACTGAAGATGGCAAATGGAAACCAGAAGCTTTCTTCCAGATTCACGAAGGTAAATGGATGCATCAACGCGTGCGCATCGAAGGCAATCGTTTGCAGATCTGGGTTAATGGCGAAAAAACCATGGATTGGACCGATCCAGATAAATCATTCCCCGAAGCCGGTTATATCGCCCTGCAAAATCACCACAAAACAGATGTAGTTCTTTTCACGAACATCAAAATTAAGGTGTTGGACTGATATTAACTTGATTATGATTGGCTGCATGTTCAATCATAAATCATACTGAATATGTTAAAGAGGCGGGATTCTTCGATCCCGCCTCTTTCTGTATCTTAATACCATTTTGAATGAATCGGTTAATTTGAATCCTCTTTGGTTGGTTCCTCGATCTTGATGACGCCTAAATCACGCACTTCTCCCGGTTGACCGGGGGCGATGGGGATGGTGGTTAATAATTTACCATATCCTCCGGCATCTTTGATTTTTATGATTCCTCCTTCTACCGGAACATGCTCTAATAAAAAAGTACCATCTTTTAGATCGATTTCCGTTCTATGAAAAGCACGGTTTAAATTGTTGATGCCCAAACGGTCTTCGTGGATATTAAAATTATCCATTGTTATTTCAAATAGAACATACGGTGGGTCTATATAATCTAACATTGTTCTCTCATAGATTAACTGCCCTTTTATTGAAAATGATTGAGTGTCATGAGTGAGAACAATCGTTTTTTCTTCATCCCTTTGAAGAGTAAAACCTTCGGATAATGTCGGCGCCGTATTTTCCGTACGTACAGATAAAAGGAAAGGACCGTCTGCAATTTCAATTTTGTCAAAATGAAATGCTCCTTCGGGATGCGAAACGTTCTGAACCAGGTAATCTCCGAATCTTGGATTACTCGGCAGTAAAAATATTGTATAGTCTTTTATGGGATTGTTATCATTCCCTAAAACAGTACCAGCAATGGATGCATAGCCATCATTGTACTTTTTCAAGACGATTTTAATATCTTTAGCAGCCCATTGAGTAAATTCTTGACTGAATGCAAAATAATCATCCTTTGCTCTAATTGACAAGATGGTTTTTTCAAAATCATCTTTTTGGGGAATTTCCAAAAATGCATTGTAAGAATTTTCAAAATTCAGAACAAATTGACCATTCTCATCGGTCCATGAATGAGCCCAGTAATCATAATCTTTACTCCTGGATTTCAAAATCCCTTGTATCGGAATTCGGCTTAAAGGATTTTCTTTTTCATCTACCACCACACCGGCAAAGTAATCATTATTAACTTCCAGAACAAAATCCAAATTAGTCACTGGAATGTTTGGCTGAATGATTATATTCTTCTTTATCCCTCTATAGTAACCCTTCTTTTGTTGGGTATATATATTATATTCACCAGAAATAACCGCCCGTTGATATTTACCCTCCGCATCTGTTACTGTCCATATATCTTCCTTCTGCTTAATTTTTGGCTGAAAATAAACACCGATGTTTTCCATTGGTTTCCCAGAAGAATCAACTACTTTACCTTGAACCAGTGTTTTGGGATCGTATATAATCTCGATGTTCTTAATTTCTTCTCCAAGAGAAGGATCTATCTCGATTTGTCCTGAATCACCATACAAGGGATGATGGGATTGAAGGTAAAACTCATTATCCGAAACATAATAATCCAATATCAGTTTGAAGCGCCCTTCATTATCTGTTTTAAGAGACTGATCGATTTTATTTTTGGGATATACTTTTGCGTAATTATGTTCTACGTCGCGCCAGATAAAAATTTCACATTTTTGTAAAGGTTGTCCTTCACTCAAACAAACCCGCCCAGAAACGCTCCATGATTTCTCTAAATAAAGGTTTATATTTTCAACCTGAGTTTCATTTTCTAATATAAGAATCGGATTCGGTTCCGGTTTGATCTTTGAATAGAGTAAGGGCGCAATCTCATGCCAAGAGATACTATTCCTTTTATATTCTGCATATATATCTGAATCCTTTCTATAATAATAAGGTGATTGAGTTATGTAATTGATATGTGGATATATGGCAATAACGTAGGAACCGCCCGCCAACGAGTTGAAAAGGTAACTACCATCGGAATTAGTTGTTGTTTGCGCGTCTGGAGGTACGTTATACCTTTTTTTATCATAGTTCCAAAATACTTGTTTGTTTTTTAAAGTTTCGATATCGTATGCGATTACTTTTATATCACTGACTGGTTGTCCGCTATCTTTCTCAAAGACTCTCCCCGAAACAGAATATTCTCTATTCTCCAACGCCAGAGTTACTTCATGCCGGTCTTTAACAAGTTTGATTTCACATTGTGACTTTTCCCCGCTTGTATACCATACATGCTCAGCATAAATCACATATTCACCAGGAGGAACATCCTCGAAGGTAGTGAAACCGGCAGTATCGCTGGTTTCGCTGATCATCATAATGCTTCCAGTACCGGGTTTTGATTTCAAGGTAACTTTGGCGGAAAAAATTGGTTCGGATTCTACGTTTTGCACATAAACGATAATCCGTCCTTTGGTTCTTAAATGCATAGTCGCTGGTTGTAATTCGGCATCTACATGAACAGCTTCTTCATGGATCAAATATCCAGCAGCGCTTACGCTGACAAGATAACTACCCGCTGCGATAGGAGAGAATAATGCTCCGCCGTTTTCGCTAGTAGAACGGTCTTCCAAATCGGCGCCATCGACGCGCAACGTATCAGTGGTTGGAGTAATAGTGACTTTTGCTCCAACTACTGATTGTTCATCCTGGTTAATCACATTGAGTTGTAATGCCGCTTTGACGGCAACCAGCATTTCAAGACTGTTGTCACCTGATGTCAGATTGCAGTCTAACTGGTTTCCAAACGTAGTGTTGTTGTTAGCGATAGTAACAGTAGTATTTACTGCATTCAGCCTATTTAGAGTAAGCGTTCCATCTTTATCCAGCGACTGTTGAAGTGCGTCATCTCCATTTTGGATGAATACTTGCTCGTTTGATAAGGGTTGACCTGACATATCACGAACCATCAGGATGAGATTGGCTGTTTCCGGCTCGGTGACAATGGTTGACGATTGATCATCTGATTCGCCTGGCTGTTCATTGGCGTTGACAATGATATTGCTGGAATCAACCGTGATTTCTTCGCCTGCTTTGATCGATTTTTTAATCAATCCATCGTTACTGACAAACTGTACTTCCCCGGATTCCACTGAAATAGTCATCGACTTGGGCGGCGCAGCCCATAAAGACAGTCCATGAATACACAATACCAACAACGCAATCACCAACGAATAATATGGGGAAAATCTTTTATATTTATACATGATTTATCTCCTGATTTAGTTTTTACTGACGTTATTCATCTAGTCTTATATTGAACACTGTTCCTATCACCTCAATTTTACCAAACGGTGTTTGAACCAACATCAGCCGTTCAGTATCTTTGGCGGCTTCCACCCGGATCGCGCCTCCCTGCAGTGAGATATTCCGCTCGGATCCAAAGCGGACGGCGATCTGAGTTTCTGGTGAGCAGCTCAATAATGATTGGTCTTTCAAAAGAATTTTGGCCGAAATTCCTTTGGGAACCATAACAAAATTCCCGCTTTGTAATTCATTGAGCCACAAGCGGGAAACTTGCGTTTCTTGTTGGTTGGATTCATAAACGAATTGGACTGATTGAACTGGTCCTGACACAGGTTGAACGATGTAGAATAAGCCTATAATAACGAAGATTAGCAGCGTATAGGCTGCCGTATGACTCCAAGTTAATTGTGGGTGAAATAACCATGAAATAACAGATAATGGAGAACGGTTTTTTTTTGAAAATCGCGCTGAGGCTTCTTTCAAAAAACGTTTTTTTGCCAATTCCCGATTGTAAGAAACAGCGCATTGGTTGATGCTATCGCGTAATTTCTCTTCGAATGGCGTTAAAGAATCTCTATTCATGATACTCGTTCCTCTATAATCGGCTGAATGGATTCACGCAGGCGTTTCCTAGCGCGACCCAGTAAGTTTTTTACATGATCAATCGTGATTTCAAGCGTATTTGCAATTTGTTGATGAGATTGTTCTTCGAGAAGCCGCATTATAATTGCAGTACGTTGCAGAGGAGGCATGTTTTGTATTTCAGATTCAATAGTCTGACGAATGCGTTTTTCATGTAAATGTGTTAATGGGCATTTTTCATCCTGGTTGACATCATCCACCGTTGGAGCAATTTGATGCAGCGATACGGTTAATAAGCCCTTTTTCTTCATACGATCAATGCAGCGGTTTCGTACAATACGGCGTAAATACGCTGAAAGAGTACCCTGCTCTTGTTTATAACGGCCTGAGCGTAAAGCCTCTAAAAAACTAATAAGCGATTCTTGTATGATATCTTCGGCGTCGTTCACCTGGCCTAAAAGCATATAACTAAGCCGCATTAGTGAATCGGCGTAGCGTTCAAAGAGTTCTTCGAATGCGCCGGGATAGCCCTCTATGAGCCTGTTTTCCAATGAATCGTTCACGAGCGCTCCATCTAATTGTTTATTGCATCTTAACCTTTATACGATAATTTCAGAAAAAGGGTAGCAAAGCAATTTTATTACTTGATATGAATGTAAATTGAGATTGGATTCATCTTGTAATGATAAAGGAATAAATTTGAGGGAAAATGTGATTATAAACGAAAATACGGCTCTATTGCTTATCGAACGATTTGATAGACCACAATTTGTCCGGGATTATCTGGATAGGCGTCGAAAACCATTTGTAGATGCGCTTGGTTTTTATCCATCCATTGTTGAAGAAAATCGCCTAGCGGCCAGCCGTAGGGGCCATAGGATTTTCGTAGACGGTTTAATTCTGACTGGTTGAACAATATATGGGTGATGGTTCGATCCAAACCTTTTTCCAGGGGATGGTGGTTGAATACGGTTGGCGCGATGGCTTCAAAACGCGCTCCGTAGGATTGCGCTTCTCCAACGAATAACACCCGGCCAACGCGGCGGCCTTCCTCTTTTTGCAGGTTCAGCCAATCGATGGCTCTGTAATGAGGAACCCTTTTAGCCAGGTACATATCTTCCAGCATAGGTTGGACGAGATAACCAGCGGTTTCATCTTTTAGTATTATGGTTGTGATGCCCAAAATTTGTATGGCTGCTATTACTAGAGCGAAACCTCTAATAGCAATATCGGCGCCGTCCCTGGATAGGACATAAATTCCATAGCCGCCCAGCAGTGCCATCAGGGGCAGGATCGATGCCAGGAAGCGGTCATTTCTCTGCGTCAAAAAGAACCAGGCGCAATATGCTGTGGTCATGAATATTATTGACCTGTATATGGGGTGGTTTCTGGCAGTTTTCCAAATCAATGGAATGCCCAGCAGCCATAATGCCGAGAATCCTAATGGGATGGATTGAGCAAGGCTTTTCTGAAATGGCAGTGACATTATATCCAATGTAATGTTCCATGTGGAACTTAATTTTGGCGCATGAACCAGCGAGAACATTTCGGAAAAGAAATCCGGTGAATTTACGAAGTATGGCGTAAGCAGTGGGAACACAGGATTTTGATATAAAAACCAATTACGGATTGCCCAAGGCAGGAAGATCGCAACGCCGCCGCATAAAATCAGGAATAATGGAACAAATATGCGTTTTTGAAGCGTGTTCTTTATATCAAATAATATCATTACACAGAAAGGCAAGCCGATGGATAGCGCAGCGATATATTTTGATCCAAAAGCGAAACCCAACGCAGCCGCCATCATTACCGCATCTATCGGGCGTTTTTCGGTTCGGTATCGCTCATAGGCCATCAGTAATATTATGGCTGAGGCGCTTAATGCCAGATCAATGTTGGCCTGGATTATCAGGCGCTGGGTCAGTCCGGTAGCCAGAAAAAAAAGAGGCGCCAACAGGTTATTGGAAGGTATGCCCCATATTCGGCCTAGCCTCCATACCGCTAAAGCCGCAATGCAGGCGAATAGCAGATTTATGGCAGTGCATCCAGCCGGGCTTCGCGAGGCCAGAGGCCACATATAAAGCAATTCCGTATTCATGGGAAAAGCGGCGTAGACATTATATGGAAAGGCAACCCATGATCCTGTTTTTATATAATGATCCGGCGCCGCGAGATGGTATTCATGCGCATCATACCCCACTGGGGGTAAAACGGCGGCTATGATTCCAAGTAATAACACGACAGTTAATAGGGTGAGTTCCAGGCGGGATAGGCTCTGTAGATCAAGTTTGTAATTCGCTAAATCAATTATTCTGTTGCGCCACCAACCCCAGGAGGCGAGAATTAAGATTAGAGATGAGCCGTAGATCATCCAGGGGAAAGCCAGATGGATGGTTAATAATATAAACGCATAGGCGCTGGCCAGGCACAGAGATAGAAAACTGGCGTAAATCAGGCGCTCAATATTATCAAGTGATTGGTTCGATGAAATCCGGTCTAGCAACAGGTTGGCAATTGGAAAGAATGATAAAAGTGGAAGCAGACCCAACAGCAGCGCCCGCAGATGTAATGTCGGCAATAGCAGCCAGGGATTGGCGTATAACAGGACGCCAAGAATGATTATCGCTAAGGCAAGCGTGAATATGGGTTGCTTTGGTTTCATTACGCCCTACCTGAGTCCAGGAAGCCTTGTAGAATCCATGCGGCGGCGGTTTTGTCGATCACTTGTTTACGTTTTTTACGGGATACGTCGCCTTCAAGCAGCGCCCGCTGGGCGGCATGAGTCGAGTAGCGTTCATCCCACATGCGAACGGTTATTTTGAATCTTTCGCGGATTTTCGATGCCAGAGTCTTGGCTTCGTCCGTCATTTCGCTGGATGAACCATCAAGGCGTCGCGGCATGCCTACTACTACAAGAGTAACGTTCTCTTTTTGAATGATGACTTCCATTTTATCAAGTGCATCATCATGAGATTCAGGTTCAAGCGTATCATAGGGTTGCCCGGTTATGCGCAATTCATCCGATAAAGCCAATCCGATGCGTTTGGTTCCTACGTCCAATGCTAAAATTCGTCCACTACTGCTCACGTTTTATTCTCCGGTATACTGAAAAGTGAAAATCGCTCTCTAGATGAAATGCTGAAACTATGACGGGGCTGATTTTCATCACGTCCGATCTTGATATTCCTGTTCAGGTGTGCAGCCCAATATTGCAGATTGCTTTTTCCCGCACCGTAGACGATTGAGATGTCCTTGGGATTTATGATGATTTGCGTCTGGTTGCTATCTTTCATTATTGATGTAATGGCTTCTCTGGCAAGGCGTGATTCGATTTCATGGCGTAATGCGGGATGCCAGGGACCGGCGATAACCTTGTCGGCGCCGTCGCCGTCTTGGTCAGATAGTGCCAAGCCGATGCGGGCTATCGTTATATCGGCTTTAAAGAATAACCGGTATGCATGGCTGCACTGCGTTATGGCCTGTTCGATGGTCATAGGTTGATAATCGTTGCGGTGATGCATTTTTTCCAAAGGCGTACCATGCAGAACCAGGGTTGGCGAGATACGTACTAAATCCGGGTGCAGCTGAACGGTCTCATCAACTGTTTCATAGAACGAAGACTCTGATTGTGCGGGTAAGCCGCACATTATATGAAGCCCCAGGATGAATCCGTGAGCAATAATCCTTTGGCATGCGTCCCGTATATCATCTGCAGAATGGCCGCGTCCACTGCGTTGCAGGACGTGGTCATCGAATGATTCAGCGCCCAGTTCGATGGTTCGTACGCCATTAGCCCATAAAAACTCAAGCGTAGCATCTGATACGCAGTCCGGGCGGGTTGAGATTCGGATTGAACAATTATTGATCTTATTAATATACGGATTGACCAGGGCGAAGCACTCTGCCATTTTTTCCTGTGATTGGCCGCTGAACGTCCCGCCATAAAAGGCGATTTCCCAGTTTTGGTCGGAATGTTGCGGGATAGATTCCAACATATTGCGCCAGTTGTCTTTATGCTCCGCGTCACCTGTTACTAATGGTTGGTTGCAATAGACGCACTGATGGGGGCAGCCTTTATGGGGAAGGTAAATAGGTAGGATTTTCATTAGAGTATTTGCATATTAATTGGTTAGATATCCAAATATCCTTTACCACAAGTCGAGGTAAAACTAAAGAGGGGATGGTTCTATCAAACCTTGTTCTATCCATTTAAAAATAATTAGACCTGCTTTAATCTTCGTCTAACGCCAGGGTGGATAGTGCGTCAGAAGCAGCTGCTTTTTCAGCCCTTTTTTTACTTTTCCCTTTTCCATGCCCAATGCGCTTGTCCCGGATGAATACTTCAACGATGAAATCTTTGTCGTGGTCTGGACCAACAGCTGATAAAAGTCGATAAGAAGGCAATACGCCAAATTCTTTTTGAACTTGTTCCTGAAGCTGAGATTTATAATCAATTATGCTCTCGCCCCGAACTGCTTTTTCAATTTCATCGGTTAATTGTTTTCGGACGAATTCTTTCGATGCTTCAATTCCGCAGGCCAGATGAATCGCTCCGACAATGCTTTCGAATAAATTGCCTAAAATGGAAAAGCGGTTACGACCTCCGGTCTGTTCTTCACCTTTTCCCAAGAGAAGGTTCTCACCGATGTCGAGTTCAACCGTGAGTTGCGACAATATACGCTTGCTCACAACTATTGACTTTATCTTGGATAACTGGCCTTCACGCAAATTGGGATATCCATTGTATAGCAATTCGGTGACGGTGAAACCAACCACGGCGTCACCCAGGAATTCCAGGCGTTCGTTGCCGAAATCGGCGCAATCTTCTTCTTCGTTGGCGTATGAACTATGGCATAGAGCCAGATGCAGTAATGATGGATCCATATCCGGGAATCCTAGTTTTTGGGCTAGTTCCCGCATTTCCTGCTCTCGTTGGGAATCCAATCTCATGAGCAACTCTCCCTTGTTGAGATATCACGAATTAGTAAACATTTGAATTAGCGGGTTTTATCCAATTCAAAAATGATCGTGAATCGTGGATTGGGCATTCCCCCGTCGATAATCGTAAGCCAGATATCGTCTTTGACATCTGAATTCAGATTGTCCGCGGCGATCGCCAATCGTTATATGTATTTTACATAGTTTTTCTTAGAGTGAAATAGAACTGCTTTAATCAAGGATAGATTGTAGAAGAAATGCAACGGCGGTGTCGTATTCATCATGCATTTCAGCCAAATCGTGTACTCGTGATTCTGAAATCTCTTCTTCTATCCGAGTCTCTGGTTTAATTAGAAAACAAACTACCAAGCCTTTTTCCATCTCTTCTGTAAGGATTTTATGGAGAACGCCAAGACAAGAACCTGGAATCGTGACTAGTTCACGCATGTCTAGTAAAACCAGTCTCTTCTTTCCTGTATTACCGCCTAATGCGGATTGAATTCGACCCATGGATTCGACGCTTACCCGTCCCCCGAGTTTGAGTATATCAATCATTCCTGCTTTAGATTTTTCAAGAATAAGGTTGTCCCGGTGGGCGCCATGACGCATTTCCTCGATAATATCCTGCTGATTGACGGAAATAACTCTTACTTGAAATGTACCCCGGCTTTCAGCGCGGCTTACATGCGCTTCAAATGAAGTGTTTGATTCCATTATCTCTGTAGAGGATATCTGTTCACCATTCCACGAAGCGGGCGTGGGCATGAGAAATATTACTTTCCCGCGAGAGGTATTCCACGAAGAACTTAGATCAAGATAAGAACCTCTTTGATCGATAAAAGATGCAAAAAAGGTTTTTTGGCTTTCTTTATCCACGCAAACATAGAGTTGGCGCTTTTGTTCTTCTTCTTTAGGTTTTCCTGGAATAGTCATGGTATTTGGAGATATTCTTTCGTATGAATATAGTAAAAGAGTATAATAATTTCTTCTTATAGATATCTAGTTTGTTAAAATAATGTTCAGATTTACAACTTTATTATAAATCAGAATAAATTTCCAGGGATTTGATGCTGATAACTAACTAATGAAATCACGCAAAGATTTTATCATCATATTAAAAAACATATATATACTTGTCAGTTGCAGGTATATAGAGACGTCCTTTTTCATCAAATGAGGGTCTCGCCTGGATAGAACGTTCCGTTTCATAAAAAGGTTGGCCAATGCCGTTAATTCCAATTTTGTGTATCAATCCCAGTGGATCGCCGATATAAACATTGTCATTGGAGTCGCTGACGGAACTGCTTAATAGATACTCGCAGCCGGTGGAATATCGGTATAAGCGGGTGTTTCCCTTGGATATTGCATGCACATCGCCATTCAGGTCGGCGATGATAATGCTTCCATCACTCAATAAAGTTGGCGTGGCGTTGATATATTTAGCAAAACTGCGTTTCCAAATTATCTTCTCGTGCTGGATTGACCATGCATTGAGGTAACTCTTTTGATCTATGTTGGTTATGAAATAAATTACTCCTTCGTTCTCATCCAACACTGGTTCTGCGGAGACGGTTAATCTCGTCGCTGGTTTTTTCTGTTTATCATGCTGAAAGAGAATTTTCTCTTGTCCGTTAATATCTATACTGACAAATTGAATTCCCTTATCCCAAACAGCGCGTAAGCAGTAGAGAGTTCCATCGCTTGCGGCGCAGGCGCCAGCGTATGGAGAGATGCCAGCGTCCCAGGAGTTGATTACATCGCCATTTCGGGCGCTTAAAGCATAAAATTTTTCTCCCCAACTATTTAATACGATAGTATTGTTTTTTTGATTGTATAAAAAATCAGACAAGATGCGTGTGTCGCGCTGGCTAGAAATCTCTTTGCGCCAAATTTCTTTACCATTAGCAGCATCAAGGGCGTAGACTATGCCGCTATGCGTACCGATAAAAAGTATTTTATCATCCGGTTGCAATACCGGCGCCGCTGAAATGCCACTATCCAGTCTAATGCTCCAAATTACTTCGCCTTCGGGGCGATAGGCTTGTACTCCTCCGGCCATATCAGTAATGAAGGCAGCGCCAAACTGGTCAAAGATTACCGGAGTTTGCACCGATCCTGCGGCTTTTAAGCGCCGTATTGGCTTAGGCGAAATATTTAGTGCTCCATCAAAGAATCCCCGGCGGGAATTATCTCCCCCTGCTGTTCGCCAAACTTTTGAATTTGTAGGTTTTATAGTGGACATGATTAACTATTAACTCTTTGATAGGTTGGTTGATATTCAAATCTTGCCGATTCTAAATCAACTCCGGCTATTTCAATATTTTTTATCCGGTTTTCACCCATTCCTTTGCGGCGTGACATGGCTAAATAGTTGGTTCCATTGGCGAAAGGATGAGTACGGTCTGCTGCATTGGGATCAAAGCCCATGATGGCGGCGCTGACTGCATCAGTGCAAACTGCATTACGGCCAGCGATTAACAATCCAGGCCGGGTAACCGAAACCATAGAGCCATTCCACCATCCTTCAGCAGTCTGGATAGTGCTGATGCCGTCAACTATTGTCAAATCAATGGGAAAGGCTGCGTTGAGGTCGACGATTAAGCGGGGTACGTTGTAGCCGTGATCTTGAACCACCCATTTTCCGGTATATGTATCAACTGAGGTCAGCGGTTTGCTTTCGCAGGTGTGAACCGTCCTGCCCCGGTAGCCGATAGCGTTTTCGTCGGGTTGATCTTTTACATCATCTCCATAAAGACTGCTGGGGGGGACGCCGATCAGGTTTTTCATCCCCATGGTCACTCCGCCGGATACGTGGCTTTTCAACTTCCCCAGTGATATCAACACGTCAGTTTTAACGTATGTTTGATTGACCTCCCAGGCTGAAGCGATTTCCCCGCCTCCGGCAACCTTAACCAGGGCATAGGTTTTATATTGGCCGAGGTTGCGGGTATTCTCGAATCGCGCTTTGCCGTCCATGGCTTGGTTGAATTGCTCCAAATCGAAGCCATAGCCCAGGAAGGCTTCTTGATCGGGCAAGCGAAAAGGCAACTGATCGCAGAAGGTGATTTGTCTGGCGCCATAGTCTACCAGCAAACTTCCCAGGGCTTGCGCAACTATGGGGTGCGTAGTTACTGACAGGTATACAGGGATGCCGCCAACGTCTTCTTCAGACGTGTTGACCAGGTTGACCTTAATGGTTACGAATTTGTTTTTAACTAACCTGCGTACATCTCCCAGGTCATCCAGCATCACCGATAAAGCACGGCGGACTTGCGCATAATCATACCTTTTGCAAAATCCGATACTGACGGGAGCGCGGGGGATGTTTTGATTCTCATCGGCTGCTTTGGTAGAACCGGGCGATGCAAGGGCTGGAGTAATCAGCGCAGCCGCCGCAGTATATTTAAGAAAATTTCTTCGGGAAAGAATGCCGCCGGGGCATTTTGGCGCGTGGTTCAGTATATGTTGATTATTTCTCATTTTCCGCCCTACTCGTCTTTATCGATTCTTGTACTTTTAGATATACTCGTTTTGATAGAATTTGCTAACAAAAATTCTATGGATGAACGAATACTGTTATTCTATATTAAATTGGCATCAAAAGGCAAATATATAGTATACTAAAAAATTTCATGATCGGGGAGATTGCAGATGGTAAAGCAAAATCTGGCTCATATTTCCAAAAAAAATAAGGTTATCGAAATTCTTCCAAGCAAGAAAATTCATAAAGCCGGGCTGCTTCATCGCGAGGTGGATATTCTGCTTATAAACCATTTCGGCGTATTGCTGCACAAAAGTAATGAGGCCAATAAATGGGGGCATTTCAATGAAAATGTAGGTTATAAAGAGCAGTATAAAGATGCAGCCATTAGAGTTTTTAATGAATCTACGGGCTATCATTTTACATCTAAACACTTAAAAAAAGTTGGTGAATATCAGCGGTGCGTCACTTCAGGAGATGGAATTAACAATCATTGGTCCAGAGTCTATATATCTTTCTTGCCAATTCCCAAAGATTCACTGCTAAAAAAATTACCGGAAAATGAAAACGTCAAATATTTCTCAAGGATCGAATTATTAGACCTTTTGATGGATAAGACAAGAATCCGTGCTTCATCAAAGTTCTTGTTAACTGAAGTACCCATATTCTTATACAACTGCGTGCCTTAGATTAATAACATTATTTGATTTCTTCTTGTGAAATTTCAAACGTATCGGGATTGAAATACTTTTTGATTTCGATTTTTTCCGTGGCTTCTTCAAGCCATAACGCAAAATACTCGGCTTTTTTATGTCGAATTTGCATCTCTTTAATTGTTGCACGGGCTTCCTCAAGTGATTGTTCATGATCGGTGGCCCAGATAATATGAAATCCAGCATCGGTCTCGACGATATCACTCAGTTGGCCTTCTTTCAAAGCGAAAGCGGCTTGTTTGAATTGTTCTGAACCGGGGCCGGTGCGGTCGAAGAAGCCGATATCGCCGCCGCGCGTAACAGTGGCAGTATCATCAGAATTTTCTCTGGCCAAACCGACAAATGTCTTGGCCGGTTGGTCGCCGATCATTTTCAGCAGCTGTTCCGCCCGGATGCAGGCTTGCTGGCGTTTTTCCGGTGAATCGGAAAGAGGCGATTTTATAAAAATATGGCTGGCCCGCATGCGTGATGGATAAGTGAAATCTTTCTTGTTTTTATTATAATAATCTCTGATATCCTGCTCGGTGACCTCGACATCTGCATCAACCAGTTTCTGCTTTTCGAGGATTTTTATAGCCATGTGATCTTTAATACTCTGACGGAATTTATCTTCAGTGATTCCCATCCTTGCAATGAATTGTTGATATCCACCTTGCTTCTCCAGCGTATCCTTATAGCGGACGAATTCTGCATCCAGTTCTTCGGGGGATGGCGCTATTCCCTCCTGCTCGGCGGTATATTTCAATACGTAAATTGTTGTCAGCGTCTTATATAGGTTGGGCGCGATGCTGTGGTAATGAGTCTGTCCCGCTGGACTATCGAAATCCAGACCTTGCTTCTGGGTCGCCATGCGTCCCAGCATCTCTAATTCATCAAGATATACGGGATTGCCGTTTATTTCCGCTATCAACGAGCGTTTTTCAGTTTTTGCGGCGCAGCCGGATAAAAAAAGCGCAGCCAGGAAAAGAGAAAACACAATATTTCGAGCATCATGCATCTTTTTTAATATGCATGTGGAATTACTTGGTAAGACCTTGGAAAAATAATATTTGTTCATAGGATATCACTTATGAATGATGAACCGGTAAAAAGTGGATGCAAGACGGAACTTACGCAATCTTATATGAGTCAGCCTTGAACATCTTAAAATATTGTAGTCAGAAAACCATTTTAGACTGTATACCGTTTCGTCATAGAATTCATGTTTTATTTTGACCCGGCGGACTCATGCCGGATTTAACTATCGAGAGAGTTATTATAGCTTCGCCTTCGCCCGAAGCGAACATGAGTAAACGTGGAACTTGTAGTTTTTTTACCAACATATAACGAACGGGAAAACCTGGCCCTGGTTGTTGAGCGCTTATTCGGGCTGGGATTGGACATGTATATCCTGGTGGTGGACGATAGTTCTCCTGATGGAACTGGCGATATTGGAGACAAACTCGCCCAAAAATATAAAGATCGCTTTCGCATCATTCACCGTGATGGTCCGCGTGGGCGCGGCTTGGCGGGGATCGTCGGCTTGCGTGAAGCCTCCCGCATGGATTGCCAATACGTTGTGGAGATGGATGCTGATGCATCGCATGATCCCGATGAATTGCCCAGGCTGCTGGATATAGCCAAAAATGTCGACCTGGTGATCGGTTCCCGCTATATAGAAGGCGGTTCAGCGGAAAGTTTCGGGATGTTTCGAACACTTAACAGCAAAGTCGCCCGTTTTCTTTCAATATTGTTTCTGGGATTGAATTATACTGATCCGACCTCAGGATACCGGATTTACCGGCGCGAAATTCTGGAACCTCTGCCCTGGGATACGATGATCTCTCCCGGACCTTCAATAGTTGAAGAGACGCTGTTTTATATCAAACGCAATAAAGCGCGGATCGTTGAAGCGCCTATAGCATATAAAGACCGGCATCAAGGCAGTTCAAAAATAAATATTGGTATAATCCTGCGATGGATATTAACTCTTCTGAGAATTCGCATATCGGCTGCGAAAGGTTGACTGTCGGTTCCTGGCAGAACCGCAGCAGTGGAGCGGCCTACTGGTTGACCGTTGTAGTATTCGGTTGGTGCGCCCTTTATGCGTTAATATTCCTGTATCATGGCGGACGTCAGGTTCTTTATCCGTTCGACGTCGATAACAGCGAAGCCTACCTGGTCTATCAGGGCGTGCGTATCTCTGAGGGACATTTCTTATATCCCAAACTTGAAGAACCACCGTATCTGGTTGATAATTATCCTCCACTATATCCGGCATTAATCGGGGCCGGTTTTACTTTTATGGCGCCGAACTTCCATTGGCCGCGCGCAATTTCTCTGGTTTCAACCTGTTTAACAGCGCTATTGCTGGCATTTTGGACGCTTAGGCTGACGCGCAATAAACCCGCCGCACTATTAACGGCGTTGGTTTATCTATCCTTCTATCATGTCAACAACTGGGGCGCGTTAGCACGGGTGGACGCCTTGGGCGTGGTTCTGGCGATAGCGGCATTGCTGGTCTTTGAAAAAAAGCGTTCCTGGAAAATGGCGCTGCCTTTGATAATTCTATCGTTAGTTACAAGACAAACTCTTTTCGCCGCCCCACTGGCTATCTATGCGGCGCTGTTAACAACGCAAAACCGTAAATCGGCGCATATTTACTTCGGCGCATTGCTGGGATCAGGTTTGGTGATTGGCGTGATATTGCTGCTGGTTACATCTGGGAGGGCATGGAGTCATCTCGTAATTTATAATGCGAATACCTTTCGACTGCGGGACGTATATTATTATTTTAACCAATGGCTTAGTCTTTATACAGTCTGGGGATGCGCTCCATTATTGATTTTCCTTACTCAATATCCAGGATCAAATCGCGAAGGTAATAGAACCAGCCCATTGCTCTTTTGGTTTACCTTGTTTGCCATCGGCGAAGCGCTGCTGTGCGGCAAGATCGGTTCGGCGCCAAATTATCTGCTTTCTTTGGCGGCGGCGTCATCGGTTGGCGTGGGTCTGATTTATTCTTATCTCGATGAGGTCAAAGAGTACGCTGGAAACAATGATTGCGTGGCGAAAAGGAATATTCCATTGATGATATTTCTGTGCGCCTGCGTTCTGCAACTTGGTTCGACCTGGCATTGGCCTAATTCCGCCCGGTCTTTTGGTTATACGCCGACTACCAAGGATGCTTTGATCGGTAAAAGGTTGATGAAAGACCTGGAGAAAGTCGAAGGGCCGGTGTTATCTGACCGTGCGGGGATTGCTTTGGTGGCGGGGCATCTCCCTGTTTTTCAACCGTTTATTCTAACTCAGTTGGCTCAAGAAGGACGTTGGGATCAAACCGCCTTGCTTAACCGGATAGAGAACCAGGAGTTTAACAAGGTTTTACTGCATTTTGACCTGTCTGATCCCCGCTGGGATAGAGAACGTTTTACCCCGGAAATGATCGATGTCCTGCAAAAATCGTATGCGCTGGAGCAGAGTATTGGAGCGAAATATTTTATCTATCGGCCTGAATGACATAATTATATTATTGTGAATCTTTTTGTATGTTCTGTGTTTCTATACTTTTGGGGAAGACTCAGTTTATTATTCTGGTAGGATAATTATAGAGAAATAAGAGAGATTCAAGCAATAGATTTAATTAGAGCCGTGGTTCAAAATTCAATAAGATGAAAATATTATGAAAAATAACGATTCACAACTTCGCCGGGATCCTCATCATGGCGGTTGGGTGTTGCTTACCCAGCAGCCCGAACGGGAGCAATTGTTGTCCATTCCACAATCTGAATGGCCCAAAGCCTCGCCTAATGCCTTATGCGACTCAGAAGCCGGCAGCGTTCATGTGCTTTGGAGCGTTGACGCTACGTTACCGGATGGAGAAGAGCATCGGGTCAGAGTTATCGCCAACAAATACGCGATGTACCGGGTGGAAGGCCAGGAAGATAGAGAAGGACATGGGATGTATGATCTTATGCGGGGCATCGGCGCGCACGAGATAGTCGTCGAGAGTCCTGATCCGGAAGATACCATATTATCTCTAAGCCCGTATCAGTATGCGTTGTCGTTGAGGGCGGTGCAGGAAAGAATACGCGACCTACGTAAAGATCAACGACTGCACTGTTTCTCTGTTTTCCGGCAATGGCGATGCGGCGAAACTGAATTAAAAGTACATCCTCATTCGCAATTGATAGCCAGTTCTATTGTTCCCCTGGGATTGGCTAACGAATTGGATGCGGCGCGGTCTCATTTCGATTATAAGGATAGATGCCTTTTTTGTGATATGATCCGGCAAGAGACTGACGATGAAGATCGCCTGGTGCTCGATTCTGACGATTATATTGCATATTGTCCATTTGCTTCGCGATATCCTTTTGAGGTGCATCTGTTTCCCAAGGCGCATACCGCCGAGTTCAGCGATGAGCCTGAAGAGCGCTTGCCTTCATTGGCGGCGGCCATTCATGATATTGCGGCGCGGCTTGATCAAGCCATTCCCGGTTGGGGATTATTGATGTCGTTGCATACCGCTCCGGTTCCCACTCGTCGCAGGCATTACCCTGCATCGCACAGTTCGTTTTTCCATTGGCATATAGAATTCCAGCCGCAGCCTCCCGGATTTATTGATTGGTATTCGCGCATGGGAACACATGTGGAATGCACCGCACCGGAAGACGCCGCCGCATTCCTGCGCGACCTGAATGTCCCCTCTCCATGGGAATAGTGCAATATGCGAATACGACGAACCAGCCATGATCTTCTGCTTGTCTTAGGTCTAACCAGTTTCTTTTTTACGTTGCGCTGGATGCTGCCAGAATCTATCGATCAGCATTTCTGGGGGGCTGATGGATGGTTTATGGCCGGGCTGGTTGAGAATGTCGAGGCGTATCCATTTCCACTCTATTACCGCTCTTTGCTTGCGGTGTGGATTGATCGTCTGATCTATTTTCTTTTTTCTCCACTTGGAATAAGCGGTTGGTTCGCTATCTCTATCAGCAGTTCCCTTGCCGGCGCCATTGCGGTTATGGCTCTGTGGCGTATTAATTCCGATGTTATATTCATTCTGATTAATGTGCTCTGCGGTTCTTTTATAGTGCTGGTCGGGCATGTGGAAAACTACGCCTGGGTCAATGCCTTTCTTATATTAAGTTTTCTGGGTGTGCAACGCTGGCTGGATAATCGGTGGAAGGTATGGCCTGCTTTCGTGTTTCTGGCTTTGGCTTGTTTGTCGCATATGTTGGCTATTTTTTATGCTCCGGCGTATATTTATCTTTTATATAAAAATCGAAATTTTGATCCCAAAGAGGTGCTGTTGCCCATTATCGGATTTACTATGATCATTGTTATCCTTAGTTTGGGATTCGACCTGATGGGGACGGATAACGGTTTGGAGCGGTTGGTTCCCTGGGGACGGATATGGGCTAAAAATCAATTCTTTACTTTTATGTCGGGCAAACATTTGGAAATGCTACTATACTTTCACCACCGGGCGGCATTTTTGGGCGTTCCGCTGGAGATACCCTTGTTGTTGATCCTGTGGAAAAGGATTGATACTGTATTTCTACGTTTTATGGGGATATGCGTGCTCTGTGGTTTGATTTGGACCACATTATGGCATCCCGATTGGGGTATGCGGGATTGGGACCTCTTCAGCCAGTTTGGCATCTCCCTACATCTTCTTCTGGGACTTTTGATACGGTCAAAATGGAGAAACTCAGCAACCAGCGCATAGTAATCACGCGAAGTCAGAATGACTTTTCGGCGGCGGCGGAAGCCGTGAGTCGTCGTGGGGGGATTGCTATATCCTGCCCTATGATTGAACTGCTTGATCCCCTGGATTGCTCAGCCCTGGATGACGCGATTAACTCTCTTAGGGATTTTGATTGGATATTTTTCACCAGCGCCCATAGCGTTGATTTCTTTGTTAAGCGGATGGCGACATTATCGTTTGATACGCAGCAATTGGAGAGTATGCAAACTGCGGCCATCGGGCCAGCAACAGCTGAAGCGTTATCCACTTATGGAGTGCATGCGGATTTCGTCGCCTGGAACTCAACTGGAATTAATTTTTTTTATGAATTCCAAGTTAAGCATGACGTAAGCGGGAAAAAGTTTCTATTGCCGTTATCGGATATTGCCAGGGATTCGCTGCCGAATTTATTACATGAAAATGGCGCCGTGGTTACGGCGGTGACGGCTTACCGCAATAAAGCGGTGGACGCATTTTCTGACGGGATGCTGGAATATTATAAGCGTGGTGAGATTGACTGGGTATTGTTTTTCAGTTCATCAGCTGCGTCTAATTTTGCAAGAATCATGCGCCGGTATCCTTCTGTCCCTGTAACCTTCAAAGTTGCTTCTATAGGACCATCGACCAGCAAGACCTTACGTGACCATGGGTTTGAACCATCAGTCGAGGCTAAACCTTATTCGCTGGATGGCCTGCTGGATGCGATAAGCGCTTTAGTATAATTGCCAGTTGGATACCGCAACCGGTTTTGGGCCTACTGTGTTGATTGTATGTTGCAGGAAGATCGGCGTGCGGGCGGTAATGAAGTCCCGCGCCATTTGGGCGGCGGCTTCCCAGTCTTCCGGGGTGCGTTTAGGATCGGAGCCTTTTCTCTCCCCCCATTTTTCCGATTCCCAGGGGATGGAGTCTTTGATCTCATCAAGCCGGGCGTTGAGCCGGGCCAGCACATGCTCTTCGTTGAGAACTGTATCTAGATAATGGTTAACTCTTTGCCAGTAATAGGCTTGATAGTCTGGATTTTTTACTAGTTTTGAAAAAATCGGCCCGATAATGCTGTCACCTAATGCTCTATCGTAAACATCTACATCAACCGAGTAACCTCTTGATCCAGAACCAAAGGAATATTCCACATCCCAGGAGAAGAATTTCCATTTACCATCATCCGCATTTTCCCGTGCGCAAAGCCAGTTGTGGTGGGGCCAGTCATAGTTTTGCACCCAGACATTGAGCATGACGAATGTAGTGAAACTTTCCCGGTCGATTTTCTGGTCAAATTCCTCTAATCCAGCGGATGTTGAGAAATTGGTTCTTAGAATCCATTGGGTAAACTCATTCCACAGGTTTGGATCGCCATCTTTAACGTCGCTGCCATCCGCCACAACAGTCCAGCCTTCGATACCGCTGTGTTGTTCCAGGAAATCTTCTTCAATGCGTTCAGAGGGATTATATATACCCCAGTTCTCGCCATTGACGTATAGTTCTACGAATATTCCATCGCTGGCGGGTTGTTTCATATCCAAATGTAAATCGCGTACGACCTGATCGCTGACATAGATCGCCGTATAACGTTGCGATGCGTTGTCGTATCCCCAGGTATCGTTAAAACCTCCACGGATGACGATCTGGTTGATCTTATCTACGCCCGCGTTGGGAAAGAGAGGGTATTCCAGGCGTTTGGCGCCATACTCAGAACGGAAATAGAGCCTGAATGATTTTTTGGGAGAACGGGTGCGAGATGCGCCTCCATGAATGCGGATTCCAGAATCTTCCTGAAATTTCCTTTCCCCATCCATTGTGAAGAATTCTACGGAGACTGGCCTTTCCCATGTTCTACCACTGTTGTTTGGATTTTGGTAAATTCCTGATGATCTACTATAAAGATCATCAGGTTCGGCTACCAGCGATAAGATTGGCAGAGTCATTTTCTCTCGGAAGATATAACTATGAGTCGCAATCGGGCTAGGCAGATAATCTTCGTGGAAAACCCGTGATCTAACTAATGTGGTTTGTGTAATTGATAGCGGAGATTTGTATAGATTGCTTGATTGGATTGGTTCTGATCCATCCAGGGTGTAACGAATATCAGCGTCCGGGTCTTGAGTATTTAACTCAAGAGAGACAGGTTGGGTGAATATTCCTCCAGTTATTGAAAAATCCGGGGCTTCGGCAAAGCCGATTATTCCTAAGGTATTATTGGCTTTATTTGGCGTAGGTTCGCTAAAGAACCGCCATTCCTCCGACCCATCCGGCTTCCGGCCAAAGGAGACGTCTTTTCTTTGTGCAGGATAATTAATTACGTCTAATTCCACGCTATCGGGAGAAAACAGCGCCAGCATTTCTCCATCGCGATCCAGGCGGAAATTTGTGTGATAGTTACCGTAATCGAGCAAATCATATCCTGTCGCCCAAACACGGAAATACCCTTTTGCCGGTAATTCCACTACGCCAAACATCCATTTGCCCGGCGCCAGAGGATCATCCGTCAGAGTATATCCTAATAGATTCTCGGCTTGATTGCCTGAATTGTATAATTCGATCCACTCTAAGGGAGTCCCAAACTCATCTTTTTGGTCTGTAGATGTCATGATTTCGTTGATGACGATATCAGTGTGACCAATAAATGTATGGGATAATATTAGAGCTAAGAACAATATTCTAAAAATATATAGCGGGGAAAGAAGACTTTCTTTTAGCAAGGTCAAATTCATTCTCCCAGTTTACGTATTTGTATATTTGTATTGTATATTACAGGATTAGTTAAATGTATCATAGCGGGAGTAAATTGTCATGAGAGATAGTTTGAAAAGGTAGTGGTAAGGGTGGCTTGTAAAACGCGATAATAACCCCGCGTTAGTTCAAAGTTCCCTTTTTCAGGAGTTTTGAACTAACGCTTAAGCGCATATTATTCAGTTTGTTCTAATAGATTTTGGGACTATTTCTCTTCGATAGCAGCAATCGCTTTTTTGGCTGCATATTGTATATGCGCGTTATCGGTATAACGTTGGGCTGCTTTCATTATGGCGGGGATGGCATTTGATAATCCTACATTTCCGATAGCTCGAATAACAGATTCCAATTCTATCTCATCATTGCTTTCCAATCTATCAAGTAATGATGGAAGTGTTGTTTCTCCAATATTGCCCAAAGCCAGTGCAGCATTTCTTCTGACCTCCCAGCTTATATTCTTGAGGCATTCGATCAGTGGAGCAATATGGCTTGCTTCTGATGAACGTCCGATCACGCGAACCGCCTCTGCTTTAAGTTGGGTGGTAACCGATGGGTCATCCAATACTTTTGCAGCTTCATTGATAACTCGCGGATCAGCTGACGCTAGCTCATCGGCGGCGCGCAATGCTTCATACCGTAAATTCATGTTGCTATCGTCCGATACTGTTTGCAGCAGAGTGGGAAGAGCGTCTTGATTTTTACTGTGGGCTAATACCTGGATCGCTCGTAAGCGGACATTTTCGGAATCATCATCCAACTGTTCCATAATCACATTGATGTCTGGAGCGATTCGAAGTTCTCTGAATACCGCCAATGCGCCGCAACGCTGCCAGCAGGCGCAACCTATCCTGGCCAATGAGTCCAACGATGCCTTTTGTATGGCTGAATCTTCGTTGGCAGCAAGGCGCTTCAGCAGATGTACTGCTCGATGGTCTGCGAGTTCTCCTAAAGCTTTTATACTGCGGACGCGGATATTGATGGTTGCGCCATTTTCTGATTGTTTTAGCAAGTCATAAATAATCGGTAGTTTTAGGTTCTGGATTACATTTAGTATCTGGTTTGTAGCTTTATCGCGGTATTGAACTAAACCATTAATAGCTGCCCGGCGCACGATAAAATAAGTGCTGCCAAGGTGTTCGATGAAATAAGGTATGGATGATTCATGCTTAATTTTCGTCAGCGCGAAGAGCGTGTTTTGCTTAATTGTTTTTCTGGAAGAGTAACGTATTTTTTCATGAAGATGAGGCAGCGCAGTTTCTCCGAATTGAGATACTGCTGCTATGGCTTGTTGTTGGATGTTTCGTGAGGAATCGCCAAATTCTTCTATCAGAGCTGGAATGGCCGATTCATCTCCAATCAAGCCTAAAGCTTCAATGGCATTTTTCTTGATATCATTGTTTGAGCAACTCAACAGATTGACCAGTTCTGTAACCGAATCATTGTCTTTTAATTTGCCCAGAATATAAGCCATGGCTGCTTTGATCTGAGGGCCGCCGGTTTTTAAGAAATTCTGCAAAGTTGGTTTAATGGTGGAACCTAATCCCATAAAGGTATCAATCAAAATTTTCCGTAATTCCTGGTTATGAGTTGTTAAAAGGCAGACCATTTGCCGTGCGGTTTCGACGGACTGATTTTGCAAAACAAAATTAGATTGATTGCGGAGTAGTTTCAGCGCCTCATTGCGAACAATCCATTCTTCATCATTGGTCAACTCGGCGATTTCCGGTGAAAAGCATAATTCGCCTATTTGTCCAAGAGCTTTTAACGTCGCCCACCGGATATGCGCATTAGGGTGATTCAAATACCTGGGTAATAGCATTTGATCGAAGGCTTTTTCTTCACCCACATTGCCAAGTGCAATAATCACGGCTTGGAGCACATCATCATCTTGATCTTTGAGAGCATTAACCAGCGTCTCTCTTGCTTTGGGTTCATTGCATCTACCTAGAGCAAAGGCTGATTCTCTACGTTCGTTCCAAAATGGCGATGATTTTAATGTCATGATCGCTAGGTCAGGATTTTTCATGATGTTTCCTCCAGAATGGGCTTCTAATCATAAATATTTTAAGACCGCTCAATAATTCCGCAGCACCTGTTGTCCCGGTTAACGCTTGATACATCGTAGGTGCAGGGGATATCAGATAAAATTTTCACGGCGGCGGCGAAACAGCCGATTCGGGCGCAGCTTAAATCGCGGTGCGAAAAACCTTCATCTATTGAATATTTGCAACTCTCTTTATAAGGACAGACCAGGATGGTTATTTCTACTTTATTGGGATTAATTTCCTTGAGCTGAAAGGAACTGGGATCTTGAAATAAACCTCCTTGTACGCCTAAATTAATATAGTGCTCTATAGCTTCTACAATACTATGAGTCTTTTTTACTTCCATTCCATATTCATCCTGCAGAATCCTAAGCCATGCGCTGGTTGCGTGTTCGTAGGCGCGGGAACAGAATGGTTTGGGATATGTCCCATGAAAATCGCGCGCGGTTTCTTCCATTGCGTTCAACCATACTCGAGCTAAAAGCCAACCGCTTGATTCTTTGTTTAGGGTTTTCACTATTATTGCTCCTTATTTAACTAGTTGATTATCAGTGTCGGCTGCTTAAGGCAATCTTTCTATTCAACGGCTTATTGATTTATGGCTTATCTTTATAATACTACAAAGAGCGCTTTCTGACGCATGAATAAATCCTATCTCATAAATCTATGTTTTTCTATAGTAATTCTTTAGAACGCCAAGTCAATTTATTATTAGTATGATATTCCTGTTTTGTATGCCTGATTACCCTATAATAATATGCATATATTACTGCGAATGACCTGTTGTATATATATTATATCATGGGAATCATGAATAATTATTTGTTTTATAAAAAAAGCGGTTCTCATAAGAATCGCTCTATATACAAAACGGCTAGTCTTGAATAACAAGCCTAGCCGTAAGAATTATGTGTTGAATGTAGGTTTAATTGATGTGATGCTTATTCTTTCATAAGGCCGAGGTGTTTCAATTCTCCGCTAATATCGTCAACCGCCAGTTTTTTGCCGGTTTCCTGGTTGAATAAGGCCACTAATTCGTAGTGATTGATATTGGGATTGTTGGCCCAAAGAAGAACCAGTTTACGCTTCTCGTCGTCCGTCAGTAATGCTTCATCCGATTCTATTGATTCAGATTGGTTCTTCATTGAATCATAAAGCGCGGAGGTGTCTCGTGCGATGGCCAGTTCTTCATTGGTTGGGACTATGAGAACTTTAACATGACCGGAGGAAATCAGTTGTGCATTCTCTTTGTTCTTTTTTTCGTCCAACACGATTCCCATGTGGTCTAAATTATCCAAGACCAATTTGCGGATGGTTCTTGAGTTTTCTCCGATTCCACCAGTGAAGACCACGGAATCCAGTCCGCCAAGCGCAGCGGCATATGCGCCAACGTATTTTCGGATGCGGTAAGCTGTCATTTCCAGCGCCAGTTGATGCCGTTCGCTGCCTTCTTCGGCTTCCTGTTCTATTTCGCGCATGTCGTTAGATGTTTCGGTCAGTCCTAAAAGACCGCTTGTTTTGTTCATTAAGGTGTCGATTTGTTTACAATTCAGGTTCTCGACTTCCATCAAATAAGGGATAATGGCGGGATCGATATCACCGCATCGCGTCCCCATGATTAAACCTTCCAATGGAGTGAATCCCATGGAAGTGTCAACGGAGTAGCCGTTTTTAACAGCAGTGATACTGGAACCATTACCCAGGTGGCAAGTGATCATCCGCATGTCTTTTAATGGCTTACCCAAAATATCCGCTGCTTTCTGGGCTACGAAGCGGTGTGATGTTCCATGAAAACCATATTTTCGAATGCCGTGTTTTTCATAAAGGGCGTATGGCAATCCATAGAGGAAGGCTTTGGCGGGCATTTTCTGGTGAAACGCCGTATCAAATACGGCAACCTGGAACATCGAAGGCAAGGGGGCTTTGACTGCTTCGATACCTTTAAGGTTATGAGGATTGTGAAGAGGAGCGAATTGGCAGCAATACTTGATCTCATCCATGACCTTGTCGGTAATTACGACCGATTCCGAAAAACTCTGGCCGCCATGAACCACGCGATGGCCTACTGCGTTGATCTCGTTCAAAGAAGATATTACGCCCTGTTCAGGATGGCAGAGGATTGATAGCACGAGACCAACAGCTTCGCTGTGATCCACGACTTCCCGAACTTCGCGGAAATCGCGATTACCCTCTGCTCGAAAAGAGAGAACGCCTGACGATGAACCTATCTTCTCAACCTGACCGCGTAATAGAGCCGTTTCGGTTTCGGTCTCAATCAACTGGAATTTTACGGATGAACTTCCGCAATTTAATACAAGGACTTTCATATCTGCCTTTCCCTTTCAAAGGTGTTTTGCATGCGCAATATTGTTTTATGTAATGAATTAACTATTGGCGCGGGCTTGCGCGGCCTGGGCCTGAACGCATGTTATTGCGACTGAATTATAAATATCGTTGGCGCTGCATCCACGTGACAGATCGTTGACCGGAAGAGCCAAGCCTTGCAGCAAAGGTCCATAAGCTTCGGCTTTGGCCAGGCGTTCCGTGATCTTATAGCAAATGTTGCCTGCATTCAGGTCTGGGAATATCAGAGTATTGGCTTTGCCTGCTACGGTGCTGTCTGGCGCCTTGCGTTTGCCGATTGCTGCGATGATCGCTGCATCTGCTTGCAGTTCGCCGTCAATTTTAAGCTCGGGATGCTTCTCTTTAACGATGGCGGTTGCATTGACAACTTTATCAACTAGAGGATGCTTGGCGCTGCCGTAGGTGGAGAATGAAAGCATGGCCACAACAGGTTCTATACCTACCAGCGCCTGGGTGGATTGAGCGGTTGCTACTGCGATATCAGCCAATTGTTCTTCATTGGGATCTGGAACAACGCCGCAGTCGCCATATACCAGTACGCCTTCTTCGCCGTATTCACAATCGGGAACGATCATCAAGAAACAGGAGGAGACGGTCTTCATACCCGGCTGCATGCCAATAATCTGTAGGGATGCGCGAATTACGTTGCCTGTAGCATTAAGCGCGCCTGCAACCATGCCATCCGATTCACCCTTATGAACCATCATTGCGCCATAGAATAAAGGATCGGCTAAAATTTCCTGCGCCTGCTCGACTGTCAGACCTTTCTTTTTGCGTTTTTCGGCAAAATATTCGGCCCATTCACTCTTTTTGGGATGATTTGCAACATCGACTATTTCAATGCCGTCTAGAGAGACTTTTTCTGCGTCGGCGGCTTTTTGAATTTCCGCAGGGTTGCCCAGTAACTGTACTACGGCGATTTTCTCGTCCGTTGCTTGACGAGCTGCTTGCAGCATGCGTTCGTCAGTTGATTCGGGTAATACGATTCGCAGTGGATTGTCTTTCGCCGCCTGTTTAATCCGTTCCAATGGATGCATAGTTTATGGCCTTCTTTCAATCATTTTTTCTTTATGTTTACGAATCTGAGATTCGATTTTTCCTATAGATTTGTCGATGCACTCGCGGACATGTTCACCTTCTTCACGGGCATGCATACTTTTATGGAGCGCATGAACGGTTATTTCTACAATTTGTCCGCTGGTTCCACGCTCTAGTATCACATGCGCTTCACCATCGCCATGCGTGTATTTATCGATTTTTTGAATACGTTCCTCGATATATTTCTGCAAAAAGTCGGATAAGTCATGACCTCGGCTGGTTATTTCTAATTTCATCTCTCTGCTCTCCTTTAATTATCTTTTGTCACGAGCGCATTGACCCAGTGGTTCCGGCTTGATTCCAGGCCTTTAATTGTACATGCCCGGTGAAATTATAACCATTAGTCGAGTTAATATTACTATGTGTCTCTTACTTCGAATTATTACTAATAGTATCTCAAATTATAAAACTTTCTTTTATAAAGCCTAAAATATTTCATTTTATTATATTATATAGTATTCCCTTCCCCTAATGGTTTATGAAGGCGAGTGAGTAGGTGTTGGTGAAAAATTATCTTATTCCTTTGTGAAACAAAAAAATAATATTTTGGAATGATTTGGTAAGGGGGAATGTGTTTAGCTGCCAATATAGGTTTCATATTATATGAATATCTCAAATATAATTAGGTTTTAGTGATTTTGGAGCAATATTTCAACGAATTTCATGTCTTCGGACCTTAAGCCCTGTTTTTTCACATTTGTTTACTGGCGGCAATGTTTTTCAGAGGACAAATTGCCTCATTTGAATCTAACCGTATAATGATTTTTTGGTACTTATGTACTTGTTGAAATCGCAAATTGATATTTTAACAAGTTGATTACGCTGTTCTATCCTGCAATAATTCAATCACTATGGTTTTATCCCCGAAACCCATGATTGTATTCATCACTCCTCCCGTCACTTTAGAGGAACGATATGGCTCTTTGGCCTCATCGGGGAACTGTACGCCATGCCTGGCCTGTTTATTACTAGCGGCTATCGCCCGAGAAGCAGGTTATGATGTTGCCGTGATCGACGCCTCCGCTGAAAATTTAACTCTTGATGAGACCATTTCACGCATAGGTGAACTGGCGCCTGGTTTTATCGGTATAACCTCAACAACACTAACAATTCTATCGGCTGAACGAGTTGCAGTATCTGTTAAAAAACAATGGCCCAATGTGCTGATTGGCATCGGTGGGCCTCATGTAACTGCAATACCTGAAGAGACGTTGCGACGCTGCGCCGATTTCGACCTGGTTGCTCTGCATGAGGGTGAACATACGATTATCGAAATATTGGATTATCTACGGGATAATAATCGGGCAATGGATTCTATTCCGGGTATTGCGTTTCTGGAACCTGGGGGAGAATTGATAAAGACTCCACCCGCGCCGCAATTTAAAGACCTGGATTCACTGCCTTTCCCCGCCTGGGATCTTCTGCGAGATTTTCCTGATGCATATTCACCCGGATTCTTTAAGGTTGCGCAAATGCCATCGGTTTCGTTTGTAAGCGCCAGGGGATGTCCTTACCATTGCAGTTTTTGCGACACCAGCGTTTTCGGACAAAAGGTACGCAGTCATTCGGCTGAATATATGGTTGAGTTATTTGAGTACCTGAACAGCCGATTCGGCATCCGCGACGTAACTTTTGAAGATGATACTTTTATGTTCAATAGCAGGAACGTGCTGCGTTTCTGTGAATTATTGCTCAAGAAAAAACTGGGAATGACCTGGGCCTGCAACAGCCGGTTGAATCTTGCCAAACCGGAATTATTGAAAACTATGAATCGCGCTGGATGCTGGCATATCAGTTATGGAGTGGAAAGCGGTTCTCAGGCTATTCTGAATCAGGAAGATAAAGGCATAACAATAGAGCAGATTCATCAGGGGATACAAAATACCCGTGCTGCAGGCATCGCCGCCAAGGGATTTTTTATCGTAGGACATCCCGGAGAGACGCTGGATACGCTTCGGGCTACTTATGATTTGACGCAGCAGATTCCCTTCTCTGATATCAGCGTATCCTGCATGACTCCGTTTCCCGGTTCTCCACTTAGCAGGAATGCCCATGAATTCGGGGAATTTGATGATGACTGGACTAAAATGAATTTACTGACTCCGGTATTCGTGCCTCATGGTCTTACTGCGGAAGATTTGCAGAGTTGGCAGAAGAAGATTCTGCGTGATTTCTATTTCCGTCCCAGGACAGTATTGGATTACATGGGACGCATGTTGCGCAATCCCTCGCCGCGATATATTAAGGGGATAGCCGTCTCGGCGTTGGCGCTTTCAAAAACGGTTTTCACCAGGAATAAACAAAAGGATATATCAGCCAGATCAACAGCGGAGGATTGCGTTAAATGAATCCCGTCGTCTTTATAGAACCGCCAGTAAAAGATAAACGTCATATTCCAGAAAGATTCGCGGGATGCAGTTATATGCTTTATCCCCTGCCTGATCTGGCGAATTTCTACATGCTCTCTTATTTGCAGAAGCATGGTTTCACTGTGGAAATCGTCAATGGCGTATTGGATGATATGACGGAAGATGAATTTATTGATAAGGTCAAATCATTACAACCAAAAGCGTTGATTTTGCATTCCGTCATTTTGGCTAAGCCGCTTGATCTATCGTTTCTGCCTAAACTGCTTTCTGAAATTGATACGCCGGTCTTGATACATGGGCCGGAGCCATCCCGCGTCCCCATGGAATATCTGGATGGCGCCGATTCATTAGCCCATAATGAACGCTTGCTGGTTTTTACTGGTGAACCAGAGAAGAATATTCTGGCTTATCTTAAAGACGGAACAAAAAATGGGCTGCATGTATATGAAAAAGATGAAATTAAGTCATATCCACATAAGCACGATTATCTTTCCATAGAAGATTTGCCTTATGATTTTCATCAGCATCCTACTATAAAGCGACTCTCTTCCCATTTCTTGAACGCCAAATTTCCTCATCAGCCGGTGGCCGCCATGCTGGTTTCTCATGGTTGTCCTTTTCCATGCTCGTATTGCGTGCCCAATTCGGTTAGTTTCGCCCGTGAATTGGATATGCGTAAAAAAGGCAGTGATCCTAAACCCCGACCGATCTACGCCAGTCCGGAGCGGGTGATCGGCGAATTTAAGATGGTTAAAGAAGCCGGATACAGATCAGTTATGGTGATGGATGATCAGTTTCTGGCCGGTAAAAAACGAACCTTGGAAATTTGCGGGGGCATCCAAGACCTGGGATTGCAATGGGGCATCTGTTCCCGGCCGGACTTTCTGGTCGACGAAGAGGTGGTTGCGGCATTATCCGGGGCGGGATGCATCAGCGTTGATATCGGGATAGAAACTTTGTCGCAAAAGATTTTGGATGCGATTCAGAAGCGGTTGGATTTGCAGACATTTTATACGGCGATACCGCTGCTTAAAAAATACCGGATCGAACCCAAAATCAACATCATGTTCGGTTCATCCTCTGTCGAAACCGAAGAAGACATTATGCACGCTATCCGCGAGATGGAACGCTTGAAAGTTCATAATGTTATGTTCTCAGTGGCAACGCCTTTTAAGGGAACGCCGTTTTATGAACTGGCGCAGCGCGAAGGTTTGTTGATCAATGATTCGGATGAGATTAATCCCTTTGGCAAGAGCATGATTTCCTATCCGCACATGTCAAACGAACGGCTTCAGGAATTATGCCGTTATGCTTACCGCCGTTTTTATCTGCGGCCTTCGCAAGTCTGGCATCGAATAAAATCATACCGCTCCTGGTCTTCCATCAAAAATGATCTGCGGGTGGTCGCCAACCTGTTTCTGAGGGATCAGACGCGCCGTAGCGCTAAATAATGATGCATAAAGTTATTGTGCAATAATCTTATGAGAAACCATCTTGATAATGTAAAGAAATTCTTCCGTCTGCTGACCAAACGCAGGAGCGCTTATCCGGAAGAGATACAAATTGAGGTTACCAATGCCTGTAATTTGAATTGCGCCATGTGTCCGCATTCATTTGGTGAGATTTCTCAAGAAGATTTTCCTATCGGGTTGTTCGAAGAATTGGTGCAAAATAATCCCCCGCCCAAACATCTAGTATTGACTGGATGGGGAGAGCCTTTGATGCACCGCCGGTTTTTTGAGATGGTTGAACTGAGCCAAAAACACTGGCCAGCCGCCAAAATACGTTTTACCACTAACGGTATACTGCTTAATCAAGAAAATCAACGAAAAATCGTTGAACATAACCTGGCGGGAATTACCGTCTCGGTTGATCTATGGCCTGAACGCCAATCATTGTCGGATGAGTGGCGTGATATTCTTCATCCCCCTTCGCCCAAGGCGTTGCGTAATTTAATTGACTATTGTTCAAATGAAATGCTCGTGGAAACGACGCCGCTAACCCTCCAATCTCTGTTGGTGCATGAGAACTATGATGATGTGAAAGAGTGGATAGAATTCGCCGCCCAACATGCCGTCGCCTCAATCAATCTGGTTCGGATGCAACAGTACCCAAATCAAGCCTTAAAACGGCCTGAGTGGAAAGATGAACAACAGATGATCACTGATTTGATCTGCCTTGGGAAAGAGCGTGGAGTGAAAGTACGCAGCGTGAATCAGCAGAATATGCTGCTGAGGCTTGCCACAAACTTTGACCGAACCTGCCTGCGCACCGATGACGGCGTCTATATTACTATCAATGGCGCTATAACCCCATGCTGCAACCTGCGCGATTACTCTATCGGCGACCTGGGCGATTCTGAAAATGCTATAACCACTGCATGGAATTCTCTTAAAGAACAAAGGTTCTTTTGCGAACAAACATCAATCTGCGGCAAATGCGACGCCCTGTTTCATGGGTATCGTGAGTAGAATCAGACCTCCTGATCTGGTGGTTATGGATATCAAAATGACCTGGATGAACGGACTTGAACTGATGGACAAAATTCGAAGCGGCGAACATATTTTTGACAATCGCTCTAAAATAAAAAGAGCGCCGAAAGGCGCTCTTTTTTGTAGTGCTCTGTGAAGAAATAGTTGTCTTAATATAAACTCCAGTTTTGAACGCTGGTTGAATAATTATTGAGTATTAACAGTGAAGAACCAAATTCATCGTTCTCGTAATAGAGAGCTGTTTTCTTCCACTCATATTCATCATTTTCATCCTTTAATACCGAACGGAAATCATAAAAATAATTGGAGGCATCTTCGTTTTCATCGAAAGCAAGTTGTCCGCTGGCGCCTTTGATATTTCCGCGCAGGTTTTCGAAGAAGCGGTATTCGAAATACTGCCATTCGTCTGCAATGGGATTTTCAATACCTACTGATTGATATAGGCAAGCGGCAATCCATAGCGCGTCGTATGAATTGGTATGGGCGGAGGTTAGTTCTGGTATTGTTTCGCCATTCAGCGCCGCCATGTCATGCAGCAGGATTTGAGATTGAACAGAGAAAATCATGTTGCCTGCGGGAATGTTGGAACAGGTCAGTTGGATGTTAGAAGCAATTTCGGCCAGCTGAGGATCATTAATGACTGTCTGATTGTTTACGAAACCTTCCGTACCGAGCCATCTTACCTTACGCAAGAGGCTATCTGCGGGGATTTGTCCGATACAGTCGGCCAATTCTCCGAATCCGAAAGTTAAAATAGCGGTGTCTTCCAACTTACCAAGATTCAGTGATTGCTCCATTGCTTGCAGTTGGCTTGAAAAATCATTGCTATCAATTGGATACGGTTCTATGGCCAGCAGGTCTCCATTGAATGATTGGGCGATGAGGGAAGAGAAATCCTGTCCGTAAGTATCATCACGGTGCAGTACGATAAGAGTATCAATATTCTTTTTTTCCAGGTAGGCGAATATCGCTTCGGAATGGGAAAAATCATTAGGCGACAAGCGTAGGATATGGTCCTCTTTTGCCAGAGATGTTGTTGTGCTGGATGGGCTGATGAGGATGAGATTATTCTCAGCGACAAAATCTTCCATGATGGATATGCAAGAACTGGCGAATGGGCCGATGATGATCTCTACGCCTTCGCTTTGAAGATTCTTAACTTCCTGCAAAGCCACATCAGGATCGGCTTGGGTATCTTTGATAACCAGTTCAAATTCAAGGTTATACCCTTTCTCGTTGAAGAGGTGATTAATATTCTTTAAGGATGCTTGCAAAGATTTCTCGGCGCTTGAACCAATAAAAGAAATAGAACCAGTCAGTGGAATAAGGGCGCCGATTTTAACGGTTGTCTTTTCTTCTGGAATAAAGAGAAGGGGGTTGTAGCCATAGGGGCGGTAACCATCATGGGCGTAATCACGACTAGACATGTCAATATCGCCATTATCATAGGTAGTGTAAGAATAGGTATCCCATAGGTTGGCGTCATTCCATTTGTCGGCTCGCATGAAAGCATAGGTGAAATTGTCTTTGTCGCCATTTTCATCAAACCTGGCTTGACCAAGAAGACCGTAAAAATGAGTTGCATTATGAATTAATGACATGCGTAGAGTTTCAAAGTCAACCTCGTTTATTCCTGTGTCATATAAACGTGAAGCCAGCCAAAGCGCATCATAAGCCAGCAATGAATAATAGGATGGTTGCGCTCCAAGATTATCTGCTATCTGTTGATAGATGCTTTCCAGGTAGAGATCCTTAAAAATGTTTCTGGTATCGAGGCTGTTTCCTGTTAGAGCGGTTCTAAATGCGAAATCCGCTACAGTTTCATCCTGTAGAAGCGACTGGCTGCCGATCACCGCTTCGTTGGCAACCCATTTAAGGTAACGCAATGAACTGAATTCAGGGATTTGTTTAATCAGGTTTGCGAGATGATCTTCGTTGCCGATGAAAAAGACGCATGTATTTGGATAGGCGTAATCATTTATGGCAATGGCTTCTTCGGCTTTTTGTATAATATCGCTGAAATCGGTTGTTTCGGATGTATATGTAAATGGTTCAGGATGATCGTAAATGCCTAAAAACGAATTCAGCAGTTTAGTAAGCTCATACAAAGATTTTCCATAATTATCGTCTATATATATCGGGATAACATTATCGATATCGTAATTATACATAAAGAACGTAAGCATTAATGATTGAATCTCATCGTTGGGAGCAAGCCGGTATAAGTTATCTTCCAGGCTGAGAGACATGGAGGAACTTGAGGGGCTTATCAGGAGAATATCGTTCTCGTTAGCGTAATCAACAATGGCTTCCGCTTCGTCGCTGGTCATGGGGCCAACGACTACGCGGATGCCCTGCGCATGAAGGTTTTTGAGTTCTTCCAATGCTTGAGCAGGAGAACTCTGGCTGTCCTTGATAACCACGTTCATTTTATAATCATGTTGGGTTAAAAATGTTGCGATATGTTCCTGCGCCAATTCGAGCGCCGCATTAGCGCCGATTCCTGTGGTTTTCCAACCACCAGTTAAGGGTAAGATGGCGCCGACGGAGAATTCCTTAGTTTGGGATATAGCTTGCGGCGCTAAAAAGCAAAGCGCCAAGGAGATGATGAGGCATTGGTAAAAATGTTTTTTCATGGTTTTAATGATCCCTTCTTTAATCTAATGATTATCTGAGTAAAAAAGAACTCAAGAATACAATCTTTATATTGGTATGAATCATGGCTTTTTTGTGCGTAATTGTAAATGTCTGTATAATTACGCATAACGATATTAAGGTAATTTTTTGTTTATAATCGCTCTATTTATGGATTCCGCGCTAATCTAAATCCATAGGAGCGGCTTTTTTCTCCGCCCATGCGGGGGAATCGGTGAGTGGTGCGGGCGTAATATTGGTTGAAATTCCAGGAGCCGCCGCGCAGGATTCTCTTATGTTTGTCAGATTCCTTGAATCTGGTTCTTGATCCGGGATAGGGATGAAAGAAGTCATTGACCCATTCGAAGACGTTCCCGGCCATATCTTCTACTCCAAAACGGCTTGCGCCAAGGGGGTAACTGCCGACTGGCGCCGTACCGCGTCTTCCCGCTTGCCATATATTTGCGCGATTTGGATCGAACTCATCTCCCCAGGGATAAAGAGCGGGTTGGGCGCCATGCGCTGCGCGTTCCCATTCTGCTTCGGAGGGTAGGCGACCGCCTTTCCATAGGCAATATGCTTCAGCGTCTTCAAAAGAGACCCAGGTAACAGGATGCTTCTCAAGACCGGGTGGGATTTGGTTCCCTTCCCAGTGTTGCGGCGCTGCATAACCCGATTCGGTGACGAAATCCCGGTATTCCTGATTAGTTACTTCGTATTTTCCGATATAAAACGCTTCAAGGTTAATTTTATAGGGTGGTTTTTCGCATGGATCTCCAGATTTTGAGCCGACTATGACCATGCCCTCCGGGATATATATCATCCCGGGGTATTTTTGTGTAACGGATTTGAGGATTTCCTTCTGTTGGTTTGGCATAACCGCATTTGGCTCTTCGCCTTCTGGAGGAATCAATTTTTTAAGTTCAATATCGAACGAAGCGCTGATCAAGCGTCTTCCCCAGGATCCCATTAGTTGGGATGCGCTGAGTCCGGTTGATGAACGGGTCATGGTTTTCAAAATGCTTCCTTCTTTGACGTCAATGCGGCGCAGGGTGATTTCGAGCGATGATCCTCTTCGCTTAATATGCCCGGCCAACAGTTCGTCGGCGCCCACTTTTTTCCCCATTTCTGTAAAACAGGGAAGGTCGAAACATAGAGATGTAAATGATTTTGCTTTCATTATGGAGCTGAAGGATGAACGGCTTAGAATGCGGTATAAACCAGTTTTCTCGATCTCATTACTGATGAAATCGCTGAAGGCCCGCGCTTCGGCTTGAGAAGATTGCTCGCCGATGGTTCGTAATTCGGTAATAACTAATAATGGAGGGATACCCGTATCTTCTGCGAAACACGGGATAATTATCAGATGGCAAAGAATATATAAATATATAAATAATCTAGGCATGAATAAACCCGGTGTTACTGATAATCTGGAGAGATTCGGATAATACCGGTATTTCCAACCAGCCTGATTTTTAGCGCCGAGCTAACAATACCGTCTCAAAAATATCTTTTTTGTTGTTCAATAATTAGTTTTTCCAGTTGAGAACGTGAGCGTCCATGGTTTGGATCAATCTCTAAGGCTCTTTCATATTCAAGCCGCGCCAAGTCGAACTTGCGGTCTGTTTCATGGATTCGACCGAGGACGTAATAAATCTCAGCGCTGTTGGGATTAAGTTCTTCGGCTTTGGCCAACTCCAGAATGGCTTCTTCATCGGCGCAATGGTCATAGAACAGAAAAGCGATTTGAGAATGCGTGTCGCTCATCTTAAGAATAATCTGTCGAGTCAGGCGATCTTCCGGTTCCATATCAAGTACGGATTGATATGATTCCAAGGCTTGTTTGTATTCTTTTTTTGATAATAAGGTTTCTGCTTTATTTATTCCGGAATCCCATTTCTGCTTTGTTTTTCGATATTGGATATCTTGTATTTTTTGGCGTGATTTTTCATGATTAGGATCAAGTGTTAGCGCTTCAATGTAATTTATAATAGATTTTTCTTCCTCGCCTTGAGCTTCATAGAAACGTCCCCGGCGGTAATAAAAATCTGGTTCCGGCTCTTTGGTGAGTGATTTGATTTGATTTTTTTTGATAACCACAAATTCACCAGCAACGGTTTCTAAAACCAGTACTTGTTCAGAATTTTCCAGGACGCGGCCTTCAAAAGCGCCTTTAGACATGGTGATAGTGTCGCTATGGGCGTTGTTTAGTAAGAAAAAGGATATGAACAGAATCCCGATAAATGTCAATTTCGATTTTGGAGTCATTTTTTCTGTACCTCTCTCCACATTTCCGTGGAATTAAGTATCGCTGGTTTAATAGTCCAATATATATTATAAAGGATACTAGTTCTTTAAGTCAAATTCATTTTCAAGTATGTTTGTGTAGATGTTAAATTAATTGGATTATTGGAAAATATAGAATGCCCATATCCGGATAATTATTCTAAAATAAATCCTACCAGAGGATGCATAAAAAAGTCATTAAAAACCATGTATAAAAATAGTAACGTAAATCGAATGTATTTGACCACTCTAGTATCTCTTTTTCTATAATCATGTATTTGAAAGTGAATCAGGGGAATAATTCATAAAGAACGGGAGTATTTAAGTCATGAAATGTAAAGATGTTACGCGTCGAGTTTTCTTGATGGGCAGTGCAGCGGCGATGAGCGGCTGCGCAACCAGCAGCATTCCCTCGCTAGTCAGGATGGGTTACAGGTCGCCAAACGAAAAACTTAATTTGGCGGGGATTGGCGTTGGCGGCCAAGGCGGCAGTGATGTTGGAAATTGCGCGAGCGAGAACTTTATCGCGCTGTGCGACGTTGATTGGAACCGCGCCGGGCGGACATTTGACCGTCATCCTAAAGCTAGGCAATACAAGGACTTTCGCGTTATGCTGGATAAAGAAAAGAGTATTGACGCCGTGACTATTTCTACACCAGACCATATTCACGCTCCAGCGGCTATGGCGGCCATGGCGCATGGCAAGCATGTTTATGTGCAAAAACCGATGGCTCACTCGGTCTATGAAACGCGGATCATGACGGAAGCCGCTCAAAAATATAAAGTTGTAACTCAAATGGGCATCCAGGGACACTCAGACGAGGGCGTCCGTCAATTATGCGAAATGATATGGGCGGGAGTGATTGGCCCGGTGCGCGAAGTTCATTCGTGGACAGACCGCCCCGGTACGGTATGGCCTCAGGGTATCGCTCAACCTCTTAAAGCGGAAACGCCGCCGGATTATCTGGACTGGGATCTGTGGCTAGGGCCGGCGCCGGAACGCGCTTATAACCCCGGTTATGCGCCACGCAGCTGGCGGGGCTGGTGGGATTTCGGCAGCGGCGCTTTGGGCGATATGGGGTGCCATCTGCTTGATCCGGCTAACTGGGCGTTGCAACTTGGACCGCCGACCAGCGTGGAATGCGTTCAGCAAGAGGGTAAGAATGATCAGACCGGGCCGAGTAATGCCATTATTCATTATGAATTCCCAGAACGCAACGGATTGCCTCCAGTGACTGTGACCTGGTATGAAGGCAGCATCGAACCTCCGCGTCCTAAAGGCGTTGAGAAAAATGTGTTCGAGTGGGGCGGAACCAATGGTTCTTATTTTGTGGGCGACAAAGGTTGCATCGTTTGCGGCCCCAATGGACAGACCCCCCATCTGGTTCCAGAAGAGCGCATGAAGGATTTCACCTATCCTGAGCCGGTAATTCCACGCGCCAGCGAACATCACAAAGACTGGATTCAAGCCTGCAAAGGCGGAACTCCGGCGGGCGCCAATTTTAATTATTCCGGGCCATTTACCGAAACCGTTCTGTTGGCGATTCCCGCCTTCCGCTGTGAAGGAAAACTGTTGTGGGATGCGGATAAGATGAGATTTACTAATAACCAACAGGCCAATCAATTTTTGCGGCGGAAGTATCGTAAGGGGTGGAGTTTGTAGGGGAGTGGATAGTTGGCATGGGTGATTGTAAATTTCCCCCTCACCCTAGCCCTCTCCCGGTGGGAGAGGGGACTTGGTTTCCCAGTATTCATAAGTGGTAATCATAACAGCACGATTTGACGCCTAAAGGGAAGGATTTTTGATGATGAAACGATTTATTGCAGGTTTGATTTTTTGTTTTACTGTTGGAATTCAAGTTCAAAGCGCTGAGTTTCATGCGCCTCCTACGCCGCAGTATACCGGGCATGGCGACACCTTCTATGTATCAAAACTGGGGAACAATGAGGATGGCTCATCATGGGTTAAGGCATATCATACTATCCAGGCGGCGCTTGACGCTATTCCCGATGATAAGGGCGGCCATCGCATCATCGTCCGGCCTGATATGTATATGGAGGCCATGCTTACTCCTGTCTTCAGCGGCGCGGCTGGCGCTTATAACGAACTGATCGGTGATGTGGATGGGCGCTATGGCTCTGGAAAATCTGGCCGGGTGGTGATCGATTCAGGATGTATGAAGGGATTCAAGAGTTATGACTGGTGGGGGCCGATCCGGTCTAACCAGGAAGGTTGGTCGAAAGAACATACCAATCCTACCTTCTCCGCTATCATATGGGATCGTTGGATACTGAAGAATTTTTATGTCACCGGTTCGGATGGCGGCCTGTTTTGGGATTGCACCAACCGGATTGAACCTTTCACCATTATTGTTGAGGATTGCGTGAGCATCGGACGGGCGTTCGGAGGCGGGGTGGCCAGTTGTCTTTCGCGTACTGACGAACCGATTGTGTTTCGCCGTTGTCAACTGTGGTCGCTGGACGAGTGGGGCGACACGGCCGGGGCTTATGTGCGGGTGGAGAATCCTGCTATGCCGGATCGTCCTGATATATATTTTGAAGATTGCGCCATGGTCAGCCCGCAGTGCTCGCTTAAAGGCGGCAATTATGGTTTTCATACCTACATGCGCATAAAGGCTGAGCGTTGCCGACTGGTTACGCTCAATTTCTCTCAGCCCCAGGGCACGCCGACCGATGGAATTATCCAAAGCGTCCAGAATGGCAAATACGTACATGTTGATCTGGAAGACTGCACCCTTATGGGATACAAAGTTTTCGGCGTGAAGGTGGATAAAGACAGCGCCAAGGATATTCAATATACCACCAAAGGCGCAGTGCAGGCCTATGTGCAATTCACCCAGGATGTCCCTAAAGGTTTCCATCGTTTGGCGCATTGGCCGGTAGAAATATTCGACTCTATTTTGCCTCAGCCTGCTCCAACTGCCGGGGCGCTTACCCAGGATGTGGAGTTGATCAGCAAAGACATGTGTGAACTGGCGCCATTTGTCTGGCAAGGTCGTTTATGTCACATGGATTGCGTACGTCCCGGCAGCGGCGGAGTTAAGTCGGATTATTACTTGCTGTTGACTGATGCTGAAACAGGAGAAGAACTGGCGCGTTTTGCAGAAGGTTATGGATTGGCATGTGCCTTGGTGCATGAGGGCGTCTTCTACGCCTTCGCTTCACGCTTCGAGAATAACAACTGGAATGACGTGACCATGTTTAAGTCCGTCGATTTGAAAAAATGGGAATCCAAAGTTGTTGTCCAACAGGAGAATGAGCATCTTTTTAACAGCTCGGTTTGCGTTGGTCCCAATGGCTTTGTAATGGCTTATGAATCCAACGACCGAACCTATCCGGCGTTTACTACTAAATTCGCGGTTGCCGAGGATATAGACAATTGGACGAAAGTTCCTGATGCCATCTTCGGTACTGACCGCTATACAGCCTGTCCATGCATCCGTTACGCCAATGGCTACTACTATGTGTTGTATCTTGAAAACCGCTCTCCTAGGCATTATTTCGAGACATACATCACCCGATCCAAGGATCTGCACAGTTGGGAGCGTAGCGCGGCTAATCCAGTATTGTCGCCATACGCTATCGATGACGGCATCAATGCTTCTGATCCCGATGTGGCTGAATTCGATGGAAAAACCTATGTGTACTATGCAGTGGGCGATCAGCTTACCTGGATGAATCTGAAGCGGGTGGTTTATCCCGGAACGCTAACTCAGTATTTGGAGTCCTGGTACGAGACTCCCGGCATCCCCGATTGCGGCGACCTCAAGGGGTATCAAAAACGTAAAGCAACCGAAGCCGCCGCGGCCAAGCAGGCGCGTCTTGATGATGAACGTGAGAAGCGATGCGAGTGGTTTAAGCAAGCCAAATTCGGCATGTTCGTGCACTGGGGCGTTTATTCGGTTCATGGCGAAAATAAAAAAGGAGATTACGTCTCCTGGAGTATGAAGAACGAAGGCATCCCGGTAAGCGAATATGAGAAATTCGCTGAGGCCTTTGCACCGACCAAATTCGATGCGGCTCAGTGGATGGATATCGCCAAATCAGCGGGTATGCGCTACACCATATTCACCTCAAAACATCATGATGGTTTTTGTATGTTCGACAGCGCTTTGACCGATTATGACGCGCAAGAGCGTCCGGCGAAGCGTGATTTTGTGCGCGAATTGATCGGCGCCGCCCGCGATGCGGATATGAAGATCGGATTTTACTATTCAATGCTCGATTGGCATCAACCTGATTTCAAGACTGATCTGGCCAAGTATATCGACAAATATATGTTCGGGCAGGTTCGGGAACTTTGTACAAACTATGGCCCAATCGACTGCCTCTGGTTCGATGGTGAATGGGATCATCCGGCGCAGACCTGGCGCTCTGCCGAGTTGATTGAAATGATCCGCCAGTTGCAGCCATCCGCTTTGATAAATGACCGCATCGGGAAGAATGAGCGCGGCGCCACGTTATTGTGCGATTTTTACACGCGGGAACAGATGAGTGAAATCAAGAATCCCATGGAATTTGAAAAGCGTAAATCGATTCCCTGGGAAGCCTGTTTAACCATAGGCTCGTCGTGGGGTTATAAGCGTGATGATGGACCGCTGATGAGCAGCGCTGAATTGATCCGCGCGCTGGTTGATATAGTAAGCCGAGGCGGCAACCTGCTATTGAATGTTGGGCCTAATCCTGAGGGAGAGATTCCCCGGCGGCTGGTGGAAAGGTTGGAGGGTATCGGCGCATGGATGGCGGTGAATGGCGAGTCCATCTATGGCACGGAAAAGTCGCCTTTCAAAAATCTGCCAGCGGGTAAATGCACAGCCAAAGGCTCGATGCTTTATATTCATCTGGAGTCGCATCCGGGAGCGGCTTTGCAACTACCCGGTCTCCAGAATAAGATCAAGAGGGCATGGTTTCTGAAGACCAAAAAGGAACTTGAATTTGATGATTCCGCCAAGAGCATAATCCTGCCGGATGAATTATGCGACGATGTGGTTTGTACGGTTGCGGTTGAATTGGATGGATCTGCCTCGGTTCAATAGTGTTTTGCGACTGCATGACATGAATCTATAAATCCCTTCACTCTTATGGGTGAGGGGATTTTTGGTATTTCAAAGAAGATGTAATCCTAAAAATCCTATAGATAGTCATTACCTGGAATATGTCCGTTTTTCAGATATATTTACTAACTTTAGACTGTAGACTTTTTGCTGCTTCATTATCATACTGTTAGAAAAAATTATTTATTTCCAGAGAGTTGTGCATGTTCTTGCTTGCATTATAAAAAAGAATAAAGATGATATTTTTGAAGGATAAACAAGAGTTAAAGAAATGGATCAATGTCTCTAAAAGATTGATATTTGAATAAAACTAGCGTTTTCAATTCGCTTAAACTTTTGTTAACTGCTATAGTAATAGAAACGATATTGTTAAGCATTCTTTTTTTATTGAGTAAGATGAGTTCATGTACTAGGAATGCGGTTTGTTCTTCAGGAGGCTTTTAAGAATGTCAACGAATAAAATGGATGCATATGCAGTGACTGAGAGGACGGAAGTATTGATTCTTGGAGGCGGAAAGGGATCGCGCCTCTATCCGCTGACTAAAGAGAGAGCCAAACCGGCTGTCCCCGTTGCCGGGAAATTTCGCTTGATTGATTTACCCGTCAGCAATTGTTTGCATTCCGGTTTGCCTCGAATATATATTTTAACCCAATTTAATTCCGATTCACTTCATCGGCACATCGCTCAAACCTACCGTTTTGATTCCTTTTCAAAAGGTTTTATTCAAGTTCTCGCTGCTCAACAGACGCCTGATAACAAAGATTGGTTTCAGGGAACAGCGGATGCCGTGCGTCATGCATTGCGCCGCTTTATAAACCGTAAACCCGAGCATGTCCTGATTCTCTCCGGGGATCATTTATATAAGATGGATTATAGGAAATTATTGGAAACTCACATAACCAATAATGCGGATTTAACCATCTCTGTGTTACCGATATCTCAAGATAAAGCGCCGGAATTTGGAATATTGAAGGTCAACGAAGAAGGCCAGATTTCTTCGTTCCAGGAGAAACCGAACACAAATGAAGAATTAGATCAACTTAAAGTTCCCTCCAAACTGTTTGAAGATAAACACATCAATGCTCGAGGAAGAGAGCATATCGCTTCTATGGGGATTTATGTATTTAAAATGGAAGCGCTTATCAAGGCATTGGAAGAAAATGAAAGTTCTGATTTTGGGAAAGATATTATACCGGCAATAATCGGAACTAAACGGGTTTTCGCCCATTTCTTTGATGGATATTGGGAAGATATTGGAACAATACGGACTTTTTATGAAGCTAATCTGGCTTTGACTCGTCCAGTTCCCGATTTTAATTTCTATGATGAGCGCCACCAGGTTTTTACTCGACCCCGTTTCTTACCGGGCATAAAGGTAAATCAGGCAACCATTCGTTCTTCAATTATTGGAGACGGCGCTATCGTATCTGGAGCGGTGATAGAAGACAGCATCATCGGTTTACGCGGCGTGATTGCCGAAAATGCCCAATTATATAAAACAGTTATGATGGGCGCTGATTACTATGATAGTGCTAACCATACTGTTGAAGATATTGATCCCTCTGCTCCAGCGCTGGGGATCGGAAAACGTTCTATTGTGAAAAACACCATTGTTGACAAGAATGCGAGAATTGGTTCGGATGTGAGAATTCTTAACGAGGCTGGCATCCAGGAAGCAGATGGAGATAGATACTTTATTCGAGATGGCATCGTGGTTATTCCTCGAAGCATGATTATACCTTCCGGCACGGTAATCTAGACATGTTCTATTAAACATCGATTTCATATCTGATTGGAAATTGAATTGAAACAAATAAAAAAGGTTATGCCAAGTAATTAAGCATAACCTTTTACTTTATGTTCAGATATTCGAAAATATTTATAATCCAATCTCCTTTTTATTTACTTTTAATTGGCGAGCTGCTTTGGCCAAATCTTTGTTATAACGTTTATAATTGTTTTGGTGAATGATATCAGCAACTATATGTAAATTCTCCTTGGCTTCAGTTAAGTTATCGGTTTCCCGGCAGGCTTCAACTAAATCCAGAAATGTTACAGGCGAAAATGGATCGAAAACCAGAGATTGCTTGAAATAAGAGATAGATTTTTCCGCTTGATTTAGATTGTCCAAATAAGTTTTACCAACTGCATGATAAGTGCGCGCCATTTTCAATTTTTGTTCTTCGGTCAATTCCATTGTTTTAGAGAGCGCGATTGCTTCTAATAAAATGTCGATGCCTTTTTCATATTCTTGCAGTTTCTTTGTATAGAGAGTCCCCAGGAAATGCATACCGGAAAGACTTTTGGGATTCTTCTTTAACACGTCAAGAAAAATTTCCTCCGCCTTTTTTACGCTTCCTCCCAACCAGCCGGGTATATCACGCAAAATGACGGCTTGTCCGATGCGCGCCCTTTCGCATGTGGGATCAAGTTCCATCGCTTTGTTATAAAGGTTTTTGACTTTGCGTCCATCCGGCAATAACGAGAGAGAGGAAGCGCCTTTTTTGGCGCGTTCCGCTAAACTGAATGCTAGCGTTTGAGCTAACCAGCAGGTATATTCTGCATTTTGAGGTTCTTGCTCAATGCAATACCGGAAAACATTCTCCGCTTCACTCAAATCTTTGGAAATGAAAAAATCTACGCCTTTTTTGAATGCATCTTGAGGCATTAGATTACTTAACTGATAATTATCGCTATAACTGAATTGTGCGGTGGAAAAAGAAAAAATGATGCTTAAGCCGCACACAAAGCATAACACTGATCTGGCCGAATTCATATAGTGATTCCTTGATAAAATATTTGGAGGCAACACTAAGATTTTAACATATCATAGCCCAAGCGGCAAGTTATTTATAAAATAATTAATCAGTATCCAGTGTCTAAGCAAAATTAATATGTTAATCTACTATTTATGATATTCTTTTTTTAGCGATAAGGATATTCGCTTATGAAATTGTGTGATGTAGTTCAATTCTATAGTCCGCTAGGTGGGGGCGTACGCCGTTATCTTGATGATAAGATGCAATATATTGCTAATCACAATGATATCCAACATGACGTCATTGTTCCTTCTCATCAAAACGCTATTGATATCCTATATGATTCGAGATTGATAGAAATAAAATCAATGCGATTAATTGGATCGTTAAGTTATCGTATGCTATTAAATCGGTCACGCATTTTATCGATTTTGGATCAAGAACAGCCCGATATTATAGAGGTAGGAGACCCATACCGCTCCGCCTGGATATCTCTGGAAGGCGCCAGGCTCCATCAAATTCCAATAGCAGCATTTTATCACTCAGATTTTCCCCGGGCGCTGGGACGTACGATTCAGCGCTTTTGTGGAACAAGCGTTGAACGCATACTTTCAAACTGCATCCAACGTTATATTGTTAATTTATACAACCAGATGAGCGTTACTATTGTAGCCAGCCAGCGCTTGCAGAAAATTCTCACGGAATGCGGTATAAAGCGGATTGTTTGCATTCCCTTGGGTACTGATATATCTGTTTTCCAGCCCGATCTGGAAAATCAATCAATACGAGAGGAACTTGGACTGAATGAAAATGATCGCTTATTGTTGTATATCGGTCGGTTAGCCCGCGAAAAAAATATCCACAGCCTGATTGGAATGATGGATCAATTGTCTGATCATCCATGTAAGACCAACAGACAAACCAAGTTGCTGCTGGTGGGGGATGGAGAATTGCGCGGCATGGTTCAAAAAGCCGTGCAAGAGCGTAATGATATTGAATGGCATGGTTATTGTCAATCAAGTAAAAAACTGGCAGCGTATTACAATGCGGCGGATTTATTCGTTCATGCGGGAACCTATGAGACTTTCGGCATTACATCATTGGAAGCGCAAGCATGCGGCACGCGGGTGCTGGCGATACGCGGGGGAGGACTAGATGATACAGTACAGGGAGAAACGCCGCTGATTATGGCCGATTCCTCCTCACCAGCTGATTTAGCCTATTGCGTTAAGCAGATTGAGGATGTTGAATCCAATTCATTACAAGAGCAAAGACGGTTGCGGATAGTGCGCCATTTCTCTATCCAGACCACATTTAATCGAATATTTGCTTTATACCGGCATATACTTGCGGGATATCCGGTTGAAGAATACGCCTATCCAGAGGAAGAAACCTGTGCAAAAGATCATCATCCGGCCATACTCTCCTACTGATCGCGATTCTATCCGGTTTATTTGTTGTGAAACCGGTTTTTCGGGCGAACCTGTCGATCCCCTGTTTTGCGACCGCCATGCTTTCGCCGATTTTTTCACCAAATATTACACGGATTGGGAACCGGAGAGTTCATTCGTTGGCGAAGTAGATGGTAAAGTAGTGGGATATTTGAATGGCTGTCTCCGTTACCGGTATCATGGATTCGCAGAGAAATGCATTATCGCTTCATTGGTTCCTAAGGTTTGCTGGAGAATAGTCAGTGGAGATTATAACCAGCAAAGCCGTTCTTTTTTACGGTGGTGCATTCTACATGGAAATAAAGAGACTCCTGCGTTTCCAAAGCAATCAGCTCATTTCCATTTCAATATTCTCCCGGAATACCGTAATTCCGGGATCGGTTTACGGTTGTTTAACCGATTTGTTGAACATCTGAATGAGCATAAAACCAAGCGGGTGTACGCCCAACTCCAAACCAGTGATAATAAACGCACATTACGCTTGTTTAATAGGTTTGGCTTCGTTGTTACAGAACGCCGTGAAATTAGCAAATTCAGGGCTTTTCATGATGAGAAAATATATGTCACGACTATTGTGCGTGAGTTCTGATTTTTAACGCCAGAAAACTTGAGCGCTTATATGCAAGTTGATCAAAATTCTAAATATCTGATAGTCTCGTTTCATGATCTAGCGCGTCACTCACAACAGGTTTGCGATAACGTATTGAGTGATCTGCGCGGCATTGGCGTTGAGCGGGCGTCACTTTTAGCCACTCCACAATGGCATGGCGATGAATGTATTGATGTATCTTCTGGTTGTCTCGATTGGATGATAGACCGGGAAAATGAAGGCTATGAAATATCCCTGCATGGATACACCCATAGAACTGAAATAGTCCACGGGGGAATAATCGCGCAAGCCATGGGGCGCATTTACACCGCCAACGAAGGTGAATTTTATCAAATTGAATATGAGGAGGCCGCAAAACGCATCAATGAGGGATTGCGCATTCTTAGATCAAAAGGTCTGAACATTGAAGGCTTCACACCTCCTGCATGGCTGCTGTCACAAGAAGGAAGACGGGCGTTGGTCGACGCCGGTCTGATTTACTCCACTGAATTACAGCATATAGATTTGCTCCATCTTAATAAACGGATTTTCGCTCCCACTCTGGTATTCAGCAGCCGCAGCGTCTGGCGGCGCTTGGCCTCAATCCGCTGGGCGCCTTTTTGGGCGTGGCTCAACCGGAACCGTCCAATCATGAGACTGGCGATTCATCCCATTGATTGGCAATATCCCATAATCCGGGGAACCATTATGCGCCTTGCGAAGAAACTAATTGATACCCGAACGCCGATAACTTATCAGGAACTTGCCCGACGATATTCTTTATAGAGCCGATACCGTAAATTAAACGCCGATCATTTATCAAACAACCTAGTGATTACTATGAAACAACCTGCAAAATGGACGCCAAATACCCTATTGAAATTCGCCTTAAAAGGGGCTGCTCTGGGAGTGGTCGCTGCGATTGGCGTTATGATCTTCTATTCCGCGCCAGATACTTATGAACATCTTAATCGTTTAAGTTGGAACATGCGATTCATGCTTTTAGGGATGATAGTGTTTGCATGGTTATGCAATGGCTGCCGGGTCTTTATCTTATCACGGTCGTTGGGATACCGGCTCAGATATTTACAAAGCCTGTCTGTTTCTCTCTCATCAGAATTTGGCATTGCGGCTACTCCGGCGGGAATGGGAGGAGCGGCGATTCGTCTTGGATTGCTGAAACGGGCAGGAATTCCTCTGGCATATGGAACTACCATGTTGGCTATGGATGTTGCCTTAGACAGCCTATTCTTCTTGATGTTGACTCCATTTGCGGTCGTTTCTATATATCGAAACGATAAGATTCGATCCATAATCGCAGGCGTCCAGGCTTTCGATGTAATTATTGCATTATCTTTAGCGGCGGCGTCACTTGTCATTATAATATTCTTGTTTCGTACTCAATGGATGAAACAAAATTTACATCGCCTGATGCTGACTCCTGCTTTGCGGAGATACCGCTTGCATGGACGCCTCCGCTGGTATCGCTGGAAAGTTGCGGAAGGTATTCATAAAATGACCGGAGGATTTGTTCATCTACTGCATTTGAAATGGGGAGCGGTAGTATTGACCTTTATTTTCGCCTCAATGCAATGGACCTGCCGATATAGCATCTTGCCTCTGCTGCTTTATGGTCTCTCGGTTCCTTGCGATCCAGTGTTGTTATTTTTGCTGCAAGGCTTTCTGTTCACCGGTTCGTTATTGATCGTACTGCCTGGCGGGGGTGGAGGAGTGGAAATATCTGCTGCGATTATTCTTCGCCAGATTATTCCTCCATACCTGGTTGGCGTTATCATTCTGTTATGGAGATTTTTCACTTACCATTTATATTTGATTGGCGGCGGCGCCATGTTCTTCTGGACATGTTCGCGGCTGCATTGGATGTTCCCCAAAAGTGATATGATTGAAGACGATATTTCTTTTGATGAAGAGGAAATTTGATAAAGGAATGAAGCGGCTATGACTCAATCAGAATCAAAAACAAAGCTTCGCTCAATGCGGGCGCTTTTTTTACGGCTATTGCCAATTATATCTGTAGTATTGATCGATGTGTTTTTTCTGGCTTTGCTTGATAACCTTTTTTATAACAAAAAACGGGCATTGATCCTTGAACCTTCCGAGCAGCTCGAAGAGATGCTGGCTGCTATTGAACCTATCCGGACCGTGTTGAATAATCTACCGCAAACCGACCAGGAAAGAAGGAAAACAAATGCGTTGGAACAGATCGAAAAAAAAGCGCCGTCCATCCTGGAACAAGATAATCCCTGGTTTCGGGTTCGAATAACAGATGTGGATAATCAGATTGTTTACCTTTGTGAGAATAAAGAGAAAAGCAAGAATTTTAATGATAGTACAAACTGTTTGATATCGCGCTCCTTCTGCGCCATTTCCACCACGAAGATGAAAAATCCCGTCTTGAATATAACTTTTTTTTACGCCACTCCGCGAGGATGGCCTGACATAGAACGCATGGTGATCCGGTATTGGATTTACGCCATTATGTTTATCGTCGCCAGTTGGATCATATACGTCATCTTATTGAATAAAGTTCTTCTGCCACTGGAGAGGGTCGGGGCCGCGATTGATCAGATGATCCAATCGGATGGCGTAGCCATGATTTCACACCCGAAACATGCAATTGAAAAACAATTTAACCGACTGGCTCAAAATCAACGAGAGACCTTATTTGGTTTGGAGATCGAACGAATTGTAGATTCGCTCCATACTTTTTCTGATGATTCGGTGGTAGTCGATAAATTTCTGTTAAGCGTCTCACAAGCGGTTAAGAAAATATATCCTATTACTAAAGTGTTTATTTATGGTTATCTTGATGACGAGAAGCGTTTTGTTCCATTAAATTCTGAATGCGCCTCTGGAGATATTCAACTTTGGCCTGAATCTGATAAGTCTATCCAAAAAGCGGCCAATGGTTTTTGCGCTATCTCTCTGCAAGTGGGCGATACTTTCGCTGGCGGTTTGCAATGCCCGGTTGATCAGATGAAAAGTGATGCTAACGGATTCGAGATAATGGCGCGGGAAATAAAGAAACAAGCGGAGAACGGTTTAGCCCGCGCTTTCACCCGGAGCCGCACCCTAACTGAAGAACGCAATCGTTTTGGAATCAACATTGCCACCAATATGGGGCATGACCTGACTAACATCATTGCTTCCGGTAAATGGGACCTGGATACAATCCAGCGTTCGCAAAATCTTGGTATTGTAAAAATGGATGAGAAGAAAGGCGCCTTTTTTTTGGAGGCGGTGGAAGGCTTAAAGAATAATCTGCATTTTCTTCAGGAGATGGTGGATATTTACCGTTCTTTCGGATATACCCGCAAACCAAGATATGAATCTGTTAATATTAATGAATTAGTTAAGCAGGTTACCAGATTATTTAACCGCTCAACATCACAAAAATTGAGCATTAATCTGTTGGATTCTGAACCTGTAACCATGCTGGCTGAACCACGCCTTTTACGCATGGCGCTCTTCAATCTATTCGCCAATGCCGCACAGGCCATCCGCCGCCATGATCCCCATCAACTTGGCGACATTACTATATCCTTCAAGCAGCAATCTAATGAAACGGTTGTTTTCTCGGTATGCGACAATGGCCCCGGCATCCGTAGACCTGATGGTGAACTGATGGATGATTCAGAGATTGTCGGCGTCTTCCAATCCGGCTACTCCACCAAAGGAGATGGCAGCGGTGGGGGATTGGGTCTAGCCTGGGTGAAATCGATTGTGGAAGATTTTCATAATGGTTCTATTAAAGTTTGCAACCGTACCGAAGGGGGAGCGCAGTTTACTTTTATAATGCCCCTCAATTCCGGACAAGATGTTGAGGATTAACTTCATTCTTCAGAAACCGCCAATATGACGCTATCACCAAGGCTGCCAGGATTAATCCCCCAATGATCGACTGCGGCGCGAAAGCGGTTAATAACCATATAGCCGCAATTATGATCCCTGCCGAGATTCTGTTTTTCTCAATAAATACAGTCAATCCAACTCCCGCCGCAATTATGATTGCCGGGAATACATAAAAAGGCAACCGGAAATAATCGGTAGCTATTATCATGGGCAAGATAACGATAATGATATGCACAATGAATGCCAAGGAGATTCTGCGTGGTATTCGTATTAGGCCGATTGCTGCAAGTCCCCATAAACACGGCAAGGTTTCACGATATATCCTGATATCAAATAATGCTTTGAAACCCTGCTTTTGGAAAATCAAAGAATATTCCTGGCTATTGATATCCAACGATCTGCCTGCAATTTTCGCCCATACTTGATAATCACTTATTAACGGCCATATAAATCGAATAATTAAGACAAATAAGATAGCGGGTAAAACGCATAGGCTGATTGTCCGCAATGAGTTAAAACACTTCTCCTTGTTAAACCATAAGATCATCAGAACGGGGATAATGCTAAGCGATTCGGGACGATTGAGCGCTCCTAATGCAAGAGAACACATGGTTACGCCAAAATTTCCCGTTATCATCCCTATGAATAACAAGATTAAGAGCCAATAACTCATAGGATCGATATACCAGAAATTGGCGATAATAAACCGGGATGATGATGCCAGGTAAAAAGCAGGCAGCAAGGCTAACGCCCAATATAATGGAACGTCAAATAAACGAAGAGCAAGAACGAGCAATGTTCCACATATAAAAAATGAGAAGAATGAGATGGTTCGAAAACTTACGCCGGTATCCATTGGTAAATGTGAAGCCAATACTGGCGTCAGAATTCTAGCCCCATATGGGAAAGCGTTAAAACTATATGGCTCTGTAGCCATGGTTTTATAAATCATGACTGGATTATCATTTTCAGGCGTGATATAGGCAAAGACTGAAGATGATAATATAAAAGAAACCAACAATGCCATGCAGACATCCCAGCGGCTAATGCGTTCTACGCTTGTTGAAGCAATAGAATAATTTATATCTTGCAGAAAATTCATGGTTATTTATTTTCAATAAAAATCAATTTTTCTAAAATTAATTCCATAGGACTGGGTGAGGTAAAGTAAAAATAAAAATATTTCGCCCTATCCCAGGGAACTTCAAATTTTCCTGGTTTATAATATTTACTTGGAATCGAAACCATGTAAGCCTCTGTATTGATTCTTGGAGTCATTTGTACGCTAAATGTTGATGTAATGTTTATTGTTTTATCGGGTGGAATGTCTGTGAAACCATAAGTTATGGTTGGGCTTCCTTTGTATTGTGAGCATGTGGTTAAACCTAAATTCTTTGCACCGGGGAGTATTTTGAAAAAATCTGTGGATATATAAAAACCTACAGATTCATCAGGAATCATGTTGAACCTTATCCCTTCCTTATCCTTCTCAAATCTCACTTTCTGTTTGGAACTCGCTGGTCCTAAATGAAATACTTGTCCCATGGATTTTTGCGGAGGATGGGTAATTCTTTGTATCAAATCATCATTTAATATTCGTGGCCGAATTGTATATCCCCGGTAGAAAAAAATGAGCAGCGCTACAAAGAGAAGATTAGTTATTACCCGACCGGATTTATTGATAATCCCAAAAAATTCATCCTGTGATATAAACGGATGACGCCCCCAGAGGATTAATCTTTTCGATGAGGAATCCATTGATGTAATAGCATTATTGTGATGATCACATGATGCGATTTTTTTCCGTCTTTTAGCCATAAGAAAACTTTTAGAAGAGAATTATTCCCTGCTTAAGAACAACCTGGTAAAATGAATAATTTATTTCGCTAATTCATATTTTAACATATCTATTTCAGGTATGGGCATGGGATCTTGTTTATATAAATATGCCAGATAAGTCGTGGCGAAATCGCCTAAACTGATCAAAGAGACCATGCGCGCTAATAAACTATTGCCTTCTGATTGTATTTCGGTAACGCTTTGATTGTGTGAATCAAAGATCGTTTTCATGACCTTGAAACGCTTTTTGGTTTGTTTGTGGTATCCCTTATCCAGCAGAAATACAATGGACAGTTTACAGACGCCAGCTGCTGGATGCGAATAACCCAGGATTTCGTTATGGTTCATTTCTGGAATAACAGAATTATGCGCGAATGATTTTGTATTTTCATTAAATTGCGCACGCCAACGGGCAGCGACTGGCTCGAAAGCGTCTTGTCCTGCATAAATTACCGGAATCGAGCCATGAAGATTAATGGCTAATTGTTTAGCGGGATTGGATGATGCCGGAATTTCAAAGCAATTGGCATTGATGGTTTGCTTCAGAACCTTGTACATATTCTTGATGGCGCCGCTCTGGTCGGGAAGCAATCCCCATCGTTCGAATAATACAAGCAGCGGCATTATAGAATAACCAAGCGCCGTTCGCGGAGCATAACCCGCCGGAATTTTTACAAATGGATAGCCGTCACGAGAGCATAACCGCCCCAGTGAACCGCCAGTTGTAATAGCCGCGATTTGAGCTTCTTTTATCCGCGCTTCGCGATAACAGGAGAGCGTCTCTTCGGTGTTGCCCGAGTATGAACCTGTGATAACCAGGGTTCTTTTTCCCACATATTGAGGCAACGTGTAATTGCGTACAATTTCAATAGGAACGGGAGAATCAGCCGAGGCGTAAGAACGTATCAGATCTCCTCCAATTGCCGAACCCCCCATCCCGCAGATAACAACATTATCGAATTTTTTCAGTTTGGGCATATCACAATTACGGGCTAATTCTTCCGCATGAGAACATTGTTGATAGAAAAGTTCCGCAGTATCAAGGATTCCACTGGGATCTAACTGCTGTCGAGTTGTAGAACTATCCAGAAAATCGTTCATTTTGGTTAAGTCCTCTATAAGGATTAGGTATAAACGTCATCATCCAAATCACACGAAAAAAACTCATTATCGTCAATTACTCTAATCGTCTAACAAAGCATGAACAAGGTTGAATACCTCAATATGCGTGGCAAAAATCGTTCTACTAGTCTTTTTATACTATATATTTAATCGTGAAGAGTAATAAATTCTCTTAAATTCGATTCCAGTATCAGCTCCAGTTCTGAAAAATTCTCTTCTTTTGTCTCTGTAAAAAGAAAACCGAAAACAGGATACTCCTTAAAATCCATTTCCCGTAATTCCAGTGGTTTATTAAATCCGGACAGCAATAGTTTATAGTCAAATGATTCAATTAGGCTTCCTTCAAACCCGGTGGAGTTATCCAATACAATAATGCTATAAAGCAAGCCAGACTTATTTTTTAGAATTTCCGCCCAATCGGGACGTTTTTGATAAAAATAATATTCATAAGGATTAAATCCATACGAGAAGTACGTCATATCAGCCGTTGAACACAAGCCGCCGAATCTCATCGGATTGATCTCTATGGGTAAAACAGAACCTTTGCTATCACGCCTGATTTCAACATGGACCGGGAAATTTTTCAGATCAGCCAATTTTCCAATTCCTCGCAGATACTCAGAAAACTCTTCAAGGTTGTTTAATATAATTTCTCTTGATGAAATATAAACCCGGTCGCTTACATCATGGTCTGAAGAAAAAATATGCTTATAAATATTAAGTATTACGGGTTCTCCAGCGGCATCGTAGTAGGCGTCTATAGCGAATTCCTCTCCCTCAATATTCTGCTCGATTATAAAGGAATTAGTATCCAGGACTTCAGTGGGATATAAATTTTTGGCGCCCCGCATCTCGGAACAGATCGATTTTTTTACTTGCTCCCATTCTTCCACTTTAGAAACTTTATATACTCCCATACTGAAGAATCCGGTTGCAGGTTTTATAATGAACGGCATAGGCAATTCTTCAACCGATAAATCATCCAGTTCATCCAGTTGCATTTCCTTGAAGAAAAAATCGGGATGCATTGGCTTTATTAAAGTCCTGAATTTCGCCTTATCCTTAAAGAGAGCAATTTTTCGGAGTAGATCAGTGAATTGTAGATTACGGGATATCCAACCAATAGAATTTTCGGAATTAGTATATATTTGCACCGAATCTGAATCTCTTATTTGTTGAATCGCGCTTTTTTCATCAAGAAGATCCAGCCCATCATCCAGTTTCAGTTCATTATTAACATCTGTTTGAAAAACAGCAAATCCATTGTGTTTAATCGTCTTTTTAAGAAAATCTGAAACGAAAGGCTTATCTAACAAAATCATTTTGCGCAATCACCTCGTTGTATCACAGTTTACACGGATTAAAACGTCATTTTGAAAATTACTCTAGCCGGGTAAATACAAAAACCCGGGATGTCTAATCGGCGGACATTCCCGGGTATATTTTTCGTTTATGCTTATTAATGCTATCCAACTATATCGAGTTCCCCTTTGCTTTGGGAAGAAATTTCCTCTGCTACATTCTTGGTTGCTTCTTCCTGTATTATCCCATCATTGAAATGAGATAAACGGAATTCTTCTAAACCAGTTAAAACCAGATTGTAGGTTTTCTTGATGTTCTCTCCGATATCGCCTAAGTCGTCAAATGATCCGAGAATTTTTTCGGCTTCGTCAAAGCCTGTTTTGATGGCTTCTCCAATCATGGTTGTAAACTGGTTGGCTTGATCACCTTCCGAATCATCAGGATGATTCAGTTGATAAGCGCTGAAGAAGTTTGTTGCAAAATCAACAATCCTGGATGCCGTGTTTTCCGGGCTAAAGAATTCTACAAGTTCTTGAGCGGATGCATCTTCAGGAGGAAGCATGGCTGAATTTGCAATTTCTTCCTCTTCACTGCTTAGTCCATAGTATTCCTGTAATTGCAGTTTGACCTGATCATAAACTGTAGCAACTGAATTTTGTAAAGCTTGCAGGTCTCCATTCAAATCAAATTGGAAAGATGCACTGTCTTTAATTGATGAACTTTTGAATTCTGGACTCAGTGACTCAACCAAAGAGGCGTTTTTGTCCTTGCTTACCTTGCTGTTTTGATTAAACAAAGTAACTGGTCGCTGTAAAGGAATAGAATTTATTGGATCAATCATGTCTTTCACCTCCCTCTCAGTATTTATGTTTTCTTCTTGAGAGAGAAACCCACGACTATTATCGGCAAATTCCATCTAATCTTTAAAAGTAATTTTATTTAATAAATAAACCACTGATATATATACACTTAAAAAAATCGCAAACATGTTTATGTTTGTATTATACACAATATTCAACTAGATTGAGGATAAATATCAGGATTGCTTAATACGTAATAATTCGTTGATGATGTCGGTTCTGATGCCATCCAAACGGTTTTGTTTATCAAGCCATCCGTTGCGAACCGACTCGAAAGGACGGCATAAAATCGAAGAAATAGTCGGCATGAAATCCTCAAACCATAAATCTCTGAATTCTTCTTCACCCTCTCTCAAAGCGCGGCGGGCGCCATTGGCGTACATAAAGACCAACCACAACAAGTAAAAGATCACTAGAAATACTACGCTCTGCAAAAGCGCTCCCGCTCCGAAGAGAGATATGATCAGCGAGAATGCCTCGCCGATACCACTCAGGGAAAATAATGAATTTTCTGATTTAGCAATATGCAAAAAAATTGGCTGGACTATCGGGAACCATATTAACGGCAAGAAAACCAATGATTTACGCCAGACGCCCGGTTTGGGGAATGAAGCAGAAATCCGCTTAACCACTTTTTCTTCATACATCCCAAGCATTCTTACAAACGAGTTGTTTACAGGTGATGAGTAATTGGGCGCTTCTTCAAGATAGGCTGATAATTCAGGATAATGCTCTTCCGTCTCAACCCTGATGTTTTGCAGCAGGGTGGAAGCGGATTGTCCGCCCTGGCGCAGCAGGTCGCGCGGTTTTTCTGAAAGGGCGTCATCACCCTTAATCGATAAGCGACCGCCTATGAAAGAGACCAATCCGGCCAATGGATGAAAGATGAGCCTTAGAATCGGCCAATTTTGCACACGCTCAAAGAATAAACCATGACTGATGCGGTGCTGAATGGAACTAAGCGACAGGATGCGCCGCCAAACCGTTTCAAAATATTCCTCATCAAAATATTTACCCAGCGAATCGGCGATATCATCCAATGCCAGGTCGAGTTGGTTGATTTTATCAGAAAGCGAATAGTAATTATTCAGCCTTACCAGATTCTTTTCAAACTCAGTGCGTAAATTATCAACCTTGGCCTTGATAATCTCTTCCTGGGAATGGCGCCGGATCAGTTTGTCATAGAGCCGGTGATATTCATAACGATCCGTATGCAGGGTGGATATTAATAACAAGCGGTCGCCTGTCGGCGCGGGGATATTGCGTCGGCTGCATTCATCCTGCAGATACTGGAGAACTTCCCTTCTGGCCGTCTCCAGGTCGACGCGCCCATCCAGTTGATCAGTTTTGTTAAGGATAATCAGATAGTTATCATGACTTTGGGCTACCGCCTCCAGTTGATCGACGAATTCATGGTCGCCGTATTTGCGCGGCGTAATAACCCAGACCAGGCCTTGCAGACTACGGCTTAACCTTTTGACATCGTCACGGTGTTCTTCAAAGCGACTGTCATAATCGGGGAAATCGACCAATACGACATTACGCAGCACGTCATGTTGATGAGCGGCGTATTCAATCCGACCTGACATATCTTTGGTCAAGCGTTTTTGCAGTGAAACAAGATCGGATTTATGGCAATAAGCTACCGCCCGGCTGGTGCCTTCATCCAGGATATCCGTATCGATAGATATGCGGGCGCCTGCTAACTGGTTGATCAGCGATGTCTTACCGACATCCTTACCTCCGATGATCCCATAGAGAAACAGTGAATCTTCATCGGCTTCTCCGGTGAGATATTGCAATGTAAGCGGCGCCTGATCCGTTAATCGGGCCAGTTCCAGGTTTAATTCATCTAATTCTGTACGTAAATCGTCAATTTTCATAATTATCAGCGCAAGTTTTCAGCGCATTAAGCAATGGGTCTTTGGCTTCCAGCGAAATTGCCCGGCGGGCGCTTTGCAACCGATGGATATCGTTCATTAATGTCTCGCGGATTACGTCGCGCACCTGTTGTTGAAATGAGCGTTTGGTTTTTTCAAATTTCCCCAGGGGCAGAAACTTAAAAATACTGGGTACGAATACCCATGTTCCAAATCCGGGAATGGTCAAAACGTCGGCGATCAATACCGCCGCCACCACCACCACCAAAAAAGGTTCGTTTTTCAAAGAAGCGGATATAGTGTCGGAAGATATCAAATCCCGGCAATTCTGTTCAAAGGTCTCAACGATTTTTTGGATATCTACGGCGTATTGTGGTTCATCTTCTTGCTCACTGAGTCCGTAAGAAGCAAAGGCTTCCTTAAACAAACATGAGTCTGGATTCTTTTGAATGGTATACCTGATGGTTTCCCGATGATCGGAAAGACGCGATATTACCTCTTGATCCAGTTTTGCCTTATCGAGCCGTAAAAGTTGCGATACCACTTCATCCCGTTTGTTACCAAAAGCCATTTTGAAACTGCGTCTCAATGCCCCGGTAGAGGTTACCCGCTTAAAGAATCGCATCAGATTGCTAATGCTGAACCTTTTAAGCCCAAGATGCTCCAGCACTTGCTGCGCCTCTTCATTCAAAACGCTCTGAATTGAAATGGGCTTTTCGCTGGATAATTGCTCTTGAATAACCTTTTCCACCTGTCTCTCAAGATCATAGAACACCCGGTTGCGGCGCTCATTCTCTTCGACAATCTTTTTAGCCGCAGGCGCCATCTTTTTCTTAACAGGACCAATAGAGGCATGATTGCCGCTTAAGGCTAAATCGTCGCGGAAACGCAGGAATTCAATTTCATTATCGAAATGCAATTTACTGCCCATATCCGGCAGGACATGAATGGTATCAACTCCGAAGAAGGTTTTTACATTTTTTAGATCGGGATGATCTAAATCGATGCGGTCTCTGCCCCGGTTATTGATAACGCAAAGCCGCCGTTGCTGGAATTTCTTGGATAAGGCGACCGGCGCCTCATAATCACGGTGATAGAGCGTCTCTTCATCAACCACGAAAACTACCGTGTCCAGCCAGGGCAGCAGCGTTAACGCCAGAAGATTATCGTTCAGAGACCGGGTGGTATTGATATCGGGCAAATCGAACAGGACGATTTTGCTCCACTCGCCATTCGAGGTCAAAAGCCAGCGGATCGAACCAGGCGCTCCGGCTTCTGACGAGGCCTGATCCAGGGAGATGATATCCCGCTGCCATCCGGGCAGAAAAACTGGAACGAAACTATCTTCGATATCCCGCACTGATTGCACGAATTGTTCTGAAGACAGCAAAACCGGACCAGCGGTATTATGCGCCTTCCAGCCAGTAATACAGGCCGCTTTGCCCAGCAAACTGTTGAAAATAGTAGATTTACCAGTCCCAGTACACCCGATGAAACCAACCAGCGTGGCGCGGTCATCTCCCAAACGCTCCCGGCATACAGCCAGCATCACCATATCCAGCAATTGCCCGACATCAGCAATCGGCATGGATAGAGATTTCAACCGCTCCGCAGAGAGGGCGATAGTTTCCAACGCAGATTGGTCTGATTTAGTATTGTTCATATATTTTTCTTTATATATCATATACGACAATTCATTAAAATTTATTTTAGAGTTTTTTCACACCCATCCAGACATTTTTTTTGAAATTGTTTTGTTTTGGGGAGGAGAATGGAATTAACTTTAATTGGGGTTGTATTATTTCGTTGTGCGCTTGGAGCGGATGGATTGGGCTTTTGCTTTATACTCTTGGGCTTCGGCTTCACGTCCGGTGTGCATTAGGAATATAGCAAAATTCTCATATACAATTGCTAAAGTAGGATGATCATCAGGCAAGATTTTTTCAAATATCTTTCTACACCGTAAAAAAAATGGTTCCGCCTTATCATACTCGCCTTGGGCGTAATAGAGTCCCGCCAAGTTGTTAAGATCAGTAGCCAGATTTGGATGATCTTGTCCTAAGGCTTTCTCATGAATCTCAATGGCCCGTAAATAAAGCAGTTCGGCCTGCTCATATTTGCCTTGGGCGCTATAGAGACTCGCCAAGTTGTTGAGGTGAATAGCCAAACTTGGATGATCTTGTCCTAAGGCTTTCTCATGAATCTCAATGGCCCGTAAATAAAGCAGTTCGGCCTGTTCATAGTTGCCTTGAGCACGATAGAGTCCCGCCAGGTTGTTAATATCTATAGCCAGCCTTGGATGATCTTTTCCTAAGACTTTCTCATCAACCTCAAGGGCCCGTAAATAAAGCGGTTCGGCCCGTTCATATTCACCTTGGGATTTATAAAGTAACGCCAAGTTGTTGAGATGAGTCGCGAATTGTGGATGCTCTTTTCCTAAGGCTTTCCCATCAATCTCAATGGCCCGTAAAAAAAGCGGTTCGGCCTGTTCATATTTGCCTTGGGCGCGATAGAGTTCCGCCAAGTTATTGAGATGAGTCGCGAATTGTGGATGATCTTTTCCAAAGGCTTTCTCAACAATCTCAATGGCCCGTAAAAAAAGCGGTTCGGCCTGTTCATATTTGCCTTGGGCATAATAGATTAACGCCAAGTCGCTTAAATTTTCACCTGAATTAGGAGCATCCGGTTTTTGCAGATAGGATTCAGGTAATTGCTCGAGCATCCATGAACGAAGTTCTCTGGCTTCCAACATTGCGCCTGCATCATGGAGTGATTTGACTGCTGGAATAACAATTTGCCCTAATATCTCGTTGAATGGAGCATCTTGCTGAAGGGCGATAGCAAAGCGCTCCTTCAAGTAATCAGTGCGCTTTCGTGCTTCATCAATATTCCCGGTTGGTTTATCAATGGGCTGAAGCATCGATTGCATTTCATAAGATGGAGCAACACTTTCAGTAAGATGCAAACGTAATACGAACCACGAATCCAGATCCGGCGCGGTGCGAACCAAGTTATCAATGTAATTATCTGAAACCCACCAGATTTGGCGGATGGAATCTTTAGCTAAATTCTCGCGGTTAAAATTCAAAGCGCGAAGATAATCTTCCATTGGATATTTGGCAACTATAGGGTTTGGGAAACCTGTTATTGAAACTACCCCGGAAGAGATGGCGCCTAATTTATCAAGCAGTATACGGGTGAAATCTGAGGGTGACTCATCGGTTGGAAGATGAATCTCATGAAAATCAATGTTATCTTTCTGCAGCTGGTTGCGCAGCCGATCTACTAGCTGCATGCGGGAGAATTCAGAAAAATACTGCACTCTCGAAAAGCCTTCATCAGCCCGTTGACACCATATTTCCAGGCGGCGAAATATATCGGCTATCGATCCTTCAGCAGGGAGGATTGCTTTATCTTGTTCCACCAGCCACGCTCCCTGAGTCTGCTCTATCCAATTCTTCTAGATCCGCCAGCAGATCAACCACCAGGGGATGAACGCCATACCACCCCTCGCCGTTAAATTCCTGAACCGCACGGGCGCGCAGCAGCGAATGCATTACTTGGTTAGTAATTTTCGTGTCAGGTTTCCCATCATATATTTTGATTAATTGATCGACTTTATCCTTTAAAGAAATTGCCACTTTATCATAAGAACTTTCTCCAAGACTCCGTCGATACTCTATTCTCTTATTGTTGATTGACTTGGTTACATCATCTTCAGAAATTGTTTTCACATTCCTCATAATGGCATTATCAGTTGCGTACATAACCATCGAAAAGAGGTCGCGCAGATTACCACCCGATGCTGTGATAAGACGGGCAATCTGTCCATCATCAAATAATTTTGCATCCATCCGGGCTTCTAAAATTGACTGGATTGCCTTGCGTCCAGCATCATGAACTCTATGATCTTTATCAAAAACAGGAATATCCGGTATACAGAATGGTTTATCCAGAAGCGATTCAGCCTGTCCTGAATAAGCCAGCGTGACTGGAATAGTTGCAATTATGTGAATGCTCAGGTTCTTTAATATGTTTGAATAAGTGATGAAGAAATCTTCAACTCGCGCAATGGGAATCCCCGATTTATCGAAATCCTCACCGATAATAAGCCATTCTTTTTCAATAACTTTGTAGAGCAATGCATTGCATTCATCTAATAACCTATTGGCGAGATTCAGGATCTCAGATATACGGTTTAAGCGGTATTCTACAATTTCCTTCTTCCGGTCAGATGAATATTTCATCTCCCCCTTTGTCACCGCGAATAATCCTAACACATTAGCCCAAAGCGAACCACCTTCAGCGCCTGCGCCTGCTTCTATGCTCCCAGCGATTCTCGTATCTTTTTCTAGGGTAACTTTCTCTAAAGCAAACCAATTCAAAACATCGGTCAACAAATTATCCGATAGTTTTTCTTTTGATTTGTTTTCTTTTAAGATTTTTTCGGTCTGTTCAGCCGTTTCGATCATAATCAACAGCAAAACATCAAACGGCCGGAAACTGACTGGATCGAGTTCATTTGTCACGCTGAAGCGGATCACTTCATACTTTTCTTCAATACCAAAAGCCAGTTTTGTAAGTTCGGTCGATTTCCCAACTCCAGGATGACCAGCAACTAGGCACTTAAACCGGGAACCCTGAAACGCGCGGTTCAATCCCAAACTAATACGTTTAACCTTATCTTCACCACGGACATCATTGACCGCACCACGATAAAATGCGTCGAACTCCTCATGCCCGGTTAATGGTTCAGGAGAAAAATTTTTGAAAACATCATTCAGGTTATCAGCTGGTTTCCAGATTTTGGTTTTATTATTCATCATTTTTCTTAAAAACAGATTTTTAATATACTCATGAGTTTAAGCATACATATATAAACAGTACAAATCAATAAAAAAAGGTGGATCGAAGCGCTTCGTCCACCTTTTTTGGTTCAAATATTGATAACTGACTGCACTATTTCGGCACGGTCATGCCATCGGGGATTTTTCCTTTGGCTTCCAGTTTTTCGCGCAGGTTGTGGACATTTTGCTGCAGAGCGTCCTGTGAGATGCTGTAAGCGCAGAATTTGGGGCCGCACATGGAGCAGAAAGCCGAGACTTTGTTATCCTTGTCGGGCAGGGTTTCGTCGTGAAACTCCCTTGCCGTTTCGGGATCAAGCGATAGTTCAAACTGGCGCTCCCAATCGAAGGCGTAACGGGCGCGTGAAATTTCGTCATCACGATCCCGCGCTCCGGGACGTCCACGGGCCACGTCGGCTGCGTGAGCTGCGATTTTATAGGCGATGCAGCCTTGCTTGACGTCTTCCAGATCAGGCAACCCAAGATGCTCCTTGGGCGTTACGTAACACAGCATCGAGGCGCCCGCCTGAGCCGCCATAGCCGCGCCGATGGCTGAGGTGATATGGTCATAACCCGGCGCGATATCGGTTACTAATGGTCCAAGGACGTAGAACGGCGCCCCGTGGCACAGTTCGACCTCTTTTTGTATGTTCATCTCGATCTGATCCATGGGGACATGACCGGGGCCTTCGATCATGACCTGTACGTCATGTTTCCAGGCTCGTTGGGCCAGTTCGCCCAGGGTCTTGAGTTCAGCGAACTGGGCTTCATCGCTGGCGTCATGCAGACATCCAGGACGCAGCCCGTCACCCAGACTGAAAGCCACATCGTATTTTTTGAATATTTCACAGATATCGTCAAATATGGTATACCAAAGGTTTTCGCGGTGATGGTGGATCATCCATTTGGCCATGATAGCCCCGCCCCGGCTGACGATGCCGGTAAGGCGATTAACCGTAAGCGGGAGATATTTCATCAGCAATCCCGCATGAATGGTCATATAACTAACGCCCTGCTGAGCCTGTTCCTCCACCGTTTCCAGCAGGATTTCGGCGGTCAGGTCTTCGATGGCGTCTACTTTAGTCAGGGCCTGGTAAGTGGGGACGGTACCCATGGGAACCGTGCTCTGGTCGATGATGGCTTGGCGGGTTTCGTGAATATTGCCGCCGGTGCTGAGGTCCATTATGGTGTCAGCGCCGTATTTAACCGCCCATCGCATTTTTTCGACTTCTTCTTCGATGCTGGAAGATATTGGCGAGTTGCCAATATTAGCATTTATTTTGCAGGAAGCCTCAATACCGATGGCAATCGGTTCAAGGTTCTTATGGTTAACGCCAGCGGTGATCACCATGCGTCCCTGTGCAATTTCCGAACGGACCAGTTCCGCTTCGAGTTTCTCGCGTTGGGCGACAAAACGCATTTCGTCGGTAATAATCCCTTTACGCGCGAAATGCATTTGAGTTACGTTTTCACCCGATGCGCCGGGTTTGCGTTTGCTTTCAAACATAGTACTGCTCCTTCGGTATTCGAACGGGTGGTCAGGGAATCGCGGAAAATAAAATCCGTTATCAAAGCGATATGGCAGGAGCATCCAGGTTGGTTGGAATTATTGACTCCGTCGCTTTCCTCCGCCGGCATGACCCGGATCAGGTTCGAGGGGTATCTCTTCGGGATTCTCAGGGCTGCATAGCCCACCCCCAGCGATATCTAAGTTACATTATATCTTCCATGACATTTTCCTGTCAATGAAGCGTCCCGCTAAGCAGGAAAAGCCATTGGCATGATAACCGCCATAAACATTCTACATTGTCTCGCTATTCAACTGCAAAATATTTGTGCGATAGATTTTGCGGATTTCCAACAGGACGTCGCGGTGGTTGTAATAATCGGGATAGGTCCAGGGCAGTTTATGAAAATCATCCCTGGAGAAGGTCATGGTCACCTCGGCGTATATCCCCTGATCCAGGTAGATGCGCTGACTGAAGTTCTTGGTGCTGGCCAGCACCAGATTGGCCGCCCCGATATATCCGGGGTCAAGATTGATGGTTCGCTTGCCATTAACCGACTGTACATCTTCGCACTGATTGGAGAGAACTTTCAGATGAACCAGTTGATTAGGATTGATCAAATCACGCAAAGATACATAACGCCGGATCAGATCAGCCCCCATCTCCCGCTCATAATATCCCGTTTCAACGAACGGAAATTCAGCGCTCCTATAATCAACCGGGCTGAAGCGCTGCTCGATTTTGCTCAGCGCCATCTCGATATCTTCAGGTCGTTTATACAAAAGACCAATTATCGGTTTTACCAAATCCGGTGATGAAATTTCGCCCAAGGCAATCTCCTTAAGTTTCTTATGAAGACAAAAATAACCAACTTTGATATTCCGAAGGTTTCATTCGCCAAACTAATATAATTATGATAAGATTATTGTAACCACATTGTTAAGAGAACGCAAAAAACCATGATCACTCGCATTCAGGTAATGAATTATAAATCGTTGCGGCGTCTAGATATACCGATGAGCCGCTTCCATGTCCTGGTTGGGCCAAACGCCAGCGGCAAAAGCGCCTTTTTGGATGTACTATCCTTCTTGCATGATTTCATCTCAAAAGACCTCGATTACGCTGTAGAAAAACGAACCGACAATTTCTTCGATCTGGTTTGGGGAAGAGGAAACCAAGGCAACAGTTTTGAAATCACCATAGAACTGGATATCCCATCTAGATTTGTAAATGAACAGGATATTAAAGGCATAGCGCGATACGAATTATCGGTTCATTTTAATGACGAAAAGAATGAATATGAAATTGCTGAAGAAAGATGTTTTCATAAGAAATCAATGCCTTTTGAATTATACAATGAAATTATATCGCCCTCATTTATTACCAGCGAAGATCAAATCAACAAACCTAGATTGATTAAAATCAATCGTAAATATCACGAAAATAAATTGATTAATGAATATGAATTGGAACAGGGATTAGAAACAGGATGCTTTATTTTTTCTGGGAAATGGAAAACATCAGGTTTAACAATTCCTCCAGATGAGCAATATGAACCATCTTTTCATTGGATTAAAAGAATCCTATTGCATGATATTAACGTGTATAATTTCAATTCATTGAAATTCAAGGAAGCGTGCAAACTTGGAACGGGTATTTTTCTTGAATCTGAAGGCTCTAATCTCCCTTGGGTAGTCAAAGAATTCAAAAAGAAGAATCCTGATTATTTCAATAATTGGCTTACACATATCCAAACATCTTTGCCCGATCTTACCGATATACGCGCTTTCGTCCGTCCGGAAGACAGGCATTGTTATTTAATGCTCAAGTACAAAAACGGCGTTGAACTTCCTTCCTGGGCTGTTTCAGATGGTACATTACGCCTACTAGCATTAACCCTGCCCGCATACCTACCCGATAACCAAGGCGTCTATATGTTCGAAGAACCAGAGAATGGCATCCATCCGCAAGCCATCGAAACGGTGATCGATTCACTCAAATCTTTCTACAATGGACAGGTTTTGATCACCACCCATTCACCATTAATTCTAAGCCTGGTTAAACCGGAAGATATATTGTGCTTTTGGAGCGATTCAGAAAAAGGAACCCAAATCACAACCGGGGATAAACATCCAGTGTTGCAGGAATGGAAAAAGAACAAAGACGCCAGCCTGGGCGTCCTCTTTGCATCAGGGATTTTAGACGGCGAGTGGGGTGACGATGAAAGATCTAGTAGTGCTGGTCTCTGATAAAAATATGCGTTTTGCATTATTAAGCCTTTTGAAAAGACCTCAATCCTTGGAAATACGCCCAATTAGATACGATATACCCTCCAATTACCTTCAAAACGATCCCGGCTGCCTAAATAAAAGTCATGAGTTCCTAAGGTCTCAACAGCGATTATACAAGCATGGATTAGTAATTTTTGATCATGATGGATGCGGCAAAGAAAAATTTAGCAGAGAAGCAATCGAACAATCCGTTGAACAAAGGTTGCAACAAAGCGGCTGGGAAGGCAAAGCGGCGGCGATTGTTATTGATCCCGAACTGGAAAATTGGGTTTGGAGCGCATCTCCCCATGTGGCGGACGCTTTAGGCTGGCAAAACCGTAACGACGAATTGAGGAACTGGTTAGAAGAGGAAGGTTATAAATTCTCTGAACATCATAAACCCAATAATCCCAAAGAGGCCGTAGAAGCTGCCTTGGAAAAAGCATACTATCCCCGTTCTTCACATATATATGCGCAAATCGCCGATACAGTCAGTCTGCAAAATTGCACAGATCCCGCATTTCTGAAACTAAAAACCACTCTTAAAACTTGGTTTCCCATAGAAAACAAAATAGTATAAGAAATAATAATTTGACATTTTTCGCTATTTCCCATATACTTCAGGATGAATTTACTAACTTAAAACATTTGTGAGCCAAGATATGATTCGCCAATTTACCGTCTTTTTTGAGCCAATAGCAGAAGGTGGATATAATGTGATTGTTCCCTCAATCCCGGAAATCTGCACCTTTGGCTCAACCTATGAAGAAGCTAAAGCAATGGTCTCAGACGCGATCCGCTGTTATTTGGAAAGTGCTTTAGAATTGGGCGAAGAGATTCCATCTGATGTTCATCTTACCCATGAACCGCGCAAGGAATGCGTGTCGATTGAACTAGCCGCACATTGATGCCTAAACTCCCTATTCTTAAACCAAAGCAAGTTGTCCAGGCTCTGAAACGAGCTGGTTTTGTTGTTCATCACCAAACTGGAAGCCACGCTCGACTCGTCCACGGCGCCATCTCGGAACGAAAGGTCACTATTCCCATCCACGACAAAGACATTCCTAAAGGGACGCTTGCTAATATAATTCGGCAATCCAGACTAACGATAGATGAATTTCTTGAGTTGCTATAAAAGGGATACTAAAAATTATTCGGGTGGACTACAAGTTTGGTTTTAAAGCAAAAGCAAAGTAAAAATCTCATCATGGCAAGCTATATTTCTTCATCCTTAAAACAAAAACTATTTCTAATCATCCCCGCTATCATTCTGCTGGTGGTATCGTTGGCGGTTGAGTATTCCGTAATCCAGCAGACCGGTCGTTCGGCCTATCCCATAGACGATCCATACATCCACATGGCTATGGCGCGGCATTTTGCGCAAGACGGGGTGTTCGGCGTTTCCAAGGCTGGATTCAGCGCATCATCATCTTCGCCATTATGGACCCTGCTGTTAAGCGCTTCATTTATCGTGATCGGAGTCCATGAATCTCTGCCTTGGTTGTTAAACCTGTTTTTTGGATTGATACTGGCGTTTATATTGACGCGCATGTTATCAGAGCGATTGCAATCTTCATGGGCGGCGGCGTTTTTGTGCATCGCGATTATCTTTGTTTTACCGCTGCCAACCCTGGTCGCCCTCGGCATGGAGCATACTCTTCACATTTTGCTCATGCTGTTGATCATGGGATTTGCCTGCAAATCGTTGCTGAACCAAGATGATGCATCGACGGTGATTTTGGCCTTATTGGTTATGCTTTCGGTAATGGTCCGGTTCGAGTCGGTCTTCGTGGCGGCGCCATTGGTTATGATAGGATTATTCGCAAGAAAATGGCGCTTGGTATTAATCGTAATCGCAGCCTGCGCGGGGCCTATCCTTATACAGGGTATAATCAACATCAACCAAGGTTGGTTCTTCTTTCCATCTTCGGTGATGCTAAAAAGCGTGATTCAAGGCAGCGGCTGGGAGAAAATACTCGACGTCCCGGATCGTCTATACGGCCAACTACTGGGTACGCCGCATTTGACGGTTTTATTCATGTTTTCCATTGCGGCTCTGTTAAGTGCGTTACACCGTTCCGGTTCTATCATAAACCGCGACTCCATCTGGAGCCTTACTTTTTTAGGCGCCGTCATACTTCATTGCTCTTGCGCTTCGACAGGATGGTTTTACAGGTATGAAGCGTACTTGATAACAATTGGCTTGATAGGATTAACGCCATTAATCAGGGAAACATTTATCGCCCTGCGGGGAAAATGGCGTAATATCCAATCCACCAGCGAGAGATATCTTTTTGGCGGCGTATTATGCGGACTGGTCATTCTAAGCCCTGCGCCATTTTATAAGAATATCCTCTCGATCCGCTTGTTGGTTCCCGCAGCGCGTAATATGTATCACCAACAGTATCAAATGGGGCTTTTTCTGCGCGAGTATTATCAAAACCAAGCCGTGCTGGCTAATGATATTGGAGCGATCAATTTTCTGGCTGATATCGATTGTCTTGATATTATGGGATTAGGAAGCCTTGAGCCGATCCAAGCCAGAATGGTGGGAACCTGGAGTCCACGCATATTGCATTCATGGTGTATGCTGCGCAAGGCGCCGGTTGCCATGGTTTATGAAAGTTGGATTAAAAATGTTCTCCCGTCAGTATGGATCAAAGTAGGAGAATGGACCATTACTGAAAAGGTTTCGGTGGCGGATTCTACAGTCAGTTTCTTTGCTATTATCCCACAACATGCCGAAACGCTTTGCGCCAATCTGAAAGAATTTGAAGCCAGGCTGCCGGATGGAGTGATATTGAAACTAATTGATAATCAACCATGAGCCAGGTCTCTGCAACATTTAAGGCGTATACCGGTATTTGTTATTCTTATGCGTCTCTTCATCGACGATTTCATCGGGATCGATATTGATTTCCAGATACTCGATATTGGCCGGTATTTTGATGCCGCCGAAAGCTTGAAAGTCTCCAGATTTAATGCTGTATAGTTTGGGCAGCCGGATAGTTTCGGTTTTTTGTTGGTCGGCTTGTTTAAGTTCTAATTCAATAACGATTTTCTCTGCATCGCTCTCGCCCTGGTTGAGCGTTTCAAAGTAAACTTGAAGCCGTTTGCCCGACTCAATTGACCTGACATTCACTTTAGTCGCGTCGACAATTAAATCAGCCTTCTTACGAATATATAAATCGCTTTCAATTGTATTATTATCAGGGTTCTCTTCTTTGATACGATTATACTGATCCAGAATCAATTGTAATCGATTCTCTCCTGCATTGTCTGTCGGATCCCACCGAACCTGAACTGACGCTTCTTCCCCTGGATTAAGTTGTTCGATCAGGTCTCCTGTTGACCCAACGGTTACGGTCAGCATCTTTTTTTGATCTCTTTTAGTAACGTCGTATCCCTGGATAGAAATTCGGGATGCCCCTGCCTTCCCCTCATTACAAACCTTGGCTTTGAGAAATACGGTTTCTCCAGATCGAGGAGATTTGGGCATGAAATAAAGCGATTGAGGAACAAAGTGTAATTCCGGTAGACATCCAGTCGATGGCTCAATCAATGATGCTGGGTTGATATTATTGGCCATCATAACAGCGCCATGAGAAACCTTGATCCGGTTTTCACTCATGCTAGTTAAATCAATACCAATTTTTCGTATGTCATATTCATTATTTGTAGGAATTTTGAATATCCCGTCAACAGTTTGTGTCTGTCGGTTGAATCGGTAAGTTTTAGGGTCTGGCAGGATTTCCATATCATTCTCCGCCCAGATTTCATACCTGTTCCTGACGCTGTTAGTATCCGATGGATTCCATGAAAAATCGATTTGGTCTTCCCGTTTTGCAGCCACGCCTTCTATTTTTTCAAATACAGGAAACTGAATCGTAGGATCGCCCAGTATTGCAAATTGGTTTACCGGTTCAAAAAATGAACTGTTGCAGAATCCATAGAGATTGGCGGCATAGAATATCTGTCCAAGAGTTGAGAACTGATCCTCAAAGGCGGCGTGATGCATCCCACGGGCCAGAACAATATGATCAGTGGGATACCCCCGACCAGTCGCCCCGACCAAAGCAATCGCCCCGCCGTTTTTGAAAGTAAGCAGGTCTTCGCCAATCGAGATATTCCATTTGTCGCGGGGATAATCAAACTTGGCGGTTTCACAAGTGAAGCCCCACAGAATAGGCAGTTTGCCCTGGTTTGTCAGTTTACGGACATCAGAGTATTTCGAACCGCCTCCGAAAAACATACGTTCATTGCCCAAAACATTGGGCGCCCCATGCCCGAAATAATTCCACAAAAAGACGCCCTGATTAACAATATCGATTATATCATCAGTGGCCTCCGGGCTGGTTTTAGCGCGCATTTGCGCCCGCAGCCGTTCCGGTAAATAAATATTATCAACCAATGGGTAATCAGCGATATGCCGCTGTAACATGCGGAATTCTGGTGGTATCCAGTCTTCTACTAATTCTTCAGAATATTTCTCGAAAGTATGATCCGTCAAGACGAAAACTTTGTTGAGCCACGGCCCCAACGTCGGCTTGGTTTTGTAGCGGATAGTTTTATCTATCAATACTTTCAAACCCTCAGCAGACCGAACCGGCCACCGGGCAATGATGCAATCAGATAATACATCCTGGGGATCATCATTACGCACGAACCAATTTTCCACGGCGTATTTTTCATTTTCACGATAACCGGGAATATAATTATGAACGTTATTTTTATATCTTCCCCAATAATCCCATGTGGCGTCGCCGACCAGCAGAACATAAGACGCATGGGGGCGCTCCCAGTTGTGATAAGCAAATCTTAGAAAATCACGGATATTGTGTGGAGACATCCGCCCATCGCCGAAGGTATCGTCGATATCCTCGCGTGCTGCATGGCGTACGCGGTAACCGGCATCGCCCAGCGATTTCTCGAATGGACTCAGCGTCGACAGCCAGTCTCGCGGCGATATGATAATCACATCTGCACTTTGCAAATCGGTTAGCAGGGGATTATTCGCCAATAAATTGTTGACTGGAGTAAAGGTGACATCCGAAATAATAGTATTGTTGGATTGTGCGAATAATCGCCATTGGCTTGGTTCATCTGGCAATTCGACGGTCGTGTTTTTTCCTTGAACCAGACCAATATCTTCGGTTTTCAAACCATCGTTTCGTATTAACCACAAGCGTTCAGTCTCAGGCGCAAGTGAAATAACTGGATGTCCGGTTGGATTCCAATATGGCTTGGTTGAAGGAATGAGTTTTGTTTTAACCTTAAATTCAATCCAGTCCAGAAAAATGCCATTATCCGACCTGGAAGAGCTAGGTTCAAAATCAAGGTTTAAGGTTAATGAATTGGTTCCATCTCTTAAAACATTTGGAGCGATAAGAATATCTGCTCTGAATAATCCCGTCTTGGTACGTTCGATCTCGCAATCAATCTGCTTCCTATTTAGTCGCATAGAAAGAGCATCAGTGGCAAGCGAGATATATGATTTATTGGTTTTAATCACAATAGAGGCTGTAGCCGGTTGAATAACGTCATTCCGGGGAAGAGTAAACTCAATGCTCTTGCTGGAATCTGTTATAAAATCATGCCACATCCAATAATTGGCCTGTTTTTCGGTTTTATCTTCACCCGATATAAATATGTTATCTTCTTCCAGCCTTATATGCTGCTCCAGCGTATCCGCGCCATTGGGATTATCCATGCCTTTATGAAGCGGCATGGCAATATGGCGCTCAGCAATAGAAGCCAGCCATGCCACCGAATCAGGCGAGTAGGGCGATGATGAAGCAGGCGTGTAGTATTGAATAACATCTCCGGTTTCGATATTCCCATCCGATTTATAGCGCCCGTTTTTATCTATAACAGTGAATGGGATTGCGGTTCGGTCTCGAAATAACGCCAAATGATTGTATGAGATATCTTTATCAGGTTTATTACTGGCAAAGAATTGGATAACAGGTTCTGCCGGAATACTGATAACGCCATGAGAACGCGTTTGAATTTTTAATGCCGGCGTCTGGAAATAGGGCGCCTTTTCAACCAGTGGGATAACTGACTTTGCTTCTTTCAAAGGCGGATAATTAATAATGAGTTTCCGGGCAATGTCATCTAAGGATTTAGGCAAATCTACAAACGGTTTGTCATCCAGTTTACTAAAAATAATTGCAACTTCGCCGCTGGGATATTTGATGAAGGCATTTTCACTTATCGATTTTGGCAGTTTCCTGGCGCTTAAATCGATTGAGAAGGCAGCCAGGCGTGAACCGGCCAGCAAACCTATTTCGCGCAGATTGATCCGGGGCAAAATCCATTTTTCATGATTGAGTCGAATGTTGGTCTGGTCGCCCGCCGAAATGGCGCCATCTTCCTGCTGCGCTTCCCATGTGAAACTGGAGATAGAATAAGATGCAGACGAAATTGGTCCCGGCGCAAAAAACAATATACGTTCGTTCTGCGCATCGCTCACGACAGCGTCCCAAGTCAGAACAATTTTATCTACAGTATTTTGCTTGATTGAAATAATGGGAGAGAGTAAGGCCTCTTTTGATTCGGCTAGGTATGAAGAAAGTATAATAACTAACGACCCTATAACACAACAGACATTATTAAGTATTCGCATTATTGAACCTAAAAAAAACACAAAGTAGAAAGTTAAGTAAACGAATTTTCGCCAATCTCTCTAGCGGGATATCAGTTCCCACCCTACAGGAATTTTTCCTTGGGCAAGCGTATCGTAAGCGAGCTCATCAAATATGCGTTCGTCATTTTCGTCAACCAGAAAAAGTCGCTCGCCTATTTCAATATGATCATCGTCACCGAAGGGAGAAGCTAATTCGCTGTGCCATAATAGCATTCCATGAAGCGTCTCGAATCCCTTGCTCATTAAAGACTCAGGCGCATCTTGTTCATAATAATCCTGCAAAGCAAGCATCAGGGGCGATTCAGTATCTTCCAATTCTCCATAGAAGAAAAAGTTCGCATTATCCATATGCGAACGCAACAGAATTCCTTCTTCGTCGACAAGGAAAATTTCAACCTGGATATCCATCAATTCTACAATCCTTCAATCAATATCAAATGATATTGCTATTACTATTACGCTTAACAAAATGTCTATATTCAAAATTCTTTCGCATTCATATAAGCCTGCTTTTCCGCTTATATGATGAACGAATTATGCAAGATTCAATTATAGACGAATGAAGGATAATTTGCCGATAGATAGACCGCAGTAATTATTCGGATATTAATTGGTTTCTACTTTCACTTGGGCGATGCCTTTTCTTTCGAAATCCAGTTTCCGGGCGGCGGCGCGGGAAACATCTATTATACGACCTTTTGTGAATGGACCCCGATCATTGATGCGCAGGTAGACGGATTTCCCGTTTTCAAGGTTGGTGACTTTGACGTTTGTATCAAATGGCAGCGTCGGATGAGCGGCAGTCATTTCATACATGCTATATTTATCTCCGCTAGCGGTTCGCTTGCCATGAAATTGTCGGCCATACCATGAAGCCTGACCAACTTCTGCATTACTACTGACTGTCTGCGTATGGGTTGTCTTTGTCGGTTGAGATTTAGCAGTTTTATTATTGCCAATGCCAAATGTGGGGATGGGAATCGGAATCCGGACAACTTTAAAACCGGCGCAACCCGTCATGGATAGCAGAAATGCGCTTAGTATGATGATATGTATTATAAGTTTATTTGATTTTTGTATCTTGTTCATTACCGGACTCCATCTTTGGTATGAATAATATTTTGAAAACCACTCTAGCAGTATGATCAGTTTCTTTTGTCAGGTAGTCTTCCGTAATTCCCCCTCACCCTAGTCCTCTCCTGGGGGGGAGAGAGGGTACGAGGTCGCCCGACAAAAGGAGTTGGTCAGAGTACTAGTTGGGATATCTTAATCTTAACTATATTTCTGTGACTATTTTTTTAATGATAAATCTTTCTTTCTAAGATATATTTTCGGATGCGACAAATTATACTTTAGCAAATATAATTCCCTGGAATTCAACATTATCAATAAATCAAATTCGGATGGATGCATCAGCTGGATTGTAAAACCGCCGGTGGATGAGCGCGATTAACAATAAACGTAATAGCATTGCCTTTGTCGTTGAATTGCAATTCATGGGTGAATTGCTGAATAAGATAAACGCCACGCCCTGATGTCTTGTGGAGATAGGGTTCCTGCGTGGGGTTAACAAGAGTTGTCTGGTCGAAGCCATCACCTTCGTCTTGCACAGTAATTGCAATTTGAGATCTATCACAAAGAGCAATAATGTGTATTACCTTGCCTTCATCACGCTGGTTTCCATGGATTATCGCATTAATTAATGCTTCATCCATCGCCAAGCGCAAGCAGAAACAAGAATCGCCATCGTATCCCAACTCGCTGGCGCATTCCAATATTTCCTGCTCTACAGAGTAGATTGCATCGACTTTGCTCTTGATACGAAAATCGAGTCTAGTTGCCATAACAATTGAACCAGTCAAAGCCAACCGACGAGCCTAAAATTTATACTATGAATATATTAACAAATACATCGTAGAAGTCCCAATGCAACCCGTCAAGAGAAATTTTATCTTTCTTTTGTACAGAGGATTACTCATTCCTTAATTAAGTACAATCACCTGTCACAATATGTTCATATAAAACAGTATATTATGCGCAAATATTTAATTGCCCACCAACTCTATATCTGCATGAACCATCATGTCAACCAAATTATCAAATTTAACTTCCGGCGTCCATTGTAGTTTCTCTTGCGCTTTTTGCGCATTTCCAATAAGTGTAAACACTTCCGCAGGTCTGAACAATTCAGCGTCTATTTCAATATGTTCCTGCCAATTCAGTCCTACAGAAGTGAAAGCCCGCTCCACAAATTCCTGCACTGAATGGGTTTCTCCTGTAGCAATAACAAAATCTCTTGGTTCATTCTGCTGGAGCATTAACCACATCGCTTTTACATAGTCTCCCGCGAATCCCCAATCTCTTTTGGCATCCAGGTTTCCCAGTTTGAGTGATTCCAGATTTCCCAGTTTTATATTCGCTACGGCGTTGCTGATTTTTCTGGTGACGAATTCAAATCCACGCCGGGGGCTTTCATGGTTGAATAAAATTCCCGATACGCAAAACAGGCCATAAGCCTCTCGATAATTGCGGGATAGATGATGACCTGCAACCTTTGAAATTCCATAAGCGGATCTGGGATTGAATGGAGTGGATTCATCTTGGGGCATGATATCGGCGTTACCAAACATCTCGCTTGAACCAGCGAAGTAGACTTTACACTCTGGAACCAGTTCTTTTATGGCGGACAATACGTAATGCGTACCATTTATATTTGTATTGATTGTCGAAAATTCATCTTCAAACGAATAACTCACAAAACTCTGCGCCGCCAGGTGATAACATTCATCAGGCCGTATTTTATGAACTACATGAAATATACTGGCATAACTGTCGAGCGCTCCTGCATGTAGGTGGAGGCGATCTTTGAATGACCTGATGCGCCATAATCTATGAACCGGATCCTCCAATGCAACCCGCCTGATAAGTCCATGAACCTCGTATCCTTTTTCGAGTAGCAATTCCGCCAGATACGATCCATCTTGACCTGTTATACCCGTAATAAATGCTTTTTTCGCCATTATAATAACATAAATCCTTTCAGATATTACAAATACCTAAGACTGGAAAATACTTATACTCTCCAGCAATTGTAAGCATAAATCCAATGAAATCAATCCAAAGAGAGATGCCTTCACCTGCTCATTTTATTGCAATTTGATAGAGTTGTAATCTAAAACATATCATTTTGTAATTAAACGTATGGAAACATTGACCGCAAATATATTGATAATTAAATTCTATCTTCGTAAACTAATGAAAATAAATGACTTAAATCTCTCCATGAATAATATGATTAAAATTAGTGGTTATGGACTAGAAATTGCTAATTAATATGTTAATTAATGCAACTTTTTTATAATGCTGATATCATACGGTTGAGGAAGCAAAATGAATATACCAGTTCGAGTTAACCTAAAAAGCATTCTAACCACGTCAGTAGTTCTTATGGTGTTACTCTGTTCCACTGCTTTTGTTAAATCTCTTCATCATAAAGCCCTGGATCGAGCTATCCGTGATGCTCCAGAGCGCGTAATGCAGTATTCAAAATCATTTCATATTGATTTTAGAGATATAACAAATCCGTAACGTCTTAGATTAGATCAGCGAATTCGTTATGACTGCGGGTAAACGCCCAGTACCCTAGCATGAAGGATCCAACTGAGATGCAGGCGAATATCCCCCAGGTAGATAGTGAAGGCCATTCACCGAATAAAACTAGATCGTGGTTGATCATAATCATATAAGTTATGGGATTGGTATACATGATTTTTTGAAGGTAGGGATGTTTATCAAGATACTCAACCATGTAAAACATGGGAGCAGCCCACATCAGAATCATGGTTGCAGTCGATACTAATGGACCAATATCCCTGATATAGGTATTCATCGTAGAAAATAAGAATCCCACACCAAGCATAAATATTATTTGCAGAACAAGCACGATGGGAAAAGCAACCATAGTAACCGGGATTGTATGATTAACAATCAACAGGGCTATTAATAGAATAATAGTACCAATTAATTGATTAACTACGCCGGATAATGTGATATATGTCGGGATAACCTTAGCCGGGAAGCAGACCTGTTTGATCAGGTGACCATTATCAACGATACTGGTAGTAGACCTGACCAGCGCTTCCTGAAAAGCATACCAGGGCAGCAAACCGCAAAAAATGTAAAAAGCAAAATCCAGGGTTTTAGGTTGATCACCTAATTTGGATGGTTGTCCCGGGAACAGTATTCCAAATACAACCGTATAAACGGCCAGCAGAATGAGGGGATTGATTACCGACCAGAAAAAGCCCATCGCCGAGCCGACGTATCTCGCTTGCAGGTCGCGGCGCAAGAATTCCCATAACAAATGACGGTGAAATAAAATATGTCCTATACGCTTCTTCATAATTATATCAATAATAATCCACTGGCCCATTATCGCAAAGGATAAGGTATAGGTTGATTATATCTAAGAGAAGAAACTGATGTTATCACCTAACCGGAATTTATTATACTGGATATAATTCATAACTTATTATCTTGTTGGAACTATATTCTTAAATATCAGAACAATACCAGGGAGGAACGAAAAAATGCTGTATCGGACTACACTTATTGTTGCTTTTTGCGTTTTTTTCTTTTGCGGGCAGTTGTCTTATAGCGCTATAGAACTTATTGACCAACCGGAGAAACCCGCTCATATTGTCGGAACGATTTATACAATCGCTCAACAATCTCCTATCATCGAGCATGTCACTGGTTGGGGTTCATATTTGTATTTATCGGTGCGCTATTTGAATGGAGATCAGAAACTAGAAGTATGGGATGTGCGTGATCCGGCCCATCCGGTCTTAAGCGATTCTCTGGATTTTGGCAATCTCGTTTCTCAACCCACCAATCATTGGAAATTCCCCAGCGTCAATGTATTTGATGATAAAATTGTAGTCCGGTCAAATTTCCAGGATTATGTTTACTATCATGCGCCGGATGGACAACTAATCCTATCAGGTTCTCATGATTTTGCGGCTTCCATAGGTGAAATAAAGAACAACGAAGAATCTCTTTTTATGAGTTCTGCGTCCAGTTATGGTACATTTTTTGGCCGATTATTTGATCCTGGTGACGTATTGCCTGAAGAAGAATATGGATACTTAATTCTTAATTTCACCAATCCGGAAAATCCGTTTGTATCCACTCTCGTTCCCCCGAGTTCTAAAGAAATTATGCAGCAACAGTTTGGCGGTCACCTGACCGGTTCATTAGAAAATAATCCCGCTGTTATTCATACTAATGGAAACCAGATTTCGATTAACGCCCGCAAAGTTAAAGCTGATAGCCACATCGATATCTTTTGGGAACCGCATCTACCAGAAATTTTCAATATGGAAACCCTGGACCGCACTGTGCGTTCCCAGATCGACCATATTGTCGGACAACAATCGTCTATCGAACTGCTTTCTAGCGTAATAGACCAATTTTTCGATTCCCTTGAGATCGAAGATTCGCTAACTATAGAAGATTCCATTCTCCGTGGTTACCAGCAAAATGCTGAACTGGCATCCATTTTTGAGGATTATGACATTGACTTGGATCAAAGCGTACGGGTTGCAATAGAAAAGGTTATTTCCTTTCACATGACGCTTGATCTGGAAAAAGAGTTATCCAAAGAATTATTCGGTCCGGTATTATCGAATTGGACTGATAATCTATTTATTTTGTCTACCAACGGCACGCGGGATGACCTGAAAACCTCAATAACCAGTATCCTGAACGATGGACTATCAAAAGAGACCGTCGCCCGTTTTATTCTGGATAAATTTATTGCGCCCTATGTCGATGTTCCCGATTGGATGTATTGGACTATGGATGACATAGTTGACCAGATTGTTAATTCTGTACCGGGAGAAATAATTAGCGCAAGTATCTATGCAGCAAATCAAATGCTTAACGCTGATGGATTTCTAGAATTTGCATTAAGTCTCGTCCCGCCAGCAGAAAAATTCTATTTACCAGCGGGTTTTCCTGAAGATTGCCGGGATGTATTGGAATACGCCTTTTACGAATATGGGGCCAAATTGGATCGCGAAGGTCTCGCTTTTATGGAAATGTTTAAGTTCTATGAGTATTACAACGGCAACGAGAACTACTTGGATTTCAACCAGGAATTTGCCGACGCCGTGGCATATATACAGGATAATTTATCCGATTCAGTAGTGGAAACTATTGAACCTTTCATGTCCTCTTTATCCTTCATCGGGGATATCCAGGAGCGCCTGGAAGCATTTGCCAGTGGGTTTTCTTGCAAAGAAACTATTTCATTAGCCATTCGGGATGCGGTTATAGCCCGGCTGGTTGATGCCGAAATCAATGTTGATATGTCTCTTCGCGATGTGTTGAAAGAACATAGTTTATACCTCGACTGGGCGGATATTAGTGGAGATGCAAGCGGTGGTATAGCCCAAGTAAATGATTTCATTCAGGTATTACAGGACGATTTGAATGAATCGCAGACCTCTATCCGCTCTCTGTGGAATGAAGGCAAACATTATCCCATCCGGATTGAAGAAGCTTGCCGCAAGGTCCTTGCGGAATCTTTAGAAGAAGCCTGGGGAGAATTGGATCTCGATAATCCTATGATAACATCTCTTAGGGGATTTCTTGGCAATCATGTGGATTACCGCTGGACCTTCGGGCAAGGTATGGATGACCTAATGAAAGATTTCGCTTTTAGTTGCTTAAGCGAGTATCCCCCCTTTCTAGATAACCTTGGCCTTTTCAAGCGAGCGCAAGATGGAGATGTAATTGCGAGATGGCAGATTACTTTCCAGATTGCTAAAACCATTGCTGCTTCAAATCCATTTACTGAGGATAAAGCAATTAGTTATGAAATCATCGAGACAGCGCTCGAAGAGGCCTATGAGAAAGCCATTACCAATATTATTAAAGCTTTACTCATGGAGTTTGCCCAGGTTATGATGGGTGATATGTTCGGAAGTTTTTCAACATGGGCTACCCGGACAGACCCCATATCTATGACCTTTGACGCCGCAGAACTTACTTCGTTAGATTCAGTGAGAAACGAATCCTTTGTATGGAAAAAGCAAGCCGGATTAGTCGCTAGAGAATCATGGGATTACTTACATGCTCGCAAACTATCTCTGACCCTGTTCAATCCCGATAATCCCATTGAAAGCAAGCAGGAAATTATCTTTGATGGATGGGGCGGCGTTGATTATATTCATTTCCATCAGGGTAATGTTCTCGTCTGTGGTTCAATGTACGAAGGATACGGCGTCTGGCCTACCGCCATGCTAGCGTCAATTTCCAAAGACCGTGTTGAGATTAACCGACTTCGGGCTTTCGGACTCGCTTCCTCCGAAGGCTTGACCAGCGTCAACCATAACGCCCACCTGGTGTTTTACGGACCAGCGGGAATATTTCTGGTAACCAACCCGCTAACCGTATCTCCTGCGCAACAAATACCCGATACGGGTATTTGTGACTGGATGTGTTACTAAATCAGTTATTAACAAGATATAATCGTTTATTAACGCGTTAAGTATTCGAAAAAGCCAATCTTTATCTGGCTTTTTCGAAACGCGAATAAGAATGTTATTATGCCTGACGCGCTAGACGAAATTTTGCCTGCACAAAATAGGAATAGCAACCTAAATATTGCTCATCGTGGTTTAACAGATGACTATTGATTTGGACGAGAGGATATGATATAAAGGCAATATCGTTATCTATATAAGATTGATATTTTCGGAAGATTTTTTCCCGTTGGATTCAAGAATTGGTCATTTGGAGTGGATGGATTGTTTCATTAAGATAGTGACTTTGTTTGAGCCGATTGGTTGTAATTACATATTGGAGGAGAACGATGTCAGTCGTCACTTTTTTCTGTGGCTCATATTGTAATGGGAAAGATATCGCTAAGCGCACAGCGCAAGAACTGGGATACGTCTTCACCAAAAAAGAGATTCTTGAGAACGCTTCAGCTCAATACCAGGTTTCCTATGATAAACTGGAGCGAGCGTTGCATGGGGCCACTTCTTTACTGAATAGCGTGACTCAGGAGCGGGAAAAATGCGTGGCTTATATTAAAGCCGCTTTAGCAGAGTATTTAAAAAAAGACGGTTTTGTCTATTGTGGTTACGCCGCCCATCTATTGCCTAAAACGCTTAATCATGTTCTCCGGGTTTGCGTCGTCGCGGACCGCGACTATCGGATCAGGCAGGCCATGGAGATCAGTTCGCTGACTGAAAAACAGGCCGTTCAACAGATCGAACGCGATGACGAACTGCAGTGTCAATGGACCCAATATCTGTTCGATACCGGTCCGTGGGATCGAAAACTATACGACATCAAGATACCTCTTCATACCATGAGCGTCGACGACGCCGTTGCGTTGATTTGCGAAAACGTCCGGAAAGAGACGCTTCAAACCACCATTGCTTCGCAGCAGGCCGTCGACGATTTTATCCTCTCCTCGAAAGTGAATATCGCTCTGATCGAAAAAGGTTACATTGTTGATACGAGCTGTGATGCCGGGCAGATTATCATCACGATCAACAAATTCACCTGGCGTTTGGAGCGGATGAAAGCAAAACTCACCGAAATTGCTCATACCGTGCCGGGTGTAACCGATGTAGTAACCCGCATCGGGCCTCATTTCGACCGTCCCCGGATTTCTCCACTCGACTTCGAAGTTCCTTCTCAGGTGTTGTTAGTTGACGATGAGAAGGAATTTGTTTTGACTCTATCCGAACGCCTTAAGATGAGACAAATTCCATCTCAAGTGGTTTACGATGGGGAAGCCGCTCTGTCGTTCGTCAAAGATGAAGAACCGGATGTGATTGTGCTAGACTTGAAGATGCCGGGGATACAGGGAATGGACGTTTTACGACAGGTAAAGCGGGATCATCCCAACATCGAAATCATCATTCTAACAGGGCATGGTTCTGAGAAGGACGAAGAACTGACCCGCGACCTGGGCGCCTTCGCATACTTACAGAAACCGGTTGATATCGATAAACTGGCCGAAACCATGAAGGCCGCATACGAAAAAATTCAAAAGCAAGCAATCTCACAGTCAGATACCGAATCCTGATTCGCATAGGGCTATCATCCAACCTCATGAACATTTGGCAATGGCTGTGGAAAAAAATTATTCTGGATGGAGAATTGGAATCTCTCGAAGGTGGAGATCAAGTCGTACGTTACCACCGTCTGTGGCGCCGTTCTGTTCTGATGCTGTCGACATTTTGCCTGCTTCCGTTGTTTATCATGACCGCTGCGAATTACTATCAATACCGCCAGGCAATGCATCAGCAAATGATTCAGCCGATTTATCGGCAAACGTCTAATATGAAGCGGTCATTGGCTTTTCTGTTGGAAGAACGGCGTTTTGCGCTGAATTTCCTCGTCCGGGAAAGATCGTTTCAGGAATTAACCGATCAGAAGAAATTGGGGGAGACGTTGAAGCATCTCACCCAGACGTTTGGTGGTTTTGTCGATCTGGGCTTGATCGATTCCAAGGGGCATCAGATTTCCTATGCTGGTCCCTATGATCTGATGGGCAAGAATTACGCCGAACAGGACTGGTTCCATGAACTGGTATTACGGGGGGCCTTGGTCAGCGATATGTTCAAGGGGTATCGGAATTTTCCTCATTTTGTTATCGCTGTGAAATGCGACGATCATTCCGAATCGTTTTTCGTATTGCGTGCTACTGTGGATATGGATATTTTACACCAGAGAATCCGGGCGCTCTCCCTGCCGCCATCCAGCGATGCGTTTTTGATCAATCGTGATGGCGTTTTCCAGACCCCATCGCGCTTTTACGGGAACGTCATGGAGCAATGCCCATTTGAAATCCCTCCTCTCTCCGAATCGACCGAAATTATCGAAGACGCCTTTCTTGACGATCACCCATACATTTTAGCCTATTCCTATATTCAACAATCGCCATTCATATTCATAGCCATATCCGATCCTTCAGAGTTGCAAAAAAACTGGTTTGCTTTACGGCGCGAACTGCTTGTTTTCTTGATCATCAGCATAATCATTATTTTGACCTTGATTATTGCCACCTCCACTTATCTGGTGTCACGGATTCGCGATGCCGATCAAAAACGGAATCATCTGTTTCACGAAATGGAATACACCAATAAAATGGCGTCTATCGGTCGGCTCGCTTCCGGCGTGGCGCACGAAATCAACAACCCACTGGCTATCATCTATGAAAAAACCGGTCTGCTTAAAGACCTGCTTTCTATGGATAATGACTTTCCCCATAAAGACCGGATTATTCGTTTCGCCGATTCGATAACGTCTTCCGTCGAAAGGTGCCGGACAATTACCCATCGAATGCTTGGTTTCGCTAAACATATGGATATACAGATGGAATCTGTCGATTTGACTCTATTAATTCAAGAAGTTCTTGGGTTTTTGGAAAAAGAGGCGCATTATCGTAAAGTTACAATTTCTATTAAAACGTCAGATGATTGCCCCATGATCCAAAGCGACCGTGGACAGCTGCAACAGGTTTTCCTCAATATTATCAACAACGCCTTTGCTGCTGTCGTCGATGGTGGACGAATCGATATCGAGTTGAAATCTGTGGATCAATCCAATGTGTCAATCACGATTATTGATAACGGGTCCGGTATTCCAAAAGAATATCTCACACATATCTTCGAGCCGTTTTTTACGACGAAAAAGAATTATGGAACCGGTTTAGGATTGTCTATTACCTATGGAATCGTAGCGAAACTTGGAGGGCGGATTACGGTTGATAGCATCGTCGGCGAGGGAACGACCTTTACAGTAACCTTGCCTGTAATGAAAACAATTATTGGTTGACGAATTATGAAATCTTATAGCGTCTTACTTGTCGATGACGAAGCGGAACTGGTCTATACCCTGGCCGAACGGCTTGTATTCCGGGGGATTGATACAGCTGCGGTTACAGATGGAAATGCCGTTTTAAACATCTTGGATCAACGGGAATATGATATCATTGTTTTGGATGTCATTATGCCTGGTTTGAATGGGATTGAATTGATGAAAACGATTAAGCAGAATCACCCCAAAATCCAGGTTATCCTTCAAAGTGGTCGGGGTACACAAGAAGAGAGTATAGAAGGTTTGCGCGAAGGCGCATTCGATTATCTCGTTAAGCCTGTCGATATCGACATGTTAATCAAGAAAATGGATCAAGCCATGGAATTATCAAATCGGTGACTGTAATATGGTTTTGAATGATGGGAATATTTATTACGGCCAGATGACAGCTAGTATTTCGCACGATATTAATAACGTTCTGGCGATAGTGAACGAACTGGCCGGCCTTCAAAGCGATCTGCTTTACGCGCTTGAAGACGGAGGTGATATTGATCCTCAACGGTTTGCAAAAGCTGCAGAAGACATTCAAAAACAAGTGCAGCGGGGCAAGGCAATAATCAATCGCTTAAACCGCCTGGCGCACAGTGTTGATGATCCAATCTCTGAATTTGATCTGATGACCGTTCTCGTAGATACAGTGGAAATCGCCCAACGGCTGGCCGCAATCCGGGGAGTAAAACTTAATTGCAATCAGGATAATCAGCTTACCGTCAACAGCAATCGTTTTATTGTTCAACAAGGAGTGTTTGCTTGTCTTGCAATAGCTTATTCGTCTTTAAACGCTGGCAGTGCAGTCAATATTGATAGCGGGATTTACGAAGCGGTGGTTGAGATTCGCATGACCTCCGATTCTCCAGGCAACGCTGAAAACCTAGGTGACCGTCTTCTAGTCTTGTCCCGCATGATTGATATAATAAAAGGTAAGGTTGAACAGGTTATGCTCGGTGGTGATCAGTTATCCTTGGTGCTTTCCTTTCCTCATCACATTACTGCATTAACCGGATAGTCGGGATCAACCGCTTGCATTCGTTCATATATCAAAATGGAGTCTGGCGATGACGCAAACCAAAGTGTTGCTAGTTGATGACGAAATCGATTTCACAAAAGTGCTCTCTCAACGCCTCGAAGCCAGAGGTCTTGACGTTGATATTGCAGAAAACGGAGTCCGGGCATTGGAGATGGTCCAGCAGGATAATTATGATATTATTCTTCTCGATTTGCGTATGCCGGAAATGGATGGTTTAGAAACCTTGAAAAGGTTACGGGAAGAACGGCCAGACTTACATGTGGTTTTGCTAACCGGCCAAGGCGATCTGAAGAGCGGTGTTGAAGCGATGAAACTGGGCGCGACCGATTTTATGGAAAAACCAGCGGATATCAAAGAAATTATGGAAAAGATCAATGATGCCAAAACGCAAAAAGCCATCCTGGCCGAAAAGATCGTTGAAGAAAGCATTCAACAAATATTAGGAACAAAAGGCTGGTAAAACAGGCCTTTCTTTGGAAGGATTAAACTGATGGAAACAAAGCGGGCTAAAGACTTGATGATTCCACTGGAAAAATACCCGCATATTCCTTGCTGGTATACTCTCTTGCAAGCGATGGAGGAGATGGAAAAGCACCAGATTGAATTTCATGGACGAAAATCGTTGCCACGAGCCATGCTGGTTTTCGATCTGGATTCCAGTCTCAGAGGCATCATTCGTCGACGTGATATTCTTCGCGGTCTCGAGCCGGATTTCCTAACGGCCAATCCCTTTCAATACAGCAAGAAATTGTTCGACGTTGAGATCGACCCCAATCTGATTAACTTATCCTATGATAATATGATCGATGAATTTAAAAAACGGGCTGAACGACCCGTAACCGACGTAATGCTGCCTTCTGAAGTAACTGTCAATTACATGGATCACATTATGAAAATCATCTACTTGATCGTTAAGAACAATCGCAGCCTACTCCCGGTTATCAAAGACAACCTTGTCGTCGGGGTTGTACGTTCGGTTGAAGTCTATCGTGAGATCACGCATGCATTTATGAAAAACGAGTAACCGCAATCCTAAAGATATATGTATAAATATGTTATTATTCAAATCACTTTAATTCAATTAAACAAATGGGATGAATGTCCAATTCATAGGGAACCAATACAGTCATAGTATACGAGAGACCTAAACGCCAATGAAGAATAATCATTCTCAAGCAGGTTTTTCCTCTTCCTCCAGGACGTATTTAAGCGTAAAAGTTAAACGTTTTGATTGGAAACGATTGATTTTTATATTAACGGGACTTGTTTTGTATTGGATAGTTAGTTGCTGTGATCAATTGCCCGATGCAATCGATCCTCAAGGGGAGGTATTTCAACTTACCAGTGAAGGACGGGGGGCGTTAGCGCTTTTTTTACTCACCGCGACGTGGTGGGTTTTCGAAGTTATTCCCATTGGCGTTACCAGTATTATGGTTGGAGTAATGCAATCGCTGTTTGGCATCCGAGACGCTTCGACCGCCTTTAACGATTTCATGGATCCATCGGTCATGTTCATTTTCGCGTCTATCGTGATCGGTCTGGTGTTCACCAAAACGGGACTGACCAAACGTATGGCTTACAAAATGCTGACCCTGGTCGGGGAACGCACCAGTATGATTTACCTGGGTTGTTTCGTATTAACGGCGTCGCTTACGTTAATCATGGCTCATACCGCAGTAGCGGCGACAGTCTTCCCTTTGTTAATGGCCATCTACGCGCTGTATAAAGAGGACGATAAACCGACCCGTTTCGGTAAAGGTTTATTCATAGGTATGGCATTTACCGCCGGAGCAGGTAGTATTATCACCTTGCTGGGCGCGGCGCGAGGAGCGGTCGCCATCGGATTCTACCGGCAAATGACAGGTCAGGAAATTTCTTTTTTCGAACTGAGTTATTATATGTTTCCCATTGGTTGGGTAATAGTTCTTCTGCTCTGGGGATTTTTCATGATCTTTTACCGGCCCGAACGTAGTACTATTCCAGGACTTCGCAAACGGGCGCAATCCTTATACGCCAGCCTGGGACCAGTTTCGTTTATCGAAATCCTTACTTTGGGAATCGTCACTTGCACGGTTTTAACCCTCAGTTTTAGGTCGTTCATCCCCACTTCGTATGAGATCAATAAAACAGCGATTATTCTGGTATCGACGGTTCTTTTTTTCCTCTGTAAAATATTAACGGTTGAGGATCTAGAACAAATTCCCTGGAATATCATTCTTCTTTTCGGCGGAGCGATGAGTATAGGGTATTGTCTGGATCAGACCGGAGCAGCCAAGTGGCTGGCCGTCCATTGGCTGGGAATGTTCCAGGAATCGCACTGGTTTATTTTTGTGTTGGGAATCGCCTTCTTCGTTTTAGTGATGACAAACCTGATTATGAATGTAGCGGCGATAGCCATTACGATTCCCGTCGCCATGGCTATTGCGGAGTATTTGCATGTTGCGCCCGAAATCATTTTGTTCGCCTGCCTGGTGACGGCGGGTATGCCGTTTCTATTCCTGATTGGGGCGGCGCCTAACGCCATCGCCTACGAAAGCAAGCAGTTCACTTCTGGAGAGTTTTTCCTCGCCGGAATTCCCGCCAGCATCTTGTTGATGATTGTTTTGGCGGTTTTTATATGGTTTATTTGGCCGATGATGGGCATGCCGACTACGGTATGACCTTTTAAGATTCGGATCAAACCATAAATATCGTAATAAACACGCTTTCTGGATATTGCGTACTCGCATGGAATTGATCTTTGCCTGATCATCTACAATTATTGATGCGGACAATTAAACAATCTGTTGACGCATCTCAAACAATTCCCTTATGATCTGATTTTTCTCTCTTTTCTTTCCGCTTCTCTTTTGGGGTTTGCTTGCTCTTTTTCTGTACTTCTCGTTTGCCTTTATCTCTTTTTCCCTTGTCACCCATTATGGCCTCTTTTCTTTTCTAGAAATTACTTAAGCTAATAAATATATAGTTCTTATATCCCTATGTTCATTATAGCCGTATATTGAAATTATTACTATTTATATTAGTTTGGGCATTAAGATCAGGGAAAAATCACAATTAATGACTACGTAACAAGAGGATTTAATGGATAAATAAACTCTAACAACGATTGATTCCACCTTACGAAATAGAAGGTTTCCCTTATTTTAAAAAGATAAAGGCAATCTGCTTGGATCGTATATTGGAAGGCTACTACTGTTTTCAAGATGATATACATTTCACAAAAGTAGTAGTTCATGCAAAGCAAGTTCTTTAATGCGGTTGGCTAGCAGGGGGATTTCTTCTTCGACTTTTGGCGAAAATCCTTCACCCAATCCAAAATCCTCTCCGCATATAGCTGAGAGGAATGCTTTTGGTTGTTTACCATATAGGCTTTGTGATAATGATAGTAAAACTGAGGGATTTATATGATGGGTGAATGCGCTGGAAGTGATGGTCTCGGCTTCCAGTTCTCTTATGGAAGATGCGCCAGGTTCTCCGCCTTCCTCTGCATCAACGAATATAACAACTCTAGCCCGGCTTAATTCTTCCGCCAAATCGGGAGTTAATTGGTGATAGGCGTCGGCTTCAATATGGTCATTATACAGATTTTTTTCTATCCACTCCACAATTTCCCAACCGGCGCCATCATCTCTCCTTAGCGGATTGCCATACCCTATAATCAAGACGTTCGGCATTAGTCTCTTTGAACCTGATCGACAATAATTCCATCTCTATCAATCAGTTGAATCTGCATCTGCATTTTTCCAAGTGAATGAGTTGAACAGCTTAAGCATGGATCGAAGGCGCGAATCACTGCTTCAACGCGATTCAACATTCCTTCTTTAAGTTTATTGCCATCCACAAAGTGCTTGGCTACTTGCAGGACGCCGCGATTCATAGCCAGGTTATTGTGTCCGGTTGCTATAATCAGGTTGGCATGAGTCATTAAACCATCTTCGTTTACTTTGTAATGATGAATCAATGTACCGCGCGGCGCTTCAGATATTCCGACGCCTTCCAAATTATTCGTCCCGGCGAATGCTCTGACGCGCTTGCTTAAGATATCAGGATCTTCGAGCAGAATTTGTATTTTTTCCAAGGCGTAAAGAATCTCAATTAATCTCGCATAATGATAATGGAACGAACTAAGCACTACGCCGCGTCCTAAGGCGCGAAATTCAGCCCATTCCTGGTTGGCTAATGGAGTGCCGCAACTTTCGATTACATTAAGTCTGGCTAATGGTCCAACGCGATAGATTCCTTCTGGATATCCGGTTGGTTTATAATAAGGGAATTTCAGGTATGTCCAGGGTTCAACCGCTTCGCCAATATAATCTGAATACTTACTGGCTTTTTTCATATCGGCAACAATCCTACCCGATGCATCAACAAAGCGTAGTTTGCCATCGTAGTGCGCCAGTTCGTTTGCCGGATTGACTAATGCCATAAAGAGCGAAGGGAAATTAGCAAAAGTTCTGGTCTCTTCATGGTAATCATCCAGCGACCGCTTAAACCATTCCAGGGTTTTTTGTATAACGGTTAGCGCATCGGGAATTCCATCAAGAATATGGTCGCGTAATTCAACCGACAAAGGCTCGTTAACGCCTCCAGGAACCACCCAGGCGGGATGGATTCTTTTGCCGCCCAGCGACTGAATAATTTCTTGTCCGAATTTTCTTAAATAAACGCCGTCTTTGGCGATTTCTGGAAATTTATTAAGCAGACCAATGACATTACGGTCTTTGGGATCAGCGTCCATTCCCAAGAGGAAATCAGGTGACGACAGATGAAAGAAACTCAAAGCATGGGATTGTACGATCTGAGCGAGATTCATCACTCTTCGTAAATTGGCCGCCGTCTCTGGAATGGAGACCGCTAATATTGCGTCGCACGCTTTGGCGGAAGCCATCAAATGACTTACCGGACAGATGCCGCATATTCGAGCCATCAAAGAAGGCATTTCTGCAAATGGACGCCCTTCGCAAAATTTCTCGAACCCACGAAACTGGGTTACATGAAACATGGCGTCATCAACATGTCCCTCGTCATTGAGATGAATGGTGATTTTGGCATGTCCTTCAATGCGTGTTACGGGATCAATTACGAGTTGCTTCCCCATGCTCTCTTCTCCTAAAGGCCAAAGCGTGTTATATCGCTCAGGTCGGGAATTCGTCCTTCAATCAGTTCACATAAAGCGTGATATATAACATCCGCCGGCGGAGGGCATCCTGGTATGAATACATCCACCGGGACAATCTCACGTATTGGGCGGGCGCGAGGCAGCAATGCGGGAATCAAGGTATTGGGATGCATAGGATTTAGGTCGGCGTTCTCTTCATAGGCTCGTTCCATAATCGCTGGTACGCCGAATTGATTCCGCATAGCCGGGACGTTAGCCGTAACAGCGCAGTCGCCCAATGCTACAAGAATTTTGCTCCTCTTGCGTAACTTTTGTATTTTTTTCAAATCATCTTCATTACTGACCGCTCCTTCAACAAGGGCCAGATCAAGATTTTTGGGAATGGACTTAAAATCAACCAGTGGACCATAGAGAATATCAATATTTTCGGCCAAATCAATCAGGCGTTCATCTATATCCAGCAGCGACATGTGGCAGCCGGAGCAGCCATCCAGCCAAGTGGTTGCAACACGCAGTTTTGTCATTCCTTTTCCTCCCGCATGATCGTCAAATAGGGCAAAAATTCTTGCTGTTTGGCCATTTCAGACGCCGACTTTCCTTTTTCAACCAATGCGCCGGTCGGACAGACATGGACGCACTTCCCGCACCCGGTGCAGGTTTCTGACGTGCCCCAGGGCTGATTCAGGTCGCAAATAATTCTGGTATCAACGCCGCGTCCCATCACATCCCGCGTATGAGCGCCTTCAATCTCAGCGCATACTCTTACGCAACGGGTGCATAAAATGCATCGGTTATGGTCCATGATAAACCGGTCATGCGAGGCGTCCACTTCCAGATTGGGGAAACGGTATGGGACGTGAATATGGGTCATACCCAGTTTTTGGGTTAGAGACTGTAACTCGCAATGACCATTTGATACGCAAACCGAGCAGACATGATTCCGTTCTGAAAAAATCAATTCAAGAATAGTGCGTCGATAACGAGTCAGGCGATCTGATTTAGTAATTATCTGAACGCCTTCTTCTACTTTAGTGACGCATGCCGGATAAAGTTTAGGACGACCGGCAATCTCCACCATGCACAACCGACAGGCGCCGACTGGCGTTAATCCATCGACATGGCACAAAGTAGGGATAAAAATACCGTTTTCCTTCGCCACAGTGAGAATCGACTCGTCTTCACGAGCGCTCACATCACGGTCATCAATCCGGAATGTAAATATGCGAACCTTAGAGCTCATCAATGGTCTCCTTAGGCTGTTTTAACCGCTTCGGCTACTTCAACCAATTTAGATTCATATTCCTTGCGGAAAAAGCGCAGCGTACTGATTACTGGATTCGGCGCCGTCTGCCCTAATCCACAAAGACTTGTGTTTTTAACGACTTTGCATAATTCTTCTAATAATTCCAGGTCGTTGCGAGATGCCTTGCCTTGAGAAATCCGGTCAAGAAGGGTGTGCATCTGGTCAGTGCCCACACGGCAGGGGACGCATTTGCCGCACGATTCCGACATACAGAATTCCATGAAATATTTAGCTACATCCAGCATGCTGGATGATTTATCCATGATAATCATACCGCCTGAACCCATTATCGATCCAAGTTTAGACAGCGAATCATAATCAACCGGCGTATCCAAATGTTCTTCAGGGATGCAGCCGCCAGACGGCCCCCCGGTCTGAACCGCCTTAAAGGGCTTATCACCGGGAATGCCTTCGCCAATTTCGAAAATTATCTCTCTAAGCGACATGCCCATCGGCACTTCGATTAGGCCGGTATTATTAATACAGCCCGCCAGAGCAAAGACTTTAGTGCCCTTGCTTTTTTCAGAGCCGATTTCTGAAAACCACTCTGCGCCATTACGGATAATTGGAGCAATATTGGCGAATGTTTCGACATTATTAATTAAAGTTGGTTTGCCCCACACGCCTGATTCAGCTGGATAAGGCGGCCTGGGTTTGGGTGAACCACGATGTCCTTCAATTGAGGCAATTAAAGCTGTCTCCTCACCACAAACAAACGCGCCTGCTCCCAAGCGAACGTCAATATGAAAGCCGAATGGCGTTCCCATAATGTTCTTGCCCAACAAAGCAAGCCGCTCAGCTTGCCTTATGGCTAAACGCAGTCGCTTGATGGCGAGGGGGTATTCTGCGCGAATATAAATATATCCATGATCCGCACCCACCGCGTAAGCGGCCAGCGCCATTCCTTCTAAAACCCGGTGCGGATCGCTCTCGAGAATGCTTCGATCCATAAAAGCGCCCGGATCGCCTTCATCTGCATTACATACAATATATTTTTGGTTGCCGAATGCTTTTGATACGGTGCTCCATTTCAATCCGGTGGGGTATCCGGCGCCTCCACGCCCACGAAGACCGCTGGCGAAGATTTCTTCGATCACCTCGCTGGGGCTCATATTAGTCAGCGCTTGTATCAACGCATCATAACCGCCAACGGCAATCGCGTCTTCGATCTTTTCTGGATCTATCACGCCGCTATTTTCCAGAACGATCTTCTTCTGCTGTTGGAAGAAAGGAATCTTCATGGAGCATTTTAAGCGCTTGACTGGCTTGCCGCCTAAATTCTTCACAATATCTTCGGCGTCTTTTTCAGTTACGTTTTGATAAAGCGTCTTGCCTTCATCAACAGTCAATAAAGGCCCTTTCGAGCATAATCCCAAACATCCGACTCCTTTAACTTCACATGAATCTTGCAGTCCCTTATTTTTGACTTCTTCCGCTATAGAATTCAGAACTTTATCACTGTTAGCGGATAAGCAAGCGGCGGCGGTGCAAACGCAAATGTGATGTTCTTTCTCTTTATGCGCTTTTTGGTGTTCCTCGGCAATGCTCTGTATTTCTTCAGGATTCATCGCTCTTCCACCTTTGAACTCGTTTAACTACTTCATCTGGTTTCAAATTGCCTATAACTTCACCATCAAACACGGCGACAGGAGCGAGTCCGCAAGCTCCGACGCAACGCGCAGTAATCAATGATACCTTGTTATCTGGAGTGGTCTCTCCAGGCTTTAACTGAAACTTTTCTTCTATTGCATGCAAAATCTTGGGAACCCCTTTTATATAACAGGCGGTTCCGGTGCACAACACGCAAGTATGTTCGCCGGGTGGCTTCATACTGAAATAATGATAAAAAGTAGCAACACCATAAACCTGAGATAGAGGAACTCGTAATGAAGCAGAGATAAACTCAAAGGCCTCTTCATCCAGATACCCAAACACCTCCTGTACTGTATGCAGCGTCTCGATAAGCGAGCTTGCTTTATGTCCGTGACGTCGCATTGCAGCGCCAACCATTTTCCAGCGCTTATCATCTGTTGGTGGAGAGGGTTTGGAAAAATTTGTATGCATAGTGTGCTCCTTCCAAATATATTGTTCACAAAAAACTACGTATTACGAGGGCAGACTAAATATTCAATATTAATAAAACTAGGTTCTTCAGAAAAAACATATTTTAATAGAGTATTTTACATAATTAATGATGTTCACGTTCGTGCTTAAAAAAATGCGGTAAAAAATAGCTTTTTCTAAAATCAGGCGCGATAATAAACAAAAGTAATTATTTTAGAAATCCGTTCTAGATCGATAAAATAATGATGATCAAGCACTGATAACCCTATAATATTATTCTATTTGCTTCTAAAAAAATGCCAAACCCTATGGATAAATAAAATTAAATATAATTTAATCGATTTTCCTGGAGATATGATTAACCGGAATTTCTTTATTTTACAGCATGTTTTTCAAACCAATCATCCCTGAACTTATAGAAGGTTCCATTAGCGATTTCTTTACGGCAGCGGAGCATGAAATCCTGAAAGAATGTGATGTTGTGGGTGGTGGCCAGGCGTGATCCTAGAATTTCTCCAGCCAGGAAGAGATGACGCAGATAGGCGCGGGTATAGTTCTTGCAACAGTAGCAATTGCAGTTTTCATCCGGTGGGCGTTGATCTTCACGGTATTTAGCCTGCTTGAGGGAAACGCGGCCATTCCAGGTCAATAAGTGGCTATTACGCGCTAGCCGGGTTGGGATTACGCAATCGAACATATCAACGCCATTAGCGATGCCATTCAAGAAATCTTCCGGAGTTCCGACTCCCATGAGGTAATGGGGTTTCTCCCAGGGCAGGATATCGGTTACTGCCTGACAAATGGGCCAGGTAAGTTCTTTCTCTTCTCCCACCATCAAACCACCTATGGCGTATCCGGGAAAATCAAGTTCAACCAGTTCATGGGCGCTTCGCTCGCGCAGGTCCTGGAATACCCCGCCTTGAACGATGCCAAACAAAGCCTGATCATCACGGGCGTGCGATTCCCTGCACCGCCTGGCCCAGTTAGTGGTCAGTTCGACCGAACGCTCCGCGTAATCATGGGTGACTGGATATGGCGTGCATTCATCAAAACACATTATTATATCGGCGCCCAGATCATTCTCTAAACTCATAACGCTTTCGGGAGTAAAGCGCTCCTCGGTTCCATCAATATGCGAGCGGAAAGTGACGCCATCGTCGTCGATTTTTCTCAATTTGGCCAGACTGTAAACCTGAAATCCGCCGCTGTCGGTCAGAATCGGCGCATCCCAGTTCATGAAACGATGCAGTCCACCCATTTTTTTAACAAGGTCCTGCCCGGGTCGTAAATAAAGATGATATGCATTGCCCAAAAGTATTTGAGAACCGGTTTCTTTCACTTCTTCTGGAGTTAATGATTTGACTGTGGCATTGGTGCCCACCGGCATAAATGCAGGCGTATCGAATGAGCCGTGAGGCGTTGTCACGCAGCCAACTCTCGCGCGTTGCTCTTTGGCCTTAATAGAAAACGAAAAAGACATTGCTTACCTTTCATCAAGGGGGTAATGGCCTAAAGTCTGGTTGAATTGAATTATGAATTTATTGAGGATTTACAACAAGCCGTATTTTTTGCCTTTTTCACGAATTGTCTTTCGACTGGCGCCGGATATCTGAGATGCTTTTGATATATTACCATCCACTTCTTCAAGAAGATCTGCTAAATAGCGTCGCTCGAAAGTTTCCACCGCCGCGTAAAAGGGCGTTCCCAGGCTGGCCTGGTTTTGGTTTAACAACGCTGGTTTTGGCTCTACATTGGTTGACGAGTGCCCGATCATCAGATCTCTTACTTCTACTGTATTTCCTTCCGCAAAAACCACAGCCCGGTCTACTACGGTTCTCAGTTCTCGAACGTTGCCCGGCCATGAATGCATCATCATCGCATCAATAGCGCCTGAACTGAATGAACCGGGGATTTGGTCATAATGCACTGCGTTCAATTCTAAAAAATTCTGCGCCAGTATAGGAATATCCTCCTTACGTTCACGCAAGGGAGGTATCTCGATCACAAAACCGGCAAGACGGTAATAAAGGTCTTCACGAAATTGTCCGGTATCAACCAGTTTTGATAGATCGGCGTTAGATGCAGCTAAAACGCGAACATCAATCGAAACCATATTATTTTCTCCCAGGCGGCGGACTTTCTTTTCTTCAATTACCCGAAGCAGACGAGACTGAAGGTAATGAGATGAATTACCAACCTCGTCTAAAAGCATTGTTCCACCATGGGCTGTTTCGATCATGCCAATACGGTCAGCGGTTGATCCGGTAAAAGAACCTTGTTTATGACCGAAGAGTTCACTCTCCAGTAAAGTATCTGAAAGCGCCCCGCAATCGATGGGGACAAAACGTTTGGCGGCGCGGGTACTGGAAAAATGTATGGCATTAGCAACAAGTTCCTTGCCGACTCCGCTTTCTCCCTGAATCAATACAGAACTGTGCATCCGGGACATACGGGGTATTAGTTTGAATATACGCCGCATGGATGTGGATTTCCCGATTAAACCATGAAAAGTATGAGAGTTACGATCCCCATCACGTACAAGAACCCGTTGTCGAATGCGATCAATATTAAAGATAATATCCTGTGGTTCCACAGGTTTGATCAGATAATTGAAGGCGCCGCATCGCATTGCTTCAACAGCGCTGTCAACTGTTCCATAGCCAGTGATAATCATCACTTCGGCGTCCGGTTGGATTGCTTTCGCTTCCCGAAGCAGGTGGACTCCATCCAAGCCGGGCATGGAAAGATCGGTTAGGATCAGATCATATGATTGACGTTCTATCGTATCGAGGGCTTCCTCTCCATTATAAGCCACATCGACAGTGTTGCCCTCACCCACCAGCAAATCACTGAGAGTCGATACCATATCCGGTTCGTCATCTACAACCAGAACCTTTAGAGCGATGTCATCCAGAACTTCCACCATGAAAACCAACCCATTATTACAAATGATATTATCAGATTTTCAAAATCCAAAATTCAGTGTGAGTTTCGTCTTGTATTAACTTTTTGCCTACTCATCATTCTTTCGTCCGTTTATTAACTTACGGCTCGTTCTCTAATGGAATGATTTTTATTTTCTAAAACAGAACCCTTCTCTGGACAAGGTTTCAGAGAAGGAAGACACACGCAAAATTGACTCCCTTTACCCACCTGGCTTGTCACGGTTATGTCTCCACCCATGTCTTGAGCCAGGCTGCGGGCGATAGTCAAACCCAAACCGGTTCCCTGATCGCTTTTCTTTGATGTATAAAATTGATCAAAAATCCTGTCAATAAAATTCTTCGGAATGCCGCAGCCAGTATCACTGATGCTTATTTTGATCCCTTTTCCGAAAGGTTCGATCTGTATAGTAATTACTCCATCGTCATCAATACTCTGGATTGCATTCAAAATCAGGTTCAACAGACATTCCTGAAGAGAATGACAATCGACAAGAAAAAAGGGTATTGAACTATAGTTTCGCTCTAATCGTATAGAACGCCATTCTAATTCTTTAGAGAATAATGTGAGAAGATTATCCACTGCTTTATGGATATCCATCGCTTCTTTTTTCCCGCGTGGAACAGAGGAAAGGTTAAGCAAATTATCAATGAATTCTCTTGCTCGAATAACGCTGCGCGTAATTACTTCAAGATTCTTATTTATATGTTCATCATCTTGTTTCAGAGCGCGATCAATATTGAATGCGGCCGTGCGGATCATCCCCAAAAGGTTGCGCATTTCATGGGCGACGCTTGAAGAAAGCTGGCCAATAGCCGCCATCTTCTCCATCTGGGTTAGATGCAGAGGCAGCGAATTAAGATTTATTGAATCGTTGTTCGCAACTGTTGATGTGTTATATTCTGGTAATTGATCCACTTTATTGTTTATAAGAGCCTCTTTCTGAATCAATATATGGTAAAATGATATTGTTCTTATTGAAATGCCGGGGATACTGGCAAATCTCTTCAAAATGATAATGAAATATATGAACTTTACTATTCCGCAAGTTATATAAAAAACAAGTACTGTTAGAAAAAGGGGGATTTTTAATATTTTCCGTCGAATTTATAGCCGCAGAAAACTTTACATAATTTTGACATTGCAGTCAATATGCTATTTATCCATCCCCATTACCATACATTTGTACTTGCGTTACTTTAGTATATGAATTAATAAGTGTCAACAGTTTTCTTTTCAATGATTTACAGGCATTAACTTCATATAAATAATCAATACTGGAACAAGCGCTCCATCATAATGGAGCCTTATTGTTCTACAATCGACGCAATACATTGTTTTATCAATACTTATATTCGGAACCATATGCCCATTATTTAATGATTGTAATTGCTGTGGGCTATTAAGACCGCTTAACAAGTATAGTTAAAATAAAGATTTATCTTTATTGATGGAACGAGTGGGACAGGAACGGAATAAACAGACCACTTGGTGCGTCCAATAACGCAATATCATTTTATTGGATGTTTTGCTTCCGAAATGCCTTATTATTTTTATGTATTAAATATTTACATGGAATCTCTACGATATTTAGTATTTACATAAATTACAGATTTGTATCCATGTCTATAATACCGGAAAATATTGGGCTTTTACGTATGCTGAACAGGACGAAATTAGTAATATAGCCGTTATAATGTCTTTCAATTCATTTTGATGGACAACCAAGACCATTACTAGAGCTGGTAATAAAATTATATTCGTAGGCTAAGAATGTATTTTTATGCGCCGCTCAAAAGGAGCTATTATGAAACGCTGGATGTGGATTCTCCTATTTATTTTAGGATTTTTTCTGTTGGTCGGTTTTTGGACAGTCTCTACTATCATCGGAACCTATAATAATTTGGTAACTTTGGATCAGGATGTTGATGCGACATGGTCACAGGTAGAGAACCAGTTTCAGCGCCGGGCTGACCTGATTCCTAACCTGGTTCAAACCGTCAAAGCTTATGCAGAAAAAGAGGAAGCGATATTTACTCAAATTGCCGATGCTCGTTCCAGGATCGGATCGGCGCAATCACGCGTTCAACGTGAACAGGCTGAAAGTGAAATGAGCGGTTTTCTGTCGCGTTTATTGATGATAACTGAAAACTATCCTCAACTTAAATCCAATCAGAACTTTCTGAGTCTGCAAGCTCAGTTGGAAGGGACAGAGAATCGTATATCGACTGAACGCCAGCGCTATATCCAAGCCATCAAACAATACAACCTTGCGGTCAAGATATTCCCAGGACGCCTGATTGCCGGATTCTTAGGATATGAATCACGCGAGTTTTATGAAGCGTCGCCTGAAGCCCAAACAGTTCCCAAAGTTGATTTTGGAAACACGGATACAACTAAAAAGGAATAAACATAGTTCGAGGGATTTGCATAAAGAATCATTATGCAAATCCCTCGATAGCGGCTAACAAAAATTATTGGAACTTAAAAGTTTTAACGTATGTTATGTTGAGTATCTAATACAACGACCAATTACTGACTGGCGTTTGCAATACAGTACTTAAATACTCCCGGCGCAAGCGTACGAATGTACGAAGAGTTTCGTAGGATTCATTAATCTGGCTTCGACGATCATCTCGCTCTCCACCCATTTGCTCTTCGAGCAGCAGCAAATCTGCCAGCAGAAATTGCTCAATCTCATCAATTTTGCTATACATCCGCTCTTCACTGAACGAATTATTGAATTCATGTGTTAAGCGATCAATATACTCCTGGTGTAAAACATTATTGTTGTGCAATCTACCTGTTACAGGACCAGTGGAGCGTGAGGCATGAGCGGCCTGTCCATTAAGCGGGAAATTAACCGGCATTTCTGCAAACATATGATTTGAATCAGTGTATCCCCATGTTTTATCTAAATCCCACGGAATTATCTCCCATTTTTGGGTATCGGGATCGAGGTACATCCAGTTATTGTTATGGAAACCATCCCAGTTGCTTGATAAAACTGAAGCTACGCTATATGCCAAAAATTCATCGATCACTAAATTAGTGGTTAATGCTTCATAAAGTTCATCCTGATCTCTAGGTTTAAGCGCTATGGCCAATGCATCAATACTGTCAGTTCCATTTTCTAGATTGGTATGCGGTTCCCACAGCGGATTGACATAGTTTCGTTTAAATAAATCGGCATCGGGATTTCGGTCATTCATTTCCAAAAAGCGCTCGTTAATTTGTTGTATTAACAATTGCTGAGTTTGATATCCGTCGGTAATTACGCGGAACCAATCCGTGCGGGGAGACGGGATGCCGAATTCCCAGAAAAACCAAAATCCGAAATCTTCGCGATGCGGAGTGCTGGGTCCGGCAGTTGTGCTGCCAGATGGACTCTCTGGCAACATATTCAAAGTCCGGTCGCCACGGAACTCTTCACCTTTCAGGAATTTAAGTTTATTTCCATTCCTGGAGGGATAGATCAGCGCCCCATCGAACACAAGAGGATGTTCTTCACCAACCGGCAAAATCACGGCGCCGCTTACATTGCGGCTCATTTCCGTCAATTTGGTTTGCCCCATGTTGTATGGCCAAAGAACCGGTAATAAAGATTGAATTTCTCCATCATAAACAAAGTATGATTCGAAAGGTCTGAGAGTTGTTACATACGGTAAAGTCAATGGAGAACCATCATCCAGAGTGACGATAGCATTGAATCGAACCAGCGTTTGAGAATCCACAGGAGGAATTTGCGCCTCAAATGTAACAGTATCAATATCTTCCGCTAACCAGTTCATTACAATCCGGTTAAGTTTATCCTCCCCGCCGCTGGTTCTTTCACCTTCTAACAGATAAACGCCAGTACCATATGAACGGCTATCCAAGTCGCTGGTTAATCCGACTAAAGCTATTGTATTTTTGCCATTCTTCAGCAAACCGCTTGAATTATCAATTTGATACAATTCGGGTGTATTTAAGTCGTGACTTTTGGTTGCGATAGAATCGTGGGTCACTATTTCAGGAACATTCTCACGGGCTACTTCAACGCCATTCAAGTAGCACACAAATCCTCCAGAAAAAAATACATACAAATAAGTGTTCGCTAATGTATCCGCATCTGGAATGGTAAACTCGCGGCGCAGGTAGACAGTTGAGTATTTACTCCTCATATCTATTAGTTGCGTAGATATCATATTGTTACCACCGTAACCATGCATTCCATTTCCCTGCTGCCAGGAAGAATCATCAAATTCAGGTTTTGTCCAATCTTTTCCTTCCGATGGTTCTTCTAAGCCTTTAGCATACCGGAACCTATCAAATCCAACTACATACATCTCGGGTTGATTTGAGTTACCGCCAGTTCCCTGAACGGCTTCTTCCCACTGCAAGGTCACTGAATTAATGATGCTCGCTCCATCGAAATTCAAACTAATTGTTACGTTATCCTTTGAAGTTGGATGTTCAGGAGTTATGTCGTGCGCAATGATCATAGGGCGGGGTTTGGCGTTGATTACTGAATTAACTGCTCCCGGAGTTCCATCACTCATCCATGAAGCCCGCCAACTATGATGGTCATCGGCAGGTAAATCCCATGAAATTCGTTCAAGAGTTGATCCATACCCATCAGAAGTTCTCGGCCAGGGTGGATTATCGTTATACTTAAGTTCCTCCACCACTGTTCCATCAGGTCGAACCAGGGTTAACCGTTCGCCGCTATTTGATAATAAACCCTCATATGGTCCTAGAATGGATGAAGGGTTGCCTCGCCAGGTTCTTTGTTCAGGATCACGCGCCAAGATTAAATATTTCCCTGATTCCAAGACGGTCGCATCCGGGAAAGTAAAAGTAATGCCTTTGGTGAATTGATACCCCGATAGATCGATTGATTCCGGGCCGGGATTATACAATTCAACAAACTCGCGAAGAGAACCAGCCGTATATTGTACGTCAGTCGGGTTGTAACTAATTTCGTTAATCACTACATCCGCATATACAGCAAAGAAACTCACGCACATAAATAACGCCAGGCAAAAAAATCTTTTAATCATCTTATACTCCATCTTGATTTGAGTTATTAGAATAATTCTGGTGGAGAACAATGTAATCATTCTCTGATTACTTAAACGTGTTTCTTCTCATATATATACGAATATAAACTGTAAATTGTTCAATAAAAAAAATTATTGAACAATTTACCTATATAGTTTGTTGAATGAATTTAAGAAATGGATTTGTTCTACTATTGCATGAATATATAATAAAAATAGTATACTAATTCACTTACATGGAAATTTTCATATACGTAATTCGGGGCGTGGATTAATCCACGCCCCGGTTAACAATAATCCTTGTTAAAAACTAACTAATTTGCATTAATCGCCGCGACTACTTTCTCAGCCGCCTCGCCCAATCCACTTGCCACGATGAATGGAAAATCAGCTTTATTGAGGATATCACGCGCTTCTTTGGCGTTGGTTCCTTGAAGCCGCGTCACTACGGGCATGTTAACCTCAACCTGCTTCATGGCTTCTACAATACCACTGGCGACGCGGTCGCAACGGACGATCCCGCCGAATATATTTACTAGCACTGCTTTGACGTCTTTATCTTTCATCAGGATGCGAAAAGCCGCCGCTACCCGCTCGACGCTGGCCGCTCCCCCTACATCAAGGAAATTGGCCGGCATTGATCCGGCCAGTTTAACCATGTCCATAGTAGCCATTGCCAAACCGGCGCCGTTGACCATACAGCCTACGTTGCCGTCTAGTTTGATATAGTTTAGGTTATGCATAGACGCTTCTACTTCGAGCGGCTCTTCTTCGGTCAAGTCGCGCAGCTCATGAAAATCCTGGCGGAACAAAGCGTTGTCATCCAGATTAATTTTGGCGTCTAGCGCGATTACGCGTCCATCGTCTGTTACAATTAATGGATTAATCTCCACCAACGAAGCGTCACAAGCAGCGAAGACATTAAACAATTTTACCAGAAAATTCATGCATTCCTTAGCTTCTTTACCTCTTAATCCAATACCGTAGGCCAGATTCTTGGCCTGAAATGGTAAAAGGCGTCCCAGGCATGAAATATGCGCTTTAAGGATTTTCTCAGGAGATAGAGCGGCAACTTCCTCAATCTCCATGCCGCCTTCGGATGAAGCCATAACAACTGGGCTCTCCGTCGTACGGTCGATAACAATACCGAGATAGAGTTCTTTGGCGATAGGTAGACCTTCTTCAACCAAAACCTTTTTAACTTTTTTGCCTTCTGGTCCGGTCTGATGGGTAATTAGCGTCATTCCTAGAATATTATTGGCGATTTGACCAGCTTCTCTTGGGGAGTTGGCTATTTTTACTCCACCGCCTTTGCCTCGTCCACCTGCGTGGATCTGTGCTTTAACCACCACTTTGTCTGATCCCAATAGATAAGCTATGCGCTCAGCTCCATCAGCCGTCGATACAATCTGACCTCGAGGTATAGGAACATCGTATTTGCGCAGAATCTCCTTGGCTTGATATTCATGAATTTTCATTCCAGAACTCCTTTCACCAACCGTCAGCGTGTTATGCAAAATGATGTTCATATTTATGATATAAAACGAACATCATTTTGTTAACCGCTCTTGCCAACACCGGATTATTTTGAATCCGGTTTTTCGTTCTCATTTATTGTATCATTACTATCTTTTGTAATTTCTTTGAGTTTCGACTCAATTTCTATTAGTTGATCTTCTAATTCTTGATTTTTATCTTGTAGTTTATCTATTAGCCCGGCGTTTTTGCCAGATAAATCGCTCTCGTGGTCACGGCGAATTTCAGAAATAGCTCGTTTCGCCTCGTTGCGAATGTTTTCCTTACCATCATTACTCTCGATCCATTGCAATTGAGAGATGGCGTCTTCATGGCCTAATGATTGTAAACCGGAAACTGCTGCGCTTCGGATAGATGGTGAAGATGATTTCAAGTAGTTCAAAAGCAGATTCAAGGCGCTTGATTGATTTTTCTTGGTTTCACCCGCCAATCGACCTAATCCCCTGATAGCGGTTGTGCGTAAGTCTCTATGATAAGGGTCTTTAGAGAAACTTTCCAGGTCGCTGAATACTTGTGGTTCTTTGAGGTCTACCAGCGTATTCAAAATTGAGGATTGCATCTGATGTCTCCATGAATTGCGTTTTAATCCTGATTTTAATACTGAATAGACCTTCTCCGGTTTTAAGCGGGCCAGCGTTCGCACGGCGCTGGATGCCACGCTATTGCTGGGATCATTTTTTATTATATCGATCAACACATTAATTACTTCTTTATCTTTATAAAACCCCCGCAGGGAATTTACAACCTTACCCCTCACTTTTGGCTCATTATCTTTTAGTAGAGACAACAGGGCTTCTTTGGCTTCGGCGTCTCTTTCTTTGCCCAAAACATCGATGGCTTCGAGCCGCACGCGGAGGTATGGATCGTTTTTAGCAGTTTTCAGCAGCGCCTCCCGGACGGTTTTATTCCTGCGGTCGGTCAATTTTTGAACCGCACGGATACGGATAATAATGGTTGAACCGTTTTCCAGGTCATAGAGCAGCATATCCTGTGATTTTTCATGCTCTTGTTCCATCAATGCCCGTAGGCGGTGGTTTAGATTGATGCTTTTAGGGGCATTAGGGCAATCGATGAAGATGCTCTCGTCTTTTTTGGTGATTTCAATCTTCTTCTCAATGGTTTGGTCTTCAGTGCGGATTTCAATTTCCAATGGAAATGCGAAAGCTGGTTTTCCTTCTTCCATCTTCTGGGTCTGTTTCAGCGTCAATTTGACCTGCTTGCTTTCTGGCAGCCATTGGTGTTCGATTTTCAAAACAGGGTGTCCGGGGCCATAGACCCATTGCTCAAAAAAGCGGTCCATTGACCGTCCTGTAACTGTTTCAAACGATTCCATTAGATCATCGCTATCCACCAGACCGGGCGCGTTTTGATTGAGGTAATGGTTCAAACTCTTGCGGAACAGATCGTCGCCCAGCTGATGCCTTAGGATATGCAGGACGCTGGCGCCTTTAGGGTATGAATGACTGTCGAACATCTCTCCGGCGTCTTCAAACTGGTTAGATACTATAGGGCGCGTGTAACTCCGCGCTTCGCCGAAATAACTGCTCATTTTGTTCATCATAGCTTCCAGGTAAGCGTCTTCTCCCTTGGTATGCTCAACCCAAAGAGCATCTGAAAGTGTGGCGAATCCCTCGTTGAGCCATAATTCGGGCCATGACTGGCAGGTGACCAGATCGCCGAACCATTGGTGAGCCAGTTCGTGCATGATCAGCCCTTCCATGTCATTATCCTGCCGGGCGTTCTGATCCATTACAATCCATTCATGCATGGTGGTGGCCGTGGTATGCTCCATGCCTCCAGCGTGAAAATAACGCACGGATGACTGGGCGTATTTTTCGTAGGGATATGGATAATCCAGGTAGTTGCTGAAAAACTCGATCATATCCGGCGTCATGCCCATGCTGGGGCGGGCATCCTTTGCTTGACCTTTGGCTACGTAATATTCAACTGGTTTGCCGCGCCATTCGTCGCGTACAATATCAAAATGCCCTACCACCAGACTGATCAGGTAGGTCACATGGGGTATTTTCTGTTTCCAATGATCGGTGCGCCAGCCGCCTTCAGTTTTAGAATCGATCATCAGGCCGTTGGAGAGGGTGACGAAATCCTTGGGGACGCTGACAAAGACTTCGGTAGTCATGCGGTCGTTGGGGTAGTCGCCGCATGGGAACCACGATGAAGCGCCGAATGGTTCTGACAGGGTGTACATCTGGTCGGCTGTTTTGGGGGCTGATTGTTTTTCATTGGAAAAGAACATGCCTCCACCGAAGCGGCCGCCGACATTCAGTACATTGGCTTCATAGGATACTGATAAGGTTATGTCCTCACCCATCGCCAAAGGCTTGTCGAAATTTATATAGATGGAATTATCCGAATATGTCCAATCAAGTTTCTCCGCTAATGAACTGTTGACCTCATTGATAGTCATGTCATAAGCGTCGAGCCGAACTGAGGTTACATTCTCATGAATGGGTTGCAACTGGTAATGAGCCGTTCCTTCGACTGATTGTTGATCCATCAGTATCTTGATCTCAAGTTTAAGATGCTCAAAATCAACCGTACGGTCAGGACGATAGTGGCGTGGATATGCGCCATCGGTCATCTTGGCTGGAAACAAGGCGTGATTGTGCGCCATGTCTCCCGCATGAGCCGCAACTACTCCACCAAAAGCCAACAAAGCAAGCAATAAACCAGCGATACAACGAGATAGTCGAGACATGAACCATACCCTCCAAGTATAAAGTGATGCAAGGATTATAAACCTCAAAGGCTAAGGCGGGAGGGCGGATGGCTTTGTGTTGTTGATATTTGGATTAACCGGGGTGGTGGATAAAAGGAGAAAGTGGTTTTTTACGCTCATTAAGTCAATATAATGCAAAAGGGGTGCGTGAAAAATCACGCGCCCCTTTTGCTATGGGAACTTATTGCCAAATGCCAATCTTGGCAGTTTGAGCCGATTCTTGCGCGGATTTAAATTCTTCTAGATAGGTCGTATCTTTCGATGACTGGATATAAACCGCGTATCCTAGTTCAACCAGTTTTACATTGATATTGCGCTGATTGATGAAAAGATATACCTGTTTATTGTTGATCGATTTATCCGTATCAACAAATTCTACATATATTTCTTTCCCTTGAAGCCATTTTTGCAGGAATTTGATCAATTCGCTATAAACGGCTTTGTTTTCAACCGGGAATTCTATATCTACCAGGCGAACGGTTTCTTCTTTTCCATTAATGATAATCTTTATTAAACCATCCTCCATTACATTAAGTATTGTGCATTTGATGGATGATGGAATTATTCCCGGACCGGGTATTAATACATCGCCTGTATTTTCATGGATAGACCAGTCATTAACGGGAACAGACATGCCAGGATCATTATCCTGATTCTGGGGCGGTTCGCCAACGGCATAATCAGATACTCCATCAGGCAATGGAACTGGTTGTTTGATCGTTTCTCCTTCTCCTCCTTCATTGCGTATGATGTAATCTACGGCGATAAAAGAAGTGTAGTTGGTTAACATGTTGTATTTTAATCCAAGTTCGATTACCGCGCTGGCATTGTCGGGAAAACCCATAGCCCCATAGTCGTAATTGGTTTTGGCATCATAATCAGACAGCGTTTTTATGCGATGTCTGGCCCACAAATAGCGCAGGGCTTTATTGGATTCGTTCTCTAACTCAGGGCTTAGTTCATAGGTTTGTTCAAAAGGTCCATTACCGGTAAAACCTGATACGGTGATTGATCCGGTTGGCTCGCCAATATATTTTCCAAACGCAATGATTGGCCGTTGAGTGAAAAGATCGGGAATAGCAGGCGGTTCGATATCATAGACCTCTAAGTCGCTGAAATTGATTTCTATTTGAGAAAGAACCGGATTTTGGATGTATTTTTGGAATTTAGTTATATTCTCATCAACTTCACCGGGATTGGTAATAAAGAATGGTTCGCCTCTTCCAGCATAGGCCATGCCTTCAATGATGAAACGGTTGACGGATGTTCCGATTCCCAATGCGAATAAATTTGATAGGTTCAGTTTGTTACGGATCAGGTCGAAGGCCTCGTATTCAACTGTGACATAACCATCAGTGATGACAACAGTGGATCGTGCGATATCCTCAGATTGATGGGGGAGGTTGAAGGTTCTCTCCAAGGCTGGCAACAATCGCGTACCTCCCCCGCCGTACAAATTTCCTATACGTGTGATTGCATCATTAATGTTTGCCGGAGTGGCCGGGACTGAGGAATCGTACAATACCATGCTTCCGCCGGCGAATGTCAGCACATTGAAATAATCTGTAGGGCGTAACTCTTCAAGTAGTCCGAATATCAGTTGTTTGGCAGTATTCAGAGGGTATCCACTCATCGAACCGGAAACATCCAGCACGAAATTGTAATCCCGTGGTGGAATGATTGATTCAGTGATTTGATCCGGGGGTTCGACCATAACAAGAAAGAAATTCTCGTCTTCATGGCGATAAAGCAGAACGCCGGATTGAATGACGTCATCCTGTAAGTTGTAGCGCAGGATATAATCCTTGGTTCCTGCTTTTTCTGTTGCATTGAGAATTATATCGGCCTGATACGGCGTCTCGTATTGGACATTGATGTCATGCATAACGGATGTGACGCTTTTGATGGGAATGCCGGATGAAATCGAAGCCGTAATGTTGTAATCGAATAAACTGTCTTCGCCCTCATGGGTGTATGGCGTTTCGATATATCCCTCTGAATCGTGAGAGCCTTCCGCAGGCGTTTCTGAATAACGCGGCCCGACCACGGTGGGATAAACGAATTCATACGTTCCATCTTCTGGAACCAGTAGTTCAACATAATGAAGTTCGACGACGATCACATCGCCGGGCATGATATTGGCAACGCTCATCTGGAATACATTGGGACGTTGCTGTTCGAGAAGAGTGACGCTTTTTCCTTCGTCTTTGGCTTCATCGTATTCCTTTTGAGCCTGCTTTTTCTCGCGGATTTCCGCTTCGATCAGCCGGTCGCCGATTCGCATACTCATGGCGTGGACTGCGGCGCGGGTGGATGCCGGGAACACATAAATAGCCTCAATGGGGCGCGTTCCTTCGTTGGCGTAGGTCTGCTTGACGCTGACCGCCGCCATCACCCCGGCGATTTGTGAATCTACCTCACAACTCTTAAGCGGAAGCTGATCCAGGGTTGGATCATCACTTTGAACATAGAAAAAAGGCGATAGGGTTTTATCTTCGTTTTGAACTTCCTGGGCGCTGGTATTCATTGCGGTGAGACCAGAAACTAAACAGGCGAGCAAAGTAATCAGGCAGATTGAACGGTTGGATTTCATGACAGCATTCCCTCTCTTGTTTTAGAGTGCTTTTCATAAACATAATTTTATAAATAGCTCTATGCACGTCACTTTTTCAACGGTTGGTTTTGGCAATTTATTACAGGTACGGATCAAACAATTTCAATACTGATAAACTCCGGCTTTACCATTAAAACAATATCACGGGAAATTAAATTCATCTGCAATAATAGTAATATATATTAAAAATATGCACCATGTATTTTGTATTTATTTGTAAATAGTGCGTTGATTTGTGTTGGATGGAAGGCAGACAGGAATAATTTCCTTCTTTGCGTCTCGACCGATTGATTTTACGCCGGACGTGCTTTATTTTAGAAGCATGAGACATCAATGGAGTATGCTTCTTCTGCTTGCAGTCATGACATGCTGCATTGCCGCTGTGCAATGCCAGGCTCAACCGACGTCTGCAACCGCCGCAACCGTCGACGTCGTAACTCCCGCACCGACTATTACTTATACGCCGACTGTAATCCCTGAACCGAGTCTTACGCCCAGCGCTATCTCTGATGCATATCCAGCATTAAAGGTGGAAATAGCCGGGCAGGTGGTTGAGGTGACTCCGGTCTCCGCCCAACAAATCCTTCAATTTCAACAATGGGAAAAGCAGAACGCCGATGCTTCTTGTAGATCCAAACTTGCGTGGTGTGGTTTTGCGGGCGCCATAGTAGCGCTTGGAATAGCTTTATCACGGTCGATTAGCCACTACAATCAAGTTCACGAGCAGATGATGACATCTTTCCGCGAGCGGCTCTTCTCCAAAGACCCCGGAGCAGTAATAGCCGCCGCCATGAGTTTGTCCGCTTATCCCCGCGAGGCCATCTGGCTGGTCATGCGCTTTGCTGAAGAGCATAAGCGGGAGAAACTTGAAGGCATTTTTTATAAAGACCCGCACCAGATTAAACAGGCCATCCAGGATGCCATGTCCAATATGTCAAAACGGTATACATGGTACTGGAAACCGCCATTCAAAATCCGGGGCGCCCGCTTGGATGGTAAGACCATTTCCATTGATATTGGCCCGATAAATTTAAATAACGCATACATGGTTGGCGGTGATTTCAGTGGAATTGGCCTAGAAGGAGCCAAACTTAATTCCGCCAATCTGCAGGACGCCAAACTTAGGAGTGCCAAGCTACAGGACGCCTACCTTGCTTTCGCCAAGTTGCAGAAAGCTTACCTTGGTTTCGCGAAGTTGCAGAAAGCCTACCTTTGTGAAGCCAATCTGCAGAAAGCCAACCTTAATTTCGCCATTCTGCAGAAAGCCAACCTTTGCAAAGCCAATCTGCAGGAAGCCTACCTTAGTGATGCCGAACTTGGTTCCGCCAACCTAAATGGCGCAAATCTAAGAAAAATAAAACTCCAAAATGCAGAATTGGAGGATGATTACCTTAGTTATGCTAAAAACATGGGCGCCATTTTGGATGATGAACAGAAACAAAAGGTATTAGAATGGGAAAATGACCATACCGATGCCCCTTGGTTGAATACGATCCCTTGTTGGTGGGTATATCGGCGTGATGAAAATAGGAGAAGTAAATTACAAAACGACTGGGCTGAAGAGATGGGGGAATATATTGATAAGATCCGAGAAGAAAAATGACAGCGTAGGTGCTCGTTATCAACCCTCACCTAACCTCTCCCAATCTTGGGAGAGGGATGCTTGAGCCACAGTTTTATTTTACAACTAGTGATATCCCAAAAGCCCCTCTCCCCCAAGCCTGGGGGAGAATTCAAGAGGGGGTTGATTTCGATAACCTTATCCGTTTCATCCCGAAAGTTTATACATATTGATTAACGCAGAAGAAAAAAACTGTCTGAATCATGATACCCAGGATGAAAAGATGCACATGATGGGCACCCTGGATAATCAGATTATCCAAATAGAAAACAAGAAAAAACAGATTACTATCTATTCTCTGTTTTTTTTGCTTTCTAAATCCTTATATTGTTCATAAACATTGACATATTCACCCTTTTTCCATTCAGGCCATTTATCAACTTGATCTGCGACTTTTTTGATATGATCAAGAAAATCTGATGATTTTGTTTTAGTTTGACCGTGATTTGGGTTATTAGTATCATTTACCATTTTTAAAATCCTCCATATTTTTCAGTAATACTTTTACTGCAAATTCTTCTCTATTCTAACGCCAAAACAAATAGTCATAAAAAATAAGTCAAAGAAAAAAATTTAAACTTAAAAACCTTCATTCTATAAACCATCAATAAAACCACTCCTGCCTGTTAGGTTCGATGCTTTGAAGTGATAGAATCTCAAGCATACAATTATGAGTTACTTAGACCAGAATATAAAATTTCTTAAGCTGTGTGATGAGGTATTGGCGCAACGGGTGGCCAGTGATGAAAATGACGCCCCCATCGCATTGCAGGCAACCGAAGCGGGGCCGCCCACTCTGGTCGTGCAGAATGCTGACCAGGCCTATGCCCTGCATCACCCCGAAGACCCTATTTTGCAGAGCCGCGATTTTCTCGATGCGATAGAGAATTGGAAGAAATCGCGCAATATCGCCATAATCGGCGGGGGGCTGTGTTATATTCCATTCTTGATCTATCAGGCCCAGAAACGGCTGCGTAATTTGATCGTACTCGAACCGTCGATCAGCGTTTTCCGTGCGGCGATGCATGCGGTTGATATGACTCCGCTGCTACGCGATTCGCGGGTCCGTTTTGTAGTCGGTTCCCAGCCGGGGCTGGTTTATAATTCCCTGCTGCCTATGGTGGTCGAGTTGACCGCTAATCCACTGACCGCCATTGAGGTTCCATCCATCAGCGCCGTATTTCCCGACTGGACCAAGTCGGTCAAGCAGCAGTTGATGGAAGTGATGCAGTTTGGTCAAAGCGGTTTGCAGACCAAGTTTAAGGACGGGCCGCTGACCCTGAGCAACCTTTTCCAAAACCTGCCGCTCATCGCCGAGTCTGCGGGATTAAGCGATTTGGGTGAGTCCCTCAAGGGAGTTCCCGCCATCATCGTGGCCGCCGGACCTTCGCTGCAAAAGAATATTGAACAACTGCGCGAGGTGAACGATGATTTCCTGGTCATCTGCACCGATACCGCCTTCGAGACATTACGCCGCAAAGGAATTAAGCCACACGCGGTCATCACGGTTGATCCGACTGAACTGAATCTCAAGCATTTCCCCGATGCGTGTTATGATGAGACGGTTTTGTTGTTTGATCCTGAAGCGCGTCCCGAAATCGCCCGGAAATTCAGTCGCCGCATGACCTTCATGACCGACAAACATCCATTTTTCGAGCATATAGATAAGAAACTGGGGGGCAAGGGCATTGCTCCCAAAGCCAGTATGGTATCGCAGGCTGGATTGTACGCCGCGCACTTCCTGGGCTGCGACCCGGTAATTCTGATCGGTCAGGACTTGGCGCTCGATCCACAGAGCGGCCATACCCATAATCCCGAAACCGCCTATTGCCGCACGGCGCAATTTGTGGAGGACGACCGCGACCATATCGATATCCCTATCCCCTCCGGCGACCAAAGCATTTCGCGCGAAAACCTGTTTTGGGTGGAGGGCGTCGATGGCAAACCAGTTCCGACCATGCAGAACTTCATGGTCTATATCAGGTTGTTGGAAAAAGACGCGCATAATCTTCCCCTTCAAATCGTTGACGCCACCGAGGGAGGCGCCAAGATTAAGGGAACCGAGATTACGACTCTGGCTGAAGCCATGAAGACCTACCGGAAATCCGGCGCCAAGGTTTCAGAGGCCTTTCAAACAGCTCACATTTCCGGTGATGACGCCCAGTCGCGTGCGCAAGATTTAATCAATTCATTAAAGAAAATCCTTATATCACGGGTGGATATCGCGCGTGATGCATTGAAGCAGCTGGAAGATTCGCCCGATATGTCTTTGCCAGTAATCAACAAAGCCATAGAGAGTTATCAGGAAAAAATATTCGCTGATCCAGTAGCCGAATACCTGATAGAATACGGCGCTCCACGGGAATTATTCGAATTTATGAAGATGGGACCAGCCCGCGCAACTGACGATGAAGAACAAAAAAGGTCGCTGGAACGCTGCAGAATCTTGCTGGAAGCAGTAAAACAAGCGGCGGATCGTTTGCTTGAATATATGTAAATCCTTTATTTTGCATGATTTATGTATTTATATTGATTCATTGCAAAAAAAAGTTAAAAAAAAATAAAAAAAACTCTTGACATGCGTCACATTTATCAGTTAAAATATGTATACCATTGTGAGTACAGATTTTACCTGGTAGATTTTCTCGACCAAGAAAAATTTGCAGGAAAAGGCCGCGAGAGCGGCCTTTTCCATGTCTGGAGTTATTTTAAGTTATCTTTTATCTGAGCATTAATTATGCTAGGATGTTTATATAATGTTGTTATAAATAAATGGCCCGAGGTTAATCCACGGGCTTCTTTCACGAAGAGAGGCTTTTTTTTAATTCATCTATATTCAAGTGATAATAAAAAAGTGGACGTATTTTATCTGGTTTGAGGAAGGAATCCCATCTAATGCAGCGTTTATTGATTACAGGCGGAGCGGGTTTTATCGGCGCTAATTTCATTCAATACATGCTTAAGAAATACGAAGAGATTGAAATCGTCAATCTGGATAAACTGACATATGCAGGAAATCTTGAAAACCTGTGTGGAGTTGAACGGGACGCTAGATATAGTTTCTTTCAGGGAGATATCGCCGACCGTCATCTGGTCAACGAAATCCTATCCTGCAAGGAATTTGATACTATAGTCAATTTCGCAGCCGAAACCCATGTTGACCGCTCGATCAGCCGACCAGACGATTTTCTGAAGACGGATATCTTCGGAACCTTCGCCCTGCTCGAAGCGACTCGCCAATGCAAAGTAAAACGGTATTTACAGATAAGCACCGATGAGGTTTACGGCTCGATATCCAAAGGTGAATTCACTGAAAGCAGTCCTTTGACGCCATCATCTCCCTATTCAGCCAGTAAAGGCGGCGGTGACCTGCTCTGCATGGCTTATCATAAAACATACGGTCTTCCCGCTATCGTAACCCGCGCGGCCAATAATTATGGAGCGTTTCAACACCCCGAAAAATTCATTCCCCTATTTGTAACCAATGCTATCGAAGACCAACCGCTTCCATTGTACGGCGATGGCAGCCAGGTTCGCGAATGGCTTTTTGTCGAAGACCACTGCCGCGCTATTGAAACAGTGCTGCGTGAAGGCAAACCGGGCGAGATATATAATGTCGGCGGCCATTGTGAAGAACAAAACCGGGTCATCGCTGAATCTATCGTCGATCAACTGAAAAAATCTCGCGACCTGATTACCTATGTCGATGACCGACCCGGACACGATATCCGCTACGCCCTGGATGATTCAAAACTCAGAAACCTGGGCTGGAAACCGCAAGTCGCCTTGGACGAAGGTCTGGCCCGAACGGTTAACTGGTATAAAAAGAACAAGGACTGGTGGAAAAAAACCAAAGAAGCCGACTACAAAACCTACTACAAAAACCAATACGAAAAACGTTTCGCCAACGCCAAGGCGTAGTAGATATTTGGCTTTTAATACAATCCGGGGTGTAGGATTAGAAACATCCCTCTCCCAAGACTGGGATAGGGATATTGAGGGTTGATAATGACCACATGTGCTACTGATAAATTTCCCAATTATTAACCTGGCTGTCATAAATAATGGTTGTGTTTTCGTCCTGGAATATGGCTAGGCCGTCTTCGCCGGATTCTATGTCTTTTAATGGATCACCTACACCGCCCTTGCCGCCTATAGCTTTGACGTTGGATAGGGTAATGCTTGAGTTGGTGATGTAAATTCCGCAACCGCCATCAGCGGAATCAACAGGCAATTTGGGATTCTCATCAATATTAAGCCCTAGTTGTCCACTGACGCCATTGCCTCCGATGCACTCGCCGCCCAGAATGGTTATGGCGTGGGAATTCATGATTTCGATTCCCGGTCCGGCTGGTATCATCTTTCTGGCATTCTTATCAATGTTATATACCTCACCGCCCCAGTTGTTGCGCTTCCGTGCATATCAAATACAACATTAGAGCAGTCTACAATGAATACGCCCGCTAATCCCTTATTCCTATCAGGCGCTATCCAATATGATTCTGATGGGATATTATAACTATTATGAGTTCCTGAATTTATGTAAGAGCGTTCAATGTGAATATTTGCATTACGTATCTTCTCAAATGTAATGGCTCTGGCGCCAATGTCGGTATTACACCTGATTTCCGAATCGGTGATTCGAATATAGGAGGAATCGGTCTGATATATATAGATCGCGGGAGTTGCAATTTTAGATGAATTGACATGATAATCAGATGAACCAATGTTGCTTTTACCAATTATTATGGAATTGATAACTTCTACATCGCTTTGTATTTTGAAGATACCAGTGATATCTACGTTATCCAAAGTAAGTTTCCCCGATATTACTTGAATGGGATTTGGATAATGCGTATATCCACTAACTATAAATGGACTATTTAGCATTAGGTTTTTAATTACAACATTAGAGTTTTGCACTATTAAGGCATTGTCTTTGCTGGTAGGTTCGATGTTGGAATACGAACTAGTAAGAAAAATGAAATAATTGCTGTGAATAATCTTCACTCTTTCATTTGGAATAGTACCGATAATAGTAAGGTTTTTATCCTTGATTAGAATCCCGTTTCTTTGACTTGCCATTGTTGTATCTGGATTTTCTTTTAAAAAATAAACATCATGTTGATTAATCTGAATAACATCGCCGCTAGAGGCTGCTTCAACTGCTTCCTGGATGGAAGCATAATCTTCTGGTAGGTTAATGATTCTGGCGTGGGCTGAATGAAAGTGAGTGGTGATAATGCATAATGCTATCGAATAAGCAATGCGATGGATGAGTGATTTTAGGATAAACATTATTTCCACCTTATGTTAAAAATCAGGAGGGTATGCTTCCATACCCTCCCTTGTTTGAATCTATCATGATTTATCTGAATTAACCATTAAAATCCCAAATGTTCACTTGGGCGCCATTTACGGTTAAGTACCGTTTACCATCAGGAAAGAACTTGATCATTTCATCGTTATAATTCTGGTTAAAGTTACGAATAGCATTATTAAAGAAACGAATAGAATCTTTACTAACCAACGTAGAATTTTTTTCATCGTCACTATGCAGGATTTTTGATATTTCCGATTCAACCCCGTATAGTTCGCGATCATATAACCGATTTTCTTTGTGATCGTAGTTGGCTACTTTGCCAAGAATTATCTTTTCTCCAGATGGATCGACAGCCACGCATTTCATGGTTTGATACATGTCAGTTTCGTATTGTTTGGTCTCCTGTAATTCAAGTCCTTCTACTAAAAACATACGAACCAAGTTACCTTGATTGCTTACTAACATTTCACCATCCCTGGCAAAACTGACGCTCTTAGACCAGATATGTTCAGACTGTTTTCCGGTTTTCAGGTCAAGAAGATAAAAATTAGATGCCTTTTGTACTATAAGAGTGATTTGATTGGGCATCAGTTGAATTGATCGGATATCTCCCAGGTTTTCGAAACGTTTCAACTCCTTTAATGTTTGCAAATCCCATATCTGAACAACGCCAAGGTTATTGGCAGTAATGGCGCGTTCGCCCGATTCCATGAAGCAGACGCCGTTAACAAAAGGATGATCAACGTATGCCCGTTCCATATTTCCTGAAGTCTCTAGAGACGCCAGTTCAATGTTGGTATTAATATCCCACAATTTGGCTGTAAGACCATGAGCGCCTGATAGAACCTTTTGTCCATCGGGTGAAACAGCGATGCTTTTTATCCAGTTTTTTTCACCATGAATTTTATTCAGGGCGATTCTTTCACCTGTTTGGGTATCCCAAACAATCAAATTTCTGGCGCCAGTTTATAATACGCTTTATTTAGAGAAACGCTCGAAAACCAAAAGTCAATTAACACAGCCTAGGAGTATAGAAAAAAGCAGCACGCTAAGCAATAAACATGCCAATAAAACAGCATTCCGAATTTCCCCTAAAAAAAATTCCTTTTTGCTCTATCTTTTTATTGGATCATTTGGTATAATGTCAGTATGATTAATAATTATATGATTTGTAAATTGATGTATTCATGTTCTATGCAGAGAACCTGGATGGTTTGGGAAGCCTCCCGCAAACCATTCTCTCATGCACATTCCTTATGAGCGTTCCTTACGCTCACCCCATCATCTCTGCTCTCTTATAATGCAATGAAATGAAAGGAGTAATTTTTGTGTTTACAAAAACTAAACGAGTTCGTTATATTCGCGATCTACAACTAATTCCACAACTATCATCCGAGGAAAGGGAGAAGTTAAAAGCAGTCTCGAAGAAATATGCTTTTCGCGCTAATGATTACTACCTTGGCCTGATTGACTGGTCCGATAAGAATGATCCGATTCGTCATTTGATTATCCCTCATGAAACTGAAATGACTGACTGGGGTCATCTTGACGCCAGCAACGAGGCGGCATATACCAAAGCGCGCGGCGTTCAGCATAAATATAAAGATACTGTAATTTTGCTTTGCAACGAAGTTTGTGGATCATATTGTAGATATTGTTTCCGTAAAAGACTTTTTATGAATGAAAATCATGAAGTTACAATCAATATTAATGAAGGCTTGAAATATATAACTGAAAATCCTGGAGTTACGAATGTTCTTTTAACTGGGGGCGATCCTCTGCTGCTATCCACTAACCGCCTCACTATGATATTGGATGAGTTGCGTAGAATCCCTCATGTTCAGATTATCCGTATAGGAACCAAAATGCCCGCCTTTGATCCCTGGCGCATTCTGGATGATGAAGAATTATTGGATACCTTCGAGCGGGTTAGCCGTTCAGATAAACGGTTATATTTGATGATGCACTTTGATCATCCCCGTGAACTGACCGAGCCGGCTATCGCCGGGATCGACCGCCTCATCAAAAAAGGCGTTATATGCTGCAACCAATGCCCCATCATAAAAGGAGTAAATGACAACTCCGACACGCTGACTGAACTGTTCCGCTTGCTTTCTTACGCCGGTTGCCCGCCATATTACATATTCCAGGGACGACCAACCAAAGGCAATGAACCCTATGAAGTACCCATTGCCCGTGGATACCAGTTGATTCAAAACGCAATCAAACGATCTTCCGGCCTGGCCGCTCGGGGACGCTTCGTCATGTCTCATGCATCCGGGAAAATTGAAATATCCGGACTCGATGAAAAATACATCTATTTGAAATATCTTCGCGCTCATCACCCGGTGAATATCGGCAAAACCATGCGCTTCCATCGCGATGACTCAGCCTATTGGCTGGATCAACTAAAACCCGCCGACGTGAATGATGGCTGATAAATTAATATTAAACTGACGTTTTAGAAGATTTTTTGAAAAAGCCGCGTTGTTTGAAAAAACAACGCGGCTTTTTGATATTTAGCGCCTTATCTCTATATATCAGACATACAATCCACAGTATTTTGTATCTCGAATACGATATCGAATCCAATATGTCAAACTACCCAGGATAGCCCTACCACCTAATCGAAACAAATCCTGAGTATCCTTAAATCCTGCATATCCAGATTCAGACAAAAACACTATGACACATTAAATATCAAATTTCTGAATGAAATTTAGAGTGGTTATTAAGGTAATGTGCATTAAAGCGATGGTTTATAATCGCGCATATATGGATATTTAAATAAAATATTAGTGAAGTAATCTCTATAACAGGAGAAAAGAAGCTGTTTCGAGGATATCGTTTTTACGGAAAGGTTTAGATAGATAATAACGAATCCCGGCTTCAAGACTTTTCTTCCGGGATTCTTCATTGGGGTAAGCGGTGATCAGAATGATTTTGGAGGTTGGTTTTTGCGTTCTGATTCGTATGGCGAATTCTACGCCATCCAGTTTGGGCATATTCTTATCGACGATCATCAAATCAAAATCCTGCGAGAGAGCGCAGCCCATAGCGGTGATTGGATCGCATATACGCGTAACTTTGCATCCCTGTAAAGAAAAAACTTCATCCAAGGCTTCTGCGTAATCATCATCATCATCGACTATCAAAATTTTTTTACCAGTCAGAAGTTCACGCATTATCCGATTATTGTTTTCCTGAGGTTTAGACATTATTTAATAACCGTTGTTTCTTATAAGCATCTTATGTGCCAAAATCTAGTTAATACTGTTTCTTTTTGAAATAAGTCAATTTCTACTCTTCACGTTGGTTTAATTTTGGCAGCCTTCGGTACAGGGAACTTCTCGAAAGACCTAAAATTCTCGCGGTTTCTTCCTTATTGCCTCCTGTGGATTTTAAGGTCTTGCGGATAATCTCAAGTTCCGCGTCTTCCAGAGTGGAGCCTAATGGAATCAATATGTTATTCGATAGATAGGATGTGTTTTCGGAGTCTTGAGTAATGCTTTCCGCTGGTTTATCCAAGATTTCTTCAGGGAGGTCTTTGATCTCAACCCGCGAATTGGTAGCAAAAATAGCAGCGTGTTCCACTGAATGTTGTAATTCGCGTACATTACCCGGCCAGGAATGCAATAAAAATTGTCTAATTACCGCTGGATCAAAATCTTTAAGCTCTTTGCCAGTCTCTTCACTGTATCGTTTTAGGAATGCCTGCGCCAAAATTGGGATATCATCTTTTCTTTCATATAGCGGAGGTATATGGATTTGGATTACTCTTAACCGGTAATAAAGGTCTTCGCGAAATTTCTTTTCAGCAATGCTGGCTTGCAGGTTCTTATTTGTAGCGGCAATCACGCGAACATCTACGTGAATAGTGGTGCTGCTTCCAACTTTTTCCAATTCAGAATCCTGCAGGATGCGAAGCAGGCGCTGTTGAGCGCTGGCGGACATTTCGCCAATCTCATTGAGAAAGATTGTTCCGCCGTCAGCCAGTTCGAAGCGACCCTTGCGGTCTTTGATGGCGCCAGTGAACGAACCCTTTACATGCCCGAATAACTCAGATTCGAGCAGAGATTCTGGAAGGGAAGCGCAATCCACCTTGATCATCGGTTTGTTATTACGGCGGCTTTGTTCGTGAATCTCTTGAGCTACCTGATCTTTGCCGGTGCCGGTCTCGCCAGTTATTAAGACTGTGCTTCTGGTTGGCGCAACTTGCTCAATAATATGTAATATCCGCTTCATGCCCTGGGATTTACCAAGCAATCGACCTGAATGGCGGGCTGCTTGCCTGCGCCATTCGTCTCTTTCTTCTATCAGTTGTTTCTGTTCTATGGCCCGTTCGACGACTAATCGTAGTTCTTTGAATAATGAGCGCGAGCCTTTAATCAGATAATCCATGGCGCCCAGGCGCATGGCTTCAACAGCAGTATCCACATCTCCGACGCCAGTTACCATCACAACCTGGATTTCCTGTTTCATCTCTTTTATATGGCGCAGTACATCAAGACCGTCAGCGCCGGGCAGCATGATGTCACAGATAACCACATCAATGTCGTGCATGTGGATCAGTTCGATGGCTTTCTCGCCAGTTACGGCTTCGAGAAAGCACCTTTCATTTCCTTCGAGCGTTTCGCGGAGGCTCTCGCGGAAATCGGCGTCATCTTCTATTATTAATATGGTTCGTTGTATGGCCACTAGTCTAAATTATCCTCTATTGGTATTAAGATATGGATGGAGGTTCCTTTACCTGATTCAGATTCAATCGATATAGTACCCTTATGATTCTCAACAATCTCACATGCAAGATAAAGACCCAGTCCTGTACCAATACTTTTAGTGGTGGTGAATGGATCAAAAACGGTCTCTTTAATTTCGTCTGGCATGCCTGGGCCATTGTCAATAATGCAAAATTCAATGTAGTCATCCATGCGTTGAGCGGTTAATTCAATTTCGCCATATTCTATTGGAGAGAACTGGATTGCTTCGTAGGAGTTTTTTACCAGATTGGCGAATACTCGATGAAATTGTTGTGGATCAAAATATGCAGAGCCAATATCGTCATTAATGGATGCTTTGACCGAGAATCTATCAGAATGATACTGTTCTTTGAGTTCCAAGACCAAATCATCCAAAAATTGTTTAATATCTATATCCTGTTGCTCCATCGTTCTACTTTTTGATAAATGGAGATAATTGTTGGCGATTTCTTCTAATCTCGATATCTGGCGTTGAATATCGGATGAACATTTATCAAGTGATTGGCGATGACGGTCAGGGTCGCCTTTACCCCATTCTTCAAATGTCATGTCCAGGCGTTCAAGCAGCAGGTCTGATTTCAAAAAAAGCACTCCCAGAGGAGTACGAATCTCATGCGCCACCTTGGCTGCAACTCGAGCCATGGCGTTATTTCGTTCTAATTTTTCAACTTTTTTGATTAATTGTTTGTGTTCGCTTTTAAGTTGTTTTCTCTCTTTTTGCAGTTTTTGATTTTCTGATATATCTTTAAAGATAACCAGGAAGGCCACTGTTTCACCCGATGAGTTTTTTAAGGGTATCCTGGTAAGTTGTACATTTACGTGTTGTCCATCACGATTAAGGCGAACGGTGTCTATATGTACTACTCCCACATCGCCCTTAACCTGGTTTCGCATAGCTTGACGGACTTCGTTTCTCAATTCGGGAGGAATGACTATATCTACTGATTTGCCGATAATTTCCTCACGTCTATATCCAAGCAGACGTTCGGCTCCCTTGGTCCATGAAATGACTTGCCCGTCGACATCCATCTGAATTATGCCATCGGTTGATCCTTCCACAATAGCCGAAAGAATAGCATCTTCGGAAATGCAGGCTTTAACCTCATTGTTACTCATTTGTTCATCCATAATTTATACAACGTTGACTCTTTATTAACGTAATTATTTATAAAATTATACGCTTCTCTATGCAAAGTATATTAAACTAATAACTATTACTAAATGACTAATAGAGCAATTGTCAATCCAAAGTATTTAAGCGGTTGTTAAAGTTGCCAATTCAAGGAACTTAAAATAAGTTTTATATTTTATTAAAAAATATATTTTCAGTGACTATACGAAGATAACTTAATATTTTATTGCTTTATATATTAAAATATTAACTAACGCCCAATAATACTTATTTGATTTAACTCCTTTTTTTATGTATATGTCATTAACTTATTATTGTCATAACAAAAAATGAACATTTGTTATGTATCAATATTAACACTAATTCCCAAAATCGGGACGGCTCTAGTGTCATTAATGAGAATATAGGTGTTGTAATATTATTTTTCATCCAAAATCAAAAAATAGAATATTCTTATTGAAGATAATTATCTTGTTTACTTAAATCACATATAATCAGATACTAACAAGATTACGCGGAAACATGTGAGTATTTTATTGAGTTTTGTCTATGGATTGGCATGATTACTGCGATATTAAATAAGTATAATAAACATCCCATTCTCCCCATTTCGCTGCCTGCCATCCTCCCCAAATTATGGCAGGCACTTTTTTTGCCTATTCATATAGTGAGATGACATCTAACCATTCTAATTTTCTTGATTCCCAACCAGGTATTTTATAACCAGCGTCTGTTTGAATAATAGATGTCGTTTTGGTTAAAGATTTATTATTATCAAAATGTAGATCAAAGACTTTAACATAGGCTAATGGGTTTTTTGTATTTTCGACGATGCCTACACACACTTCCTGTGCGGGATCAAGGTCGAAATTACCACAGAACAGCCGTATGGAATGAAGGGGGGGCTTTTGGGGATTATGTTCACTTAAACTAATACTGCATAGAAGCGATGGTTCAGTCATAACCGGGGAATCATTATTGAATTTCCATATATATATAATGTCAGGGATAGCATCTGTATTATCAGCAGGATTCATGGCAGCAGTCAGTAGTTCGGGGATTCCATCTCCATCAATATCGCCGGTAGTTTGAATTACTCCACTCACATGGTTTATCTCAGATTTACTAAAGGCAGGAAACATAAGAGGCGAATTTTGAATATCATGTAATCCATTTTCGGCGATTTCATTAAAAGCAACGATTTGCATGGTTATATTATTGGCGCTATTGGTTGGACCCAGTACTAATTCGTCTATTCCATCACCATTGAAATCCCCGGAACTCAAAGTTACTCCGCCGCCCTTGTTATCTTTTCTCTTGGCTTCATCGAAAGCGATAAATTGACTAACAACCCTAAATCCATGCGGCGGTTCTTTCCCGGTATATTCGAATAGCCGAATTATCTGGTTCCCTCCTCTACCCTGGGCGCAGGCTATCTGGCTGGAATCACGACCGGGAATAAAGCGGCCTACAGCTGTAAAAACTTCACCTGAGGTATTCCGGATAGGCCGTTTGTCGTAGCGGGGGAAAGGCGAAAAGGGATGCCCGACCATAGATTTCATGGAATTATTCCATGCTATTACTAATCCCGGATGACTAGGTTTTAAGGAATCCGTCGGACCTAATGTGAAAACCAGATCATCTTGGTCATCTCCATCGACGTCGCCCTTGGATAGATGCAGCCCACGACGTGGATCAATGCTTCCATCCTTTTGCAACCCTTCCGGAACGGCGATATGAATATCTCCCGGATAATCTAACGCCTTTTTGAGTTGAATCCTTTCTATAAAGCCATCACCGCCGCTCCCTTGGGCAATAACAATATCTTCGATTGGTTTTGACGCCGGGATTAATTTGCCTTGGTCATAGGATAGTAGAAGAACCGGCCATGGGATTGGTGATATTTCTATCCTGGCTTTGCGTAACGGAAAATCCGTTGGATCATTAAGTAACTGTATGCCTGGATGCGCTGTTGGAAAGGGAAATCTGAACAATCCTCCCTCAACGCTATGCTCTATTATGTTGCCATCCCAAATAGTTTTGGTTCGGCTGTACTCTAATGGTGGATTCACGTCTAAATGCAGAATCGGCGTCATCAAGCGAAAGCGTTTTCCCTGGGCTATTTTTTTGTTATTGAAATATCTTTCAAAACCTGTGTTGATAATATATTTTCCCTCATATAGGTTTGGAATTGAGATTATGCAGAAACTCTCATCCAAGGGACGTTCCTGATCGAGTTTTTCGATCTGTTCAATGATCGATCTCGATTCGGCGCCTGCTATACGCCATTGTGAAACGTATTTCCAATTCAGTGGGATCGCGGCGGCCAACCATACCGCCAATATTCCCCATATTGCGTAGGATATAAATTTATGAATCCTTGCAGCACGATAAAGAACATCCGCCATAATCAGCGCAACGCCTATTGATGGAATATAGATATACCGCTCAGATAGGGTGGTGTACATTTCGGTTAGTTGAGTTAAAACAGGAACGGCGCTTATAAACCAGATGCTTAATCCCAAACTCCACAAAAGCCGACCTTTATATATGGAAAATAGCAATCCCACAGATGCCAACGCAATAAATGACCAGCCGTACATACCCGGAGAGAGAATAAATCGTTCTGCCAGACGATGAAATATGGATTCGAATGGTAAAACCAGAACAGTGGAAAGTTTGCAAATCGATAAAAGATATATTTTGGTTGTTGTAAACGGAGTTATATACGATGATTTCCCAAATATATATCCACTTAACGCCCATGTCCGTAAAATTCCGAAAATGATAATAAATAGCGCCCAATGGAATCCGGCGGCTTTGAGGTAAGAATAGATGCGGGGCCTTTTGGAACTGGTTAAACGCTCGCGGCGATACCGGGTGATTTCGTAAATTATTAATATTACCGGTAGAGAGATTGCCATCTCTTTTGATAAAAGAGCCAGCGCGAATGAAACCAAAGATCCGATTAACGCTAAACGGTTTCCATTCCGTCTCCAGGCTACATAGGTTGCCAGCGAGCCTAAATAGAAGAGTGCGCAAAGGCTGTCAGTGCGACCATTGATCATACAGACCGATTCTGTGTGCCGTGGATGCATGGCGAATATGAATCCAGCAGCCCATATAAGACAAAAACTCTTTTTTATTCCTGATTCGGATAACAATAATCCTGTAAGTACTACGATAAGGAGAGAATTAACGATATGAATGATCAGTAAATCAAGATGATAACCCCATGCGTTGTCTCCCCATAAAACATATTGTTCGATATAAGTCATCAGGATTTGCATGGGGCGGTAAAAACGAGCGCCGATAAATGCCGGATCACGCCAGAACCAATCGCTGGTGAATGATTCTGTAACTTTTGAGAATGTGTCGCTGGCGTCGAGGAAGTAATAATCATCCCCTATAAAACCTACGCACAACGAGCCAGTGAATAGGAAGAAAACCATGCCGGTCAGCATGATTGAAGCGAGAAAATGAAATCCCCAAATTTTTATAAAGGAGTCGCCAGTATTATTATTCATGGATTATTATGGCTGCTGATAATCTTTTCAGATTATTTACGTCAGAATTATTGCAAATCTGATAATATATTCAGGATAATCTACAATCCGTTTTGGGTTAAGCCTGTCGTAACTGTTTAGCCAAAGACAAGTATCCTGGATGGTGGGCAATCTCTTGACGGTAGGGAAAAAAGAGATATAAATACACGTGCTGCATTAATGGGGCGTGGTCGAATTGGCAAGACGTCTGACTCTGGATCAGAAGGCTGGAGGTTCGAACCCTCCCGCCCCAGCCACTTAAAACACAAGACTTACGGAATCCTCTATCTTTATCCTTCAACATCTGCATCAATACCGTAAATCGAAAAACATTGTTTTAGCGCTTTATATGTATGACTGTTCGGTCATAGCAAAGGTAATTGTTCGTATTTACGGGGCAGTTGGTTAACTATAGAGAATTTAATCGAGGTGAATAAATTATATTATTATCTTAAAACGGCGGTTATATTATTGTTTTGATTGGTTTCGGGGATTGCCGCATCCCGTCTTGAAGATAGGTCAAAGGGTACTTGGTTCGCTTTGTATGTTACTGCTTCTTGCCAAACAGGAACAAGACTCCGGTTAACACGGCTATAGCGGCAGCCGTTAGTAATAGGACATGCATTCCCTGATAGGGGATCAGGAACAAACAAACCAAAGAAACTACGCCGACCAGTATTGCATAAGGCAGTTGGGTGTTGACGTGCGCGGTGACTTCGCAGCCGCTGGCGCCCGATGAAAGAATTGTGGTATCCGATAATGGCGAACAATGGTCGCCGAAGATCGATCCGCCTAAGACGCTTCCAACTACTCCACTAATAATTTCCGGGCTATCCAATCCGATTGTCAACGCAATCGGCAATGCAATCGGCATAAGGATAGACATTGTGCCATAACTGGTTCCAGTCGAGAAACTGATCAAGGCGGCGAAAATGAATGTCAGCAATGGAAGATAGGCTGGATTAAAATCTTGTCCCAACAATGAAGCCACATACGCTCCAGTATCCAATTTCGAGCATACGCCGCCTATGCTCCACGCCAGGGTTAAAATCACGCAGACGATGAACATCCCCTTACAGCCTTCAAACCAATTTTTATTGACTTCGCTGAAACTCTCGCACAAAGGTCCTAAGTGAATCACCCATGATGAAACATTAGCGATCAAAGTCGCCCACAGCAGGCATCGAAATGGATCGGCATTTGAAAACAACGATATTAATGTTTGCAGAGGTTGCTTAACATCGACGACTGCTCCATTGGAGTATCCATGAGATATTAGTAATACGATGGCTGAACTTAGAAAAATCAACAACGGAAGCAAAACGAGATAAGACCAACCATCCACCAAAGGCATCTCTTCAGAATCAAGATTGTGATCTACATCACTTCCAACCATATTTTGCTCCGCCTTCCGCATCGGACCAAAATCACGTCCCGTCCAGGCGACCAGGAAGCAAAAGACCAAGGCCAAAACAGGATAAAAGCGGTAGGGGATCGAAGCGATGAACAATCCATAACCAGTGTATTCCGTAACCCCTTGGGCAGCCAGAGAATCGTTGATAAGCGATATCTCGATGCCGATCCAGGTTGAAACCAATGCCAGTGAGGCGATCGGCGCGGATGTCGTATCGACGATATAGGCTAATTTCTCCCGGGATATTTTTAAGCGGTCGCAAATCCCACGATACGCATTGCCGATTATTAAACAGTTGGCGTAATCGTCTATAAAAATCAGGATACCGGAAAACCATATAGTGAGCATTGTTTTGCTGCGGCTATGCAGCCGGGCGGCGAGATGAGCTATAAGCGATTTTGCGGTTATGCTCCCGCTTAATATTCCCGTTACTCCGCCGGTTAAGACCGTAAAGATCAGTACTATCGCATTATCGGTCTTGGTAAAATTGTCCAGAATAATTTCATCAAACGCCCGGAAGAACGCATTCGTAATCGAAAAATCGTAAATCAGAAATGCGCCGACAATGACGCCTAATAAAAGAGATACGATTGCCTCGCGTAAAATAATACACAATACAATGGCCACCAGCGGCGGAATAATAGAGAGAAACGTGCCTTCAACAATCATGATATTTTTTAGTTTTATCAGAATTTAATTGATTTATCAGAATCTAATTGATAATTATTTTTTTACAAACTCAATGATTCCCCAATATGCTGCTTCGAATTTCCATTCATCTGCGGCGTTTTCCAATTGAAGCGTGATCTCCTGACCTGCATAAGCGGAAAGATCATAACGCAGGTCATACCATTTTATCTTCCCGTTTTCCACTCCAATAGTCTCTTCTTTCAGAAGATCGCCATTGACGCGCACCCGTAGTATCCAATCCGCTTCGGGGTCTTGAATGGAATGAGACGCCACAATATGAAGCACCGGTTTTTCTGCTTCAAGGATGCCTTTAAAGGTAAGGACGCAAGGCGTTTCCTGATCTTTGGGATGGGTAACGAAAACATCATAGTGGCCTGCATAAGTCTTGCGCAGACCTGGGCTCATCTCATCCCCGCAATTCTCCATTACCCAACCTGTTTTCCAGGTAGAAAAGGATTCTTTTACCTGATTACGGAAGCGCGCCTTTCTTTCCGTTTCCATAACTGACCAATTATCCTGATATTGGAGGCGCATTTCATCAGTGAATTGTTCAAGTTTTTTGGGAGTTTCTGGCGTCTGAACCGGAATCTGGAAATATTCACGTTCTCCAAGACGCTTAATATTTCCACCATATTGTTTAATGAGATTGGTTGTTAAAGTTCTACAGGTTTGAATCAAGGTAGTGAAATTATATTGAGTATGCAGAAAACGGCGATTGCTTATCAATGGTATGCCAACCTTATATTGGTGGGGGATCCTACTGTATCCATTAAGCACGCCGAGAATTCCGGCGGCGGTGGAAACATTGCAATCATTATCCTGACCGCATCGGGTGGTAATTTCCATTGTCTTGGCAAAATCGCCCTCACCATACAATAATCCCAGAACAACATACCCGCCATTCAATTTGGCGTCGATATTGAAAGGCTTGCCATAACCATCAGGGCAAAGATCCGTCTCTCCCCATTTATCTTGCAACATCTTCCAACATCCCTGCCAATCAGTGGGATTAGCGCCGAAATAATTCAATACATCTCTTATCACCTGAGCATATTGGCTTTGTTTCGGGATGCATTTTAATCCTTGTTCGATCACTCCAACTCGGGTGTTCTCAAAATAGGCTGTGGAATACATTGCTGCGACGAAAAGACCGCCATAAAGACCATCGCCATAGTTCATCATCCGTCCAAATGGTTCCGCCATTTTTACTGCGCTGCGCGGCATTCCGGGACATAATATGCCAAATACATCCGCTTCAATCTGAAAATCAATGTCATTGGCATGGGGATTATAACGCGGGTGTCCCGAATCGGGGGGAAAAATCCCAGCGCGGATATTTTGACGACCTATGTCATTGGCATGCCATAGCGGATATTCGGTTTTGGCAAAATAATCCGCTGCTTCACGGCCTGAAATCTGAAAACCTTTCTCATCAATTACCTGCAGGAAGGTCATTTGCACATATAAATCATCCTGCTCAAGCGAATTCATTACAAACTCTGGAGACCATTCCCGGATCAGTCCTTCGTCCATCATCTGGCCCAGGTATTTGAACTCATAGGGGGCGCTGTAACTAACGCCTATCATTTTGCCCGCCCAAGCGCCCATCAGTTTGTCTTCATACTCAAAAAAAGAAAGGCGACTTGTTTCCAGACTTTTGGGAGTATCATCTCCGATCCAGCCCGCGATCTTGTCTTTGACCTGTTTTACTCCACAAGATGAAAGTAATAAAAAAATCATTAAAACAAACGGAATGACCGCTTTAATTCGCATAATTAGACTCCTTAATCCGAACTCTCTGATGTACAGGGCTATATGGAACAACCCGGTAAATTTAATTTTATCTTACACTTATACCACATTATTTAATGCAAATTAACCTACAAAAATCAATCCTGTCAACTCATAAGTCATATCAACTTCATAGACAAGAGTATCGAGATTATGCTGGATGCGATAGGGTTGATAAAGGTCTGGAGTGGTTGACGGGAATTTATTCGCATTAAACGTATCTAAAGTGATTCGCTCAACTCTACGTGCGCCTTAAAGGTCGTAAAGTCCTCCAAAGATGGGATTTTATATAGATTCAGCGTTTTCAATATGCATAAAATTTTGTTAACCGTGATATCCGCCTTCTCAGAAGGCGCCTCTTGCCCTTACAATATGGCACTTGAAATATCTGGCTTTGGGATAACTTTGATCGGATGTGGAGGAAACTATCGATGATTCTGAAGAAATTAGTACTGTTTTGTTTAATTGGAGCAACCATTGGACTGCCGGCCTTCGGCCAGGCAACAGATACAGCAAAAGATACTGTGGTAAATGCGACGAGCTCTTTTGACGCCCCCTTGGTAAAATACGGGGACATGGAATTAAATCTGGGGTATTTTTTCGCCTATTGCCGCGTGTCAAATGATAAACTGAGAATGCTTCCCAAACTTGAAGCGGAAGACAAGGCGAAAACCCTCGACCAAGCCCTGAATGAAGTACTTTTTGAGCACCTGGTCATGAAAGAAGCCGAAAAAGGCGGTTTCATGGACGAAGTCGAATATTTCACCCATCATCGCGATATGAATAACGATTGGCTCACAAAGTTATATGATTATCATAACTTTTATAAAGATTACACGCCCAATGAAGAAATACTGAAAAAAATCTATGAATCAAAGAAGGAAGATTACTTTCAGAAGCAGCAATACTCTTTCCGTCATATCTTTTGCCAAACCATTGATAAATCAGATTCTGAACAGAAAGAGGCCAAAGAACAAATCGAAAAAGCAATGGCTTTGATTAAATCTGGCTCGGATTTCGTGAAAGTCGCCGAGATTTATTCTCAGTCCGCCAAAAAGGGAACTCTGGTCGGGCCAATTACTCCTGCAAAATATAATCCCGAAAAACCGCTTAATCCGATTCTGGAAAACAAAATGCTTTCCATGAAGCAAGGCGACATCAGTGATATTATCAAAACCAAGTACGGTTATGAAATCATCAAAATGGAATCGATGACTCCCGAAGGATATAAAACGCTTGATGCAGTCAAAAAAACCTTGGTCACCGAAGCTCGCAACATTGAATACGAACAGATGCAAAAGGACCTTATCGCCCAATATTGGGATCAAGCAATAACCAATTACAACCAGGAAGCCATTTTCAAGGCTGACGCCGATCCTAAAGACGTGATCTTCGAAGCCTTCGGCGAAAAATTCACCATAGAAAATTACCAGTGGCTCAAAGGGCGCAACGCCGAAAAAACTCCTGAAGAGACTGAAGAAGCTTTTCGCGAGCGTCGCATCGATTTTCTGAAATACAACCTGATTTATCGATATATTGTCGGTAAAATCGCCCGCGATGCGCGATATGACGAGATTCCCTATTTCAAAGTATGGACCAAGGCCTTACGCACTAATCGTATGTTCCAGGCATGGTATTTCCGCTTATACACAGAATACATGGATAACCACCCTGCAAACGATGAAGAAAAACTGGCTTTCTACGAGGCCAATAAAACAAGGTTCAAGGATAGTCCATCAGCTCACGTTGGCGAGATGATGTTCAAAATGCCGCCGCATGACAAGAATGTTCTTTACGAAGTCAATGTAGCCCAGAAAGCCGCTGAAGCAAAAGCTCAAAAAGCCTTGGATAGACTCAATAATGGCGAAGATTTCGCTACGGTAGCCAAGGAACTTTCAGAAAGCGACAGCGCTGCCAATGGCGGCGACATTGGATTCATTTCCGCAGAGACCGATAAACTGCCCCGGACGGTAGCTACCCAGGCCATTCGATTGGCTGATGGGAAAATAAGCCAAAAGCCTATTACCAGCGAAGATAAGTACTATATCGTAATCTGTTATGAGAAAGCAGAAGACAAATATCTTCCCTACGATAATCCAAAAGTTACTGCGAGCGTCGAAAAAGGTTTATTAGGGAAAAAGAAACAAGATTTCAAAACGGAAATCATGGCCAAACTGTTAGATCAAGACAAAATTGAAATGCTCTATCCGGATTTCCACACTTTCAATCCTATGCTAATACAAAGACCCAGTCTTGATATTCCTGAGAAGAAATAACCAGTAAAACGATTCTTAAACAACTATCAGGCGCGCCGAATGGCGCGCCTGATCTTATTTTAAACCAATAACTTTATTCTTTATCGTATTGAATCCACCGATTATTTCCAAACTGGAAGCGCGTTTGTCGCCAAAGGATTGCACCAGCGACTTGACCTGACTAATACGATCAACAGTGTCGGGATGAGATGCAAATAAACTCATGCCAATTGATCCGCCGCCACCCTCGCGGCGCTCGATTTCCAGCAGTTTCTCAAAGAATGTAACCATGGCGTTAGGATCATATCCGGAACGGTTGAGCAGATAGACGGCAATGGAATCGGCTTCGTTTTCAGCGCTCCGGCTATAAGCGGAGATGCCGCCATTGGCTAGAAGATTAGCGGCGGCGCTTTGCATCTGTCCCGGTTCTTTGCCCAGAACCATATCAGAAATCATTTGCATGCCCATAGCGCGTGACATGCTTTTGGTAGGGTGCCGGCTTTCGGCATGTCCCAACTCATGGGCCATGACAGCCGCCAGTTCCGCTTCACTATCAGCTGCGGCTATCAGCCCGGTATGGACATACAAATGTCCTCCGGGAATGGCAAAAGCGTTAACGCTCTTATCATCAACCACGTTGAACGTATATTCATCACCAGGCTTCATCGACGCCGCAACCAGTTTATTTCCAATCGCCTGGATATAATTATTTATCTCGCCGTCCTGAAGCACATGGCTTTCTTTTGATATCTGATCGGACAGTTGAACTCCCAGTTGTTGTTCCTCGGTCGGCGAAATCAGGTTGAAATCGCCCAGCATATCCATTGTTCTACAACCGGAAACCATACCTATCAACAAGATGGGGAAAATCAGATTACATTTGCGCATAGTCGCTACCCTCCTATTTGAGCAATTCTCAATATTATAGTCAGATAACTTTAATCCTCCCCATCTTTTTCATCCAGTGAAGACGAAAATTACTCTTCATCCGGAGTTAATTTGATAGGCAGTATTATGGCCAGGACGATATAAGCTACCGCGCCCAGTAAATAGAAAAATGACGATAGAACAAATAGCACCCGCACAATACTGCTGTCAATATGGAAATACTCAGCGATGCCTCCACAAACGCCGGTAAGCATTTTATCGTATTCCACCCGGTATAGTTTCTTCTCTAAATAAGGCTGGGATTGCGTTGCATCCTGCTTTTTTTCATATGTTTTTTGATCGCCCGTGGTTTTTTGATCATCGCTGGCTTTCTCTTCATCCACCGGCTTACTCTTGGGAGTCTCTTCTTCAGAGGCGCCATAGGTGTTCAGGTATCTTTGCACCGAACGGGCAACGCTTTCATCCAGTTTATTCCTGGATGTTTGTTTAATAGCATTGATCAACTCACCCGGCATATTGGTTCGCTGAGCCAACAAATTGGCGGCGTTATTCGCCACTTGGAAGCGATCCCAGTTTTTCTTCAAATCATCCGCCAAAAGATCAACTGCCGGGTCATACACCGGCGGCTCTGGTGCAGGTGAATCAGATGCAGGTGGATCAAAAGGCGGTGGAGTGGGCGGCTGTCCGTTGAACTGCATATTTTCGGTATTCATGATAAACCTCCAGAGGTAAAAAATATTTTTGCGATTATTAGTTTTTCTTACGATCAGTTAAATCTAGAAGCACGAATAAAGCGCCAACGCCAAACAAGATAAACATCCAAAGTTCTTCAATAAGTTCGATAACGTCAAAACCAGTCCACTTATCCAACATAAAGGCGCACCCAACAGCGGTGAAGATGCTGCCCAACACAAACTGTCCCCGGTCGCGATCCCTTTGATATTCACGCAGCAGACGAAGCCCGAAGGCTAGTGGTATCAGCGGCCACAGGTGATCCCAAGTATCGAATGACCAGATATTTATGCCTGCATATTCATCCAGAATAACCATCCCGCCGATAGCCATAAAGATAACGCCCAGGAAGAACTTGCCCGATACTCCACGGGAGCGTCTTTTTTTAGGTTCTTGAGCGACAGTATTTTCTGTTGCAGTATTCTGTTGAGTATTAGTCTGTTGAGTATTCATTGTTTCCTCCGGTGAAGACTTAAAAGTACCAGATGCGGCTGATGCGCTTGCGGTTCTACTCATTTTTTGCTGAGCCTCCGTTCTTAAATGCTCCTGTTCATTTTCAGCATTTACGGCATCCCCTGGAGGGGGCGACGGGGGCGGCGAAGCAGGAGATGGCGCATGGGCGAAACCAAGATTAATGCGCCGGGCGTTTTGCATAGCGTCTGCTATTGAAAATACGACTAAAAAAGGAAGCATGACTATGAACCAAAGTAATGGATATACCCGAGATATACCATTATGAAAAAAGGGGTTAAAACGAAAAGAACCAACCATTTCAAGATCAAATCCCAAAAAGTTACCAATTGAAGAACCATTATGAACCGGAACAAAAGCAAAAGGTGACAGACGCAACACAAAAAATAGAAATGTTCCGACAAAAAGAATAAACAGCAAAAGACCTTTGCCCGTCTGTTCGTTATATATCTGCCCTAATCCGGGTACTATAGATAAAATTCCCGCTACCAGGGGACTTTTTTTAGAGGTATAAACTCTACTCATTTTGATTCTCCACAAACTTACTTTATCGCGCTTAAACGCATGTTTATTTGACAACCACGCAAATCTTAATTGCTGTTTTTGATCTCTTCTTTATTATCGATCTTGGCATCATTACTATACGAAGACTGATTGCCGTTTATGTCATTAATAGCTGGTGAACCGGAAATTTCAGCTGATTTGGCGTCTTTCATTTGTAGAGCTGTCGTAACGCGATTGATCAAACCGCTGGCTTTGCTATCAACATAGGTATAGATGCGGTCACTCTCTTCGACCATCCAACCGGCGTAAGTGGAAACCTGTTCTACTATTATAAAATCTTTGATATCTTTACCAGCCTCGACCTGTGGGCTGATGAATATTCCAAATAGCACTATACAAAACGTTACGAACGCAGGCACGCCCTCCCGTTTCAGGATTATGGGGATGCCAACATCAGGAACAATATCCAAACAGGCGTTCCATATATCCAGCCAAATCGATTGGCGTGGTTTGACCATCTGCGCCTGTGCGTTGTCTCGCTCTTTGATATAGCCCATAACAATATCGGCCAAATCGTCGGGCGGTTCGGGAATACTCAGCGAATCAAGCGCGTAAACCACGCTTTCCAGAGCATTCTTGTACGCAAGGCATTCAGGGGTATTTTCGATATACTGCTCCACATCAGCAGGAATATCTTCCCCATCCAGCATGCGCTCGATCCATTCATTTGCTTTTTCTTGATCAATCATAATGAGTCTCCTGCGTTATAGCGGTTAACAAAAATATATGCGCATTTCCGCACGTTATTTTGAGAATCGCGCTAAGAGAGCAATTCGCTCTGCATTGGCCGCAGAATCTCCGATAGTTTTACCCTGGCCCGGTGAATATGCGTCATAACGGTTCCCAAGGGAAGCGACAGGGTTTGGGCGATTTCTTCATAACTCAATTCTTCAATATGCCGCAATAAAATAACCATTTGATATTTATCGGGCAACTGATGAATCGCTTTAAGCACAAGTTCTTCTCGGTTAAAACTCTCCTGTTCATCATGCGGATTATAAGTTTCATCCGGTATGTTCAGGACATGATCGTCTTCCATTGTCAAGGAACATGCCTTGACGCGCTTTTTTTTGCGCTGATCCAAAATATAATTAACCGTTATCCGGTTGATCCAGGCTTTGAACGGTCGTTCCGGATTATAGGTATTTAAAGCTTTATAAGCCCTGAAAAACACTTCTTGCACAACATCTTGCGCTCCATCAGCTCTTCCAACCATACTGTACGCAATGTGATAGACAATGCCGCTGTAGGATTCAACCAGCATGCGAAACGCATCCCGGTTCCCCGACAGAACCTCTTCAACAATCGCGGCGTCATCCATCAGTTGATCCATGCTCTGTCCAAATCCGAAATAAATGTTTATCCTGCATATATTATTACGAAAAGATTATTCTTATATTTCACTAACATGAAATTAATGGCATTTATAACGGTTTATCAAAGTTTATGTTATAGTATACTCAACCCAACAATCCATCACTCCGGTAATCTGCATTTATTTTGTATAATAAAATCTTTATAATCTACAAGATTTGAATAAATAATATGATATAACGCTCTAATAATCCTTAAACTTAATTTTCATCGAGATTAAACCATGATATCAAAGCAGTTTCCATTAAAAAAACTATTCATTATTATAGGCATTGTTTTATTGGTTGGCGCGTCTTTTTCAGTTCATGATGCTAATGCGCTTGCTCAAGCAGACAATATTAATTCTGCCACTACTCAAGCAGCCACCGCAGCTATTGCGCCTGCCACGATAACTTCATCAACCGAAGATGAGATAATTCTCAAAGTTGTAGACAAACTCACCGAAGCGATGAAAGGCATCGCCGCAACCCAATCTGCCACCGCCGCCGCACAGATTGCTCCCGCCACAATTGATAAAGTTACCAAGGAACCGGCTATTCTTAGTGGTATCGATAAAAGCGTTGATACCATGATGGATGGCATCTCAACCTCAATAACCAGGACGCGGCATTGGATTTCCCGCGCTTTAGGCGGCGAAGATTCAAATATTGCCTATTTGGTCGATGTGATGCTATCTTTTATTTCTTATGATTTGATGGGCTGGGAAATATGGGAATATCTGCTCTCTTTCTTCATCATATTTTTCTCGTTATGCCTGAGACAATGGATCGCCCTACGGCTTTTTAATACATTTAAACGTTTCTCTTCAACTACCAAGACGCGTATTGATGACGAATTGGCGGTGCTTTTTGAACAACTATTACCTCCCTTCAGGATGGCGATAGTATTATTCGGCGTTTATCTTAGTGTAATGGTTTTTTTTCATGGCAAACCGCCTTCAGGGTCTACTATTCTTACGCAGTTTTTTCATCTCTTCAGGGCCGTCAGTTTTCTATCGTTATTAAGCATCATCGCCTGGGCTTTATGTCGCGTGGCAGATGTAACAATCCAGTGGATGTCCCGCATGACGCGCGACCAGGAAACATTGCTGGATCACACCTTCATTCCCATAGCCCGGAGAACCGCCAAGATTTTCATCATCATTGTCACCGTTCTCCAGGGACTCGACTATTTTAATCTCGATGCCATCGTTAATAGTTTACTGGCGGCTGCTGGCGTATCCGGTTTGGCTATCGGTCTGGCCGCGCAGGATACTATCAAGAACTTTTTCGGCTCAATCGTACTGCTGGTCGATCGGCCATTTTCAATCGGCGACTGGATTGTCGCCGGAGATACCGAAGGAATCGTCGAATCAGTTGGTTTCCGCAGCACCAAAATCCGCACCTTCGGCAAAACGCTGATCACCATCCCCAATTCATCTATCGTTGACCGCGATATCGATAATATCACCAGACGAAAAGTGCGCCGCATTAAATTCAACCTCGGCGTATCCTACGAGACCAAACCGGAACAGATGGAAGAACTGCTTGGCCGCATCCGTACTTTGCTGCGCACCGATGATGCTGTCTGGCCTCATCTTATCTTGGTGCGTTTTACCGAGTTTGGTGAAAGTTCCCTCAACATTTTCATTTACTATTTCTCCAAAACAATTGACTGGGATGAACATCTCGCCGTTCGCGAACGTATGAACCTGGAAATCATGAAAATCATCAATGAGATGGGTCTGGAAATCGCATTTCCCACTCGAACGCTCTACTTGCGGCAGGATGATCCATCCGGCATTGAATCGTCCAATGACTCAACCGAGGTTGATTCACCTCCCGATGAACCTTATATGGCTTGATTGATAGATCAAAAACCAATTGCTCTTTACTGCTTAAATCCTATCTACGACTGGAAGCCTTTGCTTCCATCTGTTAGACTGTTTTCCGAATCTCAGATTTTAATAATGGGAGAGTAATATGTCCGACGAGAGAATACAGTCTATTATTGATGATGATATATATGTGAAAAAGCCGTTTTACTGCTGGCTGGCATTAATTGCCGGATTATTGGCCTGGACTTTTGACGGCGTAGAGCAAGGCGTTTACGCTATCATGTCCCGCGCCGCCTTAAAAGAACTCGTCCCCGGCATCCCAGAAATGATGCAGAAAGCCGTTGATTTAAGCGCCAATGGCATGGCGGCTCAAGCGACGGATCTCATATCCCAGGTTGATAAGTCAGTCGGTTTTTATTTCAGTTTGGCAGTGGCCATGTGGTTATGGGGCGCCGCAGCTGGAGGCGTACTTTTTGGCCGCTGGGGCGACAAATACGGACGGGTCAGGACGTTGATTTTCGCCGTTATCACTTATTCCGCATTTACCGGTCTAACCGCGCTTTCAACCCATTGGTCTCACTTCGCCATTTGCCGGTTCATAGGCGCAATGGGTCTGGGTGGCGCCTGGCCTCTGAGTCTTGCGCTAATCGTTGAAACCTGGCCGGAAAAATATCGTGCAGTTTTGGCTGGATTGATGGGCGCCGGGGCCAATGTCGGCTTTTTAATTGCTTCCCTCTACTCGCGTCAAATGCTCGCTCTCGGCTATAACTGGCGCTGGGTAATTGGAATGGGCTGCGCTATCGGTTTCAGTAGTCTATTCATAATTGTCTTTGTGCCCGAACCGACTAAATGGGTCATCTCTAAAGCCAAAAAACATAAATCAAAATTGCGCGACCTCTTCGTCCCCCGCTATCGCAGGTCTGCTATCGTTGGAAGTCTGTTGTCCACCGTGGCTTTACTTGGGACTTGGGGATCATTCCTCTGGATGTCGACTTACGTCGACCAGATCGCCGAGGGAACCGAGTACCAAGGCACGGCTAAAGCCACCATCGCGTTATGGCAATCCTACGGACAGATCATCGGCGGTTTCATGGGCGGCGTTTTAGCGGGAATTATGGGCGGCAACAAACGCTCCTGGTGTTTCCTGTGCATCGCCGCTTGGGCGTCAGTCTTCGCTATGCTTTATTGCAATACCGTATTCGGAATGCAGATGCTATGGATGGGCGCTTTCGCCGGGCTTTTCGTCACCGCCTATTTCGGATGGCTGCCCAAGTATCTGTCCGAACTGTTCCCCACCCGCATCCGGGGATTGGGACAGGGCTTTTCATTCAATGTTGGCCGTATATTAACCGGATTCGGCGTACTTGGAGCGGGAACATTAACCGACAAGGTATTCGACGGTGATTACCGCAAAACCATGATGGTTATGTGTTCCATATATTTGACTGGTTTGATTGTTATTATCTTTGCCCCCAACACTGGCGGGCAGATGGTTTCTGACGAAGAAGATGAAGCCGCCATGCAAGAACATAACGGATAAATTTATCTCATGAAACACTTAAAAACGGCCTGACTGGCGACAGTCAGGCCGTTTTTTTTACAATAAACTTTGAACACCCTGGAGATTCAATTACCGATTATTTTAAATTATCTCATGAAAAACGGATATTATATTATATATTAAACAATTATATCCTTTGGTTTGATCATGAAAAAACATAGATTATCGCTTAATATAATGTTGTTTTCAGCAATCTTGATTTTGTTATTTGCCCAGAAAACCTATTCAGTCGATTTTTCCTCTGACGAGCAAAAGTGGATCGATCAGGAACATCGATTGCGTTTTAGCGAAGTCGAGTGGCAACCGCTTTCCTATACGGCTGAATTTCCTGTTTACAAAGGGATTATTGCTGAGTACTTAGAAATTATTGCTACCCGCGCTGGTATTAAAATGGACTATGTTAAAAGTAGGACATGGCAGGAAGTGCTGGATAAATTTTGCAACAATGAGATTGACCTGATACCAGCATTGTCAAAAGAGGATGATATCGGTACAGAGGTCTTATTTACTGATTCTTATATATCCTTTCCTTTAGTTATCGCTACCAGAAATGACATCGATTTTATTAGTTATACTCATGAATTAAAAGGTAAAAAAGTTGGTGTAGGCAAAGGCTATACCAGTTACTACTTTCTTAAAAAAAATCATCCTGAAATTGAACTTATAACTACAGATGATGTCTTGCAAGGATTAAAATTGTTAGACAAAGGCGAGATTGATGCCTTTGTCGGTCATTTGGCTGTTATTATTTATACGATTACTAACTCTAACCTTGATGTTAAGATCGCAGGTAAAACTGAGTTTATTTTTGAACATAGAATGGGGTTATCTCCCAAACATGCACCAGCTGTATCAATTTTCAATAAAATATTTGCTGAAATGACCAAGGACGAACATAATCATATTTATAACAAGTGGGTTAAAATTGGTGTAAATAGAAACGACTATTCATTAGTTTGGAAAATTTTAATTGGAACAGGATTAGTAATTTTTGGATTCTTCTATTGGAATCGAAAATTATCAATAGAAAAAAAACGGGCTAAGCAAGCGCTTAATGATTTAAACATTCTCAAAGATCAATTGGAAGAAAAAAACGATGCATTGAATCATTTAGCAGTCACTGATCAACTGACGGGTCTTTATAACCGCCTTAAACTGGATAGTACTCTTAAAAACGAATTAGACCGCTCTGAAAGGTTCAATCATATTTTCGGGATAATACTCTTGGATATAGATAACTTTAAGGAGGTTAATGATACTCATGGCCACCAGACTGGTGATAAAATTCTAATCAGTATTGCAGAGTTACTGAATAACCATACACGTAAAACTGATGTCGTAGGTCGATGGGGTGGAGAGGAATTTTTAATTATTTGCCCTGAAACCTGCGAAAAAGGGATTATGAAACTGGCTGAAAATTTACGGAGAATTATTGAAAATTATAAATTTCCTGTTATTTTCTCAAAGACTGCCAGTTTCGGCGTGACATTATATCGACGCGATGACAGCATTCAAACAATAATCAAAAGATCTGATAAGGCGCTTTACAATGCAAAAGAAAGCGGTAAAAACTGCATAGCATTTAATTGATAATCTCTTGATAATGTATATATTAAATCAAACTCCTTCTCAAACAATAAAAAAATCCACAAAATTTATCGAATTTTACATATTTGCTGGTAATCAGGACGCCAAGGGTATAACGGAAAAAGATACCCTCATTTTGAGAAGCGCTCTAAATGGCTTGGTTGGCGCAGTCAGGCCGTTTTTTATTCCCGTCTGCAAGCGCAATTTTTTTCAGGCAGCAATATTGCGCCTATAACTGCTCCAATTGCGGCAATGGCGCCGATGCCTTGCAGCTGGTTAAGTAAGGTGTAGGGCATATTTTCGCTGAAGCTAATGAAGCAATACAACAGAATAACTGTTGCAATCAGCATGCAAAGGGCATAGAAGACTCCTCCAATAATAATAATCCACTGCAGAGGATAACGCATGGAAATTTGAGCCGAAGGCGGCGCAACTTTTCGCTTAACTCCGTTTTGTTTGGCCATATTGTTTTTTTTCATAATGATCAGAACGATGATTTCAGTTCAATCTGATCCGAATACTTTTTATTCACTTTTATTGATTCTATTCTCTTTTTGAATTCACTGGAGTCGTTGCCGGTCGCATCATATAACTGAACCAACTCCTCTAATACCATAGTGTTGTCCGGCGCATATTTCAGAGCGTACTGTAAACAAGCGTTAGCTTCTTTATAAAAACGGCCTAACCGGAAAAGGATCGCTTTATTCACTATAGTATCGATATGCCGGGGATTAATTTTTAAGGTTTGATTTATAACTTCCAATGCCTTGGCGATTTTATTGGTTCGCATTAATCCAAGTTGATAGGTATGAAGAAAAAGAACATTGCCCGGAAATTTTTCTACATTTTTTTCCGCCAAGAGCGTAGCATACTCTATTTCAATATGATTATGCAGCATGATCCGAATCAGGAAATCAAGACTGTTCCCATCAATAAACTCATTTTGATTCTTTATCTGCTCCCAATTCAATTTAGATAGGATGATTTTAATTTTTCCCTCTTGGCTATCTTCGGCTAATCGATATAAATAATTATGAAGAGTCTCTAAATTGTTCGGCGCCAGAACATGCTCTTTATGCCAAAATTTGACGGGAGATTGATATTCAAAATTACGCCGTAAGGTAAGAGTTGAGAATAATACCAGGATCAATAAAGATAAAGCTATGGTGATCTTCTTTAATTTCAAATCTTTAGATTTTACTAAAGCAAAAATGATCGATTCTACAATTATGGCCAGACCGATAGACGGCAGATAAATCCTTCTCTCCGCAATCAGGTCCCAAATGGGGATAATGGATGACGTCGGCGCCAGAGTAATAAAAAACCATAATATGCCAAAAGAAATTTCCGGTTTTCTGCGAAATTTGAGTATGGCGACGACCACGGCAGTTATTATGGCGGCAAAAGAAAAAATGAATCTTGGATTAAAAATGGATTCTGCCAGAGTAAAGGTCGGTCGAAATAACAGGTTCAATGGCGCTGCAATCCTGGGGATGTAATAAAACACTATTATGCAGGCCTGCGTATATAGATTGGTCAGTGGAGTTCTGGCTTCCATATCAGGAATACTTAAAAAGGCGCCCAGCGTATACTTGCGATAAGCGAAATATGCGCCGAATACCAGCAGCACTGGTAAACAGGCCAGCGATATCTTAAGACAAAGTCGGCGCGTCTTCTCTTCACGCATCGAGTAAACCAATAGCAATGCAAAGACGAGTGGAAGCGTAATGATTATCTCTTTAGAACTTAAACCCAAAGCAAGACAACCACCCATCGCCGGGATTATCGATATAATCAGCAACAACCATTTAGATATAGATTTTGGCTTGGGTGAGAAGAGGTATATTATCTTTAATGAGAGCAGCATTCCTAATACAAAAAAGATCGTCGCAAATATATTGGCGCGTGAAATGATATAGGTTACCGGTTGAGTGTTGATTGGATGCAACGCAAAAAAACAGGCCGCAATCAAACCGTAATACGGCCAATACTTTTGCTGTTCGATTTGTGGATATAAAAATTTCCAGATCGCCCGGACGCTGAAATATACCAATATAGTCGCCAATAAATGATACAGAATATTGAAGAAATGCATGGCTCTAATCGCATCGGAAAAACAACGCCATTCCAAAGCGAATGATAATTGAACAAGGCCGCGGTTAAAGAAAAAATGGTCGAATATTTGAGGCAGATTCGCTATGTTGGTTACCCTTGGGTTATTAATTATGGCCGAGTAATCATCTAAATATGCAGGAACGCTTAAAGCAGGGATATATACGATAAAGACCAATCCAAGCAGCAAAAACAATAAAATCCGGGGGGATGCAATAATTCCGATCAAACCTTTAGTTTTCATATTCTCTGTTTTTACTTCAATATTTCTGTTGCTCAATTTGTAGTCCTTCTTATTCAGGCAACGCAGTTTCCCCATCAATATCTAAATAAAATAATAGAGCATTATCTTTATTATCAACGCTACTCAATAATTGTCCATTCTCTCGTCGAGATAAGTATTGGTATTCATCATCTCCCGCCATATCTACAAAAAAACCGAATGTTGGCCATAACCCACGCAATGTTTGATTTAACTCGTTCTGCGCTGCGCCTGCGCCAAGGCCATTATCCACTTTATAGTTATCATTTCCAGTCTGATCAACAAATAGAGCGAAAGAATTCGAGAAACTGCATCCCAGCGAGGCATTTAATGCATGATACTGATCATTTCCAGCTAAATCGGCGAAAAACCCCAATGAGAAATCTGTCCCGCTGCCGCCCATCATATAATGCGAGGTCTTATATATATCATCACCCGATTTATCAATCAAGAAGCCGCAGCCCTGATGCGCCGCTGATCCCATGGCATACCAGAGAGCCGAGTAGATATCGTCTCCTTCCAGATCAGCTAGAATCCCTATGCCAAAACCTATACCGGCGCCTTGCGCGAAAACGCTTGCTTTATAGAGATCATCACCCTTCTGATCAAGCAGAATACCGACGCCCCCGGAAAGAGAATGTCCATCTGCGTTAGGACCGAATCGCCCTGTACCAAAGCCCTGAGAGGCGGATGAATTGCGATCCTTTAATTGTGCAGAAGGATTGATGACCGGCGTACAGCTCACGATATACTGGTCGTTTCCGCTGGCGTCATGAATCAGACCTGCGCCGCCTATTCCTCCATAGGCCTGTGAATTAAAAACCGAATGATAGGTATCATTTCCATCAAAGTCCAATAACACCGATATCCCCATTTCTGATGCGCCCAGGCTTAAGGATTCCGTATTGTATTGCGAGTCGCCTGCTGCGTCGTATAATATTGAAACGCCGCAAAACGAGTATCCAAAACACCGCCTTATTCCACTAAAGCAATCCGCTTCTGAACCAAGGTCGAAGAGACCGGCGAAGCCCAGCAATCCGCAAACCGGGCCAAAATCCACGGCATCGCTTTTATATGCGTCTGATCCTCCCAGGTCGAAAACTACCGAATAGGGCAGCGCCGCATCGCTCCTGGCGTAAGCCCCGCTATAAACGTCATTGCCGCCGCAATCCATCAACAATAATGGCGCATTAGCATAATTATGAGCGTCATCCGCCATGCTGGATACGATTATTTCTCCCAAGGGAGTTTGCAACACCAATGTTTGATTAAGATCATTCTCTTTATTCCATTCATAATTATTCATGAAATAATTGAACATGGAGCACATTTGAGCGCTGGCGCGAAAGATCGATTTCCGGTCGCTCTCTGTAATCAATCGTTCAAAATAAACGATTTCTGAAGGTTCAAAGTCATTCTTCTGCGCTAGATTCTTAAGCAGATTCAAATCGCAGATTTCTGCAAGAGAATTACGTCCCAACTGCATCCACGGATATGATTGCTGCAATTGCCAGACAAAATGATATATAAACAGCGCGACATCCTGAGGAAGAGATTGAAAGAATAATCTGGCCGCCTCACTCTTGTCTGATGAAAATGATTGGCCTGTATAATTATAAAGAACCTCCAGAACATCAAGAAAATCATCCGGTTTAGGTTCAGTGGTTCTATATTCAAATGCCGGTATCAAGCCAATTCGTTGGTTAATTAAAATAGATGCATTATTGACGTAATACTCAAAATGATGAGTAGAAGCCGATAGATTGGTCGCCAATCGATAAATCAAATCTCCTGATTGGAGAGGGGATTTAACCAGGATTTCATGCAAAGGCAGTAAAGCGGTGCTGGACGATAAGCGCATTTTGGATGAATCTATAGAAATATCTTCAACAGACAGGCCGGTCTCGCTAACTATGATCTCTTTCACCCTATCGGGTAAAACAAGAGTTTCATCGCTATAGCAACCAAAAGCAGATATAAAGAACAAAAAGCATAAGATTATTAAGTGTAACATACACTTCCCCGATATATGAACCACAAATAGCTTGCATGCAGCAAATCTAAGTGATAAATTTAACTCGCAATATTTCATGATTTTACATCATATTTATTAATCAATCTGTAAGTAAGGACTGTTTATATCCGGATACTCCAATATTATGTAGTCTCTTCTTCGAGGTTTTTTTTCTTAATAGGCTTTTTTTTCTAGCAAGGAGATCATTTATGCGTGCTGTGATTCTAGCCGGTGGATTCGGGAAACGCTTATTTCCATATACATTAGTTCTGCCTAAACCTTTGATCCCCATTGGCGATAAACCGATTATCGAAGTAGTAATCCGGCAACTAGTCTCACGCGGCTTCGACCATATCACAATCGCTGTGGGATATCATGCTGAACTGATCATGGCCATCGTTGGAGATGGATCAAAATACGGCGTTGCCATCGATTTCTCAATGGAAGATAAACCATTAAACACCATTGGACCATTGAGTCTGATAGATAAATTAGACCAGACCTTCCTGGTTATGAATGGAGATTTATTAACCGATCTGAATTATAAAGAACTCTACGAATCACATAAAACCAACGGATCGATTTTAACAATAGCTGTCTGCAAACGGCATGTCAGTATATCGCTTGGCGTTCTATCATTCGATGATGACCAAAGAGTGACCTCGTTTCAGGAAAAACCGCAATTCGATTATGATGTAAGCATGGGCGTCTATATTTTTGAACCGGGCATATTTAAATATATTCCCAAGGGCGAGTCATTCGGCTTTGACCATTTGATTCATAAATTACTTGATAAAAAAGAACCGGTCAATGTTTTTCAATTTGATGGCAATTGGCTGGATATGGGAACTCAAGACGATCTGGATAACGCCATAGAAGAATTTGAAAACCATAGAAGCCGCTATCTACCATAAGATAGAATGCACCACCCTTTTTTATGGGATAATAATATGACTACTCAAAACGATAAAAACTATTTCGTACATGAATCGGCTTATGTAGACCAGCCCTGCACTATCGGTGATGGGACGAAAATATGGCATTTCAGCCATGTGATGAAGAATGCCCGTATCGGACGGAACTGCATTCTTGGTCAGAATGTCCACATCGCCAATGATGTAGTACTTGGTGATAATGTAAAAATCCAGAATAACGTCTCAGTCTATACCGGCTGCGTTATAGAAGATGACGTCTTCCTGGGGCCATCATGCGTGCTTACCAACGTAACCAATCCACGCAGCCAGATAATACGTCATGATCTTTATGAAAAGACGCTGATTCGACGGGGCGCATCTATCGGCGCCAACGCTACGCTTGTGTGCGGCAATACCATCGGGAAATATGCATTTATCGCAGCTGGCGCCGTGGTTACACGGGATGTCCCGGATTATGCTTTGATGATCGGGACGCCCGCCAGACGCGCCGGATGGATGAGTCGGCATGGTTTCACGCTGCCCGCCCCGAACCAGGAGGGAATCATGTTCTGCCCTGAAAGCGGATGGCGTTACAAAGAGATCGATAAAGACGTGCTGCGGTGCATGGATTGGCCGGAAGACAAATCATTAGAGAAATAGAAAGAGAAAATTGATGCCCTTATCTAACCAACCAACCTCTGTTCCCTTGCTGGACCTGAAATCACAATACTATAAGATCAAGGATGAAATCCACGCGGCTATTGATGGCGTTCTTGAAACGCAACATTTCATCATGGGGCCCGAAGTCAGTTCATTAGAAGAAGAGATCGCCGTCTATTCCAACTGCAAGTACGGCGTTGGAGTCACCTCCGGCACCGATGCGCTGCTAATCGCCTTGATGGCGCTCGATATAAAATCCGGCGATGAGATCATCACCACGCCTTACACCTTCTTCGCCACTGCTGGAGTGATCCATAGAGTCGGCGCCAAAGCGGTCTTCGTCGATATCGATGAAGACACGTACAACATCGATCCACGGCAGATTGAACAAGCCATAACAGATAAAACCAAAGCCATTATTCCGGTTCATCTCTATGGTCAATGCGCTGCAATGGATCCGATTCTGGAGATAGCCCAAAGACGTAATCTGGCGGTAATCGAAGACGCAGCGCAGGCCATCGGCGCCGAATATAAAGAAAAACGCGCCGGATCAATGGGATTAATGGGCTGTTTCTCTTTCTTCCCTTCAAAAAACCTGGGAGGATTCGGCGACGGCGGCATGGTGGTAACCAACGATGAAGAACTGAACCATAAATTGAAAATGCTGCGCATGCATGGTTCCGAGCCAAAATATTACCATTCCATAGTTGGCGGCAATTTCCGGCTCGACGCCATACAGGCTGCCATTGTAAGAGTAAAACTAAAGTATCTTGATAGTTGGACGAAGGCCAGACAAGAGAATGCAGCCAGATACAACGATCTCTTCAAAAAGGCAGGATTAGACCATAATATAAAACTTCCTGTTATTCAGCAAAACCGGCATATCTTCAATCAATTCATCATCAGCGTCTCTAAGCGCGACGAGTTGAAAGAATGCCTGACAAAGCACAACATTGGAACCGAGATTTACTATCCCGTCCCTATGCATTTACAGAAATGCTTTGAATATCTGGATTACAAAAAGGGCGATTTCCCCATTAGCGAAAAGGCCGCTGATTCTACATTGGCTCTACCCATCTATGCTGAACTTACCGCAGAACAACAGGAATACGTAGTAAACTGCATCGCTTCGTTTATGGATTAAGGTTTTACAACTGTAGTGGCGTCTTTCATGGGCGCCCGATATGCAGCATGGTGGGTCGCGCTTTTTCGACTCACCGACAAGAATTGATGAATCACATGAACCTATTAAAAATAAATCGCAAGAAATCAATCACGCCTGTTTTTCATAAGGCATTTCTCTTTTGCGGATAAAAGCGATGAAAATGGCGATAAAAACCTTAACCACATACCATATCGGTCTACAGCCGCGATGTAAAGAATGCAGTTTGGCGTTGTGATACATATAGACTGGTATCTCTTTTAGCCGGAATCCATTTTTGAGAAAGGTCATTATCATATCTGCATCGGGATAATCGAATGGGAAACTTTTGCCGCATAGAAACTTGAGGACGCTACGGTTAAAACCGATATAACCGCTGGTAGGATCAGTAATTCTCCTCAGACATAGGCAAAGAAGAACCAACCGGAATAGATTGATGCCCACCCAGCGAAAGAAAGTGCCATAATATAAGGGATTGCTAGGCTCGAATAGAATGTTATCTTTATGCAGAAAACGCGACCCGATTACAATATCCGATTGACCGCTTTGTAGTTCTTTCAGGATAGACAGAAGACAACGGGGATCATGTTGACCATCGCCATCCAATTGTATTAAATACTTATACCCTTTGCGGTAGCAATATTTATAACCAGTTTGGATTGTAATTCCGTAACCCATTTGAGTTGAATGGGTTAAAGTTAAAATACCATGTTCAGCCAAAATCTTCGCTGAATCATCACTCGAAGCGTCATTAATAGCAACAATATCCGCATTCAGAGTACGGCATTCCCTTTTTAATAGCGGTAAGAGAGTCGGAAGATTAGCCGCTTCATTATGAACCGGGATAATAACTAAAAGATCAGTCATAAAGTTAACCGTAAAGATGTTATGGAAAAAAATAAATGCATTATCGAATCAATCAAAAATGTTGTGGTAAGATTTAACTTTACTCTATATCATCAAGAAAAGCCATCCTAAGATTTACTATTCTATTGATTGAGTATCAATCCACCCTGGATTCCATCTATCAACCACATTATCAGGAGAGATTCACGCTTAGGCAAGAGTATTTAGGGCGATTCTCACAATTATAATTATTCAGGTAAGCCTTTCTGATAATAATCACACGTTTGTTTCGCCACTTCTTCCCACGAAGGCAGTTTAAGATCAATTCTGCCGTGATTTATGATATCTTTTTTGCGAACGCGGCAATTTAGCATCTCATTCTGTAATGATCCGACGTCATTAGGTTGAATTATTTTTAGCATGACTTCTTCGGTGGAAAGATGTTCTAAACACCCGTAGGATTCTGTCGCAATAACCGGCGTCCCACACATCAACGATTCTACCGGAACCAGACCAAATGACTCATAGGGAGAAGGGCACAGCGTACAATCAGCATGTTTAAACAGGTTCGGTATAGACTGCCGGGATGCTTCGGGTATCACATATACTCCCGGCAGGGCAAGTACAATTTCACAAGCAATTGATATTCGATGCCGGTTGCATAAATCCTGGATATCCTTTACCGCCCCTTCATCGGGACCACAGCAAATCATTCGTGCTCGATATCCCTGTTTTAATAAACCGCAAAATGCTTTTAATGCGGTAATCACCCCTTTGGCCTGGTTTAATCTTCCCAGGTAAAGAAAAGTGGGGAATTCATCATTCGCAGAAATATTTACATTAAGTTTTGCGTGAGGAGATTTGAAAGTCGGACAACCATGAGGCAGAATATTTATAATCTGGTCTGGAACACTACAACTATTAAGCTGTTTTTTCTCATTTTCACATAAAGCAAAATGACCGGTGATTTTGCTAAACCATCCTCTGCGAAGATATGGATCGGCGACAGTATGCACTATGCGGCGCATTCCGCGATGCACGGGTGGATTGAGCGAACCATGGCAAGACAAAAAGGCCTTCGCTCCCCTTTTGATAAATTCATGAAAAACCTTGCGGTAACCGGGGATATGAACCTCATGCAGGTGAAGAATATCGGCGCCTTTGGACATTCGCACGTCAATATCCTTATTCCAAAAAGGAGCAGAAAAGATTTTTCTCTTATTGGCAAGTTGAGGATAACGGTTGGGAATATAAAAAATATGCACGCCGCCAATACGTCCGATAGCCCGCAATGTATCTGAATGAAGCCATTCAAGAGACAAGCCTTCTCTTTGAATATCTTGATCAAGCCCGGCGTCAGTGGTCAGGACAAACACTTCATGGCCTTGTCGGGCTTGAGCTGTTACCAGCGAAAATACCGCTTCAGGTACGCCTCCAAAGCGCCTCGCCGGAGGAAAATAGGGAATAACATGAAAAATCCGCATTGATTATTCGTTAACCAGAATCTGTAGTTGGGGCTATCCACTTATAAATCCAACCGCACGCATAGGCGGACAAAAATATAACGCTCCGCAAAAAGAAAACCGGAGAAGAAAATAATAAAACATAATCCTTGAAATAGCAATATAAAAATAAAGAATAGCTAACCGGCGCCAAAATGGTGAGTCCAATCATGCAAAAAGAGGCTATAGGAGAGAACCAATATAACAAACATGCCATTGGCAATAATGCCGATGATAAAACCAGAGCGCCAACCACCCGGTCGAAGGGATATAATACCTGGCTATCAACAAAGGGACGCCGGAATCCATAAGACCATATTCGAACAAGGCAATCGGTTAGTTGAGTTTTGAAATGATGCCACGCAACCGCCTTGGGATTGCAGCGCAATAAATAACCGGCGTCGCGCAGCCGCTGGTTATAATCAGAATCGAAGCCCGCCGGGCCTAGTTCGAGTCTACATGGTCCGATTTCATCGAAAACCGCTTTCCGGTAAAGCGCATTGGCGCTGGTGATATGACGGGCTATGGCAGTATTCGAGTGAATTTTGTAAGCGATTTCATAACCGAACATCTTCGCTACAGCCGAATCATCATCAGAAGGGTAGAGGCATCCCCCGGCGCCAGCAGTCCGGTCTTGCTCAATTTCCGGCAGTAAATGATTCAACCAATCCGGCGCCAGTTTTACATCACTCTCCACCCAGGCCACGACGGGATGAGAAACCTGCTCCAAACCGGCATTCATGGCGGCGGCTTCTCCTCCATGCGGTATAATCAAACAGGTAACAGCAATGCGCTCATTTTGGGTATCAAGAGTAGCTATCCACTGCTGTACGACCTTGGCTGAATCATCAGTTGATTGATCGTCAACCATAATTATCTCTATAGGAACTGAGACATCCTGGTTCACGATGCTATCTAGGCTCTCGACCACAGTATGCGCCGCATTAAAAACCGGGACAATAAACGATACGGGTTGCTCCACAGCCTTAAAATCACTCATAAGCATTAATACCCATTAGAAAATAATGAATTCACGATTGCAAAACATCCTGGGAAATCATACATCAGCCTGAATCCAGTAATAATCAGAAATACGGCAAGAGCGCAGGCGAATAATTTGGTTTTCTGTTGCGCTTGAAGAAACGCGACGCCGCCAGCGCAGAACAGCATCATCCCCTCAATCAGCATCAAATTTCCTTTGAACACATACAAAACCGCTTCTGAAAAATGCCATCCGGCGAAGCGCAGATTCCCTGAGGCGTCGCGTATAAACATAAATCCTTGCGCGGCTTCCTCTAAACCTTTGATGCTCGCTTCGACTACATTGGGCGCCGGAGGCCAATCATAAGGAATTACTGGATAAAACCAGGGAATAAAACCGATATCGCCGATTAAATGTAAAAAATGCCCTACGCACCAGGATGCTCCCCATGCTTTACCTTTCCACCAAGCAACCAGCAATGAACATATTGCCACCGAAAGTAATGTATGAAACCAGCAACGCCCATAGGGAGCGATGTAGATTACATCAGAAAAAAATTTGTCTGCAATATCCACAAAGAAAGTAGCCGCAATAGCCGGAGTATAAGGTAATTTCAATAGCCGAGCGCCTACAATGCTCATCGCTGCATGACCGGGAATGGGATACACTTTAAATCCTTAAATAATCCTGGATTGGTACGACGATTGATGTTCTATTGAACATTTTTCACTTAAAAACAAAAAGGGCGGCGAAAAGAAACGTTCTCTTTCCGCCGCCCATAATAGGTGTTATTAACTATTCAATTAGAAGAGTTCCCACCCGGCAACATCGGTGAAGATATCCAACGTTTGCAATGTAAAGTAATCATATTCTGCTACATTAACATTCTCGCCGCCCCAGTTTTTGGCGAAGATTCCAACGCGGGTTGCCTGGCGATTCTCCTGAATTGGAGCGCCAACCAACTGCCACGATGAATCCGGCAACTGCGCGCTGAAGATCAATTCTCCATCGCGTCTGGTTACCGCAATCTTGGCCGTGATCTTATCCTGTAACATGAGTTCATCAATCCAATCATAATCATTCACGAATTCATGATAATCGAGGATGCCAATCACGCTTTGACCTGTCAGTTCAACGCGTAAATCAGCTGCATAGAATCCAAAGAGATACTCGTCTCCACTCACGTCCGCATCATCGCCCTGGTTGTAGGTGACAGCCAGACCTACATGATATTGATCCCAGGTGATGGTATCTTTCAGCGTAACGTTGGTCTCAATGCGCCAGTCACCTTCTGGTATATCAGTTCGCAGAATCATGGGAGCGCGGCGCCCGTCAGTCCATTCATTGAATTTTTCGGGAGTGGAAATTGTATCAACTTCAAACGATAATAATCCGTCAGCCGTAGAAATTATGACGCCGTCTTCATAATCCGCGCTTAAGGCCGGATCGCTGCCATATTCCACAAACCACGGATCAGCCAGATCGCTATCGAAATCGTCTTTCTTCTCATCTGTCGGGGCGCCAAACAACCAGACTTCATTGGTCACGCTGACGTCTCCGTTAATCGGACGGGCGAGAGGAAGACCAATATCACAAAGCCCGTCAAAGATCAGGAATCTTGTCCCTTCGGATGAAGCGAGCGTGTAAGAAATTGTCTGTGATCCGGTAATCGGCGCCAAATCCCAAATGATTTTACTTCCTATTTGCTGACCGCCATCGCTGATATCCTGAACTTGCGCTCCGGGAGGGATAGATTCTTCAATAAAGGCTTCATACGAGCCATAGACCGATTCGGAATTAAGAGAAACCATTAATGGTTGGCTGGCATCAAAGAATCCATCTTGCGTGAGTTGGCGAGTCACCTTCCCTACCCCTTTGACCCGGACGATTTCCAACCGTTGAAAACCAGTGGGATCATGGTGATCGGCGGGCAACGTGGGGAACGCCGCTACAATGGAATGCACTCCTCCACTGACCGGGAAGGGGCCGACGCTGAACATCTTAAATACATCAAAACCTTGAGTATCCGGGACTCTGATTTCGCCTTTGAATTTATTATCAACATAAACATCTATCAGGGCGTCGCCGGTGTGTCCCCATCCGTTATTGATGGATAAATTCAAATACAACACTTGATCTCCCTCGCCTAGATCGAAAGTGTATCGCCACCAATCTCCCCCGGTGATGCCTTGTCCGATACTGTAAAGGTCGCCGCGTTTTTCAAGGCCGACTTCATCGTCATCCCGGAAACCATCCAGATCATAACTGTCGCCTCGCGTTCCGGTTGGATTGGATTGGTGAAAATCAGCGCCGGTAGGAAATTCAAAGGTTAGATCTATTTGAGGAGTTGAGCCATCGCCGGATGGACGTTCATACGCTACAGCGCTGGCAATTCCATCCATTCCCTCTGTGTATCGCTCATCCAATTCATAGCCGGTGGGATAATTTTTACCATCAACCGGGCTTCCGCTGAAATCGTAATCAACGGCTTCTCTATACAGATAGGGCAACAAAATAGAGATAGCAGTCTCACCCGTTATACGTTCTTCTCCATCTCCCTGGTCAAAACTCCCCGAAAAACCTGCTATCCGGTTTAGCAGAAGCCGTGGAGGAGTAATGGTGTATGACAGAGTTGTCGATTCACTCAGATTCTTGAGCGACCAATAGATATTGCCTCCAGATACGACGCCGTTATTGGATATGTTGGAAACTGTCCAATTATTGGGCAAACCTTCAATAATTTCCAGAGAAGGTATGCTGCCATTTATTTTGACGGGAAGACTAATGGTCAGCGGAGTGTCCGCTTCGAAATGCATGGCGCTCATCTCGCGGCTTATGGTCGCCCTATTCGCCGCAACTCCACGTACTTCCAAATTGTCTATGTATATCAAACCAGCGGGAGCAGAATCCAGGTTGTAACCCAATTGGATGTACCGGGGGCCATCGCCAAACGGTGGAAAATCACGATCATCAATCAGTATCCAGCCGCCTTCGCCCTGATCCTTGTACATCAAAAGTACATGGTCGCCGCTGACTTCCGCCCGGAGGCGGTGTGGATTAGCGCCTAGAGGAAGGGTTATGTCACACTCTCCTTCACTGGGGAGTGAATTGGAACCATCAAAATAGTGCGTGGTCTGACGCAAGAAATAATTGTGACGGTCAAATATCCCATTCCCTCCCGCGACATCCGGACCAACCAAAGGCCAGAAAGAGAATCGTCCTACTATTTCATTATGGTAAAAGAAATCGAATTCGACTGAATACTCTTGCGGCAGTTCTTTGTCGAGGCGCAGCCAGTGATTTGAGCCGCCCGTCCATTCTATTCGCCCATTGACGGCTTCTACCGGCCCATCGGTCGACATATCTACCAACTCAGGCCAGGCCGTAGTGGGATCAGGTGCGCTTGGATCATTAAAATTGTTGCTATAATTGAAGAGATTCTCATCCTTGTAACTGACGACAAAATTATCGATATAAATCAGCCCGGCGGGAGCGGAATCCAGATTGTAACCTAATTGGATATACCGGGGTCCATCGCCAAATGGTGGGAAATCACGCTCATCGATTAGAATCCAACCGCCTTCGCCTCGATCCTTATACATTAAAAGGACATGGTCGCCGCGTACTTCCGCCCGCAGGCGGTGTGGATTGGCTTCCAGAGGAAGGGTTAAGTCACACTCTCCTTCGCTGGGTACAGTATTGGTTCCATTAAAATAGTGAGTGGTTTGACGTAAGAAATAATTGTGACGGTTATGGATGCCTCCCCCTCCCGATATATCCGGGCCGACCAAAGGCCAGAAAGAGAATCGCCCTACTATTGCATCATGATAAAAGAAATCAAATTCGACCGTGTATTCCTGCGGCAGTTGCTTATCGAGACGCAACCAGTGATTTCCAGTACCGGTCCATTCTATTCTGCCGTTGACGGCTTCAACCGGGCCTTCAGTAGACATATCGATCCATTCCGGCCATGCTTCGGCTGGATTAGAACTGGAAGGATTCTCAAAATCGTTTTGATATTGCACGCCTGAATAGGCATGCGATGCAATTAACAAAATAGCGGATATTGCAATAATCGATTGTACCATCTTCATTCTTTTCATTGCTATTACCTCCATTTTTGAAGAAAAATCAGAACATTATTACGCCTACTACTCTATGCATTCATAACACAAAAATAATTCAATTGATAGACTGCTCCCTAATTAATCAACAAAAAGGGCGGCGAAAAGAAATATACTCTTTCCGCCGCCCATAATAGTTGTTATTAACTATTCAAATTAGAAGAGTTCCCACCCGGCAACATCGGTGAAGATATCCAATGTTTGAATGGTAAAGTAATCATATTCTGCAATATTGAAATTCTCAGCGCCCCAGTTTTTGGCGAAGATTCCAATGCGGGTTGCCTGACGATTCTCCACAATTGGAGCGCCAACCAACTGCCACGATGAACCTGGCAACTGAGCGCTGAAGATCAACTCTCCATCGCGTCTGGTTACAGCAATCTTGGCCGTGATTACACCCTGTAACAAGAGTTCATCGATCCAATCAAACTCATTAGTAAATTCATGATAATCAAGGACGCCCAACGCGCCCTTATTGGTTAACTCAACGCGTAAATCTGACGCATAGAATCCGAGGAGATACTCATCTCCAGTTACATTGGCATCATCACCTTGATTGTACGATACGACCAAACCAACGTGATATTCAATCCAGGAAAGAGCATCCATCAAAGTCAATTCAGTCTCTATACGCCAATCACCCTCAGGAATATCCGTACGCAGGATCATGGGGGCGCGGCGTCCATTGCTCCATTCATTGAACTTTTCAGGAGTGGAAACCGTATCAATCTCAACAGACAATTTTCCATCAGCTGTCGAAATCATAACGCCGTCTTCATAATCTGCGCTTAAGGCCGGATCGCTGCCATATTCAACAAACCAGGGATCAGCCAGATCGCTATCGAAATCGTCTTTCTTCTCATCTGTCGGGGCGCCAAACAACCAGACTTCATTGGTCACGCTGCCATCGCCATGCACTGTATCCGCCAAAGGCAATCCAGTATCGCATAAACCGTTGAACATTAGGTATTTCAGTCCTTCAGGCGTACCTAAGGTATACTGAACTGTTTGGGAATTGGTTGTTGGATCAACTTTGAATAACAGGTGGTTGCCAACTAACTCTCCGCCGCCCAGATCAGTAACTTCAACGCCAGCAGGAATAACTTCATCAATAAAGGCGGTATAAGAACCATAAAGGGCTTCTGCGGATAACGAAACGGTTAAATCATCACCAGCGTTAAAGAATCCATCCGCTGTTAATGAACGCTCGACGCGGCCAATTCCTTTTACCCGAACCACTTCCATGCGACCAATATCTTCAACTACATTCGCCCCTGGCATGGCCAGAACTATCGAATGCACGCCGCCGCTCACTTCAAATGGTCCAACAGTATAGAAATAATACGCATTAAAGTCCGTACCAGCCGCTTCGAAGACGCCCTTGAATTTATTGTCGACATATAGATCGACTTCACAATCGCCATTACCCCAAGTATTGATGCTCAAATTCAGGAGAAGAACCTGATCGCCTTCACCCAAATCAAAAGTATATCGTAACCAGTCACCTGGAGTGACTTTATCACCGCCGATTCCAGCGCCAGTGTCACTGGCCCCTTTCTCGAAGGTCATTTCATCCATATCGCGGTAATCACCTAAACTATAGTTCTCATCATCTTTTGGAACTCCAGGATTCGCAAAGTGGAAATCCGCACCAGCTGGAAAGACGAATTCTGCATCAAAAGCAGGAGCTTCACCGCCTCCGGGACGTTCATAAACTGTGTCTGAAGGGATTCCATCCATGCCTTGGGTATATCGCTCTCCTAAAGCAAACTCTGTCGGATAATTCTTGCCATCCACCGGGCTGCCGCTGAAGTCATAATCGATGCATTCACGATATAGATATGGCAACAAAATAGCTATCGCTGTATCGCCGGCAATACGCTCTTCGCCGCCGCCGGAGTCAACGCTGCCTGAAAAACCTGCAACGCGCTTAAGAATCAAGCGGGGTGGTATCGCGTCATAGGTCAACGTTCAGACCTCCTGAGCTCACCCGTGGTTTGCGGTTCTCGCGGGATTTTGTTAGGATACTGGAGGGAAGGCCAATCCTGCAGAGTATGAGGGAGTTAAAAAAATGCCGCAGACCTTATTACCTCTATTCGCATCAGGCGAAGGATTCATATCCGAGTTGATTTCCTATCAAAAAAAAGATGGATCGGTGTACTACTTTCATGCCGGATTACCGGTTTTCAGTCATGGGGAAACCGACCTTAAAAGTTTTCGCATGTTCACCAGCCAGTTGGCGGTCAGTGGAGTCTGCCGCCAAGTTGACATCGTTAGAGCCTTTGGCATCAGCGCCATCAGTATGAAGCGATGGGTCAAGAAATACCGCGAGGAAGGCCCGGAAGCATTCTTCAAAACTCCGCGCCGACGCAGCGAACATGTCCTGACGCCGGAGGTGTTGCAAAAAACCCAAGACCTCTTATCGCAGGGCGTGAGCCGTTCCGAAGCAGCGAAGCAAATGAATCTAAAATCGAATACCTTGTCGAAGGCGATCTGCGCAGGCCGCTTGACCGAACCGGTAAAAAAAAAGACCTGAACGGCAGCAACAAAAGCCAGCGCAGCGCGGCGGATCATGCCGCTCCCATGGGGATGGGATGTACGCGGGTCGTGGAGCGGGTCTGCGCGGCGACGGGGCAACTCAGCGAAGCGCCCACCCGTTTCGAGACCTCGCTGGACGTCTGCAATGGCGGCGTGCTTTGGGCGCTGCCGGCGTTATCGGCCAATGGATTGTTGACCAAAACAGAAGCCTTGTTCTCCCTGCCCAAAGGTTATTATTCCTGCATTCATATTTTCCTGCTGTTAGCTTTCATGGCCTTGATCCGGATCAAGACCAACGAACAGTTGCGCTATTTTCCGGCGGGAGAAGGGGGCAAATGGCTGGGATTGGATCGAATCCCCGAAGTGCGGACCTTGCGGGAAAAGATCAAAATCCTGGCGGCGCCCGAATCGGTCGCGCAATGGAGCCGCATCTTGTCACGGCATTGGATGGATAACAATCCAGAGGCGGCGGGAGTTCTGTATATCGATGGACACGTACGCGTCTATCACGGCTCGCAAACTCCGCTCCCCAAACGGTACGTGGCGCGCGACCGCTTGTGCATGCGGGGCACGACCGACTATTGGGTAAACGATCAGCAGGGCGATCCGTTCTTCGTGGTGAGCACGCCGTTCACCGCGGGATTGCTGGATATGTTGAAACGCGAGATCGCGCCGCAACTGCTGCAGGATGTTCCCAACCAGCCCAGCCCGCAACAACTCGAAGCGAATCCTTATTGCCATCGGTTTGTCATGATCTTTGACCGTGAGGGATACAGCCCAACCTTCTTCGCGGAGATGCGGACGCTCCGCATCGCCTGCCAAACCTACAACAAGTATCCCAAAGAAGATTGGCCGGAAGCGGAATTCACCGAGGTCAATGTGGAGATGCCCGGCGGCCATTCATCACGCATGAAATTGGCTGAACGAGGGGTGTTCCTGGGCCGGGTTTTGTGGGTGAGGGAAATCCGGAAACTCACAGAAAGCGGTCACCAAACCTCGGTGATCAGTACGGATTACACCTCTGATTTCACCCGTATTGCGGCGCATATGTTCTCGCGATGGTCACAGGAAAACTTTTTCCGTTATATGATGCAACACTATGGAATTGATCGGCTTATCGACTACGATCTCGTCAAGCCGGATGATACCGTGAAAGTGGTCAATCCCGCCTATCGTTCTTTGGAAGGCCGGATAAAAAAACAAGCGGGACGATTGGGAAGAAAGAAGGCGGAGTTTGGAACTTTGGCGCTGACGGAATCCCAGGTGGAGGAGAAAGATATCTTATCCTTTGAACAAAAAAAGGGGGAAATCAAAGAAGATATCGAGCAGTTGGAGCATGAACTGGCCGGGATGAAGGAGGAACGTAAAACGGTTGACAAGCACTTGCCGCTTAATCAACTGCCGGAGCCGGAACGGTTTTTGCAACTCGCTCCGACGCGCAAACAATTTCTCGATGCGATTAAAATGATCGCCTATCGGGCGGAGACGGCCATGGCGATGATTGTGCGAACAAAATTGGCCCGAAGCGACGATGCCCGCTCATTGATCCGGGAAATATTTGCGACGGAAGCGGATCTCATTCCGGATGAGGAAAACAAAACCTTAACGGTGCAGTTGCACCATTTGACCAACCACCTATCGGATCAAGCCGCCCGCAACTTAGCAGCGAATCTCAACGCCACAGAAACCATCTACCCCGGCACGGAATTGCGACTAATCTACAAACTGGTATCGGATGAAATTCCACCAGATCAGGAGGTCTGACGTTACGGTTTCAGATTGATTGGTAAACGACCAGATAACATTGCCATTACTCACAACGCCGCCATTAGAAATATTGGCTACGCTCCAACCTTCGGGGATGCCTTCTATGATTGTCAGAGAAGGAATATTGCCTGTTACCGTCATCTGAAGAGTGATTGGAACAGCGGTATCAGGTTCAAAGATTGCAGCGCCAATAGCGCGTTCAACAATTGCTCTGTTATCAGAAAGACCCGTCACCTCAAAATTATCAATATAATGAGCTGATGAAGCGCCGCTATCGAGATTGTTGCCTAGTTGAACATACCTGGGGCCATCACCGAAGGGAACATCAATATCACGTTCGTCGACTTTGATCCATCCGCCTTCTCCTCGATCCTTATAAAGGAAGACCACATGGTCGCCAGTCACTTCAAAACGCAATCTGTGTGGTGGAGATCCGATAGGCAGATTGGCATTAAATGGACCTTCGCTGGGAATGGTATCCGAGAGATTGTAATAATGTGAGTTTTCACGAAGGAAATAGTTACGGCGTTCGATGCTTTCTCCAGGTTTAACTAAAGGCCAGACGGAAAACCGGCTGTTGACATTTTCAGGATGGAAGAAATCGAACTCCATGACAAAGTTCATGGGAAGTTCTTTATCCAACCGAATCCACTGGTTGCCGCCATTAACCCATTCGATGTGACCATTAACCGCCTGAGCAGTAACTCCACCAAATTCAACCCATTCCGGCCATGCTTCCCAGGGTACAGTGCTGCTGGGATTATCGAAATTATTGCTGTAATGAAAGAGGTTTTCTTCCAGATAACTCACAACGATATTATCTACATAGTGTGTTCCGATATTGCCTCCATCATCGTTGTAACCCAACTGGATATAACGGTTTTCTCCGTCAAACGCAGGAAAATCACGCTCATCGATCAGAATCCAGCCGCCTTCACCTTGATCCTTGTACAGGAAAACCACATGGTCGCCAGTCACTTCAAAACGCAAACGATGTGGATTTGATCCTATAGGAAGAGTAAGGTCTCTCGGTCCCTCACTTGGTATCGTATCCGCCAAATTATAGTAATGAGTATTGGCGCGCATAAAATAATTATGCCGATCAGCGATGCTTTCATTTTCATCGCATAATGGCCAAAATGAAAAACGCCCATTTACATCCTCTTGATAGAAGAAATCCAACTCGACGGTATATTCTTGAGGCAGGGGCATATCCAACCGGATCCAGTCGTTGTTATCCCCACTGCCATACCATTCCAACCGGCCATTGATCGCATGGCAATCAGTATCTGCAGCGAATTTTATCCATTCAGGATAAGCTTCCTGAACATCTTCGCTGCTCGGATTCTCGAAGTCATTGCTGTATTGAACCGCGGCTTCAGTTGAAACAACCGAAAAGGCCCAAATAGCAAGACATGCTAACAAATACACCGAAATTCTTTTACTACGCATAATCTACCTCCCATTTAATTAAATAAATCAATCAATATGTAATACACCCTAATACAGCTTGGTATCATATAAAATTAAATAACTCCGTGTCAACTATCAACTCATAAATAACCTTAACAAATCACCCAAAACTATTTACAATCATCAAAAATGATTGATAATGAAAATAGCAAAGATTTTTGTAAAAGAAAAGGATAATATAGTGCTACAGGAAGAACGATACGAGAAAATATTAAACCTATTGTCCGACAGGAATCATTTAACGGTTGATAATGTCAAAGAATCTCTAGGGATAAGCCCATCTACGGTACGGCGTGATTTCCGTACTCTGGTTGAGCGAAATCTGGTGAAACGTTCGCGGGGTGGAATAAGCCAATTAACAAGCGGAAAAGAAGATGGCAATATGCCATTCGAACTGCGTCAGATCACCCATGCAGATGAAAAACAGTTATTAGCAAAACAAGCTGTATCATTATTACAGCCAAACGATACTTTGTTCATTGATGGAGGAACCACTACGCTGCAAATGATCCGGTACCTGCCTCATTTTCCTCTGACAGTAGTATCGAATTCGCTTCCCCATGTTTCAGCAATGATCGAGAATCGCTCCAAGAATCCGCAACTTGAAATATATACCGCCGGAGGATATGTCTACGTCCCCTGGCATGTCAACCTTGGGCCGCAAACCAGATATTGCCTATCGCAGTATCATGCCAAATACGCATTTTTATCGGGCAGGGGCATTGATGAGATTGGCGCCTATAATCATAACGAACTGGTTGTTGAAACCGAGCGAACCATGATGGCCAATGCTGATAAAGTGGTTTTCATCATGGATCACTCGAAAATCGGACAACGATCTATGAGTTTTCTATGCACGCTGAATGAGATCGATATTTTGATAACGAGTACTAATTGTATAAATCGAAGTCTATTAGATAAATTAAATGAAGCAAAAGTCAAAGTAATAATCGTCGATCTTGCTTAGCGCGCCTTGCCTATCAGGATCGAAATTGAGCGCATATTACTCGCTCCAGCTGAAGGCGAAGTCGAGAACATTGGCGCCCGCCATTGAGACTCGTTTGAATTCTTCCCAGCTATCGATGCGACGCACCCATTTCCAGACATAACTAGGACGAAGGTAGAATTTCCGGTAAATGCGGCGGATATTATTGGATAATTCGTCGTTGGTTAAATCGGTAAAGAATTGATTAAAGAAAGCATCGGTATGCAAACGGCTGATATCCATCTGGCTGCCATCGCCGATATCGGGATGGACTTTCGCCACTTCATTAAACAATGGAGTACCTGGATATGGCGTGGTTATTCCGAAAGTGATAATAGTCGGATCGATATCAAGGATGAACTTGATGGTTCGTTCAATGGTTTCCTTGGTCTCACCGGGACTGCCGATAATGCAATGAGCATGAGTATCCAGTTTATATTTATGGCAAAGTTCCATGGCTCGCCGCGTCTCTTCGACGGTAATATCCTTGCGAACGTTATCCAGAATTTCCTGGGCGCCCGATTCAACGCCAAAGCGTAATAAATGGCAGCCGGCGTCTTTCATGGCCAATAAAATTTCATCATCTACATTATTGACGCGGGAACTGCATATCCAGGTCAAATCGAGTTTGCGATCCTTGATGCCCTGACATATTTCCAGGACGCGCTTTTTCGAAGCAGTAAACAATTCATCGCGGAAGAATATTTCACGGTATCCGAGGTTCTGGCAATATTCCATCTCATCCACAACCTTTTCGGCGCTGCGGAAGCGTACTTTATCACCATAAAATACCGGGGAAGTGCAATACGTACATTTAGCCGTACAGCCGCGGGTGGTAAACATGGTTGTAAACGGCATACGTTTTACAATAGGATTAAAGTAATCAACATCCTGAGGCAGCATGGTGCGATCAGCAAAAGGAAGATCATCCAGGCTTTTTATCATAGGAGCAGGAGGGTTGATAACCACTTCGCCCTTTTCATCTTTGTAACCAATGCCCAGCACGTCTTTATAAGCGTCGCCGCCTTTTGCGAGGGCATTGACCAAATCGAGGACGATAGCTTCCTGTTCACGCATAACGATAAAATCGATGCCGTCGCGTGAAATAGTCGACCGGGGCATAAAAGTAGGCTGTGATCCAGTAACGATGGTTTTTAACCCGGGATGCGCATTTTTAAGATCAAGCAGAATTTCTGCATCTTCGACAACAGTCATAGTCGAAGTCAGCATTTGACAGACATCATATTTTTCTCTGGCCACTAATTGTTTGACATCTTCAATAGACATATCAAGCGCTGCGCCGTCAAGCAAATGGGCGTCGTGGCCAGCTTCTTTTAATACAGTACATACCAGCAATTGGGAAACAGATGGGAATTGGATTCCGGCAATTCGTTTTCCTTTACACCAGCATCCATATACCAAATCCCTGGCAACATTCTTACTGTGTTTACTTGCTGGAATAAGCGTCAGGGTCTTCATGTTTGAAATTCTCCTAAAAAACCGCCGTAAAAATCGGCGTTCCGTAAAAGATAGTAAAAGTTTAAGTTTTGTTTCAGTTTCGATTTAACCTAAATCAATTTTAAACAATTTTCTTATAAAACAAAGTAAATGGGCTGAATCTTTCACTGCAATGGTCGAATCATTCCACTAAATAGCATTCGCAAATCATATAGAAGATACAATAGTTATGAATAAAATGTAATCCCTGGTAAAGTTAGAATCTGATTAAGTGGAACAAACGTAACAGCATTTAAGAAAACGCAAAAAGGCGATTTCCTGATAGATCGCATCAATGCGGCCATAAAATCGGGCGAAAAATTCTTAAATACTGTTAAATCATGCGGTTGTTTAATAACTAAACTAGTGGCATATGGCAGTTCCCGAATGCGTTTCAAAAAAAGCCTGGTTAGATAGTCTTTTTTAAAGATAAAACTATTGCCAACAGGCATAATCATCAGAACTGCTTTATTCATTGCGGGAACGCCCCTGAGCAACAATAAGATCAGCCAGCAGCCCCATCATCCCGATAAGAATGCCGCCTAGGGTAAGTATTATGTCGCCTTCCTGTAATCCTCCAATAGATTTATAACTGTATATACTGCGCATTACGCCAGTGCCGCAAGCCAGGAATGAAAGAGGCAGAAATACTCGTAATGGGTTGAAATACATAACCATACGAATAACGGTAGCCAAGTACTTACTAGTATCTTTAATGGGATGGAATTTAGATTCTCCAATTCGTTTATGGTATTTCGATGGAACCCATGTAACAGCGTAACCATTGCATAAAAAAGCCAGTGTCATGGTTGTGACGCAGGAAAAGCCTTCAGGCATAACCCACAGGTATTTCAACATTACGCTTCTTTTGAATGCCTTCAATCCGGTGTTCAAATCCGGGATTTTGACGCCGGAGAGATAAATGGCCAATTTACGAATAAACCATTTGGCGGGAACCCGTAACAATTTCATGGTTCCTTCTTCGGAAGTTCGGGCGCCATTAACCTGATCCCATTCGGGCAGCATATCGAGCATTATGGGGATATCAGCCGCAGTATAAGTCCCGTCGGCGTCAAGCATGGCGATAAATTCGCCTTTGGCTTCACGAATGCCTGTTTTACGGGAGGCGCCTGATCCGCCATTTATTTTTCGCTGAACCACGCGAACTTTGAGGTCTTGGGCGATTTTCACAGTAGCGTCTGAGGAGCAATCATCAACCACTAAAATCTCATAGGCATAAGAGGTTGCATTCATGGCAGCGCGAACATCGTTGATTACCGGGCCAATCGCCTCTTCTTCGTTATAACTGGGGATAACAATACTAACTTCGATTTGGGCGCCTGAGTCATACAATTCCGGCATGAAACTATCCTTTCAAAAGAAAACAAAAGTTTTTCTGTATATGCAATGTGGAATACTACGTTTTGCATCTGAATATGTCACTAGAGTAGGACCAGTTTTTTTTGTCAGGTAGTTTTCTATAATTCACCCTCACCCTAGCCTGCTCCCGGAGGGAGAGGGGACGAGGTCGCCCGACATAATAAGGTGGTCAGCGTACTAGAGTATTGTCATTTTTCCCCTTCTGTATGGCCGGTCAACCTCCAGAATTGATAATATCATATATTAAGAGTCCTGCGGGGAAGAAAAAAAGCGTCGCGCCATATAAAATAGAACGATCAGCCAATTTCGCAAAGTAGTGCGGATAAATCCATATTTCCAATGGCGGGAAGATATAAGTACCGGGCAATCAATATATAGGAGCGGACCAATTTTGCGAAGTCGAAGAGAGAGTTCCACATCTTCCAGGGATTCCTGGTGAGGAAACTCAAAATGGTCATTAATGGCTATAGGTCGAAAGAATTGAGCCTGGTCTCCATAGGGGAGATGAAAAAACCGGGCGCGAAAGTTGTTGCCCCACTCAATCAGGCGATAACATAATCCCACTTCATCAATATGGTGTCCCAAAACTCCACCGGGAGAATTCGGGGATTGAGATAATTTTATTAATAGGGTTTGCCGGGTATTAGGCGCCACGACCATATCGGCGTGAAGAATCATTATGGCGTCAAAAATCTTCTCGGACGCCCGGAGGTCATTTATCCCAAATTCGACTGCGCGTCCACGAGAAGAAGATATGGTATGAATCACTCGAAAACCCATTTGACGGGCAATGAGAGCAGTATCATCCTTAGAGGCGGCGTCTATAACTAACACCTCATCGCCTTGATCGAGAAAAGGTTGCAGGCTCTTCAGGCAAGCAGGCAATAGTTCTTCTTCATTATGAGCAGGGATTACAATGCCAATGAAAGACATCGATAATCAACTTTCTTGAGATATTTAGTATGCTTAAAAAATTACGCGACATTTTGAAAAAACGAATATGCATGTTTATACAAGACTTTCTATAAGTCAATTATTATCAGAAAAGTCAACCGCTTTTAAAATGCCCTTTGTTTGGTAATCATATAAAAAATGCACAACTAAAACATCTGCTATTTTATCATTATAAAATAGGTTATAATATATATTAGAGAAGCGACATTAAATAGTGATATTCATGTGTCTTATGGTGTTGTATTTTATAGAATTGGATAAACCGCAAACACAAACATAATCCACAGGAGGATGGGATCATTCGTCAAAAGTCAGAAGAATCCGCGAAATCAGAGGTCGCTCTTATTCTAGAATTCATCGGTTATCGAAACCTAACAATTATAGGTTTCCTGGGCAGCGTCTATTTTGTTTCCGGTTTCAAAAATTATATTGATGGGATGAAATTAGTCCGGGCATTCTCACCTTATTATGCGCTTCATTTTAACAATGGATCTCGCATGCTCAGTAATCTCGGTAGAAATATATCTACCTGGATGAAGAGTCAACAAAACAATTTGTCTAATCTAATAGATAGTTATGTAGTGCAAATCAGTTCATTTTTTAATACTAATGTCAAGCCTTTCTTTGATGCTCATCCCGTAATCGGAATAATGGTTATAGTAACTATAGGTTTCGCTCTTACTATTTTTCTGCTTGCATTGTCAATAATAATCATAAAGAAAGGAATCAAACTTTTAGCGCTGGGCAGCGCGGTTGCCATGCCTCGTGCGCGAAGTCAACATACAGCGGAAGAAGTCTGGTCATTCGATCCTCATAAGAGACCATCTCCGGATCAGTTAAAAATTACTCAAAAGAACCTGGAGAAGCTTGTGCAACGCGCGCCAGTTTTGGGGGGGCATGTGCCTAAAAATTCAGATCCATCTCTTAAAGAATTGGCCAGGCGCAACAAAGATTCTGATTATAATTACCGTAATGCGATTTATGTTATGGGGCCAATAAAAGGAACCAGTTTTGATAACCAATATGAAATCCCAATTGCTATTGATCAGATCAAACGAGTAAGCAATATGATGAAGCAGGCATCGGATTATGAAACGCTGCCCCTTGATCTGGTTATATTGCGGGCTAAAAAAGGCTCCAACAATTGGGAAATCGAACCGAGTATTGCTCCTGTCAGCTTGGGGAAATCTTTCCCCGTGAAATGTATTGAGAAAATCATGATACAATACCGAAATACATTTATTTGGGATCAACGAGCAACAAAATCCAAAACCGGTCATGGAACGCGGTAGGGTATATAAAAATTCCCCTCAAGACAAGAGGGGAATTTTGAACAAATCCAGCGCTTTCAATACGCATATTGTTTTGTTAACCGTTCTAGATAATTTCTATAGGAATAATATCCAGATTGCCTGCTTTCATGGAAGCATCCGCCAATTGTATTTTGCCATGAAGAATTCCAGCAATATTGGTATCACTGGATTGAACAGTGTACTCAGCTATTCCCATTGGAGCATCTCTTTTAACGCAGCCGGTGTGATCAGTATTTTGCAGATCGTTGTCATTATATAAAAGAAAATCCACTGAAAATCCCGATAAATCTATAGGCGTTCCCTCCTCGTCCCGACATAAGAAAGTTAGCTTCAGGCCATAATCATTTTGGTTTATTCTAATAGAAGAATTCATGAATGCACCTCGTTTAATGGTTTCCGGGCGAAATGAACTTGAACCGAATGATGGAGAGGTATTGTGATATCGATATATATCCGATGTTGATTATCAGAATCAATACCTTTTGCGCTCTGCCACTCTTGCCCCAGAAAACGCCCTGATCTGCGTAAGATGGGATCGTCGGAATTAATTGCTGATGAATTATTATTAGTGATATCAGACATGTTGCATCTCCTCCCTTCAGCTGGTGTTAAGTTACCAGGATTGATTAGGCGATAGATAGAAAGTTCCATCGATGGGTGGAGTTGTAGAACGAATTTCTTTTGATGATTTAACCGCAGAGGAAGCATTTGAATAATATAAAACGCGGAAAAATGTTTCTATGGGAGTCGCGAACAGGATATCATCCGGCGCGGCGAGTTGAATTTCAATATGAGAGGGTAAATCAGCGGGAACTTTCCTCATGCTGCTATCAATCGCGCTTTGAGCATACCACAATCTGGCGCGGGAATATTCGCGGGAACCAATGCGAACCTCATTATTCATATCATCAATAGTTGCAATGATGGCCTGGCTGGCTGATAAGACAGACGCAGTAACGCAAGCAACCATTTCGTTTTTGTATGGAAGATACGCCGCCTCGGTAAGAGGCGTCAGACCTCCGAGACCGCTTACTTCATTGGCGATTCCCGTAATCCCATGACCTGCGCTGTATAGCGAGTAGGTCTTATAGGCTTGCGCCGTCACTCCACCGATCAAACCGGAAATCAATATATCATACTGTCCGGGGCTATCTCCACTGGTGGAATAGGAACCTGTAGCAACGCCAAGTTGCGCAATCGACATTGATCCTGAAGAGAGCGCTGCGCCAAACTGCATGACCGAGTAAGATAAATTTACCGGATTGGTTGGAGAGCCAGTAACCGGATCAGAAGCAATAACCAGAAAAGGGATGTTCTCTCCAACTTCAAACATCCCTAAATAATTTTGAGAGAATGCAGGTAAAGAAAAAATCAGTACGTATAATGATAATAAAAAGCGTTTCATGATAAAAACCTCCTGTTTTCTTTATACTTTGTCAGAGAAAAAAACGCGCAATACCACGGCGATAAGACTTCCGACTAAGGCGCTGACGCATGCCGCCGTCGCTTTAACGCCAGCAAGATCCACCCGGCTGTTATCCACTTTGTTATAGAGATCGATATTCGATTGATGGATATCTCGAACTGAACATTCGATAGATTCCAATCTTGTGCGAATATGCTCTAATGAAGTTTGTATCTCGACGTACTCTGTGGTGTACCTGGCATCTGATCCGTTCATGGCGTTCTCCATTTTTTCACTTTGTTATATAAATCACTCCAGATTAATTACACTTTTGCCATCCCGACGAACAGCGGATATAAGCGCCATCCTGGTTATCATCGCTGGTATGGTCGAAGTAGATTAAATCGCCCACTTCACCACCGGGTAGAGAGTTATAAACCGGGAGTTTCAATGGACCCGAAAGAGTCAAACGACCAGTATCGCCATTGAGCAGCATGGAATTTGACTGCGTATCGCTATGCCATGCGAAATTAGCATCAGAATAGAAATCCATAGTACTGGCGGAGATTGCCAAGCGGTATAATGTTCCGAACAGGCGCAGCTTATCACCGGTGGAATCTTGCGCGAATTTAAATAGCCCTGTAGAGATAACATCCCGCCCGGCTTGAATATCCCGTTTAATTTGCACATCCCCGTCATCACCCAGAATAACCATTAAATCGGGAACGGTATCACTGTGGAATTTGATGTTCTGATCCGAAGTGATATCCAAATCGAATGGAGATACGCCTATGCTGTAGGAATGGCTATAGAAGCGTATTTTATCTCCCAGAAAATCGGCGAATTCCATCATGGTTGCAGGTATGATTTTGCCCGATGACGTCCCTCCACTGGTGGGATCGAGCTGCATATCTGTATTTGACCGGATTACGAATTTTGATCCATCGCCAAAGATATGAAACAAACCCGCATTATGGTTCAAAACAAAAGTCGCCGCCTCAATGGTTGATGTTGCGGCGCTGACATCGCCATACAAGGCGCCGCCGGATTTTAACAAAAAGGCGTCTTCGATCTGCTCTTTCCCTATTAGGGTTTGCGAGCATGAATTTATAGGATTTGAGTAGACAAGAACGATGAATCCAAAAATATAAAACAACTTTGATTTCTTCATGTTGCACCTCATTGGATTGAAAAAAGATACTGTTTCTATTCGATTTCGTAATCGACTATATAGCGGTGTTGAATTCTGTAATGAGCCGAAGGAGATTGATTGAAGGTATAACTATTACGCGATTCATCCTCCTTGTAATCAATTCCTTGTTGTTGCAAGACGCCGTTAAGATAGATATTCAGGCTTCCGGTGCGGTAAATATGCCTGGTGAAGAACTGGGTTCGCTCTCCATCCGGCGCTTGATCCGGTGCGGCATCCGTTCCGTGCAGATGGGCTTCGCCAAGCATAAATCTGGGGCGGACATCGATGATGTATGACTGGACGTTATCATCCACCGCTACGATAGATTCTGCGCCTACCCGCTGGTATATCTGCGCCAAAACCAATGAATCAGATGGCGTCTCTGGAGCAATGGGCGTCTCCGCCTCATCTCCCTGAACCACATCCAATTCGCCCGCATCGGTCAGGACAATCAAATCAATACGCGGATATGAAACAGGCGCGATGAATACTCCGCCTGCAGGGAGGACTTGCTCCTCCAGCGATCCGGCGAATGATTTTTGTATCACCGCCAATCCAGGACTGACTTTGATCGTCATGTCTGGAGAATCGGCGGGAGTAATCTTGAGCGAATCATCTCCCATGTTTGTGATAACGGCGGAACTGTTCCTGGCAAAGAGAGACGCGCACGCCTGGTGCAGTAATTCGAATGCAGCGGTGATGTTGCCATTCCAACGATTCACTTTCGAAGAAGTTAATGGCGCCTCCTGGAAGACGAAAAGCGCCGAAGTGTTTTCAGTATTTTCCGGGTTATAACGTCCATACTGAGCCATTTTAAGCCTCCCGGTTATGCAGTGTTTGAACTGACAAAGAGCCTTGATCCTGACGGGTGACAGCGGCGATTGATACGGCTTCAGCATTTTTATTGCTGCAATCACTGAGGATTTCTCCAAGGCAGGCGCCATCTTCTTGTAAGAGAGTATTAGCAGTTTGAAGCATGTCCTCATTGGTTGCACTACGAATCCACAACAGGTCAGCGCTTTTGGATAACGCGTCGGAAATATCATCCAGAGTATTTCTTTCTTGCAACAAGCCGCGTTTTTCCAGAAAGTCTAAAAGTGGATCGTCGCCATCACCAACTATCAACACAGGATTGTCATTTACAAAACCATCTTCAGAACGCTCGCCGGATAGATAGGTGTTACGGTCAGCGCTCTTGTATACCAGAGAGCCTTCAAGCACTTCGGTGATATGATCGATCAAACGATAACAGCGCTGTTCGTTATACAACGCTCCCGCCCGGTGGCCGCATCTACCATTGGGAGAACGGCAAATCGAGCAACTCCATGCATCAAATTTCCAGGCCAGAGAGACTTCGCGATAAATGCCGCCGTCAATATTAAGCAGCAGGTCTTTGGCGCCGCTGGTATTGCGCAGCCAATAAAACCAAGCCCGTACAAAAAAGACCGGCTCGTTGCTATTCTGCAAATCGCTTTGCACAACTTCCGCCTTAAAAAAACGTGCGATTGGAAGTGAAGAACGATCATGACCAGTTAACACTGACAATCCGACTACTCGCTGTGCGATTTCATCCAAAGCATTACGGGTAAACTGACAACCGTCTGATAAACATGGTTGTGAAGAGCAGAGATACATGCTTCTGATAAAAACCTGTTCCGAAGACAGATTACCCGGGGCGAGTTGATTGATAATTTCCATGTCCGATTCGCTAGTCGGAACATCTTCGAACATCGGTTTACCACGGGTTAACATAGTCGGCATTTTGTTTTTAATCTTTGAAAAGGAGCGTCCACTTAATTGATTGGACATAGCGCGCCTCCTGTTTTTTATTTGTTTTCAGATAGATTCAACTTAATTAAATCCAGAAATCCCGGTATTGGATGGTGCAGAAAAAATCCGCGTTCGATGGCTGCGCTTGCACCGTCACCTGATTGACGCCAACATCAAGTGAAGGAAAATCATCCATTGACCGGGCGAGACTCTTTTCGTCCTTAAACAATGATCTACTTTCAGAATCGACAATCAGAGATTGTCCTTCATCAAGGGTTTCATCCAATTCGCAGATTCGATTTCCGATGGATATTTCCAGATGATGGATGGCTTGAATTGCCTTGATGGATATGTGCAGCGGCGCTATCCAGTTCCCGGCATTGAAAAGCGAAAGAGCTGCGCGTCCGAAGAAACCTGATAATGAATGAGTATGAAGCGACAGGCTTCGTTCATAGCGATCACTGGTAAGTGCGGTGAATTCCACCCATGTCCGTGAGCCATGAAGGTTGGGTGCGGTGTGAAAAGAACGGCGCCGCCCAAGATAAAAACGCCCTGGATGAAGGCTTAGATGAGTCGCGCCCTGATCAAAAGATTCAACAGCATTTTCAAGTATATCCATCGACTTATCTATCATTGATTGAATCCGTATTTCCTTACGGACTTTACTTTTTGCTTCAATGGTATTGACCTGCATAATTGTCGAACGTTTAGGAAACTCGAAATCGCCAACCGATATCATTATTGATCTCCCTTCGTAACAACCACCGGCGTAGAAACGCTGACGCGAAGATAAGGACGCAACATGCACCAGGATTCTTCCCACAAGACTTCTGATAATTTCATCAGATTATTCAAACGGCTTGATTCATTGACTTGCAAACCCGAAGTACGCCAGTCATTGGTCGAAACAGCACAAGAAACCACTATTGAACGAAAGATATGAGAAACGGCTAAAAGCGATTCGGCGCTTATAATCTCATTCGTTATCCCGCTTTCATCAGTCAGCATCGTCCCGGCCAAGATGTCCTCATGCGCTTTTGAAAGATTGTCGAGTAAAAGTTCTGGTGTGATTTCATCGAAATTGCGCAGGTTTGCCGCCTTACGCACGTCACTTTCAGTTGCAAAACTCATAGTCCTACTCCATGTTTCTCTTGGAGAATTGCGGGGAGCAAGTCGCCCAACAACGACTCGCTCCCCTGTAATGACATCACACGCGATTAGGCCGATCCAATGTCTAGTATTTTGCACGAGTCAGTGATGACTTTTGCGAATCCAGCAGTTTCAGAAATAGCTGTTCCTTCGATCTGGCGCCGGATCAAACGCTCGCTTTCAGTCAACACTCCTGTTTCATAGACTTCTTGTAGCGCAAAGCGTCGATCAAGACCGATGATTTTATTATTCGATACGGATTCATCAACAATTAATTCAGCGCCAAAGAGACGGACGTTTTCACCTTTGGTCTGGAAGCCGCCAGTGACGGCGGGTTCGCTGATCTCATCAACGCCCAGCAGCGTTCCTGCTGTGGTTTTATTGCAGATCATGATATTCATCTGGTAGGGAGCGAAAGAAAGAACGAACGAAACCAGGTCGCTATAGGTTAAAGTTCCAGCAGTCGCTGCATCAATTTCAACGGCGGGATTGCTATTGCCATCACCATTAATAAGTACATCAATGGCGTCAACAAACTTATCGCGTTGAATCTGAACGCCGATACTGCGCAGGAAAACCGAAATAACATTGGCGCGTTTGCGGCGGATTGCTTCATAGGTCGCCTGGAGATAGCGCCCGTATTTCTTGATTTCAACTGAATGTTCAGCCGTCTTGAGTTCTATTGCAGGTAGCGAAGCGCCTTCGCCGACAATAGCCAGAGATTTATCTCCTGTATCAAATACCGATTCATCCATGTAGATGCTTTTGTATGAGTTGTCATCGATTTTGACGCGTGCGGCGAGGATGTTTCTCAGTTTATTGAAATCATCAAAACCGGTTTGCACCGAGCGGGAAACATATTCAGGAAACAGCACTGCACTCTCCTGGGAGGCGAAGAACCGGTCAATTATATCTGCGTCATTGCCGCTCACCCGAATACCAGCCAGAGCCAGCTGCCGTTCGAATGCATCAAGTTCCGCATCCTGCGGTGATGGATCCAGGCTCTCCAGATATCCGGTTAGATCGAAGCCGCGTTGCGCGGATTCGGCGTACATGCCTTCATGCAGAGGAATTGTTGCAGCGCGATGCAAAGTTTCTGGTATGGAATTCAATTTATCTTCTGGAAAAAACATAATATAAACTCCTTATTTACTCTAAGAATTTAACTGGTTGTTCTTTTTTTCGTCTTTCAAACCGAGGCGATATCTTTTACAGAAGAAGATCGCAGGTACTGCTTCCATCTACCGCAAGAGTGGTTCCACGGGCGATATTGCCGCCAGCCGGGTCGCCGGATGATTCAGCAATCGCAGGCGCCTGGTACACTTCACCAGCCCCATCAACCACAACGCTGTTGCCGACGCCTGGGGCCGTCATGCCTGATTTCAACCGGAAACGCGCCACGCCGCGAATTTGCACTGTAGCCAAACCACCTGAAACATGCTCCAAGCGCCCCAACAATTGACCGCCATTGCTGCCATGATTAATTTGGTTGCTGCCGGAAAGCACGACGGCGTCACCGACATTGGTTTCTTCCAGGTCGTAATCATCACCCGTCTTGTGAATGTTGAATGTGGCGTATAACGCGCCGATTCCATTGTTATCAACTGTTCTACTCATTGGTTTTCCTCCACTGGATTTTTTTTGGTTGAAACAAGATTTTTCAATTACTCAATCTCTTAGTCCGCAGCCCCGATGCGGTAATCCGCCAAATCACCGATGCGGGCAGAAGACGCTGAAGCATCTTCTTGAAAACGCGATAATGGTTTGGTTGGATAGAGGCTTCTAAACTCGTTGGTAATCTGGCGATGCAACATTGCAATCTCACTCAATGGAAAAGAGTTATCCGCAAAAGAACGTTCCATCGTTTGCAAGCGTTCTCTATCGCCGCTGTAATGGACAATGGCGCGCAAACGAGTCAAAGACTCCTGCTTTTGTTTTTCAACTGCACATCGTCCAAGATCAGCGTATCGAGAGAGATTCTTTGACTCGTCTTCTAGTCGATTGATAGTTTCAGTTTGAATCTCGTTGCGCTGTTTCTCTGTTTCGACTTCTTTTTCGAGTTGTTCGCACTGCAAGGCTAATTTTCGTACATCCAGCATTGCCGTGATTTTTTCATTGCGATTATGGTGTTGATTATCAGTAGCCATTGTTTTTTGACCTCTTTTTCAAGTCGGTTAAAAAAAACTCCTCTACTAATAGGGAGGATGTCTGCAAAAAAAAGGCGTTAATCTGCATGTCTTTTTTTCAAGACCGGCTTTAATTATTAATTTGCAAGGATTTAGGTTCGGTAGTAAAATTTAAAAGAAAGGAATTTCAAACATCAAATATTAACTGAAAAATTAGAAAATCATAAAAAACCGGCCCTACGCAAGGATCAAAAATGGAGATACGACCTCATATCATCATCATTGGCGGTGGATTCGGTGGTTTGTACGCCGCTAAAACTCTAAGACGCGCTGCTGTTGATATTACGCTTATCGATAAACGTAATTTTCATCTTTTTCAACCACTGTTATATCAAGTTGCCACAGGAGGTTTATCACCGGGTGATATCGCATCTCCATTGCGGGCGGTGCTAAAAAATCAAAAAAATACCCGTGTTATAATGGGATCGGTAACGGATATTGATAGCAAAAACCGCAAAGTTTTCTTAAAAGATAAATCTCTCGACTATGATTACCTGATAGTCGCAACCGGAGTTAGACATGCCTATTTCGGCAACGACCAGTGGGAAGATATTGCGCCCGGCTTAAAAACCATCGAAGACGCCGTTGAAATGAGACGTCGTTTGTTCTACGCCTTTGAAGCAGCCGAACGCGAAACCAACACAGAAAAACAAAACCGCTGGTTGAATTTCGTACTCGTAGGAGGCGGCCCGACCGGAGTTGAACTGGCTGGGGCGCTGGCCGAATTAGCCAGGCATACCTTGAAGAATAATTTCCGCAACATAAATCCAGCCCATGCCCGCATTCACCTGATCGAAGGCATGGACCGCATATTATCCGTTTATCCCGAAAAACTATCTGCCAAAGCGCATAGCAGCCTAGAAAAACTAGGCGTTACAATTCATACCAATACGTTTGTAACAGACATTGACCAGAACTCAGCAACCATGCGCCATGAAGAGAAAGATTTTATTATCCCGACTAAAACCGTTTTTTGGGCAGCTGGAGTTCAAGCCTCATCGTTAGGCAAGATTTTAGGAGAACAAACATCTGCGACGCTGGATCGTATTGGTCGAATCGAAGTCGAGCCTGATTTAAGCATCCCAGGTAATCCGGAAATATTCGTCGTCGGAGATTTAGCGAATTTCAAGCACCAGACCGCCAATCCACTGCCCGGCGTGGCTCCGGTCGCTATGCAACAAGGTCTATACGCCGCCAAAATAATAATCCAAAAACTCAAAGGTAAGAAACATAAACCATTTCATTATCATAACCGGGGCAGCATGGCCGTTATCGGAAGAGCCGCTGCGGTAGCTGATTTGAAATTCTTTATGTTTTCCGGTTACCCGGCATGGTTTATTTGGTTATTTATTCATATCATGTACCTTGTAGGATATCAAAACAGGTTATTGGTTTTTATTCAGTGGGCTATCAATTACTTCACTCTCAACCGTGGCGCACGGCTAATAACCGAACAACATCTAAGCGTACTCAAAGCGCTTAAAAAGCAAGAAGAGAACAAAAATCGGGGGGAGGAGGTGATCGCGGACCGGTCTAACCGGTGCGAGGAAAGTCCGGACTCCAAAGAGCAGAACGCTGGGTAACTCCCAGGAGGGGTAACCCTATGGAAAGCGCAACAGAAAATATACCGCCTGCATTATTGTAGGTAAGGGTGAAATGGTGGGGTAAGAGCCTACCGCAGTTCCGGGCGACCGGACTGGCACGGCAAGCCCCGTTCGGAGCAATGCCAAATAGGAGAGGGAGGCGCTGCTCGCGCCGATCCGCCTTCGGGCGGCGAACTCTCGGGTAGGCAGCTTGAGGCCGTTGGTAACAACAAGCCCAGATAAATGATCACCCTCGACAAAATCCGGCTTATACCTCCCCCCGAATAAAAAAAGATGATAATCACCTCTTGATAATTAATTAATCACCGTTATAATGCATCCTAAGGATGCATTATAACGGTGATTATGAAAACCATCGAAAAAGCGCTGTTACAATATATAGATAATTACGAACTCGCACTTATTGCGGATTACCAAATAAGCGTTCTTTTTTTCACGCTCCCCGAAAACCAAAGAAGAGAATTAAATATTGATTCCCCATTAAAAAAGAATACGATTACTGGAATTATCGAAAGATTTCTTTCCCTCGGATTATTACAATTAAACAAATCTTTCCCCAAAAACAATATTTATAACATCATAGGGAAAAAACCTTCTATTGAAGAAATCTCTTGTATTATAAATCCCTTCTCCTATATATCTCATCTAAGCGCAATAGAGCATCATGGTCTTACTAACCGAATCTCAAAAACCCTTTTTCTCTCATCTCCACCTGACAAAAAGTGGAATGAATTAGCTAAACAAAAAATGAGTAGTGATCTAGGTGAATTATTTCCTGATTATTTGAAAAGCGGATTACCAAGATTAAAAAGGATTCATGTAGAGAAAATCAATAAACATACTTTAAATATCCATAAAAGTAGTTATTTAGGAGCGTTTAAATCACATAATAATATCCGCGTTTCAAAAATTGGACGAACCTTTCTCGATATGATCCGCGAACCAAACCTCTGCGGTGGTATAGAGCATGTTTTGGATATCTATCAGGAGCATTCAGAAAAATATCTAAGATTGATAGTAGAGGAAATCAATAGAAACGGCAAAAAAATCGATAAAATTCGTGCAGGTTATATACTTACGGAACGATGCAAACTCGATCATCCATTGATCCATGAATGGGAACAATGCGCTCAAAGAGGCGGTTCGCAAAAACTCGATGCGTCCACCGAATACAGTCCGGAATATTCAGAACGCTGGAAACTGTCAATCAACACAATCACATAACAAATGAAAAAGGCTCTAATCAATATTGAAAAGTGGGTTCAACAAAAAACCGAAAAGCCGCCCAAGCCATTTCGGGAAGCCGTTCATTCAATTCTTTTTGCAATTACAAATTCGGACTATCTATTGCGCAATATGATCATCAAAGGTGGAATGCTTCTTGCAATAAGATACCAAAGCACCCGCTTTACCAAGGATATCGATTTTTCAACATCTGAATCCTATACCGAGAAGAAACAGCAGGAATTAATTAAAGAACTTGAACAAAGCCTTACTGATAACGTTGATATTCTTGGCTATGATCTTGATTGCAGAGTTCAATCCTGCAAAATCCAACCAGCCAATCAACCAGAACCAACATTTCCATCATTGAAAATAAAGATTGGCTATGCCTATATAGGAACAAGAGAGCATAAACGATTAGTCATGAAAAATGCTTCATCCGTCATTGATATAGATTTCAATTACAATGAATCCATGCCTCATATTGAAGAAATTCTAATATCTGAAGGCAAAAAAATCTTAGCCTACAGTTTGAATGATCTAATTGCGGAGAAATATCGGGCTATCCTTCAACAAAAAGAGAGAAAACGTACTCGACGACAGGACATCTATGATTTACATTATCTATTTCAAAACCTAGATGATTTTCCCCCGGAAGATAAAACTGAAATACTAGAAACTCTCATACTCAAAGCAAAATCACGAAACCTTTTAATCAATCGAGATTCCATGGATAATGCAGATATCCGTAAAAGATCAAAGCAAGATTACAATACGATCAAATATGAAATAGTCGGTGAACTACCAGATTTTGATGAAGCCTATGATATGATTCAGAATTTTTATCAATCATTACCTTGGAAATCAAAATAATCGTTTCACTTGACCTGACTAATACCTGAAGAAGAATACGCATCTCGAATTAATTAATAAGTACTTGACTTGTCCTCTGTCTTGTCGCCTTTACTCTTTCTTCAAAACTCTATTCACTCATTTCCAGAATCTGCCGTTGCTCTTACAAAACCTTCGCCGTACCATATAGAAAACTCATATTGGAAGCGGAAAAGGATGCAAACAAAATGATTTAGAATCATATTTGTGTGAAGGAAAATAACATGAATAAACTGATTCAAAGAGCATTCACATTAATTGAGTTGCTTATAGTTGTCGCTATTATTGGAATATTAGCAGCGATTGCGGTTCCAAATTTTTTGAACGCACAGCTACGGGCTCGCGTTGCCCGAGTCATGAACGATCAACAAGCCATCGGGACCGCGTTGGGCATGTATCAGATAGACTATAATGCTTTCCCTCCTTTTTTAAATTGGCCGGATTTCGCATATGTGGGCGTCAAGGAACTGACAACGCCCACTGCTTATATGGCTGATTACCCGGTTGACCCATTTCAAAGCGCCAAAGAAGGATCGGGTGTTCCGGATACCTTTAAGTATATAAAAATGTCGTATTACAACCTTGATATAATGAATCAGACCGGGCAAGCTCGAGGTAATACCAGTTTCGGCGTGAAAGAATATCGCCAGGGGCATAAATGGTGCGTACGCAGTTTCGGTCCTAATCGGCTGGCGGATTATGATAGCAGTCTCGATGTATTTCCGACATATGATATGAGCAATGGCTTGATGAGCGTAGGAGATATTTACCGTTGGGGCCCGGGTTAATTCATCTACCAGTTGGTTATGGAACGATCCTCACTGTTCCTACAATGCACCTTGACTAAAATAATCGTTTCACTTGACCATCCTAAAACCTATACGAGAATATACAAATCGAATAGGAACAGTGAGGCCATATCATGAAAGTTACAATTACCATAGCAATAGTTTTTTCTCTTGTTGGATTCGCCTTTGCTATAAATGCAACTGCCGCCGACTGGCAATTAGTCTGGTCGGACGAGTTCGATAAACCAGGTTTACCTGATGCCAAGAAGTGGGGTTATGAAGTTGGTTTTATTCGCAACAACGAAAAGCAGTATTACACTAAAGAACGAGCTGAAAACGCCCGCGTTGAAAATGGCTCATTGGTTATCGAATCACGTAAAGAGCAATATAAAAACGCTGATTATACGTCCGCCAGTCTAAATACCGCAAAAACAGCGACATGGACTTATGGCAAAATCGAAGTGCGCGCCAAGTTGCCAACAGGAAAAGGCATGTGGCCCGCCATCTGGATGCTGGGCGTCAATATGCCTGAAGTAGGATGGCCCAAATGCGGCGAAATCGACATTATGGAAAACGTCGGTTACGATCCAGACGTAATACATGCCAATATCCATACCGAGAAATACAACCACGTCAAAAAAACCGGCAAAGGTTCCAAGACCACCATCAAAAAACCATCCCAGGATTTCCACATCTATAAAGTCGAATGGTTCCCTGATCGTTTGGATTTCTTTGTAGATGATCAAAAATATTTCACCTACGAAAATGACGGAGAAGGAAACCCCAGTTGGCCGTTCGATAAAGATCATTACTTGATCCTAAATGCTGCAATTGGAGGAAGTTGGGGAGGTCAAAAAGGAATTGACGACTCGATTTTTCCACAAAAATATTACTTTGACTATGTTCGGATTTATCAACAAACGACCAAAGTCAAAAACTGAACCAAATAAAAAAACAAAAAAGGAATCATAAAAATCCCGGAAATTTAGTTATTTAGTTTTACCAACCGGGATTTCAGTCAAATTGGGATAGTTGGGATTAAAAAATCTGTAATTAGCGCTTTTTTAAATAAAAAAAGTAAATCACCAACTATAATTCTAAAAGATATGATAATAATATAAATTTTATATGCAGCCATGATAAAACAAACGAAATTTAATGTTTTTTATCATTTTAATTATAATTCAAACTCTGGAATATCTTCTTTTGGAGTAATTCCTTCCATTGATAGGCTGTTTAGTTAGCGTGTTTTGCTTACATGATTGCATGAGAACAGTTGACATGTGAGAAAGCTGCTTTAATATTTCTGAAATAGGATTTGATAACTTAAATGTGCGCTTGATTTCGCTTAGGTTTTGAAAGGGTCAACGGATGTCTCGGCAACCGACAGAGTCTTCAAAATATAAGTGGATGCGCGTTGCCGGACAATGTTCTTTTATCCCGACATATCTTGCTTTATTCCCCATAGCGTTTTATTACGTGGGGAAATGGCTGGACGGCAAGATCGGGACAACGTGGCTAAGCGTCGCATTTTTGTTTCTAGGACTTGTATCCGCGTTCCGGCAGACCTATTTCATTATCAAGCGGTTGCTGGAGACGCTGGAGGAATAAATTGGATTCAGAAGGACTGGCGCGGGTGTTGCGCCGATCGTATTGGGTTACGATTTTATGCGCCTTGGTTATCTGGATCTTCTGGGATGGAAGTCACGCGTTGGGAATAGCGTTTGGCGGACTTTGGTCGACAACCAACATTTGGGCGATAAAGGGATTATTTGAGAATATCTGTAATTCCGGAAGCATATTTAACATTGCTTTATTCGCTCAGTTGAAAATGCCTGTTTTGTATGGCATTGGCGCATTGGTTTTATTTACCGTCCCGTTATCAATTGGAGCAGGAATTTTCGGGTTTCATATCCCGTTCGTATTAATAGTGGCCGAAGCTGTTGTTCATGGAAGTGATGAAGCGCCAAGCGCAAAAGTCTCCTGATAGGATGCTGATTAGTGCTTGAGGGTACCGCTAGCATGTCCATACTGTATTCCGTCATACCAAACGTCGTCTTGCAAGCTGGCGAGCATCTAGCCTCCCAGGCAGCTTCGCATGCTGCGGATCAAACTGCAACGGCTCAGGCCGCATCCGCACATCCTCCCGAATTGCCCAATTTCGTGCATTTACTGCATGAATTCTTCCCTGATAGTTCATTGTTTTATAACTTATGGCAAATTCAGGACTTAGTTTTTATTGTGATTATTATCGCTGTGATTGCAGCGTTCTTTAGTGCGGCGACCCGCAAAATGTCAATAATTCCCCGTCGTTTACAGTGCATGGTGGAGATGATCGTTGAAGGTTTGCTTGGCGTTGTTTGCGGCATCCTTGGCGAAAAAAATGGCCGCCGTTATTTCCCCTTCCTGGGTTCCCTGTTTATCTTCATTATCTGCATGAATTGGTTTGGCTTAATTCCATTCATGAAATCGCCGTCATCCAACATTCTGGTTACGGCGTCGCTAGCCATCTGCGTTTTTATCTTTGTGCAATTTACCGCCATAAAGCGTCTGGGTATTAAAGGCTTCTTCTTTCATTTGATGGGAGAACCCAGAGATGCGGTTGGCTGGGCGATGGTTCCTCTCTTTTTACCCTTGCATATTCTGGAAGAATTTATCAAACCGCTTAGTCTGGCCTGTCGACTATATGGTAATGTGTACGGCGAAGATGTGTTGCTGGGTGTTGGTCTGGTATTGGGCATCGGTATGGTTGCTGTTGTTTGGCCTGGAACATTTATTGGAGTTCCGCTTCATTTACCATTCGTTTTACTGGCTATATTATTAAGCGCCATTCAGGCTCTGGTCTTTACCCTGCTGGCCTCAGTTTATCTTTCGATGGTTATGCCGCATGAAGATCATGATGACGAGCATTAATAGAAAAAGTATGTAATCCTGGCATAGGCCGGGTGCAGAAATATATCGAATTCGTTCGTGCCGAAGGATTTAAGGAGGATATGATGGAAGAACAACTCGCAACCTTTTTGACGTCCCAGGGAGCATATCATATTGGCATCGGTCTGGCCGCTATCGGGTCAGGTCTTGGTTTGGGCATGGCCGTTAGTAAGGCGATGGAAGCTATGGGACGCCAGCCGGAAGCTGCAGGACGCATTCAGACTGGTATGATTATCGGCGCGGCGTTTATCGAAGCGTTGACAATTTACGCTCTGATTTCTAGTTTTATCCGTATGTAACCTGTAACTTTTCGGCGTCCAGTTACGGACGACGTAGGGAGTATTGCGCATGAGTTTGTATCATTTATCTATAATCAGCGCTCAGGTTATCGCCGCAGCAGAAGGGACTCATGAAGCCAGCGCCGGTCCGTCTATTCCGGCGATGATGATCACGGTGATTGTGGGTTTCCTGGTGGTCTATTGGATCTTGAAGACCTACGCTTTTGGTCCTGTCTTAGACATGATTGATCAGCGCGCCGACAAGATCGAATCTGAACTGAAGCGGGCGGATGACGCCCGTCTTCAGGCGGAAGCGGATCGCTCCGAAGCTGAAAATCGTCTTCGAAATATCGAAGACGAAGCTCGGGTCAAAATGCAGGCGATGATGACTGAAGCTAAGCAGCTGGCCGATTCGATTCACCAAAAAGCGCAGAAGGATTCGGCGGATTTGCTGGATAAAGCGCGGCAAAACATAGAGTTTGAAACAGAGAAAGCCCGCGAGACAATCAAGTCTGATGTTGTTAATCTGACTATAAGCGCTGCTGAGCATCTGATTAAAGAGAATTTGGATGATCCGAAGCAACGCGAACTGATTGGTGATTTTTTGACTCGAATTGAAAGGAACTGACGGTGCCAAAAGATCCACTTGTCGCTTCCAATTATGCAAAAGCTCTCTTGCATGTCGTGAAGAAAAGCGAAACCAAACTTCGCGATGCGCTGGATGAGGCTCTGCATTTCAAGAGTCTCGTAAAAAACGAGCCTAAACTCCGCATCTTTCTCGAAGGGCCTCAATTTCGTGAGGAAGATAAAGAACGCTTGGTAACCAACGTTTTTAAATCTGAATTGTCGGAGATTTTCTTCCAGTTTCTGATTATTCTCTTGCGGCGCGACCGCATCGAACATCTTTTCGATATTCTTGAGGTGTTCGAAGAGTTAGTGGAACAGGATGAAGGTATAACGCCTGGCACGGTGTTTACTGCAATTGGTTTATCTGATGAAGAGCGGCTGGCGGTGAAAGAGAAACTGGAAGCCAAGTGCGGGTTGAAATTCGATTTACGTTTCAAAATCGATCCCAGCCTGATTGGCGGAGTTAAAGTGCAATACAGAGATGTTCTGATCGATTCCTCGATTCAGACTCATCTCGGTGATTTACGGCATCGCTTAATGCAAACGCGGCTTGCATCCTAATGCGCAAGTCTGGCCACTGCCCGCAGGAAGAGAGATAAGGAAGATGGCTTTACGACCTGAAGAAATCACATCCGTTCTCGAAAAAGAACTTTCTTCTTTTGAGACCGATTTGAAGATGGATTCCGTAGGAACCATTCTCCGCGTCGGAGACGGAATTGCGACAATATATGGTCTCGAAGAGGCTATGGCTGGTGAACTTCTAGAGTTTTCAGATGGTTTGAAGGGGATGGTGCTCAACCTGGAAGAGAGTTGCGTTGGCGCCGCCTTGTTTGGATCTGACCGTTATATTAAAGAAGGCGATCTGGTTAAACGAACTGGTAAAATCGCATCTGTTCCTGTTGGCGAAGCGATGGTAGGTCGCGTTGTTAATCCCCTTGGCGAGCCGATTGATGGAAAAGGACCGATTGTAACCAAGGAATTTCGTAATCTGGAACACAAGGCGCCTGGCGTCGTACGCCGTCAACCAGTTAAAGAACCTTTAATGACAGGTTTGAAGGCTATTGACTCGATGATCCCCATTGGACGGGGACAGCGCGAACTCATCATCGGCGACCGTGGCACAGGTAAATCGGCGATAGCGATTGACGCTATTATCAACCAACGTGAGACGGATGTTTATTGCATCTATGTCGCCGTTGGACAGAAGGCGTCAAGCGTCTCCGCTGTGGTGGATGTTCTGGAAAAGAACGGCGCCATGGATTATACAACTGTCATTTCGGCGACGGCTGAACAAGCTGCTACCTTACAGTATATCGCTCCATACGCCGGGGCGGCGATGGGCGAATATTTCCTCTTCAGCGGAAAGCATGTATTGGTCGTTTACGATGATCTTTCCAAACACGCAACAGCGTATCGTCAACTTTCATTGCTGTTGCGCCGTCCACCCGGACGCGAGGCTTATCCGGGCGATGTATTCTACCTGCATAGCCGTTTGCTGGAACGCGCAGCCAAAATGCATGATAACGAAGGCGGCGGATCCTTTACCGCGTTGCCCATTATCGAAACTCAGGCGGGCGACGTTTCGGCTTATATTCCAACCAATGTTATTTCCATTACTGATGGTCAGATATATCTGGAACCTGACTTGTTCTATGCGGGCGTCAAACCGGCGGTTAACGTTGGTCTCTCGGTATCCCGCGTAGGCGGCAATGCTCAGACTAAAGCGATGAAATCTGTAGCGGGTCGGCTTCGTCTTGATCTGGCTCAGTTTCGCGAGTTGGCGGCCTTCGCTCAGTTTGGTTCAGATTTGGATAAAGCGACCCAGGCTCAGTTGATCCGCGGCGAGCGTATGGCCGAAATTCTCAAGCAGCATCAGTACGCGCCGCTTACCCTGGAACAGCAGGTTTTGATTGTTTTTGCCGGTGGTCAGGGTTATCTGGATAGCCTCTCTTTAGATGAGTTGAAAAGTTTTGAAGAAGAACTCTCTACCTATATGGAAGAGAACTATGATCATGCTCTTCAGGCTATTAAACAATCTAAAATAATCAGCGAAGACACCGAAAAGATGCTTAACGAGGGGATTAAGAAATTCAAAGATATGTTTGTTGTTCGCCAACAGAATCTCTCTGAATAGAAGTAGAGATAATAGGTAGATACGATGCCGTCACAGAAACATCTGCGCCGTCGACTAAAAACGGTCAATAACACGAAATTGATAACCCGCGCTATGCGGTCGGTTTCCGCTTCGAAAATGCGGAAGACTCAAGATCGGCGTGATCGTATAAAACCTTACGCAAATCGTTTGCAGCAGATAGTTGCGAATGTGGTTCGGAGCGTAGGCAGCGAAGGTCAACCGCTAATGCAGATGAAAGACACTGGCAAGCGGCTGGTTGTTGTATTCTCTTCTGATCGCGGTTTGTGCGGCGCGTTTAATAATACTATTATCCGTTATGCGGAAAATTATCTTAAATCGTTGACGGATGATTATGAACTTTATACCATCGGCAAGCGGGCGGGAGATTATTTTAATAAGCATGGTTATCCCATTTACCGCAGACAAGCCGATTTTCGCGGCAACATTGTTCTTGAAAGAATGATGGAAATTGCGGAAGATTTGAAAAACGCTTTTCTCGACGGTAGTTTTAATCAAGTCGAGATTATTTATAATTACGCGGTTACGGCCATGATTTATCGTCCTAAACGCGATTATTTTCTTCCTTTGAAAGAAGACGAGTTGTACGCCGGTTTGGAAGCGGAAAGCGAGTCTGATGAAGCGCTTGACTATATCTTTGAACCGGATGCGCTAAGTCTGTTGACGGATTTGCTGCCCAAGTTTGTTGAAACCAAGGTTTACTATACTTTCGTCGATGCTTTCGCAGCTGAACATCAAGCTCGAATGCTGGCGATGGCGGCGGCTAACGACAACTGTATTGAATTGATCGACTCCCTTACCCTGAGCATGAACAAAGCGCGGCAATCCGATATTACCAAAGAAATTTTGGAGATCGTCAGCGGCGCCGAAGCATTAAAAGGTTAAGTGGAATATAAAGAATCTTTAGACTTCTTTGGATAAAGACAAAATAGAAAAACGGTGAGAGAGGTTTGACCATGTCGAACATCGGACACGTCCGGCGGGTAATAGGTCCTACAGTCGATATCGAATTCGATTCAGACCATCTGCCAAACATATTAAACGCCATTACCATCGATCAAGACGAACGCGATATTCATTTAACCGTAGAGGCGTCTCAGCACGTAGGCAACAACTTAGTGCGTTGCGTAGCCATGTCCTCAACTGATGGTTTGGTGCGCGGCATGGAGGCGGTCAATACTGGTGGACCGATATCAGTGCCGGTTGGCGAGCAGTGCCTGGGAAGAATGTTCAACCTGTTGGGTGAACCAATCGATAATAGAGGTGATGTTGCTCATCCTGAAGATCGTTATCCCATTCATCGCCCGGCGCCGGATTTTGATGAACAAGTCCCTGTGGCGGCGCAGTTTGAAACGGGCATCAAGGTTATCGACCTGTTGGCGCCATACTCCAAAGGCGGAAAAGTTGGTTTGTTCGGCGGGGCAGGCGTTGGCAAGACTGTCGTTATTATGGAACTTATCCGTAATATCGCTGCTGAACACGGCGGCGTGTCGGTTTTCGGCGGCGTCGGTGAACGAACCCGTGAAGGCAACGACCTTTGGCTCGAAATGAACGAGTCGGGCGTTATTGACCGTACCGCGATGGTTTTCGGTCAGATGAACGAACCGCCTGGCGCTCGTTTGCGCGTATGTCTTTCCGCATTGACTATGGCTGAATATTTCCGTGATGAACGCGGTCAGGACGTGCTGCTCTTTATTGATAATATCTTCCGTTTTACGCAAGCCGGTTCTGAGGTTTCCGCACTACTCGGTCGTATGCCTTCAGCAGTTGGCTACCAACCGACTTTGGGTACGGAAATGGGTGAATTGCAGGAACGGATTACCTCAACTAAAAAAGGATCAATCACTTCGGTTCAGGCCATTTACGTACCAGCGGATGACCTTACTGACCCCGCTCCCGCCACTGCGTTTTCTCACTTGGATGCAACAACCGTTCTTTCTCGTCAGATTGCGGAGTTAGGCATCTACCCTGCAGTCGATCCACTCGATTCAACTTCTCGCATCATGGATCCACGCGTCCTCGGTGATGAACATTACAATGTAACTCACGATGTTCAGTTGATCCTTCAGCGCTATAAGGATTTGCAGGACATTATCGCCATCCTCGGTATGGATGAACTTTCAGACGATGATAAGATTGCGGTACAGCGTGCTCGTAAGATTCAGCGCTTCTTGTCACAGCCCTTCTTCGTGGCTGAACAGTTCACCGGTCGAGAAGGACGTTACGTCAAAATCGCCGATACTATCGAAGCCTTTAAGCGCATCGCAGCCGGTGAGATGGACGAATTGCCCGAACAGGCCTTCTACATGTGCGGAACTCTTGATGAAGCAGTGGATAACGCCAAAAAGATGGCCGCCGTTTAAGCGTTAGGTTTTTTGTTTTATAACTAAGTAATAGATTATATGTAGGAATAATAATTATGGCCGCAACCTATCAGCTTCAGATTGTCAGTCATGAAGAAATGACATATAAGGGCGAAGTCGAATCGCTTGTGGCGCCAGCTGCATTGGGGTATTTAGGTATCCTGGCGCATCATGCTCCGCTTCTTACCTCTTTGACAGAGGGTCTGTTGACAATCCGCGAAGCGCAAGGTGATAATAAAATATATAAAGTTAAAGGAGGTATTCTCGAAGTCTCCGCTAAAGAAGTGGTTATTTTGGCTGATGAAATCGAGGATGCTACTCCATCCTGATTACAGAATGTGATTTTCATCCATGTATAGTCTTCATAAAGAAATTCCTGACTTGGGAACATGAATAGTATAAAGCGGCCTCTTTGGCCGCTTTATTTATTTGCGCGGATGGCGGGATTTATATTTCACCTGACATCCGCACGTATGTGATATTCAACAAAATTTTTCTTTAAAACTGGTTTGCGAATTTTGTTTAATTAGTGCATACTAATAATCATCCAGTTAAAGAAGAAAATCATTCCAAGAGCAATTGTGGAATGGGTTGTATATTAGTGTTAAACTTAAGTCCTGACATGGACGAAAATTGAAATTATTTAGCGCTGTATATCAAAACCTGTTTTAGCAATGGCTAAGTAGTGAAGGGAGGACTATATGTACGAGAAAGTCACTGTTCCATCCGATGGACAAACGATCAGCATCCAAGACGGCAACCTCCTTGTCCCGGAGAATCCAATTATTCCTTTTGTAGAAGGTGATGGCATCGGAACCGATATCACGCCGGCTATGAAATGCGTGATTGATGCAGCTGTGGAAAAAGCTTACGGTGGTTCTAAAAGGATTGCATGGATGGAGGTTTATGCGGGAGAGAAAGCCAACCAGGTTTATGGCGATTATCTTCCAAAAGAGACGCTTGACGCATTCACCGAATTTCATGTCGCTATTAAAGGACCCTTAACAACCCCGATTGGCGGAGGCTTTCGGTCTTTGAATGTTTCCATACGTCAATTACTCGATCTTTACGCCTGTGTTCGGCCTGTTCGTTACTTCGAAGGCGTCCCCAGCCCGGTTAAACATCCGGAGAAATTGAATTTAGTCATTTTCCGTGAGAATACTGAAGATGTCTATGCCGGTATTGAGTGGCAGAAAGGCTCTCCGGAAGTTAAAAAAGTTCTTAAATTTCTCAAAGATGAAATGGGTAAGAATATACGGGAAGATTCGGGCATTGGCATCAAGCCAATGAGCGAATTTGGTTGCAAGCGCCTGATACGAGCGGCCATTCGTTACGCGATAAAGCGAAATCATTCATCTGTCTCCATGGTTCATAAGGGAAATATTATGAAATTCACCGAAGGCGCCTTTCGCGATTGGGGTTACGAATTGGCTAAAGATGAATTCATTGATAAATGCATTTCAGAAAATAGCCTGTGGGAAATGTATGATGGTAAATTGCCTGAAGGTAAATTATTAATTAAGGATAGAATTGCCGATTCCATGTTCCAGCAGGTGCTTTTACGTCCTGATGAATATGATGTATGCGCCATGCCCAACTTGAACGGCGATTATCTTTCTGATGCATGCGCCGCCCAGGTAGGCGGACTTGGTATGGCGCCTGGGGCGAATATCGGTGATGAAGTGGCTGTTTTTGAAGCTACTCATGGCACAGCGCCCAAATATGCTGGAATGGACAAAGTGAATCCTGGCTCTCTTATGTTGTCCGGGGTTATGATGCTGGAACATCTTGGATGGGATGAGGCTGCCAAACTGGTGGTTAAAGGCATTGAAGATACTATCAAGCAAAAGCGGGTAACCTATGATCTGGAACGTCAGATGGAGGGCGCAACGCTTTTGAAATGTTCTGAATATGGTAATGCAATTGTGGAAAATATGGATTGATCTTTGTTTGTTTTTTGTAAGTGTGTTTGGATAAATATTTTCAGTATGAGTCAAATTCCAAAAAAAGGGAGACGATCATGCAAAAAAAGATTACGGTTGTTGGAGCTGGCAATGTAGGCGCATCCTGCGCTTTATATTTGGCTCAACAGGAATTAGGTGATGTTGTGCTGGTGGATATTATTGAAGGCGTTCCTCAAGGTAAAGCCTTGGATATCCTTCAATCGGGCGCAGTTCTCGGATTTGACGGAAATGTTACGGGAACCAATGATTATGCGGATACGGCGGGATCAGACATTGTGATCATTACTGCCGGTCTGGCGAGAAAACCGGGAATGGATCGGCTTGATTTGCTTAAAAAAAATGCCGATATCATTAGCGGGATAGTTGAAAATATCAAAAATACTTCCCCGGATAGTATTATCATAATGGTGACTAATCCCATCGATGTGATGGTCTATCTAGCCTATAAAAAATCTGGATTCCCCAGCCAAAGGGTATTTGGTCAGGCCGGGATTCTGGATTCAGCGCGTTATGCGACATTTATTGCTATGGAGTTAGGCGTCTCTGTCAAAGAAGTTCGCGCCATGATACTGGGTGGACACGGTGACTCAATGGTGCCGTTGCCGGCATTTAGTACGGTTTCGGGCATCCCTATCACAGAGTTGATCTCGCCTGACCGCATCAAAGCTATCGGCGACCGCGCCCGCACGGGAGGCGGAGAAATCGTTAAACTGCTGGGTACCGGCAGCGCTTATTATGCGCCGGGCGCAGCAACAGTCAAAATGGTTGAATCCATTGTAAACGATTCTAACCATGTATTGCCTTGCTCGGTCTTTACCCAGGGAGAATATGGCGTATCGGATATATATCTCGGTCTTCCCGCTAAACTTGGTAAAGATGGCGTCACTGGTATTCTGGAAGTTAACCTGGATGCAGTTGATAAACAGGCTTTGATGAATTCTGCCGAAATTTATAAGAAAAGTATTGCTGATCTAAGCGAATACTTCTAGGAGTTGGATGCTGCGCTTATTGATTAAAAGCCAAAAAATGCGCTCGGTATTGCGCCGGGCGCATTTTTTTTAATCCGAAAATGGTTTTCAATCGTTATTGCGGATATAATGTATTTTTGCCATGCATTTAATGTTGTATTCGAAAAATCATCTCCAATCGAACCTATTAATGGACAATGTGAATGTGATTTTTTTTTGTAACACATAACTAACAAATTAAAATGTGAGACCGTATAATTCAAGATATCGTAAATGAAAATAATTAGATTGCAGGTATTGTAATGATAATAAAATTTTTAGGTCATTCGTGTTTTTTGCTAAAATCAGATAGTGGATTATCCATCATGACTGATCCATATAAATCTGGCGCTTATGGCGGCGCTTTAACCTATGCCCCGATTAGGGATATCTGCGATATTGTTACGCTAAGCCATGATCATGAGGATCATGCAGAGTTAGATAGTCTGCCCAATCAGCCCTTGGTGATCCGGGCTGATTGCCGGGCGCGGGGAATTGATTTTGATATTATCGATTCATTCCATGATGATGTGCAGGGTAAAGAACGTGGCGCCAACCGTTTGATCTTGTTCTCTCTGGATGATATTCGCGTCTGCCATTTAGGTGATTTGGGTCATGTACTCTCTGACGAGCAGATAAAAGAAGCTGGTGAAATTGATATTTTGCTGATCCCTGTTGGCGGGCGTTTCACGATTGACCCAGATGAAGCGACCAGCGTTGTCGAGCAATTGCAGCCCAAAATAACAATTCCCATGCATTTTAAAACCGACAAATGCGGTTTTCCTATAGAGAATGTGGATATTTTCCTGGAAGGCAAGGCGAACGTAAAGCGTTCTCCGACTAGTGAAGTGGTCTTGAAGAAAGAAGACCTTCCAAAAGAAAAAACATTTCTGCACATACCTCCCAGCAACTAAATCAGTGGGGATTGTTTTTTCAGGCGCTGCATCTATGCAAATTCTAGTGATATGAAAATGCCTTTTATAAGGCGCTATACGGATACTGTCTGGACTCGATTTCCGATTATTTATTTGTGAAAGGCTTATAAAAAGCAATGAAAAAAATAGAAGCGATTATTAAACCGTTCAAATTGGATGAAGTAAAAGACGCTCTTAATGAATTAGGCATTGTTGGAATGACTATATCTGAAGTAAGAGGTTTTGGTCGTCAAAAGGGACATAAAGAACTGTTTCGAGGCAGTGAATACGTTGTTGATTTATTGCCCAAAATCAAGATAGAAGTTGTCGTGAAAGAAAATATCGCCGCCCAGGTTGTAGATACAATCATGAAAACTGCCCGTACAGGTAATATCGGCGATGGTAAAATCTTCGTCTCAACTCTAGACGAAACCTACCGCATCCGCACCGGAGAAGAAGGCGAAAGCGCTATCTGAGAGTAAAATATTTTATATATTTCCGATAGGGGCTGTAATGGCCTATTTTTTATCAAATATTTTCAATAGAGGAAAATCTTTTCGAATTAATCTCTCTTAGCTTCACGGCGTTCCGCGTAAGTTGAATTTGTAGCGCAGCACTTGTGAAAAAGTTCGGTCGGGAATGGAGATAGTTGGAAAGGTCTGCTTTGTTCGTCTGATAGTAACCTTATCAGTGGGTTGCAGATCGGCGTGAATCTGACCGTCTAAAATCATAACCAGTTTATGGGCTTCATCATCGAACCAGATATGCAACTCTTTTTCTCCTCCAAATACCAGTGGGCGGTTGAATAGGGAATGAGGTGAGATAGGAGTCACAATTAAGGCGGCCAGATGTGGTTCTAGAATAGGTCCCCCGGCAGAAAGCGAATGTCCGGTTGATCCGGTCGGGGTAGATAGAATAAGCCCGTCGGCTTTATAGGCCAGCGCTGAATTCCTGTTTTCACCCACCCAGAGTTCCAGCAAACGTCCCGGTTCTGATCGGGTAATAAGCGCTTCGTTCAGCGCTAGCGATTTGAATATCTCTTGATCTCCAGAGTCGCTAGTGTGAATAATTCGTGCTTCTAACATATAGCGATGTTGAATTTCCCATTGTGATTTAATCAAGTACTGCAATGCGGTTTCCAACTCGGTTTCTGCGCAGGATGTAAGGAAGCCGAATCCCCCCAGATTTATTCCAAGTAAAGGTCGCGGCGATTGAGCAAGTTGCCGCACTACGCCCAGAATGGTTCCATCTCCACCAAGGACTACTACTGCCTGGCATGATTGAGCCCACATATTTAGCGTGTCTTCGTCGGTTTGCTCATGCTGATAAGCGTGAATCTCGGTGTGGATATGGGCGTCATTCAAAATCTGAGCGGATAAATTGGCCGATGAGAGTGCATCGGTTTTATTGGGATTATAGATTATCAGTATATTCGTCAATGGAGCATTATTTGTTTCCATCGTTTTGTCCTACATTGTTGTTATGCGCTTCAGACGCAATGGCTTGAATATCTTCCATAGTAACGCAAACACTAATCGGATTTGGCGTTACATGCAGCAAGAATTCGATATTACCTGACTTTCCTGTGATGGGCGAGGGGATGGCTCCGGCTACTGACCACTTTTCTTTTTGGAAGAAATCCAGAAATTGTTGCAACACTTCGATATGATCTCCTGATTTGCGAACAATGCCTTTTTTTCCGACGCGCCCTTTACCAATTTCGAACTGGGGTTTTATCAGGAGAAGCGCAAATCCGTTCTCTTTTAGAATTCTCTTGATTGCCGGGAAAACAGTCCTGATGCTTATAAAAGATAGATCGGCCACAATGATATCAACGGTTTCGCCAAGGTCCTGCGCGGTGAGATGGCGGCAGTTGGTTTTATCCATAACAATAACGCGTTTATCTATTTGCAGCGAGTATGCCAGTTGACCGTGTCCCACGTCTATGGCGTATACTTTTTGGATTCCATTTTGCAACAGGCAATCGGTGAATCCTCCGGTGGATGCGCCAAGATCGGCGGCAATCAGTCCGGACGGGTCAATGGCGAACTGCTTAAGCGCCGCTTCCAGTTTCAAGCCGCCCCGGCCAACAAAGGGGCATTTGGGAGTTATGATGCGAATAGGATATTCATCAGATACTTTAATCCCCGGTTTATCCACAACCTCTTCGCGAATAAGCACCTTGCCCGCCCTTATTAATCGCTGGGCTTCGCTTCTGTTGTCTACCAGGTTTTTATCGATTAACAGCTGATCCAGGCGCGTCTTTTTCATAAGCAGTTCTATTTTTAGCCAAGGTTTGTTTAGAGCGATTCACGAAAATATTATACATCGCCCGATTGATAAATGGGGGCGCCGCAGGCGGCCGCTTTTGCTCCATAATACTGTCCCCATGCAGAGGACCAGGAGTGTAATGGAATTGAATAAACTGACTTGAACCAATCCAAAGACCATTCTGGATTTCGAGCCAGATATGATAAATCTTGACAGGTGGAAAGTGTAAATCCACGCAATGCTTGACGCCGTGATGGAACAGTTCGCAGCCCGAAAAGTTGGAAAAGTCGATAATGGTCTACGAACGTACGTTTATAGGTGTATTGCGGTGAGCGTTGGTGAGAATGTCGTACAACGGCTTGTGGTTCGTATATCACTTTGAATCCATTACAAAGAGCGCGATAAGCCCACTCGACGTCTTCTCCGAATGGAGCGTGGGGGAAGGGGATTTTCTCCCATGTTTCTTTACGGATAATACTGGCCACATTATCAAACACGCAAGTTAAATAACGATCCATAGGTGAACTGGAGAAGAAAACGTTTGGCGAATCAATTTGCATGGTACGAGGTTGATCAGAACCTGCTGACCATCTCTGGACATCTCGTTTAACCAGCGGCGTTGCCTCATCCCTGGGTATTTGACGAGCAAAGCCGCCTGCTGCCTGCTCATGTTCCAACGATTCAACCATAGTTAAAAGGAAATTATCACCTACTGGAAATGCATCCTGGGTAAAGAGGCAGACTAGTTCGCCGCTGCATTCTTCAATGCCTAAATTTCGGGTTGATCCATGGTTGAATTCACTTTGTGATATACTGATGACGCGTGCATCAAAACTCTCCGCGCATTCTACTGTTCCATCAGTTGATGAAGAATCTATTACAATTATTTCTGCATTTGCATAGTGATATTGTTTACGCAATTGGTATAGAAGATGACGAAGGTCTATGCCTGCGTTGTAAGTTGGGATTACAATGCTAAGAAAATTCCTGTGTTTTATCATTTTGAGAATCAAATTGTATACAAATTATGATTATTTATATGTTGATCCTTTAATAATATTGAAAAAAATCTATTTCTATTTTTAATTGTAATATTGTTTTCTTGTTGCTTATTATGACAACCTATATTGACGTTATGGTGAAAAAAGTACATCATTGCTTCGTGCGGTTGTAAAGGTATTATACATTATTTTATGGAAAAATAACAGGCTGGTAATTTTTTAAGTATAATACCTTAAAAAAACAATCCCAAAATTATATGATTCAATGTTTTAATATTGTATTATTATTATGGCGAATAATGTAATTAATTATAGTAATACTGTTCTGTCTTTTAGATCATGTTGTTTCGTGGTTGAGTTTATTTATCTTCAAGCAGATAATAAATAGAAAAAAATGTTAAATTGTCATGATTGTTGCTTAAATCTTATTATTATTCTGTGCAAATTACTGCAAAGCGATAAAAACTATATTCTTGATTGAGGACTGGATATTAAATCATGAAAAACAAGTCGAAAGATAGCGGAAATCTAAAAGGGGTCAGTGTAGCTGTATTAACCTCAAAAGGGAAATCTGAAAAGGCTTGGCTGGATGGTCTTATTGATGTGGGTTGTAAAGTACAGCAAACCGATGATCTCGAAAAGTTGATCAAGGCTGTATCCAAGGCGCCCGCGAAAGCCTTGATTCTGGGAACATCTTACTGTGGGGAACTCCAAGAACAATTGGAAACTAATCCAGAGGCTTTAGAAAATCTGGGCAGAGAGATTATCGTTCTGGCCGCGCCCGGGAAAACTACTGAAGCCGCTGAATGGGCGAGAACTTTCTCCGGGTATTTCCTTTCGGGAACCGTAAGCCCCGAAGAAATGACCGTGCTTTTAGAGAGAGTGCTTGAATCTAATCTCTTGAAATCGCGTCTGGCTCGTTATGAATCCAAAGAAGCTTCTGTTGAGCGCTTTGGCCCTGTAGTAGTAAAATCTCCTGAGATGAAAGACGTCATTCGGCTTGCGAGAATTCTGGCCACGCGTAGCGACTCGATCTTATTTGTTGGCGGCATTGGAACTGGAAAAGAACTTGTCGCCCGTACGGTGCACGAGAATAGTTCTCGCCGTCATGGACCGTTTTATTCAATCAACTGCCGTTCCTTTTCCAGTGAAGATTTGGCTGTTGAACTCTTTGGCCGTGGAGAACCTGATTCTCCTGAAGCGGCTGAAGGTAAGACTTTGATAGAATTGAGTGATGGTGGTACCTTGCTCTTGGACGAGATCGGCGTTATCTCTCCCAATGTCCAAGGCAAATTGCAGCGCTTTTTGGAAGATGGATCATATACGCGGGTTAATTCGCGTACTGTATGCAAGGCTGAAGTTCGCATATTCGCCTCGACCAGCGCATTGCTTGATGAGTCGGTTGCCACTGGCGAATTTTCTGAAGATTTGTATTTCCGTTTGAACCGCTTTACTTTGCATCTCCCGCCATTGCGTCGTCGTGTTGAGGATATTCCTGTATTGACCAAAGTAGTTCTCAACCAAATGGCGAGCGACAAGGGTGGAGAATCACTCCAGGTTACCGAAGATACATTGAAAATGCTGATGGAATATCATTGGCCGGGCAATGTTCGTGAACTTGAGAATGTTCTGGAGTTTGCTTCTCTGGTTGCGGGCAAAGGCCCCATCGAACCCAAACATCTTCCCAAGCAGTTTCACGACGAAGTGGGAAGCATCTTCGTGGGCGCATCAGTAGAAGATTTGCCCGCTATCAGCGAGATTGAACGGCGCTATATCCTACGCGTCATGGAAGCGACCAGAGGAAACAAGGTTCGCGCCGCGCAGATATTGGATATCAACCGTGCAACCCTGCACCGCAAACTGCAAATGTACCAAAAACAAAAAGTAGTCGATCTGGCATAAATCTGATTGTTATATATATAAGTATTGAATAATAAAGCCCGTTCCGCTGATGGAACGGGCTTTTTCCTATAATAAATCCGTATATACTTTTGAAAACTGCTGGTATTTTTTTTATTTCACAAATTATGTCGGGCGACTAAGTCCCCTCTCCCCACGGAGAGGTTGGGTGAGGGGGAATTGCGAACATGAAAATCCTACTTGTCAATCATACTTTTCCCCCGGAATCTTTAGCCGGTTCAGAAATCTGCGTCTTAAATACCGCCAAAGAACTGCAAAAACGCGGCCATGAGGTTGTGGTATTCTTCCGGGTGCATGATCCTTCTACTGAGGAATATGTTGTACGCCAAGCAGAATATGAAAACATTCCTCTTTATACAATCAATCATACCTATCGTTTTGCTCAGACATTTCAGGATATATATTGCAACTCTGCCATTGCCGCCCGTTTCTCTTATCTATTGCATCAAATAAAACCTGATATTGTTCATTTTCATCATTTAACCAATTTATCCCTGTCACTAGTGGAAGAAGTACGGAATTATGGCGCCGCCGCAGTGATGACGCTGCATGATTATTGGCTGCTTTGTCAGCGGGGGCAGATGTTAAAAAGAGACTTACGTCTCTGCCCTGGTCCATCTAAAGATAGATGCCGTACTTGTCTTGCCCCCCAGCTGCTGCGTGGGCGCACCCAACGCCTGGCATCGAAACTCTTATCTAACCCAAAATCACCCAAGAGCAGTGCAGATTTAATTGATTTATTGCATATACGCAAGGCGAAAATAGACGCGCCGGATAGGCGGTTTGTTTGTTTAACCTGCTTTAACATGGATGATCTGCCCAAAGAGACTTTGCAAGCGCATCCCCCAGCGGCAATCTCTTATGCCATTCGTATCGAGAGCGCAGCAACATTAGAAACCTCGATTGGCATGCATCCATCGACCTATGACCAAACAGGCCAGGGAGTGCGATTTGAGATTGAGCGTAACGGTCAGCAATTATTCGAGCATACTCTTAATCCTAAACTAAATCCGGCTGATCATGGTTGGCATAAGATTAGTCTTGAGTTGAGTCCATCTGAGGCGAAGGAGGATCGGTTGATCCTGCGGACTGTTCCGGAATCTACTGTGGATAATAAATTCTGCACAGCTGGATGGAATAAGCCGGTAATCCATTTAAAGAGCAAAACAACGGAAAAGGAATTGGCTTATCCGGTTAGAAATAAAGAAATTCAATCCCTGATTTTTAAGGGAGCGGAAATTATCACTGATGTAGTGGCGGCGTTTTCTGAAAGGGCGTCAGAAGGGCTTCAACATCGAAGCAATTGGGTGCGCCGGGTGTGGGATGATATGGACATGTTCATTTCACCTTCACGTTTTTTGCGACATTTCTTCATAGATCATGGCTTGCCGGAGGAGAAGATTGAATTTTTGGATAATGGTTTCACTCCGATAGAACCAATTATTAAAAAGCCTGTAGAACGGCCTGTTCGTTTTGGTTATATTGGAACGTGGATACCATCCAAAGGAGTGGATCTGGTATTACAGGCTTTTCGTAATGTTGATCCAAAGGACGCCCGGTTGGAGGTTCACGGATTCTTCCCTGGATATGACGGCTATGAAGATTACGAGCAATATCTGCAATCGCTCAGCAGTCCGGCGGTTGAATGGAAGGGGCGCTATAAGCCCCATAAGGTTTATGATTTGTTAGCAGAATTGGATTGCTTGATAATGGCTTCAATATGGTTGGAGAATTCACCATTGACCATTCATGAAGCGTTTCAAGCCAAGGTACCCCTTTTGACGGCGGATGTTGGGGGAATGGCGGAATTAGTGCGGCATGGCGGCGGCATGACGTTCCATCATCGGGATGCAGAGAGCCTGGCGCATCAGGTGAAACGTATTGCAAGCAATCCGGCTTTATTAGACGACTTGCGCAACAGCATTCCAGGCGTACAATCGGTTAAAGAACATGTAGATCGTCTGCTGGAAATATATGCAAACCAAGTTAAATGACGAAATGGTAAAAAGTCAAAAACTGTTTTTATGACAACAATACTTAGTGGATATTTATAAGACTTATATACAAGATACTGTGTGAGTTTCGTCTTTCATCCACTTTTGCCGACTCATCAGTTAAATATAAAACCAAAGAAACGAGCGTCTTCGAGATGGAAGATACTGTATACAACGCGTTCGCAGAAATATATGACGAAGTTATGCGCGATGTGGATTATGCCAGTTGGGCGCGCCACCTTGTCCGTCTTATCAAAAAATTTGATATTAATGTTGATAAGATATTAGACTTGGCCTGTGGTACGGGAGGCCATGCGCTGCAACTCTCTCGAATGGGATATAATCTAACCGGCTTGGATCGCTCTACAACCATGTTGCGCATTGCCAGGGAAAAGCAGGTCAACGCTAAAGTTGAAGTGGATTGGCGTGAAGGCGATATGGATTCTTTCTCATCGATTGGATTAGATACTAATTTCGACCTGATTACATGTCTTTATGACAGCCTGAATTATATTTTGGAAGAGGAGGGCATCGAGCGTTGTTTTCAGGAAGTATATGCGCATCTGCGTCCCGGGGGTGCGTTTATATTCGATGTGACGACTGAATATAACCTGCTGCAAAATTTCTCCGGCTACACTTTCGCGGAAAATTTTGAGAATGCCTCATATATATGGGAAAATGATTACGACATCGTCAGTAAAATTTGCTCGTCTAGAGTAACTGTTTTTTATCACAACAATGGATGCTATGAAAAACATGTAGAAGTACACAGACAAAAAGTCTATCCCACGACTCTTCTGAAGAAACTCTTGCAGCGTAAGGGATTCACGGTGGAAGGCGTTTACCATAATCTCACAGAAAAACCAGTTAAGCAGGAATGCGAGCGCATTCATTTCGTCTGCCTTAAACCAAACTCCAAATAAGCCTAAAAACTTGTTGTTATACCTATCCGAAAGTTAGTTACAAACCATATATCTCCGATTACTTAGTATATGCGAATTGTTCAAACGGGACATAATCGACATCTATCATGATTTATTGGATAAATGGCTTATTATATAATAGGCATGATTAGTTAGTTATGTATATTAAAATTGTACATGAGGAGATATAAAATGATGCATAAAAATATTCTAGTAATATCAATAAGCATTTGCTCTGTTTGTTGTTCTTTTGCATCTGATATTAGTAAAAAATGTTATAAATATAATGATTTGATTGTGAGTTCCAGTGTTATTTTAGAGGGTTCGATAACAGAAAACTATTTCAGAATGAAAGAAGATCATGATATCCGTGAGTTAGCATCAAAGGGTAAATTGGAAAGATTTGGTATTAAGCCTGCAATGATTGAGGAATTTAATAATTTTATTTCAAAAAAACCAAGATCATATTCTATTGAATACACTTTCCTGAATCATGGATCTAGTTATTTAAATACTTTTTTCTATGCACCTGTCAGAACATTTGCACTGAAAGAAACTTGTGATGAATCTATCATATATGAAAATGTTAAATTCTCGTATTATCATTCAGATCGTTCTGTAAAAGTAGAAGATTTCGATAGCATAGATAAATATTATCGTTATAGTTTTAACCCAGTCGCTTTTGTTTATCCTCTTAGTATTGTTATTCCTGAGGAAGTGACGTTTTCTGACTTCAATGATGGGAAATCCATTATAGTGTGTAATCAAAGTTATATGAATAAAGACATATCCATCTTTGTCGCAATCCCAGCCGGTGTGAGTCCCTTGTACATTACCATCAAGTACATCTTGAGTGTAGCTGATAATAACCGTATTTCTGGTACTGGTTGTTTGCGAACCGCTACTATTTAAGAACGTGCTGTTCTTGGCGGTGCAATCTCCACACTCCGGCGAAGCCGTTCCATACGAGTAAGCATACAAAGGTACAAATGGATCCCAACTGTCGCCAGAAGCAACTTGACCAATGAGAATGTATTTAACCGTGTGAGGAGCCGAGTAGTAATCTAAAAATACGCTTTCATTATCTTCTGATTGAGCTACAATATAACCGACATGTTCCGCCCACATTACATACCTATCCGGCGTGTCGCAATCGGGCGGCGGTGGACAGGCGTTTATCGATGATACGCCAAAAGCAATAATTATGAAGAATGGAATTATTGCAATAAGTGGTTTTCTTATGTCGATGTTATATAAACACATAGTTGTTTTCTCCTTTTCTTAGTTGGATTGCTGATTGATCCGGTTTTGCTTTTCAACCCGCCGTCTCTCTTTCATGGCTTTGTACTCATCATCCATCCGTTTGTACTCTTCCATTTTGGCGATGGATTTTTCCAGGGCTTGGGCCATATCTAGACACTGCTTGAATTCGGGCGTGGGGTGAGGCGGGATCAGAGCGAAGACCTGTTTTAGAACCTCACGGGCTTCATCATACCTGGCGGACATAGACAGATATTTGGCTTTGAGGCGGAGAACGTGGGGCATGATCTCATCATAAGGCGCATTCTCAAGGATATCGTTCAGGTAATCCAACGCTAAGGCGACGTCGCGGCATTCAGGATTATTTTTCGACGCCGTATAAACCGCCTTGCTCATCAGAGCGCTGGCGCCGGTGATGGTATGGGGATAATAGTCCTGGAACAGTTGATCCCAGATGACGACGGCGTTCTGCCAATCGAATTTCCAGGAAAGGCTGTGGGCGTGCAGTTACTGAACAATCTCCCAGTTATTAACCATGCTATCATAAACAATCGTTGTATTTTTATCCTGGAATATTGGCAGCCCCTCTTCGCCGGGTTTGATGTCCTTCGATGGATCGCCCACGCCGCCCTGGCCGCCGATGGCTTTTACATTGGACAGGATAATACTTGAGTTTGTTGCGTATATACCATAGCCGCCATTGCCTGAATCCACTGGTAGTTGTGGATTCTCATCAATGTTGATTCCCATTTGCCCGCTGGCGCCATCTCCTCCGATGCACTCTCCGCCCCGGATGGTTATGTCTTGGGAATTCATAATTTCTATTCCTGGGCCAGCTGGGATCTTTTTTCTGGTTTTTTTCACCATTGGATATGGTTTGCTGTTGCCGATAGTTGCGCTTCCGTGCATATCAAATACAACATTAGAGCAGTCAGTAATTAATATTCCCGCCAATCCCTTATCCTCTTCAGTTGCTCTATCACATACTGACATCGTTATATGACCACAAGTAAGATATCCAGATTGTATGCAGGATCGTTCAATGTGAACTTTTGCATTGAGTATCTTTTCAAAGGTAATCGCTCTGGAGCCAATAGCGATGTCACGAATAATTTCCGAATCAGATATTCGAATATCGGGAGAATCATTCTGATATATGTAGATTGCGGAGATAGCGATTTTGTCCGCCAGAAATCTATAGGGATGATACGATATACGATAACTGTTACTATCGATGACAGAATCTTTTATTTCCATATCTCCCCTGACTTTGAAAATCCCTGTTATATGTACGTTATCCAATGTAAGTTTGCCTGATACTACTTGAATCGGCGCCATAGAAAAATCACTATGAGAGCAATCTATTGATGGACTGTAAAACGTTAGATTTTTGATCTCGACGAGAGAATTATCTACAACCAAGGCATTGTCTCCGCTCATGGGTGAAAGGCAAGAATATGGGCCGCTATGATGAATTAAACCGTTATAATGATATATGTCGTTATAATAAACAGAACCGCTTTGCGTAATCCTAACTCTTTCATTCGGTATTGTTCCAATAATGGTCAAGTCTTTATTGGTTATTACGATACCCTTGAACCGTTCGAGTAAATTTTTGGATAAGTCATTTTCTAATAAATCGACTGTGTCATGCTGGTTGATTTGAATAACGTCCCCGCTGAAGGCCGCTTCAACTGCTTCCTGGATGGATGCATACTCTTCCGGTAGATTGATGACTCTGGCGTGGGCTGCCTGTAAACAAGCGGCGATCATGCATAATGCAATCAAATAAGCAATGCGATTGATGAGTGATTTCAGGATAAACATAAGTCAATAATTCACCTTTGGATGCGGATAATATAAACGTCGTTTGTTTTATGAATAGTTCCAGACCGGATCAAAATTTCCCGGTGCGGCCTTCGAAGTGGGTTGGTTTTTGGTGGATGGATTGGCCATTCCTGATCCAATGGGCGATAAGGTCGATGACTTGATCGGTGGAGACCTGCGGAGGTCCGAATAGTTTTTGGGCTTGCGCTGCATTGTTTAATAGGGCGGTTGGTTCTTCGGTTCCTTCAAAGATTGGTTCTTTGTCGAAGCGTTGACCGAATTGTCGGGCGATCCAGCGGACGGTTAATGTTTCCGGTCCGGTGATGTTCATGATCCGCGTGGGGCTGGCGCATAGGTCGAAGCATTGCAGGGTCTGAGCGTTGGCGTCGCCCTGCCAGATCACGTTGACGTGTCCCATGGCTAGGGTGATTGGTTTATTGTCATATACCTTCTGCGCGATATCGAGCAGGACTCCATAGCGGGTTTCGACGGCGTAATTGAGACGGATAATAACTCCGGGAGTCCCGTATTGCTTGGAAAAATATTGAAACATGCGCTCACGTCCCAGACATGACTGGGCGTATTCGCCAACCGGTCCGGTGGGGTCGTCTTCGGTGGGGCCGCCGGATTCGACTGGAGTATAGGGATAAACATTGCCCGTGGAAAAAGCGACGATTTTTGAGTCTTTATATCTCTCCGCAACCAACGCCGGGAGATAAGTATTCATAGCCCACAGAAATTCTTCATTCCCCATCGAGCCGAATTTCCAACCGGCCATGAAAAGAATATTTTCAGCATCAGGCAGAGAAGCCATAGCGGATGGATCAAGCAGGTCGCAGGCTATGGTTTCGATGCCGTATGATTCAAGTTGTTTACGCAGTTCAGGTTTAGAGAAACGGGAGACGCCTATTATACGGAGTGGATTATTGGATGCATCGGCGGCGCGTTTCGCCATCCGCGCCAGAGTCGGCCCCATCTTACCGCCAATGCCCAATACAAGCATCGCTCCTTTGAGTTTAGCGATTGATTCTATTGCGCCATCCGTCGGCGTTGAAAGAATATCTTCCAGTTCTTCTTCATTGTTGATGGATTGGAGATTATCGTCTAAAAACATAAAATTGGTCTCACCGTTATACAGATTATACGCTTACTCAATTGATCAGATTATATTGAAAGTATGTATAAATTCAGAGTTTTAATATAATCTAATAAACATTATAATATATCTATCTAAAAAATATATAGTTAATTTGAATATAATTTTCACTACGGTAATTGCAGTCTTTATGCTAATTTCAAGATAATATTTTTGAAATTCGAAAGGCGGCATAGACGTTAAAAAACTAAATCATGAATTCAGGGCTTCCTGATTTCGTTAGTTAGAATTATCAAATAGAGATATGCCAGAGCAAAAAATCAGCATATACTAAACTGAGATTATTTACTGGTTTAAGCTTAGTGGTATTATCGATACTCTAACGTCGAGAGATATGAAATAATAGTAGTGGGTGATTGATGTGACGCATTTGTTAATAATCGGGGTTGGTCCTCTTCCTTTCTATGACGCCGACCGTTTATATGGTTTTGGAATTCGCGCGTGGCAGTTTGCGCAACCGCTGTTAGACGCAGGACATAGAATCACTCTGGTATCCTGTGAATTCGGCGTGGAGCGTGAGAGCGCAATCCATATTAAGTATCGTTATAATCCATCGAAATGGGCGCCGATAGAACTTATCCCCGTGCCTCAGCCGGGTCCGAGAAACACGAATCTGATCTTAACCCGGATCGAAGAGATTATACGAACGCATAAACCAGAAGCAATAATCGCGGCAGGATCAACTATAGCCACTAACCTGGCCGCCTATCTCAATACTGATCTGCCTATATGGATGGATATGTTCGGCGACCTTTTCGCAGAGGTGCAAGCCAAGACTCCATTCATGAATGCCGAAGTTGAGATCAACTTTTTCCACCAGATGTTAACCCGCATTCTCCTGAAGGGCGACCGTTTCTCTGTTGTCTCAGAAATGCAGCGTGGAGCTGCTATCGGTCAATTAGGCCTGATGGGTCGGCTTAACCAATATACTTTGGGCGATGAGATGGTGCAAACCATCCCTTGTGCATTGAATGGCAAAATATCTCCCGTATCCAAAAAGCCCTATCTTCGCGGTAAGAATATCGGTCCCAATGAGTTTCTGGTTTTATGCAGCGGTGGATTCAATACCTGGACCGATGTCGATACCATGTTTGAAGGAATCGAACGGGCTATGGAGCAGGATCGCCGGGTGCATTGCGTTGTAACTGGCGGCGGAATTAGCGGGCATCATGAAGATGGCTATAAACATTTCCGTGGATTAATCGGTAAAAGCCCTTATGAGAGCAGGTTCCATCTTTTAGGATGGCTGTCGAATGACGAAGTCGACCAGGTTACTATGGAGTGCGATCTTGGTCTCAATGTCGATCTGCCTATATATGAATCTCTGTTAGGCAGCCGCAACCGTATGCTTTTCTGGCTGCAATGCGGACTGCCGATACTGACAACCATAACTACAGAGATATCGCAGATTTTGGTGGAAAACGATCTGGCCCTGGGAGCGCCTTACGGGCAATCAAGACTGGTTGCTGATAAAATTATTGAGGCGGTTCAAAATCAACACATTCTCAAACGCCGGGCGCTTCGAGCCAAGAAATTTGGATATAAATTTTTAACTTATGATGAGACAGTGCGCCCCTTGTTGCAATGGGCTAAAGACCCGGTTAAAGCCGGAGACAATCAGGAACGTTTAATTCGGGGTGGTCAACCTTTTTCGCAAGTTGATCAGTTATGGCATACATGGGGATTCCCGGAAAGCGGGAAAAGCAATAGCCTCAATCTGCCTCGTTCGCCCAAAGCGGTGATTAAGACGCGCCCGCGGGGGAAAAACTGGATACGCCGTTTATTGGGTTCATAGTGTTTGGAACGTTTCATAAAGAGAATATCTATTATGCCGCTCGTTTCAATTTTTATTCCGCACCATAGAAATTCATTATTGCTTAAACCATTGTTCACTTCATTGCTGGCTATGGATATGGATGCTTCTGAGGTGGAATACGTCCTGGTTGATAATGGTTCAAACGATGGTTCCATCGAGTATACCCGAAGCAATTTCCCCGAAATTAAAATCCTGTCGCTGGGGCAGAACGAAGGTTTCGCCCCGGCCATGAACCGGGCGGCGCAGGCCTATGAATCAGAGTGGATCTGCTTCCTCAACAATGACGTCCGGGTTGATGTTGACTGGCTTTCCAATTTGCTGCACGCCGCCAACCGGACCGAGGGCGACTGCCTGACTTCGCATGTGCTTGATTGGAGCGGGAAAAAGACTCAATTCGGCGGTGGTTGGGTTAACCTGTTCGGCAAAGGCTTCGAATCGAATGCAGTAGAAGAGATTTCTCCCTATGAGGTCTTTTTTCCCTGTGGTTGCGGTATGATGGTGCGGCGTGAGGTGTTCTTTTCCACGGGTGGATTCGATGATGATTACTTTATGATTTATGAGGATGTCGATTTTGGTTGGCGCCTTCAATTAATGGGCATCCCGGTTTATCTGGCGCCGGACGCCAAGATTATGCATAAAGCCCATGCATCACTGAACCAGATTCCATATAGTAAGAAAGCGCTCTATTACGAGCGCAATAGTCTGGCGACAATTTATAAAAACCTGTCAGACGAATGGTTGAAGATCATCTTTCCCCTGGCCTTGCGTGAAGCTGCGGTCAGAGCCAAAGGCATCGGAGGCATCGGCGTGCCTTTCAGTTATTCAGAAGATGGATTGGCCATTCTGGAAGCGGTTGAATCGTTTTATGACAAGATGCCGAATTGGCGGGAAAAGCGTGAACTGGTTCAAAACCGGCGAGTGGTTGACGATAGTGAAATCTTCCGCAGGTTCTTCCCTAATCCCGGTCAGATGTGGGCTTTCTCTGAAGAACATTACAAAAGAATTCATCATCCCGCCATTCTCCCCACTCTGGAAGAAATATACCTCCGAGCCTGCGACGGCGTGACCTCTTCGTAATATAACACTAATTGTTTAATGAAACTCATGCGTAGGGTGGGTCGGCCTTATCGACCCACCAAAAGACCACCCCCGATGCGCTATTGTCTCTAATGCTTTTGCCAGGAATCTACTTCTGATTCGAGTTTGGTGATGTGGATGCTTCCGCCTCTGCCGTAATCGTTGTATTCGACAAACCTTTCGATTAAGTAGGGAACGCCATCAACTTTGTGGATAAAATGAAGGGGCGTCTCATCAGCCTCAACTGGCTCTAACGTTTCCGGATTATAAGCCTGTATGTTCAATTTATAGTTTTCGTTTTCATATTTAAGATCAAAATCCCACAATAAGCCTCTCCAATATTTTGGAGAATGACCAGAAGGATAAAATGGTTTTGTGATAGGTATTTCAGAGATTTTCTGTAATGGATATAGAGAATAATATTCTAGTTTTTCTTGATTGACTCTATCTGGAGAGATATAGTAAAAATAACCTTCTGGATTGAAAGGGAAATAGGAACCTGCATCAAAATCATGTTTTATTACAATCTCGCCAGAGTTAAGATCCATCTTCCATATTTGAGGCGGTAATCCCATATCTTTTTTTAAGTCTAGACTGCCTCCATTCATAGTGATGTAATCGGCAAGAACAAGGTGATCTTTTTCTTCAACAACTCCAATCCCATAAATTCCAAAACCGTCTAAGGGGAATGATGATTCAATCCACCCGTATTTATCGTAAATATAAACATGGGAAATATTATGATCATTTGGATCATCTTCAATAATGTTATCATAAGAAATAACGACAACGATTCTATCATTCCATTTATAAACACCACGGATATCACAACCAATTGATTCCCAAGAGGACGGAAAATATTCAGGATTAATTTTCGGTTGTATAATTTCCCGCGCAAAATTCACTTTCCCTGAAGATATAGAAATCGAAGTCATAATCTGATCGCTGTTACTTATTACATAGAAAGGATAATTGACTCTGACCGATTCCATAACTATCAATGAATCATCAACAATCAGTGGAAATGGATCATAATAATTATAATTTAAACTTGAAATATTTTTGATTGTATCAGGATTAAAAGTATAAATCCTCGTATTCCCTTCCGTCTTGGCTTCCAAAGTTGATCTTGGATGAAAATAATCAAATTGCTCTACCCATTCAAAATCTTGAGATAATACGTTATTTGGAAATACTGAGATACAAACGATACATATTAAAACTTGGAGTCGTTTATTCATTGTTTTAACTCTCCTATTAAGCTCCCTTCGCGTAGGATGGGTCGGCCTTATCGACCCATCAAAAGACAACCCCAAACATAATTCCACCCATCTAATGCTTTTGCCAGGTGTTTACAATCAATCCGTGATTTCATAAGGTATGATGACCATATTTTTACCATTTTTACTAAGAAGGAATTCTGATGAAATTATGTATGAACTGTCTTTATTGATTTTTTCGTCGTAATATTTTCCATTATTATCTTTTTTGAATAACTTGAAATCCTGGGCTGACAGGTCTATCGTCTCTGCCGCGGAGGAAGGTGGATTGAATCCTGTTGATGCGATCACATTGCCGTCTTCGGACATATCCATGCGATCCAGTTTATGAGGCTTAAAACCTAAAAATACAGGTTCACTCCATTCATTCTTCTTCCATTCTATTAATGCAATTCCGTTGTCTTCAGTATTGACTAGTAATAAGTTCCCGTTTTTTGCATGATCTATAACTATTGGATTCGTCGCTCCCGAAATTTTCAAGGGCTGCGCCGGTTGCCATTCGTTGCCTTTACGATCAGCCCAGAAACTTTTATAGACATTCACGGTTCTTGTGTAATTGCCATAGTCCTTTTTTTCTAAGACGGTTGCATTGATGAATACCCGTTGGCCGGAAGAATCTATAAAGAGATGTGTTGCCAACTCGACGACTCCAACTTCATGGGGTTTGGAGAAGGTTTTTCCTTCTTTGTCTACGATGCAAATCTTCTCTCTGCCATCACCGAAGAAATAGGAATAAAGAAAAGTGTTTGCGTTTGAGGAGATATCGAAATGGATCATGCTTTCCAAGGCATGTTCTTTAGGATGGATGTATTGCGCCGATAATTCTGTCGTATCTGTATCCATGAAGTTTATATTGGCGTTTTTCTGATCCTGTTGTAGGTAGGACAGAGTTTTTCCTGAGGAATCCAGTTTCAATTTTACGCCATAAAAATCATGACCGGATATTTCCTTGACTTTGTATTGTCCATTTTGAGTGACGATCAATTTCCCATCGGCTGCAATGACGCTTCCATCGTTATTGATGTCCGCATAGTTATGATGGGCGGATATTCTGAATTGTAAGTCTGACGATGTTTTATCGCCGATATTTCCTTGTTCAGCGCTTAAGTTTATTGAAGACATTTTGGAACGCTGTAGTTTTTTTTCAGCTTGAGATGACACCGAGAGAATCAATACGAATGCGGCTGCTAAGCAAATTGGAAAAACAAATATTTTCTTCATTCTATTCTCCTATTTATAATCCTTGTAATTATTGGTTTTAGATTGGCTGGTCAGCAGGTCGTTCAAATCCCACAGATACAACATAGCATCATGGCCGCCGGTTATGAATTTCGTACCGTCATGGGAAAAACGTGCAATATTCAAGTCTCCAAGTTTAATGCGTAGTTCGCTATTATGGGAAATGTGAAATAATTTTTTTCCATTATTTAAATTCCAGCAATTTACATTACTTACTGAACTTGCCAGTAATAAATGATCATCTGGAGATGAATCAATTGAGGTTAGGGGATTCTCATCATCTTTTTCAAAGAATTCTTCTAATTCCGAAGTCTCAAGATTCCATTTACCAACATCACCTTGAGTAGTTGTACCAAATAAACTATTTCCTTCAGATGAAAAGTCAACATTGTTAAAAGTAGTATCAAATAACACTTCCAATTCATTTAACTTAAATAATTCTTTATAATTAAATAAATCCCAGATCACTGAACCAATAATGAACTTTTTGTTATCATGTGAAAATCTAACTTTTCGATTCCAAGTGACTCCTGTTTTTATTGTTTGTACATTTTCCCCGGATTCGTAATCCCATATTTTTACGATATTATCTGAACCATTTGAGATTATCCATTTTTTGTCAGATGATATATCTAATGAGTGAACAATATCTGAATGACCAATATCACCATAAGGATTTCCATAGTGTGCGAATATGCTTTTTGTTATTACTCCATCATTAACATCCCAGTAATTTATATTTCCCCCAATATTACCTGTAATGATCGTGTTATTATCAATAAATTTTAATTTATTGATCTGATATTCTATACCTAATTTCTTTACTAGACTCCCAGATTGTATATCCCAAATCGATATTCCTTTCTCACCACCAATTGCAAGGTATTCTCCATTTCGAGAAAAATCAGCATCAAATATATATCTATGAGGATAATTATCCTGGAAATGATCGAATATATAAATCGGTTCAGGTATCTTATTGCTGGCAAAAGCATTGTCGATAGAAAATCCAGCAAACGAGATGAATACTAATAAGAAATTTGATATATGATTTTTCATTCTATTCTCCTATTTATAATCCTGGTAATTATTGGTTTTAGATTGGCTGGTAAGCAGGTCGTTCAAATCCCACAGATACACTGTCGCATCAGGGCCGCCAGTAATGAATTTGGTTCCGTCGGGGGAGAAGCGTACGGGATTGGCTGATAGATAAGTATCTGTGTACAATTTAAATAGCCGTGTATCTGATATTATATCGTAACAAATTGTACTATTATTAGAACCTATGATTACTTTTGAATTATCTTCAGATAAATCTATGCTAAAGTAATAATCATTCTCTAAAACAGGTATAACACGATCAATTTTCGAAGAATTTATATTCCATTCAAAAATTCCTATACTTGTATTAAAACTGTAAAGAGATTTCATATCTGTTGTAATATCGGTTTCATACCCAAAGTTATCAAATGTTAATGTATTTTCTTTGTCATTAAGGTTCCAAATTTTGGTTCCAACTAAAACGTTATTATTATCCAGAAAAATAGATTTTACATTACCTCCTTTAGAAATATTTTCAATTTCGTTTTGTAACTTATATGTCTGTGTATCCCAAATTTTTCCTATGTTGTCTACACCATATGAGAATAAAGACATACCATCTGGTGAGATATCCATTGACCAAACATGACTTCCCCAATCATCTGAACCAAATTGTACATCATCATGTGCTTTGAAAGAATTAATCGTTTTCCCATTTACAATATCTAATATATATACAGTTCCTCCTTCAGTGCCAGCAAATAACACCTTTTCATTGCATGAAAAAACGATGCATTCAGTATAATATATGTTAAATATGTGTATCAATTTCCCTGTATTAACATTCCATAGTTTAACTCCTCCAGAACCACATGTCGCCAACAAATCTCCATTAGTACTAAATTCAGCAGATACAACAATTGAGTACGAATGAACTGGATCATGATGAAAAATATGGATTGGTTCAGGTATCTTATTGCTAGCAAGAGTATAGTCGATAGAAAATCCTGTGAACGAGATGAAAATCAATAAGAAATATACGATATAATTCTTCATTCTATTCTCCTATTAATACACTTCTTAATTACTAATGTATACCCAAAACGCCCTTGCCGTATGACCTGCTAATCCCACGCTAAATTGATTACTAACGGGACCAGGCGTAGGGTGGGTTGGCCTTATCGACCCACCAAAAGACCACCCCCGATGCGCTATTGTCTCTAATGCTTTTGCCAGGAATTTACTTCTGATTCAAGGTTGGTTATGCGGAATGAGACGTAATCTTGTTTTTCTATTAGATATGAGTCATCCCCCACCTTATGGGTGAAATGGTATGGAGACTCATCAAAATCTACTTGTTCCAATGTTTCAGGATCATAGGCGCGGAATTTGTAAGAAATATTGTGGTCTGCGTCCGATACCATATCTCTGCACCAAATTTTGTTTCTCCAATAGCCGAATATGTTTTCTAGATAAACAGGGTAAGTCGCTATTTTCTCGAATGGTTCAACTGTATAGATGCATGTGTATTCTTCATTGGTTTTATTATCACGTTTAGTACTGTATATCAATCCATCAGGTGTTACTATGCTATAGTATAAGAATGTATAATCATACTTTTCGATAACTTCTCCAGAATTTAAATCGATCTGCCAAGTCAATGGATTCTCTTTCATAGTGGGATCGAAATTATCATTCAATTTCATTGTTTCACACAATACTAATCGATCATGTTTTTCATCAACTCCGATACTCATAAGTCGAAATGCATCATATCCGTATGATCCAATTATTTTACCGGATTTATCATATATGAACAGATGCGGTTTTTCATCATTCTCATCATGCCGGTAATTGATAAAAACAACTATATTATCCGTCCATTTGTAAACGCCCATTATTCTGCACCAATACCGCTCTACATATTTAATGCTGCTTGGAGATAAATAAGGTTGAAAAATTTCAACCGAATAGTCCAATTCACCTGTAGCAATTGATAGAGATGTCAATATATTATCGTATCTCGTATTGAAAGAATGTGGATTATTTAAGGGTATATACCGATATACAGTTTCGAAACATGTCAAAGAATCATCTATGATGAGCGGGAAAGAAATATCATGATTATTTAGTTGATATCCGTCTTCACCTATATCTCCATGAAATGTGTATAGACGTGAGTTATCATCCCTGGTCATTTTCATAATCGATTTTGGATGAAATAAACGGGTTAAATCCGCCTGATGCAACTCTCCATTACATAAAACAGGCGTCAAAAAAATCAAGCACATAACTAAACATTTGATTTTCATTATTTCGTCTTTCCTTTATCGTAGCAGTTCAGTCATATTGAATAATAATATAGACGAATAACCATGCAGAATTAATCACTCTGTGCGGATTTATGCTAAATTATAATCATATTTCGATTGGGACTAACGAGATTGAATACTGATCAACCCTTGAGATTGAGTCTGGGCCGGGGAGTTTGCGGGGGCTGCTGGTCTTTGCTGGTCTGCGTCGCTGGTGGGATATTGGCTGGAATGGCCGCGTTAGGAAATGGCGAATTGAATCCCGCAGCATTCGGCGCAGAGGCGCCAGGCATCGGGTTTTGCATGGCTGGAGAATTAGGCATAGTCATAATAGGACGTTGATAAGCTGCCTGCTGCATAGGCGAAACCGGATTGAGTGGTAGTTGTGATCCGGAAGATGTCCTCTGCATTCCCGCTGATGGGAAATTTGATATTTTGGAATTCGAGGAATCATAGGAAGCGCGCTGATGGTTATTATTATTTGCCGGCTTCATCATTGCGATTGATTCTTCGCTGCCTTCTTCAATAAATTTCTCAACCGCTTTGCGCCACCCATCTTGAAGATCTTCAACAATGGGAATAACTTCATCAACCAACGATGCATCCTGCTTGATATTGGCTTTAACGAGATGGTGATAGACAAAGTCGTATACGCGCAGAAGGTTTTCAGCAAGTTCCCCACCCTTTTTAAGATCTAAAGCAACCATCAATTCAGTGAAAATGCGTTGTAACTTGGTAAGTTCAATATGCGCTTTTTCTATTTCCTTCTTCTCGATGGCTTTTTTTGACATATGCAATTTCTTGACCGCAGCATCGAAAATCATCAGCAACAGTTTTGGCTGACTGGCAGTTTCGATTTGCGTTTTCAAGTAATGCTGGTGCGGATTTGCTAATGGCGTCGCCACGTATTGTCTCCTTCTCTAATAATTAATTAATCTTGTACAATATTCTAATCGATTTTCTTTTGGGTATTAAGAAAAATAATAATTAATCTAATTAATCTAATTAATTATTACTTTCTAATTTCGATGATAATAATTGACTAACCTGCTGTGATTGAGAAAGCGTAACTTCCAAAGCCGTGTATTTTTTCCGCAGAGTCGCTTCCATTGCTTCAGATCGTTGTTCATAACGGGTGATCTGACTGTTGAATAGTTCAATTTTTTCCTGAATCGCTTGAGACGCGGTGTTTATTCTGCCAACATCGTAAGCAGTAAAGTCTTTAAGAATATTACTGAAATATTCTCCAAAGCCGACGTTATCAGCCTGAATCAGGTTTTTTATTTTGCCGGGATCAGAATTCAACAGAGATTGTAGATCACCGGAATTAAAAGAAAGCGTCCCTGCTGTTGTCAGAGAAATGCCAATAGCATCCAAACTTTGAGCTTGACTGGCGTAAATGGATGATCCCGCAATGTGGTCGCTAAACATATTCTTTTTGATGCCCAGGTCTTCTGCGGTGGTTCCACCGTTAACTTCTTCGATCTTGAATACTCCGGCGCCGCCGGATAAGTCGTTGATATTTATAGAGGTTCCACTTGTGCTAATTTCAGCCTTCACTTTAATATCATCGTTATAATTAATGGCATCAATTATATCTTGAACAGTACTCACTGTATTCAAATCAATCGTAGCTGAAGCGCCTGTGCGGTCAGTAATTAGGATACTGCCTAGGTCGATGCCCGTTCCGTCGTTCAGTTCAGATACTTTTACGCCCGGAAGGTTTGGAATACTGCGACTGATGCCATTAGCTAGGGCTGATTCCAGTTCACGCATTGTAGAATCACCAAATAAAATACCATGCTTGCCGGAATCAGAATCATAATAGGTTTGTTCACTGATGAAATTCGCAAGGGTGTTATAGGCATCGACAAATCCCTGAACAACCTCAGAAACATTAGTGAAATCTTCGCGAACATTAATATTTACAATTTCAGAACCTTCATTTATGAGAGCAAGTGATACGCCTTCAACAAGGTCGGTGACTACATTGTTGAATCGATTAACAGTAATTCCATTGTAAGTAAGTTGAGCGTTTTCACCAACCTGGTCGATATTATTAAATGTTCTATCAGCAATGCCTAAGGTTTGCAAAGCGCCTTGAGAATCAGCCAACACGCCGACGCTTCCGGTAGAACTGTTTAGTTCAATTCGGTATACGCCATCAGCAGAGATTAATTGAGCGCTTATATCCGCTCCAGCAGCTGTGGATTCTGTATTGATGCGGTCCACAATATCTTGAAGAGAATCAGTATCAAGATCGATATCCACATTAAATGAGTCAGATCCGTCACCGTCTTCTAGCGTTATGGTTGAAGTGGAGGTTGCATCAAGATTCATCAAATCACCGACGACAGTTGATGAGGACGAGAAAGCTGCGCTTTGGATTCCGCCCAGAACTCCCAGATCAAAGAGTACATTATCGGGATCACTAAATGTTTGTGGAATTCCTGTGCTGCTTTCAATCCGCAATCGTTCATCGCCATCTTCCATAATTACTGAAGCGGAGATGTTCGCGCCCGCTCCAGTTGAAGCGAGATTGATTTCGTCTGCTATATCCTGGAGGGTCATGCTAGCGGCATTTAGCGTTACAGAGAGTGAGTACTGCCCCCCGGCATCGTTGACAGTGAAGGTTTCACCAGTATAGGTTTGATTCCAACCGACTGCAAATTTATCACCCAAAGCGCCCATGTTGTCAGCATTGACGGTGCGATCATAACTAAGATCTGTAGGACTGGATGTCAGAAAGCCTAAATCTGTGAGGATGTTATCGCTGCCAACTTCGCGCAGTTCAATTTTATCGACGCCAGTAGTGCTTGCGCCGAAAACCAGTTTGTTCTGGTTGGGAGCAAGTTGCACAACAGATGCTTTAACGCCCGCATTGCTGGCATTGATCTGTGTGGCTATGGTCTGAAGCGAATCATCCGCTGCGACGGAGATGGTTCTTCCATTAATAATAAATTTACCGTCATAGTTTAGTTCATCATGACTGTTTACAAAAATATTAGATGAAATTTGATCAGATTTTGCCAGATTATCTACCCGTACGCCAAAGTTGCCAATTGATGCCGAACTGGATACCGAAGCGGCGACAATGCTCTCATTGGAACTGGCAATAACTTTGTTGTTGAACAGACTTGCCGAATTAAGCGCCGAGTTGGCTATTTCCAGATTGAGCAGATTAGCGTTAACTGCTTGCAGCGAAGTAAGTTTTTCGGTCTCTTCAGAAATGCGGTTTTCTGCTTGCTTTATTGGACCGCCAAACTGAACGTCGATAGTCGCCTCTATCAACTCGGTCGTGTTGAAGCCTGATATTAATCCTTCTATAGCAAAGTTACTCATCGTCCTATGTCCTTTTACCCATTTGGATTACAGACATCTAATAAATTGTAAAGTATTATTGCAACATAAATCAACTTATCCCTTGATCTATTATCGACCGCGACAGTCTTAAGGTTAAGCGTTATTTCCTTGTACAAAGGGCATGATTTTCTTGAATATTGCACATCAAACAGGCAAATCTTGCCTGTAAATGAACCGGAAAGATCAAAGCGATTAACCTGTATGTTCCAGGAATATATTGTTTGAAATTTAGTGTGCTTATTTTTCAATACTTACGTTATGGAATCCTTTCACATTATCTTACGGTAACCTTTGGCATTAAATTGATTACGCAAAATAAGTTCCAATAATTAATAAAATAATTTATCAAAACAAAGGCTTCTCTCCAAAAATTAAAAATGGAGAGAAGCCATAGTTTTGATAAAATAGAGAACGTAATATTTTTTATAAATTTCTATCAAATAATACGCCAATATTCTCTTTCAAGTTCTGGGAAATTTTTACCATTTCCTCACTAGGTATTTCACGTATAACCTCATCTGTTTCAGCATCAACCACTGATATTGCCACTCTTCCAGTATCTTGATTCGATGTAAAACGAATTTTCAGATTTTGATTAAACCGATTATTTTCAGATAATTGTTCTTTAGTCGAATCAGATACCTTGGATTCCTGATAAAAACCAGAAAATCCTAGAGCGGCGACGAGAAAGTTTTGGCCGCTTTTGTTTTCAACCGGCTTCAAATCACCGGCTTCTTTCGGGTCGCCGACCGGAGCAGAATTTTTACTAAAACGCTCTGGCTGGCTAATAGATTCAGTGATGGGCAAAACAGGCTTGTATGCAGCAGCTTCGACCATCATGATCCACCATCCTTTCCAAAGGGATGCCTGTCGGGTGAATTTATCTTATGTAATAGCAAGCAAGCATCTAGGGAATATCGGGAAGCGGGCAAAAGCCACGCTTCCCGGAATCTAATTTACTGATTATCAAACGAATTATCCAAGCAGCGATAAGAATCCCTGACTCTGGAAGTTCGCTTGCGCCAAAACAGATATACCTGCCTGCTGGAGAACCTGGCCCTTTGTGAACTGCGAAGTCTCGCGGGCGAAATCAGCGTCTCGAATTCTTGATTCGGATGCCGTCAGGTTTTCCGCCGAAACGCTTAAGTTATTGATAGCCGATTCCATACGGTTCGTCGCCGCACCAAGAATGGAGCGCGTCTTGTTAACCTGCGAAAGCGCTTCATCAATGATTAGTATGGCTTCATTAGCGCCGTCAATGGAAGTGATATCAATATCAGAGATGGTTCTGCCGCTGCCTTCTCCGAAGCCCAGGTTAGTTGAAGTCAAGTCACCTATACTAGCCCTGAATGACTGAAATGCCTGGGCGCCGATGTGGAAGTTAAGAGAACTATTATTGGTCGAGACTAGAATAGTTGTTCCAGCATCAGGTAAACCATCAGTACGAGCAGTGACGTCAATAATGTTATCGAAATCTACTGTAACGAATCGTGCAACTCCACGGTTTCCACCACTGTTACCATCGATAAAGACAACATCCTGATTACCATTTCCGAAGGTGACTTTCTCACCACCATTCAGCGTTCCGGTGAATTCTGCAGGGGTCGTCTCCAGTTTATCAGTTCCAGCAGATAAACCGCTACCGATGCGAAGAGTAACCATTGATTGGGGAACGCCTTCTTTAGTAGAATTTTGACCTTTGAGAGTAATGATATCGCCAGCTTCAGCGCGGACATCTTCGCCGCCTTCAATACGGAAAGTCGCCTGTTCTGCAAAACCTTCCTGCTTGAGCACGGCATCATCCTGGAAGGTGAAATTATCACGCGTAGTCGCGCTAGGCGCCCTTTGGAATGTCAGGGTGAAACTGGTTTGTGAATTTGATTTACCTACATCATCAATTACTTGAAGCGTCCCGCTTGAGGTAAATGTGAACATGGCGTCTTCAAATCTAGTTTGAACTCCATTTTCTGTTCCAACAAGACCCAAACTTTGATCATATCCACGCGATCTTGTGTTCAATTCTGCAATAAGGCCGGATACGCTGCCGAAACGGAAATCGTTCAGGAGAGTGTCAGCCTGTGCATTCGTGACGCTATAATCAAACGTAAACGAACCTTCAAAAGTTGTCCCATCTGAGTTTGTTCCATGCAAAACCATCATGTCGCCGTCTTGAATTGTGGTTCCACCGGTATAAACTCCACCAACGAACGTTCCATTCATGATCAACGCACTGGTACCTACTGCTGAGCCGCCAGATTGAATTGATGTAGACCGGTTAATAACCGCGCCGGTGGCGTCACTGAAGACGATGCCGCTTTCTACAATACGTTGCTGAGCGGCCTGGACGTCTTTGACCGTGATTTCAAATTGTCCAGTGCCAAAAGTTGATCCAGTGATTGCAGTGATAGAATTTCCAACCTGACCGATTCCTGACAAGTAGGATTGAACTCCGATTTCGCCAGAGCGGCTTACTCCTTTTGCTTGGGTAACAACATAATCACCCCGGACTAAGGTTATCGAGAGATCAGAATCATTGTGTAATTCAGCTTGAGATGTTAGCACTAAACGACCTAAATTATCTACAGTGCCTGCGCTAACTGTTGTTCTAAATGTGGTAGGAATGCTGGCGGTAGTTAGAGCACCGAATAAGGCTTTTTCAGCATTATCAATAGCGCCTTGTACAGCAGATGCCATATTGGCTACAGTTGTTGCCGCATCAACGCTTAAAGTGCCAGTAAACTTGGTGACGCCATCAGCCAGGACGCCTTCAAATACAAATGTATCGGCTGCAGCAACACTGACGCCATTGAAAAATTGAGCATCTATAGTGGCGGCGCCAGCAAGAGCACCAGCGAAATGCGAGTCACCAGAGAACATAGCCATGCTGACAGCGATATCGGTCTGATTACCGATGCCGGTGTTGATAACTTGGGGTTTTCCTGTGCCTTCTTCACCAGAGATAATCTGGCTTTGAGCATCCTTGGTTTTGATGATGTTGATGAAGGACTTTCCCGTAGCCAAGGTACTGGCAACTGGAGATGCATCAATCGACATGCCGATATTTTGCTGACCGTCAATTAATCCGGTAGAAATTGAAAAGTCGCCGTTCAAAAGAAAGTTGCTTCCGAATTGGGTTGTATTAGCGATTCGAGTGACTTCGTCAATACTTTGGAAGACTTCATCCTGAAGGGCGCGTCGGGCTGGCATATCGTTGACGCCGGTGTTCGCTGCCTGGATGGCTAACTGACGAACACGATTCAAACGAACTGTGGTTTCCTCGAGTGCTCCTTCAGCAACATTAATCAAGTTGATGCCATCAGAAGCATTGGTTATAGCCTGGTTTAAACCTTGAACCTGAGTACGCAGGTTGTTGGCGACGCTCAAACCGGCCGCGTCATCGCCTGCGCGGTTGATCCGGAGTCCTGAAGACAAACGCTCGATTGATTTCTGAATAGATCGACCGGTTTTGTCTAAGTTACGGGTTGCATTAACTGCTGCGACATTATTTACAATTCTGGAAAGACTCATTCTTCTTCCTCCTTGAAATCAGAATCCGGCATCCTTGCCGGACTCAGCAGCCTTGGGTGCGATTTGGCCGCTAATTTGGGTGCTTTTTATTTTTATATCTTTGAAAATCAGAGGTTTGCCGCCTTGGAATCAGTGGTGCGAGCACTGTTTCCCGGCTTAGTTCTGATAATCGAGGGGATATTTACCCTCTTGATCATTTCCAGTTAATTAATTTGAGTCATTCTTACCAGGGAGGTAACCTGGACGCATTATGAGGTGCGGATGACAGTTATGTTTAATTGATAACCTAGATGATCCTCCTTCCCTAACTATATTCTTGATATTCGAAATTAATCTTTTTGATTACACTCTTTGAGACTACGACTTGATCGTATTTAGTATCGTCAGTAGCACGAAAAATCTTGAGCCTTTTTAGATTTTGTTGCAAGAATTATGAATCATGCTGATTTTTATTGATTTGTGTTGTGGTTAGAGTGGTACTCAAAATCATATTCACTCAAAATCGCTTTTGGTTTTCGGAAAAGATTGAAAAAAATAATAAAAAAACCTCTCGTCTTAGGGAAAAGGAGAGGTTTTAGGGAAAAGGAGAGATTTAATAATGGATATGGGAATACTATATTGTTTTTAAGCAAAACTCTCTAGAATTCCTCGAATTCCTGATCCTGTGCGTTATCGATGCGTTCATGCGTTTGGTTTCTCATAGTTGAGGGAGCAGGCAGTGATTTACCCATTGATTCATATTGATTTGCAGAGGATTTCGAAACGCCGCTAGAGGCGTATATATTGTTTTGATATGTTTTGACGCGGAAACGACCAACTGTTTCCTGGAGGAATTGAGCCTGAGAGGCCAATTCTTCACTAGCGGCAGCCGATTGTTCACTGGCGGCGGAATTTTGTTGCGTAACTTCATCCAATTGTGTTATAGCTTCTTTGATTTGGCTGGCGCCGTTAGCTTGTTCGCCGCATGATTGATTGATGCCTTTAACGCGCTCAGAAGCATTTTGAATTGCGGGAACGACATTTTGAATTAGTTTACCGGCTCTTTCCGCCTGAACAACGCTCTCTTTCGCTACTGTACTAATTTCCTTGGCAGCGGCCTGGCTGCGTTCGGCGAGTTTTCGCACTTCGACCGCGACAACAGCAAATCCCTTACCCATCTCTCCAGCGCGAGCCGCTTCGATAGCGGCGTTAAGCGCTAAGAGGTTGGTTTGATCAGCGATATCGTCGATGATGCCGATTTGTTCGGCGATCTTCTTCATGGCCGAGACGGTGTCTATGACGGCGGAACCGCCTTCTTCTGCTTCTTTAGAAGCTTTGATGGTAATGTTATCGGCATCATTGGCATTGGATGCGTTATTATCAATAGAATTAACCAGTTGTTGAATGGCCGAAGATGTTTCTTCCAGGTTGGCAGCTTGTTCGGTGGCGCCGCTAGCTAAACTTTGGGATGATGCGGAAAGTTGTTCAGCGCTGGCGGCGACCTGCTCAGCGCCGGCTTGAATATTAGTGACAGTCTCCGCAGTACTTTCTACCATTTGATTTAGCGCATCACATAGGATGCCGACCTCATCCTTCTGCTTAACGGTAATACTTTGGGTTAAGTCTCCATTGGCTACCTTTTTGGCAAAATCAACTGCGCGCTGGATTGGATTGGCGATTTTTGAGGCGACGATCATGGCGAGAAATCCAAAGACGCAGCAGAGAATTATGGCGCCGGTTAAAATAATATATTGCATAGCGTTAAGTGAACTATCCACCCGCTTTTGCGCTTCCTGGAAATCGTCTTCATAGGCGCCTGCACCTATGATCCAATCCCATGGTTCAAAGTAGGTTATCCCTGAAAGTTTATAACGGGCGTTGGTTTCGCCTTGGTTTTTCCAGGGATATCTCTGGTAATCGGCTGATCCATTAGAGGTTGCAAGACCTTTTCTTACAATTTCCTGAATAAACAGGTTTCCATCGGAATCCTTGGCGTCATAGATATTTTCTCCATCGCGCTGGCCTTTGGCAGAGATAATATAATGACCCTTTTGCTCACCTGAACCTCCTACAATAAATACATAACCTGTTTTACCGACTACTATATCCATGATTCCTTTGCGTAGACTTTCCACGCTTTCTTCTTTTACCGCAACTCCCAACATACCTACAATATTGTTGTTATTGTCTTTGATCGGTTCATAAGCAGTTAGGCACCAATCACCGAGCACTTGCGCTCTCCCCATATAGGATTTTCCACTGATTACAGTCGAGATAACCGCATTGGAATTTCCGTTAGCCTGTTTTGCTGGAATATATGTTCCTACTTGACGTGTTCCATCAGAAGATTCCGCAGTTGTGCTTATCCGAAGCATATCTCCCGCTTCATTTATTCTTTGGAATATAGTGCAAATAGATCCGATAAGTTGATTGGCTTTATCAACAATGGGGTATTGTTTTGTCCTTATATCGAATTCACCAAGCCATTGATTTTGCGCCATTAATTTTGGCATCGAGATTTGTTTTGCCTGATTATTGTTTTGATTGACAGCATTGATGTTGATGGTTTGTTTGGAAAGAGAGATCGTTCCGGCGGCGTTTAATAAATAACGGGCTACATTGAGGTCTTGCGATACTTTCTGCTGGACGCTTTCATTAGTAATCCGGCACATAAGATATACGTCTTTAGCGATCTTGCTCACTTCATTTTTAGCAAGAGCATCTAATTCGACAGATACGGTGGTTTGGAGTTCTCCTCTTTGCCATACAATCACTAATACCAGAACCAATGAAGTCAATAATACTGCTCCCGAACATAAAATCATTATTTTGGATTTGATAGAATTCATTTTGATCATGATAAGCGCCTCCTTAAACATAACTTTAAACAAAAGTTTAAGCAATACAGGCGCCAATATCGCAAATGCAATCGATAGATCGAAAATATATTATTTAATGATATAGTAATAAAATTGTTAAGGATTACAAAAAATATTTCTAGAGGAATGAATTATTACTTTTATATAACAAATTATTGCTTTTTTGGAATGTAATATTGTCCTTTTTTTATTTTATGATATTTGTCAATTAAATAGTTTAGATTAATGTTAATTGTTATGCGATGTTTAATGAACCCGATTGTGATATCGATATTTTTATAATTATTAATTTCGATTACAAATTACATAAATTTTGTAATATCTTGAATTACAACAATAAAGTGGAATGATATGGAGTCGGATTGATCGAAAATTCAGTAGGAATTTCAATCTTCTATTAAATAATGAGAGTAGATATATTAATACGTATAATTATTATTGATTTATTTAAAAAGTATAGCTTAAAATACAATATACTTTTGAGCACATTTTTCACTACAATGATTTATCATTATCGCCTAAGGTTTAAATTATTCCATAATTTTTGTATATTATCCATGAATTATAATAAAAATACTGCAGGATAAAAAAATGCAAATTAACGTTTCAACAGATGAAAGCGGTTCTGTGATTTCCATCAAAGGCCGATTGGATGCTCTTTCGGTGGTAGAATTCGAACAAACCATTAAATCCTATGTAGAAGAAGGATCATCTTCCCTGACTCTCGATTTTGCTGAAGTAGTATATATATCGAGCAGCGGCTTACGGGTTATAATGAATGCAGTGAAGTTGCTTGAAAAGCAAAAACGCTGCTTGATAATTCGCAATGCGCAACCCAATGTTTATAGCATCTTTGTGCTTACTGGTTTTGATAAATTTATTGAAATCTCTCAGTTGACATAATTAGAGAGGTTTACTAAAAACATTTTCTTCGTTTTCAAAAAATACGCCTAATCATTTAGCGACCGCTATATCCAATCCGATTCTATTTTTACGCGGAGACCATAATGCTTGAAAATCATACCTGGCAAAGTATCCCTGGAACCAGCTCCTGCGAAATATATCCGCTAGAAAGAAAACCAGATATCAAAAGCAGCAACTCTTATATCATTCAATCCGAGACGGAAATTATCGTTATCGATCCTGGGGCGGATAAGAAACAAATTGAGCAAATCGCGGATGTCTTGATTCACGCAACCGGTTCAAAGAAAAAAATAGTATTCATTATCCTGACCCATTGTCATTTCGATCATTTCAAAGGAGCGCAGAAACTTATTCTATTGCTTGGGTATCCTTGTTATCTCTGCGTTCAAGAAAACGGAGCGCAGGCTCTTGAATCAGGAGATGAAAAACTGACATTGTCATATCTCTATAATCATAAGTTGCCAAAGCATTCGGTAGATATAAGATTATTGATGGATAGTGATTGGGAAACGGCAAGAAACCGTGCGGTTCACTTAGCCAAGAATGCCCAGATTATTTTACATAATGAAATACAGACAATCTCTGATAGTAAACAACTCCTATGTCAATCAATGTCTCTTGGAAAATCTGATTCGCTATTTTTTTATCATACTCCTGGTCATAGCCCGGATAGTATCTGCATCCGTATCGGAAAAATTTTATTTTCCGGAGATCTGTTATTGGCTTCCAATCCCGGTATTGCTGGAATTCCAGGTTGGGACAAAGAAGGTTTAATCAATTCTCTGGATAATATCCAATGGTTGGTTAATCAAGCAGATATCGAAATCTGTACTTTAGGGCATGGTAGAGCTTTATCGGGCGCAAAATTACCTTTAATTCTGCAACGAACGATTCCTTTTACCAAACGCTTGGATAATATCGTCGAATTGGACATGCAAAGGGCGCATTTTCTGGATGATTACGCCAAGCATTTACTGGATGAAGTTTCCGAATTGTTCTCTGTTATATCCGGTAAGTTATTATCTCTTTCGTACCACTTGGAGAGTTTGTCTGAGGAAGAGGAAGCCCGAAAAATTTTGGACAAATTGGATATCGACGCTATTGATGGCTTTTTGTCGGATTTTAACCAATATGCCAATGAGTATGGCGCCGGTAACCGGTTGAAGATGGAGATTCCCCTGAAAGCCATTCAAGTCATCATCAGCATCAAGAAAATCTTTGATGATGAAAAGTTGCAAAGCGTGATTGATGTCTCCCTGCTGCGTAGGGTAAGATGGTTGATCTTGGATTTTCTCAATATAATGCAGGGTTTCCGCGAGGAAGTGCTGGGCAAAAGTGAAAATATCAGCCATCTTTTCATTGCGTATTTAACTGAACTGCAAAAGCCGGTTATCCAGGATAAGGATTTTATGGATTCGTCGGGTGATGAAAATGCCTTTGTCCAGGAAATGATCCGGCGCATCGCCTTACGCAATATTTATGAGGATGTGAAAATTACCTTCACTGCGATGATTGGCGTCCCGGATGTTTATATCGAAAAAGAGCGCTTCTGCGATATGATGACTGCCATTTTTGAATCCATCGTAACTGCTGGCGCCAAACATATTCAGGTTGTAGTTTCACAAAACAACAACAAAATTCTTATCGAATTAAAATCAACTCCAGAGATGGACTTTGAACATGTATTGAGTAGAAAAGCCCGGTTTATAGAGCGTATCTTCATGATGTTCGGAGCAAAGTTTTTATGTAAAGAAGGCGACCACAATGGCCGCTTGATAATCGAATTGCTGCCAGCCGCTGATTGTTTCATGGTTAATTAAGAATTGAGTGCAGTGATGAATTTTTTCAAGGATTCAATAATTTTTTCTTTTTTAATTTGGTTGCTAAAGAAAAAATCTCGTCTTATTTCCAATTGAAGCCAGGGGAGTTCAGGATAATGACTTTGGATAAGATTCCCACCCTTAAAGGGATGGTTGATTGCAGCTTCGAAGCCAAAGCATTCCGTGAAGCATTTAGCCAGTAAATCCATCCATCCTGGAGGAAGTGTTTTTCCCTCTCTATCACTCAAACAAATTTCGGGTCGCTTGATTCCCTCCCCAGGTCCAATGGGAGGGCCTTCAGTGGCCATGGTATGGCAATCAATCCCCAAAATTATATTTGTATTTTTACTTTTTCTTGTCAATTCATGATGATAGGGATAATAGTATTTTTCCAGTAACTGGTTGATTACAATTTCTGGTAATTTCTGGTTATATACAGGAACATTCCAACAGGTATGCGTTTTTACTACTCCATCAGCGCGACGATCATCAATTTCTCTGTTTAAATCTACAATAGCGCGGGCTATATTGGTCGTGACATATTCATTAACCTGTTCTTTGATTGAATAAATATCTGCGGCATATTCATCGCCGTCTTTGACAATATCGTCTCGCGTAAGGCTGCAAAATGGTTGAACCTCAAGAGGAACATCCAAACCGGCATGAGGCGATGAAATTATAATGGGTAATGTCATTTTACCGGCCCCTTGGCGGAGCCGTCGCGGCGTTGATCGGCTACGCCGATAAATTCTTTGCGATCATGCATTACGAGGTTGATACTGCCTAAATAAAATGAAAAAGGTTCCCGAACTTTAATCTGATAACCATGTTTTATTAACACGTCAGGGATATCGTTTCTCATTCGAGAGCCTTCAAGATGAACCAATCCCTGTAAAGTACAGTGTATGCGGGGCGCTGTTACCGCTTCTAAGGGAGACTGTTTATTTAATCTCATCAAAACTTGCAGGATCGATGGCGTAATCCGGTCGCTGCCTGGCGATCCGATAGCCAACCACGGCCTTCGACCCTGAAAAACTATAGTAGGCGCAACGCTGGCCCAAGGAACCGCATTAGGTCTTAGATAATATGGGTGTGATATATCTTTAAATTCAAAAGCGCTCATATAGTTGTTATATAGAAATCCCAACTCAGGCGATGCTTCGCATGAACCGTAGACTTTTTCTATAGATTGAGTCAATGCAACAACATTTCCATTTCGATCTATAATTGATAAATGAGTGGTCTCTCCATGAGTCTTGATTCTTCTCCGGATTTGTTTGGCGACAAGTTTGGTATAATCTTCACTCAACATTTTTCTATCTTCCACTTGGGGATAGAAACTGGGATCAAAAGGCCGGTCGCGCCGGTCTAGAAAAGCCCGGCGGATCAATTCTGCTAAAATAAGTACTCCACGGGGCGTGTCAAAATCCCGTTCTTTTTCTGGAATAGACATCAGCAGATTGATCATTTCAATAAGAGTGCGTCCCGCTCCGGGAGGTGGAAAAGTGATCAATCGTTTTCCTTCATACCTGACGCTGATCGGTCGCCTTTCTATAGGCCACGGTATTTGAGCTAAATCATCCAATTGAATTAAGCCGTTATTTGCCGCCATATCAGCATGTATTTTTTGTGCAATATCCCCATTGTAAAAATCTTCAACTCCCTTTTCCATTAACTGAGTCAAGGTCTCTGCTAATACCGGCTGCTTAAATAAATCGCCTGGATTATAAGCAACTTGTCCATCTTTAAGAAATAAACTACCCGCGGTTCGGGATTTCAGATGCGCTGATTCTCGTTGCAGCAGCCGACTTTGTAAATCTGTAATGTGATAACCTGATTTAGCCAATTCAATAACCGGTTCAAGAATTTTGTTTATTGAATATGTGCCATATGTTTTTCTGGCGTATTCCAGAACTGCGGGCGTGCTTGGAACCGTGGTGGAGCGGCGCCCCCGGTTTCGTTCCCTTCTAGGGATAAGGCCTGGTGTTGCGCGATTAGGCGCACGGGATGAGCCATCCAAAGCGAAAGTTCGTCTTGGCTCTATGGTGTGAATCAGCATCATCGTCTGTCCGCCAAGACCTGATGCTTGCGGTTCGCAAACTCCTAAGGCGAAAGCGGCGGCGACAGCCGCATCAATAGCGTTTCCTCCTTGTTCAAGAACGGCGCATCCTATATCTGTTGCGCAGGGATGAGCCGTTGAAACCATTCCATAATGGGAAACAGCCAGTTTCTGAGGATAACTTTCTTCTATGCATGAATCAATTTGTTCCTCTGATATTTCTAATTGATTCGTAGACATGTTTGTCCTATTCTTTCGTGGCGAGATATTGAGCCAATAATAATGTGCGTTGTAGAAGACTTATTCTACTGATAGATTCATCTGGCGCATGTAAATTGTGAGTCACCGGACCCATTCCGCAAATAACGGGAACCGAAGAAGGCGCCATGCCTGCAACTGAAGGAACCGCCGAGGACTGTTCAGTTAATTTGATATCCCATGTTTCGGCTAAGTTAATGATTTCTTTCGCCATTTTGGATCCTGCGCGGCTTTTAATCATAGGAGGCCGATCAGATACAAGTTCAAATTCAGCATTAAATTCTTTTTGCATCAAACTATTTCTCATCTTCTTTTCGGCTTCATCGGCGTTTTGTTGTTTTATATAGTTCATGATAACAGAGGCTTCGACCCGGTGAGGCAACTGCATGGGAAAAGATTCTGTATGAAAATCCACCGCAGCGATAGACAACCGTTTTTCACTAATACTAAGATCGGAAAATTCGGTTAACTTCGCACTGGCCCATCGAAAAGGGCCATGTTTTTTGACGTTTTTATCAATGCGACGCCCTTTTCCTTCAACAACCAAATGATAGAGCCGTTGACCTCTACGTTCTACGATGAGGGATTCATCATGGATGCTTGGGCATACAACAATTACCCGATCTGCCCTTTCAATCGCAAGATCAATTAGATCGGAACTATAACGGCACTCCATCCCCTCGTCGCAATATAAAAGAACTCCTATGCGGCGTTTAGCCAGAGAACGGGATAATTGTAAAGCCCGAAGCGCAAATTCAATCTCTACCAAAGGACCACGCGATGAACCAATTCCTTCGCCATATAAAGCTTCCGGTTCACGGCGGAAACGTTGAAAAGGTTCTGAAGATTTTAGCGGAACATCCAAATGAGCAATTATGAGCGTCCCATTTTGAAGACCCGCATTGGTTTCCCAAGTCCACACGATTGGATCATCGGATAAATCATCGACCAGTTTCATTTTTACATCATTAAAAACCGATTGCATTTCCCGGTATGCATGTCGTATTCCAACCAGGTTATCGGTTCTGCTATGCAACCGAGTCCAACTATCTAAGCGGTCTTCGATGCGGTCGCGACGCTGCGTTACAAAAGAAAAAATGGATGAATCAAGACTTTGTTTGCGGCGTTGGAGCGGCGGTGGTTCTGGCGTTCCGAAATATCTAGCGTTGGCAACTTCAACCAGACGATTAACAACCGCCTTAAAATCAAGACCGGCAAATGCTGCTCCGACAAGATACGAGCCATGTTCTCCCAGACTTGGAAGACTGTTGATCTCCAATATATATAAATTCCCCTCTGCATCCAAACGCATATCGATACGGGCGCAGTCGTAACACCCCAATACTTTAAATGCTTGTAGGGAAATCTCTTGCGCTTTGGCCGCAACGTCTTTGTTGATGGGAGCCGGGCATTGATATAATACTTCTCTACCGGATTTCCGTTGCTTGTCCTCCATCGTGTAAATATTGGGGCCGCCTTCTCCAAATATCAGCTCGACGGGAGAAAATATTTCAGGATTATCATTACCCAGAATCCCCACATTAATTTCACGTCCATCAATATATCTTTCAACCAAAACCGGTTGTTGGTATTTTTCGAAGATAACCAGCGCTGCGTCGTGCAGTTCCTCGTCATTATTCACAATACGAATACCAAACGAAACCGCTTCGTTTTTAGGCTTGACGATTAGAGGATATGCAAGATTCGGGATGGTGAAATCAGGCCTGTCTAAAACCGCAAAATCAGGCGTAGGCAGACCATGTTGCTGGAACAACATTTTGGCTACAACCTTGTCCAGCGCCAGAGAATGCGCCAACGGTCCGGAACCAACGTAGGGGATCCCAACCATTTCGAGTATGGAGGGTACATGAGTATACCTGGCCTGTCCCTGTATACCGTATGAAATGTTAAACACCATCCCCGGCAATTCGCCTTTGATTACACGAGGCATAAAATGTTCAAGATTGTCGACCAGGTCTTTATCTCCCTCAAAAGATTTGACTTGATGTCCGCCCTTCTTGAGCGCATCAGTAATGCGCTTGATCGAGTTCATTCCATACTTTTCCCTGTTTGGAACGCCAAACAGGTTGATTACCCGATTACTGTCCCGGTTATAAACAATCGCTACTTTCATTACTTGTTCCTCGATTTAAAAATAATGTGCTCAGTATTATAGGTTTATTAAATATGCTTAAATAGGCAGAGTGGAAAAATAATCTTTGCTTTTTGATCTATTTTGTTTTGTTGGGTGGGGATAAAAGAAAATCGTAACTTACTCAAAAAAAACTCACCTGATTAACTTGAATGGCTTGATGGTTTTGCGCTTTTCGATGTATTTAAGCACCGAGTCTCTTAAAGTTATTCCGGTGTCTTGCCACACAAGAGATATATGTTGAGATTGTTTTTCCATTTGATCTTTTATAAAACTATTGGTGACGATTTTATAGGTTTTATTTGGATCGACTGGGTTGTGACCATAAAAACCAAACTTACTATCCAGAATTTCCGAGCCTTTGCATTGCGCCACTACCAGGGTGTTTTCAAAGGGGAAAATATTCCATATTTCGCGATAATCGAATGCACCCTTTTTCAGCAGACCGCGGGTTCCGCCGCTGTTATGGTGGGCGTAATCGGCGCCGGTTGACTGCATAAAAGATTCCTCGGCCAGGCAAAGCATGGCTGTTTTGTCGAATTCAGATTGTGCTACGCCCAAAGGTCTATCCAGCATCTCCTCCACTTGCTCTTCCCATTTTCGGACTTCTCTCAGAGTTTGCGGATCCGGGGCGGCCAAATCTTTATTAACTGGAATTAATTTGTAGGAAAAATCCTGTATTTGATCTTTTTCGGTATCAAAAGTAAGATCGATTCGTCCGATAAACTTACCATATTCTCCCGCTTGGGTAATAGGAATCGGGCTAATGTATTTGGCGGAAAAAATAGTAGTATCGTTATATTCCCCTAATTCTAATCCTACATTCTTTAGATATTTCCGGTTTCCTGTAGTGTTATCCCGAGGATTAAATTGGAGAATGCCGATGAATTTATCTTTATTTTTGGTTATCCGGGAAATTCGCGTATGAGAATGTCCGCCCACAATAAGATCACAACCAATGGTTTTCTTGGCGATTCTCAAATCATTGTATTTTCCTACATGGGTTAAGGCGATCAACATATCGCATTGTTCTGAGACTATTGGGATAAGGTGGTTTAAGGTTTCTATCTCGCCGGGAAAATTAACTCCGTCAGTTGCGAATTTGGTAGTATCGAAAGGCGTATCTTCTGATACGATCCCGATAACGCCAATTTTCAATGCGCCTTTTTCAATAATTACATATTCCGCATCACCCAGTATTTCATGCTGTCTCTGTGCGTTCTTGACGAAGGCATTAGCGCAGAGCAACGGGAAATTAGCAATGTCGCGGAAGCGTTCAATGCGCTGCCAGCCATAATCGAACTCATGGTTTCCTAGACATGCGGCATCAAGGCCCCAATGATTTGTGACATGAAAGATCGGGTCTCCGCTGAACACGGATGAAACCGCCGTCCCGCTGATCATATCTCCCGCATTGAGAATTAAAACATGCTTTTCTTCTAAGCGGACTTTCTTGAAATAAGCGGCGATCCGGGCCGCCCCGCCCCGGTCTGCTTTATCAGGAATTAAATGACCATGTAAATCGTTGGTGGAAAGAATCGTCAACGGAATGATTTCTGCCCATAGCAAAGGTATGGATAAACAAATAAAAAATACAAAAATTGCAGCGCGTTTCATGACAAGATTCCTGTAATACGAAATGTAGGGGGTAATCCCTTGTGGTTACCCGATTTTAAATCCACTATGCATTTTAATATAACGGGCGCCCATGAAAGACTCCCCTACATTTACAATCAAGCCTTAAGTTCGATATGAATGGATTCATTGGCGCCCAGGTTGATTGCCTCTGGAAGAGAAACGATAGCCCGGTCATTGGCTCGTTGCGCCGCGACGGAATATGTGTCGTCTCCCGATGTGACTTCCGCCTCGAAATAACCCTTTCTGCTTTTTGGCGCTGGGAGGGAAAATTTTTGCAGTGAAGCGCGTCCATACATAATGTTGATATCAGCTTGTAATTTTCGTGAACTCAATTCTTGGTTGTATGAACCCCATCCGGCGTCGTTTGACCAGAATCCGGTGAACTCTTTTTGGTTGATCCTGGGGAAGAATGAAATCATCTTTTCCGGCGCCGAGTATTTATAACCGGAAAGCGCAAGAAGAACCGACCAACTTGCCAGAGCCCTTGCGTAATGATGGCCGCACTCGACCTCGTTCCACGGATTGCGCCGCTCACCGTCATAGCGGTTGCGGATTGCTTTGACTATATCAATGCCTTCATCTACGAAGCCTTCATATATCAAGTGGGAGGCTACCTGATATTCGATGCCAGTCCAAACCTCGTCTGAATAGACGAAGGGAAGGGCGGGGCGCTTTCCTTTAGGCCAGGAGCATAGCAACAATCCCGCTTCATCGCCCAGGGCGTAAATACGTTGGGGATTGTAATGTTCTGACAGCGTCTCGCGGAAGTTGTATTTGTATATAGAGTTAACTGCTTTTTTGACTTTCTCTTCAGGCAGAACATGCCCCAGGTCAACAACATGCGCCATCCATTGACCCAGCAACTGGTCGGATAGACAACCGTTTCCCAGTTGGTACTTGGTATGTTTTTCTGGATTATACACCTGGACATAATAGTCGCCTTTCCAGGTTTGCCGGTCAAGCATCGATGATCCATTCTCGTGCATACGCTTATATTCAGCGGCGGCGGCGTGGTCTCCCAAAGCCAGCGCCATTTTTTCGGCGGCGCGTAGTGCGGTCAGATAGATTGCGCCCATCATGGGATTAGGCCCATAAAACTCGATGTCGTAAGTGTTATGCTGCTGTCCTTCCATGACGCCGTTTTTATCGGGGTCCCAATCCTTCCAGGCGAATTCCAGGGCTTGTTTGGCTTTGGGCCACATTTTTTTGAGGAATACCATATCGCCTGACAAGAGCCATTCACGATATAGTTTTATGATGCAGCCCATCTGACCGTCGGCGGCGGCGTGAAATTCCCAGCGTTTCTTGCCCAGTGGAATCAGCGTACGGAAAGACATCTTTCCGTCATCATGGGTATTGAACAGAAAATCGGTGTCGCGCATAGTCCGTTCCATAGCGGGGAACAGATAAGCCAGGGTTTGTTCATAGTTCCATACATGGGTGCAGTTGAGCGGGCAGCATCCGCCTTGGTCGGAACAGCCTTCAAAGGCGAAAAATTTTCCGTACTGGTCGCGGAAGCAGGTGTTGGTTCTGATGATGGATGATTGGCTGGATACTGCGTCGAGCACCTCATCCGGCACGGTGCAATCGTAGAGCGCTTTGTGGAACAGGCGGGTTTCCTGTTCGAGCCGGTAGAGATTTCCTACTACGTATTTCGCCGCGTCCCAGGCGCTGGAGTATTGCGTGGCGTAATAGTTGCCGACCAATTGTCCTTTGACTTCTTTGTCGCCGTTCCAATAATTTTTCCGGTTGGGGAAATGCCAGGTGATGATGAAGGGAACCGTAGCCTTCTCTCCTGGAGCGAGTTTCAAAACTGCGCCAAGCGAAGCGGTATCGGTTTTGTTAGCAGGGCTGGGATCGGAAGGATCAATGGCATTGAGTTTTCCGTCATCGGAGAAATCGTTCCAGAAAAGGCTTTGGGCGTCAAACCATCCGCCGCGATCCCAACGGCAGGTGTAGGTGACCTTTTTATGTTGTGTGAGAAGCGCCATACTGCCGAACTTTTCATCATCTTTATCAAATTTATGGCTGCGCATGTAGATGCCCCTGAAGGCGTCATCATCTATGTATTCATTAATATTCTTACCGTGATCTTTGTCGCCGACGATATTTTCCATTGAGGCCATTAATGTTAGTTCTATAGGGAGTTTGCTGGTGTTTTTTAATTGCCAGTAAAATACTCCAGCCGGGATGCCGGAATCTTTCTCGTTGAGAGGAATAAAAGGATTGAAAGCCTCCAGTGAAATATCCAGCGGCACGCGGTCGTCGGAAAATTCGATGCGGGCGAAGGGATACGAACCCATGAAACGCGCATTCCTCAAACGCGGCATACCGGGCAGTTCTCCGCGATTCAGGCCGAAGCCTCCACGGAAGGGCGGTTTGATCTCGGATTCGAGCACGAATGCGCGGCTGGATTTTCCTTCTTCTTTATACCAAAGGCCAAAAAAGGTATTGTTGAGATTACGGTTCTTGTCGGGGCGGTTGTAGAGTTCCCAATCACGCAGATTGCCCCGGCCGCCAATAGAGAAGGTCCCTGTTCCGATTCCACCTAGAGGGAAAGCGATTTCAGAAAGAAAAGGTTCTTCAAATACGCGCCATGCATGATCTATGTTTTTGTTACGAGAAGAGGCGGCTTCAACTTTTTTAGTAGTACCAAATAATCCGGCGAATGGAGCTGCTGATAAAACCTTTAGAACGTCGCGTCGCTTAAATTCCATGATTTTTTTCTCCCCAATCTATTAATAGTCATTTGTGATATCTAAACATATTGATAGCGAATATTCAATCAAGAATGCTAAAAAAATGTGAGAATATGTAACATCGGATGATTATATAGAAATAGTTAAGGTGGATTTGAGGCGCATTAGGCTTGAAGATTGAAAAGAAATTGGTTAATTTGAAGTGGAACAATACAGTGGGACCGTGAAATATTCTCAACCAGCGGTCTGTATACTAAAATAAATAAATATTTTTTATTGATGAAAGGGGCATTTATTATGGCTCAAGCAGTTTTTCATTCCAGTATTGAAGGCGCCCAGCACGGTCCCAAAGGCCTGGATGGTTTCTTGGATTTCGCTAAAGGCGCAGGCGCAGCAGGCGCACAGCCATCTCATTTTATGTTGGAAAACGGTCAAGGCGGTTTCAAAAGCGCCAGTGATATCAAAAACGCCTTTGATTCACGCGGCCTGAAATTTGATGGCGTTTCAATTCATTGCGCAACCTGGGTGCATACTACTGCATGGACCCAGAGTCCTACGATCAAGCCTTTTATTCCTGCCGACGTCGCCGCTAAATCTCCAGCCGAAATTGAACAATGGGCCGAAGATTACACATTGAGATTTTTTGATCTGGCTGCTGAAATGGGCATCAAAATCCTTCCTATGTTCTGGGGCGTTGCCTATGGATGGGAAGTTGCAACCGGATATCCCTGGGGATTCTTCGCCGGTCCGGATTATGACCTGATCAAAGAAGGCGACGAACGTTTTGTTACAAAAACAGCCAAAATTCGCGCCAAAGCCAATTCTCTCGGCATCATTCTGGCTCACGAAATTCATCCTGGCACCGCCGCCATGTGCGCTGATGATTTCAACCATCTGGTTGACATCTGCGACGGCGATGCCTGCCTGGGCGTTAATGTTGATCCATCACACTGCTGGGAAGGCGAAACCTGGGAAACCCGTTTCCTTAAAGTCGCAGACCGCTGCTATGGCTGCCACATCAAGAATCACGTTATCCGTCCTGGATTCCCGTTACGCTCCATGGAAGGCGATTGGACTAAACGCGCCATGCAATTCAGCGATCTGCCTACCGGCGACATCAACATGACCCGTTTCACCGAGTTGATGCTCGCTATCGGCTACCCGCAGAAATACCTGAGCAAAATGGGTTCCGGCACTGCTCCTCTGGTAGTCGAAGCCGAAAGCGCTCACCGTCATCCAGATGACACCAGCATCAATGGCATTCAGTACGTGCGCGACGAACTATGCTTCAATGTTGCCGAAGGCAGCTTCGAAGACAACATGGGCGCAGACAAATAATCTGTATTAATACATAACACTTATCAAGGCGTTTTCCTGTGAGGAAAACGCCTTGTTTTTGTTTGAGCGATGGTGTTTTTGAGATAATACTGATATAAAAAGAATGCGGATGATGAAAAATCCTGTATATTCTGCTAATCCAGAGTATCATGACTCAGACAAGAAATAGACCAAAATTATATAAAGGTACTCAAATTCATCTTGAATCCTCTCCACGATGAAGATTATTAATATTTTACAAAGATGTTTTTTGAAAATTTGTATAAAATTAATATCAAGAATATTGCGTTTCACTCTGCTTTGGCGCACTACATATAGTGTTTTTGGTGGATAATTCATAAATAAGTTAAATGACGGATTCTGAATAGATCAGGGAATAATTGTTCTAGTATCAATCGCACATTGACGAAGGCATCCAATTTCTTATACTATTATGTTTACAGGAACGCATCTTCCTGGTACAACCCGCAGCCGCATAATATGATATTTATATTGTCCAAAAATTTGCATCGGCGCGGTGAGGAGTATTAGTATGCCGAGTTACAGCTATAAAGCGCTGGATAAAGGCGGCAAAGAGATAAAAGGCTCAATCGAAGCCACCGGTGAAGAAGCGGTCGTCGAGCGCTTGCGCAGCATGGGTTATTACGTAACCCAGATCAATCGCCAGAAATCAAGCGTTGGTCAGGTTGACCTTGCCGATCTTCCCATTTTCCGTTTCATCGGAAAGATTATCTCTCGCGGCAAAGTGTCGTTAAGGCACATTTCAGCTTTTTCACGTCAGTTGGCAACGCTGATTGGGGCAGGTTTGCCTCTTTTAAGAAGCCTTCAGATTTTGCAGGAACAGGTTGAAGATAAAAACCTGCAAGAAGCCTTAGACGGAATCGTCGAAGGCGTAGAGGGTGGCGATACCCTTTCGGAAGCTATGGCCAAATACCCCCGGATATTCAACCGCCTCTACGTTAACATGGTTAAAGCGGGTGAAATCGGCGGCGCGTTAGAACAGGTTCTTGACCGATTGGCTATGTTCCAGGAAAAAGCCCAGGCGGTTCGATCCAAGGTTAAGGGCGCCATGTGGTATCCTATGGTGGTTATTACCATCGCTCTCTCTGTTGTGGCGGTTATTTTGATCTTCGTTGTACCTAAATTCGCCAGCATGTTTGAGGGATTGGGTGGAGAATTACCTTGGTTGACCCAGAAACTGGTTGACTTCAGTGATGGTCTGGTTCTTTACTGGTATATTCCCCTACTTGGGATTATCGGGACTATTGTCTTTTTTAATATGATCAACAAGACAGGTCAGGGACGTTATATCATAGATAAAGCGATGTTGCGGTTGCCCGTCTTTGGTGTAATTGCGCAGAAATCGGCTATCGCCCGGTTTGCGCGGACCTTCGGTACATTGCTGGATACAGGCGTCCCCATCCTTCAGACTCTTCTGATCGTTAAGGATACATCGGGCAGCGAGGTTATCTCGCGCGCTATGATTGATATTCACTCTTCGATCCGCGATGGCGACACGGTCTCTGAACCTATGAAAGCATTCCCTATCTTCCCGCCGCTGGTTGTTCACATGATTGCGGTTGGTGAAGAAACCGGCGCTTTGGATCAAATGCTTATTAAAGTGGCCGAAGCGTATGAACGCGAGGTTGACGATGCGGTTGATGGTTTGGCGAAACTGATCGAACCATTATTGATCGTTATGCTTGGAGGCATCATCGGAACTGTTGTTGTTGCGCTTTACCTTCCGATCTTTACTATTACCCAGCAGATCAAGGGATGATATGGCTTGATTATCAAGATTAATTTTCATGACCCCCGTTCAAGAATTGTTGAATGGGGGTTTTTCGTTCGATAGAATTAGAAGATCAATGCTTTGCTCTCTTCGTTAAAACCTTCTAAAGCAGTATAATCACAGGTTCTCCTTTTTCTCGAGTCATAAAAGCAATAGAGAAATTAAAGTAGTTTCAATGGCTCTGCATTCCCGAATATGTTCTTGGCGAGCGCTACAGAATAGGATTAATATGTCATCAACCAAACCGGTTATAGTTCAAAGTGATAAAACAGTTTTTCTTGAAGTTGACTCTCCTGTATTTGAAGAAGCGAGAGATACGTTATGCAGTTTCGCGGAATTAACCAAATGCCCGGAGCATATTCATACCTATGTCATTTCTCCGCTATCGCTTTGGAATGCAGCCAGTTCCGGCTTAACCACAGAAGAAGTGATTAATGGACTTAAAAAGTATTCCCGCTATCCCATTCCAGCCAATGTAGAGGTTGATATCCGTGAATATATGAATCGCTACGGGCGCCTGGTATTAGAGAAACGGGATGACTATCTAGTGCTGCGCAGCGAAGATCCCATGCTGCTTGACCAGATCAGCAATCATAAAAAAACTCATTCATTCGTCGAAGCGCGAATTGATCAAAACACTATTCGAGTCGGAGGAGAATACCGGGGCCGCTTAAAACAAACATTGATTAAGATCGGATTCCCGGTCAAGGATCAAGCGGGGTATGTCGAAGGCGATTCGCTTGCCATGGAATTGCGCGACTCCATGGTATCCGGCGACCAATTCATAATGCGTGATTATCAACGTTCCGCCATTTCTTCATTTTACCGGGGAGGAAGCACCGTCGGCGGAAGCGGAGTAGTAGTGCTTCCCTGTGGTTCGGGCAAGACCATTATCGGCATCGGGGCCATGGTTGAATTGGGTAAAAAAACCTTGATCCTGGCCACCAATATAGTTGCGCTGAGACAATGGAAGCGAGAAATCATTGATAAAACTTCATTAGAAGACGACGATGTCGGTGAATACAGCGGCGAGACGAAAGCAATCAAGCCGGTCACTATAGCGACTTATCAGATTCTTACCTACCGCACCAAGAATACCAATATATTTCCGCACTTAAAACTTTTTGAATCTCAAGACTGGGGTTTGATTATTTATGATGAAGTGCATCTGCTGCCAGCTCCTATATTCCGCATAACTGCTGATATCCAGGCCCGTAGGCGCCTGGGTCTTACGGCGACTCTTATTCGTGAAGATGGTTTGGAAAGCGACGTATTCAGTTTGATTGGGCCGAAATGTTATGATGTTCCCTGGAAGGTATTAGAGAAGCAAGGTTGGATCGCACAGGCTGAATGTTATGAAATCCGCACTCCGCTTCCGATGGAGCATCGGCGTGAGTATGTCATGTCTCCTCCTCGTCAGCAATATCGCATAGCATCGGAGAATCCTGTAAAACTGGAAGTATTAGAGAGCCTGTTAAAACAGCATGTTAACGACCGTGTAATGATAATTGGACAATACCTTCGACAATTAAGGATTGTGGCCAGCGCCTTCAAGATACCGTTATTGACTGGTCAGACTCCTAATGTGGAGCGGGAGAAACTCTATCAACAATTTCGCACCGGAGAGATTAGCAAACTGGTTGTTTCTAAAGTGGCGAATTTCGCCGTTGATCTGCCGGATGCCAATGTAGCCATACAGATTTCCGGTTCTTTCGGTTCACGTCAGGAAGAGGCGCAAAGATTAGGCCGGATTCTCCGGCCTAAGAGCGACGGACAAATTGCTCATTTCTATTCGATAATCACGCGCGACAGTAGTGAAGGTGAATTCGCCCAAAAAAGACAACGTTTTTTAACTGAACAAGGTTACTATTATTCAATACGCAATATGGAAAATGGAACAGATAAACCCGATTCGGCTCATGGTGTGAAGATTGGAATTACTGAATGAGTTTATTTAATATATTAGTGAACGCGCCTCATGAACGATTGCGACGATTAGCCAATGAATTTGGCATATCATCTGCATCTCCATCCAAGAGAACTATCTTGCATGAGTTGATGCACTGTTATAAGGATGAAGGCTTTATCTCTGCATTGGTTAAAGGTCTGCCTGAACAATCGAAACGTATGATCTATGGTCTCGTTTTTTTTACTCCTGATATTGAGACCATTATTATTCCCCGGTCCTTGAAGAAATTATGCACAAAAACTTGCATCATGGACGACTGTCTTATCCATCTATTTGATGTGGGGCTGCTTTTCCGTGATTCAGATAGCGCAGAAGATTGCGTGTTGCTGCCGGAGGAGATACGTCGAACCCTGCAAAATCATTACACTTCAGATTTCAGTAAACTGACCCCGCAGAGTGAATACGAATTAGAAGGCATTTCTGTTCGCCATCCCGGATTGGAAGCAGTTTTTCATCTGGCCTCTGTGGTTTTACATCATCGTCCGGTTCAAACCCAGAAAGGCATGGTTCATCGGAAATCAATTGATCGATGGGCGGAGCGTTTGAGCAATTCAGATTTACCGGATCAGTTTTTCGAATTCGTATTTGAGTTTTGCATAGAACGTGATTTTTTTACTATTCATAAAAACCGCATCCGGATAACCCCGGCTGCCAGTGAATGGTTTAACCGGGACGAAATCTCCATAAAAAACGATATCTGGTCTTATTATCTGGAAACGCGAATAATGCCCAATCCCGCCCTCCAGGCTTTATTGGTGGTTTTGCGCTCGATGGAAAAATTTGTGCAGGATAACAATAAATCTCCGGTTTATTCCATATCTGATTTCCATTCCGCCTGGAGTGTAGCGATTCAAGAAGATGACTCAATATCCCTATGTCTGGATGCTCTTAAGTGGTTATCATTTCTTGGTCTTATCCAATTTAATACGCCGAAAAAGCCAACAACGTTTTTTCTAACTCGCGTCGGAATCGAAAATCTGCTCTATATCAAATTTCCTCCAGAAACTCATCCTCCTGACCGCTGCGTCTTACAACCGAATTTTGACATGTTAGTCCCGCCTTCTTTTAGATATCCTGACTTATGGGAATTAGAACATCTAGCCGAATTCAAAAAGCGGGATATATTTACCGAATATCATATTTCTCAGCGCAGCATATTATTCGGAATGCGACGCGGCAGAAAAACAGATAAGACGCTAAATTTCCTTAATAGCCTGACTGGCGACAGAATTCCTGAAAATATCAAATATAGCGTCGAGGAATGGTGTGGGAAATACGGACAGATCACACTAAAAAAGACAGTGCTCGTGGAGTGCGCCTCAGTCGATTTAGCGGAAGAGATGTCGCATATTCCTGAAATCAGCAATATGCTGGAACAGCGCATCGCTGATCGATATTTCATAATCGCCGAATTGAATGCACACCAGGTAATGTATATATTAAGAGATAAAGGATATGAACCTGCCGCCGTTAAACGTTTTGCCGGTGAGGAATAGATATAGCAGTTAAGTTTTACTGAAAAATGAGAGGATCAAAATGCACCAACCGACATCTAATATCATTTTACTAATAATTACGCTACTTATGGCCAGCTGTGGGGGATCTGAACATTCGGGTATTTCTTCGCGTCCCGATATCCCCTCCCGGCGCGGCGAAACAACTCCATCCGGCATCAAACTGGGCGGCATTTTCCGTATGAACGAATCGGGCACTCCACGCAGTTTTGATCCGGTGCGAATCGATGAGAGCGCCGGTCATCACATCGCCGACCAGATGTATGATGGGCTGTTCAAGTTTGATGATAAACTTGATTTAATACCAGGCGTTGCAAAGAGTCATGAAGTTTCAGAAGATGGTAAAACCTATACTCTATTTCTACAAAAAGGCATCCGGTTCCATGACGATGCCTGTTTTCCTAATGGCAAAGGTCGCGAAGTCAAAGCCTCCGATGTAGAGTATTGTCTGACCCGCGTTTTGACTCCCACCAGTAAATCAACCGGCGCTTGGATTTTTGAGGATATCGTAGTCGGCGCCAAAGATTTTATGAGTGGTAAAGCCGATAAAGTTGCCGGATTCAAAATAGTTGACGATGATACATTTCAAGTAGAATTAAACAAACCATTTCTGAGATTCCCGTTCCGCCTGGCTATGGCTTTCTGTTATATCCATCCTCATGAAGCGCTGGAATACTACAAAGATGATTTCTTCCAAAATCCGGTTGGTACGGGACCATTTCAATTCGTGCATTGGAAGCCTAATCAGGAAATCCTGATGAAGCGCAACCCCCATTACTGGATGAAGGATAAAGACGGCGTTCAATTGCCCTATCTGGATGGCGTAAGTTGCAACCGAATCAACGACTTTAAAATTTCCTTCCTTGAATTTGATCTCGGCAACCTTGAACTGGTGCAGCAGATTCACGAGGATTTATGGACTAATGTTTTTGATGCAAATAACCATGTTCGACCTGATTTCGCTAAATATAAGATTCAACACATGCCGCTCTGGGTAACGCAATATTTCGGCTTCAACCTCACCAAACCGCCTTTTAAGGATAATAAAAACCTGCGCCAGGCGTTTAATTACTCTATCGACCGTGAGGCGATTATCAAATATGTCATTAATGGACGCGGCATCCCGGCTACAGGCGTGGTTCCTTCCGGCATTCCCGGATACGAGAGTGATGTTAAGGGGTATAGTTACGATCCTCAAAAAGCCAAGCAACTTCTAGCCGATGCGGGGTATCCCAATGGCGAAGGTCTCGAAGAGATCACTTTGCAACTCAATAGCGGCGGAACGGTCAACGAGACAATCGCTGAAGCCATCCAGGAGCAATTGCGTAAAATTGGCGTGACCATCAACTTACAAATAGTTGATTGGGCGCAGCATCTGGAAAGCATCGATAATAATCAGCCCCTATTCTACCGTTTAGGTTGGGTGGCCGATTATCCTGATCCGGAGAATTTTATTCAGCTGCTGTCGAGCAAGAATTTCCCGCCTAACGGCGCCAATTATTCACGCTACTCCAATCCTGAATACGATAAGTTGTTTGATGAAGCCATGATGTCATCCGATGCAAAAAAGCAGGTCGAACTGTTCAAGCAAGCGGAAAAGATTGCCGTTGAAGATGCTCCTTGGCTGTTTCTGTTCTATACGGTGCGTTATCGCATGATGCAGCCCTATGTTAATGATTTAGTCTATAATCCGCAGGAACTGATTTTTCTGACTAAAGTATGGCTGGATGATATACCGGGGGAAAAATAATTACAGAATCGATGAACGAACCGTTTAATTCATGGAAATCATTTTATCGCAAAACGTACGGCGGCCAGTGGCGGGCATTTGCTCAGTCATTGGCTAAGCAGCCGTATCATGTCCGTTATCAAAATACTTGCCTGGCGCCTTTGCAGAATGTCTCTGGCCGCATACTTGAGGTTGGCGTGGGGCGCGGCGACCTTTTATCGCAAATGCCCCATCAGTCTTGCGGACTGTATGGCTGCGACCTGTCTGAAGGTAATATTGAAGGATGCGCTGAGCGATTCCATCAACTGCAACGCGAAGTGCATCTGTGTCATGCCGATGCGGAACAAATTCCCTATGGATCGAATAGTTTTGATGCGGTATACTCACTTAGCGTTATGTGGTATGTACCGGATTACCAAACGGCCATAAGTGAAATGTTTCGCGTGGTGAAACCGGGTGGACTGGTGTTATTCGATATGCTCAACGTCTGGCACATAACATCAATATCCAATCATGTATGGCGCATGGCCTGCCGCCTATTCGGGCGGGAATTAGGTCATACCAGCCTGGCAAGCCCTTCATCTTTGCTGAATGCTATAAGACCTTATGCTTCTGAGTATAACCTATACGGCAACTACCTGCTTCTTCCCGCAGGGTTGCCTATGCTTAAAGAAGCAGGCAACCTGTGTCGTTTTGTTCCATCTCTGGCCTATGCCATGACGGAGAGTCCGTTTCGTGGATTGTCGCATAAATTATTGGTCGTGGCCCATAAGAAATAGGATACAGAAATTTCCGTTATTCTGGATTGACCAATATGACATGTCGGATACTGTTCGTTACAACTGATTCTAAAATCTGCGGTACTGAGGGGATGATCCTGACCCTGCTGCGGAATTTGGACCGCAGCCGTTTTTCACCCGCTCTGGTGACGCTGAAGGGTCCGGGTGACCTGGTTGAAGCGGCGCGTGATATTGGCGTTGAAAGTTATAACCTTGGTCTATCCCGGCGCCGGTTATTATCAGGATTCAATTCCTTCCGGGCAATTGTTAAACAAATTCAACCAGATGTAATTCACTCCTTTCTTTTTCATTCCAATCTGCTTGCTCGATCTTCAAAACTATTCAATAGAAAAATATCAGTAATTTCCGGCATTCGCACCGTTTATACTGTGAAAGATTATGGACGCCTTTACGCTATTCTGGAGCGATTGACTCATCCGCTGGACAAGTTTTATGTTGCCAACTCTCAGCATGGATTACAAAGCGTACTTGATAACATGAAACTTCCTGAAAAAAAATTGCAAATGATTCATAATGGATTGGAACTCAATGAACCAGAGGTAACTGCTGTATCCATCAGAAAAGAGTTGGAGTTCGAGTTCGGTTTAGATGAGAAGGCCATAATCATCGGCATTGTAGCGCAGTTGAGACCTCCTAAACGGCATGATCTGTTAATCAGAGCCGTAGCCCGTTTGAAAGATCGCTATCCCCATGTCCGTTTGTTGATCATCGGTCAGGGAGATATTGAAATTGACCTTAAATCGCTGGCTATGGAAAAAGGTATAGAAGATCGCGTGATTTTCACCGGATACCGCAGCGATGTGAGCCGTTTATTGTATGGGATGGATATCTTCGCCTTACCCTCTGAGGTGGAAGGTCAACCAGTATCGATTCTAGAAGCCATGAACGCCGGATTACCGGTTGCCGCTGCACGGGCTGGAGGTATACCTGAAGTTGTATCAGCAGGCAAAACCGGGCTGCTCTGTGAACCGGGATCAATTGATGATCTATGCCAGATTTTAATACGGCTGTTGGAATCGTCCGATTTACGCCAACGTATGGGACATGCCGGTCAGGAGAGAGTAAAGCGTCTTTTTTCGGTCGAACGCATGACTAAAAAGTTCGAAGGACTTTATCAGCGCTGCATCTAGCGCAGTTGTCAAAATCATGTTCGTTTCTTATCATCCCTTAGGAGTAATTACATTGTTGTCACCAGGTGATAATCTATATCCTTTTACGCTTGCTGGTAGGCAGGATTGACATTTTCTCGCGGTATTTGGCGACTGTTCGCCTTGCAATATTAAGGTTGTAGTCACGGTGCAGCATTTCCGTTATTTTCTGATCAGACAGCGGTTTATGGATATCTTCTTCTTCAATCATATTGCGAATAATTTCCATAACGCTTTTAGCCGCCATATCGTCACGACCAGTTGCATCCAATCCGGTTGAGAAGAAATACTTGAGTTCGAAAAGTCCACGCGAGGTTTGGACGTATTTCTTGTTTACCACGCGGCAGACGGTTGCTTCATGGATGCCCAGTTCGTCAGCGATATCGCGTAATTTCATTGGTTTCAGTGCAGTTATTCCTTCTTCCAGGAAATCTCTCTGCTTATCAACTATAGCCTTGGTTACACGATACAAGGTTCTGCGGCGTTGTTCGATATTCCTGATCAGCCAGATAGCGGATTGGAATTTCTTCTTTATAAATTCGAACTCATCTTCACTTATGCCGTTTTTATCATGCAGCATATCGCGATATTTGCGGCTGATTTTTAGAGGCGGAGAACCCTCATCATTGACGCGCACCTGCCATTGCCCCTCGACTTTTTCAATAAATACATCAGGCGTGATGTATTCGACTGTCGCGGGTTTATATTGTCGCGCAGGGTGTGGGTCCAGGGTTCCGATAAAGTCGGCGATTTCCTGGACATGCATCTCCGAGACGCCTAACGCGCGGGCTATCTCTTTGAAACGTCTCCTCTCCAGCAGTTTTAGATGATTACGAATAACCAGGATAATATCATCATCATCAATTTCATAATGCTGGCATTGGATTTCAAGGCATTCGGAAAGATTTCTGGCGCCCACTCCGGGTGGATCGAATCCTTGGATAATTTTAAGTACCTTCTCTATTACTTCCGGTTCGACGCTGAAGGTGACCGCTGTATCCTCAATCTTCAAAGGGTAAAAGCCGTCTTCATCTAATTGGTCAAGAATATATTCGCCAATCTCATATTCTAATTCTCCATTAGTCGAGACGCCCAGTTGCCAGACCAGATGGTCTTTCAGTGACTCTTCTTTGACCATCTGGACGCCGTTTTCATCTTCATCTTCGGTCGAATATGATGATCCGCTGCCCACGAATCCCAAATCGCTGCTGTCTGAGAAATAATCAGCCCAATCGTTATCCAGTTCGATTTTGCCGACTTCCAGCATTTCTGGAGCATCTGCGGCAGGCTCAGGAGAAGATTCCTGTTCTTCCATGTTACGATCAGGTCGTTCAATAAACTCTTCTTCTTCCAACATGGGATTTTCGGCCAGCTCTTCCTGGAGCATTTCCGAGAGTTCCAACGTGGAAAGTTGCAACAGCTGGATAGACTGCTGCATTTGCGGCGTCATTATAAGCCGCTGAGACATCTTCTGTTGGAGTTGGAGCCTTTGATCCATTAGGAAATTCGCCTTTATCACAACCCTATAATAGATAATAACAAAGCAATTAACATCTATAATTCAGACATAATTGCTAGTAATAACCGATCTGGAATTCTAGTTTCTCTTAATTATACATGAAAAAAAAATTCCATGCCAAAAATAACATTACCCGGATCATATGTCAACGCGAATACATATACTAAACCCAGTTAGTTGCAGAGTAACCTATTAATAATCAGTTACCTAAGTCAATAAATACTATTTTGGATAAAAAGACGTTTTTTTTCAATATTGCAGCATTTTTCTCACTTTTTCTACCTGATAGGATTTTGGATAGAATTGTCTTCATTTTTACATTGATTTATTCGTTTCAAAAAAGGGCAAAAACTCAACCATTTATAAATGTCAAACGCGATTTAAATACGAAAGCATTTCGATAATATCTCTGGAATAATAAAAATATATTAATGCAGATATTTCACATTGCTAAGACATTGTAAAATATAGATATAGGTCTTTTTGTTGGAAATAAGATATTTTGTTGGAAATAAGATATATAGCGCAATCGTGATTCAGGCAGTCGGCCTAATCCAATTGCTCCATCTTATCTTCCATCAGGGTGATCAAGAGGGCTGATTGGCGCACAAAGGCGTCGAGGATTCTGGCGTGGTTATGTAATTTCTCAGAGATTATTTTCTTCTGATCTTTTTGGATTTGCGTTCTCCAGCGGCTGTCTTCGAATTCAAAATGAGTCTCTTGCAGCAACTCATTGAGCAACTCAATGGCTTGTTGGTGGTCTTTGGTGCAGCTGGATACGGCTTCTTCCAGTTTTTTAAGCAATGATTTTTGCTGTTCGTTAGTCAGCGATAGTTCCGGATCAGGTGGAATGTAATCCAGCGCTCTCCTGGCCTGTTCAGAGAATAGTTGCAATTGTTCTATAACTTTCACCATAGATCTACGCAGGTCTATAACATCTGCTTGAGGGTGGAAGGATTGATGTATGACATTCAAATGACCGGAAATATTGATTTCATCCTCGGGCAATTCATCCATAATCGATTCAATCCGGGAGGTGATCGTTCCATTGATCATGGCGCCGGCGCTGATATTAAATACCGTGATATTCTTGAATCGGGTGATTTCATGCTCCAGCAGTTTTCTGTATAAATGAAGCGTTTCGCTTGTACTCACTGAACCTCCATTAACTGAAGGTATTTCATGGGTTGCTTGATCATCGCGGTGCAGTTTTTTATCATCGAAGATGGTTCCATTAGCATAGGTTTTTTGATCTGTAAAAGCCAAATCCTGCCCGGCGAGGATGATCGGTTTGCATCCCAGGCGCGCCAAAATATGAAATCCGGCGACTGCCACGCTTCCCGGCCCGAATATATCTCCTTTGTTGCCAGCCAGTTTTTGCAGCCACTGATAAACCGCGTTGCCGCTCATCTTGGGTACTGGGATTTGATCAAGCGGCGCAGGCTCCCCTGTTTTCTCGGTAGTTGATAACCAGGAAGCCAGGAAGACTCTGGGCTTAAAGTGGTTGATGATTCCTGCATTAATCCGTGGATCTGCGATGAGGAATGTCTCCGGTGATGGTGATTCTTTATCGAACGAACGCAGATTGCGTTCATTATGATCCATGGCGAAGACTATATGTGGACGAATACCATACTTACGTAGAATTGGATAAGCAGTGTTAACGCAAGTGATGAGGACCTTGTTCTGGATGGCTTTCATCGAATTAATCGACTTTTCCAGCGACGGCCCGGCCGCGGCCAGAATAGCAGGAACATTTTCCAGATGATGAAACAAGGTCGAAACGCCGGGGTAATCCAGAATCGGCTCAACATTGGATAGGGTATTGATAACCACAGTCTCTCCATGCGATATTCGTGAGCGTCGATACATCAACTCACGTTGCAGGGCGTCACGCCAGGCCGTAGAAAACTGTTGAGGAAAAGCAGGGTGCATGCGACGAATAAAGCCGGTGGATATTATTTTATTAGATAGATTAAGAAAACGCGGCCATTGCAATTCTGAACCGATGCTCTCCACCGATTTTTCCACGCTCTGACCGACATAAAAATGAATCTGTTTGTTTTTTAATAAGTCTGAAATATCGACATATTGGATTGCGGTAAAAAACTGAAAAGGATCAGGTTCAATAATTGCGATAACCGTATCTGGAGGCATTACTGATATTAAGCGCTTGGCTTCGTAACCTAAACCAAAACCCAGCAACAGCACTGCATGAGGCGACTGCTTCTTTAATTCGGTATTATCAAGCCATTTTTCCAGTTCTTCTTCAGGATTGCCGGTCACAAAAAGCGAAGCTAACCCTCCGTTAGAGGATTTCAGCGAAATATTTGCGAACCCCGGCTTCAATTCGTTGGCGCAATATAGCCGATTCGAAATTTTAGGCATTAAACCTTCGATGGCTTTTGCCTGTTCCGGGTTCAGGATTCTTAAAGATTCTAAATTTTTATTATAAAACGGGCCGCAAACCATAGCGCCGTCCCTTTATCTGGATCAAGAGTATATACGATTAAACAAATCAAATGCTTTTATATATATATAAATATCCGCAAACCACTATAATCATCCAAATTATAGAAACTGAAAGCCTTTTTGTCGATTATCCCGTCAATTAAGATTCACAAAAGAATCATGAATTATTGCTTTACAGGAAGATAAGCCAAATTCCTTGGTTCTTTTATTTTGAATAAAGCAATCAATAAAACGATTATGCCAAAGAATGCCGAACAGAGAAAGATGCCTGAATAGTCTATATATAAAATCAGCCAACCAGCTAACATGCCGGATAGGTACAATGGGGCTAGAAAAGAAAAACTTATAGCGTAATAAGTCGGTCTATTTCTGGCGGCGCCGTATTCCAGCGCCATGCTGATGAAGGTAATGGTATGCATGGTTCGGTTGGCGCCAAGTAATAAAAATATCATACCAAACACAACGGGATTGGGCGCTAATATTGCCAGCAGCGATTGCAGGATCACTACTATACCAAAAAGGATGACATTCAGGCGCTGACCCCATTTATCCACTAAATAACCTATGAAATAAGATGAAATAAACTGACCGCACATATAGGTGCTGGTAAATGCTCCCGCCGCCGATGATGAGAGATTAAACTTCTTTACGCCATAGACTGCGAAGAATCCGAATGACATAAGCGATATCAGCATAAGCGCTTTAAGGATCAGAAACCAACGGAAATTACTATCGCGTACGATGATCCGGGGTATTTTTCTGAAATAATAATTCTTCAAATTAGGCTTGGGCAGCCGGGGGCGTTTTGGCTCGCGTATTAAAGCCAGGCAGACTAAAGAAAATTGCATGAAAATAAATGCAATAAAAAAAAGGATTGAAAAATTAACGGGAAAACTGAAGGTTTTAAGGATGTAAGCAACCACAAAACCGGCCCCGATACCGACTATACCGGTAAAACCCTGCCGTAAGGCGAATAAACGGCCCATCAGGCGCCGGGGTATGGTAGTGGCGACATAATCACCCCATCCCGGACCAATGGCGCCAGCCGCCAGAAAAAACGCTGAAATTAATCCTAAAACAATATATACATATTTCCCATCATCCTTGATATCCGTAAAAAATAATAATAACGCAATCATCAACCAGAAGAGGCGCATTATGAATCCGATTGATACCACCATTGGTTTAAGGCGACGCAGGGGTTGAATGAATGGCGCTGTGAAAATTTGGGGAATAGCGGCTCCCAATTCGGTTAAAGCAAAGACGCAGCCTATGGCGATTTCACTGCCCCCCAATTTATATATCAACACCGAAAGAACGATTTCAACAGAGGTAAACGCAATGCCGCCCATAATAAAAACGCCGTCTAACAGGTGAAATGTAAAATTTCTGGCGGTATGATTATTGGCTGCGTCTTGAGTGATTGGAGTGCTCGACATAATTCCTTGAGTATTACATTAACTAGAGCGATTATCAAAATTATGTTAGTTTATTATCACATACAGTCTTCGAAAAAGAAAATCTTTTTGGCTTTTTCGAATCGCCAATCAGAACATTATTATGAAAACTACTCTAAAGCAGGCGTTGATAATGATTCCGCTGATTATTACCGTATCTCTATAACAAACAAAGGGCGACCATGCAGCCGCCCTTTGATAATTTGTTTTGTCATTAATACCTTACGCCTGGAAGCGTTTGAGTAATTTAACGCAGGCTTTTATGCCGTCAAACTCGCTTAAACGCGATCCCTCATATTCCACGCCGACGTATCCGTGATATCCGGCGTCCAAGACTATTTTCATCATCCGGGCGAAATCAATTTTAGTTTCATTGCCATCTTCACCGAAATCATAGCATTTGGCGCTGACCGCTTTTGCGTATTTCATCAACGCTTCGACGGCGTCATACTTGTTGATTTCTTCAGGGAAATTGCCAAAATCGGGTAATGTCCCGAAATTATCCACGCCAACTTTATCCATTAGACCACAGAGCCACTTGGGGTCGGATGAATATCCACCGTGGTTTTCGATGATGACGTTCATGCCGTATTGACGCCCATAAGTCGATAATTCATTGAAACTATCGGCGGCGTATTTCATCGCTTCACTGGGATCATCCTGATGGCCTGAGTTGCATCGGATGGAATGACAGCCCAGGACCGCGCCGATATCAAGCCATTTTTTATGATTAATCACGGCTTGAGTGCGCTCCTTGTGATTATCGGAACTCATATTGCCTTCATCATCACACATGATCAGCAAAATCTTGATGCCTTCATTTTCGGCGGTTTTTATCAGATTATTGAGATAACTATACTGCGGCGAGGGGAAGAAAGCGTTAACCAGTTCCAATCCAGTTGCGCCCGCTTCACGCGCCAGGCGAGGTTGATCAATCTGTTTTACTTCTCCAGCGAACAGCATTTTATGCCAAGACCATGCCGCGATGGATATATCAAATTTACCTTTTACCATCGTTTCACTCCCTCTCGCGATATTAGTTAGAGCGCCCACTGCCAGCAGGGCGCTTCCGGTTGTTTTTATAAACTCTCTTCTTTGCATGATTTTCCTCTTTTGAAACGTAGCATTCTATGCATTGTACAAACATTATCTCTAAATAAGTAGTAATGCTTAATCAGTGTAAACCAGTTCAGGCTTCCTGGCTGCCGTCACTTCATCCAACCGGCGCACAGGAGTCTGATGGGGAGCATGAAGGACATGATCCGGATTGGTTTTATATTCTTCCAGGATTTCTTTTATTGCATCCACGAATTCATCCAGGGTGCGCTTCGATTCCGTTTCAGTAGGCTCAATCATCATGGCTTCCTTAACAATCAGCGGGAAATAGACCGTCGGCGCATGGAAGCCCCGGTCAAGCAGATTCTTGGCAATAGCCATTGTGTTTAAATCCCCGAAACGATCATGATCTTTAAGCGTCAGTACAAACTCATGCATACAATCGCCATCCAACTCAGGGGGAATATAATCTTTCAATTGTTCCAGCATATAGCGTGCATTCAATACAGCGTTATAACTGTTGCTGCGGATGCCTTCCAAGCCCAGCATTCGCATGTAGACATAAGCGCGAAGCACAACGCCTACATTACCGAAAAAGGTTGATAGTTGTCCGATGCTTTTCTCTGATTGGCGCGTAATGGTATAGGTTCCATCTTCCTTGCTGATGATTGGAACGGGAAGATATGGCAGCAATTTCTGACAAACGCCTACCGGCCCGCTTCCCGGACCGCCGCCGCCGTGAGGCGTGGCGAATGTTTTATGCAGATTGAAATGCACTACGTTGAATCCCATATCTCCGGGACGCGCTATGCCCGCGATGGCGTTGAGGTTGGCGCCATCATAATAGAGTAAGGCCCCTGCTTCATGCGCCAGCCTTTGAATTTCCAGGATATTCTTTTCAAACAGACCGAGCGTATTTGGATTGGTTAACATCACTGCGGCTACATCTTTATTCAGATGATTCTTAAGTTGCTCAATATCGACGCAGCCATCCGGTCCGGATTTCAACTCTACTGTCTGGTATCCCACCATTGAGGCCGAAGCCGGATTGGTGCCATGAGATGAATCCGGCGCCAGTACAATAGAGCGCTTGTCGCCCCGGTCGTCATGATAAGCCTTAATCAGCATCATGCCGCACATCTCGCCATGAGCTCCGGCGCAGGGATTGAGCGTTACTCCAGCCATACCGGTCAAGTCAGCCAGATACTGCTGGATTTCCACCATAATGCGCAATGTTCCCTGAGAGACATCTTGCCCGGATTCGGGGTGAAGACCTGTGAATCCCGACAGCTGGGAAAGCGCATCGTTTATCTTTGGATTGTACTTCATAGTACACGAGCCAAGTGGGTAGAAGCCGCTGTCGATACTGAAATTCTTACGCGACAAACGGGTGAAATGACGCACCACTTCCGGCTCGCTGACTACGGGGAAATCAAGTGGAGCGCTGCGCAGCGCCTCATCGGGCAAGAGTTCATCAATTGGTGACGTCCCTTCTGGTTCAGAAAACCAGATGCGCCCCTCGCCTTTATGATCCAATTCAAATACTGTCGGTTCGTATGCATCCAGTGGCATGGCGTTAATCCTCTATTCCAAAATTCGGGTTAATACGTCGATATAAAAATCAATATCTACTGCTTTAGTTTTTTCTGTGGCGCAGACCAATAGTCCGTCTTTTTCAGGAGACTCCGCTGATTCAATCCGAATACCTGAAAGCAAACCAAGTTCTCGAGCTGTATCAACGAATGATTCAACCGGCATGGGCAGATTAATGACGAACTCATTAAAGAATGGTTTGTCGAAAGCAAGATTAACGCCATCAATTCCACACAAGCGTTTTTGTAATAAATGGGCGTTCCGAACGCTCATTTCAGCCGCCTGGCGCAATCCATTCGGCCCCATCAGCGACATATAAATAGTCGCCATCAAGGCGCATAAGCCCTGGTTGGTGCAGATATTGGAGGTCGCTTTTGATCTACGGATATGTTGTTCGCGGGTTTGCAGGGTCAAGACGTATCCTGTTTTGCCATCCGCATCTTTGGTGCGTCCCACCAATCGACCCGGTAGTTGGCGTACATGCTTCTGTTTGCAAGAGACGAATCCGGCGAACGGGCCGCCAAATTGAACTGGCATGCCAAGTGATTGTAAATCGCCCACTACTATTTCAGCGCCCCATTCGCCTGGAGGTTTTAGCAGCCCCAAAGAATGAGGATATACCACCGCTCCCAGCAGGCATTTTGGTGCGCTTATAGCTGAACGGAACTGATCGACTGGTTCCAGGTTTCCGAAATAGTTGGGATTCTGAACGAAGCAGGCGGCGAACTCATCATTTACCATTGATGTCAATTGCTCGATATCGGTAACGCCGTCGCTGCATGGAATTTCCACCCACTCAATACCCGGCGCGTCAAGGTAGGTCTTCATTACCCGAAGGTAGTGTGGATTTATGCTTGAAGATACAGCAATTTTTTCTTTACGGGTGATCCGGCAGGCCATCAAGGCCGCTTCAGCTAAGGCTGATGCGCCGTCATAGACCGAAGCGTTGGCTGTATCCATACCGGTCAACCGGCTCATGAAGGTTTGAAATTCAAAGATGGCTTGCAGCGTACCCTGGCTTACTTCCGGCTGATAGGGGGTGTAAGCCGTAATAAATTCGCTGCGCGATGCAAGAGATGGAATGGCCTGAGGCGTATAGTGATCATAAGCGCCGCCTCCAAGAAACGAGGGCATCTTGGCGCCCCGGTTCGCTTCAGCGGCAGCATTCATTAAGTCGCCGATTTCCAGTTCAGTCATTGGCTCAGGAAAGGGAATATCGGGATTATGCAACTGCTCTGGAATAGTGCGGAACAGGTCGTTCGGGTTTTCCAGTCCGACTGTTTGCAGCATCTCCCGGAATTCTTCCTGAGTATGGGGAATAAAGTCCATGCGAAACTCCTAAATCATATTAATATGCAAATTACTCTTGTTCTTTAACCAGTAATAAAAGTTGAATGTCCTATACGAAAAGTAGAGCGCGCCCCTTGTGGGCGCCCGAATTAATCAAAACCTATTGTTAATCCCGATGATTCACCACAAAAAAACCGAATAATCAAGTCCCCTCTCCCCCCTGGGAAAGGGCTATGGTGAGTACGAAACGATAGAAAGACACAGAGTTTTATGCGCTTTGAGCAATATGATTCGTATAATCTTCAGCATCCATCAGGCTATCAAGTTGTGATGCATCGCTCAATTCCAATTTGAATATCCAGCCGTCACCGTACGGATCACGGTTAACCAGCGCGGGATCATCCTCCAACGCTTCATTAATTGCGGTTACCTTACCCGCTACGGGAGCATACATCTCTGCGGCGATCTTGCACGATTCAATAACAGCGCATTCATCTCCCTGGTTCATTTCCTGATCAATTTCGGGGACTTCGACAAAAACAACATCTGACAATTGATCCTGCGCGTAATGGGTAATGCCAACCGTTGCAACATTTCCGTCTATCCGCACCCATTCATGTGATTCAGCATATTTTAAGTCTTGCGGTATCATTATTAATTCCTTTGTAATGTGGTTATTATATTGAATATATCAGATATTACCCTATCGTATGATTTGGAACGAAGGGTGGTTTTTTCACTTTAGCGGGGACTTTTTTACCCCGGATTTCGACGCTTAATGCCCCGGATTGTTTCCAGTTCTTCTCGACCAGGGCCATACCGATTCCTTGTTGTAATTGGGGAGAAAAGCCGCCGCTGGTGGTTTTGCCGATTTCTTTATCGCCATCAAACAATAAACAACCCTCGCGTGGAATTCCACGGCTAGTCAGTTGATACCCGATGCGCCGCCGGACGCTTCCTGTTTCGAATTCTTCTTGCAGAGCCTTTTTTCCGATGAAATCGTCTTTATCCAGATTAACCACCCATTTCAAGCCAGCTTCCAATGGAGAGATATTCTCGTCTAATTCATGACCGTATAGCGGGTAGCCCATTTCAAGCCGCAGAATATCCCGTGATCCCAACCCGCAAGGAGTTGCTCCGCATTCAACGGCTCTGTTCCATAAAGAATTTATTTTGCCAAATGGAGTAGTGATTTCGAAACCGTTTTCTCCGGTGTATCCTGTCCGCGAAACATAAACGCCGCCACTTAGTTCCAGCGCCTTGAAATATTTCAAGTCGCTTAGATCCGTGTTAAACAGTTCACTTACGATTGGAGTAGATTCTGGTCCCTGCAAGGCGATCATTGCCGTTTCCTGAGTCCGGTCCACCAAAACATCTTTGCCCCTAAGATGCTCCATAAACCAGAGTTTCAGTTTATCCCGGTTGGAAGCATTCACTACGACTAGAAATGAATCTTCTTCCAGACAGGTTATCAAAATATCGTCTTTAACGCCCCCATCAAGATTGCAAACTACGCTGTAGCGTACTGCTCCAGGTTTAAGATCAGAAATATGAGACGGAACCAGACGACTCAAGCCATGAGCCGCTCCAGCGCCAGAAAGGAAAAAGCGTCCCATATGGCTGACATCGAATATCCCGGAGGATTCTCGCACTGCCTTATACTCCGCAGTGATTGATTCATATTGCACAGGCATTTCCCACCCGGCGTAATCAACCATTCGGGCATTCAAAGTTATGTGTTCATTATGTAATGGAGTTTTGCAAACCATGAGCCGATCCTGTAATTCTGAATTTACGCATAAGATTTTATTGTATCACTAAAATTACTCTGAAACACTGAACAATTTGTTTATTAAATTAAACCAGCGCTTTATATTGATTCTTTTGAATTGCTAATGAGCATGAGAGAGACAGTCAAATTGACCTATCCCTCATTTTGACCGAATCTATGGTCCATCTATTAACTCGTATAACATACTCAATATACAATATTTACATTTATTTCTGATAATTATTAATATTTGGCGCAAGACTTGCTTTAATACATCCTGAAACAAAGTCACTAAGATTGATCGGGATTACCCAACTAGACAAACAATCAGAAAGAAGGTGATCAAAGTGCCCGATCTTAAAGGTTTTTTCCATCCTACGCAAAGTATAGAAAGCCTATTGCCAACAATCCTGGTATTGTTGATATTGATGCTTATTGCTCTCGCTTTATGGGCCATATATTCAATATATCAGGACTTCATTTCCAAATCCAATGCCTGGAGAAGATTTAGAAGTCTATCTAAACGATATAATATCTCCCGGAATGAAGTTTATTTATTGCGTACCTTGGCCGAAAAAGCCAATATAACGCATCCTAGCCATATACTTACTGATTCTAATTTGTTTGGTAAAATCGTTCAATCGGTAGAGAGAAAGGGCAGCCGGAAAGATCAGCGCCTGATTCTATCTCTGCGAAAGAAACTGTTTAATCAGACTTTGACGCCCGATCAATCCATCAGTTCCACTCATTCTCTGACTGGCGGAATTCGCTTGTTTATCAAAAGCCCCACTGATTCCAGCAAAGCAATCTGGGGACATCTGGTTGATAACGAAGAGAGAGGTTTGATCGTTGCCATTCCATACAATCGCGATTTCCATTTCCCTATGCGTATTGAACCGCATCTGGAAATAACCGCCTACATCCCGAACCACAATCCGGCCACCTTTATAACCTGGGTAAAGTCTATCATTCCAGGCCCTGAAAAGATGATTATTCTTGAACATTCTAACTTTGTTATCGAGAAAAAGACAGCACAACAAAGTGGGCAATCGGATTTTTACAGTAGAGTAAAACGCGGGACGCGAACTCCTACCTCTTTCCCCGCTCATGCCTAACACTCTTGCTAACCATAAATGTTGAGCAGATAAGTCCCCCTCCCACCTGAAGAGCATCAAGGTGAGGGGGAAACAAGTATAATTCAGGCGCGCCATCACTATAAATCCATAAAAAAATGAGATATAGCGAGACCTTTTGCAGGGGGGCTTCGTTTTTCTTAATGAAATCGATATCCTAGATTGATTCTTATAACAAAATGGTTTTAAGCGGCTGTTTGATATTTCTGAAGTTTTTACTATATATGGAACCTTAAACAGTCTAAGTTTGAATCCGTACTTGTTTTTGGCAGCCGCTATATCCATAATCAATCAAAATTTATGTTTCGGGAAGAATTCATGAGCGATGTTCGTAGAAGAAAAAGCCGATCCCCCAAGACTATTCAACCAGTAAATGATGCCAAGCCGGTCGAGAAAGAAATAGTACAGGAAGTGCATGTCAATGCCTGGTCGCTATTTGCACGGGCAGCATTCGTTGCTGCTCTGGTGTTATTGGTTGGATTTATCCTGACTTTGACCGCGACTCTGGTTTATGATTTTAAGGATTTACCCAATTTGGGCCGAGTCCAGTATGACAACACCTTGAATAAGCAAACTTATTATTTTTATTACCCATCGTTGCAAAAATTTTCGATTTTTGAAAATGCTCTTAACCCGACTACCGAGACTGAATTTACCAAAATTGGCAATATCGGAACCGGATTTTTCGTATTTTCTGTAATCAACACCTTTCATTGGGTGATGGAGATCGGATTTGGCAGCCTGGGTGGAATGATTCTGATCCCGATTTTTGTCTTGATTATAGGATCATCAATTTTCTTCTTCAATCTATTGCCTTATTCAATGCAAAAGCCCGAGAACGCCCTTCCTGTTGGCATTGGGATATCCATGCTTCACTCGTTTATGCTGCTTATCTTGTTCTTTATCGTTCTACAATTATTCCCTGAATATGGTACCTTATTTTCAAAACAATATTTCTATTCGGGCGACGTTATCATGACCACCACCCGTGCAGGAGCGCCTATTATGCTGCTTACCGGATTCACCTATGGCGCCATTGCCGGTGGAATATTATATTGCATGGTTTATGCTAAGGCGCTTATATTCAATGGAGAGGTTATTAAGTAAATATAGCCCGCTCTGTTTTTTAAAGTATTGCATTCTGAGCGCCCTCAGTTATATTCAATACGCAAACCTACGCCTACTTCTTTGAGGTTGGTGACGTGGGCCAACGCGATTTTTGATTGGATATCCGTGCAATGACAGGCGTGAACCTCTCCAGGGCGTAATTGCCGGAAATAATCCAGGGTTCCCTGTAATTGTTCCTTGGATGGATCAAGTAGATGCAATCCTCCAATGATATCAATTACCCTATCCATCCCGCAGACTTTCTTGGCGTACTCTACGATATTGCATATCCCCGCATGTGAACAGCCAGTAATTACTACCAGGCCTTTGGCTGATTTATAAGCCAGCGCGGTATCATCGAATATTAAATCAGGTTTGTTTTCTTTATCGATAATAACATCTCCAATGGGCTGCTTGGCTTCAAAATTATTTTTTCGCTCAATTTCACCCAGATAAACCAGTTTATCCGAAATCCATACCGGATTTTCTGATAACTGGATATCAAAATGTCTGGACGCTTTCTCTTCAGACAACGCCATACCGATTTCTCCCAAACCGCCAATCGTTTTTGTATCGAAAACTCTTGGATGGGCTAACAATTCAGGCTGCTTGTATGGAACGCTCTCGATTTTTGATTCAAGATTCAGTCGTATAAGAGCATCCAGCCCCCAGGTGTGATCCAAATGACCGTGAGATAGGATGACGCTATCAATATCTGTCAGAGGGATATTCATTTTCTGAGCATTAATCAGAAATGCATTGGAATATCCCACATCAAAGAGTATTTTCTTGTTGTTTTCTTCGATATAAAACGATAGTCCCGGTTCACCCAGAAAATAGCGGTCAATTAATGTGTTGTTATCAATCAGAACGGTGAGTTTCATTTTTCCCCTTATTTCGTAAGATAGGCTTTACGCATGATCTCAATGTTTTTGGCATTCCCTGAAAGTCTTTCATCCCTGGTTTCAGAAATCAATGGCGGTAAAGATGTAATTTCATCCGGCTTGGCGAAGCCGTAGAAGCCGATGTCGGCGTATCTCGGATCATCAACTACTTTAGAGGCGTCATGTTCTGCGCCCCAGCCGCAAAGGCATTGGATGATCTTGCCATGAGGACCAATTGACTGTTTGGCGGTTTGCAGTTTTTTCGGATCGGGATGTTCATTCATCAGCCAATCCACTTCGCGCAGCACCTTGGAATCCTTCAATTGGGGATGGCTTAGATCGTGGCAACTTAACCAGATGATGCAGTCTGGCTTTACTGATTTTGCTGTGGAATGAACCCGTTCCCAACAGCGTTCGACCGCACGGCGTTTGAATGCAAGTTCCCGCTCCGGTGTTATCTGATCCACGCCTGGAAACGGATCATCCATCAGTTCTTTCCACATCTGACGTTCGCATGGAAGCCATTTCAACTTAAAATCAACTGGTTGGTATGGTCCATTAAAAAACCAATCAAGCATGAATCCATCAACATTAGTGAGTTGCAAAGATTCCTTGATGGACATGCAAAGGTATTCGATATATTTCTTAGTGAACGGAATATGGGAATTACTTGGGACGCCGTAACTTTCATCTGGATGCTCTTGCCCCCAGAGAGTATTGGCGCCAACGCAGAAATAGCCCAGTACCAACATGCCCTCTTCATGGCCTAACCGGACCGTCTCGGTCAGAAAGTCGGTTTTCAACCCTGGCTGTTCGAGAACCACTCCGCCTTTATACCAGGCATAACCGTTGCAGGATACGCAGAAAGTTTGCAGTACATTGGCGCCTAAGTCTTTGTACCATTTAACATGTTCCTCTGGAGATGCGTCGGCCCACAAGCCGGGTTTGGCGAATCCATTGGGGCCGCCCGAACCCCAATTGAAATCTACGCAAAACGCCTTGATCCTATCTGGCAGCTTAATCGGCTCTTCAGCGTATGATAGAAGCGAGGCAAAACAGGCAATGAGCAACGGAGCTAAGATTAATAAGCCGGGGAATGGAGATTTGCATTTCATGGGTTTATTTTTCCTTGCCAATCAATAGATTTTTCGACAACAAGAATTGATCAATTAAGTATTACTATGAAATCATTCTATTTCAATGACTTTTAAGGTAAAATAAATTATTCCCTATTCTTGAAATTGCGTGAGGAGAAACAACAATGAAAGAACAAGATAAACTATCATTATCAAGACGTGGATTCATCGGCGCTACCGCAGCCGTGGCGGCCTCAACCGTTTTACCTCAAATTGCTATCGGGGCGGCCAAACCCGACTCGAAGTTCAACGGCGTACAAATTGGAACCATTACTTACAGCTATCGTGGATTGCCCGGTACGGCTGAAGATATTCTCGGATACATTTTGAAATCTGGAATCAGTTCGGTCGAACTAATGGGTGAGCCGGTAGAACAATTCGCCGGGATTCCCGCTGGTGGTGGACGCGGGGGGCGCGATATGACCGAAGAACAGAAAAAAGCCCAGCAAAAAGCTCAAGAAGAACAACTCAAATGGCGCTTATCTGTTTCAATGGATAAATTCAAAGCACTGCGCAAGATGTTCAACGACGCAGGCGTCAATATCCATATCGTCAAGTTTGGCGACATAGGCAACAAGAATATGCCGGAAGGTCAGATAGACTACTATTTCAACGTAGCCAAGGCTCTGGGCGCCAGAGGCATCACCCGTGAACTTTCAGAAGATGCAGCTAAAATACTTGGACCAATCGCCGACAAGCACAAAATAATGATTGGATTTCACAATCATACCCAGATCAAGCCGGATACTTATGATGGCTCGATTCTATCCTATGGGAAATACTTGGGGATCAATCTCGATATAGGTCATTATGTTGCTGGAACCAATGAGTCCCCGATTCCCATGATCAAGAAATTCAAGGATAGAATTCTCAGCATCCATATCAAAGACCGCAAAATCAACAACGGTCCCAACATGCCTTTAGGCCAGGGAGACACACCGTTATCTTTGATCCTACAACTTATGAAAAAAGAGCAATACACTTTCCCGGCTGATATCGAACTGGAATACAAAGTTCCTGAAAATTCCGACCCGGTTACTGAAGTAGCCAAATGTGTTGAATTCTGCAAGAACGCTCTGGCGTAATACTGCTTGATGATCAACTGCTTTCATTGGCTTAAGTGGGCGCCAAGGGCAAGACCGCAAAGCGGTCAGCCCTTGAGGCAGATGCAAAAACTTATGATGTTAAACAAACATCGCCCAGGCATAATCAGCCTGGGCGATGCATTATTCTTTATTTTGAAAAAACCACCCGCCCAATAATGATAACCTAACTGCTGCTTTTTTATCTTGCCTCAATCAAATCCCAATTCCAGTTTGGCCGCTTCGGTCATCATATCGAAAGTCCAGGGCGGTTCCCATAGAATTTCTACATCCACGCCGGTTACCCATGAGAGGCTGTCAACTCTTGCTTTAACGTCATTCGGCATCGATTCAGCGACTGGACACGCGGGTGATGTCAGGGTCATTGAAATTGAAACGGTATTATCCTTGTGAACTGCCACGCCATAGACCAATCCCAAGTCGTAAATATTGACCGGGATTTCGGGATCATATACTTCTCTAAGTTTTTGAATTACCTGCTCTTTTTGATCTACATCATTCACAGTAGTTTCCATGCTATTTTTCCTGAGTTGGATTGATTTTTTCGTAATAGTAAAGCCTATTAGAATCGTATCCCTCCCCCAAGCCTGGGAGGAGGTTAGGAGGGGGTTGATTTGTCGAAACGCAACTCCCCTCTAACTCCCCCCAGGCTTGGGGGGAGAATTTAATTATCAAACTATTCGGTTGAAACGATATCCTCTTTAGCTTCAATCGCCGCGTTGAGCGTATGCCAGCACAGCGTGGCGCATTTAACCCGCATGGGATACTCTCGTACGCCGCCCAGGGATTTCAGTTTTCCCACGCATACTTCGCATGTTTCAGAATTTTTTTGACCTGTAACCAGATCGTGAAAACTATTAAAAATGGTCTTGACTTCCTCAATAGTTTTTCCTTTGACGCTTTCGGTCATCATCGAAGCGGACGCAGTTGATATCGCGCATCCTTTGCCTTCGAAACTCACATCTGTAATGATATCTCCGTCGAGATGAAGATACACTTTGATCTTGTCGCCGCAAAGTGGGTTGTATCCATCCGCTTCATGGTTGGCGTCTTCCATTTTGCGAAAATTACGCGGTTTTTTGTTATGATCCAGAATAATTTCTTGATATAAATCTTGTAATTCCGACATTAGCTGAATACCTCAATAACTTTCTTAATCCCATGTCCCAGCGCGTCAATCTCTTCTTTAGTGTTATAAAAAGCCAGTGAAGCGCGGGCTGTGGCCGGGATGCCCAAACGGTCCATTACCGGCTGCGCGCAATGATGACCCGTGCGAACTGCAATGCCATATTTATCCAGGATGGTTCCTATGTCGTGAGGGTGAATATCCTCTATCAAAAACGAGATCACTGATGCTTTATCCTGGGCGGTTCCAATAATCTGCACTTCCGGTATATCGCTCAAAACCTGCGTGGCATAGTCCAACAGATCATGTTCGTACTGCGCAATGGCCTCTAAACCAATGGAGTTGAGATAATCAATCGCGGCGGCCATTCCGATACTGCCAGCGATATTGGGCGTCCCAGCTTCAAATTTATAAGGCAAATCGTTGTAAAGCGTCTTTTCAAATGAGACGTAACTGATCATGTCTCCACCGCCCTGATATGGCGGCATTGAGTTGAGATACTCGGACTTGCCGTACAATACGCCGGTCCCGGTGGGTCCGTAAATCTTATGCCCGGAAAAGACGAAGAAATCGCAATCAAGCGCCTGTACGTCAATCTTCTGGTGGGGAGCGCTTTGCGCTCCATCGATCAATACCGGAACCCCCCGGCTATGCGCCAGCCGGATAATATCTTCAATAGGATTTATAGTTCCCAAAGCGTTTGAAACATGCACTACGGCCACCAAAGCCGTTTTGTCATTCAACAGTTTCTGGTATTTATCAAAAACCAGTTCGCCTTCATCGGTCATGGGGATTACCCGCAGAACCGCTCCGGTCTGTTCGCATAGCATCTGCCAGGGTACGATGTTGGCGTGATGCTCCATAGCTGAGATGATTATTTCATCACCCTTATTTATCTTGGATCGCCCGTAACTGGAAGCTACTAGATTAATTCCCTCAGTGGCGTTGCGTACAAAAATAATCTCTTTGCTATCCGCCGCATTGATAAATTTCTGCGCCGTCTGGCGGGCTTCTTCGTAAGCAGTAGTGCATTCCTGGCTTAGCAGATGAACCCCGCGGTGAATGTTGGAGTAATAATCCGAATAAACGCTGGTTATAGCATCAATAACTGCGCGGGGCTTCTGGTTCGATGCAGCATTATCCAGATAAACCAACGGCTTGCCATGAACCGTCCGGCTAAGGATAGGAAAATCCTGCCGGATTTTCGATATATCAAATGGTGGATTCTTCACAATTGTATTCTCTGATAAACCTTCTGATGTCAATGTGGTTTCTGTCGCCGCCATGGTTCCAACTCCCTCTGCTTTATTGCACCGGCAATATATTGCGCAATATATGATCTAATTTTTCACGAAGAGATTCTATGCTGATCCGGCTTATCACTTCACGCGCGAAAGCGTATGTCAAAAGCGCCTGGGCCGCTTTTTTATTGATGCCTCTGGCCTGAAGATAAAAGATGCTCTCCTTATCTAAATGACCGGTGGTGGCGCCATGTGAGCATTTAACGTCATCAGCATATATCTCTAATTGGGGCAGAGAATTGACCTGCGCGTCTTCTGATAAAAGTAAGGTATCGTTGTTTTGTTGGGCGTCAGTCTTCTGGGCGTCAGGGAACACATGAACCAGGCCTTTGAAAACTCCTGAACTTTTATCGGTCAGAATGCCTTTATATACTTCTTTGCTGGAGCAATTTGGCTTGGTATGATCTATCCATGTATGATTATCTATATGACGCTCGCCATCAGCCAGATACAGGCCGTTCAAGCCGCAGTGAATTCCTTCGCTGTCCAATACCGCCCTGATATCGTTCCTAACCAATACGCCGCCAAAAGCCATAGAGTGATTATTGTACTGGCTGTCTCTATCTTGATGGATATGCGATACTCCAACGTGAAACGCGTTATTCGATTCGTTTTGTAATTTACAATGCTCAATTGAGGCGTTGGCGCCGACTGTAATTTCCGTGACGGCATTGGTGAAATATTTCTCACCATCTTTTCCGGCATAACTCTCAATAATTTTGGCTTGAGAAGATCGCCCCGCCGCAATCACATTTCTTGGATGAGAGACGGTACTCTTTCCTATTGCAGAAGAGTAATAAAGAAAATGCACCGGGCGTTCCACTATCGTTCCGTTCGGGATATGGATATAAACGCCATCCTGCAGAAAAGCAGTATTGAGCGCTGCAAACGGGTTGTCATCAAAACTGCCTTTTCGCGCCAGATATGGCTCCAGGCGATCCGGTTCAGTCGCCAGCGTGACCGCCAAACTTTGTACGCATACGCCATCTGGCAGATTATCCAGTTGCGATAAATTCGCATCGAAACGTCCATTCACGAAAACCAGCCGGTAGGCATTCAGTTGATCTATGAAATGATCATCCAGATCGCTTTGGACTACATTATGCTCTTTAACTTCATCTAATACGAAATCCTGCTCAATCAATGATGAGAGATTGGTGTGCCGCCACTCTTCATCTTTGATAGTGGGGAATCCTAATTCACGAAAACGCGCGAAAGCCTCTTGGCGTATGCGGGGCAGCCAGTCCGGCTCTTTGTCCGCTATTTGGCTGACAAAGGCTTCGAAAGCGCTGTTATATTTATCTATCTGTTCCAAGACTTGGGTCATGGCGTTCGACTTCCTTTCACATTCAGGCTGGCAGGTTTACGCTCCAACAGTCGTCGCTGCGCCATGCTCTTCCTTCAACCAGTCGTAACCTTCTTGTTCAACCTTTTTAGCCAGATCAAAACTGCCTGATTTGACAATTTTTCCATCAGACAGAATATGTACGTGTTCGGGCGTTAGATAATTCAGGATTCTCTCGTAATGGGTAATCACGATGATGGCGCGGTTTTCGTTGCGCAATTTTTGAACACCTTCCGCAACAATGCGTAATGCATCAACATCCAAGCCTGAATCGGTCTCATCCAGTATGGCCAGTTTTGGTTCGAGAACCGCCATGTGGAAAATTTCGTTGCGCTTCTTTTCACCACCGGAAAATCCTTCGTTAACCGAACGCTTTAATAGTTCCCGTGGAAGATCGACCAGACGGATTTTCTTGTCTATCAATTCAAGAAATTCAATCGCATCCAGTTCTTCCTGGCCGCGATATTTCCTCACCGAGTTCAGCGCGGCTTTGAGGAAATAGGAATTTGATATTCCCGGAATCTCCACCGGATACTGAAATGCCATATATATGCCCTCACAGGCTCGCACATCAGCCGACATCTCCAACAGGTCCTTGCCTTCATAGGTAATAGAACCTTCAGTTATTTGGTACGCTTCATGACCGGCAATAGTCTGAGATAGAGTGCTTTTGCCCGAACCATTGGGTCCCATGATGGCGTGAACCTCACCGGCTTTAACTTCAAGATTGATCCCTTTCAGGATTTCTGTGTTTTCGACGTTTACATGCAAATTTTCTATTTTCAACATTTCATTGATCTCCATTTCTGATTACTGCAATTACCCGACGCTTCCTTCAAGACTGATGCTCAGAAGTTTCTGCGCTTCGACGGCGAATTCCATTGGCAAGACGCGAAATACATCTTTGCAAAATCCGTTCACTATCATACTAACCGCATCTTCAACGCTCATGCCCCGCTGTTGGCAATAAAAAATCTGGTCTTCGCTGATCTTCGAGGTAGTCGCTTCGTGTTCGACCTGCGCTGTACTATTTTTGACGTCTATATATGGAAAAGTGTGAGCGCCGCATTTGTCGCCCATCAGCATTGAATCGCATTGGGTGTAGTTTCTGGCATTCGAGGCGCCTTTTTGGATTTTCACCAGACCCCGGTAAGTATTCTGCGCAAATCCGGCTGAGATGCCTTTGGAGATGATAGTGCTCTTGGTGTTCTTGCCGATATGAATCATCTTGGTTCCGGTATCGGCCTGTTGATAATTATTGGTTAAGGCCACTGAATAAAACTCGCCCACTGAATCGTCGCCCAACAGAATGCAACTGGGGTATTTCCAGGTTACTGCTGAACCGGTTTCAACCTGAGTCCACGAGATTTTCGATCTGGCGCCCGCGCATTTACCGCGTTTGGTCACGAAATTAAATATTCCGCCTTTGCCCTCTTTATCGCCGGGATACCAGTTTTGTACGGTGGAATATTTAATCTCGGCGTCTTTCAAGGCGACCAGTTCTACCACCGCAGCATGCAATTGGTTTTCGTCGCGCATTGGCGCCGTGCAGCCTTCGAGATAACTGACGTAGGCGCCTTCATCGGCTATGATCAACGTACGCTCAAACTGTCCGGTATTAGCGGCGTTGATGCGGAAATAAGTCGATAACTCCATCGGGCAGCGCACGCCTTTGGGTACGTAGACGAAAGATCCGTCGCTGAATACAGCTGTATTCAGCGCCGCATAATAATTGTCTGTATGAGGAACCACTGATCCCAGGTATTGCTTAATCAGATCGGGATGATTTTTAACCGCTTCTGAAAATGAGCAGAAGATTATCCCGCTCTCAGCCAATTTACCCTTAAATGTGGTCGCCACCGAAACGCTGTCGAATACCGCATCAACCGCAACCCCGGCCAGCATCATCTGCTCTTCAATAGGGATGCCCAGCTTGTTGTAGGTCGCCAATATCTCCGGATCAATCTCGTCCAGGCTATTAGGCCTGTCTTTATCGGTCTTTGGCGCCGCATAATAACTTATGGCCTGATAATCCACTGATGGATATTTGAGATGGGGCCAGGTCGGCTCTTTCAACTCAAGCCAGTGGCGATACGCCTTAAGGCGCCATTCCAGCAGAAATTCCGGTTCTTCCTTAATTTTTGATATTTGCCGGATAACGTCTTCGCTTAGACCTATTGGAATCACATCCTGTTCAATGTCAGTTGTGAATCCATACTTATAATCCTGTAGTGCATCTTGTACCGTCGTATCAGATGATATCATAGTGATTCCCTTGATTTGCCAAGTGTTAAATATTACTGAAGTCGCCTTCAGCCGCCATATCAGTATTAAAAAGCTTAAAATCGTTATAATTTACTTGACATTGTCAAGCTTATCCCATTCACTTGACGATGTCAAGTAAATTTTCGCGATTATTTCATAATATTCAGAATAATCCAAACAAAATGATATACGCCCCGATTTGGAACAGTATTTTGGATTTAATATAATTATCTATTGACAAAGTAAACTCATATATGCCAACATTTAGATTCGATAGATCCAATGTATTAAGTAATGATTTATAACCAGAAAGGATTGAGTGAATGAACATTATCCGTAGAAATATATTACTATCATTAGCCATCATCATGCTGGCGAGTTCAGCATGGGCAGCGACAGATAATACCAGTAACTCTCCAACATTTCTGTGGTTGGATATCTGCACCAATGCCAATGGAACCGAAGGCGCTAACGAAGAAGTAATACCTGGCATGTCGCCGGATGGGATTGATATTGGAGTGGATATCGGCGCTGATGGCACGATTGACCGCTGGTTATCTCAAGAAAAATCAGAGTATAACGGCGGTGGTAGTTACTCTGATGATGTTTTGCGGGTAGAAGGATGGCGCCGATACTTATTCCGTCTTGATGCAGATGCCGGCAAACAAGCTAAAATACGTATTGTCGATAAAAGCACATCCGAATACATCGCGGTTAATTCCATCCGCCTTAATTGCGCCGATGGCGTAGTCGTTCCCAACCTGGTTCCCAACGGTGATTTTGAAGATTCCCCGGCGCTCAGCGGCTGGACTATCCTGGAAGGCAGCGTCACCGATCCCGCCAGTTTGATTGATGATAGCGGAAAGAACGTTTTTGGAACTCAGTTTTTCCACTGCGATAACTCAAGCACAGTAGTAATTGAATCTGATGCTTTCACGTTAGAACCTCCTACCAGTTTTATCATGGGAATAGCTGTCGGCGGCTGCTCGGAGAAATGGAACCGTATTAGCGGCGATAGTTACGTCTATATCGATGTGGGTTCCGAAACTGAAGATCCCAACGGGCAATATGATGCGGGAACTGATGTTCCGCTGATTGGCCATAACCCTCTGGCCCAAAATGGAGACGCTGTACATTTTGCATTTGCGACATTCCTTAATACTTCTGGTTTAGAAGGCAAACGCGCCCAGGTCGTGGCGGTAGATAATAATCCTGATTACGCCGTAGCCCTCGACGCTATTCGCATGAACTGGGATAACAGCATAATCCGTAACGGGGATTTTGAAGAAGGTCTCGATGTTGCTGCTCTCGAAGAAGTCTGGGTCAGCGGTGAAGGCGGAGCGGCGCCACACTTACCGGAATCACATCCATCCGGCGGTATACCCGGCTGGTCGGTTATAAAAACGCCTGACGGCGATGCATCATTTTCCTATTTCTCTGGAATAGTCGATGGCGACCATTGTTCCACTTGGGCTTGGGTTGGATCAGGCACCTATTTCGACGAAGATGGTTTCGCTTCCGGTGATGACACGGTCGCAACAGGCGCTGAATTACGCTCTGATGTCTTTGTCATCCAACCGATCCCCGATCCCGCACAGAGTGTCTTTCTCCAGTTTGCCATAGCCCAGGGCATTCCCCGCTTCCGTGGCCCGGAAGAACTTGGCTTTGTCGGATTGAAGGTTGACGTCAATGGAAACAATCAATTCGAAGATGCAGAAGATTATACCTATAAAGTGGAATCTGACGGTAAAGGCTGGAATATGATGGTCTGCAAAATGGACCGCTGGCATTATCCCGAATACCGCTTCTATATAAAACCGGAACATCAAGGCAAACAAGCGGTTATCTATGTTGAAGACTCCACCGGAGGGAGCTATGGCTGGTTGAACGTGGACGACTTCTTCCTATGGGACGGCGAGCAAGCCTACCTTCCCTTCGAGAATGCCGATTTCGAAATGGGAGACGTTGATGGAACCATTCCCAATTGGACGGATGAATATTTCAACACAACCCTCGAAAGCTGGCTGGGCGTAACTCCTGAAACGTACAACGATGGAATTGGCATCAATGTAATGCTGAATGGACGCACAGCCACTGTTGATGGTAATTATTGCGGAGATTCGGCTGGCGGCGATGGCGGCCAGGGATCATTAACGTCAATCGCATTCACCCTGCCTGGAGTTACCAGCATCAACCAATGGTCATTATATTAATTCCTAACAAAAATATCCCCAAAGTCCGAAAAATGGGCTTTGGGGATATATATAATACTTATTATATATAACTTATAATCGAGCGTGGGTGCTAAGGGCAAGACCGCAATGCGGTCAGCCCTTGATTCGACCGCTTACGATTTAGCCTATTACTTATTCAATACCACCTATCATCGCACAGCTGAATTAAATACCCGTTTCCGTTCAGCTTTCGTAGAGATTGAACGGCGGTTGTTTTCGATGCTCATAACTGATACTCCTTGTGGCGCCAGGCTGCCGTTTTTAATCTGAGTCTTGGTCGGTATCGAAGCAATCCCGTTATCAAATTCAGCATACAAAGAGGCGCCGAAAATATCGTTGTATCCCCGCGTGACGCCATCCCATGATACGAAACCTAAATTATCATCATTCATAGCCACGCTGGTTCGCTGTGATGACGCAACGTTATCGATTAGTGGTGCAGCATCACCGATGAATAGATGATATTCAGCGTCATAGACTCTTCCGAAAACCTGGCTGGTTGTTTCATCATACCAGGTAATCATCAGTTGTCCGTCTTTCCAAGGCGCAATTGACGGCGCGATAAGTTGGTGAGATCCTTCTCCGGATGCAATAATGAATTCTTCTTCCAGAATATCTCCCTGATTGTTAATAACCGCAGCGTAAATTGAGGAATCGCCTGCTCCAGGATCATTATTACGCCAGACGATTACAAATTTTCCATCAATATATGCAATTCGAGGTTCACGGGCGTGATCGAAGAAATTATCGCTTCCACTGACTTGAATTTCTCTGACTTGGTCTGGTAATTGGCGTTCTTCATTATATTGAGTGGTTTTCGTTAAAATTCGGGCGTATACGTCATTCCTTTTGCGGCCATCATGTAAAACCCGGTCATCAGACCATACCGCAACAATGTCGCCGTTCGTATTAGCCGTAATATCAGGATGAGATGCATTGGTGTTCTCGAAGGGGATGTTGATCTGGAAATCTGCTTCATCAATGGTCTGTGTTAAACTGCCAGTCCAATGAAGCCTTTTGGCAAAGATATCCATAAATAGGTTTCTATCATCACGCCAGCAAATCACTATATCATTGTCGCTTAAAACCGAAATAGCTGGTTCAGCAGTGTTAGTGTTCTCAAAAAGGCTGTTAATTTCAACATCCTCAGTTACGCGGCGCACTCCAAAAGAATCAACCTGAGTCAGGTATATGCTGAATAATTTCTCAATGCTGCGGTTATCAGACCATACGATATGCCGCAGTCCACCGAAATCAATATCCATATCCGGCGCCTGGGCTATGGTATCTTCAAAACCCTCATTTACCGTAAATGGCCCGTCAATTTTCATGCTATCAGCATTTATATTCCGTATAGCGATATCCTGAAAACCGCCGGTCAGATCGACGGCGACCACAGAGAAATTGTCATTCCTGTCAAATGCGGTTCTAGGGCTGAAAACATCCTGCTGATCTGACGTATTACTCAGTTCTACGATAGAACCAACCGTTATTCCATCTACCATAATTTCAGGAGTAGGCGTCGGAGTCGCAGTAATTACAGGAGTTATGGTAGGCGTCGGATTAGCATTGGGATTTATATCGATGCCCAAGGCCTGTCTCATGACTGGATCAGAAACGGTATCTTTATTAAGTAGAAAGACTTCAAAATTATCAAACATGGCGGTAACCGCTGGCTGGTTAGATGATGGCGCCACGGCCAACTGGAATATCGGGATTATCGCTTGACCTTCGGGGCGGTATAACACATGGATATATTTATAATCTCCCATAAAACGCTCGCTATCAGTTTCGTAAGCGTAAGTCACGCTGCCGTTTATGTTTACAATTGATCCTCCGGGGGCTGCGTTTAATGCTCCGACGGCGATGGCGCCGCCTTTGGCCACTGATAATACTGATAAGCGTAATAGAACAAGGTCATTACCTACCGGAACCACTGGGCCATAAACAAATGACCCCTGACCGGGCGCAGCGGTGATGCTGGCGCCTCGTCCATCAGAAAAACTTGAAGAAACCGGGCTGATAGGAATTACGCCTATAGAAACGGAAGCCGCATCATAGTCCGGTCCGCTTTTGAAAAAATCCCAACCGTTTCCTTGAAGCGTATTGTTATCAAACGCCGCTTTATAAACAGGTTGCAAAACCTGGCCATTAACCGGGACGCTAAAAAAACATACACATAATATAGATGTAAAAACAATGAGATATTCACTTATATTCCTACGCATAGTAAGCCTCGCTCTCTAAAACGCTTTGGTTCACAAGATTCCTGAATTCATGACTTGTGATAATTATATCGTGAGAGAAATAAAATCAGCTATTTTTACAGTTTAACATACAGGGAATAAATAGCGGAATGAATAATAACATAGATATTTTGTTTAGAGAAATAGGGAAAGAAAGAGATACTTTGTGTTCAGCTTGCTTTTAGTTGGTAAGATTGGATTAGAATATCGGTTGGTATTCGTAAAGATTTATGAATGCGCCGGATCATGGCAATTGTAAGAGGTCGTTTTCTGGCCAGTATCTCGGATACGCGGGCGCGGGTTCCCAAAAGTGGCTCCAAGTCTTTACGAGTCATATCAAGGTCTTTCATACGGTGTAAAATAGCTTCAATTGGGTCTGGTTCTTCTATCGGGTGATTTTTGGCTTCATAGGCTTCGGCTAAAGTTGTTAAAACATCAAGCCGGTCGCCATCAGGAGTATCCATTTCTGCATCCATCAGCTGGTCAATCTCTATCAAAACAGCCTTATAATCGGTTTCGCTCTTAATTGGTTTGATGTCCATATCGTTTTTCTCGCTCTTAAATGGTGTTTGCGTCAATTACAGAATATTTTTTATGGATTCCAATGAACCGGATATATACAATTCGGTAAGGGTAATTGATTCGCACGACAAGGCGGAATTTATTCCCGCCAATGTTAAAACAAACCCTGTTTCCTTCCAGAAAACTAGCTTTTCGATAATCCGATTTTACCTCATCCGAATTTGACCAGTCAGCAGCGAATACGATCTTAAACCATGCTTTCAAAGGCTGTTCCGCTTGTGGATGATGTTTCCAAAATTCCCGTAATGTACTCCGCGAGATTATCCTCATTACCTATAATAACATGTTCCCGAAATGGGAGCAAGTGTTTTTTTGAAATAGCGATGTGTGACAAGATGGATCGGTACATAGTTTTTTTGCATAGAGTCTTGCGGATAAGTTCCTTGTCTGCGCCATAATTACCCGTAGTCATTTGCGCTAGTATCCAATTATACTTCTGCTAATTTGCATTCTTGCAAAGCCGAGGAGAGATAATATTTTTCTTGCTTTTTTATAAAAGGTATACTGGAATCAAGGCAACTATTGTCTATTTTTATCAAAAGAAATACAAAGAGAATCCAGAAAAATATACCTTAAGTTAAGAGGTGGATTATGAAGCAGGTTAAAGGAACGGATGCCCTGGAAATACTCAGGGATAGGTACGGTATCGAACCGGATGACGATGACGTTATAGCAACCCATGAGCAAATGATGGTTGCTCAGATGATCTATGATGCCCGTACAGAAGCGGGTTTAACTCAAAAAGAACTGGCCGACCTGATTGGAACAAGACAATCTGTGATTTCCAGATTGGAAGACGCAGACTATGAAGGACATTCATTGCCCATGCTGAACCGGATCGCATTAGCCTTGCAAAAGAAATTACAAATCAGGTTTATTCCTGCGTCGGTATCCGAATAAATCCCTCTACTCAAAAAACTCTATAGGCTAATAATAATATAGTGATAAATAAGATTGACAAAAACTAGAATTTATTCCATTATAGTGGAATGGATAAGTATGCATCGCAATGGGAAATTGAGGTTTATACTGATGAGAAGGGAAAAATACCCTTCAATGAATGGCTATCCAATCTCGATTTTCCCATAAAAGCACGTATTTTGGAGCGCCTTAACCGCATTCGTGATGAAAACTTTGGAGATAGCAAGTTGTTGCAAGATGGAGTTTTTGAATTACGTTTCCATTTTGGGTCAGGATATCGTGTATATTATGGTAAAAGTGGGCAACGAATAGTTCTTTTACTGACCGGAGGCGATAAAAGCAACCAAAAACGGGATATCAAAAAAGCTCTTGAATACTGGAAAGAATATAAGGACGCATAACATGAAACGAACTATACCGTTTAGAGAAATAGAATTGGCGCAACTTCAAGAACCTGAGTGCGCCAGAGAATATTTGAAAATTTCTTTAGAAGAAACTCGAAAAGATGGGAACCGGGTGGCTTTTTTGCGTGCGTTACGTAATGTTGTAGATGCTCGAGGTGGGGTTGTTGAACTGTCTAAACGTATGCATAAACCGACGAGTACGTTGTACAAGGCTATTTCGATGGATGGGAATCCTCGTTTAGATACCTTGGATTTGATCCTTGGTGATATCGGGCTTCAGTTGTCAGTCGATGTTCTTAATAAGCAAAACCGATGAACCTATCCAGCATCTACGTGCTCAACGTCCAAACTAAATACTATCTTCAGCAATAGAACGATCTATTTGTAAAAACTCTATGGGGGCGCCATTGTCTTCAATAAATGCAACGATGACTCCGGGGCTTGGGCTATTAGGCTGGATGATTACATTTTTTCCCTTTATCTCCTTCTCAATATCTTCTACTTCAAAAGCCACATGAGGGATATTTTTGACGATTTCGGGGAAATCCGCATCATCTTCATAACGCATCCATTCAATTCCATAAGGATTCTTGCCGTATCCACTTACATACACCTTCAAATGCTTCAAGTGGATTTCATCTCTGAGTTTTTCTTTTGTCGGTATTCCCAGGTGATGATATTTCATTTTCTTTCCCCCAATTTAACTCAAAACCGCATTCACCACCGTATTAAGTTATTGAATGCTTCGGATTCCACTCCGATTTATATCTTACCCTAATATGGAGATGAAAAATGAAAAAGAATATCGCTTTTACAACTCTCATCATTCTGGCATGTGTTGTTTGCGGGCTAACTGTTTCAACCAGCAGTGCTGCGGATCAGCAGAGTATTTCCGCTCTAAAGCAGGCGTTATCCAGTTATGAATGGAAAGAGAGAGAACAGGCCGCGGATGCTATCGGTGAAATTGGAGTTGATGCGAAAGAAACAATCCCATCTCTCATCGAATGCCTTACGGATGAGGAATGGCATGTGCGAAAGTCTGCCGCCAATGCCCTGGTCAGTATGAAGGCTGAAGCAAAGCAGGCAGTTCCGTCTTTAATTGATGCGTTAGGTGATGAAGAGTGGCAGGTACGCAAACCAGCCGCTTACGCTTTGGCGGCTATCGGGCCTGCATCTGTACCGGCTGTAACGGCCCTTATCGTGGCGCTGCGTGATGAAGAATGGCATGTACGCAAACCCGCAGCTTGCGCCTTGGCGGCCATTGGTCCTGCATCTATACCCGCAGTAACTGATCTTGTCTATGCGCTGAGTGATTATGAATGGCAGGTACGCAAACCCGCCTGTGACGCTTTGGCTGCAATTGGTCCTGCGTCGCAACCTGCTGTAAATAAACTTGTTAAGTTGCTCAATGATGAAGAATGGCAGGTTCAAAAATCCGCCGCGTTGGCTCTTGGAGCGATTGGATCTGAAGCGGCGGTCGCTATCCCCGCGCTTAAAGAAAAACTCAAGGATTATGAAGAGCAAGTGCGTGACGCTGCCGCCCACGCGTTATTGAAAATTGAGAAAATTATAAAGCATTGAAATGATTATTTCATGGATGTTTTTTATTATAATTAACGCAACGAGGAAATTAATATGATTAAACTACATCAAGTTGTATTTATAGCATTACTGTTGTTCCTTTCAAATATATCCGTCGCCAATGAGAAAATGGATTTCTGGAACACGCAGCGCAAAGGCGCCAATTGTTTTAATGTTGTATCTCAGGAGCAGTGGTTTAAAGATGCTCATGAACTCGGACTTGAGTGGGTGCGGATGACTTATGGTAAATGGAAAGGCGCCCAACGTGATTTTCTGATGGGGGATGCAGGGTTTTTCAAAGGCATAGTTAAAGAGGACCTGGCCAAGCTTATTCAAACTCTTGATTGGGCTGAAAAATATGGTGTCAAGGTGGTGGTTACTCCTCTATGTCTGCCGGGCAACAGATGGATACAAAACAATAATAATCAAAGGGATTTACGCTTATGGAATGACAAGGCATTTTGGAAACAGGCGGCGGATTTCTGGAGTGAGTTGGCGGCTGTTCTAAAGGATCATCCGGCGGTTTACGCTTATAATATCTTGAACGAACCAATCGCAGAAATGAAAACCGGGATATCTGAACAAAGTCCTGCTTCCCGTTATCTTGAATGGTATAAAGAATATAAAGGAACTTCTCATGATTTACCGGCATTCTATGAGACGGTGATATCTGAAATCCGCAAAGTGGATTCGTTAACTCCCATCATGGTGGATGGAGGATGGTATGGTCACCCGAATGCGTTTTCTTATTGGCCAAAATTGAATGATGATAAGGTGCTCTATTCGTTTCACATGTATGAACCTTATTCATTCACCAATCATAAGAATTTTTTTGAAGAACATAATCTTATCTATCCGGGAAAAATATCCTTCGCTGGAAAGAAGGTTGATTGGAACAAGAAACAAATCGAAAATCACTTTTCCACTTTCTTTGCGTGGGCTAAAGATAAAAATATCCCGTTGAACCGGTTAGTCTGCGGAGAATTTGGATGCTACCGCCGCAACCAGGGATGCCAGGATTACCTCGAAGATGTTCTTACTGTCCTGAATTCGCATAATTTGCATTGGGCGTTCTATTCTTTCCGCGAGGATGAATGGGATGGCTATGATTATGAGGTTGGAACAGTTGGATTAGGTGAGGAATACTGGAAAGCCAAAGATAAAGGTGAAAATCCTAAAGTCCCACGCCACGACAATCCGTTGTTTGATGTGATAAAAAGAGAATTTTCTAATTGAATACAATATAATTAGATATCCGAGAGAGGTTTGGAGATATTTCTTCAAACCTCTCTCAATGAAGAAATCCTAAAAAATGTTTTCCTTATAAAAGTGTTTAACCAATGGTGCAAATCTTAGTACATACTGAATTTGAAGAGAACGTTATTTCCCATTCCAGCGAATTGAAGCGTTCGCCAAAGTTATCCGAATTGTGGCACTCCGGTTGGCCGCAGACTTTGGATGAATTTGAACGATTTGTGAATGTTTTTCAAAAACGTTTGTTTCGGTTTATCTTTTATCGTCTTAGAAATCAACAGGATGCAGAGGATTTGTTGCAAACATTATTTCTCAAAGCATACCATAACCGTGAAAAACTTAAAAAAGTAAAATCACAAGTCGGCGCCTATTTGTATCGCATGGCGTTGAATGCCTGTATCGACCATGGCCGTAAGCGAATGCAGGTAAACCATGTCAATATTGATGACCCAGATCAGGCATCATCAAAATATATGTCTGTAGACGCTGGAGCGACTGATGAACTTGACCGTATCGAAGAGATCATGCAGCAGATTCCGGCCAAACAGGCGGAGGTGCTTCGGTTTCGCGTTATGGATGATCTTACATTTTCTGAAATCGCCAAAGTTATTGGCTGTTTTGAAACAACAGCTAGGACGCGTTATCGATATGGCGTGAAAAAGCTTCGTCAAATTATACAAGAAGAAGAAAAAAACCATGAAATGTTGTAAGGTTCAAAACCGAATCCTTGATTTATTACCATTATCTTTGGAAGAGTCGCTTCCAGGAGATATATTGCAACATATATCCACTTGTTCTGTATGCAAATCTTTTTATCAGGAACATGAACAGGCGATTGAGAGAATTAGACCGACAAATCCTGCGCCATTTCCGCAAAAATTCAATGAAGATCTGATGCAGCGAATCCGATCCCAAGAGAACACGAATTCCCAAAGAACTGCTGTAACTTCGAAAAAAACGTTTCTTTGGAAACCCGTCTATGTTACCGGTATGGCGATTCTGATATTGTCTTTTTTCGTTTTTTCCAATCCAAACGAGTGGATTCAATATCTATTGAAAAATGACGCCGCATTATCGGCGGATATCCGGCTCTTTAATGCTTTTGCCAATGAGTTTTCTTATTCACGCCACACTGGAATGCTATATCAGTCCAACGAAGTCATATTCCATCCTTTGAAAGCGTTCTTTGGAGAAGAAGAACAATGGTATCCCATTACAGTCATCAATAAATCCGGGCAAATCGAGATTGTTAAAATCGCATTTAACGAGAATCATAGAAAAAAGCGGATTATCAAGGATGAATCCTGGTATGATTTGGATAGTTGTCGTTTTCTTCGTATGTTATCTATCGATCAAAAGGTCTTCTTTCTGAATGCTTTCGATGGTAAACAATTGTTAACGACGCAAAAAAATAGTAATAAGAGTGGATTTTCCGTAGAAATAGATACTCCAGTAGATTTTATGATCCCTCAACCGGGAGAATTCTTTGGATTTATGGCCAGTTTACCGGCTTTTTTTGCTGAAAGTAACGATGTCAAAATGGTGAATTCCATTTCCAAAAAGCAAATCGATGGAGAACCGATTCAGCAAATAAAAACTACTATTAAAAAAAATGGTGAATATGCTTATCGTTATTACTTTAATATCACGCCAAGTAATAATGAAATTGCTGAGATTCACACTTTCCTTTACAGGACTCAATTATTAACTATACGCCCAAACACAATTGTTTCTGAAAATATATCCTCTTTCCCTCAAAATTTCTCAGAAACGCGGTTTGATAATGATACGGCAAACGACATTAATATAGAGTATTCCGATATTCCTCCTTTTTCAAAAAGAATATCCTTGGTGGAAATACGCGAAAATGTCTGGAGCGACTACCTATATATTGAACCGGATGTAGTTAACCGGCAACTTATAGAATATTCTGATATGTTTGACTTTGGATATCCATCAAAACGGGCGTATTTGACCACATATTGGTTGCCGGATGGAAATCCGGTTATTCTCATACAATCATATTCATTAAATATGCGGTATGGCGAGAAGATAAAAGGCGCCAGTAAGTTGATTCATTCAACCAAGCAGGGATTAAATATCTGGGAAAGTCCTATAATCCATAAAGTGGCCAAGCAAGTATCTCAATTTGCATTGTCAATGACAGAGAAACCGTTGAATGATAACATCAAAGGATATTTGTTAGAGCATCCTAATGGATGCTTCGCTTATATAGTATCTAAAAAGACAATGGATGATGAGTTATTAAGATTTCTGGCAAGATTATCACCTTTAAAGAAATAATCCCCTCAATATTTGAGTCTCTTTCATCTGGTTTTTGCTGTGTTCCTCGAGTCGGGATAAAGAATATGTTCATAATCATGTTTTGCTGTTAAAACGCTAATATTTACAGGATTTTTGACACGCGAATAAGCATGTTTTATGCAAACTTCTATGTGGAAATTATTGAATTCCCGCTTAATTTCACGTAATTCTAATATTCGGGCTAAAGATCGTTTTCCAGCGGTCGATACATGAAGGCACATAAAAGAACAGCGCTTCCAAAAAAAAAGTCAAAAAGTTCTTAAGATTGAATTTCAACAGTCGATAAATGGAAGCAGAGCAAATGCATTTAATTATTTTTGGTTGAGGCCGACAAGGGTTTTTTATAGTTTCACTTCGCCGAGAGTTCAAGGATGAACTCCTGAGCCGAAAGGTTCCGAAAAGGCGAAACACTACTTAACGATTCAGTCTGGAAGATGTGAATCGGATTACCTGGCAAGGATTGCCGGGTCCCAAAGTATCAGGGAGGATACGCCATGGGCATTACACGTATCAACAACAACGTCGCTGCAATTACCGCGACACGTCACTTAAACGCTTCGAGTTCTCAATTAACTAAAAATATCGAACGTCTATCTTCTGGGTTGCGCATCAACCGCGCTGGCGACGATGCTGCCGGATTAACCATTAGAGAGCGCCTACGGACTCAAATTCGCGGCACAGACATGGCAATCCGTAACTCGCAAGACGGCATTAGCATGGTCAGCACAACAGAAGCGGCTCTCGATTCTCTAGTTTCCAGCCTGCATCGTATTAGAGAATTGGCGATCCAGGCAGGTAATACGGGAACTAATGACGCCCCTGCTATTCAAGCCATCCAGGACGAAGTCTTCCAGCAGATCGACGAAGTCAACCGGATCGCTACCACTGCACGCTTCAGTTCACGGATTCTCTTCACGGGCGATAACGCCAATCAGACTGAACTGCGTCGCGGTCAAGATGATATCGGTGTTAATATCTCCAATGATCCCAATGCCAGCAATTTGAGAAGCGGCACATCAATTCTAAATATTATCCGTACTCAAAGCGGTTCGGAAAACCTTCTTCCCGCAATTAAAGAAGATGGACAGGCCATTTTCGCCACCGGTTTGAAGGATGCGACCGATATCGCCGTCACCGAACAACGTTTCTTTAGTAGTGCTGCCCCTGGTCCAGCAGCCAATTCAGAAGACCTTTCTTCGTTATTCTTCGGCGGCACAGTATCAATGACTCAGGTTCCCATACGAGCAAATGACACTATTTCTTTTCAAGGCTTCTTGTCTGATGGCATTACTCCATTTGCTGGAGCACTTAGTGTTACCACCTTAGCCGGAAATAGTGGCGTCGGCGACTTGATTTCTCAAATCCAACTCGCTATTGATAATGCTGAAGTGGCGCTGTTTGGTGGACTGGTTGCGGATATCCCTTCCAGTTTCCTACAGACGCACGTCAGTATCCCTATCGAAACTAATACTGAAGCGCAGGGCAGTGGACGTCTTCGTTTCTTAAGCGCTAAAGCTGGTGGAGCGAATGCAACCAATGCAGATATCTCAGATGGTCCATCAAAATTCAGCATAAGTATAAAAATCGTCAATAATACTGATGATCTTAAGATTCAAACCGTATCTACAAGAGATTATGTCGAGGGCAAAAATGTTGGCGCACAATACGGAAACTATGTCCAGGGAATTACTGGTTCAACTTTCGATACGGGCAACTTTGGCATCGAAGTAACGGACATTATTCCTCCAAGCCGACGGAAACTTGAAACGCAACTCGAATTCCGCGATTCAAGCGGCTCTCTTCTTACGCGTTCTGCAAGTCTTGTCAACTCAGTATCAGGCGCAATCTTGAATGGAACTTTCATGGATTCAGTATTCACCACTGGCGACACCGGCATCCAGTTCGAAGCAAACGACACTTTGACCATCCAAGGTGTTAATGCTGATGGCACAACATTTGAAACAATCTTTACCATGGTTGTCGATCCCGGCGGCGTCGTTCATGTAGATAATAATGTAGGCGATGGTCAATTCGAGACTCTTTCCGGTCTTATTAAAGAATTGAATAACCGGGATAGATCAAGCGGCATCAATTACACCGCTACAGAAAAAGATCAAAGCGCATTTATGGATGCAGTATTCACCTTTACCGGCAGCGGGACGTTCCAACTGATTGACGATGTCGCGGAAGAATCTAAATCCAGTTTGTTTATGATCGTTGAAGATGCCAATACCACGCGGACTCTAACTGATCGTTCTCAAGTCATCATCGAAGGCAATCCAGAAATGGCCACGGTAACAATAGATGGCGGCGAGCGTATACGCGTCAAGGTTGGCGATGAAGTCGTGCTTACGGGACCGCAACCCACTAAGTTCGGTGAAGAAATTCCACGGACTATTATGAGGATTGGCGCTGGCGCACGATCCAGTATGTCAAATTCTATTCTTAATCAGGGCACGGATACTCTCGAAATCACCGCTCAGGAATATATTGCGACGCTTAATGGCGGTCCTATCGTCACTTTCCAGAATGGCGACCAGGATGTCTTCTTCGAAAGTGGAGTAAGCGAGGGAGTCGCGGAAACCTTGATGCTCGATTTCGACGCAATCCTGGATATCACTGGACCCACGATTGATGGTTCGCCTAACACCGGTATGGCAATTCTGCTATCGACCGTCAATAACGCCCTGAATTATCAGGTCGGCGCTTTCCAGGGTCAGAATTTACAGGTAAATATCCCCGATCTTCGCGGCAACGTCATTGGTTTTGGCTTTGGCAGCGGAATGACGGTTTCTGATATCAATGTTACTACTGTTGAAGGAGTAGACGCAGCACTTGCAATTGTTGATGAAGCGCTGGATCAGGTCAGTCGGACTCGATCCACCTTAGGCGCATTTACCAATAGACTAGAGACCACCATAGACAGCCTGTCTACGGCTTCCGAAAATCTCCAGGCCTCAGAATCACGACTCAGCGATGTAGATATGGCTACGGAAGTATCTGCCTTCACTTCTAATCAGATACTCTTCCAGGCTGGTACATCAGTTCTCGGACAAGCTAACTTCTTGCCGCAAGGCTTGTTATCACTACTTGGATAATTCCATTACGGACAATTACGGAAAGTAATATACCGCTAACTTTGAACCTGGCAGTTCAAAATTCGCGGGGTGGAGACCTCTTTTGCTCCAAATTCTCCACCCCGCAACACAAAAAACTTGATTGATAGATGCTTAAGTCTTGCCGTTTCAATTGTTTCCCGGATGTATTGGCTCTTGGCTGCTGAAAACCAGACCGTAGAAACCATTGAGATGACAACATTGAAGAAACACTCAACCAAGAGTAATGCAAAGATCAGGCAACCGATGATCGCCCAGTGATTTTTCTTCAAAAGCTAAAAAGAAATTGAGGATCAAGAACATGATGATCACAAAGACTCAAACATTGCTTTCTGCTTTACGACGATTAATGCATCGTAACTTTCGCATTCGAGCAGGTCGTTTTCTCGCTTATGCATGAATTACAGCATCAGCCATAAGCCATATAGCAGGATAGTTCAATAATTATCAGGAGTCTTACAAATGGATACTCGTACGAAACCCATCCCTCTATTTCGATCTTCTTGTGCGAAGAAGATCGAAGCCAGATGGAATCCAAGGAACTATGGGGTGCGACCTATAATCCACAATACTATTCGATGGGCTTATTTCTTCTTCCTCAGTCCGTGGAATGGCGTGGAAACTCCCTGGAGACGATGGCATCGTGCTTATCAAATTAGTCATAAATCCGAGAGTGAGAGGAGGGTTCCTGGAAAAGTCTTATTCAGGCGTCTAAAACAAGGATGTTTGCAAATGATGCCCGGATTTTTCCCTAAACCACAACGGCATGCGCGCTGTTTGGCGAGGCAAGGAGCCTTCCTACTCGACTCAACTTCCATAAGGGAGTTCGCAAGATTGCAGTGGATCGTTCAGAATGGCTCAAATAAACAAATATTGAAATCACAATAATACTTAAAAATAAATAGGATATTTGAAATACGAAAATCATATATTAACTACTTTAGCCTTACTGATTTTTATGGATTTTGAACAAGACAGAATGATCAGATATGTCAATCACAGTCGAATTTCATTATCTGATCCAGGTATGCAGTAAACCGTTTTTTCAACGAGATTAGAAAGACAATTCTCAGTTTAACAACTGAAAAAAATAAAAGTTGTAAGACGTCAAGGAGGAATTAACCAAGTTCCAGATTACCACATAACCCATCCTCATACCAAATGGCTTTTGGCATGAACCAGGTTGACTCCCTGGGAACAGATGGGATAAATGGCCAAAATGGATTCCACCTCAAGAAAAACGGGTTGGGCTGCAAAAGTGGGGTGCTGATGGTTCTCTATATTCAGAACGCATCACCAGAGAGCGGCAGTCAAAGTATTTTGGATTTAGCGCCGGATTCGTTCAGATTTCCTGGTTAAGGGAATTGTGCGCAATCGCTTAAATACAATGTATTTTGATATTTGCTCTTACGAACACTACAGCACCCATTAAATGCACCCAATCTACAGCACCCGAATATCAGTTCTTTTCCGGCCACCCACTGGAAAAGAAATGAGGATTATAACCAATCCGACTTGTTACATTGAATCAATCCGGGGCGGTTCACTCGACTCCCCGGTTTCAATGCTTCATTGAAGGTTCAAGCGTAATAATGCTGATCGGTTAAATCTATATAGTTCTACCCAAACCCCACTGTTCGGCACGGATGCCGAACCAACCCATTTTCACGGAGGAATAGCCATGAGTATCTCACGAATAGCCAATAATGTGTCTGCTATTACGGCAAACACAAACCTGGCCAAAACAGGGAGAGACGTTCAAAAGTCTATTGAACGTTTATCTTCGGGTTTACGTATCAACCGAGCTGGAGACGACGCCGCTGGTATGACAATAGCAACGCGTCTTCGTTCCCAAGTTCGCGGTCTCGACCGCGCCGTCATGAATGCATCCGACGGTATTAACTTGATAAATGTCGCTGAAGGAGCGATGGAAGAAATGACGCTTCGGCTGGATCGGATAAGAGTTCTTGCCATCCAGGCGGCTAACACTGGCGTTAACGATATGCCAGCGCGTCAGGCGCTGCAGGACGAAGTTTTTCAAAGTATTGACGAGATCACTCGAATCGCCAATACCACCCAGTTTGGCACAAATGTTTTATTGAATGGAGATTTCAGCGTTAAGGCTCAGATCAAACCCGGACAGGATGGCGCACAGAATTATGGAATTAATATAGACACCGGCCCCAGTTCCAACACGCTTGAAACTGGCCAGCATTTTTTGAATATAGTCCAGACTCAAGAATCTACTCAGATGTTTATTGCCGGTAAAGACGATAATGGCGTTACTCATACCATGAATACCGGCGTTCAAAACCAGTCTGATATCGCCGTTACGTTAGGCCGTTTTTCGAGCACTTTCGGCTTGAATGGAACCGCAGCTGTTACTGGCGACACTCTAGGTACTGGCGGCTATTTCAACGGCGTTACAATCGTTGATGCTGATTATATAACTTTTGAAGGCGTGCTTTCTGATGGCGTAACCCGCTTCAGTGGAGTTTTAAGCGCTTCAGCGGCTTCTGTTGTTGGCGTAAGTACTAATGTTAATTCTGATCAGGATCTTTTAGGATTGATTAATAACGCCATCGACCAGGCGGAAATGTCCCTCTTTGGAGTCCAGAGCACCGCCAGCGTCCCTTCTTCTTTCCGCACAACCGTAACACTGGCTGCTAATACGGGAGATAACCGTGGACGTCTGCTTATGGTCAGTTCAGATGAAACCATGAATCAATCCAACATGGACATCCGTTTGGTTCGCGGCAGCATGTTAGTTACCCAGGCTCTCGGCGTAACGCGCTCCGGCCCTATCGGCGCGGGTTCTGTTCTGTCTGGATCAGGCCAGATTGGCAACTCTGTTACTTCTATTACTGGATCAACTTATGCTTCCGGTCAATTCTCTATTGAAGTCGAAGATGTCCAAGGCGCTGAAAACCGCACGGTTGAAAGCAGCATCGTATTCCGCAATCGAGCGGGCGCTTTAATTGGCCGCAATGCCATTATGGCTGATGTTAATAGTGGATTATTCCTCAATGGAACATTTGTTGACGGCGTTTATACCGGTGGAGTTTCCATACATGATGGCGACACTGTTACTCTACGCGGCATGGAAGCTGATGGAACTACCTTTGAAGGGGTCTATTCATTCAGTATTGCCGCCGCCACAGATGCAGATTTAACTGATTTCCAATTCGCCAGTGTATCCGGTCTAATTGCTGAATTAAACCACCGCACCAGAGATTACGGCGTGGCTGCTGAAGATGGCAATCTGACCCGGTTTGAATCAGCCGTCTTTACTATGACAGCTGATGGAAGATTGCGTCTTATCGATGACTTGGGGCGTAATGATTCCAAACTTAATTTCACTCTGATCTTCAACGACAGCGACTCTGCTGCTACCAGTCCGTTCACTTTAACTGATGACGCTATCTTGCAACGGGAAGGATTCGCCGAATCAGCAACCATTCGTATCAATGGCGGCCCGCCCATACGTGCAGAGGCCGGTGAAGTAATCCATTATATTGGCGATGAACCGACTATACCTGGTGATGTTCGCGATGAAGTGGTTTTCCGTCTTGGTTCTAATCTGTCGGTAGGACAGGATATTCTCGAAGCGACAGCCGCTGAATATGTTGGCCGGTTGAATGGCGGTCCTGCTGTCACCTTCCAAAACGGCGCCCAAGATGTAACGTTTATCGACAACGGTAGTTTTAATGAGGGTGTAGCAAAGTTGCTAACTGTGGATTTTGATGCCATCCTGGATATTACTTCTACGCAAGACAGTTTGCCTGATCCGGGAACTACATTGATTATTTCAACTACTAATCGGTCTTTGAACTTCCAGATCGGCGCGTTCTCAGGCGAAAACTTCCGCACTAGTATTGGTGATCTGTCTTCACAGAACCTTGGCTTTGGAAAAGGCAGTGGACGCACTATCGAAAATATCGACGTTACTACCTTCGAAGGCGCCAATGAAGCTTTGGCTATCGTTGATGAGGCATTGGATCAGATCAACCGCACCCGATCGCTACTCGGCGCTGCGACTAACCGGCTCGACGCCACTATCGCTAACTTGAGCGTGGCATCGGAAAATTTATTGACGGCTGAATCCAGGCTTCGCGATGCGGACTTCGCCCGTGAAACCTCGATCTTCACGCAGAATCAGGTATTGCTACAGGCCGGAACATCAGTGTTGGCGCAGGCCAACTTTTTACCGCAAAATTTCCTCTCGCTTCTCGGATAATTATAAGGTTCTTATGGAACCGATCTTTTGAAGAAGAATGGAACGAGAGGAAAAAAACAGCTGGACTTGGCGGTTCTCCCTGGTTCGATCCCATTGTGAGAATCGCTTTAGCGATTGCCAAGCGTCTATACTGATAAAAAAAACAAAACTATTGTACTATCACTAGTATAACTTTATATTGACAATCGCTCTCACTAGGCTTATTTGGAGAAGAAAAGAATGAATGATATTCATTGTCCAGTCTGTCAAAGCATCAACCATCAGGATTTTTGGTATTGGGAAAAAGAAGATAAGCTATTGCGCATGTGGGCTATGGATACGCGCATGTATTTCTCCATCTGCCGCGATTGCTCAACCATTTTCCAAAATCCTCTCGTCCCATCTTCTTCGGATGATTCATCTTTCTCCGTCTGGGAAGACTCCGATGGAGATAAGTTATCAAACAAAGAACCACTTGAATGGATGCGGCAATTTTCTGGTTTTGGCAAAGAACCAGTCCGCGCTCTTGAAATTTACGCTAATAAGCCTTTCTTTGAAGATACATTAAAAGAAGAAGGGTGGGATATTAAAGCGATTTCGATCCAATCTTTAAGCGATTTCGATCAGAACAGTGATGATGATTCTTCAGCATCTCCCCTGGAAGAAGGAGAAGATTTCAACCTTATATTCTGCTATAACTCGTTGGAGAAATCTACCCGGCCAGTTATGGTGCTCGATAAAATTCACGACCATCTTAAAAAAGATGGCGGCTTATTTGTGGAAGTGGCCAATCCCAATGTTGCGCCCCGTGTGGATAAAATATGTCTTACCAGCGATGATGTTTGCGTTTTCCCGTTTCAATCATTAATCTTTGCGCTTTATAAAGCTGGTTTTACTAACCAGTCCGCTGAAGTTACCGGGAAAAATCGTTGCTTCTGCACCAAAATCGATAAAAATTCTGATGCCGATGCAACTAAACTGGTGTCAAACAATCATTGGTCTCATGTAATATACCGATTCCAGAGAAATTATTATTGGGCATGGACCGCCAGTTTCCTTAAGAAGTACCTGGTTCAATCACAAACACAACCCGGTTTTTTAGATCAAACCCGCGCATTGCTGCGTCAACGTTCCGATGACCTGGCGGTTATTCGTGATGTATGTGGGGCCACATTGCTCTTTGTCCAAGAGATTGATACTGTTAGACAGACTATAGACAGCGACTGGAATGTGACTATGGCGCGAATTTTTGAGATATTTGGAAAGGATTACGGTTTATATGATCTCCTGCAAACTGCCAATGAAATGCAACTGCTTGGCACTCTCCCCGATAATGAACGCTATTTCTATAACGAAAAAGTTGTATTTATGACTACATCCAATTACTTCGAAAAATACTTCACCAAGGATGAAGCCACTCAACTTTGTCAGTCGATAATCCAATCAGGCGAGATTGCCTGCAAAACCTTAAGTTCTTTCCTGTAATATAATTCTAGATCGATTGTCAAGAACATGTTCGTTTACTCTTATGTTTGGTCTTCGTAGAAGCCAATCCTTTCTTATTTCTACGAATCGCCCATCCGGGCGTTACTACGACAATAACTCAAATTATCATGTTAGAATCGCTCTAATCAAAATACTGCATAATAAGTATATTGTCTTGTAGTTAATCCAGCTACAAATAATACAAAAGTGTAACTATACCGATTACACAGCATTTTTTGTATTGTGTTCATAAAGCGTAATTTAATTAATAATTTTTTTTATTATTAATTAAATGTAATTTATGTGACTACTAATATATAAGTATGTCTTGAAGATCAATTCTATCAGGTTCTTACAAATCTGTTACCCGCTACTTAATTATATCGATTTACTCCCATTATATTTGTTATCAGTTGCAATATCTATCTATTTGATGCGGTGTCTTTGTTTTGACATGTCATGTGAATTTGTTGGCACAGTATATGCGAAATGCCTTATGCATATAGTAGTAACAGTGATTTATTTATAAACCCGGTTCGGCAAACCGCAAAAAAAATACGATCATTTAGTGTGGAAAACCGTGTATGAGATCAATAGACCAATTGTAATATTAGGGCGCTTCTCAAAATAACATGCATCAATGGGGTTTTAAAAATCCCAAAAGATGGATGTCTTGGTTTATATGCTAATGTAAGTGGAGAGCAAAAATCATTATGCTTGGAAATAATAATTCGTTGGATAATGTGTGTTTAAGAAAAACAGTATTGTGGATTGCAATTGCAATACTGTTACCACTAGGTTTTTCGCCAATGGCTTTCGGCTCCGATCACGACTTTGAACTGTGGACCTGGGAAATATTCTGGATCAATTTGTCTGATCTGGGATTACCTGACAACACGAATCTCTACCTGGAAAATGCGAATCGGTTTGACCAAGATGTCTTCCGTATGTTTCAGTTTCATCAGAGAGTCGGAATTAAATTTGAGCCTCTTCAAAAAAATCTGTGGGTGAAATTTGGTTCTGGTAAATCGCCAAGTGTATGATATAAGGCGATTTCCAGCGCTTTGTAGGTTCGAAAACCGTACGCCATTTTGGTAGTCACTTTGGCCTTGTTGTTTAAGCCTTCCACCACTCCAGAAGAAAACTCCTTTTTCGCCCGAAACCAGTTCAAAATCAGTTCGCGATGGTTGCGCAGCATCTTGGCCACTTTCTTCATTGGTTCGATTCGCGAGCGCATGGTTTTAGTACACCACTGATCCATGAAGCGTCCAGCCCACCATGCTGATTTATATTCCCAGAAAAATTGAAATTCCTCTTTGAGAAGATAACTTCTCACCGTGCGCAGATTATATCGAACCACGTTGGCTAATTTATCGACCTGCTTGACTGTCAAATTATCCGGGCGTTTCAGAAACCACCAGCGACTTCCTTTTAATACCGGTTCTAATCCCTTGGCCTTCAATTCACGGGATTCTCCAGCGCGGACTTGATCTATGGCTTTGTTCATATGAGCCATGATGTGAAACCGATCCAATACATTCAGCGCGCTTTTGGCTTTTTTGCGAATGACTTTGAGATAAGCTTTCCACATATCACTGCACACAAATTCCAATTTTTTTGAACGCTCTTCCCCGAACCATCTGAAGAATTTCAACAGTGTTTTGATCTTTCTTTTTTCCCCGATCCACAGCAGCCGTTTGCAATTCTCATTGATTTGATATACCACTGTCACATACTGATGGCCGCCGCCCCATTGCATTTCATCGATTCCAATGGCGGTGATTCCTTCCAGGTTCACATGCTGGCGGCCCCATTCTACCGCCCGTTCAACCGAATGAAAAACATTGTACCAACTTGTTTGAAATGCTTCCGCCACTTGGCTCCAACTCATCCGCTTGGCCCAGCTCGCCAAGAACCATTGATAGATATGCGTTAATTCATGTTTACCATCGGCCCAAGGTACCTTTTCAACTTTCACTCCACAGCGGTGACAATTCACGCGGCGCATGGCATAGATCAGGAATACGGTTAATCCCCATATCGGGATAAACTCAAATCGGCGCGCATCTAATCTGTCATAACCTGATCCTTTTTCTCCGCAGCATGAACATATCGGGCGGCTTTTGACATGAGCACGGACTTTTACCTCTATGGATGTTTTACCATTCCATTCACCAAATTTGCTAGAAGCATATACATACCCCTTGATTTTATGAACACGATTGAGGATTCTAATGACATCCATCCGGTTTCCTCCTGGTTGATGATTTTTCGCTGATTTCATTCTTTCAGGATAAGAGACCGGATGTCTTTTTTATACCTCTACTATTCGAAGTATTTTTGCTATCATTCACCCACAGATTTCTTTATAGAACCAAATTTGATATTCCCTGGTTTGAGGGATGGTCAATTATGCCGGTTTGGCAGCATGTAGATTATGAACCCGGCGCCAATGAAGAACGTTATCATTTCGATCTGGGCTACGCGCGCAAAAATATCTTTGATTCAGGATGGTCATTCAAATTCCAGTGTCGTATGGACTTGCGAGACCTGGAAGATAAAGACGATATTTCCGAACGTTTCCGTCCCAAAATTTCTTTCAGTCATCCATTGCCAATCAATATCTCTGGACGTCCAATCAAGATGTATTTTTCAAATGAATTCAACTATGACTCGGTGGTGGATAAATTTAATCGTCATCGTTTTGGCGCAGGTTTTAACATTCCTTTGAACAGCGTAATGACTTGGGAAATAGGATATCAGATAGAAACTAATCGGCTCAAGAATAACTCATGGGATTCGGACAGTATGCTGATGACTGGCTTTAATTTCCGCTTCTAGAAGCGGATTGATTTCTTGAAATTTAATACCAATTAACCAAAGGAGAATTGAAATGAGTTGGAAGAATCTATCAGTTAGCAGAAAAATCAGTATAGGCTTTGGGCTTCTAATCGCAATCTCAATCGTGGTGGGATATGTTGGATATAACGGACTGAAGAATGTCGTTCACCGTATAGGGACGGCCGACGATGGCAACCGTATCCTCAAATACAGTTTGAATGCCAGGCGGCAAGAAAAAAATTACATGCTTCGAAAGGATGAAACCTCAAAAAGCGCACATGCAAAATTAATCCAAGATATTTACGCCCAAATAAAAGAGACTCAGGCTAAATTTAAACAGCAAGTAAATATCGATCAGATGATCGCAGTAAAAGCGGAAACCGAAAAGTACGAAAAGGCTTTTGCTTCCTGGGTGGATCTGCGTGAACAACAAATTTTGTTGGAACAGACGATGGTTACCAATGCGCGCGCCTTTATAGAAGAATGTGAAAATATACGTCAGGATCAAAAGGCCAAACTCGCTCAGGAACAGAACGATACGGTAGAAGTGCGCACGGATCGCCTATGGAAAGCCGACGCCGCCAACCGGCTTATCAAATTCGCATTGGAGATGCGCCGCGATGAAAAAAACTTCATGCTGCGGTCTGATAAAGATTCTCTTGATAAAGTTGAATCCAAGTTTAATGAAACGCTCGTACTTTGTGATGATCTTAACAACCGTTTTAAGGATCAAACTAATAAAAATCAATTGGCTAAAGTTAAAACTGCGGCGCAACAATATAAAACAGCCTTTGATTCATGGGTTTTCGCCAATGATAAAAAATTGATCGAAGACAATGTGATGGTGGATTCCGCTAGAACCTTGGAGCAAGAATGTGAAGCCCTTCGCGCAGACCAAAAAATAAAAATGGAAAACGCTATCAGCTCGGCAAACCTAATTTCATTGTTATTTATCTTATCGACGATTATTATTGGAATTGTATTAGGTTTTATTATTACCCGAGCAATAACAAAACCATTGTTATTAGGCGTCGAAGCCGCTCAACGCGTAGCGGAAGGGGATTTAACTGTTAAGATTGACGTTGATTCCACAGACGAGATTGGCGTATTGGCCAGTGCTTTGAATCAAATGATTGATAAGACAAGTGAAGTTATCAGCGGTATCCAACAAGCCGCGGAACAGGTGTCATCCGGTTCAGAAGAATTATCCGCCGCTTCCCAGAATCTAGCTAATGCCGCAACCGAACAGGCCGCCAGCATCGAAGAGACTTCCGCTTCAATAGAACAGCTTTCATCCTCTATCGAACAAAATGCCCAAAACGCGAAAGCTACGGATAATCAAGTCAATCAAGCCGCCCAAATGTCAGTGGAATCATTGAATATCGCTCAAAAGGGAATCGAGCAGGTGCAGGCGTTGGGTCTGTCGATGAAAGAGATACAGGATAGTTCCGCAGAGATTGTTAATGTTATTGACCTGATCACCGACATCGCCGATCAGACTAATTTACTGGCGCTCAATGCAGCCATTGAAGCGGCTCGTGCGGGTGAAGCGGGTAAAGGATTCGCAGTAGTGGCCGTGGAGGTGCGCAAACTGGCTGAACGCAGCCAGATTGCAGCCAAAGACATCGCCGGGAAAATTGAGAAATCCAGTCAGAGTATTGAGGAAGGCAGCCGTATGGCTATTGCATCTAACAAAGGATTATCGGCGATCCAAAAGAGCGCTACTGATGTCGCAGAAGCGTTGAATGAAGCATCCCGACTCGTCCGTGAAATATCCGATTCCAGCCTCGAACAATCAAACGGCGCCAACCAAATTCAAACTGCTATTCAGCAACTCGATCAGGTGACGCAGCAAAATTCTTCCACTAGTGAAGAGACGGCCTCATCAAGCGAAGAACTTTCTGCTCAAGCGCAATCTTTGCAAGAACTGGTTAATCAATTCAAGATCAATCGTGATGGTACGCCATCAACACAAAGAAAACCTTACAGCGCTCATCCTGTAATTCGTCCTGAAAAGCGATTGGGATATACAAAATCCACTGCTGACTCGTGGGATAATCACACAGAAGAAGAATGTCATTCTAATAGAATGAAGAGTGAAAAAGAAAACATAGAATTTCAAGAATTTTAGATTTAATTCGTAACCCAATAGCAAGCCCCTCTTTTGATCTCCAAAAAGAGGGGCTTTTTTTGTCTGTTTATTCATATAAAAGTGGTTAACCTATTAAGGATATTTTTTCGACAGTTAGATGTGATAATAAAAGAATTTCAGGAACGCTCTAGTAAATGAAATAGTAAATCATTGCAAGATGAGTCAAGATACAGCATTTAACATATAAACTTTTATTATTGTGAATATTTTTTAGCATTAACAGTTACAGAAATAAAAACTGTGACTATTACGATTACTTTCAAACATGCATTATAGAGAGTTTATATCGTCATAATATTAATAAAATATAATTTTATTAATATTAGTTTCATGAACGGGAAATAATTTAACTTCATTAAGCATAACATTATTGATATAAATAAGTTAACTAAATAATTTATATATTACGCAATAATAAGTAATCCATATTCCAAATATGTAACAAGCTGCATAAAGTCACATGGCTAACCGATTGATATCTCTCTGATTTTAAATATGCATTTGTTGGCATAGTAATTGAGTTAAATACACCCCGACAACGAAAAGCGAAATTCAAAATATCTAGGGAGAGCAATAACATGAAATGGAAAAACTTGAAATTAAGTAAGAAATTCGCAGTTGGATTCGGCGCAGTATTGATTATGTTGACTATTGTTGGAGTCTGGTCTATCCAGGGTATCGGTGGAATAGTTGACAATGCAACACAAGTTATTGAAGGAAATAAGATAAAAGCTGACATGGTTCAAAAAACCGTAGATCATCTTAATTGGGCCGGTGATGTTAATAAGTTGCTCAATGATGATACGGTGCACGAATTACATGTGCAAACGGATGATCATCTATGTGGTTTTGGCAAATGGTATTATGGAGAAGGCCGTATACATGCGGAGACTCTTGTTCCATCCTTAAAAGCCATATTAACTAAGATTGAAGAACCGCATCATAAATTGCACCAATCAGCCATTGGCATCGCCCAAAAGTATACCGATGCGGATCAGCAATTAGGTGGTTTTTTACGTGAAAAGAAAACCGATCACCTCTCCTGGACCCATAAAGTCAAAGATGCTTTTATCGACCAAACCATAACTAAACTCGGCGTTCAGATGGATCCTAATCAGTGTTCCCTTGGCCAATGGATGTATTCTCCTGAAACGCAAGCACTCCTCCTGAAAAGCCCGGAACTGGCTGCTGCGATCCACGCATTAGAAACTCCACATAACAAACTCCATCAAAGCGCAGAACAAATCGAGAAACTATTGGTTGAAGGCAAGCGCGTTGAAGCCATTCAGTATTACAATGAAAATACAGAACCTGCTGCGCAGCAATGTTTAACTGACATCAATGCAATTATTAGCTGGCATGACGCTCAATTATCCGGACTGCAGGAAGCTAAGGCGATTTATGCGCAGCAAACAGTCCCGGCGCTAGACGAAGTCAAGAGCCTCCTGGCTCAGGTGCATCAGGAAATTACTGATCACATCATGACCGACGAACAGATGTTAGCGGCAGCCACCAAGACGCGTCTAGCTGTTATTATCATCAGTATCCTGGCCATCATCATTGGAATTGCATTAGCCACCATTATTGCTAAAGGCATTCTTGGGCCAATACGTAAAGGATTATCCTTTGCGCAGATTGTTGCCAGCGGCGATTTATCTCAACAAATCGACCTGGATCAAAAAGACGAAATCGGGCAGTTGGGCAGTGCGCTTAACGATATGTCCAAAAACCTGTGTGAAACAATGCAAGGCATTCAGCAGGGCGCCGAACAGGTGGCGGCCAGTTCAGAAGAACTTTCCGCTGCTTCTCAGAATCTGGCCAATGGCGCAACCGAGCAGGCGGCTAGTATCGAAGAAACATCCGCTTCGATAGAAGAACTTTCATCCTCCATCGAACAAAACGCTCAAAACGCCAAAAATACGGATGAGAAAGTCAATCAAGCTACTATAATGTCTATGGAATCATTGAAAACCGCTGAAAAGGGAATCGAGCAAGTACAGGCGCTGGGCTTATCCATGAAAGAGATTCAGGAAAGTTCCAAGGAGATCGTCAATGTTATCGACCTTATCACGGACATTGCTGATCAGACCAATCTGTTGGCGCTCAACGCAGCTATCGAAGCAGCTCGCGCTGGTGAAGCGGGTAAAGGTTTCGCGGTAGTGGCCGTCGAAGTGCGCAAACTGGCCGAACGCAGCCAGGTTGCGGCCAAAGACATAGCCGGTAAAATCGAGAAATCCAGCCAGGGAATTGAGGAAGGCAGCCGTATGGCCTATGCCTCCAACGCAGGATTATCTGCAATCCAAAAGAGCGCAGCTGAAGTCGCAGAGGCTTTGAATGAAGCATCCCGGCTTGCCCGTGAGATTTCCGACTCCAGCATTGAACAAGCTAACGGGGCCAATCAAATCCAAACCGCTATGCAGCAACTTGATCAGGTGACTCAGCAAAATTCATCCACTAGTGAAGAAACCGCATCAGCCAGTGAAGAACTTTCTGCGCAGGCGCAATCTTTGCAAGAAATGATCAGCAAATTCAAAATCAATAGCGATAGCGCTCCACAAGTCTTAAGGCAACCATACAATGCTCATCCGGTAATCCGACCTGAAAAACGATTAGGATATACAAAACCCACTGTTAAATCGTGGGATAATCACCCAAAAGAAGAAGGACATTCTAATAGAATGAAGAGTGAAAAAGAAAACATAGAATTTCAGGAATTTTAGTAACAATCCACTCCCCAATGGCAGACCCCTCTTTTAATCCCCAAAAGAGGGTTTTTTTTTGGGGTTGCATATTGGCGAAGGTAACGTAAACATGATTAAATAAATATCTCCTGATTTATATAATCGCCATATCATAGGCATTGGGGAGATTCAAAAAAACAACTATCATCCCCTCTTGTCTTTATTTTTATCAACAGTTAGAGCGATTCTCAAAACAACGTGCGTTAATGCGGTTGTTAAAAGTCCCCCAAAGATGGAACTTTTAACAAATCTAAAGTTTTCAATGCATATATATTTTTGTTAACCGCTATAACCAAAGATATTTTCACAGATTACTCTGCTATAATTATAATAGAAAAAAATTCGTAACCGATTTTTAACGGATCACATAAATGAGCAAACGGCGTGATGAATATAACAAAGCACTGGATCGCCTGACCAAGTTTCTGGAAATGTTCTTTAAACTTGAGTCGATCCCTTCTAAAGATGATATCCTGGATGAATACAAATCTATTACGCAATTTCGTAATATACCGGTAAAGATTGATTTTTATGATCAGCCGCTTGATTCAGATGAAGGATACTTTTTCATGGTCGGAGAAGAATTCGAACGCTTCGATGATGTATTGCCGGTGGCAATGCATATCACTCTTCTTCCCAATTCTATCGATGAACCAAAAGAACTTAACCGCTATTTTACCTCTCTCCACATTAATTAGTTTTCACCTGGAAATATCCCTTTAACTCGTTTCCTTTAAATTTTGTTTCTGTTCTAAGCATAATTGATGTATTATATTCCTGTAGTATTAATTTCTATCAGGAAGGATTTGGTATTCTCATGAACAAAATTGATTTATCTAAGTTTTTATGTGCAGGTCTAATGCTTTTCTGTTATGCAGCAGTATCGCCGTCTTATTCAGCGCCATTACCCCAACAGTTTCCCGACGTGGCTTATAATTCAACCGATAACAACTTTTTAGTGGTTTGGGAAAATGTTTTCAGCGATGACATATATGATATTGCCGGCGCTGTGATTGATGCTGATGCCATAGGAAAGCCTATTGTCGAATCTGTCATCTTGTTAACTGGAGGCGAAAGCATCGAAGCCCCGGAAATTGCTTACAACAGCACCGCTAATGAATATTTATTAGTGGCGCGGCGTAAAAGCGACTATATCGTTTTAGCGCAACGCGTCTCTGCTGCAGGGCAGCCAGTGGGCGACACAGTCGAACTGGGACGCAGCGGCGGCCCAACCTTCTTTGATCCCGGAGGACGCGCCCGTGTGGCTTCAGTGGCTTATAATTCTACTGAAGACCGTTATATCGTCGGACTCGATGATCCTATGTTAGTTCAAATTCTTCTGCCTGATCTGGAACTCGATCTCATAAGCGATCAACTCGGTCCGGGAACCAATCCTACTATCGCCTGGTCCAGTCAAAGCAATATTTATATCATGGCCTGGGAAGACCGCGCGATTCGTAACACTGGCAGCGAGAATTTAAGCGCCGTATTGATATCGAACTATGCTGAAGCTGATAGCGATATTATCTACGTCCGGGATCAGGATTTCGCCGAAGAGTCCCCCCGCGTCGCTTATAATCCTGATGATGATCAGTTCCTGATTGTCTGGGATGAACGGATTGGTTATTCAGATACGGCAGTTATCAAATCGAGAACCGACACTATCGGTCAAATCGTCGCGGCGGATGGTTCACTTATCGGCGATCCGATTCCTATTGAAGCCGATACGCCCTACACCCTGCGCCAGGATATTGATTACAATCCCACATCACAAATTTATCTTGTGGTTTGGAAAGGCGATCCCAGCGGTGAATTCGCTTTCGCCGATATCTATGGTAGATTCATAAACCGCGATGGTTCTCTAAATGGTCCTGAATTTCTGATTTTTGATGATGGTGATGATAATACTGGCGATTCCGAGCAACGCTATTACGATGAATCCAAACATCCAGTAGTGGCAGCCAACCCTCAAACCGGAACATTCCTGGTAGTATGGGAAGAAAGCGGAACAACCCAGAATCCTGAAGACCGCCATGTACTGTCTCTCGACATTGCTCCTCCTGGCACAACAGTTTCTGACTGGTCGTTGTTTTAGTTGATTTAGAGCGATACTGAAAAAATTATTTAAAATCCGAAACGTGACTTCAAGTCACGTTTCGGTGATTTATTAACCATTTTCTTTTGAATACTCTAAATCACAAACCACCATCCGATCATCAGAAGCCTGGCTTTGCTTCGCAACCACGGCTTGTGGTTGGAAATGATGACCTGCCCTAAACGGAAAATGGCGTCCTGGGTTACTGATCTATTGCGCAGTGCGGCAAGAAGCGACAGTATCGATAATTCCTCTTGACTTTTAGTTTTTGTGAGTTCTAATCTTATTTGAATGAAATCTAAATAAGTAATATTTATCATGCATTATTACGACTTGAAGGGAGAAGGTTAGATGGCGGAAAATATCCAAACATCAACCGAGTCCAACCGAAATAAAATAGCAAGTAGTCTTACTACACCGAACAAAGAAGAGTATTTAACCCAAGAACAGGCCGATCAAAATTTTGATGATTTTTTTGATGCTCATGGTGATGATCTTCGTTCTGCTATGAAAATTTTGGAAGGCGAAAGGGATGAAAAAATCTAAAACTAACACTACAAATAGATCTGAGCATTTCGAATTTTCAAAACAATGGATAATTGCAAAACTTGGAATCTTAGAAAAACGATTAAATTGTAAACTTTATTATCTTGCAGATGTAATTGATGAGATTGTTATGCATTACAAGCGTGATATCGGAAAATACCAAGCTCCCAATCATATTAAACATGCATCCCTCATAACATTCTGGATAAAAAAGTTAAAACCCATCTCACTACATAAAGAAACTGATATTTATATCAATGAAATATTTGCATTGGCATGTTCTGCAGCAGTTTTGGGCACGCACTATACTGCTGTAGGTTTGGATACTAATCGTTTCGTAGAATTGATTCATATGCTTCGTTATGGATTCGTATCACCAAGGACGCTTTTTTTGATTTTCGGGCTTTTATATGTTCCAAATAATGAACTCAGTGTTTTTTGTCTGAAAATTAGACGTATATGTGAAAAGCATTCTCAGTAAGGTCGCCCAGGGCCGTCTCCACTCGAAAACTATGGATAAACGAAATCATTATCTAACTACCTTTTAGTGATCAAGTCACAAACCACCATCCGATGATCAGAAGCCTGGCTTTGCTTCGCAACCACGGCTTGTGGTTGGAAATGCCCACTTGCCCAGATTTGATCAAAGCGCATAACCGGAAAATCATTAAGCATAGTATTGCCCCAACCAATGCCAGCCAAGGCGAAGCAATCCTGAAGTTTGTCATGTAGAGGTTGCAGGATTCTGTTCCCTGCCGGGACGTTAAAATCACCACCGATGATTAGTGGAATTTCTGGAGGAATATCTTTTATGTAAACCAAAATTTCATCAATCTGTTTTTGCTGCCTCTCGCGGCTGTTTTGATGATCCCGCCAGCATGAAGAATTCCAGAAATCATAACCATTCTCCGGCGCCTGGAGATGTAAACTAATCATTTCTATTTCACGTCCGGAATGCAACCTGATTCGGGCGGGAAGAAAATAATGCAGGTGAGACGGTAGGTTTTTGGAAAGATTCACTTCACCTTTGGCAATGATAGTAGAATCGCCGCTGGTATATGAACTGGCCTTATCTCCGAATAACTTTGTTTGCAGAATATTGATTTGATCGGGATTCACCGTTTCCTGCATGAGAATTATATCGGGTTTTAAGGCCTCATTTTGGATCAACGTTTCAATATCACGGCCTGCGCAATTGAATGAAACAATACGAATTGCATCACCGTTCTCTTGTTTCTCCACCCAATCGGCTGATGGCCAGGGAACAAATAAACCTCTAATAATGCTTTTGGATTCTTCTTGAAAAAGCACTAGAAAACATAACCAGAAAAGAATAAAACCAATCCCCCATAATACCCGCTTGTTAAAAAATAATAGGATCAATAATAAAAAACCAGGAAGGCTATAAATCCAAGGTGGAAAAAACAAAATGACATCGCAAGATTCCAATTGAAAAGTGAACACTGAAATAAGAGAAATTCCATATATAACAGATCCCGTAATAATGATTATGGGAATCAATTTACTTGTTCTAGAAATAATATCTTTTAAATTAATCATCATTTAATTTTCCCATGCACCGTTCAAGAACATTCATCGCATGATCCAGAATTACTCCTATTTTTCCAGATATCGCATCACGCAACAAGTCTACCAGAATTATCCGGTAGGCTCTAAGTATTTCTATTTCTTTGGATTTTGTATCAAATTTTCGGGGAAGGCTGAAATTTGGACCCACCATGACTCGAACCAGGGACCTACCGGTTATGAGCCGGTGGTATCCATATTATAACTATTGAAATATCAATTAGTTACAGACCAATAAAGAGAGACATGTTACAATTTGTATGACAATATGTTGATTTATGGGGTGAAGAGTAATGGTTTAACTGGCTCTCGATAAAATCACTGTTGTATTTACTTGTATAAAACCTAGATCATCAATCTACAATTATCCCCATGATCTATTGACCGATTGATGGATTTTGTTATGGTAGCATTTATCGTTGAGACAACAGGGGAGGGAATTCTAATTGTCTCTAATCAGGCGTTGGTGGTTCCATACTGTTGATGATTGGTGAGCGTCACGATTTTTAGTTGCTTGCTTTCATCCCAGACCACAACGATCCCGATAGAGGTGACTGCCTGCATTGTAATAACGAGAATATGTAAAGCGATAAGACTGGAAGAATAGACCATATCGGACTTCGTTTCTGTGCTTTTTTTATGCAAATTTACTTTAGCATTGGGGCGTATGGCGTTCTTTTTCTATATCAATTTGTGATTTTTCCTTGGATAGGTGTGAGTTTCTATGAAATATTTAAATGAATTTCATGATTGGTTTTTCCTTCGCCCTCAATACAGCCTCATCGTTAAAATGAAACTTCTAGTATTGGCTATATTGATCTTGATAATTTATTTTCCTTCCTTGTTTGCTCCATTCTATTTTGATGATTTTGTTTCCATCTTGGATAATCCTAGAATACATCAACTTTCAAATATTTTAGAAATCATGAAAATGTATTTTACAGGTCGTGGTTTAGTTCAAATCACATTAGCAGTTGATTGGTTTATCTATTCAGGACAATCTTATGGATTTCATCTCACCAATGTTTTCTTTCATATAGCGGTCACATATTTGGTTTATATAATCACTAATAAAATCTGGGAGATTTTGAATTTTCCTAAAAACAACGGCAATAAATACTTTGATGTAGGATTTTTTTCCGCCCTCTTTTTTGCAGTGCATACTATCAATACTGAAACCGTTACTTATATAATATCTCGTTCCGGTCAATTGGCCACAATTGTTTTTTTGATCTTTTATTTTTCATCAATTCATAAATTTCACATTCTGATAAAAAATGAATCAACAATTTGGAATTCGCTTTATGATTTACTTATTATTTCGATTTTAATTATTCTAGGAGTATTTATAGGTGTAGGAGCAAAGGAAACAATTGTCACTCTACCTTTTATTTTTTTATTAACTATTTGGATTTCATATAAAAAAAATTGGATTTTTATATCTAAGAGATTATTTGTGATATTCCTTCCTGTAATTGCCGGATATTTCATATATTTCTTGATTCGAAAGTTCTTAATGGGAGGATTTTTCAATTTCCCTGATATTGAAATACGAACCCCTTTTGAAAATCTATTAAGTCAAATTTGTGTAATTGCTTTTTATTACATACCACGGATTTTATATCCTATAAAATTAAATATCGATCCGGAAGTGGTAACAATTAATTCTATCTACTCTGCATTTTTCCTGAAATCATTTCTTGTTCTTTTCTTTTTAGTATTTATTTCTCTATGGATGCGAAGAAGAAAACCGATAATAACACTATCCATATTTTGGTTGTTTATAACATTAGCCCCAACATCATCGTTCATTCCTTTATTTGATTTAGCTGCAGAAAGAAGAGTTTACTTACCTATGATTGGAATCTCTCTACTTTTTGGATTTGCTTTTTATTATTTACATATGTGGAAAAAACAAAAAGCGAAATTTATTATAGTAACTATTATTTTTATTTATTTATTCAACTTATCTATATTTACATTTCTAAGAAATCTTGAATTCACGAATCCTAAACAAATTTGGTATAAAAGCGCTATTTTATCGCCAACTAAAATTAGACCATTCCGACATTATCTATATTACCTTATTGATGAAGGCAATACTAAGGGGGCAATTTCAGCAATAACACGTGAGTACAAAGGTGTGACGATAATGAAACGAAATATTGACATTGACAATCTAGAATTTTTAATAGGTTTCATGATACCTCAAAATTTACATGTTGATTACATTGTTAAAATCGCAGAACAATTCGTCCTTAAGTATCCAAAAAATCTAAAGACTATGGAAACTCTGCAAGTGGCTTATTTGTTGACAAAAAGAAATGATGAATTAGAAAAGATTGTCCTAAAAACCTTAGAAATACATCCCAGGAGTGTTAAATCTTTACAAAATCTGGCTTATTTATATAAAATTAAAGGAGATAATAAAAAAGCAATTCAAATATTAGAGGAAACTCTAATTATCAAGCCTGATAACCTACCAGTATTAATGGAATTGCTTTCATTGTATAAATCTATAGGTATCAATGCACTCAATATTGAACAAAAGGTTAATGAGATTCAGAAATATAAAAAGTTGTTTTATTATGGATTTGTACCAAGTCAACCGCATGAAATAATCTCAAAATAAGGCCTCCCCAACCATTTCCGACTGGAGCAATACAGTTTTGCCGGATTGATGGATTTGTAAAGCATCTTTGGTTACAATGGTTTAATCTCAAATGGGAGAACCTCTATGGATTATAAAGAGAAGATTGGTAAAGAACGAGAATGGTACCAGCAAACCATCCACAAAAATCGGTTATGGCATAATCCGTTTTTTTATTCTATGGATCGTATTCTTTTTAATTATGAATTCCCCCGCGTGCAATTAGCTGATTTGATCACTTCCAATTTTCCAGAAGGATCGATTCTTTTGGCGGCGCCATGCGGCGTCGGTGATGATGTAAAATATTTGAATGGCAATTTTATTAATACCATTGGAATTGATATATCGCATGATGCTTTAAGGAACGAAACGAATCGTTTCTTGAAAATACAATGCGATGTGAAGGATTTGTGTTTTTTGCCTGAGACGTTTGATTGCGTTCTTTCTTCTTTGTTCCTGCATCACTATCCTGAAGAGTATTATTCTGAATTTCTTTCTGCGATCTACCATGTGACCAAGCCGGGAGGGCGTGTTTTTATAATGGAACCGTCAATGTATTACCCGCTCAATGTGCTTACCAGGCCGATCAAATATCTTTTCAATAATCCCTACGGCGAAATAGAGGATGAAGGACCAGTAAATCCCCGTAAGATTGTTCGCGCATTACGAACGAGTGGTTTTGAAGAGGTCAGTGTACGAGCTGCCACGTTCAGCCATTGTTCGTTTTTTCGCCCATTGGCCAACACAATCAATTTTACCACAAAACCGCTGCTTAGGCTCTTCCCATTTTCATATTGCGGGTGGTTTGTTATTGTGTCAGGACAACGGCCTCATTTCGTTGAACGGGGCGCTGTTAGCTAAGGATTTCGTATATTATAAATCACCCAGATTAACCAGGATTTCGAGGGTGGCCGGTATTCATTGGCACAGGCAAACGATTAAACTAGTAACTACAGGCCGATTTCATTGGAATATGCTATCTTCATTAATCAGGAATTGTTGAAAAGAACAAAAGAAATATATAGTGGATATAGTATAATTTTTCAATCTATAGTTTTTTACATCGCATGTTAGCAACGGATTACAGGATATCCAAAAATTGAAGATCGCACTTGACGCAAGTTTCTTAGGCGCAACTGGAGGAATTGGAACATACACTTTTGAACTCGTCCGTTCCTTTGCTCAACTCTATAATGACCAAGAGTTCCTCTTAATTAGTAATAAACTCCCCGAATCAATTCCCCAATACGCCAGGCAACAAGAGACCTATCAATCACGAATGCCGGAACTACCTCCCAAATGGAAACAGATACAAACGTACAAGCGCTTCAGGCAACAATGGTGGCTACTGACGCTGCCTAAAATTCTCCGCGAACACAATCCTGCGATTTTTCATGCTATTGATGGCGTATCCATTCCTTCTTTCAAGAAAACACAACCTTTAATCGTAACGATTCATGATATTATTCCCATAACCAATCCCGAATTCTGTAGATATAGAGATGTCATCGCGGCTCAACTGCTTATGAGGCACGCGATTAATAAGGCGGATATGATTATTGCTGTTTCACAATATTCAGCCGGGCAGATTCTAGCAAAATTCCCCCACGTTCAGTCCAGATTGACTACTATATATGAGGGAATAGATCACAATCGGTTCACTCCGGCACCGAATAGGCAAGAACTAGCCCAAACATTATCGAACCGATATGCTCTATTTTCTCCTCATTTTCTTTTATGCGTTGCAACATTGAATCCACGAAGAAACCTTGTACGGCTCATTCGATCTTTCTCGGAGTATATTCATTCTGTTAATGATTCCGATGCTTGCCTAGTCATCGCAGGATGCCGGGGATGGAAAGATAATGAGGTTTTCCAAACAATAAATCAAATGAACCTGGAAACGAGAGTTCATTTTCTACAAGATGTTTCGGATAATGATATCGTCCAACTAAATCAGTCTGCTCTGGCCGCCATCAATGTATCTCTTCTAGAAGGATTTGGATTCCCCGTTCTTGAAGCCATGGCATGCGGAACTCCTGTCATCTGTTCTTCGACGACTTCATTGGGTGAAATCGCTGGTGATGCAGCGCTGTGCATCGACCCGACCAATCAAGCCTCGATTGTTGAAGCCATGTATAAGATAATCCAAGATCAGGGAATCCGGGAAAATTTATCAAAACAAGGATTAGAAAGATCAAAAGATTTTACTTGGGAGAACGCCGCGAAAGCAACATTCGAAGTTTACGAACAGTTCATATAACTTAATTCGATAGTTGAATGAGGAAACAGTTCACGCACTGAGATTCGAATCACATCACCTGCATATATGCAGATTCCGAACTCTTGAAACGGGGTAAGGCGGGTAAAGACATCTAATCCGGACATAAGATTTTGGTGACGCATAGTGAGGATAAATTCATTATCCATTATCGAGTTCTGGAGAAAAGAAAAGAGGATGTCGACTTATTATAACCTGAGTTTGAAAGTCATAAAAATTTATTTGGAGAATTGTCGTCAGTTTTAGCAGCGGATAAAGGATTTTATAAAGACTGCGACCAACTGGAACAATTAGGCGACAAAATCTCAACCGTAGCAATCGCCAAAAAAGGAATGAGAACAACGGCTGAAAAAAGAGAGAAAGCGCCAAGTGTATACAGCGTTCTAAAAGTGAGCCATTTAGCGTTTTATAGAACCGATTATTTTATGCTGTTCAATAATTTTCTCTTCTTTCTCAAGAATCATATAATTTTGTTGTTTTATGAACTTTTCTTTATTTCGTAATTGATTATGAATATTTTTTATATTTCTCTTAAGAATTTTGCTAGTATTCTTCAGCCGATTTACTTTTTCTTCATATTCTTTTATAACTAGGTTCTTTTTTTCTAATATATTATAAATATTCATATACTTATTGGGTATTAGAGACCAAAAAAATCTTATTATTCTTGAACGTCGCCTTGTTCTTATCCTTTTGATGAAATTATTCAGTTTTATTGTTTCCCATTCCTTTTCCTGAACCATAATATTTTGATATTTAATAAAATTCTCTTTTTCTCTAATCATTTTGTTTTGCGAATTAATAAAATTCTCTTTGTCTACAATCATTTTGTTTTGAGAATTAATAAATATTTCTTTTTCTTTCAATTGTTTTTTTAAGTAGCTGAGATTTTTTATATAGTGATCTCTGTTGTCAATCCATTCTGCAAGTGAAGATACTTTTTCGCCTTGTTTTAATAATTCATATGCGGAAGGGAAAAAAGTTTTATAAATTTCATCAAATATCTGTTTTGTTAACGAAATTTCGTTAACAAAACAATACTCAATAGATTTAAATTTTATTCGCAGATAACTACTATTTCCGATGTAATTTCCAACATTGTAATGAATACCATTAATCATTGCTAAAAAGGCCATGTAAGACATTTTATCAATCAAATCATCTGGAATGTCCCCATTATAACAATCGTAATCATAAAAATTAGCTTCTATAGTAATATATTTAACATTGTTATTCTTACAAACATCGATAAACATTTCAATGTCATTCTTGGATTTATTTTCATCAAGAAAAATATATTTTACTATCACAGATTCACTGCTGGATATTTTTATATATTGCGCAATGTTTTCCCAAACAATATCATATCTATCTTTTCCCTTTACTTTTATATAAGTCTCTCTGTTGCCAGCATCAACACTACAAACAATCCGATTTATTATACCTTTTTTTAAGTAATCTTCAATAATTACCAGTCTTGTGGTGCAGTTAGTGAATATCTGAGTTTTAATATTATACTGGGCTGATAATTTCAATATTTCAGTGAATTCTGGATATATTGTAGGTTCTCCACCTCCCCATATAACGATAGAACTTGGATCTAGTAGATTTTCACTTATAATGGTATCAAAAGCATCTTTTAATATATACGGTTTCTCTGAAACGCCTATTGTATATATGGGATTAGAAGAATAGCAATAATTACATCTTAAATTACATTCAATAAAATGGTTTATTGCAATCATGTTAAAAGGGAAAAATAGTTTATCCCACTTGCGCTTATTTAAATATTGACAACCAGTGCATGGTGTAAGTTCATCATTATTAAGTTTTTTTATTATTCCGTTCTTGGTTGATATTACATGTTCATAGGGAAAATCACCGCCATCATAGTCACATAAAAAAGGAGTTCCTTTATCCCCACTATGCGAAATACAACATACATTGATGCAATTTATTCCAAAAGAAAAACCGCCTTCCAGCCATGGACAACTTAGATAAATATCTTCCATAGTGACTAAGAACCTATTTTAATTAATAGAATTGTTAAGACAGTGTTATTAATAAGTATATCATTTTCAATTCGGAAGTTCAATGAATTAACCATGAGATCATAATAAAGTGGCCTCCATTGTCAAGACAGAAAAATGAAAAAATAAGGTAGAAACCGATTTTGTTTTGCGATCGGATTTCCCAGGCTCGGGCCGGAGGGAAATGGGGCAACGCAAGGAGGCCGTAGGCCGACTGGAGTTGCCCTATTTCCCTTGAGTCCGTTTCTGGAGATGCATGCTTTTTTCTCTTTTCTTTTTTAGTGAATTCTTGAACGCTTCCCGCGATACCATTCCAACGGCGTCCTATATTTTAACGACTGATGAAGCCGTTCTTGATTATAGAATTCCAAATACGCCGCCAACCTACTCCGGCATTCTTGCACGCTCTCGTAATCTTTCAAATACACCTCTTCGTATTTGACGCTACGCCACAAGCGCTCGATCATGATGTTGTCGAATACCCGACCTCTACCGTCCATGCTGATTCGAACGTTCTCTTTTTCCAACCGCCCGGTGAATTCCAGGCTCGTGTACTGCACGCCCTGGTCGCTGTTGAAAATTTCCGGGCGGCCTCGTTGAAGAGCCTCCTCCAAGGCCTCCAGGCATAATCCGACCTCCAAACTGGTGGACCTCCTGTCTAGTTTTTGGGGTCCATTATAGGTGATATACATCGGATCTTCCATAATAAAAGAATATAGAATTGGCATTTATGTATTTGAATAGCAAGAACTTACTTGCGAGGCGTCAATTTTTTTCTAGTGGCTACTTTGATCCCTTTAGATGGAACTGCTCTAGGAAGCGTAATACCCAAGGCCTGGATCAGATCTTGCCCCATCGGTCTGGGGTAAGGAACCGTTTGATATTCGACTTCTCCCACTTTTACTTCAGTAGCGCAAATCGATGCTAACTCATTGACGCCCTCTTCAACTGTGATGTCCAACGATGCCCATCTTTCCTTCAAATAACGAATAATCTTATAGGCCAGCATCACCGAGAAGACATGTCCACGGGTTCGTTTTTCTTTGCGAACATAATGCGGTCGTGTTTCCAAATAGGCGGTCTTCATTGTGCGAAATGCCATTTCCACTTGCGCCAAGTCTTTGTATCGATCATGAATCTCTTGAGCGGAAATCCCTTCCTTAGGCATATCCGTTTTGATAACATAGCAGCCATCCAAGAGAGCAATTTCCTGCAAAACATCTTGATCAATCCTTAAAACCAGAACTCGATCTTTTGCTTCAACCAACAACCACTTACTCAGTTTTAATTGTTCAATCTTGTCGTTGACTTTCTTCAAAGCTGTCGAAATCCTGGCGCGGGGATGGTTTTGCAAGTAGGCATTTTGCTTAACAAGAACCTGTTGAATACAATTTTGTTTATCGCTCCGATTGCGTGCGATTTCATTCATCCGAATTGGATTGCGTCGTAGCACATATCGGATACTATCCACTTGCACCTCACATACATCTTCATCAAACAATTCCATCTGCAATATATCCTGATGTAATAACGTTTGAATTTGAGGTTTGGTCAAAGCTGTTAAATAGTGAAAACGTTCGGGGAGATTATCAATTTGGGCGCTCTTGATCATCCCTCGATCACCAACCATCGTAACCGTCTCTACCCCCAAGCGATCTTTCACTTTTTGCACCTGGTCTAAAAAGGTCTTGCTATCCGATGTGTTTCCTTTATAAACCTGAACTGAAACCGGATCCCCTTCTTCATCGGTCAATAAACCAATGACTATTTGCTTTTTGCCTTTTTTCCCATCCCGGTTATACCCATAATCAGCCAGTTCATTGCATTGGCCTTCCAAATAACTGCTGGTGACATCGTAGAGAAACATCTGAGGGGGTCGCGTTCTCTTTTTTTGATGGTACAAGCGATCCTCAATGGCCTGTTGAGTATCGGACAGCCAAGTGAGGGTATCGTACAAATCATCTTCGTTGAACGAGTCGAGGCCAAGTAGATCGCAAGCCGCATGTTGGGTTGCTAAACGCACGGCGGAGAGGCGCGAGCCTTGATCGATAATACGCGCCATAATCAACCAGAGAGCCAGAAGAGCTTGTCGACTGCGTCCCAAGGCTTGTTTTATTCCTAACCGCTTGGCCACTTCCTGGAGAGTGTGAACCGCGCCGACGGAAAGGCCTTGCTCAGTTTTAACGGTAGTAGATAAATGATGCTGCAAGGAAGTGAGATCATTTTTATGTTTGAGCGCCAAGCGAATGGCTTCGATTTCTTGTGGAGAACATTGGGAGAGGTTGGCAATCGTTTTATGTTTTACACGACCATTCTGGCGATAGGAGGTTCGCAAGAGGGCCCGAGTCCGAGTTTTTCCTTTTTGTTTATAGTGGCAGATGTCTACGTACATTCTAGCTACTATTATACCAGATATAATTCAATATTACAAGTATTATTTTAATTATTTATAATATATTAGTGGCTACAAATTATACGAAAAAAAACGCTATTACCTTGATATATCTTTACTTAATGCGATTTGTATACGGAAAATCCGCTACAAGAGTAATTGCATGCACACAACAAAACTTTTGTACTTGAGAATGGGAAAAGATGAATAAAGCCGACTCTTTGACTCCGATATTTCCTTAATTTGGTTTGCCCTTTGGTGTGGTCCTAAGGCAATTGGACAACCGAAATCTCATCCATAACTAATAAAAGTTCGCGTCGATCATCACTCAAAGCTAAATCATAAGGACAATAAACTTTATCCGAATTCAAGAATAATACTCTTGAAGATTGAGAAGCCAACAAAGATTCGCTCATAGATATCTCTAATAAAAATTCTTTATTATCTTTCACGATTCCAGCATCAAGAATCTTTTCTCCTTTTTCATTTTCAAAGTAAATATGGGCAGGATACCAACTTTCTTTCGGAAGCAAGACTTTTCCTTTTATTCGCAGTTTCCAGATATCCCCAGATCCTAGGAACGAGACAGGAAAACGTTTAGTAATCCAGCCATCAATATCTGGAAATGAATGTTCTATTCGATTGACTTTATCATCGCGTTGCAAAACCAAAGTAGAATCCTTATAACCAGATATTTCTTCGAGACTTCCCAATTGCAATAGCAATTGCCGAGTATCATTACTGATTCCATAATCCTCAGGACAAACAACTCGATCAGAGTTTAAAAAAAGTTCTCTCGTAGCGGAACCAATAGAAAACATAGGCTCTGTTACATCAAATATTATTTCAAAAAGTTTCTCATTTGACACGGTACCAATATCAATGATTTTATGTTTTTCTGCATTTTCAAGAAATAGATGAGCCGGATACATATCCGGTTTTGGTAAAAGAACTTTTCCTGTTAAACGTAGTTTCCATTCATTAACATCACTAGCAAAGGATATTGGGAATCTGGATTGAATCCATTCATCATCTGATGGTATGGAAAACCGTATTTTGTTATTATTTTTATTTGATACAGCTACACTAAATACTGATTTATAATCAAATGCATTTCTGACTTCGGATAATCCCTCTAACACCATCAATAATTTTCTATCATCATTGCTGATATCATAATCAAATGGACAATAAATTCGATCGGAATTCAAATATAACGTATTGGAAACAGGCGCTATATGAAAAGAGGAAACAGGAATAGTAAATATTCTTTCAAAGGGATTTCCGTCAATAATAGTTCCAACATCGATAATTTTCTGTCCATTTGCATTTTCGATAAACAAATTTACAGGATATAATTCGGGCTTAGGTAAAAGAATTTTTCCTCTTAGAGATAAAACAGTATCATTTTTTGTATTTGTGAAAGTTATAGGAAATTTTGAAGCAACCCATCCATCGCTCATAGGTTTAGGATATGTGATAGGAACTATCCCATCGTTTTTCTGTCCCAATATTGTTTTTTGATAGAATTCCTTTTCAAAAAAACCAATCGTGAGAAAATTTCCTCGGAGAATATGCTTGGTAGAGAACACGACTCCGATTAGATTCTGATTAAAAAAGTGCTTATTTGCTTCTTTTATTTCAGCCTTTTGGGAAATTTCCAGGAAATCTTTTTTTACTCCCTGCATATCTAATTTAAAATAATATGAAAAAAAATCAATAAACTGATTTCCTTCATAGAGTTTTTCCAGATCAATTGGATATTTTAAATCAAGAGTTATGCCAGATGAAGCATTTTTCTTTTTTTCGGTCTCGTTGGATGCAATACATGATAATCGGGTACTATAATCAAATTTCTGATCCAACCAAGTTTGGCTTGATAGATTCCATGTTGCATCATAAGATTCCTGATAATACAATAAATTATTAAAACAAGATAAGGCAATCAATTTCGAATTATCTGGGAATTGCATGGACGATAATTCTTGATTGATATTTCCGTTATTACAACTTTGTAAAAACAAGACAATTATTATAGAAAATATAATCTTACGTAAATACTTTCTCATCTTTAAAATCTCCATAGGTTATAAAACAAGTCTGGTTTATTGTACATCTGGATAGAACATCTTGACTGTATCAAGTGATTATTTTTCAAGATATTTACCGATCAAATCAAGTTTTCTTAAACATCTTTGCTCGCTGATATGATATGACATCCGATCTCATCAGCCTTAAATATATTTAACAATTCTCGCGTATTAGCCCATAACATAAATAATTTTCCACTGATTGGACAGTTGTGCCACAAATTGATAGATTGATCCACGTAATTTTTATAGTTTCTAAGAAAGTTATTGATAATGACTCTCTTCTTTCATCTCTTCCCTTAAAACATTAGAACCCTGAGAGGTTCACTGGAAGGATATATTTTCATTATACGGGAAATGTCAAAATCTGTGAGTCGCTCAGCAGATCTGGGGGTTTACTTATTTCAATTAAAGGCGACAGACGAACAAATATTACAAATCCAACTGATTCGAGTATGCATTCGGGGTTTTTTCTAATATAGTAACAGAATTTTTTATCGAAGAAATATTTATGCCATAAAGCATCAATGATATAGATCCCAATAAAGCAATAAGAACCATAGACAAAAACTGAGAAATTACAGAATACGTTAATGCATTAGTTTCAGATATACCAAAAATCGATAAAGCAAGAACACAAGCGACTTGATAGGTTCCGATATATCCCGGTGTTGAAGGGATTATCATAGACATATTTATGAAAATACTGATTGTGATTGCAGTAAAATACGAAGCAGACATGTTTATTGATTGCAATAGAAAATAATGGGTCAAAAAATCAACCAGGAAAGTCACTAAAGTTAAAATAACAATAAAAAAAATTTTTGTTTTACTTTTCAGAAATCGAACACTTAATTGAATTTGATCAATCAAATTCACAAAAAAAGTTGTTTTAAATTTACAATATATCAAAATTTTATTAATTACACTGAATATGTAATCACTATTAAATATGGATAAAAACAAAACCAGTGTTGACGCAATTATCAAAGCTGTTGATATCCAAAAATTATCTACAATTCCTACTGGATATATATAAAATAATAATAATAAACAGAAGAGCGACATGGTTGAAATATCAGCAACACGGTCTATAACCGTAAGTATTGTAATTTGAATAAATGGAATTCGACATTTTTTATTTATAATGTAGATTCGAAATAATTCACCGATATTCCCAAAAAGAAAGAAATTTCCGAAATATCCTATCTGCAACGCTCTCCAAAAATGAGTGAAAGAGTCGAGCGAACCTTCAGACAGATAAGCCCAGCGACATGCTCTTAAAACTCCAGAAAGTAAACCTGTAAAGATCGCTGCAAAAATCCACAATAACTTTATATTTGAAGAAATCAGATAAAATTGCTTCCAATCCAAACGGTAAAGAAAGAAAGTAATTAATGAGATACTTATCGTAAAACCAAATAAAATTGATTTCCAATTATTTTTAAATACTTCTGCATTCATTTTATTTAATTACTTTCTGAATTTTTCTCCTTAAGTATATAAAAATAATCTATTCTTCATATCAATCATCTTTATTTTGATTGGATATTCCCGAAAGAATCAATAACACTTAAGAACGGGATTGCATCTTTATTAAATTTTTCAAATAGCCTTTCTTACTTAGTTTGAAAAAGTTAATAAATCACTTTTGAATGCTTATATCATATCATTTGTCATTGCAAGTCTGGATAAAATTTTAAGGATCCTTTATTTCATTCGGGCGTAACTCGCATTCCGCGTTAAGTGGCGATGTTCCAGATTTGTTGTACCATATCTCAGTACAGATATTTTAATGTAAGTACATTTTACTTGATGAGATATTTCTAAAATCATCCCAATCTTCATTGAGAAAAGCCACTCGCATGGTCAAACATGGATTGCGTCCCATCCGCTATACGCAACACCCCAGTTACTTCCATAAGGTCTTTGACTAAATGACTATAAGTTCCTTGACAGTTCTTCTTCCAATTTGATACCCAGATTCCAAATTAGCCTAAATGACATATAGTCTGTGCATAACAAAGCCAAGTCCACTCATTACACTACTGCAGAAATAAGAATATGCACAATATTATCTCCGATGTTTCTTTATTATATATCCAGCTGGTGCATTTGTCCATGGCAGAGTTTTAATCATAATTTTCTTATCGGAAAAAAATTCATCAACAGCTTTTGTTTCTCCTGGCCACTCGTTAATAGAATATTCGTCGAATAATACAATTCCTCCAACGCTTAAACGTGGCCATAATTGCTCAAGAGAAACTTTAGTAGGGGCATATAAATCACAATCAAAATGAATCAAACTAAAACGCAATCCAGGATTTTGTTTTATAAAGGAGGGAATAGTTTCCTCAATATTGCCTTTTACTAATTTAATTCTAGGCTTATTGGGAATGAAACGATCCTTATCGAAAATCGATATTGCATTATTTAATTCCTCATAATAAGATTCGGGTGAAAAACCACCAGTAAATTTTTGAACATTTGAATCCTCTTTCCCATCCTCTTCCGCCAAACTATGGAATCCTTCCCAATTATCAAAACCATATACAACTTTAGTACGGTCTCCAATGCAATACGATTCCAGGAAATTCGCCCACGTTAATAAACCCAAACCTCGAAAAACACCAAGTTCTACAATATCCCCGGGAATCTCTAATGTTTTTAGAAATAATTCATGGTGCGCCAAAAAACGTTTGAGCCATTGTCTTCTTGCTAAGACCGGGAATAATTTCAATGTATCCAAAGGTGATATTTTGAAACTATTAAAATGTTCTTCTAAAAGATCTTCTATTAAATTATCTTTATCAGTCTTCTTGAATCCATCGAATTCCTTAGTCATATCTTAGTCTCCCTCCAGGTTAAAAATAGATTTTGCATCTAATGGTTTTTTCTTATTTATATGAGGAACAATGTATTTCTGTATGAATTCTTGGTTTTCTCCACATAGACAGTTCTCATGCTTTCCATCAAACCATGGCGAAGTCAACAACATAGTTCTCATTTCAGATAGAGATTTATCTTTAATATTACCAAGACTGAAGTGTAAAAAGTTACAAGGCAATACCTGCCCATCCGCAGAAACGCTCATGAAATCAACACCAGCTGGGCAATGATCTTCTTCTCCACAAAAAATATCACGATTAACCATTCGTTGCCCAAATGGGAGAATTGGGCTCTCTTCCTGTAATTGTTTTATGTATAAGGAATCCTCTTCTGTCATTAAGACATCGGTCAGGCCATCCCATTTTCCAACAGGCTCTGCAATTTGGACATCTATTTTAATATTTTTTTGTTCAGCAAATTCGTATGCTCTTTTAAAACCTTCTGAATGAAGTGATTGGTGCGTCACTACAATAGAGATTGAAGTCAATAACCCAAAATCCAGTACATCATCAATAGCTTTCAAAACTCGGTCATATGATCCTATAGCACGCCGACTATCATGTTCTTCTCGTATTCCTGAATCCAGACTGAAAGCAATTTTATCGACATGAAGGTCTTTTAACCAATTAATTCTTTCTTTTGACATCTTCCAGCCATTGCTGACAACATTTATAAATGTATCCAACGGATAGCAATTTTTCAGGATAAATTCTAAACGCTCTAAATCCTCGATAGGTTCTCCACCTTGCAAAACATAATGAAAAACTCCCATATCATAGGCTTCATCCAACAATCGTTTCACATATTTAAACTCAAGAGCTTTCACATTAACAAATGTATCTGCATAACAATGAGAACATTTCATATTACATTTTGGTGTAACATCTATTGCTAGCGTCCGCAAAGTTCCAGGAACATAATTACTTTGTCTTATATGCAATCTTGGTTTTTCTGAATACATAAATACTCTCCAATTATTCCAGATGCAGTAATTTAGTCAGCAGTGGCAATTCGTTCAATTGTTTCATGTCTAAATAATATGAAGATATTATATTATCACCCCAAAATCAATAACCTATACTGTATCGAAAATGCGATGATGGATTAGACATTGATTTATCAATTTTGTAAGCGATGCTACATTTAGTATCCCTAGCACTAGTGATTCATAATAAGAACTCTACATCATCATCAATCTTCGTTTATAATACGTTTGGGTGATTTGTTATATGTATTTTTACTCAAAAAATATACATCTAAAATCATAAACAGAAAAGTAGTAATAACTTCAAATAAATTCTTCAGAGAGAGCGATGTACTGCCATCCGTTCCTCTTTTGTCGCTTACTGGAATTTCATAATAACTGCAGCCAGATTTAAGAGACTTAACACCAAGTTCAGCAATATAACTAAAGCGTTTTGATCTTATGCGAAAACTTTTTAATTTCTCAGTTGGAAAAACACAAGCCCCACTGATATATTGCACATATACATCAAATATTGTGAGATATATTATATTAAATATTCTCGAAATGATACAACGTATTCGGCTGCGGATTTCTATATTAATCACATAGACGAATATTACATCTGCTTTAGAAGCATTTTTAAATATTTCTCTCATAGAGTGCTCAGAGAGTGAGTCATCTCCATGAACAATGGAAAATTTGGGGTATTTTGCGATATTAATACACTCTTTCAGACCTTCTCCTAATCCTTTATTTTTAGAATGATGTATACTCCTTACAAATGCATACTCTTTCTCTAAACTATCGATAATCTGCGGTGTAGAATCAGTGCTCCCATCATCTACAATAATAATATCAAGAAGTATATTTCCAGCATCCTTAGTAGCACGGATTATACTTAAAACTGTATCTTTAATATGCTTTTCTTCATTATAAGCAGGAACATAAACACTTATCATATTAAATCCTTAATAATTATTTGCATTCTTTTCCACCGGACTTTCGGGGCTTGCATCCAATTGCGAATAAATAGTGCAGCATTGGATGAAATCCCGTATGAACAATTTCATCATTAGCACCGAAACAAAAAATATGGTGGAAATATTTTCCCATTTCTTCTTCCAAACGGTCCATAGAATATACATTAACATGACCTTTTTTACTAACAGAAGAAGCATGAATTTGAGAAGTTTCGTTTGGTGTACCAATGATTGTAATACCAGTAGTTTCTAAATTCCCAAGAACACCTTTCCAAAAGCGATTAATATGTTTTGGGAAAATATGCTCGATCACATCAAAAGATACTATTGCATCCCATGATCCAGCAGGCATTGAAAAAAAATCATTACATATAAATTCAATATTCGAGGAATCCCAATTAGATCTCGCTGTATTTATTGCATCCTCATCTAAATCAATGCCTGTGGCAAATCCACATTCTTTAGCGAGCAGATATGTTCCAAGACCCTCACTGCAACCGATATCTAATACTCGTTTATTTTTCCCTATTATTTTGGATGCGAATTTATAATACGACATATAATGCAATGTTCTGCGAGGCGACTTATCAAACCAATACGCAAGGTATCGTCCTAAAGACACACTCTTTACATCCATCATATCGGTAACTTCATCCCAGCGCGATCTATTCTGTACCATTGGTTTCTCTTTGGGTTTTAATATAACAACCTACGCATATCAAATAATGAGACATTGGCAAAAAACCAGTGTGAACAACTTCATCATTCATTCCAAACAGAAAAACGTTATGGAAGTACTGTCCCATTAAGTGTGCTAAGCGATCCGCATCATATAGATTGACATGACCTGCTTTACTGCCACTAGACGCATAAGATTCAGAGGTGAGGTTTGGAGTTCCGATAATACAAATCCCATCTTTATTTAGACTGGCAAGAATAACATTGAAAAATTGCTGTTCGTATTTTTCAAAAATATGTTCAATCACATCAAGGCTAATTACCGTATCATGTTGTCCGAATGATCCATCAAAAATATCTCCCTTAATAAAACGAAACCTTGGATCAGGCAAATTTTCAATAGCGGTATTTATTGCCTCCTCATCACTATCGACGCCTGTGTATTGTAATGCAAATTCGGAAAGAATAGGAGCGCCTATACCCTCGCTACAACCTAATTCCAGGATGCTTTTATTTTTACATGCCATTTTGGCCGCAAATTTATAGCGCGATAGGACAAAAGCCAAGCGTTTAGGATCATTACGATAATTAAAAGACCAATGACGCCCAAAAGATTTACTTCTATTACCTAACATAGAAGCAACTTCACTCCATAATTCCTTTTCATTTAAATGTTTGTCGTTCATTTACCTTTTATAGTTCTCTGCGACATATTTGATGCACTTGTGAATGGATGTGAAATCAAATGAAAGGAATGATCTAATATAATCACAATTCATATTCGTTTTTTTCGGTCTTTTGAATTTTTCATTCAAATCATCTAACGATATACTTTTCACAAGAGATGTATCTACACCTAAGGCGGATGCAATTCTAATCGCAAGTTCATATCTTGTCCAGGTTTCTGGAGAACAGACGTGAAATACACCAACAGCATTGTTCACTTGTAAATTCACAATTGCATGAACGATATCATCAATCAGGATAGGGCTTAAAATTTGATCATGAGCAGCTTTCACCTCTAATCCTTTTGACAATCGTGAGGCTATTTCATCTATTAAGGTTCCATCTCCTTTTTTAAGATCGAAGACTTTACCTAGGCGCAGGACTAAATAATTACCTCTAGTAATAATCGATATTTTTTTTTCTACATCGACCTTTTGTTTTCCATATTCATTTAAAGGACCAAAAAGAGATTTTTCTGTATAATTTCCTTCATGACCATCAAATACGTTATCTGACGAAAAATATATCGGTTTCAGATTGTACTCTGCTAATTGATTGATCAGAGAAAGAGTACCTGTCACATTGCACAAACGAGTAAATTTAATATTTTCTTCACATGTATTTAGTCCTGTCACTGCTGCAGCAATAACAACATCTTGATATCCTGATTCATGCAAATGAAAAGGTGTGATGTCTGGATTTTTAAGATCAAACTCAGGTTTTTGACCAAGTCCCGGCGTAAAAGTCCCCAAACATTCCGAATCAAATTTATTATAATAATCAAATAATCGCTGTCCAATAAGACCATCTGCTCCGATTACTGCTGTTTTAACTGGTACAATGCTTTCTGTTTTCATAATGTATTTTTGATTTGTTAAAATTTGTTAGATGTTAACACTGATATTAGATGTTAACACTGATACCTGGTTGTCGAAATAAAAAAATGTTGTAACAATAAAAAATAAAGCCTTGTTATTTCTGTAATCGATTTAAATTCGGTACTAGGATTTGGTCATTAAATCCAATAATGAGGATGAAATGTCCAATGAATCAAGGTAAAGCAGTTTTATAACAGTTAATGTGTTGCTTCTACTCTATGATTTCAGAAAATGCGCGAAACGCTACCGTGACATTTATAAAATCCATAGGTTTAACAGCCTAGATCAATTTCTTTGTATGACTTTTGCTTAACTTTCCTATCGAGAAAGCCTTCGAGATATTGAAGTCTTTTTGAGATCTATGCAATCTAACTATATCATATGGGCATCCAGGGAAAAGTCTTCCGAAGTACATTGGCCGATGTCAATGATAATCGTAATTGGCGAATCTACTCAGATTTCACTCATGTTATCACTGGCAAGGCGCTCATCTTATACGCAGTAGATTCGTTTGGAATAGAACTTAACCAAACTGTTTACGCCCTAGATTTATCCACTATTGATCTATGTCTTGCCGTATTTCCCCAGGCTAGATTCAGACAAAATATAAAGGCGCAATAAAACTACATACTTTCATGTACCTTCGTAGTAACATTCCTGTATTATTCCAGATCACTGATGGAAAAGTTCATGATGTAAATATCCTGGACAACCTATCTCCAAAAGCCGGATCGTTATATGTAATGGCTCATTGCCATATCGATTTAGCATGTCTATATCGGTTCAATCCCAATAACGCCAATTTTTCAATTCGCTTCAAAAGCAACTTCAATTAAACGCAACAGTACTCTCAATAAGTTGATAAGCCTACGGGACTGCGATGTGACCAAATCATAAAGGTTGCAGACAGAATACTGTCAGTCAAAAAAAATCCCGATAATTTTCCTCTTTTCCCTTAACTCCTTTCTGTAAAACCTTTACATTCAACAATTAATTACCGGACACTAATGAAATGTTCATATTAATCCATCTTAACAACTACCCGACCGGCTTCACTGCTACGTACTAAGTCAATCGCCTTGTTGATATCATCCAGACTGAACTCATCGGTAATCAAACCATCCAAAGTCATTTTCCCAGACTCGATCAAACGGATAAAGCGGGGAATTTCTAGATGCGGGTTGGAACTGCCCCCATGAGATCCCGTCAGCACTTTCTTAAAATGAAGCGGCAAAGTGTAGATGGATATGTAGTTATCTTTAACTTTTCGCGGCACACCAACCAGAATCGTCTTTCCGTCTGGATGAGTCAAATTGTATGCCTGCTCGATAATACGAGCATTTCCCGTAGTATCGATAATAACATCCGCGCCCTTTTCACCAACAATCTTCAATATTTCTTCATCCAAATTATCTATCTTTTTGGAATTGAAACAATGAGTTGCCCCAAAACGTTTCCCCATTTCAAGTTTGGAATCAACAATATCAATCCCGATAATAGGATTCGCTGATACCAGACCAGCCGCTTGAACGACATTCAATCCGACTCCGCCGACTCCGAATACAACAACCGATTGGCCGATTTTAACTTCTGCGTCATTATTGATAACACCTGTTGCGGTAGTCACGGCACAGCCAAATAGGGGAGCGAGTTTTAAATCGAAACTGCTAGGAATTGGGGTTAACCGGTTTTCTGAAATAATGGCATAATTGTTAAACGTTGTGACCCAACCAGCGTTGACCGTCGTTCCGTTCCAATCATATTTGGGTGGATCGCATTGCAAACCATCACTGGGGCGCCAGTGCATTACGACTGCATCATCCGGCTTGACCGTCTTGACACCAGGACCGACCTCGAGAACCGTTGCTGAGCCTTCATGCCCAAGAAGATGAGGAAGGAACCTGTCTGGTCCCTTCGCTCCTTCGATTTCATTAATTTGTGCACCACAGATGCCACTGTAATGGATTTTCACCAAAACCTGCCCGAAATCTAGTTTGTCAGGCATACTGATTTCAGCTATTTCAAGTGGTTTACGCTGTTCAACCAAAATGGCCGCTTTAAATTTTTTGACTTGCATAGTATCTCTCAACTCTATTCAAAGTAAATAAATTCATAATCACCGGTATATCCAAAATGTCGATACAACCAAATCCATTCTGCTGTATCAAAGAACGATTCAGCCGTTAAAGCCCAGCATTGCAAATTGAACTGCTCTTCTTCATTCCGGTAGCTTTCCAGCATGATGTATTTCTGCTTACCAACACGCTCCATTTCCTTTAAAGCAGTTTCTAATTCAAAAATCCGAAGGTTGTGAAAACAACCATTTGAAATAACTAGATCGAAATAATCATCTCCCCATGGATAGCGATCCTGAGCGCGATAGCGAAATAAATGTTCACGTATCTCTTCTGGCGCATCGGCTAAACCATGACGGGAAATATCAAATCCAATAATAGCCGCTTCTGGAAGAAGTTGCTTCATTTCATGAATAATGTACGCTTTACCACATCCAATATCCAAGACTTTGGAATTGTTATCCAGACCATAAATGTCGATATACTCTTGCGCGACGGATTTCCAGCGTCCATCGTACTTGTATCCGCCATATCCGTAACGGCGGTCACCATCCCAATAGTCAAACTCATATTCTTTGGCTTTCATCATACAATGTACTTTTTCATCGATCATGCGCGGTAAATACTCTCGTTTCGCACGTTTGTGCATTTTTGTCATAATATTCATTAAACGGCCCATGGATGTTCTCCTTGTGGATATTATTTATTTGTTATATATAAATTAATGGTTCATTAATTGATTTACAACCTTAACGATAGCATCATCCGTGATATCATACCGCTTCATTAAACTATCTTGAGAACCATATTGATCTGGAAATACATCAGGGATACCAATTCGCTTAAATCGTGTTCTCATTCCTAAATCCGATTCGATCAATAACTCCGCTATAGCGCTTCCCAATCCTCCAATAATGGAATGCTCTTCCACCGTAACAACCGCTTTCACATCTTTTGCCCGTTCCAATATAGATTTTTGGTCGAGTGGTTTAATCGTCGGTATATGGAGAATAGCCGCATCAACTCCTTGTTGGCATAATAACTCAGTTGCTGCCAGAGCAAGTTTTAATGTAATCCCTGTAGTTATTATCAAAGCATCTTTTCCTTCACGAATAGGCAAGCCTTTCCCAATTTTAAAGGGAATCTCATCCGTCGTCACGATAGGATCAGTAAATCCCTTACCCATTCGAATATATAAAGGTCCAGGCCAATCAACAGTCTGGGGTATTAATCTTCGCATTTCATCCGCATCGGCTGGCGCAACAATAGCCATATTGGGTAAAGCACGGAATATGGCGATGTCTTCAATAGCCAAATGGGTAGAACCCAAGGGTGCGTATACCATCCCGGCGCCGTTTCCAATCAAACGAACATTGACATTGTGCATACACATATCCATTGCAACTTGTTCGAAACAACGCCGTGTAATAAATGTGGCAATGGTGTTAACGTAAACAATTTTCCCTTCCATCGCCAAACCCGATGCCATCCCCACAGCATGAGCTTCATTGATACCTTCCATGAAAAAACGGTCAGGCATCTCTTCTCGAAACTCTTTTAGCGTTCCAAATCCAAGATCAGAACCAATAAAAAAAATCCGTTCATCTTGCTTTGCCAATTCGTAAACGAGGTTCAAACAAGTACTCCGCATTAGTTTCCTTTCAAAGCACCATAGAGAGCCACGATTTCCTCATCTTTCAGGCGGTTTTTATGATGCCATGTCAAATCATTCTCAACGAAAGGAATCCCTTTCCCTTTCACAGTATGGCAAATAATCGCGGTTGGCCGATCATCATGTAAAGGTATTTGAGATAAAACAGTTCGGAGTGCTTCAACATCATGACCATTGACATCTATAACCGCAAATCCAAAACTTACCCATTTATCAACCATCGGCTCCAAATTCTGGACATAGTATGTTGTATCATAGGATTGCTGTTTATTGTAGTCAATCATCACGCAAAGATTTGATAGATGCCGATTTCCAGCACTTAAAGCAGCCTCCCATACTGAACCTTCATTACATTCACCATCCCCAAGAACAACAAATATACGGTGACCAGATTTCGCATATCGCCCATAAGCCGCCATACCCACGCCAATCGGTAAACCATGCCCTAATGCTCCGGTTGAAGCTTCTATCCCCGGTACTTTCAAAGCATCTGGATGCCCCCCCAAGATACCATCAGACTGGCAAAATTTCCACAACTCACCTTCAGGAAAAAATCCTTTCTCACCTAATAATACATACTGCGCCAAACAACCATGCCCTTTACTCAAAATGCAACGATCCCTCTGATCCCAGTCAGGATTCTTGGGATCGTATTGTAAAATATCATCATAAAGCACACGGAAAATCTCGATTAGAGAAAAAGTGGCGCCTATATGTCCGCGCTTGCTGCACTCAAGCATCTGGAGAATTCTTCGGCGAAGTTCTATTGACCGGCCGTCTAGTTGTGTATCCCCGCCAATTTGATTGTCAAGCGAATAACCAGTCCCGCTCATAATTGCTTTCCACCTCATCAAGCATTCGATTCACTTTCGCAAGTTGTTCAACGCGTCGGCGCTCTATTTCAATCGATTGTGTAGCTGCAAAATCACGACGGGCAAGATCCGCCGGTACAAATTCATTCAGTAAAATCATACACCATTTCAGAGCAAATAAAGGATACACCGCCAATAAGCGGTTAGGCAATGCCCCGGAATGGCCAAAATGGTTTAATAGGCTTTGAACAAACTGCGTCTTTAATTCAAAAGTAATTTCCATTCCTGGATGCAAAACAAAATCTGAAATCATTTTTGCAGGATCATCCCATCCAAAATATTCAAAATCCAAAAAAATCAACCGACCCTCTTCACAACGTATCGCATTGTGATATCCAAAATCAGATGGACTCAGAGTTCGTTGTTCGACGGGAAGCAATTCATCCGTCCGACCGCCTTTTACCTCAATACAATGCCGACTCCATACCTTAATGTACTCGAAAAAATCCTTGATCCGTCCTCCCAGCAATAGCAACATTTCAGGTACTAACACACCGTCTTCAGGTATGGATTGAAGACGGATAAAACGGCGTTCGAGCACAGCAGTCATAGCATCAAGCGTAAAACAAGCCTCCGAAGCGGGATTCAATTGATTCGCTCCAGGCTTATATTTCAATCCTTCCAATTGCACCAAAAACTCGGATGCTTGTTGAATATCATTATCGGAAATATCTCGGATATCCGCTCTTGTACCATGAACAAACTGGTATAGTGAAAAACCATTATCACGATCACAAAGGATTGGTTCGGGAATCTGTCTAATACCATTTTTCCATAGAAAACTCAATCCACCAAATTCAGTTCCCTGTCGATCTCGGGTATCTTCTTTATGAGAATAATAGACCTTTGCTGCAAGATTCCGACCATCATCGCAATCCAAGTGATACACTTGCGAATTCCTTCCACCACCAATCCGCTCAAAACTACTTATAGGGACCTCAAGCAGTCTCTCAAAAAGTTGTTGTAAATAGGCTGTATTATTCATCCTTGATTTTCAAATAGGAAATCGTAAATCTCGGCCCATGAACTGCATATCCTAATTCCCGTTCTCTGCTTATAACGTAGATGAGGATCAAACAGGATTTTCTGCACCTCAGAAGGAAATGATGGCTCAAGATATGTTTCTTCAAGATCATCGATAAAAACAGTACATCCCAAGTGTTTGATACGGTTAATTTTCTTTTCACGCGCTGATTCAAAAAAAACTCTTTCACGGCTCATACCTAAAACATTCGGATCGAAAAATCCCTGACTGTCCAACCATTGTAAAGCCGCAGTCCTAAGATTGGTATATGTCAGATCATAATTTGCATGTTCAGTTTTATGACTCACAATAAACACATCAATACATTTTTGTTTGCATGTCTGAAATAACGCATCAACACCCGGAATAAGTTGGGCTTCAGGCATCCGGGGACCGTAAATTTCAGCTTGCAATTTTTGCCATTCGATCTCTCCATTTGGGATCAACCGAATCGCATCACGTATAGCTTTTTTTTCAGAATTCACTTCTGGGCTAATCAAATCCCGCTCTACAGCAATCCTATAGAAAACTTCGTCATAACTGACTATCGTATTATCTAAATCAACACCAATCGATCCCATAAGTAAATACCTTTTCTATTATATTTAATAATTAGGATTTTTGGGGATCGACACCAAGAATCCAGATAAAATGAGCCATAGATGCAAATCCAGTATGAATCATCTCATCATTCATTGAAAAGAAGAATACATTGTGGAAATAGGCAAATCCTAATTCCATTAATGTATCATAACATTTCAAGTTTATATGTCATTCCCTGTACCAGTTGTTCGCATATTGATCAGCCGTAATATTCTGTGTTCCAATAAGGCAAACACCTTTATCATTCAGCGAATCAATCAGGTAACTCATGAACGCAGCTTCTTCATCGTGGAAAATATGCTCGATGGTATCAATCAAATATATAGCGTCCATTAAGTGGGGAAAAAGGATTTTAAGAAAATCGAGATATTCGTAGGATGTATTTTTACAAAATGACATCCTCTTGCGATTGTCGACAAGTAAGTCTTCATTGATATCTGTACAGATTAACTCATCGACTAACTGGGCGACAATCTCACTGCCATATCCGTCCCCACACCCGATCTCCAACACTTTTTTTTGGCCCTTCAACATTCGGGCGCAAAATTTATAGCGCGATGAGATGAAACTCTTCCGAATTGGATATTGCATATAAGCCTGCGTTGTATACAGACTCATCTTGATCGGATCAGGCCGTATTTTTTGATCGATATATAACCAGAGTTCTTTCGAGTCAGATTGATTCATTACCAATACCTTTAATAGGGTAGCATTTAATGATTATTTCATATTGATGGCTTGCATCATTTTAATATTGAAATATCGTTTATCTTCCATAGAATCAGGAATCTTATTATCTTTGAACGCTTGGAATAAATCTTGAATGGCATCTTCGATTGTGTGGGACGGCTCGAATCCAAGTTCGTTCTTGATTTTATCTGAATTCACTCTATATGAACGATTATCATCCGTTGGCGTCGTTACAATATCAACATCATCTCCAATAATATCCTGTACCATTTTTGCGATTTCTTTTACTTTATAATTCTGATAACCCGCATTGTATATTTTACCATTGATATCCTCATCCACCCACACCAATGTTTTGAGATATAGATCAGTCATATCTTCAATATGAAGATTAGGCCGTTGTTGTTCTCCGCCGAAAACTTTGATCACTCGATTGTTGTATGCATGATTTGAAAGAATGTTGACGGTCAGATCAAGACGCAATCGTGGAGAATACCCGCAAACCGTTGCTGGACGCAATGTCAACGCAACCATATCTCCTTTATTCTCATTTAGATATTCTTCACACATCATTTTGTATTTTGAATAATCAGTTAAAGGTTCCAAAGGTAAGTCTTCAGTGACATGCTCCTCATCTTTAATACCATAAACACTGGATGAAGATGCATAGATAAAACGCTTGACACCACTCTCCCTAGAAACATTTGCTAAATCGATAAACGCATCATAATTAATCGATTTGCCTAATTCAGGATCCAATTCAAAACTAGGATCATTAGAAATACAAGCGAGATGGATAACTGCATCACTACCAGGAATAACTCTCTCAAGCAATGCTCTGTCCCGCATATCGCCTTTTATAGTTTCTAATTTTGGATCGTCCTTCACCGCATTAAAAATATCTTCACCGTATAAAAAAAGGTCCAAAACACGTACATGATAACCTTGGTTCAATAATTTAGGTACAAGAACTGATCCCACATATCCCGCACCACCTGTAACAAACACAGTCTTGAATTTATTCATCTTTATTCTCCATGCTTTTTACTATATTGTTAATAGTTTTTTTTCTGATTTCTTTATGAATTATTTTAGAAGCGCCGTTATATATTTTTTTACACTCATTTTATCAATATCTTTTTCATTACCGATAATTCCCACTGCAAGACCGCCAAAAATATTCCCGATAAATCCAATCAGTTCGTCATCACACTCACAAACGGCTATCAATGATGAAATCGCAAAGAATACTTCTCCAACACCAACCCGGTCAACAACACTTGTAGCAAATGCGGGTATAGCAACAAAATCCCCATTCTGCTTTCTTACCTCACACCCTCGTTGACCGCGTGTGATGACAAGTGAAGAACATTTCATTTTTTCGGCTAATGCTTTCATAGCATTTCGCAAATCGCTGGCTTTTTCTCGTGTCTCCATACGGAAATCCTGTTCTCCTAAACAGACAAAATCTGCTTTGGGGTACTGGCTGATTGAATGAAATCCGCGATTTGCAGCACTGGTTTGAGTATTTATTGCTAAATACTTGGCACCCTCACATAAAACCTGTATGACACGATCACTTATCACGTCATACCCAAAATCGGCTACTACTACTAAATCATATTTAGGTAATTGATTTTTCAACAATTCACACAACTCTTCAACCTTCTTTTCAGGAAGTCCTGAATTGTTCATGATATTAACTTCTAAAAGTTTATTGAATGAATAGTTATCTATATATCGCCTTTTCATTGTCGTCGGAGCATCAGGCTTCATCAGAAAATACGGGGAAACATTCGAGTGAAGATTCTTCCGAATCAATTCTTCTTGAGGATCTGCCTCACCAAGGACAGTTATCAAATCAACTTTATCTGCAAAATTCGCGATCTGATTAGCAACTGCCAATCCCCCTCCCGAAAAAACATCATTTGATTTGTAGTGCAATGTTAAAATCGGATCTTTATTGGACTTTCCAATCGGTTCACAGTATTGGTAGTCGTCAAGAATAGTGTCACCGATAACCAATACTTTAATAGAAGACAATTGTTCCAGCGTATCATGAACATTTTCTATACTATAGCGCTTTGTAAAAAAATTCAGATACTCTTGTGTTTCTTTGGGGCGTTCGGAGAGAAACCGGTTGATTAGATTGGAAGAACTGAAAACAATATCTTCAGTAAAGACCATTTCCGCTCCAATTTCATCAACCACCTCAAGTTCAAGACCTATCTTCCCTGTATAATCAGACTGTATCCCCTTAAATTCGGAACCTTTGACATAATAATTAGGCCGCAACACCCGCAATAATTCTACAGCCGTTTCCCAATTATTGAGTGCGACATAATCTACTTCCGCAAGAGACGCAATGGCTTCCACCCGTAACTCCTCATGAAAAGCGGGCCGCCCAGGTCCTTTATCAACAAAACAATCCGGTGTCAGAGTCACAACCAATACATCACCGAATTTCCTAGCTTGCCGGAAATATCGAATATGACCGATATGCAACAAGTCGAAAACACCATGACAATGAACGATTTTTTTCCCATCCTCACGTAATTTCTTGGTTATTTCCACAAGTTCATAGACATTTTTAATCTTCGCTGCCACAGTCATAACCCTATATGTGCCTCCATTGCGCTTGCTGATTTCTAGCAAATTAAATAAAAACAAAAGGAAGAGAGATACAAAAACATTTCACACTAAAAAAATAACATTTTTAGTAATTAAGGGTGCAGTAATTCTTATCTATATACTCCAATTTTCATCTGAGATACTATTAAATAAAAATATGAATAGATACTTTTATTCATAAATTATAGAGTACTATTGATCTTTTGTAACCCTTTAGCCGAATGAAGAGAATATGTTTTGTAGCCCTTTACGAAATTCTCAATTTTAGTTTATTTTTTTGTAGTATTTTATTATTCTTTTTTCATTCGGTTGAGATTATGTACGCATCCGCCCAGCAACGCGCGCAGGATTTGTAGAAAAAAAGCCGTTTGATCAGCGAAATTAGAATTCCCTCCCGCATTGACTCACTTATTTTGTTACAGAATATACTGTACACCAAAATTCGGACAGGCATCTAAGGTAGGGCTTGCTGAAAAACGTTTTCAACTACCGAAGATTATAATCTTCGGTAGTGACTCAGGGCGATGTACGAACGGGATCACTGCCGAATGAACTTTGATTGCTGAAAAAATTGATCCAGCGTCTCCATTTTGATTTGATAAGCGTTTGAAGCGCCTCTTGTATTACCTCAATCCACAAATCGATAAACAAAAAGAACCGATTTAAATTACCCAGTCGTGAAATCTTATGCAGATTCATTACGAACAGGTTCAATCCGATAACCGTCAGTGAGGTTTCTGCCAGTTTAGCCATGATTCTCGCCAAGCCGAAGCGACGTTTTCCCTCTCCAAATTTTCCTTCAATGGCAACACGATCTATTTCATCTTGCCGGGCGAGTTGCTTTTGTTCCCGGCGAATGATTTTATCTTTGACGGGACGTCCCATCGCTGGGCCGGATATTCTAATACCATATTTTTTGCAATAATCCCTATTACTTTTGTTCCGGTAAATTTGATCTACATGAACCGATTCAGGAAAGAAACCAAAATGGTGGCGAAAGTTTTTTATCGTTTGAATCAAATCTGTTGACTCGTTGAAATTGTTCCAATCAATTCTTTCCATAAACGCGAATCCATTGACCAGACTGAGATTTAGTTTTGCGCCAAACTCCGTCTCGGCATTGGCTTTGCCGCGTTTAATGGGACGCACATACGGAAACCAAATACTGACAATCCTGTCAGCAATACGCTTTTGTTTCGAGTCATACATGATTTTTTGTTGTCGATATAATTCGCTGATCACCAACAGCGCCCGATAGAGGTTCCGTTTCAAAACACCTAGGGAAACAGTCTGCGAGAGAGTTTTTATATGCGCCAGATTTCTATTCACATAACCCAATTGTTTACGAATGGCTCGACGAATTACTTTGTATGGATTTCTTTTTTTCTTGGAGATAGCAAGATATTCTTTACGTGCATTTTCACGATAGGTACGTGGTTTCTTGCTGCCGTCCGGGCGTTCCTGATGGAGCCGATCAATTATCGCTTCCGTTTTTTCACGCGCTTCGTTGAGTAAATTCAAATCGGTGGGGTAACGAATATCGGCTGGAGTGCAAGTCGCATCGATCAATAACTTGCCCCGGTTCTCAACCTCGAAAGTTTCATTGCCATCCTTATTGGACGTCGATTCATCTGATAACTTCATGGAATCTTTTGGAACGTCATCATCTTCATCTGATGATTTATCATCTTTGGGTTTCGCCGCCGCCAAGGTCATCGCTTCGTTAATTTTATTCATCGATTCGACGGGAAAACGTTTGCGGAAATGAACCATCATGGAAGCATCAAAAGGTTCTCCGGTTTGAAAACCGTCCAATCCGATAAAAAACTGGAGATAAGGATTTTCACGGATCTGTTCGACAGTTTCACGATCTGATGCTTTGAGTTCTTCTTTGATAACCAAAGAGCCAAATGCCATTCGGGCGGTCAGAGCCGGACAACCAGTCGTCGAGCCGCTTAACTTATTTTTGTATTCACGCTCAACCACCTCCCAGGGAATCATGGCCGCTTTTTTCACCCAGCGATTATCGGGATCAAGATAACCGCCAAAGGGCAAACCAAATTCGGGAAACATCGGAGTAAAAGAGTCGTTTTTATACATCTTTATCCACTCTCAAGTGCAAAGGTTTTAAGGGTTTTATGTAATTCCCCTTGCAGGATTCATAGAATGAGTGTAGCATAAACTATTCATTTGTCAAGACTTCCATCTAAAACAGCAAGCCCTAAGGTAGGTTATCTCGAAGCCGACAATAGGTAGAAGAGGTGATCTAAATAGTGAAAATGCGGAAAAATTTTGATGGAACGTTCAAGGGCAAAGTAGCGCTGGAGGCAATCAAAAGAGAAAAGACCTTAACCCAGATAGCGAGCGACTACCAAGTTCATGTTAGTCAGATTCGACAGTGGAAAAAACGCCTGTTGGAAGAGATTCCAGGCTTGTTTTCGCGCAAGCAGGAAAAGAATCAAGCGGAAGCCGAAGAACTGACGGCTGAACTTTACCGTCAGTTCGGGCAAATGAAAGTGGAACTGGACTGGGTAAAAAAAAGTCAAACCTACTCGGTTGAGCAAAGAAGAAACTCGATCGAACAAGATCATCCTGATATTTCAATAGATACGTCATAAGCATACTAAAATATTCCACAAAAACAACAACCTATACTTAAAAACTAGCCATTTTTCTTTGGTGCAATTCTGAAGATTCATAGGCTCGTGAAAATCGGTGTTGAAGAACTATAATAGATTGCGTAATATAATTGACGAAATGACTATTCACAACATGAACCTCTTGAAAGAAAATATCGGTGAGGATTTCCCCTAAGAATTTATAACCATCGTGTGAATTATTTAAACCCTATATAAAATAATTTAGCTGATACTTTTCGCATATCGTTGCCAGGCAATGATTGATACTTTGTGTTGTGAATATTTACTTTAATTTTACCAATTTGTTCGATTTCCTCATTAATAATAAAATCACCGACTCCAATTTCCTTTCTTATTATTGTATTTTCGCCAATTGATACTATTATAACATTCTCAATATTTTTATCATTGATATATGGGATAGTTCCTTTTATGATTAGTTTCGATTTTATATCACTCTTTTCTAAAACAAAATAAGAATCTTCAGAAATCCAGCCATCCTCATAGCAACCAGAATATTCTAAATTTTCGTTTTTTAATTCATTCCTAAAATTCTCAATTCCATTTGGCAATTTTAGATTGTTATATTCATCATCCGATATAATAGATATATTTCTGGCAAAACAAACCAATTTACGATAATCTATTGGAATATCAGTTCCAAACATTTTCATTAATCCCTTTCTTTCAGAAGGGAAAGATGTTGGATCTACTCCCATATCTATTTCGATATAATATCTATCGTTAATTTTCTTTGGTTTAAAAATTGGTGAAAATAATCTTGCAGATCCTCTTCCTATACTATCATAATAATAAATTTCATCAGACAATAATTTAATTGGAGGAATTATGTTTTCTCCATCACTTTTTAATGTCGAAGTAATATCAATTAGCATTCTACTATTATCTTTATAATTAACTATTTGAAGTAATAGATATCTTCCTACTCCAGACATAGTACAATTTTCATATAACCAATCTGGCTCTAAACTCGTGAATGCAACAGTATCAGAATTTTTAACACCTGAATAACGTCCCTTTTCAGATTCTATAAAAATTATCTCATTAGAACAGTCTATTTCATTCTTTGATATGAAAAAATGATCTATATCATTTTTATATTTTGTTCTATTAAAAATAGATAAAATGGGAGATGAGAAAATATAGATATTATTTATTTCATTACAAATATATCTTTTATCATACCAAAATTTATTATATATTGTATTGTCCACTGTTGTATTATATTCAACATGTTCGTATCTTTCCTCAATTTTATTTTTTAATACATTTAAAACATTTTGTATTTTTCGTTTATTCTCATCATTTCTAATTGTTGATATACTCGGTATTATCCATTTATCTAATCTGGGTAAACTCGTTCTATCACAAAAAAATAAATTAGGCTTCTCATATAAATAAGCATATTGAAATTTCTTAACTGATGTGTTAAAGGTATCTAAATAAAAAAAACTATTAGATGGATATAAACTTAGAATATTTTGAAATTCAACATTTATTTTTTTGCTAGATGCATATGGAATTAAAACTAATTTGCCTTTGCTATGTTCTAAATCCCCATAACTAATATTTACTAACTTATTAGATGAATTTACATTTAATATGAACAAAAGAATTAATAGAATATAATTAAATTTATTTTTCTTGGATGATACTAACAAACCAATAATAAATGGTTGTATAAACATTGCAATTTTAAATAATCCAAAATCGCTTTGTTTAATAAATAGGAATACTCCAATCATCAACATTAGAAAAGACATGATGGCAAAAAAATTTATTTTTTTTATTTGTGTAATCGCAATAATGATACAATAACTATATAAAAACATACCCAGGATTATTTCGATTGATAATATCGGTTCAATTGGATACGTATCAACAAATGTTAGTAAACCCCAAAAATATGTAAAACCTATTGGTAATAAGTAATATGGGAACAATATCACTCTCTGCAAATCCTCAACAGATGTGGTACCTATGAGAAAATTGACTATTATATTTATAATAGAATTATAAATATAAGATTGCAGAAATATAAAAATTAATAGAAAGAAGATAGATATGTATAGTATTACTAATTTTGATGAAAATGCATAATTCTTCTCAGTTTCAATCATTCTACAAAAAAGGTATATTAATAAATAGAATATTATAAACGGAAAAATTTCTGAATATGATATTAATAAAGATGCCAAAATCGTTGCATTTATTAATAATAATCCTATATGTCTTTTTTTACTCTCTTTCATTATAGAAATAAATAATAGATCAATGAATAATATGGAAGCAATTAATAATCCAATCCCGCAAACTTGTGCAAGCAATTGGCTAATGACTCCCAACAAATTGTTTGACATAATTGCTAATATCGAAATTAGTATATAAGAATCCGTAGCTTTTCTCGTCATATAATAGATTAAAGAACCTGAGGAAAACAATATAACAGAATTCAGGAAAACCATTAATGGCATAAAAATATTATGAAATGATAATCCAGTGCAACTTTTTATTAAAGCTAGTATAATAGGACCACCTGGTCTACTCGGTAATATTACAAAAGAAAACCAACTAGTACAGCTATAATCTGTATTAGAGATAATCGACGATATATTTGGAATTTCAAAATAACTTCTCTTGAATAAACCATCCGCTAATAAAACATATTCCCCCATATCACTATTAGAAATACTTAACCAATCAAAGCCATATTTAAACATTGGCCTTGAGACAAATAACATAGAAAACATCAGTAATAAAAAAAGTAAATTAACATTAATATCCCTATAAAAAAATATTTCTATTTTACGATAATATATTGCAGTTAGCATCAATATTATGCTTACAATAAAAAAAACCAAACCAAACTTTTCTACAGAAAAGCCTACCCGACTCAACCAAAAACAAATTAAAATTACCAGAGATAATCCAACAGCGGGAGATAGCATTACAACCAAAAAATTGTCTAATCTTATATTGCATATTTTTAAAAATATATATCCTATATAAAAAAAATAAAAAAATAAAAAAATTGTCAAAATAAAGGGATACATAATAAAATTACCAATTTAAGGTTATCTCTCAAATTCACTAAATTTTCCAGATACAATTCTTTTTGTACAATAAAATAAATTTATTATCATTAAAAATTTCACTTTATTAATGTATATATTTCCTTCTCTTTTTCTAATATAATCGACATCAAATAATCTTTTAATTCTATTTAATAAAAACATTTTATTAGAAACATGGTCTAAAAAAATATTAATATCAATTCCCTTACAATGTTTATTAATTTCTCTTAATATTTGAATACGAATAGAACTTATCGTTGAATTTATATAAACAAAAATGTAAAAATAGCTTAAAATAATATAAGAGGTAATTCCGATAAGATTATAACATACGATATCAATAGTATCAAAATTGTTATTATTGAGATTAAGACAGAAAATTAAAATCATAAATAATAAACATGTTAAAAAACTAATTAAAGTAGATTTGGTGAGTGATAATTTTTCAAACAAAATAAATATTGAAATCTGAAATATTGCTTCAATTATCATAAAGAACAATGGCAAAATCATATATATATACATAATAATATTATACAACCTTTTTAGATAATAAGATGTAACGATAAGAGTCAAGATAAAATAATGCCCTTTTACCCCTTTGAGTAATATAAATGTTTTCTTCCTCTTTTTTAATAAAACCATCGCGAATCAAAGATTTTAATCTCGAATCGATAAATGGATGTTCTTCGATAAATTTATTTAAATCTTCCTCGTTTATTCCTAAATCTGAATAATTAGAAATAAACCGTAATATGCTTAATGAAGGGCTATCAAATTCAAATGCTGTATAAATAGACACATAAAAAAGTACTAATAAGAAATACATAAAAAATAGATAAACATATTGATAAAAAAAGGAAGGAAACAATGAAAAATTATAATTAAAATATATCTTCAAAAATTCAATACCTGAAATAAAAAATATAAATATAAAAACATATATGGAGAATATTGACCTTGTATGGTAATTTGGTTTAGTAATACGAACAAATAAAATTGATATAACGAAACCCACAAAAAATAATGAAAAACTCAAAACTAGAGGAATCATGATCATACCCCAATTTAAGATAAAGCGGCAAAAAACATGAAATAACACCGATAACCACAATATTCAGAAGGCATATCAAAGGCATCTAAAAAAGATAAAGTGTTATTACTACTTTTCGCCTATGCGCAATTTAACATTTTTTCTAGCAAAAAATCTATGTGTAATTCTTTTTCTTTTCATATAAATTGCTTGTGACAACAATTTATATTTACAAAAAATTTTTTCAATCGGAGTCCGTTTAAAAAAAACAAATCCAACAACCGGCAATATATTAACAAATAACACAGTATATATTTTTTTAAAAAAGGTCATATAAGAAATAATATACTTGAAAAATATGGAATTTATTATATTCGGATGAATTTTATCAGATTTGTTCTCACATCTTTCAGAAAATGTCTGGGGGAAATATTTATTCCTATTAATTTTTGTTGACATTGATAAATCATTTAAAAAATTCAAATAATTAATATCGTTATTATATGATCTATCTTCAAAAATACTATTTCTTACATTTAAACATTCAAAACCATATTCATATTGCTTAAGAATTAGAGACATATAACTAAGTTTAGATAATTTTGAATACAATAAATCACTATTGGAATTACTAAAAAGGATTGTTTTTACATTATCAATTTTCCTTAAAAATAATGCATCAGCTGCAACATTAAATCCGTCACCCCTCATTCCAATAGCATAACGGTAGGGTGATAAATCTTCATGCATCTTCATGAATTTTACAAAATGAAAGCCTTTACTATCTAAGTACTGATAGATATCACTGAATAACTTTTGATTTTGATAAATTGGATGAAACTCAACTTCGATAATTAATCCTAGAATGTTAGAATCCAAAAGATGATCTGCTCCACTTAAAATATCATATTCGGCTCCTTGAACATCTAATGAAAGAAAATCAGGAGGAGGAATAGATAGTTTTGTATCAGAATATAACTTATCCAAATTTATTAATTCTAAATCACGTTGTTCTTCAACACATATTGATTCGGATAAAATATAATCATGATTAAAATAAAACACATACGAATCTTTATACTCAGGATTAAATTTATAAAGAGAACTAGTGAAACGATCTTTATTGATGTAAAAAATCGCTTTTTTTTCCGAATCCCCGATGCAATACGGTAAAATATGTAAGTCAGTATTACTGTGTTTATGATATTCCTTTATTTGCTCGATACAGTCGATATCAGCTTCATAAATTACATTAACAGTATCCCTTTCAAACGATTTTGGAATTGGAAATCCTTGTGTACCTAGTCTTCCACCGATATGGTGGATCGAAACATGGTTATCAACAATATTATCCATATAAAACCTTCTTAAGAATTTCCTATTCTTAATATATTAAAATTTGTAAAACTACCTTATTTTATTTCTATTACTTCAGCATTTTGATAAATCAGTAAAGGATATATTTGAAACAAAATCACGAAATGAATTTGTTCAAAATGTATACGAAATAGTTGGCTCATACTAACAACCAGCAAAACACAAAACACTATACATAGAGAATAGCAAGAATAATAATATCTTGAATATTCTATATTTTGAATAAAACTTCATCTAAATCATACGCCCAAAGCCCCCATGAGTGAGAATTGAAACGTAAAATTTTTTTAGTTTGCCGCATCTCACATGACAATAATTCAATCTGATCATTTCTAACAGCCTTAATCCCTGTTTGAGATTCTAAATCAGATAAATATCCATTCCATTCTGCTTCAGGGCTCCAACCGTACTCATGATGTTGGTGATATAACTGAAATGGACTCAATAATACCTTCTCTTTCATATCAAGAAAATGAGCCTGAATGCAACTCAATGAATCAATGTTTATGGGCCATGTTTCAATCTCAGGGTATCCCTTAAGTGCAAACCATTTTTTTTTCGCCATGAGTGTGAAATCTCCGGATGCGCCCATGTGCAACCAGGGAATGGTAGGCGTGATAATATGCTGAATCGCATTTCGAATCAATTGCACTTTATTTACGGATTTAATATTTTCTATCAATGCCGCCTTATCTTTTTCCTTAATCCAATGAGGCTTTTTTCGAGTGCCAAAAAGAAAACTTAGGAAAGAAAAAGCCTTGCCTACTATCGGACATTTTTCCCAGAGATACAGCCTTATCATAGGCAATTGATCTGATAAGTAAACCCCTTCCCGCGTGAAGATTTGCAGAATATTTTCTCTGCAATATTGAAGGATTTCTTCTAACTTTAGGTTATCTGGAATAGCATTTCCCAGATCGCTTCGATCAATTCTATAAAAGGTATCATCTTTCAGAGAGTTGAGTGCAAGAAATCGAAATAATTCGTCGGAGAATAATATATCTACATTCGTCGCAAGGATGAATGGAGACCTTGCTCTACGAATTCCAACGTTTTTGGCTATGAATTGAAAAAATTGGATCGTATCGGAGTGTTTAAACTGGGAATGAATCTCCTGACTAACTGTAATGATCCTAACGCTAACGAATCTTTTTGATTCCGGCCAGGAAATAGATTCATAAAGTGAAGGATAATCAGGCAACGGATTCCATTCCACTAAAATTATTTCAATTGGAAATTGATACTGAGATGCTTGGTAAGAAAGCATTTTGAAAAATAGGGAGATTCTTTCCAAAAAACCTTTGCCGTGGTCATCATTTCTTGCAGCCACGACAATACTTAATTTTGTTTCCCCTTGGAATTCTGACATATTCTTCCCAATCCTCAGTAACGTAATACCCCAAATTCATAGAGCTTATGATAAATAATATGTTTATACATATATCTGCGAATTCCCTTATTGATTTCTTCATTCGTTACGGGCCTTCCATGTACTCTCTCCCTAATCCAATTCATCTCCATGTTTCCCCTTTCGTTGATAACAGAGGATGTTTTTTGATTAGGATGAATACGAAAAGCACCTAAAAACCGTGGTAATAAAACAAAATTTGCTCCTGCATCTATAAATCGAGATATCATATCCCAGTCCATCGCAAAATTGAATTTCTCATCCAGTCCATTTACCTTCTCCCATAAGGAACGACGCCAAAAAATTGTTTCTTGCGGAATAAAATCAGCCCATTTCAATACATCCGGATCATGGGAAGGTAGAATCCAACGACCAATTTCCCGATCATATTCATCGATTAATATGCGTTGTCCATAGACCACATCAACTTTTGGATGTTTATAAAAATAATGCGCTATATAGTTTAATGCACCAGGCATAAGAAGGTCATCGGAATTTAGCCACCCCATAATTTCTCCACTAGACCGCGAAAAGCCAACATTGATAGCATTAGTCTGCCCACTATCTTTTTTGGATTCCCAAGAAGTAAGAAATTTATCATACCGTTTCAAAATATCTCTAGTACCATCTGATGAAGCGCCATCTTGTACAATATACTCTAGATTTGGATAATTCTGCTCTTGTATACTATTGATTGTACGCTCTATAAAATCCGCCTGGTTATAGGATGGTGTTACAATTGATATTTTTGGAAAAGATATAAGTTTTTTAATCTTATTATATTTTGAAGGAACATGGATTGATTTTGGAGAATATTGATAAAAAACTCCTAAGCGGGGAGAAAGCCACATTTTTAATCTCTCCATTAAATGCCAGCGGCGATAGGCATCCAGGGCACGTGCTTGCTCTTCGATCACACTCAACCGGGCATCACATGTTAATTGTAAAATACAAATTTCCTTCTCATTTAAACTCTTTATCTGATTTATTTGTCCTTTTAATAATTCAATTGAAGATAAACGCTCGTTATCCAATTCATTTAGAGAAGATATTTGATCCTTATATAAAGAAGAAGACGCTTCAAGTTGTTCTTCTCTGTCTTTTATCTGCTGTAGGAGCAAATCTTTCTCACTTTGCTCAGTCAATAAACGATCTAGTGTCTGGGCTTGTTCCTGTAGCGATTCTCCCAAGGTAGATAAGGTTCCGGAAAGTTCTTCTCTCCCTTGTAAGGTCTTGACTTGAGAATTAAGTTCATGGATCAGATTCAATCGTTCTTCCAGGGCAAGTTGTAGAGTCGCAAGTTCTGCATCTCTGCCTCTTATCTGCTGTAGGAGCATATCTTTCTCACTTTGCTCGGTCAATAAACGATCTAGCGTCTGGGCTTGTTCCTGTAAGGATTCTCCCAAGGTAGATAAGGTTCCAGAAAGTTCCTCTCTTCCTTGTAAAGTCTTGACTTGAGAATTAAGTTCATTGATCAGATTCAATCGTTCTTCCAGAGCAAGTTGTAGAGTCGCAAGTTCTGCATCTCTGCCTGTTATCTGCTGTAGTAGCAAATCTTTCTCACTTTGATCGGCCAATAAACGATCTAATGTCTGGGCTTGTTCCTGTAGCGATTCGCCCAAAGTGGATAAAGTTCTAGTAAGTTCATCTCTCCCTTGTAAGGTCTTGACTTGAGAATTAAGTTCATGGATCAGATTCAATCGTTCTTCCAGAGAGGTTTTTAATTTCTGGATTATATCTTGCTTTATCTTGTTGTCATCCAATAAAGAAATCATATAATCCAAAATGCACTCGTGAAAATGATTGTAATAGTTCATTAATTCAACAAAAACCATGTCATAAATCGAATTATGAATAAAGATAACATTTCCCCAGTCACCGCTAATTCGAAAGGTGTTATTAATTTGAATCGTTTCGAATTCGCCCCTCCGTTTTATCATAAAATAATTATCATATTCTCTCTCTTTCAAGATTGTAATCAAATCATCCAATTCCCATGGGCATTTTCCCATCTCATTTGGCATATCCTTCCAAAATTCTATCATGATCACATCGGCATGAATTGTTGCAGATCCTTTTATCACTTCAAGATCATTTCCTTCTGTATCAACCTTCATGATTCCGTACGATGGTTCAAGCAAACCATCCCGGACTAATGAATCTATTGTTCGGCACTCCACTTCTATCTTACGGTTCCACTGGACGTTATTTTTGGATTCTTTTTTTATCAAACTGGCGTAGGGAGTTATTTCAGTACCATCTTCATTCTCTGCTAGATATAAATTGGTTCTCGTATCAATGGAATGGATCGCATAAGGGAGACAACTGACAATTTTGTTGTTTTTGAATTGTTCATTAATAAATTGAAAATTAACAGGATTTGGTTCAATTGCAACAATTTTTTCCGGGCTACAAGTCAGAAATTTCTCAATAAAGGAACCTCTTTCAGATCCAATATCAATATATTTTTTATTTTGAATTAGTTTTGCAAGTATCAAAAGTAATTCAATTTCTGTCTCTTGTTGATAAACAGTCGTTGACGTACTCTTTAGATCATCGATGTCATCAAAAACATTTTTTTTATTGTTCATCTTTTCGAATCCCTCAATAACATGCAGTCTCTGCGTAGATACATTTTGATAAAATTCTGTCGTTTTCATTAATTCCGTAAATCCTTTAATATAATAAATCATTTTTTCTTTATCATTTATTATGGAAAGAGTGTTTCTTTTAGTTAATACACCGGCCATTGCCAAATAATTTCTATTGTTACTATCTCTTTTATCATGTTTTTGGGTTGAACACCAAAACTCGTCTACATCTCTCCAAGTCAGGTTGCATAAATTTCTAATTAACAAATCTTTGTCTTCTATCAAAAAGAAATCATCTAATTGATCAAGAATAAATTTTATACTATTAGAGTGAAAAGGTTGATTTAAACTTCGAAATTTTTGAGACCAACACTGTAAATTATAATCACGGGGTGTACTCGGGGAAACATCGCAGGTAAAAATCAAATTTCCTCCTGGCTTGAGGACACGATATATTTCGCAAAAAGAAAGATAATCATGCCCCGGGCATACATGTTCAAAAACACTCACGCTCGTTACAACATCGAATACATTGTCCTGAAAAGGCAGAAAAGTACAATTTGAATTTAAATAAAGTACATCTGAGTCTAACAGATCATTGATTCGATTATTATTAAGCGATTCAACAATTTCAAAATCATTGTCGAAAGCAATAACCGTATGATTATGCTTAGAGAAATAATTGCATAATGGTACGACGCCACTACCAACATCCAAAATGTTTAATTTTTTATCCTGCTCTATTTCTTTAACGAAATTAATTACAAAATTGTACTCTAATTTTCTAATTGCCCATTTACAATATTGACGATACAACACGAAATCATTATGCATGTCAGCATCAAGGGGCATATCTGCCAACAAATCGATTAATCTTAAAAAATCCTCACTCAGAATAACGTGTTTTTCATCAAAATTTGTGAATATTTGAAAATATTTCATCTCTTATTTATATCCTATAAATTTCATTGCTTTCTATTGTTTCTCCCTAAAATTGATGCACCTCTTCAGGTATTTATCCCTTCCAATTGCATATTATTACCCAAAGGAAAATACAATAAAGCACTCCATCCATCATAGACATTGTAAATTAATGAAAACGGATATTTTTTAAGCTATTCATGAGTATTAAAACACATTCTTCTTTTTCACAGGAAAATACATCACAATTGCCTGGCAATTATTTTGTTTTATTATCTTGATTAATCAATAACATTGTTCTATTTCTTTATCATCATAAATCGGATACCTTATAGTAGCCGAATACACGATAATAACTGAAATATGTATTCCTAGATCGTGGGTATTAAGTTAACCAAACATATATTATCAGATACTATCAATCTATTAAGTATTCTACTTTGCATGGCACGTTGAATGATCCAAAAAAAGGTGCACGATTTTTTGTGTAATCCCAATTAATTGTTATTGGACCTAATGAGGGAGTGGAAAATAAACGAATCCCTTTATTTATCTCTCCACCGGTATCAGCTAAACCAGTGCTGACTAATAATGTATATTGTCCAGCCTCTAAACCTAATTCAATATCAATTGTACAGATTATACGTTCGTTTTTTTTCAAGACTGGAGGTATTAAATTTTTTGTGTAGGTTCCGCCGCAAAAAATCAAATGTGAAAATCGATTTCTCATATCAATTGATATGTAAGGTAAATATTCATCTAAATTGCTTTCACAAAGTACCTTGACAATTAAATGATCACACATCTGAAAATCTAGCGTAGATTCTCCATGAATATTCTGAAAAGAAACTCCTAGTATTTCTGCAGAAACTGGCTCATTTTCCTCTGAATTTGAAGAGTTTACCCATTGGCATTCAGATAGAAAATCGTTGAAATCTGTAGATTGAGGATAAATAGTTGGTTGCGATTTTTGTGATGAATCGATAGTACACATTCTCTCAATATCTGTTTGCAACGTATAATATCTTCTAATTGCTTCGGAACTATCTCCATAGAACAAAGCTTTACCTCTGTCCAAAAGTAAAGTTCTGCTGCAAAGTGTGCGAATAACATGCATATCATGAGAAACGATGATTAAAGTTGTTCCTTTGTCAGATATTTCCTGCATATGAGCAGCACATTTTTGTTGAAAAAAAATATCTCCAACACCAAGAGCTTCATCGATTATTAAAATATCTGGTTCTACAAATGATTGCGTTGCATAAGCCAAGCGAGCCATCATTCCACTGGAATAGACTTTAACTGGTTGGTCAATAAAATCACCAATATCGGCAAAGGATACAATTTCATCGAACTTTTTGCGCATTTCATCACGGCTAAATCCAAGCACGGCGCCCGAAAGGAACACATTCTCCCGACCAGTAAAATCTGGATTAAATCCACTTCCCAATTCAAGTAAAGATGCCACGCGTCCTTTTATAGTGTATAATCCAGAATTTGGTTGAAGAATTCCCGCAAGAATTTGTAGCAGGGTACTTTTTCCGGCGCCATTTCTCCCAATAATTCCAAATATTTCTCCTTTACAAATGTCAAAAGAGATATCTTTTAACGCCCAAAATTCTTTACCATATTTCTTGCCAAATCGTTTTAATAATAAATCCTTTAATTGGTCTAAAGGGTGATCATATAGATTATACTTTTTGCTGATTTGTTTCACAAAAACAACCATTTCTGAGGAAATGCTGTGTCCTTCCGATAAAGAATGGCCTAATTCCTGTTTTTTCTCAGCAATACTACATAACATTTGCAAATCCTTTTTTTGTTTTTAAAAACCAAATATAGCAAATCCAGGCATATACAACAAGCAAAACTGTCCATCTGATCCATGGTATCCAGTAAATCCCATGATTCCAGAGAAGAATACTCCTGAAATCACTGATAACTACTGCGATTGGATTAAAATTGAGAAACCAACGATAGGATTCAGGAATGACAAGTTCTGAATAGACAATAGGACATAAGAAAAAAATAATTTGTGATCCAACGTCAGCCACTTTGTCTATGTCTCGTATATAGACCCCAAGAGAAGCCAATAACCAACCCGTTCCTAAACATAAAAATATTAGCGGTACATAGGCTAATGGGAGCATATATAACGTTGATGAGAAAGTGCCCAAGCTGATAGCCACTCCAATAATTAAGACAACTACACTTATCATAGAATGAATAATGGAAGAGCCCAACAAGACAACGGGAAGAATTTCCAACGGAAATACTACTTTTTTAACGTAATTTGGAACAGCCAGAATGCAATTTGGAGAACCTACCAGGATTTCAGAGAACACGTAAAAGGGTATCAAACCCGAAAAAATTGAAAATGCGAAATAAGGTAATCCAGGATCGGATTTAACCGGAACACCTTTGGGAGTTTGTAAGATAAAGGAGAAAACAACAGTATATGTTGCAAGCATCAATAATGGAGTTAAAAGGGACCATAAAATACCCAAATAAGTACCTTTATAGCGTTTCGATGTTTCTCGAATTATTAATTGAAGAATTAAATCTCGCTTTGAAAGTAAATTATAAAAAGGAAAATATGTAATATTTTTCATGATAGTTGTAATTTTATACGGGATATACCGCTCATCCGCCAATTGTTATGGATAAGTTTTTCTACAGATAAGTATTCTCGATATTAAATATCGCCAATAAACATGTAAATTAAGATGTAAATTTATATGAAAAGAGTTTCTCTTTATACTTTATCAAAATTATGATAATATATTCCCGTTGCATACTTTATTCAAGTAGAATCATTACTCAATATAATACTTTCATACAACATACTAGTATTAACACTGATGTTCGCGACAAGTTCAATCATCAGAATTGGACAAAAGTTAAGATGATTGATTTACTTATATATACCACGATGTTATGAGCCATAATCTAAATATTCATATGACGGTTATATTTTCCTGTTTTGAAAACTCAAGTTCCCCTCCTGTAAAATTTAGTTTCCAAAGGAGACTCTTCTAAAATAAACTCTTGCTAGAGGATTCGTTAATTTCCATGCTAACAGCCACCTCACTAATCCGCAGTGGAGAAATAGAAATCCGATTCAGTAGCATTTCAACCTCCTTACGCTGTTTTGGATCGCGTAGGATCAGTATCATATAACCACCACCACCTGCGCCAGTTAGAGAACACCCATAAACATAAGGTCTAATAACATCTATCATCTGGGTCACGTTATGTGGCTCGGCTCCACTGGCCATCTGTTTTTTTTGATCCCAGTAGGTATTCAAGCAGAATCCTACCCCTTCGAGATCTTCACTTTCAAGACACTCCTTCATATAGTAGGCATTGGCTGTGAGGTCTTCCACCAATCCAACAATTTCAGGATAGCGAGCATACCATCGGCGAATCACATTTTGGAGAAGATTGCGTGCTAATCGAGTTCTTCCAGTATATACAAGCAGGCAGTGTTTGTTTAATGCTTGGATCATCGCCTCAGAGAGATTCAATATATTATACTCAACCGTCAGCGGTAATGAACCTGACGAGTGGGCAATCTTTACTCCTGGGATCAATCCACCGACTTGATCCTGCCAACCGCCCCCGGTTGTTAATAGTTGCTCCAATACCAAGACTGCATGAATTAGAGAAATTTCATCGTAAACTACTCCAGTCACTCGTCCGAGTACATGCAAAAGACCTGCAGATAAAATGCTGCTGGTTCCCAATCCTGAACCGGTAGGTAAACTTGACCATGTTTCTATCTCCAAACCGCCCCCGATCTCTTTTAGTTGTTCCTCAAGAGATTTTTTGGAATCAATATCAATAATCTGAGTTACGATCAAAGCAGCTTTGCACAACGCCGCCGGAGCCAGAGGCTGAGCATAATCCATAATCTCATCAAGGTTCCGACAAATCACTTGTGAGTTCTGCCCCAAATGGAACAGAAGTTTTGGCTCTTGAATCCGTCGTACCCTAACACCAATCGGTTTCTTTCCATCAAGAGTTACAGCCATATTGACAACAACACCGCCATGTTCATACGTAATCGGGGGGGTATCAGACCAGCCTCCAGCAAGATCAATTCGAGCAGGGAGTTCAATCGTTACCCATTCATCAGAAGGCGCTGGAGTAGACGACATGGTGCGAATCGGAACAGTTTGAACGGAATTTCGAATCAATACTTGAGCCGCTCCCTCATAGTGACGTGCTGCACGAATTAAGCGCTCAGGACTATTAAGCCAGTGAATTCTTTCGCTTGCAAGAAACTGAACCGCCTGACAAATCTTGCCGCGTTCCAAAGCATTGAATCCAGATATCCAGTTCTGATTTCTCATGGGGCCTGAGCGCAAACCTCCCTGATTATTAGCAAGAAGTGCTAGTGAATCAGCGATAGTCGAGAAAATTCGCGCGGCAACATCGGACTCCGATTCCATAGCTAGAGAATCAAGACTCACAAGTATATCGGTCTGGCCCTCCATCACACACCGCTTCAAAAGCGGAAGAACAAATTCATGTTGTTCTCGACCCTGAAAACAGTTTTCAATTAGATGCAAGTCAATCTTGTGTGACAAAGTCCGCCACCACGCAAACTCACTGACAGGATTGGCACGCTTTAGAATATCAAATAAAGATAATTTTTTGGATGCCCTCCATTTTTTCAGTGTGGCGCTTGAGACCGGTTTCGGATTCTGCATCCACAGAACTGCATCGAGCCAGTCATCCTTTCGAAGAACAGGAAAGAGTTTCGCTGTCCACAACGTCCGGGTCGATTCGAGAACCTCCGGCCAAATCTCTTCAGAGTTTAGGTCATGCCTCGTTAGAAATTGAGACCATGGCTGGTTGGCAAACGTTGCCTTTTCATCCTTATAGTGTAATTTAATCGCATCATATACTCCATAAAGAATCACTACATTATTGAGATCTTCATGGTCACAGGAAGAAAGCGAGATCTCTTTCAAAACAATATTCTTTTTGATGCAAATTCCGTAATAGGAACGAATGCCTGAACAGACTGCACCTTCGCAGACATGCCAGTTTCCTTTCAGTTCAGAATGCTCAATGACGGCGTACGGCTCGGCTTTTCCAACTCCAGTAAGTAGACTATTAATAATGACAGCATTCTCTTCCAGTTCGGGAGCCTCAACATGAGAACGAACATGCCGTTGAAATCCAAACAATTGGTGAAAATCAACGTTCTTTGTAAAGAGTTCAACATACTCTTTTGATGTCCCAATATGAGCAAACTCGCCCTCATCAACGATAATAGCATGGAATGAAAGTTCGTGAAGATTCTCCCATAGTTTCTCTCTCGCCGCTCGAAGTGCGTTCAGACTCGTGGCATCAGAAGGCATATTAAAATACTCAGTTTGATCGGTTCCCTGTACCAAGCAGACGAGAATATCTGAGTAGAGTTCGATTCTCAGAGGAAGCGCCCCATTATCCACACCGAGATAGGAGCAAGCATCTAACGGTGGAACTACGTTCAATGACAGCAGAATCCGCGTTGTCTCGGGGCAAAAATAAAGGATACCTGAATCTAAGAGGATGTTTCCATCTTCGAGTAACGACTGCTCAGTTAAGACCTCCAGTGAGGGTTTCTGATAGAATGCTTCGACTAAATTCTCATCTAAAGAGATTTTATAAACCCCGTGATCAGCAGCATAGGACACATCGGCAGGGATCGCAACACCAGTCACACCTCCTTGATTCCAGGAAAACTCTTTCTCCGGCAGATAGAGAAGTACATCTCCGCTAGCAACAACCATTCCTGCTTCCACCAAGGTGGTCATGGTTGTGATCTGCTTCATCAGTAACAAAAAAGGCGAAGCCATTTCTCCCGGCTCAATTTCAAATGGAAAACTTGAGAAGGCTTTCCCCGTTACCAAACAGAGTGGAATCCTCTGGCTATCGCCACCAGAATGAATAATGAGAATCTTCGATAAAAACAGAAGCTCAGGATCAATATAGGATAATCCTTTCCGTGCAGAGAGATATTCCGTCACCGTTAGCAAGGCGTTAAGCGTCGCTCCACCGCTACCGATACGTTCTGAAGAAGGATCGGGAACGGCAAGCACAATAGTTTGCTCAGCGATCAATCCTTTCTGCTGAAGACGATTCATTTCTTGCTGATAACTCTGTGCTTGAGTAGGACTGGTTGCGGTAACAACAATTGCAGACCAAGGTATAAGTTTACTCATTTTTTCTCTCACTCTAGTATCTTGTACTGATTTACGTTGGAACCTGCGTATTCCGGTTGTACAACAACTGAATATTGCAGATTGATTAAGTTTATTCTCTATCTTGATCAGAACTGTCATCAAGGTTGTTTATCATTTCTTCAATCTGGTTGCCAGCCGTATCAAAATATTGTCGCAAAACAGAGAGTTGCTCCGATCTCTTCAAGGTTACAAATCCCCCCAAAGCCGCCCGGATGAGGATATCCGCGCCTATTCCTGTATCGGTCTCAATTTGTTGTAGTTTCTCTTCGATATCCTGCGGGACTTTTGATCCATTGGATTGTTGAACAGGTGCGCTATTTTCTCCGCCTGGGCCTTTCTGAAATTCCTCCAGGGTAATGTTTAATGCCTTCGATAATAGCCTTAATTTCTTATAATCTGGGCTTGTATGCCCTTTTTCCCAATTATTTATCGTTTTTAGCGATATACCCGTAACCTTACTTAACTCACCCTGCGTCAAGTGTTTATGCTCTCTCCAAACTTTCACTAATAAATTATTTTTCATTTTTACCAAAATCTTCTTGAAATGTAAGTAGTATTTGTGTAATATTATAGTAATATAAAAGTAAAATACCAGCAATAACTTAATGGATTCAAAATACTATCACATCAAAATCTGTGAACAAATCTTACAACAGGAGAATGGACAATGTCTACGGTTACCACATTAGAGAATTACCATACAATCATTACGGCTATCGCTGTCACCAATTCAGCGATTCAACTGATTGATCAGTGCATGGCAAAGGCCGAAAGAAGAAGGATTACTCATCATGAAAACTTAAGTACGCTAGATGACCAAAAAGAAAAAGCCCTCTAGAATCTTGAGAAATCTTTGATGTCTTCTAACAATGTGATAAAAGAAGAAGCCCTCAAACATATTGATAATCCATCGCCTCAACTACCTAATTCTATTGTAGATCAATCCGCTCAGCCAAAACAGGAATCTTCACCCGACGATATCAAGGAAGAGAATCTATTAATGCTTGCATAACAACCTAAGTGGAGGAAATACAATGGATGCTCAACAACTAAATATCTATCAGAGAATTAATAAGGTGATGCAGGATGTTGCCTACATCAAGAAAAATGGGCGCAATAATTTCACAAAACAATCCTACGTATCTCATAACGATGTTGTCGCCCTCTTTCGCGAACCTTTAATACAACATGGCATCGTAGTCACGATAGAGTTCACCAGCAGTAGTAGAAAAGAAATTGAAGAAAAAACTAAAATCTCCCATTTTACAGAGATATCCGCCAGAGCATGGTTTATTAATATCGATGTCCCAGAAGACCGAACTTATATCGATGTAATGGCTCATGGTTCGGATTACAACGATCTCGGCCCAGGAAAGGCAATGTCTTATCTCAAAAAATACACCTTGCTCAACATGTTCCTTGTCGAAACGGGAGAGAAGGACGCCGAATACGATTCAATGGGTAAAAATGGCGTCGCCCGTTATAGAGGCAATAATGGCGCCGCAACCCAAAAATCAAGTTACCTGCCTGATCTTTACGACAGATTCCAAAAAGTCTGCAACACTCAGTTATACAATCCAATCAATACAATTCTCAAAGAAACTGATTTTCCAACATTTGCAAATACAGATGATTTCGCCAGCGATATCCTGATAAATATTCTCCATAAACAGCGTGAAGAATTAACCAAAGAATTGGTTGATTATTTCGAATAAAAATTCAGACCTCCTGAGCTCACCCGTGGTTTGCGGTTCTCGCGGGATTTTGTTAGGATACTGGAGGGAAGGCCAATCCTGCAGAGTATGAGGGAGTTAAAAAAATGCCGCAGACCTTATTACCTCTATTCGCATCAGGCGAAGGATTCATATCCGAGTTGATTTCCTATCAAAAAAAAGATGGATCGGTGTACTACTTTCATGCCGGATTACCGGTTTTCAGTCATGGGGAAACCGACCTGAAAAGTTACCGCATGTTCACCAGCCAGTTGGCGGTCAGTGGAGTCTGCCGCCAAGTTGACATCATTAGAGCCTTTGGCATCAGCGCCATCAGTATGAAGCGATGGGTCAAGAAATACCGCGAGGAAGGCCCGGAAGCATTCTTCAAAACTCCGCGCCGACGTAGCGAACATGTCCTGATGCCGGAGGTGTTGCAAAAAACCCAAGACCTCTTATCGCAGGGCGTGAGCCGTTCCGAAGCAGCGAAGCAAATGAATCTAAAATCGAATACCTTGTCGAAGGCGATCTGCGCAGGCCGCTTGACCGAACCGGTAAAAAAAAAGACCTGAACGGCAGCAACAAAAGCCAGCGCAGCGCCCACCCGTTTCGAGACCTCGCTGGACGGCTGCAATGGCGGCGCCCGAATCGGTCGGGCAATGGAGCCGCATCTTGTCACGGCATTGGATGGATAACGATCCAGAGGCGGCGGGAGTTCTGTATATTGTGCAAACTCAATTGGACCGAAGCGACGATGCCCGCTCATTGATCCGGGAAATATTTGCGACGGATACGGATCTCATTCCGGATGAGGAAAACAAAACCTTAACGGTGCAGTTGCACCATTTGACCAACCACCTATCAGATCAAGCTGCCCGCAACTTAGCAGCGAATCTCAACGCCACAGAAACCATCTACCCCGGCATGAACTTGCGACTAATCTACAAACTGGTATCGGATGAAATTCCACCAGATCAGGAGGTCTGATATTATCGTTATAGTTTTAACCCAGTCGCTTTTGTTTATCCTCTGAGTATTGTTATTCCTGAGGAAGTGACGTTTTCTGACTTCAATGATGGAAAATCCATTATAGTGTGTAATCAAAGTTATATGAATAAAGATATGGAACTTGAAATTCAGTATATACCTCATGATGATAATGAATTTCTTTCCCAAAAAACTATTTTTATTTTCCGCCCTAAAGATGATACTTGGATAGAAAGTTATATCTGGATAGTAAAACTATCAAATTATAAAATAATATCGGATTTACTGTTTCCATCTTCATTTGATATCACTTTTTGTAAACAAATAAAGGATATGGATACTCAAAATATTCGGTATAATCATAATATAAGTGATGATATCATATGGGATATTGATGATGGATCGGAGGATGCAATAGAGAATTATTATATAAAATATAATTTAAATATTAAATCTGCTGTATTTAATATTTTGGATAAATCGTCATTCTGGAAAAACGCTCCTGATGGCTATAGTTATAATGATGTTAGAGGGAAATATAAAAACTTAAGGTCGAGAAAGAGAACACTAAGCGATAAAGAAAAACAAATTATTTCAGGGGTGGGTCCGCACATATTTGAAAAATAGAGTACATTCTGTTGAAGAGAGCATTCTCGACACGGGTGTTTCTGAGTACTTTCGATTTTCCAATCTGCGTAATAATCAAAATATAACTAACGTTATCAGGGTGACTTACATTACCGGCGGAGAAATTTTTCTATGGCGGGTTATCCGGTAAACCGCTATGGCTGCTATGGCGATTAGAATAGCTGCTTGTATAGAGCGTTTTTCTGTATATCGGCTATACAGAAAAATGGCTAATCCAAGAATAATTAATTCTAATAACATCCAATAAGGTATAAAGATTGTGAGCGGCTTCTCCATAATATCCAGGATATCTATCCCGTCGGGATAATCATATTCAATAAATGGCCAGAACCAGGGCACGAAATCTGCATCGCCGATCAGGTGCGCCAAGTGACCGATCATGTACGAATATGCAATCCGCCAGTTGAAGATGAGATGAACTGCTAATGTGACTACCGCAACGCCAAGCAGACTATGCATGGGGCAGCGTCCGTAGGGCGTTATATAGAAGATATCGTTGAGAGGTTTATCAATCAGGTCAGGTAGAAATCCGCCAGCGATGACCGGAATTAGATCAGCGTTGAAATAGCGGGCGCCGAGGATGGAAAATGCCAAATGACCGGGTACAGGATACATTGCGTTCTACTTTTTAATATGATGACAGGATATTAGCAGGGGCGATGTTGAATGCAAGGGACTAATAATATGCAGGTTGTTGTTTTGCACTCTGTATATGGTTAACACAAAAGAAAAAAGGCGGTCTCATGCGAGACCGCCTTTGATTGATCATAGGGTGATTAAGATTAAAATAGCGACCATTCCGCAACTGGAGTTGAACCACTGCCAGCTAGAGTCAGTTCGCCGTAGGACGATTCATTATGGGCGCGTCCATTCCACATAAGCTGGGTTTTGGGTTGTGTTGCGAGGCTGTCATCATCGTTGACGGCAATGTCAAAACCGATTGTGGAACCATCTTCAGGATTAACAACCAGATATTCTTTGACGATTTTGAATTCAACCTGGAATCCTGTATCGGTCATACTGGTTGCGGCGAACCAATCGCCATTCTCGTCAAAGAATGGATTGTTGGCTTCGACATCTCGCCAGGCGCCGTTGGCTGTCAGGACATACTGGCCTTCATATATCGACTCTGCGCTGCGTCCCCGGTCACCGGAAGCATCGGCGTCGATAAAGATTTCTACGCTGTCGTCATTCCATGTGCTGCCATCTTCGGAACCTGCAGTTGCTGAATCGGTGACAACCAAATCGTCTGTTACACTAACAGCGACATAAATGGCTTCGTCGTCGTGAATTACCCAGGCGTTCCAATCGTGATCGCCGATTGTCCAGTCATCGTTGCCATTGTATACACCGTTGAAATGATTGATGACGATTTCGTCTGCCCCGGCATATTCAGCAGCGTTTATGACGCCATCAACAGTTGGGGCGGCTGTCTTGGGAGCAGTATAACTTCTTGGTCCCATGACTAAGTTGCCGTAGGTAACTTCTTCGTGAGTGTTACCAATCCAGGTGTACTGATTTTCAATTCCATCGCCCGTATCATCGTCATTTACGCAAATAGTGAAACCGATGATGTCGCCCGGTTGGGGATTTCCAATCGTGCTAAGTGAGATTCGGAATTCGGCGTCGTAAGTACCCATGCCTTGATCATCTTCGGACATGGTTGTTAGAGCGTACCAAGCCGCATCCGGGCCATAACCGGGGTTGCCTGCTTCTGCTTCACGGTATGCATTATTGATGGTAATTACGTATTGACCGCCAGTGTCGACTATTTCAGGATTAGAGCCAGTAGTGTCTCGATCTACAAAATTACTGTTGTCTCCATCCACGAAGACTTCGATGCTGTCATCTTCCCAGGTCGAACCGTTTGCGGAACCAGCTTCTGCTGAGTCGTCGTAAAGAATATCGTCTGCGACTCGCACCGCTACATAGAGATTATCGGCATCATAGCCAACCCACATTTGCACGCGCAAATCTTCTTCATACAGAGGTCCTTCACCCACTGATGGATTTGCAACTGCGCCTTCCATGAAATCTAAAACATTTTCGTTCCATTGCATAACCCAATAAGATGATCCATCAGGTTGTGCTCCAGTCGCATAAACCCATGATTCACCACCGTCTAGATCGATAACTCCATCAATCACTGGCGGTGCGGGCAATGGCATAGCCACGCGAGTCTTTGTTTCATCAAATGTTGTCCGGTCTGCGACTGCAACGCCGCATACGAGCATTGCTGTCATGGTGAATAAAAAAAACTTCTGCATAGAAAAACCTCCGATAAAATAAGTATTAATTTATAAGTCGAATATGATCATGTCACATAAATATAGATATTGTCAATGGTTAGAGCGATAAATTGTATTTTATTGGCGTTGGAGCAGTTCTCGATAATTTGTTCGTGTATAATTATCGAGAACCGTTCTAACGGGTAGGTGTTATAAATGAAAATTACATTATTTATGAGACGAGAATGTTGCGGCGCGGCATTAGTCTTCATGATAATCGCCCTAACGCCAGCTTTAGGTTTTGGTCAGCCCCAAGGACCTCAATGGCTTGGATTGGAAGGAGCGGCCAACTCGCGCGATGCAGGCGGCTATATCAACCAAAAAGGCCAGATCGTTCGCCGAGGGTTGCTATTGCGCTCTAACGCATTAGGCGGTTTAACCGATGCGGGCTGCGTCCAGTTCGCGGAGTTGAAGGTCAAAACTGTGGTTGATTTCCGCATGGACTGGCAGGTGGATGCCTTGCCTGACCCCGTCTGCGTCATGGATATGGCTAATTATAATCATCATCCCATCGATATTATCGGCGTCACCTGGGAAGAGGTCTATACCAATATTGTCAACCTCTATTCCGAATCAATTACTAAGACTTTTAACCTATTAGCCGATTCCGGAAATCTTCCATTATTGGTTCATTGCGCCGCAGGCAAGGATCGCACCGGGATCTTTGTAGCATTGGTTCATAAACTGTTAGGAGTGAGTGACCAGGATATCATGCAAGACTTTCTTCTCTCGCTAGAAGCTAATTATAATGTCTCCTCCGGCTGGCTGGAGACCATTTTGACTCTGATCGAACAAGAAGGTGGCATAGAAACCTTCCTAACCAATCGCGGCGTCACCCCCCAAACCCAAAACGCCGTGCAGCGTAATTTACTGACTACGTCCAGTCGCGTGAGTCAATGGTCATTGTATGATTGATCTCCTTATTCAATCTTTGACATTCTCAACCTATGGGATAAAGCGAAGTAGGATGGGACAAAGCAATTGAAATTCTCTTCATTTCAACTACCCTGGCAGCGTGTCCCATCAAAACCACTCAAGAATCAAAAGTGATTCCTATGGGACACGCTACGGAGGTAGTTTTGAGGAAAAGTTTTTTTGCTTTGTCCCATCTATGACGAAACGGTAAAAAGTCAAAAACTGTTTTTATGACCACAATACTTAGTGGATATTCATAAGACTTATATACAAGATATAGTGTGAGTTTCGTCTTTCATCTACTTTTTGCCGACTCATCATCTATGATGCGCTTTGTTCTTAACACAAATACTCCCCAATTTTTCTAATTAATAATTTATAATATTTCCTAAATACAATCGATGCAATATCGTTCAGATTGCATTTATCTATTATCATAAATTCGGTATAATCATACATTTAGTATTATTTATATTTTTTTTCTCGTATATTTATGTAGAAATAAGTAATAATAAATTAATGATTTAAATTACAACTTCTGCTTGACATGATTCTGTTTTTGTGATTAGTATTAAATCATGAAGCATTCATAACACATCTCAGGAGGACAGCATGAACAGAATTGCAGCAATGGTCATGTCCGGTTTTTTGGCGCTTTTTTGCCTTCCAACCGGGTTCGCACAGGATTAGCAGCCGGTTCCGGTTTCGGAGTATGCCAAGAAATCCGGGCCAAACACTCTTACCTTCCTCAGTTACCCCAAGTATTACAAAGACGCTGAGCAGAAACTTACATTGGTAAAAACCAATCTGGTTGAGTCCGGCGATCCCCAGTGGGATTACGAGGTCACCACGGGCATCTGGACTTTGCGGGTGCGCACTGATGGAACCTTCCAGGCCGAACATCAGGGCGACATCTTCAGTTACCAGTTGTCCGGCGTTGGAGTCGGTCGCGGGGAAGCCTTCAAGGCCTTCGATTGGGGAACGCCCGTCTGGAAGAACTACCAGATCATGGGGGATACGATCCGCTGGTCGGATGTTTTTCCTGACGTCGATCTCTCGGTGCGATATATTCACGATATCCTAAAAGTTGACGTAATCGTGAAGGCGGCGTTGATGAATCAGATTCGGGACGAAGTGCAAAAAGGCAACCTCAATGCAGAGGATTACCTGACTGCGCGTTTCGATATCCCCGGAGTCGCGGAAATGTCAGCCAACCTCGGCGACCTGGCTAAAGCGCCGGAAGGCGATGTTGTGATTGATCCATCTGAAGATTTTAATAATTCAGATCTTGATACATTGTTAGTCGATGGAAGTGGACCGTATGGTTCTAGTGGAATTGTTGATTGGGGTGGTGATGACCGCCTTCTTTTTGGCTTTGATGTTAGTGTTTTTCCATCTTATAGTGAAATCGATTCTTCATCTCTTCGATTCAAAATATATCAGAACCGTACGGCGGCTGATGCGGCATTTACTGCTTATAAAGTTACAACCTCTTGGGATGAATCTACTGCTGATTGGGATACTCCGTGGAGTACGGACGGAGGTGACTATGATAGTAGTGTTAGTACAGGGAATATAGTTATTCTTTACGATTACGAAGGTAGGTTTGAAAATCTAGATGTATCAAACATCTTGAACTCACATCTTAGCAATTCAGAAGATGATGTTAAAACAAAAGGAGTCTTGTTGAAACGCAATGCTTCTTACGACACAAGCAATATTCGTATTTATACAAACAATGCGACATATTCTGATGATCGCCCGATATGAACAGTGGATTATACTACTGTTCATAAACTAACATTCTACAAGCATCAAAATACGAGTTTCAACATAAGCACTGCAGATTCTTGGATTTCTTCTGGAAATTTTGCAATTCAGACAGATGATAGTGGAGTGCCTATTGGAGATGATTACGTAGCCAAGGCTGAAATGCAAAGAGAAGGCAGTCTTTCAATGCCAGGAGATATTGCGGATAATTTTACAGCTGTATTGGATGTTTCTGATAAAACTGATATTTTTGAGTTACTTTCAAATGATGCTACTGGAGAACATAAAGTCTACATTGTTAGTGAAATAAATATTGATGGTTCTGTGTATTTTGGATATGCTCAAGTTTTTGGACGATGTATGATTCATGATGATGTTGCTAATTCTAAAACCTTGATACATGAACTTGGGCATAATGTAGGTTTAAGACATACGCTGGAAACTTCGGATTATTGGTATTTTATTATGCATCCAGGTGGCGGCGGCGATTATAAGCGTTTTTTAAGGGCTGAAGATGTGACAAGGTTTGAGAAAAAACAGTGTTGCGATTAAACAAGGAGAAAATACAATGAAAATCAATACTAAATCAGTTAATATGTTACTACTCATAATCGTCTTTTTTACTCCATTATCTTATGGTGAGATTCTGGATGATGGTGATATACATGATACATTTACTGATCAGGATCACACAGTCTTAAACAATTACCATGAGAATGATTTAGAAAAGAAGATTGAAGATATATCAATAAAAGATTACATTATTGATAAAATACAAAATGGTAAAGATGCAATCGAAATCAGAAATGGATATAGTTTGATATATGCATTGACAGAACAGCATCAATTATACTTCGAACCTATCCTCATAGAACATATCACGAAGCAAATAAACAGCGAAACCCTTTCTTATAAATATGAAATAATCGAGGGTAATGTTGTTTTATTAAGTGCGTTATACACAATAGGAATTATCAGAACAGAGAAATCCATTGATTTTTTACTTCAATTAATAGAACCAGTCGATCTATGGCGAGACTCTTTGAAGAAAGCGATTCAAAAGAATAATGATAGGGATATTTTGATCGAAGAAATTCGCATTCGGTCAATGGGGTCTTTACTACAGCCGCAAGATGAAATAGGTAAGGAATTATTGGGCGTTATCGAAAAGAAGATCGGAAATTTCACAAGTGATGATCCTCTTAAATCAAGAATGGAAAAGAAGATTAATACATGGAAGAAGATATATGCTAAGATAGATTCAAGTGGAAATGGCCTCTTTGAAAATATCAAGTGACCTCTTTCTTCATGTATTGAACTTTGACCGATTGAAATAAAAAATCGCGGGTGACACCGTCCGTGTGTAAAAGCAATAACCATCCCCGGAGTGTGGAACGCCCAACCCCGCCTCCGGGGATTCATACTTCATTTTTTGATTGGGAGCCGCGCGCCAGGGGTATTAATAACACATCTAGGAAGGAGAGCAACTATGTTACAAACACCAAATAAACAAAAAACATGCTTACTGAAATACATCTCAGTTTGTCTTATGATGAGTTTTTTTGCGTTGGAAACCTGGTCGCAAAACAAACCAATCCTGAGTATAGAATTGCCAACTGATGTAAGAACTGCGACAATACTTCATTCAGGAAAGGAATTTCTGGCAGGTACTTCATCATTAGAGCATGGCATCTATCGAATCGACGCGCAGACTGGTGAAATTACAAGGCAATATAAACAGACATCTGATTTATGTAATATCGCTATAACTCAAGATGATAAATTGGCTATGTCTGGTACGATGTCTCACTCTGCGTTTGTATTCGATTTAGAATCAGGTGAGACGATTAATGCTTTTTGGACGTATGGCAACGGCCCTACTGAGCCATCATTTCCTGCCAAAGCAGTTTGCTTTTCTCCAGACGAAAAATATGCGGTAACAGCTGATTATCATGGTAAACTCCGGAGGTGGGATTTGGAAACAGGTAAACTTGTTCAAGAGGTTGTATTTCCCCATAATGATCCGACTTATGTGACATACCTGCCCAATGGCTATGAAGTTATGACCACAACATATTATCCCTACATTTGGAATCTCAAAACAAATGAAGTTCGTCAATACCCTGAAATAGAAAGTTGGTATCCTCCCTCATTAGTAGGTAATAAATTACTGTTTTATTTGGGGAAGACAATGCAGTTATGGGATACGGAATCGTGGGCATTGTTAAAAGAATATGATTCAAGTGAATATACTACGAAATCCGTCGCTCTTTCTCCTGTTGGTGACAATATTCTTGTTGGCGGCGCAATAGGCAGCACAACAAACAAGGGTTATGATCGCCGCATCATTAAAACGGATACAGGCGTATTAGCCCGCACTTATCAAGTTAGAAGCGGCGCCAGTTTGGGAAGCCCGGAGAGTGAAGATCGGGTCGTCAGGTTTTTCCCCGATGGCAAAAAATTCCTCACCGTTAATGGCAACACAGTCCACATTTGGGATATCAAAGATTTGACATCCGCTGTGCACGGTTCAGAGGCGATAAAGCCTTAGAGGTTAATTAAATTAAGTATGGACAACATTGTTCACGCAAGAAAGTGTAACATCCCCGGAGTGAGGAATCATTAATCCGCCTCCGGGGTATTTCTATTCCACCGCAGCCTGAAAAGCGCTAGCGGCGGCGTTGATGGTGCGTTCGATATCGCGGTTGGAGTGGGCGCTGGAGATGAAGAAGGCTTCGAAGGGCGATGGCGGCAGATATATGCCCTGGTCTAACATGCTGCGCCAGAATTTGGCGTACTGCTCTCCACTGGCGGCGCTGGATGATGCGAAATCGGTAACCGGATTGTCGCTGAAGAAAACTGTGAGCATCGATCCGACGCTGTTAATCTGAATCGACGCTCCCGCTTTATCCGCGCCTTTTTGCAGACCTCTGACAAGTTTCCTGGATTTCTTTTCCAAATCCTCATAGAAACCGCCGCTGCGCAGCATCTGAATTGTAGCAATGCCGCATGCAGTGGCTATAGGATTACCCGACAAGGTTCCCGCCTGATAGACGTTGCCTTCGGGAGCGATATGCTTCATGATCTCATGGCTTCCGCCGTAAGCGCCGATAGGCATTCCGCCTCCGACAATCTTACCCAGGGTGGTCAGATCGGGCAGAACTTCATAGCGTTCCTGCGCTCCGCCTAAAGCAATGCGGAAACCAGTCATGACTTCATCAAAAATAAGCACCGACTCGTTCTCAGTGCATAGCACCCGCAGAGTTTCCAGATAACCCGGTCCGGGAGGAACCACGCCCATATTGCCAGCCACCGGTTCGAGAATTATCGCCGCAATCTGGCCTGAATTATTCTGGAATGCAGCGCGAACTGCATCTATATCGTTGTATGGGACAAGTACTGTGTCTTTAACTACCGATTCAGGAACGCCGGGAGTGCTGGGGATAGCTAATGTGGCCATACCTGATCCCGCTTGAGCCAGCAGTGCGTCATGATGCCCGTGATATCCGCCGGTCATCTTAACGATCTTGTCGCGTCCGGTGTATGCGCGAGCCAGTCGGATTGCGCTCATAGTGGCTTCAGTGCCCGAATTAACCAACCGGACTTTATCCACCGTTGGCACTGAGTCGACGATCATCTGCGCCAGTTTGACTTCCCGTTCAGTGGGAACGCCGAAAGCAACGCCGCCTTTCACTGCTTTTTGAATGGAAGATACCACTTCAGGATGGGCGTGTCCTAATATCAACGGCCCCCAGGCGCATACATAATCAATATACGTTTTGCCGTCTTCATCTGTTAAGACGCATCCCCTGCCGCTGGCGGCGAAGAATGGGTCTCCCCCCATCGATTTCCAGGCGCGCACGGGACTATTCACACCGCCGGGGATTAAAGTGGATGCAGTTTTGAAAAGATCAGATGATTTGGACATAATTTTTTCTTCAGAACGCTTGTGATAACAAAATACATTCAAGCGATAGTTTAGGGTAGCGGCATCAAATAGATTATGAAACAACAAATAAAAAACCGACAACTCAACGTAATCGAGTTGTCGGTGGGATGTACATGGTAGCGGCGCGAGGACTTGAACCTCGGACGCCACGGATATGAGCCGTGTGCTCTAACCAGCTGAGCTACGCCGCCATTATTTTTCAGAAACAACCCGTTTCTAAAATACAGTGACTATTGTAATAGCCTTGCATTTCGTCTGGAAGAGGGAACAGTTTCTATATTAGAAATTAATCAAAAAATTATCAAAAAATAATTAGATAATAATTCTAAAATAATTAAAAAACTTTATTAACACAATTCCTCGGTCTTAAAAAACAGGCCAATTTCGCGTTGAGCGCTTTCGGGCGAATCGCTGCCATGCACAATATTGCGCGTGAAATTATTGGCCAAATCGCCGCGAATGGTTCCCGGAGCGGATTCGATAGGATTAGTCTTGCCCATCATGGTGCGCATGGCGGTTACAACCTGGTCGCCCTGCCAAACCATCGCTACTACCGGACCTTCAGTAATATAATCGATCAACTCGCCAAAAAACGGCTTCTCTTTATGCTCGCCGTAATGCTGATTAGCCAGTTCGGTTGGAACCTGCATCAGCTTCATGCCAACCAAGTCCCAGCCGCGTCTTTCCAATCGGCCGATGATTTCGCCAACCAGTTTGCGCTCTACGCCATCCGGCTTAATCAAAAGTAATGTACGTTCCATCAAACTATAACCACCCTTATCGGTTTTTTCTCTTCGGACGGGAGAACTTAGCAGCCCATCGCTATTCAATCAAGCAGCATGAGCCATTTATGCTGCCGAACCGCATTTATTTTTATAAAAAGCAATCTTATGCAAAAACCGGATTTTCTTATATTGCTTCTTCAGAAGAGTCAACATAAATTTGAGGTTTTTGCTCATCCTTCAAAACAACTTGCAGAATATCTTCAGGAATGGGCTTGATCGAAATAACATCATATCTTCCGGTGTGGGTTGGCAATTCAATGTCAACTTTGTCTCCTACCTTTTTGCCTATGAAAGCCATCGCAAAAGGCGCTTGATATGATAATACATTAATCTCTGGATTAGATTCCCACGGACCGAGCATAACATATTCTTCAATGATATCGGTTCCAAATGGAGTGACGCTGAAACAAACGCCGAAATTAACTACGTCATATTCCACCTGGCTCAGATCGATGACTTGAGCTTTATGAAGCGCTTCTTCAAGTTCACCGGTTTGTGAGGCCAGCAGTTTTTGCTTATCTCTTGCAGCATGATATTCAGCATTCTCTTTGAGATCGCCGTGTTCACGGGCGATTTCTATCTCTCTTACCACCTCTGGCAGATCAATCTCAACCAGCCGTTTAAATAGAGCCTGTTTTCGTTCATAGTATAACTTAAGACAAAGTATCCCCTGGAAAATAATTGCCTCGTCTTTACTTGCAGCGGATATAGATGGAAACCGCGCTCGAATTATAGTGGTTAAATCGGTTGCAGTACGGGAATCAAATCCTTCATTGGTCTGAGCGCGCCGGTAGATCGATTGCGCAACGCTGGCATCGGCGTTTTGAATATGTTCCTTAAACAGACTGTAGCGGTCTTTGCGGATCAGATCGCGTGCATCTCCAGCAACTTTTCTGAGCCATAAAGCTTCATCTTTTTCACGTCGCTTCGCTTGGCTGGTGAGATAATCCACTAAAAGAAGAAGTCTTTCAACTATCAAAGCGTTACTTATTTTTCCTTCAAGCCAGGTCTCGCCTTTTACTAATACTTGTCCGGCCAACCAAATAAAAGTATATGGATACAGCCTGAATTCGGCGATCATCTTTTCTACAACCGACATAATCAAGTTTTCATGATCCGACTTTTTCAGAGTATTAGCTAATTCATCGCGGATCATGATGCCTGGTTCCAGTAATAACTGTTGAAAAATACCAGGCCATTCTTCAGGGTGAATCTCTAAAAATCGTTTAGCGTATTGCCATTGATGAGCCTTGAAGCGTAAATTCTGAATAATCCTGACTGCCTTTTTGACATCCTGTATTGTGTCATCCATGATTTCCTGCGGCATTGATTCGATTGCTTCAGAATATTTCTTAAGTCCTTCATTTGTGAGCCATAACTCAACTCTCTCGGATTTGCTTCTACGTCTAGGCGTAAGAGATTTAAGCTTGTTCGAAAAATGGCGGATAACATGTTCATGCATATCCGCTTTCTTGGTGGTGCGAAGATATTCGTTGATTTGATCAACTTTGGTATGAGGCGCCTTGGTTTCATCGAAGCGTTTCAGGAGTTCTTCTTCATCACTGGATTCCTGGTCGCGCAAAGTGTATCTTTTTATTGAACCACCTGAAACAGAGATGTATGGATCGCGGCGCATGGCTGAATTAGTTTTTGACCACCATGTGGTCCATTCACGTACGTTGATCACATCTGGAACCAGGTTTTCTTTTATGTCTTTGGCTGCTAAACTCCCGCCAAAACTTTTCAAGACATTTTTGATGAACTCAACTGGCTCGTCTCGTAATTTCTTCAATAACTCTTCAGAATTTATGACCTTTTGCACCCGGAAATCTTCTTCAGCCAGTGGTTCAACTGCTTTTTTAGCAAGTTCCACATTCATCTTATGGTTGCGCTTGCGTTGAAAGTTAATTAATACTGTGTGTCTGCTTATATCCAGGTCTTTGACTTTGCCGATCCCCCAGTCCGGGTGACGAAGATAGGAGCCGGGCAGGAAATTCATGAATAATTCCACATCTACCAGAGCTTCCATCATTGGTCGATCCTTGCGGATTCCTGAATATTCCAACACTGCATCCATATGAGGAAGAGCATGCATTTTCTTGAGCGTATCAATGATCGGCTCACGTAAAGATATATCTTTTGGAGTCAATTCTAAAACTCTTTTAAGCAGTTGGAATTGTCCATCCCAATCTTTGCGTTCCTCGAATGAAGGAAGCAGCATCTGTATTAAAATAGCTGCGCGTTGATGTTGTTTTATATCTTGCAGTTTTCGCGAAATCCTTATGTAGAAATCAACATTGCCCGTTTCGATCTCTGATATTTCCAACCAGAGTTGTTCCACTGAATCATATTGTCGTTCTGCAACTGCGTTTTCCAGCCCTATCTCCAAATAACGAACCGCTTCTTTCTTTTCTCCTTGCTTTTTATAAAACTTGGATAGTTTATGGGCGGTATCAATAATCCGGTCGTTCATCTCAAATAATCGGATTAGTGCGGCTTCATACTCTTCATTTATATAATCCAGATGGTCGAGTGATTGCACTAATGCTCTTAGAGCATAAATCTCTTCAGGATCGGTTTTCAGATGTTCGCGTGTTTGTTCGAGAACTTCTTTCCATTGTTCTTTCTGTCGCAGCAGGTTAAGTTCTTCCAGTGTGACCATTGGTATCGCCCCATGTTTTTTAAATTTGAGTGGTATCAAAAATCTTGGTTTTTCGTACTTTAAAGCGATTCTCAAAAATATGCTCGATAATTATTGCGTCTAAAAAAAGCCTATATTATCCATCTTTTTCGAAAACTTAAACAGAACGTTATTCTGTACATTACTCTAGCGATTGATAAATTAAATGCGTTTACGCAGTAGTGCAAAGTTCAAAAGTGCGGTAGTTCAAAGTTAAAATAAAGAAGGAATTATGAACTGATTTGGAAATTTCTATACGCACTTACATGTGGCAACCACTATATCGGTCCTGAAATCCAATTCTTGGCGCATCTTAAGTATTTTAGCAGCATTCTTTATACAAGCCACCTGCTTAGAATTTGTCGTTTATCATATATATATGTCTGATGCACAGATTTTCTGAATAATTTAAGATTTTTATCTTCTTGAAAATAAAGCCCCTGTAAGGCATTTTAGTAAAAATTAGCATTTGATGGAGTGATTTCTAAGTCTACAAAAGGATTTTTAGCAAATCCACCTCTTTAAATACGTGAAAAAATAAATTTTTAACTGCTATAATAATTGCCTTACAATATGATTCCCTATTACATCTTTATTGGAGAATGAACACTGTGCCTCCAGAACTTACGCATCAATATTTCATGCGCTTGGCTATCAATCAAGCAAAAATCGCCCAAGCGCATGGAGATATCCCCGTCGGCGCCATAATAGTCAGGGATGGAGAAGTTATCGGTCGCGGACGTAATCAACGCGAAGAAAAGAATGATCCAACCGCCCATGCTGAAATCTGTGCGCTTAGAGACGCCGCTGCGCAGATTGGCAGCTGGCGGCTTTCTGGATCTTCGCTCTATTGTACCTTAGAACCCTGCATCCTATGTTCCGGGGCAATTGTCCAATCACAAATTGAGCACCTTTATTACGGCGCCGCCGACCCGAAATCTGGTGGAGTGGAAAGTCTATACCAGATACTGGAAGACAAGCGATTAAATCATCAAGTTTTAGTTCATTCAGGAATTTCTCTCGAAGAATGCGAATGGTTATTGAAAGATTTTTTTGATCGGCTACGATAAGCATCATCGTGATCATGCGATTTTGATTCACAGGTTGGTTCTAAACGACAAGTTTGTGATTTTATAGGTTTGATTTAAACGATTAGAGTAATGAATAAAAGGTTTTGTTTATAACGACTAGGAGGGGTGGCCGAGTGGTTGAAGGCGCCCGCCTCGAAAGCGGGTATGCGGGAAACCGCATCGTGGGTTCGAACCCCACCTCCTCCGTTATAATACCTTAGATAATTATAACCTTACATACTTTATTTTGCTTCTACTTTCTTTGCATCATCAGTGCTTTCTTCACCGCTTCCCTCCGCATCCTTTTTATCCGTATCGTCTCCTTTTTTCTTCTTATCCTTATCATCACGTTCTTTATAAGCAAAAACATTGATCTCATTTTTGATTAGCAGAAAAAAGGCTTTGCTGGTTTGCGATTTTACGGTTAATGAATTTCCTAGAATGGTTATTTGCGTACCGGGCCAGGCGACTTGTTTCGCTACAACTCCGGTTATTCTGCTTAACGCGCCATCAATTTCCTCTTTAATCAGACGTTGATCTTCCTGCATACGCTTTACCTGTGATTGAAGCTGTAGGCCGCTACGGATGATCTTTAGGCGTAACTCCGTCTGCTCAGGGCTTAATTTTCCTGCATCTCGTAATTGGTTTAATGTACTAGTTGCTTGCTGTAATTTCTTATAATTCTCTATTAAAGAATTAATTTTCTGGGATTGCTCATTTTTTAAATCAATTCTCTTGTTGATCTCGACGCCAAGTTCCAACTTTGTTTTTACGCCCAGTTCCGAGCCAATCACAGATGCTGATATTTCCTCTTCTGCTGTGATTTCTCCGCCCACAATTGTTGTTTTGGGTCCATCCAGTAAAACTCTCTTGTTTGCTTTAATAATTGAATTGGATATCGCTCCGCTAACTACAACATCCTTGCCTGCTGTTACTGTGGCGTTGTTGATGAACTTGGCTGTTACATCTCCACCAGCGGTTATCTTGGCTTTTTGATCGCCTTGAATGCCGCCATTGATAAATATATTTCCCTCCGCTATTAGAATAGCGCCTTCAACAATCCCATTTATATGAATGTCGTTCCCGGCTTCTACCTTGAAATCGGTCAAAACGCTTCCGGTTATCATCACCGTTCCGCCGTAATTAACATTACCAGATTTAAAATCTATATCACCCTCAACTGAATAAGTTGTTGTGACAGAAATCTTTTCTCCCTCTCGACAGACTACTCCTTTGATTTCCGAATATAATTCGTTGCCATCTTCGCTGATGCGAACGCCTTTACCTGCGGGAAATTTGGCTGGTTTACCAGGTTTAGAAGGGATTGCTTCACCATAGACATTTTTGCCAGGTTCACCGTTTGTAGGTGGAATTAATATCCCAAGTAGTTCATCTTCCTCGACTTGCAAAACATGATGTTGATCTTTCCAATCCACCTGACCACCATGTTCGACCAGTTTGGCGCCATCCAGGATTGATAAATCCACCTTCCAATCGACATATCCGTCTTTTCCATTTTGGAGTTGCAAGCCTTTTGATACTAGTACCGGTTCATTAAAAATTTTATTATCGATTATTTTCTGGAGTTGTGACTTGTTAATCTCGTAAATTACGCGATTGCCTCGCAAAAAACGGTATAAATCGTTAGCAGAATAACATTCGGCGTATTCAACCGATAACTCCAGACGAGCGGACATCTTGCAGGCTGAAACATCCAGGCTCAATCCATCTCCCCAAGAAAAATCCTTCGGCATTTTCGCTGTTTCTTCAGCGACCTCTTTGTCTGGAGATGATTTCGGCTGATTTGGAGTTGGTTCTTTTTTCTCGTTAATTTCTTTGTTGGGTTCGGTAATTTGGTCGGTCATCATGCCGGCCTTTCATTTTTAACCAGTATTTCCTGGATATGATTCGGCTTCCTATTCATTAAATTTAAGTTAATAAAATATTCATTTAACTAAGTTCTTGTATAATCACAAAGCATTGATATATTATCCTATATTACTTATATTAACTGAATTATATTTATCGGCAAGCATGAATTATAATTGTGTTATTCGGAGTATAAGATTATGAAACCTTTACGCACCCTTTTTTCTCTATGGCTATGTCTATCAATTATACTTTTTTTCTCAGGATGCGCTTCAAGAGAAATTAATTCTCTTCAGCAGTCTGTCGCCAATTTGGAAAATCGGATGATTGACTACCAGGTCTCTTCTTCACAGGATGTTGCTGAAACAACTTCTAAAGTCACGCAAGTCAATCAAACCGTTAATAAAGCTTTCAACGATATTCGTTACTCACAATCCAACATAGGAACCATGATTGAACAACTATCTGACCGGCTTGTAAAAGTTGAACAGGATATTTCTGCATTACAGCAAAGTTCCCAGCGCATCGATTCTTTCTCGTCTGAAAGTTATACAAATCTTACTGATCGGATCAACGGAACGGAAGAGTTGATGAAAACTCAACGTCGGCAAGATATCGAAGCCATTCAGCAAAATCTAAATTCTTTAGCTGAAAATATAACTTCAATAAAATCAATCCAAAATGTCAACCAGCGTTCCATAAACAGCCTGGAAACCAAAATTTCTTCCGTTAGTGAAGAAAATCGCAAAATTTATCGTCAAATTCTAAAAGAATTAGGCGCTAATGTGCCGGGAGAAGCCGATCTATCTTCTATTGAAGCTGAAGATTCCGGTCAAACTCATAAAGTTGAAAAGGGAGAAACGCTGAGCGCCATTGCTTCGAAACGCGGTGTGAGCGTCCAAGCCATTCAAATACTTAATGGCATAGATAATGCATCCCATATTCGCATCGGGCAGGTTCTTCGCATCCCGAAATAACATCCTGCCAATGTTATAATGCAGCGGTTGGCTCATGCCTCTGGTCAATGTTTGTAAATAAAATATACTATGACTAAACGGTAAAAAGTATAAAACTGTTTTTGTAACCACAATACTTAGTGGGTATTCATAAGACTTAAAGACAAGATGTAGCCCTAGTTTCGTCTTTCATCCACTTTTTGCCGACTCATCATACTATTACAGATTACTTTTTATTGGATTGAAATAGGGTAAAGGGGCAACTTTTTTAGATGACCAACCAAATTTTCACCCTCATCGCATTGAGTCAGGTGGGAGACGCCACTCAAACTGTAGCCGGAAGAGTGTCTGCTGGAGGGGCTATATCGGGCGTATTATCCAGTTCATTTCTGGCTCTTTTAATTTATATAATACTGATCATTCTTTCCATTGCTACATGGGGCATTATCATTAAAAAACTGTTCGATCTGTATATCGAACGCAACAAAGCCAAAGAATTCCGACGCCGTTTTCAAGGCCTGGAAGGTAATATTGTCGCTTTAGCTCAAGCGGGCATTCTTCCAGCCAATAGTCCAGCCCGGCTTTTCGTCTCTGCCTACGAAGAACTACGTCTTTGGGCTACGCTTGACCGCAGCCATAACTGCATTATTGCAGAAAGGCCTGTAGTTCCTGCTCTGGAACGCACCCTTGACCGGACTATTGAACTGGAGAAAGAACGCTGGGAGCGAGGCACTACATTTCTCGCCACCGTAGCCAGCATCTCACCTCTACTGGGTCTGCTGGGAACCGTTTGGGGCATCTATATGGCCTTCCAACAAATGGGTCAAATGGATACCGCCAGCCTCAGCACTGTCGCTCCAGGAATATCTGAAGCCTTACTTACCACCGTTGCAGGTTTACTTGTGGCGATTCCAGCCGTTTTTGCTCATAACTGGATTTTACGCGCCGTCCGGAATATCGAAACTCAATTGGAGAGTTTCGCCTATGAGATTATCAATCATTTCGACCGGCAGATCGTAATTGGCAAAATACCGCAGAACTCAGCGGTGCAGTCGAAACTTGCGTCGAAAAGGAAACCTAGTGGGACTTCGTAAAGTTCGATATCGTCGAGAAGCTTTTGCAGAAGTAAACATGACGAATTTGATCGATATCGTCATGGTTTTGCTTATAGTATTCATTCTGGTTTCCAATTTTGTCCAGACCAGTTTGAATATAAAAGTACCTGAAGTTCGTTATGCTGAATCATCAGGCAAGGAAAAAATCATCGTTGAGGTCAACAAAAGCGGCGAATTTTCTCTGAATGGAGTAAGAAAAACCGAAGAAGAACTCAAGGCGGAATTGACTATCCTCAGAGAGCAGATGCCTGATGAAGGATTATTCATACGGGCCGATGAACTGGCCGCCTTTGGTGATGTATCCCAAATCATGTCTCTGGGTACGTTGGTTGGATTTAAGGATCTTAAACTCCCGATGCGAATGAAGCGGGATAATAAATAAAGTGGTGATGCTGCAATGAGAGATAGAACGGCTTTTATCTTCTCTGTAATATTCCATATAGGATTGATACTCTACTTCTCCATTTCTATCCGTGCGCAATTCAAGATTTCCCCGCAATCTAACCAAAAATATATGAAATTTAATCTGGCTCAGCAAAATCAAGTGGAACCAACCGTCAAACCCGAACCGACTAAACCCAAGCCTGAGCCAACCAAGCCAAAACCTGAACCAACCAAGAAAAAAGTATCGAAGGATACTATTAAAAATCTGCAAGATAAATTAAAAACTCCAACCAAGAAACCGATAAAGAAAAAGACGCCTACTCCGCGTCCAACCCATAAACCTGAACCTACAGCAACCCCTAAACTATCAGCGGCGCCGACGGCTGTTCCGACTCCGGTAAATAAAATTCCGCTAAGTCAAGCGAATAATAATCCTTTGATTAAACCGGTAACAAGTGAGTTTTCCATCCAAGGCGACCCCAATGCGCCTTATGATTTTAATTTTTATGGCGTTGTGTTAAGCAATCAACTGAGCCGCGCCTGGAAGGAACCCACTGTAATTCGCCCCCAAAGGCAGGATTATACTACCGTTGCATCGTTTACGATTCATAGGGATGGCAGCATTACCAATATTAAACTCGTTCAGGAATCAGGATGGCCTATTCTTGATAAATCTGTATTGGATGCCATAAACAAAGCTAATCCAGTGGAAGCGCTGCCGTTTGGGTATAAATCTGATAGCATTAATGTAGTCGTTCCATTCATCAAAAAACTTTAATGCAATTTTGTGGATTAACTTCGTAAAACTTATTTACTTAATCGTAAGATACCTTCATAATAGGTTATTCGTTATAATCAATTAACACAAAACATGTAGTTATATAAATTACTGTAGATGTACATTCCTCTCCCAAGATTGGGAGAGGATAGGAGAGGGTTGATATCAACTATCTTCGCAGATGAATAACCAAGAGGAAGAAATACATTTTTTTTATTAATTTATTGTGTATTGTAGAAAGGTGTTGAGGAATGAAATCCATTGGTGTAACTATAATAATATCCGTATGTTTAGGGGCTTTGGTCGGTTTGTCCCATATCAGTTCTGCCATCGCCCAAGAGGGAGCGATTAAACCTCCTCCGGTTATTGGCGATGCTGGTTCACTTCCCAAATTGCTTATTATAAAACCATATACTAAAGAATTATTCACCGCCCAAGACCAAATTATAAAAGAGTTCTATGATCTGTTGGTATTCGACCTATCTTTCTCCGGGGCGTTCCAGGTATTTACTGCGCATGACGTCCCTCAGGCTGATTATGTTCACCGCCAGGATATTGAGGCCGGGAATGTAATATACGAGAATTGGCGCCGCTTGTTGGTTAAGGAAGAGATGTTTGATTACGTTATAAAGTGCGAATTCGTCCCCCGCGGCGAAGGGCAATTCGAGATCGACATCCTGGTTTATGATATCGTGCAGGGCAATTGCGCCATTGGAAGCGCTTATGGCAGGGCGCCCAGCGCCGCCTATCCGCGTATATACCTTCGCCGCGTCGGCCATAAAGTTACTGCGGAAATTATCAGTACATTAAGTGAAGGTAAAATTAAGCCCATCACCGAAACGCGCATTGCTTATGTAAATCACAATTCCGTTAAAAGAACTAAAGAGATTTTCCTGATCGATTACGATGGATGGAAAGATAGCATTAAGCAAGTGACTGAGCATAACTCGATTACCCAGTTTCCAGATTGGTCTCCTGATGGAAACGAACTCGCTTATTTATCCTATAAGATGAATGATTTCCCCGATTCGTATATCCATAACCTGCCCAAAGGGACCATTAGTGTTTTAGCTCGCTACAATGGCGCTAATATCACTCCCAGGTGGTGTCCGGATGGGCAAAACCTGGTAATTTCGCTCTCATCTACAGGTAATCCTGAGATTTATTTGATCCCAAGATCAGGCAAAAATCCCAAAAGACTGACCAAAAACAAATATCGTGATATTTCACCCGATGTGTCTCCATCGGGAGAGGAAATTGTATATATCTCTGATGGAATAGGCAGCCCCCAAGTATATATGATGAATATCAATGGCTCTGGGACTAGAAGAATCTCATATATAAACCGGAAATGCGAGTCGCCATTCTGGTCGCCAACTGAAATTGGCGATAGCCTGCGGATTGCTTTTTCGGGCTATTACGACAATAACCAGAGTGATATTTTTACTATAAAACCGGATGGAACAGATGTTCAAATGATTACTGACGAAAAATCAAACAACTTGAATCCGTCCTGGTCGCCTAATGGCAGATTTATTGCCTTTTCTTCAAACCGGACGGGCAAAAGCGAGATATATATCGCTTCCAGCGATCCAACCCGAACCTTGCCGGGAGGTCAACGTTTTTATCGTGTGACATACGCCTCTGGAGAAAATCTCAGTCCGGCATGGTCGCCTAATTAATTTTTATCGCACAAACGCTTACAATGCTTGCAATCGTCTTCTAAATAGGTTAATCTAATAGAGTTTTGACCTTCACTACCCCTTTTAAAGGGATACTGGAGTTGATTTTACGGCAAAAACAGCATAAATTTATTGAAACCTGACAAAACCGGGAGGTTCTGCTTCATGACTAAGATGACAAAATCCACTTTGAATGGTCTCATCCTTCTTCTGGTGCTCGGCTTAACTGTTGGATGCGCCTCAACCGGAAAAGGAAAACACGGCGCTCATGTACGCGCAATGAAAACAACCATCTTGCCTACGGACGATACCGATGGTCCACCAACTGATCGTGTAGTGCTTGGTGATCCTAGACCCATAACCTCAGGACCAGATTCTGATCAATTTGGCGTGTGTGACCGAATTCATTTCGATTACGACAAATCGGTCATCAAACCTGAATGGGAAAAATGCTTGAATAACATAGCTAAGTACATCAAGCAAAAAACTCAGTTCCTTCTTCTGATTGAAGGTCATTGCGATGAGCGTGGGACCGAAGAATACAACATCGCTCTTGGTGAACGACGCGCCCAGACTGCGGCTCAGTTCTTGATTGAACGTGGCGTCAATCCAGAAAGAATCGTTACTAAATCTTGGGGCGAATCAAAACCTTTGGCGACTGGTCATAGCGAAGATAGCTGGAAATTAAATCGTCGCGCCGAGTTCTTTATTGTCGAACAATCACGCTAAGCGATCTGATGGGGATTCTTCTTTATTGGACGAAAAAGGCTAATTGCGCCTGGAAATAAAGTTCATTAAAGATAATCTAACTAATGTGTAGTATTAACTAAATTAGGTTCAAACAAAAAGGCTGGGGATAAACTCCTCAGCCTTTTTCTGGTGTATCGTTCACTCACTCACCTGAATGTCTGATGTGAAGCCGCATATTTCCCCTTCTGAAATCATGATTCTTTTGACAAAACCAGATTTTCGCTTAATATAATGAGTGGAAAAAGCCATCTTCCAGAAAATGGAGAAAAAACAAATGAAAACCGCTGAAACTATAATCTCGGATATCCAGGAACTATCTCCAGATCAGAAAAACAAAGTCATTAATTATGTAAACTCCATCCAGGATGAAAAAGATGCAGAGTTTTTGAATAGGGCTTTAGAAGAAGAGTATGTCGAACAAGAGAATTATTCTCCAGAAGACATCGCCAAACTGGATCGCGCCCAGGAAGACGCCAAAAAGGGAATCAATATGAGCGGGCCTTTCCATACTACAGAGGAAATTTTTGCTCATCTCGATAGCCTGAAACCAGAGTAATAATGCAAGTAGACTTACACCGAGATTTTAATAAGGCATACGCTAAACTCTCTATCAAACAAAAGGAGAATGTTAAAAAGGTTATTTTCCTTTTTAAAAATAATCCTCACGATCCCATACTAAGAAACCATGCTCTACACGGAAAACATAAAGGACATCGCGCTATTTCTGTTGGAGGCGATTTACGAATAGTTTTTGTTGAAGAAAATAATTATGAGATCGTAGAAATACTTAACGTTGGAACCCATACCCAAGTGTATTAATCTAAAACAGTAGTTTGATTAAGAATTAACCTGCCCGTTTAGATGTTCGTAGAGTTCCTCAATATCCTTCACTAGCCGCCGGATGGAGTATTTTTCTATGGTCGCCTTCTGGGCGACTTTTCCCATACTGCGGGTTTTCTCTGGGTCTGCAATGGCTTTGATTAAACCATCGGCGATGGAGTTGATATCGCCCGGTTCTACGATGTAGCCCGTTTTTCCATCATCAATCAGTTCAGGTACGCCGCCCACGCGGGTGGAGACGACCGAAACTCCAGATGACAGCGACTCAATAATAGCGACCGGCAATCCCTCATTGGCGGAAGTAAGCGCCACCAGATCAACTGCTTTGTAAATCCTATCGAGATCATGATGAAACCCGGCGAAGATGCAGCGGTGAGTAATTTTTAACTCTTCCGCTAAGGCATCCAGATTTGCTCTGCATTCGCCGTCGCCTACGATCAGGAAATATGCGTCGGGGTGGGATTGAAGAACTTTGGGGATGGCGTTGAACAGGTCCTGGTGGCGTTTAATCGGAACCATACGGGCAATCATGCCAATGACGAACGCATCCTGAGGGATGTTGTATTTTTCACGCAGTTCCTGGCGCGCCCCTGGAATTGGTTCGGCGAAGCGGTCCAGTTCTAGGCCGAGGGGGATGGTCTGAACCTTTTCGGGCGTACCGATGCCCAAGTTGAGTATGTCTGTGCGGCATTGGTCGCTGACCGTGATAATGCTCTTACTGAAATAGGCCAGGATGCGTTCAATGGTGCAGTAGATGATAGTTTCTATTGAACCAAAATAACCATGCAGAACATGGCCGTGGAAAGTATGGATGATAATCGGAACTCCAGCCAGAACTGCGGCGATGCGTCCCACAGTTCCCGCTTTGGCGGTGTGGGTATGCACGATGTCTGGTCGTTCGCGACGGAATAGCCGGTAGAGGCGCCAAAGGGTGCTCAAGTCGCCGATAGGATTCAGATTGCGTCCCAGCCTGGGGATGATGTAAGGAGAGACATTCTTCTCTTCCGCCAGGTGAAGCATGTTGCCTTCATCAGGAGCTTCCTGACCGGAAATAAGAAGAGTCTCATAGCGTTCCGGATTGAGCATGGATGAGAGCAGAATTACATGTATGGCTGGTCCACCGATATTAAGACGGGCGATGACGCGGATGATTTTCTTTTTCATATTTCCTGGATGATGAAACGGTTATTAAAAATTCGATACTATGTGAACCACTGAATGAGATTATTAGTTATCATTCTATAAAGAATGCTGATATAAATCTTTAGTTGTCTCATATTTTGGGGTAAGCGGTATTGTATTCACACCTAGCCTCTCTCAATCTTGGGAGAGGAATCTATGTCTATATTTTTGTATAACTAAGTCAAAACAATATATCCGTTTATATCTCCAAAATCCCTCTCCCACAAGTTGGGGGAGAATTCAAGAGGGCCTTATCTTAAAGGTTAAAGGTAAATGGGTTGTCTGTAACTTTAGAATTAACAATTGGCGTTTAAATTATAATCGCACTGTTGTTTTTAGGATAAACAACAATCGGCCCGGTCGTTAAACGAGCCGGGCCGATAAAATGTTACTATATCGGTCTTAAAAAGACGGATTTGTTTGTCGTTACTTAGCTTCCGGCGCGGCGTTGCCCTCAGCGGGAATTGGCGCTTGAGCGTCAGCGTCAGTGGCCTGACTTTGATCGATCAGGTCTGATACCGATTGAGGTTGATTCATCGCGGCATTATCCAGGTCTGATACCGATTGTGGTTGATTTAACACAGCGTTATCAATGATTCCGCCGGTTTGAACAGTTGGTGGAAAGATGCCCAGCGATAATGTGGTCAGGACGAAGACGATGCAAAGACCGATGGTGATCTTGATCATCAGGTTCATGCCGCCTGAAGAGCTAAAAATATTTTCGCCAGCGCCCATTGAACCGAATGCGCCTGAAAGTCCCATCCCTTTATTTGATTGAACCAGGACGAAAAAGATTAGTCCCACACAAACAACAATATGAATCAAAGCGAGTAGATAATAGAACATAACTGGTTCCTCTTATTTGTCTGAAAGAGCTGCTAGCCCCGGTAGAGTCTTACCTTCGAGCAATTCGAGCGAAGCTCCTCCGCCTGTACTTATGTGAGATATTTTATCGCTAATCCCGGCTTTGTGAACCGCTGAGACCGAATCTCCCCCACCAACGATGGATACGGCGCTGGAATCTGCTACCGTATGGGCGATTTTCATGGTCCCTTCGGCGAATGCAGGAATCTCAAATACGCCCATGGGGCCGTTCCAGACGATGGTTTTGGCCTGGTTAATTTTGGCCTGATAAAGTTTGACAGTTTCCGGTCCGATATCAATGCCTTTGAGTCCAGCCGGGATATCGACTCCAGCGATGATTTGCGCTTCTTCGCCATCTTTAACTTCTGCGACCGCTTTGTGGTCGATAGGCAGCAGGAAATCAACGCCTTTTGCTTCGACTGCTTTTATTACGTCACGGGCCACGTCAAGTTTAGATTCTTCGACGATGGAATCGCCGACTTCGACGCCTTTAACTTTAAGCAGAGTATAAGCCATGGCGCCGCCGATGAGGATGGCGTCTACTTTATCCATCAAACTCTGGATAACGTCGATTTTGCCTGATATTTTCAGTCCTCCCAGAATGGCGATGAATGGCTTCTCTGGCGCTTGAATAGCCTGCACCAGATACTCAATCTCTTTTTTCATCAAGTAACCGGCCACGTTAGTATCGAAGAATTTTGTGACTCCTTCGGTTGAAGCATGAGCGCGGTGCGCGGTTCCAAAAGCGTCGTTAACGTATAGATCGCCTAACTCAGCCAATTGTTTGCAGAATTCAGGATCGTTTTTCTCTTCTTCAGGATGGAAGCGAAGGTTCTCTAATAGTACAACATCGCCGTCCTGCATTTTATCAACATCCGCTTTAACCTGGTCGCCAACGCAATCCTGCAGAGCCGGAACCGGCTTTCCGAGTAGTTCGGATAATTTAGCGGCAGCTGGAGCAAGGCGGAATTCTTCTTTGACCTGCCCTTTAGGACGTCCAAGGTGAGACATGAGGATTACGCGTCCGCCGCGATCTATCAAAGATTTGATAGTAGGAAGTGCGGCTCGGATGCGCGTATCGTCAGTTACGTTTAGATTTTCGTCCAGTGGAACGTTGAAATCAACGCGGACCAGCACGCGTTTGCCTTTAGGATCGATATCATCGATAGTTTTTTTATTCATGATCATTATCCTCTGCTACGGAGTTGTTTCGGTCATCGGGAGACATAAGGCCGCCGCGAACCGAATGTCATTGTAGGCTTTCACTGCATTCAAGGCAATCCGTTCAAACAGATCTACGGGATTCCCTGATCCGTGAAAAAAAGCAGGGTGTCCGTAGACGCCCTGCTTTTCCTGTTTCGATAATTTACATTGCTTATTTCACTGTATCCATGTGCTGAATCAGATCGACAACCTTGTTGGAATAACCCCATTCGTTGTCATACCAGGATACGACTTTCACGAAATGGTCGTTCAAGGCGATGCCCGCGTCTGCATCGAAGATAGATGTGCGTGGGTCGGTGATGAAATCATTGGAAACAACTGCATCTTCGGTGTAACCAAGAATGCCTTTCATATCGCCTTCGGAAGCGGCTTTCATAGCTGCTTTGATGGCATCGTAGCTTGCGCCTTTTTCAAGTCGGCAAGTCAAGTCAACAACGGAAACGTCAGGAGTAGGAACGCGGAAGGCCATACCAGTCAGTTTGCCGTTAAGGGCTGGAATAACTTTACCAACGGCTTTGGCTGCGCCTGTGGATGAAGGGATGATGTTTTGTCCCGCGCCGCGTCCGCCGCGCCAATCCTTCATAGAAGGAGAGTCAACTGTTTTCTGAGTTGATGTAGTAGCATGGACCGTAGTCATTAAGCCTTCAACAATGCCCCAGTTATCATTCAAAACCTTGGCAATTGGAGCCAGGCAGTTAGTGGTGCATGAAGCGTTTGAAACCATGTTCATGTTGGCGGAATATTCTTTGTTGTTAACGCCCATGACGAACATTGGTGTGTCATCTTTGGAAGGAGCTGACATAACGACGCGTTTGGCGCCAGCTTTCAGGTGACCTTCTGCTTTTTCTTTGGTTAGGAACAGGCCGGTGGATTCTACAACATACTCAGCGCCTACTTCGTTCCATTTCAGGTTAGCTGGATCGCGTTCTGCAGTAATCCGGATGGCTTTGCCGTTGACTACTAGTTTGCCGTCCACAACTTCTACGGTTCCGTCGAATTTGCCATGAGTGGAATCGTACTTAAGCATGTACGCCATGTAGTCCACGTCAATCAAGTCATTCAAGCCGACGAATTCGACGGCTGGATTGTTAATGCCTGCGCGGAATACTAATCTTCCGATGCGTCCAAATCCATTAATACCAATTTTAATTGCCATTGTTTTTTTATCCTCCTGAGATAAATGTATATTTCTAAGTAGTTCTCTTATGAAAAACTTTGATTGAAATTCAGAATATTATTATGCTAAATACTCTAAAACAGGCTCTTGTTATAGCAAAATCCCGACGTAAATACGTTTAGAGATAATTTTTCCTATTTCACCAAAAGAAACCTGTATCTATACCGTATCATATCTTCTTGAAATGGTTTCTCAAAGGTTTGCAGTTGGGTTGATTCTTAATGATTTTGGTCAATTAATTGGTTGACCAAAAAAAGGCTTATTATGCTTAATATAAGGATTAAATGCTTAACATTCCTCGCACAAAGACCGGATTTGTGAAAGCCAATAGTTGATCGAGAGGACGTCCATAGCGGTATATTTCTACCCGGAACCATTGAATATCAGCTGTTGCATGTTCATAGAATTTCAGGTTGGTATCATGGATTGAAGAGAGGGGCATTTCACAATAAATGCCATGGTTGGTTTTTATTCGAATGAAAGCGCGTTCTAATTGAGTAATATCAATATATAAGGCGAAGACTGAATCTACTGGAACGCGCAATTCATCGCCGATAAAAGCTCCGCCATGCTCTGAATCGAGTCTCATGGATATCGCCGGTTCGCTGGTTGAATAAAAATGCCCTTGTTTCAGGGCGGAAAGCAGTTGGGTTTCTGATGCTCCCTCGCTCATAACCAGGCTTTTAGGGCATTTTTCGAGGATATCATATTGGGCTGGTTGCACTGAACCTTTGCCGCAGACTCCGTATATCCGATGTCCCGCATTGAGCAGCGTGTCCCATAAGTCAAAAGATTTCAATATTTCAGGGAAACGTTCATTCCACGAACCAGACCATATTTCAATCAGGTCAACGCTGCTCCAATCCATATTTTCGACATGCCATGATGAACGGGCGCCGCTTGGATGCAGCCCATGGGGATGTACAACGCATAATAATCCACCCTTTGAGTGAACTGAATGAATGAAATCGGTCATGTGATTGATCGGCTCGGGATCATCAGGCGCAAACCAATCGTGGACGCCGAGTAGCAGAGCGTGTCCAAATGACCATTGGATCTCCTGTCCCCGGATCAGGGTAATGGGAGATTTAGAAGCCAGGTTTTTTAGAGGAGGGGTATTGTGGTCAGTCAGAGCAAGAAAGTTGTAGCCGACGTTTTTATAAACATCCAGCGTCTGTTCGGGGCTTAATGATCCTTGGCTATGTGACGTATGCTCGTGTAATTCTCCGATATACCAGGCGAGGTTTACTTCGTTAACCAGCATTTGATCTATTGTATAAAGATCAGCAGGAACTGGAATTGAATCATTCTCTTCAGTTGCCTCAACAATTAAGGTGATTCGACAGTTATTCTTAATAGGTAAAGTTGTATGAATAATAGCCGTCCAGGCGCCGGAATGAATTTCTCCTGAATTGTATCGTTTTGAAACGTTTATCAGATCAAATTCTTTCCAATCCGTGAACGAAGCATCCCAGCGGCCGCAGAAATTATTTTGCGCATCGATAAATATTACAGAAGTTGATTTATTATCTGTAATTAGTAGAGAATCATGTAAAATATCCTGTATAGTCTCTTTTTGAACCGGTGTGATAGCCGGGTGATCGAGGTAATGGTCTATGCACTGATTAACCCAAGTAATATCAGTGTTAAATGATTCTATTTCGAGTAAGCACTTAAAGCGTAGACGCCTTGTTCCATCTGGAATATCGATAGAAACAGGCATGGAAACAGGAACTTGGTTTGTTGGAAGGGCAATTGACTGATTGAATATTACGTTCCATAAAGGCATAGGATACTTATCTATATATTACATCTTGTATTGTAAAAGCTGTTCTTATAGGTTGAATTATGCTTTTTTTATGCGATTATTAATAGTACAACGCCTTAGATCGGACAGTAAAACCGTTTTGTGATATATCTTATAGTAAGAAAGCGGCTTCCGGGAAATCAACATGATTAAGAATGCAGAAGCTACCCTGGTCAGTCAAGTCTTAAGCGGTCGGCGGGAATGCTACCGGCCACTGGTAGAGAAATATCAAATGAAAGTCTACCTGTTAGCGTGCAGTATGGTAGGTAACGCCGCCGAAGCGCAAGACCTGGCTCAGGAAACTTTCCTGGTAGCATATAAGAATCTGCATCAATTGAAAGATAGAGCGAAATTCGGTTCGTGGCTGTTTGGTATAACACGGAATTTATCTTATCACGCGTTACGCAAAAGAAAGATCGAACCGGAACCTCTTGATAGCATCTCTTATCAAGATATCCCTAATGTTGTTCCCATAAGACCAGAGAACGAAGATGGCGAGGATATCCTGACCACACTGATGACCCGGCTGGAAATAATGCCGGAGAAATACCGGGTTTTGTTAAGATTGAAATATTTAGATGATTGTTCTTATCAGGAAATATCGGATATGTTGGATATTCCTATTGATTTGGTCCGCTCTAGATTGTTTGAAGGGCGGCGTATGCTGAGAGAAGATATGGAGAGCGTTCGGAGAAAAAGCCAATGAGCGCCAATGAAACAATGTGTTATCGAGGATGCTGCACAGAATGGGAGCACGAGATCCTGTTGTATATGGATCACGAACTGGCGCCCGACAGTTGTGAACGCGTACAGCGGCACATGGACAAGTGTGAGGAGTGCGCACGGTTTTATCGTATTATCCAACGTGAAGAACAACTGCTTTGTGGACGTTTGCGTCACCAAGTTGAAATGACCGCCGATCCGGATGATATCGCCGATCTGGTTATGAGCGACATCCCAGCGTTTCAGCCCGTCACATGGCAGCAACGTCTGGTGGATCATACAACCAATGCCTTTAACTATTTATCAGACCAGAATCGGCGGCATTACTCCCTGGCCGCTTCAATCCTGGTCTGCTTATTTGGCATATTGTTCACCATGCAGGTGGGTAATGTGGCCGAAGAAGGAGTAATCAACATCGTACGCAGCGGGATTCGCACCCATGTTGCTCCGGGAGAGTATATTGTAGTATCGACCGATGAAGGCGAGTTTATTGAATTGCCGGATCAGTCCGTTGTCTATGCCACACCAGGAACCTACTTTACCATTGAATCGTATTTAGACCATAAAGTGGTGAGCGATTCTGAAGGAGATACCATCAATGAAGAACGCCACCTGAATTTGATTTCCGGCGCACTCTGCATTGATGTTCGTTCGAATCCTGTTAAAACCGGATTCAGCGTCACCTGTTCTAATGCTGACGCTAAAGTATTCGGCACTCAGTTCTATATTCATACTACTACCGGACCGGATAAAGTCACGCAGGTAGGAGTAAGATCCGGACAGGTTATGGTCGAGAAACGCGGCAAGAATCAGGTGGGTTATACAGTATTAGGCAAACGCGAGATGACCACTGTGACTAACTTCAACGGCAATGTCCATCTATTGGCGCCGCGCAATCTCAAACACGATATCAGTAAACTGCTGGAATGCTTCAACGAGCAATTGGATGATCGATCCGCCCGCCGTATGTTGCCGGTATTAAAGATTATCGGCGAGGATAAAGTTATACTCAGCGATAGCATCCAGCCGCTGAGACCCCTCGAATAAACCTTCAAAAACATAATCAAACCAAAATGCGGTTGCCGGATAAATTCCAGCAACCGCATTTTTTAATTGATTTGATGTAATGAGATTTTTTTAACCCTCTCCCAAGATTGGGAGAGGCTAGGTGAGGGTTGATAAGAATCACCTCATCACAAAGAATCCTTCCCATCCAGATTCAGACTTTCATAAAAACGAAATCCGTCGCCGGGAGGTAACTGTCTCCTGGCGGCGGGGTACAAATCTTATAACAACTAAATTAGGATATTAGAATGTTAAAATCATTGATGTGTTTGTGCGTGTCCAAGCAGTTCTTGAACAGTTCGAATGTCAACACCCGCTTCGACCCATCCCGATGCAGCGCAATGGAGGTGATCGTGGAATCGGCATCCCTGAATATTGGCTTCTTGTCATTAATGAACCAAACGATTTCTTGATTTCCCCAATAGGCTTCGTTGCATCTATTGGGGAAAGAAATACATACTTGAATAAACGCGTTGCTTGATCTTACCATTAACGGATATTAGAAGTAGCCATAAATTCCCTCTTCTGATAAACAATCCAGTTCCCTTTAATCAAAAAAGTCATTATTTTTGGGGATTTAATAAATAAATACTATGTTTGGGGGGGGGATTTTTGAAAATGGGCCCACCTGGACTCGAACCAGGGACCTACCGGTTATGAGCCGGTGGCTCTAACCAACTGAGCTATAGGCCCGCAAAGAATATCTACTCTAATCTCACTAATTTTTGCGTCAAGAGATATGTGCTATCATAATCCTTATTATCGTAAGGAATGGTGATTTTTAAGCCGGTTACTGGTCTGTTACGATATCTAAATCGAATCCAGCGTTATAGAATCCCTTTGCCTAAATAGAACAGGCGTTTATTATGAATCTACTTATAATAATAAGAATATAACCAAAATATTTTGGTTTTCAATACTCAAAGACAAGAGGATGCAATGACCACGCCAAATTTGTTAATCGTCGGCTCAATCGGACTCGATACCATTGAAACCAGTTCCACCCGCGTTGATCGCGTACTTGGCGGCGCCGCCTGTTACGCCGCATGTTCATCAAGCCATTTTACCCCGTCAGCCATTGTCGGCGTGGTGGGTGATGATTTTCCTGAAGAACACGAAAAAATGCTTCTTTCCAAGTCAATCGACCTGACCTGCCTGGAAAAGACGCACGGCAAAACCTTCTTCTGGCATGGACGCTATGAAGAGGATATGAATAATCGTGAAACGTTGGATACTCAATTGGGCGTTTTCGCTGAATTTTCTCCCAAAATTCCCGAGTCGCACGCCTCGATGCCATTTCTATTCCTGGCTAATATTCACCCCCAACTGCAATTGGACGTGCTCGACGCCATGAAGGGCGATCCCCTTACCGCAGCCGACACCATGAACCTGTGGATCGATACCACCCCTGATCTATTAAAGAAAGTAATTGAACGCGTTGACGTCATGTTCATTAATGACGACGAGGCGCGCATGATAACCGGACAGACCACTATACCCAAAGCGGCTCAATCAATCATGGACATGGGCCCCAAAACCGCCGTAATCAAACGCGGTGACGCCGGCGCTATGATCTTCTGTCAGGATGAAGTCTTCTGCGTCCCGGCTATTCCCATAACAGCCAACGATCCAACTGGCGCAGGCGACACTTTCGCAGGCGGAATGATGGGTTATATCGCCAAACAAGGTGAACTTACCGCTAAAACAGTTCGTCAGGCGGCTGTGCTTGGAACCGTCATGGCCTCTTATACCGTAGAAGATTTCAGCCTGAACCGTTTGGCGACTATCAATGCCGCTGATATCCAGGATCGTATAGAGCGCATCCGTCAACTTTCAGCTTTTGATCCCATTTCGCTCTAGAATTCGGATTCTGCGAGTAATTGTTTTACCTATCATAAAATAGAATGAGCATAATAGCCGTTTCAAATTGAGATCAGTATGAAATATTCAATCATCATTCCCGCATATAACGAGGAAGCCCGTATCAGAGACACCGTCCGCGATTATGCGGTTTTTCTTGAAGAAAATTATCCCGGTGATGATGCAGAACTGATAATTGTCGTCAACGGTTCCATCGACAGGACTGGAGAAATAGCGCGGGAGTTGGAAGCATCATACTCCTGCGTCCGATCCTGGGAAACGCCGGAACGCCAGGGAAAAGGCGGGGCGGTATTGCAAGGATTTGAGATGGCCCAAGGCGACATTGTTGCTTTCACCGATGCCGACAATGCCACCATCGCTCCTGAGTTGCACAAGTTGCTGGTTGTGGTCGAACAAGGCGCCGATGCGGGGATTGGATCGCGTTGGCTGCCCCAAAGCCATCAAACAGTTAAGCAGCCCTTCTCCAGAAGAGTAGCCAGCCGCGTCTTTAACTTGATTGTGCGTATATTATTTCAACTGCCCTACCATGACACCCAATGCGGCGCCAAAGCCTTCCGCAAAGAAGCTATCCTGAAAGTGCGCGACGAAATTCATACTACCGGCTGGGCGTTCGATGTAGCCCTGATCTGGCGTTTGCGATGTCATGGCTGTAATATAGTAGAAACTCCAATCATATGGAGCGATAACTCTAAATCGCGTTTACGCATGCACCGGGATGCTCCTGCCATGCTTTGGGAAATGATAAAACTACGTTTGGGATTTTAGAGGATTTCTATTATGAACCTTCAACCATACCGCGACCAGTTTAATTCCAACCAAAACAGCGCCATCTATCTGAATCACGCGGGCGTCTCTCCCCTGCCGCGCCGTTGCGCCGCTGCCATGCAGCAGGCCATTGAGTGGAATTGCGACCTGACTCCTGAGAATTGGATCAACTTTATCGGGCGCTTGCAATATTGCCGCGAAGCCATTGCCCGCATGTTGAATGTAGCGCCGTGCGACGTCGCTCTTTCCCGTAATACCACCGAAGGCATCAACTGGGTGGCCAATGGGCTTGATTGGCGCAAAGGCGACCGCGTGGTCACAGTCGAAGGCGAATATCCCGCTAACATCTACCCCTGGATGCGTCTGGAAGAGCAGGGCGTTGAACTAATCCGCATCCAACCACAGGATGCACGGGTTCCATTAGAGTTTATTGAACAAGAATTGACTCCCGCAACCCGCTTGCTATCCATCAGTTTTGTAGAATTCTCCACCGGCTTCCGCTTCGATCTGGAAGAGGTTGGCCGTTTATGCAAAGAAAAAGGCATCCTGTTTCTAGTCGATTTCATCCAGGGCATGGGAGTCTTCCCGCTGGATTTACCGAAATACAACATAGACTTCGCGGCTGGCGGGGCGCAGAAATGGCTGCTGGGGCCGCAAGGGGCGGGCTTCTTCTATTGCCCCAAATCCAGTCTGGATTTATTAAAAGTCACCACAGTCGGCGCCACCTCTATCGTAAACTGGGAGCCATACGCCCAATACGATTTCACCTTGCGCGACGACGCTTCCCGCTTTGAATACGGCACTCCCCCGACCTTGCCATTGATCGGCCTGGAAGCATCAATCGAAATGCTGTTGGAAGCCGGTATGGAAAACGTGCGCGACCAGGTGAAACTGTTAACCGACGTCTTGGTCGATGGCGCAATATCAAAGAATTACCACTGTCATTCTCCACGCGGCGAGGGCGAATGGTCGGGCATCGTGATCCTGTCGCATTCCCATAGTTCGCCGAAATCCGTTGTCGAAGCGCTGCAATCATCCGGCGTCACCGCCGCCGAACGCGAAGGCCGCATCCGCCTCACCCCGCACTTCTACCAAACCGAAGCACAAATGCTACGCGTTATTGACGCCCTGCCATAGTATCAATTATCAAAAGTCCAATGCGTAGGGGCGGCGCCGCTGACCGGCGCTTTGAAGGTTGCAATGCTGTTTCCTGATAGGCAGCCCAGGTATATGGTTCCTAAATCATCCCCGCCAAAGGCCAAACTTGATATATTGCGTAGAACCTTGCTTTTTCCATTATCAAAATGCGTTTTGTTCAATCGCCCTGCCAGGAAGGCTCTTTCAACCCGCTCCACATAATCCATATCGCAATCTTCCATAATGATCTCTTGACCACCATACGCATTAATGCGAATTACCCGGTTGCTGATAATGCTTGTAACCCAAACGCCGTCAGCGCTGTCGAAAGCCAGACCATCAGGGTAAACGCCTGCGCCAAATTCCGCAACGGTCTGTTTGCCGCTCAGGTCGCCGTTATCTTCAATTATAAATCGTGATAGTTTGCGGCTGAATGTCTCGTTGACATAAAGCCATTGCCCGGTGGGATGCACCTGGCACTCATTGGTAAAACCCAGGTTATCAGCAACAATGCGCGCCTTGTTATTTTCGACAAGAATAATGAATCCATCGCATGCATCGGGGCGGAAACTGAGGCTTCTGGGTTGCAGGCGGGTGCTTATGGTTATCCATACCCTGCCCTGAATATCGAGATGGACGTAATTGGTTGGTGGAAGCGGCTGTCCGTCAATTTCAAGCAGAAATGGAGACAATATCCCATCTCGAGTCAGGCGGTATACCCCGCCGCTTTCATTCCCCAAATGAGCAATTAAAAAAGAACCATCTTTCAACAGGGCAAGACCGTTTGGTTGTAAGTTAAAACTGCTATCTCGAGCGATGAAGAGAGATTGACAGCCATGACGGTCAATCATGCTGATCCCGCCGCGCTGATCAGCTGCATATATATTTCCGGCCTCAGTGCACAAAACGCATTCAGGACGTTGCAACCCGGAACCGATAAATTTAGCGGTGGTTGGTTCAATCATGCTGATTGTTCCTATTAAAAGACTGAAAAAAATAATTCAATTAAGGTCTTAAAGAATACGAATCACAGGTTGAATGTCAATTGATGTATTTCGATTTCTTCTGTAATATCTATGAGTATAAAAAGTATATCATAGATTTTTTTGCGTCTTTAACCGGAAGGATTGCGAAATGAATAAAAACTCAAAAGAATCACGCAGGACTTTTCTAAAAACCACCTCAGCGGGTTTTGGCGCTGGTTTAATCGCCCAAACTGGATCGGCTTCTGAACCGGGACCGGGATCAACCAAATCCCGCAGAGAGATATGGATCGCCAGCATAACCCAGGAACGTCTCGAAGCGAAAACCGGCGCGCAAATGGTAGATAAAGTTCTTGACCGGATGCGCGAGACGCTGGTCAATCAACCGGATATCATCTGCATCCCGGAAACCTTCCCCTATAACCGAGTCGATGAAAAACGCACCGCCGCTCAAATCGCGCAGGAAGCCTCAGAGTGGATCATCCCGAAATTCGCTGATTTCGCCCGGCAAAACCATTGTTACGTCATCTGCCCGCTGCACACCAAAGAAAACGGCGTTGTCTATAATTCAGCGGTATTGATCGACCGGCAAGGCAAGACAGTCGGCGCCTATCATAAGATTCACCCGACCGTAGATGAAATAGAGGGCGGCGCAATGCTCGGACCGCTTGATCCCCCGGTTTTCAAAACTGACTTCGGAACCATTGGCATGCAGATTTGCTTTGACGCCAACTGGCCCGAAGGTTGGCGGGAGTTGCGTAAGAAAGGCGCCGAAATAATCTTCTGGTCCAGCGCCTTCCCCGGCGGAAGAATGCTCAATGCCCACGCATGGTCGAATAAAACGCCTATCGTAACCAGCACATGGGGCGACCCAACCCGCATCATCGATATCACTGGAGAAGAGATCGCCGTCAGCGGACGCTACCAGCATTGGATATGCGCTCCGGTTAATCTGGAAAAAGCAATGATTCATACCTGGCCTTATACCCAACATATCGAAAAACTTCGCGCCAAATATGGGCGCAGTTTGAGGGTGACCCGATTGCACAATGAAGGCTGGACCATCATTGAAAGCGTATCTGATGATGTTGATCTGCATTCAGCGCTTAAGGAGTTCGGCATCCCGACCCATGAAGAGCACATAAAAACAGCTGACCAATTTCAAAAACAAAAACGCCCTGCATAAAAGTAACATTGTAGGGTGGGCTAAAAGCCGCGAAGCGGCGTAGCCCACCGGATAACTCGTTAAAACATAAAACCTTTTTTGGAGAATAACCATGAAACCAATCAACCACCTTCGAGCCGCCATAATCGTCTGTCTGATCATCGGCGTCTGCATATCATCCAGCCATTCCGCCAACGACTGGGAAAATCCCCGGATGATCGGCAAAAACAAAGAACTAGGCCATGCCACATTGATACCCTTTAATGACGCCGCCAGCGCTCTCCAGGGCGACCGCGCATTATCGCCCAACCGTCTCTTATTGAACGGAACCTGGAAATTCAACTGGGTGCGCAAACCGGCTGACGCTCCCAATGATTTTTATCAGAATAATCACGACGTCAGCGCTTGGGATGATATCGATGTTCCAAGCAACTGGCAGCTTCAGGGATACGGCATTCCCATCTACATGAATATCATTCATCCTTTCGCGCCGCTGGATCCACCCCGCATCCCCCATCACTATAACCCGGTAGGTTCCTACCGCAGAAATTTCCAGTTTCCATCATCATGGGATGGCCGCCAAACCTTCATTCATTTCGATGGCGTCAAATCAGCCTTCTATCTATGGATCAATGGCAAGGAAGTCGGCTACAGCCAGGGCAGCATGACGCCAGCTGAGTTCGATATTACAAAATATCTCCAATCAGGTGAAAACAATGTCTCAGTGAAGGTCTACCGCTGGTCGGACGCCTCCTACATCGAAGATCAGGATTTCTGGCGTTTAAGCGGCATCTACCGCGACGTCTATCTTTTCTCAACTCCGCAACTTCATATCCGCGACTTCACCTGCCAGACCGATTTAGATTCTCAATACCGCGACGCCGAACTGAGCGTTAAAGTTAATATCCATAATTATGCATCATCCAACCAGGGCAAGCATCAAGTTGAGGTCGCATTGTATGACGCCGATCAGCAACCATGTTTCAAACAGCCGCTGACCAAGGATTTCGACTCCGATAAAATGATCGAAACCGTACTGGATTTCAAACGCGGCATTAAAAATCCCAAGAAATGGTCGGCTGAACATCCCAATCTCTACACCCTGGTAATTACTCTCAAAAAAGATAATGGATCGGTAATCGAAGCGGTAAGCCACAAGATCGGTTTCCGTGAGGTAGAACTAACCAACCAGCAAATGTTGGTCAATGGCGTTCCCATTTATCTCAAAGGCGTCAACCGTCATGAACATGATCCCAACCGGGGACGCGCCGTTAACGAAGATACTATGGTTAAAGATATCCTGCTGATGAAACTGCACAACATCAATGCGGTTCGTACCTGCCATTATCCCAATACGCCGCGCTGGTATGAACTATGCGACCAATACGGCATCTATCTGATCGACGAAGCCAACCTTGAGTCGCATCATTTCTGGGGAAAATTCAGCAACGACTCTGATTGGAAGGAAGCCTTTGTAGACCGCGCCGCAAGCATGGTGCAGCGTGACAAAAATCACCCGTCAATCATTATCTGGTCGTTGGGCAACGAATCAGGTTTCGGCCCCAACCATATCGCCATGTCTGATTGGATTCATGCTAACGATCCAACCCGCCTGGTATTCTATAATCCAGCCGAGAGTCATCCCTGCGTCGATTTGATATCGCCTATGTATGATAGAGTTGAGCAGATAGTAAAAAAAGCGCAAACCGAAAATCGCCCCATTTTCCTATGCGAGTATGAACACGCTATGGGCAACAGCAACGGCAACCTGCGCGAGTATTGGGATGCCATAGAATCTCACGATCTGCTGATTGGCGGCTTCATCTGGGACTGGGTCGATCAGGGCCTCCGCCAGCAAACCGAAGATGGCGAAGAGTATTTCGCCTATGGCGGCGATTTCGGCGATTATCCCAATGACGGCAACTTCCTGATTAACGGCTTGATCTCCGCCGACCGCAAACCCCACCCCGCGTTGAACGAATACAAAAAAGTTCTTCAACCAGTCAAAGTGACGGCGCTCAACCTGCTGCAAGGCAAGGTCGAAATAACCAATAAATATCATTTCACCAATCTTAAATCATTAGCCATATCCTGGACTCTATCCGAAGATGGCGTGACCATTCAAGAAGGTCAAATCGAATCGCTAAATCTCGCTCCCGGACAAAGCGGCGAGGTCTCGGTTCCATTCAACACGCCTGCGCTAAAAGCTGGCGCTGAGTATTTTCTGACTCTCTCTTTCACCCAGAAAAGCAAAACCTCCTGGTCGGATAAAGGACATCAAGTCGCCTGCGAGCAATTTAAAATACCCTACAAGGTTCCACAAGCGCCGCTGCTTGATATCGCTTCAATGCCCGGAATCGGATTGTATCAAACTGATGGGTGCGCTGTAATCGATGGCAGCGACTTCTATATCTATTTCTCCAAAACCGAAGGTAAAATCAAAACCCTGCGTTATAACGACAAAGAACTATTAAAGAGCGGGCCTGTGCTGAACTTCTGGCGCGCCCCCACCGATAACGATCATGGCGGTGAAGACAAAAGCAACGAGCGCGTGTGGAGAATTGCCGGACTTGACCGTATGGAACAAAAAACCAATAAGGTCACGGTCAAACAACTAAACGATAAGCAAATCAGCATCAAAGTCGATGCGTTTATCGTCGCCCCCGGCAACGCCAACGGTTTCAATGCGCTAATCTCATACACTATCTGCGGCAGCGGCGATATACTTATTGAAGCCGATATCGATCCAGTAGGCGACATGCCCATATTACCCAAAATCGGCTTGCAGATGACTGTCGCTGGCGATTACGACCGCTTCACCTGGCTGGGTCGCGGCCCCCACGAGAATTACCCCGACCGCAAAGAGAGCGCCCTGGTTGGTTTATATAACAGCAATGTCCAGGATCAATATTTCCCCTATGTCATGCCTCAGGAAAACGGCGCCAAATCCGACGTGCGCTGGGCGGCGTTAACCAACCAGAAGGGCGAAGGATTACTGACCCAAGCCATGCCGTTACTCACTGTCAGCGCCCTGCATTACAACACCAAAGACCTTGAACTAGCCAAACACACCTATGACTTGAAACAGCGTGATGACATCACCCTCAACCTGGATTTCGAAATGCTAGGCCTGGGTGGAGACGACAGCTGGACTCCAATGACAGTGCATCCAAAATATAGAGTGCACCCCAAAAAAGCGCAATACAGCGTCCGTATTCGCCCTTGCACGCTAGACGCATCATCGCCGAAATTAGTAAACAAAAATGTATTCAAACAATAAATCACCTCATGTAGGGGCGTCCCTCGTGGGCGCCTGGTCAGACGTAGTAATCATAGATAAAAAGTTCCCTCTCCCCCCGGGAGAGGGCCAGGGTGAGGGGTAAATAAGGATCACTTAAGTTATTGATATCGCTGGGTGCCAAGGGCAAGAGCGCATTGCGCTCAGCCCTTGATCAAGCCACCACTGATAGGATGAAATTCCTTAACTTAATGACATTGCCCTCGTGGGCGCCCGGGAAGACGTAATAATCATAGATAAAAAGTTCCCTCTCCCCCCGGGAGAGGGCCAGGGTGAGGGGTAAATAAGGATCACTTAAGTTATTGATATCGCTGGGTGCCAAGGGCAAGAGCGCATTGCGCTCAGCCCTTGATCAAGCCACCACTGATAGGATGAAATTCCTTAACTTAATGACATTGCCCTCGTGGGCGCCCGGTAAGGCGTAATAATCATAGATAAAAAGTCCCCTCTTCCCGTGGGAGAGGGCCAGGGTGAGGGGAATAATTCAATAACCCAAAACCAAAAAGGTGAACCATAATGAATACTTTCAAACGTCGTTCATTCTTAAAAACATCAGCCATAGGCGCCGCTGGCGTTAGTTTGGGGCTTAACGCCTCACAAGCAATCGCACAGGTTCCAGGCGAACGGCCCGCAGCCAACGATAAAGTTAGCGTATTGAATCCACGCAACCTTACTCCGCTCAGCTTCATCATCGACGATTCAACTTGTCTGGTGAATCTGGCTTACTATGGGATCCCCCAATTTGCAGAAGTGTTCCCGGATAATTACCGGCAGCCCTGGCAATCGCTGCCCCGTGAGATTCCCGATTCCTTCGTGAGGAAGTTCGGTGAATGGTGTCATGAAAACGGCGTCAAAGGCAAGTACAGCATCGTCCCCTATCCGGCTTGCACCGGATGGGTGGATCGTTTCATCCCCGGATGGACCGAGAAGCAACTAAAAGAAAGCCTCGACCTGGTGCGCACCCTGATGCAACCCGATTGGGATATCCATCCCGAAATGATTTCTCATACCAGAGTGATCGATACCAAGACAGGTCGTCCATTTCCTGAAGCAACCGAATATTTCATGGAAAACTGGCGCTGGACCGATGACAAATCGGCTGATCAACTGGCCGACTACCTCGCGTATGCTCTACGCATCCTGAAGAATGCCGGGCTATACTGCGAAGGCATCACCACTCCCGGTGGTTTCGCTTCCCGCGTATTGCCAGAGTTATCCCTCGCTACCCTGCAAGCCTGCAAAGACGTCTACCAAACCGAAATCCCCCATTATTTCCGTCATCTCTTCACCGATGATACCAGCGTTGCGCCGCGCGTTGAGAATGTTTCTGGACTCGATAGCGATGATCCGCAATGCGTCGTCTCCATCGTCGGTTGCACTGGCGATTGGTTCGGCGGCTGGGATGGCTTAAACCTCGGCTCTGCTGACCGTTGTATCACCGAAGACCTGAAAGGCGGACGTTTGCCTGAAGTTATCCAACGCGGAGAACCGGCTATCATAGTCTGCCACTGGCCGGGCATCTATTACAACGGCAAAGAATTCGGCTTCAAAATTTTCCAGGAAGTCGTCAAGCGTCTTAACGCCGCCTATGATAATCTGATCTGGATGAAAAATTGCGAAATCGCCCGTTACTGGGCGGCTAAGGAATTAACCGCAATACAAAATTCAGCGGACGGCATCGACCTCAAAGCGCCTTACGCCTGTCCAGATTTCACCATTCAATTAGAAGCAACCGAAGGTGAACCAATATTCAAAGTCAAAGGCGAGAACACCCCTCTCCAAAGGGTAGACTCAATGCTCAAACTAAAAAGCGGCGCCTATACGCGCGACGCGAACAAAACCATAGCCTGTTTCGATCTTCCCAAAGGAAAATCATCACTTGTGTTCGCCTCATAATACCGGGTAACCAAGTTCCCTCATGGGAGAGGGCAAGGGTGAGGGGGAATTTTAAACACCTTAAGATGGGTGCCAAGGCAAGAGCGCATTGCGCTCAGCCCTTGATCAAGCCACCAAAGATGGGGCGAAATTCCTTAACTTAATGACATTGCCCTCGTGGGCGCCAGGTAAAACTCAATAACCATAGATATATTAATCTGACCGGAAACGAGACAACAATCATGATAAAACAAAAATGGATCAAATCACTATTCTCAGCAGCAATCCTTTCGGTTCTACTAATAGCGCCCAACTCATTCAGCGCAGACCAACAATCTGACAGTTCACCTATGGAAGTGATCGTCTGTAATCCATTGCTTCAGCAACTTGGCATGAACAGCACTTGGGAAGCCGCCAAGGCGGTTGGCGTCAAGGCTATGGAAATTTCTGTCAAATCTGAGGATCTAAGCTGCGCCTCTTTTTTTGTCGGACAAGAAAAGCCTTACCGCCTGGATACTATTGAAAACGCTAAGAAACTCAGAAAAGACGCCCAAGCCAACGGTATCAGAATTCCCGTTCTTTGCTCGCGAATTCAGTTAGACGCCCAAACAACAACTGCGCCGGAACTATCCAAAAAGTTAATCGAAATAGCGCCGCATGTAGGCGCTGGTTTAATCTATTTCCCCATCGTTACTGACAGCTACACCAAGACCACTATCAATGATGATCTATTCGTAAAAAACTCAATTGCAATCCTCAAAGATTTGGTGAAACACGGTGAGAAATACAATGTCGACATCACCATAGAAAATCTAAGCGTCTATTGGAACCGCCCCGAAGTGACCCGCCGCGTCCTCAAAGCATTCACTCCTGAGCAGTTCAATCTATGTCTCGACCCGACAAACATGTATTGGTACGGTCACCCTCGCTCTAAGATATACGATATCGTAAATGAATTCATACCGCGCACCAAACACTTCCACGCCAAAAACGTGGCTCATCCATCAGACAAAATAGATGCGGTTCGCCCGGTTGGTTGGGAATACGGTAAAAACTCCGTGCCAGTCGCTGATGGAGATATCGATTTCAAAACAATCATCCACCAACTGCATAAATCAGGTTATCGCGGCTTTATCAGCATCGAAGACGATTCACTAGGTCATTACCCCAAAGCTAAAAAAGTTGATATCCTCCGCCAGGATGTCAAATACCTAAACGGAATTATCAATCAGTTATAATGTCGTATAACCAATGTAATTGTGAATAAATAATGAAATCATGAATCACCAAGTCTCCTCTCCCTCCGGGAGAGGGCAGGATGAGGGGGAAAAGAAATCACCAAATGTAGGGTGGGCTAAAAGCGCCAGCGTAGCCCACCAAAATTCCCAAAGCGCCTTGGCGCCAAGGGCAAGACCGCATTGCGGTCAGCCCTTGATGCGATCACCTACGTATTGCAAAATCACTCCCGGAATATCAGCCCGCTGGATTGAATCACCAACCACAAAAATTCCACAGTAACCAAACCCACTTCCTATCCGTTACAAGAACAATAAATCTCAATCCCGTAACCGGAGGAATTAATATGAATCCAAAGTGGAAAAAACGCGCCTATGATTTTTGGACGGAATGGGCCAAGCCGGTTTTGATAGTGCTGATAGTGGTTGTTTCTTTCCGTTCCGCTCTGGCCGATTGGAACGACGTTCCCACTGGTTCGATGCTTCCCACCATCCTGGAAGGCGACCGGATTTTCGTCAATAAAATGGCCTATGGGTTGCGGATTCCCTTAACCTCAATGCGCGTATGGCAATGGGATGGTCCACAGCGTGGAGATATCGTGGTCTGCTTTTCTCCCCATGACGGGACGCGGCTGGTCAAGCGGGTGGTCGGCATCCCTGGAGATACAATCGAATACCGCAATCAGCATCTCTTCATAAATGGCGAATCAATGAATTATGCAGAGCCTGAACCTGACGCAGTTCCCAAGCATCATCTAGGACAGCGCGCCCAAAATAATTTCTCTTCAGAAGAATTAGGCCAACACAATCACCTGATCATGACTTACCCCGAGCCGCGATCAGGCAGGTCATTTGGTCCGACCTCAATATTAAAAAAGGATCAATATTTCATGATGGGCGACAACCGCGATAACAGTTTTGATTCGCGCTATTTCGGATATGTCGAACGCAGCCGCATTATCGGCAAAGCAACCGGAATTGTTATGTCGCTTGATCCCGAAATATATTATGCACCCCGCTGGGATCGTTTCTTCAATAAACTGAATTAATATTTTACAAAGGTTTTTGCAACGGTAGGGGCGTCTTTCATGGGCGCCCGGTTCTCCCGTCGGCCCGGTCGGGCGCGGGTGCCAAGGGCAAGAGCGCATTGCGCTCAGCCCTTGATCGAACCACCAACGATAGGGTGAAGTTCCTTTACTTAATGTCATCGCCTTTTATGGGGGCGCCCGGTTCTCCCGTCGGCCCGGTCGGATGGCAAGGGCAGTGTATTTTCTGCCCTTGTTTGAATCACTTCTACAGTTGTTTGATAATCTTTTCCAACTCATCCTGGCTGACAGGCTGGAACATTACCACTTCTCCGGTCTGCTCGCGAATCTTACGGCTGAAGAGAAAGCGGATGCCATCCATTTCACTTGTTTCAAATTCCGCCTTGCCTGTTTCAAACTCATATACATAAGAAATCATATCCATTGGTCGGCAAAATGTTTCATCATCGGTCGTTTTAATGTTTAATCGTAATTTTCCTCCAATTTCAGTAGAGGTTTTCCGGCTATCAGTTTCTTGCTTCATGCCCTCGCCGTTTACTTTTATAAAAGAACTGACCACGGTTCGCTTCAATGTTATTGATACTACATCAATATCAAAAATTAGTTGATTCAAGGAAAAAGATGAATCGTCAACGTGGTTGCGGGCTTCTTCCTTTAAATAATTGGTCAGCATGATTTGAATCGAAGGAACCAGAACTTGCTGTGCAAATATGGCTTCGATCTCCTCCATCGGGATGCTGAATGTAGTGGATACAATTTCACCAATAGTCCGCTGCGGATGCTCTTTCTGTATCGAAAGTACTTCATCAAGTTGATCACGCGTAATCAATCCGTGATCAACCAGAACTTCACCAAATGGTTTTGGCCCGTTGTTCATAAAACTCCTCCACATAGTAACGCTATTTCTGCAAATTTACTTAAATACATAATCTATCCACTTATTCACGGAATAACTCTAAAAATTGTTTATTCATTCCTGTATGGTATGTAATTGAATATTGTTTTAGGTGTACATTCTAACAACTTTCAGAGGAAAATCACATGCAACCGAATTCTTGTAAGTATTTTATTTTGATCTGCATCACTTTTAGTATCTGTTTTTCATTATCTTGCGCTTCCAACTCCATCTGTAATTATTCTTCTCAAGACCAGATATCCATTAATAACCAGCGATTATTCCATCAACAGGCCATCTTTGTTTCCGGCCAGAATGGATATCACACCTACCGTATCCCGGCTTTAACCGTAACGCAACAAGGCGCAATCCTGGCCTTTTGCGAGGGACGCCAAGGCGGCGGCGATTCAGGTAATATCGACATGGTTATGCGGCGCAGCACTGATTGCGGCCAGACCTGGGAACCCATGCAGATTTTATGGGATGACGACGGCAATACCTGCGGCAATCCCGCTCCCGTGGTTGATCGCGACACAGGAACCATCTGGCTGTTAATGACCCATAACAACGGAAAAATCAGCGAACGTGATATCAATCACGGCAAGGGAACCCGCGACGTCTGGGTAATGCATAGCAAAAATGACGGCCAGGATTGGTCAGAACCAAAGAAAATCAGTCTCCAAACCAAAAATGCCGATTGGCGCTGGTACGCCACAGGCCCATGTCATGGCATTCAAATGCAGAATGGTCGAATGATAATCCCCTGCGATCACTCCACCGGACCCGAATTCGACCAATGGAATTCGCACATTATATATAGCGATGATCATGGCCAGACATGGCGCATCGGCGGAATCGAACCGGGCGCCTTCACCAACGAATGCACCATAGTTGAACTGACCGACAACTCTCTATATCTCAATATGCGCAGCTACCGGGGAGATCATCGCCGCCAAATTTCAACCAGTAATGACAATGGATTAACCTGGACCAAAGCTCAGGCGGATCAAGCCCTGATCGAACCGAGATGCCAGGGAGCGGCCATCCGTTATACTTCCAAGCCGGAATATAGCCGGAACCGCATCCTCTTCTCCAATCCAGCCAGCGAAAAACGCGAAAAAATGACCATCCGCATCAGTTACGACGAAGCCAAAACCTGGCAGACCTCCAAAAGGATTTACGAAGGACCATCAGCCTATTCCGATCTGGCTATCCTACCGGATGGAACTGTCGCATGTTTCTATGAACGCGGTGAAAAGCACCCCTATGAAACAATAACCTTTGCGCGAATGACTCTAGCATGGCTCACCGACGGTCAGGATGCTCTAAAATCCCGATAATCTATCTAAATACTTCAGATTCAGACAAAAAGGCGCCTCTTCCTTAGTAAGAAAAAGAGCCTTTTTTCTTCAGATAACTATTGCATTGTTATGCTTTGTGTTATAATCCGTTGTATTATGTAATAACCTTTGGAGGTTTATTCATGATTCTATCCCGTGCGAAATTCTTAAGGACTTCAGCGGCGGCTATCCTGGCGGCTGTCATCTCACCTATCCCCATCCCCGCGATGCCTCGCTTTGGATTTGGAAGGATTATCGAAGTGAAAGATTTAACCCTTGAAACATTTGCTCCTCATGTGAATACCATTTTTCGTATCACCCGGCAGGATGCCAGTGCGTGTGATCTGGAATTGGTGGAAGCAGTGGACCTGTCTAAACCACATGACTATAGTTCCGGCGCTCCATGTATGGAAATATTTTCTCTATTGTTTCGCTGCCCCGCAGGTGATTATATTCCTCAGGATTCTTATGAATTTTCTCATCCAGAGTCAGGACGCTTCACCATATTTATTACGCCCGTTGTTGGTGAAGATACCAAATATCACCATTACCAGGCCTTGTTTAATCGCCTGGTTTCTGTTCCTGATGACCATTCTACTAATAAGGAGAATCTCTAATGCCTTTTATTGGACAAATTATGCCTTGGGCGCCCAACTTCGCACCTCAAGATTGGGCTTTTTGTAATGGGCGAGAAATACAAGTTTCTCAAAATACAGCACTTTTTGCTTTAATAGGAAACAAATATGGCGGCAATGGCACATCAACCTTCGCTGTGCCTGATCTTCGAGGCCGGGTCATCATGGGCGCCGGCAACGGGCCTGGATTGACGCCGCGTCTTTTGGGAGACAAGGGAGGAGTGGAGACCGTTGTTTTAACCGAGGATCAATTGCCTCCTCACACGCATACATTTCAGGTTCCCGCCACCTCAGACCGGGCGACTACGGATAATCCGGTTGGCAACGTTCCTGCTAAGGGGGATATGGATTTATATGCATCTACCGGAACTTCATCACAAAATATGATCTCATCCGCAACCGGGGCTAACAGCCCTGTTTCTATTATGCAACCGTACTGTGTTATGAACTATATTATTTGTCTGAATGGTTCATTCCCAACACGAAGTTAGAAACATACACCCAGGGAGGCTTTTTCATGTCTGAGTTTTTATTAGGAACTATCATGCCTTGGCCAGTGGATTTCGCTCCGGCAGGATGGGCTTTTTGCGATGGGAGATTGCAGTCGATCTCTCAAAACCAGGCTTTGTACTCACTTATTGGAAATATGTATGGCGGCAATGGCATCGTGACTTTCGCTCTACCCGATTTACGGGGACGGGTAATCACGTGCGACAATTCTCTTAGATACATAGGATATCTAGGAGGATATGAAATGGCGTATCTGAATCTCCAAAATTTACCTTCTCATTCCCATTCTGCTCAATCTTACACCCCCGACCAAGCGGAAACCAATGATCCAACAATCGGATCCATAGTCTTTGCCAAATCCGCCCGAAATGCTTATGCAACCTCCGGTCAGCAGGTAATGCAAGCGGGAACTTCGGCGCCTACTGGTCAGGGACAACCCGTCTCGGTGGTACAACCTTTTATTGCCTTAAACTACATCATTTGTACTCAGGGAGTTTTTCCATCCCGGTTGTATTAATCCATTAACATGTTTTTGCTAATTAGGAGTCAATAGAATGAAACGAACCAGACCATCATTATGGTATTCTTTTATCTTGGTTTTAGCAATATTGTTCTTAAATCCCTTGGATGGCTTGGCTCAATTGACATCGGATGGAGACAATTTGACGGTTCAATCCGCCGCTTCGACTATTGCCGGGGAACCACGTGCGGCTATCTCGGACAATAGCATAACCGCTCTTGTCTGGGAGCAGGGCGAGACAAACGAGGATGTGTATCTCCGTTTGTATAATGCATCTGCGGCGCCGCTTACAGAATCAATACAAGTGAACACAATGACGGCTTCCAATCAATGCGAACCGGATATCGCCGTTAAAGGTAATCTGGCTATTTTCGCTGTAGTATGGGAAAGCATGAATCAAGCAAGCGCTGCTTCCGGTCTGGATATTGTCTTACGTCTATACGATTCCACTGGTGCGGCTCTCTCCGGGGAAATTGTGGTCAATCAGGTCACTGCAGGTCATCAAAAAAATCCCCGTGTGGCAATCAACCAAAAGACTGGCGAGATACTTGTTATTTGGCAATCCGCCGTGAATGGAATTTATGGCATCTACTCTCACCGCTTCTCATTACAAGGCGTCAGCCTGGGAGCGGATGAGACAATTATACAAATTGACGAAGACTGCGCCCAACCAGAACTGGCATTCAGCCCTGGTGGAAAGAGCATCATTACCTGGGAACAAGGCGCCCGGAATAAACGCACGGTTGCTTTCAAGCGCTATAATGCAGATGGAAGCGCTTTAGACGCCAAACCGCAAACATCAAGTATTCCATGCCTACCCTATGGTCATGACGTAGAGATGCTCGGCTCCGATCAGATTGTTTTCGCCATGGCCATTGATGGGGAAATTCATTGCAGTTTGATTGACGATACGGGCAAGGAACTTTTGAATACCGCCGTCTCTGGCGCCAATGGAAATAGTCCAAAACTGACGGCATTGGGAACGGATGATTTTGTCTTGTCATGGACTGGCGCCGATAATCTTATTAAATCTACTGCCTATTCAATGGAGTCCACCTCCTTTTCCGACGCTATTACGGTAAGCGCAATTTCTCAATTCGATGGGCTAAGCGCTATCGCTTCCAATCGCTTCAGGGGAAATATTGGCGTGGCGTGGGAAGCTAGCAATACTGGTGAACCGTTTGGCGCAATCAACGCTCAATTTTATATGGGCGATGTTCCTCCTCTTTCTTTTCCGACCAATGTGCTGGAGATTGCGCCCCAGACCGGAGACTTAGCGCATTATGGAAACCAAATGATAAAAGGAATCACTCAGGCTTACTCTGATTTGGAGTTCGCAACAAAATTGATTCCGCTTATCGTCAACGATAACATTAGTAATGTTTCTAAGAGCATTGAGTTAGCGCAAGACGCCATTGCTGATCCTTCTAATTTGGCGATCCTGGGCGCTGCGGCTTCCAAGAATACATTGGCCATAGCCCAAGAAAATGCAAAAGCTGCTGATCCGCTGGTGCAATACACATTTTCTTCATCCCAGCAGTTGGATGCCATGTCCCATCTGGTAAAAGTAGCGCCCCTGGATGATTATCAAGTGGATGCAATGGCTTCTATCTTGGCCTATAACGGATTGTCCAAGATTTTTCTGATCGTTGAAGATTCCGCCTATGGTATTGGATTTGAACGCCTTAAAAATAAGGAAGGAATCCAGGTTATTGATGATATCGTCTTCCAGAGCGGCGCCCTTGATACATCACAGATCATAACCAGGATTTCCTCAGCTATTGCAGCAGGAGCGCAGGTCGGCGTCATGGCAGGTTATGAATCAGATGCCTCAACTTTATTACAGGCGCTGGCGGCTGAAACCGATACCGGTACTCGTAATTTTAGTTGGATATTCTCGGATGGTATGACTACCGATGCCGTGTTGCAAGGTTTACCCTTCGATAAAACACTGTTCTATCACCCGGTTCTAATGGGATTAACGCCAAGTATCACAGATCAATTGCAGACCTCCATTAAATTCAAAGCAGATTATCAAGCCGCCAATAATGGTGAGGTTCCAGAGTGGCCCGCCTATTATGCGTATGATACTGTTGCAGCCTTCAACGCCATGCTGAACGCCTCATCCAGCCAGACCCGCTCCGCATTATGGGAAACTGTTTCCGGACTGCATTTTGAAGGAGTAACTGGCGCCAAATGGTTGGACAGCAAAGGCTCTCTGCAAAGCGCGATTTATGATGTGAATTATGTAATCTTGGGCAAGTTCAAAATCATCGGTGAAGAACGGGTGAAGCAACCAAATTCATCCAGTAACGGTGCGGCCAAGGCGGCGGTGCGTCTTACTCCATCAGCGGTAGATGATTCTCTGGTTTACGACAATTATACCTACCGACTATCTGGCGATGATCCCCTGATCAGCCACGCAGCCGGCGGCCCTGATGGAAACGGCAATTGGATAGCGCAATCCAGGGAACTGGATATGGGCTGGGTGCTAATGGCCTATTACGAAGACGCCCAACGCAAATTGACATCCGATGGAAAAGCGTTTGGATTCAAGGATGGCAACCAATATACTCTTCAGTTTGAACTCAGCCGGGAAAATCTTTCTTCTCCCCAACCGGGTGGATCGATTTTAGAGATTGAAATAACTGCACATGCTGAACTAAGCGATGAACAAGGAAACGCTGGATACATTACCCATGTCTTAGAGGACAAAGTAATTTCATTCACCGATTGGGCGACTCCCGGTCAGTTAGTCGTACAGGTTCCATTTGAGTATCACAGCCAGACTCCTGATTGGTTTCCACCGGAATACGCCAAAGATCTTTTGAACTGGGAAATACTCCTGCTCAACTCAGCGCATCAAAAGCTGGTATTATCATCCGTCACCATCATCGCAAAAGAAAGCACGGGCATCAACGCTTTTATGCTGTATTAATCATGGTTCAACACGGACTTTAGTACTTTTAAATTTGTTTCTTGTCTGAATAAGGATATTTAGGAAGAGCAAGATATCTATGATACGAGAATGCTATGTCCTGTAAATCCTGATTCAGATGTTTTTTAGTCCGGAGTTCAGGCGTGATTTTGGTTACAAAATAACACCAAAATCACGCCTGAACTCCGGGTTGATAATTGGTTATATTATATTGTTTTTACTTAACTTCCAGCATATGATTAATCGCAACCAGCGCTTTTTTGGCAATTTCAGGGTCAACCGTAACTTCATATACTTCATTCTCAAGACTATAGAGAATCTTTTCCAAGGTAATCAGTTGCATGTGCTTACAAAACATGCTGCATGATTTTACGAAGTCAACTTCGGGGTATTCAACCGCCAGATTGGCCGCCATCTCGCATTCGGTGGCCAGATAAACCCGCTTCAGCTGCGGATGATCTTCAATGTATTTGCACATCTGAGTAGTGCTGCCATAGAAATCCGCTTCTCTCAGAACCTCCGGTGGACATTCCCAATGCACCAGCACCGCAGTCTCGTCGCCGCCTTTGGGCATCTCGTGCTGTTGTCGGATATCCAAAATCATTTTTCTGGTAAATTTTTCATGAACCTCGCAAGCCGCGAATCGGTTATCTTCCTTACCTGGGTAGATAATCTCCAATCCCTGCGATTCCAGGTCGCTCTGTAGATTAGCGCCCATCAACGAATCGGGGAAAAAGATCACCCGGTTCGTCTTGAATTCCCTCGCCGCATGTTGCACAACCTTGGCGCCATTGGCCGAAGTGCAGCAATAGTCGCTCTCCGCTTTAATGTCGGCGTAACTGTTAACATAGGTCACCACCGGCGATCCGGGGTATCGTTTTCTATATTCGCGCACAACTTCCGCCGAAAAAGGCTCCGCCAGACTGCAACCGGCATTGAGATCAGCTATCAGCACCTTTTTGTCTGGGCTGAGAATCTTGGCGGTTTCAGCCATAAACTTTACCCCGTCAAACAGTATGATGGGTTTATCGGTTTCAGCTGCCCGTCGCGCCAATCCCAGAGAGTCTCCGCGTTCCTGCTCGCCGGATAACTGGTAAACCAGAGGCGCCATGTAGTTATGTCCCAAAATAAGCACATTTTTGGCTTCTTTTAGTTGGATAATTTTTGCTATAAGGTCTTTGTTGGCTTGAAATTCAAGATGCTGGTCAGGTGATGATTGCAAAGCCTGATCGATCTTATCCAATTGCGCGTTATTGAGCTGCGCATGTGCGTCCATCGGAACCTCCGGCTAAATAATTGCGGAAAGATTTTTGTTATTACGTTAAATCAACTTGCGCATATTCGAAAATAAGCAGCGAAAACGCGAATTTTCTTCCCTCGATAACGCAAATTGAATTAACTTTATCCTAATAAATACAGTATACATCATAAGAATTAAAATCACAGAAGAATAAAGAGAAGGAATTAAGATTGAAATTTTTTCATCTCTCGGGCTGCAATCCGGTGTATAATTGACCCAGGCTGCATATCAAATAAAGTTCAATTCAAACCATAACCATTGATAAATTTTTACAATTGAGCAAAATAAAGCATTCATTCGTGACAACATAATCTTAACTACTACGGTATCTTAAAACCTATGAAAACCAAACATACTAAAACCAACAAGCACGGTTTGGCCTTTAAATTATCATTGCTCGTACTGACAAGTACATCATTGATTTTCGTTGCTGCATTCAGTTATAACTACATGTATTCCAGAAAAATTGTATTGGAAAATGTTAAAGAAAACGCCAAAAGCATGACAGCCTCAACGGTCAACAAGATTGAAGGGGTTATAACTGGAGTGGAAAAAACGCCTGATTTCCTCGCCGCACATTTAGAGAATGGTCATCTAGACCAAAAAACATTATTTAACTGCATAGAAAAACTAGTTTCTCTCAACGAAGAAATCTTTGGTTCCACCGTCTCTTTTGAACCATATGTATATGATCCTGCGGTACGTTTATTCGGTCCCTATTTTTATAAAAAGGACGGCGCCATTGCTTACACGGATTTAAGTAGTAACTATGATTATCTAACCCACGATTGGTATACCGAACCAAAAGAATTGAACGCAACAGTCTGGAGCGAACCGTATTTCGATGAAGGCGGCGGAGAGATTATTATGTCTACTTATTCCGTGCCTTTTTATAGAACCATCGAAGGAAAACGCGGTTTCCAGGGAGTTGTAACAGCGGATATATCACTTGAATGGTTAGTCGGCATCGTCTCATCCATCTCATTCTTAGACAATGGATACGCTTTTCTGGTTGCTCATAATGGCGTCTTTGTCACGCATCCAGACAATAACTTGATTATGAAAGAAAGCATCTTCAGCCTCGCCGATAAACATAGCGATGAGAATCTCCGCGATATCGGCAAAAAAATGGTGCAGGGCGAAGAAGGCTTTGCTCCCTATAACAGCATTCTTCTTCAAAAGAAATGCTGGATGTATTACGCATCGCTGCCGACTACCGGATGGTCAATCGGCATCGTATTCCCCGAAGATGAATTGTTCGCCAATCTTCATTCCTTAAGCCGCACGGTTTTCATCATCGGCGTAATCGGTTTTATTCTGCTATTTATTGTGATTATTTTCATTTCCGGCGCCATTGCTAAACCAATTCGCAACCTGGCCAATATGACGGCCGATATCGCCAAGGGCAATCTCGACATCGAATTGCCTAAATCATCATCCAGTGATGAGATTGGCGCTTTATCCCACTCTTTCGAAGATATGCGCGTCGCTCTCAAGGAATACATCTCCAACTTAACCGAAACCACAGCGGCTAAAGAGCGCATCGAAAGCGAATTAAAAATTGCCCACAGTATTCAGATGAACTTTCTTCCCAAGAAATTCCCGCCTTTCCCGGAAAAGGAAGAATTCGAAATTTACGCAACCCTCGAACCAGCTAAAGAAGTTGGCGGCGACCTCTATGATTTCTTTCTATTAGACGACGATAATCTCTTCTTCTCCATTGGCGATGTCACCGACAAGGGAGTTCCGGCAGCTCTCTTTATGGCAGTATCTAAAACCCTGATGAAAGGCATCGCCGAACAAGGCAAAAAACTGGATTACACTCCAGCCGACGTCCTGATGAAAGTCAATGAAGAATTGGCGCACGACAATGAGACCTCGATGTTCGTCACTGTGATTTGTGGATTTCTTAATATCTCAACCGGACATCTGGTTTATTCCAACGCCGCTCATAATCCACCTGTCCTGCTTCGCGCCAACGGCAAACCAGAGTGGCTTGCACTGCCTCCGGGATTCCTGCTTGGACCAATGGAAGGCACCAAATACCAAAACATGGAATTAACGCTTAATCCCGGCGATTCGCTGTTGCTTTACACCGATGGGGTTGATGAAGCCATGAATGTTAATGAAGAGTTTTATACCAAAGAAAAAATCCTTCGCACTGTCGAAGCGAGCCAGTCTGAAACGGCTGAAGGTTTGGTCAAGGATGTTATGACTTCCGTCAAAGAATTCTCAGAAGGCGCCGCACAATCAGATGACATAACATTAGTAGGCCTGCATTACATCGGTAGAGCCTAAATCACAACGATGCTCGAAACCCCATCTAGGGCGCGCCTCTTATGGGCGCCCCGGCCCACAATCACCGAATATCAAGCCCGAAACTGGGTGCCAAGGGCAAGACCGCATTGCGGTCAGCCCTTGATGCGATTACCTACGTATCTCAAAACCTCTTCCAGAAAAGAATTTGGGTGAGAGTGATTTTTGAAATTACTTAAGTTAATGACATAGCCCTTGTGGGCGCCCGATCCGCAACCACCGAATATAAAATCAAGCCCGAAGCAAATGCTCCGGGCTTGATTTTTTTTCCGACCTATTAAATCCACTTACAAGTTATTATTCAATTTCCTTAATTTTAATATTACGGAAATAGATCGGCGCTCCAGCATGTTTGCCCTGGAAGCCGATATGGCCATGAGTAGCGATTTCAGCTTTAGGTTTGCTCAGCCATTCGGGAATATCGCTGCCATCAGGATTTTTCTTGGCGCTGGTCCATTTTTTCAAATCCATCCGGTTAACTCTCTCATTATTGAGCATAACTGATAGTATATTGTCTTTACATCTGACCGTCATACGGTTCCATTCGCCTGGTTTCTTGACGACGCTTTTCCGTGCGGCTTTATGACCGAAGAACGCAGCGCATTGCCAGGTCTTGTCGGCTTTACCCCACTGCTCGGAATGATCATCCGCAATCTGAATCTCAACCGAATTGGGAATCCAGTTTTTCATATCGCTGCAATAAACGATAACGCCGCTATTGGTTCCATCAGCGGTTTTGAATTCCAGGTCAAGAATGAAATTATCGTAGTCTTTCTTGCTCCAGAGCGCCTGATCTTCGCTGGCGGTAATCACGCCGTCTTCAACGGTCCAGATTCCCTTGGGGAAAATAGCGTCTGACAGGTCAGGCTTAAATAATGAATCCCACTCACTGACATCTGGGTGTCCCTTTTGCGCAGCGGCTCTGCCCTGGGCTGACGCCACAACTGGCAGTACCATGCAGCACAATAAAACAGCAATCAAAATTCTTTTCATAATACCATCTCCTTTTTATACGCTCCAATTACCAAATTAAAGCGTGTTAATACAAATTACTCCGTCGCTATTCTACCAATATTCGTCAAGGGAATTAAGAAGGATTGAAGATCCGGCGGGATATATTATTAAAATTGAAAATATATAAATGGTTGGAAACCAACCGGATGATAGAGCAGAACCAGCCACAACATAACGAAAATAACCACTGGCGAATACCAGGCCTGCATAGGCGCCTCAAGCCACTTCTCTTTCTTCAATGCATGACAAATATGAGTAATAACCATCAAACCAAGGCATAATAACGCGAATGGATGAATCCAACTTATACCGGCAACCGGCGCAAACATCTGCTTCAACATCAAAAAAGCATCCGCAAACGCCGGTGAACGGAATAACACCCAGCTTATTAATACCACCAGCATGGTGCTAAACCATCCCAAAAAACTCTCTATCATCATCCTGGATTTGTCATTCGCATTCTTCAACATCCATCGGTTAACCGCTAAAGCCGCCCCATGCAAACCGCCCCATAGAACAAAGGTCCACGATGCGCCATGCCATAAACCGCCCAGCAGCATGGTGATCATAAGATTGATATAGGTTCTGATTTCACCTTTGCGGTTACCGCCCAGTGAGATGTATAAATAGTCGCGCAGCCAACTGGACAACGAAATATGCCAGCGCCGCCAGAAATCCTGAATGCTGGTTGCGATATAGGGATGATTGAAATTGGCTTGAAAATCAAAGCCCATGGTTCGCGCTAAACCAATAGCCATATCTGAATAGCCGGAGAAATCGCAATATATCTGAATGGCGTAAGCGATGACGGCCAGCCATGTGGTGACGCAATCAAAGGCGCCCGCATTATCAAACACCACATCAACGAACATGGCCAGCCGGTCGGCGATAAAGACCTTCTTGAATAGACCGAAGACGAACTGCCGCCCGCCCGAGTACGACCTGCACCAACTCATTGACCTCGGTGTTTTCAGTTGCGGCAAAAAATCCGCCGCCCGTACTATTGGCCCGGCCACCAATTGGGGGAAGAATCCCACAAATAGAGCAAAATCAAAAAAATCATGACAAGGCTCTATGCGTTTGCGGTAGATGTCGATGGTATAACTCAGCGTCTGAAATGTATAAAACGAAATGCCCACTGGCAATATGATATTCAGTGATTGCAGATTAAATCCCAGCGGCGCCAGCATCAGCGCTGCGGAATCGATAAAGAAATTGCAATACTTGAAGAATCCCAAAAGCCCCAGATTGGCGACCAGGCTGATGCATAGAAGAGTCTTACGGTTTTTCTGATTATCGGTTTTATGAAGAGTCGCGCCGACTATGTAATCGACTACAGTCGAAAGAATGATCAAGCCCAGAAAGCGCCAATCCCAATAAGCGTAGAAATAGTAACTGCCCGCCAGCAAAATAATTTTCTGAACGCGAAAGTTTTTAATGCTCAATAGCAGAATGACCGTAATACAAAAGAAAATTATAAATTCAATTTGAGTGAATAGCATTCTGCGCCTTCTCCAGATGCATACATACCGCCTCAGCGATTAAGCGATGGCCCTCTTTATTGAAATGACCTTCAAGCGGAGTGGTGTTGCTGAATCCGCGGGATAGTTTCATGCTTGATTCATATAGCGCTATCAAATCCGGCGTCAAATCAATCACTCCGGCGCCATGTTTATTACAAATTCGCTTAAACTCCTTGAACATTGCCGCATTGGGATCAGTCAAAATAACTTTACCCTTATCAATGCTTGGAACAGCAGGACTATAGACAATCAAAATCGGCTGGTCAGTCTGCGCAGTCAATCCGGTTAATAAATAATCCCAGGCATCTCGATAGAACTGCGCATCCTCTTTCATAGGCGCTTGTTCTTGTTCAACGACTTGTTCAATTGGACCAAGGCGAAACCTTAGATGTTTAATCTTATTCTTAGTAGATGAAGCAAAACGGAAAAACGCGTCCGCCCGGAAATAGCGCGCCAGCGTTATGAGTCCGGGATTCTTAATTGGTGGAATTGGATCATCAATTTCAAAATGAAAATCCGGCTTAGACGCAAACCTGAAGCGGGTAGTAGAGCGATCCGGTAAGGTATCAGCCAAATCATGGATAACGATCACATGGCAGTGTATCGGTTTAAGCGTCTCCTGATATTTCGGCATCAAAAAATAATAATCAGCGCAATCACGCTCACCCGTTCCAATGCCCAAGCCCCTCAGCTTCAGAGTATGCTTGTCATTCCATTGCGTGGTGAATTGCTGCGCCATCTTATCGTCATCGTCTACCTGAAAACCTTGCACGAACGAGTCGCCCCAAAAGACCACTTTAGGTTCTTTAACCGCGCTGACATCAGGTATGGCGTAAATACCGTGGCGCCCCACCAGCGTCCGCCCCCAACCTTCTGTGCGATGCTGGTGAATAGTCCCCGCTGAGATGACGTAATCGCCAATGGCTGCATCCCATTCCCAGTTATATAAAGTGGTCGAACAATACAGCGCGATGCACCAGACAATCGCGCAAGCAACCATCAGACCGAACAACCAACGTATGAGAACTGGAAGAGATTTTGAAAAATAAACGATATTCATGTAAATGATTTCTGTGATTTAATTAAGACAACTATATTCAAACCTATATGCAACGAATGTATAAAACCACCCAAAAATTACCAATACACCAAAGCGTAGGATGGGTCACGCCTCACCGACCCATCAAAAAACCACCCCAACAAACCAACCACTCCCCACCGACCCATCAAAAATCCACCCAAAGAATCAAATCCCCTCTCTCCCTACTCAACGCCAATCTTCTCAAACACGCGGTCAATCCAATTATCATAGGTCCAATCCATGTTGACGCGCTTTTGCGCGTTACTGCGGATTTCATCCATCTCGTCCTTATGCCCAAGATAGTATTGGATTTTATCATAGTATTCATCCAGTGATGAAGCATAAACCATTTCGTGATCCGACTTCAAATAACAATCAAACTGAGGCATATCGCTAACCTCGAAAGCCCCCATCCCGGCTGCATTGAAGAAACGCATGTTGGGACCAGTGACATGAGCAATGGATTGAATATTTATAAAAACGCTTCCATGCGAAAAGACTTTGCGCTCTTCCTGGATGGGCAAGCCGCCTTGCAAGCAATTGCGCAGCAATGAGTTTTCAGAAAGATAATTACCCCAATCACCGCCAAAGAGAGCCAGTCCCAATGGCGCTATTTTTTCTAAAACCGTTTTGCGGCGGGCCGCGGAAGCCTGACATAGAAGATAGCGGAAGATAGCGTATTGCTCTTTTTCGATATCAACCTGTGGGATCGGATTATCATTCAAATAATCATAAAGGTTGTTTTGCTGATTGAAGTCGCTCAGATTTCTTTCCGCATTCTCAATGTATTCTAAAAGAACCTGACGTTCTTTCCACTGAGCCTTAAATGCTTCAACCACCGGAGGCGCCATGCCCAAAGAGTTGCCCACAAAAACCACCGGAAAACGATGATTGGTTAGCGCCGGTTCAGTCGCTGTATAATCCGCCATCAACGGAACAAAATGCACATTACGGTATCCCCGGTTTTGAAAATAAGGCGCCAGCCGCCCATCTATCACAAAGCTATGCTCCCCAGGATATTGAGCATTATCATAATAAGCAATATTAGTAACCACCTGCACCCAGTGAATATCAAGCGCATCAAAAACTTCCCTCGAAACAAAATGCGGTGCATGATAGCCGAAACTTAAAATCATGTCCGGTTTAAATTCCCGCACCAGTTGGATAACATGCGATTCCACTATCCTGCCATATTCCAAACCTCCCCCATCAAAGCGGTAGCGGTTTATATTTAATCTTTGAGTTTTAATATTCCGCTTAGCCAGAAAAGAGTTGATCGCTTGCATGTGAATCTCTTGTGGAGCGTTCACCCAACAATTGATCAGCAAAACACGCTTGATAACATCTTGCGCCGGGGAACATGATTTCAATTCAGAGATTAATTCGACTCTCTTTGTTTTTGCGCTCTGAACATGTTCAGCATATTTGTTAATCAATAATTCTGTATTCACTTTCCCTTGCATCTCTGGAGAGCAAATAACCTTTAGCGATTCAAATTGAAATAAATTCAAAGGTTCAAGTTTTTCGAGAATGCTGTCTGCATCAAGCTCGCTGACTATGAAATGCAACCGCTCAGTAACCAGGGCGGGTCTGATATCAACAAAAGAAAGACACGCCAGGATTCGGTCAATGGAAGGCTCAATCACCACAACCCGCAATGCAGGATTTTGTAGAATATACGGGATTATTTCAGCTACTCCATAACCGATAGACGCCCCAAGCAGCAACACGACGCCTTGCTCTGGAGCAGCGTGGTTAACGCAATCTTTGGCTTGTTGCATCTCGCTTTCGACATCGGAATGACCGATAATCCAATACGATGAGTCGCCATCCCTTCGGCAACGGATATTCCCGTTCACAGACTGAAAAACCAGCGATTCCGTAAGCGGCGAATTGTTTAACAAATAAGCCAACTCATGCTGCCTGGTATTGATATACTCAATCGTCGCCTTACGCTTCGGAGTATCCAAAGAAGCCAGCGGAATCCACGGATTATCCATGCCATTATCCTTTCTCAAACTCTTCGCCCAAACCTATACATTGTAGGGGCGCCTCTCGTGGGCGCCCAATACGCCCCCATCACTTTAGACAATATACTTACATGCCAAAAGTCGCAATTTAAAAAAATATTCACAAACCAAGTTTATAGGAGTTATATCACAGATATTGGCTAGGCGGTAAGGTCGACCTTTTGCCCGGTGGGAAACATGGGTTTTATCTCAGGGAAAATCACTACATGCGCATTGCCGCCGCCAACAAACCGCTCTCCAGTGGCTGGATCAATGCGGTTGTGAACCGTAACCGAAGCCAACACGCGCTGCCCATTCAAGATCGCATCGCTGGTTTCCCGCCGTACATGAGACAGTTCATGCTGCCGCACCGCAAAGGGCGCCTGCGCTGATCCGACTGGCTGAGAATACTGAAACGATACGCCGGAGTCGCTTGAACCATCCGCATAGGAAACCGTATCCCGCTCCAAAGGCTGGTTTGGATCAATCCCCTGCGCCTCACTGGCCGGGATTTGTCCGGATTCGTCATTGCCCTCAGGAGCAGTTGAGGCTTCTTTTTCAGGCTGAGCAGTTGGATCAGCCGGAGAAATTGGATCAGCGGTTTCTTCCGCAATTTTCAACGCTTCTCTGGCGATACGTTGCGCATCAATCCCCTTGCCAGCCGAAACATTCTGCTTGGCCTGAGCAAGCATATTGACGACGCGCATGGCTTTGGAGCCGGTGACATGGTTTTGATTAAGCAGACGCATGGCTTCAGCGATAGAGCGTTGCGTTTTGCTCGACGCTGGATCGTAAGGTTTAATGGGGTTGCTGGCTTGCACCGGCCCGATAGCATCAACCATCTTCTTCCTCTACAACTCATACAAACATACATGTCTCAACCAGGAATGCCGTATAACCAAAATTCCCTCTCCCTCCGGGAGAGGGCTAGGGTGAGGGGGAATCTAAAAACACCCCCGGCAAACCAAGTTGATAAAATTCCAAATTCTCTTGACCGGTGAATATATTATATCGAAATAATTAAAAACCGGCAATAGCATTTACGCTATCGCCGGTTTTGCTGTTAATTCCTAATTTCTTGAACTTAATGACTATTCTGCTTCATCATCCCGCCTAAAACCGCGTTCTTAACCGCTGTAATCTCTTTAACCGGAATTATCAGGCGCGAAACCATGTCGCCGTTTTCAACATAAGCATCTATCGTAAGCCCAGGATTATCTGCATCTTTGGGAACTTCAATCATCAACAGGGGATTAATCCCACCTTTGAAAAATCTGGCCATTTGCGCTTTAGCGAAATTGATGCCTTCCAGAACATTAATTCGCGCCCATACGAATGAATCCGGCGTGATCATCTTTTTCACATCAGCCGTATCTATATTTTCCATAAGCCGGTCCAAAACCTTGGGCATGTCTTCCGACGTAAAAACCAGCAAGTCTTTATATATAGCATAATAATAATCAACATTTTGCAGTTTCATCATCTCCGCTATAGGAGATTCCGGGTCATCCGCTTTGTATCTGAGACCGAGTTTCGAATAGGCGATATCTTTATAGGTTCCAATATTCTTTTCTTCTTTAACTTCGAGTTTGATGCCCGTTGCCGGTTGCATCATTCCCGCAGAGTTTTGGATAATCTCATCCATACTATCGAATATTGCCAGCGCTTTTTTTGTATCTTTAATTTCTATCAACTCAGTAAGCGCCATAGGATTTACAGATTGTTCAGCCGCATTCATAGTCAATCCGATTGGACCCGCATAGACGTCTTCAATATCCTCCATAATCTTCTTGAGTCCATCGAGAGGCATATCTAGTTTTTCAAAATCACTCATAAAGCGTTCTTTTGTCATTTCATAAAGTTTTGGATCAATATTCATAACCGCCGACACAAAATCGCCGGGCTTAATTAGAGATATAACTTTTGATATATCAACCATCTTCGCGATATTTATATATTCAGCGAAAGGCGTTCCCGGCTTAACCGAGACGCGTTTGCGCAATTGGGCTTGTTCTGCAGAAAGCTGGATATCAAGCCGTGTAATGCTGATCTGGTCCATCAGATCCAAAATCCAACCCACCTCTATTTCCAGCATAGGAACTACATTAGCTGACATAAAAGGCGCCATGCTCATGGTTTTAGAAAAATCACCAATCATCTCTTCAGATAATTCTTTCAGAACTGGAGTTAATTTATCATTATTAATCCACAAACTCAGGTCTTCCTCCGGGTCTGCTGGCCAGTTAGTCAGTTTATCTAAATCAACGCTTAAAAACCAATTTTTCGCTTTTTCTGGCATTTCCCCATCATATACCAGCAGCGCATTATCTCGAAAAATAAGGGGATGTCTCTTTTTATTATATATACCCGGTTCAACTTCCTCTAATTCTGATTTCTCAATTACCATATCTTTATCAAGAACTGGCGCAATCAACGCTACTTTTACATCGTCATCACCGTCCAAAGATACTAACAACCAGATAGGTTTGGTTTTATCGATTCCATCAAGCGTTTTCACTTGAAGCGCATCTATTGCAACAGTTTCCAATTCACCGCCCAGGGGAAGACCAGCTGCGGGAAGTAGAAAATCGTTCATATGCTTTGAACCCTGCTCTATCCCGGCAAGGCGGGCCACCGCAATAACATCATCCGGTAAAAGTGAAAATAACTGTTTCATTTCAGGTGATTTAACCTGCTCAGATGCAAATGTAGCCGAAATAGTTACCGTCAAAACTAATCCAGCAATAAAAAGCGACCTTTTCAACATGTTTAACTCCTTCTGTTTAGTAATCATCATAGGGATATTACGTCTCTTCTCATTATAACTATACGAATATTAGACTATTTATATTCAACGCATGTTAATCTGTATTCATAACATTTCAAGCGATTGTCAAAAATATTTTCGTTTATTGTCACGTTTGGTCTTCGAACAAGCCAATCTTTTCTGGCTTGTTCGTCGGGCGCCAAGGCGCCAATAGCAAGACCACAATAACTCACAACCACAATCCACCATCAACATTAATAACGCTGCCATTGCAATAAGCGCCCAGTTCGGAATGGAGATATACCACCGCGCCTGCGATATCAGACGCCTTACCCAAGCGATGCAGGGGAATGTTTTTTATCAGTTCTTCGCGCCGCTCTTCGGTCGCCCAGCCTCCTGCGATAGCGCCGGGATTAATAACATTAGCGCGTATTCCATTAGGACCTTCTTCACGCGCTAATGTCTTGGCCAACAATACAATGCCGGTTTTGGTAATTCCATAAGCCCCTGCATTATGTCGTGCGCGGGTGGAATCGGCTTTGACTGAACCGATGAAAACAAAATGTCCAGTTTTCCTTTTTTTCATATGGGGCAGAGCGGCGTTGATGCAATAAAAGGCGCTATCCAGATTAGTCGCCATCATACTATGCCACTCATCAACCGAGGTCTCAGCCAGCGTTTGCAACGCAAACAGCCCCACATTATGAACCAGCAGATCGAGTCGGTTGAAATGAGAATAGGCCCAATCAATTAACGCTTTGACCTCTTCCGGCCGACTGACGTCGGCTTGCAGTGTTATCGCCTCGCTTCCGGCATTGCGAATCTCTTCAGCGGTTTTTTCAGCTGCCTCCTGACTGCTGTGATAATTGACAATAACCGTGGCGTTGCGCCGCGCCAGTTCTACTGCTATCTCGCGTCCGATACCCTGCGATGATCCTGTTACCAGACAAACTTGATTATCAAATTTTAATTCTTTTGAGTTATTCATAGGGATATTTAAGAGCAAAAGCCCTCCACAGAAAAGTAGAGGGCTTTTGTTTTAATGTAATAATTTTTATCAAGTTATGTCGTATTATCACAGTTTACAACGTAATATTTACATCAAATTTCTGGTTAGATTCAATCATCTCATCCCAGGTCACTTCACGTTTTTCATAAGCGGCCATCCGTCCCAGAATCGAAGTCATAGTGCTTTCGGCGCCTTGCTTGGTCTGGTTCTGATATTTTTTGCTGTAGATGCTCTCAACAAAGGCTTTGATTTTGTTCTCTTCCGTGCCCGATAGAGGACTGGTGGTTTCCGCTTGATAAGCATTGTCGCCCGTAATCATGGGATGACCTGAGTAGGCTGTATCAGCTACGCCCTTGGTTCCAAACAGGCGGTTGCGGCAATCGCCCCAACCTTTCAGGAATTGGCTGGAACTAAAGTCTATTATTGCGCCGCAGGGATACCAGTATGTGCAGATGAAGTGATCCCAGCAATCGCCTATGTCAGTGCGGGCTTTACGGCCGCCAGTACCATATGCTTTAACCGGATGGCTCTGCATATACCAGTTGGATACGTCGAGAACATGGATGTTCTGCTCGACAATAATGTCGCCGGATAATTCGATATCGAACACCCAGTTGCGCAGACGGCTTTCCATCTCGGATTCACCCTTTACCGAACGGTCGTCTAAACGGCCGGCATGATAATTAACCATCCCGCTGACGATCTTACCGATGGCGCCATTGTGCACCCGGTCAACGATCTCTTTGTATCCATCGCTGTAGCGAATCTGGAATCCAACCGATATGCTCTGTTTGCCATCAGCTTTTTTGCCGATCTCGATAACTCGTTTGGCGCCTACAACATCAGTAGCGACCGGTTTTTCCATATAGACATGCTTGCCTGCGTCAACAGCCGCTTCCAGATGGAGAGGATGATAATAAGGTGGACTGGTAATCAAAACCACATCAAGCTCGGATTGGAGCATATCTTTATAACCTTCCATACCCTTGTAAAAGCGGGATGGATCAATCTTGGGACGATCCTGAACTTCCAGAAGTTTATCAAATGCCCCTTTGGCTGCTTCCATGCGATCCTGGAAACAATCAGACAATGCTACTATTCGGGTGTTTGAATGACGTATAAACTGACTGGCGTCATTAGTCCCTCGTCCACCACAGCCAATCACGCCCATCTGCAACGCCGAGTTGGCCGATGATCCAAAAACTGTTTCTGGTTTCGCTAAAATCAAACCTGCCCCGGCAGCGGATGCTTTTACAAAATTACGGCGAGAAAATGATTTGTTAGTATTTTTACTCATTAAAGAATCTCCCATTCCAATTATTTTCCAATGTAATAATTTTATATCTCTTGATATTATTAAACAATACCTTGTTAATCTGAAGAAATATACTGTTCAACGCACGATAAAACAGTAATATGAATTTCCTGAACCTTTTTCATTGCTACTACCTAAAACGGTCTGATCAATGCCGATATTCTGCATCGGTTATGAAAGTAAAATCGAGGGACGCCTGCCACTCCCATGACAATGAGGACAGGTGTAGGTCAGGCGTTTGGTTAAACTCTCTCCTGAGCGCTGCCGGGTTATTTGAATTAAGCCCAAATCGGTGAATTCCTGAATATCCGAAGGAGTACGGTCTTTTTCCAACTCGCGAACAAAGGTATTATATACTCTGTCACGATTCTTTTTGTAGCGCATATCGATAAAGTCTACAACGATAATGCCGCCAATCTGCCGTAGCCTTAACTGTCGCGAAATCTCTAAAGCCGCCTCGATATTGGTTTCAACGATAGTAAGTTCCTGGGTTTTGCCAGTAACATTCTTTCCTGTATTTACATCTATGGCGGTCAATGTTTCCATCTCTTCGATAATAATGAATCCACCACAGTTTAACCGGACCCGGTTAGTGAAGAGTTGATCGATATCGCGGGTAAGGTTGTATTTACTCCAAACCGTACGATCCTGATCAGTATGAAATTTAATCCGGTCATCAGCTCTGCTGCGCGGCGCGATTATCTTCATAAAACTGGATATACGATGCTTCAACCGAGGATGATCGATAATGATTTCACTAATATCGTTGTCAAATTGGTCACGCAATACGCGTTCGAAAAGTTCAATTTCCTGATGAATCCGTTTAGGGCTATCGCCGTCTTCATATTCTTGCCGGATGCGTTTCCAGGTGCGGGTCAGGTAGTCAAGATCATTTTGAATGTCACTGATGCTTTTTCCTTTTGAAGCTGTACGTAAAATCAAGCCGCCCTTTAATGTGAACTCTTTTTTTATCAATTCGCGAAATCTGGTTTTATCTTTATCGCTTAACATACGTGACATGCGAATGGCGTCAGCATCGGGCATGTATACCACAAAGCGACCGGGGAGAGAAATTTTCCCGGTAAGTGATGGTCCTTTATCTGCTATGGCCTCTTTGGCCATTTGTACAAGAACTGTATCACCGGTTTTCAACGCTGATTCGAATCGGTTTCTGGAAGAAGAAGGTCTTTTCTGAGACCTTTGCTCTGGACTAAGGTCAGCCAGGCTGAGGAAACCATCCTTCTCCAAACCAATATTAACAAAAGCTGCATTCAACGCCGGAAGAACGCGCGATATGACGCCGCGGTATATATTGCCTGAAGTACCCTTGTCGTATGTTCTCTCTTCTTCGATCCAGAAATCCGTAATTTGGTGATCATCCGCAATAACCGCAACAGAATAGCCCGCTTCGTTGGCGAAAATCATACGTCGAGTGGCTTTTGCTTTTGACGATAAGGATATTTCTTCCGAAAAATCGTCTGATGCATAATCTCTTTTATCAGAAGGTATTATCTTATGTTTTGAAGAGTCGCCTTGAGTATCTTTGCGCTCTTCTTTACGTTCATTTCCCGGTTCAGTTGAGGGACGTTGAGAAGGCGAACGACGCTGGTTGCTGCTCTTGCGGCGCGTTCCGGTTGATGACGCTGTTTCACTACGTTCGTTTTTACGTTCATCTATCGGTTCGCCTACAGGTTTATTTGATGGACGTCGGGAAGAAGAACGGCGCTGGCTGCTCTTGCGGCGCGTTCCGGTTGATGACGCTGTTTGACTACGCTCATCTTTATGCTCATCTTTATGCTCTTCCACTGGTTTAGCAGGTGGACGTCGGGAATATGAACGGCGCTGGCTGCTCTTGCGGCGCGTTCCGGATGATGACGCTGTTTCACTACGCTCATCTTTACGCTCTTCTTTATGCTCTTCCACTGGTTTAGCAGGTGGACGTCGGGAAGAAGAACGGCGCTGGCTGTTCTTGCGGCGCGTTCCGGTTGATGACGCTGTTTCACTACGCTCATCTTTACGGTCATCTTTATGTTCGACTACTGGTTTAGCTGATGGACGTCGGGAATACGAACGACGCTGGTTTGTATTTTTGCGACGCGTTCCAGGTGATGGTGAATTTTCTTCGCTCTGTTTGTTACGCTCATCTTTTTGGTCAGTTGATGGATGACTGGAAGAAGAGGCTTCTTCTGAAACGGAAGGTTTTTTTCTCTTAAAAAATGCCATTTAAATAATCCATATTCGAGTTAATCTTGGTGTTGGTTATTTCCCTTTTAATTATATCATCATAGTGATTATTGCTTTTTAGTATAATTTATTAAAAAATATGTAATTGAAAGCATAGAAATCTTATAAATGAAGATGCTCGCAGCATTTCATCGTAACATGCCTGCGCCGGGATTTATAGGAATTACATTAATTGTAATTCTCGCTTAATAGAATAGTACTCGTTTTTATTGTTCAAGGAAAGAAGATTTTGTTTTAATTTTATTAAATTCGGTGTTATGGTGTTATGCAGAATAGTTATAAAACAGAAGAATCGGGCGCTCAAATCATCCATATTGAAAGAGTTGGGTTGATTTTGAGAATGATTCTACCTTATATTAAAGATTATAATTATTTTTTTTAGCATAATTTCCCATTTTTTTTAAGGAAATTTCGTCAATGAAGCATTGTCTGATTGACAGATAGAAATTTGCTTGGTATTGTTGGCAAATCTATACTTTGTTTATGATGAATAGAAAAATGTATTTATTTGAAAAATATAAGACTGAATAAACGGTTTTAGGAGGAAAAGCGACCGTGGACATCCTTCGTAATGAAAGATCAGGGCAAGTAGCAACATCGCATACGGCTCCAGTATCCGCACCAAAAAATGAGAATCCTTATACAACATTAGGGAAAGATACGGAATTTGAAGGTACTCTTCAATTCAAAGAGGGTCTGAAGATAGAGGGCAAGTTCAAAGGCGATATTACCTCTGAAGGTTACTTAATCATTGGAAAAACAGGCGATGTTACTGCAGAGATTAACGTTGGCAGCATCATTGTTGAAGGTAAAATTACCGGTAATATCATTGCTGATGACCTTGTCGAACTTCGAACTTCAGCCCAGATGCGGGGTGATATAACCGCAGCCAAGATGAAGATTGAAGAGGGTGTTCTTTTTGTTGGTAAATCTGACGTCCAACCCCAGAATAGCCGTAAGGATTCTTCCAAGCAGCCTATTAAAGTTGCCGAGGAAAAAAAAGATAAAATCCCAGCTGGCGGTAAATAATAGTAATTTACCTGGAATAATTAATTTGTTAAACTCACCCTTTCCTGTTCGCTCTTTTTAAGAGCAAGGAAAGGGTTTGTTTTTTTTTATTCTATTTTTATTGCTCAATAGAGCGGTTTTCTAAGCCATATTACAGACTTCTGTCAGATATATTCATGAGAAAGATTGAGATCGATCATGTTTAAGTTTCCACCTAAAATTAATATCGCCCAACTTCCGACGCCTATACATCATTTACCATCCTTAAGTGAAGAATGGGGCATTGACTTATGCATCAAGGAGGATGACTTGACAGGTTCTGGTTTGAGTGGAAATAAAATCAGAAAACTGGAATATTTACTTTCGGATGCTATCCAACAGGGATGCGATTCTATAATAACCTGCGGCGCAACTACATCTAATCACGCCAGAGCAACAGTTATCGCTGCAAAACGTTTGGGTCTAAGTTCTTCTTTGATTCTTGCCGGTGATAAACCAGAGAGAGCGCATGGCAATCTTCAACTGGACTTGCTGGCTGGCGCATGCGTGAAATATATAAGTTCGCATGATTATACTACAAATATTAAAGCCATCTTACAAGACGAGAAAAAAATTCTCGAACGTCAAGGAAAAAAACCTTACATCATACCAACTGGCGGTTCAAACTCTATAGGTTTATTGGGATATGTTGAAGCTGTAAAAGAGATAAAAGAACAATGTGATAAATCAGGATGGAAAGCTGATATTATTATTTGCGCATTCGGCTCCGGCGGAACATATGCCGGTCTTTATCTGGGTAATCATATTTTCTCAGTAGCAAGTAGAATCTTAGGCGTTTTGGTCTACGGTTCTATCGAGCCTGCCAGGCAAATAGTTATCAATGAAATTAATGAATCATGCAAGCGCTTTATAAATCCGGCGCCATCTTTCGACGCTATCGAGATAATTGACGGTTACTATGGCGAAGCTTACGCCAAAACGAATTCTGAACAGCTGCGGTTTATTCGACATGTAGTGGAGAGTGAAGGAATTATTCTTGATCCTGTTTATACCGGTAAAGCTATGTTCGGATTGCATGGAGAAATCCAAAAGGGACATATACCTAATAACTCCAAAGTTCTTTTCATTCATACTGGTGGAATATTCGGATGGTCGGCATTTACCGAAGAAACGAGCCATGTGTGGGATTCGCTGGAGCATTGGGATGACTTATAAAATCCATTAATTGGGAGCGCATATTCATTAAAAAAAAGCATGAATAAACAATTACGGACAATTTGGAAGCGCAGTTTATATAAACTTAGTTATATAAACTGCTTGCGCATCTCAAAATTTCAAAAACGCGACAATAAATATAGCAAATATTTCATTAAGCTGCATATTATTACTCGAAAACCATTGACAAATTGCAAGATCGAATCTATGTTTCTACACCCAAAATCGGAAATTATTTTTCGATAAAAAGCATTGGGATTAAAAACGATGGATAGAGTTATATTTTGTGTAATCGGTTGTATAAATACTAATCTTGATCATTCTGATTCAACGATGAATTATTTGTAATCGGACATCGAAGGACCAAAGATAATGCCGACATCAAAAACCAAAACAACAACTAAAGCATCGGGAAAAACTGGTAAGAAAAATCAAAAGCCGACAAGCGCAGCTAAAAGTACTTCGCAGAAATCCGCCAAAGCCGCGTCAAGGAAAAGTACCACCAAAAAATCTACTATGAAAGATATAAAAAAGACTACCGTAAAAAAATCCCTGGGTAATAATAAGGCTGCAAATAAATCTCCGAACAAGAATTCTAATAATACCATGACAAAAAAACGAGTGGCTCTTATTGCTGATATAAAAGTTAGGCTTGAAGAACAAAGGATCAATCTGCTTCAAGGATTACATCAAAAAGAGCATGAAACAGAAGTAAGTTCTCATGGCGATCTTATTGATCAGAGTCAGAACTTCAGTGAACATGAAGTAATGTTAGGGCTGGCGGAACATGACCGGAATCTATTGCAAGAGATTAATGTTGCTCTGGATAAAATCGATCAAGGTAAATACGGTATTTGCGAAATGTCGGGCGAATTGATTTCCGACGAACGCTTGATCGCCATGCCGACCGCCCGGTATAGTATGGAATGCCAGGCGAAAATTGAAAGTTTCAACTAACTAATTCATTAGTATTTGTTATATAGTTGTAAATTGGGGGAGGGAAAGTCCTCTCTTGTCCTATGATACTGTCAAAAATATTGAATATTTTTGTCCTACCTAAAAGATATTTATAATCATCGCGGAATATCCGCGTAATCCATTTGATGATATCGGATCGTTATGATGGAAATTGATTTTCTACGCCATTATGGTTTTTCCTCATTAATGATAGATATTCTTGTTTCAGATTACGGCGAATATCTTCTCCCTTTGCAAGAGCGAATTATAAAAGATGGATGCCTGTTTGAAGGAAATAACCTTCTGGTATGCGCTCCAACCTCATCTGGCAAGACCTTTCTGGCAGAACTGCTTTTTCTGCATCATACGCTTAAAAATCGTAATACGATTCTGCTGGTTCCTACTAAAGCGCTGGCTAATCAACGTTTTAGAGAACTTAAAGAACGATATGAAAAGCATGGCTATCAGGTTCTCTTGTCAACCAGGGATCACCCTTTCCATGACAAACAAATTACCGGAGGCCATTTCCATCTTGCCATCGTAATATATGAGAAGATGCGCACGTTTTTATCAAACAATAATGGGCTTCTGGCCATGGCGGGAGCATACATCGTCGATGAGATTCACTACCTGCATCATCCAACCAGAGGGCCTGACCTTGAGATTCTTCTAACCCGGCTGCGCGAGGAGCAATCGTTGCAAATATTAGGATTGTCGGCCATGCATTCCAGCCCTGAAATGTCCCGGTGGCTTGACGCCAGGATTATTGTGGACCAGAAACGTCCGGTAGATTTACGCCAGGGCGTTTTATGTAAGGGGCGGTTTTCTTATAAGGAATTTAATTCTGGAGAACAAGGCGTCGAACAGTTGTTTGATTCGGAAACCGATGATGAAGGGGAGGCCATGCTGGAAGCCGCCCGGTATTTCGCCGCCAAGGGAGAGACGACACTGCTCTTTTGGCCGCAACGCGACCAATGCTATACAGCTGCCAGAAAACTGGCTGCGCAATATGAATGCGAAGAAGGCGTTGATTTCCCTGAACTTGATAACTTAGAACCGACCGCCATGCGGGATTTCCTGCTTGGTTTGCTGCCTCGAGGGATTGCGGTTCATTCCAGCGATTTGTCAGCTCAAGAACGAAATCTGGTGGAGCGCCTGGCTAGAGACGGTAAATTAAGGCTGATTTGCGCTACCAGTACGCTGGCCGAAGGGATTAATCTGCCAGTAGTTAATGTGCTAACTACCCGGCGTATGTATGCATCTCAACCGGGACGCTCCAAACAAAATTTAGCTCCAGCCTCTATACCTATCAGTAAAGATCGTTTGCTGAACATGATCGGACGGGCTGGACGGATGGGATTAAGTGATTTCGGAAGAGGCATCATCATCACTACCTTTCCCGGAGATGTGGAAGGCCTTCTGGCGGCTTATATGGACTCGCGACAAGTTGCTCTTCCTTCAATACTTAACCAGATTTCATTTGAGGAAATAGTTCTAAAAACGATGGGCTTTTGTGGATGCTTTACGGTGGAATCATGTAAGCAAACCTTGAATCAAACCTTATGCGGTCATTTGGGATTATTGCCTAAAGAATTGGATAATCTGCTAAACCAGACGTGCGAAGAACTCACCCAAAGAGGATTCCTTAATCTTGAATCAGAAAGGTTTTATCTGACTCCGCTGGGCGAGGCGATCACTAAGTCGGGATTATCAGAGCATTCAGCCCGACGGATCAATGATTATATTTTACTCAACATCTCAGAGGTTCCAGAGATATTGGATGTACTGGTATTGATTTGCGCTTTGCCGGAGATGGGAGATATATTCATCCCGGTTTCGCGCAATGAAATTCAAGCGCATCGTTGGAGCCGGGCCATTACGCAAAAAACAGATGAATCAGCGATATGCGCCGGTTCTTATTTAGGTCAATTAATAGCGGAACCAGCCCGATTGCGTGCTGAGCATCATTCCGCTTTTAAGAAATCCCTGTTGCTTTGGGATTGGATTGCGGGATATCCTGCGTCAGAATTGGAAAAGCGGTACGGCGTTTATTCTGGAACCATATACAGGATAAGTGAGGAATCCAGCTGGCTGCTGGGCTGTTTGAGTGATATCGCGGCATCTCATGCGTTGCCAGAGCAGTGGACCGGCCGGATTACTACGCTCAGAGACCGCATACAGCAAGGTTTACCAGGCGAAAGCTTAGCGTGGGCGGATTATATCAGGCGAGGTGAATTATTACGTAGTAATGTATTAGCATTGATTGGGATGGGTTTCGAATCGCCGTCCAGGATCAGCCATAAAGACCGGGAGCAATTAGCATCCCTGCTTTCAGAGGATGCGCTTGATAAAATTATTCAACCGATAAATGAATCTCTTGGCAATGCTGATGAAAATCTTGCAGAAAAAACAGTTTTCCTGGTTGAAATTGATAAGAGGCAGCCTAAACGCATCCGCGTAAATGAAAAGGAAATAACCTTAACTCCACTGCAATACCGACTTATAAAAACTCTTGCCGGACAAACTGAATGTTGCGTCTCTTATGATATTATTCTTGAACAATTGTGGCCGGAGAGCATAGGTGATAGAAAACAAATATCACGGCAAAAAACGAATTTTATCAAAAAAATTGAAAAAACTTTGGGAATCCCTTGTTCAGATATTATAGAATCGGTTGCGGGAATGGGTCTGATATTACACGCTAAAGTAAATATCATAGACACTCTAAGAGAATAAATTCCACGAGATCATTTTCAGGTTATCTTTCATACTGCAATTCAATCCAAATGCTATGCTCGGTTCAAATCCGGAGTGGATTTTACATGTAGCGCAACGGGGATCATTACCCGGTCCAAGCGAATCCCAATCGGTTTTATCCATCAATTCGTGAAATGTCTGGTAGTAGCCATCATCGAGAACATAGCAGGGCTTTTTCCAGCCATGAACCGTTCTGGTCGGGCTGCCCCAGGGAGAACAGGGTATCTCACGCAATCCTCTTAGAAATTCAATATACAATGGAGAATTATCCAAGGGGTATTGTTTGGGATTGCCGTTTGCTCCGAATATCTCCTGGAAAATCGCTTCCAGTTTCGCTCTTTCCTTAAAACCGACGTCGCCCTTGGCGCCTTCCTGTGGATAAGCGCCGGAAATGAGGATTCCGTCAATATCAATTTGCTTCAGATAATCCATCATTTCAATGATTTCCTGCGGCTTTGATCCGTTAAATAAAGTAGTATTGGTTGCGACCCGGTATCCTCTTTTTTTCGCTTCTTCGATGGCTGCTGAAACCTGTTTGAAAGTCCCCGGACGGTCAACCGCCCAATCATGCCCCTTTTCCATGCCATCAAGATGCACGCTCAAACATAGCCGGTTATGGGGAGGGATTTTGACCCAGAAACGATCCAGAAAAATAGCGTTTGTACAAAGATAAACGTACTTTTTCTTTTCGATTAACGCATTAATCAACTGGTCAACCGGCTTATAAACCAACGGCTCCCCGCCGCATACCGAGACGATTGGCGTTCCGCATTCATCTACTGCGTCGAGGCATTGCTCCACCGTCAGATCAGCGACAGGATTGGCGTGATGGTCAGCGATACGCCCGCAACCTACGCAATTAAGGTTGCACCTCAAAGTAGGCTCCAACATTAAAACCAGGGGAAAACGCTTGTTTCTCGATATAAATTTACCAGCTAGATATTTGATGATTGTACTATATAAAACAACGGGAAATCTCACTCTTTATTCCTTTATACATATATTTAAGTTTTTAAAAATCATGATAATGCTTCCCCCATGCGTAGGATGAGTCAACGCTTCACCGACTCATCAAAGAACCACCTTCATCAAAGAACCACCTTCATCAAAAATCCACCCTACCCAACGCGTAGGATGGGTCACGCCTCACCGACCCATCAAAAAACCACCCACTCGCTTCCAAGTCACCTCTCCCACCGGGAGAGGGCTAGGGTGAGGGGGCATAGCAGAAATGTTATTATAGAAATTATAACAACAGCGAAGCTTATCAAGAAGCATTACAGCATGGAAGTAAGCATGAAGAACACTATATCATGGATTAATAGTGCGGGGAATATCATAGTGTGGGGAGCATCGGCTTCTAGCCGGTGTGTCAAAGCAAGAAAAACTTTTCCCTCAAAACCACCTCCGTAGAGTCCCATCGGGATCACGGTTGATACATGAGTGGTTTTGATGGGACACGCTTCCAGGGTGGTTGAAATGGAAAGAATGGCAATTGCTTTGTCCCATCCTACTTCACTGGTTATTACCCAAAATCCCTCTCCCCCAAGTTGGGAGAGAATAAAAGAGGGGGTTGTTTCCTGAAACTCGATATTTTTCAATTAACTTTAGAATGATAATCTAACTGCCGTTTTTAAAATAAAGATAATCGAAGAGATTGGCGCACCGGCTAGAAGCCGATGCTCCCCATTTTCGATTTTCCCTGATTATAGGTAGAGTGTTTTTTTCAGTTTATCAGGGGTAGGTGCATGTTTCAATTTCAGCCTTGGGCAAGCGATTTATATTTACCCAGCGCCATCAGGGGGAAATAATTCCGGTATCCTGTATAACGTAAATAAAAGACTCTGGGGAAGCCGGTGCCGGTGAATTCGTCTTCATCCCACCCGCCATCAGGTTTTTGGATTTCGGTCAAATAGGCGAAGCCCCGCTTGATTACCGGGTGGTCAATCTCAATACCGCCAATCATTAATCCCATTAACGCCCAAGCCGTTTGAGAGGGGGTTGAAGGAGCTTTAGTATTATGCGCAGAAGCCTGATATGATTCACAGGATTCGCCCCAACCGCCATCGTCCTGCTGTTGATCCAGCAGCCACTTGACGCCCTTTTGGATGCAGGCATCTTTGGATGAAACGCCGATTGCCGCCAATCCAGTAATAACCTGCCAGGTTCCATAAATGTAATTGACGCCCCACCGGCCATACCATGAACCATCCGGTTCCTGTTCTTTTCTTAGATATCTGATGGCCCGCGCTGCTGGTGAATATTTCTCATTGAAACCAAACTCGCCGAACATCTCCAGGATGCGGGCGGTTACGTCAGCCGTGCTGGGATCCAGCAGAGCATTATGATCCGCAAAAGGGATCATATTCAAAAGTTCTTTATTATTATCAACATCAAACGCGCCCCAGCCGCCATCGGAACTCTGCATTGATAAAAGCCAGTCAATGCCGCGCTGGATGGCGCTAAGCCGACGGTTATCAAGCGGAATGCGTGGATCTTTGATCGCCATCAATACCATAGCTGTATCATCGGTATCGGCGTAATAATCATTATCATATTCAAAAGCCCATCCGCCAGCCGGGCCGTAGGGATTCTTGATCTGCCAGTCGCCCTTGATTTGAATCTCCTGATCCACCATCCATTCCACCGCCTGGGTAATAGCCGGGTGGTTTTTTGGCATACCAGAGCGTTGCAGAGCAGCCAACACCATAGCCGTATCCCATGTGGGAGAAAAACAGGGTTGAAACCAAAGCCGGTCTTCCTCTTCCACCATCAATTCCATAAATGCATTTAATGCTTGTTGGAATACCGAATCCTCGTGATCATATTTCAGGCAGTCGAGCGCGATGATCATATTCATCATGGCCGGATAGATAGCGGCCAGACCACCGCCCCGCCGACTATGCTCCAGCATCCAGGCTTCAGCTTTTCTCAAGGCTTCACGGCGGGTAAAAGGTGAATAAAAGCGATCCGAGCGTTTCACAATCGCATCCATGGCATTGAAAAAAGTTTTCCATGATACGGTTTTACGAAATTTCTTATTATTTTCCTGTAATGATTTCGGCAGCCACCATCCGCTGCAATCAACCGTAGAAGGAGGCGCTTTGATAGGGGTGTGAGACCATATAATGCTCAAAGGTACAACAATGGCGCGGGACCATGAAGAAATCTCGTAAATATTAAAATAAAACGATGTCGGCAGGAACATCAATTCCGGCGGCATTGATACAATTTTATTCCACGGATATTGACCATAAAGACCAAGATAAAAACGGGTATAACTATTAACATTATCCAGTCCACCCAATCGAAGCAGACATTCTTCCGCCTTTTTCAAGGCTTGGTTGTCATTGGTCAACCCGGCTAGTTGCATGGCGAAAGCGCATTTTACCGTAGCGTTTAACTCGCTAGGGCCGCCATGATATATATTCCAGCCTCCGTCTTCCAGTTGAGTATCCAAAATCCAACGGATAGCTTTCTTTTCCAGTTTAGGATCAACATGGCCGATATAATGCATAAGCATGATGTAATCCGCAACAAGGGTTGAATCAGCCTCTAAGGGAAAACACCAATAACCTGTTGATTGTTGGTTAGATAAAAAGAAAGTATGGCTGTTTTCTATAGCCTGTTCTATTGCTTGATCTAACGATTTAATTCGTTCTTGGGCAATATTATCAAGAGTTTTCTCTATTTCGACTTGCTTGGATTCCAAGACCATATCGCTATTCGCTGTTCCTTAAACCGAAAATAATCTAGATAATTTAATAGTAAAATACAATTTATGATACAAATGTATTCTATCAAGTGTAATCATTCAAGTCTTCTTATTTTTTTTGCAGGCGTATAAATCAAGAAATCTACTCTCACCGCCGCCAGAAGCCATTTCTTTTACGTCTCTGCAACTTATACTGAACATTGAATTAACCATAATTCACTGTGAATTGCTATGGTAAATCCCTTTAACTCAACAATTCACTGCGCAGTGCAGCGCGTATAAAAGAGTAGTTAATTACCCCTTTTCCGGAGTCTGGCTAAATGGCATCAGAAAAACGTTTTGGTTATGAATGGTCAAAATACCGCGAACTGAATCCTCTTTACGAAAACCAGTTCAAGCAATGGTTAGGCCCCGTTTCTCCTGAATTCATCAAAGGCAAACGCATATTAGATGCCGGATGCGGTATGGGACGTAACAGTTATTGGTGCTTGAAATGGGGAGCGGATCAGGTTGTAGCCTTTGATAATGACGAACGCACTGTTGAGGCGGCGAGAGACACCCTGGCTGAATTCCCTAATGCAACCGTCGAGAAACAAAGCATTTACTCCATCCCCTACCAAAATGAATTCGACATAGTCTTCTCCATTGGAGTCGTTCAGTTATTGGAAAACCCAGCAGATGCGGTCGAGCAAATGATTGGCGCCTTGAAACCGGGCGGCATCCTGGCGCTTTGGCTTTACGCCAAAGAGGGCAATGGATTCGTATTAAATGTGATAGATCCCATACGCCGCTATTTCACCTCCAAACTCCCCCCCCGCGTGTTGGATTGCTTCACCTACTTGCTTTCGGCGCCGCTTTACGCCTACATCAAATTATTCCGCCCCAAGTCTGAGTATTATCAAACGCTGCGTCAGTTCCCTTTCAGAAACATCCACCTGATCATATTCGATCACCTTCTTCCAACTGTGGCGTGGTATTTCACCAAAGAAGAGGCCTTGGATTTGATAAGTAAATTAGAAGACAAAACCGCTGACTATATCAACAACAATAGCTGGACGGTTACGGGAATCAAACCGGCTGCGGATTCGTAAGCATCAGGCGCTTCAAATGACAGTTACTGAAAATCCGTCAAGCATTCCAGAACTCGTTACAGGCCGGAATCGGTTGCGCAGTAGTATTTCTCTGTATTAATGTTTTAGTGAACTACCAATTCTTTTATTGGAATAACCTTTTAAAGATCAATCATCCAGATTAGCATCAAGAGTAGATATTGAGGAAAAGATGATGGAACAAGTAGGCTGCGGACGGATATGGGGCGGCAATAAAAATACCGATCTCGACTTATGCACCAATACGCTTGAAACCAGCGTTAGATCCATCGCCTGCAATAGCGGCAATGGGGGCGACTTTTATTACTACAGCGTTTGTGGAGAAGGTACGCTAAGCCGTATAATATTGGGCGACGTGGTCGGTCATGGCGACGAAGTAAGCCATATCAGCCGATGGGTCTATGATTTAATAAAGAAAAACATCAATAAACTCGAAGGCAACAACATACTCTCAGACTTGAATGATGAAATTCAAAAGCGTGGATTAGACGCCATGACTACGGCGGTGGTTATCGGGTACTACACCGGAGATCATAATTTCTACTTTTCCTATGCAGGCCACTATCCGGCTTTGATTCGCAGAAAAGGTGAAAAAGAATGGTGGACCGCCTATATCGATGCGAATTATGATAATCCAAACTTGCCGCTTGGCATCAGAAAAAACATACCCTACGACCAATGCCATATCCCTCTTTCGTCAGGAGACTGCATCTTCATCTACACTGACGGCATCATAGAAGCGACCAATGCGGAAAACCAAATGTATAACGTCGAAAGCCTGATAGCCTGCCTGGACGCGATTCCGGAAAATGATCCCCAGATCATCAAAAACGCAGTGTTCAATGATCTGAATAAATTCTGCAACGGACGCATGGAACACGATGACGTAACGGCTATCGTCGTCAAAATCCATTAGAGTGTTCAGCGTCAATGCATACTGATACGGGCGCCAAGGGCAGTGTATTTTCTGCCCTTGATTGAGTCACTTCTTATTTCCAGAATTCCCACCTGTATTCAACGCGGAAGCCAGAATCATAAAGTGATTTTATTTATCAATGTTGATCCTTCAAGGGCAGCGTTCTTTATACTTGTCTAAATTTCCGCAATAACGCTTTGCCTGTTTTTATTAAAGGCGGTATGATTTATACGGATAACATTTATCTCATCGAAAAGAGAAATCAGATGAAACATAATTTACTCAATATTCTTTATGCTTTAGTAATCACAATGGCAATTTCCCTTGCTTCATACGCTGCGCCTATTCCGGTTATATTTGATACTGATATCGGCTCGGATATTGATGATACCTGGGCGCTGGCTTTATTGCTCAGTTCTCCAGAAGTGGATTTAAGAATGGTGCTTACTGATAGCCAGGATACTACTGCACGAGCCAAAATCGCAGCCAAATTTCTTGAACAAGTACGGCGCACGGATGTTGCGGTGGGCATCGGCGTTAAAACTGAGAGTAAAAAAATCCCTCAAGCCAAATGGGCTGAAGAGTATGACCTAAGCAAGTATCAGGGCGCAGTGCATCAAGACGGCATCCAGGCGGCGATTGATATTATCAAAAAAGCAACCGCAACGGTTCATTTGATTGTGGTCGGCCCCTGCCCCAACATTCCGGTCATGCTGCAACGCGATCCAACCATCGTCAAAAAAGTAAAGGTATTCGCCATGAGCGGCAGCGTGCGCAAAGGGTATAACAACCGTCCTTCGCCCAGTCCGGAATATAATGTCCGCGAAGATGTACCGGCATCCCAGAAACTTTACACAGCGCCTTGGGATTTAACTATAACTCCACTCGATACCTGCGGGATTGTTTCAATAATAGACCTGCAATATCAAGGGCTAATGCAAACGCAGAATAGACTTATCAAAACTCTCCTTGAAAACTATATAACCTGGGTCGAAGAAGGTAAGCACAAAATCGATCCCAATAGCCGCAGCACTACCCTATTCGATACAGTGGCGGTCTATTTATCGATTGCCAATGATTTGTGCAAAATGGAAGACTTGCGATTAAGAGTTGACGAGAGAGGTTACACCATTATTGATAAGAGCAGCCCGGAAGCCCGTATAGTTCGTACTGCAACCGAGTGGAAAGATCTGCCCGCATATAAAGAATGGATAATTAACCGGCTCCTGAAAGGAGTGGTTAATCCGCAATAGAGTAGTTGTCATAATAATGTTCTGGAGAGGGTTACATAAAAAATAAAATGGATTCTGATCGTACAAAAATCCTGGTTGTGGACGACGATGCGCAAATCAGGGATGTTTCCATTAATGTTTTTAAGATGCTTGGTTATGAAGCCTGTTCCGCCAAAGACGGAGCCGCCGCGATTGAATTATATAAACAGGCGATGGACGCCAACCAAAGTTTCGATGTCGTAATCATGGATTTAACTATACCTGGCGGTATGGGAGGCAAGGAAACAATCATCGAGTTGAAAAAGATTAATCCGAAGGTAAAAGCGATCATATCAAGCGGTTCATCCTGCGATCCAACCATACTTGAATATAAGAAACATGGATTCTGCGCCGCTATAAATAAACCATATAGAATTAAAGAGATAAAGCAAGTTCTTTTGCAAGTGCTTGAACAAGAATAAGAGTTAGCGCTATATCAATAATACACTACGGGTTGAATTACCCACCTTACCATCCGGCGATAATCCATGTTGTTTCTGAAAGGCTATTACCGCATCTTTAGTATCCTGGCCAAACGCACCATCAGCCGTGACGCTGAAACCACGGTTGATCAATGCCTGTTGAATCTCTTTAACGTCATCACCCCTCATAAGTGGTGATGTTAATTTCAATAGGCGTTTATATACGCCGTTGAGAGCATTCTCATCAATAATCACCCCGCGCACGGATAAGGGCAACGCCAAATCCCATTTATCCAACCCAATCAATTCATTGAAAGCATCCATCCGGTAGACCGTCGCATGAAGCGCTGGATTAGAATTAGTTGCCAGCCACTCGCGGCGTACTTTCACGTAATCTTTGATCCATATTTTTTCACCGATATCGCTTACGACGCCGTATGCATCATTGGTTTTATTGGATATTTTTTTTAATGCACCCTGGATGTTTCCATCATAGAAAACCGTAATACCCAAACTGGTTGTAATGTTATTTTTACTCGCAGTCTTTACTGATGGATTCCAAAATTCACTATCCAGATAGTTATCCTGGGCGCTCTGCATCACCGGATCAATGCTGGCTTCGTTGAGCAGACTCTTGAATGAGTTATCATGATCAAGGTTTAAGTCAGGCTGCTCCATCCGGGGGAGATAAGGGGAAAGAGCATCAGCGTACCGGGCGCCTTGATTTTCGCAATAGGCCTTGATCAGGCGATATAGATTCCCACTGGCTAAGGTGACTTGAGAACGGCCATAGGATAAATGTCCACTATCGCCTTTTATAACTGTAACTTTACCATAGTCGCCAAGTACTCGGCCTGTTTCAAAAATGTTGATGATGGCCTGGGCGGTTTTCTTTTGCAGTATAGTAATCATTTCAATATCCTTTTTTGCACCCCAAATCCTTTTCCAAGTTTGGGGGGAAGATAACGAAGGGCTTGTTATATCAAACCCTCCCCTAGCCCCTCCCAAAGTTGGAAGGGGAATTTCAGACAAAAAAGGGATTGCAGTTTTTCTCGATACCCACCGTGGTTACCGGGCCGTGGCCGGAACAGATCAAGACATCATCGGGCAAGCTGAATATCACGCGGCGGATATTATCCTGCTCCTCCTTTTGCAAATCCGGGTTCGACGTCCCGCCGATAGAGCCGGCGAAAAGCGCATCGCCCACGAAAGCGAAACGGTTCTCAACCACAAGAGTCATTGAGTCTGGAGTATGACCGCTGGTTTTGAAAACTGATGCGCTTAATTTCCCCAAGGGAATAGAGTCGCCTTCGCTAATGGCGGTTCCATTGGGAGTCGCTCCATTCATGGAATAGACCGCCGCATCGTATTTCTGCAAGATTGATGCCAATCCGCCGTCATGATCCCAATGGGCGTGGGTCAGGAATATCCCCGTAAGCCGCATGTTGTTGTCATTGAGATACTTATCAAATTCCGGGGTATCCTCGCCCGCATCAACTAAGATGGCTTCGCCAGTTTCAGGGCAGCCAATAATATAGGCGTTGGCCTCATTAGCTTCTTTAAGAAAAAAAGGTTGAAAATTAACCATAATCTTTTCCTTGCGGTTCTTTCGTCAATCCTATGTAAGTAGGCAATGTCATTAAGTTAACCGCGTTGTCCCCTCTCCCACCTGGAGAGGGTTAGGGTGAGGAGGATACTACAATAACTTAAGTTAATAACATATCGGGTGGCAAGGGCAGTGTATTTTCTGCCCTTGATCAAGCCACTTACGATATGTTGAAATTCCTCAGCTTAATAACATTACAAGAAAAACGACCCTACAATTACCCAATTAGCGCTATCATTATCTAACTGATGCTTTATTGCTTAATCAAAATGGGAGATTCAAAATCGCTCTTCATAATTGGTGGAAGCAGATAGGCGCCGGAGCCTTCTTTATCGGTAAAATAGAGTTGTGAGATCGAAGGCTTCAAGGCGTCGCCATCAGCCCAAAAAGCATAGAAATCTGGATTAGCATTAACTGGACGTCGCGCATAGGTGTGGTTTCTTGGGCTATCACTGGTGAGTTGTTTTATTTGCTTCCAGGTTGCGCCGCTATCCTCGCTGAGAAGCATGACCATCTCGCCGCCAGTACAGTATTCTTGCGGACCATCCAGGATTGGAGCGATTACGCGCCAGACGCCATCATCCTCAATATATAGCGATCCCATATCATAGTTATGATCGGATTCTGCAACTTTTTTGTACTGCCATTCTTTTCCACTCCAATGAGCGCACATCCAGATTCGGGCGCCATTATCCGGGCCGGATTCATATCCCCGGCTCAGAATATAGAGGATTACAGGATTGCCCTTTTTGTCATAATCAATGTCTTTCATATAAACCAGCAAACCTTCTTTTTGGTATTCACGAACCATAGCCGGGTTATAAGAGGAATCGAGTGGAATCTGCAATTTTTCCCCATCAACGGTTTGCCATGTTTTACCGAAATCAGTCGATTCCATGTAGTAGAGGTTGGTGCGGGCATTGAGTCCACCTTTGGGGGGATGCCAGTTCCATGCGGTTCCGCGTTTATTCTTGTATTTGCCGCTGATTTGATAATGTCCACCGAAGCCCACCAGTTTGCGGTCTTTCGCAGGATCAAAATTATCGATGCTGGTGCTTATATATGATTCCCGACCGCCAGTGTATTTAGTAAATAGTAACTGTATGCCTTCGCCTTCCATGAATCGCGGTTGAGGATAGGTAAATGGTTTCTTGCAAACCAATGAGAACGAATCAATAGAATATGGCTTATCACTTTTCCAGATAAATCCGTCATTGCCGCCATGGGCGCTGGCGAAAATCCAGATGATTCCCTTATCATCAATACAGATGGCAGGATTGTGGTGCGCATCTTCGGTGCCTTTTTCCATGACGATAACTGGTTTCGGAACCATCCCGGTTTCATGATCGTAATATGAGGCCATGATAAGCAATGGCGTTTCCTCGCCTAAACCTTTGGTTCCGCCAAAGACGAAGAAGGTTTTGTCGGCTTCGGGAGCATATTGGGCATGGGGGAAATGCTTGGCGCAATAGGTGCCCAATCCTCCGCTATACTTATAGACATACTTATCCTTCGATGGTTGGTTGCTATACCAGACGCCTTGGTATCCATCGGCGCGGGGAAAAGACTTGGTCTCCGCATCAGAGCAGTTTGGCAACAAAAATAGACCGCATACTAAAATACTAACAATACTCAAAACATGTTTCATGGTAATAACTCTCCTTTTACATTTTGGCGCCAGTTAAATCGGCGCGATCAAAGTTGGCAGTCCCGACCGCTTCAGCCAGGTTAGCGTTTACTAATTTAGCCCGCCGGAAAATAGCGCGGTTTATATCCGCTCCAGAAAAATCAACCCCGGAGAAATCCGCATTGCCCGGACGTGAATAAAAGAACTGCGTCCTGCGGCATGAGGCGCCGCGGGCAATAGCTCCAACCAGATTAGAGCGCTTTAAGTTGGCGCCATCCATTATGGCGTTTGAAAGATTGGCGCGTCCCAGGATGGCGAATTCCAGGTTGGCCTCAGTCAGGTTGGCGTTGGTTAACGACGCCGAATCTAATTGAGCGCGATGCAAGTTAGCCCGTTGGAGATCGGCGCCATCCAGTTTGGCGCCGATCAGGCAGGCGTAGGATAAATCGACTTCTGGTAAATTGGCATTGGTTAAATCAACGCCATGCAATACCCAGCCTGATAACGAGACTCCATCGGTTATGATCTGGATAATGTGATTAATGTAATCCGGTTGGTTGGCTAGATGTTTCCAACATGTTGATTCTCCCGTCAAAGCCAGGTCAGAACATTGGTCATGTATGCAGTGAATGAAATCGAAATAGGTATTAAGTTTTTCCATAATTATTCACCCTGTGTTTTTGGGGATATGAAAACTATATCACAAAAGAAACAGAAGCGCTCTAGGAGTTGATTGAATATTTAATGAGATAAGGAGTCATCGCTCAACCGTATCCGGGCTGGGTGGCAAGGGCAAGAGCGCATTGCGCTCAGCCCTTGATCAAGCCACCGATGATAGGATGAAATTCCTTAACTTAATGACATTGCTTTTTATGGGCGCCCGATTAGCCCGTCAGTCCGGGAATTGGAAAAACCAAAGAGGATTCATAATCGGGTAACCACAAGAGTTACCCCTACAGTATGATAATCTATTTGACGTAATTCAGGCTGCGCAATTGTTCCATGAGAGATTCGGGCATGGATTCTGAGTCATCAGGCAGCGCAGCTGGCGGATCGTATTGTTCTACGTATATGGGTTTATTAGTACTGCGAAATGAATCGGTGAATATTTCATCCATAATCCTGCCGGGCAGTTCCTTGCTGATGGGCATACCCAGTTGATATAGCATGGTCGGCGCCAGGTCGAGAAGATCGGCTGGTTGCAATTGCGCTCCCGGTTGAATCGATGGACCCTGAGCGATGATAATGCCTGTTGGATGATGGGTTCCAGAAAAGGTGCGTTCAAAGAAGAACTGGTCAACCGGGTATTCTTTCTCTTGTATGATAATGCTCTTATTGGTCAATACAGGGGATTCGGGATTCCATGAGAGGGAGAAATTAGCCCGCAGCGTAATCTTACCGTTATCTTCAACCTCTACGATAAAAACTGGTTCATTATCATCCGCGAACTGAATTTGCGTCAATTGTTGTTGCAAATCCTTGATGAATTCGACATCATGCATGATTGGCTCAAGCACGATTTGTCTTTGAATCATATAGTGATGCAGTAATTGGGAACTGCCCAAGGTATTGAGCAATCGCGGGACATCCACAAAAAACTGACGCGGAGCGGCGGGATCAGCCTGGAAGCCGTGATCGGATATAAGAATAACAGTCGTACTTTCGGGCAAGGTTTCGAGGATGCGCCCGAACTGCCGGTCGGCTTCGCGGTAATAATCGGTGATGGCGTCTTTATATGGATTATCCGGCTCGATATTGAAATCGGGGAATTTTTCCGGCTGCATATAATGCCAGAATCGATGGGCGATTTTATCGCTGCCATATAGTATAAATGCTGAGATATCCGGTTGATGACGTTTCAGCAATGATATATAAAGGTCGGCCCGGATTTGGGCTTCGGCCATAAGTTTGGCGGCCAGGCGTTCTTCTTCGCTGTAGCCAATATAGTCCCGCAGATAGAATTGCGCCATGCGTTCAACGCCTCTCAGACGCGCCCCCCGCTTTATGCTATCCCACAGTGCGAGAACGGGGTTGATTGGCCCGCCATAACGGCTTTGCTCAAGATAGAGTTCCTGGATGCATGAATCGCTCATTGGGCGTGTATCAGGTGAATGAGCCATCCATGACGGGATATTGAAAGCGAATGGATCACGCGGCGGCCATGTTACCAGCCATGAGAATAGACCGACTTTGAGGTTATTGCGGGCGCAGATATCGAATACCCGGTTAGCGCTTAGATCAGACCGGGTAGAGAAATATCCGTTGATGCCATGTTGATCGGTAGGCAAACCGGTGGCAATAGAAGTCCAGACAATAGGAGATTGCATAGGTTCGAGGCTTTGTAGATTGCCATGAACGCCTTCCTGACAAAGTTGTTGGATATTGGGCAACTGACCTTTTGCCATCATGGGATTTATCAGATCCCAGGTTGCGCCATCTAAACCGAGGATGACTAATTGAGGTTTGTCTGTGGAAACCGGGCTATGGTTAATCCATGAGGCAATCGCCATTAATGATAGAAATACAACGATAAGCATTACTGATGAAATGAACAAGCATTGTTTGATGCGGGTGGAGTAAAATCTCTTAATCAATGATTGAAACCACATCGAACGTTTGGATAAATAATGGATTGATATGACGCCAACTGTCCAAAAAACCACAACGGGAATGGAGATAATGAGTAACAAAAACCAGGGAATGACATCACAAAAACCCGGATGCATATAACTTGCAATCAGGCAAAATCCAATTGGAGCGGCGAAAAAGACTAAAATGTTCAAAAGGGTGAATGGAATCATGTTTATATTATTATACTCAATATTAAATTTTATGGAATAACCTACTTGTTTAACTTGGATTAGATTAGCGTAACTGTAATTACAAAGATTCGGAGTATCATTCATATAACATATTGTTATTATTGAAGATATCTATGTATCCTACCTTATTAACTTTTTTATAAATCAAACGCTTGGTAATACAAAATACGCGATAGTGCGATAGAATTGCATAAACGCCGCACTATAAAATCGCATGATTTTATAGTGCTTATTATATTAGACTTATAAACATAAAAACATAAAAATCATAATTGCATGTTAATGTTTTGATTGTTACTATTGCCAAATGAATATAGAATCGCATATAATTGGTACAATATTCAATTAAATTGCCGTCTTGGATGCTGGATGTTTTGCGCCTCTTTTATGATTTACCCGATTGCCGGAAACATGAGAGTGGTTTTCATGATGACGTTCTGATTCGCGATTCAAAAAGCCGGAAAAGTGCGGCTTTTTCGAAGAACAAATGTAATAATAAAAAGAACCAAGTTATGATAATCGCTCTATTAATGCATAAGCGTATATTATAAACGGCTGATATTCTAAAGAGTACAAATAAATGGCTGCGGCAAAAAAAACAAAACTTAATAGCATCGATACGGGTAAGGAAAAAGCAAAAACCCGCTCATCTACGGCGAAAGGTCAGGAGACAGCGGCCAAAAAATCGGTAATGTCTTCGAGTAAAAAGACAATTCCGAAAAAAAAGGCTGCACCCCTGAAGACAAATATCAAACAGACTACTGCGATTAAAGATAAACGACCATCACAGAATAAACCTGTGAGTAAAAAAACCACCTCACAAAAAAAGTCTTCCAAAACAGTTTCCGAGAAAAAGACTGCCGCAAAAGCAATTGCATCTAGTAATAAAACTACCGAAAAAATTCTAAAAAGCAATACAAAAAGCGCGTCCGTCGAAAATACCCCTATAAAAGAAACAAAAGTTAAGAAAACCACGGCCAAAAAGACGGTTAGTAAAAAGACTTCTTCGAATACTAAATCTCCGGTTAACCGGGATGCGCCTGAAAAGAAAACCGCAAGACCCAAGTCGACGCGACCGGTTAGAAATAGAAGAAAAAAAGCGTCGGCGCCCCAGATCGAATTTCCAACAGCAACCTGGGAATCGGACAGCGTAATAAGTTTTGAAGCAACCGAACATCTAACAGCGACAGACTTGACCAGCATAGCTGGCGGGTTTGTTTTTTATGGAGATAGCATTGTTCTGGCCAATATTCCCGGTAGAGGCTGGGATATTATCGGGGGTCGGATAGACCTGGGAGAAACGCCGGAAGAAACATTTCGACGGGAAGCAACCAATCAGATTGGAGTAATGCTATCTCATGTAAAAATGCTTGGTGTAATCCGTATAGAGCATATGGGTGAAAAACCACCTAATTGCCCTTATCCTTTCCCAATTGGTTATGGAATTCAGTATATTGGAATTGTTGAAGAGATGTTGCCTTTTACGGGAAGCGATGAGTCTTTAGGGCGCTCGTTGATTTCGCGTGAAGGTTTTAAGGAACATTATCACGAATGGAATGAGTATTATGAGGCAATTTTCAATTATGCATGCCTGGTATATGATAAATGGCGTAAAAAATTGAAAATTTGATTGGCTAATCTCGATATAGGCTTTACGAATAACCTGCCATTTATGATGAGTCGGCAAAAAGTGGATGAAAGACGAAACTCACAATACATCTTGTATATAAGTTTCATGAATATCCACTAAGTATCGTGGTCATAAAAACAGTTTTTGACTTTTTACCGTTCCGTCATTTATATGTATTTTGAGTGGTTTTGATAATAAAGTTTATATTCACGATTCGATAAAAAAAACAGAAAAGATTAGCTTTATCGAAGAGCAAAAGTGATAATAAACCAACATAATTTAAATAATCGCTCTAAATCTCTGAAAAAATTCATGGATTTACATTCAAAGTGTGTTATACTACTGTGTTGGAAAATATGGATTTGTGTTCCAAGACTTCATAATGATTCAAGGTGATGGGATATATCCATGTCTGAGCGTCTATCACAAGACGAAATTGATGCGTTGCTGAATATGGGGTTGGGAGGTGCGGATCCACTTGATGATATCGAGGAGGAACCGGAACCCGAAGCATTCGCCATGTCTGCTCCAAAAACTGAGCAACAGCCTTTTACCGAGCCTTCAGGTATGTTTGGAGGTCAAGAAGCATCTCAAGGTTGGGCTGCTCCGCAACAAAGTTTACCTCAACAACCTATGCGCAAGATGCGCCCTTCTTCGAAAGTAGAAAATCCGGTTGATGTTCAAAATGCGGTTTTTGAAGATTTCGATGATGATAAAACCGGCCCTGAAACAACCAATCTTGAAACAATACTAAATATTAAGTTAGAAATTCGGGTAGAACTTGGCAAGACGCTTACTTCGGTTCGCGATGTGCTTGATATGGGTCCCGGATCGGTGCTTGAGTTGCAAAAACTTAATGGTGAGCCGGTGGATCTTCTGGTAAATCAAAAACCTTTCTCTAAAGGTGAAATGATAGTTATCGGCGAAAACTTTGGAGTGCGCGTTACCGATATTCTTTCGGTTACTGAGATTATTGAAGCGCTGAAGTAATTCGTTCTAACTATGGTGATTTTAATATACTCCTCACCCTATCCCTCTCCCGGCGGTGTAAAGGCCTGGGACATGGGTAACAGGTGTTCGGGGACATAGGTAACACATTGGTTGCATTGTATTGAAGGGTGGTTAGGTATCAGTTTTTTTTTACTGCTTTGACTCCCTTATGGCTTAAACCCACTCCACTGAATACGCACCCGAACCATTGTAGGCTTTCAATCAACTTCGGCGTCCAATCCGGCGCGTCGCCCGCCATCCAGATGTCTGACATTTTTTGAAGAATCATTGCAGCCAGAAAAAGCCCGGCGCCTATAGTGGTTTTCTTTTCATTGATTAGTGACCAGAACCATTTCATTGGTTTGCTCCTTATTTTTTGTTTTTTTATATCAATAAATTGACATAGCATAGCTGAGACAAAATTGTTTTGTCCAAAAAATGACCGTTATTTCTATGGCGATCTTATGTGATAGAACTGTCAGTTATCCTTTTTTCATAAGCAACCCGCTTTGCAAATCCTGGGGGCGTATAGGATTTTCGTAATCTTTGCCTGATTTCTTGGGCGGCGTAAAAGACAAGACTGGTTCAGAAGCGATTTTTGCTTCGACTTGCTGCTTGATGTTTTCAACTTTGCTCAGGATTTTGTCTTTGGGCTGGCTGATGCTCTTGATAAACCACATCCTCGTTTTTACGCAAGAACAAAAAAAGTTGAACAATGACATCATTCGATTATCATTGATATGAAATCTTTTCTTGATAGCATCAGCCATTTTTTCGATGCAGTAATCCATTGTTTCGATAATTTTTTGATCCAATTGGTTTGACATTTCAACGTTCATAATTTTCCTCCTAGGGAATGTTTAGATGATGAGTCGGCAAAAAGTGGAAGAAAGACGAAACTCACGTTACATCTTGTATATAAGTCTCATGAATATCCACTTAGTATTGTGGTCATAAAAACAGTTTTTGACTTTTTACCGTTTCGTCATAGATACGCATTATGGCAAGAACCATGCCAACAATTGAACGTTTGTTTAGTTTTTGGGATTTATTTGTCTGAATCTGGATGGGCAGGATTGAAGGATGATCTGGATTTTGTTTTATTAGGTAGTTGCGTGTTTTGGGAATATTGGATAATCAAAACGTATCATTACATTGAGCAGGGATAAGAGATTACCTCTATTCTTGAATTTAATATTCTTCACGTTCGACGCGGGCGGCTAGTTCTTTGAAGTGGAATAGTTTTTGGTATTCGATCAGAGTTGATAGTGCTCTATGTTCGGTGGGGATGCCCGCCTCTTCAATGGCTGCGGTAGGATTCAAGCCTCCGGCCACGATGATTCCCGTGCGGCCTTCTTCGACCGGGAATTCCAGCAGCGACTGATTGGGTTTTCCCAGAAGCAGTATGCCTCCCAACCCTATCTGATCTAATTTGTCGCGGATGACTTTTACTTCATTAATGGCGGAAGAAGGAATCTCCCGGAAGCTGGCGCCGATGCGGCCATGTCCGGATCGAGCGACTTCACGAGCGCTGGTGAGTTTGCCTTTGATAAAAATTTCCAGAGGATCAAGGGATGTTCCATTGTAATATATAACATCGGTGAAGCGTACCGGATTACCTTTATCCATCTCTAATACGCCGCCGAAGAGGGAGACCGTTGGAATGCGTGCGCTGAGCAGAATTCCATTGAGGGTGACGCTGCATACTGTACCTATGCCTACTTTTCCGGGCGGGATTATTAATTCACCCAGGGTTTCTCCTTCATGAGTTAAATAGGTCAGGCGTCCCATACCTACATTGGCTTCAAACACCGGGATCATGTGCCGCACCGCAGCGGGTAAATTGACCCGGTCAATTACTGATATATTCATGACGATTAATCCCGAACCGGTATTAGGATCAAAAGTGACCTGATAAGACAGATCATCAACTTTGGCGGCCATGAAGCCAATGCGGAAGTTGACGTTGGCGTCATGGATTTCGCTGATGCCCTGGCTGGTGATTTCCCGCCCCCCGCTGCGTCCGCGTTTGGCATTTTTGACCAGGCCATCCCGTTCCATCTCTTCAAGGTAGAGACGGACGGTGCGGGGGCTTAAATCGAATCCAAAGGCCTGTAGTTCCATGGTGATGATAGAACTACCGACAGGATGAGAGGAGTCGCGCAAAAACCGAAGAATGGCTACTTTTAATTTGGGATTAATTTCCACTATTTTCAATCCAAGATTTATGATTATTTGGTTAATATACCATAAAAACAAAAAAGAACATATTGATAATTGGCATTTATTCTATTTTTAATAATAAATAATAAGGTTACATTTATTATACTTGATTGATATATTCTATTAAAGATGGAAGACTCAAAATTGAAAAACGATATCTAAATCATTTAAGATGCCGATAATAATTCAATAATTTATTAATGTTATCCGATTGAACCAATCCAGAGAAACGCATCTCCATAATACGCCTTATATATTAATAATTCAATTACTTATAAACATATCATAAATTATTCAACAGTAAAAAACCTTCAATATTTCAATATTGATTGAAATATTGAAGACAATATTAGAAAAATGAAATTTCTTCTGAAATATATTGACAAAACTTGACGCTCTTCTTGATTCCGATTTATTAATTCTGTATTATTATGGAATTGCAATGCCATATTAATTTATTTTGTATTCTGTAAATTGGTAACATGAAGCCAAATAGGCAGTTCGTTATGATTTAACCTTCTGGAAAGTCAAATTCTGAAGGCGGTTCAAATACTTGTTTGATGGATTGCATAATCAACTGGCATAGAAAAAAATATTTATAAAGGAGAATGGTAATATCATGTCATACACAAGCGATATATTCGAATTAGTTAAAAGGCGTAATCCGTCAGAGGTTGAATTTCACCAGGCAGTCAAAGAAGTTCTCGATTCACTGGAACCGGTTATGGAGCGCCATCCGATTTATCAGAAATCGAGAATTCTTGAGCGCATCACTGAACCAGAGCGCGTCCTTATGTTCCGCGTTCCATGGTTCGACGATAACAATGTTCCGCAAGTAAACCGGGGCTTCCGCATCGAATTCAGCAGCGCTATCGGCCCTTACAAGGGTGGACTGCGCTTTCATCCTTCGGTAAATCTGGGCATTCTAAAATTCCTGGCTTTTGAGCAGGTCTTCAAGAATTCATTAACAACTCTTCCCATCGGCGGCGGCAAGGGTGGGTCCGATTTCGATCCTAAAGGCAAATCGGATGAAGAGATCATGCGTTTTTGCCAATCCTTCATGACCGAATTATGTAAACACATTGGCCACAATACAGATGTTCCTGCGGGCGACATCGGGGTTGGCGGTCGTGAAATCGGTTTTCTGTTCGGCCAATACAAACGCATCCGTAATGAGTTCGTCGGCGTACTAACCGGAAAAGGACTAGACTGGGGCGGCTCGCTTATTCGTCCTGAAGCGACTGGTTATGGAGCGGTTTATTTCGCTCAAAATATGCTAAGCGGCCGTAATGGTGATATGTCAGGTAAAGTTTGTACTGTTTCAGGTTCTGGTAATGTTGCTCAATATACCGTTGAAAAAATCAATGATTTAGGCGGCAAATGCGTTTCACTGTCTGATTCAAACGGCACTATTTATGATCCTGACGGCATTACGCCTGAAAAACTCGCTTTCGTAATGGAATTGAAAAACGTCAAGCGCGGCCGTATCAGTGAATACGCCAAGAAATTCTCCGGCGTTGAATTCAAAGAAGGCGTGCGTCCCTGGGATATCAAGTGCGACTGCGCTTTCCCATCCGCCACCCAGAACGAAGTTTCAACCAGTGATGCAGAAACATTGGTTAAAAACGGCTGCATCCTCGTATCAGAGGGCGCCAACATGCCGACCGAACCAGGCGGCGTGGACGTATTTCTGAAGAATAAAATTCTTTACGGCCCGGGCAAAGCAGCCAACGCCGGTGGAGTTGCCGTTTCAGGTCTGGAAATGGCTCAGAACTCACAGCATATCTCCTGGACGCGTGACCAGGTGGATAATCATTTAAAAGACATCATGCAAGCTATCTACACGACCTCATCCGAACATGCCCAAGAATACGGCGATCCAGAAAACTTTGTTATAGGCGCCAACATAGCAGGATTCTTGAAAGTAGCAAACGCAATGATCGATCAGGGTCTTGTATAGATTTCTAAAAACTTGTCAAAATTTCTCTGATTGAATAAAACTATTTATTCTTTTGAAACAGGGGCGGCGCTGAACCGCCCCTTCTTCTTTTTAAACCAGGAGTGATGCGACTTGCCTAAGAGCCGTGTTTTATGTTATCTTTGTTTTGACGAAGAGGCTCTATTTATTAGGGTGGCTTTGGTGGGCTACGCTTCGCTTTTAGCCCACCCTACTGGCCTTAGAACCATGCAAGCCCTGGGTCAGAACATGGCCTGGCTGCTGAAGAAGATAAACGCTTAGAATAATTCCAATATAAAACACCGGGCCGCTCAGCAAGAAGATTGCCGGGCGGCCCGATATTGTTTTATCAGAGTGATCTTTTTGCTAAGGAATCTGTGGTCCAAATTCATATAGATCGTAATTCGAAAACAGCCCTTATTTGGACTGCTCTAAAGAAATGTCCTATGGGCTTGAGTTGGCATAAACTGGTAAAAAGATATCGCCACGACTTTCAATACCGTTAGAAGGATTATAGACAATATTGGCATAGTCGTTTCGTCTATCAGGACCGATACTGTAATATAATTTTTGGGCTTGAGAATAGAGAAATGATTTTGAATTATCTTCAAACGGATCAATCGGTTCTGTTTTGATATACTTGGATATGGCATCTTCCATACTTCGATTCTGGCCGTTATCGTTAAGTTGAACTAACCGTTTTGCTAAACGCAATCGGGATAGACGGGTGAGGGCTATCGCTTCATCTTCTTTTACTTTCGAGGATTCGAAATTAGGAACGCCAACTTTGTAAACTATAGCGTCGATTTGCTTTCCCACGCCCAGTAGGCGTCCAATACCTAAGTAACTTTCCCATTCTGAATCCAATTCATATTTATATAAATAATCAGTCCAAAGACGAAAATAATAGCGTTTTGATCTTCTTTGTTGCAGATTTTTGTTCTCAGGCAGTTCTTTTATTATAGCGATAACGTCTTGCCAAAACGGATCGGTTATAGAATCAAGCAGAATTTTGGATTCCAACTGGTTCATTTTCAACAAACAGTTTTGTAAAGCAGGCGTTTCCATGCATTGGTCTGCCAAATAAGCCATGGTTTTCGCCGCTTTGACTTGTATACCGCTAGCAATCAAATGGGCGCTTAATATCATGTAAAGTGGTCTTTGGGTTAGGCGAAAAGCGGCAAGATTGGCATTGAACGCTTTTATCCACTGTAGGTCATGGGCTTCAGCCCATGCCGATAGGCACAGAAGGTCTCCACACATATATAGATGATAGAAATTCACATTTTTTGCACTGCCTTTTGAGGCTTCGACCATAGCAGGGAAAACACTGTCCGATTCTTCTGTAAGGGTTTTCAATTCGTTCAACCATGGGCGGATCCGCTGTATTTCCGCCTTCACTCGCATCCAATCAGTAGCAGTAAAGGATTTCCCCTCGATTAATTGATTAAATAGCTGGGGATCCACTGTTTTAACAGAATAGGTTTGATAATTAGCAACATTTTTTTGAGATTGCTCTTTCATGATGGATGGGATTGAAGTGGTTTGAAAATATACAGAAGGCAGATTGATAGGTTCATTCAATATGTTTTGAATTTTTTTGTACTGGTCAGCAGGAATGAAATTTTTAACAACATAGTTTACTTTATAGTGAATACCTAATAGTGGTACAATAAAGAGAATAATGAATAGAAAAAGCGCAATTTTCCATTTCATCGGTTCTTCTCCTATGGATGTTGAAGGTTTTTTTTAATTATTGATACTCTAAAACTTATGTCAATAGGTTTTTTTGAGATCGTTGTTTAGGATTAAACTTTGTATATATGTTGTTGATAAAGGCTTGAAATTATGGTATGAACATAGCAAAACGAATTTGAATGGCTTACGTAAATGAAAAATATTCTTGTTTGCGTTTTTTTTGTCATGTTTTGCAGCAGTTTTCCTTGGGAATCTGTTGCGGATGAGTATGCCGCAAAATTTGGCCTTTTTGATGCTACAGCAGACTGGGGTCTACCGCTATTTCCTCCACAACAAGGCATATATAAAGTTCCTGGAAAAGTCTCAGTTTCACATTTAAGAGATGGATTCATTTACGATATTTTTGGTAATGGAGATGATATTGGAAATATATCTGATGAAGGATTCTTTGTATATGGGGATCGTGCAGGATCATGGAAATTATCTGCCAAAGTGCATTGGATTGAAGGAGGTGGTCCTCAAGGCCGGAGCCTGGGAAAAGTCGGCCTGCAAATACGGGAAAGAGGCCCCGATCCAGGTTCAAAATTCTATTTCTTTGCTTTGAAATCGGGTTGGGGGAAATATATTGGGATGGAATCGTCGATAATATTCCGATTGGATGATAATACCATTGCAGAATCAACGCAAAATATTAAAGATTTGCATGGGGAAGATCTTCATGATCCCGGGTCAGGGATTTTCTTCAAGGTGACAAGGATAGCTCCACTCAATTTGATCCGAGCAGAATGTTCGTATGATGGCATAACATGGCGCATGGTACATGAATGCTATTTCCTTATGCATGAAACAGTCGCTTACGGGATTGCAATCACTAACCGGGCAGATAGTGAGGAATTGGGGCATGCTCGTATTTCAAACCTAAATCTCGAACCAGTTGAACTATCGGCTTATCGAATCCTTTCCCAAGAACGATATCTACCTGGAGAACAAGTTAAGGTAATTCTAGAATTTTTAAATCCCTATGTAAAAACAAAAACCATTCAACTTGTTGAAATGCTTCCTCGCAATTGGCGAGCAACTAATATCTCGTACAGCAATGAGGATTACATCCAGGTAGGATTGAATTCAACTCCTATCAATGAATCTGAAAAACAGCGCATTTACCGGACTTTACATCTCAAACCGGGCTTGTCTTACATGACATATCTGGCAAATGCGATGGAATCTAATATCCAAGAAGCTGTTTTTTCCGGTCGGATCAATGAGGCAAAAACCGAAGGAAAATCAAAATTAGTATTAAGCCCTTTCTCGTTTTCAGAAAACCGGAGGCGTACATTTTTGCAGACACTGTATACAGCCATTCCGATGGTTATGGCAGTGGTGCACTTTATCCTTTTCCTTTTTTATCCTCGAATGAAAGAGAACCTGCATTTCGCAATATTTTCTTGCGGAGTAGCGTTATTTGGATTCACCTTATTTCAATGGGAATTATTGGCTACCCGCTTTTTCTTTTTAAGGTATCTCTCGCAATTCCTTCTGGCAGTGCTGACATTGCGTTTTTTTTATAGTTTATCATACGATAAAATTCCGTTACGATTTTGGTATATCATCTCATTACCGTTACTCGTTGTCTGGATATCTATTTGGTTACCGCTTTACCCACTCGATATGATGGTTTTTAACATTTATATATTATATGTATTTGTTGAAATTATCCGCATTCTGATTCACCCCATTCGGTTAGCTGAAAAAGAAGGGATTTGGATTCCTGCTTTGGGAGCATTGATCTTTTGTTTGATTCTTGTTTACACAGCATTTGCGCAGATAATGGGATGGCCTGACTATTACGAACATGGCCCGTGGCCTTTACTGCTGATTTTTTTATTCATGTCTGTTTATTTGGCTTATCAGTTTGCCAAAACCAATAAAGACCTTGCTATCCTGAATCTTGAATTAGAGATGAGAATTGAGGAGCGCACAGTTCAACTGAAAGAAGCGCAAAATCAAATAATTCTATCAGAAAAAATGGCGTCTCTCGGTCAACTGGTTGCAGGAGTCGCTCATGAGATCAACAATCCTATCAACTTTATTCGATCAAACCTACAACCTTTGAAAGAGTATTTATCGGGTTATAAAAAAGCATTCGATGCCATGAAGCAAATGAAAGAGCGTTTTCCACATGACATCAAATCGGCCTTTGAGGAAATTGCCGAAAATGAAGATTTAGATTTCGCCTGTGAAGATAGTGATAAACTGATTCAATCCTTTGAAGATGGTTCTAATCGAATTGCCCAGATAGTTGCCGGCCTTCGACAGTATTCCCGCGTCGATGAGGAATACTATTCCCCATACGATCTCCGCGAGGCCATCGATTCGACTCTGGATCTTCTTTTTAATAGATACAAAGATAAGATCAGAATTCAAAAAAACTATGACGATATTCCACAAGTCAACTGTTCACCAGGAAAAATCAATCAAGCCTTCATGAATTTACTTTCGAACGCGATTGAGGCGATTGAAGGAGAAGGTAATATTTGGATTCATACTACTAGGCAAGACGAAAACGTTTTAGTGAAAATCCGTGATGATGGAAAAGGAATTGCTAAAGAGATTCAGTCAAAGATATTTGATCCATTTTTTACGACTAAGCCTGTCGGGGAAGGAACCGGTTTAGGTTTATCAATTACATATAGCATAATCGAACAGCATGGGGGGACAATTATCATTGAAAGTGAAGTGGGGAAAGGAACAACTTTCACTGTGATATTGCCTATCAAAAAAGATATTGAATAAGCCCTTTCTATGCGGTATTGCCTGCATATTCTCAATGAGCGAACATGCCAGTTCGATTCATCTCGATAATAATGCGCCAATAACTAGCGTTCAATTGTACGATGTAGTAATTTTAGAGACTCTGAAAAAACGCTTCTTTAAAAAATCTTATAATTCAAATGTTCCTGATTCTCATCTTTAATGGAATCAAGTAAATAATGCGGTAGGTCTCAGCCTGCAAAATCTTTGCATTGATCCTCTGGACATGTTCTACGATTGAAAATCATTGATCCGATATTTTTTATAAATCTCAAAAAAAACTCTTGACAAACAAAAGTTGATGATTTAATGTTGGTGAATTAACGTTAAGAAATGCGAGGTTAAATTATGGCACGCCCGCAAAAATCAATTTTAACCGAATGGGAAACGGTCATCATGCAGATCGTTTGGGAGAAAGGCAAAACTTACGCGGATGAAATTCGCGAAATCCTCCGCTCGAAAGGATTCAAGAGAAGCGATTCGGCTATTCGCAGCACCTTGCGAATTCTTGAGAAAAAAGAAGCCCTTACTCACATTACCCAGGATCGAACCTTTATTTACTCTCCTGTTCTCAGCCGTGAACAGGCGGAATCGGATGCAGTTCATTATATGAAAAATGTTTTTTTTCCAAATTCTCCCGGCGCCTTGGCTATGAGGGTGTTGGATGAAACTGAATTGACTCCGGATGTGATTGAGAAAATGCAAGAAATGCTCAAGGAGGCCAAGAAAAAATGAACGTACAATCAATTATTTATTCGAGTGTGGAATGGTTGCGCAGTGAATATGGTTCGTTTTTAGTGTGGTGGATTGTGGGGTGCTCGGTCATCCTTCTTCTTTCTGAAATTGTTCACCGTTTGTTATCCGACAACAAAATCGCGTCAAAGGCTTTCGTGTGGCGAACCGCCGTGGTTGTCGCTTTGTTTCTTCCTATTTCATATTCAGACCTCCTGAGCTCACCCGTGGTTTGCGGTTCTCGCGGGATTTTGTTAGGATACTGGAGGGAAGGCCAATCCTGCAGAGTATGAGGGAGTTAAAAAAATGCCGCAGACCTTATTACCTCTATTCGCATCAGGCGAAGGATTCATATCCGAGTTGATTTCCTATCAAAAAAAAGATGGATCGGTGTACTACTTTCATGCCGGATTACCGGTTTTCAGTCATGGGGAAACCGACCTTAAAAGTTTTCGCATGTTCACCAGCCAGTTGGCGGTCAGTGGAGTCTGCCGCCAAGTTGACATCGTTAGAGCCTTTGGCATCAGCGCCATCAGTATGAAGCGATGGGTCAAGAAATACCGCGAGGAAGGCCCGGAAGCATTCTTCAAAACTCCGCGCCGACGCAGCGAACATGTCCTGACGCCGGAGGTGTTGCAAAAAACCCAAGACCTCTTATCGCAGGGCGTGAGCCGTTCCGAAGCAGCGAAGCAAATGAATCTAAAATCGAATACCTTGTCGAAGGCGATCTGCGCAGGCCGCTTGACCGAACCGGTAAAAAAAAAGACCTGAACGGCAGCAACAAAAGCCAGCGCAGCGCGGCGGATCATGCCGCTCCCATGGGGATGGGATGTACGCGGGTCGTGGAGCGGGTCTGCGCGGCGACGGGGCAACTCAGCGAAGCGCCCACCCGTTTCGAGACCTCGCTGGACGTCTGCAATGGCGGCGTGCTTTGGGCGCTGCCGGCGTTATCGGCCAATGGATTGTTGACCAAAACAGAAGCCTTGTTCTCCCTGCCCAAAGGTTATTATTCCTGCATTCATATTTTCCTGCTGTTAGCTTTCATGGCCTTGATCCGGATCAAGACCAACGAACAGTTGCGCTATTTTCCGGCGGGAGAAGGGGGCAAATGGCTGGGATTGGATCGAATCCCCGAAGTGCGGACCTTGCGGGAAAAGATCAAAATCCTGGCGGCGCCCGAATCGGTCGCGCAATGGAGCCGCATCTTGTCACGGCATTGGATGGATAACAATCCAGAGGCGGCGGGAGTTCTGTATATCGATGGACACGTACGCGTCTATCACGGCTCGCAAACCCCGCTCCCCAAACGGTACGTGGCGCGCGACCGCTTGTGCATGCGGGGCACGACCGACTATTGGGTAAACGATCAGCAGGGCGATCCGTTCTTCGTGGTGAGCACGCCGTTCACCGCGGGATTGCTCATTCCGGATGAGGAAAACAAAACCTTAACGGTGCAGTTGCACCATTTGACCAACCACCTATCGGATCAAGCCGCCCGCAACTTAGCAGCGAATCTCAACGCCACAGAAACCATCTACCCCGGCACGGAATTGCGACTAATCTACAAACTGGTATCGGATGAAATTCCACCAGATCAGGAGGTCTGAATTTTTCTTTGGTACAATTCTGAAGGTTCAGGGACACGTGAAAATCGGTGTATAATATAACCAATTATTAAGGGGTGCGTGAGTTTTCACGCACCCCTTTTTTAATCATGATTGCTATTACTCAGGTTATCGCATCAAGGGCTGACCGCATTGCGGTCTTGCCCTTGGCGCCCAGTCATGCGAACTAAACCACTCTATTCCTTCCAGGACGGGACGAACGATGCGCCGGTGTCTTTGAGCAGTTTTGTTAGGCGTTTCTGCATGTCTTTCCTGACCTCGTAATGAGCGGGATCGTCGATCAGGTTATTCATCTCTTTGGGATCGTTTTCTAGATCGTAGAGTTCGTTGAGATCGAAGACGCCGTGATAGTGCATGTATTTGTATTTCTCGGTGCGGACTCCGAAGACGGTGGGCGTCTGGGGGAAAGCCTCTTCCCAGAAATATTCGTAGAGCATGGCTTCACGCCATTTTGGGTCTTCACCCTTGAGTATGGGTAGGAAAGATTCTCCCTGCATAGATTCCGGGGTAGAGACGCCGGCCGCTTCCAGGATAGTGGGGCCGATATCGATGTTTAGAGCGATGCGGCTGGTTTTGCTATCCGGTTTGATCATATCAGGACAATGCGCCAGTAGGGGAACGCGGATTGACTCTTCGTACATGCAGCGTTTGTCGATTAGACCGTGTTCGCCATGCAGGAAGCCGTTATCGCCCATGAAGAGGATCAGGGTGTCATCAAGAATGCCCTGTTCTTCCAGGGTATTCATCAGGCGTCCGATGCTGTCGTCAACCGCCAGCATGGTGCGGTTGTAGTCGATGATGAAGCGGTCGAAATAGGTGTGGTCGTGATACATATAATCCACGCCGTGCCAGCTGTGGCGTTGACGTTTGACCCATAGTGGTTTGCCTTTGTAATTTTCCTCGGTGTCGGCCATGGAGTCGGGGTAATCGATTTTGACATCGGAATAAGCGTCCTTGTGGCGTTCGGCGGGATAGAAATCAGCGTGAACCGCTTTATGGGATAGATACATAAAGAAGGGCTTATCTTTATCCTGTTTTATATAATCAGAAGCATAATCGGTGAGGATGTCGGTCATGTAGCCTTGGCGGGGGACTGATTTGCCATTGATGTTGAATGTCGGGTTGTTGTAGACGCCCTGACCTCGGAAACTGACCCAGTGGTTGAATCCGGGGCGCGGTTCGTCGCTGCTGCCGCCCATGTGCCATTTACCGATGAAAGCGGTATCGTAACCGTTCTTTTGCAGTTCGATGGGGAAGGTGGCGGTGTTGGCGGGCAGTAGAGTTGAGTTGTTCATAACTCCATGCGTATGAGCATATTGCCCGCTCATGACGCTGGCCCGGCTGGGCGAGCAGAGCGAGGTGGTGACGTAAGCATGGTTGAAGAACATACCTCCCTTGGCTAACCGGTCGAGGTTGGGTGTTTTAAGGAAAGGGTGTCCCATGCAACTCATGGAATCGAAGCGCATATCGTCGATCAGGATGAAGATGATGTTGCGTTTTTTCTGAGCAGCGTTGGCGGTTGAATTAATAACGGTGTTCATAATAGGCAATCCCGCTCCGACTGCTGCGGTGGATTTTAGAAAGTTTCTTCTTGAAGTTTGTGTGGTCGTCTGGCTCATGATTTCCGCCCTCCTTACATGTTATTAATTAGTTCCCAGCGTTTTTTTGCGATGTTTAATTGTTTAGCGCCGCCTAACGATTTGATGATTTCCGCCGCCATGATGCGGTTGCCGCGTGGATTCATGTGAACGCCATCAGTGGTGAGTAGTCTGTCGTCTCGTAGTTTTTTCTCATACCAACTAATGAATATTGCATTTAGATCGCATAAGATGATTTTTTTGTCTTTAGCCAGTTGACGAAGAAAGGCATTATAAGGTTTCAGTTTCTGATTTTGGGGGCTATCGATTTTCTCGTATATCGGGGTGGCGGTGAGAAGAATCACTTTAGCGCCTGAATCGAGGCATTTATCGACGATTTCAGTCATATTCTTTTGGTATTCAGGAAGCGGAACGCCAGTGGGCTTCTCTTTGAAAGAGTGCCATACATCGTTGACTCCACAGGAGATGCTGATCCAGGTGGGATTATGTGAAAGTACGTCTTTTTGAAGACGAGCCAGCATATCGTTGGATTTGTGGCCGCCGATTCCGGCGTTGATGACATCGACTTCGTAACCGTTGACGTCGCAGAAAATTTTAAACAAAGTAGTGTAACCTTCAGGTCCTTTGCCCGCTTGAGTGATGCTGTCGCCCAGAAAGACGATAGAATCGCCGTCATGCAACAGGAATCCCTGAGCTGAGCCGGGTTGGGGCAATCCAGTCAAAACCAGGGCGAACATGCTTAAAATGATAATGGTACGAATGCTCATTTTGCTCTCCTTTAAATTCTTCTCCTATGAAATAAGCGAGATTGTTTTATCTATTAGTACACCATAGCATAGAAAATCGTAGGATTGAAACGCTTTTGAATGAGTATGTTGGAATGAATATTCTTTCAGGGGTTCAGTGCGCTCTGCATTTATTTATCGAAGAGATAACATATAAGTATTGTGTTGTCTAAATATTGAAAGGAATTATTCGATATGACTCATTCAAAGTGTATTTGGTTTATGCTGATTACGGCTGTTTTATTGATAGGCGTAGGCGACGTGGATGCCAAGCAAGATCCGGTAGTGAAATTGGATTGCCGATTGAAGGCGCTGATTGGCCGGACTGACGTTACTCAAGCCAAGCCGCAGGCGTTAGTGCAAAAGCTGACTGGTAAAGTATTTGTAGAAGTAAGGTTGCATAGCGCAGATAACAGCGTCTTGGAGGAATTGAAATCCGCTGGTCTAATAACTCTGGCGAAATATGGCGGATTGGTGACAGGAGTTATTTCGCAAGATAAATTACTTGATCTTGCGGCGTTGAAGGTTGTATCAACCGTATATCCTTTGCAGCGCCCATTGCTGCGATCCATTGAGGGGCAGGGAGTGGCATCAACCAGAATGGATATATTGAGAGAAACCACGCCGGGATTTGATGGAACGGGCGTTAAAGTTGGAATTATGTCAGATTCATTTGGCGCAGTGTCAGAAGCCACGCCGATTATTGATGATATCGATGATGATGGCATCCTGGAAATAGTGGGCACTGATTCTCAACTGGCGGGAGAAGTTCCAGCGGCGGTTGAATTGATTCATGATGGGACGCCGGAGTTTGATGAAGAAGGCAACCCATATCCGATGGAAGATTTATATACCGATGAAGGACGCGCTATGGCGGAAATCGTGCATGAAATGGCGCCGGGCGCTGAGATTGCATTTCACTCAGCGTTTCTGGGAGTTGCTTCATGGGCTGATGGAGTTTTGAAACTGGCTGATGCGGGATGCCAGGTATTGGTCGATGATGTTATTTATTTGACCATGTCGGCATATCAGGACGGTGAATTGTCGCAAGCAATCGAGCAGGCCGTTAAAGAACATGATATTGTCTACTTATCCGCTGCTGGAAATGCCCGCGCCCAGGCGGTAGAGATGGCCTATAATGATATTGATCCAGATAATGATGATGGCCCCATGGCTAAAATCCCTAAAGGAAATGATTATCATAATTGGAATCCAGAGGGTTTCGATGATACGCTTAATGTATTAATTGAACCGGGACGATCGGTTCGTTTTAGTCTTTTTTGGGAGAATCCCTATAGCGGAACGCTTGGCGCTGGAGCCACGACGGATTATGACCTTTATATTCTTGATGAAAATGGGAGTATGATAACAAGTTCAGATAATACTCAGGGAACAATTGAAGCGCCGATGGGCGATCCCTATGAGTTTACCGGCATTTACAATTACAGCGAAACGGATGATCTTCATATAAAAATCGTGGTCAATAAACATCATGGTCCTGCGGTTAATTTTAAGTTGATGTTTTGGGGTGGAGGCATTAGTATATCACAGGCGGTACGCAGCCATGATCCAACAATGATGATCGGGCATAATAAGTCTGATTATGTCATGAATGTCGCCGCAGTGAATTTTAATGAAGCTGATTCTAATGGCGAGCGACAGAATAATCCCAGGCGTGTTGATCCTACCTTCTATACTTCGCTAGGCGGCTATACGGCGATTCTCTTCTCGGCGACAGGAGAAACATTGGCAGAGCCGGAATATCGCTTCGCTCCAGATATTGCCAGCATTGACGGCGCCAACACATCATTCTTCTGGGCTGACAGCGATATCGATGATGATGATTTACCTAACTTTTTTGGAACATCCGCTGCGGCGCCTCATGCCGCTGCTATTGCAGCCCTAATGAGGCAAGCCAATCCCGCGTTGTCTTCCAAAGAAATCTGCGATTTGATGCGCGAAGCGGCTACGGATATCTATTTACCTGGCGTTGATTTTTATACCGGCTGGGGATTCTTATATGCTGATGATGCAGTGCGGGCGGTTCCTAATCCAATCACGCCTCCCGAACCTACGCCTATCGTTACTCCGACTGTAACGCCGACGCCGACTCCAGAGCCTACGCAAACTCCGGTTCCGATAGAAGATATTATTTCTGGAAGCGCTGATCTGGGCGTCAATCAGGTAATCGTAACTGATAATGTTTTATCTCTAACCGATTTAAGCAGAGGTACGGATTATGATGACGTAGAGAAGCCGGATTTGGTTATTCGCTGGAATATCGTATTGAGCGATGTTAAAGATTACCATGTTTATGTGAAGGTGGATGATCAACCATTGCAGTATCTGGGACGCACAGATGATCCGAATGCGAACAGATTTGTATGGAAAGCAAATCGACCAAAGATAAATGCGGCTTTTGCTGGTGGTCCTTTGTTCGGCCATGATTATGCGTTTCATGTATTTGTCATTTCCAATAGCGGCAATCCCCCGTATTACGGGCCATTTTCCACTATTGGTTCAGTGAAATTAGAAGAGCTGTAAATTTGTTTTTTTTATTATTATTATGAAAGGGTGGGGCCGTGGGGCTTCACCCTTTTTTACCTTTTGGGGTTTTGTGAGTTTCGGGCGCCCACAAGGGGCGCGCCCTACATGGATTGCCGGATGGTTAGAAGACTGTGCGTCCATGACATGAATCTCAACAAAACATATTTAAGATCAATGGATACTTTGCTTGATCAACCTATAAATCTGCTTTTTTATGGCTTATATTATTGATCGTATGTTTTGGGTTATTGGCCCAAATATATAATACTATAAAAAAATATATTTCGGGATGAACTGATGCAACTTGCTGCGTTGACAGGAATTGATTACGCAATGATGATCGGCTACCTGGTTTTATCAATCGGGTTGGGGATCTATCTGGGTAAGAATATCAAGACCGGCAAAGATTACTTTCTGGCCGGACGAAGCCTGCCATGGTGGGCGGTGGGGATGTCAATGGTGGTGTCTGATATTGGCGCCATTGATATTGTAGGCATCGCCGGTTCGGCGTATATCTACGGTATAGTGGTAGGCAACTACGACTGGATCGGGTGTATCCCGGTAATGATAATCTGTGGATTTGTCTTTATACCCTATTTCTGGCGTTCGGAAGTTTATACCATACCGGAATTTCTGGGCAAACGCTTCAATGTGGGAGTTCGCACCATATCAGCTGTAATTTGGGGCTTCTTTCTGGCTTGCAACCTGGGCATCATGCTATACGCCACGGCGGTCATGATGAACACTATGCTGGGTTGGGGCGTAGGCGTATCCATCATAATCAGCGCAGTGTTGATTGGTCTTTATACGCTGATCGGTGGATTGAAGGCGGTGGTTTACACTGATGCGCTGCAATGCGTGGTTATGATGGCAGGCTGCACTATGGTGTTGTTTATCGGTCTGTATCATGCCGGCGGCGTCTTTGCTTTCGTCAATACGGTGCATGATTTAGGCGTTGAATATAAAGACCATTTTAACCTTATTCTTCCGGTTGATACTGATTCTCCCCATCCCTGGACCGGCATCTTATTGGGGCTTGGGATGGTATTGGCGCCAGCCTACTGGTTCGGTAACCAATCCATCCTGCAACGCTGCCTGGGCGCAAAATCTGAATTTGAAGCCAAAGCCTCTTTTATGTGGGGCGCATTGCTTAAGATAGCGATCCCGATGATTATGGTTGTTCCGGGCATCATCGTTTTGACTCATAATCCTAATATCGAACAAGCCGATTTTGCACTGCCTACTTTGATCCGCGATACTCTGCCGACTGGCGTGTTAGGGATTTTCTTTGCGGCGTTTCTGGCGGCTCTGATGTCGAGCGTCGATTCATGCCTCAATTCAGCGTCCACCCTTTGGGTAAAGGATATCTACCAGCGCTTTTTCGTTCCAAACAAGGATGACCGCCATTATCTGGTTATCGGACGGATACTGACGCTGATATTCACTGTGTGGGGAATTTTATTCGCCTTCTGGATTTCCGGGCTGAAAGATCAAGAGAGCATTTATAATATTATTCAAACCATACTCTCTCTGTTCCAGGGACCGAGTCTGGTGCTGATTTTGACAGGCGTTCTATGGAGCAGGACAACCGGCATCGGGGCGCTGGTTGGTTTGGTAAGCGGTCTAATCACTTCCTCCGGGCTGCTCATAATTCACAATTACGCTACCGTGCCGTTATTCCAGATACAGGATCCTTTTTTATTCATCGCCTTATGGTCGTTCCTGGTTTCGCTGGTTCTCACAATTGTGGTAAGTCTGCTAACTCCACGCGAACCGGATGAGAAACTGGTTGGTTTGGTGTATCGTTATAAAGGGAGAAATGAAAATGCAAACGCTGATTGATGCAATAGCCAATATACTGCGCGTTCCCGGAGATTATCTGCGTGAACTTACTTTGATGATTCCCCACTCGGCGGCGCGAACCATTTTCATACTCTATTTTGCGGCCTTGCTGGTATGGGTGCTGACTATGCCCAAATCTGAAGTGTGCGGCGTTTTGCCGGGAAAGAAGGAACCGATTGACCTTCGTCCTTACGCCGCCGCTGCTCTAATCGGCCAGATTATGATCTATTCGCTCTTTTCTTGATGGGATGGTTTGTGCTTGTGCTTCGGTTGTTTACCCCCCCCCCCCCCGATCCTCGCTCATTACCAGAGGGCTGATCTTCAGGGAGTGATTTTGAAATATGTAGGTGGTTGCATCAAGGGCTGACCGCCATGCGGTCTTGCCCTTGGCGCCCAGCCTGTGAATAGATCATGAGTGATTTCGGGCGCCAACAATGTCATTAACTTTGGTTATTGGAATGTCCCCCTCACCTTTATCCTCTCCCAGAGGGAGAGAGGATAACACGGTTAACTTAATGACATTGCCACGAGAGGCGCCCCTACCTATCCTTCAATCTCCTCCACCCAGGTCTCTGCGCCGAAGAAGTCTATATTGAAATCAATGATGGTTCCGCCTTCTTTCTGCAGAGCGCGGCGCACCTGATGTTCGCGTTCCGGGCTGCAATAAAATAGAACGCATCCACCGCCCCCAGCGCCGCAGGCTTTGCCTCCAATAGCGCCGTTTTGGAATGCCGCGTCGAAGATTCGTTCAATAAAATCATTGGTGACTGATGGATGCAACCGCTTCTGGCAATCCCAATTGCGGTTGAGCAACTTGGCGAAACTGGTCATCTTGCCGCCCAACAGGGCGTCTTTCATGCTAAGGACGATTTCCTTCATCTCTTCAATAGCGCCCACTGTTTCTGCATCGCCGTTGTTGAACCGGCCTGTAACTTTCGCATGGACATCGCCCGACAAGCGCGATTGTCCGGTATAACACAGCACCAGATTCTTCTCTAATTCCAGCGCTACGTCCCGTGATGCTTTCAATTTGGATGACCTTACTTCTTCGCCGCGGAATTCCAGAAATTGCATCGATCCAAGAGCGCTGGCGTAATGATCCTGCTTGCCGCCCAGAATGCCTAACTCATCCCGTTCGATGCGGCTGGCTTCTTCCGCCAGCTCATAAGCCAGGGGATGCTTTCCGGCATATCGATTGATCGCGGCCAACAGCGCGACGCCCATCGAAGCTGATGTTCCCAGCCCGCTGCCTGGAGGCGCGATGGACTGGGTTATCAAACTAAACTTTTTCTCCATCCCCAGTTGGCGCACTGCCGCTTTAACCAGGTCCAGATTTCCGTCATATTCAAATTCGCGAATCGAGGCTGCTTTCACATAGAGATCGTAATCGCTGGAATAGAGGGTGATTCCATGAGGAGGAGACTCGCCCCGTTCGCGCAGAGGGCTATTTTCGCCTTGGATGAATTCATTTTCGGTGATTGTGACATACGAATAGACATTCAAGGCGGCGTTGACCACGTATCCGGGCGTCTCCCGGCAAAAGGTCGCTACATCCGTCCATCCACCCGCGAAATCAATGCGCACCGGCGCTCGTGAACGTAAGATTGTTTCTGGCATCAGTCTCCCCCGTTAATGAATTTATGCATTATTGATAGAATGTAATAGTTTAGTAAATTAAAGCGTATAATCCTTAATGCTATATATAGGTAATAATTCTCAAATAACCGTAGGGGTAACTCTTGTGGTTACCCGATTAAGAATCCTCTTTGGTTTTACCAATTCCCGGGCGGACCGGCTTATCGGGCGCCCATAAAAAGCGCCCCTATAGTTCAACCTTGGTTCCCAGCACTTTGAGGAATTTGGCTAACCATTCGGGATGCGCCGGCCATGCCGGGGCGGTGACCAGGTTGCCATCGACATGAGCTTTATCAACTTCGATTTGCTGATAAGCTCCGCCAGCCAAAGTCACTTCCGGACCAACTGCCGGGTAAGCGGTGCAGGTCTTTCCTTTTAAGGCGCCCACCGCGGCCAGTAATTGCAGGCCATGGCAGATGGCGGCGATGGGTTTGTCTGCTGCAACGAAATGCGAAACCATAGCGGTTACTTTTGGATTAAGCCGGAGATACTCAGGCGCACGTCCTCCGGGGATAACCAGCGCGTCGTAATTTCTGGGATTAATTCCATCGAAATCGGCGTTCAAAGTAAAATTGTGTCCCGGCTTCTCGCTATATGTCTGATCGCCTTCAAAATCATGTATGGCGGTGCGTATGGTGTCGCCGGTAACTTTATCCGGGCAGACCGCATGAACCAGATGCCCGATCATGGTTAACGCCTGGAATGGCACCATTACTTCATAATCTTCCACATAATCGCCCACGATCATCAATATGTTTTTAGAACCCATTATTTATCCTCCAAAATCTGACTGTTATTTTAATTCTTATCTATACCAATCATGATCATAATACATTCATGTTGTTTATACAAAGATCACTCACTACTACCTTCGAAATTATTTGGCGTCTGCTTGGTCAGAAAACTGATAACCCTGTAGGGCTGCCTAATGAAAACATAGGCAATGGCGAATTTGGCGAAAACGATAAACATATTGACGGCGTTTTGTCTAAATAACTCTCTCGGCGCAGTTTTATCTGAATACATGACAAACACATTAAGCGTCTCCGCAGATATACTGTGCAATGCCTGAAATAAAATAAAAAGGCCGCATAACATAACTGCGAATCCCAGAATTATGGCAGGATCGATGCGGCTAATCTTCTCAGAGGGATTAAGGTCAGATGTCAAGAAAATGCTGATTGGTTTTGCGAAAATCCATAATAAAATCGTAAATGAAAACGTAACCAATATAGGTGAAATCTGGCAGAAGGCCATGAAGATATCCTGATTTTCAAGTTGGGAATTACGGGATAAATAATGCAAGGTGAATCCGAGGCTTCCCAAATATTTCGTGAATTGCAAGCATGCATATATCGAAAAGGCTCTGCAAGTAAAGACGCCTAGTTCATGTTTTGTCATTTTCCATACCCCTTATATCACGTTTTCAGATCATAGAATCAGTATTGACAAATCAGCCGTCTTTGGTTTATTCTTAATTAATATAAAAAATGAGTGGTGGATCTATGAGTTCCCAAAAATTGAGCGGCATGGATTTCGAGCCTGATATAGCCATTGAACTAATTCCCATACTAATCCCTGGTTGTAAGGTCGTTTCAAGTGACGATGGCCACACAATATATATTCAATTAACCAACCAACCATTAGAACTTCATATTTATGGTAGGCTTCTCCTTATTAACGGCAAGTGCCGCAATAAAGGGATCAAATTAGTCGTGCAATGTACAGATTTGGTAGCGCAGGAACTTGCTTCACATTGCATTGACCGCTTGATATTTGTTGAACCTATCGTTAATACTGAATAAGCATTAAACCGCCCAAATCGCTGCGCCGTTAACCTGGTTGCCGTTTTGAGTGTCTACCACCATGTATTCCCAATGTTTGATGTCAAATCCCGCTTCTCCTAAAAGATCGACCAGTTCGCGCTCACTAAAATGATGGGCTTGAAATGATATTTCGCCGCTTTTATCTTTACCTATAAATGACCCGAATTCCCCGGTTTCCTTTTCACCATCAACATAACGTTGGTAATAAATCGGATTATGCCAGGTCTGCATAAATACCGCCAGATATAATCCACCGCCCGTCCGGATAATCCTCCGCGCTTCGCGTAATGCTTTTAACCTGTCTTCAGGATTAGTCAGCGTTGTCAAAACCGCCATTATTAATCCCGCTTTGAACTCATTATCCCTGAATTCTGTATCTAGCGCATCACGTTTATAAAAATGACATTCTTTATATTTATCATTGGTAGATTCTTCAAGTTTTTTACTGGCAAAGCGTATGCAGTGCTCGTTCTGATCAAATCCGGTGATTGGTCCATATCCCCGGTTGAGCAACTCAAAGCAGATGCGGCCTGCGCCACAACCAATATCTACTATCGGCTGCCCCCTGCGTACGTTCTTATAAAATATTGGTTGGGGGTATATGGTTCCGGGTACTGTCGTGCCTTTGAACTGATTCCAGTCTTTGTGAGTTTTGTTAGTCGGCATCTAGGTCGCTCGCTTGGTGAACTTTGCGTATGATATTACGTCTGTCTAAAAGTATTTGAAAAATAAAAATACGCTATTCCACTTTATAAACCCATCTGGGATTAAGTGGAAGATGGTTGAGCCGCTATCCTTTAAGTTTATCTGATTAAAACGATCCACTGGATTTCCCATTGTTAAACTTTATCATAGTATCCAGGTTCTAATTATGACAAAAGATACTATTCTCGAAATCAAAGACCTTCATACCCATTTTTTTACGGCTGAAGGCGTGGGACGCGCCGTTGACGGCGTCTCTTTTCACGTAAATCGCGGCGAAACGCTTGGTCTGGTCGGCGAATCCGGTTGCGGTAAGAGCGTCACTTCTCTCTCTATCCTGCGCCTGATCCCCAATCCGCCAGGACGCATTGTCTCTGGAAATATCATTTTTAATCAGCAGGATTTGCTGCAACTCTCTGAAAAAGAGATGCGTTCCATTCGCGGCAATAAAATATCCATGATTTTTCAGGAACCAATGACGGCGCTCAATCCGGTCTTTACAGTCGGCGAGCAGATCGCTGAAGTGTTCCGCATCCACCGCAAAATGAAGCGCCGTGAGGCTTTCGATTCAGCTGTGGAGATGATGGATAAGGTTCGTATAGCCGCTCCCCGCGCAAGAGCCAAAGAGTATCCCCATCAGTTATCAGGTGGAATGCGGCAGCGCATCATGATCGCCATGGCGCTGGCTTGCGACCCTGACCTGCTAATTGCCGATGAACCGACTACAGCGTTAGATGTAACCGTCCAAGCGCAGATTCTGGCTTTAATGGACGATCTTCAGCAACGCACCGGCGCGGCTATTTTGTTGATTACCCACGATTTAGGCGTGATAGCCGAAACCGCCGACCGGGTGGCGGTGATGTATGCCGGACAGGTGGTTGAACAAGCCCCGGTTAAACAAATATTCTCGGATCCCCTGCATCCCTATACCCGTGGATTGCTCCGGTCCATCCCCAGAACCACCCATGCCGATCAAACCCGGCTCAATGTAATCCCTGGAACAGTTCCCAGTGCGGCTCATTATCCCTCAGGATGCAGATTCAATCCCCGCTGCAGCGAGCGTCTGGATATCTGCGATAAGCAGGAATGTGCATCCGAAACAACCAATGATAATCGTGATATTCGTTGCTTCTTATATCAAAAAGAGGATGCGCCGCTGGTGGAGTGAGAGGGAACTTATTTATCAGCAGGTTAAGTCAATTGGTAACTGGTGCTGCGTCCCCCACTGGGATTTTGCTTCATAAACCCAAAGTTTATAAGTTCACGAATATCCCGAAGGGCCGTATCCTGAGAACATTTAGCCAGTTTGGCGTATTTACTGCTTGTAAGATTCCCGGCAAATCCGTCCAGTAATCGGTTTATAATTATTCGTTGCCGATCATTAATCTGATAACGATTCGCCCGCTCCCAAACGCGGGCTTTGTGAAGAACCGCTGCCAACGTTTCATCCGCACGGTCTATAGCTCGACTAAGACAAGATAGAAACCACTCCAACCAGTAAGTAATATCCACGCTTCCTTTTTGAGATTTTTCGAGATGGATGTAGTAATCATAACGTTCTATCTCAATCTGAGTCGACATACTATAAAAACGATCCTCGATCTTATCCGCCCGTGCCAGAGCCAGATCAGTAATTGCTCTGGCAATGCGGCCATTTCCATCTTCAAAGGGGTGAATGGTAACAAACCAGAGATGAGCAACTCCAGCCTTTAACACAGGATCAATAGAGGAAGGCGTATTGAACCACTCCAAAAAAGTTCGCATTTCATGATCAAGACGACTGGCTGCCGGAGCCTCAAAATGCACTTTTTCATGGCCCAGATTACCTGATACCACCTGCATAGGATCTGCTTCTGCCGGTCGCCACGCACCAACGGTAATCTTGCGTATTCTGCTATAACCAGTAGGAAACAATGCGCTATGCCAGCCAAAAAGGCGTTCTTCGCTCAAGGCGTCGCCATAACATTTTGTTGCATTCAGCATCATCTCAACAATGCCGTCCACATGGCGATCCACTGGAGTGAAGCCGCCAATATCAAGGTTAAGTTTTCGAGCAATGGAAGAACGCACTTGTTTATAATCAAGGGTTTCACCTTCAATGGCACTGGACTTTATAATATCGAAAGTGAGAGTTTCAAGACTGGCTTCAGCGCGTAGCGAAAATCCAAGAGCGCCCATACGGCCTATAAGCAATCCTTGTCGGTACCTTATATCTGCAACCTGAGATGACAACGTATCCATGTCCCATACAGGATCGGCCAACTGGCATGTTCGTGGATATACCGCATGATTTATGCCTTTTTGATAAAATTATACCTGAAGTTCTTCACAATTGCAATTAATCTCCGCAAATTTTGCGTAGATTATGGTGGTTATTCACCGCAAAGGGAAAAGACTAATAAATTCCTGGATTATCGGAGATTTTCGATCAAAAAATCGCGTGATATCTGATGCAGATACTTGGTTGTTTATCAGATAAACCTTATCTAAGGCGTTATGTGCGCCAGAGATGATTTGAATAGAAGCCACATTGTTTGCGCAACGGATGTTATCGCCGCTAAGCAAATCCAGTACAAATTGATCGGGCGCCAAAGCGAAGATGTTGTTGGTAATAGTGATATCATTCACGTCGCGAGTCATTGCCGCGCTGCGTCCCAGTTTTATTGCGGAAGCATTTTGGCCTACAAAGAGGTTGTTATCAATATTGATCTTCCAGGCGTAATCTTGGATGGCCATTAGTGGTTTTGGTTGGTCATGCTTGGGCTGATGCAGAACATTACGCCTCAGAGTGATATCATGCACCCGTTCGTTTAGTTCTACTAATTCATCCATAGCGGAATGGATAATATTCTCTTCCAGCAGAATATCATGCGCATCACGGTGAATCTTCACTGCATCGGCGTTGCGGTATCCAGAGCAGCCATGGGTAATGATGCAGTTGCGTACTGTGATATCTGAACATCCTCCCAGTATATGTAAGGCATTGGATGGAGCTGGGTTGCTTCGGTTGTTTATCACAAATCCATCAAATATTATATTTTTAACGCCATTTAATAATACCGCCCCATGTCCTGAAGCGGCGGAGATTATCGCGCTATGAGTTTTGGCCGCGCGAATCAACACTGGCTTTTGGAAACGTTGGGTTATTCTGATGTTTGGATAGCATCCTGAAGCCGCCTGTATTATCATCCCGCCAGATTCGGGTAGGCGCGACAATGCGTAACCTATGCTGCGCCAATGGTTTGAGATGCCATCAGATTCAATCGCATCGATTCCACCGGGTGATACGAAATAGGTCTCATCAGCGTTAGATGGATATGGCAATATCAAATAGAAGCCCCATAACAGCGCTATCGGCATAAATATATTTATCAATAATTTTCTTTTCATGATGGTTCGGAATATAACCGCATCATTGATTTTCCCGAAGATGGAGCCGAAGATATTGACCGATTTTATAAAATGGATAGAATTATCTCTCTCTGAAAGAATTTTGTGAAACAGGAAAAAATATCATGAAAACTGGCATTCATCCAAATTATTATCTAGCGACAGTAAAATGCGCGTGTGGAAATACTTATGAAACCGGCTCAACTGCTGAGAAAATACACGTGGATATCTGCTCCGCTTGTCATCCATTCTTCACTGGTAAGCAAAAATTGGTCGATACAGCCGGACGTATTGAGCGCTTCAAGAAAAAGTATGGTATGAAATAACAAACTCTTATCAACTTATTGTTTACTAAAAGGAACGTGAATCAAAGCGTTCCTTTTGTTTGTTTTAAGTATCCCCCAATTTTATTCATCGCAACGTCTTTCCCCCTCACCAATTTCGGGTAACAAAGTCCCCTCTACCCTTGGGTGAAGATGTAATAATAACACGGATATGAACGTTATAATACAAAACATCCTAATCATATTAGACTTATAACGCTTGACCGTGTTACACTCATCCATAGCTATTCATGCTGGATCCGGTACTTATATAAAAGGGGGAGTATTCGAATGCCAGATCATGTCGATGAAAAGCAGAAAATCCTCGAACAACGATCCATAAAAAGGTGGATTCCATCAAGACGCACTGTAAAACGGGCTGGATTAGTAATGCTGGCTGTGTTAATTCTAGGATATATCGGTCTTCATATTTGGCTGGAAATATGGTTTGCCGGAAAAATTGAACGACATTATGGAAAAGAATGTGCTGATTTTTTGAGTACTTTCATGGAAACCACTATTGATATTCCCAAAGAATGGTTGCAAGAGCCATCCTTTGTGTATTCACCTGATCAATATCAAGACTTTAATCAATCGTGGGAAGCATTTAATAAAGCAAACCATTCATTAGCATCAAAATTCGGTAAATGGGATGAACTGCTGAGATCTTCAGGTGGTATCACGAATAATGAATGGCAGGAACTGGGCGGCGACCTCAAAAAAGCCGAACAGTTTTTACTTGCTGGCTCAAAATTAAGCCGGGAACTTGAAAATCAGGTTGCCTCATTGAAACTTGATGAGCGGTTTAGAATTCTGCCATCCAATAATTGGACTTATCATAATTATTGTCAGATATCTAGAATCAAAGCTGCTTATCTGATTTATACCAATAAGATCGAAGATGGAGTCGATCTGCTGATTCATACGATGCCCTTTTCAATTTTTGATCCAATTGTTGATTTCAATAGTTACCAATCAAGAAAATGGTACTTACAGCAAACAGTATCCCAGGCTCATTCCCAAATTAGATATATCGCTAGTAAACAGCATTTACGCGGCTGGCTAGATAAACTGAATGAATTGCATCCATTCCTCTTCCGGCGTAATTATGAGAAGGCGCCTATTTACAGTCTTTTAGCGCAAATGAGAGGGGAGATGACAAATGGCCATAAACTCGATCTAACATCAGGCAAAAAAGGTGAGTTTTATATCAGGCAACTTGCGGAACTGCGATTCCCCGAATCGGGTTGGGAAGAGATGAAAAAAGGTATGGATAAAATCCTGCAAGTCTATTTATCCGGCCAACAAATACGGGGTTATAGACAAGATGCAACTATGGTCATGAATCTTTTTGGGCCAATTACTTTTTCATCTAAATTAGATCAGTATCGCCTGCTAAGCAGCGTTTATCTGATCAATCCAACAGATAATATGCAAGATGAACGAAACCATGAAAGCCAGTTTAATGAATTGCGGCTTGCAATCGCCGGGCGGTTGTATTTACTGGAGAACAATGAGTATCCGCAATCTACTATTCAACTTATTCCTAAGTATATACCCGGTGAGATCAAAGATATCACCACTGGCCGCTCATACACTTGGGATAAAAATGGCAATCTGAAAACTACAAGATAAGCATGGATTTTGTAATAAATATGAGAGGGAATTTTTAATGCCGGATAAAATCGATGAAATACAGAAAATCCTCGAACAACGATCATTAAAAAGATTCATCCCATCAAAACGCATTGTAAAATGGTCAGCATTAGTTTTTCTGATTTTGTTAACTATAGGTTATATCGGTCTGCATATTTGGCTTGATATTTGGTTTGAAGGGAAAATTCAACGCTATCATGGCAAGGATTATGTTAAGTATGCAAGAACTTTCATGGAAAGCACTATTGATTTCCCTGAAAAATGGTTGCATGAGCCAGACCAATATTATCTGACTGATCAATATCGAGATTTAAATGAATCGTGGGAAGCATTCAATAAAGAACATAAATCATTTGCAATTAAGTTTCCTAAATGGGAAGAACTGCTTAATTCTCCTGGAGGTCTTACTCAGGATGAATGGAAGGAACTGGGCGGTGATTTACAAAAAGCCGGGAAATTCTTGCATAGGGGCTTAAAAGTAAGCCGGGAAATCGATCATCAAATTGCCGTATTGAAACCTGAAGACCGGTTTGAAATAGATTCATCCAATCACTGGATTTGCCAATATTATTGTCAGATTGCAAAAGTCAATGCGGCTTATCTGATAAATTCGAATAAGATCGAAGAAGGAGTGGATTATTTGGTTAGTACGCTGCCTTTTGCCGTTTTTAATCCAGTTCTAAATTACAATAATTCCAATACAAGAAAATGGTTGCTGCAACAAATAGTACCTCAATCGTATTCTCATATTAAGAGTATAAAAAGTAAAAAATATTTGCGGGACTGGCTGGATACGCTCAATCATTTGCATCCATTCATTTTCACGGATGATTATAAAAATGCTCCTACATACGCCCTTATATCAGAAATGAATGTGGAGAAAGGAAAAGGCCATAAACTCGATATGGCGCCAGGTAGAAAAGGCTCGTTTTACATGCGGCAGATTTTTGATCGAAGATTCCCGGTATCAGGTTGGGGAGGTATGAAAAAAGGGGTGGATCAGATTCTTCAGATTTATTTATCTGACCAAAAACAATTTTCCAATGATGACAAGTTGGGTATAGTTCTAGGACTTTTTAGGTCCATTACTTTTTCTTCAAGATTAGAACTTTTTTGTCAACTATTTACCGTGCGTCTTGAGAATCCAGCAGATATTATACCGGATGAACTAAACCTCGAAAACAAATATAATGAACTACGGCTTGCAATCGCCGGGCGGTTGTATTTCCTGGAGAACAATGAATATCCGCAATCTACTGCTATGCTTATTCCCAGGTACTTGCCCAATGACATCAAAGATCTAGTCACGGGCCGCTCTTACACCTGGGATGAAAAAGGCAATCTGAAAACTATAAGATAAGCATGGATCTATACTTATGAGCCACATGAATTGGCGCCGTTTGACGGATCACCACCGTAAAAGATTGGACGCCCATATAGCCTTATTGCAACAACACCGGCCAGCCTTGCTAAAAGCGCTGGGGAATGTGCATGACTGCGCCCACAACCTGGAAATTATTGAAGAGGAAAACAACCTCATCGCGCTCAGGTCGAATACTAACGACGGCATGAATACCCTGCTTACCCAGAATCAAGGTTCAACCCTGTTGCAGCAGCAACGTAGCGCTATTACCGCAAATTTTGAACGCGGCGCCCGTTTAATTGTTTTAAGCGGTATAGGCGTAGGGCATTCCCTGTTATTCGGCAACCAACTGCTGGAGCAATATCCTTCCGCAGGACTGCTTGTGTGGGAGCCGAACCGTTACGCCTGGGTGGCGTATTTATCCATGTTCGACGCGCGGCCAGTGATCGAAAAAACCGAGAGCATTTTTCTATACTCCTGTGATGCCATTGATGGGGGAATCTCCAGTTTTATTGAAGAACGCAGGCTTTTCCTATTTCCACCGGAGAAGACCTCATACCTGCTCGGCGCTTTGCCCATTGCTCCTGCAATAACCGAGCAATATATTCAACGCGCCAAACAACTGGCGAAATTTATTACCGATAAAAATAGCGGTTTCGCTCCGACATTCGTCAATTTTCTGGATAATATCAAAAAACCTTTGGCCGATGCTCCCCGGTCAGTCTGGAGTTGCGTTCAGCGGGACGCCTATATTCACTTCCCCATTGCGCAGGCGTTTCTCGATGGTTTCAAGCAACTGGGCATGGAAACTCACCTTGAACCATTTGATTCTACTTTCGGGCGACCGTTTGAAGCCTTGGGCAGGATGTTTGAAATGCAGCCTGATATGTTCTTTTCGATTAACCTATGGCCTGGCGCCCTGCTGGCTGACTTAGGTATGGCCAAACAGCATGTCGAATCTATGCAATTGCCGCGTGTCTGCTGGATGGTGGACGATACTCTGCTCTTAGCGGATGAAGGGCCTGTAACTCAACTGGATCAAAATGACTTAGTTTTGTACTGCGACCGCAGTTACGCTCCGCGTTTGCAGGCGCTGAACTGTAAATCCACCTTTTTACTCCATGCTACTATTTTTCAAGAATCCGGGCGAAAACGTGAAGCATTGGCGGCGGATATATCCTATGTAGGCTCATTGCCCAATGTTTATTATCTACTGGATGCCATGCCGGACGCATGTCGGGAGATGCTGGGAAGAATCGAGTCCATCCGTAATACTGATTATTCGATAACATTCCATAGTATTCTTAAGTCGTTTGATCCTAATGCCAGCCAATTGAATATCATTTCAACGGCGGCGACCAATTATTGTAAAATATCTGGAAAAGACCTACCCGGCGCCAGTTATGAATTGGAATATTTTCTATATGCAGTTGTTACTTATTTTAAGCGCCTGGGAACAATCGAAGCATTATTACCGCTAGGTTTGAAAGTTTTTGGGCCTCCGGCATGGAAAGATGTGCTTTCGCTGGAATATCGCAATCGCTATGGTGGTTTTATTAGTAATTCGGATTTAGCGGATTGTTATGCGTCATCCAAAATTTGTTTAAATATTCACAGTCACCAATGTCCTACTTGTCTTAATCCACGGGATTTCGATGTGCCTATGGCGGGCGGCGTGGTTCTGGGTGATTGGGTGGAAGATGCAGATTGGGGATTTATGCAGCCTGGCAAGGATATTCTGGTTTATCATTCAATTGCTGAGGCGGCTGATATGGTTCAACAATATCTACATGATCCGGATGCGCTGGCCGCTATTCAGCAGCAGGGACAACAGCGCGTCATGCAAGAACACACGTACAAACACCGGGCTGAAACAGTTCTTGCTCAATTGAATTGTTAAATAATAACCATGTGCGTATTATTAATTATCTAAAAGTAATATTAATTTATCTTTGAATGAATTGACATTTTCCAGAATATCCCATTGACCAATAACAAAAACTTTATAGAATTGTACATATTAAATAAGAATTGAATATTTTTTTCCTCGTAACATTAATTCGCACCCCCGAGGAGGAGTCGCTTCCCCCCAACGCCGAACCGGCGGCTCCTCCTCTCCCAATACACTTTCTGTTAATAATCAACTGAAATAACCTCTACGTTCAGTTTGCCTATCAGGTTAACTATATCCGTCTGTGCGTCGAGCGAGCCTTCCGCCAGTTTAATATGGGCGGCATCCATCTCGATGCGGTTTAAGGTGGCATCGATTGGAATCCAGCGTCCGGCGATAAAGACTTCGTTCCAGGCGTGGTAGTAGAATCCGTCACCTTGATATACTAAGCCGGCGCAGACTTTGGCGGGCAGCCCGATGGCTCTGCTCAGCGCGGCGAACAGGGTGGAGTGTTCGTTGCAGTCGCCTTTCATGGATGCCAGCACTTCGACAGCCGATGGTATGGTAACCCGCATCTCTTTGTTGATGTTGAGGTATAACCAGTCGCCGATGGCTCTGGCGGCTTGCCAACGGTTGGCGGCATCCCTGGTGATCTCTCGAGCTTTCTCGATAATCAGGGGATTATTGCTTTGAACCAGGGATTCTTCCTTAAGGTATTTCTGATTTTCGTCATCATTGACAGCATATGGCGCAGTTTCAGCAGGAAGCGAATCAGTTAAAGACTTATAATCCTGTTTTTTAATTCGCAGCACCAGATGATCGTCGCCTTGGCTCAGTAAAGATTGAAACGTGTTATCTATTACAACATCGCCGGTGGCTGCGCCGATTAACTTGATGTCCATCGACTTTACTTTGTTTGGATTATTAATCGGTTTATCAACCGCAATTTTTGATGCTTTGATGAGATCCATTTCCGGTGCAGGTTGATTAAGCACTTCTTTAGATACGAAGTCCATGTTCTCCGCTTCTTCTCTGGTTTCGCGCACTGCGGTCGATGTAATGCCGATTACCGAGCTGATTTCCTTGAAAACATCTCCCGCTTCATTGATCCACGATGTGGTTTGGATGCCTTTAAGGTTTATGTCTAGTTTATAGGTATCAGCGACTGTTCCGTTGGGTAGTTTCAATTTTTCTTTATCCAATACCTTTATTTCTACATTACTGAAAGACATGGTCATGGCTTCGAATACCGGATAAGAGTAACTCTTGCCGATCTCAAGACCATCCCGCGCCACCAGTAAGTGGATCATGTCGGCATGATAAATATCTCCGGAATTGGGGATGATAGTATTTGACGTGTCTTGTTCTGATTTAGTAGTTATATGGAGTCCATCGTCTTGCACATCAACGAAAACGGTTAATTTCTGTCCGCTGGCTTCATAGGAAAAACTAAAATTACGTAGTGATAAATCTTCGTTAACTTCACCGGCTTGATGCATCTTGAGTGTTATAGGCATACCCAGCGCTTCAATTTGCAAAAATGAATTAGATTCAAAAAGATAATATTTGCCCGGCAGCCGGGTTTTTGATTCCACATGATCTTCTTTGAGGATATAGCGGGAGAAGCCGATTTTTTTATTGCCCAGATAAAAGCCCATATAATCCTGGCGCATGATCAGCGCTCCGTCGTTGATATCTATATAAGCGTCTTTGGTTAAGAATGACTGGCTGACGACATCTGTGTGAAGCAGCCATAAGAAAACCAGCCATATAACAAAGGCAATTGGAGTTGAGCGGTATTTGAATATTCTCATGAGACAGTTCCTTTTTCGTCGATACTTTCGGTTTATACTCTAATTATAAGGTAGTCTATTTAAGAAGCGAGAACAATTGAAATGCAATACTTAAGTTATTTTTTTAATAATTATTTATCAGGGCGCCTGTTTGTTTTGATAGGTTTGGCGTCCTGTTTTGTCTCCTGTTCTAATGATCGCGTTAATCATAACCTATTCACTGGCAAGAATGTGCTCTTAATTAGCATCGACACCTGCCGGGCTGATCATATACAGCCCTACAGCGATGATTACGCCCAAACGCCCAATATCCTCTCTCTAGCGCAGGATGGCGTATGGTTTGAAGATGCGGTGACTGCGGTTCCGCTAACGCTCCCTTCTCATTGTACCATTTTAACTGGACTTCACCCAATGCGGCATGGGGTGAGAGATAACTTTAACAACGCTTTGAGCGACGATGCCGTCACGCTGGCTGAATTATTCCAGGAATCGGGATATGCCACTGCCGGTATGATAGGCGCGATTATAATTTCCCGCCGTGAGGGATTAAGCCAGGGCTTTGATTATTATGATGACCAGTTCAAGGAAGAAGATTTTACTGCGTTGCAGCCAATTGTCGAGCGTAAAGCGGACCGCGTGATCGGTTCTGCTGTGTCCTGGCTCCAAAAACATGCTGAAGATGAGGCCGGTAAACCGTTTTTTATGTTTGTGCATTTGTATGATCCACACATGATGTATCAACCTCCCGCGCCTTATGATGAGCAATACGCCGATCATCTCTATGACGGCGAACTGGCTTATACCGATCATTGCCTGGGTCAGTTGATTGCTTTTTTGAAGCAGCAGGACTTGTATGACGATTTATTGATTGTTCTTGTTGGCGATCATGGCGAGGCGCTTGGTGAACATAAAGAAACCACCCATGGTCTGTTCCTATATGAAGAGGCGGTTCGCGTTCCATTTATAGTCAAACTACCCGAAGATGAAAAGCGCCCGATCAATAAGGCGATTAAACAAAGCGCAAGTTTAGAGGACGTAACGCCTACTCTGATTGAATTGTGTGGTTTGGGTCCGGTGGATACGACTGGAGTCAGTCTGGCGCCCTGGCTGGTGGGTAACGCCCGGATCAAAGAGCGTAATATGGTTTTGGAAACCCAATATCCCCTGGTTTATAACTGGAGCCCGGCCTACAGCTTAAGAAATGCCTCATGGAAATATATTCACTCGCCGATTCCAGAATTATATAATCTGGTTTCTGATCCGGATGAGATGATAAACTTGATCGCAACGCCGAATACGCCGCTGGAATCTATGAACGCAGAATTGGAAGATCATCTGTTAGATATGGCTAATGCTGTAAGTCTGGCTTCTGATATGCCGATTTCGCCTGACCGGGTGGAAATGTTGGCCTCTTTGGGATACGCAGCCGGGGGTAAATCACCGGGTGTTATCGGTCCGGAAGAGCAATTGCCTGATGTGAAAGAAAAACTGGACGTCTATCTACTGGTCGATAAAGGGCTGGGGATGATGGCGCGGGGATTCGACCATAAATCTATAGATTTATTTCTCCAAGCGATAGATAAAGACCCGGATAATCCTACTCCATACGCTAACCTTGGTCTGGCTTACTCCAAAACCCGGCAATGGAAGAAAGCCATCCAGTATACCAAAAAAGCGTTGGAGTTGTCTCCGCAGAATATTCTGGCTAATTTGCAATTAACCCGGATATATATACGAAGCAACTACCATGACAAGGCGAAACGGCTGCTGGAGATAATAATCAGCGATTTTCCTAAACTGGCTGAAGCCCATTGCCAGTTAGGCCAGGTTTATCTAGAAAAAAACGACTACTCAACCGCATTACAAGAATTTGAACTGGCCCGAAAATGGATGCCAGATATGCCGGGGATCGATGGACTTATCAAAACCACCCAAGAGAGCATGGCCGCTAATAACTGATAGTTGCTGATGCGGGAAACGCTTATTAGTAAGAATTGATAAACCTGAATTTCTTGCTTTACATGCAAAAAATCCCCGGAGGCGGGATCGGGCGTTCCACGCTCCGGGGATATCGAAACGCGCGGTCAGGTAATCCTCTACATCCAGGTTGCCTTTTTGCAATTCATCCCGAATCTGATTCATCAGCGCCGCCCTAACCGAGAGAACCTTGTTGATGATTCCAAAGCCCGGTCTTGTTACAGCGTAGTGATTAGTGCTTGGTATGGGGCGGGTGGATTGATTGATGAATTAAATTTTTGGCGGGGCGATGAGACTGGCCCACCATACGCGTGAGTGGAATCATGCCTTATTGTTTTCGTGGATTTCGTAGACCGCTATACCAAAATATAACGTAAAACATTGAATAATTCTATGTTTTTTGAACTCTAGGCAAGCCAAGATAATGCAGCAGCAGGTGGCCGGTTATGACTTCTAGCCGGGGATCTTCGGTCAGTGATATTCTGATGGTGTCGCCGATTCCCATCTGCAATAGGGCGCTCAATCCAGCCCATGAATTTACCACGGCGGCGCGGCCGCAACCCGCTTCGGTGACTCCCAGGTGTAGGGGGTAATCATTCTTTTCTGCGAAAATCTTGTATGCGTCAATCACCCAGCGGGCGTCGTTGGCTTTTAGTGAAACCAGGATGTCTTCGACGCCTTCTTCGGCGATTAAGCGCGTGGAATTTTCGGCGCTGATGGCTAAGGCTTCGGCGGAGTGATGGCCGTATTTTTCCAGCAGGTCGCGATCCAGCGACCCGGCGTTAACCCCGACCCGCACGGGAACTTTATGCGCGACGGCTTCACGGGCTATCTGTTTCAATAATTTAGGATCGCGGATATTGCCCGGATTGATCCTCAGTTTATCGGTTCCCGCTTCAATTGCGGCCAGCGCCATAGAAGAACGGAAATGAATATCGGCGACTACCGGGATAGGCGAGTTTTGGATGATGCGCGCCAGCGTGTCCGCTGATTCCTGGTTGGGGATGCTGACGCGGGTGATGTCGCAATAGAAGGGCGCTAATTCGCGTACCAAGTCCCAGCATTGCATCTCCTTAAGGATATTCTGTTCCCGGTCGCCAAGGTCTTCGGGCATAACCTTGGCGGTAGATTCAATCTGCTGCATTACGGCGTCGTAATCAGTAGTCGGAACTTTGACCATGGTCTGCACCGGGATGGGGGCGCCGCAGCCGATAGGGATGTCGCGCACAGTGACCATGCGGGTTTTGCGCCGTTCGGCGGTAATTTTTTTTATAGTGAATTTGCTTGATGTAGTCATATTTGTCTAGCCCTGATCTGTTTCTGCAATTCTTCTGCTTTTTGGTTTTGTTGCTCTGCTTCACTACCGCGCTGCAACCTGCGGTAAAATTCCGCTGCTCTCAGGTAGTAATCCGGCCTGGCGGGAAACAAGCGCTGTGCGGTTAATATCTCATCTAACGCCCGGTCAGTATATCCTAGCGCGAAGTAAGCGTCTGCGTAATCAGCCCGGATTGAAGCCCGAAGCGGCGCCCAGCGGACTGCTTGCTTCATATATTCCAAACGGCGCGCCTGAGCCGTAGGGGTGGGGATTGCGCTCCATAACAGACCCAGGCGCCGCCAAGATTCCGCATCCGTCCGGTCAAACAGCACGGCGTTTTCATAGGCTTGGCGCGCGTTAAGTTTTTGATCGCCCACCAGTAGATAGTGCCCGTTTAAGCGCGAGGTTTCGTTCCAGAAGCGGCATACTCCAAGCAATATCCAGATGATTGCCAAAGTAATAGCGAAACTAGTGATAAACCAGGTTGAATGTTGTATCTGTTTTTGAGTAATTTTAGGGCGGTGGGAGATTCCCAATAAGAAAGCCGGGATGATCCACATGCCCATTAAGTTATTATGAAAATCCACCAGGGATAAAAGCAGCAGTGAAATAAATGCGCCCAGCGCGGCCAGTGATTCAACTTTAATCTTGGTTCCTGGTTTCTGTTTGCTTTGTTTGCAGTAAAACCATAGCGGCGTTAAGACTAACCATAGAGATAGCAGCAGGCCGACTACTCCGCCTTCAGCCGCCGCTTCCAGCACAAAGTTATGCGCATAATGCGCTTCCAGGTCGCCGGGGCGTAATACGCTGCAATAGGCTGCTTCATAGCCCTCAACGCCGACGCCCAGCCAGGGGTGACCGGAGAAAGCCAGTAACGCCCCACGGAAAAAATGCGTCCGGGCTACGATGGTTGAGATAGTCAGCAGCCGCCCGCCAAAGAAGCCGCTTGGAATAAAAGCGATTACCAGCGTCATTACGATTGATGCGCCTATGATTATTCCAACCAGGTATTTCCATTTGAAAGTAAATCCCCGGTTATGCAGTTCATATCCAGCCATTAGCATTATTGACGCTGCAAGTACCATAAGCCCGCTGCGCGAAAAACTGCCATAGATTCCCCATAGCATCGCGGCGCCCATAATCGCTAATAAACCATGAATAGCCCTGTTTTGCGCATGCTTCCATAAAGCCCACAGCGGCCATAAAGATAAAACCAGGTACCCGGCGAAATGATTGGGGTTGCCGAAGCGCCCCATAGCCCGGTTGGCTTCCAATGAGCGTATCATTTCACTGCGCATGTTATCGGGGAAAAATTGAGATGTTTTCAGCGATTCTATAGATGTTCCATGACCCATCCACTGGACATATAAACCATGCAGAGCCGCTATAGCGCCGCCAATGGCCAATGCCCAGATCAATAGGCTCTGGGAACGCTCTGATAGGGGCATCACCAGCGCAATGCCGTATACCAGCCAAATGCAGCATACCAGCATCGCTTTATCTTTGGCCCGGTAAACATCGGGACTGTAGAAATAACTCATGCAAATAAAGGCGAAGAGAATTACCAATGGCGCAAATAATGGCGCGGTACGTAGAGCGGTTATCAATCGGCTGCCTCCTATGCTATAGCCGATGATTCCGATGATAAGAAATAACGACGAACGGAAAAAGAACTCAAATCCAGAATGAACGTGCTGCGGGAACAGAGGCGACAACAAGAAAAGAGCGGCTAACAAAAGAACCGCGATCAGTGAGATCGAATTATGTGATTCATCAAAGTTATCTTTTTGCATCATTCTCAAAGTGAAGCCAAGTGATTAGAAAGCCATGATTCCAGCATCGCCATAGCAATGCACAGGAAAATAAGCAGCAAACGAAGGTCGATCCCGCCGTAAAATGAATCAATCTCCTTATCAATGGTTGATATATCAGCAAAGCGGATGCCGTATTGATCGGTAAGTTGCTGTTTCTCCCCGTTGGTCAGCAAGGTTAAATCAGATTCGACTCTGGCGCTGTAGTGTTTGAGTTGGCTGTTGATTTTTGACCGCGCAACTTCTTTGCCGATTTCCCACAATATTGGAGGCAGAATGGGTGAAAGCAGGGCGTTCGATTCGAGTAGTAATGATGTGTTGATTATCCAAATCCGCCCTTTTCCAATAGTTGACTGAGAGACTAGGTATGCTGTTTCTTCGCCGGATTTATAAGTGATCAACGGCTGCGCCCCATCGACTGTCATACGGCCATGACGATTGGGCGTCCAGTCCAGCCACATTGTTGTATCCCATGAAGATAATGTTTTAGCGAGTCGCCCGCTTTCGCTGATTGAGATCGAATCGGATTTAATATCAGAATCGGTCTGGTTTAACCATTGCCACCCGACTGAATCCAGCAAAAGATTCCAGGGTGTATTGGTCTGATTGTCGCTGCCAGTGAAGAGAACCACTGCACCGCCATTTTTTGTATATTCCATTGCTTGATCAGCGTTATCAGGGGCGAACTGCCCTTGTGCAAGGTTGTCGGCCAGAATAACCATATCCAAAGCCGCATCATAGGATATATCCGGCAAGATCAGATTTTGAATGGTTACAGGCGGAGATTCTTTTGTCCCTTGCAAAGGATTAATGGCGGATGTCAGAATCGCCAAAACTGAATCATCCTCTTCTTGTTTTGAAACGATGCCTACCGTGAACCTGGATATTGCAGGAATTTGAATCTGGAGTTCATTGTCAAATGGCAACAGATCAAGCGGTTCCGCTCTTAGAACCAAGTCAATATCCTGTTTCTGATTGCTTGCTTGTTGCGATTCGCGCAAAAGTGAAAATTGGGTTGTGAATTGAAAAGGGATTTTAACCTGATTTTGCTGTATATCGGGATACGCAATTGAACGGGAATAAAGCGTCTCATCTGAGCTGGTGCGCAAGATGGAGATGGTTCCATTATCCAATGGTTCCTGCATCATAGCGCCTGCGTTGCCAGTTATTGTTTCCCATCCGGCAATACCCCAGGGTGGCGACGATATCTCGCTTATTTCACACCAAGTGTTTGTAATTGGCGCCTCGCCGACAGTGACTACAAGCATCGGAGGCGTTGAGCCGTCCTCGATAACGCCATCCAGTATTGCCGACCATGGATAACGCTGCCCGTCGGTTATTAAAATAATATTATTCATATCGATTGCTGACTGGTTTATGGCATCGAATAATGGGAGGACGGACGTTCCCTCTTCCTCAGGAGAGACGGAAAACAAGGCGTCTCGTTCTACCGCCGATAAAAATGATAACTGCGTCGTCCGGTTTGATTTGATTAGCGATTGATCCCATCGAATTGTTTGACTGGAGAAGCCGTATAGTTTGTTATTTACTTGTTCCCAGGTTTGCTCCGCCTTACGCCACCAGGAATCGCCGCCTTGTCCATACCCCATACTGTAGGATGAATCCATCACAATGAGATAGTGTTGAAGAGTACGGCCAAAGGGAAGATAGGATAGAAATCCAGACTGGCTTTTTCCATCCCGCATCCATTTCGGGCCTGCTAAAGCAAAAATCAGCATAGCGATTAATATGGTGCGCAGAATCAATAATAATAATTCCTGCAATTGGGGATTTATCAGTTCTTTATCTTCTGATTCACGCAAAAAATGAACCATAGGGAAATCTATATGCCGGATGCGCTCTTCCTGTCTGCGCCGGAAAATCCAGGGAAGAGCCAAGAAGGGAAGCATCCACAACAACAAGGGGTTAGCAAATGTAAACATTAGTTATATGTCCGGGCCTTAAGGCAATGATAAGATTAGAGTAATAGGGTAGCACTAGTTGGCGATAGACTGGAGGCGGGAGCTAAGTTGAAGCGCTTCTTCGTTGGAAGGTTCAATTTCTAAAGCCTTGCGCATTGATTCTAGCGCTTTGCTGGTTTTGCCTTCAAGGTAATAAATCTTGCCCATGGCAATATGGGTTTCCGGATCGACAGGATCGAGGGTTAACGATTTATTTATAAGTTGTTTAGCGGTATCAAATTTCTCCCGTTTAGCGAAAACCAGGGCCAGGTTGCGTGGATAAGCTGCATTTAAGCGATTTAGTTCGTATGCTTTTTGGAAACGGCGCTCAGCTAAATCCAGATCATTTCTCTCGAATGCGATAATCCCCAGTTGATTCCAGGATTCATCGTTCTTGGAATCAACCTGCACGGCTTCCATAAAGGCCATTTCCGCTTCCTGGTTAAGTTTCTCCTTATGAAACTCGATACCGCGATTATATGCTGAATATGGAGAATTAGCGCACGCATATAATACCAATAGTATTATCATCAACAAATAGCATCGGATTAAAAAATACATACTATGTTATCTTTCAACATCGCCGAACATACTGATTCAACGCAAGTTTACTATTTCCCACCGGGAACGCGGAACTGGCAGACGCGTTCTTTGCCAGAGGCGTCATTGTGGATAACGAAATCCTCGAATCGGCGACGACGAACTTCGGTTCGTATTGACATCATCTGCTCGGGATCGGCTTCCAGAAGGATATATGCGCCAGGATTCAATATAGGCGCTGCGCCATCCAGCACACTACGTATGAAAGTTAAGCCTTCCCGACCGCCATCAAGTGCGATTACCGGTTCGAAATCCTTGATTTGACTCGGTAACTTTGCGATATCATTCGATTTGACATAAGGCGGATTAGAAACCAGAATATCAAATCCGGTGCTCAGCGCATTACGCAAGGGAGCAAAGATCGGGCCTTCGCGCAACTCAACATAGTTTTGTAATTCATAGCGACGCACATTTATCGAGGCTACTTGAAGGGCGATATTGGATACATCAGTGCCCCAGAATTCACCATAATCCATATTCATCGCCAGTGATATAAGGACATTGCCGCTGCCAGTGCAGAGATCATAGATTTTCGGCGTATCACCCAATGTTTTTGCAATATCCAATGTCGCATCGACCAGCGTCTCTGTTTCCGGGCGTGGAATGAAAACCCCGTTGCTGATCGAAAACTGGATTGAATAGAATTCCACTTCTCCTGTGATATAGGGCATTGGTTCATGATGCGAACGCCGTTGTAAAATCGCTTGCAGTTTCGAATCTTCCGAATTCGTCAAAGGGCGATTCGCTGAAGAAAGAACTTGAGAGCGCGTCAGCGACGTTGCATGAGCCACTAATAACTCCGCCGATAATCTTGGCGATTCCACTTTCTTTGTTTCCAGTACAGACGTGCAGTGTTCGACAGCCTCCAGAACATTCATTCTTAATACTCCAATTCAATAAATTATTAATTGAATGTTTGGTTATTCTTTCGCCCCTTAAATTACAGCTTCGCCCATACGAGTAAGCTGATCTTCCCGGACAAGGGCGTCAACCAATTCATCCAAATTCCCCTCCATCATAGATTCAAGTCGATGTAAAGTAAAATTAATTCGATGATCTGTAACCCTGTTTTGAGGATAATTATATGTACGTATTCGTTCGCTGCGATCTCCAGAACCGACCATCAGTTTTCGTTTGGAGTGTTGCTCCTCGTCTAGTTTATCTTGTTCCAAATCAAATAAACGACTGCGCAGAACCTTTAAGGCGCGGGCGCGGTTCTTGTGCTGGGATTTCTCATCCTGGCAAGTAACCACCATTCCCGTTGGAATATGAGTTATTCGCACTGCGGAGTCGGTCGTATTTACGCTTTGCCCGCCAGGACCGGATGAACGATATACATCAACGCGAATATCTTCTGCAGCGATTTGAATATCTACTTCTTCAGCTTCCGGCAGTACGGCGACCGTGGCTGCGGATGTGTGAATGCGACCGGATGTTTCCGTCTCCGGCACCCGTTGGACGCGGTGCGTGCCGCCTTCATACTGCATTCGGGCGAAGACATTGGTTCCGCTTATCATAAAGATAATCTCTTTAAATCCTCCGAGACCGGTTGGATTGGAAGACAGGACTTCTATATTCCAATCTTTGGATTCCGCGTAACGGCTATACATCCGAAACAGGTCGCCTGCGAATAATCCTGCTTCCTCGCCTCCGGTTCCCGCCCGTATTTCTATGATGGAGTTCCGGTTGGCGTTAGGGTCTTTGGGTTTTAGATGCTCTTCAAGTCTGTTTTGCAGATCGGCGTCTCGCTCTTCCAGTTCGGCTAGTTCTAACTGGGCCATTTCAATCATGTCAGGATCGTCTGATTTTAAAAGACCGTTGACATCCTCAATCTCTTTTTGCAGTTGCATCCATTCCCGGTAATCATGAATGATGGGAATGATCTCTGAGTGTTTGCGGCTTAATTCAGCCATTCGTTCGCGATTAGACATAACCGAAGTATCACTTAGTTGAGTTTCGATATCTTCGCATCTGCTAACGATTTCTTGAAGTTTTTTTTCAAATTTTATCATCTTTAATCCATATCTGTACGGTTCCTGCTTTTACATCATTTAATTCATATACACTCTATTCTGTTCATCACGAAAATCATAGTCATATTCTAAATTATTGATCTATTAAATGGAAATGATTTCTTGTTAAAAATTCCATGATATTTACGTTTAAGCGCTTCATATATAGTCCGTGAGGATTTATCGCTGATTTTTTTTGATAGTGACCAGCAACAAATTCAGGGAATTTCCGAAACACATTTTCACGATTAATATTGCATATTTTTTATTGAATATATCATCTCTAATTTAAAATTATTATTGCTTGACAAATTAATTCTTCGATAAACCATTGCCATACATCTTCAAAATCGATAAAAACGATGTATAAATATTCTTGATGCGCCCATACCATTAAGGGTTTTATGGGCAATCTATAATCTAGATTCAAAATACTATACTAAAACGGCTAGGCAGGAAAAGAACTATGGTTAAACAGAATGTGTATTTCTTTGGCAACGGCAAAGCAGATGGCGCTGCAGCAATGAAGAATTTGCTCGGCGGCAAGGGCGCGAACTTGGCGGAAATGTCAAAACTCAAAGTACCCGTCCCCGCTGGTTTCACGATCACTACGGAAATGTGCACTGAGTACAACAAAAATAAGGGTAAATACTCACCGGCTTTCAAAAAAGAAGTTGCAGCTAATCTTGCCAAAGTCGAAAAAGTTATGGGCAAGAAATTTGGCGATTCCAAGAATCCTCTTCTTCTTTCAGTTCGTTCCGGTGCGCGTAGCTCCATGCCCGGTATGATGGAAACCATCCTGAATGTTGGCTTGAATGAAACCACTATCGAAGCAATCACCAAAAAAACCGGCAATCCTCGTTTCGTATGGGATTCTTATCGTCGTCTGATTCAGATGTACGCCGATGTCGTTATGGAAAAAGCCGCAGGCTTCGAACCAGAAGATGGCATGGGAATCCGGCCTCAGTTGGATGAGGAACTGGAAAAAATGAAAGAATCCCGCGGTATTAAGCAGGATTGCGATCTGACTGCTGAAGATCTTCAGGAATTAGTGAAAATCTATAAAGCGAAAATCATAAAAGTCCTTAAAACACCCTTCCCGGATGATCCCGAACAGCAGTTGTGGGGTTCCATCAACGCAGTTTTCCAGTCCTGGAACGGAAAACGCGCTATATCCTACCGACAGATCGAAGGCATCCCTGAAGAATGGGGCACAGCGGTTAACGTTCAATCAATGGTATTCGGCAATATGAGCAATGACTCAGCTACCGGCGTTGCTTTTACCCGTAACCCGGCCACTGGTGAAGACTGGTTCTACGGCGAATGGTTGGCCAATGCCCAGGGCGAAGATGTTGTCGCCGGTCTACGTACTCCCAACCCGATAAACAAAAAAGGCAAAACCGAACAGAGTAGACACCTTAAATCCCTTGATGAAATAATGCCTAAACTTTACAAAGAGCTTGATGGCATTCAGCAAAAACTGGAAAAGCACTACAAAGACATGCTCGACATCGAGTTTACCATTGAAGAAGGCAAACTATGGATGTTGCAATGCCGCGTTGGTAAACGTAATGGTCCAGCCGCTGTTCGCATGGCAGTTGAAATGCACAAATCAAAGATGATCAACGCCAAAACTGCTGTTCTTCGCGTGACGCCTTCTCAGTTGGACGAGCTGCTTCACCCCATCGTCGATCCATCTATAGAAAAGACTACCGCCGTCTTCGCTAAAGGTTTGCCAGCCGGTCCTGGCGGCGCCTGCGGCCAGATCGTCTTTTCGGCTGATGCTGCTGTTGAATGGGAGAAAAAAGGTAAAACGGTTGTCCTGGTTCGCACCGAAACCAATCCGGAAGATGTTTCAGGCATGCGTGCTGCTATTGCTATTCTTACCGCCCGCGGTGGTATGACAAGCCACGCTGCTCTGGTCGCCCGTGGATGGGGCAAATGCTGCATCGTTGGCGCTGGCGCACTGGACATCAATTACAAAACCAAGACCATTACTGCTGGTGATGTTACATTGAAAGAAGGCGATTTCATTACTCTTAACGGATCAAAAGGTTATGTCTATAACGGTCAACTGCCTTTGATCGATTCAGGAAAGAGCAATAAATACTTTGAAGCCTTCATGAAGATTTGTGATTCAATCCGTAAACTCAAAGTTAGAACAAATGCTGAAACTCCTGAAGATGCTAAAATCGCTATACAGTATGGCGCTGAAGGCATCGGCCTATTCCGCACCGAACATATGTTCTATGGCGAAGGCTCCGAACAACCGCTTTCAAAATTGCGCAAAATGATCATGTCCAAGGATGTTACTGAGCGCAAGAAAGCTTTGAAGGAACTCTATCCTTTCCTTAAGAAAGATATCAAAGCAACTCTTTCCACTATGAACGGAATGCCTGTTACTTTCCGTCTGCTCGATCCTCCTCTGCATGAATTTGTTCCACAGGAAAAAGCAGAAATTGCGAAACTTTGCAAAGAGTTGGGCATTACTACGGCGGAATTTCAGAAACGCTCAGATATTCTTCATGAACTCAACCCCATGATGGGACATCGCGGCGTTCGTCTTGCCATCACTTATCCGGAAGTTGCTGAAATGCAGATTCGCGCGATTCTTGAATCATCCGCCGAATTGATTAAAGCCAAAAAGAAACCTCTGCCAGAAATCATGATTCCGGTTGTTTGCGGAGTAGGCGAATTAGTAGAAATGAAAGCGCTCTGCGAGAGCGTCTATAAAGATGTTCTGGAAAAATCCAAACTGAAAAAGATTCCTTACATGTTTGGAACCATGATCGAGATTCCCCGCGCTTGCCTGGTCGCTGATAAGATCGCTGAAGTTGCTGAGTTCTTCTCCTTCGGAACCAACGACCTTACTCAGATGGGCTTTGGATTCAGCCGCGACGATATCGGCGGTTTCCTGACCGATTATATCGAACAAGGCATCCTGCCTGACGATCCTTTCCAGACGATTGATCAGGAAGGCATCGGCGAACTTATCGAAGTTGCTGTTGAGCGTGGCCGCAAGGGACGCAAAGGCATCAAACTGGGCATCTGCGGCGAACATGGCGGCGAGCCGGCTTCGGTTGAATTCTGCCACCGCACTGGCCTGGAATACGTATCCTGCTCACCTTACCGAGTACCCATCGCCCGTCACTCCGCTGCTTGCGCCGTGGCCCGCGAAACAAAGAAATAAACAATAATCGGAAGAATCCGGTTATGATATGAAAAGTTAACGGGGAAAATCCTGCAAGGATTTTCCCCGGTTTTTTGTTAATAGAAATTATCTTTATTATTCAAAGCACAGTAGGGGCGCACCATCGTGGTCGCCCGATTATTAATATGCCTATGATTGCATAATCCGGGCGCCCCACAAGAGGCGCACCCTACGCAAATCACATGATCATCTGGATCACATCTTCTTCCAGCGCAACAGGCGAACGCCCGCTTTGGCCTTGCGGTAGAATTCTTCAAAACTTCCCACGGCCAGCATACGCTTGATCAAGTATCCCGGACGCATATAAAACCGCTTGTAACCCGAGCGCATGATCTCTATCAATTCCTCGCGTGAGAGTATTTGATCCCAAACCCGTGGGGCGAATCCCGGTTGGGGATCACGGGCGAATTTCTGCCAGAAATCGTGATCGTAAAATCCATTCTGCAAACCCCAGCGGTACAGTTCCGTACTTGGGAAAGGCGTGGTGATGGCGATATGCACGAAATCAGCGGCTATTGAACAGGCGAATTTGAGCGTATCTTCGATCTGCTCCGGCGTCTCATCGGGGAAACCAATCATGAAATAGCCCAGGGTTGATATGCCGTGGTCACGCGTCATCTGGAAAACTTCTTTGGTGCGATCCAGTTTAATGCCTTTTTTTATCAGTTTCAGTATATCCTGGTTGCCCGATTCAACGCCATAATGAATCCGGCTGCAACCCGCTCCGGCAAGAGCTTCCAGCACCTCTTCGTCAATGGTGTTGATATGCGCCCGGATATCCCAACTGATGTTGATCTTGTTCTCAATTATGGCCCGGCAAATATCCAGCACCCGGTCTTTGCGTATCGAGAAAGTATCGTCATATACAAAAATCTCACCGATGCCCATATCGCTGCATAACTGCATCTCCTTAATCACGCTCTCCGCGCTGCGATAGCGGAACTTTTTACCCAAATGAGGCCGGTCGCAATAAATGCATTTCATCGGGCATCCCCGGCTGGTCATCATTGTGGTGATGGGATTTCTTTTGGCCAGTACCGAATAATAACGATCCTGGGGTACAAGATGACGAGCGGGCATAGGCAATCTGTCTAAATCTTCAATCAACGGCGGACAATCGTTCAAATGTACTATGCCATTTTTTTTGTAACCCAATCCATTTATGTTGTTTAGGTCGCCGTTGCCGCCTATTGCTTCGATCAGGCCGCTGAAACTCTCTTCCGCCTCTCCACGAATTATGAAATCCACTTCAGGAATTTGCAGCGTCTCTTCAGGATAAATGAAGACATGGGGGCCGCCAATTACCACTTGGATGGCAGTATCAATACGCTTGACGGTTTTCGCCGTGATTATAGTATCTATCAGAGTGAACGTCGTAGCCTGGATGCCGACCAGATCAGGTTTTCTTTTTCGTATCTCATCTTCCAGTTGTTCATAACTGAATCGCTCTGCGGGACAGTCCAGCACCTCAATTTGGCTGGAGGTTCCCTGTTCAGCGAAACTGGCGACATAAAGCAGACCGAGGGGTGGATAAATGCCACTCTCTTCATCTACTACTGACGGAACGTTAGTAGTAATCATATTGTGTTCTGGAGGCTGTATAAGTAATACTCGCATAAAAAAATACCTGATTTTATTTGTGAAAAAATTAAGTTCAGTATGATTATAGATGGATTTTGTTTTGTTGATACTGGCTGATTTGTTCTCATTTAAGCGCTTGACGCTTCGCCAGACCAATAAGTTGAGGTAAACTTCTCTTTTATTATTTCGTTGGAGGCTATAAAAAAATGATCGAACGGTATACGCGGGAAGCAATGGGAAATATCTGGAGCGATCAGTTTCGTTTTGAAACATGGCTCAAGGTCGAAATCGCGGCTTGCATCGCTCATAATCGTTTAGGAGTCGTGCCTGACGATGCTTTGGAAGAAATTAAGACCAAGGCCAAATTCGAGATCGAACGCATTCACGAAATCGAAAAGACCGTTGATCATGAAACCATCGCATTTCTGACAAATGTCGCCGAACATGTCGGTCCCGCCTCCCGCTATATCCATTATGGCATGACCTCATCGGATAAATTGGATACTGCTACCGCCCTGCAACTGGTAGCGGCCGCCGATCTGCTGCTTGATGGGCTAAAACAACTACATCAGAGCGTCGGCGTCGTTGCTAAAAAACACAAAAACTCCGTCATGGTAGGGCGTACGCATGGCGTCCATGCTGAGCCAATAACCTTCGGTTTGAAAATGGCTATTTTCTATGAAGAACTGGGGCGCCAGTTAGTCCGCATGGCGAGCGCTAAAGAGACCATCCGCGTCGGGAAAATGTCCGGCGCTGTGGGAACTTTCTTCCATATCGATACCCGCGTCGAAGAGATTGTCTGTGAAGAATTAGGCCTCAAGCCGGCGCCGGTCAGCAATCAGATCATTCAACGCGACCGCCATGCTGAATTTTTAGCGGCTATAGCAAATGTTGGAGCAACTTTAGAAAAAATGGCGCTGGAAATCCGCGGATTGCAAAAAACTGAAATACGCGAAGTCCAGGAACCTTTTCCTCCAGGGCAAAAAGGCTCGTCCTGCATGCCGCATAAAAAGAATCCCAACCTATGTGAACGCATCACCGGATTGGCCCGCCTGCTGCGCAGTTACGCCATGACTGGTTTTGAAAATGTGGCTCTGTGGCACGAACGCGACATCTCCCACTCATCAGTCGAGCGCGTCTCTTTGACTGACGCCTGCGTCCTGCTCGATTATATGATGGCCAAAATGAATTGGATCATCGAAAACCTGGTTGTCGATACAGAGCGCATGAAAAAGAATATTGAATCTTCCAATGGCGTGGTCTTCTCACAAAAAGTCCTTCTGCTTCTGGCTATGAAGGGCATGTCGCGTGAAGATGCATATAAAATAGTCCAGGATTGCGCCATGAAAGTATGGGATACCGACATACAACTAGTAGATTCTCTCAAAGAAAACCAGGAACTGAAATCACTTGTTACCAATCAGGAGATTGAAGAATGCTTCAGTCTGGATGGTCTATTAAAGAATGTAGATTTCGTCTTCGACCGCATCGGGCTTAATTCATAAACCTCGATGCAATTAACTCACTAATGAAAAGAAGCCCCCGCTTAATAATAAGTGGGGGCTTTGATATATATTCTGATACTTTCTATAACCCAAAACCTGTCCCCTCTCCCGCCGGGATGTACAGACCGGGTAGATGGGTAACACATGTTCGGGGACATGGGTTACAGTTTTTTATCAAAACCGGGATTTATCCCAGGTTATTGTTTGAGTTTTTTTTTAGGCATCTAGAGATGCTCAGGATAATTGGTTGGCTTAGAGGGAGGAGGTGAATATTTCACCTCCTGCATTATCCCTCGCACCTCGGATCGGCTATCCCTGGCGGGTTGCACTCCTGCAGCGCCCGCTTCCGTTTCGCCCAACCAATTTCTATTGTGACGCCTTTTTCTGGATTGCCAAGTTATCTTCTTTGATTTCATTCAAACGCAGATCGAGCGTCTTGATTTTTTGTCGGCAAAAATATACGTCCATCATCCCATCGGTCATAGCGGGTTTCAAGGCAACCGGGCATCCTACCAGGGCGCGGCTCACCCGGTAATCTTCACCACGGTACGCCACCCGACCTCCTTGTTGCACCTTCCTGATAATGCTGCCCGGCGCGTACTCGATATCCGGCAAACTTCCCGGATAAACAAAAGGACTGGACGTATAATGGTTAGCCGGGACATCCATATCCAGGGCTTCGTGAGGACGCTCAAAATTGTATTCATAACGCCACTCATCAAACCGCCTTTGGCAATATTCCAAATCCACAAACGATTCCCTTATCAGCAATTCTTGCTTAAAGGTCCGGTGAAATCGCTCGACCTTGCCTTGGGTTTGCGGATGGTAGGGGCGACCGTGATACACGCGAATACCCAATCGTATCAGCCATATTGTCAATCTGGTGTATTCGCAGGTTTTGCATCCTCCCCACGGACTTCCGTTATCCATCAACATCGCCCGAGGCATACCATACATCCTGAACACGCTTTCCAGGGAGTCTTGCACGGTTTCCCTTTGCTGATTGGCGCACGAAAATAATCCGGGAACAAAGCGCGTGCAATCATCCAGAATGCTGAGCGGATAACAGCGTGCTTTGAGCGTGGGAAAATCTCCTTTGAAATCCATTTGCCACAATTCGTTGGGCGTATCTTTTTCAAAACGCTTATAGGCTTTGTGCTTGTGACTTTCCTTTTCATCCAGCAATCCCAGTCGGCGTAACACGGCAGTAATAGTGCTGGCGCTAGGAACATTTTCGTATCCCAATTGAATCAGACGAGAGCGAATTTTGCGTCCTCCCCATCCTTTTTCGCGATTTTCTGTAATGGCTTGCTCGATAGACTTATCTGTTTGATGAGGGCAAGTATTGGGTTTTTTGGAACGGTCTTGGAGATTTTCGACTCCTCCTTCTTTGTACCGTTTGATCCATTTGTAACCCGTCTTACGGCTGATATCAAACCGTTTACATAATTGGCTGATGTTGCTTTCTTCTTGCTGGCTCAACAATACGAATTCTTTTCTCAGAGACATAAGGTCCACCTCGTTCCAGGGCATATTCTTCGCCTCCTTTCAAGGCTAGAATACACTCAGAAAATGTGTTACCTATGTCCCCGAACACCTGTTACCCATGTCCCAGGCCTTTACACCACCGGGAGAGGGCAGGGTGAGGGCGAAATAGCGAATACTTAAGTTATCATTTAACCACCTAAAACGAATACCGCGCCCGCTTGACGTAAACAAACCATTCCACCATCAGGATTATTAATGCGATGATAGCGATAATGCGCCAGATTTCTTTATTGGATTCAACTACCGATTCATCGCCTTCAAATTCCTCTCCCTGAATGCTCAGAACCGATTTCGGCGCAATATCTGATTCTTCGGGAGACAAGAGATTAAAGGCGTAACGTTTATGCAATTGATCATTGATAAGGTATTCATATATACCATAACGGCTGGTTTTATCGAAATAAATCGGATTCGAGTTTTCGAAAGTGATATAGTGGCTCTTTTGATTGGCGGGCAGTTTGATCTCTGCTTTAAGAGTCAGGTCTTCAGGTGGATCAATGATCAACATGTCGCCGGTTTTTTTCATATAAGAGGCCAATCCTTCGCCTGATTGGAACCAGTTTACTAGATTGGTGAAGAAAATTGGATAAGAAACCTGCATCGGCCAGCTGGATTTGTGGACGTCAAAATTGGTTACAACTCCCCGAATATCATCCTGTTGAAAAGTAAGGATAAGCGGCGTCTCCCGGCTTTCAGCGATAACCTCGACCCAGGGGGGCGTTCCGATGTTATTGCAGGCGTTAATCACCAGGTTATCCAGGTTGAGATATCTGGTCAGGGGATGAAGATGATCCCAGTCTACAATGGCGGGCAATTGCAGTTCCTCTCCGAAAGTCCATTCCGGTAATGGAGGTACGGCATTGATAAAGACATAATTTCCGTTGATCAAAGCTGGCGGAGTGAATGCATCAAACACCACCAAGTCATAATCTTCAGGACGGTCGTATTGCACCGGCGTCGCCATAAAAAGATTAACATGCGGATTGAGATTAAGAACGCGCTGCAAATAAAAGTTCCCGTTAGTCACCAATAAAACATCTATATTTTTTTCGCGTGGGATAACCGCCCAGGCGCGGTTATCTATCTGCAACGGGTCGTCGCTATCCAAAACCACTTCAATCTTCTCCGGAAAAGTCCCATTATCCTTAAATAACAGTGGTTCATGAGAGTTGCCGTTGATAGTCAATTTTTGAGCGTCTATCAATTGCCGTTCAGTTCTCAAAATCGGCGATGTTTCCGTTGCGCTGGTTGGCGCAGTGTTTTCCTGATTAGCGACCAATCCTTCGCCCCATAGTTCCACATAAACTTCTTTGGCGTCCACTCCGGCGTTTTTTATGCCTAATAAAATCTCGTATTGCTCATCTAATGAGAAATCCTTGCGTACTACTAAATCGACAATACCAATATTCTCGGTCGATTCTCCAATAGGTACATATCGCAATTTAGCTTGACCAATGTTAAGGTCGGATGGGATGTGAAACTGACCATCTGAAAACAGAATTATTTCCGGATTAGAGGCTACCGCCGCTGCAGAACGGGCGATTCTAAATGCATCCGTAATATTGGTTCTGGCATCGGTCTGTTGGATGTCATTAATCTGGCGTCTCAGGGTTGCCTTGTTTTGCTCAAAGGGAGATAGAACCCGTGCGTTTCCAGCGAAGTGCACTACCATCATTCTGTCGCCCACGCTCATGTCATTAACCAGTTCATTCGCTTTTCGCTTGGCGAAGTCCAGCCGGGTTGGTTTAACGTCGGTGGCCGACATGCTGGCTGATGTATCGATTAATAAGATAAAACTTTGACCTTCCAGTCCTCCCAGACGCAAAACAGGTCGAACAATGGAAAATGTCAATAAGGCAATAATCAATAACTGTAAAAAGAGGAGCAGATTCTTTTTTAACTTTTGAAATGGCGTATTGGCTTTCAGGTCTTCAAGACTCTTTCGCCAAAGCAGAGTGCTTGAGATATTCATATCTATTCGCTTCAACTTCAGCAAATATAGAATAATCACTGCTGGTAAAAACAAGGCGAAGAAAAATCCTATAGGCGCGAGAAAATTCATAATTCCTCATTCCTCTTAAGTGATTAGTTAGCGTTGCGCGTTATTCAATCATTCCCATGCGGCGGAATGAATCCGTTAATAGGCGTTCGACAGAGTCTTCCGTGGATACCGGAAGGTAATGTATCCCATATCGGTTGCTCACATTAGTTATATCCGCCTGGAAAGCGCGTAAACGCCGTTCGTAGGTGTTTAACAACTCTTCTGTGACCGTAACCTCGACTGGTTCGTTGGTTTCCACGTCCAGAAGCCGCAATGCGCCATATAAATCAGGATGTATTTCCTCAGCAGATAAAATTTGAAATACATAAAGTTCATTTCGGTGTTGCAGCAGGTGTTTGAAAGCCCCTTCGTAGCCCTGAGGATCGAACAGATCAGACAATAACACCACAACCCCGCCACGCGATTGCTGCATGGTAAAACGACGGCAACTTTCGGTTAATGAAGTTTCTCCATCAAAAGGTAATTGTTCCAGGAAATCGATTATGCTCCATATTCTGGATTTCCCTCTGGTGGGCTGTAACCAGCGGTATCTTTCTCCATTGAAGCCAACCAGACATACCCGGTCTAAACCGGCCAAGGTAATATATGATAAAGCCGCAGCAATTTTTTTGGCGAACAATGCTTTAGATGGATCGCCTAGCCTCATAGAGGAACTTGTATCTATCAGGATGTATAAATATAAATCTTCTTCTTCGTGGAACAACTTAGTGAACAGCCGGTCCAGGCGGCCGAATATATTCCAATCAAGGAAACGCAAATCATCGCCTTTGGAATAATCTCTATAATCGGCGAATTCTATGGATATGCCCCGTTTTTTTGATCGTCGTTCACCTTTTAGGCGACCCAGAAATATTTTTTTCGAAACAAGATGTAATTGTTCCAAATACCGCAGAAAAGATGGATCCAGCAGTGTTTGCGTTTTTGGGGTGTTTGGGGAAGAGACGCTTTCAGTTTCCACCATGGGGGATGAATCTCCTTCCAAAGTCTATGTCTAGCATTATTAATTGATTAGTAAAGATATCTGGTTTTCCTGTTCCAGTAGATATTCTCTATATAACCATGATAACGCATGAGGATCGTCAGATGGAACAAATTGGTAGCGAAAATAATAAGGTTTTGCAATTGTTTTTCCGGTTTTATCTAATCTGGACGAAGAAGGATGCACAAATCGCTCGTTTTTTTCATTAAAAATATCAAAAATAGACAAGGGATGTTGAACGAATCCGATACAGCCGCAGGATTTATAGTTGGCTTTTCGTTTGGTAAGAATAAAAAAAGGAGCGCCAACAACGCGGTGATTATCGTTCTTTGGCGGCTGATGGAGTTCTTCGTCAATGTTTATATTATCTTTTTTTATATCTGCAATACTCTTTGGCAGCCAGATATGGTTGTTTTCATTATCGGCTAATCTTAAACCGAGGGGAAACTTGATGGAATAAAGTTGATCTTCTTGTTTGCCTGAGACGTAGCAATAGCAGTTCAAAATTGGAAAAGTCGTTGAAAGCAAATATCTTATAGTTATTTTAGTTTCTTTATCGTCTCCTAAATCACCTTCCAGCGATACATCGTGAAAATCTTCAGTGTCAGTTGAACGCAACATATAGTAATTTGAGTGAAATAGAATACCGCGTTTCCCCTTTATGCCAAAACGATATTCAGCGTCGGTGTCATTTGAACGGAAAACCACCTGGCCTGAAGAATGGCCGGTTTTCATATTCCAAACCACTCCGGATACTTTATCTGTAACTTGAAAGCGCCCGCTTGGCATTAGAATGCGTACTTGAATGCATTGATTGTCGAGTTGGATAGAGCCTTCTTCTGGTTGTTTATTGGTCATTTTTTGATCTCAGTAAATATATCGGTTAGCGTGGTTTCATATATTATGCCTAATAATCGTGAATAAAAAAAGAAGAGCGGTCTTTCGACTGCTCTTCTAATCAAAAACTTGATTTAATGGTATTTCTTAACGTGTTTCCCGGTGCGCTATATGTTTATTGCACCAGCGACAATATTTTTTGGTTTCCATCCGGTCTGGATGAAGCCGTTTGTTTTTGGTAGTGTTATAATTACGTCGTTTGCATTCTGTGCATGCTAAAATTACTAAGTCCCGCATGGGTTCTTCTCCTATTTAACTGATTTATTCAATAATCTCGGCGATGACGCCAGCGCCAACCGTCCGACCGCCTTCGCGAATAGCGAAGCGTAATTCCTGTTCCATGGCTATTGGTTGATGCAATTCACCTTCCATAACCACGTTATCGCCCGGCATTACCATCTCGGTTCCTTCCGGCAACTTCACCGAACCGGTAACATCCGTTGTCCGGAAATAAAACTGCGGACGGTATCCATTAAAGAATGGCGTATGACGACCACCTTCTTCTTTGGTCAGAACGTATACATTCGCTTTGAATTTGGTGTGTGGATTAATTGACTTGGGCGCTGCTACAACCTGTCCGCGCTCTATGCCATCACGACCGATGCCGCGCAGCAGCAAGCCTACATTGTCGCCCGCCAGACCTTGATCCAATGATTTTCGGAACATTTCAACGCCTGTGCAAACTGTATCAATCGGCGCTTCTTTCAGACCCACGATCTGAACTTTGTCGCCAACGGTAACTTTACCGCGCTCAATACGACCGGTCGCAACCGTACCACGACCCGTGATGCTGAAGACGTCTTCAACCGCCATCAGGAAGGGCTTGTCTACATCACGTTCCGGTACAGGAATATATGTATCCAATGCTTCCACTAATTCTGTGATGCATTTGGTCGATTCTTCATCGTCTATATTCTCTCCCGCCCGCAAGGCTGAACCCATTATAACGGGAATGTCATCGCCGGGGTAATCGTACTGCGACAGTAATTCGCGAACTTCCAACTCGACCAGTTCCAGCAGTTCTGCATCATCAACCATGTCTACTTTGTTCATAAACACGACAATGTATGGAACGCCTACCTGACGGGCCAGTAGAATGTGCTCTCTGGTTTGCGGCATGGGACCGTCTGCGGCTGATACAACCAGCACTGCTCCGTCCATTTGCGCCGCGCCTGTAATCATGTTTTTTACGTAGTCCGCGTGACCCGGGCAGTCAACATGCGCATAGTGACGTGCAACTGACTCATATTCAACATGCGCCGTTGCGATCGTGATACCGCGTTCACGCTCTTCCGGGGCGTTATCGATGCTGTCGAATGACCGGATTTCGCCTAGGCCTTTCGCCGCCTGCACCATGGTGATCGCCGCCGTCAACGTTGTCTTCCCGTGATCCACGTGTCCGATCGTTCCCACGTTCACGTGGGGTTTTGTCCGTTCAAATTTACCTTTGGCCATTGTGGATCCCTTCTTCCTTTGTTTTAGACATTTTCTAAGAAATTCTTAGATGAAAAAAAAAATTTTAAGCCCGCGACCAGGATTGAACTGGTGACCTCATCCTTACCAAGGATGCGCTCTACCTACTGAGCTACGTGGGCGTTGGATTCGAAGTCTTTTTATGGATTAATACTAGTTGGCGATAATAGAAATTATGTTTATTCCTGTCAAGTAACTGAGAAAATGTTTCTTACGTTTTTTTTGTATTCAAAAAAACCAAAAATCCGTTATCCTGAATCACCGTTTGGATTTTAGCGGTTTTTCCAGGTTCATGAACGTCTATACACGGAATAATTAACATTTTATCTTATCACAATGTAGAGAAATCGGAATCCTTTCAGCGGGTAACCAAAATTATGGCGCAAAATCAACAAATTAGAGTCTGTTTTGTTTCTCCATCAATTTATCCATTATTTAATCCTATGGTGAGAAGTCCATTTAGTGATGCAGAAATTCAGTTATTTGAGTTGGCTCGATGTTTTAAGGATGATGAACATATAGAAATCAGCGTACTGACGGGCGATTATGATCAGGATGAGGTGGAATATTACACAGGAATATTGGTTTTTCGAGGTCAGTTTGAATCCAACCGGAGTTTGATTCAGCGGTTTTTACGGCGCAACTCACCGCTGCAATCAATTCTGGATAAAATTGACGCTGATATTTATATGTTTGGCGAGGCTGGCAGTTTGGCTAAATCAGTGGCTGAATACTGTATAGCCAGAAAAAAATCATTTATTTATCGTATATCTCACCAGCGTGATTGCGATGGAACCTTCATTCATGGTGATGCCGCTGGACCTGATTTTCGATGGGCATTGCATCATGCCGACGCAATTATTTGTCAAAGTGAAGATCAGAAAAGATTGCTTAAACGAACCGAAAAACTCACCGCCGATGTAATATCCAATACAATAATCGCGGAACCTTTATCAGATGCGCCCCGGATGGATGTGTTGTGGATCGGCGAGGCGGTTGAATGGAAGCAGCCGGAACTTTTCTATCGTTTGGCGCTTACTATACCTCATCAGAGTTTTACGCTTCTCATTCGTCCCAACTATCCGGAATATTTCGAAAAATTAGTCTCTAAAACCCGTGATATACCAAATCTGGGGTTCGAGAACTCTGTTCCATACCAGGAATGGACTGATTACCTCAAGCGGGCCAGGTTGATCGTCAATACATCCCGATTTGATGGTTTCCCTTTTTCCTTTACCCAGGCTTTCGCTTATGGGGCCCCTGTAGTCAGTCTCAATGTGAATCCGGATGAGATACTGGAAAAATATAAAATTGGTCTTTGCGCGCAAGGCTCCGAAGTCCGGTTGGCTCAGGGAGTACTGGATTTAATCAGTTACCCGCGCCAATGGACCAATATGAGTCAAAACGCGATGAAATTTGCTCAACAATGCCAAAATCCTGATAATATTATAGAAATATACCGAAAACTTTTTATCAAATGCGTTGACATAAAGATAAAAAAACGCGGCTGGAAACGATGATCTAAGCCTTCTGGTCTCAATAACTTGGATTGGGCGGCATAGTATTGTGATAAATATTTCCATCAACAATAATATTGCCTTTCAAGACGCTTGCGTCTCCACCCCAGCGGTAAATATCGCCATCGCTATTCAATCCGTTTGAAGGAGAAAAGGTTCTTACAGTAGTTCCATTTTGCAGATCGGAACGTGAACCCATATCTTCATCCTGGTCGGGTCCACGGGAGTTGATATTATAAAACTTTTTAATCGGTTCGGGATTGGCAGGCGCCACCGAAACTTCATACATATCAAGACCTGTAGTACCGCTGGCGGTGGCGAATTTATTTTCGAACGGATCGCGTGGTATTGATGCAATATAACTTGTTGGCGTCACCAGGAAATATAAACCGGCTTCTGCATGGGGTTGAACTTCATGCATGGAGATATAACTCTCTGATTCGCAGATATAAGAATTTTTATCAAGTCGATACATCTCCATTGCTTGAGTTATCGCCTTTAAATCGCTGATAACTCTGGCAATCTTGGCTCGTGTTTGAGCGTTCAAAAAATTGGGCACAGCAATAGCCGCCAGGATGCCAATGATTGCGACGACGATCAACAACTCGATTAACGTAAAAGCCTTTTGTTTTCTTCTATATTTCATCATTATCTCTCCCATTAATCATTTATTTAATGAAAAACTAATAATATCGGAAAAGCGATGCAATATATTGAAAAAAAGTATTTTTATGTAAAAAATTATACTGATTACTTAAGAGAAGATTCCTTCAAAATCTTCCTTTAAGCATCTATGGAAATATCATGGACCAAAACGAATCAGGTCGCCTGCGCTTTTGGTTCCGTTTGAAGCGTTATACAGGAAAAACACATCCTGTGGATATCCTTTGGCGCCTGAATCAACATTCAGATCGACATCAGGTCCGGCAGATACTAAAGCCCACATGTAAGAAGCGCCTTTGCCATGAAGGAATTCATGTGGGGAGTTATTGCACTTGATATTCATGTAGGCTACTGGCGCCTCAACCCAACCATGCGACTCATAAACAAAATTTATCGGATCGCCATCGGGAGTTGTATATCCTTTTGGCGCGAATGGATCAGGCCAACGACCTTTGTTTACATACGAGACGGGCGTCGTCAACGGGTAAAAGCGGTTAGGCCAGGAAATATTATTATAACGGCTGATATACCTCCCATTATCCATTTTATACATTTCCAGCGCGGTTGACAGAGCCTTGAAATCAGCCTCTACGCGGGCGACTTTGGCGCGGGTTTGGGCGTTCAAAAAATTCGGTACAGCAATTGCAGCCAGGATTCCTATAATCGCCACAACAATTAGTAATTCAATCAGGGTAAAAGCTCGATGTGAACATCTCATGATAATAATTTCTCCTTTTGAGCAAAGATAAAATCATTATACCGTTTCATATCTACGAGTATTATTATATACCGAGTATTATATGAGATATGAAAATTAACGTTATTCTAACTTATTTATCGAATGATTTTCTAGAGAGCCGGTTGAGGCGGTGCATTAATTGTTTTTTTATTGATTGAGACGAAGAAGCATCTAAATTCATATTATCCATAAACTGATCGGCTTGCGATAAAGCCTCTTCTGTGAACCTTTTAGCCTGAGAGATGTTTTTCTCCTTATGCTCATAGAATTTCGCTAGTTCTATATAGGCGAAGAAATCCTCATGTTCCTGCGCCATTATACGCCATATCGTACATGCCTCTGAGAAACGTTCCATTTTCTTATAAATCAGAGACAGGCGTTTTTGAATTGAAAAGCGATGCTCGCTAGAAAAATCATTCTGCTCTAGCGCCTGGTTCAAGTAAAAAAAGGCTTGATCCCAATCACTGCGTGCAGCAAAAAAAGTACCAACCGCAGCCAGTTCTAATCCTTGCATGTTTCGGGGTGGAGGTAGTCTCAGCATTCTGCACATGCGTGATGCCATCAATGCCAATGTCAAAATGTCATCAGCATTATGATTCAATACCGGGCGCATACGCTGCATACGCATTCCGCGTAGAAAATCGAAATAAACGTAGGGAATCTGTTCGCCGGGAATATCATCTTCCCGGATGCGTCCTGTGATATGCGACTCAACGCTCATTAAAGTGCAATTAGGAAGCATCGAACGCCAAAAACGACGCGCCGGAAAGAGGAAGTCCGCATGAGGCATTTCCATAATCCGGGAGCGCAGCCGGTTCAGCAAAAAACGAGATTTAAGCAAAGGCGCATCAAAACATTTCCCGTTATATGAAGAAATTGCGGGAAACTTGTCTAAAAGAGCATTAACTTCATGAAGCACAGCGGGTTCTTCGTTGTAGTCTCTCATTAGATATTGGCGGACGCAGAAACCGTTTTGCTCGAAAAAACCTACTCCAACCAGAAAGGGAACCGTCCCGGTTCCGCCCGCCAATCCAGTTGTTTCTGTATCAATGAAGAGAATATCTTTGGGATCTAATGATTTAGTTTCTTCATCGCGAGTTAATATGGATAGTTCAAAGCCGTTGATATCTTCTGATGGATATAAAAGATCATCCGCAGGATAAAAAACATGGCGCAAACCATATGCGCCATGTTCATTTTCAGTCTCTTCAACGCCAATCGTTTCTAAGAATTGCTTTTTTTCCTGCTCTCTTTTCACGGCAATGCCGACCAGATCGCGAGCGCGGGAAAGACCGGGTATATCCCTTAAAGATTCAGGGAGTTGGGGCGAGTCGGTGGGAGAAATACCGGCGGACCCGGAGTTTGAACTTTGAGTGGTGTTATTTTTGAATCTTTTTAGCCGTTCATATAAGTCCGCCATAATATTTCAACAATATAAAAATTACTTGGATGCTATCGCCATCCAAGGCTGTTTTATGATTCAAACCTTGGTATATGAATGATTAACAATGCGATGCTAACCACGCAATATGGTATAACATAATAAAAAACTCCGCTTAGCACCATCATTATTAGTCCAAAGACTGCAATGGATTCTGATAAAACCCAGTTGATGACTGATAACGTCAGGTATTTCTTTAAGCCCTCTTCTGATTTGATATCTAAAGTTCCATCTTCAATAGAACTGTTGATTAATTTGGCTCTGAGGATGATGGAACTTATTGCGCTGATAATGGAGCAGATTATTGTTATGATTGCTGTCATATACATATAACTATCAGCAATATCCGGGGATGTAACTCTTGATATCATAGTATAAGCAATCACTATATATATTATTATTGAACTAACGAATGCACCCCATATTATCCAAAAGTTTTTTTGCATAATTCCTCTCCGTTGTTATAAGAATATAAACAATAATCATTATGATCAACTCAGGATTCCTCTACTGCTGTAACAATCTCGCCAAATCCCATTTTATCTTTGACTTGCTTCTTGATCTCTTCGAACATTTCAGGATTATCTTTTAAGGTTTTTTTGGCGTTTTCGCGTCCTTGTCCTAATTTCTGATCTTTATACATATACCATGCGCCGCTTTTATCTACAATGTTATATTCAACGCCCAGGTCAACCAACTCGCCTGTTAAAGAAATTCCCTCGCCAAAAGTCAGGTCGAATTCAGCCTCTCGAAATGGAGGCGCCACCTTATTTTTTACAACTTTAACTTTGATGCGGTTACCCACCGAATCGCCTTTATCTTTAATTCCACCAATACGCCGGATGTCGAGTCGAACTGATGAGTAGAATTTTAGAGCGCGGCCGCCAGTAGTTGTTTCCGGATTGCCGAAAATCACGCCAATTTTTTCACGTATCTGATTGATAAATATGGCGCAAGTGCTGGATTTGCTTAGGATGCCGGTCATTTTACGCATGGCTTTTGACATCATCCGCGCTTGCAAACCCATTTGGTTATCGCCCATTTCACCGTCGATTTCAGCTTGGGGAACCAAGGCTGCGACGGAATCTATTACGATAACGTCCAGAGCGTTGCTGCGAATCAGCATTTCCATAATATCCAAAGCCTGTTCGCCGGTATCTGGTTGAGAAACAAGAAGGTTGTCAATATCAATGCCTAAATCCTGGGCGTATTTAACATCAATGGCATGTTCCGCATCGATAAATGCCGCCGTGCCTCCCGCCTTTTGGGCTTCCGCCACAATATGTTGAGCTAAGGTCGTTTTACCGGAAGACTCCGGCCCGTAAATTTCAACAACTCGTCCTCTTGGAACTCCACCAACTCCCAGGGCGAAATCCAAGGCCAGTGAACCGGTAGAAATCACGCCAATTTTTTGAATAGGCGTATCTCCCATCTTCATGATGGAACCGCGTCCATGCTGCTTCTCGATTTGTGAAATGGTTAGGTTAATTACTTTTTCGCGGTCTTTCATGTCAGTTGCCACGGTTTTTCTCCTCTTTATGATTCTTTAATATAAGATATTAACTGAACATTTGTGTATTGAAACATGTTTTGATTTATATTTCAAGACTCTATGTCAATAAAAAGCAAATAATTTTTGATATTCGTTCCACTTGACGGCTATACTTATGGCCGATACGATCATTGGATTGTCGTAAATAGCATCATAAATGAACCTAACCACCTGATTTTTAACAATGAAACTCCCTTATTCGTGGCTAAAAGAATTAGTAGACAGTCTTCCTCTTCCCGATAAAACGGCTGAGATTTTAACGATGATCGGCTTTGAGGTGGAAGAAATCTCTTCCCCCGGAGACGCCATAAAGGATGTTGTCGTAGGCAAAATCCTCGATATGGCGCCGCACCCTGACGCCGATAAGCTTACGCTATGTCATGTTACCGATGGAACCAGTGAACACTCTATAATATGCGGCGCCAAGAACATGAAGGCGGGCGATTGCATAGCGTTGGCGAGAATCGGCGTTGTTTTGCCCGGTGATTTTAAGATTGAAAAACGCAAACTACGCGGCGTTAAGTCTGAAGGTATGCTTTGTTCCAGTCGTGAACTGGAATTGGGCGATGATCATTCGGGGATCATGATTCTTCCCCAAGATTCTCCTTTAGGAACTCCGTTGATAGATGTTTTGGGTTTGAATGAAGTCGTATTCGAACTTAATGTAACGCCCAACCGGCCAGACGCGCTCAGTGCGCTGGGCATTGCGCGTGAATTGGCGGCAGCCTGCAATTGCAAGTTGAATCCACCAGATGCGTCTCCATTACCGCCGGATATAGAAGAAGATTTTGAACCTTCTATTACACTGGAAGATCAAGAACTTTGTCCACGGTATACCGGATTGGTTCTTAAAGATATTAAAGTTGGTCCTTCGCCGGAATGGCTTAAAAACCGTCTGGAATCTTGCGGCGTACGCAGCATCAATAATGTGGTCGATTGCACCAATTTAGTATTGTTTGAATTAGGCCAACCGCTGCATGCATTTGACCTGGATACGCTCCATGAAGGACGCATTGTGGTTCGTAGAGCCAAGGCAGGTGAGAAATTTACTACCCTGGATGAAGAAGAGCGTACTTTAGATGAAGATATGCTGCTTATTAACGATGCTGACCGGGCTTCGGCAATTGCTGGAGTTATGGGAGGCTTGGAAAGTGAAGTAAGCAACTCGACCACTTCAATTCTTTTGGAAAGCGCTTATTTTCATCCCTCTTCTATCAGGCGCACCGCCAAAAAACTCGCTCTAAGCAGCGAAGCCTCTTATCGTTTTGAGCGTGGAGTTGATTTGGAAACTGTTATCCCTGCGGCATACCGTTGCGCCCGGCTGCTCAAAGAGCTCGCTGGCGCCAAGGTCGCTGGTCGTATAGGAATTGCTGATACCAAGAATACTGAACGGCTTGCAGGCCTTGGGCAGCGGACTCTCACTTTGAAATTAGATTATTGCTGTAAGTTGCTTGGACAGGAAATTCCGGCTGAGAAAATCGAAAGCATTTTCAACTCGCTACTAATCAAGGTCGAAAAACGGACTGATCAAGAGATTACGGTATCTGTTCCATCTTTCAGGCAGGATATTTCACGGCAGGCCGATCTGGTTGAAGAAGTGGCCCGTTGTTATGGATTTAATGAGTTTAATCCGACTCTACCAAACTCTCCGGTAAAGCCTCCTGAATTGCAACTACTTGATCGTAATATGCTGAGCAGATTCCGCCAGTATTTAACTGGCGCGGGCTTTTTTGAAACGGTTACCTATAGTTTTACTGATCCACAATCGCTTAAGGCATTTCCCTTGGATAACGCTGATTTAAAGTGCGCCACTGTTAATATTCAGAATCCTATCAATGTTAACGAAGCCACTATGCGTTCCAGTTTATTCCCGTCTATATTGCAGGCGGCCAGGCGTAATGTCTCTAGAGGCAATTCTGATTTCGGGCTTTTCGAGATTGCCCGTACTTTTGAATCTAAAGAGAAGGATATCACCGAAAAACGGATCATCAGCGCGTTGATGATTGGCAACCCACATAAGGGATGGCGGAATCAGAACGCCGAACTAGATTTCTTTGATATGAAAGGCATAACCGAAGCCATTCTTGGAATCGCAAAAGTTACTCGGTATCGTACTATCCCTGGTCCCGATTGCCTGCACCCCAAACGCGGTGCGGCTATTCAGGCTGGTAAGAAGAACCTGGGATTCTTCGGAGAAATTCACCCGGATATTGCGGAAGCATACGAATTGAACGGACGCGTCCTGGTTATGGAATTGGATTTAGTCGCTCTGACCGAGAGTTTCCGTGAAAATAAGACAACTTATAAAGCCTTTTCTATCTTCCCGCCAGTTACCAGGGATTTCGCTTTGCTCTTGCCTCAAGGCGTAACCGCCCGTAAAGTTGAAGATATTATCCAACGCGAATGCGGCGATTTATTAGAAGATTTGACATTGTTTGATTATTATAAGGGGAAACAGGTAGCTGACGGCGCGGTTAGTACTGGTTTCCGAATTACCTTGCGTTCCCGTGCAGAAACTTTAAAAGAGGAAACGGTTGATGCACTGGTTGAATCAATCTTAAAAAGATTGGAAAATGAACTCGACGTTAAACTTCGTTCGTGAGATAATAAAATAATTGAGGTAATATTATGAGTAATGAGAATCTGATGGAGATTCTGGAATCATTGGATCGCAGGGTTGGTGAATTGATGGAATCCATCAAGGGACTAAAACAGGAACGCATCAAGTTGCAGGAAGAATTGAAAGAATCAAATCAACAACGCGATGATCTTTCTACGCAGCTCGCTACCAGTTCTGAAACTCGTTCTGAATTACGTGAACGTATTGAGGCAATAATAAATAAGATCGAACAAATGGAATCCTGATAAGAGTAGTTGTCATAATAATGATCTGATTGGCTTTTTCTAAGACCAAACGTGATAACAATCAAACAAAATGTTGACAATCGCTCTAGCATCAAATTAGAACAGGATTAAGTAATTATGGCTGGCGATTCTGGAATTATTACTGTTGAAATAATGGGCACGCGGCTTCAACTTCGGGGCGGGGAAGATCCAGAGGCCGTAATGAACGCATGCCAATTTGTTCATGATCAGATCGAAGACATTCGCGAGCATGCTCCCACTGCGCCATCTCTTCAAATTGCTCTGATGACTGCAATAAACATCGCTGACGAATTGATTCAACTAAAAAACAAAGCTAATATCCTGGACGCCGCCGCCCAGAAAGCTTCCCGGATACTTAAAAAAACTGCTTCTGGCATATAATCCTTTCCTAAAGAAAATGAGTTTATAGTGCTGCGTGTTTTATCGCTAAATTACGAATTTCCTCCCATCGGCGGCGGCGGAGGGAATGCTCATAAGCATATTCTCCAACAATTCCGCCATTTCCCTGATATTGAAATTACATTAGTAACTTCTACCATTCAATCTTTGCCGTCTGTTCAGATGTTAGCACCTAATATACGCCTCTATTTATTGCCAATTAAAAAAAAGGATTTGCTCTATTGGCGCAGAGGCGAAATTATTAAGTATCTGATGGTTAATTATGGATTTATGCGTGAATTCCTGAAAACGCAGACTTTTGATCTGTGTCATGCTTTTTTTGGATTCCCCAGTGGTCTATTGGCTTATCATTTCCGGTCAAAAATGCCCTATATCATCTCGGTGCGGGGATCGGACGTCCCCGGTTATAACAAACGCTTTGCGCTTGATTATGTCTTATTGCGTCCCTTTCTTAAAAGAATCTATTCTTCTGCAGACGCTGTGGTGGCTAACAGCCAGGGATTAAGCAATCTGTTTCATGAACAGTTCCCGCATCTGAACGCGCCGGTTATCCCTAATGGCATAGATACTGAGGCCTTCGCTCCACAACCTAAATCTGACGCTGATGGATTATCGCTGGTAACCGTCGCGCGGTTAATTCCCCGCAAAGGCATTGATTTACTGATCCGCGCCTGCGCTGAGATCAACCGGGAGCAAATCCCCTTCAATTGTCATATAATCGGTGATGGTCCTGAAGAAGGCGCCCTTAAGAAAATGAGCCGGGAACTGGGAGTCGCCCAGCGCGTCCATTTTCATGGCCGAATGACCAAAGACGCTGTGGCGGATTTCCTGCCCCAGTGTGATATATTCATCCTCCCATCATACGCTGAGGGCATGTCTAATGCCGCGCTGGAAGCCATGGGCTGTGGTTTACCGTTGTTATTGACTGCAACAGGTGGAAGCAGTGAATTGGTCGATGGCAACGGTCAGATTATCCCGACTGGCGATGCATCGGCGTTGGCGAATGTATTACGCAATTGGCTTTCCAAACCGGAACTTGTCGCCTCAATGGGACAGCGTTCCCGCATCTGCGCCAATGCCTTCTCGTGGACAAGTGTTGCTCAACGGTATCGGGATATGTATATTCAAGTGGTAGAGAACCGAAAATAATATAATTCTAAAATGGTAGTTTGAGTATGACATCAATGGGATGTTCAAGGTTGTAGATAACAACCCCTCTTGTGAATTCTCCCCCAAACTTGGGGGAGAGGGGTGGTGTTATATAACCAGTTATATCGTTTTGACTTAGTAATATAAAATACTGTGGCCAAACATTCCTCTCCCAAGATTGGGAGAGGTTAGGAGAGGGTTGATACTAACCACCAATGCAGATGAATAACTGATATAGTTTGTAATATTAGAATATCTCTGGTTTATGGGAATAGATGCAATGGGTATTTATGATTGGCTAAAAAAACGGGATAGCAATATCGCTGATTGTACTGCTGGCGGATCATCCTATTTCAGCCTTTCACCTACCCGCTGGAGCCTTTATAAGCATGTCCTGCCCCGTATGCCGCAAGCGCTTAGAGGCCGCTGTCTGGACGCAGGAGCGGGGCGCATGGCTTTCTCTGATACTACCGCTGAGACTATTGATGAATATGTTGCTATGGATATCAATCCGCGTCCCGGCATAAGCATTTGTGGTTCGGTGTTATCTATTCCTTTGCAAGACGCAACTGTCGATTCGGTTTTGTGTTTACAGGTTCTTGAGCATGTACCCGACCCGCAACAGGCCATGCGTGAGTTTTTCCGCTGCCTTAAACCTGACGGAACGGTTCTGATCAGCGTTCCTCATTTGGCCTATCTACACAATGAACCGCATGATTATTTCCGGTTTACCCATCATGGCTTACGCTTCATGTTAGAGCGCGCTGGATTCGAGGTGATCGAAATTGTTCCGGCTGGCGGATTGTTATCATTTGTAGGGCATATACCATCAATGATTATCAAGGCCGTCTTTTTTTCAATTCCCGGCTTGAACCGGATTGCTTTGTCGCTAAATTCAGTATATTCAAAAACAATCTCATGGATCGATCAGAGAATCGAAAAAAGAAAATTATTCGCATTGTTCTATGTTGTTATCGCAAGAAAAAGTGAAACCCCTCCAGCGGCAAAGTCATAAATAGCATTGGAGTAGTTTAATATAAACGTTATGACCGATAATCCTGATTGCCAAATAAACCAACCTGACTCAGCCATAAATCGAACTGATTGGCTTATCGCCATAGGATTAGCTATAGTTATTTTTATAGGCTTGTTTGTTGAGTTGCAAAAACCGGGGGTCACCTGGGATGAAGGCGATATCCAGTTCCCCACCATCAAAAAACAGGCTCAATGGATCAGTGGTTTATCAACCATCGAACATCCATTTTCTCAATCATCGATTGCGGCGTATTGGCAAACCACCTCGGATCATCCATCAATGATCAGAACTTTGTCTGCTATTAGTTATTTGATTTTTACTCCCTGGTTGGATGAGATTGTCGCCTTCCGTTTGTTGTCGGCATTTCTTTTCGCCATATTACTGGCCAGCATATATCTATTTCTACGCTTATATCTTCCAGTAACAGCCTCTATTGCAGGGGCATTATCATTAGCCATGATGCCCAGAGTCTTCGGTCATGCTCACCTCTGCAGCCTTGATGCGCCCATAATGTGCGCCTGGTTCTGGGCGGCTATAGTCGGATTTCTGGTCTTTCATGGCAGCATCAGAACCTATTGGTTTGGAATCGCCTATGCATTGGCATTCAGCGTGAAACTACATGCGGTGTTTCTTCCTCCCGCGCTGTTGTTTTGGGGTGGATTAATGATTGTATGTTTTTACAGAAAAGAACTTATCTACTTAAAAAGAACCGCCTGGGCTACGTTATGGGCGGTGATTCTAACTCCAGTCATATACCTTGCCACGCAACCCTGGTTGTGGCATGAGACCTGGAACCGTCTTTATGAACGGTTTTTTGATTATACGGTAAAATCTCCGATCCCTCTGCTTTATCTGGGAGAATTGTGTTATCAGTCCAATCCCTGGCATTACCCTTTGGTGATGATCCTGTTTACGGTTCCTGCTTTCATTATTTTCCTGGCTGCAATGGGAATGATAAAACCGGTTTATGAAAAATTCAGCAAAACTCATACTATTAATGAAACCGACTCTTCAACGTTGGCCGGGATTCACCTGTTTCTTATTATTCTTTCTGTAACCATACCGGCTATCTTCGTTTTCTCTCTGGCCAAAGCCTATGACGGATGCCGTCTGTTTCTGCCCTGTTTTCCATTCTTGGCCTGCATGGTTGGATTTGGTTACTACTTCGTGTGGCAGGTTTTAAGAAAACGCTTGTCCGGCAACTGGTTGCACGCAATATTGCTGGCGCTTCTGATATGTCCTTCTCTGGTTCAGTTTTATAAAATCAGCCCATTTTATCTGGCCTATTACAACGAAATAGCCGGTGGGATTCATGGCGCTTGGGACAAAGGCATGGAGACCACTTTCTGGTGCGATGCGCTGACGCGGGATTTTGTTGATGAGGTAAACCAGTTCGTTCCTGAAGGAAAGACAATCAAACCAGCCAGTATGTCGTTCGGGGTATACAATTATTACAAACAACGCGGCTGGATAAAACATGATATAGATGATCCGGCGGATTACTACTTGTTGCAAAGCCGTCAGGGCATGTTCAGTCGGGATGAAGCAATGTTGTATATCAAAAGTAAACCACTGCTCACCATCGAAATTGATGGCGTTCAATTATATGGATTGTATAAGAGGTCGCCTTGAACCTGAGTTTTCCAAAATGCCTATTCTCCTCATTATAACATGTTAATAAACAAGAGGATATAGAGTTAATTAGTGTATGGTAAATGCCTTTCTATGGAACCAAGATCGAACAGATTCCAAAGCCGTTGTTGAATTGAACTGCGGCGCGACACTTTCATGTCGGCGTTTTTGTCATCATAAATCATCAGAATCTCTTTAAGATCGGTTAGTTCTTCTTTCAACACCGCCGCACTCATTCGCAGTCCGGCGCGGTCGACTTTCTGAAGCATGACTTGAATCAGAACCAAAGCCATCACGCAGCAGAATCCAAACGCCCGGATTTTGGTGTCGGTCCAATGACGTCCTGGACGCCATCGAATCAATTCCGGGTCTTTTAGAATTTTGAAATCGTTTTCAACTTTTTCCTTGCTCAGGTACTGGGTTATGATCCAACCGCTTTCCGCTTTATCGTCCGAACAGAATAGCAAATTTTTTCCATGCCGTTTTCGCTTTGCGTCGATTGCTTCGGTTTCGGCAAAGATCAACTGATCTTTTTCGTAGGTCACAGTAATATACTTACCAAACCGACGCTCCTCGATCATGCGGAGAATTTTCTTGGGAACAGTTTTCGGGCGGCGTTTATATGAATTCCATGCATCGAGAATATCCCGCTTGAGTTTGTTGATTCCATTTTGCAGAGTGTGTTCTTGTTTTCTGGCCAACTTGGAACTGTATGTAAGTACCAGTGCGCAATCGACGCCGAACACATTTCGCTTACATCGGTGAAAGCGGTGAGCCTGAGTTGTTCCTTCGTATTGTTCCAACGGTAGATCAATCAAATCCGCATAGTGCGAGGGAACCAGGCTGCCCACCCATTGCAGTTTGCCTTGCAGGGAAGCAAAATTTTCCTGACTATTGTTGCCTTTATCCAACACCAGCACCAGATTATCTACGTCACGGAAACTAGCCTGTAGACGGGCGATGAGGTCATCAATCAAACCGCCGAAGGTTTTGCTGTCATGGGCATTGCCGCGGTAAAGAGTATGAAAAAGAGGGATGCCCCATTCTTTATCAACGCACATCGCCAGCCCCACTTGTTTGAGATGGTGGTGCGAATCTTTGTTGTGACCACTTTGCGCCAACAGCGCACGAAGCGGCTCTTCGATGTAAGTAAAAAAGTTTGTGGCGTCATAGAAGAAAACGTTTTCCGAGAGGTCGCATTGCTGTTGCAGATTGTTGATCAAATTCTCTTCGATAGCGCAAAAAATTGAATCGTCCAAACCGACGAAAAGTTCATCCGCCAGTTCGGGTTGATTCTTGCGGCGATCTTGCAATTCCTTTTCGCTGATGACATCGTCGGTGACATACCAGAAGGTTTTGCTGTTGAATTTTTTGGGATCGAAATCAAGCAAGTCGGGCAAGATAGTCGCCGCCGCCCAATCCCCCATTTTTTGTTTGCTGGTGGCGTATTGCAAACGGTTGATGATGGGGAGCAGAAAATAAAGCCAGCGCGGAACGCCATAACGCTGTCCGGGAATATGTTTTTTCAAAAGAGAAACCAACCCGATCTCAACCGCGGTTTGGTAAATCGCCGCTACGAATCCGAATTCCCGATGGCGCACTTCCAGAGGAGAGTTTCGTTCTTTCAATTGTTGGTAGATGGAATCAGCAGTGCCGAGATATTCCGAGCGGGTGCGAACCCGGCTTTTGCCGGAACCTGAAGTTTTACCCTGATTATTAGGATCAATTTTCTCACGCCAAGTGGTTTGATAGTAATAGTAGGTGTTCCCATGAATTTGTTTAGCATAGATTTTACCGGCCATAATGTCCCCTCACTCGTGGAATGTAACATTACGTACAGTATAATATACCTACTATACCAGGCTGAAAATTAGTTTTAATTCAACACTACACAAATGAGCACAATAAATCTTATGAATTAAAACGTTTAGAGAAATTAATTATAAATTGGAAAACTCAGGTTTAAATGCTAGATTTATGAAGACTTAGAAAATCCCTTACTCTGCTTTGGGAGCAGTGGGTCGGGAGTTCGAATCTCTCCGCCCCGATAATTTAAGTCATTCATATTTGGTCATTTAGAGTTTTTCTAAATGACCTTTATTTTTGTCAATTTAAATAAGAATCCCAATTCTCGAAATATAGCAATTCCCCAACAATTTACCCTACGTGAATATAATTGTGGTGCAGCACTCTTCTATTACTTGTCGATAAGTGCGTCAAGAAACTTGTAGAATTCCAGAGTCGCCGGATCATCGGGTTTGCCAAGATCATTATTCAACTGGCTGTGGTTACTCTCCCGTTTGCCGAAGGCCTTGGCCGAGATGCCAGCGTCCTTCAGCACGGCTTCCAGGCGCCCTGCCTGAGCGCGGGTGTCGGGATTGCCGGAAAAGAACAGTAGCAGGAACGGCGGTATGCCTTTGTTCTTCGCAACGTGCGTCACAGCTGAGAAGTCGACGTGTTTAACCGGATCGTTCCCAAATTTCTGCCGATGACCAAACGTGAACATCTTGCCGCCATAGATAGTCTGCCGATGCTCAGCCGTCATGATGATTTTGGGAATATCATAAGTGTCGCCATCCACCGGTACGCACCCCTTGAGGACTTCAAACGAGACGCCTTCTTCCTTCAGGTAACGATCATCGATGCAAATTAAAGCAGCTAGTTGAGCGCCAGCGGAATGTCCACCGACAAAGATTCGCTTTGGATCGCCGCCATATTGCGCGATATTTCTGTGCACCCAGCCCAGCGATTTGGCGACGTCGCGGATCAGCGCATCCATCTCCACGTCGGGTAAGAGACGGTAGTTGGTAGATACGAAGACAAATCCTCGCTCAGTCAACACTTTGGGTTTTAGCGCAACATCGCTCTTATCTCCAGTCTGCCATCCACCGCCGTGTATCCAGAACATGACAGGCAATCGTCCATCAACCTCTTTTTCGGGTGTGTAAATATCGAGAACCTGTCGTTCATGACCATTCTCGACATAGGGGATATCAGTCGTTAACTTCTGCGTACTACCGATGTTGCAGAAGGATAGAAATGAGAGCGCAAAAACAGCGATAAGTTTTAAGTTCATGATAAGGAATTCCTTAGTAAAAGAATTTATCTACGCGTTCTGATCCGGTATCAATTGTGACATCGTCACACAAGTTTAGCAAGAAACCTCACATTAAGTGTACTGAATCCAAATGTTATTGATGTGCGCGTGCGATATCGAGCTGGGCCTCATGAATGGCGCTACGCTGAATTCTTGGATTCTGTTCTAACGCTTTTTGGAGTTGGGCTGCTGCTTCCTGTGTATTATTTCTTTCTTCAAGAATCAGAGAATACAAATAATGGCCGATTGCTTTACGGTTGCCCCGGTATTCAAATTCGCCGGAAGTCAGTTTTTGCGCCTGTTTTTCTAATTGATTGATAATCGAATTGTATTTTTCGCTATTATCTAGCGCCTTATATGCCAATGCTTGATAAAAAGAACCCAGGTGAAGCCGGGTATACTTTTCGGAAATGATTTGCTTGAGAAATTGCTCAGCCTTCGTTTTTTCATTCATAGCTAAATAAGTCTTGGCTAGATTCCAATTGACATGAGCGCGGAAATCTGGAGTACGCGCTGCGACTTCAAGATTTTCGGGATAAAGACAGGCTTCTTCATAATGTTTCAAAGCGGTCTGAAAATCCTTTGCGTCAAAAGCCAGATCCCCGAGTTTTTGATTGACTTCAACCCACGCATGATGAACGCCGTATTTTCCTTCCCAACTATGGAAATGATGGTTGCGAAGCGTTTGATAGGCTTTGCTCAACCGGTCCTTGTCTCCTGTTAAGAGCCGCAGATCGATTAAGCGGGAAATGAGGTCATCACGGGTATTAACCACATCGATTTGATTTTCCAGGTTTTGCAAACGTTCGGAAACTGGTTTTTGCAGAGTTTCACAAATTGTCTCATATTCCAGCAAGGCGCGGGCATCTTGTGGATTTATTTCAAGCGTTTTTTCATAGGCTTGCAGCGCAGCGTTCAAGTCATGATTCAAAAATCGTTCACCATACCCGATATTGCGCCAGGCGTGTGCATGTCGATCATTATATTGCGCGGCCTTCAGCCAATGCGCAAAGCCGTCTTGCAACTGTCCACTGGCATAAAGCAGGTTGCCAAGGAACAGATGGGCGTTGGCATCCTGCTCATGATAACGGATGGCCGCTTCCAGAGCGGCTTTGCCTTCCAGGCGGTGTGGATTGGTGTAGTCAACCAGACCTTTTTGCGCCCGGACATAGAAATCGGCCGCCTGGTCAGAATTCCCCAAAAGTTCTTGAAAATATCCCCTGAAATAATTCACCATTGGATTTAATTCGGAATCCGCTTTTGTGTTAGAGAACATTGCAAGGATTGAATCTGCCGTTTGGTAAAGACCAGCGTTGGCGTAAGCAGTCGCCAATGTCAGATAATTTTGAACTTCATCCCGCATAAGACGTTCCCAGTCTCTTTGCCCTGAACGCTCCGGCTCATTGATTGACAATGAAACAAGCATTTTTTCACAAGCAGCCATGAAATTGAGTGGATCAAGTTCCATGGCGTGATCCGCTGCATGGAGCGCTTCGGATCGTTTCCCTTGATGACGGAATGCCGCCGCTTTTAGAGCGTACAGATCGGCGAATTTTCCGTTTTGGCTGATCGCTTCATCAAGTTTTTCGATGGCCGCCTTGAATTCACCTCTGCGCAAGTCGATTTTCGCCAGGTTATAATAGGCGGCTGAGAAGAATCTATAAGTATATGTCGCCCTATAGAACATATCGTATGCTTTGGCGAAATCTTGGAGACCGACATACGCCAGGCCATTTCCAAAGTAAATGCGTGAATTGTCGTTATCACGTTCCCGGGCGCGATTTAGATATTGCAAGGCTTCATTCCACTTGCCCTGCTTGAGAGCAAGATACCCCATTTCTATATTAACCCGCGTATCCCCTGGATCCTTTTTGAGCGCTTCTTGATAATAGGTTAAGCCTTGTTTAGTCCGTCGAAATTTATCCAGCCATTCGCCTGAGCGGTAGAGTTGATCCTGGTTCATTTTCTTAGGATCGCCCGGATCACGGTCTCCCGGAGGCAAATCAACTTGTTTTGGTTTTTGTTGCTGCAACTCGATGCAAAGATTGTCTTGAGCGTCATACACCGCGAGATGAAGATCGTAAACCGTGTCGCCTTCATCGGTTTCCACCTCGACTGTATAGGGTTTATCCGGCGCAATCGCTTTTGTTTCGTTCGATAGAATGACGTCAGTCCGGGTGTTTTTCAGCACGATTTTGGCATTAGGTACAATACCCGTGGGATAGACGGCGCCAAAAGCTTTCCCGTCTTTCAAATCGGTATTGACTGCGAAATCTTTATTAGCGTTTTGAATGCCGCGAGTATCCCGAACCGGATACCAGTAATCATGTGCGGTTTTGACTTCGTTCGGCCACATCCAGTGATAATCGGGCTGGTTATCGCTCCAGGCGCCAGCCTGCGGCTCAAAATAAGGGCCTCCGCCTTCAGTCAAGATATCTTCCCAAATGCGTCCCGAAGGACCGGAACCCCATGTCCAGAGTTTTTTACCAGGCATGATATGATGATCCGCCACATGAATCATTCCGCCATTTTCACGATGGTCATAAGTTCCAAACCAGTCGGAAGGGTTGTTAAAAGCGAAATAACTGCTGGCGTTGGGAGAATTTTTCCACCAGGTTAAATCGATCCCATCGTGGATGGGCCAATTCCAAAACTGGTGTTTTCCATGTCCGGTAACCATATCTCCGGGATACTGAGCTTGCGTCCACTCATTCGCATGAGTCGCTGATGTTGCCCAAAATTGGAATGAGTGTTGTTGGTTGGTTGGATTGATAAAAATGTAATCACAGCGGATATTACTACGGCCAGGGAAAGCGGTCATGCCGACCAGCCACCTCATGCCGTATATCCGATCAGTTTCTCCCACCCAAACCGTCGCGCTGCCATCATCATGGTGAACGATTCGCCAATCCACTGGCATAAAGCAGGACGGACGGTGCCCGTGAGGGAAATTCCATTCAATACCTCCGGATATCCATGCACCCGTCATGCCGATCAGGCCGGGTTTTATAGTTTCCTGCCAGTACATCCAGACATAACCATTGGTTTTATCGCGTGCGCCGTGGAGCCTCCCACCGATTTCTGGAAGAATGAGAACTTGTATAAATTCGTTTTCCAGAAATACGCCTTTGTATGTTTTATCCACTTTATGATTGGTCAATATCTCATTGAGAGTGTAAGGATAAATAGCGCTGCCAGAATCGAAAAAGTTGGAATGAACTTGAAGCGGACCGGTTTCCCATGTGGGAATGCTAATCTCTTTTTCATAGGCTTTCACTTCAGCATGAACATTGATTTGAAAGAAAATCGAGAAGGCGAACACAATGAAAATAAACAGATTATTCATAGTATTTTTCCCTTTGCATAGAACAAGGTAGAAGGATATTCTCATTAATACCGATTTTCACACGACGCTAAAGAAGAATCAAGATTAAGGTAGCAGATGTTTTGCATCCGTATACGAGAACGCAGAATATATTGAAAAGTAGTAACAGGTCAGCCATATGAAGTAGTAACACTATAACTATGTTTTATACAAGGCTTTTTTATTAAAATTCTCCCCCCAGGTTTGGGGTAGGGATAACGCACTTCAATTGGCTGACCAGTTATGAAAAGTATTGATTTACAATTTAATCCAAATTGAAATTAAACATTTTTGCACCAAATGGCTTCTTCACACCTCTTTAATGTCCCTTTGCCAGCCGTTTTTCGTTTATTGAGCGCTCACCTTGCCGCCTGTGCATTACCCTTAAATCCAACCAGTATGTTGTTCTTACTAATAAATCCAAAGATTCACTTTTCTATCGTTTTACAATTTGGATATCTATCACAATTGATAGAAAGAATATTTTAGAGACTATTCGTTTACATTCACAACTAATTTTGAAAATGCAGATTGCCGAATTGCTTCCATTATCGCCATTACGCGCCGGATATGCGCAGGGGGAACCATTAAAGGTTCTTGTTTCTGAAGTGCGGCGTATAGATTCCTATAAAATAAAATGCCTTCAGGTACAATTCGATCTGGAACCGGATACTCAATCTCAATTTGTTCCCGGATTCCTTGGGTCTTGGCAACTATACGACGAACTACCGCTGGGCCAATATCGCTTTCTAGTAAAATAGAACCTTCTTGACCGATCACGTACCACCGGGGAAAATGATGGGGCGTAATGCGGGAATTTTCCGCCTTTACATTCAATCCATCTTCATACATCAAACTCGCAAAATATGCAGTCTCAACTTCATCTGACCATACAGCAATCTTCGTCTCCGCATAAACAGTAGCAATCGGTCCGGGCGCCAGCAATAGAAGTTGATCAATATCGTGGGGGACGCAATCGTAAATCACACCACCGCCATAAGCTTTTTCCTGGCGCCAGGTTGGCCGATATTCCTGCGCCGGATAAGCCAAGGTGGAATCATATTTCATGCGCCGGGATTCGATTCCCAAGACCTTACCCACAACGTTTTCGGATAGAATTTTTTGAATGCAAGCAAATCCCGGTTCCCATCTTCGATTCTGAAACAGGCTCAGTAAACGCCCGGATTTTTCGGCTGTTTGCAGAATCCGGGCGGTTCCCGGTAGATCTAACGCCAGGGGTTTGTCGACCAGTAAATCTTTTTCAGCGGCAAGCGCCTGCAAAGCAATGGTTTCATGACTGGCGGTGGGCGTTGAAATGACGACTAGCCTGATTTGCTCATCAGATAGAAACGTATCAAGGTCCGAAAAAATTCGCGCATTAGGAAGTCGGGATGAAGCAATTTCACGCCGTGCAGGAGTCGTATCACAACCAGCGACAATCTCTAATCCCTCTGTTGCTTCAATACACGGTACGTGAATTTCTAATCCACTTTTACCTAGTCCTACAATTCCCACTCCAATCATATCATTCACCATTAATATTAGTTTTCAGGTTCAAGCGGGATTTCATCCACTTGGCTTGTACAAGAAGAAAAAGAAGCATGATGGTTGCCATGACGCTCATGCAGACGCAAAGGATTTTGAACGGTTCGAAGCTACCATAATAACGGTATAGCGCTCCGATAACCGGCTCCTGGATGATTGGTCCAATGCTGCCGATACCGTTTATCACGCCGACGGCGGAAAGCGCGTCTCGCCGTCCCGCTATAGCAATGGCGCCGGCGCCATTAATAATACTGTCTGGACCATAGAGCATGAATCCGACTAATCCATACAAACACGCCAAAATGAAAGGGCTTCTTGAACCATAAACAATAACCAGAATATAGGCTAACGTCATCCCGATAGTCATCGTCAGACAAAGCAAGCGCCAGTTTCCTTTGAAGATGCGATCCAGCGCCCATCCTGAAAGAATCACTCCGGCAAAACCAGCCCAATCAAAGATTGACGAATAATACGCAGCGAGCTCGCCGGATAAATGGCTTTCTACGGTCAAGAAATAAGGCAGCCAGGAATCCAATGAATAGCGCAAAAACTTTAAGGTGAAATAGGTCAGGCCCATACAAACAATCACGGGATTACTCAACACGCGGAAAAAACCACCGAAAGTCATATTTAAGGCAGGATTAATTTTTTTCTCTTTTTCATTGATTTGCGCTTCATCATCATGGGTTATGATAGGTTCTAAACCGACATCTTCCGGGCAGTTGCGGTGCCAGAAATAAACAACGAGCCAGATCAAACCCATGCCAACGGAACAAGCCCAAAATGCTGTACGCCATCCCGTATATCCAAGCATGAATCCAGCCAGAAATTTAACACCCAGGTTTCCTGCGAGGTAATTGGTATTCCAGATTCCCATGATTCGACCGCGTTCCTCTTTCCGCAGCCAATGCGCCACTCCGCCCACATTGCCAGGCCAACCGCTGGCTTGCGCCAGACCGTTTAAAATCATGAAACCCACAAACGTTTCGAACGAATTGGCAAAGCCGAAAATGATGTTACATCCCAAGGAAATAGCCATCCCCGTCAGTAAAAGAATACGGGAGCCAAGTTTCCGCCCTAACATACCATTAATAAACTGGCCTACCATGTAGGCAACTAAAAATGCTGTCCAAATATGCGCTACACCCAATGCATCAAGTGAAAATTCGTCGCCGATACTTTTTTTACATACTGAAAATGCTTTCCGGCAAAGATAGTATCCTGCATAGCTGGAATAGGTGGCTATAAGAATCCGCCATCGCCACTTACTTTGCTCTTTTTGCAAAGGCGGCAGTGTTTTCGATATGTTACCTGTCTTATGATTGGTTGCAGAATTCATAGTTTTGAGTCAGATTTATAATGATTTCAATATTTCCTGAACAGCCCAAATAAGGTAGCCTACTTCATCCTCTGTGTAACCTGGAAAAATCGGCAATCCAAAAAGGGTTTGAGCCACTTGCTCCATGATTGGACAGGGTTGAAAATCCCCAACCGCCTTCGCAATAACTGGAAAATCGTACCAAGGTTCATATTGAAAAGATGTTTCGATGCCGTAATCAGTCAATATTTTTTGTCGCAACGCTTCACGCGTTGCACCAAACACAGAAGAGTCAAGCCGACAGGGGTACATATGATACGAATGCGTTATGCCTTTCGGCTCAAAAGGCGTGATAAATCCTTCAATACCTTGAAAGGCTTTGGACATTCTTCGCCCGATTGCTCTGCGCTTTGCATTAACGCTATCCAAGCGTTTCAGTTGTTCGATCCCAATCGCGCATTGCACCGCTGATAGCCGATAGTTGCTTCCCGCTTGTTCATCATGATCGTAGTTGCGCAATTTCCTGGCGCGTTCAGCATATTCCTGGTGAATGGTAGTCAGCATTCCTCCTTCACCTAGTGTGCTTATGTTCTTTTGCGATTGAAAACTAAAACATGAAATATCGGCCCATGCCCCGCATTTCACATCCTTATACACCGAGCCTAGTGCATGAGCCGCATCTTCGAGAACCGGGATTCCATAGTTATGGCCGATTCGCATTACGGCATTCGCATCAAGCGGCAGGCCCGCGTAGTCAATCACATAAATCGCCTTGGTGTTTGAGGTAATACTCGCTTCGAGTAAATTCAAATCAACGTTTAAACTATCTGGATCGATATCCACTGGAACCGGCCGCGCTCCAGCCAAGACGATTGGCAACACCGTAGCCTTAAACGTCAGTGCAGTAACAAGGACTTCATCACCCGGTCCGATGTCCAATAGCCGAGTTGCCAATTCCAAAGCAGTGCCGCCCGAACTCACCGTAATCGCGTGCTTCACGCCTATATACGCGGCGAATTGGTTTTCAAACTCAACGATCTCTGGAGAACGACGGTCCAGTGGACGGCGTTTTTCAATCGCGTCTCGAATAATCTCTACCAATACCCTTTCTTCTTCTTGGCCAAAAATTGCACCGGTATAGGGCCAGGGAATCTCAAATTGCTTCGGGGTGTAAGTTTGCATTATTTATCGGATCGTTCGATTTGGTGATATTGAGGTTAAAAATATTATCTTATCATAGAAGATGAACGCTAAATCACTAATATAAAAATTCCAATTCTATTGCGCGGTAGACTCTGGGAATGCGATCCGTCTGAATGGTATCGAGTCCCTGATGAATTGCCTGGCGGTAATGCTCAACGGTTTCATGTTCTCCCATAGCGTCGGAAAATAGTTGGATTTGTTTTTGATGCGCCTGGGTTATCAGTGATTTTGTGAGGATAGACCAACTTGTATCAAAAGCGAAAGGCTTGATTCGCTCAGCGCGAGGATTCAAATCGGCTGGTTGTCCCAGGGAAGGCATTAGCTTTGCGTTCGGCGCCAAGCGGCGTATTTCCAAGAGAACTTCAGGCGATCCATAAAAAACTGCGCCATCGAGTTTTTGGTAGGTTCGTAAAACGGCAATAAGTTTTTCGGCGTCTATATCTTTGCAGTCCACATAAAGATTCACGTCACGATGATTTGGTTCAGCAATGGTTTGAGAACTACTTTGATTGAGCAATATACAAATTTCTTCGATGGTGGGTACTTTCTCATTTTTATAACCAACGCCGAACCATGCCCCGGCGGAAAGCGCTCGAAGATCATCAAAAGAGATTTGGTTCACCGGGCCGGTTCCATTAGTAGTCCGATCAAGGGTTCGGTCGTGGAGAGAAATTAAATGGCCGTCTTTGGTCCTACGCACGTCGATTTCAAAATAATCCACTCGCAGTTCAATGGCTTTTTTATAAGCGGCTAAAGTATTTTCCGGGGCGAACTGGTTGGCGCCTCGATGAGATGCAACTTTGACGGGACGCTTTCCACCGGTTCGGTAATCAAGGTATTCAGATAATACGTTTTCTCCATAATCGGTGTGAATCCAGTCTACGCCCATATTGAAGCAATTACGCCAAACGCGAGGATTGTCGCGTTTTCCAAGGGTTTGCGCCTGGACGATCACCCCGGATTTATGAAAGGCCTGAACCAAGTCAGCTGTGAGCAAATCGGCATGAATTTCTACCGATGCTGGATGAAGCCGTTCTATCCAGTATGCCGCATCTAACCGCTCATTGATACTTGGCATCACAGCAATCTTCCCATTTGACAACCGATTGATCTCTTCTAATTTTTCCGGGGAATCGAAAACTACAACCTGTCGTTCCATCCCTGCTTCGATTATCTCATTAACTAATTGCTGCGGATCAGTAGTTTTACAATCGAGGTATAGGTTTATCTTCCCCTGGCAGAATTTCAGCGCTTCATTCAGGGTTGGAATCCGGGCGCCTGCATAACGAGGCGCAAACCAGGCGCCTGCATCTAATTGTCTTAACGCTTCTAAATCAATATCAGCGATGCGTCCAGTGCCATTCGTCGTTCGGTCGAGTGTGGCATCATGTAAAAGCATATGACGCCCGTCGCCGCTTAAACGAACATCGATCTCAACCCATTCTATTTCTGCGTCAATCGCGGCCTGCAAAGCAGGGATTGTATTTTCTGGAGCGGATTCGGTAATCCCCCGATGCACAATAACCTGTAATCCTCTTGGCGGGATTAACGGTTGAAAAAAATCAGCTGAATAAGACGATAATGAAAGGAATAAAAAACTAGTAATAAGGCAATACTTGAATCGGAACATAAGAAATAGACCTTTATAAAAATAAAATAGTAAATTAACAGGTTCTTATGAATGAAAATATGTCATGTTTCTTAGTATAAATAAGGATTGCAAACTCAATCGCTCTCGTTTTTCGATAAGATAATCATACTCTGGTTAAAAGTCAAATTCTAAAATTATTCTAAAATCATAATATATCGCCATATATATCATATCTGTTTGATTTTGTATAGCAGATAATTCACAACGGTGGATTTGACTGTATCAAGGGGGATTGGCTCAGGTGATTTTGATTGTATAAATTTAGTTAATGATCAAGTACAAGGCTTTTGCATCCGCATAAGAGGATTCAGAATATATTGAACAGTGATGATTTATGATTTATGATTTACGATTTACACCCAATTGTGAGCAAACATTTTTACACGAAATCGCTTCTTCACACCGCTTGAAAATAGCCATTTCCAGCTGTTTTTCTTTTATTGAGAGATCACCATGCCGCTTGAGCGTCATCCTGAAATCCAACCGCCATTTGCGCTCATCGACATTTGGTTTGACAATCCTGTTTATCTCATAATGCAATTGAATGAATAGTACACTCAATAGAATCTCTCTAATTCTTGTTTCTAGTCAATATATTATATATACTGAAAAATCGATTTTGATATAACTATAGTTCTACTGGAAGGATTCCTATATGAGAATCCCTGTAAAAAAATTGGGCGCTTCTAAGTTTCCTTTATTCTTTCTTGTAACTTATGCCATCTTACTGCTATCCACTAATTTGAATACATTTGCACAGGTTGAAAAACTTGAAGTTGGTCCATTCAAACTTGGTGGAGCAGTACGTGCGAACTTGTTTTATAAAGATTGGAATCACTTAGAACGATTGGATTTGGATACTGTACGTTTGAACCTTGAGTTCGAAATGCAGGATTTCATTGGCTCCGCCGAATATCGATATTATTACTATCAGGACATCGAGCGAAGTACTCACATGTTACATCATAGTTGGCTGGGATATCGTTTTACAGAATCAGACCAAATACATCTCGGCGTTCATCAGGTTCCTTTCGGCATACTACCCTACGCATCGCATAACTGGTTTTTTCAACTCCCTTATTATGTTGGATTGGAAGACGATTACGATCTTGGAGCAAAATACATACACCAGGATGACAATTGGAACTTCCACCTTGCGTATTATGCTGAAGATGAAGGGCATTATAACGGAAGAAGCAACGACAGCGCTCGATATTCATACGATCTGGTTACTGAAGGCCTCGCACAAAATGAAGAAAAAAATCAGTTCAACCTGCGATACGCTTATACCTGGACTCATTCTGAAAATCACGCCAGCGAATTGGGCGTATCGTTACAATTAGGTCAAATCCACAACCGCTTGACGCATGACGACGGCAATCAATACGCAGTCGCTCTACATCTCAACGAAACATGGAATCGATGGAATGCCATGTTCGAAATAATCCGCTATGAAAATTCCTTGCGTAATCCTATAGGTCAACGTGATGATTTCGTGTTAATGGGGGCTTATGATTTTCCATATCAAGTCGCCAGCAGCGCCAGCATATACACAGTCGGTATAGGTTACACAATTCCAATTAAAGATTCGTTTGTAGATTCAGTGACATTTTATGATGATTTCAGTTTTATGCATAAAGACAAAGCAGATTTTCTCAGCAGTTGGCAAAATGTTGTAGGAGCATCCGTGTCCGCCGGGAACTTTTTCATATATTTCGACGTGGCGTCCGGTCGAAATCATTCCTGGTTAGGTCCTGATTGGACTGAATCTTTTTCTTCTGGTGGAGACGATAACTGGCATACCCGTTTTAATATTAACATCGGTTTCTATATTTAAGGTGCGTTTATGAATTTTTTCCCTTTATCTATTATCATCAGGTTGGCTTGGAAACAGTAATAATCGGATCAATCATTCCCATATCGCCCAAATCCCGAAGTGTTTCTAAATGTTTAATATTCAATGTAATTCCTTCAACAACAAAAATTTGATTACCATCTTTGCTACACACCGGACGCGCTAGAACCTGTCCAGATTTGGCGTCATTGATATTAATGGTCATGACATCGTGAGAAATAATCACACATTGCCCGGATTCTTTTACTATAGAGGAATCTTCAACCTGCGATGACGCGTTATGTTCCAGGATATCCCGAATACGCGTATCAACATCCAAGGCTTCGTATTCGGATATCTCTTTCAAACTGGAATCATCCATTGGATCATGCGTTTTGAAGATGCGCAGAAGCCGGTCGGTCAAAGTTTGTTTGGTAACCGGTTTCAAGACAAAAGAGTTTACGTCCAGTTGAATGGCCAGCTCCACCAAGGCGCTGTCACTGTGACCGGTTAACATCAATACGGGCAGATTACGACGGATGTTTTTATGGCCGGTACGGATATGCTTCAACAACAGCAGTCCATGCATAATAGGCATGTTGAAATCGGCAATTACGCAATGGATGCTGTGCGATCTTTCTTCTAACAGGCTAAGAGCTTCTATACCATTGGTTGCGCTATAAGTTTGCGGATCGCCCATGTTTTTTAACAAACGCAAAACTGTAATCCTGGAGAAATTATGGTCATCTACAATTAGAAATGTACGGGTGGGAAATGTAATACCGCCCATCGGTTTTACCTCTTATTTTTTAGAGTTACGATAAAATTTTCAACTTCGCTGTATTGTTCTCGGGCGGTTTGAAATTCCGAACGAAGATCATCCCACGACTGCTCCATAGCGCCCAGTTGTAATTGTTTCATTGTTTCAGATAAAGTCATAGCGGCTGCGTTCCCGGCTCCACCTTTGGCGCTATGCGCGTTATCGCGAAGCATTGAACGGTCTTCTGATTCAAAGGCTATTTCGATATTTTGCATGAGTCCATCAAAGTCCTCAACAAAATATTCGAGCATTTCTACCAATCCTTCATCATCCTCTTCCCCCAGGATTTCCTTGAGTTGTTCTAAATCGACCGGTGGAGAGACCTCTACATTGGAATTGGATTCGGCGGGTGGAGAAGATTCGTCCATTCGGAAAGGCTCAGTCAGGATCGGCGTTTCTTCCCGTTCGTCAGGCGCCTCCACAGGAATTTGATCCTGGGGAAGCCAGTGAGAGAGTTTTTGGGCAAGGCTTTCGAGAGTAATCGGCTTGGTTGCGACATCGTCCATTCCTGCTTTAAAGCAGGCTTCGACATCTTCTTTCATTACATTCGCGGTCATAGCGATTATAGGCATGCGTGTGCCGCGTTCGGCTTCCCACTCACGATAGGCCTGGGCGAACTCGTACCCGTTCATTTCCGGCATATTAATATCAGTGAAGATGAGAAGATAAGTTCCGTTTTGGGCGCGTTGAAGGCCTTCCCGCCCATTGTTCGCCGTCTCACATTGTAAACCGAATGCATCAAGTTGTTTTTTAGCAACCTGCCGGTTCATGGGCAGGTCGTCAATTACTAATATGGGCGTTTCGAATTTCGCCGCCCGAATCCTCTGAAGAATTTCATTGGAATCACCCGCAGATTCCCCACCCTCATAAATGAATTCTATATTCAAATACTTGTGAAGCTGGTCGAATATCTCAGATTCCTTGAATGGTTTGCGCAAGAAATCATCGCAACCCGCTTCAATCACCTTCTTACGGTCATCTTCAAATGCGCTGGCCGTAAGAGCAACAATGATAGGCCCGATTCCCTCTGATTCTCTCTTAATAATACGGGTGGCTTCGATTCCATCCATGACCGGCATTAGTAAGTCCATCCATATCAAAGATGGTTTCTGTTCCCGCCACAAACGAATGGCTTCTTCACCATTCACCGCTTCAATTACAATAAAGCCCACCCTCTCCAACAATTCTGTAAGTAATTTCCGATTTTCTTCTTTGTCATCAACTACCAGAAGCGTATGGGCGGGCTGTCCTGGCTGGATGCCGGTTACGCGAGTTGGAGTAAAAATTGACTGATCCTTCACATCTCCGGCGCCAACCACAGGCACGGAAATATCAAATCCGAAACAAGTGCCAACATCCACCTTGCTTCGAACCGTAAGTTCCCCTCCCATAATCCTGACGAATTCCCGGCTGATGGCTAGGCCTAAGCCCGTTCCCTGTTGGGAATTCACACCACTGGAAGTTTGTGAAAACGCTGAAAAGAGTTTCCCTATTTCATCTTCAGCAATACCGACTCCCGTATCTTCCACTTCGATAATTAAAGAACCTTTGCTTTCATTCTTACTTTCAAAACCAGCTCGTAAACTTATGCCGCCCTCATGAGTGAATTTTACGGCGTTGCCCAGCAGGTTTACGATGATTTGACGAATTTTCTTCTCATCACCTCGTATATAGCGCGGGACTTCACCAACATGCTCGATCAATAATGAAAGCCCCCGCTCCTCCACGCGCATGCAAAACATATCTTCCATATCTTTGATTACGCGATGCAAATCGAAATTGGATTCATCTAGTTGGATGCGTCCCGCTTCGATTTTAGACATATCCAGAATGTCGTTGATCAGGTTTAAAAGGTGGTCGCCGCTGCGGCAGATAATATCAAGGTTCTCCCGTTGCTCGCTGCCCAATACCGGATCCCGTTGTAATAACTGGGAAAAACCGATTATGGCATTCATGGGAGTACGGATTTCGTGAGACATGTTAGCGAGAAAGGAACTCTTGGCATGGTTGGCGTCTTCAGCGGCTAATCGTGCATGAACCAGTTCTTCTTCCGCTTTTTTACGCGCATGAATTTCATGCGAAAGCCGCCGGTTCCACCATAATCCTATAACCAATAAAACCACAAAACCGCCAACAATGCGGAAAATAAGGCCGTAATCAATCCTTTGAATAAAAACATCATTGCGATCCCAATGGCTGAGGATATCACGGTGCTCTTCCGGTTCCATAGACTGAAGGACTTTGTTGATAATATCGCGAAGCAGGGGCCAGTCTTGCCGTACGGCCAGGGTGATTTCCATATCAATTCCCAGCGTTCCCGCAATTTCTATATTGTGCATGCCCAACTCTTTAATCATGTAACTGCCTAATCCAAGCGCACAAACCAGCGTATCAATCTGTCCGCTTGAGACGGCTTTCAAACCTTCTTCTATATTCTCGACCTCCTGAAACTTGATATCAGGCCAAGTCTTATATAGACGGTTCAGGTAGCCGTAGCCCTTTATGACAGCGATGCTCCCACTAGAAACTTGATTGAGATCAGTGACAAAGATATCACTTTTTTTACGGATTGCAGCGATGGGATTCGATATATAAGGCTTTACGAAATCAAACTTGGATTGGAGAGTTGTGGAACCGACAGTTTGAGAAATAATATCTACATCACTATTCAGCGCCATCTCAATCGCTCCACTCCAACTGGGCGGGGATATACGCTGAATGGTTATTCCCAAACGCTCTTCGATAAGAGTGAGATAATCATTAACAATTCCGATACATTGACCTTCACCGGTAAAAGATTCGTATGGAAGCCACATCGGAGCGCCAGTAAAACGGATATCCGGATGCTCTTCCAGCCAGTCTTTTTCCTCATCCGTTAGTTCAATGGTCTTCGCGTCGGCTTGAATTTTTGCCGCCAGGCTGAACGGGATCCAATTACTTTTGATGCGGTTGTGATCGGCGGCTGAAAGATCATCCAATACCACGCTGATGATTTCATGCAATTCCGGCCAGTCTTTACGTATGCCCATGTGAACATCAAGTGAGTCGAACGGAGCGGGGACAGTGGCTTCAATCCCGCTAAGTGAGTATTCGTTAATCGCATAACCAGTCGAGTTAATATCACCAATATAAGCAGAAGCCGTTCCCGTAATGAGTGTAAGCAATGCTTCCCGGATCGAGAGTCGGGTGATTATGGGAATAGCAGGATGCCCGCTTTTCATTTCCTCCACGGTGCTGTATCCTTCTACCAGAGCAACCGTTCTGCCTTTCAGGTCGTCAAAACTCTGTATCTCCTGTTGCCCGGCAAGTGTGAAAACAAAATTTGTTACCCTGTTATAGGAGGGTGTATAGAGCAAAAATGTTTCCCGCTCTGAATTACGGTACAGCGCTGGTAAAATATCAACTTTTCGATCTCTCGCCAATTGTAGTAGCGTATTCCAACTTTTTTCAATATGGAATTTAAATTGAAGGCCTGTGCGTTTTGAAATGATTTTCAGGTATTCTTCCGCAATCCCCTGGTACCGTCCCTGGTTATCGATAAAGTCATAGGGCGCCCAGTCGGTTTCACAACCAACGGTGATTGTATGGTTTTCTTCGAGCCACGCTTGGGCTTCGGGTGAGAGAGATTCAAGAAATGCTGAATCAGGTTCAGAAAAGGAAACAGAGATTGATAATGTGGCTATAGTAACAGATAGAAGCAGAATTCGAGTCACGATGCCTCCTGAAGAAGGATATCAATAGCATAATAATAATTTAGTCTCAATACGGTATAATATCTTGTAATACTAGGTGATAGAATATCAGGGATTTTCGATTTTGAATAGGAATATCACTCCTTGGATCTAATGATTATCTCAAAATTTGAAATTCCCTATTTAGTAAAGGAGTAAGGCTAAAATTTTCAAGTATAATGATTATGTAAACGCATGCCTTGATATCTAAGATTTTTAATTCTAATAAATTTTGATTTAGATCTTATCTAGGTATCGCGAAGTTACAACCAATTTCTACTGATGTATCCGTAGATAAGGCGTTTTAATATGTAAGCAAGTCTAAGTGATCATAACTAATTGATTAGGGTATATTTGTCATTACTACAATTCGTTACTATGGATCAGAATGCTCCAGGATCAGACTTCCTGAACTCACCCGTGGTTCTCGCGGGATTTTGTTAGGATAATCTGGTTGGGAAGCAAATCATCCTGAGATTGAGAGACTCTCCAGTGCGTGAGGGAGTTAACAAATTCCGCAGACCTTATTACCTCTATTCGCATCAGGCGAAGGATTAATATCCGAGTTGATTTCCTATCAAAAATGATTCTCCCTTCCTACCAAAATTCGCATTTGTTGGATGCGAGTTGTTCCCGCTCATCAAGCCCACAATATAAAATCTTTCAAGATCAATGGAATTTCCGCTTGAATTATATCCATATTGGTTCCATTCTTAGATATGTGTGATACAAAGATGAAATAATGTAAGAATATAACCTCAATAATAGCAGGAAAGTATTAATTGTTGGATGTAAGTTTGACATCTATAGATAGTATGTATTTGGTCTGTTGCATACTCATAATGAATTCTGATCAACTCGCCTTCATTGGCAACAATCAATAATCCAGGACGGAGAGAGCCATGTTGCTCATGCTTACATTTATTTTTTTGTTAATAGTGGGATCGATTGCAGAAGCCGAACCGACGATATTCAAGTCATGGGAGTTTGATAGGTGGAACGATCAACAGGGCTGGAATGTACCGTCAGCGTTAGGTGGATCCGTTATGGGAAGTGGGATTTGGTTGCATATCCAAATGTTGCCGGAACATACGCAGGAGTTAACGTGGCGTCAACTCATTTGGCTTCCGCATCCTCCGTTATCTTTGGTATCACCCTCAGGTCTCGGTATAGATACGGCATACGCCACGAAGGTTAGGTTGCGTGTCTTGAACCAATCTCCTGAAACGGATGGCTTGTTCATCTGGCGCACGACATCAGCACCGGATGAGAATGCGGGAACCGTGCGTTTCACAATGCAACCTATGTGCGACAAGTGGCAGGATGTAGTGGTCGACATGGATAACCGATGGTCGGGTGTTGTAGACCAAATACGCATATTACCGGCGCTGATTGGAACTTCGGGCGACATGTGGATCTCGCGGATTGCCCTGACTGATGGGGCTCCGGCCCCGACAAAGGCGCGTCCGGATGTGATTAGCGCTACTGTCATTCCCCGGATTACGCTGCCAGATATTGACCAGTCGGCATTTGCCGATGCGTTCAAGGTGCTTGACGAATGTCTGATCAACAATGCGCCTGTACATGGTTTTACCGAGCCGGTCATGGGGCCAGGTGGCGCCTATGGGGAAAACTGGTGGCAACTGGATTCGTCTTTGACGTGCGATGGGGCAAAGTGGGTCAACCAATCTTTCGCAGAAGGAGTGCTTAGGGGATTCGCTTCAGTGCAATCGCAAAATCCGGATGGCAGAATCGATCTGTGGGGTGGCGCCCCAAGCCGGGGAATGCCAGCCTTGGCGAGTAGCATCCCACGTCTTTTTGAGGTGGGCTATCGGATAGCACGGCGCAGCAGCGATGACGGAGTAAGGCGATTGGCGTTTGAGGTTCTCAGCAAGTATCTGGATTGGTGGCTTTCTCCAGTCAAGCATGATACTCAAACGGGTTTGATTACCTATGCTTTTGAGGAAACCTTTTGTGAGCCTATCGATACTCCGCAGACAATGGCTCCAGTAGATCTGCAGGTGGCCGTTGCGATTGGATGCTCCTATGTGAGTAAACTTGCGGAGTGGGTGGGCGAGATCGATGCGGCGAATCGATACCAGAAGGCTTTTGAATACCTGAAGAATGCCATCAATAAGTATTGTTGGGATGAGGAAGACGGAGCATACTACAACTTTAATGTAAAGACGCTGACTCGCAGTAAACGTCTGATCGTATCGACGTTTGATCCATTACGACTTGGCATCGCACCTGATGAACGCGTCGCGCGTCTCTTGCAGAAACTGACTGATCCAGCACTTTTCAATTGGGGAATCCGACCGCTAACGAGCCTTGCGAAGACGGAGCAGGACTATGTGGAGGCTGAAGGTACCTACGACGGTCGGGCATGGTTTGGCGACATCTGGACGATGCGCAATATACCGGTAATTTTTGGTCTGCGAGATTGCGGACATGACGAACTCGCAGCCCAACTGGCGTGGGACACCGTAAGAATTTTTAACGCAAATTACGCCGAATATGTGACGCCATCCAAAGGTAAGGGAGAGGGTGTCATGAGATACGGTTGGTCGGCTTCTCAGTACATTCAGGCGGTGATTGAGCATGTTTTTGGCATTGACTATGATGCAGTGAATAAGCGCCTGAGCATTGCACCGCTTCTGGTCCCTGAACTTCGTAGGTGTCGTATTGCGATCAAGGGATTACGTTTGCCGACGCCAGAAAACTCGCGGCTATCGGTCGTGATTGCTCCACACGAAAATGGTGGAATCCAAGTTGATGTGGCGGTGGAGTCAGTACCAATTGGATTATCGCTAGTCATTCGACTCGACGGTGAAGTACAAGAGATGCCGCTTGGTTCCGAACAACGCATTGTTATTAAACAGCAGTAATCCCTATTGTCACAACAGTCCAAAGGAATGCTGGCTAAAGTCTCCCCTTGTCTAGGACCATGGATTAACCATTTTCATGAAGAATCCTGGTATGTTGGATACGCTCCGAATACAATTCGTAAGAAGCATAATTTCGGAAATGAAGATAAAAGGCTCATTCCTTTAATGCGATAATGTTATTAAGTATATTGAGGCAGAGATCACAAAATGGAAAGTTCACTCTGATATATCAATCTTGTCTGGATCAAGACTGGTTATTAATCAGTAAATTGCACGATCATTGCACAATATGGATAATTGACAAAAATAAAGGTCATTTAGAAAAACTCTAAATGACCAAATATGAATTACTTAAATTATCGGGGCGGAGAGATTCGAACTCCCGACCCACTGCTCCCAAAGCAGTTGCGCTACCAGGCTGCGCTACGCCCCGAATTATATTGTCTTTACCATCGCAACGTATTATTACCGCCGCGAATGCGGATTGTAGCCTAAACCATCTTTTGACTCAATCCTCGGAGTGCGCTGAGACTTCAATTATTGTACATCTTTTTTTGTACGGCGTCCCTATCATTTCCAATCGCGTCTCAAATCTCTGTTTTGTTGGCTTCATATTATCGATTGAGTAGAATTTATTTATACTGGATAAAATGCACAAACACCGGTTATAGATCAAAAAAATAAAAATATTAAAGAATTCGCTGATATTAGCCTTTCTGCTTTTTACAATATCCTTTATGTCGGGATCAAGCGGTTTTGAAAAGGAAAATCCGATGAATACTACTGAAGAATTCATGCACACTAATCGATTGATCGATTCAATCAGCCCATACCTTCTGCAGCATGCCCATAATCCGGTTGATTGGCATCCCTGGGGAGACGTTGCATTGCAAAAAGCCCGTGAGTTAGAAAAGCCTATCTTTCTCAGCATAGGTTATTCCGCCTGTCACTGGTGTCATGTCATGGAGCGCGAAAGCTTTGAAAATCTCGAAACCGCCGCTCTGATGAATCAATACTTCATCTGCATCAAAGTAGACCGCGAAGAACGCCCCGATCTGGACGAGATTTACATGAGCGCCGTGCAGGCCATGACCGGTTCGGGCGGGTGGCCGATGTCCGTCTTTTTAACTCCTGATCTTAAGCCGTTTTTCGGTGGTACCTATTTTCCACCCCGGGATATGCAAGGTCGTCCCGGATTTCCCGGTCTGCTTAAATCCGTCGGAGAATTCTACACAGCCCATCGCCAGGAAATTAACCAGAGCGCTGAACAACTTACCCAACGCATTAAAGAGATGATGGCTACGCCTAAGAGTGACGCTAAGGTGGATTATTCGACTATAGAACATTGCGTCAAAGAGTTATCGGCCAGGTTTGATCCGGCCTACGGTGGTTTCGGTCCCGCTCCTAAATTTCCCCACAGCATGGATATTGCCCTTTTGCTGAGATACGTAAAAAAGACTGGAGATGAAAAAGTTTTGCAGATGGCCGAATTTAGTCTGGAAAAAATGGCCCGAGGCGGGATGTATGATCAGATAGGTGGAGGATTTCATCGATACTCAACCGACGCTCAGTGGTTGATTCCCCATTTCGAGAAGATGCTATACGATAATGCTCTGCTGGCCAAAACCTACACCGAAGCCTATCAATTTACCAAAAATCCCTTTTATAAAAAGATTGTGCAAGATACTCTGGATTACGTCCTGCGCGAAATGACGTCGCCTGAAGGCGGCTTCTATTCGGCGCAGGATGCTGACAGTGAAGGCCGGGAAGGAATATTTTTCAGTTGGACTCCAGAACAGATCACTGGGGTTGTCGGTGAAGAAAATGCACCAATTGTCATGCGGTATTTCGGTTTTCAAAAAGGCGGCAACTTTGAAGAGGGAACCAGCGTCCTGCACAGACCGGAAGATGCTGCAATAATAGAAAAGGCTTTCGGAATTTCCAGTGAGCAATTATTACAAATTATTGATGAAGCCAAAAAGAAACTTTTCCATGAACGCGAAAAACGAATCAAACCGGGACGCGATGAGAAAATCCTGACGGACTGGAACGGTCTAATGATTTCAGCCATGGCTTTTGCTGGTAATGCTTTGGCCGAGCCTAAATATATCGATGCAGCCAGCAACGCCAGCCGTTTTATATCCAGAAATCTATCGAATGAATCAGGCTTGTATCATACCTACAAAGATGGCCGCGCTCATATAAACGGCTTTTTAAGCGACTACTCGTTTATGATTCATGGGCTGCTGGATACCTATGAAGCGAGTCGCAATCCTGAATTGCTTAAACAATCCATAGATTTGTCGAGAGTGATGATTACCCGTTTCTGGGATGATGAGCAGGGCGCATTCTTTTTTACTTCGAATAATCATGAAAAACTGATTGCGCGATCAAAAAATCCAATGGATAACGCTATCCCTTCCGGTAACTCCATAGCCATTCTCTGTTTACTGCGTATCTCGGAGATGACAGGAGATGCAGGGTTCCGCGAAAAAGCCCATCAGAGTTTGGCCTTCTTCTCAACTAGCCTAAGTCGTATGCCCAGCGTCTTTACTCAGATGCTGGCTGCCTTGGATTTCCATCTTGGAGCGCCGCAGGAAATCGTTTTGGCTGGCAAAGACGACGTGAGTCTAACCGAAATGCAGCATTCAATCTTTGCTGATTTTTATCCTAACAAGGTTGTACTATATTCCCACCCGGCAGTGGCCGAGAAACTGACATCACTCGCGCAAGTTGTTGAAGGCAAAACGCAGTTGAATGGCTCTTCCACTGCTTATGTGTGTCAGGATTTCTCCTGTCGTCAGCCAGTCTCTTCGATTACTGAATTAAAAGAGCAACTTGAGCATTAAGAGTGCATTTTGTTGTTTTTTACTTTTTTTCTTCAACAATACATAGGGCACGCCTCTTGTGGGCGCCCGGAATTTCCAATAACCAGTTATAATAGAATATTCCTGAATAATTCTAGTCAAAACAATGAATCAACAGTTATCCATAATCCGGTGAAATTTTGAACCAGATGAAAAAATCTTAATCGCAGTTATAATGATTATAGAAATCGTTTCTTCTTATAATCCAACAGGAATCTAACAACATGCTATTCGATATTCTTTATATTCTCTTAGGTGCAGCATTATTATATTTCGGCGGTGAAGGGTTGGTGCGTGGAGCGTCTTCATTAGCTCGCGCCTTGGGCGTTTCTTCTCTGGTTATCGGGCTTACCGTCGTCGCTTTCGCCACGTCCTGTCCCGAATTATTCTCAGCATTAGTTGCAGCCTTAAAAGATGAACCTGATATAGCCCTGGGCACGGTGGTTGGTTCGAATATCGCTAATATAGGTCTAGTGCTGGGTTTAACCGCTATCATTTTCCCCTTGGCGGCGCAGCGTAAATTTATACGGCGTGAAGTGCCAATCATGATTCTATCAGGCGCTTTGCTCTTTCCCATCTGCTGGAATGGCGTTATCGGACGAAGCGAAGGCGCTTTTTTTATATTTCTCCTAATTGGATTTCTGCTCTATCAGGTTCGTAGAAGCCGTCAGGATTCTGAGAATCATCCTTTGGAAGAAACAATCGAAAAGATGCCGCCTCAATTGGGACGTTCAATTGTCTTTATCGTTGTAGGAATAGTAATGCTGGTATTCGGCGCACATTACCTTATCGAAGGCGCGTCAGCCATCGCTACAAAGATTGGAATTTCTAAACACGTCATCGGGCTAACCCTGGTCGCTTTTGGAACCAGTCTGCCCGAAATTGCCAGCAGCATCATCGCTGCTATCAGGCGAGAACCTGATATGGTCTTAGGTAATCTGGTCGGCTCAAACATCTTTAATGTACTCTGCATCCTGGGAATCACTACCACTATCTGCCCCATTTCGGTCAATTGGTCTAAGTCGGTTATAGATTTATCGGTGATGCTGCTGATAACATTCCTGGTATTTCCTTTCCTTTCCTCCGGATACCGTCTCCAGCGCCGCGAGGGTTTTGTTTTGGTATCTCTCTACGTGATTTATGCCGGTTATCTTTTTACTACTGCTTAACTCCATTACCTGTATAACCTTTGTTTATTATCACCATTTTATGAAACAGATTTTATTATATGCTTCGTGACAGTTTTTGACGTCTATGGATAGTGGTTTCTATATGTGATGCTATCTTAATATATAGACAGGAGAGTTGTCATGCATATAATAAAACAATATGGATTCACCCTGATTGAATTGTTGATCGTCGTCGCCATCATCGGAATTCTTGCCGCTATTGCAGTTCCAAATTTTCTTAATGCTCAAATGAAAGCCAAAATCGCTCGAACCGCCGCCGATATGAAGGCCGTCTCCACATCGTTGGAGCAGTATTATCTTGATTGGAACAGTTACGTCGAAGATCATGACTATCCCACAGATACTACTCAAAGAGGTCTTTTTCGATTAACAACCCCAATGTCTTACATGTCTGCGCTTCCCCTGGATGCGTTTGCAACGGGTCATACGCAGAGTTTCTCCGAAAATAATCCAAATTACGAATTTGGATCAGGTAATGCTGGAAAAGCAGGTAAGCAATGGCCCGCTCAAGCTTATATCATAATTTCCGCCGGTCCTGATCTTGATGAACAGGTTGATGGAAATGATGGCTTTCCCTTTGGCGTAACAATCTTCAGTTACGATCCCAGTAACGGCCTGTCCAGCAGCGGCGATATCACCGTTTTGGGTGGACGTTGGAACTCCGGTCGTATTTTGCGGGATAATAAATGGATCGCTGGTGGAAATTAAAGGGGATTGTTTACAAAAAAAAACAGATCAAACAATAGTACAAAGTCCCAGAATAAAAGGGACTTTGTACAAATTATATGTTTTGAATAAATATATGCTTGCGTAAAACGTTTTAGAACTATTTATCCCTTACCATATTCCTTGGCCAGGCGCTGAAGAATTTCGATGCCCCGTTCGATATTTCTGTTATCTGATGCATACGAAATTCTGAAATGACTGCTTCGCTCAGAAAATACGCTTCCGGGAACAATCAGCATATTGTTCTCTATGGCTTTCTTTACAAATGCGTCGCCGTCGCCATTGGGCGCTTCAGGGAAAATGTAAAAAGCTCCGCCGGGTTTTACTACGTTATAGTAAGGCTTCAAGCCTTCATAAATCTTATCCCGCTTCTCCCGGTAATCATTGCGGAACTCTTCTTTTGATATATCCAGCGCGACCAGTCCGGCGTATTGGGTAAAACTGGGCGCGCAGACGAATGAATACATCTGGATATTGATCATGGCGTTGATTATTTCTTGGTTGCCATAAGCATAGCCCAACCGCCATCCGGTCATGGCTGAGGATTTGGAGAATCCAGATAGGATTAGAGTATCCGGATAATATTGCGCTGGAGATATTAGTTTATCTTCATAAAGAAAATCTTCATAAATTTCATCTGAGATAATCAATATGCCGTGTTTGGCGGCGACTTGGGTTACCGCTTTGACCGTATCTTCAGTATAGACTGTACCCGTTGGATTGCTGGGGCTGTTGAGCAGAATTACTTTAGTGCGCGGCGTAATCAAACTTTCAATCTTATCAGCATCAATTTGGAAATCAGGATATGTATCGAGGTAAACAGGTTTCGCTCCGATAAAATTAACCAGATGCTTATACATGACGAAGTATGGATCGGGTATGATTATCTCATCGCCTTCATCCAACATGGCCATGAAGGATAGCAACAGGCCGCCCGATACTCCGGAGGTGATCATTACCTCGCCCGAATCGATCCCGTGTCCCTGGTAGATGCCTCGAACTTTCTCGCGTAGTTCTGGTATTCCGGCGGTCAGGGTATAACTGTTCCTACCTGAATGAATCGCCCGAATTGCTTCTTCCTTAACTTCATCTGGAATATCAAAATGAGGCTGACCGATTGACAGATTGCATGGGTCTTTCAAATCAGCGGCTAACGCAAATACTTTTCGGATGCCGGATGAGTCAATGCGCGACGTTCGTTGTGCGAGTTTTACCATTATCAACCTCTTTGCTATTTACGTTTATTCTTCCATAAATAAAATTGAATAAAATTTCAAAATCATAAAGCATAATACAAGCATCATGTGTACTTGTCGATTACTCTAATTACGCGCCGAAAACTTTTACGCCCTCAACATATGTTTCCTGGACTTTGAATGAATATTCATCACCGTTTTTCTTGATTGTACCAACAACCAGATCGGCCTTTTTGCCGACTGCAATACTGCCATCGTCGCGGCAGTTGTCATCTAACATAGCCTGATGGGTGGCGCAAAGTTTGGCAGCGCGCACAAAGGCTATTTCAGGCGGCATGGCCGGGTGATCATACCAATGCCCCTGAACCGGGTGAGTCTGTATGGAAACCAGATTACCGAAGGCGCGATCCATGCTTAAAAGACTGCTGCATAGCGTGTTCCGGGGCGCTGCAATTCTCGAACCATCCAGGTTTAAATACGCCGTAGCGCTTAGGAAATTCCCGGCTAAATCACGTTTTGCTATAGTTGATCCGATTGCGAACTCTTCTTCAGGGATATCTTGTTTGATCGGGAATAGCGCATCAGTCACTGCAATGATTTTATCGAATCCCCAGCGTTGTGCAGTGCGCCGGATAATATCCAGCAGGTAGCGTTCGTCTACATGCTTCCGGTCGACAATCAATTCTTTGTGAATCGGCGAATCCATGGCGCCTTCAAAAGCGCCGCCGCCATCGAACGGTTTGAATGACTGGCCGGTTGGCCCATTAGTGAAATGTACCATGAACTTAAGTCCAGATTCTTCATACGCTTTGCGGATATGGTCAGCTGAAGCTTTGGAATGTCCAGCGCCGACAATTAATCCCAAATCGCTGGCGTGACGAATGAGTTTAAATGAAGGTTCTCCATAATCGGGCGCAATGTTGATCAGTTTTACCGATCCGGTATTGTATAATCTGTCCAAAGTATGGATGCAGTCATCTTTAGAAGGAATCAAACAATATTCTGCGGGTTGCGCACCGCGGCATTCTACATTTAAAAACGTTCCTTCGATATTTATTCCCAGCAGTTTTGCGCCGTTTCGCCCATTGTCTGGATGATCCATCCACTTGCGGGCTGCGTGACAATAGCGTTCCAGAATTTCCAGCGGCGCTCCGAATGTGGCCAGATAAACGCCTGTAACTCCATCCTGGGCTAATGATTGCATCACTATCCCGAATCGCTCGATCAATGCTTCTTCCGGTTGGGTGGCCGCCATCGTCTGTCCCACCCAATCGTGGATATGTTGATCCCGGAATCCTGGTAGGATCAATGTTTCTAAACCGCTTGATACCGGGATTTTATCAAGCGCGGCTACTGCTTGGATATCGCTGTCATTTATAATGATTTCGTGATGTTGTAGATATTCATCTTTTGTAACTATGCTGCCTCGAATGGTGTGATTTACCATGATACTCCCGTTTCTTTATCTTCTTACAGAGGTTAACTCAAATAGGTAAGTTAATTATGTAAACCTCTTGGCATTATTATTAGCCCAATAATTAAGTCTTTATATACTTTTTGCAATCTTCCGCTGTTCACTTGTATCTTACTTGTCATCGATAATAAAAAAATGATTTGAGTATATACATAATAATACTTATTTATAGTGCTATTATGGGCACTATAAAAATCATGAACAAGCCTTGTCCTTTCTTGAATTAGAGTTATAACTTATTATATATCAATAAGTTCATTAATGAATACGCTGTTAAGACATTCGAAGGAATTTCGATTGGTCTGAGCTATTTATTATAAATACTTATGAATACGTAGTTTAATTTTTTTTATGACAAAAACACGAACTGCAATTTACATGACTAGCTGATCTGTTATTGTTATATGACTTGCTTACCTGAAATAATATCCCATTGCATCAAGAAATTGGGAGGCGAAATGAATACTGTTCCAGAATCTCCATTTTTACTTAGGCGTTTTCAATCACTGCTTGGCATTATCCCCGTTGGGGCCTTTTTGTGTGAACACGCCTTCACCAATAGTCTGGCTTTTTTTTATGGTCCAGAAAAATTCAATGAGGCGGTAGCCTTTCTGCAAGGGCTTCCATTTGTATATTGCATGGAACTCGGGCTGATTGGCGCTCCAATTTTAATACATGCGCTAATTGGATTTTATATTTGGATATTCGGGCAATCCAATATCCAATATTACGGATACCTGCGCAACTGGTTATACAGTTTCCAGCGTTGGACCGGTATCGCGGCTTTTATCTTCATTCTCTATCACGTTTATAAACTGAGGTTGGAGTGGGCCATTAAGGGTGATATCGAGCATATCAGCTTTGCGTATGTCCAAACCTATTTTGACAGCCTGTTTAACATCGGCTTTTATACTATCGGTGTTGCGGCGTGCGTTTTCCACTTCGCCAACGGGCTTTGGAATTTCCTGGTTAAATGGGGGATTACCGTAGGTGAACGGGCGCAGATGGCTTCTGGATATGCTTGCAGCGTCATAGGCATCGGCGTCTTTGTGTTATTTATGACTTCGCTTTGCGCTTTCATCTGATATTGGGAGAATCCGGTTACCAAAAAGAGGTTAAACGATCATGGCTCAACCGAAATTTTTAGTTGTCGGCGGCGGACTCGCAGGTTTGATGACCGTCATCAAATTGGCCGAAGCGGGTCATCATGTGGATATTTTCTCCGTTGTTCCTTGCAAGCGCTCACACTCGGTTTGCGCCCAGGGCGGCATTAATGGAGCGGTTAACACCAAAGGTGAAGGCGATTCACCTGATATCCATTTTTACGACACGGTCAAAGGCGGCGATTTTCTGGCGCATCAGCCTTTCTGTAAGGATATGTGCTACAAGGCGCCTGCGGTGGTCTATTTGATGGATCGCATGGGCGTAACCTTTAATCGAACCCCTGAAGGCTTACTCGACTTCCGCCGTTTCGGCGGCACCCTATATAACCGCACGGCATTTGCCGGCGCTACCACCGGCCAACAGCTGCTTTATGCGCTCGACGAACAGGTTCGGCGGTTTGAAGTCGATGGATTGGTCAAGAAATATGAAAATCTTGAATATCTCGGTATGGTAAAAGACGACAATGGCGTTTGCCGGGGTATAGTTACCACTAACCTTGATACCTTGGAGATAGAATCATATAAGGGCGATGCGGTTATTCTGGCCACTGGCGGTCCCGGTCTGGTCTTCGGACGTTCCACCAACTCCATGATCAATACCGGCTCTGCGGCCTCATCGGCCTATCAACAAGGCGTTAAATACGCCAACGGTGAATTCGTCCAAATCCACCCTACCGCCATACCCGGCTATGATAAACTACGCTTGATGTCCGAATCCGCTCGTGGTGAAGGCGGTCGCATCTGGGTTCCCCGTAAAAAGGGAGATGAACGCGCTCCGGGCGATATCCCCGAATCAGAACGTTACTACTTCCTCGAAGAAAAATACCCCCGTTTCGGCAATCTGGTTCCCCGCGATATCGCCGCACAGGAAATTTACGATATCTGCGTCAATCAGGAATCCGGCATCAGCGGCGGCAATATGGTCTACCTCGATTTAACTCATATTCCACGCGAAGAGCTTGATCGTAAACTTGCCGGCATCATGGAAATCTATGAAAAATTCGCTGGTGATGATCCACGCGATATTGCTATGAAAATTTTCCCCGCTGTGCATTACAGCATGGGCGGTCTTTGGGTTGATTACGAGAAGACTCCTGATGGACTTCTCGATCCGAAAAGTCCCCTTAATCACATGACTAACATTCCGGGCTTTTTCGCAGTAGGTGAGGTCGATTATCAATATCATGGCGCCAACAGGTTGGGAGCGAATTCATTACTATCATGTTTGACCGGGGGATTGGTCGCTGGTCCGGCTATGGTCGAATATTGCAATAACTTAAAAGGTTCGGCAGACGATGTTTCCAGTCAACTGTTTGAATCTGAAGAAAAGAAATGGCAGGAACGCTTCGAAGCTATCAAGTCTATGGATGGCGATGAAAATCCCTACAAACTTCATCAGGAAATGGGCGAACTGATGATCCGTAATTGCACTATCGTCCGTAATAACAAAGACTTAAGTGATACGGTCGACTCTCTCAACGATTACACCGAACGATGGAAGAAATGCGACTCGCTTGATACTGGCAAAGCGCGTAACCATTCGGTGCTATTCATCAATCAACTCTGGAATATGATCGAACTGGCCAAAGTGGTAGCCAAAGGCGCTCTTCTGCGCGACGAATGCCGGGGCAGCCATCTCAAGCCCGATTGCAAACTTGATCAGCCCAAGGACGTCAAATCTCCAGAATATGAAGCATTCCTCAAAACCTGGAAAGAACTTAATAAAAAATGGCTCAAGACTACTATCGCCCAATGGGTTGAGGATGGTCCGAAGATATCTTACGAAGAAGTCGATACCAGTTTGATTGAACCGGTTCCACGTCGGTATGATTGATGCTCTGCAAAAACGATTTCAGTAATAATGGTTTGATAATAGTAGCGAGGTAAATAGCAATGGCCAACATGGTTAAGATTAAAATCAAACGGCAAAAAGATCAGCGCTCTGAACCTTATTGGGAAGAATTTCAGGTCGATTATCAGCCCAATATGAACGTGATCACTCTTTTACAGGAAATTCAGCGCAATCCGGTTACTACCGATGGACGTAAAACCACTCCGGTTTCATGGGATTGCAGCTGTCTCGAAGAAGTATGCGGCGCTTGTACGATGGTTATTAATGGAGAAGCGCAACAAGCTTGCAGCGCTCTAGTCGATAAATTCGAACAGCCAATCATCTTGGAGCCTATGCGTAAGTTCCCTATTATTCATGACTTGGTAGTTAATCGACAACGAATGTTCGACGCGCTTAAAAAAGTCAAAGCATGGATTCCCATTGACGGCACCTACGACCTTGGACCGGGACCTCGTCAGGCTTCAGCTGATCAAGAGGAAATGTACCTGTATTCGCGATGCATGACCTGTGGATGTTGCGTAGATTCATGCCCGCAATATACTCCCGATTCGGAATTTGTCGGGCCTTCTGCATTGGGGCAGGTCTTTCTCTTTAACCAGAATCCAACCGGGAAATTCAATAAAGATGAACGCTTGAATGCTATCATGGGCATAGGCGGCATCCAGGATTGCGGCAACGCCCAAAACTGCGTCCGCGTCTGCCCCAAGGAAATCCCTCTTACTACGGGAATCGCGAAACTTAATGGAGCCACGCTAAGCCAAGCGGTAAAAAATTTACTCAAGAAATAGTTGTAACCTCGTAAGTTTATAAAAAACAGTGGATTCGTTAACATTACGAATCCACTGTTTTTATTTGTTTGGAAAATTCGATGGATAAAATAATTGTCTTGGTTTTCAGACAAAAAACGCCCCCAGGATTGAAACAATCTTGGGGGCGTAAGTTAATCTTAATACGAAACAAGCAATACTAGAATAATGACCAATTTGCAACATCAGTTGGACCATCACCCGCAGGTAATGCCCAGATATCATACAGGTTGAATCCAGGGCTGGCGGCGCTTCGAGTGGTATCCAATTCCAACGTTACGGAAACCAGAACTTTATCCGGATTCACAGGAGCCGTGTCTTCATTCACGGCCGGATCATTAGGATTGGCGAAGCTGCTGGCATCACCTTCCAAACGGTCCATACCATTGATCAGCAAACGCACATCGGCAAACTGCCAGGAACTATCCGTCGGATCCCGGAACCAGTCATCCGCGTGTAGTTCAGTCACTTCCGTACTTCCGTCTTCAAAGTTGAGAGTGGTTTTTAATGCGCCAAAACCATTACCAACCGTCGCGGACATACGTAGTTCTTTATAATGTCCTGGAGGCACCATATCAAATGTGAATGGACCACGCTGTGTATCGTTGTTCATGAACTTTATGGAATTTTTTAATCCCAGTTCAAGAGAGGCGTTGTTGTAAGGACCAAATACGTGACCGTTCAAACCGCTCATACGATCGGGTGGTAGACCATCAGCAACATTGGGCACATTGCTGCCATCTTCATAGATATAACCAGTAACGACGAGATAGTAGTTGTTGCCATTGTCATGGCCAAAACCAGGAACGAGTGTGATGCCATCGTCATATCTATCAATGGAAATAACATCCCAAGCAGGAATAGCTGGATCACGGTCTGGATTGTTGAAGGTCAAATCTACGCGGCCAGCGCCAGCGGGAGGCAACGCATCGTCTGAACTGATCCATATATTGTCGAAGTAGGAAGAACCCGCTGCTCCACCACGGCGTAAGCGGATTTCGGCAATGTCAAGGATCTCGTCATTGTGATCGCCGCCTGCGTCATAGGTGTCAAGACGGTCGGTTTCATCCGGATTGATCCATAGGTAGACGCTGTCATTCTGACCAGGACTTGGATCGAGATCGATCCGTACAAGGAAATGATTGGGTACGGTATAATCGACATCGGTTAAACTATCACCGTCGGGTAAGTTGCCTATACCGCAGAATTCTGCGTTGTAGGGTTTACCTATAAAACTGGATTCAGAACCATCAGAAGCGAAAAGAGTCATACCCGACCAATGATCCGCCGCAGGTCCTTCTTCCTGGAAGACAAAGGAAACCCAGATGTCGCCAGAGGATTCGGGTGACATCGCACGTCCCATACCATTACCGGCATCACCAGTGATCTTCGCGGAATAACCACCTATGTTGAATTCCGGAGCGGGTTGATTTTCAACAAGACCTGCTTCGAGAACTGCGCTATCCAGAGAACTGGGAGAATTCGCGCCGGAAGCAGTCCAGTCACCGGCCCAACCTAGACCACCGTTGGCAGAAAGCGCATCCAGTCCTGTACCGGCATCTTCATTTGGATAGGAGAAGGTTTCATAGATGTTGAAGGAACGGAATTCGATACCTACATTGCGCCAGTAACCAGTTGAGATTTGACCATCTTCATGGGATGTAACCGCCATACCAACATATACGGGATTCCCCATATCGGGAACTTCGTGGCTTTCTTGAAGTACGCGTTCACCAGTTTCCATAGATACATAATAGTAACTAAAGGTGTTGCCGCGACGTTCCAATGCAATGGTATAAGTAGTGGTATCACCATAATAATCTGCTATTTGATCGGCAGGAACGATGAAATCGTCACCACTGGATGACGCGTCGATACCCTGTTGATCACGCCACTGCGCCATGAAGTCCATGTTCGATCGAAACATGGCATAGGCATAAGCGGAACCAGGAGTCAGGTTATTACGGACCATGAGACCCGATTTAGCCCATTCTGCATTACCTGAACCAACTTCAATATCCGTACGACCGAAAATAGTGAAATCGCCTTCTACTTCCATATATACGAAATGGAATTCGTCCGCCGTTCCCCAGATATCCGCGCCGCTGGCTTGGATCACGTACTCATACTCAATCGCGCCAAAATCCCCTCCAGCTCCAGCATCCTCTGCTGTAGCCGATCCGGCTGCGCCAACATCGCCGATATCCATACTGTTTGAGAAAGCGCCAATTTGCGAATAGGCGGGGGCTGCAATTAAGCAAACCGCCAGTAAAAAAATGATACTTCCAATACTTTTACTCATACTCATAATACCTCCCGGAATTAAAATTTTTCATAAATAATAGATAAAAATTAATCTATTATTTATGAATCGATAGATCATATCATAGGTGATCCAGTTTTGTCAACAATACTCCCCACTTTTTATTCATGCATGTTCACAATTAGTCGCTAATTCGACTTGAAACTGAAAAAAGACTCGTTTTGTTTGTTTACAGTCCAAGATAGTGCGCAAGAGCGGTTAATTAATGTAGAATTTTTATCTCGTTTAATATTTTAAAACAAGAATGTTTTACGCGCATGGTTCCAACTGCGTCAGAACATGTTCGGATAATCTTCGGCCAACCTCTGTTTCATCGCCGATTATTGCATGCGCTCCAGCCAATTCAAATTCCAAGCGGTGTCGTTTGTAACGTGAGCGCACTACCACTATCGCATTGGGCGCCAGATTACGGACGTGTTTCAGTACCGTCAGGGCAGCAGATCTCATGGGCAGGGTAATCACAATGATTTTGGCGCTGCTTATATTGGCATGCAATAGGATTTCAATTTGCTGGGCGTCTCCGATATGACCTGTGAAACCCAAAAACTCCGCTTCTTGTTTTGCTTTCGCGTTCAAATCCAGGATAAGGATAGGTCTGCCAGTATCCACAAGTGAATTACCCACAGCCTGTCCAGCCGGACCGTAGCCAATAATGATTACTTCAGGAGGCAACTTCCCGCTTCCCATAAATTCATCTTGATTAATGGTTGATTTTTTGGAACTTAGGCTTTCAAACCAGATTCCCAAACGGGGTGCGTAACCAATCAAATATGGCGTCAGGAATAACGTCACAATTGCGCTGGAGACGATTATCATATAGGTTGGTTCTCCTATCACGCCTCCCTCTTTACCGATGGTTCCGAGCACAAAGGCGAATTCTCCGACTTGCGAAAGGCATAAACCGGTAGCTAAAGCGATGCTGCTGGATTTCCCCAAAAACTTGAAAATGATCCACACAATGAAGGTTTTGCTGATAATAATCAGAGCAGACGCTCCCAGCACTAAGTACCAGTTTTTAATAATCCAGATGGGATCGGCCACCATTCCGACCGCCCCGAAAAACAAAGTCAACAGCACAACCCTTAAACTCGATATATCCGACCGGATTTGTGCGGCGAAGGGTGAACTACCCAGAAACATCCCGGCTGCAAAGGCCCCCAACGCTGGAGATAATCCCGCCGCATGGGATAACCAGGTTGAACCCAGGCCAACCACAATGGCTAATAATAACGAGAGTTCCCGGTTCCTATCCAAGGTGAGCGAACCGAGTATCTTTACCGCTACTTTATTGAGGACGATGTATAAAACAATGATTAGCAATGCCGCCAGTAATAATAATTCACCGATCATTATTATCATTTCGGTTGATGTTCCGGAGCCCGCTAAAAGCGTCATTAATATGGCGAACGGGACTACCGCCATATCCTGAACCAGAAGAATGGCGACCGAATTCCGCCCATAAACGCTGTCAATCTCCCCGTTATCCATCAGCACCCGCAGAACGCATGCCGTACTGCTCAGGCACACCATACAGCCGATGGCAATCGCCTCACTCAGGGTTTGCCGGAATACCAGCGCAATCAGGATTATGTATATAGCGGTGCATACAACCTGATAGAATCCACCGGAAATAGTCTTGGAATCCAGATTTTTGAGCTTCTGCCACGAAAATTCCAAACCCAGGCTGAATAGCAGCAACGATACTCCCAACTCGGCAATAGCCTCGATATCACTTTCAGCACGGATAATCCGTAAACTACCCGGCCCGCCCAGCAGCATCCCCGCCAGCAGATATCCAACCAGCGGACTTTGCTTCAAGCGGGAAAATATCGCTCCAAAAACCAGGCAGCCCATCAGCAGGATCACGATTTCTATCAATAAGTTCCAAGTACCCACGTTTCGGCCTCTTTCTTTTGAGAATTACTCCATATTCATATCATATCAATTTTTAGCATATATGTCGTCATTTATGTTTTTTTCTTAAGATTAATTCTTTGAATAAGGAATGCATGATGAGCAACGAGTTGTATCGGTTGGTCTTGACGTCTGTCAAGTGCTATGAGACTATCCGGTGTCGAAATTATTGTGCAAATCGGGAGTCGAATAGTTTAGCAAGCCTATATTTAATGTAAATATTTGATTGGGAGAAAATTAATGAAAAGACGAACATTTATGCAGTCCAGTTTGATGTCTTTTGCGGGAACTGTGTTTTCAACAGAAACGTACTCAAACCAACATTCATGTTCCTTATCTCAATATGATTTTGTTTCGGCAAGTCAGATCGCCTCTCTAATAAAATCAAAAACTATTTCCGTAAGTGAATTGACTTCTCATATTCTGAAGCGCATTGAACGATTCAATCCTAAGATTAATGCAATCGTCACATTGAACACAAAAGAAGCGCTCCAGCAAGCGGCGCAGGCTGATGAGGCTATCCGCCGGGGTGAAAAACTCGGTCCATTGCATGGCGTCCCCATCACAATCAAAGATAATTACGAAACTAAAGGAATTCTCAGTACAGCGGGGAATCAAGGGTATTATGACAAGTCGCACATTCCACAAAAAAATGCTCCAGCTGTTGAGAGACTTCTCCAGGCAGGAGCCATCATTATAGGCAAAACAAATTTGCCCGAGTTTGGTATAGACTGGCAATGTTACAACAAGGTGTTTGGTACTACAAATAATCCTTGGAGCCTTGATCGCACGACAGGTGGGTCTTCGGGTGGATGCGCTGCGGCATTGGCAAGTGGCATGTCTTATCTATCGATCGGTAACGATCTTGCTGGTTCATTGAGGATCCCCGCCAGTTTTTGTGGAGTCTATAGTCATCGCCCAACGCTCAATTTTATTCCCATGACGGGATTAATTACTGAGAGAGCCGGGATTCTTCAGGAGGATCACGTTGAAAAGTTATCCACTAATGGTCCTTTAGCACGATCAGTTGATGATTTGGAATTGGCCATCAAATTGTTAATGGGCGAAAAATATAAAGAACTTAAGCCACTTAAAAAGAAACGCCTTTCCGATTATCGCATTGGTTACGTCCTTGATCATCCCAATTTACAAACCGAACCATCTTTGAAAAATCATTATGAAAAAGTGATCCTGAAACTTAAAGCTAATGGTGCGCAACTCATTCAAGCCTGGCCTGATTCCTACGAAGATCGAGATTGTTTATTAGACTATTTCCAGTTATTTTTTGGACAAGAACAAGGAATCAAGAACCAATCTGTATTGAAGAAGCAGTGGAGTGAGTATCTTCAGGATTACGACGCATTTCTTCATCCGACCTGTTTCACCGAACCGTTTACTCATCAGCAAAGTGAAATTTCGATGGGCAAGCGAAAACTTACCACACGCGTTAAAGAGTACCTATATCCGTTGGTTTGTGGTTGGGCGTCGTTCTCTGTGATCACAGGTTTCCCATCGACGACGATCCCTACGGGATTGAATTTATATAATCTCCCTATTGGGATGCAGATTATGAGCAACCATGCAGAAGACCATTTGACGTTACATTTGGCTAAGCAAATAAGTAATGTGCTTGGTGGATTTCAAATCCCCCCGGATTATATGTAGCAATGCAAAACCACATTGTGGTCAATCATTGATGAGGCGACTTGTGCAAATGTTAAAATGTCAGATTATCATAATCACCCTATAACATAAAATCCATAATATCCTGGGTATCCAGATTAAGATGAAAACATAAAATTCCATTTGCTAATATTAATTAGATAACTTCCCAATCTTCCACATCTCCATGAATCACATTAAAAAGCGGATGGCATTCAATCTTCTCAATCTTAATCAACTTGAGATATAGTTCGTTATCTCTGGTTTTCAGTTTGGTTGATAAATGTTTGAATTCGTATGTTAGTTGTCCACTTGTGACAGGTATGGTTCCGCGGAATTGTTTATTTATAATTTTGCTTCGGTCGAAGTTGTATCCTCTATTATCCGCCTCATCAAGGACGCCTCTTAAATAATCGGCGATTGCTCCGAGAGGATTTTTGGTATTCTTGAATCTTACTAATTGGGGATGATTCCTGTAGCCCTTGGTTTGGCCTTGCAAAACCTTTTGCGCCAACAGACCTTCTCTCCATAGCGCGACCAGCCCCTTGGCGTCTAAATAACTTGGATGTATCGACCAAAGCCGCATGTTGGTCTTCCCCCGCTCTAATCCATATCATAAAGTTCCCATGCATGGGCTTCACTCATAACATTCAAGTAAGGTTTAATGCGGTATGCGAGGCTGATTTCTTCTCCCCGGGCTATGGTTTCGCCTATGATGCTGAGGGTGACAACAAAATTATCGTTATATTCCGAATCAGTTTCAGTCCAAAAAACCACCAGTTGCAGGTCGTGGCTTAATTTTTTGAAATCCCTGATTTCGAATGATGAGCGCAGGTGGTAAGGTTCTTCCGGTTTTAGATAATGGTCAGGATTGCGGTCTCTCTGCTCGATAAAGAAACGGTTGTCATCGGTGTTCATCTTATCGACATAGCCCATTACTGTTTTATAACTATTCATTTCACTTAGCGCAAGACTAAACGACATATCCTTATCGTCACCTATTTGCACGGTGATGGTATCTGTGTCATGGGCGCTTTCATTCCAATACATCGTACTCAATAGAAACGGCGAAGGGCCGTAAAATTCATCGATTTCCTTACGGGCGAAAAAGTGCGAGGTTACATCAACAACATATTCCGGATCAGAAGGCTCTTCCGTAACCGTGAATTCCAGCAGACTGGCGCCCGCGAATTCTTCTGATTCAGCGAATAGAACTACATTAAACACGTTCTCGCTGATGATCTGTCCATACAATTCGCGGATTTCGGGGAACTGCTCGTTGTCATCAAAAATCCCGTTGCCGAAAATACGAAGTGATGCGCCATAGGCTTGGGGTGGGAAGCCTGTCAGGCGGATGTAGCCGTTGCCTCTTATATTGGCGATTTCAGGCCAGCCGTCTTCAGTCTGGTGGCCGATTTTCATCCCCGCGAAATAGCGGGCGCATTCGGGGATATCTTCCGCATTAAGATCAGGTTTTGCATTATTCCAGTTGAAAATATCGGCGTCAAAGGGCAGTTCCATCCATTGGTTGTTTTCAAACTGGTGTATCGCAATGCGGTTGACGTTAGCGTTGCCTCTGGGACGCTGTTGCCCCCACCATCCCGATCCATCAAAAGCGTTGTTGGTCGATGGTTCGATTAAATCGATGCGGTTGTAATCCTGATAGGTCAACGCCGGGTAATCCACTATCGTGCATTCACCTTGAGGCAGGTCTGTTGATGGTGCAAAATCCTGGTTGGCTTTTTGTCGGGCCAGGTCTACCAGTTCGGAGAATTTATCCAGTGAGGCCTGACCATATACCGGCAGGGCGCTTATTGAAATTACCATAATCAAGCAACAAGTTGTTATTGAACGATATAATAAATTCATATTTTATTCCTTTTGTATTCAATCATGTATTACGAAAATCTGAAAAGTCTAAAACAATCTTATTATATAAGAACAGTTTGTTCTAAGGCATGATATTTAATTAATTTACTTGATAGGGAAATCGAAATACGTATCCGGGAATGGCTCGTCTTTAAGCGTAAAATGCCACCATTCTTCTTTCAAAGGTTTAAAGCCATGCTTTGTCATCAAACTTTGCAGCAACATGCGGTGCGCCCGTTGAGTTGGTTTGACCGCCTTGCTATCCGGCCATGATAGCGGGCCGAAAAAATCGAATCCGGTTCCCATATCCAGTTCCAGTGGATTGTTTGAGTCGATAGATATTATGGTTACATCAACCGTACTTCCTCTGGAATGGCCGGATTTAGCTGCTATATATCCATCCCTGAACAGGTTTTGCTTATCTACGCCGGGGTAATATTTGGCCTTCATTTTGACATCGCCCAGGTCTTTAGCCCAGCGCACGAAATGATCAACAGATTGTTGCGGTCTATAGGCATCAAAGATTTTGAGTTCCAATCCAAAAGTCTTTAACTCATCTTGAACCTTCTTGAGGGCAGCGGCGGCTTGTTGCGTAAGGATGCATCTAGGTTTTTCATAACCATCGATGCGCTGACCCACAAAGTTATTCTCAGTATAGTAGCGCATCTCCAACACAATACCGGGAATAATATTTTGGATATCAACAAAACCGTCGGGTAATTTTTCTGCATTAAGCGTCATGGCTATAATCAAGCACCACAAAATCGTGAATATCAGAGAAAAGAAATGTTTCATTATTATCCTTCGTGATTATGGTTGGTTCTTATTCTTTCTCATATAAATAAGCCTTCAATTTTCCCGACTGAAATACCAATTCATCACCCTCATGCTCATGAACAGTGAGCAGTAAGAATGGTGCAGGGGGCAGGTCGCCGCCTACTTTAATTGCGCCAGCAGGGTGATTCAGCCAATAATTCATGTTGGAAAGTAATTGAACGCCATTCTCTTCGCAGTAAATTAGGGTATCACCCCATTTTTTTTGTTCGACCTCTCTGCAAAAATCGTGTATCTCATTGGCTAGATATGTTTCAATGGCGGTTGTTCTGGTCTGCATGATAAAATCGACTGCCGAAAGTTGGATAAACAGAATTATGACCACGGATATCACCATACCCGTTCTTTTACAGAATAGACAGATGATCCCTCCTATTAGTGAGGCGCCGATCAGGTATTTACATGCATTTAGCGCTCCCATGTTGCGCATTTGATAGATGAAATCTAATGATGGAGCGTTGGCCAGAAATTCATGGTTATTGCTCAGTTTGCTCCATGCTTCTGGAATCAATAAACTTGCGGCCAGCAGCGGGATGATAATAATCAATGCGCCAATTCTGAGTATTCGCTCATTCCTGGATGCTTTGTGTAAGGCGCCCAATGACGCCGCGAAAATGGGAAGGCAGATTAAATTGATATAAAAGATATAGCGCAGCGATATCGACCAGGGTTCGATCCCCATGCGTTTAACGTAATAAACCGCCACTGTAACAGTCAGCGCTATGGCTGTTATAAAAGCAAAATAGGTTATTTCGCGGGATGTTTGGGTTAATTTGTCGGGTAATAACCAGGCAACCAGCCAGTGCACAATCATAAAGCCAGTGATCAGCAGGCCGCCTTCAAGCCATAATCCTGTCCAATGAGCCGAGAAAATGGAAACGAAAAGAGCGAAGGAAGAGGGGAGGGCGTCATTATTAAACGAGGCGTATAATAACTGCGTTCCTTCTCTGGTGAAATATCCCAATTGCCACCACGCAGTTATTGTGATAGAGAAAGCCATGCCAAAAGCCATGAGCGGAGGCGCTGGATCGCGCTCGTGTTTCACTGTGCGGTAGACCACCCAGCCTAATGCTGTTGCGCAATAAACGATCAGGAAAATCCGCGTCAAAATCAGTCCCGCGATAGCCATGCCCAGAAAGGCGCCGTCCCGCACGCGGGGTCTTTGGTCTGTCAGAATCCGCGAAACAGATAACGCGCTCCAGATTACCAATGGCGCCGCCAGATTCTCACTCATAGTCCATTGCGTATATGCCGCTGATGGGTAAATCGCATATATAAGGCATACGAAAACTGCGTCTGATGGTTTGAGCATCCGGCGTGAATAGGCATACATGGGAAACAAGCCCAGAAAATAAATGGCGGGATTGATCCATGATTGAATCAGTTCAACCGTAAGATAATCTGGTGCGAAAAATCCGACGGAGATTAAAAAGGGATAAAACGGCGGAACTGGAAAATGCTTATTTAAATCAAAACTGGAAATATTATGCAATCCAAACGCCAGGCTTTTATAGAAAACCGAATCCCACACCACTTCTAATATTGGCGTATGCAGATTGGAAATTATTCCATGCATCACAACCAGAGGTATATAAAACCAGATCAATCGAAATTCGTTGCGCTTATTCCAGAAGATGATATTCATTCAATTATTCCGTTTTGGTTTCCGTTTTGGATTCCTTATGCTTGGCGCCAAGTTCGTAGAGCCGAACGTATTGATTTATCACTACATTATGGGCGGTGTTATTCAGGTGAAAGCGTAAGGCGTCTTTTTTGAAAAATGCTTCTTGATTGACGATGGCGAGATGAGTCGCTCCTTCGCTTTCAAACTGTTGCACTGATTCCAGGGTAATATCCGGGTAATTCTTTGTTATGCCATTCCTGCGAGTGTAATGAATTAATGATGGATCGAACTCATCGACAATAAGTCTGGCGTCTTCCGGCGTGTTATCATGAATAATTGCAGCGGCCTGCAACCAGTTATGTTTCAATCTATACCAGGGCTGAATCATGCTGTCCCAATAAAAAATGCTGGATAATAGAATAACCGTGCAGAGCAATCCCCGCATTGGTATTATCGGTATGACTGACCTATCCGGCATACTTTCCCATAACAGAGCAGTCGCCCGTCCCGCTCCCCAACTCAATGGCGCCAGGATGATCAGGAAATACACCAGGTGCGGCGCTATGATGATGGGGTGAACGTCAATCAAGTAATACAGGATGATGATTCCCACCCAGACAATTGGTAATCTGGGCAGCGAGCCTCTTTTAAGAAAAATGCCCAGAGTTCCCAGAACCAGCCCAAGAGGTCCAAGGGTGTAAAACCAAAGCGATCGCCATACGCTGCGAAAAAAATCATGCTTCCACCACAGTAAATAATATGAGGGGTCGGTCCAGTTGCGGAACGATTCTCTGCCCAATGAATTTAGGCTGTAACTTTGCGGCTGTTGGATAGCCCACCCATACCATAATAATGACGGAATGATCATAATCGCTCCACAGAGCCATAGCATTCCATTACCCCAGGCCTGTTTTCCCGTTTCATGTTTATGCATCCACAGGGCTGGAACTACTACAATAGCCAGCGGCGGCATCATCAACAGAGCCAGTGATCCGCAAATCGTCATGCCAATATAAGCGCCTAGGCCCCTGTTCTTCAGCCAGCGGGCGTATAGCGCCAATGCAATCAACAGCAGCCCGATGGCGATGGGATGACGATGAAAGCAGCGTCCATGATAGATAGCTTGAGGCGTAATCAGATACCATAATGCCGCAAAACGCGCGGTCAGCGCTCCATCGTAACGACGCACCAGGTCATATAAAGCCGCCGCGCCTGCCAGACAGAAGAAAATTGTCAACAAACGCGGAATCCACTCATGTTCTCCCAAAGGGATGTAAAGACACGCAACCACAAAGGGGTAAAGTGGGAACTCGTTAGGCCATAAACCCGCTTCGTTTATAGTGCCCCAGCCAGTGATCCGGGGATTAAACAGGTTAAATCCACCTTCATAAAAATTCCTGGCTATAGAGGCAGTGGCGCCCTGTCTGAAGGAGTCTCCATCCAATATCGGAGCGTTTAATTTATGAAGCCTCAGACTAAGACCTACTAATAGTATTAAACAAAGCGTGATATCAATATATTTATTTTTTAACATCAACATGACCAATGAGTTCTATGATGTAGTTGTATATAGCGCCAAAAATTATATGCACATTGTATGTACTGGTTTTTGTTGTAATAAACTACTCAATATTTTATGCTGTATCAAGGTGATGATCATAATATGAGGTTAAGAGTCCTGTATCATCCAATTAGTGATGGAAAAACCAAATAGGATGCACTCTATTAACAAAATAGCTTTTTTGCTATTATCTCTATTATTAAAAAGATAGTAATCGTATCCTTATTATGTGAAACAAGTTTAATACTATTCATTAAATATCTACTTATACTGCTTTTATTTGTGGTGGTACTGTGTTTTATTATCAAAAATTAAAACAATTATGGGGGCGTATAGTATTTCGCTATGCCGGGCGGAATATCGCTTTTTATTCTCCAAATCATTCACGGGCATTCTATGACCTGGTCGGACGTTTTTATGATTGGTTATATGTCGACCATGTCTCGGGTTATAAGCAAGCTATTCAATATCTCGTCGATTATCATATCGATTCCGGTAATAGCGTGCTCGATGTAGGATGTGGAACCGGGCAAATACTTGATTATGTTAAATCTAAAGCAAGTTTAGTTGTCGGTATTGATATTTCGCTCCAAATGCTCAAACAGACCCGTAAGAAATTAATAGACTTAAATAATGTACTTCTCATTTCCGCTGATAGTAGAAATTTGCCGTTAAAAGGCTCTTTTGATAAAATCGTTTCCTGCTTTATGTTGGTTATTCTCTGTCGTGAAGACCGTTTGCGGGTTATTCAATCGATGGAACCTCTTTTGAATGAGAATGGGGCTTTGATCTTTCTTACAGCGCAGGATAGCCTCTCTCCACAATGGCTTACTATGGATGAATGGCGCTTATTTTGTAATAAGGCCGGTTTTCCCCTGGTCGAAAAGGTGGATATTCTGGATTATTATCGTATCATTATCGCTAGAAAGAACATTTCTTAATACTTTATCCTGAAATTAGGCTTCATCCGTGTTGCCGATGGATGCTTCTATTCGTAGAATTATAATATGGATGGAATTATTTTCCTGTTTGCGTTAGGTGATACTTGGTGTAACCTATAAGGACTGTATATACCATCGTTGCTCCCTAATAGGGGAAATTCGGCGATTTTCAATGAGGTGTTGTGATGATTAGAGGGTTGAATGTTTTTATTGTTCTGATAGCAGTAGTCTTTGGATTGCTTGGATGTACTACTTTGCAAAATTCTCGCCAGGATGTACCTGTCGTGAATGGCGTTATGCATACCGTCAAGGACGGGGAGACGGTAAATGCTATTGCAAAAACCTATGAAGTCTCTTCGCAGCTGCTGATACGCCGCAATAATCTTCGGGAAGGTGATGTTCTTAATCCAGGCGCCCGATTGTTTATTCCCGGTTCAGATGAAATTAAAGAAGTTCAAATCGTTAAAGAGGATTCCTCCATTCGTGAAGAGCGCGATGGATTATTCCACACAGTCGGAATGGGTGAAACCCTGATCGCTATTGCCGCCGCTTACGATATCTCTATGGAAGAAGTGCAGCGGGTAAACAATATCCATGATCCATCTCGAATCTATATTGGTCAGGAATTATGGATTCCCCGCGCTAAAGAAGTTAAGGATGTTGAAATCACACCGGTTACTATCGTTAGCGCTGAACCTGTAAAACAACCCCGTAAAGATCCTCGCGTCAATAGAACATCAAATACTAAATCAAAATCAACTGCATCATCTGAACCAGATACTAAAACGGTTTCTCAGAAACCGGATAAAACTGTTGCTCCGACGCCTACCCCGGTTGAGTTTCCACGGGAAGTTAAACAGTTTGGCGACAAAAAATTTCAATGGCCGATCAAAGAATCATTCAAGGTCTTGCGTGGTTATAATAATGCTTCCAGTAATGCATCCACCCGCTTGAATCATGGCATTGATCTCGGCGTTGATATCGGGACTGATGTCTGTGCAGCAGCCGATGGAGAAATTTTAATGGTGGGCGGCATCTCGGATAGTCTGGGAGCGACTGGATTTGGCAATCACATAATCATTGATCATGGCGAACGCGATAAAAAAGAAATTTACACCTTATATGCCCATAACAGCCAGAATCTGGTTAAAATCGGACAGAAGGTTAAGCGGGGGGACGTAATCGCAAAAGTTGGTAATACTGGTCATGTTTCTCAATCCGAAGGAGGAGTCCTTCATTTTGAAATAAGAGAGCAAACTGAATCTATAAATCCCTTAAATGTTCTTCCACCATTGAAATAATTTTGTTTCCAGTTACTTTTTTTAATAGTTCTAAAATTTCATATGAGATGTATAATTAATCTATGATATTGGAAATCTCATCGGAATAACCAAGGCCGTTTTATCTTAATGCTTGTATTTCAATGATCGGAGTGAATTCATGGGACGGGAACGCAGAACGTTCGAGAGAGAACTGGTTAATATTCCCTTTATTTTTAGTTTGGAAGAGGGCGATTCTTTTTCAGAGGGTAAATGGTATGAAGCCAAAACCGTTGATATTGGACCCGTTTTGGTAGGTGGACTCGCCTTCGAATCAGCCTTGGATATAAAACCCAACGATCAAATCCGCATCGCTCTCTTTATGGATTTAGAACTTAGGGAATCATGGCAGCCGGAAAACGAAACTTTCCCCATTTACAAGGGCACTGTCTGTCGTATTACTGATGCCGAGGGAGAAGGGAAGCGCATCGCTGTAGTCTTCAAAGGATTCGGTAAAAAGATGGAAGAATTCCTCGAATCTGATGATTGGGAAGAATAAATCAGATACCCGGTAGGTTGGGCTAAAAGCGAAGCGTAGCCCTCCAAAGCCACCCTGAATCCTTCCAGAATTAGTATGGGACAAAACGAAAGCGTTTCCCATCTTTTGAAACCAACTACTCAAGCAAAAAAAGTCCTCCCAACATTGAGGGAGGACTTTTTTATATCAATCTCACAAATCATTTATGATGTAAAAGAAACTTTAGTTGCGTTTTTGTTAAGATAAGCGCGGCGCTTGTTATGCCATGCCACGTTGGCCAGATGCGGTCCGCAAACCGCTGAATGACCCACTTCAACCGGCGCGTTGGGTTCCTGGCGGGATTTAACGCATTCCAGGAAATTCTGGACATGCGGTTGAGTCCCGATGCCACCCTTAAAATCAACCAGTGGTTTGTCTTTATTTTCAGCCCACGGTTCTTTGAAAACGCGGAATCCTGCATCATCAAGGATCAAGGTCGCTTTATCACCATGGAAGAAGATTGTCCAACCATTTTGGAAACTATTGGAATAGACTAGCGTCCAGGTGGCCAGGAAATCTCCATAATCATAAGATGCGTTGAATGTATCCGGGGTTTCTGCGCCAATCGATTCATAAACCTTTCCGAAACATTCAGCTGATTGCGGAGTACCCGAATTCATGAACCATTGGATAACATCCATTAGATGCGTTCCCTGGTCGGTTACGTTTCCGCCGGAGAAATTCCAGAAATATCTCCAGTAGCGGTATTTCATCGGTTCGAAATCAATCACCGGTTTGGGGTAACAGAATTTCTCCCAATCAAGTTTTTCGTTGATTGGCGAGTTGTCCAGAGGATGATTATGCTGCTGCCAGAACCACTGGGCGCGGCACATGTGAACTTTACCCAATATTCCATCCTCAATAACTTTTTTGGCTTGATGTACTGATGGGGCGCTGCGACGCTGCATGCCGATTTGTACGATACGGTCGGTTTTACGCACTTCCTTAACCGTCTTGGCGCCTTCTTCAATGCTGTTGGACATTGGTTTTTCGCAATAAGCGTCTTTTCCGGCATTAACCGCATCAATCATTTGGACGCAATGATTATGTTCGGCAGTGGCGATCAAGACGGCGTCCAGGTCTTTTTGTTCCAGCAATTTGCGGTAATCGATATACGATTTGGCGTTAGCTTCTGCCATTTCAAGCCCGCGCAGGCGGTTCGGTTCAAACACGTCGCACACCGCAGCGAATTTCACGCCTTCGCTCATGTGCATTTTCATTACGCCTCGCCCCCGGCCTCCGGGACCTATTATTCCCATAACAATCCTATCATTTGCTCCAATCACCTTGTGAGGAATGATGGAATGAATGGCAGCTATTCCTGCTCCGGCGCTAACTGAGTTTTTTAGAAATGATCGTCTATCGCATGATTTTGTTTTGTTCATGGCTATTTTTCTCCAATTTATCCAATGACAAGATTAAATCCAGTCATTTGCTTTATATGAAATTACTACTATTACTCTAATTAACAAAAATCCAGCGCAATCAAAATCCCCTCTCCCTCAGGTCTCATCTTTGCCCACAAGTTTTGTTGGATATTCATCAACAAGGGTGGTCGCTATCAAGGGTAGAAAATACACTACCCTTGCCACCCGTATTGTCTAATCCTCAACCCACAAATATTATTAATATTTGTGGGTAAAGATCAGCCCTCTGGCAGAGGGGATGCAACCAATAACCTTTGAATCAATATTACACTTAAATCCATCAAATCACTAAATAAAATAAAATCCTGAGTATCCTTTTATCCTGATCATCCAGATTCATACAAATAAAACACCTATGTATCAAACTCTCCTAAACTATATCAAGACTAAAAAAGAACACACGAAATTACAAGGATTATTAACCTTAAATTACTGAAATAACTAAAAACATTGACAAATGCAAGGCAAATGACCATACTCCGGCGACTGTAAAATGAATAATTTATACAGGGGGCTTGGTTTAGAACTTTTTCTGCTAAAATCTCTGTAGAATATCATCATACGCGGTTCTAGAAACAATATTCGTATTAATCACATTTGGTTTTCATAATAAAAAACATTTTGAGACGCTTTGCGCGATTCTCAAAAAATCGTAAGCTTAAGCAGTATCTCAAAGTCGCTAATTGAAAGGATTTATGCAAATCACACTGGAAAATCCGGTTTGTAATCCATGAATATTTCATCTATAAAAAGAATTAAACGTTCATCCGCTACTCTTCTCTTAGAAGACGGCGCAAGATATCCAGGCCGGGCGTTTGGCGCCATAGGACGGACTGGCGGCGAAGTTGTTTTTAATACTTCAATGACCGGTTATCAGGAAATAATGACAGACCCGTCCTATCATGGTCAGATTGTCACCATGACCTATCCCTTAATCGGCAATTATGGCGTGAATCAAGAAGACAATGAATCAAACAAGATTCAGGTTTCCGGTTTTATTGTTAAAGAACCTTCCTTGATTTATAGTAATTGGCGTAGCGATTGTTCCCTCGAAGATTGGATGCAACAACAGAATATAATCGGCCTATGCGGGATCGATACTCGCGCCCTGGTTCGTAAGTTAAGAAATTCAGGGGTAATGCGGGGCGTAATCATAGCGGGTGATGCTGATCAATCTGACCTTCAGACCGAAATTGATCAAGTTCCCAATATGGCTGGCGCCGACATGGCCCAATACGTAACCACCAAAGAAGCATATATTTGGAATGATAAATTGCATCCCTATCATTTGTCGCAGGGAGTTCCTACGCCTCATAGGGCGCCAGTGCGGGTGGCAGTTATCGATTATGGCATAAAACACAACATACTTCGTCACTTGGCTGAACGGGTTAAAGAAGTAAAGGTTTTTCCTGCTTTTACCAAATCTGAAGAAATTCTTGCTTTTAATCCTGACGGAATATTCCTCTCCAACGGTCCCGGCGATCCTGAACCGGTTACTTACGGCATCGAGACGGTACGCAATCTATTAGGTAAAGCCCCTATGTTTGGAATTTGTCTGGGGCATCAGATTTTAGGGCTGGCTTTGGGCGGGAAAACTTACAAATTGAAATTCGGGCATCGCGGCGCCAACCAGCCGGTTAAAGATATTGATACTGGAAAAATCGATATTACATCACAGAATCATGGTTTTTGCGTTGATCTTGAAGGCGTCAATCCAGCCAAAGTGCGCGTTACCCATATAAACCTCAACGACAATACCGTGGAAGGTCTGGAATCTAAGGCGAATAGGTGCTTTTCGGTGCAATATCACCCTGAAGCATCTCCTGGTCCTCATGATGCAGGCCATCATTTCGATGCATTTATACAAATGATGAAAAATGGAGGCTGAGTAAGTCGCCTAATGCCAAAGCGTACTGATATTAAAAAAATTATGATAATCGGGTCTGGTCCGATAGTTATCGGTCAGGCCTGTGAGTTCGATTATTCCGGCGCCCAGGGATGCAAGTCCTTGCGTGAGGAAGGTTATGAAGTTGTCCTGGTCAATAGCAATCCCGCCACTATTATGACCGATCCAGATATGGGCGACCGAACCTATATTGAACCTATTATTCCCGAAGCGCTGGAAAAAATAATAGAAATCGAAAGACCTGATTGCCTTTTACCAACCCTGGGGGGTCAAACTGCTCTCAATGCATCAGTCAATCTGGCTGAAAGCGGCGTTTTGGATAAATACGGCGTTGAATTGATTGGCGCCAAGTTAGGGCCTATTAAAAAAGCTGAAGACCGCGAATTATTCAAGCAGGCCATGGACAAGATTGGTCTTGATATGCCTCGCAGTAAGGTTGTTGGGAATATGCAGCAAGCCATGGATGCCACTGAATATGTTGGCTTTCCGGCAATAATCCGGCCTTCTTTCACCCTGGGTGGAACCGGCGCAGGCACTGCCTATAACATTGAGGAATATAAAGATGTAGTCCAATGGGGTCTCGAAATGAGCCCTGTCAACACCATCCTGGTCGAAGAATCAATTATCGGATGGAAGGAATTTGAATTGGAGGTCATGCGTGACCTCGCTGACAATGTCGTAATTATCTGTTCCATCGAAAATTTCGATCCCATGGGCGTTCATACCGGCGACAGCATTACCGTCGCTCCCGCCCAGACATTATCTGATAAAGAATACCAGGCTATGCGTGATGCTTCGGTCGCTATTATCCGTGAAATCGGCGTCGAAACCGGCGGATCGAATATTCAATTCGCCCTCAATCCTGAAGATGGACGTATGGTTATTATTGAGATGAATCCCCGCGTCTCCCGTAGTTCAGCTCTGGCCTCCAAAGCGACTGGATTCCCTATCGCCAAGATAGCGGCCAAATTAGCTGTGGGATACACGCTCGATGAAATCCCTAACGATATTACCAAAGAAACTCCTGCTTCCTTTGAACCGACTATCGATTATTGCGTAACCAAACTGCCCCGTTGGGCTTTTGAGAAATTTGCTGGCTCCGATCCAACCCTGGGCACTCAGATGAAATCGGTCGGTGAAGCAATGTCTATAGGACGAACCTTTAAGGAATCGCTACAAAAAGGCTTGCGTTCCCTAGAGATAGACCATTACGGTCTTGGCGCCGATGGTAAGGACGTATACAATTTCCGCGATCCATCTCATCCCAAGTACCGCGACCCGTCTGATCCTGATTTGCATGTTGAATTAGCTAATAAACTCAGAATTCCCAAGCCAGACCGGATTTTTTATATTCGATATGCTCTACAGGTGGGAATGACTATCGACCAGGTATATCAATATTCATTAGTAGATCGCTGGTTCCTCACTAATATGGCTGAAATCGTCGCCATGGAAGAAGAACTGATAGACGCTCGCTCTGCGGTTGCACCGTTTTTGCACAACCCAGGTAGGTGGGATAAAAGCGAAGCGTAGCCACCTGAGTCAGCTGATTAATTGCATAATCCTACGGGAATCAGAAATAGAGAAAATATTTTTTATATCAAAATCTTAAGAATCAATAAAAAAAAGTTGCTCGAATGAACCAAAAAGAGATATATCAACTCATACGTGAAGCTAAGGAATATGGTTTCTCCGACCGTCAGTTAGCTGAGATGTGGGGATCGGATGAACTTTCGGTCCGCAAATTGCGCCTTAGTCTGGATATTAAACCGGTTTATAAAACGGTTGATACCTGCGCAGCTGAATTCGAAGCTTATACTCCCTATCATTATTCCACTTATGAGACGGAAGACGAAATCCGGGAATGCGACAAAGAGAAGATAATTATTCTCGGCGGAGGCCCTAACCGCATTGGACAGGGCATCGAATTCGATTATTGCTGCGTCCATGCCGTCTTAGCATTGCAAGAGATGGGATTTGAAACCATTATGGTCAATTCTAATCCCGAAACAGTATCTACCGACTATGACACCGCCGACCGTCTCTACTTCGAACCCCTGACGTTTGAAGATGTTATGAATATCATCGAAGCCGAAAAGCCTATAGGCGTCATCGTGCAATTCGGCGGCCAGACTCCCTTGAAACTGGCTGTTCCCTTGGAACAGGCGGGAGTAAATATCCTCGGCACAAGTCCGGACAGCATCGATCTGGCTGAAGACCGTGAGCGGTTCGGCGCTTTAATCGAAAAACTTAAAATTAAACAACCTCCCAATGGTATGGCGACTTCCTTCGAGGAAGCTAAGGAAATCGCCAAGCGTTTAACTTATCCGGTTCTGGTGCGTCCCTCCTATGTTCTTGGCGGGCGGGCTATGGAAATCGTATATGACGAAGATAATCTTTCCCGTTATATGAAATTGGCGGTTGATGCATCGCCTGAACGTCCCATTTTGGTCGATAAATACCTTGATGGAGCGATTGAAGTCGATGTCGACGCTGTATCGGACGTCACAGACGTCCGAATCGGCGGCATTATGGAACATATTGAATTTGCTGGAGTTCATTCGGGTGATAGCGCTTGCGTCATCCCTCCTAGGACTTTACAGCAGTCCACCATTGATCTGATCTGTCTGCAAACCAAAGCCCTGGCCAAAGCTCTGAATGTCAAAGGCTTAATGAATATTCAATACGCTGTGACCCGCAAGGATGGCGTGGAGGAAGTCTACGTGCTGGAAGTGAATCCCCGTGCATCACGGACTATCCCTTTCGTCAGCAAGGCTACAGGCGTTCCGTTAGCAAAGATAGCTGCCAAAGTTATGGCTGGTAAACCACTGGCATCCTTTGGATTACCTGAACTACCTTCGATTGACCATATTGCGGTTAAAGAAGCCGTATTACCATTCGTTAAGTTCCCTGGAGTTGATACCCTGCTGGGACCGGAAATGCGCTCTACCGGCGAAGTAATGGGCATTGATGTTAATTTTGGCCGCGCCTATGCAAAATCTCAGGCTGGCGCTGGCATGCAACTGCCAATACCGCATCCCCAAGGTAAAAAACGCTGCGTAATCATCAGTATCAATGATCGTGATAAATCGGAAATCATCGAGTCGGCCAAGAAACTAGAGACAATGGGTTTTGATATTATTGCTACCGGCGGGACTCATGCTTTTCTAAGCGAGCAAGGCGTGACATGTCAGAAAGTTTATAAGGTTCAGGAAAGTCGACCTAATCTCGTCGATTTCATGAAAAATGGAAATACTCTCCTGGTAATTAATTCTCCGTTAGGTATGGAATCAACTTTTGACGAAATAGCGCTGAGAAGATGCGCTCTTGAGATGAATATTCCTTATGTCACTACGGTTTCGGCCGCTCAGGCCGCTGTCTTGGGTATTGAGTCTAACTTTACAAGGGATATAGAGGTAAAGGCGCTGCAAAGTTATTTCCCGAATAAGTAGTACAGTTATTACAGGCATATTGGAGGATGTTGATGTCTAAAAAAATTGCTTTTATCGGCGGGGGAAACATGGCGGAAGCAGTTCTCGCTGGTTTGGTGCGCAACCAGACGGTCAGCCCCGGCGATATTCTTGTTACAGAAAAAAATCCTGAGCGCCGGGCTTTCCTGGAAAAAACATATCAAATTGATACTACTGATGATAACGCACAAGCCGCCCGGCAATCAAAAACAATTTTTTTAGCGGTTAAACCCTACATTCTCGATGAAATCAAAGATGAAATTAAAGACCATTTGAGCGAAGATCATGTGGTTATTTCTATATTGGCGGGCATCTCGCGCGAACGCCTGGGTAAAGCTCTTGGACGCGTTCAACGCATGGTGCGGGTAATGCCCAATCTTCCCGCCCAAGTTGGTATGGGCGTCAGCGCCATCACTTTTCCTGAATCTTTTCCAACTCCTGACCGGGATTGGGTTCGTTCAATACTCCAATCCACTGGCAGGGTAGTCGAGGTTGAAGAGCCTTTACAGGATGCCGTTACTGCTGTTTCCGGCAGTGGACCGGGCTATCTTTTTTATTTAGCTGATTTATTTATCCAGGCTGGCGTCCAACAAGGTCTTTCTGAGCCTGTCGCCAAAAGTTTAGTTGTCGAAACAATGGCTGGCGCAGCTGAAGTTCTACGCCGTAGCAATGATTCTCCAACTGAATTAGTTAAAAAAGTTGCTACTCCTGGCGGAACGACTGAAGCCGGTCTTTCAGTATTAAAAGAGAACGATTTAAGTGGTATAATGCAATCGATGGTTAATCGAGCTGCTGCTCGATCAAGGGAACTTAATCAAGCTTAATCAGAAGCGCTTCAGCCCTCTCGCCACAGAGAGGAAAACCGACTAAGATATTAGCATAGAAAACTGGTCGTAAATTGTTGCGCAAGTTGACACTGGCGGGGACTCATGATACCTTCCCGCTGGGACAGTTAATCGGAAAAAATCAGGGGATATTCTCCTTAATGCGAGGTTTATTATGAAGGGAATAATTAAATCGCTGACACTGCTTACAAGTGTATGCGCCCTTTTTGTTTTTGCTCCAATTGATTCCAGCGCCCAATACGGTCCCGGCGGCGGCATGGGCGGTATGGGTATGGGCGGTATGGGTATGGGCGGCATGGGTATGGGCGGCATGGGCATGGGCGGCATGGGTATGGGCGGCTTTGGTGGTATGGACGGCGGCCCGGCTGCAGCTGTTACTGTCAAATATGGTGAGAAGGTATACGATGCTGTTTTCGGCGATCTGGTCGAAGCGCGTATCTTTTTTATCCAGGTTCCTACCGATACTATCGGTGTGCATTATTTCGATGACGGAACGCATGGCGATGAAGTGCCTTTTGATGGAATGCCCAGCCTTATTATCGAAAATAAAGATACTTATCTCGGACCATTCGCAATTAAATATAAAAAACTATTAAAAAAAGCTCTCATTGCAGCTCAGGATATGGGCGCCATTGAGTTTTATAATTTGAGCGTAGCCACAAGAAATCCAGAATCGAAAGTAACCAAACTTGGCGAATGGGAATCGGCTATGTCTGAGTTTCTGGATGATCGCATCACTTCGCGTATATCTCAATTTGAAGGATATGATGATCTTACCTATGTAAAATCCATTGATCCATCATTATTTGAGTCTATGGAAGGTATGGGCGGTATGTCTGGCGGCGGCATGGGGCCTGGCGGAATGCTACCTGGTCTTCCTACTCCTCCAGGATTGCCTGATATAGGTGCACTGCAATTCGGCGAAACTAATAATGAAGAAGCAGCAGCTGGAAATGAAAACAGCGGAAACTTCGCTATAGATCGGGCTAGTAGTCTGACCGGCGGCAATTTGCAGGCTACTGAAGCCATGAATGCATTGAATTAATATGCATTGTGAAATTAACAATGCTTTTTTTCTCGTAAATAATTTGCTTTTTATTGTTTAAATTGACCCTTAGGTCATAAGAGTAGAATTACCGTGGTTTTAATCCTATCGTGATAACCTTTGATGGATTCCGGGATCATTAATATTGTTGCCTGCGTCCTTTATTTGTTTGTAAGGCTAGAGCGAAGCGGATAATTAGTATAAATATATGTACAATAGAATTTGTGACGGTTAAACATATGTCTACCTGGAATCAAAAAGAAAAAGAAGAAATTGAATATCGTATAAAAGTTATCAAGCAGTTTCTTGAACTCTGGGAACGATACGATGCTATGTTTCAGCATGTATATCGGGAACAGGATGCAACCAATGAAGAAGAAGAAGAATTCTTCAAGATTAAATCCCAGTTGGCCAGACGTCATCAATATCTGCTGGAGTATCTAGAGGATGAATACATTAAACCTGAAGTTATTACATCGTATTTATCTGATACCTTAACTTTGCGTAATATGATAGGAATTCATTTTGACTTCTATAAAAAACTGCGTATGCAATGGCATGCAACATTCCTTCATTTGAATGAGGCCCTTGGGTATCTCATGACTCATATGGAATTGGAAATGCCGTTGGATAGTTGATTGAAAAGTTCTTTATTTTTAATGGGATGTTATTAAAAAAGTATTGAACTCAAACAAGGAGATGTTTGAATGAACACGCGGAAATTAATTTGGTTAAGATTTTTTTGCATAGTATTTATTCCCCTTATGTTAACTGTTGGCTGCGCTAAACGAGACGCTCAAAAGGCATTAACCTCGGCGCAAGCGGTAAAAGATAGCGCCTCGGCGGCGAAAGCGCCCGGTTATGCTCCAAAATCTTTTGCCGATGCCAATCGCTTGTTCACTCAGGCTGAGCAGCAGTTTAACTCTGGTAACTATAAAGAGGCCATTGATTTCTATCAGCAAGCTGAAGTTGGCTTCCATAATTCCATTACGCGCGCTGAAGAGGTTAAACCCGTAATTGAAGCTCTTATTGCAAAAATTGATGATGCAATCGCAAAAGCTTCTGATAATATGGAAAAAGCTCGCAGTGGGAACGGCGTTCCTGCTGAAGAACTTTCTGCCGCTCAAGCCTTGGTTGATGGAATTAATGAGCGCATGGAAACAGACTATCGTAGTGAGGTCGATGAAGAAAAACTCAATGCTTTTCTTGCTGAAGTCGATCAAACCATTCTGCGTACTGAAGCTTTAGCCCTGGCTCATCTCAAACCTCAAGCCAATACCGCTAAATCTGACATTCAAACTCTTATTACCCGAATCCAGGAATTGAAAGCTGATGTTCATGCTCCTGAACAATATTCTCAAGTCATGACTCAATTCAGCCAGATTGAATCCGCTGAAAGCGATGGTCAATGGCAAAAAGTCATTGATTTGGCCGCTGCAATGAATCCACTATTGGACAGCGTTATCCAATCCTGTCAGGAAAAAGCTGCTGGCGATATCCTTATTCAAACAGGTCAAATGATTGCTCAGGCCAAACAACTTAATGTACAAGGCCTTGAGTCATTCACCGCAGCAGTACAACGCGCTGATGATACCTTGAAAACCGGACAAACCGCATTACAGGGTAAAGACTATGCAGGCGCGATCAATGCGGCCGATGGCGCAAAACTCTCTCTCCAGGAAGCTTATCAAGCTATTGGAGCCCAGTCGCAACAAAGCATCGCGACCGCGAAAACAAACCTCGAAAATGCAATAGCTCAAGAAGCCGAAAAATACGCCGCATCGGTCGTTGCTCAAGTTAGACAATCTATTACTAGTGCTGAAGAACTGCTTCAGGCGCAAAAATTCGCTCAGGCTTTTATCGCTTCACAGCAAGCCTTACAGGTTAGCGGCAAAGCTGTTGATGCCGCTCGCCAAGGCAAAGCGCAACTCGCATTAAATACTGTTGAAAAGCCTTTCTCTATTCTTCATGGTCAGGGCGGCGCCAAATACGCTCCTGAAGCTTATAAAAATGTTCTGTCCACCATTGAGAAGCTGCGCAGTATGATGAAAAAAGGTGAATTTGAGACTGTTGTTGCCGAATCACCCCAAGCTGCTCAGGCTGTAACGGCCGCTTTGGACGTCTTATCCCAATCCACCGCTAAAATTGCCGCACAAGCCGATGCCGCCTTGAAATCAGCAGAAATTGCCGGCGCTAAACAATGGGTGGGCGTTCAGTTCGCTAATGCTTCAAACCTTAAATCTGCTGCTGATAAAGATCTTGCCGCTAAACGATTTCTTTCCAGTATTCGTAATTCCGAGTCTGCCATAAAATCCGCTAATGACTCTGAAGGTAAAGCTTATAAACTTCAAACTGAACAGAATCTGCGCAAAGTCGATGATTTCCTCGCACTAGCTAAACGCGCTGAACAAGATAGATTGAGTCCACTGGCTTATCGAAAAGCAATTCAATCTAAAGAAGAAACCAATAATTTACTGGATCACGATCAATTCAAGAATGCTTTCCAAAATTCCAAAGAAACCTTAGCCAAGGCGGATCGCGCATTTAACAATTTGGTTGTTACCGCACAAGAAAAATCCAATTCCGCTCTCGAAGCGCAGGCTATGGATTATTCAGCAGAGGAAATTAAACAAGCCTTGGCCTGTCTTACCAAAGCTGAAATTGCCCAAAAAGCATCGAATTTCACATCCGCCAATGAGTTATCTATTGAATCAGCCTTACTTTCCGATAAAGCTGAAAACTTTACCTGGCAACAACGTAGTTATCGTTTGCTTCGCGACCTTGAAGGAGTTAAGGAAAAACTTGACATTAACCTGGCGCCAGAAAAAACTCCTGTTCTTTATGCAACGGTTTTGTCTTCTCTGGCTGAAGCAAGAGTAAAACAAATCGATAAAGATTATGCCGCCTCTTATCAATTCGCGGATAAAGCGGATGCCGCCCAAAATGAAATTTGGAGCAGTATGCAGCAGGAATTGAATCAAACTCTTAGTGAATTAAAGCAGACCTGCGCCTGGATTGGCGAAAATGCCATGAATTCACAGGGGCGGGATATTAAAATTAAACTGATAGATTCTATTCCAGCTTTAGAGCAGGCCATCGCTCTCAAGGATTGGAGATCTGCATACGCTGAGGCTGAAAAATGTCAGAAAACCGCTGGCGTTATGACTGCCAGGTTAGAGTCGCTTAATCGTTCAGTTATGGCCAAAGATCTGCAAGGTTCACTTAGACCTTTCAGAAAAAATGTTGCTCTAGCTGTTATCCCTGATCAGAAAGATCAATTCGACGCAACATTAAGTTCTTTGAAAAAACCTGCTGAAGGCGAAACTTATGCTGATGTATTAGGAAAATATAATAAAGCATCGGCAGAAATTGAGAACCTGCCAAAGACTATTTCTGAAAAAGCCACTTTCCGCACAGAAGAGATAGTAACTATTATGCAGCAGGCCGAAGAAGCTGGCGCCGCCAAATTTTTTAAAGAGTGGTATCGTGATCTTACTTCAGATATTCAAATGCTGCGCAATGCAATTCGCGGAGAGAATATCGCTGATATTTCCAAATATACTCGTAGATTAGATCGTGAAGCGCCGGAACTCTTAGCTGCTTGTCAACTGGCTACCCTTGAAGATGAATTTTACAAGGAAATTGAAGATGATTTGAATCAGATGAATAACGTATTTCAAGAATTTGGCTTCCTTGGACGAATTCCTAAAACTTTGTTGATGGCGAGTCGTATGACAGAATATCAGATGGATGAAACATCGATTAATATGTATAAATCCATGCAAGGGAATATGTCGGTCAAAACTTTCCGCATTAATGCTGAGTTATTAGAAGATACGGTCAAAGACTTGACGCCGCCTAAGACTGTTGAGCGGGTGCACCGTAATGCAGTTAAATCATTTACCCTATTCAGAAAAGCGGCTGAGGCTTTTGAACTCTTTGGCGACACTGATGCGCATGATATTTATTATCGCGAAAAAACCTTAGTCAAAGGTTATGATAATTTGAAAGAAGCTCTCAAGATTAATGAAAAAGTCATGTTCGATATTAAAGAAGCCCGCAAATTAAGAGGAATGGATAAGTTCCTGGTTGGCATCGAGCAAATTGGCGATAAATTTGGAGCATTCTTCCTGGGATTGGACAACGAGTAATACCCAGGCTTAATATTTCTTGATAATATAGACATGTTTTGATAATCTAAGAGTTTTAGACCCAATGGTCAGTTTTGAGTGTGAAAGATATGACATTCATCGAATATATTGAAATCGGTTGCTTAGTTTCGGTTATTGCGTTTACCTTATATGTTGTTGTGACTCTTGGTTGGTTCAAAAAAGGGTAAGGTTACCGTTTCACTTAGTTATACTCGAATTTGGCGTTTTTTCAAATTATGCAAAATTCGAGTATAATATTTTGTATTGAGTTTGAGAAATAAGGCGGTTTTTATGGTTACTGACATTCCGGCAGAAGTTTTAATGCAAAGAATGCAAGAGTTCGAAAAACTCTGGCGAAAATTTATGGCTGATTTCGACGCAGCGTTGGCATCAGAAAAACCTACTTTGGAAGAAGACGCTGAATTTCGTAAATTGCAGGTTGATATCACACGTCGCGCGCAATTCCTTAAAATAGCTGTACCTGACGGTATATTTGATTTGTGGAAAGACATAAAAAAAGTTATCGCAGAGACTCCCTCTCTTCGAATTCTAAAAAGAGAAGCTCCTATCCGAATCTCTTCTTTTAGAAGCTTATGGCATGATGTCTCTATAGCTATGAATCAGAAACAGGGTCATTTGCGTAACGTTCTTGAAGAAAGAGAAACGAAAAAAACCAAACGGAAATAACTGTTATTATAATTTTCTGAACTTATATATAAATACTAAAAAGCATTACATCAGGTATTTTTGACCTAATGTAATGCTTTTTTATTTAATCCATCAATAGATTTTGTTATCAAGAAAACTTATTTATGCCTAATATGCATGTAAAAAAATAAATTTATTTACCCTCTTCAGTGGATTTTCCAGGCGTCTCAAGATCAATATATTCATCGAGATGACATTTCTGGAACAAACTGTATAATCCTTCATTGAGAATAACATGGAAACGCCCTCGTTTTTTATCTATATCCGCTTTGGTTTTTACTACTACTCCTATACCAAAACTATCAATATATTGAATTTCTAAAAAATCCAAAGTTATATTTTGGGCGCCTTCATTCAATGCTTTATCAATACGATTTTGAAGGCTTTGGGCGTTTGTGATGATTAAATCGCCAATAGCTTTAATAACATGGATGTCTTCTTCTCTAATTTCCTTTATTTGTAAATCCTCTTGCTGCATAATAAAGCCTTTCTAAAACTATTTTGGATTTTCAAAGAAAAATCGATTATAGCGATTATCAAAATTATGTTTATTTATTATCACTTTTAGTCTTCGAAAAAGCCTATCTTTTTTGGCTTTTTCGAATCGCCAATCTAAACATTATTATGAAAACTACTCTAAATATATTATTAAAATAAAATCATGTCAAAAATAGGATATGGTAATAATTTTACTATTATCAGCAAAAATATGCATTTTTGTCCAGGGATAGCGCTATTTTTTTGTTTATTTTAAGGATTTTTTTCGTTGGTTTAGAATAATTATGCTTTTTTAAGGGTGATATAGCGCTCATGAATGAAATCGGTTGCAAGAAATCCTAATAAAACATGTATCGGGATGAACATTTGACTGAATAAATCCCAATCCAATCGGCCTAAATCCGGATGCCAGACGGTTGTCCATAATAATCCCATTATTGAACAAATCAATAAATATTGTCTGAATGCAGTATTAATCCGTGTACGTAATAGGATTAATAATGGAATTTCTATAGGGAATAATTGCAAAAAAGAACCTTTCCAGTGGAAATATGATAGCAGTTCCCAGTGTGATAGCGAAAAAAAGGTGAATAACTGCCCTTTGCGGTTGATATTAAAAAGAGGAGTTAGTCTTCCCATATCCAGATCAGGTCCTTCGCGGGGGAAAATCAGTATGATTGCTATAGATAAGGTAATGAATCCTACAAAAGGAACCAGGAATTCCCATGGTTTTAATTTTGGATTCCTTCGCATAACCCAAAATAAACCTGGTAAATAGAATAAGGCCAGCATGTGAAACAAGGCTGCTATGAAAATAAATGCGGCGGCGGGCCATAAAGGCCATCGACCAGTTAGATAGCGTTCAGTCGCTAAAAAAGATAGTAATAGAAAAAGGTTGACCCAGGCGTAACTTTCAACTTCACCCACGAATACAAGAAACGAACCTGATAATATGTTAATTATAAGGAATAACGGGTGTCGGCTTAGCGAGAAAAGTACTTGTAAAGCGATGGCGCCAGCTAATGAGCTGCTCAGGGATATGGCGTTCCAGGCTGACCAGCCCCAGGGTTTTAATATAGTATAGACTGTTTTATGCATAATGGTTGTGAGAGAGGAATGCATCAATACAACCCAGTCTTTTTCCGCTAGTTCTTCTGTGTAATGTCCATCGCCGGTATATGGCATTATCCAATCGATTTGCCCCAACCAGAAAAGAAACAGCGCCAGAACAATGGTCAGCGGTATCCGGCTCAACCAAAATAAAACCGTTTTGTAGGAGTGAGTAGAGGTAGTTGGCTGCATGGAAATTAAATAATCCTGATAAATAAACTTGTATTAATGGATAATAGCCTTGATAGATCATTGGCAATAGGCATTGGTTTTCTCATCATGTATCTTGCGCAATGTCAGGAAATATGGATTAAGTTTTGATTAAGTGTATTCTAGCGATATGCTATATAAGTGTAGCTCGAATCAATTGTCGAAGAGGCTTTATAATATGAATACATTAGAGCAGAAATACCAACAACTTAAAGAAGTATTGCAGGAGATGGGCAGCGTCGTGATTGGCTATTCCGGCGGAGTTGATAGCACCTTCCTTGCCAAGGCAGCCACAGATGTCCTGGGAGACCGTGCTTTGTCGGTGGCTGCCATCAGCCCTAGCTACCCCAAGCATGAACATGATGAAGCCAAACAGTTCGCCATTGATCTGGGATTAAATTTCGATACGGTCTCGACAACCGAAATGGATAATCCTGATTATCGCAAGAATGCTCCCGACCGTTGTTATCATTGCAAAAAAGAACTTATTGTACTTCTGAAAAATTTGGCGCGGGAGCGTGGTTTTAATGTGGTTGCTTTAGGCGCTAATTTTGATGATTTGGGCGACTACCGCCCCGGACAGAAAGCCGCCAAAGAAGAAGGCGTACGAAATCCAATGATGGAATTGAAAATAACCAAGGATGATATCCGCGCCCTTTCCAAAATACTTAATATCCCTACATGGGATAAACCATCTTTCGCATGCCTCTCATCCCGGATTCCATACGGAATTGAAATTACTCCTGAAAAATTGAGTATGGTTGATAAAGCTGAACAAATCATGCGTGAGTATAATTTCGGACAGTTCCGCGTCCGGCACCATAATGACGTCGCCCGGATCGAACTTTTGCCAGAAGATATGGCGAAATTGCTTCATTTACGCGAAGAGATTGCGCAACGTCTCAAAGATATCGGCTATGCATATATTGCAATGGACTTACTCGGTTACCGCACCGGCAGTATGAACGAGGTTCTTTATAAGCTAGATAGTCCACCCATCATGGTAAAATGACTTTTGATCGGTTACTATAACCTTGCTTGAATTATTGTATCGCAACTATTTAGGCAGGTGAAAAATGAGTGACCGAACCAAACAGGCGACCATGTCCCGGCTTATCGATCTGGTCAATTACATCCAGGGCAATGAAAAAGTTACTGCGGAAACTCTGGCTAACCGGTTCTCTATTTCTGAATCGGCTGTTTACCAGGATTTACGCGAACTCAATGCAGTAGGCATCCCGGTATTCTTCTCTTCTACAGGACTTTGCATCCCTCCAGTCCACTCAGCCTTACCCCAATATTCCATAGATGAATCCATGTTGATCTATATGGGGCTTACCATGTTGTATTCCAAAGGAATGGTTGATCACGATCAATTACAAACTCTTCGTTCGCGGCTGTTTCCTTCCGCTGAAGAAACGGATAAAATCAATATCTTCGATTCCGCAAAGCATTCCCAGGCGCCAGTGACTAATCCGGTTGATGCCGGCATAATGTCTATATTGAATAATGCCGTGCTTGATAAGCAGCGAGTTCGCATGACCTACCGTTCTCGCAGCAACGCCAATCCGGGCGTCAGGGAACTAAGCCCTTATACTTTAGTTTTTCGTAAAGAGTCGTGGTATGTTATTGGTTATTGCCATCGACGCAGGGAGTTGCGCACTTTCAAGACGTCGCGCATCGAAAAGATTGAATATTCAAAAGATGCTTTTCAGGTTGATGAAGAATTTGACGCAGATGAATATATGATGTATCGCTGGTATATTATGGGGGGCGATCCGGAATTGGTTATTGTCCGTTTCAGTGGTGATGTCGCGCCTCTTATTTTAGAGAAGAAAGTGTCTCATGGCAGCGTCTGGCGTGAAGACGACTATGTTTATATGCAGACCCTGGTATCCAACCTTGAAGAATTTAGCTGGTGGGTTATGCAATACGGCGAATTGGCCGAAGTATTGCAGCCGCGCCAATTGAGAAAGATTCTGGCCAAACGATGCTCTAAAATGGCCAATATGTACTCTAAGGCCATATTTGAACGCAGCAGGAGAGTGAAACGATGACTGATTATATACCTTTGACATTTGGCATGGAGGCGCTCTATCCACCGATGGCATTGCCATCGGCTGCGCTTCGAGATTTCTATAACCGGCTGGCTGATCCATGCCGCTTTACCGAGTTTCGTCAACTGGGGGGAGGGCAGGGAGCGCGGCTTGCTGAAGGAAACAATAGACATCTGACTATAGCCAACGACCGTTTCATCTACCGGGATGAATATACCCAACGCATATTTCCCACTTTCTGTGAGGATATTCAGCAATTCCTGGTCGCTTTTAGAGAAATTCTGCGCATCCCTGTTTTATTGCATAGCAAAGTGCTGGTAAGGTTGCTGATGCCCTATACCGGTTCCGAATCAACAGTGGAGTATTTTCAGCGTAACCTGGTAGGTTCTGCTCAGGAGCAGTTTAAGCATTTTACCCGTCCTGCTTCAGGATTGGGAATTAAACTTGTCTTCCCGCCCAACCAGCAAATGCGTTCCACCTATCAACTGCGTATTGAGCCTTACCTGCGCGATGCGAAGATGTTCTTTTTTGAAAACAGTTCTCAGTTTTTCGATCCAATTATTGATTTCAGCGCCAAGCCCACATACCTGGATGAGACCTATGATTTCCTCAAAGAACAGGCCGGCCCTTTCTTATTAGGATTAGGTGAACCGAAATAGGTGGATATTAAATCGAAGGTTTCCGCATCAAGGGCTGAGCGCAATGCGCTCTTGCCCTTGCCACCCGTCTTCTTATTAGGATTAGGTGAAGGTGAAACGAAATAGGTTGGTTGTCGCTTGATTTTTATGGAATGATTTTAAAAAGGTTGTATGTTGAATTGAAATTGAGTGCATCAAGGGCTGGCTGTATTGCTGTCTGAAGATGATGAAGTGAATGGGTAATAAAAAATGTACCCATTCACTTTTGAGATGATTTGAAACAAGAAAGATATTTATTTTTAAGTGTCCGATAGCGCTCTAAATTTTCACAAATATGAGTGCTCGCACCATGCCAATCGGTCTTAGCTTCAATCATACATTGGATCTTTTTAGCTATTTGCGGTTCTGAAGATAGGTTAAGTTCATTTAGAATACTCTTATCCATTACCATCAGAAATCCTGCTGATCTAAGACGCAATAATTCGCTTAATGAATCATCATGAACCGCCTTCACCAGCAAAGGAATAGAAACATCAGGATTACTCAATATGGCATCCGATGCAGGCCAAAATTTTCTATGTTGTTCCTCAGTCAAATCTTTGTTGTAGGTTTCTTCGACTAAAGAATCTATAGAACATAACATGCCAGCTTCAGAACCAGATCCAAAAAAAACTTTTGAAAATTTTAGAAACGGTTCGATATCAATGATGCTGGCTGATGAATTTGCAATTGTTATAGCTGCCAATAATAAATCTAATTCCAGTTCAGGTTCATTCATCTCCAATGCGCCGTAGTTAATATAACCGTTAAGCCAATCTTCTTTACTCGTCTTGCTTGAAATTGAATTTATTGTATCCTGCAGGATATATTTAAGATTCGCATCGCCAAGCAATCCGCTGTTATTCAAATCCTGAATCCGTCGACCAACTAAAAATGTAAAACCATTGTACCTAAGGCGGCTTACATCATCAAACGGAAAGCCCAGTTTCAATTCCTTCGCGGTTGATGCAATGGATTTACAATTCTCAAGAGTACGAATGGACTTCCATTTTTCAATAGACTGATAAAATTGGCTCTTCTCCAAAGAGTCGCTCATTCCTACATTAACAGCGCCAAATAACAATAATCCGGTTATAAAACTGGTTAACACTTTATTTCTTTTCATAATTATCACTCCTTATGGTTTGATTAATTCGGGAAAGTTGTACCTACTGGCGGATTTGCCCACTCAGCGATAGGGCTAGGGAGATGCTGCCAACTCCATGCACTGTTTCCTTGATAGCATGAAGCACAATTCCCTTCATCGTCATTGCGAAGAAGCAATTTAACAGAACAGCCTCGAGAAGGAGCGAGTGCTAAGGGAAGTGTATTTTCTGCCCTTGATTGAGTTTACCTCTTTTATTCCAATAATTTGTCTCAACGTATTACTCAACAAATTGAATTATGATTAACGTTCAATTATTAATTGTTGGATTGAAATCAGAATATAAACGTGAATATTATAGGAATTCTTCCGTTTCTCGTTAGTTTTCGTTCAAGGGCAGAAAGGACGCTGCCCTTGGCACCCGTATTGATCTCTTCATAGCCATTAATAATAACAAAACTTCTGTGTAAAGATCAGCCCCATGCATAAAGCAACAGTATTCAGACAAAAAGAAAATGTAGTATGCCTTAAACCTTGATTCCCCTCTTTTTTCCTATCCACTTGTAAGAAAATACCTCTATTCTCCGTCATGTATTAGTGAAAGCGTTTTTTCAGGCGGTGTGAGCTCCACCGAAAACGAATTAATGAGGAAGACTATGAGAAAAGGACGTATGGATTGGGTAACGGAATTATCCGAACGGTATGGGCGCATGGTGTTTTCAACTGCTTACCGGATTCTGGGGAATCCCCAGGATGCGGAAGACGTCCTGCAGGAAGTGTTTCTAAAACTGCTGGGCAAATGGAACTGGCGGATAAAACCGGATGCCGTGCGGGATTGGGGCGCTTACCTGCGGGTAATGGCGCTTAGAACGTCAGTCGACTTGTTGCGCAGAAAACCGAAATATAAAGAGGCGAGTTGGGAACTGGTTCAGGAACAAGAGGCGCCAGGCGGGAGTCCCAGGCATCTGGCCAGCCAAAAACAAAAAGCCCGTTTTCTACGTCAGGCGCTTGCTCAACTACCAGAGCGTGATGCAAAAGTTTTCGCTATGCGATTCTTCGAGAATTTTGCCTATGATGCAATCGCCGAAAACCTGAACATCAGCGTCAACCAGGTTGGCGTGATTCTTCACCGCACACGGGAACGTCTCAAGGAAATTCTACCATCCATAGAGTCCAACATAGATGAATCAAAAAATGATGATACGGATCGATCAAGACTTAACAAGGAGATAAACCATGCCTAAGAACGATAATGATAAACAAGTAGTAGAGTTGTTCCAAAACGATGACATGGGAACTCTTCAGGACTGGGTCGATGCCGTGTTGGAAGACGAACCGGATGAAACGCAGTGGCAGGCAGCCCGGTGCAATCTGGCGGCGTCGCTTGAAACTAATACCAAGGAGAACTTTATCATGAGAGCCATTCGAAATTCAATATTAGGACAATACCGCTGGGTAACAATAAGCGTCTTTGCAGTTTTAATTATTGCCATTGTCGGTGGAATAGGACTATGGAATCCCAAGCCGGGCCTGGTCTTCGCAGAAGTTCTGGAGCAGGTCCGACAGGTGCACACTTTCCATTTTACCAACATAGTGGAGATGGAAAATCAAACAATGGAAATGCAGACGGATTATATGGATCCCGGTAAACAGCGGTTGGTTATGTCTAATGGCAGTATCATTATTATGGATATGGCGCAGGGTAAAACCATCAGCTTGACTCCTTCAGCTAAGATGGCTTCGGTGGTCGATTTTTCCGATGATCCTAACTTGCAGCCTCAGGAAAACCTGATTGAAACGCTGCGCAAACTTGAAGATGGCGCCGAGGAACTCCTGGGTCAGAAAGAAATGGATGGGAAACTGGTCTATGGATTCAAGGTGATTATGGCAGGCCGGGATTTTGTTATCTGGGCCGATCTGAAATCTGGACTCCCGGTACGGATTGAAATTCAGCAAGCCATGTATGGCGCCATGAAGATCATAATGACAGATTTTGAATACAATATAGATATGGATGAATCATTGTTCAGCCTGGAACCGCCTGCTGATTATAAGTTGATCACACTGGATAAACCAGATTTGGGAGCGCCGACTGAAACTGATCTCATCGAGACTATGAAACTGGTCACTAATGATAAAAATAAATCTTTCCCGAAAGATTTGGATCTTATGACTTTATCGAAACAATATGGTTTAAGTAATCCGTTTCAAAGCGCCAAACCATCCAATGATGATATCGCGAAATTCGCCAACAATTTTGCAAAATTGAGCCGGGGAGCAATGTTTTTCCAACAGAACATAGATAATGACTGGCATTACGAACCGGAAGGCAAAAAACTTGGAGATTCAGAGCCGTTATGCTGGTGGAGGGCTGTCAATTCAGAAACCTACCGGGTGATTTATTGCGACTTGACTGTTGCGGATGTATCACTGGACGAGTTTGTGAAAGAATAATTACATATATCTAATTATTATTAAGGAGGGAAAGGTAGTTTGATCAAATCTACTTTTCCCTCCTCAAAGAATCCTGCCCCTCCTGAAAATCCTGTATATCCAGATTCAGACAAAAAAATCAATTCATACACATATAAATTGGAAAAATAATATGATAACATGTCGAAATCTAAATTGGGTTTTTGTTTATTTATTTGCTTTGTTTGGCATTTATGTATTCTTTTTCTTCCAAACAGGGAATTTGTATAAAATATTTATTTTTTCGTATGGATCAATTTTATAAAATACTATCAAAAATCATAATCGCTTCATGGTCATATAAATTCACTTTGATATGGATGATGGGATATTTGTATCTTTTTTTACCTAGATCAAAGGTTATACGCGTTGTGTAGTTATTATGTTTGAATGGATTTTGTTTATATATTCGTTCAAATTAAATAAATATATTTGATGAGGAGGAAATAGTATGTCACATCAACCTATGGATAATGGGAATCAAGCATCAGAGAAAGATTCTCGTTACTATGATGTCAACTTTTTTAAACCCAAAACAGACCATTCCCGGTCGAATCGGAACATGATTGTTATTATGGTTTTGATTTGGGCGGTAGCTGTTTTTGGATTCCAGTTTGCACTGGTAATTTTTAATCAAGCCACGCCGGAAGATAGTTACACCAGTTTTGAAACAGTATGGCCCAAAATTCAGGATGGAAGCGCCAGCGCCAGCGAGCAGCAGGAATTCGCACGGATTACGCTTTCTGTTATTGGTAAAAATATTGCCCTCATGGCTGATGATAAAGAAATTTTGCAGGATACCTTGACGCAAACCGTCGTTGGGTTGCTGCCCGCAGATCAAAAATCGGCGTTTCAAGCAAATCTGGCCGATGACGCCAAGAAACAGCAGGCCGTGACATCCGCTATACAAGCCATAGGATTAAAAGACTCCGGTTTCGATAAACTGCGCGCTGATTTACTGCCTTCTTCTCTTATTGCTAAAACCTCTGGTAAATTAAGCAAAGATATCCCAGGTATTATGGAACTTTATTTAGTTCATAATCAAAGTTTTCTGACTAATTTCATCTTTATGGGTTTTCCTTTCCACTATTGGTACACTGCTCAATTCTTGCTGATTCTTTTTGTCGTTATATGCCTGATATACGCGGCTTTTACTGACAAAATGAATACGAAATATGATTTTGCTGACGAGTAAGAGTTTTTTATAACATACATTTTTTAATAGGAGATAAGCATGATACGATTCAATAAATCGTTACTTATAAGCATGTTGTTAATGCTAGTATCAAGCAGCGCCTTTGCTCAAACTACAAAAGCCACTGAACTTGAGGGAACCTTCAAACTCGGTCCGGCTGTTATTCTTATTATATTACTTACCACCTTTGTCATGGTTGGTCTTTTTAACCGCGCCAAAGATACATCGTCCTATTGGGCGGCGGGACGTAAAATTTCACCTATGGGCGCTGGTATGGCTATCGCCTCTAACTGGATGAGCGCCGCTTCGTTCCTGGGTATGGCCGCCATTATGTACGGCTCCGGCTACCATGGTCTCTCTTATGTGGTTGGCTGGACTGGCGGTTATGTGCTATTGCTCATCCTGATGGCTGGTCAGATTCGCCGCTTTGGTAAATATACCGCAGCGGACTTTATCGGCGACCGTTATTATTCCAGAGGTCTTCGGGCTTTTGGCGCCTGTCTGGCAATTTTTATATCATTCTCATATTGCGTAGGTCAATTCGCCGGCATTGGTTTGATGTTCAAATGGATTCTGGGCATCGATTACGCCTATGCGGTTATCATCGGAAGTTCAGTGGTTCTTTGTTATACTCTGATTTCCGGTATGCTCGGCGTCACCAAGAATATGCAGATTCAATATGTTATCATCATCATTTCATTTATGATTCCTCTGTTTATTCTATGCTATTGCTACGGGTTTTTCTTTGTATTCCCTCAAATCGGTTATGGCGCAGTTGTCACGGATGTTGTTAAAGGTCTTGAACCTGGAACGGCGGTCAACGCGATGGGGCATGATTTCGGTATATTGCCGTCGCCGGAATTCGCCATGCCCTGGGATCCGGCAACAGGTAAAACCTCCTTCCAATGGCTCGCCATTTGCTTCTCGTTGATGATCGGTACAGCTGGTCTGCCTCATGTTATTCAGCGTTTTTATGTTGTTCCCAGAGCCAAAGACGCCCGTTGGTCAGTTGTATGGGGACTCTTCTTTATCTGTTTGCTCTATTGGAGCGCTCCGGTTTATTCCGCTTTTGGAAAAATCCTTTCCTCCAATCCAGATGTAGGCAAACTGGCCAAAGACGCCATTGTGGTTTATACCGCTCAGTTAGGCAATATATACCCGATTGTTGTAGGCTTCCTGGCGGCGGGCGCCGTATCGGCTGCATTTTCTACTGTATCCGGGCTATTAGTGGCTGGCGCATCCGCCTTTTCTCATGACTTGTACTTCAAGGTTATTAATCCCCAAGCCAGCGAACGCACTCAAATGTTGATGGCCCGCATCGGCACCATTCTGATGGCTATTGCGGTTACGATTGTCGCTTTGATGAAATTGGGATTAATCGCTCAGTTAGTGGCTGTGGCTTTCTCATTGGCTGGCTGCACCATCTTCCCATTGTTCCTATTGGGAATCTGGTGGAGCGGTTCAAACCGCGCTGGCGCGTGGGCTGGACTCTTGGCGGGAAGCGCTGTGTCTCTAATCGCTTTGGTATACTTCGTCTGCGGCGTAATGGAAGTAACTCTTCCAGCTCATGCTTTCATCTCTTATTACTTGAATGCATGGTACTTCGCCTGGTTAGGCGCTCCTCTGGCGATTATTAGTAACATCGTCGTCTCTCTGGCGACTGGCTGCGATACGCCGGTTGAAATCAAAGAATTCCTGGCCAAAAAAGTTCATGGCTATTAATCGTTATTAGTTGTTCTTATGATTGATTGCTTACTACTCACCCCGCTTTGATAAAAAGCGGGGTGAGTTCTATAGAAGGCAAACTGAAATTCTGGCATAATTGCACCAGTATACAATTCCCCGGATCGTAGGAAAGGAAACTGATGAATCGACTTAAACCTATTCTGTTATTTATTGGGATGAACCTGATATTATCCACTATCATTGATGGCGCCGAATCAAATGTTGCCGCGACTAAAGTTAACCAAAACTATCGACTGACGGATAAGTCGCTTTCTGATGCGCTGGCTCAAGACTGGGAACGGATGCATGCCAGTAAGCAAAGCGTGCTTAAAAAATTCAACGATGATAAATTTGGTATGTTTATTCACTGGGGGCTATATTCCCTGACTTCGGGTGAATGGAAGGGTAAGCGGTTCAAAGGTCTCGGCGAGTGGGTTATGTATCACGAAACAATCCCACGGGATGAGTATGCCGGGTTGTCCAAACAGTTTAATCCTGACAAGTTCGATGCCGCAACATGGGTTAGTTTGGCGAAGAATGCCGGGATGAAGTACATCGTTATCACCGCCAAGCATCATGATGGTTTTGCTCTATTCCCCAGTAAGCATAGTAAATTCAATGTTAAAGATATGACTTCCTGCGATTTCGTCCCATTGGATTTACTCTATGAAGAATGTCAGAAACAGGGCATCGGTCTTGGATTTTATTATTCCCATGTAATTGATTGGCGCGATGGATGGAATCCGGTCGACAGTAAGCCCGATGAACATGGCCGTGATAAATCAAATCCCATGAATAGCTGGGACCCTTCTGGTAATACAAGAGAAGAATATTTCCATAACAAGTCCTATCCTCAGTTACAGGAACTTTTGGATCGCTATCCTAAACTTTATTCGATTTGGTTTGACTATTGGCATAAAGACAAATATCTCAATCCTCCAGAGAGTTACAAATTCTACAAGATGGTGTATGACGCCCAGCCGGATTGTCTGGTGAATTCACGGGTGGGACATGATCTGGGTGATTACATAACGGCTGGAGATAACAATATTCTCGATAAAGGGCAAACAAGACAATGGGAAACTCCAGGTACGCTTAACAACACTTGGGGATACAATAAGCATGACACCGACTGGAAGAGCGAAAAAGAACTTATTTATTTGATGGTTAATATCTTTAGCCGGGGTGGTAACTATCTGCTCAATATCGGGCCCAAACCTGATGGCTCGATCCCGCAGGGAACTATAGATGGCTTCGCCGCCATTGGCCGTTGGATGCGCATCAATAGTGAGGCTGTTTATGGTACCAAAACCTGGATCGTCACTGATGAAGGTGCGCCGGAATTAACCGTTAACGACACGGTTGATCGTGAAGTAAAAGGCTTTAAGACTGTAGTTACCAGCGAGGACTTTTGGTTCACCGCCAAGGGGGACGTGGTTTATGCGATTGCTCTGAAAATTCCCGATGACGGAAAGGCGCTGATTAAATCAGTTAATTCCAATCGCCTGACTGACGTATCCAATGTTTCATTGCTGGGTTATGGTGAATTATCGGGCTGGGAATTTGGCGAAGCTGGATTGGCTTTGTCATTACCCAAAATTAATCTGGATACTATTGGTTATGTTTTGAAAATTGAAACTCAGGGCGTGGAATAGAAAAATCCATGGTTTTAGAAAACAACCCCCTCTTGAATTCTCCCCCAAACTTGGGGGAGAGGGATTTTGTGAGATAACAAGGTGTATCTTTGGTGGGTCGGTGAGGCGTGACCCACCCTACACTTAGTTGGTTACGAATTCCTCTCCCAAGATTGGGAGAGGTAAGGAGAGGGGTGATAGCATTAATTTAAGGAATTCGCATGGCCATTACCAACAGTCATCGTTTCGTGACGCGGGGATTTCTCTTACGGATTATCCTGCCGACTATTTTGACAATATGTCTCTTTGTTATCACGCTGTTTTTTCTTCTCATTCCAGCCTTTGAGAAAACCATCCTGGACCGTAAGCGCGAGATGATCCGCGAGTTGACCAATTCGGCCTGGAGCGTTCTGGTCGAGCTCGAAGCCGAAGAGAAAGCCGGGAAACTATCGCAGAGCGAGGCGCAGCAGAGAGCCATCGACCGCATCCAATTCCTGCGCTATGGCGATGAGAGTAAGGATTACTTCTGGATTTCTGATATGGCGCCGCGTATGGTGGTTCACCCATACCGCCCTGAGTTGAACGGCCAGAGCCTGTTAGATTATCAAGACCCCACCGGAAAGAAACTATTTATAGAATTCGTCAATGTAATCAAGGAAAAACAAGAGGGTTACGTCGATTATATGTGGCAATGGAAAGACGACGAGACGCGCATCGTACCCAAACTTTCTTTCGTCAAAGGCTTCAAACCCTGGGGCTGGATCATCGGCACCGGCATATATATCGAAGACGTCAAAGAGGAAATCGCCAAAATATCTCAGCGCCTTATTCTGATCTCCGCCGCTATTACTGCGCTCATAATTATTCTGCTGCTGTTTATTACCCAGCATAGTTTGATGATCGAGAAGCAACGCAAACAAGCTGAACACGAACTTCGGGCATCCCGTGAGAAATACAAAACTCTGGTAGAAGCATCAACCGAAGGCTTTAGCATGATTGTTGAAAATAAAGTCTTTTACGCCAATCAGACTTTTCTTGATATGCTCGGTTATCAAGCCGGTGAGTTTAAGGGCGCCTCTATAGATTGCCTCATGGCTGATGATGGAACCAACAATCATTACTGGAAAGATTTCCTGGAAAACAAACCTGTTCCCCCCAAGTATCTGGCGCAAGTATTGAAAAAAGACGGAGACATGCTGGATGTGCTTCTTTCCACTTCTCGCATCTCTTTCGCCGGTCAGGACGCCATACTTATAGTCGCCAAAGACGCAACCTATCATCAGGAACTGGAAGAGGAACTGGGAGATAGCAAAGCAAAATATGAAGCATTGACCAACAATATCAGCATGGGAGTCTTTCGCGCATCCCTTGGAAAGAAAGGCCGGTTGATTGAGGCCAATCCGGCGGCTGTATCTATTTTCGGTTTTCAGGATAGAGAAGGACTCTTTTCGACGCCGCTAAAAGAATTGATGCACGATGAAGAAGACTATGTACAATTCCTGCTTGAATTGAACAAAAACAAGTCAGTCAAAAATAAAATTGTTCGCATTCGCAGACAAGATGGAACGGTTCCGATAGTCTCTATATCTGCGGTTTTGATTGATGATGGCCGCTCCCCGAAATATCTGGACGCCATTTTGGAAGATATTACCTCCCGGGAAAAAATTGATCAGGAACGGGATGATTTAATCGTTGAGTTGCAGACTTCGTTGATTTATCTTAATCAACCGATCCGGCATTCAATTCGTGAGATGCTATCCTGCGACATGAACCAATCGATCAGACGCGCTGCAACTTTGATGACCAAACATAATGCTTCCGCCATTCTGGTTAAATCAGAACAGGGGGATTATCTGGGCGTGGTAACCGACCATGATATCCGTTCGCGGGTTGTGGCGGAGAACTATGACCAACAAAAACCTGTCTTTGAAATCATGAGTTCACCGCTGATCACTATCTCCGATCATGCTCTTATTTTCGAAGCGGCTTTGCTGATGCAGCAGAAACGCATTCGCCATCTGGCGATTAAAGATCATTCGGGTGAAATTATCAGTATTATTACTGATAAGGAACTCTTGCAAGTGCACCGCTATTCTTCCGCTATCCTCTTGCAGGAATTGCAAAAGGCGGAATCGCTCGACGAAATCATGGAAGGATGTGAACGCCTTCCCCTACTGGTCAAAGCGTTAATAGACAGCGGCGCCAAGGCCCGGAATATTACCCGGATCATCACTACTATTTCCGACGTCATTATCTATAAGGTTATCAATATCGCTTTTGATGAACTGGGCGCTCCACCGGCCAGTTTCGCCTTTATCGCAATGGGCAGCGTCGGTCGGGAAGAGCAGACCCTGACTTCTGATCAGGATAACGCGATTATTTTTGAGGATGTGTCCGCTGATCGTATTGAAGAAGTCCAGACTTATTTTCTCTCTTTTGGAAAGAAGGTCTGCACTTATCTTGATCAAGCGGGATACGACCTTTGTAAGGGAGAGGTGATGGCCATGAATCCCAAATGGTGTCAGCCTCTTGCGCAATGGCAGGATTATTTCTCTGAATGGATAACCACAGCTGATCCGCAAGCCTTGCTCGACCTGAAGATATTCTTTGATTACCGGTTTCTTTTTGGTGATGAAGAATTAGTGGAGTCGCTTACTTCGCATCTTCATAAAGTAATAGAGGGCAAAGCCGCCTTCTTCCAGAATCTGGCTTCCAACACATTATTATTCAAGCCGCCGTTGGGCTTCTTCGGTAATATTGTTGTTAAAGATAAGCAGGGGCATCCGGAAACCTTTGATATCAAAGACGCCATGATTCCCATAGTCGACTTCGCCCGGACCTACGCCTTGCAAAAACATATTGTTGAAACCAATACCCTTGATCGGTTGCTGCGCCTGTCTGAAATGAATGTTTTTACCAGATCAAGTTATGAAAACGCTGTTCAGTCTTATAATCTTTTGATGCAGTTACGTTTTAAGCATCAATCCACCGCCTTGAATCAAAACATCCAGCCGGATAACTTTATCAATCCCAAATCTCTGACCAATATAGAACTGAGTATGTTAAAGAAAACCTTCTCACAAATCAGCGATTTTCAATCTAAACTTAGTTTTGATTTTACTGGTTCGGGATAGGAATAGTGGTTATCACAAATCGGATACCCGAATTCCGGGCGCCCACGAGAGGCCATGTCATTAAGTTAAGATATTTCATTCTATCGTTGGTGGTTAGATCAAGGGCTGACCGCATTGCGGTCTTGCCCTTGCCACCCATTCTCTTTTAATGAGAGAGAAGACAACACGGTTAACTTAATGATATTGCCTACGATAGGCGCCCCTAATTGATTCAGGCAAAATACCCCCTCAGTATTTCAGCCGCCAGATGTGGTTTCATTTCAAAGCATTCTGAGATCAGGGGTCCCTGGTAATTTATGCTTTGCAATTCATTCGCTAATGTTTTCCAGCAGACGTTTCCTTCGCCTGGAGCTAAGTGGTCGTCAAAATTTCCATCGTTATCATGGAAATGAAGATTGACCATTTTTGAACCGACCTTTTCTATATATACTGAATATCCCTCATTGGTGTTGGCATGACCGATATCCAGACAAAAACTGATCCAGTCGCAGTTGATTCTCTCAAAGATAAACTCAAAGTCGCTTACGCAGTCGCCCAGAAAGTACAATTCAGTTCCATCGCGTAAAGTTACGGCATTTTCCAACGCCAGATGGACTTCGGCATCCGTGCAGATTCCTTCCAGTTCAGTTAAACTTTTAACCACGGTCTCCAGCATCTGTTTGCGCAGCCAGGGCCATGATTGGATGCTATTGAAACTTCCCAGGTGGCAGGTGATATGGGTGGCATTGATTTCTTTGGCGATGTTGAAGCACTTTTTTAAGTAGGTGATATTGGATTTACGAATAAAGAAAATCCGCTCAGCCAGATTGAGGTTGTATGGCGCATGCAAACTTAATGAGATGCCGGAGTCTTCTGAGAGTTCCCGTAGGTTTTCGATTCGTTTGGTAGTGAAGGTTTGGATGATTGAATGGTCTTTGATTAAATCAATTTCCAAATGGCGTAAACCATGCGAGGCGGCGTAATCGAAATATTCTTCAACTGGTTTGTGGTAAATGCTGAAACCAAATGTCAGATTCATCGATTATCCCGCTATATGGCTGCAAGGTCGGGCGCCATAGATATTCATTTTATTTTATACAATTATTGAGTCACAGCGCTCGACGCAAACTTATAACTTATGGGAAAACATGCTAAATTTACAGATCGAGAGCGATTCTTGATAATAACATTGTTGTTTTAGAAAATCTCTCCAATGAGTTTAGCATATCATCTAAAGTTATGGTACTAACCTTTATGACTGAATTAAAAGCGCATTCATCGCATTCGGTAATTAAAAAAGGGATTGACAAGCAATCTATGCATGGTTGGCGGCTGCGGACTCATGAAATAATTTTTGAAGCCGACACTGCATTTGGCAAATGGTTCGATGTACTGCTGATTGGCTGCATCTTTTTAAGCGTCATCGCGGTGATGCTGGATAGCGTTCGTTCTATCAGTGAAGTTCACGGCGCCGCCCTCTACCGCATTGAGTGGATATTTACTCTGTTATTTACAGTCGAATATATTCTGCGCTTGCTCTGCATCGGTAGACCATTGCTATATGCCAGCAGTTTTTTTGGCGTAGTAGACTTGCTCGCTATTTTACCGACCTACATTAGTCTGATATTTCCTGGAAGCCAATATCTATTAGTTATTAGAATCCTGCGCGTGTTGCGCGTCTTCCGGGTGCTGAAACTGGCGCAATATCTGGGCGAAGCCAATATGCTGATGCAAGCGCTCAGAGCCAGCCGGCGCAAAATCATCGTCTTTCTTTTCGCGGTGATGACTTTGGTGGTGATCTTCGGATCGGTGATGTACCTTGTGGAGGGGGAAGAGAACGGATTCACCAGCATTCCCAAGGCTATCTATTGGTCTGTGGTTACTCTTACAACGGTTGGTTATGGCGACATCTCGCCGCAGACCGATCTCGGCCAAGTTCTGGCCTGCTTCATTATGATAATGGGGTACGGCATTATCGCCGTACCCACCGGAATCGTAACCGCCGAACTCACCTTCGCCAAAGGGAAAACCATATCTACCCAGTCATGCCCCCAATGCAGTATGGAAGGCCACGACTTCGGCGCGGTATATTGCAAGTATTGTGGGGCGAAGTTGTAGGATTAATCTTACCCACGAGTAGGGTGGGTCACGCCTCACCGACCCACCAAAAATCCACTCCAAACATAATACCACCCCACCAAAATCAAATACAAAACCCGGGTTGAATCATTTGCAGCAATGCAAAACCTTGGCGATCTCTTCTTTGGTATAAGCGGTCAATCCCCATTTGGTGGCCAGCATAGTTGCGTTTTCTGCAAGCGCTTCTATATCAGTCTCAGGGATATTAGCGTCGGATAGGCTGACCGGGCAACCGATTTTCTTGAACCATGCTTTGAGCGCTTCGATGCCTTTGGCGGCGGTTGCTACTGGCGAACCTTGGTCTTCGACATCAAATACCCGTTGGGCGAATTGGGCGAACTTGGCGGGATTCTTTTGCGAGTTATGGGTCATCCAGCCGGGGATCACGATGGCTAATCCTGCGCCGTGGGCGATATCATAAAACGCGCTGAGCGAATGTTCGATAGCGTGGTTGGGGAAGCCGCAGGGGCCGATTCCGGCGATAGGCAAGCCGTTGAGCGCCAGCGTGGCCGCCCACATCAGAGTAGCGCGTCCCTGGTAGTCGGAGGGATTCCCGTGAATGATATCCATGCTCTCCATGATGGAATGAATCAGGCCTTCGACGTAACGGTCCTGAATGGGGAGCCATTTGTCTGATGTAGTAAAATAGCCTTCGATAATATGAGAAATAGCGTCAACCGCGCCATAGGCGGTATAGGTTGCAGGCACGCTGCAGGTGGTTGTAGGGTCTAGGATCGAGGTTTTGGGGAATAAATAGGGAGAATTAACATTGAATTTCATTTTCAATTCTTCGTTGGTTATCACTCCGCCGCAGTTCATCTCTGATCCGGTGGCCGCCAAAGTTAGCACGGTAAGCAGAGGAAGCGCATCCTGTACTGCCCGCGTTCCTAAAAAGAAATCCCACACATCGCCATCATCTTTGGCGCCAGCGCAAATTGCTTTTGATTCATCCAACACGCTGCCGCCGCCTACGGCGACCACTGCATCCACCGCTTCGCTTTTGGCCAGGGCGATGCCTTCCCGCAGGTGTGACAAAACTGGATTAGACTTAACGCCGGGAAACTCGACTATCGCAATGTCCGCCCCTTTTAGAGATGTCACTACCTGATCGTAGACGCCATTAGTTTTTATGCTTGATTTGCCATAAACCAACAGTACTTTCTTGGCGTACTTTTTGGTTTCCTCGCCAATCCGGGGAATGGTTCCTTCGCCAAAAATGATTCTGGTTGGATTACAAAATTCAAAATTCTGCATGTTTCAACTCCTTGTTATGGTAAATGATTTTTATTATTTATCTTCCCAGTGCTTGGAACGTTCGATGGCTTTGTTCCATCCGGCTCTCATCTTCTCTATCTTACTTGTTTTCATGGAGGGATTAAATGTTTGATCGACCTGCCATTGTTGTGCTATATCCTTGATGTCAGGCCAAAAGCCTACCGCCAGACCAGCCAGGTAGGCCGCGCCAAGGGCTGTGGTCTCCATAATTTCAGGCCTCACCAGCCGGATGCCGCATATATCTGATTGTAATTGCATTAGCATCTGATTGGATGAAGCCCCGCCATCCACCCGTAACTCAGTAATGGGAATGTTTGAATCAGCTTGCATGGCTTCCAGCACATCGGTCACCTGATAGGCGATGCACTCCAACGCCGCGCGGGCTAAATGACCTGCGGTTGTGCCGCGGGTGATGCCTGCGATGACGCCGCGTGCGTATTGATCCCAGTGCGGCGCCCCGAGTCCGGTGAAGGCGGGCGACAAATATATCCCGCCATTGTCTTCGACCGAAGCGGCCAGTTTTTCGACTTCGGCGGCGTTTTTTATGATGCCCAGCCCGTCGCGCAGCCATTGCACCACCGCCCCGGCGATAAAGATGCTGCCTTCCAGGGCGTATGTGATGCGGTCTTCGATTTGCCATGCTACGGTGGTTAACAGGTTATGTTTGGAGGTGATGGCTTGCGACCCGGTGTTGAGCAAAAGAAAACCGCCTGTACCATAGGTGCTTTTTACCATACCACGATCAACGCACATCTGACCGAACAGTGCGGCCTGCTGGTCGCCCGCCATACCCGCAACGGGAATGGGGTGAGAGAAGATATTGATAGATGTTTCACCATACACCTGGCTGGAAGAACAGACGGTGGGCAGCATAGCGCGTGGGATATCCAACATATCCAGTAGTTCATCATCCCATTCACCAGTATGTATATTAAATAAAAGCGTGCGGGAAGCGTTGGACGCATCGGTTACATGCCGCTGACCGTCAGTAAGTTTCCAGACCAGCCATGAATCAATGGTTCCGAAGGCCAGTTGGCCTGATTCGGCTTTGTTTCTGGCGTCAGGGATATTATCAAGCATCCATTTAATTTTAGTTCCTGAAAAATAAGCGTCGAGCAACAGTCCGGTCTTATTCCTGATGGTTGGTTCATGTCCGGCGCTTTTAAGTTGGTCGCATAACGATGCGGTGCGTCGATCCTGCCAGACAATGGCATTACAGATGGGCTGGCCGCTCTTTTTATCCCAGACCACCGTAGTTTCGCGTTGATTGGTGATGCCGATAGCGGCGATTTCTTTTGAGGTCGCGCCAGACCGGGCGATAACTTCAGCCGCCACGCTGATTTGCGACGACCAGATTTCATCGGCGTCATGCTCCACCCAACCGGATTTAGGAAAAATCTGTTCGAACTCTTTCTGGGCGACATGCTTGATACGACCTTGTCGGTCGAACAGTATAGCGCGTGAACTGGTAGTTCCCTGATCCAAAGCGAGAATGTATTTCATTAGATATGTTACCTCCGCGTAGGGTGGGTCGCGCCTCACCGACCCACCAAAAGATTACTCAATATATGATGCCACCCTGCCTTTGCGTAGGGTAGGGTTTGTCTTATCAACACGTCAAAAGACTACCTTTTCTTTTCAGAAACCCAACATCATATTGGGTGGCTTAATCAAGGGCTGACCGCAATGCGGTCTTGCCCTTGCCACCCTTCTATTGTTGATTCAAGCTGAGCGGCAACCATTTGGACAAGAGTTATTTGAAAATAGAATAGTTCGAGAAGAATATTTGAGGGCTATGCGATTCGTTTGGGTGCAAGCGGATTATACCCGCCTTATTCGTTTGTTTGATTAGTTGTAGGCTCAATCGTAGCCTGTACTTTTGGGGATTTTTCTAGTAGGATCGTTTCACGCATGATTTCTTGTGCAGTTTCATCCATGCCTTCCAATGAAATATTGAAAGCCACAGCTCTGCGAATCATCGCTTCCCGCTTAACTGGATCCATTTGTTCATAGAATTTCATGGTTTTGACCTTTGTTTCTCATGATATATTATACTACATTCTTTCTACAAAAGCCAATTATTCATAATCCTCTGCTAGCATGGCAGCCTGAACCTCGGATCGTAGGCGACTTCCCTTGGCGACCGTTTGTTTTACAAGTCCAGTTTTGCCACTGCTCCACGCTTACTTAACTTTCTCTTATGAAATCTGTATTCTATATGATCTGGAATTCTATCGAGAGTAATCTAATGTCATTTTCCTTAAAACCAATAACCGAATTGATTTTCTATATTATCAATAATCAAAAAAAATGCTTGAGTAAAGATTATTTACTCGACAAGGCCATGCGAAAAACCAGACTGAATGACTGGGGCGATTTAGAGTTTCATGAGCCGCTGGAAATCCTGCTGACATCCCTACGCAATGAAGCCCGGCTTAGCCAACAGGGCAAGTTTATAATCACTCAGCATTACCTTAGGCTGCTGACTAATATCCTTAAGATAGTCGAAGATTGGAAGCAACACCCCGAAATAGCCAATGTGCAAATCAATCCGCCAATTTTCATACTAGGCTTTCCCCGGACTGGAACCACCTTTTTACACAGCCTCATGTCGCTGGATGCATCGCATCGCTCGTTGCGTTATTGGGAATTGCTGTTTCCTTCTCCACCGCCGGAACCATCAATGCAAGACTCTGATCCACGCATCAAAATGGCGCAATGGTTTGTCTATTTTATTGACAAGATTTCTCCCAAACTGGCTGATATCCATCAGTTGAAGGCTACTGGCGTTGAAGAGTGTTGTTTCATATTCGATCACTTTTTTCTGGATAACATCCACAACATGGTGTTTGACGTCCCTTCATATATTCAGTGGTATGACAAACATGATCCCGTCCCATCCTATAAGTTTCACTACCGGATGTTGCAGCACTACGGCTGGAAATATTCCTTTGAGCGCTACGTACTCAAAGCGCCGAGGCATCTGTTCTGCTTGAAAGCCTTGCTGGAGGTTTATCCTGACGCCCATATAATCTGGACGCACCGCGAACCCAAGACCGCCATTGCATCATTATGCAGTTTAAGCGAAACCGCCCGGCGTATTGTATCTCATGACGTCGATAACAAACGCATTGGGCGTCTATGTCTGGATTACTTTGAGAAAGATTTCAACTCAGCTTATCCAGCCAGGAACGACGCCAAACCCGGGCAGATTCTGGATGTGCCATATAGAGATTTGGTGCATGATCCAATCAAGACGGTGCAGAAGATATATCAACATTTTGGTTTTTTATATACAGATCAATTAGACAATGAACTCAGTCGGAAAATTCAGCAAAAACCAACTGGTAATCGTAAGCCGCATCAATATTCATTAGAGGATTATGATATTAATCCAGCGGAAATTGATGAGCGGTTAAAAAGTTATTCTGATGCTTTCGGGGATTAATTAATTCCGATTAATCTATCTTTTAAAAAATCCTGTTTAAAAAATACTTGACAAATAGTTGGGATTTCTGAAATAATCCGAGAATATGTTTTACTAAATGATTACATATATTTAAGTCAAGTATGTTATGGGAGGTTTATAATGCGAACCAGGATTAGAGGATTCACTCTGATTGAATTGCTGATTGTTGTTGCAATCATCGGAATACTTGCGGCAATCGCGGTACCCAACTTTTTGAATGCGCAGGTCCGGTCAAAAATTGCGCGGGTGCAAAGCGACCAGCGGTCTTTTGGTATGGCTATCGAAATGTACCGGCTGGATAACAACGACTACCCATATATTGACTTGGTTGCTGTGGAGAAATTTGGAGGAAACAGCCCGTTGGAAAACCGTTGGAAAGCCCTGACTACGCCGATTGCATATATCAACGGCTTCCCGGTCGATCCTTTTGGCGACAATGATGTTCGAGGCGGATTGAGCTGGGTTGAGCAAACCGGAGGCTCCTGGAAATATAAGATTTATGATCTGTGGATCGCCAAACCTGGATTGGGGCATTGGGGATGGTTATCACGCGCCATTGAAACTGTGCCACTGCCAGCATCCACGCGGTATTACTATGCTTCCCAGGGACCGGATGCTCGACCTGAAGCCGACTTTGATTCAGCGGGATTGCCCTTTGATGCCAGCAATGGCTTAAACAGCCGGGGCGATATCTACTTCGCTGGTCCGGGCTTCCTATCGAACCAGAATCATTAAGATAATTTGTGATATTTTTAAGTTAAAATACCGCATAAAAAATCAAAATGGCGCCTATCTCTGCGTTTTACGTGAATGGGTGGAATATTGAATCTGAAAGAAGGGTGAAAAAATGGCTTGCCAGGGGATTGGCAAGCCATTAAAAATAAACAATTTATAATCTTCGTTGATTAGCGGGTAGAACCGATTTGCGCAGGCGGATGGATTTTGGCGTAATTTCAACCAGCTCATCTTCCCGGATGAACTCAATAGCCCGTTCCAAGGTCATCGGCGTTACAGGAGTCAACATAACGCTGTCATCTTTACCTGAGGCGCGCATGTTAGTTAGTTTTTTCCCTTTACATGGATTCACATTCATATCCTGCATGCGGCTGTTCTCTCCGATCACCATTCCCTCATATACCGGATCATTAGGAATGACGAATAGCGTACCGCGCGATTCAAGGTTACCCAGGCCATAAGCCACTGCTGAACCCTGGCGGTCGGCCACTAGCGAACCAGTCAGGCGGGTGGGGAACTCGCCTCTAAACTCTTCATAGCCTTCAAGGATCGAATTAAGTAATCCCGTGCCTCTGGTATCAGTCAAAAATTCGTTGCGATAACCGATTAGTCCGCGTGATGGGATGGAAAATTCCATGCGCACCCGGCCTGATCCGGAATTATGCATATTAACCATACGGCCTTTGCGCATCGAAAGTTTCTCTGTCACGATCCCGACAAATATTTCATCACAATCGACATAAAGGTGCTCGATAGGTTCAAGCGTTTTACCGCCTTCTTCTCTATATATTACATGGGGTCGTCCAACGCTGAGTTCGAATCCTTCCCGGCGTAAAGTTTCGATCAGAATGACCATTTGAAACTCGCCGCGTCCTTTAACCAGAAAAATATTGGCGTCTTCGGTATCTTCAACCTGTATAGCCACGTTGCTCAATGTCTCTTTAACCAAGCGGTCGCGAATCTTGGTTGATTGAACGATCTTGCCTTCCTGGCCGGACATGGGAGAAGTATTGACGCCCATTTTCATTGAGACCGTCGGTTGATCAACCGTGATTCTCATTAGTGCTTTGGGCGCTTCCTGGTTGCAGATTGTGTCGCCGATGAAGACGTTTTCTATACCAGCCAAAATGGCTATATCGCCTGGTCCAACAAATTCGGCCTCTTTTAAGTTGATTCCATCGTAGACTTCCAATTTTGATATACGTAAAGAGGTTGTTTTCCCGCCTTCACCTAAGCAGACCAGGTTATCGTTGCAGCGGGCGGTTCCATGAGAAATTTTGCCAATGGCCAATCGTCCCAGAAACTCTGAATAATCCAGATCAGATACTAGCATTTGGAAAGGTTCATCGGGATCGAAGGATGGAGGTGGAATTTCATTGATTATGGCCTCGAAAAGCGGCCTCAGGTTTTCACCCGGTATATCCAGAGAAGTTGATGCTGTGCCTTCCCGCCCGATAGCATATAAAACCGGAAACTCTATCTGCTGCTCACTGGCGCCCAGGTCTATGAAGAGATCGTACACTTCATTTAACACTTCATCCACGCGGGCGTCCTTGCGGTCGATTTTGTTAATCAGGACAATGATTTTCAGGTCGCCTTGCAGCGCTTTCTGCAGCACAAAACGGGTTTGGGGTAATGGGCCTTCAGAGGCATCTACCAGTAGGATGGCGCCATTGACCATCATCAAGGCTCTTTCAACTTCTCCCCCAAAGTCGGAGTGACCCGGCGTGTCGAGAATGTTGATTTTGATGTTATCCCATAATACGGAACAGTTTTTGGCGGAGATGGTGATTCCCCGTTCCCGTTCCAGGTCCATGCTGTCCATTACCCGTTCGTCGATATGCTGATTCTCTCGAAAAGTGCCGCTTTGTTTGAACATGGCATCGACCAGGGTTGTCTTGCCATGATCGACATGGGCGATAATGGCAATATTACGTAAATTTAAGTTAGCTGATAACGTCTTCATGTATTATTTTTTCTCACATAAAAAAGCCGCCTACAGGCGGAGATTGGTCTCTTTGCAGTATAAAAGCTGTTTTCGATAATATATTCGTTGATGACCGCGCTTGGCCTTCGATAAAGCCAATTTTTATACGGTTTTCTAGAAACTCGAATAAGAAGGTTATTGCACAAAAGACTCCGAGTATAGAATTGTAATCGGTAATTATAAAAAAGTAAGCTCCCGGAATAATAATTCCAATACTCATTGCGGCGCCTATGCCGTAGAACAAAGTAATAAATTCGCTAAAACTTGCTATTTTGTCTATTTATTAGTTTACAAATTCAGTATATTAATTATATTCGATTTGTGTTAAAAAGTTTGTATTATACTAAAATTTGAAAGGATATAGATTTTATCATGAAAACGACATCCCGTTTCTCTAATCTACTGTCAAAGCAACGTTTTATCATCGTTATTCTTCTTTTGTCGGTATTCACTCAATGCATCTGGCCGGACGCGGCGTATATTGATGCGTCAAAATATCCCTCACTTCAGCAAGCCCTGGACGCTTTGCCCGAAGATGGCGGGCTGGTCAAATTCCCTCCAGGGAAATTCCACATCAAAAGCCCATTGATTGTTAATAAAGAAAATGTACGCATCGAAGGCTGTGGCGCCGCTACCCACATAGTAAATCAAAGCGTCAATGGAAGCGCTGCACTGATTCTACGCCACAAGGATTACGTCAAAGATGGTTCAAAACGGTTATGGCGCCTGCAACTGGCCGATTTCCGCATCAGCGGCGGCACGGCCAGCGGCGATGGAGTCGCGGCCTATGGCATTAACGAAATATATCTAAGCGGCATGTCGATAGATCATAACGGCGGCAACGGCGTCAACCTGATCGATTGCTATGAAGACCCCCGTATATCTGATTCGATTCTGACCTACAACGCAAAAACCGGGCTAAATATCCTGCGCGGCCATGATATCATAGTTAACGCCAACCAGTTTGAAGAGAACCTGGACGCGGTGCGCTGCATCGACAGTTATAACCTATGCATGAATGGCAACAACCTCGACGATCACCTGCGGCATGGAGTCGTCATTGAAAACACTTATGGCTCAGTTCTCTCTGGAAATATGATTGAGGAATGCAATGGCATCGCCGTCATCATGGACCGCGATTGCTATGGCAACACCGTCAGCGCCAACGTCATTGCTCATAACTTAGGCGGGGGAGTAGACCTACGGGATGCATGGGGCTGCGCCGTCTCGGCCAACACTTTCACCATCAACGCCAAAAATTCCATAACCGTCGGTCCCCAAAGCGGCCGTATAACCATTACCGGCAACAATTTCTCTAATGCCTACATCGGCGACAAAAACCGACGCGATGACGAAACCGGAGGAATCCTGCTCGATAAAACCAACGCCATAACCATAACCGGCAATATATTCTCTGGCATCTACAAAGAATCAATTCTTTCCATAGGCCAATGCTCTGAAATAGTAATAACCGGAAACATCTCCGTACAAGGTTCAAGAGCCAAGCCGGGAGAATATCCACCCGTAAACCTTGAATCTGCCAATGCCAAATATGGCGTTAATGAAGTTAAGGAATAATAGTGGGCAAAATATCCGGTAGGGTGGGCTAAAAGCCGCAAAGCGGCGTAGCCCACCAAAGCCACTTATGATTTGTATACTGCTCCAGTATTACCCCTACGGACTCCACGCAAATCCCGCCAAAACCTCCATCCATCTAAACAGGCTCAACTATATTCCAATCTATTTTCTATATTATGACCGGATAAAATCCAATTCGGATTTATAAATGCCAAAATAAATTAATAAGAGAAGGATTACAAATATGATTAATGCTGAGTCTTTAGTATCGGATGTCTTATCACAACACCCCAATGTCTGGGATGTTTTTCTACGGCATGGCATGTGCAGTAGCTGCCAGGAGTCGCCCCCGCCGGTTTCCATACAGCATTTTGTAGAGAAGCATGTTGGAGGCGATATTAATCAATTTCTAAGCGAATTAACCGAAGCAATCAACTGAAAAGATAAACTGAATTAGGTAGGCTAAAAGTCGCTAAGCGACTTAGCCTACCTGAATACTCCGAAAATATTTATCCGCTATTCCATGACTCATCAAGAATCCACCCTGGATTGATATATAATATGTGAAGATACAGTTGTTTGAACCAATAATCCCTCACCTTTGAAATGATCAAGATTAAATGATGGATGCTGCAGAACAAAATATGATATTATTAACCGGCGCTACTGGTTATATCGGCGGGCGTTTGCTTTCTGCTTTGGAAAGCAATGGTTATCGGATTCGTTGTCTGGTTCGATGTCCTAAGAATCTTGCACATAAAAAATCGGATTCAGTCGAAATTATTAAAGGCGATGTCTTTGATCCTGGTTCATTATATAAGGCTATGGAGAACGTCTCGGTTGCTTTTTACCTGGTTCACTCCATGACCTCGCCGGGAGATTTCGAATCTAAAGACCGCATCGCTGCGCAAAACTTTGGAGAAGCGGCGCTGCAAGCGGGCGTTAAGAGAATTGTATATTTAGGTGGATTAGGCGATTCGGAAGACCTTTTATCGACGCATTTAAAAAGCCGTCATGAGGTAGGACGAATTCTGCGGCAGTGTGGCGTGCCAGTTATAGAATTACGGGCCTCCATCGTCATCGGATCGGGCAGTTTATCTTTTGAAATGATTCGCGCCCTGGTGGAACGGCTGCCGGTTATGATCACTCCCCGCTGGGTTTCGGTATCCGCTCAACCAATATCCATTACTGACGTCCTCTACTTTTTAGAATCATCTATCAACCTTTCTATTAATGACAGCCGTGTGTTTGAGATTGGCGGAAGGGATGTTGTCTCCTATAAAGAAATTATGCAGGAATATGCGCGTCAGCGGGGATTAAAGCGCCTTATGATTCCCGTTCCTGTTTTGACTCCCTATTTGTCCAGCCTGTGGTTGGGATTAATAACGCCTTTGTTCGCCCGTATCGGTCGCAATATGATTGATAGTATACGTCATACTACCGTTGTTAATGACGCCTCCTCCAATGACGTCTTCGGCATACAACCCCAGGGCGTATCTGAAGCCATCTCTGCTGCGTTATGCAATGAAGATCATGAAATCGCGCAAACGAGCTGGTTCGATTCTCTCTCTTCTTCCGGATATTGGACAAAGGTAGAAACCGAGCAGTATGGAAACCGGATCATTGATTCCAGAAGTTATAAAGTTAACGCGCCCGCCTCTATTGTATTCCAAGCCATCGAACAAATCGGAGGAGATCGGGGATGGTATTATGGAAATTGGCTCTGGAAAATCCGCGGATGGATGGACCTGTTTGCGGGAGGTGTGGGAATGCGCCGGGGCAGACGCGACCCACATCACGTACATATTGGAGATGCAATCGATTGGTGGCGAGTTGAACAAATCGAAGAAAGCAAGATTCTACGATTAAAAGCGGAAATGAAAGTCCCTGGAAGAGCCTGGATACAATTTGAAGTAAGACCTGATCAAGATGGCTCTATCATCAGTCAGACGGCGATATTCGATCCCTTGGGATTATGGGGACTCTTATATTGGTATGCACTGTATCCCGTTCATTGTTTCGTTTTTGCAGGCATGATTCGTAATATTGCAAAATGGGCTGAAAACCAATAGCCATAAACTAAAATCCTTAATCCTCCTACTCTAAATCGGATTATGTTTAATCTTTTCCGATGACGCGGCGTCACCAACGCCTCTGCGCAATGCCTCCAGGTCTTGACTGAGTCCTTTACGAAAAAACGCTACGTCAGAGAGCCGTAGGATCAAGTTAAGCCCTGCTTTCATCCATTCGATTTCCTGATCAATAGAGGGGCAATTATGCATCCCCACTCCAACATTAGCCGCCCGCGCTTTTGCTATGATCCCGCGTACGGTTTTATCGAAATCGGGATGGTCATATTGCTCCGGGATGCCAAGGCTGCATGACAGGTCGTGTGGGCCGATCAAGACAGCATCCAATCCGGGAACCGCCAGGATGTCGTCCAACGCTTCCACCGCCGGGACGCTTTCAATATTAACGATCAATGCGTTGTTGGCGTTATACTGTTGCAGATAATCCGCCAGTTCACCTTGCGGTACGCTTTGGCCGGATAGGATTTCCTGGAGTTTACGGCCTTTGATAGGACGCAGTTTGACCGCACCCCGCAAGGCCTGGACTTCTTCGACAGTCTCCACGTAAGGGGCGACAACGCCTGCAGCACCTGTGTCCAGGGCCTTACTGGCTTCGTAAGGATCGGGTCTGGTGATCCGCACGATGGGCGCAAAACCGAGGGCGCCATAGGCTCTGCACATCCAACCCAATTCATGCGTCCCCAGGGGGATATGCTCGGTGTCGATGAAGACGCAGTCCATATCAATCCCTTGCAACTCTTTGATCCAATGTGGAGAGGGTGAGACGATTAACGTTCCGTATATTCGCCGCCCACCGCGCAGGGCTTCTCCCAGTTCTTTACCGTTCATAATTAATGCTACTCCTATGATGAGAGTTTACTCCACATGGTATTATTTTTATACATTATGTGAATCCTGACTATCCAAATTAAGACAACAAAAATCTCACATAACTGGCGCATCAACTACCCTACCATTATTCGGCAATACCACCTCGCCTTCAACCGCTGGATTATATCCGCGGATATTCCAACGCTTTACGCGGCCATAGTAGGCGCCGTTGATGGCCGCCGCGAAGGGCAGGGATTTCATTCCATTGCGGCGCAACGCATGACGCGCCAGGCGCATGGCGATGCGCCGGGGTCGGTAGAATTCACGCGTGATCCAATCATGCCCGGCTTGCAGCTGCGCCACGCTCATGCCTTTGGGTTTGAAGACCACGTGATGGAAATCGTAATTCGACCAATCGGGATCAATAATGCGGCGCTGCATGACGTTCATCTGCGGCGTACCGGGAAGCGGGGTGAAGATCGAAGCCTGGATCAGATCAATCTCCAGTTGATCCAACAGTTTCAAGGTTCGCTGAAATACTTCTGGATCATCTCCATCAAAACCAAACACAATCCCGGCCTCAACGCCGATGCCGTTGCGGTGCAGGATGTTAATGGCCTCGCGGTATTTCTCTACCTTGTTGAAGGATTTATTTACATGATCCAGATTGCGCTCTGAAAAGGTCTCTAAACCAACGAACAAACCCACGCAACCAGCTTGCGAAGCGAGTTTTACCAATGCTTCATCTTCTGCGATATCAAGGGTTGACTGGGTGATCCATAATTTCTTCAGCGGAATCATCGCTTGAAATAGCTCACGCGCATAATCGGCGTCAGCCGTCAGGTTGTCGTCGACAAAGATAAATTTTCGGGATGGTATTTTGGCGATATCAGAAACCACCTCATCAACCGGACGCCGCTTGTGCACTCCTCCATTAAATGCCGAAACCGAGCAAAAGGCGCACTTATGGGGGCAGCCGCGGGTGGCCTGTACTGGATAGGTTGAATACCGCCCCAGTTTCAGCAGGTTATATGGCGGCGTCTTAAAACCGGAGAATGGGCGGGGCTTTTTGGTTTTATAAACGCCTTGCATAACGCCGCGCTGCGCATCCTCAACAACCTGGCGCCAGATTCCCTCAGCGTCGCCCGCCACCACCGCATCCGCATGTTGCAGCGCTTCATCGGAGCAAAAAGTAGGATGCATCCCGCCCAGCACCACTGGAACCTTTCGCGCCCGGAATGCGTCGGCAATCTCATAAGCCCGCGGCGCCAGGGCGGTCATGCAGGTTAGGCCCACTAAATCGACGGGAGCGTTCCAGGGGATATCGTCGAATTGCTCATCAATTATCTGTACGTTATGTTCTTCCGGCGTATCGGCTGCCACTGAAAGAAGACTGAGCAGCGAAAACCGGAACGTTTTTCCATTAAAAATGCGTGAGCGCCCGATGCGCTGCCATTTTCCGCTGGATGGCGCAATCAGTAAAATATTCATGATCGTCTCCTTTGTGCATCTATGCACAGTTTGTATATAAACAATAAGGATAAACAACTAAGCATTTCAGTTCTCCCCGGTTGTATTTTTTGGGATAATATTTGTGCTATATATATAGACTATACACATATAAACTATCTGTCAATAGGAGATTTGGGTATGAGCATGATTTATTGATGAGATTATTCTTTATCTCTTGACCATCTTGCCGCCAGGGCGGTTCCGGTTATATTGTGCCATACGCTGAAGAGGGCGCTGGGTAGAGCGGCGAGCGCTCCGAAGCCGGTGGATTTCAGGGCTAGAGCCAGAGCCAGGCCGGAATTTTGCATGCCTACCTCAATGGCCAGGGTGCGCCTTATGGCTTTATCGCCGGATAGCATGGCGCCGACAAGATAGCCCAGGGTTAATCCAGCAGCATTATGGATTATAACTGCTGCGGCCACAGTCATAGATGCGCTGGCTATTTTGCCTGCATTCAATCCAACGACGCAGGCGATGACGGCTAGGATGATACCAGTGGATAACAACGGGAAATAACCCAGAACAGGCTTGATTTTGTTCCCGGAAATAGTACGCATAGTTAAGCCCAGGATGACGGGAACCAGTACGATGCGCATAACATCCCACATCATCTTGGATACGTCTACATCAACTTCAGCATGGGCGTAAAACCAGGTGAGCCAGGGCGTCAACAGTGGGGCCAGCAGGGTTGATGCCAGGGTTAAGGATACGGATAGTCCCACGTTGGCGCGCGCCAGATAGGTGATGACGTTTGATGCAGTTCCTCCGGGGCATGATCCTAATAATACAAGCCCGGCAATAAGTTCGGGATTCAATCCCAGCGCTTTGCCAATCAAAAAACCCAGCAACGGCATGATGGCGTATTGCGCGGCGACGCCTGCAAAAAGAAAGCGGGGTTGTTTTAGCACTCTTTTGAAATCTGCGGCCTCTAAAGTCATCCCCATGCCAAACATTATGATTCCTAATAAAAGGGCGATATGCGGCCGCATCCAGACGAATCCTGCTGGATAGAATAATGCTATCGATGAAATGCCGAGGGCTAAAAAGGCCAGATTGTTTTCTATGAATTGCCGGATGCTCATGCGTAAAGACCTTTACTGGTTGGATAAAGTGTTTGCTGATGGCGCCTTACCCTGGAATTCTCCCGGCTAGTCTCCGGACACATTGCTAAATTGATGCAGTGGCAATGCACCTACCTCTGATGAACTAAAAAAACTCTACCAAGAACCAGGGAAACGGGGAGCATCGGCTTCTAGCCGGTAAGCCAATCCCTCTCTATTTGACGCACCGGCTGGAAGCCGATGCTCCCCACTCTATTATGTTATCCACTCTATGATGTTACCCGTTTCATTCTACTCTCCTGATTTGTCTCGGGAGAGTAGAATGGAAGGATAGGGGACAGAGGCGTTCGTTTATATATTCGTTTATTTTTTCTTACCCTCTTCACGCCAGGTGAGGAAATATTCCAATTTTTGTTCGATATTTAATCCCAGCGGGATATCTTTGGCGGCGGGATGAGTTGGTTCGAGGCGCTCAAGCATTTCCATCTCAAACTCTAGAATTAATTTTTTATAACTTAAATGAGATGCCAGATTGAACATCTCAGCGGGGTCTTTCTCAATATCATAAAGCAATTTTGTTATCCCCGGCAATGGTTTGCCGGTCTGATAACCATCTTGACGCAGCCGCTTACCAGTTCCAAAAATAAACTTGTATTTATCGGTGCGGATCATGGCTTCTTCGTTTTCATAGTACTCGCAGAAAACTGAATCGCGTATTTTATCCTTCTCGCCTTTGAGCAATGGCATCAGACTGAATCCATCAATCTCTTTTGGATTATCCGCGCCGCAAAATTCGGTGATGGTGGGGAAGATATCGATAAACTCGACCAGTCCATCGGCTTTGACGTCATAACGCTCAGAATCGGGCAGACGCATAATCAATGGAGCGCTGACCGATTCCTCGAAATGAGTATGCTTCTCAAAGCGCCCGTGATGCCCCAGGCTGTAACCGTGGTCGCCCAGATAAATAACCAGCGTCTTATCGCTTAAACCGGATTCATCCAACGTATCCAAAACGCGCCCTACGTTATGATCCATATACTCGGTCGATGTGTAATAAGCGGCGGTGATATTTCGTTTTTCATCGTCAGTCAGATTGCGGAAAATTTCAGGAATCTGCCAGTCATCTTCGCCTCCGACCGGGGGGACTCCGAAATCATCTGGATCGAATGATCCACTATATTCAATCGGGAAGCGGAACGGCGAATGCGGTTCATAAAAGCTGACAATCAGAAAGAATGGATTCTCTGAGTTGGCATGATCGCGCAAATACTTTTGACCTTGCCGGGCGAAAAAGGTTCCCGCCATATCATTATCATAAGCGCCGAATGGATGATACATGCCATTAAGCCAAATCCGGGCGTGATCCTTAAACGGCTTCCACTGCGGCAGAACCTTGATCCCATCTGGAACCGGACGCGCTGGATGCTCTTTGAGATAAGCGCGGTGATCTTTATGATCGATATGTTTATCGAAGCCATGAGTCAAACCACTGTTGAAATGCATTTTGCCGATTGCGGTGGTATCGTAGCCTATCTCTCCTAGCACTTCAGCCAGCGTGGTAGTCTCATCCGGCAAGGCGGTTGTTAGTTGAGTGACTTCAATGGAGTGCGGCATCCGTCCGGTCAACAGCGATTGTCGTGATGCAGTACACATAGGGCAATTGACGAACGCTTCAGTGAAAGTGACGCCGGTACGCGCCAGCCGGTCTATATTCGGAGTGCGCGCCTGTTTATTGCCATAAGCTCCACATACATAAGAAGCATGGTCATCGGCTATAATCAGCAGTACATTAGGCAACTTGGCCGCATAAGCCGCCACCGACTGCATCAGAGCCAAAAGCATCGTTATCAAAGCCACCAGAAAATACCGCGCGCCATTCATAATCGATCTCCCTCAGGATTTGTTTTGATATTTATAATTTAACATAATTGGCTTGTTATTAACAGATGGAGAAGAATTTAGTGAAGCAGTCGGTGGGATCAAGACGGATTTCTTATTGGTTGTTTTTTTCTTCTGTCAGGGTATCAATATCATCTAATAAAGGCATTGGATATTTTTCTTTCATGAAATCACTAGGAGTTAATATTCTTATTTTTTCACCATCTCTAGTTTCAAATACATTGTTTAAGGAAATCAACCGTCTTCTTGCTTTTTTGCGGTTTTGGGGACGTTGGTCACCATCGTAAGTCAAGAACCATTTAATATTACGCTCAGAAGAGGTGGCAATATGTATAGAATCCTCAAAATCTATCTTTTAATGATACTTTTGCCGTATATCTTGAGTTTTATATCCAATCGCCCTATCAACATTTATAATCTGTATAAATTCGTGTAGAAGAAATGACCTTATTATTTGAATATCCTCTTCAGGAATTTCACCATCTAATTTAAAAGCCTCTGTTATTGTTATCGCCGAAGTGGCTATTATTAATTCTTTCTTTTCTGCTTTTTCAATAAGCATTGCGATTTCTTGATGACGATCAGTCATGGTTGCTTCTTTTTGATGATCCGTCTTATTTTTTTCTTCTTTCAAGAACGCAAAAAATATACACGTATCCCAATAAATTAATTCTCTTTTTTTAGCTGACATTCCTGATTTTCTCCAGATGATCTATGATGTTTTCTCCACCAGTGATATCTATAGAAGGTAAATCTTCGTATCTTGGAAGTTCATTTTCATCCGGGAAAATTTCAAATTTTTCTACGTGTATTTGTACAGGAATGTCGTGTGTGTTATATATTGTTTTTCCGTAAACAGCAACTCTTTTCTCAAATGCGCCCAGGACTTCATCTAATATATCATCATTAAAATAACACTTAATAGTTCTTGGTAATAGCATATCTTTGATTTTAAAAACACGCTTTTTTTCAGCGCTAGAAATAATACTTAGCAAAGCGCCCTCTAGAGTAGTCCAACAGTAATAAGATTCTTTTTTCTCATGGGCGATTACATTTTTTACATCATCTATAATATTTATAGATGGATTTATTCTTTTTTGTCTATAAGAGTATGCAATTTCCTTAATACCATCAGTAAGAGGTTTGAAAGTCCGTTGAAGGCTATCTAGGATTTCGTCATCAAAATTCTCAGGCATCATAACTTTTTCATCAATTAACTTGCATCCATCAAGATACTCGTTAAATACACGATTTGCATGAGAAATATCTGTTTCCTCTGTTACTACCAAATGTATATCTCCCGGGCTGTTAAGATTAATGCTTTTAATTTTTAATTCAAAATTAATTTTTGTTTTATCCACCAAAACATCGCTTATTTTATTAAGAGAATCCACTGTTCCTCTTATGAAATTAATAAAGGAATCGACGCTCATCGTGTCAGATCCAGGTATTATTTCCATTATAAATTCTGGTTTTGCGGCCATTTTATCTTACCAATTATGAGTTCCGGCGAATCAACCGTTTTTCCTCAAATACCTTTTTAGCACGAATCACGACATTATGTCTAGGGATTTCTTTATAAAACTCTAGTTATCGTCATGTTTATATATACTAATTATAGCGTTTTTATCAACAGTAGTTAGCAATATATCTAAATGTTCAGGATACAAAACAGCCAACGGCGTAACTTCGCCGTTGGCTGTAAGAATATCTATAATCAATGCATCTATTTCAATTTCTCCGTCAACCACTGGTCAACTTTCTTGCTATGCGATGGATCAGTCCAATGACCCATGTATTTTACGATTTGCAGTTCTTTATCGCTGGTGATCGAGTTATACGCCGAGAACATTGATGTCGGGGGGCAAGTCTCATCGTTGAAGCCCAGTCCCATTAGAATTGGAACTTCTATAATCCGCGCAAAATTGACTACGTCATAATAGGGCGCAACGGCAATTTTTTTCTGGGTGCAATTAAACTCATTCATGTTGCGGAACAGATGCGGCCATCCACCGGCGCGGTTGTTCAGGTAGCCGTAATGGTCGCACATAGCGGGATAGGTTGAGGCGATGAAACGGATGCGCTTATCCAGCCCGGCGGTGATGATCGATAAAGCGCCGCCCTGGCTTCCGCCGTGTATACCCAGCGTCTTTCCGTCAAATTTATCAAGTTGGAAGATAAAATCCACTGCCCTTTTGCAACCCATGAAGACGCGGTTGTAGTAATATTTGTCACGGTCATCCAGATTGAATTCGGGGTAATCCTTGATCGCTCCGGGACGTAAACTCTGATACAACTCATCGGGCAGATTAACAGGAATGCCATGAATACCGACTGTTAAGTGGATCACGCCTTTTTTGGCCCACCCATAATTGGGACGATAAGGACGTACACCCGCGCCTGGAACCTGAAGCAACGCCGGAAAGGGACCTTCGCCCTTAGGAACCGACAACATTCCATAAAACCTGGGTAGACTGCCCCATCCCTTGGGTCCGGATATGTAACTTATGTGATACATATCGACATCATCGACGCCATCGATCTCCACTTTTTCCATTACTGGATCAAGAGGGATATCAGACAGGCTGGCCATTTTGTCACTCCAGTATCGATCAAAATCATCCGGCTTGGGCGTTGTCGCTTTAACTTTATACGGTTCATAGGCGCCAGTAGCAAGACCGCGATATTGCTTACCATCAAGCGTGATGTCCGCATTGCAGCGTAAGAATCCCGGACGATCCAGGCCATGCGATTTGAGCGTCAGTTTGCCATCGCTCAAGTTCGATTCACCCATGCTGAAGGCTTCCATCTTCTCCGGACCAATGCGCCATGATACTTTAGCGTCCTTAATCGGTTGGTCGTCATCTTTGACGCTTATCACAAACTCGATAGGCTCAGCTACCTCATAAATCCAGTCCTCATGATCGCACGTTACCGAAACCTCAACCTTCGCTATCGCCAACGAAGGAACTAATACGAAAAGCGTAAATAGAATAATATTGATTCGTAGATATCCCAACCTCATTTTTCATATCCTTTCTTAAACTTATTTCTATTCAATCTGTTTCTATTGAAAACTAAAATGCCCTAAAAATATAGCGATAGCATTGCATCTATTATGACAATCACTCTCAAACGTTCCTCTCTTATATACCCAGTACCATTAACTTGCGTAAGCGTAAAAAAAATATTCCAACTACTAAATCATAAAAAAATCCTGATTATCCTGGATTAAGCCAAAAAACCGATTAGCCCTCTTTATCGATAATCTTACAATTCATTACATAAATCGAAAGATATTGGGTTGCGGATGCGCTGTAATTTCTGTAATATATGTAATATATCACAAGATCAATTAATCGCATTAGTACTTTGTGGGAGGCGGAAAAATCATGAAACAGTCTGGTTTTACTCTTATTGAGTTGTTGATTGTTGTAGCCATAATCGGTATTTTGGCCGCCATAGCAGTGCCGAACTTTTTAAATGCGCAAATCCGAGCCAAAGTATCCCGTTCCTATGCGGATATGCGTTCTACCGTCACTGCTATTGAACAAATGCGCATGGATAAGGGCTGTATTCTGGTCGATTTCTGGGATGATGATACTACCTGGGGAAGAGAGCGCATAGAGAAGACATTTAATGGCGTTGGTAATGAACCCGAAGCCACCCGGCGCCAATTGCATGTTCTCGCTCCGTTAACCAGCCCCGTATCCTACATGTCTTCTGTTCCCAAAGATCCATTTGCCGGACATTTGCTGGAAGCCAGTACTGGCGGACATTCAGAGCGTTTTGGCTTAATCGGCAATGATGTCTATTACTATGCCGATGATGATCCCCAGGGCAGTGGTCCCGACTATGGCGGTACAAGTTATGATCCACCCCTTAAACCAGGCGATTACATACTTTATGCATTTGGTCCGGCAGCTAATATAATGTACGGCGGTAGCAATGGAGTCCGTTATGGCTTGCCCTACGATACTTCCAATGGCGTTGTGAGCCTTGGCGATATCATGATGCGTTCTGGAGGTGGGATAGTCCGCAATAATCTCTTAGGCGGACGTTAATAAGTAGTTACTTAACCAAAAACTATGCATTACATAATGATATTCAAATAATTTTGCAGTTTACTTCTGCTTGGAGTAAACGACTATTAATGGAGAAATTATGACTAAACAAAAAGCTTTTACCCTCATCGAATTGCTTATTGTGGTTGCTATTATTGGCATCTTGGCGGCTATCGCCGTTCCCAATTTTCTGAACGCCCAAATCCGCGCTAAAATCGCCAGAGTGGAATCCGACCACAAATCTCTTGCCACCGCGCTTGGCGCCTATCAGATCGATAATAATTCGTTTCCTGGCGATCATGATCTCGATAACTATATGAATGGTGAAAGAGGTCTTTTCCGGCTAACTTCGCCAGTCTCATACATGGCGTCTCTTCCCGCTGATCCCTTTGTGGAGAAGAAACTCAAGGGAACGCTTCACTTGGGCGATGCTAATGCCTATGCCACAGCAGGCCGTCCGGATTATGAAATGGGCAGCGGCGCGGATAACCCGGGGCAATATAGGAAACAATGCTATAGCCTGATGAGTTATGGACCGGATTATGATGACGATAACTCCAGCCATGATCCTTTCCCTTTTGGTACGGATCATGACCGCTATGCTCCCACCAATGGGATACGTTCGGATGGCAACATCTTCCGTTTCGGCGGTGACTATTCATCTGGATGCCTTATTATGGATTGGAATACATCCCGTATCGGCGGCGGATGTCCTTGATCGTTGCAAGTCAGCAAGATGGGACTCGTCTCGAAGCGCGCCCCATCCTGTTTTTCTGGAGGAAAGTCGAGATAAGTTGTAGAGTTATTTTATTATTCTTGGTTTTATTTTAAGCAAAATCCAGTTCATCCTGAACATCCAGATTCAGGCAATAACAAACGCTTCAGATCAAAAAAAAACCGCCGATCCAAATAGACCGGCGGTTTTGTATTATTTCACTTCACAATCTAATCATTAATTCGGCGCAATGTCTCCGAATAATTCGCCAGGATAGGCTTTTCCAGGTTCGAGGATGAAGACATCCACCCGGTCGATCCAGGCAGTCACGTCATTACCATCTGATCCGGCAACCTGGATGAAAGGATTTATCATCTCACCTGAATCAGGACGGAACACAGCCGTAACCCGGCCTTCATTATCAACGAAACTGGCCGCCGACATTATCAACGAATAGCCAATTGTTCCATCAACATCCAGACCTTGCATTACTACGCCTTTCAATGCGCCTACTGCAATCGTGGCATTGGGTTCATTGAATTTCAAAGAGCAGCGAATCAATGCAGGACGTCCGCCGGTATTTATACCTGCTTGAGTCAGCAGGAAGGTAACCGATCCGGGTTTCGCCACAATCGCGGCGCCGCGTTGATCTTTCGAAGATGGAAATTCGCCGCCGGGGAATCCGAAATTAGCCAGGATAAAGCCCGGCGCCGCTCCACTGAAACCACCTGGAATCTCCGCCCAGCCGTTTTCAGTCATGGTCGATTTATCAAATTCATAAACCATGTATGGCTCAATTACCGGTGCAACTACCGGAGTAGGAGTCGGAAGCGTTTCATCTGGCGTAGGAGTCGGTTCAACGACAATAGGAGTCACAGTCGGCGTAGGCGCTCCAACTTGAGGCGTCGGGGTCGGTTCGCCAACTTGAGGCGTAGGCGTAGGCTGCGCAACTACCGGCGTTGGAGTTGGGGTTGGCTCAATTATGTCGCCGCTTGGGCTGATAATCACTGTCTTGCCATCGCTTTCATTGCCGAACTTATCATAAACCGTCAAGCGGCAGGTGTATTCAACGCCATTAAAGAATCCACCTGAACGGTAAGCCAAAACATTACCAAGGTCTAATGGTTCTTCACTGTTAATATACAACTTATAACCGCCGCCATCAGCCACATCAGGGCTTACCGAAGGCAGCCAGGCAAAATGTATGTACCTGTCGCGTGGGAATCCAGAGAACCACTGCGGATTGGTCGGAGCAGTTTTATTGCTTTCATAGAGGGTAATATCAATATGGGTTGTCTCGCCAGCTTTAATTTCAACTGTTGGATTAACTGCATAGAATTTCGCTCCAGAACTCACCGCCAGAGTATATAATCCCGGCGGAACCGCATCATAAGTGACTATTCCGCTAAAATCAGTTTTGGCATTGATTCCACGATAGGTGCAATCGATCTCAGCCAGCGGGAAATTGTTGGTAGAAACAATCTTGGCTTCCAACTTACCGGTAACATTCGTATCCAAATTACTTAGACTTACTACATAACGGCCATAACCATCACGTCTGGCAACTTGTATATAGTAGACGCCTGCTTCCAGTTCTAACTCTTTAACTGATAAAGCCGGGTTATACCACAGATCATGCCTGAATAAACTGGTTCGCATATCCGAAGCGTATATATAACAATATGAGGCGAAGGTATTTGTCCCCTGATAAGTGAACTTATAGGTTCCCGCTTCAGGTACGTCAACCCGGTAAAAGTCTGTATTATCAATATAATTTGCATTGGTATACCCAATCGCGCCCTTGGCCAATTCGTTGATCGACATCGTCACAGGCATGGTCGCTATATTGTTTTGCTCGATGTCATTGAAGTCCTGTTCCTTGTAATCCACATAAAACTCATACACGCCATACCCATCTCTTCGAGATATGTGGATGTAATAATCTCCCGCCCTTAAGTTGGGGAAATTAACCGAACGCGGCTCCTCTGTATGCCAGTGATCCGTGCGTCCTATATAGGTTACGCCATCGGCTTGATATACATTGGCATAGATTGCCATCGTGCTATCTACATGCGAACGAACTGTTAATGCTCCATCAGCAGGCAGGTTTACCTTGTACCAATCACTATCATCTATACGGTAAACTTTGTCATAACCCAGATGTCCGATAACTCCATCATTCAAATAAATTTGCTCAGCCTGATGGGCGTGATCGTTAAATTCCTGATCGCTGCTGCGATTGGGTATAAAGGAGAATTTAAATTCATAATTCCCATACCCGTCACGGTGTGATATGCCTATCAAATATTTACCGGCCATGACATTGGATTTGGTATAAGACCTTTGATCGGTAGTATGCCAACCATCATTGCGTCCGATATGAACCAATTCACTATTGGGTTTCCATGCGTAGGTATCCAAATAATAGGCCAATGTATCATCAGAGGTGCTGCTAACTGTCAGTGAACCATCATCCGGTACATCAAGGATATAATGGTCATATCGATCTACCCATCCGTTATCAGAAAAACCTATATGTCCCACAATGGTTTGATCTAAAGAAACCAATGTTGGCAATCCCATCCAGGCTTCGTTTGGTTCAACATCCACATTGGGCGCGGCGGTGAAGGCCGTCTCAATAGAACCAAGCCCTGAGCCGTCTCTTCGTTGGATTCGAATAATATAATCACCGGCCATCAGGTTTGGACTAGTGAACACTCTCTCATCCGCTGTATGCCAATGATCATTTCGCCCGATATGAATGGCATTGCGATGGAAGAGATCTGTATATGTTGCTACAGTATCATTGTACTTGCTTCGCATAGTCAGCGCGCCATCAGCCGGAAGCGTCACTTTATAATAAACTTCAGGTATTTCTTCACTGATCGTGATATTCTCAATTTTACTGTTCAAGGCTATCGCAACTGCTCCCGTTGCAAAGGGATCAGGAATATCTTGAGGTTGAGACTCTATATATAACGAATACTCGCCAAACAGGTTTGTGCGCCGCACATTCAAATAATAAATTCCGGGCGCTAATCCCGAGTAACTTGGCAGCAATCGTAAGTTCGAGTCATATAAATCGTAAGTTAGCGAAACATTATTCGCATCCGCAGCTACTAACTCAACTTTCAGCGCTCCATAGATAGCAGTCGTAAACCGGTAAAAATCCATTTGATCGCTAAAAGAATCGCCATAGTATCCCAGCCGTCCCTTGGCGTAACCACTGTAGACCCCATCTAATTCATTCATAACAAGATCAATGGATTCCTGGGGACGGTTATTAGGTTCAAGGTCGTTCGGATTATCGTTTGCTGTAAAAATATTGGTTAACGTGTAAGAACCATAACCTTCACTCTTGTATAGACAAACGAAATATACACCTGCCGCCAGGTTGCTGTAAACGATCTTTTCCGAGCCGCCTTTGGCATTATCGTTCTTCGCAGCCAGAACCTTATTCCCGTCAGTGTCACGCAATTGCATTCCAATGCGTAAACCTCCATCAGGGAAAACCGTCAATTCCAACGCGCCGTCACTATCGGTGGTTATTACATAAAAATCATTTTCATCTGTGATTAAATTACCGTGAAAACCCAGATGCCCTTCCGCTTCTTCATTGAGAGATAATTGCAGGGCATTGGCAGGGCTGCCATTGGGTTCAGCGTCTATTTCTTCGATAGGAGCGAAATTAACCTGGATGCTATAGTCGCCCAGTCCTTCAACCGCTTTTACTACGATGGAATAAGTTGTTCCTCCGCCTAGCAAATTACTATAGATCACTCCTGCGCTGGTTCCTTTGGCGCCGCCATCCTTTACGCCCAATATTGCAACTCCGTCTGAATCCAATAACGTAACTTCCACCCGTAATTCAGCGACTGGAACAACGCCAACCTGGAAAAGACCGTCCGACGGAATGTTTATTTTATAGATATCATAAAGATCGACTGGTAGAACCGTAGTCAACGAGCCGCTGTCACTATTGTTAACCTCTATAGTATTAGCTGATGCCAGCGTATCGTTCGGCTCTGTTTCCGCATATCCCACAGGATTGATTACAACCAACATAATCAATCCCATCATTATCCATATGTTCCGCTTTGAAATAATCATGTTCTCTCTCCTTCTTGAAGATTTATAAATTTAGTAAGAAGTTACATTGAATGAATTTTTGTTAACGTAGTCTTTTTCTTGAAGTAATAGCACGATGTAAAATATTCTATTAAAATACTAATAGGAAATTGGCGATTGTTACAATTCATCATCCGCCATAATTTCTACAAAAAATAAAGACAATCCTTCCCTAAGCGCCCTATCAAACAGTATTTATACTCGATTATCTGAAAAAAATCAACATACTTTTGATTTTTTAAATTTATTATACGTTTATTATCTAATAAATTACATATTATATAAAATTATTACTATATATTCATAAATTATTGCTTTTGATATCGAAAATCCTGGTTTTTCCAGTTTTTTCGAAACGATAATCAGAGCGTTATTATTTAAATCACTTTAGCAGTCACTATCGGGATATCGATTAGTCATCCATACATCTGCATTTTATTGAAAAAAAATAGGTATAATATATAATTCCGCCAATTCAGGCAATCTTCGAATAGGATAAAACAACTCATGTTTTTATATAAACTCAACATAACAGCCATCCTGGGAGCAATAATAATAGTAACCTGTTGCATTCAAACCAACTTATCTGCTACCGAAAATGCTGATATATCCATAATCGGCTTATACCCAACTAATATAAGTACTTATCGCAGCGCTGTCAGCCCTATTTTTGTTTTTGAATACCAATCGGAATGGATAAAGCCTCAATCACCCGATATCCTTATCAATACAGATAAATTGCAATTAAAAAACTGGAGCGCTTATTGGCATATAATCAATCAAAATCAAGAACGCGTCCAATTACCCAAAACAGGCCAGCCTATCAAAATCGACGGCGTCTTCAAATTACAATGTCATCTGCAATATTCGGGTAGTTTACATAAAGAAGCATTAGACGCATGGTACAAGGATAATCCCAATTCTTTACCAAAAGACATCCCTTTTCCCGATAAAAATCTTCAGCAATCCTTCCGCCCGGAAGTCCTACTGGTTCCGGCGCAGGGAGTTTCAATCCCACGGCGTCATCCCAAGCCATCGCTTATTTCATGGATTTTCGGCGCCAGAACGCCTAAACGTGTTCAACCTGACAGTAAAACGCCTCCAAATGTGGTTATGATCCTGGTCGATACCCTGCGTCGCGATCATACTCCTCCAGGTGGTCATCCGTTCATTGTTGCGCCGCATATAGATCAACTGGCTTCACTGGGCGTTAATTTTTCTCAATCTTATGGCGCATCATCTTCGACCCGGCCAAGCGTTGGTTCAATCTTTACTGGTTTACAACCGAAAGCCCATGGCGCTATCCGGCACGCCACTCAAGGCGCAGGACTGTTTCTCAATGCTCCCAGGCTGGCGGAAGCCTTTAAAAAATCCGGACATGACACCGCCGCTGTATCCAGTAACGCCCAAGTCAGCCCCGCCTATGGTTTCAACTGGGGATTTGATACATTTCTCAGTTCTGTCTGGGAATCCCAGGTTTCGCTCAAAGGCGTCGAACAACTAAAAACACTGGATGAACCATTCTTCCTCTACCTCCATTACATGGGCCCTCATCAGCCCTACGAACCCGCCTATCCCTGGAAGGGAATGTATAAAGGATATCATGCCCACGCCGAACAAGACGCCTACGCCGCTGAAATCACCCAGGAAGATCACCAGATAGGCGCCATTATTAAAGAACTGGCTCAACAAGGCCTGCTTGACCGAACCATAATATGGCTGGTTTCCGATCATGGTGAAGAATTCTGGGAACATGGCTGGAATGGACACGGCGCCAACCTGTTCGAGGAATCCATTCAGACCGTATCAATTTTGTCTGCTCCTAACTTGATTCCCATAGGTGAAAGTATCGATACGCCGGTAACTCATGTGGATATTTTCCCCACGTTGTCAGAAATCTTCTCTTGGAAAAAGAATCCCATGGCTCACGGTCTAAGTTTAATGCCATTAATCAACCATCAATCCAGCGATGCATTCGCCAACCGCCCCCTATTCTTGCATCATGGCGGCGGTAACAGCGACCAGCCTCATTTCTCAGACAAAGACGCCTTACTTCTTAATAAGAAGAAAATGGTCTGGTGGAACCAGAAGGATGAATGGGAACTATATGACCTATCTACCGATCCGGGAGAAAAAAAGAACATTTATCAACCGAACGACTCTTTTATACAATCCGCGTCGCCATTGCTCGAAAAGCATCTGGCTGAATGCCAATCAATTGCTGATTCCATAAAAATGATGGATGAAAGTTTACCCGGCCTTACCCCACAGGAGATCGAAAACCTCAAAGCGCATGGCTATATGCAGAAATAAATCTTTAGCTTATCTATCATTCGGTTCGATAGATTAACATAGGAGATTTATTATGAATTATAATATCAAGTCACCCATTTTCGGCAAAGTTGCTCCTATAACAAACGCTTTCAAGCCCATCGGCCAATGGAACAACATAGAAATCAAGTATATTGAACCCAATCTATGGGTGGGCGCCAATGGCGTAACCGTTCAAAATCAAGTAGATATAACCAAAATCGATGGCCTGAAACACAAATTAACCAATGGCGGAATTGCTCTGCAACGCAACGATTATAAAAAAGCTGCTTACTACAAGAACATCCGAATCAAGCGGTTGCCGGATTAATCCCTCTTGGAAAAGACTGTAGAACTTGAAAAAATACCAACAATTGGATACAACATCTGTTAACCCTATATTAGATTCAGCTAAAATCCATTTTCTGTCTATTGATGGAAATGGTAAAAATAAACACCAAAAGGACATTGGAGGAGAATATGAGAATCAACAAACTTGCTTTACGCAATATCGGTCTTGCCATCTTGATCGCAGCTTTCGCCATACCGGTATTTGCTGCAGAAGAAGGTTTCGAACAAATCTTCAACGGAGAAAACCTGGATGGATGGATTATCCAGGGTATGGAAAAAGCAGCCCCTAAAATTGAAGAAGGCGGCGTCTTGAAAATTGGCGGTTGGGATTACTGGGCTGTCATCACTAAGAAGGAATATGCCAATTTCATCCTTCGCTTCGATGTCAAATTCGATATAAAAGGCAACAGCGGCATTCTGATCCACACTCCGAAAAAAGAAGTATACAAATCTTCTTTCGAGATTCAGCTGGCCGATGATGAAGGTAAATCAACCGAAAATAAATGGCCGGGCGCTATTTTTGGTAAAGTCGCTCCTACCAAAAACGCTTTTAAAGCCATCGGCGAATGGAACAGCGTTGAGATCAAATACGACGATCCTAAAATCTGGGTTACTGTCAACGGTGAAGTCGTTCAGGACGGCGTTGATGTTTCCGCTATCGAAGGTTTGAAGCACAAACTCAAAAAAGGCGGCATCGCCCTGCAGCGCAACGATTACAAAAAAGCTGCTTATTTCAAGAACATACGCATCAAAGAATTACCATAGATAACATATTACTAAACCACTGTAATCTTGATTAACGATTTTTTAGTGATCAATAGAAACGCCAAAGACGGACTTGATTATTTTCGAGTCCGTCTTTTTTGGCTTTGTCGAATCGCGAATCAGAACGTTATTATGAAAACCAATTTAGTTGGTAATAATAGCTTTGGCCGGACAGTTATCGGCGCATTCTGAGCATTCGATGCAATTTTCTGTATCAATCTCGAATTTATATTTATCGATTAAGTCAGGAGAATCCTGGCCTTGAATGGCTTCTACTGGACAGATTTCGGCGCATAATCCGCATACAATACACTCTTTGGTTATTAAATATGACATGTTTTCCTCTATAACTGATATCAATTCTGATACTTAATCCAGGGTATAATAGAAATTCTTCCATGCAGAGTTGCTGGAATACGGATGTAAACAGAGTAGACGAATTATTTTGATCTAATATACTGTATTTTCAATCTAATTTATATTTATTAAAGGTCATCAGATGCAGCGAGTTACTTTTATAGCTTTGTATGACGAATATTGCCTTGGCGTCCGTTATATGTCATCAGTTCTACAGAACGATGGACATCATGTTGATTTAATTATCTTTAAATCAGTCATTTCAATCACTCCCGGAGATGTGCCTCCTCCTGAAAAACAGGAAGACGGCGGTTATTACAGCATGTGCACCTACGTCTCTCCCAAGGAACTTGATCTGCTGCTGTATACGCTGAAAAAGCAAGACCCGCATATTGTGGGATTCTCTTTCACATCAGTTAGTTTTGGGCTGGCGAAATTCCTGACCCAGAAAGTACAGCAGGAATTGGGCGTCCCGGTGATATGGGGCGGGGTCGATTCTACGGTTAATATCCGGGAAAATATCAAGTATGCGGATATGGTTTGCGTTGGCGAGGGCGAGTATCCCATGCGCGACCTGGTTAGAGCCATGGATCGCGGCGCCGATGTTACCAATATCCCCAGCATCTGGGTTAAAAAAGATGGCCGGGTCTATGAAAACGCGGTAATGCAATTAGAGAAGAATCTGGATAATTATCCATTTCCTGATTATGAACTGCATAATAAGACGGTTATTTTTGATAACGAAGTTCTTGAAGGCGCTTATCCGCCGGTAACCCACCTTTTCTCGAATTATATGGTAATGGCTACGCGGGGTTGTCCGTTCTCGTGCACCTACTGTTGCAGCGGACATTACCGGCAGATTTATAAGGGGCAGCGTCCGCTTCGCCGTCGTACGGTGGGCAATGTTCTTGATGAACTTGAATATATGATTGGTATGTGGCCCTGGCCAATAGAGCGCATCGAAATTTATGATGATGTACTGCCGGTGGATGATGAGTGGTTGGCTGAATTCGCTCCAAAATACGCCAGCCGGATCGGGCTGCCTTTCTTCGGATATACTCATCCCAATGTGGGTAAACCGGAGAACCTTCGAGTACTCAAAGAGGCTGGCATTGATTATCTGATTATGGGCGTTCAATCGGGCAGCCAGCGGGTGTTGAATGATTTTTACAACCGACGCCATAGCAAAGAGCGTACTATCAAAACCGCTCAGAATATCCTGGACGCCGACATTAAACTGGTCTGCGACTTTATCGGATACAATCCCTTGATCAAAGAACAGGATAATATCGAAACGCTGGATTTGATCTGTGATATTCCAAAACCCTGGGGCATTATTAAGTTTAATCCAATGGCGTTTTATGATAATTACCGCTTGACGGCCATCGCTGAAAAAGAAGGCATCATGGATCAGCTGGAGCGTCCCAAAGGGGTTCATGCATGGCAGGCCAAAATTACAAATGACCTGATCTTTTGGGAGTATATTCTCACCTTGGGTCATTTCGATGGATTTACTAAAGAGAAAATCATGGATATGGTCAACGACCGTTATTTGCGCGAAAATCCCATGATTCTTAAACAGATAGTGACCAATCTATATAAGGCCACCTATCAGGACAGCAACCCGGTGGTTAACAAGAACATGTATGTCCAGAAATTGCAGGCCGATTTGAACCAGGTAGAGAACTCGCGCGTGCTTCGAGCCTATAGAAAAGTGAAGAGCCTGGTCGCTTAAGGCATCAGACATTAGGGAATTCAACCTATGCAGACAGTTTCCTTTATATCATTGTACGACGATTTTTGTTTGGATCTCCGTTACGCCTCTTCGATGCTTAAGTTTGACGGGCATCGTTCTTATATCACCTTATTCAAGGGTATTCAGTACGTTGCGTCTGATATATCTTCGGTAGTCGAACATTGCCAGGATGGGGCGTATTATGGTTCGCGGGTGTGCGCCTCTACAACAGAAGTCAATCTGCTGCTGGAAAACCTGAAAAAACAGGCGCCGGATCTGGTGGTTGTCTTTTTCGCTTCTGTTAGCCATGGTCTGACGCAGTTCTTGACTAAAATCATCAAAAGCGAACTGAATAAACCGGTTCTATGGTGCGGCGCCGATTCAACTTTCAGCCCGGCTGATAATATAGAGCATGTGGATATGCTTTGCATTGGTGAAGCCGAATATCCTATTCGCTATTTGGTTGATGCGATGGATAAAGGTCAAGATTCATCACTGGTGCATAGCATCTGGTCGAATAAGAATGGCGTTATCAAGCGCAACCAACTGATGGCGGTAGAAACAAATCTGGATAATCTACCTTTGCCGGATTTTGAACTTGCAGATAAGACGGTTATCTGTGATGATGAAATAATGTCGGCGCTTTATCCACCCCAAAGCAACCTCCTGACCAACCTGGTTATAATGGCGAGCCGTGATTGTCAAGTTACCTGCCTCTATTGTGGAACGGCTCATGATGACCTCCTCTACCAGAATAACCAAGCAGTTCGGTTACGTTCGGTTGATAGCGTCATCAATGAAATTAGATATAGGCTGCAAACCTGGCCGGGATCAGTGGAACGCATTGAATTCCATGATGTTGAATTTCCCCTTGATAGAGAGTGGATTACTGAATTTGCCAGCCGTTACGCCACTGAAATAGCCCTGCCGTATTTTGGATTCGCCAAACCGAATCAGTGTGATGCTGAAGCGTATAAAATATTGCGTAATTCAGGCATGTTCGCCATGATTTTAAGGATTCCTTCTGGTAGTGAACGCGTCTTGAAAGAATTGTTTAAGCAGGATTATTCAAGAGAATGCATTCTGCGTACGGCTAATAATATCAATGATGCTGGAATTAAATTACTTTGTGAGTTTGTGAAAAATAATCCAATGGAAAGTGAATCTGAGAAGTTGGATACGCTGGATCTGATATGCGACCTGCCGCATGGATTCAGCGTGATTAACAACATTCCACTGACTTTTTATCAGAATTGTCGTCTTTGGCAAAAAGCGTCTGATTCAGGCGCCATTAGCTGCTTTGCTTTGACTGATGGCGAACATGTCATGCATGCGGTAGATGATGTGGATCACCTGTTCTGGGATTGTCTCTATAAATTAGTTCAATTTGATGATTTCGATAAAGATTGCTTGAAGGATTTCATAAACGACGGTTATATGCGCGAGAAACCGTCTATTCTTGAAGAGATTGTAATTAATCTCTACAAAACAACTTATATGGATGGCAATCCAATGGCGGATAAAGATAATTATGTTCAACAACTGCGTTGGAGGATTATGCATTCACAGAATTTATCCCGTACGCCTGTGGTGAAGAACATCCGCAAACTGGTTAATATTTTTGGAGTTCATAAATAGGGGGCAATGATTTGGTTTCTGCTATTTGGATTACTCGAAATTTTTATATAAAAGGTTAAATTCGTCAACGCTATATGGTTCACTCAGGATGATGTTCTCTATCTCTTTTATTGCAGGATTCTCGGCGCGGTTTATAAACAGCAGGCATTTGCGGTTCTCGTTGGAATACCAGAATAGCCGTTCACGATCTTCAGTTGGAAAATAAGGGGAGATGCTTATTTCCATTGAACCGGGTAATTTATCGATAAAGTAGTAAGTGATCCCCTCAATGTTTAATTTATCGGCATCAATATGCTCCATGGGTAATGGAGTGCAGTAGACTATCATTTTAGCCTCTTCCATGCGTTGTTGCATCGGCGCCGCGCGTAATCCCGCTTGTTCTATAGCGTGGATCAACTGGATGCCGCAGGTTCCCCAGGTTTCTATCTTTTTTCGTTTGATACTGTCGTAGATGGCCTGAAACTCTTCATCGGTCCAATGTTCTTTTTTGAAGAAATGGGTGATATCTTCCTCCATTTGACGGCCTACCCATGATTGCATGCCTTTTGAACTATGTTGAGCGACCAGTTGAAAAGTCAGTAGGCCATTGTGGTAATTTCCCAGACTGCGCCAGGCATGAGTTGTGCGAAGCATGGCGGAAAACATTTGGTTGTCGCGTTGGCGCCAAAAGCCGGGATTTTTGATGTGATATAGGGCGTAGTGGTCTAAAGCCCTCTGGAACAGAGTCGTTGCTTCTTCAATGTGGTCATTTTCCAATGCAATAAGACCTTGATCGACGGATTTCATGATGATCTGGCCTTGAACTCGATCATTCCAATACCAGGTTATGCTCCAAACCAGAGCTAAGATGGGAAATACGATTAATATCCCCCGGATCAAATTTCTTTTGAATAACTGTTTCTCAGCGATGCGGTAGTAGATTTTAGAGATAGTGTCAGAACGACCAGAGCGGTGTTTCGGTATATTTATTTTGGGGAGTGATTTTTTAGGTAAAGAGGTAGAAGTGGTTTTTGCGGTTGTTTTATGAGTAGATAATGCAGCTTCGGTTTTTCTGGCGGCAGCGCTGGATTTCGGTATAGTATTTTTCCTGATTGTTTTACCTTCTGTTGAAATTGATCTTGATTTTGATGTAGGGTTTGTTTTTTGAGTTGTTTTTCCTGTGGTTTTGGAAATTGCATGTTTGGGTGATGAAGCTGTTTTACTTTGAGTAGTTGTCTTTTTTGCAGTTCCAGTTTTGGATTGAGTCGTTTTTTTAATGGGGGATTTTTTTTCAGGATTTGACTTAGTAATTGTCTTCTTCGCAGTACTTGGTTGATTGGCCAGGTTTTTTTTTGCGAGCGCCTTTTTTATCGCAGCAACTTTTTTCTCAGCATCAGTTTGGAATGTGGTAGTCTTTTTGACGGTGGATTTTTTTGCAGTTGTGCGAGTTTGTTGTTTGGCAGCGCCTGATTTAAGGGGAGCAGCCGGTTTCTTCTTTTCAATGTTCGAGTTGGAGGCATCCTCAGTCATAGTCGTATATGAGTAATCAATCAGTTTTTTTGTTTGAAAATTGATTCTAGCATATTTCCGGCATGCAGAAGAGCATGATATTGATAATAATCAATATCTTCTAAAATTTAATTTCAGTTGAATTAGCATGTTTATTCCAAGAATTTCACTATGCAACATCAAATTATTTAATAATTGTGGTAAAATCAATGAGTGTTATTTTGAAATTATTTGCATTAATATGCTATGATTGTTTTGGGTGGGGATGGATTGGCGCTGATTATCAAGGATTTATGATTATGATGATAGGCATATCTTTGTTTTAGTTTTTTTTAATAATCCAGCTACTGGTTGATGCAATAGTTGAAAGTGATATGAAACCAAACTTTCTTATAATCGATGATGATGATGTGACTTGCCTGCTAGTGAAGAGCCATCTTGAAAATCTTGGCTATCAGGTTAAGTGCGGCAAAAGCGCTGCGGATTTACGTAGCTTTCTTGCAACAGATGATTTTAATGCAATTTTTCTTGATATCTATTTACCTGACGGGAATGGCATCGAATTAATAACTGAGATTCAAAGGATTTCTACAGATATTCCGATTATCATGATTACTGGAGATGGCCGCGTCGAAACTGTGGTTGAAGCGATGCAGGCGGGCGCTTTCGATTATTGTCCTAAACCTCTGGAATTGCCTCGATTAAAAGTTGTTGCAAAAAATGCCTTGGATCGTTATACCCTCGAACGTAAAGTATCCACCCTGGAGAAGACGCAACGCCTGAAATTTGATGAATTGATCGGCGGCAGCGCTCCAATGCAGGTGGTGTATCATATCATAGAGACAGTTGCTCCAACCAAAGCGCCAGTGCTGATAACCGGGGAGAGTGGTTGCGGCAAGGAACTGGTGGCTCGCGCTATTCACAATCTATCTCCACGAAGGGATAGAGAACTTGTCGATGTTAATTGCGCGGCTATTCCCAAGGATTTGTTGGAAAGCGAATTGTTCGGACACGAAAAATCCGCTTTCACCGGAGCGACCAAGCGTGCTATCGGTCGATGTGAACGCGCGCATCAGTCTTCTCTGTTTCTTGATGAAATCGGAGAAATGAATATCAGTTTACAAGCCAAAATGCTCCGTTTTCTGCAAGAGTACGCCTTTTACCGGGTTGGCAGTCAGGAAAAAATCCATGTGGATGTGCGGATTATTTCTGCGACTAACCGGAATCCACTTGATGCAATTTCAAGGGCGCAGTTGCGTGAAGACCTCTATTATCGCCTTAATGTAGTTAATATTGATATTCCTCCTTTGCGTAAGCGACTGGACGATATATCTAACTTGACTGAATTCTTCCTCGAAAGATATTCCAAAGAGCATAATCGCCATTTTGAAAGCATATCTCAGGACGTAATTGATATATTTAAATCATACTCCTGGCCCGGTAATGTTCGTGAGTTGGAAAACTGCATCCAGCAATTGGTGGTGCTTCATGATGGCTTGAAAGTAGAAGCCAATATGCTTCCCGCTTTTATTCGGTCAAATGAAATGGAAGATTTCGAGATTGAACCTCTTCAAAATACAGCCGTGAATTTTGAACCTTATGAAGCGATTCCAGATTCTGAGCCATTGCCAAAAAATCGGATAGTGCCTTTGGTTGAGTTAGAAAAAATTGCCATAGATCAAGCTTTGCGGCTTACAAGAGGAAATGTCGGGCAATCAGCGGTTGGATTGCAGATGAGTCAGGCAACCCTTTATCGTAAGGTTCGTGATTATGGTTTGGACTTGAAGAATTATAAATGAAATTATTCATCCTTGATGTGATGAATATTGAATGGTTGAATAGATTTAATGGCGAGGGCGTTTTAGGTTAAAGCGTTGCTCGCCATTATTTTGTTGGAGTTGGATTGTATTTCCTGATCTAAGAGCGATAATAAAAAAAGCGCCATACAGAATAGAAAATTATTAAAGAGGCGGATGAACTATGAAATTTCCTCGCGCTAGTGGAATCTTGTTGCACCCGACATCGCTGCCTGGACGTTATGGCATAGGCGATTTGGGCATTGAAGCCTACCGTTTCGTGGATTTCCTGGTTGATGCCGGGCAGCGTTATTGGCAGGTTCTTCCGCTTGGTCCAACCAGTTACGGCGATTCTCCTTATCAGTGTTTTTCTGCCTTCGCCGGGAATCCGCTCTTGATTAGTCTGGATAAACTGGTTGAAGAAGGTTTGTTGTTGGAATCGGAACTGAGCGACGCGCCTGATTTCCCTGAAAAGAAAGTCGATTATGGGCGGGTGATAGATTATAAACCTGGTCTCCTTCGTAAAGCATGGCAGCGTGTGTTGGAAGATAAACCAGAGCCGATATGGCAAGAGTTCCATATCTTCTGTGATGAGAATAACTGGTGGCTGCATGATTATGCTCTTTTTATGGCTATCAAGGATGCTCATGGTGGTTATGTATGGACTGAATGGGAGGAGAACATCGCAAAACGCGATCCTGAATCCTTGCAGCAATGGCATGATAAAGTTGGTGATGAGGTTGGCGCCAGAAAATTCTGGCAATTCCTCTTTTATCGTCAATGGTGGTCGTTGAAGACTTATTGCTATGAAAAAGGCATAAAGATTATCGGAGACATCCCTATTTATGTTGCGCATGACAGCGCCGATGTTTGGGCGCATCCGGAATTATATTATTTGGATGAAAAAGGCAACCCTACTGTGGTTGCAGGCGTTCCGCCCGATTATTTCAGCGCCACAGGTCAGCTGTGGGGCAATCCGATTTATCAATGGGGATTGATGGCCAAAAAAGGATACCAATGGTGGGTCGATCGTTTCCGGCAGTTGCTTACATCGGTTGATATCGTCCGGTTAGATCATTTCCGTGGTTTTGAATCCTACTGGGAAGTTCCCGCCCAAGAGAAAACCGCCGAAAATGGTACATGGCAGGCTGGACCCGGAGCGGCGTTATTTGAAACTCTGCAATTCACCTTAGGCGAGTTGCCTATTATCGCAGAAAATCTCGGCGTTATCACCGAAGAGGTTGAAGAACTGCGCCATAGGTTTGAATTTCCCGGTATGGCGATTTTACAGTTTGCTTTCGGCGCTCAAGCGGACTGTGTGGATTTACCTCATAATTATACTGATAATATGGCGGCTTATAGCGGTACGCATGATAATGATACTACTTTGGGGTGGTGGGAAGGTTCCGGCGAGGGCAGTACGCGTTCGGCTAAAGAAGTCAAGCAAGAGAAAAAATTCGCTAGTCAATATCTCAACACTGATGGAACTGAAATAAACTGGGTCTTTATCAGGGCCTTGATGTCGTCGGTAGCCAACATGGTAGTTTTCCCCCTTCAGGATATTATTGGATTGGGGAATGAAGCGCGCATGAACCTGCCCGGTCGACCTGGCGGCAATTGGCAATGGAGATTTACCAAGAGCCAGTTGGATGATTCGATGGCGCAGCGCTTGAAGGAATTATGTATAACCTACGGAAGAAAAATGCCTAAAAATTCATGATATTTTATCAGGTTTACTTATCCTTTATTGCATAAATGCATAGGAGGTATGGTAATGGCGGCTCAACAGCGTCTTGGTTTTTGGCAGGTTTGGAATATGAGTTTTGGTTTTCTGGGCATCCAGTTCGGCTGGGGCTTACAGATGGCCAATATGAGTTACATCTATGAATCGCTGGGTGCCGAGCCGCATCAGATTCCAATGTTGTGGTTGGCGGCGCCTTTAACCGGACTGATTGTGCAACCCATAATTGGTCACATGAGCGATCGTACCTGGGGGTGGTTGGGACGTCGTCGGCCATACTTTCTGGTTGGCGCTATATTGAGTTCATGCGCATTGATCCTCATGCCCAACTCATCGACCATGTGGATGGCCGCCGGATTGTTGTGGATATTGGATGCTTCGATCAATATCAGCATGGAGCCGTTCCGAGCTTTTGTGGCCGATATCCTGCCCGAAGATCAACGCACCAGAGGCTTCGCCATGCAAAGCGTCATGATCGGACTGGGCGCTGTGATCGCGTCGGCCCTGCCCTGGCTGCTGATTAATGTCGGTGGTATGCAGCAAGAGGCGTCAGCCGGAAATTCTATCCCCCAAATAGTTAAACTTTCATTCTATATTGGCGCCATAGCGTTTATGGGCGCAGTTTTGTTGACCATATTCACCACCAAAGAACACCCGCCGGAAGATATAGAGGCTTTTCGCAAGAGAAAAGCGGAAAGCGCTGGTATTATAAAAAGCCTCAAAGAAATATTCGCCAGTATTGCCGCTATGCCGCGCACTATGAAGCAGCTGGCCTGGGTGCAGATATTTACCTGGTTGGGGCTTTTTTGCATGTGGCTCTATTTCTCGGTCGCGGTGGCCCACAATATCTTTATGCAGGCCGATCCGGGAACGCCGTTGTATAATGAACTGCATCTGGCGGATGGATCATGGAATGTGGATTCGCCTAGATATAATGAACTGAAACTCAATGGAGTGGCCTGGGGCGGCATCTGTTTCGCTATGTATTCCGCTGTTTGTTTTGTGGTGGGTTTTTTCCTGCCTGCCTTAGCTAATGCAGTCGGGCGTAAGGCGGCGCATTCTATCTGCCTGTTGTGCGGCGCCGCTGGATTGTTATCGGTGGCGGTGATTCATAATCAATATATATTGTTGCTTTCTATGACTGGCGTTGGAATCGCCTGGGCCAGCATACTTTCGATCCCCTATGCAATCCTGTCCGGTTCGCTGCCGCCCAAGAAGATCGGCATATACATGGGGATATTTAATTTCTTTATTGTGCTTCCCGAAATTGTCGCCGCGCTGGGATTCGGGATGGTTATGGAGCATCTGCTGAATAACAACCGTATGGCGGCGGTGGTTTGCGGAGGCGTTTCTATGGTCATTGCTGCGGCGATGATGGTTCTGGTTGATGATCCCGGAGAAAAAGTCCCGGAGGTAGAAATATCGTGAGAGGTCTAATCCGGTTTTTCTATGGCGTCGCCTTGGTTGGAGTAATGGTTTTGGTGGTTGGCAGTAAAGCCTATGCAGCAGATGCGCCGGGCGTGACTAAAGTGGAACCGCCCAACTGGTGGCCGGGGCATACTATTAATCAAGTGCAACTGTTGATTCGCGGCCAGAATCTATCGGGCGCTGAAATTGAATCTTCTTATAATAAATTGATTGTTAAGAAGATTAGCGAAAATGAAAAGGGGACGTATTTGTTCGTTGAGGTGAAGATCGAAGAAGGCGCTGAGCCAGGTTCTTATCCCTTTACTATCAAGACTAGCGATGGAAATGCAATCGCGCCATTTGAACTTGCTAAACCTCTGGTGCGCCAGGGGCGCTATCAGGGATTTTCTTCTGAAGATGTTTTTTACCTGCTGATGCCGGACCGTTTCGCCAATGGCGACCAGAGTAATGATGATCCCGAAATTTCCCGTGGTTTATATGACCGGAGCAAGGCGCGGTATTATCACGGCGGAGATTTGCAGGGCGTCATAGATCGTCTGCCATACTTAAAAGACCTGGGCATAACCACTATATGGATGAATCCTATCTATGACAATGCCAACCAACTTAATCAGCGCGAGACCTATAATAAACAGGCTATCACCGATTATCACAGTTACGGCGCCACTGATTTTTATGCGGTAGACGAACATTTCGGTGATATGGCGTTGTTCCGTGAATTGGTAGACCGGGCGCATGAGATGGGTATCAAGATTGTACAGGATCAGGTCGCCAATCATACCGGACCTTATCACCCCTGGGTGAAAGATTCACCCACCCCGACCTGGTATAACGGAACCGCAGAAGAGCATCTGGCCAATACATGGCAGACATGGACTCTTGTTGATCCCCACGCTTCTCTACAGTTGCAAAAGGAGACCCTGGAAGGCTGGTTTATTGATATTTTACCCGATCTGAATCAGAACGATCCCCAAGTCGAACGCTATTTGATTCAGAATACTCTATGGTGGATCGGTATGAGCGGCATGGATGGCATTAGGCAGGATACGTTGCCCTATGTAGGCCGGGGCTTCTGGAGCAAATGGACCGCCGCCATCAAGAAAGAATACCCTGATTTCATTGTTGTGGGTGAAATGTGGGATGGCAACGCAGGCAAGGTCTCATTTTTCCAGGGTGGCGAGTTGCGCTTTGATGGTATTGATTCGGGGATTGACGCATTGTTTGATTTCCCTTTGTTCTATCCATTGCGACGCGCCTTCGCTGAAGGTAAATCGATTCGCCAGGTGGCTGAAGCGCTGAGCATGGATCATCTTTATGTCAGACCTGATCTGCTTGTTACCTTCGCCGGATTGCATGATGTTGCACGATATATGAACGAGACGGGCGCCGATTTTACGGGATTAAAACTGGCGCATACTTTTTTGATGACCGCCCGCGGCATCCCGCTTATTTATTATGGCGACGAGATCGGCTTGCCGGGAGGCGGCGACCCGGATAACCGGCGTGATTTCCCCGGTGGATGGGTGGAAGACCAGCGTAACGCCTTCACTAATCAGGGACGCACTGCGCCGGAGCGGGATTTGTTTGATCATATACGCAAGGTGATCAAACTTCGTCATGAACTGGAAGCGTTGCGGACAGGCTCAATGCGCCACCTGTATGTTGATGAATGGATATATGTTTATGCGCGCATCCAAGACGGGCAGGTAGTTATAGTCGCCATTAATAACGGAAAAGATGCGGCGGTATGCGATCTTCCAGTTGGGAACTTAGGGATGAATAATGGCGCAGTACTAGTGAATCGATTGAATATAGCATCTTCTGTAAAAGTTGAAGATAATAAGATTCATCTATCTTTACCACCGCGTAGCGCATCAATTTTGGTTTTAAGATAGTATAATATTAATTCATGAAGTGTTTTTTGAAGCCGCTTCGGGTAGATTCTCGAAGCGGTTTTATTATGGACAAAAATGGATTTTAGCGATATTAATAAGTGGTTATGGTTTATGTATTGGATCTATTAGAGAGAGATTTGTTAAGGAAATTTAATGTTGAAAAGACGGCAATTTTATTTATTAGTAATGTTTGGCATGATTCATTCAGTATTTGCAGCGGACGATGTAGTGATCAACGAAATTTATTATAATCCGTTTGATGACGCTGATTCTGAATTTGTTGAAATCTATAATCCCACTTCACGTACTATAGACTTAAGTGCATGTTCTTTCACGGATGGCGTCTATTATTCATTTCCAGAGGGCGCCAAATTAACAGCGGGTGGATATGCTGTTATCGTTCGCTTTACCAATGCCCAGGCGTGGTCTGGAAAAACCTATGATATTTATGGACCGTTTATCGATGAATTAGACGATAAAGGCGAACTGATCCGCCTGCGTTCTCGTGATGGTCGGGTGATTGATGAAGTGGAGTATGATGATTATGTTCCATGGCCTACCGGGGCTGATGGTTATGGCTCAAGTTTGGAACGGATCAGCCCTGATCTTCCATCAAGTGATTATCATTCCTGGCGCGCTTCATTATCTGTTGCTCGTCATATCCGACAAGCGGGCGGCAGTCCCGGCGCCAAAAATTCGGTTTTTGACGTTGCTCCTAAACCAATGATTTCAGAGTGGCGAATTACTCCAGAGTTTCCCACTTCAAGCGATGAGGTCTATCTACAAGTTGTATTGGATGGCGCCGACTTGATTCAAAACGTGATACTGCGCTATGAGACGGTGAAGGGAACCGCTGTATCTTCAGTTATGACGGCAACCATGTCGCAGGAAGAGACCGATGGAGAATTAGTGGTTTATGGCGCTGCGCTTGCGGCACAGGATTCTCAAACTCTGGTAAGATGGGTAGCCGAAGTGACGCTGAAGAATAACGAGCAAGTCACAGTTCCACATTCGGCTGAAGCGCGGCCATTTAATTCATTTTTTATCTATGATAGAGACATTCCCTCGTTGCTTCCTGTGCTTTGGTTTTATCTACGGCCCCAAACTAGATTGACGCCAAGTACGCAAATAGTTTCTGGAGTTGTGATCAAAGAGGATTCGGAAGAGTTTGTCAGAGTCTATGATGGAGCGCGTATCGAGGTTTCGCGCAATGGCCATAAAATCCGTTTTCTAAAACATGAAGAATATCATGGTAACCGCACGCTGAATATGCTTCCCGAAAGCCCGCCGGTTGGAACGACTTCCGGCCCTCAGACTCCGCATGTGGAGCAATTATCCTATGAAATATTTGAAGATTTCGGGGTGATGGTTCCTCATGGGTATTGGTTTAGAGTTATTAGCGGAACCCGGCATACTCAGCAAGTTTTGATTCAACAGACTAATGAGAGTTTTCTGGAAATAAATGGGCGAGATTCGACTGGCAATATATATAAAATCGCTTATAACGAATCAGGCGGTTATAAAAAGATGACCAATACCCTGGAGGACGATTCCGATTACCGCCAGTTGCTTGATAATATAGGTATGGGAAGCGAATCCCAACGTAAGGCGGCCATTTACCGATACTTGGATGTGGAAAAGGTAATGGGATACGAAGTGGCTGGCGTATTGATGAGCAATTGGGATGGCTTTTTTAATAATATGTTTCTCTATCATGATCCCATGATGGATCAGTGGGAATGCATCCCCTGGGACCTTGATAAAACCTTTGGGTATGCCAGCGCTTCCGCCAAAATGTTTGCGGAAATGCCCATCGATTATCCCCTTGATGGACGAGCAGCGCAATCATCGCGTGATCCTGGACCGATATCAAGACCATTCCACAGAATCGGGGAACTGCATGAGGAATACAAATTACGCTTGCGCCAGGGACTCAATGGCTTGTTTTCACAGGAACGTATTGGCGCTATGATTGATGAGGTTGAAGATTTTTTGTTGGAAGATTTGGAATTGCAGGAAGATTATACCAATAGGTCGGTCACCACACGCCGAAATCAGATTATTCAGTCCTATGAGACCATGCGCACTTTCATGCGCTTGCGGCATCAATATCTGGATGGCGTGTTGCCTGTTCCGGTGAGCGATTGGCAACTTTATTGATGGATGGCAAGGGCAAGACCGCATTGCGGTCAGTCCTTGATCAAACCACTTACGATAAGGTGAGGGCTATTCTAAAAACAATTTGGATGGCTCTTTTACTTATTTTTAATGTCAGGTATTTAACGTAGTTTTTAGTGTATCAAATTTTGGATAAACCATGAATATGGAAGAATCGTCGTTATTTTTTGAACAGCAGGCCAAAGAGAATGGTTTTCTCCGTATCGCCGGAGTGGACGAAGTGGGGCGGGGGCCATTGGCTGGTCCGGTAGTGGCGGCGGCGGTGATTCTGCCTGATGACATAGCCCCGCAAATCCTGGGCGGGGTGCGCGATTCGAAGCAACTGACCGAAATGGCTCGCGAAAGGTATTACGAAATAATCACCCATACGTCTGCGGGATGCGCTGTGGCGCAAGCCTCTGAGCGGGAGATAGAAGAGACCGATATCCGCCAGGCTTCTTTGCTGGCCATGCTCCGCGCAGTGGATGATTTGAATCCCGCGCCGGATTATGCGTTGATTGATGGACGTGATCTGCCCGGTCTGGAAATCCCCGGCGAGGCCATCATCAAAGGCGATTCCCGTTCACTGACTATCGGCGCCGCATCGATTGTGGCTAAAGTTACCCGCGACCGCATGATGGTTGCGCTGGATAAACAGTATCCCCATTATGGTTTTGAGCGTCATAAGGGATATCCTACCAAGTATCACCGCGTCGCTTTGAGCCTGTTCGGCGTCTGCGACCTGCACCGCCGGACCTATGCTCCAGTGGCGAAGTGTCTTGGAACGGTCGAGACCAGCGCTGGTTTTATGGCATTCGTAGAAAAGATCATGCAGACATCAACCGTCGATGGGCTGAACCAGCTGAATGATCAATTAACCAAATTGACCCTGCCGCCGGATGAGGAATACTACTTAAAAACGCGCATTAAATATACTGTGGATTCTATTAAAAAAGAGTTTCGTAGCAAGAAGCCCGCTACGGTTGACCGAGGCGCGGATCATGAAACCTTGGCGATTGATTATATGATCCGCAAAGGCTACGCCCTGTGGGAGCGTAATTTTCATTGCCGCCAGGGCGAGGTCGACCTTATTATGAATAAGGATTCGCTGATTGTTTTTGTGGAGGTGAAATCCCGCTCCACCAAAGAATTCGGAATGCCCTACGAAGCGGTTGACGCCAAAAAACGCAAAAAAATCATCCAAGCCGCTGATAAATACCTGCTGGATCGCGGCATGTATCAGGGATGGGATATCCGATACGACGTAATCTCCATCCTGGCGCCGAAAAACCAACCTACGCAGATAGAGTATTTCGAAGACGCATTCAGGGTTGAAGGTGAGTTGGGGTGAATGTTTGAAGAACCTTGTCAAATGTTCTTATCTGATTTTAGGCATGAGCATGGGAAGATTGGCCTTTTTGTAAGGCTGTGATTGTGAATGATACTTCCACTTTTTGATCCAATTTGTTCAATATCGTAATTAGACGATCAATAGTCATTCCCTTTAATTGAGGTTTGCGAAGTCTGGAAAATACGGTATGGTCTACACCCGTTATTTTCGCTGCCTGACGGGTGGACAGTTCCCGTTCATTTAGAATTTTAACGATTTCAGAAGCGAGCAAGACTTTGGTTTGCCGTACATCTGCATCGGGCAGGTTAAAATCTTGGTAAATGTTTCCACTACCTCGGATAATTTCTATATCTTCACTCATCCCAATACCTCTTTTATTTTTTTGATCCTATTCCGTATTAAATCTATTTCATGTTTAGGCGTCTTAATCCCAATTGTTGATTTCTTCTTAAACGCATGAACAACCCATAAATCATTGCCGATTTTAACAGCGTAAACGGTTCTGAATGTATCGCCTCGATGTCGAAGAGCAATTTCAAAAACACCCGAACCAAATCCTTTTAAGGGCTTGGCGATTTCTGGCATATTGCCATCAGCAGCATAAGAAAGAATATCTCTAATCTCGTCTTGGGCTGCCTTGGGAAATTCTTCAAAATCTTTCCGGGCGGATTTAATCCACGAGATGTGCCGTTGCGTTTCTCTAACCATAACTAATGTTGTCTTATTTAACAACACTTGTCAATGCTTTTTTTTATCTGCGAAGGTTTTGCGGTTGAGAAGAAGAGGCTTGTCTATGCAATTAGAATACTTTGAAGATGCTTTTAGAACTGAAGGTGAGTTGTGGTAGGTTTTTAAGAATCGTCCTAGTTCGGTAAGTAAATATGTTCTTTATTAGCGTTGTTCTCAACCGCAGTAACTGGAAGCAATCTTAACCATTCTTTTGACCATTTTTGTTTTTCAAGCAAGGTTTGAATATCCTTCCAACATCCACCATGTGTTTTATTGTTATGGTACAAACGATCTAGAACAACGTAAATCAAATTGTTTTGTTGGTCTGGTTGTTTTTCTTTTTGTAGGCGTGCGGCTCTTCTTAATAGAAATGGAGCATCGACCGGCCAATGATCCTTGACCTGTTTGACAAATAATTTTTTTAGATAATTATTGATTTTGTCAGATAATGGATTAATGCTTAGTAAAGCGTTGAAAGCGTAAGCGGCGGTTTCTGGAATATCAAAAATTTCTTCCCAAAAATCCCGCTCAGATTCGTATATTTGATAGCCCATCGCCGCCCTGATCGCCGCCTGGAAAACCTTTTTGGGATAATTACCTTTTTGTTTGATAGATCGCAAAAATTCATCAGAATAAGGTTTCAATTCTGCTGGAGAAGTCATATCAACTATGCTGCACAGTCGGGTAAAGGCATCTATGTGGTCTTCATTTAACTGGCGGGGAGTATCAAATAACCAGGATTTCGCCTCTTCATAAACCTCAATACAACCATTAATTATTGCGCGATGATAGAAATCAGGTAATGCGTCATTCCTTAAAACTTGAATCAGCAAATCTTCACTTGGCTCTAAAAAATAGCCTGAGCCAACCGTAGTCATATCATCACCCATTATTCTTTCTTTGGCTAAGGTTTTAATTATTGTTTCTTCCTTAGAGTAAGAAAGGATGTATTGAGCTGCTAATTCTTTGGTTATCATTGTCTTGTTCTTAATTCCCAGATTTTTGGTGTTACGGAGCAACCTCTATGAACTGCCTCAGGTAAACCATGATGATTATTTGGATCAAGAGGTTTTGTCATTCCTGTCTTCGCTTCACAATCTTCAACAATGCTGAATGCAGAATTATCAAGAGCATCGAGAGATCGTGGAACGTGTAATAAGCCTTCGATGTCTTCTTTCTTATATGAACATATTATACATCGGTTTTCATTTTTTAGGTCTTTTAGTCCTAATCGGTCGCAAACGGTATCAATCTTGTAATCGACAGTTAATCATTGGTGCGCTATGATGCGGGAGTGAAAGGATTTAGGAAAACCTATGAGCGAATTTTCCATCCCGCAGATCGAGTCGGTTGTTCGTTGTTGCCTTCCTCAGACGGAGTGCGCCATAGAAATCCAGCCAATTGCTTCTGGATTGTTTAATACTTCATTTTTTATAAAGACTATTGAAGGTGAGTGGGTGTTGCGCATCGCCCCGCCCAAGGATTCTGAGTTCTGCTTTTACGAAAGAGGCATGATGCGGCAAGAGCCTCATCTTCATAAACTTGTGGCTGAAAAAACCTCTACGCCGGTTGCTGGGATCATCAAATATGACGACTCGCTGGAATTGATTGACCGCGAATATATGCTTATGGAAAGGTTGCCCGGTAAGCCGATGTCGGACGCTGCTGGAATCGACCAGGATAAAGTCCTGCGGCAAATGGGGCGCTATCTCGCCCAGGTTCACAGCATAACCTCTGATAAATACGGCTATAACGGAGCGCATAAGCCGATGGCGCCTCAGACCATATGGGCTGACGCTTTCAAGATTATGTGGAACAAGTTGGTTGATGATATCGTCCGGGTTGGCCACTACGATGAACCAGAAAGCCGCCTGTTGCGTGATTTACTGCATAGATGCCTCAAGCATTTTGACCGTCCGGTTCAATCCAGTCTGCTGCACATGGACTTCTGGCAGCAGAATATACTTATTGATGAGGACTCGGTTATAACTGGAGTTCTGGACTGGGATCGCGCTCTTTGGGGTGATGTGGAGATTGAGTTCGCCGTGCTCGATTATTGCGGGATATCTCAGCCAGCCTTCTGGGAGGGATACGGTCAGAAACGCGACCGTTCCGAGGGATCGAGAATCCGGGGCGTATTCTATTTTCTCTACGAGTTGCAAAAATACATCGTCATCCGTCAAGGACGCCATAATGATAGGGAAGGCGCTTTGCAATACAAACAGCAGGTAATGCAATTCCTCAAACAGTGTTTCGGCGGCCTTTAGGGTTGAATCATGATATAATTTCAGACCTCCTGAGCTCACCCGTGGTTTGCGGTTCTCGCGGGATTTTGTTAGGATACTGGAGGGAAGGCCAATCCTGCAGAGTATGAGGGAGTTAAAAAAATGCCGCAGACCTTATTACCTCTATTCGCATCAGGCGAAGGATTCATATCCGAGTTGATTTCCTATCAAAAAAAAGATGGATCGGTGTACTACTTTCATGCCGGATTACCGGTTTTCAGTCATGGGGAAACCGACCTTAAAAGTTTTCGCATGTTCACCAGCCAGTTGGCGGTCAGTGGAGTCTGCCGCCAAGTTGACATCGTTAGAGCCTTTGGCATCAGCGCCATCAGTATGAAGCGATGGGTCAAGAAATACCGCGAGGAAGGCCCGGAAGCATTCTTCAAAACTCCGCGCCGACGCAGCGAACATGTCCTGACGCCGGAGGTCTTGCAAAAAACCCAAGACCTCTTATCGCAGGGCGTGAGCCGTTCCGAAGCAGCGAAGCAAATGAATCTAAAATCGAATACCTTGTCGAAGGCGATCTGCGCAGGCCGCTTGACCGAACCGGTAAAAAAAAAGACCTGAACGGCAGCAACAAAAGCCAGCGCAGCGCGGCGGATCATGCCGCTCCCATGGGGATGGGATGTACACGGGTCGTGGAGCGGGTCTGTGCGGCGACGGGTCAACTCAGCGAAGCGCCCACCCGTTTCGAGACCTCGCTGGACGTCTGCAATGGCGGCGTGCTTTGGGCGCTGCCGGCGTTATCGGCCAATGGATTGTTGACCAAAACAGAAGCCTTGTTCTCCCTGCCCAAAGGTTATTATTCCTGCATTCATATTTTCCTGCTGTTAGCTTTCATGGCCTTGATCCGGATCAAGACCAACGAACAGTTGCGCTATTTTCCGGCGGGAGAAGGGGGCAAATGGCTGGGATTGGATCGAATCCCCGAAGTGCGGACCTTGCGGGAAAAGATCAAAATCCTGGCGGCGCCCGAATCGGTCGCGCAATGGAGCCGCATCTTGTCACGGCATTGGATGGATAACAATCCAGAGGCGGCGGGAGTTCTGTATATCGATGGACACGTACGCGTCTATCACGGCTCGCAAACTCCGCTCCCCAAACGGTACGTGGCGCGCGACCGCTTGTGCATGCGGGGCACGACCGACTATTGGGTAAACGATCAGCAGGGCGATCCGTTCTTCGTGGTGAGCACGCCGTTCACCGCGGGATTGCTGGATATGTTGAAACGCGAGATCGCGCCGCAACTGCTGCAGGATGTTCCCAACCAGCCCAGCCCGCAACAACTCGAAGCGAATCCTTATTGCCATCGGTTTGTCATGATCTTTGACCGTGAGGGATACAGCCCAACCTTCTTCGCGGAGATGCGGACGCTCCGCATCGCCTGTCAAACTTACAACAAGTATCCCAAAGAAGATTGGCCGGAAGCGGAATTCACCGAGGTCAATGTGGAGATGCCCGGCGGCCATTCATCCCGCATGAAATTGGCTGAACGAGGGGTGTTCCTGGGCCGGGTTTTGTGGGTGAGGGAAATCCGGAAACTCACTGTTTACACCTCTGATTTTACCCGTATTGCGGCGCACATGTTCTCGCGATGGTCACAGGAAAACTTTTTCCGTTATATGATGCAACACTATGGAATTGATCGGCTGATCGACTACGATCTCGTCAAGCCGGATGATACCATGAAAGTGGTTAATCCCGCTTATCGTTCCTTGGAAGGCCGGATAAAAAAACAAGCGGGACGATTGGGAAGAAAGAAGGCGGAGTTTGGAACTTTGGCGCTGACGGAATCCCAGGTGGAGGAGAACGATATCTTATCCTTTGAACAAAAAAAGGGGGAAATCAAAGAAGAAATCGAGCAGTTGGAGCATGAACTGGCCGGGATGAAGGAGGAACGCAAAACGGTTGCCAAGCACTTGCCGCTTAACCAACTGCCGGAGTCGGAACGGTTTCAGCAACTCGCTCCAACGCGCAAACAATTTCTCGATGCGATTAAAATGATCGCCTATCGGGCGGAGACGGCCATGGCGATGATTGTGCGAACAAAATTGGCCCGAAGCGACGATGCCCGCTCATTGATCCGGGAAATATTTGCGACGGAAGCGGATTTCATTCCTGATGAGGAAAACAAAACCTTAACGGTGCAGTTGCACCATTTGACCAACCACCTATCGGATCAAGCCGCCCGCAACTTAGCAGCGAATCTCAACGCCACAGAAACCATCTACCCCGGCACGGAATTGCGACTAATCTACAAACTGGTATCGGATGAAATTCCACCAGATCAGGAGGTCTGATATTGTATGAATAAGTCAATACAATATAACAGGTTATATCCAAAATCCCTCTCCCCCAAGTTGGGGGAGAATTCAAGAGAGGGTTGTTTATCAAACTTTATATTTTTTAAGTGACTTAATGATTTATCAAGGTTTGACAAATATAGCGTAGCGGCTGGATTTTACCGCTTTCCACCCCAGTTTCATCATGGTCTGTTTTGCTTCAATAGTATTAACTACAACAATTTCAACGTGTTTATCTTCAAGAAATTTTTTTAATTGTTCAGGCGGACGTCTGAAGACCGGGGGATTGAGCGCCGAATTATCCCTTTGGTGAGGATCGCGGTCATAAAGCATTTCGCCCAAGTCGGTTCCTTGACCAATGACCGCCAGAGTCAGCCAATCCCACCCATTGACTTCAATCAGAGTTTTCCCTTTTGAATATCGGTGATTTTTTATCTCACTTTTAAGGTCAATACCCGATTGATATAGCTCTGATGAAACGAATGCCGGAGGTTTGGTGAATGAAGGAATAAGATAAAAAATGCATAGTGCGGCGGGAAGCACCAGCAGACGCGCAGGGACAAATTGCCCGATCATGGCGAATGTTACTCCAATATAAGGAAGCAGAGTTACAAAAATGGGGAAAGTCAGCCGCCAAAAATTATGGGTTGGCATCATACCAAGAGCTGAGGCCGATATCTGCGCTATTATATATAGCGCTGTTAGTATAAGTTGATATCCGATCAGGTCATGGATACCCGGATTTTTCCTTCTTTCATGCCATGCTGCGGAAATTCCTACAATAATAATGAACAGATAGAGCGGTGAGACGCCGATATAAATACGTAGAAACTGAATTGGAGTCCAAAAAGGGCTGTGTGAATATTGAGAAGAAAACCCATTTTTGAGCGCTGAGAAATAAGATAAGGTTCCTGGTCCTCCAGCATGCTCCATCATCCAGGTGATAGGAAATGCCAGCGTCAAGGCGCCGCCGATAAGGATGAATGAGAACCATTGCATGTTGGTGGTATGGCGACGTAAGCGCCAGATCATCAGTAAATAAATAATTCCAACCAGAGCGATACCCTCCAACCTGGTCATTGATGCCAAAATAGAAATCAAAAGGGCGGAGAAAGCCAAAAGGATGTTTCTTCTGTCAATCGCCAAAATAAAGGCGATAAATGACAATAACAGAAGAAATGTGTATAAACTTTCCGCCAGCATACTTGAACCAAGCCATATCCAGCGTGGATAAAATACGAAAATCGCCAGCGGAACAAAGAGAGGCAGTATAGTGCTCAAACGCCAGTTATTCCCGGTTTGGGGAATTAACCCCCAACATAACAGTCCCAGTAATGGGATGCTCAAAATCGAGGCGGTTATAGATAAAATGCACATTGTGGCATGGCCGGAGGCGAAAATTTTGATCATTAATCCACCCAACCAGAATGGAAAGGGCGGCCATGTCGGATCAGGGAAGAAAGAAGGACTCTCTGACCATAAGATGGCGATGCGGTAACGTGCTACATCATCAGCCGAAAGAGTGAAGAAATAGTTATGATCCGCCAGAAGATATATTGAAAGCCCCAGCCTGAAAAGCATGCAGAGGATGATCAAAAGCCAGAACCAGCGGAAATAAGCCGTTTTTTTTGGCGATGATGATTTTTTTTTCATTAAATTGATATCTCAAATTCTAGTTTATATAAAGGTCAATGAATCCTAACCTATTGAAGTAAGTTGGTGTAGGGATTGAAAAAGAGTTATTCGTTTTTACAGGAAAATAAACTGAGTTTTATTAAACAAATCGGTGAATAAAACAATACTCATTAAGGGTAAGCCTATGAATTATAGTTGTTAAAGATGCGTTTCGACAAGTTTAACGGATGGCGAATAGGTCTTCAAATCTGGAATAATAAATAAATGTCAAGGGGTGAATTGGAGAAAATCAAGTAAAATTATAAATTATGATTAATTTGACTTGACATGTTAGGTATGACTCTGTAAAATTATAGGTTCGAGTTTTAAGAATGGAATCGGGGCCGATCTTTCTTCCAATTACACTCGTAAGCGCTTATGAATCAAACATGCATTATTCACGATACGAGAGCCATTGCTCTGATGTCGGGGAACTATCTTGTTCCTTTTTTGTATCTAATCCTACCTGTGCGTCCGCATTTTTTGTGGTCATTACGTCGGCTATGCCCCCAGTCCGGCTTTTTTATAGAAAGTCTTCGATATAGGAATTAATAGTTAAGGAGATTGTCGGCGGTTAAATCTGTGCTCAAAAGCCCCATTAGCTGCAACTTGAAACTCGTGTTGGATAATAATTTAAAAGCAGGAAACCCAAACAAAGGGTATAGAGGAGAAAATTAATGAAACAAACATCGGATATATGTCCTTGGCGGAAGCGCAAGAGTTTTGCCAAGATCCAAGACGTCATTCCCATTCCCGACCTGATTGAGACCCAGCAACTCTCCTATAACCTGTTTTTGCAGCAAAATGAGTTGCCGGATCAAAGGCAGATGGCGGGTTTGGAACAGGCGTTTTGTTCCATATTTCCAATCAAAGGCCGGGGCAATTCCTCGCTGGAGTTTGTTAATTACAGCTTGGGGCGACCTAAATACCTGGTCATGGAGTGCATAGAACGAGGAATGACCTATTCTGCGCCAGTTCGGATCAAAGTGCGCTTGATTGTCAAATCCGGTGATGGAAAAGGCAAAGAAGAAGAAGCTGAAATTATTGATATCCGTGAAGAGGATATTTATCTGGGCGAGATTCCTCTGATGACTGATCGGGGAACTTTTGTAATAAACGGCGCCGAGCGCGTTGTAGTCAGCCAATTGCATCGTTCTCCTGGAGCAACATTTAATGTTGAATTGCATCATAGTGGACAACGTTTGATCAAAGGCAGCATTATTCCTAACCGGGGCGCCTGGTTGGAATTTGAAAATGACTTGAATGACGTTTTGTCTGTGGTTATCGACAGGCGCAGGAAATTGCCGGTTACGGTTCTCTTGAGAGCATTTGGTTATGCGGATGACGATGAAGTTATGGGATTATTCGTCAAACATAAAACCGCTAAAATCGGTCCTCGCAGCAAAACTACTCTTGTCGGGAAAATTGTCAGCCGTGATATTATCGATCCTGAAACCAATATTGCGATGGTTGAAGCAGGGACGGAGATCACTGAAGCGGTTGTCGACAAGTTCTTTGAATTGAATATTACTTCAGTTTCGTTGGTTGATGGACACGAGCGCGATTACAACGTTATACGCAATACTTTGTTGAAAGACAACACTACAGATCGGGAAAGCGCATTGGGCGAGATTTATCAGACTCTGCGTCCCGGAGAACCGCCTGCTTTAAAGAACGCCATTGCTCTATTTGAAAACCTTTTTACCAAACCCAGACGTTACGATCTTTCCCGCGTTGGACGTTATAGATTGAATAAAAAACTGGGAATCGATATTGATATCGATACAATCACCCTGTGTCCTGAAGATGTTGTAGCGGTTATTGGTTATATACTTACGCTGAATCGGGGCGAAGGCGTGTCGGATGATATCGATCACCTTGGCAACCGGCGTGTTCGTACTATTGGTGAATTACTGGAAAATCAGATTCGCGTCGGATTAGCCCGGATGGAGCGAACAGTACGGGAAAAGATGGGTATTCTCGATTTAGAGAACATCATGCCTCGTAATCTTATCAACGCTAAACCAATCACAACGGCGATTGGCGACTTTTTTGGTCGCAGTCAACTGTCGCAATTTCTTGATCAAGTCAATCCTTTATCAGAATTAACCCATAAGCGGCGTCTTTCCGCATTGGGACCCGGTGGTTTGAATCGGGAACGTGCGGGATTTGAGGTTCGCGATGTTCACCATACTCATTATGGACGCGTTTGTCCTATTGAGACGCCTGAAGGTCCCAACATCGGCTTGATTTCCAGTCTTTCAACTTATGCGCGGATTAATGAGTTCGGCTTCATTGAAACTCCTTACCGTAAAGTTAAAAAGGGAATCGTTTCCAAGTCGATTGAGTACTTAACTGCTGATGATGAAGATAATTGCATCATTGCTCAGGCTAATGCTCCGCTCGATAGCAAAGGGCATTTTGAGCGTGATACGGTACTGTCGAGATACCGTGAAAATTATCCACGGGTTTCTCCTGATTTAGTTAATTATATGGATGTTTCGCCCAAGCAGTTAGTCTCGATTTCTGCGGCTTTGATCCCGTTTCTCGAACACGATGACGCCAACCGCGCTTTGATGGGATCAAACATGCAGCGCCAGGCGGTTCCTCTATTGAAGACCGAAGCGCCTAGGATTGGAACAGGCGTCGAATATAAAGCTGCCAAGGATTCAGGCGTTGTAGTTGTTGCCCGGCGATCAGGAATTGTTGAGAGCGTCAGTGCTGCGAAAATCGTTATTCGCCCCGACGAACCACTAATCGAAAAAGATTTTGACGAATATATATTACAGAAATTCGTACGCTCGAATCAAAATACCTGCATCAATCAAAAACCTATTGTTCGTCTTGGCGACCACGTAGAAGAAGGATGGGTAATTGCTGATGGCCCCGCCACCGACAAAGGTGAACTGGCTCTAGGGAAGAATGTTCTTTGCGCGTTCATGTCCTGGGAAGGCGCCAACTTCGAGGATGCCATCGTGGTCAGCGAGCGATTGATTCGCGACGATGTGTTCACCAGCGTTCATATTGAGGAATTTAAGGTTGAAGCGCGAGACACCAAACTTGGCGAAGAAGAAATTACGCGTGATATTCCCAATGTCGGCGATGAAGCGCTCAAGAATTTAGATGAGAATGGCGTTATTCGCATTGGCGCTCCAGTAAATCCCGGCGATATCCTGGTTGGTAAGATTTCGCCTAAAGGCAAAGTACAAACTTCCAATGTTGAAAAACTGCTTCGCGCTATCTTCGGAAAGCGTGCGGAAGATGTTAAGGATATATCGCTTAAAGCTCATCCCGGAACGCGGGGCACAGTGGTGGATGTCAAAGTCTTCTCCAGAAAAATGCGCGGCGGACGCGGACGAGCCGAAGATGAACGATCAATCAAACGGCTCTTGGCTGAACGCGAATCCAAACTCGCTCTTATGGACGATGAATGGAAGGAGCGGCTCCATAATTTATTAGTCGGTATGGAGCTGGCCGGTGAAATGCTGGATCCCACAACTGGAGAGATTCTCTTCTCTAAGGGGAAAACCATAACAGCTGACGATTTAGATAAATTAGGGGATATTGATATTCGCGAATTGACTATTGAAGGCGATCCGGTGCTGGATCGCTTGAGGATGCAATATCAACAGAACCTGGAAGATATCAGACAACAGATCGAAAAACAGGTTGAATATATTAAGACGGGCGACAACCTGCCTCCCGGCGTTTTGAAAATGGTCAAAGTTTACGTCGCCAAAAAGAAACGGTTATCCATCGGCGACAAGATGGCCGGTCGTCACGGTAATAAGGGCGTTGTTTCCATCGTTGTTCCTATTGAAGATATGCCGCATTTGGCGGATGGAACCCCGATTGACATTCTACTAAATCCATTGGGCGTTCCATCACGTATGAATGTCGGACAGGTGTTCGAAACTCATCTGGGATGGGCAATCGATAAACTGGATGTTCATATTGCCACACCGGTTTTTGACGGCGCCAAAGAGAGCGATGTGAAGGAATTTCTGAGAAAAGCCGGATTACCAGAATCTGGCAAAACTGTATTATACGATGGCCGGACTGGCGATTCTTTCGCTGAGCAAGTTACTGTCGGTTACATCTATATGCTGAAACTCAATCACTTGGTTGATGATAAAATACATGCTCGATCAATCGGTCCTTATTCGCTTGTGACTCAGCAGCCTTTAGGCGGTAAAGCGCAATTCGGTGGACAGAGATTAGGAGAGATGGAGGTTTGGGCGCTGGAAGCCTATGGCGCCGCTCATACATTGCAGGAACTTCTTACAGTCAAGTCTGACGATATTGTTGGTCGAAACAGGATTTACGAAGCTATTGTCAAAGGTAAAAACGCTAGAGCGCCAGGACTTCCCGAATCTTTTTACGTCTTGGTTAAAGAACTACAGAGTCTTGCTCTCTCCATTGATCTTATTGAGGAAGAAGGTAGTTCAGAACCGGATGACAAGCCAGGCAAAGAAAATGTTCAAAAAGGAACTTTGGTGGAATCTAATTAGTAATAGAATCTGCCGAGACCTCTAAAACCGGCAGTCCTTAAGAGGTGAAGACTTATGTGGAAATCATTACAAACTCCTGCAGCCAAGCGGCGGGAAGATGAAATAAGGGATATTAATCGCGTTCGAGCTATTAGAGTTTCTATTGCATCACCTGACCAGATTCGCGGGTGGTCTTATGGAGAAGTGAAAAATCCCGAAACGATAGATTATAAAACATATAAACCCAAAAACGATGGATTGTTTTGTGAACGCATTTTTGGCCCGACGCGTGATTATGAATGCGCCTGCGGCAAATTTAAAGGTATAAAACACCGCGGCGTGGTCTGCGACCGTTGCGGCGTTGAAGTTACTCAGTCAAAAGTTCGCCGTAGTCGAATGGGAAATATCAATCTGGAAATGCCAGTTGCGCATATCTGGTTTTCTAAAGGCGTTCCCAGTTTGATGGCTTTGTTGCTTGATCTTTCGGTCAAAGCGCTGGAACGCGTCCTGTACTATGAAGAATATATTGTACTTGATCCTGGAAGTACAGAACTCGCTTATATGGATATTATCTCTGAGCGTGAATATGCGCGGCTTAGAGAAGAATACGGGTCTGAGTTCCGCGTCGGCATGGGCGCCGAATCTGTTCGTGAAATATTGGTAGAACTTGATCTCGCATCTCTGGCGGAAGAACTACGTATCAGTATCCGTGATGGAAAGTCTAAACAGCGGGTGAAGCGAAATGTTAAACGGCTGAAAGTCGTTGAGGATTTCCGGCATAGCGATAACAAGCATGAGTGGATGATCATGGAAGTTCTTCCAGTGATTCCACCTGACCTGCGTCCTCTGGTTCCGTTGGATGGCGGGCGTTTCGCAACTTCCGATCTGAATGATTTATACCGGCGTGTTATTAATCGTAACAATCGCTTGCGCCGTTTGAAAGAAGTTCGTGCGCCTGAAGTTATTATCCGGAACGAAAAACGGATGCTTCAGGAAGCGGTTGATGCTCTGTTGGATAATGGCCGCCGGGGCCGTCCTGTAAAAGGATCGAATAATCGTCCCTTAAAATCTCTCAGTGATATGCTCAAGGGCAAGCAGGGACGTTTCCGTCAGAACCTTCTGGGTAAACGAGTCGATTATTCCGGTCGTTCGGTTATCGTGTGCGGACCGCAGTTGAAATTCAATGAATGTGGTTTGCCTAAGCAGATGGCGCTTGAATTGTTTGAACCGTTTATCATCCGGCGTCTTGAAGAACTGGATGAAGTAACCACTATCCGCAGCGCCAAGCGGAAAATTGAACGCCATGATCCTGAAGTGTTCGACGTTCTCGAAGAAGTAATTAAAGATCATCCAGTGCTTCTGAACCGTGCGCCAACCCTTCACCGAATGGGCATCCAGGCTTTTCAGCCCAAGTTGGTCGAAGGAAAGGCTATCCGATTACACCCGTTGACCTGCTCGGCGTTTAACGCTGACTTTGACGGTGACCAGATGGCGGTGCATGTGCCTTTATCGGCTGAAGCGCAGGCTGAATGTAAGAAAAGCATGCTGGCTATCAACAATATTCTCGGTCCAGCCGATGGTCGACCAGTGGCCACGCCTTCGCAGGATATTGTCTTGGGCTGCTATTACCTGACCAAAATTCGTAAACCAATTAATGGCAATACGCCCAGGCGCTTTTCGGATGAACGGGAAGCCATTATTGCTTATGACAATAAAGTAATTGATTTGTTAGAAGAGGTCGAGGTTCGTATAGATGGTACGCGAATGCGCACCACGGTCGGGCGCATCATCTTCAACGATGTCCTTCCTCATCAACTGCGATTTGTTAACAAAACAACCGACAAGAAGACGCTTTCGCAACTGGTATCTTCATGTTTTAACGAATATGGACGGGATCGGACGGCGCGTTTCCTCGATGATATAAAAGACATGGGTTATCTTTACGCCAAACTGGGCGGTATTTCAATCGGTTTGGATGACATGATAGTACCTAGTAACAAACAAGCATTGCTGGATGATGCTCGTGGGGATGTTGAAGCCATTATTCAACAGTTTGAAAAAGGCGCTATTACTGATATTGAACGTTATAACAAGGTTATTGACCGTTGGATTCATACCACGGAAGATGTCGCTGAATCCATGATGCAAGATTTAGAAAAAGATAATTTCGGCTTCAACCCGATTTTTATCATGGCTGATTCAGGCGCTCGTGGTTCAAAGCAGCAGATCAGACAACTGGCTGGGATGCGTGGACTTATGTCCAAACCGATGAAGAAATTGACGGGTGGTATCGGTGAAATTATCGAATCTCCCATCGAATCAAACTTCAAGGAAGGTTTGACCGTGCTGGAGTATTTCATCTCCACCCACGGCGCTCGTAAAGGTCTTGCTGATACAGCGCTTAAGACTGCTGAAGCCGGTTATCTGACAAGGCGTCTGGTTGATGTTGCGCAGGATGTAATTATCACTGAAGCGGATTGTGGAACCCTCTCCGGTATCGAAGTGCGTTCTATCAAAGAGGGCGATCAGATTATCGAATCCTTGCAGGATCGCGTCATCGGACGCGTCGCCGCCGAGGATGTTTTGAATCCATTGACTAACAAGCCTATTGTTGAGCGCGGCGAAGTTATTGATGAAGATGCTTCGGTTCTAATCGGAAAATGCGGTCTTGAACGAGTATTTATTCGTTCGGTTGTGGCATGTGAATCGCCGCGTGGGGCTTGCGCCAAATGCTATGGCTGGGATTTATCACGGCGTGAAAACATTCCTATCGGAGACGCTGTCGGCGTTATCGCCGCGCAGTCCATCGGCGAACCGGGTACCCAACTTACCCTTCGTACCTTCCATATCGGTGGTACTACAAGCCGAATCATTGAAGAATCGGAGATTAGACTCCGTAGAAATGATGATGGCATGGCTGGACTCAAAGACGGCGAATCGGGCATCATAAAATATATCAATCTTCGTATGGTCACCAACCGGCATGAAGAACAGATTGCAGTTAATTCATTAGGTCGTCCCATACTCCTCCGTTCGAAGATTTCTTGCCCTGATCTGAAGACAAAGAGCGAACCTGTTGTCAAGTATGACCAATTGGATATTGTTGATAATGGAAAAAGAATAACAGTCGTCAAAGAAGGCGGTTCGATTATTCTTACTAATACCCGGGGTAAAGAATTAATTCGTTTCTACAATATTCCCACTGGCGCTGTTTTGCATGTAAAAGATGGTGAACGGGTTCAAATTGATGATTTGATCGGCGAATGGGATCCGACCAGATCGTCGCTTATTTCACAGCATGGCGGGAAAGTAACGCTTCGAAATATTGCTACCAGTGATATGGAGAAGATAGATGGGCATAGAGTCGTTCCTAGAGGTTTTACGAATGCGGAACTGGTTATCGTTGATGGTAAGGAGTCTGAAACATACACCTTGCAACCAGGGCATCACATTCTGGTTAAATCCGGAGACGCAGTTGAGATTGGAGATGAACTGGCTTTCCATCCAACTCCAACAGTTTCGGGTACGGAAGGAAAAGTTCGCTTCCATGATATTATAGATGGCGTCACTATTCGACGTATCCTGGATCCGGTTAATAATAACTTAAAATCCATCATAACCGACTTCCGGGGCGACAAAATTCCTCGCATCTGTCTGGTTGATAGAAACGAAGAAACTATCGAAGAGTTTACTCTTCCGGCTGGTTCAGTCCTTAATGTAGAAGATGGCGCAGACGTTTTAAGCGGCATGACTCTGGCTCACACTGATCAGGTTGTTGATATGTTTAAGCAACTTGAGATCGGTATGTCGCTTGGCGCTATTCTTGAATTGGCTGATGGCGAAGAGGTCATACGTAAAGGAACTCAATTCTTCCGCACCAATGGTCAGAAAGAGTCTTGTTTGGTCATTGCCCGGTGGGATCCATATTTCAAGGCTGAAATTGCCATCACTGAAGGAAAATGTAAATTCGATCAGATCATTGAAGGCGTTACCATGCGGCATCAACATCCAGAGGGCGGTCAGGCTCAACAGATGGTCATCATGGAACACCGCGAGGATAAACACCCGACATTGGTTATTCAAAAACGCGGCAAACCCCCTGAATATCATTCACTTCCGTCAGGCGCCCATATTGTCGTGGATGAGAATTCTGAAATTAAACCTGGGGATATTCTAGCCAAGATACCCCGTGAAACATTCAAATCCCGCGATGTTACCGGTGGATTGCCCCGCGTTGAAGAACTCTTCGAAGCGCGACGTCCCAAACAGCGTGATCTGGCCATTATTACTAAAGTTGATGGTTGGGTTCGTCTTCCTATGCAGGATGAGATCACCGATGAGATGGAGAAAAAACTGGAGAAAAAGCGTAAACGTGGAACACGCTTGATTCTCATTACTGATAAAGATGGTGAACTGCTGACCGCACACGAAGTCGATACAGGTAAGCATGTTATCGTAAGTGATGGTGACTGGGTTTCGACTGGCGATAAACTAGTCGATGGTTCTATCGATCCACATGAATATCTTGAAGTTATGGGCGAACGAATCACGCAGCAATATCTACTCAATGAAATTCAGGAAGTTTATCGTCTACAGGGCGTTGGCATCAACGACAAGCATATCGAGATTATTATTCGACAAATGATGCGTAAAGTTACCATCACGGATTCAGGAGATACCAAATTCCTACAGGATGATGACATTGATCGATTCATAGTTATGCGTGAAAATGACCGTGTTCTTGTTCAGGGTGGTAAACCCGCGCAGTTCAAACCTAAACTGTTCGGCATCACTAAGGCATCGCTGGGAACTGAATCATTCATATCGGCCGCTTCTTTCCAGGAAACTACCCGTGTTCTTACTGCGGCGGCCATCAGCGGGAAAACTGACCACCTGCTCGGATTAAAAGAGAATGTCATTATGGGACACCTGATTCCTGCTGGAACCGGATGGGATAGTCATAAAATTTATTACGAAAAATTGCTGGAACGCGATACCGAGGAAATTACTTTCGCCTGATCTTGGAGAGAGCCGGTGCTGTATCTCTGAACAAGTGAATTGTATTGAATTATTCTAGTAAAATTGGTATTTACAGAACCAAAATCATAAGCCGATTGCTTCATGAGGCTTGACGAAAAATCGGCTTATGACTAACCTGTAAACTTTGCAAGTGCTCAATAGGGGCTAGTATAAGCCTCCTTATAGAGGGATGCCTTGCTTTAAGTCGGGGGCATCCTAATTTATGCAAATAATTTGGGTTGAAACCAACCCGTGAATAACGCCCTGAAAAGGATTGAAGGCTGACAATGCCAACAATAAACCAACTTATTAAAAATGGCCGAAAACGAAAATCCAAAAAGAGTAAAGCTCCCGCTATGCAGGGATGTCCCCAGCGTCGGGGCGTTTGTACTCGCGTTTGGACTATGAGCCCTAAAAAGCCTAACTCGGCGCTTCGCAAAGTGGCTCGCGTACGCTTGACCAATGGAATAGAAGTCAATGCGTATATCCCGGGAGAGGGGCATAATCTTCAGGAACACTCCATTGTTCTGATTCGTGGTGGAAAAGTGAAGGATCTTTCCAGTGTCCGTTATCACGTTGTACGCGGAGTCTTGGAATCAATGGGTGTGGAAAAGCGTCGTAGAGGACGCTCGAAATACGGAACTAAAAGACCTAAGGACTAAACGAACATTGTTCGTATTTTACTCCTTGTGGAGAAGATAAAAAATGGCACGCAAGAATCGCGCGGAGCAACGAAAAGTTCTTCCCGATCCAGTTTACAATAGTATCCTGGTGACCAAGTTCATCAACAACCTTATGTGGAAAGGTAAAAAATCCACAGCAGAAAAGATTTTTTACGGCGCTTTAGACGAGATCCAGAAGAAAACCAAGCAGGAACCCATGGATCTCTTCAAATCTGCTGTCGAAAATACGAAGCCTGCCCTCGAAGTTCGTTCACGCCGTGTAGGCGGCGCTACGTATCAGGTTCCCGTAGAAGTTCGACCGGAGCGTCGTCAGACTTTGGCGATTCGCTGGTTAGTCGGTTCCTCCCGTTCACGTAATGAACGTAACATGATGAGCAAATTAGCTAATGAACTTATTGATGCCGCCAATAATCAGGGCACTGCAATAAAGAAGAAACAGGATACCCATCGGATGGCTGAGGCCAACAAAGCCTTTGCTCATTATCGCTGGTAGTATTGGTTTTTTAGAAATCGGCGTTGTCTAAAGGGAGAGATGCAGCTCTCTCAATGTGGAGTATGCTGCAATTCATTGAGAGATGGTAATTGTGAGTACCAAAAAGACCGCTTTGTCTTTCGTGCGAAATATCGGTATTGCTGCACATATCGATGCAGGAAAGACTACAGTTACTGAGCGGATCCTCTATTACACAGGCCGTACTCACAAAATTGGCGAGGTCCATGACGGCGCAGCCGAAATGGATTGGATGGAGCAGGAAAAAGAGCGAGGCATCACCATTACCTCCGCTGCTACATCTTGCCAATGGCATGACTATCAGATCAATATCATTGATACTCCCGGTCATGTTGATTTCACCATGGAAGTTGAACGCTCTCTGCGCGTGCTGGACGGATGCATATCTGTCTTCTGCGCAGTCGGAGGCGTAGAGCCGCAATCAGAAACAGTCTGGCATCAGGCTGATCGTTACCATGTCCCACGGATAATCTTTATAAATAAGATGGATCGCATAGGGGCTGATTTTGATGCGGTCGTTGCTCAGGTTAGAAAGCGCCTGGGCGGAAATCCTCTTCCGATTCAACTGCCTATTGGCGCTGAGAATTCCTTCCAGGGAGTTATTGACCTGGTCGAAATGAAAGCCAGAATCTGGCATGAAGAATCTGGTGATTTCGGAGTAGTATTTGATGATGTGGATATTCCTGAGTCTTTGCAGGAAAGCGCCAACACTGCCAGGGAATATCTACTCGAAACTCTTTCAGACTACGATGATGTTATTCTGAACAAATTTCTTGAAGGCTCATTAATTGAACCAGAAGAGATTAAACAAGCCATTCGCAAAGCAACTATTAATTCCGGGATTACTCCGGTTCTATGTGGCGCGGCTTTAAAAAATAAGGGTATTCAACAGCTTATTGATGCTGTTACAGAAATATTACCCTCACCAATAGATGTTCCTCCTGTGATTGGCGTACATCCGAAGAGCGGCGAAGAAATTCTTCGTGAAGCAACCAATGATCAACCTTTTACTGCTCTTGCGTTCAAGGTGATGTCCGATCCACACGGTAAATTAATTTTTATCCGGGTTTATTCGGGAACCATTAAAACAGGTGACGTTATTCTCAACGCTGCCAAGAATAAGAAAGAAAAGGTTAGTCGCATTCTTCGAATGCATGCCAATAAACGGGAAGAAATAAAAAAAGCAGAAACTGGCGATATTGTTTGCTTGTTGGGCTTGAATCAAACAACAACTGGAGATACTCTGTCTTCTCAGGGCAATGCGATTCTCTTAGAAACGCTTACCTTTCCCGATCCAGTCATCTCTGTGGCCATTGAGCCTAAGACAGTTGCCGAACAGGATCGCTTGAATTATTCCCTGGACCGGATCGCTGACGAAGATCCCACATTCTGTATCAAAGTGGATAAAGAAACCGGTCAAACGATTATTTCAGGTATGGGTGAATTACACCTGGAAATTATCGTTGATAGAATTATGCGAGAATATGGGGTTAAAGCCAACGTCGGCAAACCTCAAGTGGCTTATCGGGAAACCATCACAGCCACTGCCGGATTCGAAGAAAAATACATGCGGCAATTGGGCGGAAAAGATCATTACGCTCACGTTTTTCTCGAGGTCTATCCACGGGAGAGCGGCGCCGGCTTCGAATTCATTAACAAGTTAACCACCGATCAAATGCCGGTGATATACTTGAAGGCTATCGAGCAAAGCATAAAAGAAAATTTACTTGGCGGAATTTTGCTGGGTTATCAGTTAATAGATTTAGGGGTTCTTCTTAAAGCTGGGTCTTATAGTGAGGAGAACTCTTCAGAAATGGCTTTTACGAGCGCCGCATCAATTGCCTTTAGAAATGCGCTCGAAAATGCTTCTCCGGTTCTTCTCGAACCGGTTATGTCAATAGAGATTTTATGCCCAGAAGAATTTATGGGTGACATATTAGGAAATCTGAATTCCAGACGAGGTCGCACTACTGGCCTGGAACAGCGAGGCGCCTTACAGGTCATTCGCGGTCAGGTTCCACTCTCCGAGACATTCGGTTATGCAACGAGCCTGCGTTCTCTCTCGCAGGGGCGGGCCACGTCCACCATGCAGTTAGCATGTTATGAGGAAGTGCCGAGAGCCATACAAAATCAACTCGTTGCGGGTATGGGTTTTTCAGTTGCCCGATAATAAACTGTCAAGAATTAGAATTTTGAAAAATTAACGCATAAAAAAACGCTCTATAGAAGAATCCTTTCTTCTTATGTTTAGCGATCTTTTACGTATGCGTGAAATGCAAATAGATAAATTAATATTACGATATTACTTAATCCCCGTATGCTCGCGGTAGAGAGTGGAGGAATAAGGGTAAAATGGCCAAAGGTAAATTTGAACGGACAAAACCCCACGTGAACGTGGGAACGATCGGACACGTGGATCACGGGAAGACAACGTTGACGGCGGCGATCACCATGGTGCAGGCGGCGAAAGGCCTAGGCGAAATCCGGTCATTCGACAGCATCGATAACGCCCCGGAAGAGCGTGAACGCGGTATCACGATCGCAACGGCGCATGTTGAATATGAGTCAGTTGCACGTCACTATGCGCATGTTGACTGCCCGGGTCACGCGGACTACGTAAAAAACATGATTACAGGCGCGGCGCAAATGGACGGAGCAGTGCTGGTTGTATCAGCCGCAGACGGTCCCATGCCGCAAACCAGAGAGCACATTCTACTGGCCCGTCAGGTAGGCGTTCCATACATTGTCGTGTTTATGAACAAAGTAGACATGGTTGATGATGCAGAACTGCTGGAACTGGTCGAGTTGGAAGTTCGCGAATTACTGTCGCAGTACGATTACCCCGGCGATGACATTCCCGTTATAATGGGTTCAGCCTTGCGGGCGGGAGAGAATATAGACGATGAAGAATCGACCAAATGCATCACAGAATTAGTGGAAGCATTGGATACATATATTCCTGTACCGGAACGTGATGTAGACAAGCCCTTCCTGATGGCGGTTGAAGACGTCTTCAGCATCACGGGTCGTGGTACGGTTGCGACCGGTCGTATTGAGCGCGGTAAAGTTACCGTTGGCGACAAAGTTCAGATCGTGGGTCTGAAAGAAGCGCCGATTGATACAGTTTGCACAGGCGTTGAAATGTTCCGAAAATCATTGGATCAAGGTCTGGCGGGCGACAATGTAGGCTTGCTGCTGCGCGGCATCGGTCGTGATGGCATAGAGCGCGGACAGGTTGTAGCAGCGCCCAAGTCAATTAATCCACACACCAAATTCAAAGCGAATGTATACGTTCTGACCAAAGAAGAAGGTGGTCGTCATACGCCATTCTTTAATGGATACCGTCCGCAGTTTTATTTCCGGACAACGGATGTTACCGGTTCGGTGAAGTTGCCGGAAGGAACCGAGATGGTAATGCCGGGCGATAACGTGGTTATGGAAGGTGAATTGCATCAACCAATAGCCATGGAACAGGAATTACGCTTCGCTATTCGCGAAGGCGGTCGGACGGTTGGCGCTGGCGTCATCGCCGAGATTATTGAATAAAGAAATGCGCAGGTCAGTACACCTGCCCCGAAGGTAGATTATGGCTGAATATCCAAATAAAATTCGCATACGGTTAAAAGCGTATGATCATCGGTTACTGGATCAATCAACTGCGCAGATTGTCGATACAGCCAAGAGAACTGGTGCGAAAATCATTGGGCCGATTCCCTTACCGACTCGGATATCGAAATATACAGTTTTGCGGTCTCCGCATGTAGATAAAAAGTCGCGAGAGCAGTTTGAAATTCGGGCGCACAAGAGGCTGGTTGATATTCTCGATTGGACCCCGAAAACTATGGACGCCCTTACGCAATTAGAATTACCAGCGGGCGTACACGTGGAAATCAAGCTCTAGGATCACGGGTAAAGGCAAATGATTAAGGCAATCTTAGGACGAAAACTGCGTATGACGCAGATGTTTAGAGAGGATGGTCGACGAGTTCCCCTAACTGCTGTAGCAGTAGGACCTTGTCCGATAGTCCAGATAAAGACTGAGGATAAAGACGGTTACAAAGCCCTGCAAGTCGGCTTTGATTCTATCAAAGAGAAATCGTCTAATAAGCCCATGATTGGTCATTTCAAAAAGGGCAAAACTACTCCTCACAGGATGTTGCGCGAAATTCGCGTCGATTCCACTGATGAATACAGCATCGGTGATTTCCTTGAAATATCCGCTTTTGAAGAAGGTGATATCATTGATGTCATTGGCACCGCCAAAGGCTGTGGATTCCAGGGCGGCGTTAAACGTTATCACTGGAAGGGCGGTCGTAAAACTCATGGTTCTATGTTCCATAGAAGAATTGGAGCGGTTAGTTCTGGAACCAATCAGGGTCGAGTTTTCAAAGGCAAGACTCTTCCTGGTCACATGGGCAATAATCGGGTAACTTTGCAGAATATAAAAATCGAGAAAATAGATAACGAAAATAAAATTATCTATATTCAAGGCGGCATACCCGGACCGAACGGCGGTGTGGTTTTCCTTAAAGGAACCACAAAAACATTTAAAAAGAAATAAACGGCAGAACTATCATGGTTTCATTTGATATCTATGACTTTGAAAAACAAGTGACCGGTAACATCGAGTTGAGTGATTCGGTATTCTCTACGTCAATCAACGAGATTTTTCTGCACCAGGTGATGGTCAGTTACCAGGCAAACAAACGCCAAGGTACCTCCAGCGCTAAAAACAGAAATCAAGTATCTGGTACAAGAACAAAACCTTTTCGTCAGAAGGGTACAGGCCGGGCGCGGCAAGGCTTTATTCGTGCTCCACAATATCGTGGAGGCGCGGCGCAATTTGGACCTGTTCCACGGTCTTTCCGCAAAGATATTCCGAAAAAGATGAAGCAGGAAGCTTTTCGCCAATGCCTGTCGATGAAGGCTGACAAAGGTCAATTCTTTATTCTTGAAAATTTGGAATTCAGCGAAGTTAAGACTAAAGTGGCAGCGGGTATCCTGAAAACCTTTGCCATGAACGGTAAAACTCTTTTTCTTGATGTTAAACCCGGGGACAATGTTCTTTTGTCAATGCGAAACATAGACAAAGCCAGCATTCTTTCCATTAATTCTTGCTCGCCTTTGGATATTTTTGAGTCTGATACTATTTTCTTGACTCAGGGCGCCGCTGAAGCATTAGATAAGAGATATTTGAAGCCAGGAGGCGCGGGTCATGAAAAGTAATTATGATATCATCCGTGAAGCGATCTTCACTGAACGCACAACGGCCCTTGCCGAAGGAAACGGCGTTTATACTTTCCGTGTTCCTCGAGAGGCTAATAAAATAGAGATCAAAAGGGCTGTTGAAGCAGCATTTAGCGTTGAAGTCGAGAATGTAAGAACCATAAATGTTAAACCCAAGAAAAAACTCGACCGATACCGTGGAATAGTCGGAAGATCCCGGCACTATAAGAAAGCCATGGTAAAGCTGGTAAAAGGTCATTCAATCGAGTTTGTTTAAGACCGTGGACTGATGGAGTAGAGAATCGTGGCAATTAAAAAATACAATCCAACAACGCCGACTCGGCGATTCCAGACGGTCTCGGCGTTTGATGAGATCACCAAGTCAAAACCAGAAAAAAGTCTGCTAGAGCCGATAAAGAAAAATGCTGGTCGTAATGCTAACGGTCGAATCACCGTTCGGCATCGCGGTGGTGGTCATAAAAGGCGTTATCGTATAATTGATTTCAAACGCACCAAGGACGGGATTCCAGCTAGAGTTTCTGCAATTGAGTATGATCCTAACCGATCCGCTCGAATTGCTCTCCTGGTTTATGCCGACGGGGAAAAACGATATATCATCGCTCCAAATGGACTTAAGGTAGACTCGGAAGTTATGTCCGGCAAAGACGCGGCGCATAAAGTGGGTAACTGCCTTCCTCTTAGTGAAATTTTAGACGGTACTTTCATACACGCCGTTGAATTAAAAATAGGCAAAGGCGCGCAAATCGCCCGCTCGGCAGGTACAGTTGTGCAGGTAATGGGTCGGGAAGGCGATTACGCCCGAGTCAGAATGCCTTCAACAGAAATTCGTAAAATTAACTTGAAATGCCGAGCCACTATCGGGCAAACCTCCAATACCGATCATGAAAATATCGTAATTGGAAAAGCGGGACGTCAACGTCACATTGGTCGTAGACCTCATGTTCGTGGAACTGCCATGAACCCCGTCGATCACCCGTTGGGCGGCGGTGAAGGTAAAGCGGCTGGCGGTCGTCATCCGTGCACCCCCTGGGGCGTAATAACCAAAGGTTATAAAACGCGCCGCAATAAACGCACCAGCAGCATGATTGTGGAACGACGTCGTAACAAAAGGCGTTAATATTTAAAGGGCATTTAGATTCAAAAAAGAAGGTAACAGATTATGGGACGATCGCTGAAAAAAGGACCTTACCTGGATGATAGGTTAGTAAAGCGCATCCTGCTAATGAACGAAAAGAATGAAAAAAGGGTCATCCGAACCTGGTCAAGGTCATGTACTATTATACCTGAAATGGTTGGTCACACTGTTGCCGTTCACAACGGAAGAAAGTTTGTTCCTGTTTTCATGACCGAGAATATGGTTGGTCATAAAATGGGTGAATTTTCACCGACCCGAACTTTCAAGACACACGGTGGAAAGACTGCGCGCGTCATGCGCCTGAAATAGGAGATATATATCATGGCGATGCATGCAACTTTGAAATCCTGCCATATGTCTGCGCGAAAGATTCGACTGGTGGCTGACGCCATTAGAGGCAAATCTTATGAAGATGCGATCAATACGTTAATGTTTACTCCAAAACGTAAGGCGGCTGAACTTCTTCTTAAATTGTTAAAATCAGCCGCAGCCAATGTGGAAGAAACAACTGAATTCGATCCCGATGAACTTATCGTAAGACGAGTCTTTGTTAATGGAGCTAAAATGATGAAAAGATTTAGACCAGCTCCCATGGGACGGGCGACGCGTATTCGAAAACGTTCAAGTCACATTACCGTTGAATTAGGATTACCGGTTAAGCGGTAAGAAAACTCTGATTAAAAAAGGAATAGATCGTGGGACAAAAAGTACATCCATACGGATTCCGAGTTGGCATCTATAAAAATTGGAAATCCCGTTGGTATGCGGAAAAAGGCTATGCCAATCTTTTAAATGAAGACCTCCGCATACGCAAAGCGATAAAAAAACGGTTGTTTCACGCCGGTATAAGTGAAGTCGAAATCGAACGCTTCACCCAACGCTTGAGAATCAACATAATGGCTGCGCGTCCTGGCATCATAATCGGACGCAAAGGCATTGAAGTTGAGCGTCTCAAAAAGCTTGTCAGCGCTTTGACGGATCTTCAGATTCATATAAATATACGCGAGATCAAACAACCCGAGTTGGACGCTCAACTCCAGGCTGAAAGCGTAGCTCTTCAACTGCAACGGCGGGTTTCTTTCCGTCGCGCCATGAAAAGAGCTCAGCAGGCATCCATGCAAGCTGGCGCCTTAGGCATCAAAATAATGGTCTCCGGACGTTTGGGCGGGGCGGAAATGTCTCGTACTGAATGGTACCGCGAAGGTCGCGTTCCTCTTCACACTTTAAGAGCCGATATCGACTATGGCTTCACTGAAGCTAAAACTACTTATGGACAGATTGGTGTAAAAGTCTGGATCTTTAAGGGTGAACTTACTTCAATGTTCAGCGCTGAAGAGAAGCAGGAGGTTAAATCCTGATGTTGATGCCATCTCGCGAAAAACATCGTAAAGTACATCGCGGAAATAGACGTGGAATTGCTTGTCGTGGAGTAAATGTCAGTTTCGGTGATTATGGATTAAAGGCCATGACTGGTGGTTGGGTTACAGCCCGGCAAATTGAAGCCGCTCGTATCGCCATTAATCGTCATATAAAACGTCGCGGCAAAGTATGGATTAGAATTTTTCCGCACAAACCTGTAACTGCGAAACCTGCCGAAACCCGTATGGGTGGTGGAAAAGGATCGCCCGAAAAACATGTCGCAGTCGTCAAACCTGGACATATTCTTTTCGAACTAGGTGGAGTCCAAGAAGATATTGCTCGCGAAGCCTTTCGACTGGCGGGGCATAAATTGCCTTTGTCTGTTAGATTTACCTCTCGCGAGGAGACATTATAAGGAGAGGACTATGAAAGCGGACGAATTTCGATCGCTGTCTGTCCCGGATTTGAAGGTGCGTATCGAGGAAATGAAGAAGAAACTCTTCAATTATCGTATGCAACTACATTCCAACCAGCTGAACAATACAAATAAAATTCGCGAAACCAGAAATGATATCGCACGCGCAATGACGGTGCGACATGAATTAGAATCTCAGACTGAGGAACAGTCATGACTGAAAAAACAAAGTCATTACGCAAAACCCGTGAAGGGGTAGTGGTCAGTACAGCCATGGAAAAAACCGTAGTAGTAAAGATTGAACGGTTATTTCGACATACCCAATACGGGAAGGTCATTCGCCGCAATAAAAAGGTGAAAGTCCACGACGAAAAGGGACAATGTATAGTCGGTGATGTCATTCGCATCGAGGAAACTCGTCCTATCAGCAAAGGCAAACACTGGCGTTATGTCGAAACGATACGTAAAGCCGTGGTAGTTTAAGGTAGGAGGTATATCGTGATACAGGAATCTACTCGATTAACTGTTGCGGATAACTCAGGAGCTCGTAAAATTACTTGCTTCAAAGTGCTTGGCGGATCTCGCAGACGTTATGCTAGGGTTGGCGACATCGTCGTTGCTAGCGTTAAAGAAGCTATTCCGGAATCCAATGTCAAAAAGGGTTCCGTTATTAAAGCAGTTATCGTAAGAACTAAAAAAGAAGTTCAGCGCAAAGATGGATCAACCATACGCTTTGATAATAATGCTGCTGTCATTATCAATGATGCAGGCGACCCGGTCGGAACACGTATTTTTGGACCTGTTGCCCGTGAACTGCGCGATAAAAAATTCATGAAAATTGTTTCCTTGGCCCCGGAGGTTCTCTAATGTTAAAGATACGCCTCAAAAAAGGGGATTTAGTTGAAATAATCATGGGTGCAGACAAAGGCAAAACCGGTAAAGTTCTGCGAGTGGATAGAAAACACGGCAAAGTTGTCGTTCAAGGCGCTAAGATGCAGAAAAAGCACCAAAAAAGCAACCCTCAGGCCAATCAACCTGGTGGCGTTATTGAACGAGAAGGACCAATTCATCCCTCCAATCTTCGGTTGGTTAAATAGTGAGAGTTGATCATGGCTGAGAAATCAGAAAAACAAACCAAGAAAAATAAAAAGGCTCCAGCCGAAAATCTTATATCTAAAGATTATAGATCAAGACTTGTTGCCGACTACAGAGAACGTATTGTTCCTGACCTCATGAAAGAGTTCAGCTACAAAAACGTTATGCAAGTTCCAAAACTTGTAAAGATAGTTATTAATATGGGTATTGGCGAAGCTAACCGCGACGCCAAGATTCTTGAATCCTTAGTCGGTAATATGGACACCATTGCTGGTCAAAAATCAGTAGTGACTAAAGCCAAGAAATCCATCGCTAACTTCAAAGTCCGTGAGGGAATGCCGGTTGGTTGCATGGTTACCCTGCGAAATCAACGCATGTACGATTTTATTGATAGATTTATCAATATCTGCGTTCCTCGCATGCGTGACTTCCGTGGATTATCACCTAAATCTTTTGATGGTCGTGGTAATTACGCTATCGGCATACAAGAGCAGTTGATCTTTCCTGAAATAAGTTTTGATGATGTGGTTAAAAATCAGGGAATGGATATTGTATTCGTAACCTCAGCTCCGACTGATGAAGAAGCGCGTAAACTTCTCAAAATGTTCGGAATGCCTTTCCGTAGTTAAGGAGAATAACTCATGGCGAAGAAAAGCATGATAATCAAGGCTTCCAGGTCTCATAAATATAGCGTCAGAGATTATAACCGTTGTCAACGATGCGGACGCGTTAGAGGTTACTACCGTAAGTTCAGCCTTTGTCGCATTTGTTTACGAGAATTGGCTCTACAAGGATACATCCCGGGAATGACCAAATCTAGCTGGTAATTTTATAATGATAGTAATAAAGGAGTCGGCATTATGTTGACGACTGATCCCATTGCGGACCTTTTGACCAGAATCCGTAATGCGAACATAGCAAGCAAAGAAAAAGTTGATATACCTGCTTCTAAAATGAAGCAATCAATCATCGATCTTCTTAAACGTGAAGGATACATCCGGAGTTACCGGATCGTAGACGACAAAGGACACAAGGTAATCCGTGTTTTCATGAAATACGGAACCAAGCAGGAAAAAGTTATTACCCGCTTGGAAAGAGTTAGCAAACCTAGTGTTCGCAGGTATGTTAATAAAGATAATATTCCGCGTGTTATCAATGGTTTAGGAATTGCCATCATTTCTACCTCTCGCGGCATCATGACAGATCGTGATGCTCGTAAACAGGGAATCGGTGGGGAAATTCTTTGTAAAATTTGGTAATACAGGTTCGTTAAAGAAATTCTAGACGCGAGAAAAAAATCATGTCACGAGTCGGACGTCAACCAATATCTATCCCTTCTGAAGTACAGGTTACTCTTGAAGCTAACCACATCTTCATTAAAGGATCTAAAGGACAGATGGAATGGGATATTCCTGAGCCTATTACTGTCAAGCAGGAAAACGATGAAATTCTTGTAGAGCGTCCCAATGACGAGCGCCAAAACAAGGCGCTTCATGGTACCAGTAGGGCTTTAATCGCCAATATGGTAACCGGCGTTTCGCAAGGTTTTGAGAGAAAATTAGAGATTAACGGCGTCGGTTATCGCGCCAATGCTGAAGGCAGCATTCTTAATCTCGAATTAGGCTATTCTCATCCTATTAAGTACAAACTACCCGATGGGATCACTGCTGAAGTCGAAAAGAATGTCAATATTACGCTTCGCGGCATCGATAAACAGGTTCTAGGCGAAGCTGCCGCCAAGGTTCGTTCCTTCCGGCCACCGGAACCATACAAAGGTAAAGGCGTTAAATATGAGGGTGAGCATATTAGACGCAAGGTCGGAAAGAAAAACGTCTAATATATTAACATAATTAACGTAATTAAGTTGGTAGGCAAAAGCCATGAAGAAAATCAAAAACGCACGAATTCGCCGACATATACGAGTACGGAAAAAAGTGAAAGGCACGGAAATCAGGCCTAGGCTTGTCGTTTTCCGCAGTTCTAAGCATATTTACGTGCAAGCAATTAACGATCTGGATGGAAATACTATTGTATCTGCATCCAGTATTAAGCCATCTGATCTTCCTTCCATTGATAAAGAAGGTATTAGCGGCAAAATTAAAACTGCTATGGCGGTTGGCAAACTGATCGCTCAGCGTCTTAAAGATAAAGGCATTGAATCAGCGGTATTTGACCGGGGTGGCTTCCTTTATCATGGTCGTGTTGCTGCAGTTGCAGACGGCGCTAGAGATGGCGGAATTAATTTTTAATTGCCTCGGCGAAAAGGATGATAAACGATGGTTGATGTTTTGAGAGTAGATCGGCACAAAAAAGATACCGAATTTAAAGAACGCGTTATTCATGTCAATCGCGTTGATAAAGTTGTAAAAGGCGGTCGCCGCTTTAGTTTCAGCGCCCTGGTGGTTGTTGGAAACGAAAAAGGCAAAGTCGGCATTGGATACGGCAAAGCCGGTGAAGTCGCCAATGCAATTCGTAAAGCCATCGAACAGGCTAAAAAGAGTATGTTCAGCGTTCCTCTCAAGCGCGGTACTATTCCACATGAAGTATTTGAAAAATTTAGTGCAGGAAAAGTTCTTTTGAAGCCTGCTTCCCGTGGTACTGGAGTTATCGCTGGTGGTCCAGTTCGCGCCATTTTGGAAGTTGCTGGAGTAAAAGATATCCTGGCTAAATCTCTTGGCAGCAGTAATCCCTTAAATATCGCTAAGGCGACTATTCGTGGCTTACAAGCTTTGAAAGATTTGGATACCGTTGCTCTGCTGCGAGGCAAAGATCCAAGTGAAATTCTGGGTTAATTAACCCTAGGTTTAACTCTCGCAAGGAGATATGAGCAATATGGCTAATAAATTTGAAGTAACATTAAAAAGAAGCTTAATCGGCAGTTTTCCTAAACACCGCAGAACTGCTAAAGCGTTAGGTCTACGTAAACTACATAAACCAATAATGGTGAATGACTCTCCACAAACTCGTGGAATGATCAAATCGATCGAGTATTTAGTAAGCGTACGAGAGTTGGAAGATTAAAGCACTATCTTCGCGAAAGAGTATACAATCATGCAGATTGGTGAATTGAACGTACCCCATAAAAAAAGACGCAAACGTATTGGACGTGGTCCTGGCTCTGGATCCGGCAAAACGGCTGGACGAGGAGCTAACGGACAGCGGTCACGGTCTGGCTACTCCAGGCGCGCTTGGTTTGAAGGTGGTCAGATGCCTCTTCAAAGACGAGTCCCAAAACGTGGATTTAAACCATTAAACAAACTATATTATCAACTGATAAATTTGATTTCTCTTGATAAATTTGATGAAGGTCAAACAATCGACCTGGCTTTTATGAAAGAAGTCGGTTTGATCAAGAACGTCGAACGTAAAGTTAAGATTCTCGGCAATGGCGAACTGACCAAAAAACTTGTTGTTCATGCTGATGCATTCAGCAAATCAGCAATTGAAAAGATCGCTAAAGCTGGGGGAGAAACCTCAATACTTGAACGTTCCGCTTGAAGCTCTATTTCACATTAAAAGATGATCATCGCGGGATAAAGGACATTAGTTGAAATGATTGATGCGATAGCAAATATATTTCGCATACCTGATCTTCGGAAGCGGGTAATATTTACTTTTGGTGTTCTGGCTTTACTCCAGATAGGGAAATATTTACCCATCCCTGGTATTGATCCCACTCAAATTAAATTTGGAACACAGGGCGGCGGCGGTGGCCTTTTTAGTTTGGTCGATCTTTTCGCTGGCGGGGCCTTTAGCCAATGTTCTATTTTCGCCCTTGGCATCATGCCCTACATCAGCGCTTCGATTATTCTCCAACTTTTAACGGTTAGTTCTCCTTATTTAGAAGAATTATCTAAAAAAGGAGAAGAAGGCCGTAAAAAAATTAACCAATATACCCGTTATTTAACGGTTGCCATCACCGCTTTACAAGCCTTCATGCTCTCTTTCTCTTTTGAGAATGCAGATTCATGGGGCGCTATGGTTTATCAACCCGGTTGGACTTTCAAAATTCTTACTGTTTTTTCGATCTCCACCGGAACCATCATAATTATGTGGCTTGGTGAACTCATAACTGAACGCGGCATCGGTAATGGCATATCTCTTATCATTTTCTTTAACATCGTTGCTCGCGTGCCTTCAGTTGCCGGTAAAGCTCTCAGTCTTTTACAAATGGAAGAACCTTCCTTCACACCACTGGATGGTCTGGCTGTTGCCGTCATGTGCGTCGTTGTTGTTGCTGGAGTATGTTTGATTCAATATGGACAGCGCAGGGTTCCCATTAAGCGTGGTAGAGTGCAAAGAGGTAAGATGTACGGGGCGCAGGCAAATTCTTACCTTCCATTAAAAATTAATACTGCCGGCGTTATTCCTGTAATCTTTGCAGCTGCTATCATGATGCTGCCCGCAACTTTCTTGCAGTTTCTTACTCCACTACAAGGCAGCGAGAATGTAGTTGCGGCTTTTATTTACAATTCGCTAGATTTCTTTTCTAATTTGCTGATGCCTGGCAAGAGCATCTATACAATTCTCTATGTTGCTTTGATTGTTTTCTTCTGCTATTTCTATACAGCAATCACTTTCAATCCTAAGGATGTTGCTGAAAACCTTCAGAAATATGGTTCAACCATCCCTGGTTATAGTCATGGCAGAAAAACTGAAGAATATTTAAGCAGAATCCTTAATCGCATCACCCTGGCTGGCGCTGTTTTCCTGGCCGCTGTGGCTGTATTGCCCGATCTGGTAGGCAGATGGATGAAAATCGATCCAAGCATAACTAGCATTATGAGCGGTACTTCCATTATTATTATCGTTGGAGTTGCGCTGGATACTGTAAATCAAGTAGAAAATCACCTTCGCGTCAGAAATTACGATGGTTTTAGAAAACGCGGTAAGATTCGCGGTCGTTCAGGAATGTAATTAAAGTCGAACACTGGTTTTTTAGATTCATAAGGCTATAATTTCATTCTTGTATATTTACTCCGTAAAATATTAGGATTAATTTATATACATAAGCATTGATGAACATAGAAGGGTTTGCGCTGGGCGTATGATTACGCTGAAATCATCTCAAGAGATTCAAAAACTGCAAGAAAGCGCCAATTTGGTATCAGAAGTACAGAACCAGATGATCGCAGTTGCTGAACCCGGAATAACTACAATTGAACTTGATCGATTGGCGGAAAAGCTGATCCGCGATGCTGGAGCTAAACCAGCCTTCAAAGGATACAGAGGTTTTCCATATACGGTTTGCATTTCTATAAACGAACAAGTGGTGCACGGCTTCCCCTCAAAGCGCAAAATCAAAGATGGGGATATATTAAGCCTTGATGTTGGAGTAGTTTATCAAGGATATGTAGGAGACTGCGCCAGAACAATCGGAATAGGAAATATCACTCCGGAAGAAGATCGATTAATACGGTTTTCTTACTATGCATTACAAGAAGCTTGCTCGGCTCTTCAAGTAGGAAATAGATTGGGCGATGTATCTCATACTGTAGAACGAATCGCTCGTGAAAATGGTTTCGGCGTTGTAAGAGATTTTGTGGGTCATGGAATTGGCAGAGAAATGCATGAAGACCCTCAGGTTCCAAATTATGGCAAACCTGGCTCCGGACCGAGATTAAAAACGGGTCTTGTTATTTGTATAGAGCCGATGTTTAACGTTGGAACTTACGAAGTCGAAGTTTTACAAGATAGATGGACCGTTGTAACAAAAGACCGTCAAAAATCAGTCCATGTTGAAGATATGGTCGCTTTGCTTTCGGATGGTCCGAAAGTTCTGACTTCAGCTAAAGGCGTCATTCTTCCCGAAGAAACAACAGAATCAGCGGTGGAATTGGCTTCAGGGTCTATATAGAGTATTTTTTAAGAGATAAGATTCTCGGAAACCCATTATGGCAAAGAAAAATGTAATTGAAGTACAAGGAAAAATAACAGAAACTTTGCCCAATGCGATGTTTCGAGTAGAACTTGAAAATGGACATAAGGTATTAGCGCATATATCTGGAAAGATGCGTATGCATTATATTCGCATCCTACCTGGTGATGAGGTGACGGTTGAACTTTCACCATATGATTTAACCCGTGGCCGAATTACATATCGTAAGGCCTGATGTAATATATCGTCCGCATCTTATGCGGCGGGAGAATAAAAATGAAAGTTAAAGCATCTGTTAAACCTATCTGCGAACATTGTAAAGTGATTCGTCGTAAAGGAATAGTCCGGGTAATTTGCACCAATCCCAGGCACAAACAGCGGCAAGGCTAAGTCTGTATAGAAATCAGGAGGTTGCACTGTGGCTCGTATAGCCGGCGTTGACTTGCCCAGAAACAAAAGAGTTGTTATTGGGCTAACATATATTTATGGAATCGGAACCACTCTCTCTGGCAAGATTCTTAAATTAGCTAACGTGGATGAAAGCACCCGTGTTCAAGATCTTACAGATGATGATATCACGAGAATTATCAGTATTATACAACGTGAGTTCGTTGTTGAAGGTGATCTACGCCGCGAAGTAAATATGAATATTAAGCGGCTTATGGACATTGGCAGTTATAGAGGACTTCGTCATAGAAGAAGCTTACCCGTTAGGGGACAGCGTACCCGAACTAATTCCCGTACGCGTAAAGGCCCTCGTCGCACCATCGGCGCTCGGTCTAAAGGATAATAAGATTAGTTTCCTGTTAAACTAGTTAAAAGGAGATACATGCTATGGCACGCGGACGCGGAGCCGGTCGTGGCAAGAAAAAAGTCAAAAAGAACATCCCTCGCGGGATTGTTCATATACAAGCGACCTTCAATAACACTATCGTTACCATTACCGATATGCAAGGCAATGCTGTTTCATGGGCAACTGCTGGAAATACCGGATTTAAAGGTTCGCGTAAAAGCACTCCTTACGCAGCTCAGATAACTGCCCAGGAAGCTGCTACCAAAGCTATGGATCACGGTCTTGTAGAAGTCGAAGTACGTGTTAAGGGTCCTGGATCAGGTCGTGAAGCTGCCATTAGAGCTCTACAGATCGCAGGATTGAAAATTCGCATGATTAGAGATGTAACGCCAATTCCACATAACGGATGTCGGCCGCCTCAGCGGCGCCGCGTGTAATTGTTATATACAGGAAATCCGTAAGAATTTAGGAGGAAAAACGTGGCGCGATACCGAGGACCTGACTGTAAACTCTGCCGAGCGGACGGAGTTAAACTTTTTCTTAAAGGGAAAAAGTGCTTATCCGCCAAATGTCCTTTGAACAAAAGAGACTACCCACCTGGTATGCATGGTCAACGCCGGGGGCGCAAGCAGTCTGATTACGCCCTTCAGTTGCGTGAAAAGCAAAAGTGTAAGAGGTCTTATGGAGTTTTGGAGCGTCAGTTCCGCCGTTACTTCCATGAAGCCGACCGTATGAGAGGCATTACTGGCGAGAACCTTCTTCATTTGCTGGAAAGACGATTGGATAACGTTATTTATCGTCTGGGATTCGCTTCCTCTCGCACTCAAGCTCGTCAACTTGTTCGACATAACCATATCATTGTTAATGGTATTAGAGTCAATATTCCTTCTTATCTAGTCCGTATTGGAGAAGATATTAAATTGAAGGAATCCAGCCGGGAAATTCCCGTCATTGTCGAATCAATGCAATTGCGTAGATCTATGGGCGGTTATGGCTGGCTTGAATCTGATTCGCAGAATTTTTCTGGCAGAATGACTCGATTACCGAATCTAGAAGAAATAGCCATTCCGGTGCAGGAGCAGTTCATCGTAGAGTTGTACTCCAAATAATGGAGTTCGAGAATATGAATAGACAGAACCGGTCTGGTAGAACAAATTTTTACCCACTTCACAATTTTTATTGTGCGGCAAAGGGGGAATAACATTCCATGAAGTTCAAACCAGTCGTTATGCCAGGTCGAGTTAGAATCGATCAAGCCTCTGAAAACGAGCGGTATGGCAAATTTGTTGTTGAACCACTTGAACGAGGTTTCGGAACGACCCTGGGAAGCTCCTTGCGACGGGTTTTGCTCTCTTCCATTCAGGGAGCAGCAGTGAAAGCGGTGCGCATTGAAGGAGTATTGCAGGAAGTCGCCTACATTCCGGGCGTAGTTGAAGATGTAACTGATATTATTTTGAACATAAAAGGATTACGCGTTAAAAATCATCGTAATGGCCCTGTAACTCTTTATCTGCAAACTTCTGGAGATAAAGATGTAAAAGCCAGCGATATTGAAGCTAATTCTGATGTTGAAATTCTAAATCCTAATCACCATATTGCTACTTTAGATAAAGATGGCGAACTGGAAATGGAATTGTACGTCGATGTTGGAAGAGGTTATACTTCTGCTGAAATTCTCGATAAAAAAGCAGATTCCTTTCCTATCAATACTATCATGATTGATGCTATCTATACGCCTATCGAGAGGATTAAGTATATAGTTGAAAACGCTCGAGTTGGCGATATCACTGATTATGACCGTTTGATTATGGAAATATGGACTGATGGAACTGTCACTCCTCAAGATGCTTTGGCCTATTCCGCCAAAATTTTGAAGGATCACCTTTTCCTCTTCATTAACTTCCCTGACGAAGATGATGTTCCTGTTGAAACTGAAGAGAAGAAAGAAGAAACTGTCAATCCATATCTCTCCAAAGGCGTTGAAGAACTCGAACTTTCAGTTCGCGCTTACAATTGCCTCAAGGCGGCTAATATAAAATCAATTGGTGAACTTGTTTCCAAAACCGAAAATGAAATGCTTAAATATCGTAACTTTGGGAAAAAATCACTTACTGAAATTAAAGAAGTTCTGACTAAATATGGATTATATCTGGGCATGGATCCCAATCAGATGAATAACGAATCCATTCAACAGGATCCCAATATTGTACCTGCACTGCTTAAAGACGAAGATGATCTTGATGCGGCGCCAATTAACTTTGACGATGAGGATGAGGACATTTAGTCCTGATTATCTATTGTTACTGGAGTAATCGACAAATGAATCATAAAATTAAAGGACGTAAGTTAGGCCGTACTTCTTCTCATCGAGAGGCGATGCAGGCTAATCAGGCGATTTCCCTCTTTCGATATGGCCGAATTAAGACCACCCTGGCCAAATCTAAAGAGTTGAGGCGCGTCGTTGAGCCATTGATTACTGCGGCCAAAGACGATTCTGTTCACGCCAGGCGAAAAGTTGCTAAAACTATTGGTGATAAAACCATAATTAAAAAACTTTTCACTGAAATTGCTCCCGAATTCAAGGATCGACCAGGCGGCTATACCCAAATTTTCAGGCTTGGACCACGAACCAATGATGGAGCGCAAATGTCTATTATCCAACTTGTTGGATATGAAATTCCTGAAGACGACAAATAATTATCGGTATTGATTATTTAGATAATTAAAAAGGCTTGTCATCATTATGATGACAAGCCTTTTTAATTACATCATTTCAAAAAAATTTAGTATGCAATACTCTCTCTGGTCTGTATGTTTATAATCAGGATAATGGCAGCACATAGAAAAAGATCGCTAAAAAATGACATACACTACCCGCAAGTACAAAACAATGCCAGATGGCGTGGTGATATAACCATTGCTTATTAATATAAAACACAATCCCGAATGTATATGCGCATCCACCGGCAATCAGCCATATAACTCCTGGCAGCGGAACGGCGGCTATCAGTGGTTTGAAGGCGATAACAACTATCCAGCCCATGAGTATATAAAAAATAGAGGACATGATTCTCCATCGTCCTGTCATCATGATTTTGAATATAATCCCGACCAGAGCGCATCCCCATATTGTTCCAAATAACGACCAGCCCCAGGTTCCCCGTAAACTGACCAATGTAAACGGCGTGTATGTTCCAGCAATGAGAAGATAAATTGAAACATGATCTAATATCCGAAATATGTGTTTGAGGCGCGGAGAACGAAACGCATGGTATAAGGTGGATGAAAGATACAATATAACCAGTGCGGCGCCATAGATGCTGAAACTGACAATTCTCCAAACGTCGCCATATAGCGCAGCCAATGTAACCAATAGGCTGAGAGCCGCCACGCTGAGCAACGTTCCCACAAAATGAGTAATGACATTAGCAAATTCTTCTTTAGGTTTATAAGCCTGCACATCTTCTTTGCACGTAGTGGATTCCATCTCTATACTCACATTTTAGAATGATCAGCAAAATCATGATCATTCATTATCGCGTTTTGTCTTATAAAAGCCAATCTTTATGGAAATATAAAAACGTTAATAAGAACATTTTGATCAATAACTCAATATAAATACCAAAGAATAAATCTCTCTCCTAAAATCTTCTTTCATACAATAATACTTTCGAATGAATGTATGGAAACAAATTAAATTCATAAATATGACGAATGTATCTTTCCAATTAGAATACATTTAATTAAAGTATTAAAGATTCGATATATCCATCTATCGAAGAATCTGAAAACCGTAAGAATAAAAAAAACAAGAAAGGCTTTAATGATGAACAACACAGAAATTCTAGCAAAAGTAAAAAAAGTAATTGCCAATGTCTTAAAATTGAATGAAAACGATATTAAAGATGATGCTAATTTTATCTTTGATCTTGGGGCGGATTCACGGCAGAGTCTCGAACTTGTGGCTGCATTTGAAGAAGAATTTGACATTGAAATGGATGAAGAGGGCGCTTTGGAAATTCAAACCGTAACCGGCGCCGGTGATTTTATATCCAATATCATAAATTAATCTTATGTTATTACATTCATTTTCATAATTAAACTGCACAATACAACAAAGGGGAGTGACATGCCGAAGAATACCAAGAATCTATCTACCATATTCTATCCACAATCCATTGCTGTTATAGGTACCAATAAAACAAAAGGAACCGTTCCTCATGACATATTCGCCAATTTAATCGAAAGCAATTTTCAAGGAGTAGTTTATCCGGTTAGTCCGGGCGAAACTTCAGTCGCTTGCGTCAAGGCCTACAAATACATTGTTGATATCCCCGATCCGGTTGATCTGGCTATCCTGGTTTTCCCCAGCTCTGTTTGTCATCTGGCTTTGGAACAGTGCGGTAAAAAGGGCGTTAAATCAGTTATCATTATTTCAGCCGGATTCAAAGAGGTTGGCGGTAAAGGTCTTGAACGGGAAAAACAGCTTAAGCAAATCGCCCAAAAGTATGGTATCTCATTTATTGGTCCGAATTGTTTGGGAGTGATCAACACCGATCCCAAATCACGCTTGAATGCTTCTTTCGCCCGTAAAATGCCTGAAGAAGGGAGCATCGGTTTCCTATCCCAAAGCGGCGCCCTCTGTACTGCTGTTTTGGATTACGCCCAATCCAAACATATTGGATTCTCTAAATTCGTCAGTTTTGGAAATAAAGCGGATATCAATGAGATCGATCTGCTGTATTACCTGAGAGATGATCCAAAGACCAAAGTTATTCTGGTTTATTTAGAAGAAATCAGTGATGGACAGGCTTTAATGAAAGCTGCAAAGGATATTATTTCTCAATCAGGAAAGCCAATTTTGCTGTTGAAATCCGGCAGGACTGAAGAAGGCGCCGCAGCCGCAGCCTCTCATACCGGTTCTCTTGCCGGCAGTGATATCATTTGCGATGCGGCAATGAAGCAGGCCGGAATAATGCGGTGCAATGATATTGAAGAGATGTTTAATCGCGCTATTGCTTTTGCTTATCAACCACTTCCCAAAAGCAATCAGATAGCCATTGTTACTAACGCCGGTGGTCCAGGCGTTCTGGCGACTGATTCAGCCATCAATTGCGGATTGAAATTGGCCAGTTTTTCTGATGCAACATCAGATTCGTTGCGTAAAAGTTTACCAACCACCGCCAATACCAAGAATCCCATTGATGTAATCGGTGATGCTCATTCAGACCGTTACAATGCCGCTTTGACCAGCACATTAAAAGATGAAAACGTTGATGGCGTTTTTGTTATTCTTACTCCACAATCCATGACTGACATAAAAGAAATTGCCCAGGAAATTTGCAATTGCGCAGTGCAATATGAAAAACCGATCTATGCTTCATTTATGGGTGAAAACGATGTGGCGGAAGGGATAGATATTTTACAGAGGAACAAGATTCCTCATTATATTCTTCCTGAAAGTATGTGTTCGTCCTTTACTTCTGCATACGAATTCAATAATCAGTTATCAAATGCATCAGCTGCTGCTCTGGCGCCATGCGAAGGCATCAATACTGACAAGGCTAAAACCATATTGAAAAAGGCTGCTCAATCTGGCAAACGTTTCCTGTCAGGCATCGAAGCATTCAAATTATTGGATGCGTATGGTTTGCCGGTAGGAAAGTATGGAATGGCTAAATCTACGAAAGAAGCAATCGCTGCAGCTGATAAGATTGGTTATCCCGTGGCGATGAAAATAATATCAGAAGATATTGTCCATAAATTCGATGTTCAGGGAGTGAAACTTAATCTTAATTCATCCAAGGAAGTTGCGGATAGTTATTCGACCATGATGAAAAGTATCTCTGAAAGCCATCCTGACGCCAAATTGGAAGGAACTCTTATTCAGAAAATGGGTGAAGCAGGAGAAGAAGTTATTCTGGGAATCAAACGGGACCAGACATTCGGCGCTGTAATTCTGTTTGGCCTGGGAGGGATTTTTGTTGAAATATTCAAAGATGTAAGTTTCAGGATTGCCCCGCTCGATCAGGAGAATATTCGATCAATGATCTCTGAAATCAAAGGCTACCCGATTCTTGCCGGAGCTCGGGGGCGCCGCAAGAGAGATATTGCAAGCATTGAAGATTGCCTGCATCGAATATCTCAGTTGGCGATGGATTGTCCTGAAATTCAGGAGTTAGATATAAATCCCCTCATTATTCATGGAGAAGGCCGAGGCGCATTTGTCGCTGACATAAAAATCCTTATTTCACAGCAGGAAGAGACGCAATAGTACTTGCTAACTTGTAGAAACAAGTAAATATAGCCAAACCCATATCTTAAGGAGATATCGATTATGAGAATTATTATCCACGATAATTATGTGACTTTAAGCAAATGGATAGCCTGTTACGTCGCCAACCGCATCAATGCTTTTAAGCCCACGGCGGACAAACCATTTGTGCTGGGATTGCCGACCGGTTCATCTCCCATTGGAACCTATCAGAATCTTGTAGAACTCAACAAACAGGGGAAAGTTTCTTTTCAAAACGTTATAACATTCAATATGGATGAATACGTAAATTTGCCCGAAGATCATGACCAAAGTTATCATTATTTCATGTGGCAGCATTTCTTCTCTCATATTGATATAAAAAAAGAAAATATCAATATTCTTGATGGTAACGCGTCAGACCTGAAAAAAGAATGTATCAATTACGAGAAAAGAATCAAAAAAGCTGGAGGGATTCAGCTGTTTCTCGGTGGAATCGGCCCGGATGGTCACATTGCTTTTAACGAGCCAGGTTCATCCTTGACCTCTCGAACCAGAATAAAAACCCTGACCTACGATACCATATTGGCCAATTCCCGGTTTTTCGATAACGACATCGGCAAGGTTCCCAAGCAAGCGCTAACGGTTGGGGTAGGTACTGTAATGGATTCAGAAGAAGTGTTGATTATTGTAAATGGCTACGGTAAAGCCCATGCCTTGCAGAAAGCTGTTGAGGATGGCGTAAATCACATGTGGACGGTTTCAGCGCTGCAAATGCATAAGCAATCCATGATCGTGTGTGATGATCCCGCTACTATGGAATTAAAAGTCGGCACCGTACGTTATTTCCAATCAATAGAGAAAGATCATCTTGATATTCAACTGATATAAACTAAATGATACTAGAGTGGTTCGCATACGAAATAAGTATGTTTTGCGAACCACTCTAGTATTCTTGTCAACCATAAATGTCGGATAACCAAATCCCCTCTCTCTCCGGGATAGGGCTAGGGTGAGGGGTGAAATTGAAAACACTTCCCGGCAAAACGAGTTTAACTAACTACTATAAATCTCAATTGGATTCAAAATTATGACATATAGAAACCTGACAGAACAAGAAATATCCACCCTTGAATCTCAAGGATGTTTTTGCAGAAATTGGCATGATTGTCTGGTCAAAGAGCCTTTTGATCCCCAATTCATCAGAAACGTATCTTTCCAGGGCCTAGTCAAAATTGGATCTTTTTATAAAACTGGAAATCTACAGGACGCTTTGGGGTTGCGCCAAAGTTCGATAAGCGATTGCACGCTGGGCAATAACGTCTGCATTTCGAATGTTTCTCTTTTGAAATCTTATGATGTTGAAGATGACGTCACTATTCGGAATGTTGGAACTCTGGAGGTTGACGGTCCCTGTACATTTGGTAATGGAACCTCAATTGAAGTTTTGAATGAAGGCGGTGGTCGCACTATCAAGATTTATGATGGTCTTACCGCACAGATCGCATATTTATTGGCGGTATATCGTCATCGACCGGCTATGATCAAGCAGTTAAATGTATTGATTGACGATTATGTTCAATCTTGCATCTCCTCAAGAGGAATGATTGGGAAAAGCGCTTCGCTCATAAATTGTCAAACCTTGAAAAATATCAAAGTTGGGGCTTATTCATCGATTGAAGGCGCTAATCGTTTGGAAAACGGCGCGATTGTCAGTGATGAGGTAAATCCCGTCCGCATCGGCAACGGCGTTTTCGCCAAGAATTTCATCATCCAAAGTGGTTCGACGGTTGATAGTTCCGCGATTTTAACTGATGTGTTCGTCGGGCAGGCGGTTAAAATCGGAAAACAGTTTTCGGCAGAGAATTCCGCGTTTTTCGCCAACTGCGAAGGTTTTCATGGCGAAGCATGTTCTATATTCGCCGGTCCTTATACTGTTACTCATCACAAATCTACGTTGCTGATTGCCGGACTCTTCTCATTTTACAACGCTGGCAGTGGAACCAATCAAAGCAACCATATGTATAAACTTGGACCGAACCATCAGGGAATCCTTCAGCGGGGATCAAAAACCGGATCATTCTCATACTTGCTATGGCCCTGCGCAATAGGACCGTTTTCAGTTGTGATCGGTAAGCATTACGCTAACTTTGACACTACTGATCTGCCCTTTTCTTACCTTAATGAAGAGGATGGCAAAAGCGTTTTGACGCCAGCTATGAACCTTCTTACGGTCGGTACGCAACGTGATAGTCAAAAATGGCCTTCACGCGACCGCAGAAAAGGTGAACATAAATTAGATTTGATACACTTTGATCTGTTTAATCCCTTCACAATCGGGAAAGTGATTAGCGCTGCCCGGATTCTGCAAGATTTGTACGCCAATGCATCCAAAGAGAACGAATACGTTCAATACCAAGGCGTGCACATCAAGCGTCTATTACTCAAAACCTGCCGTAAATATTATGATATCGCCATCAAGATTTTTGTGGGCGATTGTATGATTGACAGACTTGAAGAATTATCCAATCATTCTAGTTTTGAGGATTGGAAGAAAACGCTGCTTACGCAGGATGAACCGGAATCTTTTGAATGGGTGGATATTTGTGGGCTTTTGGCGCCTGCTTCTTCAATTGAAAAACTCGTTTCTTTAATCGAAGCGCAAGAGATTACTACGGTTGCTGGCGTGACGGATCATCTTCGAACCATTTATGATGAATACGACGCAAATAAATGGGATTGGCTGAGCCTGTTAATCGAGAAAATATTCTCAACAAGTATCAATGATTTGTCGAAAGACCAGTTTATTCAAATAGTTAATGACTGGAAAACCAACAGTACTAAACTGAATAAAATGGTAATCCAGGACGCCCAGAAAGAATTTGACCAAAATGCCCGCATAGGCTATGGAATTGATGGAGATGACGCAATACGGGAACAAGATTTTGATGAAGTACGCGGCAAAGTGGAAACCAATTCTTTTATCAAGGGAATTAATGATGCGATCAATGTAATTGAAGTTAAATCTTCGAAAGTTATTGAAAAATTGGAACAATTAAATTAGAACTAACAAAAAGAAGGCGCATTAGAGTGGTTTTCTTAGTAACATTCTGATGCGCCTTCTATTTCTTGACCGCATGAAATCTCAAATATTCATTTCACCCCCGCAAATTACCTTTTATCATAAACCTATAATATTCAAATGATTATGCTGAATAATAGGCGTGTCCCGTTTTTTAGATGGAAATTATTTTGATTTTTATCAAAATAATTTCCAACTTTTATATAAATGTCAGCACTACTATATAAGAGCATTTTTTATTGATTTGCAGATAGAGCCTTTAATGAGAGATAGGAGATGGGAAAATGTCATTTGAAGGTATTTCCATCAAAAAACTACTCCAAGGAATCGATCACAAGCCGTTGGCGCCATCTGAAGAAAAAAAGTTATTAGCGCTTTCACTAAAAGGCGATCCATCAGCCCGTGACCGGCTGGTTGAAGCGAATCAACGTTTTGTGATTCGCATGGCTATCTCATACAGGAACCAGGGTTTGACTCTGTCAGACTTGATCCAGGAAGGCAATCTGGGTCTTATCGAAGCCATAGACCGTTTCGATCCTGAAAAGCAATGCCGCCTGATATCATACGCCGCATGGTGGATCAGGCTCTATATGCAACGTGCGATTGAACAGAAATCACGCACCGTTACTATACCGATAAATAAAGTAAGTACGCTCAAAAAGATCAAGAATTTTGAATATGGCTTCGTCAAAAGCAACGGACGGAAACCATCTTATCATGAAATTGCCGAAGCGATCGATATGGATGAAAGTAAGGTTGAATATATATATAACCTGGGAACATCCACCATTTCGATTTATGTGGAAGATGAAGACGGACAAACCATAGAAGATAAACTCGAAGTTAACGATGCTGAACCGTTACGCGATAAGGTATGGCTTAGCGAATTAACCAGCCGCATCTTAAAAGCGCTTAATCTACTGACTCCAAAAGAGCAGGATGTGCTGCGCTGCCGCTTCGGTTTAGATACAGGCGATCCGGCAAGTCTCAGGCAGGCTGGCAGAAGACTCGGTTTGTCGGCGGAAGGCGTAAGACAGATACAGGCGCAAGCATTGAAAAAATTGAAAGATCCAGAATTTGAATCAGGATTACATATATTTGCGCAAGCGATGTAACGTATTGTTTTTACTTGGATTGAGATTGTTGTTCGATTCTTGAAGACGTTATATAAAAAATAATAAAAATAGGCAAAAAACTAGCCAAGGATTAAGTATGTAAGAATAAGTACATAAAACTGCACAACCTCCCCAACCGTTGATTCAAGATTTCGATCCCCTCGAGTTTTGCTTCAGCGGTTTTTTTTGTTTAAAACGATACTGAAAAATAATAATTTCCCGCAATATGTTCCCGTAATATGTTACCGCAATATCTTGTGTATTTTTGTATGTTATCTACTTTATAGTGTTATTTTGAGGTTTTTATGGAGTGGTTTTAAACTTTTTTTGCCTGTGAATATCCTGTATATCTCAAATTATCTAAGCAGTGATTAATCAACAATTAACTTAACCATAATTTAATACTATATCTTGTGTATGAGTTGTGGATTAACCACTTTATGCTGTTTTTTTCTGTTGACAGAAGCATATAGCTGGATTATAGTTTCCCCTATTACGGTGCATAAGAGCCGTATTCTTGTTGCATGATTTCTTTATTTTTTATATTTTTTTTATTAGGCAAAAAGATCAGGGCTTAAAGCGAGAGGTTTTTTATGTATCTTAGAAAACTGTCTGTTGTTGGATTTAAATCATTTGCGAACTCGATTGAAATTGATTTCGATCAGGGCGTAACAGGAGTCGTCGGACCCAATGGATGTGGTAAGTCTAATGTGTCCGATGCGATTCGCTGGGTATTGGGAGAACAGAGTCCAAGACGTCTGCGCGGCGGGATCATGCAGGACATGATCTTCAACGGAACCGCCTCCCGTGGCGCGGCGGGTCTGGCGGAGGTATCGCTTCTTTTCGATAATTCTGATGGTCTGCTGCCTGTTTCATACCAGGAAGTTGAGATAACTCGCCGATTGCACCGTAGCGGCGAAAGCGAATATCTAATCAATAACACCAAATGCCGGTTGAAAGATGTAACGGATCTTTTTCTCGATTCGGGAATCGGTACAAACTCCTATTCATTGATGGAGCAAGGGCGCGTTGATATGATCGTCAACGCCAAACCCACCCAACGCCGTGAACTACTGGAAGAAGCGGCGGGCGTATCCCGTTTTCTGCATCGCAGGCAGGAAGCCTTGAGGAAATTGGATCGTACCGATCAGGACCTGACTCGAATCAATGATATTTTTTCGGAATTACAGCGCCAGCGCAGATCGCTGGAAAGGCAGGCGAGTCAAGCTAATTTGGCGAGAAAATATCGCTTGGAGTTGCAGCGCGTTGAATATGCGATGCATATTCGAGGTGGAAAAGTATTATTCGCATCAATGGAAGAAAAGACAAACCGCTTAAAAGGTTTGATAGCCCGTCTGGAAACGCTGGAAGGGCAATTGAGTGAAGTCCGGCAACGTAAGCGCAATCTGTCGCAACGTATGCAGGAACAGGATGAGTTGAACCGCAAACAACGCGACGCCTATGCAACTTCATCCGCTCGTTTGGAACAGATGGAACATAACCTTAAAACAATGGGCGACCGCCTGAGTGAATATACTCAGCTTCGTACGCGCTTGTTGGGTGAATGCAAAGAAGATAGCAAGCGTAGTGAAGAAGAGCAGCAACGGATTGTTAATACTAAAAAGCAGATTGAGCAGATTCATGAAGAAAGCGCAATTTTGCGTAATAAATTAGAAGAACTTAATGAAGAACTTAACAAGATAAATCGCGATTTCGCCGAATTCGAAAGCGAAGGCGAACAACAGCGTAAAACCTTTCTTAATCTGGAGCATGAAATAACCGGAGTCAAGAATCAACAACGCGTGTGGGATCGTGACCGCGAGTTCTATATTTCCCGTCTAAACCAAAGGAAAAAAGAACTGGGCGAAATAGAGAATGAGTTTACCACTCTTGCTAAAAGAAAAGATGAACTGCAACAGGAAGGCTTGGAACTAGAAGAGACTCTGGCCGAAACCCGTTTAAGACAAGAAGACATCTCGCAGAAATTAAACGAACTTTCCCAGTCGGAAACCAATGTTAAAAAAGAGTTGCAAACAGCCGAGCGTCAATGGCAGCAAGCCAATTCCCGGCTGGAGTCGCTACAGCAGTTGCAAGCCAATCTGGCTGGCTTCGATGAAGGCGTTCGTTTTCTGTTGCGCGGTCAAAATGATAAGCCCAATGACCTGGTTTGCACCCTGGCGGAACGTATCCAGGTGGAGGCGGGATTTGAAAAAGCTATAGAAACAGCGTTGGCTGGAAAACTGCAAGCCGTGGTCGCCCGAAACGACGGCGCCGTTTTGGAAGCTGTGCGACGGCTGCGTGATGGAAAAAAAGGGCGGGTATCCTTCTTCCCGAAATCTGAAGAACAGTTTACTGCTGATACTCAAGCAAAACCTGAGCAGCTGGCTCTATTGCAGAGCGCCGGGGCCGTGGTTAATTGTGAATCTGATATTAAACCTATCCTGGATCGTTTGTTGAATCAGGTTTATCTGATCAATACGCTGGATGAAGCGCTTCCCTTAAGAAAATTTCTCCCCACTGGCGCCAGTATGGTGACGCGCGATGGTGATGTAGTTGATTTCAATGGATGCATTACTGGCGGCAATAATGCCGGATCGCAAATTCTGAGCCGGACGACTGAAATATTAAAACTGGAAAGCGAAGTTAGAGAACTGAAAGAAGTCCGTTCTCAGTTTGAAATCAAGATAAATGAAGTTCGTCAATCGCTTGTTGAAATAACCAAAGAAAGAGACGTGCTGCGCCAAACGCGCATGGATATTGAAAACCGTTGCCGATTGGCCAAAGATGAACTGCAACGCTCAGATAAACGGTTGCAGAATCTGGAACAGTCATGTAAATCAATCAAAGCTGAATGTGACAGTCTTACTCAAGAATTAGACAAAGGCGCTCAGGATGCTGAAGAGCGCGCTCTCATTTTGGAAGGACTTGAAGAAAAACGGACCACTCTGGAGGCTACGCTTAACGCCTGGACGGAACAGATGAAACTGGTTCGAGAGAAGCGAAAGACATTGGCTGACCGAGTGGCCGATCATCGTATGATTTTGTTGGAAAAAGATAAAGATCGTGAACGATGGTTGGGTGATGTGGAAACGCTATCGCGACATCTGCGTGAACTGGAACGCGGGATTGATGAAAAACGACGTTTAGCGGAACAGCAGGAAGAGAAGCGCGTTGAAACCGCAAAAGCTTTAGAAGAGACCAAAGATTCTATTATTAAAGTCCGGGAAGAGCGTGACTTGGTTTGGAAAGAGGTTCGATCTGGAGAAGAGACGACTCAAGGCATCCGCTCTGAAATCAACAAAATCGAAGGTGAAGAAACCAGTTTGATGAATAACTTCGAAAAGCTTCGTTACGAGCGCGAGGCTGCGGATCAGGAACGATTGAAACTTGAGGTTGAAGAAGAATATTGGCGTAAGAAACTGGATGAATCGTACGCAACGTTGGAAGATAAAGAAGAGTGTGAACGGGATCAACGCAACGATGAAGAACTGAATGAGAAAATAGAATTCTACCGGCGGCGCATTTCGCAATTAGGGATCGTGAATGAATTGGCCATTGAAGAATATGAAGAAGTTAAGCAGCGATGCGATTTTCTTGAGGCGCAGCAAAAAGACCTATTAAAATCTAAATCGAATTTGCTTTCCACATCCAAAGAATTGCATGGAGCGACGATAGAGAAATTTCTGGAAACCTTTAACAAGGTCAAGGATAATTTCAATAGAACTTTCCGGCGTATGTTTAATGGAGGACGAGCGGAATTGGTTCTATTGGACGGCGATCCGATGGAAGCGGGCATCGAGATTGAAGTACAGCCTCCAGGTAAAAAACTTCAGACAATCTCGTTGTTGTCAGGTGGAGAGAAAGCATTGGTGGCCATTGCACTGCTCTTTGCAATCTACGATATCAAAGCAAGTCCCTTCTGTTTCCTCGATGAAATCGATGCTCCGTTGGATGATACCAATATCGGTCGTTTTACCAGTATGCTGCGTTCATTTCTTGACCGGTCGCAGTTTATCATGATCACCCATAGTAAAAAAACCATGTCGATCTGCGATTCATTGTATGGCGTGACCATGGCGGAAGAAGGGATTTCATCGATCTATTCAATGAAATTCAAAAAAGGCAACCTGACTACTCTGAACTCAGCGGGCGCCGATTCCAGCCAAGCTACACATGGTAAACTAGTTGAAATGCCAAAGGAAGAAATGGCGGTCTAGTTCAAGACGGATGTTGGTTCGCAGTAGGTGATAAAAAATTCTAATGCGAATTGTAATAATAAAAATGGATATAGAAACAACGGATTGTTCCTGCGTAAAATCCGTTTCAAACAGGCGCTTTTGCGCCCGTGCATCTCTTTGCCTCCCCAGAGATTCCTCCTCTCTGGGGTTTTTTTTATGAAAAAGAGGAGTAATTGAATCGATGCAATAATAATTGTGAATAGTTTATTAATAATAAAGGTCGAATATTCAGATATGTTTGATGATCTGATATGCTTGAAAGTAGTGAAATCTGTCAAGGAAAAGCAATTCGGTCTATAGTGGAGACTGATTTGAAGGTATAGTAGTCTTTGGTGCACATGTATTTAGGGGTGAATTCAGTTACCCGTTTCATCGTCAAAAAAATTGGCGACATAGGAGAAATCTGAATGATTTTATCGCGTTTTAAAGGATTATTTTCCCGGGATTTGGGAATCGATCTGGGAACAGCTAACACGCTTGTCTATGTAAAAGGGCAAGGGATCGTTTTATGTGAACCATCAGTTGTGGCAATTGTAAAAGGAACCAATCAGGTTTTGGCAGTGGGAATCGAAGCCAAGAATATGCTGGGGCGCACCCCTGGTAATATAGTTGCCATCCGACCGATGAAAGACGGCGTCATTGCTGATTTCGAAGTTACCGAAGCTATGCTTCGTTACTTTATAAATAAAGTGCATAATCGCACGCGCATGGTGAATCCACGAATCATGGTGTGCGTCCCGTCAGGAATCACCAGTGTGGAAAGACGCGCCGTCAAAGATTCAGCTATCAGCGCGGGCGCCCGCGAGGTTTTGCTTATCGAAGAACCGATGGCGGCCGCTATCGGCGCCGGTTTACCCGTGGCTGAAGCGTCGGGTAATATGATCGTTGATATCGGCGGTGGAACAACCGAGGTGGCGGTAATATCTTTATCCGGTATGGTAGTAGCCCGGTCAATCCGGGTTGCGGGCGATGAACTTGATGAAGCTATTATGTCTTATATCAAAAAAACCTATAACCTGATGATAGGTGAACGCACATCGGAGATGATTAAAATCGGCATCGGTTCCGCGACAAAAATCGGTGACGAGAAGAAGATAGAAATTAAAGGGCGTGATCTGCTGAATGGCTTACCTAAAACAGTCAGCATCGGTTCTGATGAAATACGCGAATGCTTGCAGGAACCAATTAATGCCGTAGTTGACGTGGTCAAGATTACACTGGAAGAGACTCCTCCGGAATTGGCCGCTGATATCATGGAGCGGGGCATCATGCTGGCCGGCGGTGGTTCACTGCTGCGCGGTTTGGATAAGTTATTATCCAAAGAGACTGGACTGCCGATTTTGGTGGCGGACGATCCGCTTACCTGCGTGGCTTTGGGTACTGGCAAGGCTTTGGACGAGATGGATCGGCTGCGTTCGGTGATTCAGACAACCGAGAATATCTAGTAGTAAAGCAAATATTGGTTGAGGGGTAGGATATCTAACCTCAACCAAAGCAGTTTTTATAAGCCATTCCTACATGAGTGACATGATGCCATGATTTTGATAATCGCTCTAATGCATCACGATTAAGCGTCATAGTATGTATTCCAAGTTTAAACGAACATATTTGTGCGAACCGCTCTAGTGTTATGATGCTGAATTTCAACATGTAATCAACAGCCGGAGATATTTCAAAACAAGATCAGTTACGCCAACATAAAACCATGCTTTATTCTTCAAAGCGTACAGCGCCAAAACGTAAAAAAAAGATTGTTATACTCAGTCCCAAGATGCTGGGTATTGCGTTTATATTAATATCGCTTTTTCTGTTGCTTTTCGGGAGTGGAGACGATCAGCAAATCGCGTCTGCGCCATTTTCGCGTTTTCTGTTAGCTCCGGTTTCGGCTATTCAAAGCGTGCGTAATTTTTGTGTTGACCTGGTCGGTGGATTAAAATCTAATCTAAATGCCAAAGATGAACTAGCTGTTATAAAAGAGGAAGTTGAACAACTACGTAAAGAGAATCAGGAACTGTTATACAAACTCCGCAGACATGATCATTACCGTGAAGCCTTCAACCTGCCCCACGAAGAAGGTATGCCAGTCATTATTGGAGTTGTTGTGATGCGTCCAGAGCGTATGGCGCAATCTCTGATCATTAATCGCGGCGTGGATGATGGATTGAGCGTCAATATGCCTGCCCTGTCACAAGAAGGTCTGGTAGGCCGGACAACGCGAAAATTAACCCGGCACAGAGCAGAGGTTATGCCTATAACTGATCCACGCAGCGCAGTTGGAGTGTACATTAAGGGAACGCCTTATGAAGGAATTCTGCGTGGAACAGAAGATGGCAATAATCTATTAATGACGGATCGCTTTTTAAATACTCAAGGCGATGAAACCATAGTGCCGAAGCCTGGAGATATTGTATACACATCGGGGCATGGCGCGGTTTTTCCGAGGGATATCCGGGCCGGAGTCATAAGTGATGCAACATCAGACAAAGGAATCGTTGTTCAGCCTGTTGTTGATATAAACTCGGTCAAAGCGATTATGGTTTTGGCTGACAATGAATTACGTAAAGAAATGCTATCTCTTCTGGATGAACAATAAGATAAAAATAGAAAAAGTACGTTAATTAATCATGGCGTGGATATTGGCGGTAGTTGTTTTTTTCCTTGATATTTCATTACGGATTTTTTTTGGGCTTGGCCCAGCCAGTCCGGATATTTTATTATTGGCATTATTATATATCACACTCAAATATCCTGTCGGAGAAGCTTATTGCATCGCATTTTTGTCAGGCTTCTCTTGGGATACTGTATTCATGGATAACCTAGGACTCCATTCATTCCTGTTTGTGATTGCGGCCATGATAACAGTTCGGTTATGTCGGCTTATCTGGGTGCAATACGCCATATCGCGGCTGGTGATTGGCGCAGCAGCATGCGGATTGGTTCGATTCGGAGAAGTGATTTTCTGGTTGTCAAATCTGGATCAAAATGCACCGATTTACATGCCGGAACGCTATATTATCACAGGAGCGATAGTCACTGGAGTAATTTTCTTTTTGATGCCATGGCGTACAACTCCAATCAATCTGCCCAGACGAAATCCACAAACAATTTTTGCGGAAAGATGATAATGCTCTACAATAAAACCTAAACTCTTTTAACTAATAAATAAAAGAATGGCTTTTTCCGAGCAAATGTGAAATAAAAACAAAATTCAAGAATCGCTTGAAATGGAAAAATGAAACAAAAGAAAATTCCCCTTTCCATGAAATCTTTTAAGGTGGATCGACGTATACACGTCATTCTTTTCCTTATCGCAGCGGTTTTTACGGTTTTGGTTTTCCGTTTATGGACCATACAGGTATATAATCAGGCGGATTATAAATTGGCCCGCTTAGGCAACGTGGAGCGTGAAGTTGAAATCCAGAGCGCGCGTGGAGATATCCGGGACCGGTATGGAAGAGTGCTGGCCCGGGATGTCAGTAACAGAGACATTTGGATCACCATAGGCAAAAAACGGGAAATTACGTCTGCTGTTCGCACCTCTCTGGAACTGCTTTCAGAAATTCTCGACAAACCGTATGAATCGTTTAAACAGGCCTACCTTCATAAGGAGCGTGAAAGCAAGCGTTGGGAAATCAGGGTGGCGGAAAGAATTCCTCCTCATAAATACGTCATACTGGAAGAACGCAAAATAGAATTTCCTGAAGAGGCCATGATTTACGCCAGAAAAGTGCCAACCCGGTACTATCATAATGATACTTTGGCAGCTCATATATTGGGTTATACCGGTCCAATAGATAAGAAAGAAAAGAAGATGGAGCGTTACGACAAATATGCTCCATATAGTCTAATTGGTAAGACGGGCATTGAGAAGCAGTATGAATCTTACCTGCATGGTTCTGATGGTATAAACAAAATTATAGTTGATAAAAATGAGATTCAACGCGGTTCGGCGGAGGAGATCAAGCCCGCCATTCCGGGCAATAATGTTATCTTGAATATAGATAACGATTATCAATTAGCTGCCGAGCAGATTCTGGGCGTATCAGAAGGAGTGATTATCGTCTCGGATCCACGGGATAACTCCATTATGGCTATGGCTTCCAATCCACGATATCACCCTAAATATTACCGGGATTATCTTTATGCTCCAAACCGGCCTTTGTTTGATCGGGCTATACAGGGCAAATACGAGCCTGGTTCAGTATTCAAGATTTTTGAAGCTTTTGCGCTTTTGGAAGAGTTGAAAATCTCTCCAGATTATGAAGTCTATTGTCCAGGTGTTTATACCAACTGGGATTTGAAGATGCGCTGTCATAAAGCTACTGGTCATGGATATATTAATCTATATGATGCTATTACACTTTCCTGCAATGTATATTTCTACACAATGGTTGGAGAAAAAATGTGCGTTGATGGTGGACGTCGGCTGCGAAAATGGGCAATGAATTTTGGCTTTGAAGATAAAACCGGCATCGATTTGCCGGATGAAGCTGCCGCCACGATATTTCCCTCAAAAGAGACCGAGCGTTTTACCGCGCAAAAAAAATGGTATCACGGTAATGCTATCAGTCACGCAATTGGTCAAGGCGGCGTATTATTTACTCCTTTACAGGTCAATACCGCCCTATGCGCCATTGCTAACGGCGGTACGCTTTATAAACCTCAGTTGGCGCAAAAAATCATTTCTCCCAAAGGCGAATCTATTAAAAACTTCGAACCGGAAATTGCAGGGAAAATTGAGGCATCTACCAAGACATTTGAAATTGTAAAAAAAGCGATGTGGGAAGTGGTTAATAATCCTCGAGGCACCGGGCGACGGCTGGGTGGATTTAAAGATGTCGATTTTACAATGGCGGGGAAAACCGGCACGGCTCAACCAGGCAACAGAGGCGTACCGCATGCATGGTTTGTCTGTTATGGACCATTTGAGAAGCCTGAAATCGCCATCACGGTTTTGATTGTCAATGGTGGACATGGCGGGGATGTTGCATCACCATTAGCAAAACAGTTTCTGGATATATATTTGGGCAATGGTAAACTTCAAGATTTGGTTATGGCCGATACACCGGTAGATCCATTGCTCAATTAAAAGGATTACGGTTCCAAATTCTCCCCCAAGCCTGGGGGGAGTTAGAGGGGAGTTGCGTTTCGACCAATCAACCCCCTCCTAACCTCCCCCAGGCTTGGGGGAGGGATCAAGCATTAAACTATTACAAGGTTTTTACGAACCATATAATGTGGTAAGTTCAGGATGTTTTTAAGCAATGTTTAATTCAAAATTCTGGTATAATTTCGACTATATTTCACTGGTCCTGGTTATATCTTTAGCGGTTTTCGGCATTGTTTCTCTGGCAGGCGCCACTGGAGACAGTGACGCCCGATGGGGAAAGCAATTGCTTTTTTTCATAATAGGACTTATCAGTTGTATTAGCATTGTTTTTATTGATTACCGCACCCTCACCCGTTATGCGCCTCTTTTGTATATCGGTGGGATTATCACTTTGATTCTAATATTTGTTCCACAACTGGGTCATAAAACGCATGGCGCTCAGTCATGGATTAAAATCAAAAGTCTCCCTTTCCAAATACAGCCCGCAGAATTTGCTAAACTGACTACCATAATAATGTTGGCCAGGATTCTTGGTTCACATAAAGAGCAGTGGAATGGGCTTTGGGATATGATGCGTCCTTTAATTATCGGCGCGATTCCCACTATTTTTATTTTAGCTCAACCCGACCTTGGCAGCGCCGTCGTCTTCGGGCCAATCACTTTGTTAATGATGTTTGCTGCGGGAATGCCCTTATCCTTTTTCTTGTTGTTATTTTCCCCTTTTTTGGCGGTTCTTGGTATAAGCCATGATCCAGTCTTAATGCTAATCTGGATTGGCGCACTGGGATTCCTGCTGATATACGCCATATCCCGCCATACTTCCTGGACTATTTGGCTGCCCTTTATATTAATCAGCATTGCTGCATATATGGTGGTCTATTCGCAGGGAGAGAAAATCTGGGACAAATTGCCTACAAATCCCAAAACCAGGTTGATGACATATATTGATCCTGAATCAGTCTCTACGGCGAAAGCCTGGAATATAAACCAATCCAAGATTGCTTTGGGAGCAGGTGGATTCTGGGGGATTGGATTAGGTAAAGGAACCCAAAGTCGTTATGGTTTTCTACCCGAATCTGAGCATGATTTCGTCTTCCCATCGGTTGGCGAACAACTAGGTTTTGTTGGAGGAGTTGCTTTATTATTCCTGTTTTTCCTTCTTATGATGCGCGGGCTTGAAACCGCTGTGTCATCCAAGACCCTGCAAGGAGCACTTATTGCCACGGGAGTAGTGTCGTTATTCTTTTCTCATATTACTATCAATATCGGTATGGTGACCGGGCTATTGCCTGTTACCGGACTTCCTCTCACTTTTATATCGTATGGTGGATCATTTATGTTAGCCAGTATGATTTCTGTTGGATTGTTAATTAACATACGCTATCGCAGCGCTACCGAGATGATGGAAGATGGATTCATGAAAAATCGTTCTCAGATGTCGTTGCCCTCAAAAAGCGATGATAATGACATCTGGGGGTGAGCATGTTTTTTGACTTTTAACCGTTTCGTCACGATCTTGGTTTCTTCTTCTGTATAATTGCCCGGAATAGGGTAAAATAAAACCAGAGTAGTTTACGCAATAAATAACCATTAGCGTTTTTTTAGTTTTTCGTCAAACTCGTTTTGTCGGGTAGAGAATTCAATTTATCTCTTATCCTAGCCCTTTCATGGAGGGAGAGGGGATTTTGGTTACCCGATATTATTATCTGTATAGAGTACTAATCGACAATTGATTAAGGAGTTTTCATGAATTCGGTTGAACAAGCCAGTGTAATTTACGCCGATGAAACCAAGATGGCGGATGCCCTTAAAAAGGCCGGAGTATCGCTTACCCCTGACGAAGCCTTGAAGATCAAGGATCGGTTGGGACGCATCCCCTCTTGTGCGGAACTATTCGTCTTCGATATCGAATGGAGCGAACACTGTTCGTATAAAAGCAGCAAACATTTGCTGAAGAAATACTTGCCTATTTCCAGTAAGAATGTTATCCAGGGACCGGAAGAAGACGCCGGGATCGTTTATTTTACCGATTTCGAGGGGCGTCGTTATGGTATTGTAATCGCTCATGAAAGCCATAATCACCCGTCGCAGGTGCTTCCATTTGAAGGCGCGGCCACCGGTATAGGCGGCATCGTGCGTGATGTGGATTGCATGGGGGCTTCGGTAATCGGCGTGGCGGATCCTCTGCGTTTTGGAGACCCGAATGGTAAAAACGCCGACCGTACGCGATCTATCGTGAATGGCGTGGTTGAAGGTATATGGAGTTATGGCAATGCGCTGGGCGTTCCCAATATGGGTGGTGATGTAGTTTATCACGAAGGCTATGACGATAACTGTCTGGTTAATGTAGTGGCGCTGGGGATACTATGCGAAGACGATATTATTCATAGCCGCGTTCCCGAATGCGGCGAAGGTTACGATCTTATTTTAGTAGGCAAGCCAACCGACCGTTCCGGTTTTGGCGGCGCATCATTCGCATCGGGTACTTTAGATCAGGATGATGAAGAAGAAAACAAAGGCGCGGTTCAGATTCCCGATCCGTTTCTTAAGAATGTACTGTTGCATTACAAAGCCACTCAAGACGTCCGCAATCGGGCTAAAGAGTTAGGCGTAAAAGTTGGAATGAAAGATTTGGGCGCTGGCGGCATCGCATGTTGCGCCTCGGAAATAGGCGAAAGCGGAGGTTTCGGCATCGAACTCGACATTGACGCCGTCCATATCGCTGAAGCCGATCTCCCTCCTGAAGTGATTCTTTGCGCTGAAACCCAGGAACGTTATATCTGGGCCGTCCCACCATCATTCACGCCGGAAGTGCTTCGTATTTACAACGAAGATTGGGAACTACCCGCAATCTGTTCAGGCGCCGGCGCTTTCCGTATTGGTAAAGTCGTCAAAGAACGCGTAATGCGCGCTTCTTATAAAGGCCAGATGGTGGTTGATCTGCCTATTGAGTTTGTGGTTGAAGGCATTCGCTATGACCGCGTCGCTGAAGAACCCAAGGTTGCATTCAGCGAACCACAAGTTACCAAGCCGGAAGATTTATCCAAATTTCTTTTACAAATCCTAAGCGGACCGAATATGGCCTCGAAAGAGTCCATCTTCCGCCATTATGATACAGAAGTTCAGGGGAAAGCCGTGATTCGACCGGGTGAAGCGGATGCATCGGTTTCGGTTCCTCTTGATGGATGCAAGGCTGGCATGGCGTTGTCGGTTGATGGCAACCCTTATTATGGAGAGATTTCACCATACTGGGGCGCGGCGACTGCTGTTGCTGAAGCAATGCGCAATGTGGCTGCTGTCGGCGCGGTTCCCAAAGCGATGACCGATTGCCTGAATTACGGCAACCCGGAAGTTCCGCAGGATTATTGGGCGCTGGTTGAGGGCATCAAAGGTCTTTCAGAGGCGGCGCGCAAGTTATTTGATCCCAAAGAGGAAGAAGAACCCGTTCCGTTTGTATCTGGTAATGTTTCGCTGTATAACCAATCGGCGGGTGGCGCTTCGATTCCTCCATCGCCCGTAATAGCCTGCTTGGGCGTTATGCAAGACGCCTCAAAAGCAATTACTATGGAAATCAAGAAGGCTGATGACCTGATTGTTCTGATTGGTGAGCGGTTCAATGAACTCGGTGGTTCAGAATACTATAGGGCGCTAGGCGCCGGTTTAGGCGCCAATGTTCCCCAGGTTCGTTTTGAGATCGAACGCGGAGTTATTTATGGAACAGCTCAGGCGATCCAACAGGGTTTGGTCAAAGCGGCTCATGATATATCTGCCGGCGGTTTGATAGTATCAGCAGCGGAAATGCTGTTGGCCTGCAATCCCAATGATGCAGCGGGTATGCAGATTGATCTGGTTCAACTTGATTCGGATTTAAGCGAAGAGGTGCTGCTCTTTTCTGAATCGGGCGGAATGCTGCTTGAAATTTCATCCGACTACTTAGACGCTATCAAATCTTTGTATAATGAATATGGTCTGGATGTGCAGGTGATCGGCGTAACCGACTCCACTAGCCAATTGACCATAAAAGATCGACGGGACTCGACGCTAGTTTCGCTGCCAGTCGCTGATATGCGAATTGCATGGCGTGGTGATTTCGGTATGACCATCGCAACATAGTGGTTGCTGCATAGTCTTTTTCGAAATAAAACAATAATCAAACCGAACTACTGGATAGACTGATAGAGACTAAATAATGATAAATTCAAATGCTCCAACCGTCGCTGTTCTGCAATTTCCCGGATCAAACTGTGAATCCGAAACCGCACGTTCTCTTCGTGAGGTCGGCTTGCAGGCTGAAGTTTTCCGTTGGAACCGACAGCCGCAACAAATTGATGCTTTCGCCGCTTTTATAGTTCCAGGTGGATTCTCTTACGAAGACCGTATCCGGGCGGGAGTTGTGGCCGCTAAAGAACCTCTGATGGAAGCGCTGGCCGAGCAAGCTGAACGGGGCAAACCGATTCTTGGCATCTGCAATGGCGCCCAGGTTTTGCTGGAAAGTGGATTGCTGCCGGGGCTTGAACCGGGACGCGTCGAAATGGCTTTGGCTCATAACTATATGACCAGAGGAAAACACGTTATCCGCCGTGGACATCATTGCGGCTGGGTAAACCTGCGTTGTGAAATGGAACCAACCAGAACGCCCTTTACTCAAAACATGACTAAGGGAGAAATGTTTCCCATTACTGTGTCACATGGCGAAGGACGTTTTATCAGTAACGATCCAGAAGTGATTAAAGCGCTGGAAGAACAAAATCTTGTTCTATGGCGCTATTGTGATGAAAATAGCGAGTTGCAATCAGATTTCCCGGTAAATCCCAATGGCTCATATTCCGGTATAGCTGGAATATGTAATCCCCAAGGCAACGTCGTTGCTTTGATGCCTCACCCGGAGAGATCATTTTACCTGCGTCAGGTTCCATCCAATTGGCCGGGGCAGTGGGGTGAGAGAAGGCGGGAGATGACTGATAATGATAATTCCTGGACTGAAGCGGGGCCGGGGCATAAGTTCTTCCAATCCCTAAAAAATTTCCTGTTACCTGCATGAACAGATTGAAATAACTAAAAAAGATAAAGCCAGTTTGTTTTGAAATGAACTGGCTTCTTTCGTTCTGGAGCGTCCGGGATAATAACATACATATTAGCGTCTCGAAGAACAAACGTGATAATAAAGATGTTTTTGAAAATGGCTCTTGCATAAATAACTTATATTTTCTCAATGATCTAATATAATGATAAAGAGGTGTTTTTTTTTGGAAAATATTTCCTCATTTTCTGGCGTCTTTAGTTTGCATAAGAAAACAAGGTTCCGTGTCATGGATTATAGTTTTGACGAAAAGCAAGAACTTAATAAGAAATTGCGCGAAGAATTATCCCGCCAACAAGCGGATAAACTGGGCGTTGATGCTTCTGATATGATGCAGCGCATCACAGACGGGAAGAGCGCTTGGGTTAAGAAATCTGAGATATATGTACAACTGGATAAGCAGCGTAAATTGGTGGCGCCACAAAAAGCTATTCGTGCGCTGAGGGGTGGAGAAAACAGCCTGGTATCACGCATTAAAAAAGAGGTTGGAATTTGTCAAGAACAAATTACCGATCTATCCCAATCCGGCGGTGCGCAATCTAAAGGATATAGTGATTATAAAATATTGATCCCTAAATTAGAGAATCGCACCCGGAATATTGCGTCCAGACTTGCTGAAGTGGAATCGCGAATTGAACGAGTGAAAGCGGCTGATCCGGTATTTAAGCAAGCAGAAATAGTTCTTGGAGAGATTCATCAAGCCAAAGAGAAACAGGATGCAGTGAAAACCCAGCAATTACTGATTCAACATCAAGACCTTCTTGTTCGCTATGAATCGCAGCGCAAAGGTCTTGCGCCATATTTGGAAGAAGCGAGTAAATTTCGGACTGAATTGCAAAAAGAGTATTGGCAAATCATGCAAATTCGATTCAAATTGCAAACCATATCTATTCAACTGGCTAAAAAGCGCCTGGCGGAGAATGTAACTTCCATCAATAATGAGCAGCAAAAATCCGAGATTCTTCATCAAGCCGCTGCTTTTCATAAGCAAGAAGAAGATTTGAAAGCCCAATACATGAATCTATCATCACACTGCCCAACAACCCAAGTCAGCATTCAAGACGCTTCACGAATATGGGATTGCATTATACCCGAGATGGTTTCAATCATAAAACAGCAGACCGATTTGCTGCATAATTTTGAATCGCTTAGTCAACAAGAAAGCAAAACTGACATGCCTGATTTCACTCCACAGCGCATGGCTTACTCGAAGCAAAAAAAATCCCCGTAAATTGCGCTGCTTTTTCAATATTATTCTTATTGATATTTCATAAAAATGGTCTCTGATCCTATTCAAGACTCTCTTAATAAGTAAAAATAGTAGAGTGGTATTTTGATTACCCATCTTAGAATATAATCAGGTGAATTATGAAAAAAATCTCGATTTCAATCTTGTCGTTAGTATTCGCAATCATTATGACATCAATTTGTTCCGCAGCTCCATTGGTTATTGCTCATCGTGGTTATAGCAGTATTGCTCCAGAGAATACGCTGTCAGCGGTTAATTGCGCGGTGAAGCTTAATCCACAACCGTCGTATATCGAAATTGATATACATGCTTCCAGTGATGGCGTTCTGGTGGTTTCTCATGACAGCAATACCAACAGAACAACCGGAGTGAATAAGATGATCCGTGATTATCCATTTTCTGAATTACGGAAATTAGATGCGGGTTATAAAGAAAAATTTGAAGATAAATTCAAAAACGAACGGCTGCCTAATCTGGAAGAAGTGTTAGACGCTGTCAAAGACAGCCCGATTGGCATTATGATCGAATGCAAGCAACTACTTGTGGAAGACCGGGTGGTCGAATTGCTGCGCAAACGCAAAGAATTGAGCAAGCACGTTATCGCCAGTTTTGACGAACTAACCATTTATCGCGCCAAAAAACTGGAGCCTAAAGCACGTACGCTTTATCTGGTAGATGATATTAATCCCGACGTCATCGGGCGGGCGAAAGACATGAAATCTGATATTATCGGCGTCAACGGCAAAGTGAAACCGGAAAGTATTATTACAGCCCAAAAAGCAGGATTCAAAGTATGGGTTTGGACGGTTGATGATCCCAAAGACATGCGCAAGTTTATTGAAGCGAAAGCGGACGGCATCATCACCAATCAACCGGCGTTGGCGATTAAAGTTGTGCAGAAATAAACAATAGATAAAATGCGATTACGCATCCAGCTCTTTTACCGGGGCTGGATGCATGTATATAAATCTTATAGGTTTTGATATGAAACGTTCATCCCCATTAATAATTCAATTAATTTTTCTGGGTGTTTTATTTTCATTGTTAATAACTTTCATCAACATGAAGGGGATACCCAATCCATTCTTTAATCCATTCAGCCATCCCATGGCGACTCCCAAACCGGTCGTCCCGGCGCCAGGCGAATTGGGTGCGGATGAACGGTCTACTATAGAAGTATTCAAGCGCCTATCGCCCTCTGTTGTATTTATTATCAACACCGCTTTGCGCCGGGATTTCTTCTCTATGCGGGCGCAGGAAATGCCTCAAGGTTCCGGTTCCGGTTTTATCTGGGATCAAGACGGCCATATCGTCACAAATTTCCATGTTATATATCAAGCCGACTCAATTTCCGTTACGCTGCATGACAGAACTGTCTGGGACGCAACGGTAATCGGCGCTGATCCGGATTACGATCTAGCCGTATTGCGCATAGGCGCATCCAAAAGTGTTATGCAGCCGGTTATACTCGGATCGTCCAATGATCTTGAAGTTGGACAAAAAGTATTGGCTATCGGCAACCCCTTCGGGCTGGATACCACTCTGACCACTGGAGTGATCAGCGCCTTGGGACGCACGATTGAAGCCATCAGTGGACGAACCATCTATGATGTGATACAGACTGACGCGGCCATTAATCCTGGTAATTCGGGCGGGCCGTTACTTGATTCGTTTGGCCGGATTATCGGAGTAAACACTGCTATTGTAAGCCCCAGCGGCTCCAGCGCTGGAATAGGATTCTCGGTTCCCATCGATACAGTAAATCGCATCGTTCCTCAACTTATCAGCCGGGGGCGAACAGCTAAACCATACCTGGGCGTTGTCCTCTTACCCGCTTCGCATATCAAAAGGCTAAAACAGTTGGGCTATAAGGGTCTTGAGGGCGCCGTGATTTGGAAGATACCTCCCCACAGCCCGGCTGATAAAGCCGGGTTGCGGCAAATTCGTCAAAATGAGCGTGGGGAAATTCAATATGACGTTATTATCTCAATCGACGATAAACCAGTCACGGATGATAATGAATTAATTCATTTATTAGAAGCCTACACGCCCAATGACAAAGTTAACCTTCGAGTTAAAAGAAATGGCGAGGAATTTGACGTTGAGGTTCAACTTTCCATTCGTTCGGAATGATTATATCTGAATATTGCGTAATATTTGACTATGCAAAAATCTCAATTCACCTCTAATGCCCGGCCAATAATATCTGATTACATATTGGCTAGAACCGCCGTTTTGTTAACCATTATTTCTATCATCGCCATAACAATTCGGATGGTCGACTGGCAAAACAGGGGATTGACGCGAACATCCAATCCTGTTGTGGAAGGACAAAAAAAATCAGCATCATTTTTCAAAGATAGCACAACCAGTTTCACCGACTGGACGCTTCGTTTGGATTGCCCTGATACCAGAGGCCTCTGCATCAGGTGGGATGGTTATATTTGGCTGGCGCAATCTCAAAAATTGCTGCTGGCCTGTGATGGAGAAGCATCACTGGATATTGATGGAATAACCAAACTGCACAAGAATGCTGACTGGCAATATACTCAACAGGAAACTGATAAAATTAGCGCTGGTTGTCATAGTATCTCCATGAGATACTCTGACCATTCTGGACGCAGCGCTTTATTGTTAAGCCGGATTGTTAATGGAGAAATAATCCCCTGTCCTTCCTGGATGTTATCAATCACGCCATTGAAGCCACTGCATATTCTGTTGCGCCGTGCATCGGATATTATGTGGATGCTGGTTCCCGGATTTATTATATTATCTGTCATTATTTGGCTGCATCTCGCCATGCAATTTCTGCGGGTAAGACGCATTATCGCGCCTTCAAGTACATATTTTATATGTATAATCGTACTAACTCTTATCGGTTTTGTTTTACGATTGATCCTGGTCTGGCGAGCTGATTGGGCGATGCAGGCCGATGAAGCCATTGTCGGGATTATGGGGCGACGAATCGCAGCTGGAGGTTATTTTCCGCTTATATACCTCGGTCAATATTATGGCGGTCCGTTTGAAGCCTATTTAATGGCGCCGCTTTTTTGGATTTTCGGCGCTTCGCGTATCGTCCTGCGTATGACTCCTTTAATATTATCAACCCTGGCCATACCGCTTTTCGGGTGGACTGGCAACCGCTGTTTCGGTAAAGCCGCCGGACTGGCAGCTGCCGCTTTGTGGGCTATCCCGCCAGTCATGCCGCTGGTCTATAGCATCATGGTCATGGTGGGTCCGATAGAAAATATATTGGTGATTGTTTTGGTGATAGGCGTTTGGGGATCGGAATCGGCTCGAAAAAACATGACGCCAACCGCCGCCTTTATAACCGGCTTGGTTTTAGGCATCGCATTCTGGATCAACGCTCAAATCCTATATCTTATAATTCCCCTGACGTTGTTTCTCTTTACGCCGTTTAATCCCAAGCGCAATGTCAGATTTTTTGGATTATATTTCGGCGCCATGTTTATTGGAATCTTACCGCTGGTGATTTTCAATATACTGCATCCGCTGAGAACTTTTATCGCTATGACAGCGGGTGATGGCAATGGATCATTTGTCAGTAACTTTATATCTGATTTCCTATACCGGGCTATGCCGGTTCTGGTCGGGCAAAAAGTAAACTGGAACATTACGCATAATATTGCGCTGTGGCCGTTTGCATGGTTTCCGTCACTGTTGGCAACTATGGTTCTGATTTATGTACTGGTAGAAATAGTACGTCAATCAATCAAGCGCCACTCTTCAAGTAAAACAAAATCAGAACGGGCTATCCTGCTCCTGATTGTGGCCTCGCTGATAACCGGGATATTGCTCTTCAGTGCATCTAATTTAGAAACCAAAGACCCAAGACATCTTTTTTTAATTACGCCTTTCCTGATTCTTTTATTCGCGTGGGCGTTTTATTCGATAGCGCGTTTCTCTGCCTTGGCGGCCTTTACACTGTTGGGATTGTTATTATTCATGAACCTGCAAGGCATTGTGCAATCTGATCAGCGTTGTTATTTTCAACCGATACACACAATAGCAGCGGGCAAGATTATTCCCCCGAATATGAATGACGCAATCAGCATACTGCAAGAAAACAAGTCGGATTGCGTGTATGTGGATTATTGGATTGGGGCGATTCTGGCGTTTGAAATGCAGCAAGAGGCGCCGGTTTATTCCGTCCCCAAAAACCGTTTGGAAGATTTAGCCGATTCGGCAATCAAAAGCGTCACGCCGTCTTATATCTTTCATCACAATGATATACATCAACCGGCTGGCGATTTGTTTTTAATGCGCCTGGGATGGAGAAGGGAAGAGGCGGCGCCTCTTATGCTCTATTTTGCTGAACGTCCATTGCTGCACCCCAAATCTGAATGGCGTACAACTGTAGCGTCTCAAGACGAGAGAATTCAATTCGCATGCGACGGAGCGCTGCAAACCTATTGGGCGCCTTTAAATAATGAAGTGGAAATTAATATTGCATTGCCCGATGATAGGGAAGTGAATAGTATTGCGGTGATTTCCAGTAGGATTTCAGGTGATGAAAAGATTACTGCTTCATTCGGTGAAGATGACGTAAGTGCAGTAGAGATTGCAATGGTGCATGATCAGATTACAACTTTGACCACCATTGATGTTGATGCTGTACTATCTAACAAACTAACGATTCATCTTCCTGAGGGATACGTCAAAGAACAATTCAGGATTTATGAGATATTTATGTTTTAGATAGAATTCTTAAGAGAATTATGCGGCGCATCCGTTGGAGATGGTTTGCCTTTCAACACCCGCCGCGCCATTTTCGATCCCATGACTCCAGCCAATCTACGCCAGGGTATCATAGAGAGTTGCTCATCGCTAATTGGTTTTTCTGTTTGTTTGCGCAGCTGGGTATGTTTCCAGATGATTAATTCCAGTTTTTTGGCCAGCTGGTAATGGAAATAAAACTCTTCTTTGGGCATATGTTCATTCAAGTAGACGTATTTCTCGAAGAAGAATTTTTTGTCATCCTCCAGGTCTTCGGGTTCAAGCACTACTCCAGTCAGTTTTGCTTCATCAATCAAACCGCGTTGCAGAGCGTAATCCCATATCGGCGTTCCGGGCAATACCATTAACGGACCAATCACCAGTGCAGAGAAGACGTCCATATTGTCGATTATAAAGTCAAAGGTCATTTTTAAATCATCCCGCGTCTCGCATGGGGAACCTATGATAAAACTGGGGGCGACATTGATTCGATTATCCCGGCAAACATCAATAGTACGTTGGAGTTGCTCGGGTTGCACCCCGTCTTTGGCGAGGTATTGCAGGACGCCGGGCGACGCTGATTCGAATCCAATGGTTAAATCGGTCACATTAAGATCGTGCAGCGCTTGGGCCATATCCTGGCGGATCTGGTTAGCCCGCGCTGATGCAGTGAAATGCACTTGATCCAGAATCCCCCGTTGATTCAATAATCGGCCAATCTCTTCCAGGCGGCTTTTTTTACCGACGAAAAGATCATCAAACGCGATGATATGGCTGGCGCCCCACTTGGTAACTAGTTCTTCTATCTCATCAACTACGTATTCCGGTGAGAAAAAGCGGTGTTTGGTTCCCCAATGCTTCACAGTTGAGCAGAACGAGCAGCGGTATGGGCAGCCGCGTGATGTCATGATATGGGCGTGGTTTTTTATCGGCCCCCACTGGTCTCCTAACGCTTCCCGGTCGGGCCGGGGGATGCAATCAAGGTCTTCGATCCGATCCCGGTCTGGATTATAAACAATCCCTTTATCGCCATGCCATATAATGCCCTCAATCTTAGACAGGCTTTGAGGTTCCAAGCATCCTCGTGCTTTCAGTAATTCGCACAAATCCAGAAAGGAGCATTCGCCTTCACCCATGATTCCTGCATCAAAAGATAATGGTAATCTCTCCGGCATGGCGGTAATTTGGGCGCCGCCGATAATGGTCGGGATTCTCAGTTCAGATTTGATACGTTGCGCAGCGCGGTCAGCGACATTGAAACTGTAGGTTGTGCATGAAATTCCAATCAGATCGGGTTTATGAGCGATCAGATTGTCAAGATTTCTTTCAATAACCGTATCAAATCCACTGCCATATTTTTTTAGATAAGAAGAGAGATATCCAAGACCCAAGGGCGGCCCGATAGACCAATCCTCATCTCTTTCTTCGACTACTGCCAAATAGAGTCCAATTTTCATCATCGCGCTTTCGTAACTGGAACGTTATTATGTAAGTCTCTCTGATTATAACCAGTTAGAGATAGCAATAAAACTAGAGCGATTGTAATAAATACAGTGTGTTTAAGCAATTGTCCAATTGGAAGATATTTACCAGAAATAGGAATTGATGGATCAGGAGGCGTAAAAAAGCCCGGTTCCGTTATTATATGATAACATCCACCGGGCGGTTTGGTTTATATTTTTAATCAAATTTACTTAAGTATTTCGATAAAGTCCGATTGTATATCACTGAAAACTTTGCTGTCGCTGGAGAAGGTATTAGGGCTTAGGTCCAGCATTTCCCAATCAGAAAATGATTTGTCTTCATCATTCTGGAAAGACAGGTCATCCAGCCACATATTATTAGAAGAATCGAAAAGACCTGCTTGTTGATCCTGCGTCGAAGCGCAGCCGCCAGCAAGGATTCCAAGGCATATAATAACTAAAATGATTCTCATCGACTTTTTTCTCATGATTCAGCCAGTGTATTTACTCTCTATCTTAAAAACGTACAACCAAAGATTAACGTAACAATATTCTATCACTAATTACCCTTAATTTGTGGAATAATCAATTCGGCGCCAAGTTTTTGGTATACTTCGTGCAGCCGCTCTAGCATTTTTTCATCTTGATAGGCGCCGATAACCGCTCCGCCTGAACCTGCGAATTTGGAAGATGCGCCAACCAGTCGCGCATAATTAACCAGATCAAGATCGCTTTTGCTTAAGTTATACAGTGAAGAACGTAAATCAAAATTCTGGTTCATCAATTCGCTCAGTTTATCTTTATCTCCGGCCAGAAGAGCGCCCTTGGCGTCTTCGGCGAACTGCGCGAATTGCTTCATGGCATTGATAATAACAGCGTCGCCTTGATCAAAACGCTCGCGGATATTGTTATGAAAAACTTCGGAACCTTCACCCAGGCGCGTATCGTAGGCGATAAACAGGTTGGGCAGTAAATCTGGATCAAGGGATTGATAGATGCCGCTGCCTGTTTTCTCCAGGTTATCTTTGTCAAAATCCATATACACCATATTTTCATAAACCTGAATAACGCGATCCTGCAATCCTGCGCCAATGCCCAGTTCATCGTGTTCGGCTGATAAAATTATATTAGGCTGGATTTCGTTGGGAATATCCACTTCGAAGAACTGCATCATGGCGCGTAGAGTGGCAGTGATAATGGCGCTGGAACCGGCCAGGCCGACCCGCGCCGGGATGTTAGATTCGTATTCGATAGTGAAATTACGGTTGGGCAGTTCAATATGGTTCTCTTTGCAATAACTGGCGAAACGTTTGATGATGGCGCGTATCAAACGGATGCCGCCATAATAACCGTATAATTTTACGCCCTCGCATAGAGCATCCATTGATTCCCAAATTGGTTGATCAATGGTGCTGCCGCGAATTTCCAGATTGGCTGAGGGATAGCAAATTACGCGGGCGCGGAAATTACGCACTGAAATTGAAATGGTTTTCCCAAAATAACCATCAGACGGATTTCCGATTAATCCCGCCCGTGCATACGCATACGTCTCAATATAACCCATGACAATTCATCTCCTGGAAGAAATTACATGATCAGTTTATCAACTCATTATGTTTTTATACTACTCTATGCAGAAAAATTCCCCTGCTGAGGTAATGCATCCCATAAGCATTGCGAAACACCGGGTTCACGCGTTTCGAAATAGCGTGAATGAGCCAAACCGGCTGGCCGGGGATTAATATCCAACACCCAGGCAACCATTCTATGATTGCGCCATTCTAACCGAATATCTATGCCTACGACGCTGCAATCTATAAAAGGTTCTGCTGCTTTTTGAGCAATATTCTGTATTTCCGTCCAAATCTCATGATTCCATTTAAATGGGGCGGCATGCTCTGGAGTGGAAAGCATCCATTGCGCCCCAATCTTGCATTCTAATACATGTCCGCCCTGTTCGGGAGAGGCGATAACCGCTTCATGGGGCGCCAACATTAAAAAACCGCTCTCCATCCTGCCGCAGATTACATTTACGCGCAGATCGAATAGCACTTCTTTATCCGTCAAGTCATCCCAAATCTTAACATTTCGAATCCCCCGGCGCAATAAAACATCATCATTACGGCCAATTTCTTTGATATGACTGATGAGTTCAGGGTTAATTGCTAAAAATGCAGACCAATCCAGTAATCCGGTAAAAGATCTAACGCCGCGTCCTTCGGTCCCCTTATTGGGCTGCACCACTAGAGTAACTTCTATGGTTTCTTCACTGTCAAATAGATCGCTGAATATAAGTTTACAGCGATTAGCCAGGGCTTGATCATCAAGTGAGGAAAATTCACTTTGTTTGATTAAAGATGCTTTGGGTGAAGGAACGGACAATTTATCCCATTGGCAATAACAACTGAATTTATCATCAGCTTTTAAGGCCGATTGATAGCGATTAACCTGGTAAATCTCTTTTTCGGCGAAACGCTCGCTCCATATCTGGTGGAATTTTGGAGAGACGGCTAAAAAATGAACGCTGTCTATACGCAGTGGTTCGGAAAAGGATGATTCGATCAATTGCTCTGTGTCGGAAATAGGATAGATGCAACGCGTCGCCTGTAGGTTTTCATCCAACCATTGAGCATGAACGCCGATGACAAGACGTCGTTGGCGCCAATGTTTAGCCAGATCGCAGACATACGAATCGATCATCAGCGGGTAGATTTCATTGCAGATATTGGGTAAATATTCAACGCAAATCGCATGAACCGGCGTATTTGAGTCGCCTGAGTTAATCGAATAAGGATGCCTGGAGTAATCGGGAGACATCGCTCCAGCCAGAATATTCAAAGGAGGACATAATCGCTCGCTATATATCGCTTCAAAGACGCTTTCTTTTACTCGCCGACAGAAGATAGGTTCTGCGGCGGCCTCTTGGAGAATATGTCTATCTTCGGCATCGATTTGATCAGCAACTTTCGCCAATACTTCGTCGAATATATCATCCACCTTGCTAATGATGGATTTCATTGAATTGTGATCGCCTTGTTTAATACTCAGGCGTATATCATGAATATCGCCGAAACAGGCAATGATATTTTGCAGAAGCAATTCCTGGATGGTTTGCGAAAGAGAGAGAGCCATCAAAAAAATCCGTTCAGTTTATGTTATGAGACATGCGCACGGGCACGCCGCGTTTATGTAAGTAATCCTTGATGGCTTGAATAGTGTACGTTCCAAAGTGGATCATAGAGGCTACGATAGCCGCATCCGCTTTGCCTTCGGTGAAGACGTCGTATAGATGCTCTGGCGTACCCCCGCCGCCGCTGGCGATAACCGGGATGCTTACTGCTTCAGCAATTTTACGGGTCAGGTTCAATTCGAATCCGTTACGGGCGCCGTCAGCGTCTATGCTGTTGACCACCAATTCGCCTGCGCCCAGTTCTTCGCCGCGTTTGGCCCATTCTATGGCATCAAGCCCCATCGCCTTGCGTCCGCCATTGATGAATATCTCGTAACCTGAAGGGAATTGGTCTGAAACGGAGACTTTTTTAATATCCATGCTAAGTACAATGCATTGAGCGCCGAACGCTTTTGATCCTTCAGCAATGATATCGGGATTCAATACTGCAGAAGAATTAACGCTGACCTTCTCAGCGCCAGCCAGCAACACGCGGCGCAGGTCATCGAAGGTTCTCAGACCGCCTCCGACAGAATAAGGGATAAATATCGCTTCCGCAGTGCGGCTGACCACGTCGATCATGATATTACGCTCATCGCTGCTGGCGGTAATGTCGTAAAACACCAGTTCCTCGGCGCCATCTTCGTAATACTGTTTGGCCATCGCAACCGGATCGCCGATATCAACATTATTCTTAAACTCGACGCCTTTGGTGACTTTACCTCCGCGAACGTCGAGACAGGGGATTATACGTTTAGTAAGCATGATTTACCTCAAAATCAATGTTTTAATATTTAAATATTCTCTAATTTCTACTACTAATCTTATGACTCATCAAATATCAGTCAAGCAACCGGAAATTAGTTAAAATACTTGATAATTGTTTTGAATCAAATAATCTATATAGTGCATGCCTTTTATTTTGATCGTATCGATTGAATTGCGCGTAATTATGAATATCTTGCGAAATGATCCCGGCCAAGGCCTCTCTTTACGGTACTATATCGTAGGTTTGCTGCTTATATGGTCTTTTATTGTCTTTGTGCTGTTGAGGTTCGGGATATGGAACGAAAATCAAAATACTAAAGAAATGATAAAAAAAGAAGCTCTAACCAGTTTTAATAAAGATCAATCATATCGATTCTGGGCAGCTTTACATGGTGGAGTTTATGTTCCGGTTACTGAAAAAACACCCCAAAACCCGCATCTTAGCCATATTACAGAGCGGGATATCGAAACGCCATCAGGAAAACGCCTGACTCTTATGAATCCCGCCTATATGGTCCGGCAATTATCAGAACAATATAATGAGTTATATGGAGTAAAAGGGAAAATTACCAGTCTTAAACTATTACGTCCTGAAAATGAACCGGATATGTGGGAACGCAAGACATTGATGATGTTCGAACAGAGGATAGCGGAATTTTCCGAATTTACCGAAATCGAAGGTAAGCCCTATTTAAGATATATGAGCCCTATGTATATACAGCATTCATGTTTGAAATGTCACAATCAACAAAATTATAAGATTGGCGATGTAAGGGGAGGCGTAAGCGTCTCTATTCCGATGACTCCATATTTATTTAATCAAAACCGAAAAATTCAATATTTGACGATTTCCTTTTTGATAGTTTGGATTTTAGGCGTTATGATCATTGGCTTTGGGGGGCGGTCGCTTGGTAAGCAGATAAAAGAACGCCAAGCCGCACAACTCGATCTACAGAAATCACACGATCAATTAGAAATCAAAGTACAGGAAAGAACATCTGAATTACGCCTTATTAATCAATCACTGGAAAAAGTAATAACCGAGAAGGAAAAAGCGCTTAGCGACCTCCATGCAGAACAAGATAAAGTAAAAACACTAAGCGGATTCATCCCGATCTGCGCTCATTGCAAGAAAATACGTGATGATCAGGGGTTTTGGGATCAAGTTGAATCCTATATCGGAAAATACGCCGACGTAGAATTTACTCATGGAATCTGTCCCCAATGTGCGGAGAAATATTTCCCGGAATTCTATGATAAACTGTCCGGTGAAAAAGATGCCTCCCTAACCACATAATCCTATAATTTCCTGATGCAAAATGATTTTTTTACTAGGGCTACAATGTTGCCTATTCAAGAGAATTATAAAAACTTTATAGCCCTGGAATTCATGAATCGTCGCGTGGATTCCCTTGAAATATCTGTATCTTCAGGGCGAGGGAATATTATTCCGCCTTTTTGAATCGTCAATCAGAACATTATAATGACAACTACTCTAATAAGAGTGTGGATTTTGACTATAGTTCCAATGGATTAAATCTTTAAGTTTTTGATAATGGAATAATTTTTCCATTGGATAAAGAGTGGAAAGGGCGAAATTGGTGGTTTGGATTCCTGCTTCTTCTACAGCGGCGACCGGATTTAATCCGCCGGATACAATAAGGCCTGTTCTGCCTTCGTAGACGGGTAGATCCAGCAGTGGCTGATTGGGTTTGCCGATCAACAATATTCCCCCCAGACCAATCATCTTCAATTGTTGATTAATAGTTTTGACTTTTTCTAAAACATGTGAAGGTACTTCTCTAAAACTGGCGCCGATGCGCCCGTTTCCTTGGCTGGCGGTATTGCGTACGCTGGTTAATTTACCTTTTATAAATATCTCCAGCGGATCAAGCGAGGTTCCCGCATAGTCTATGATGTCAGTGAAGCGGGCGCATTGTTTGTTTTGGAATTCCAGAACTCCGCCAAAACGTGAACTAACCGGGATGCCGTTGTTTAATAAAACTCCATTAAGCGTGACGCCGCATACTGTACCGATGGCGACTTTGCCTGGGGGAACTTCGAAATTTCCCAGTTGTTTTCCTGCACGGCAAATGGTTATGTATTCTCCCATACCGAGACCTGCTTCGAAAACGGGAAGCATTTCTTTCATAGCCTGGTTTAAGTTATGTTCGTTGATAGTGGAAATATTAAGTACGATTAATCCGGTCCGGGTTGGAATATGAAAGGTGGTCTGGCAGGCCAGGGCGTCGATTTTGACTGAAGTGAATCCTACCCGGTCAAATACCTGCGCATCCCGTATTTCGATAATGCCATGCGGCGTGATGCTGCGACCGCCTTCACGTCCCCGGCTTGCTTTGCCGACCAGCCCCTCTTCTTCCATTTGTTGTAGGTATAGACGGATGGAACGGCTGCTCAATTGGAATCCAACATTCTCTAATTTTTCAGAGATGGTGGAACTTCCTATTGAGTGATGGTTATCACGCAAAATTTTCAATATGGCAATTTTGATTTTGGGATGAATGTCTTTCATATAGTTATTATAGATATTTCGATTAAGTTTGTGATTGATTTTCAATTGTTTTTGCTTCGGTCAAGCAGGAAACGGGTAAGCAGGCGTACGCCTGCGCCGGTGGCGCCGTTGTTTAAGTATGCGATATCCTTGCTTGGTTTGGATGTACCCGCTATGTCGAGGTGGGCCCATTTTTGATCTTTTGATTCGCATTGGGCGAATTGTCTGAGGAACTCACCTGCAGATATAGTACCTGCGCAACGGGCTTCACCGGTGTTTTTGATGTCGGCTATTTTGCTTTTTACATGATCTTTTAATTCTGGATATATGGGAAGTTCCCAGGCCCGGTCGTCGGTGGCGTTAGCTGCTTTTAACAGGTTATCCGCCAGATCGCGGTCAGATGACATGAGACCGGTGTATTCGTATCCCAGGGCAATAACAACCGCTCCGGTTAGGGTTGCGATGTCGATAATAGCGTCTGGTTTATAGTTTTTGGCCATATAACTAATAGCGTCGGCCAGTACTAAGCGGCCTTCGGCGTCGGTGTTGCCGATCTCTACCGATTTGCCAGAGTAACTGATGATGACGTCGCCCGGTTTGTAGGATGAAGCGTCGATGGCGTTTTCGGCGATAGCGCAGACGAAGTATATGTTGCCGGAGATATTGAGTTCGATGGTGTTGCGCAGCGAGCCGATTACGGCGGCGGTTCCGCACATATCCATGCGCATGGTTTCCATCGAGCCAGTGGGTTTGAGGTTGAGCCCGCCCGAATCGAAGGTGATGCCTTTGCCGACCAGCGCTACGAAGGGATCATTTTCACCTGCGCCGCGATAGGTGACGATGATCAGTTTTGGTTCTTTGTTGCTGCCCTGGTTGACGGCCAGATGCAGGTTTAATCCCTCTTCTTGCATTTCTGAACGATTAAGGATTTTGATGGTGCAGCGGGAATCTGCTTCGGCTATTTGCTTGATTTGGTTTTCGAGAAAAACTGAATCGGCGACATCGGCGTTTTCATTAGACAAATCGCGGGTTAAATTAACGCCAGCGGCGATCTTAACCGCTTGATCTACCGCATCGCGGTGGGATGTAAGAATGGTTATGTCAAAATCATTATAATCATTGTCACTATCTTTATCGTCGTCCTGGCTGATGTATTTATCCCATGCATAAAGACCGAGCATGGCGCCGTCTATGATTGCGCGGATAGCGTCCTCTTCATCGTTGAGCGGCTTGATGACCACTGGTTTACCGGGTGAAAGCGGCTTGGTTTGCAGGGCTGATTTGGTCATTGAACCAAGTTGGCGCATGGAAAGAGAATCGGTTTCTTTACCTGCGCCAATCAGAATGGCGACTTTGTCCCCTTTGAAGATGGGGAGGTTTTGGCCGTCTTTGCCAGCGAATAGTTTGGCTTGAACCGCTTCAGCGGCCAGATCATTAAGTTCCTTATCTGGAATCGAAACTGTTTTAGCTTCAGTGCAGAATATCACCCATTGTTTGGCGTTATTTGGCGCATCAATTGCAGCGGATATTTTCATGTTGGTTCCTTGATTTCTGAGATAATAGTAATTATGAAATTGAGAACATCACTATTTAGGGCTTGCTGAAAAACGTTTTCAACTACCGAAGATTATAATCTTCGGTAGTGACTCAGGGCGATGTACGAACGGGATCACTGCCGAATGAACTTTGATTGCTGAAAAAATTGATCCAGCGTCTCCATTTTGATTTGATAAGCGTTTGAAGCGCCTCTTGTATTACCTCAATCCACAAATCGATAAACAAAAAGAACCGATTTAAATTACCCAGTCGTGAAATCTTATGCAGATTCATTACGAACAGGTTCAATCCGATAACCGTCAGTGAGGTTTCTGCCAGTTTAGCCATGATTCTCGCCAAGCCGAAGCGACGTTTTCCCTCTCCAAATTTTCCTTCAATGGCAACACGATCTATTTCATCTTGCCGGGCGAGTTGCTTTTGTTCCCGGCGAATGATTTTATCTTTTACGGGACGTCCCATCGCTGGGCCGGATATTCTAATACCATATTTTTTGCAATAATCCCTATTACTTTTGTTCCGGTAAATTTGATCTACATGAACCGATTCAGGAAAGAAACCAAAATGGTGGCGAAAGTTTTTTATCGTTTGAATCAAATCTGTTGACTCGTTGAAATTGTTCCAATCAATTCTTTCCATAAACGCGAATCCATTGACCAGACTGAGATTTAGTTTTGCGCCAAACTCCGTCTCGGCATTGGCTTTGCCGCGTTTAATGGGACGCACATACGGAAACCAAATACTGACAATCCTGTCAGCAATACGCTTTTGTTTCGAGTCATACATGATTTTTTGTTGTCGATATAATTCGCTGATCACCAACAGCGCCCGATAGAGGTTCCGTTTCAAAACACCTAGGGAAACAGTCTGCGAGAGAGTTTTTATATGCGCCAGATTTCTATTCACATAACCCAATTGTTTACGAATGGCTCGACGAATTACTTTGTATGGATTTCTTTTTTTCTTGGAGATAGCAAGATATTCTTTACGTGCATTTTCACGATAGGTACGTGGTTTCTTGCTGCCGTCCGGGCGTTCCTGATGGAGCCGATCAATTATCGCTTCCGTTTTTTCACGCGCTTCGTTGAGTAAATTCAAATCGGTGGGGTAACGAATATCGGCTGGAGTGCAAGTCGCATCGATCAATAACTTGCCCCGGTTCTCAACCTCGAAAGTTTCATTGCCATCCTTATTGGACGTCGATTCATCTGATAACTTCATGGAATCTTTTGGAACGTCATCATCTTCATCTGATGATTTATCATCTTTGGGTTTCGCCGCCGCCAAGGTCATCGCTTCGTTAATTTTATTCATCGATTCGACGGGAAAACGTTTGCGGAAATGAACCATCATGGAAGCATCAAAAGGTTCTCCGGTTTGAAAACCGTCCAATCCGATAAAAAACTGGAGATAAGGATTTTCACGGATCTGTTCGACAGTTTCACGATCTGATGCTTTGAGTTCTTCTTTGATAACCAAAGAGCCAAATGCCATTCGGGCGGTCAGAGCCGGACAACCAGTCGTCGAGCCGCTTAACTTATTTTTGTATTCACGCTCAACCACCTCCCAGGGAATCATGGCCGCTTTTTTCACCCAGCGATTATCGGGATCAAGATAACCGCCAAAGGGCAAACCAAATTCGGGAAACATCGGAGTAAAAGAGTCGTTTTTATACATCTTTATCCACTCTCAAGTGCAAAGGTTTTAAGGGTTTTATGTAATTCCCCTTGCAGGATTCATAGAATGAGTGTAGCATAAACTATTCATTTGTCAAGACTTGCATCTAAAACAGCAAGCCCTATTTAGTTTAGTACATATTTAGCGTGTAGGGTGGATCGCGCCTTACCGACCCACCGAGAATAATTAAGTTATTCCGGTGGGTCATAAAAACGCGACCCACCCTACGGGGTTGCTTTAGTTATTTTAGTGCGTCTTTAGTGGTTATAGTAGGAAGAGGGTGTCTGGAAAGTATGACGAAATGGTTTGAGTGACTGTTTGAGGTGAAACGAGTAATACGGGAAGAGTTGCTGGCTCTTAGCGTTGTGATTGTATGTCTGATTATTCCAGCGATTTTATTTGCATTAATAGAGATTTTTATGTTAAGATAAAAATCGAATTTTACAAAAAAGGAGGGAATATAATGATGAGTCGTTCTTTCGCTTTGCAGATTATCACCTTAATCCTTTGCTTTTTATCGATTGCTAATGTGGGGCAGACCTCTGTAACTCTGACGCCGGGCGTCTACTCAGCAGATGATTTGCTCGCCGATCCTGAACCAGTGACGGTTGTTGCTATGGGGACGGATGATTACTATGAAGACGAATTCAGAAAAACCAAAGAAGAAACATATAATCTCGAAATTTATGAACTAACACCGGGGCTATATCAATTTGTGAATGATCCTGCCGCAAAGACTGATTCCGCCGCAATGCACTCTGATATCAATGCCTTTAATATATCCTCGATAATTGCTGATTCCGGCGCTGACGGCGTGTTGATTCGTGGAACGGGAAGGTATCCCGGTGAAACAGCAATTAGTTTTGGTTTGATTAACGAATATCCAGAACTCCCTGTCGGCGCTGATGGAGAAATCGATTATGATCAAACTGCGGTTGAGATCGGGTATCAATTCTATACCGGAAGGCGCTGTTTCAATGTAGATGGAGTCATCGCCGTATTTGAAAATATATCTATTGGTGATCATGCGAATAACAATATAGGCGTCGTTCATACATTTGGCAGTGGACGCACCTTCATGAACGATGTCTGGATATATAACGTGTATGATGGCATCTTTTTTGATGACGCCGGTGACGGGTATTTTGTTAATTGTATTTTGCACCAGACATATCAACCCTGGAATACGGTGCAGGAAGCCAATGACGCTGGATATTTTAATGATGACTGGAAAGCGCTTGTTCAACCTGGAGGTAGTTCAACATTTTCGGAAGGGACGGGATTGAGCGAAGAAGATTATCCACAAATCGCCGGGGTTATTCTGGGTAACAACACCGCAGATGGATGGAATATTAACCTGTTCGAAACCGAAGGCGCTGATCCCCAAAATGTGTATCTAAAAAACTGTACCATCGTGCGCCATCAAATCAGGGATTCAAGTAGATTGTGGCGGCATAACACAGGCAGTGGAATAGGCGCGTTTGCTTTAATTGAAGACTGCATGATCTTGAGTGTTGATCTTGATCCGAATGCACAGATTTACATTGATACTGATGATGCTGATTTCCGGGGATATATGTTCAACACAAAAATCTGGAATTACGCTTCGGAATCTACGCAACTTTCAGGAATTAGCCTCGCCAATTGGAATATCGATCCCAGCGATCCCTTCTTTCAGGAAGACGCTTTTGTAGACCTGGATACGCCCGGTGGACTCGACATAACGGATGCGTCAGAATTATTCCGCCTGGATGGGCGTAAACTGACCAGTTTTCTTGATGGCTCAATCGAATTAACCCTGGCCAGCGATGGCGGACCAGTAGGCTATCGCCTGCCAGAAACTGCACCTGACGGACCTCTACCCGTAACCAGGGGTGAGCCGCTCAACGTAAGCCAGTGGTCTTTATATTAATTCCTAAAACGGTAATTAGATAATGATGAATTAATTCCGGTGGGTCATAAAACGCGACTCACCCTACTGAGCTAATGCGGGGTTTTAACGCCCCGCATTAGCCGTTTGTAAAGCATTATATTGGTTGGGAAGGAGGGTAGTCAGTTTAATCAGCATCCTTGAGACTTACGGAAATGTCGCCGTCACCGGTGCGTCCTTTGATGGTGACGCCCCCGCCGTTGAGTAATGCCTGGGCGGTTCTCTTCTTGATTGTTCCTGTGAATGCTTTCTTATCCAAATCCAGTTCACCATCGCCGCATGTCAGATCGAATGTTGCTGTTGAATTGCGTGGAATGGTAATATCGATATCGCCGTCACTGCTTTTTAAGAAGCAATCTTTGGATGGGATAGCGACGAAATTAATCTTGATGGTTCCATCGGGAGACTCCGCCTGCACCTGATGCTTAACTTTATCCATAGTAAGATCGCCATCTTCGGAACTGATATTGAGCGGCCCGGGACAGTTGAGCGCCACGATGTCGCCGTCTTCTGTTTTCGCTGTGATGGCGCCTGAACAATCGGTAATAACCAGATCGCCATCTTGGGATACAGCATTTACTACGTCGCTGCATTGAAGGACGGTTACATCGCCATCCCTGGATTGGGCGTCCACCGAAGCGGATATGCCTTTGACTTCAACGTCGCCGTCTTGGCATAACGCCTTGACTAACCAGACAGCCGGAACCTTGGCATTGACAAGAATCGAGATGCTAAGGCCATTGGGATTCTTTTTCGGTATAACCCCACGTATGACGGCGTGTTTCTTCTCATTGTCTGTTTCGATTACGAAGTGTACTGTTTCTTTGATTTTCTGGATATCTTCGTCGGTGTATGTTGGAGCAGATTTATTATTATTTTTCTTAATAATAATTTTTGCTTCGACGCTGAGTTTGTGGTTATTCTTGCTATCCTGGGGAGTAATGATTATTTCTCCATCAGGAACGACAAATTCGATTGAATTAATAAATTCGTTTGCTATCTCGAATGATTCTCCCCGGATATATTGGTTTCCTTTTGTGACAGGTTTGGCGTTGTGTTCTCCTTTATCTTCTTCTGAATGTGAGGAATGCTGTACAGTGTCCTGAACATGCGTGGTGACTTGCGTTGCATGTTCTTTGGTTTCCTGCATCGCTCCACTGAATGGAACAATCAGCAGGGTCAATACGGTTAGTAGTACGATGGAACTGATGGTGAGTCTTGCCTGATGCGTCTGGTTATGATCTAAAATCCTCATAAGCCTCTCCTTAACAATCTGTTTTGAGTTGAATAGGCCTAATAATCCCGTTGCCGGGAGTCGCGCGCTGTTTACTTGGAATACTACGTTTAAGAATCCTTCGCCGCAGTCCCGCCGGGGGACGTTGGCGTGGATGGCGGCCAAATCGTCGCAGACGAATTCACGCTGGCGGTCGAGCATCCAATTGGCGAGCCATACCGCCGGGTGGAAGAAGAAGAGCGTCTGGGCGATCTTTTGTATTAACCGGGCCAGCGCATCATACCTTTTTATATGGGCTAACTCGTGCAATAGAATCCAACTGATCTGGTTGGTGGTGTATTTTTGGGATATGTCGTTTGGTATTAAAAGAACTGGCGACGTGATGCCATAGACGATGGGCGAACTGACCCATTGGTTGGTAGCCAGCCGCACGGGACGTTGGACTCTGGCCGTCGCTTTTAACTGCTGGAAAGATACTGGCAGTTGATTTGGATCGATGGTGTGCGACTGTTTAACTGAAACGGCTGTGCGCCATTCTGAGTAAACGAATCTGGCGAATAGAATCAATGATATTAAAGCCCAGCCCAGCATCAGGATTGTACTGATCGGCAGCTGGATTAAGGGCTGGTTTATAGATGAAACGGGCAGTGATGTTTGTAGCGCCGTTGCATCAAGGCTTTGGTTAATTTTGGGTATAGCAACAACCGGATTGCTGATCGTTGGAGTTGAGGTGATGCTGATGTTTTGTGATGTAAGTGCGTCTAGTGATATCAGATTTGGAATTGCAATGGGTTGCTGGAACGGGATGAATAATTTGATAATAACCAGCATGAATAGCCAGTAACCGAATTGGGCGTGCACCCGGTTTCGGGTCATAAGCCATATCAGCCCGACGATCAGAAAAACCCAGGCGGCATCGATGGAGCGCATCCACATAAAATCCATCCAGCTCTGCGCTACGGTGTTTAACCATTCGATTGGATTCACGATTAATTCTCCTCATCTTTGTGTTGATCGAGGATGGACTGTAATTCACTGATCTCTTTATCAGACAATTGAATCTTGTTGGCCATGTAACATAGCAATTGGCCTTGCACTGGGCCGGAACTCTTTTCGATGAAATCATCCGCCGCCTTGGTCAGCGTATCGATAGCCGGTTGAGCCGGACGGTAGATGAATTTTTTGCCATCGTCCTTAGTTTTGAGGAAACCTTTATCGACCAATTTACTGAGTATGGTCTTAACCGTGGTCGGCGCCCAGCCGTACTGCTGTCCTGCGATTTCGAATACTTCACGGGCCGGGGCGGAATTAAGGTCCCACAGAATCTTCATGATTTTCCATTCAGTCTGAGTTAACACATCGGCTGCCTTTTTTCGCATGATACCCACCTATTAATAAAGAACATTCGCTATCTGACTATAACTATAGTTATAGTCAGGCGCGGCGTCAAGTGTTTTTTTTGAAATTTATTAAATTTGGTTATATGAAAAGAGTTTGTGGATATAGTGTTTCGACTTAATTCTAGCAAAATGTAGTGTTTATACGATACGGAATTTTATTGCCATATTTTCCTTACAGCCAATAAGAGGTAATAATTTTATTTTACTATAAACTCCAATTGTAAATGCTTGTTGGTAATGATAATATTTGCTATGAGAAATTGTTAGAACAAGTTTGTCGGAGTTTATAATGTCTATATCAGAAGTTTTTCCTAATCCTACAGTGAAACAAGTTATATTTCAAATCAGATTTCCAAACTTATTTTATATTGGAAATAAGATTGGCGATTATCAAATGAAAATCATGGAGAAATTTCCTGAATCAAAACTTGTTCAGCGTCAAAAGTTTATTATTGCGGAAACAGATTCTGGTGATGATTTTGAAAAAATATATGATAAAAGTGGAGGTTCCGAGCAACAAATAATTTGGAAATTTAATTCAAATAATGGTGTTGAACTTAATGTCCAAAGTGGATCAATTGATTTATCATCTTCTCATCATAAAACTTATAATAATGAAAGTGCTAATAACGAAGATCGTTTTAGGGAGATAATAAAATATTCAATAGATAACTTTCTCCAAGTAGTATCTATTCCAATAATATCTCGTATTGGATTAAGGTACATAGATGAATGTTTTGTTCCAGGAGTTGATAATGAAGGTTATGGTAGTTTTTATAATTCGACCTTTGCTTTAGATAGGTTTCCAATTGAGAAGACGATACAGTCAGATTTTAGGACAACTCAACGAATAGGTGATTATAAAGTTATGTTTCGTGAGTATTTTCAAAATGTTAATGATGAACCCAAATTAATCTTAGATTTTGATGGTTTCGCAGAGAATATAAAAACAGAAGATTATCTTGCGAAATTAGATGATTTACATGATTTGATAATTGCAGAATATGAGAAATCACTAAAACAGCCTGCGCTTGATTATATGAGAGAAAAGAAGGTACAGTAGAATGAATGAAATAGAAAATTGTTTTGAATATGAATCTCCTTCTCAAGATATTACCGGGTCGCGTGAGCATAACAGAAAAAAAATTAAAGTTTCATTTGGAAAATATGAAATCCTGGTCTTATTGAATTCGAAAAATGAATTTGTTCGTATTTTGGAAATTTCAGTCGATAAAGATTTCAGGTCAATAGAGCAGAAATTGGATTCGGTTGGATATCATGATGTAGCGGATTTATATGAATAAATTATGTTTTATGATAGAAACCTAGATCAAGTATTTAGGTTCGGGGATGTAGTTAAAGATTTTATATTATGTTCTTCTATTATCGAATACCCTAAACCTGAATCGTATGATTTCAAAATTGATATATTTCGGCCCTCCTATGCCGTAATTTTAACTCCCTGTTGCTCAATAGGTGGTAAAACAATTTTATTATCTCCTTTAGATGAAATCAAACCATCTTTTTTTGATAATCCATATATTGCTGAGGATTTGACTAATATAAATAGAAAGATGACTCCAGAGCAATCTACTCCACCTATAATATGGGCAAGAATGTCACAAGAAGAAAAAGATCAACGTTTTGATATGTCACAGAATAAATCTTATGCTTTTTTTGATTCTTTTATATATTCAGAACATGATCAATTGCCAAAATATAAATTAAAAAACAAGAAGAAAGTTGAATTTGAGACTGGATTCCGTTTGATTGATTTTAAAAAGATTTATAAAGTTAATTGTTCTGCAATAAACAATAGTAAACAAGTTCCTATTGAATCAAAAATATTGCAATCTTCGATAGAAACGCGAAAAGAATTAAGAGAAAAACTTGCCCATTATTTTTACAGAAAGCCAAAAGAGGATGATGTTTAGTGGAATATGAGGAATCAGGTTTTTTTTGCGCTAATGATTTATCAACAACATTAGTTAACAGATAAAGAAGAGACAAGAGTTATTTTGTCTATGCAAATCACAAACAGACAGTTAATACTGGAAAGGGATGAATCTATAGGTTTTAATCTTCTTTAAGTTCATTCAAAATTTCAGCGGGTAATAATTCCGATATAAAGAATATCGGCGCGTAGGAAATATTCTCTTTCTCGAATGCTTCACGACCGCCCTGTTCGCGGTCTACCAGGCAGGTGGTTTGGAGGATTTCGCATCCCATGTCCTGAACAGCGTTGATGGCTTTGATTACTGAGCCGCCGGTGGTGATGACGTCTTCAATCATGATGACTTTCTTGCCGCTGATGTCGGGGCCTTCGACCATCTTTTTAGCGCCGTGTTGTTTGGCTTCTTTGCGCACTATGAAGAGGGGCAGTGGATGCCCCATGATATAACTGACAGCTGATATGGCGCCGACGATGGGGTCTGCACCCAGGGTGGGTCCGCCGATAGCTTCCGCGCCAAGTTTACGGGCTTCTTCGAGCAGCAAACGGGCTACGCAATAGACGCCTTCAGCATCTCCGGCGGTCAGTTTGCCGTTGATGTAATAGTTGGACTTTTTGCCTGAGGCCAGGATAAATGGTTCATCTTTGGGAGCGATCTTGATCGACTTCTCTTTGATAATCTCCGCCAGGCGGTTGCGGATAGTTGATAAATCGGTTTCTATGATTTGCTTAATGTTTTCAAAATTTGTATTTGACATTGATATTTATTTACTCCTGTTTTTGATCTAAATAATTCAGGTTCCCTGCAATTGGATAACATTATATTAATGATTCACCCATCAAGTGCATCCTTTCATCCGGGGAATCCTGATTCAGACAATCATTATACTATGGAAGTCCCTTCATCCAGCGTAAAAACCATTCCAATCCCAAAAATGCGATTAACAAGGTAAGTATCCACCATTTTTCGCCAATGAATCTCGAGCGTTCTTCGCGGATTATTTTGGACTCGTAGGGGATTCGGTCGGCCATGGTTTTCCAGGCGGGGAGGTTGGCGTATTCTCCTCCGGTCAGTTCAGATAAAGTCCTTAGATCAGCGATATTTTGTCTTAGGTCGCGCAACTCGGCGGCGGTGTTTTCGACGCGGAATTCTGCGCTGGCATTTTCTGTGAATGTGGCAGCCTGATAGGCGCCTGGTTCGACTGGGGTGTATCGGGTTTCGTAAACGCCGGGAGCATCTCCTGAAGGGGTAAGCCAGATGGTCTCTTTTCTTGATGGTCCACGGACGTTTATGCCGATGCCGCTGGAAGGCGTTGCCGCGCCAATTTGGTTTGCTGACCGATATGAAATGCGTACTGAATCGAAGGAATTAAAGAGATAGCCATCAATTTGCACTTCGCCGGATTGTTCTTCTAGCCGTGGGCAACTTTGGAATAGAACCGTCATCCAAAACGGAGTTAACAAATCTTTGCCGGTTAACAGGTTCCATCTCCAGAAGGATCGGCTTGAGAGAATGACGATGCGGCCTAAGCCATAGCGGTGCAGGGTTACCAATTGAACTTGCTCGTTCATGGCTGCTTCGCCCATTAGTAATAATTTAGCGCTGTCTGATTGCGGCCTGGCGGTTACATATCCACTAAGCGGCGGTAAATCCAGTTGAGGATTGTTTTGGATAAGTTCTGCAAAGGGGGCATCGGAATCAAGACCAATTTTCGCCAAGGCAGCCCTCATCTTAGGAGTGAAGGCGCGCGCAACCGGGGCCGGTGCGGCATCCTGCAAAACCTGGGGAGGCATCCCTGCATTATTGGGTCCGGGGATGAAAATAAGCCCGCCGCCTTCTTCAACATATTGGCGTAATTGATTGATGAACTCAATGTGGTCGATTGAGAAAGCAAAGTTGTGCAGAATAATCACAGGCCATTGGTTTAATTGGTCTTGCAGCTCAGTTAGGTGCTTATATTTTGGCGTATCCTCTGTGGGAGCGGCGTCTGAGCGTCTATCGATCCAGGAGCGGTCTCCCAAAGCGGACAAGCCATTCGGGTGATGCAGAAACGCATTGACGCTAAGCGCTTTTTGGTCTTCCAGAGTTCGTTTGAGATATTTGAATTCCCAATCGGGAGCAGAGGTTATTAGTAAAACTTTATCTTGGGCGTCGCGAATTTTGATGCCTTTAATCTGGCGGTTGTTGGATGTTATCCACTCGCCCGGCATGGGATCGACAGCGACGCTTAAAATATAGTAGCCTTTTTCGAGATCGGGGATGTCGAAAGAAAGGTTCAAATCACTGATATCCGGTTCTGGAGAGATATCCTGTTGGTTTTCGACAATCATATCGCCGGAGCGGTTTTGGACGGTCATGCGGGTTTTATATATAGCCGACGGATCACCGCCTCTAATAATAATGTGAGCGCGAAGCTCTATCGGTTGCCCAGATCGAGCGGAAGATGGCGCCTGGATGCTATCAACAATAATGTCTTGAATAGGACTGGCGGTTCCGATGCCGAAGGTATAGACCTGAGGATGAATCTGGCGGGTAGCCGCAGTTAACAGAGAAGAGGATGAGATCGGATTTTGCCCCAGATTCCATCTTCCATCGGTGAAGAGTAATAATTTTGATGTAATATCCGGCGATATAGATTCAGCGAAACTGCTGACTACTGAGCCAATATCAGAGTAAGGATAGGATGGCGTCGCCGATATGGGGAACTGGGATAATCCAAAAGGCTTACTCGAAGCGTATTCGCTTGAGATATCCGAAAGAAGCGAATAGCGCAGTTCAAAACCTTTTTTTTCCCAGGAATCAATTAAACCTTTGTTTTTTAATTGGTTGATGGTTTCATCCCACCTTGATGGCCCTTCTTGGCCTGTCATGGTTGGTGGATCAGCCGGATAACTCATGCTCAAACTATCATCTAATACTATATATAGTGTAGAAGGAGTGGAAATATTCAATATTTCACGGATATAGGGCAACGTGAATAAATATAGCAACGCAAGCAGGAAAATGATCCTGCAAGCGGTTAAACCACTTCTAATTGATGGGGAAATCGGGGCTTTCAGGCATTTGATTGAATATAGGTAAAGAGCCGTTCCCAGCGTTATGACAATTAAAACAACCACGATTCGGCTCCTTTATACTTGGCGCGAACAACCTGCTTGACTGGTCTAATGTGCTTAAGTTTAATATTTACAACTAAATAGAATCGTATTTGGAGTAAATTAAAAACTATAAATCTAAATAGTGTTATGTATCTAGCCCTCACCCTTACCCCTTGTGGGGAGAGGGGACTTGGTATCTACCCCCTCACCCTATCCCTCTCCCGGCGGGAGAGGGGACTTTGTTATCCGGCCTTTATGGTTGGTAAGTACTAGAATAGATTAATGAATATTAGCCTGTTGAATGAGTTTAGTGGAGAGCGGGAGAGGAATGAATTTTGCAATCCAGAGCGATTCTCAAAATAACGTGCGTCAGTGGGGTTGTACAAAATCCCCAAAAGATGGGACTTTGTCCAAATCCAATGTTTTCTATGAGAATTTATTTTGTTAACCGATTTAGTCAATAAATTCTGAATTGAGGCGTTATACTAAGTGATATGAAAGAAGAAACACGGACGACCTTGGATTTAGGAGCGCTTTTCCTGCGTTATCGCGAGGAGGGAGATATGACATCCTTCCAGGCGATAATGGACGAACTGCACACGCCGATATTCAATTATCTGCTGCGGCTGCTATTCAACCGGGATGATGCGGAAGATGCGCTTCAGGAAGTCTGGATGAAAGTGATCCGGCAACGGGATAATTACAATGACCAGGGTAAGTTTTCATCCTGGGTTTATCGCATCGCCCACAATCATTGTCTGGACCATTTTCGAAAGAGAAAGCGATGTATGGAGGATAGTGAGAATTATGGCGACGAGGGCGTTTCGGTGATTGAACGCACTGAGACAGACCAACCTTCACCGCTGGAGGTCTTGCTCGAACAAGAACAACTTGGCGTTCTGGAAAAAGCGGTTGCTGAATTGCCTGAAGCGATTCGTGAAGTCTATGTCCTGAGGGCGGTTCATGATGTCCCGTTTAAGGAAATTGCTGAAATTCAGGATGCTCCATTGGGAACAGTTTTATCGCGGATGCATCAGGCGGTCAACCGTTTGAAAAAGGTAATTGCTTTTGATGCACCGCCAGCGCAGGAAATAGTATAGATAGAATTTATTTATATAACTTTATATAGGTATAGGATCATGAAGAAAAACAGCGATTCAAAAAAAGACAATGTTACGCCATTGTTTCAGATGAAGGCGCCGTTGGATATGCCGGATGAGCAAGCCATGTTTTACTTTCTTGACCAACCGGACGACAGCGAGGATAAACGGGCTTTTTTGAATCAATGCGCCCTGTCTGAATTGCAACTGGCAGAGTTGGATTATGCAAACAAGATCATCGGTGCGGGGAAAAGGCTAGATATTCATCAACCCGCTCCGGCTATCCGCGTAAGCGTGCTAGAAGCGGCGTCGGCGGCTGTTTCAGGTATAGCAGAGAAACCTGATACGGTTACGCGATCCCGCTTTCGTACCTGGCGTTGGGCGTGGGCCGCTGTTTTTGCGGCTCTGCTGTGGGGCGGACATATGGGATTGCAGCAATCTCAAATCGTCGATAGTTTCGATGAAACCGATTTTGAATATGAACTCTTGACGGTGGAAGACGATATCGATCTTCTTCAGGCAACACTCGATCTGGATTCGCTGTCAAGTTTTGATGGGAGCGCGTGAAAATCATGAACCGAATCATAAATACAAGTAATTTGACAAAATGCAATTTGAAAATATCAGCGGTATTGGTTATAGCAGCGATCTTGCTGCTTTCTCCTGGATGGTGTTTTGCTGAAGAAAAAGCTGAACCAGCCAAGAGTGTCGATACTGTTCAATCCGCATCGGCAGACGCTCCTATGAGGCAACATTATGGTCGTCATTATGACCGTTTTATGGATGGAGTGGGTGGAGGACGCGGCGGCCCCGGAAGCGGTATGGGTCGCGGTCCTGGAAAAGGCATGGGCATGGGTAGAGGTGCAGGTCTTGGTCCTAGAGGATTTGATCCTAAAGAATTCGGGGGCCGGGGACCGGAATGGCGGTCTTATGTAAGAGAACAATTCAGCGCTCCTGAACGGATGGAACGGCTGCGTAAAGACAGCCCGGAAGTGGTTAAAATCATAGAGGCGTCTAAAGTTGTTCGTGAACAGATTGAGGTTGTCGTGGCTGAGGCGACAGAAGAACAAACTAAAGGGACGCTGGATAACGCCGAATTTAAGAGAAAACTTCAACCACTGATTAAAGAACAATGTGAACTTGAACTGCAACGCAAGTATATCGAACTGGAGATTATGGAGAAGAAGATCAAGCAAATCAGGGAAACCCTTGATAAACGCAAAACTATGCAATCGAGGCTGGTCGAATTGAAAATAAGCCGCATACTTGAAGACCCTTCTTCTGCGCTTGTTGAAAAAAAGAGCGTTGAGAATGAAGAACAAACAGACAGATAATATCTTGCGTTAAGAGAATACCTGTCTATATATTTAGAAATCAAAACCCTCTTCACCGGATCGCTGGTGGATAGGGTTTTTTTGTTTTTTAATATGCATTTTTGTTGTTATTGGTGAATTATTATGATATGCTATTATACGTGAGGTGTGTCTGCATCTTGAAGGGGGAATCATGAAACAAACCACTATATTAACTATTACGCTGCTTACCATCACATTACAGGTTCAATCCATAGAAACTGTTTTGCCATTGGATGCAATAGATTATTCAGAGAGAATTCTTGCAGATGTATATTCACAACCTCCTTGGGCTGATTATTTTAACATATACAACCTGGAAGTGAATAACGATTATGTCTATAGTATGGTTGGCCGGTACTATCAGGGTGGTGCGGGAGCCTTTAATTATCCCGTATTTAGTTTTTGCCATGCCATGCTTTATATGAATAACATAAAAGATAAAACCGTTTCTTATGTTCCTTCACAATACGTCTCTTCAAGGATTAGCAATACCGACAACACAAAAAATTCAGCTATCTTCTATAAAACAGAACTCTTTTTGGAGGATTCTTATATTCCATACACGATTTCCGATAACGATATTTATACTTGTTACAGCTACTCGATTAATAGATTAGCATCATACAATACAAATAGTGGAAGAAAACTAATCGGCGGTTTGATTGAATGGACGACAAGTAGTACTGATGGGCACAATGTTTACGAAACTTATACTGTGAATTTCTGGAAGCCGGATGGAAAGCATATATGGAGCAAGAATATAAAAAAAGTACAAACTGATAAAGTAACTTATGGATTGCCAGCTGTTACTGAATTACGCTTTACGCCAAACGGACAATTTTTAACTTTTAATTTGGGAGGTGAATGTAAATATATAGACGACCTACCTTATATGGCGCCCTATTCATACCTAATAGACACAGAAACCTTCACCTTCCTCCTCGCCAATCGTGATGTGGAATTCACCTCGGACGAGAAATATTATGTAACCGAACGCGATGGCCTGCCCTCGCTGGTGGATGCAGAGACCCATGACGTACTGCTGCGTTATGATCCCGGATCAACCATGACGGCCTGCGGCTTCTCGCCGGATGACGCCAAACTCTACATCGCCTGCGAAGACCTGAAGGTATACGAATTCTCCAGTCATGTTCCAGATACGGCGGTGAAGGATTGGGCGATTTTTGAGTGATCTTTGAGTAGTACTCAAACTCGTAAGTTATAGCATCAAGGGCTGACCGCTTTGCGGTCTTGCCCTTGGCACCCGTCTTTAGCATCAAGGGCTGGACACAAAATGCGGTCTTGCCCTTGGCGACCACCTATGTATATAAAATCCTGCTAATCTTTTTATCCTGGGCATCCAGATTCAGACAAAAAACAAGAAACCTCTATTCCACATGCACCCACATTGCGGCTTGGGCGTTTAGGGAATAGGTTTTGCCCTCGTGTTGGATTGATTTGACATCCTCGGCGTAGGCGCCGATAATCCACCATCCGGCTTTGGGCAGGGTATGGACGAATACGCCGTTGGGATCGGTTACTGCGATTCGGGTAATCATCGGTTCGGGCGGCAGATTTTTGAGGTCGGGTGGTGTATCCAGGTACTGTTCGATCTCTATTTCAATTCCGGGCGCTGGTTCGCCGTTTTTTAATACCTGACCGGAAAAAACGAATCCCGCTTCTAATCCGTAGGGACGGGTTAATGGAACGATCTCCATGGGTTGTCCGGTTTTCTGGCGCCAGCCTTCGGTGCGTTCGGCGTGAACAAATACTTTGAGGAAATCCTGGTAGGCTTTTTGATTACGGCCGAAAAATATTGATGTGTTCAAGCCGATGATATGGTCGCCTTTTTGTTCCGGGTTATAGGCCAGTTTAAAGGCTTTGGCTTTTTGATCTCTAACCGTGTGAACTGTCTCTTTCAATAAGTTAATCAGCTGGATTTTTTGGCCTGAAGGTGTTATAGCGAAAACTGATTCTGGTTTTTCAGCGTCTTCGTATTCCTGTTCGTAGGGGTGACCTATGGCGAAGAGCAGGTTGACGGGTTTATTAAGTTCCGCAAAAGGCGCGTCGTGGATCAGTATGGGGAAATGGGCGAAGGCGCTGGATGCCGATAAAAGGCTCAATAGAATAAATAGCGAAGATATACGTTTCATCATCAATGCTCCTGTTCAAAAAGTATTGAGTATTATTAAGATGAAAGCATAGTAACACAAATTCTATAATAGTGTTACCCCAGTTAAGAGGATTGGTCAGTCCTTATTCACGTCGATTAACCATTCTTACGCCGGGCGTTTTTTTGGTTATGCCGACGGTTCCCGTTTTAGCGACTTTGGGGGCTTTTTTGAATTGGATGCCCCGTGAGCGCAGTTGGTCTCCATAGGTGTTGAAGATGGCGTCTTCGAATTCTTTCAACTGGTGTAGTTGGTCGATGCAGGATTTTAAGCGGTTATCGAAATTTTTGATCTTCTCTCCCTGATCGGTTAATTCCTGCTTGAATTCGGCCAGGTTATTGGGAATTTTTTTGCGGCTGGGAGAAGGCAGACTGCCAATCGTGGTTAGGGCGTTGGTCTGAGCCAGGATGGTGTCGGCCAGTTCCGGTTCAGCGTCTTGAAAGATTTGAGCAAGGTGTTTGAGGGTGTGCCGGGTGTGGCCTTGGGCCTGGCTGAGTAGTTCCTGTTTGATTTCGAGAACTTTTTCATGATGCCGCGAGAGTTCTAACTGACATTGAGCCAGTTCGAGCATGTCTGGCGCCAGGGCTTTTTGGGCGATGCGGATTTTATTCTGCATGTGGTCAGCCAGAGTGTGTTTGGCTTGATCGTGTTTAGTTAGAATCTTCCCGTATTCGAGGGGATCAATTTTATCATTATTGAGTTGTTCGCCATATTTATTGATCAGTATTTTGAGTTTGAAAGCGAAAACGAAGTCCGGGTGATTGCGTTTTTTATCGGCTATCTCTTTTTCGAGCCGCGCCACTTCCTGAGAGAATTGTCTGCCGGGATCGAGCCAGTCGGACAGAATCGGGATCAATTTCTGCAAGTCGTGTCCATTGGTGCCGCGTTCGCGGATCATGTCTGCGACTAGATCGAGGCATTCACCAAGGTCCTGCCGGATGGGTTGGACGAATATTTCGGTATCGAAAGCCAGAGCATTTTCAGCGTTCTCAAGGCATTCCCGCGCTTTTTGGGATGAAAGCAGGGTGCTGAATTTGCTAAACGCTTTGTTGACGTCATCGCTATTGAATTTGCTAGCAGTGTTATATTCAGGCATACCAATCTCTTTTATAAAAAATATGATTTTTCTTAACTATTATTATACAAACAATTTACATGATTTTTGGGATTTCGTCCATCTAAATGTTGATGGAAGAGAATGAGTTTGATTTAATTCCAAATTTGAAGCAATGATATTATTTAGAATTCTTGAATATATCGGTAATGTGTGTAGTTTAATCAAATTCTTAGAGCGTATTATTGAGTAATTGCAAATAATTATGGTTACTGGTGTATTTCTGTGATATGCTATAAATGGTCATAATTCATTTCATCTTGGGACGGGAACCATGAAACAGGCTTTTGGGTTTATTCTGACGTTATTTGCTTTTTCATTGCAGGCTCAATCAATTGAAACTGTTCTGCCTTCAAATGTTGTAGACTTATCAATAAGTATATTTGATGATCGAGACTACTCTGTTTTCGGGAAGGGTGATTGCGTTAATATTTATAATTTGGAGGTGGATGGCGATAGCGTTTATAGTATGGTTGGCGTCTATTATATTTCATTTGTTGGTTTGCAAATGATTCCAGATTACTATTTTCAGCATTATAGAATATTTCAAACTGATAGAGTTACGGCTTCTCATGTGATTAATCCTACACAAATCGATTCTCCAAAAATTAGTAATATCTCTCATGCTAAAGATTCGGCTATCGTCAACGATACTGAGATTCCACTGGAAAATTCTTATAGCCTACAATACAAGCAATTTATTGACGGTGAAACTGTTGGTGTTGAGTACCATATTGAGAGATTGGCCATACAAAAGAAGAATCAATCAAATAACCTTATCGGTGGTTTGGTGAAATGGACTACAAGTAGTTCTGATCTGCATTATATCACGCAGGTTTATACTGCAAATTTATGGAATCTTAAAGGGAAGCATATTTGGAGTGATAAAATACGATATGCGAATATAGTTCCCGGTATTACAGAATTACGCTTTATGCATAATGAAAAATTTCTGACGTTTAATATGTCCGGCGAAGAGAGAATAGTCGATAATAATTGGTTTCTCATTCCCTTCTCATATTTAATCGAAGTGGAAACCTTTGAATTTCTGCCCGCTAACCGTGATGTGGCGTTTTCTTCGGATGAGAAATATTATGTAACCGAACGTGACGGGCTGCCGTCGCTGGTGGATGCGGAAACCCATGATGTGCTGCTGCGCTATGATCCTGGAATGATCATGACGGCATGCGGCTTCTCGCCGGATGACGCCAGACTCTATATCGCCTGTGAAGACTTGAAGGTATATGAATTCTCCAGCCATGTTCCAGATACGGCTGTGGAGGATTGGGCGGTTTTTGAGTGATATGTGAGGAGTATATAAAAACGTGATTCGCATCAAGGCCTGGACGCAACGCGGTCTTGCTCTTGGCGCCCGTTGTTGAAACTTGTCTATATTTAAGGGGTAAGTAAAATGATACTCAAGAAATTGGCATTATTACTTTTACTGATTTTTACTCTAAGCCCGCATTCGCAGCCCGCCGATACGCTTGCTTTTGATTCAATCAGCCGGACTATACTGTTAAATCGGCCTTCGGGTGGATTCGGCAATATGTATTGCCATGATGATTTTGTAATCGTTACTACGAAATGGTATGTTGCAGGGGGAGGGGAGCGGGAACATTTTTATTCCGCTGGAATAAGCTTGATCGATTACTCTGATATACGTAATGGAAAAGAAGCCGCTGTATACCAATCTTCAGAGCATAGGAACAATTATTATCCCGACGCAAATCCTATATATAATTCTCAAGCCAAGGGTAATCATGTTTATTTGACTGCTGAAAACGGACTGGAAATTGTAAATATTCAAGACCCTTATAATCCATTTTTAGAGGCGACCTATAAACCGGAAGGTTATGAAATGTATGGCGGGTATATTTATATTCGTGATAATACAGCGCTTCTGATTCCCTACCTGGACATGAAGGCAAGTAAAATCGAATTATTAAATATAGAAGATCCAACCGCCCCGAAAAGAATTGGCATCCTAGACTTTGGATCAAACTTTATTTCAGAATTAATCTGGGACAACGATTCGTACATCTATATTTTGGGCGGCGTGGGTGATCATGATTGGGATATAACTTCCAGGGTTTTAAGCATTGTAGATGTATTCAGCGAGGAAGCGCCAAAAATTGTAAACTCGATCTTTGCAATGAATGCAAAATCAATAGGTAAAATTGATGAGCATTTATATATAAATAACTTGATAACTAATTATGAACCGAATAAATCAGAGATTTATGATTTATCTGATCCCGCATCGCCCATGAAAATATTTGAAACTGATTTGAACTATTATTTCAATAACATGATTCCGTTTGATGAGTATTATGTTTCAAAAACGTGGCGTGATAAAATCGTAGTATACGAGATGGATGGATTGATCCCCAGAGAGATTTATGTGTGGAAAGGCAGAAATTCACATATGGTAGTCCGGGATCAGTATATATTTACCCTCTCTGGACCGTCATCTTCATCATCATATGCAATATATGTATACGAATTAAAAGCGCCTTCTTATGTATCTTTTTTTGATAAGTTTTGAGTGTTTTTGATGGATCACGCTTCGCTTTGTTTAATCCTATGTAACTTTATTTATTATTGAATCTCTCTCTTTATATTCTTTACAGTACACTCACTCCCCTCTGACTCCATCGCATTCAGAATATTGACTTGATGTTTCTTCTTGTGCGCGTCTATCCCTACGTACATTGTGGTATAATCTTTCATGATCGGCTCTTTTTTCGCATGCGGCTTTGTGACCACTTGGTTTTAATCCGCGATCTTCTGCAGATTTCCTCTGCTTTGTTGTATCGGTATAAACCGCTACAACCTTACGATCACGGATCTGGTCGTTCCATATGGTCTACAGGGCTATTCCGATTCATTAATTTTTGCATTACCGTATGCGATATCTACATACTTAGTATACTGATCGTTAGGTCCATACTCTTTCAATTCTTTCATTTTATTGAGTGTTTCTTTTTGATCTCTTGAACACTCAAATTTACCAATTTTCGATAGAGAAAAAACTGAATAGTCATTCCTCTGTTTTGTTCTTTCTTCTTCCAATGATATTTGAGCAAAAATTTTGTTAATTATCTCTTTCCTTAAAACGGCATTTGATTCATATATTTCTATGATTTTATAAGCGTTATCAAGAGCTTTCTCAACAATATGATTCAACAAGTCATCTACTTTTAATAAATTTGCATGGATGATTTGTGCTTCCGGTACTGTTCCGTCTATTTTAAGTAAATCTGATAATATGCTTGCCGCATTTGTATTTAGTACTCGTATCAAATTCAACAACAACTCTTTTTCCTTTTTATCTTTTGCGCGAATATATAGATCAATCATCTTAAATTCATATTCTCGGTCAGAGCGTTGCTGTGAAATTTTACTTTGTTCCGTAGTCAAAGTTATAGTATTGTCTATTTGAGTTTGCGTGATTTTCCAAGTTCCCAGGATACCTATAAGGGCAACCACAATAGGCATGATGATTTTTTCGGACCATTTTTTTTTGATTATTCATGATTTTCTCCTTTGTGTTTTTTTGTATAAAAACTATATATATTACTAAAAAAACGCAAGTTACACTCTGATGATACATAAAATTGGTATATTGTATAGTCTGATTTTAAAATATACACAATTACTCTACCTTGAAGAGATACTATTCAAATATATGTTAATTTTGTTTGAGGGATTCACAATGAACTTATAGAGTCAATGGTGAACTATGTAGGTTATTTACAACCGGATGATGTTAATAAAGCTGTAAGATCATATGAAATATTCCTTTTCTCTATAGTTTTTCGTCAAGGGCAGAAAGAACTGCCCTTGGCACCCATATTGATACCTTCATAGCCATTCATCAAAACATAACTTATGGGTAAAGATCAGCCCGGCGGGAGAGGGGAAAGTATGGTTTAAGTTTGTTATATCAAACTGCGGGGGACTTCGAGGCCATGCTTCAACATTAATTCTTGATTAGATAGCACCTCTTGCGCCGGGCCGTCGGTTATCAGGCGTCCTTCGTCGAAGAGTATTACGCGGGTGCAGGTTTCCAGGACGAACTCCAAATCGTGGGTGGAGATGATGCGCGTCATTTCAAGGCTGTTGAGGATTTCGATTAACTCGCGGCGACCGCGTGGATCGAGGTCGCTGGATGGTTCGTCTAATAGCAGCACCTGGGGATTCATGGCCAGAACTCCCGCTATGGCTACGCGGCGCTTTTCTCCACCGGAAAGATGGAAGGGCAGGCGTGATTTGAAATCCATGCTTAATCCTACGCTCTCCATAGCCTGATTAACCCGCCGGTGGGCTTCGTCTTTATCCATATCCATATTCAGAGGACCGAAAGCGATGTCCTCCAACACGCTGGCGTTGAAAAGTTGATCGTCGGACGTCTGAAATACAATGCCCAGTTTACGGTGAACCGCTTTGCGCCCTTCCGGGGTGGTCAGGTCGCATTGGGCTACTTGTAGGGCGCCTGTGAAATTGTCTATCACTCCAGCTAATGTCAGGAAAAAGGTGGTTTTACCTGCGCCATTGGGGCCAACCAAGCCGACTCGATCCCCATGTTTGACATGCAGGCAGATATCCTTCAAGGCCTGATGTCCATCGGCGTATTGGAATGATAGGTGGTCAACTTCTATAAGGCAACTCAAAGGCGTCTTCTCTTTTCTATTAGTTGATGTTTTATCATCAGTCGTTTAGTAAAAAGGTGGGCTACGCTTCGCTTTTAGCCCACCATACATGTATCCGCCAGGAGTAATAATACTGCGGTTATGATACATGCGGCGCAGATCAGGTAATCCGATGGACGGGTTGCGAATTGGTGCAGCGTCTTCATTGATCCATTGTATCCCCGGCATTGCATGGCGCGGTATATGCGGTCAGTGCGTTCCAGGCTGCGTACCAGAGTCATTCCCACCATGTTAGCCAGGGTGTGGTAAGTGCGCCAATTCATCTGGCTGTGGAAGCCCCGCGTGGCCAGCGCCCATCGCATAGAAGTCAATTCGTTGGCCAGGGTAAATATGTAGCGATAGGTCAGCAGGGTTACCTGGATCAAAACCCGTGGAGCATAGAGCCTTTCAGCAGCGCGTAACAACAGGCTCATGGATGTTGAATAGAGCAGGGCGATTGAGGCTAACACAATGGCCAGCGCGCGAAGATATAAGGTTAAAGCGAAGATGGTTCCATCTATACTAATGGTAATAGGACCAATCGAAACGGGATTTCCTGATGCAGTAAAAGGCAGAATGATGAAGCATGGAACCAGGAATATATGCAGGGTTCCTAAGCGGCGCATTATCAGCGAGAGCGGCAGGCGGCATAAAATGACCAACGTCGCACTGATAATCAGTGAGGCCAGGGCTACATCAGTGCGGCGCACTGCGGCCATGGTGAAGATGATGATAATCAGCGAGGCCAGTTTCCAGCGGGCGTCCCAACGGTGAATTGGGCTATCCTGTCTGGCGTAATGTTCAATCTCGGCTTTCATTATTTTGGAGAGCCTTTTGAATTTCTTTCAGAGTTTTGTTGTTACGGTATGAAAGCCATGCAGCGGTCAGGGCTGCCAGGAATGATAATGCTATGGTGATCCGTTCCGGCGCTCCGAAGGCGTTCTTTGTGGATATCGACCGTCTTGATGAGGCGCCGGGTTGTACCGGAGCGTTAGTGGAATCAGGGCTGGCTGCGTTATTTTCGGGTTCATTAAGATTGACAGCGCTGAAGAGTTCGGTCAATTCCGCTTGAGAAATTTCGAGGGTCTTTTTGTGTCCCTCTCCGGCGTAGATGGTGATGGTAATATCCTGCATGGTTTGGGGCTGCCATGAAAAGCGTCCCTGTTTGTCGGTGGTTCCTGTGGTTAATATGGCGCCTTCACTATTGGTGATGCTTACTTCACCGTCAACCACGGCATCGTCTTTGCCTACCCACGCTTCTATCACAAGCGCGTTGTCCTGCATGTAACAGTCGATATCCATACGGTGGGCATGGGCCAGGCATGGCATAATTGCGATGATGCTGATAATTAATAGTAACTTTTTCATGATGCTCCTTTACGAACCAGCGATGGCTGCACGCGTGAAAGAAACTGGATGACGAATCCAGTGATGATGCCTTCCATTATCATAAGAGGGATATGAGCGATAAAGACGAACTCGGCGAATCCCTTGAACTCTTCACTTGACAGCCAAAGCACGGCGCCCAGCATTAAACCGGATAAGAAGACCGCCAAAGCGCCGCTAACGGCGCCAGACAGGAAATAATTCTTCTCGCCGCGCCGGCTGAGAATATCATAGATCAGCCACGAGGCGAATGCCGGAAAGCCGAAGATGCAGGCGTTAACCCCGATGACTGATAATCCCCCGTGTCCGAGAGTTACTTGTAAAAAGAGACCTACCGGGAAAGCCAGAAAAGCCCTGCGGCGCAGCAAAATTCCGGTAAGACCATTCAGCGTAAGATGAACGCTGGATGGACCGGCCGGAATATGAATCAGAGACGCTACGAAGAAAGCGGCGGTCAGAACGGCGATCCGGGGAATCTCTTCATCGCGGACGCGATAAGCCGACCAGGCGAAAAGTCCCGCAGCAGCAGCGAATCCGACGGCTACAGTTGATGGATCAATAACTCCGTCATGAAGATGCATTGATATAGTCCTGAAAGATATTTTTATCAGTACTATTATAGTATTACGTTATTCAAAAAGATATGACGATAGAGCGTGATATTATGACCCCCCGCCCCAGTTCATTATCGCCAGGTTTAAGGCCTGTTCGATCCAGATTGAGCCTCGTGATAAGGCCGGGCGTCTGTGGCCGGGGAGAATAACGTCTGGTTGGAGTTTCGCTGCCTGCTTCAGACTATTGATATATTTGGCGCGATTGAAGTCAATGCTGCCATCCCATCCCAAACTGCCTGATTCGGCGACTAAGTCTCCGGTGACGCATATTTTGCGGTTTCGCCATTCGAATGAATATACCAACGAACCATCCGCATGTCCTGGAGTGTGCAGCGCGTCAATCTTGAAATCGCCGATAGTTAAATGATCTTCATCCTGTAAGACGATATCCACCTCGCATTTTGGAAAAGGTTTATGATACAGGTAGGGGCATGTTCTGGCGTCTCCAGACTCTACCGCATCGGCGCAGATGGAATGGGCGACGATTTGGATTCCCTTATTTTTCAGACAAGAGGCGCCAGCGGCATGGTCGAAATGAGGATGAGTGAGGAAGCAGTGTGATATTTTATCTGGATCAAGATTCCAGGCAATCATATTATCAAAAATCTGCTCAATCGATGCGCCATTTCCGCTATCAAATAATATGATTTTATCAGTTAGTTTCAGCGCGAAAACATTGCAATCGATATACTCGCAATCCGGGCTGTACCAATCAGTGTAAGTGAGAAAACAATCCTGGCTGCCGACAAGATAAATTTCTGGAATTATTTGCATTTTTTATTACCTTTGGTTTAGATAAAAGAATGCTGTTTCTTAATATAAAACTATGGGATGCGTTGTTTTTAATCAAAAAACATTGTTTCGAAATAAGAGAGATAAGTCTAGAGCAATTTGTCAATTAGTATGGTGAAACTCCATCATTAAAGTATTCAAAATAAAGAGTTTTCAATAAATGTATCGATTTAATATTTATTGGCTTCATTTAATCGGTGTTCTTATTTATGGAACAATTTGCAGGATTGCAGCGACCAATGATACTTATATATAATATCTGGAATCCTTGACCTTTGAGTATTTATTGGTCTAATTAAACACCACGAGAAGTCGATTTAGGCAGAAATTGTATTTCTCCTTCCTGAATTATAATAATTTTTTTGATATGCATTGATGAAATTTATTAGAGCGGAAAAACATAAGCGTTTAATAATATGAAAATCAGATTCTTCCTTAGCCAAATTATAATTCATTGCGCAATTTTAATTAGTTGCTTTTGCGCATCCAAAGCGGATGCTCATGATGATCCCGATGCGGATGTTCCTTCGTTTCAAGCGTTGAAAGTGGAAGCCTCGATTAACGTCGATGGGGTGCTGGATGAACCGTTTTGGGCGGATTGCGAGACGACGTCCAATTTTATCGATATTCGAACGCAGGAAGCCGCCAGTCAACAAACAGTGGTTCGCGTGGCGTATACCAAGAGGCATATATATATCGCAGTTGAATGTCTAGATGATAATATCAGTGAACTTCACGCAACTGAACGGCGTGAAGATCGATCTTATTTCGGCGTTGATGATGCTATTGAAGTTCATCTTGATCCAACCCATTCTCATCGTTCGAAATATGCTTTCTTCTCCAATCCACTGGGAACCCGTGTTGATGCCAATGAAGGACCATCGGGAGTTTTTAATCATGGATGGTCGGCGGAATGGGAACTGGGCGCCAAGGTTCTTGAAGACCGTTGGGTGTTTGAGATGAGCATACCCTTTTCCATTCTCAATTATCATCGTTCAGATAATCAATCCTGGGGCATTAATTTTACCCGTGTGATACCCCGGCTCGATTCGACCAGTTTTTGGAGTTATTCTCCAACAGATTATTACAAACCCCGTAATTTCGGTCATGTAACCGGATTGGATCTGGTTGATAGTGAATTTGACCGTAACCTGGAAATCACGCCTTATGTAAGCGGGCGTTATGATTTTAATGGTGATTCTGACACTCTCTTTCAGGCGGGGATTGACGCCAGTTTTCGTCTTACTCCTTCCATTACTACAGCTTGGGCGTTGAATCCAGATTTCGGTCAGGTAGAGGCTGATGCGGATACTATCGAATTGCGTGATACGGAACGTTTTCTACCGGAAAAGCGTCTCTTCTTCCGTGAAGGGAACGAATTGCTTGAGATGCGGCAGAGCCTCTATTACAGCCGCCGTTTTACGGATATACAAACCGGCGCCCAGATGAGCGGCGAATGGAATAAGTACAAGTTTTCGTTGCTGAATATTCAGGGTGATGTTGTGCATGGCGACAAGCATGAGGGCAATTCCTCGGTTTTTCGAACCACTCAGAGCATCGGAGAGAAATCTGTTCTGGGGTATTACCTGAGCGATTCTGAATTCGATGATGGACATGCGCGGGTTGCAAGTTTCGATGGGAATATTTTTCTGCATGATGATTGGCAGTACCGTTTTCAGGGTTCTGTATCGGATGAACGCCTTGATGATGGATTAGGTGGATATTCCAAAGACCGTTTGGATTATCTGGGCTATAACGTTATTCAGTTTGAGAAATATCCCATTGATATTGATGTAGGTTATTTGGGCATCTCTGAAGGATTTGATCCTGTGTTGGGGTATATTCCACGCCGGGATATTTTTGGTCCATTCGCCGAAGCTGAGTATAGCCATGAATCGGATGATCGCTTTTATAAAATGCTTTATGGCCGTTTAGGTACGGAACTGTATGAAAACGAAGATAGTGAAACGACTCTACGTGATTATGACATGTTTTCAAAAGTTGTGTTCCATAATGATTTCGGCCTGGAATTCGGGCAAAGTTTTGATTTCCATGATCCATACGACAATACGCGGACCAGCGCTGGATTCTCGCTCTTTTCATCTGACTTTTGGAAATCCATCGAAATATCCTGGGCGGGCGGGGAATTTGAAGAGACGGATTATAACGAAATCAACATAGAGAAGAACTTTAAGCCATTTGAAAGCTGGCCCATCCGTTATGATTTTACGATACGTCTGGAAGAAGAGCCTTGGGGTGAAGAACATACCGTCTGGTTGAACCGGATTGTCTTTGATTATTACTTTACCGATGATATGTGGCTTAAGACGTCGCTGCAACACCGCAATGCCAGCGTTGGCAATATTAGCGTGATCTATGGTTGGGAATTTGTGAAGAACGCCAAATTCTACCTGGTTTTTAACAGCGTCAGTTACCGCGAAGAGATTGATAACAGTTTCAACTATACTAAAGAGACGGATAACAGCATCTTCACCAAGGTGGCTTATACATTTTAAGCGGTTTCGGATCGCTAAGGTGTTTGGCCTTGCTTTTATTACTTGTTCGATCATCATAGGCGCCTGAATGACCGGCGCTATATGCAAATAGGATTGCTGTGAGCAACATGGCATTTCTGAAATTATCCATGTTTGTCTTTCCTCTGTTTTGTTCTCTTTTTAGATTCTATCTCACTCTTGCCCTCTGCGTGAAAATCAAAACCAGATAATATAAAGTCATGGATAAAAATTTTTGAGATTGCAGTCATCTTTGGAGAAATATAGCATGGACAGCGACTATTCACGCGAACTGGCTCGTAAGCAACTAGTTGATCTGATAACAGATATTTATGACGAACTCAATGAACATGAAGGCATTCTATCGGCGCCGGATAATGATAGCGGTCTTTTTAAGTATGTTGGAATGAGTCCACAGGCTCAGTTTTATCTCTCGAAAATGAGTAAAAAACGTGATGTTCAGCGAACTGGACTAGGTTTTGTGATCCAACGGGCTGAGTTGTCTCATTGTTTCCGGTTATCTTTTGATGTTGAAATATCCCGTGAGGTTTGTGGAAAAGATGCTGCTGACGTCATATCAGATATGAACCGCTTCGCGCAAGCTCAATATGGTATGCGCGCGCCGGAATTTATCACTTATGTCCAACCCGCACATAGCGGACAGCGCGGTTGGGCGGAGAAAACTTTTGTCGGCGTAGAGTTGGAGGTTGATCCCAGTGATATGGATCGCAGTAAAAAACTGAAGAAAAGCCTGCTCGATGCAGCCCGTAAACTTTTCCAGGCGCTTGATTTTTCGCTGACCTAATTGCAGAATTTTATAATATTAAAGATATTGTCAGCCCCTCTCCTGTCGGAAGAGGGGCTTTTGATTTTGTATAAGTCATATTAATTTTGCCAGATAACTCGCTTCCTGGCGTAAGATATCAGCGCGGTCATTTTCTGGGAATTTGCCCAGCGACTCGTCTTCAATGCATAAGTCGCCCTGGTAATTCACCTTCTTTAGTATGCTTACGACCTTGGCGAAATCGATATCGCCCTGGTAGACCGGACAATTGTATTTGCCGTATTCCCAACCCATTTCACGTTGAACATTTTGTTTATCTTCTGGATAATTAATGCTTTTGCAATGAGTGTGGAAAGCGCGCGGAGCAAACATTTCAAATATTTCATACAGTTTGGCAAGCGGATGACCATACCAATAGAAATTGGCGGTATCCAGGGTTAAACCCAAATTATCTGAACCGACTTGTTTAAATAGTGCGTTGAGGAATTTGGGATCGTTGGTTGTATTGCCGTGATTTTCTATGGCGTAATGCACATCGCTGTTTTCAACTAACTGGCAGATGCTTTTGCACATTTTAACGGCGAAAGGCAGGAAATCTTCTCTTTTGATTTTGCGGGGCACAACATCAATTCTTATAGCCTTAACTCCCATTTCTTTAGCGGCCTTAGCTACGCCGGAACACCATTGCACTTCCATCTCCGGGCGTTCATCGAAACGGTTGGCCATCATGAAAGCGGCTACATGCATGCCATGTTGTTCGAGGTCGCTCTGTAATTCAGTGATTGACTTGGGTGAATCAATGGCGTATTTCTTTGCGCTGTGAAACAGATTAGGGCATTCAAGTTTCTCATTAATATCAACTTCGACGCCAGTGACGCCGATCTGCTTCATGGCCGCCCAGACATGCGGTGCTTTTACATTACTCAAATGTCCATCACGGCACGCAATAGCCCACTGATCGGCGTCTGATTTATTGGATGCATAGGCGTATCCAGCCATTGATGCGGTTAAGCCGATGCTGCCAGTTGTTTTGAAGAAACTGCGTCTAGAAATATCATGCGTATTCATTATCTGTTCCCTCCAACATTTAGAATAGTTTTATTATTCTATAATATTACTATTCAGATTAAAGCCTAGGCGTATCTGGATTTAGAGTGGTTTTGGTGGAACGCTATCACTTTTAGCCCACCATTCGGGGCTAGATACGTTTTGTCTCTTTACAATTGTTTTAAATAAAACGAAAGTTATAACCAAGATGGCGAATATATTTGTACTTTATGAGTATCGAATATCATCTTTTATCATATATATAGAAAATTGCCATATATGAAATTTGCGTACTGATTTTTTGATAAGGTTTATTCTGTTGTTTCTTCTGAAGAATCACAAAAATATCATTGTGCATAAAACACAAAATACAGAAAATGGTTCATAATTAAAAGTGAAATTTAATCCATGGGAAATACTAGTTTTTATTATATTGGGGCTGATAGGATTCATTAGTAACGATATTGCTGGAAATGGTATATCTATAGGATTTCTGCGCCCCACGTTCTTTCATGCTTTTTGCCAATCTATAATCGCGGTTATTGTTATCCTGGCTGTATTCCGATTCGGAATTACGGTGTGGGAGTATTCTTCAGAGCGAGTTCGTTGGATTATTCGTGAGACATGCGTACCTCTGGTTTTGATAATATTGTGCTTAATCCGATTCAAGGCATTATTCGCCGGGGGCTTCCCATCAACTTTTGATCATACCACGCATATGCTGCGCTGTTATTTAACTGAATCGTCGTTATGGAGTCATGGAACATTATTGCCCTGGACTTCAAGTATTGGCGCAGGAATTCCATTGAATGATCTGTATCCGCCGGGCGGGGCAATATTATTCTGCCTTATTCGTCTTTTCTCCTTCTTCTTATTGTCACCTGATTGCGCGTATATCGCTACGGTATTTGCGGCTTGGTTTATCCTGCTGGGATCGCTCTATATCTCAGGCCGCTTGCTCTTTGGCATAGAAGCCGGAACTCTGGCGGCGGGATTAATGGCTTTTGATGTGGGTGATATGGGTCTGATGGGATGGGGGCAGTGCTTCTCTATCGGAATGTGGCCCATGACATTGGCCAATGGGCTTATGATATTGGCAATGATTATGCATGGGCTTTATCTAAAAAGCGCTGTTAGCCCATTGAAGATGGCAGGCTTATCTTTACTGGTTATGGCGTCGATTATTAGCCATATATTCACGCTTCCTGCATTAATTTTAACAACGATCATCATATCTGGCGTATATATTTTATCCGAAGAAGACCGCCAATTAGCCCTGCGTAGAATTGCCCGGAATATTATTTTTATCGGTCTGGGCTTAGCGCTGTCCGGTTGGTGGTTATTGCCTATTATGGCCAATCAAATCTGGATGCTTCCTTTTGGAACTCCTTTGAGCCCTCTATCATGGTTGGCCTCTAGAATAATTAATGCCCGGTTATTTGAAAATTCGCCGCCGATAATTATGGCGCTTAGTTTTTTTGGAATTTTCTGGGGCTTTCTATCCCGTAAAATGTTGCCCAGATCTTTTTCAATCATAGCATGTCTCTTTTTATTAATTAATAACGCATTTTGGATGCAGTGTTTTCATTCAGAGTGGTTCTCGTCGCTCATTATTAAGATGCCTTTACACCGTTATGCAGGCCTGGCGAAATTGATGGGCTATTTACTGGCCGGGGGAATGTGCTGTGAATTATTAAAAAAGCTACAACCACAATTATCTAAGTTTTGGAGAAGAATCTTTTCCGGTTTTTACTCATCTGAATCAATTAGTTCATTTCAATTAGTTACTGCAACAATTTGGAAATGTCTGCTGTTTGCATGTTTCATTTGTTTTATGGCGCCAGCCATAGTGGGCGTCACTAATCTTTTAGATGAAAAATATTCATTCAGGGATAGTTTCCCGATTGCTTCTAGTGAATCATATCCGCCTTACGCCAACAATTTTGGTCGGATGATGCGCTATCTCAATGCCGTCGATGCGCCTTCATTGGATGAGAACCAATTCCTAAAACCTATTTCCGGTCCAAGGATTGATGTTCAAACCAATATTATGGAGAGTTCTATACCTTATAAATATGGATATGGAATTATTGCACCCCGCTATATGCCAACCATGCTGCTTACCACTCGAAGTACTAGAAATGATGTTCTGAACTCCGCATTATCAGGCGCAAAATATATTGCAGCCCTTGGCGAGGGCGTGGCACGCAATATAACCAAAAAGCCGAATACTAAAATCATCCATTCTTTTGGAGATATCTATCTATTTAAAAGCACTGATTACCAGGAAACGCCTGTTCAGTTTGTGAACGGCGTCAAAGGCATGGCGGAAATCATCTCCAATGAGCCAAACTATTTGGCCATTCGCTTAAGCGGCATGAACGAGGCTGGTCGGGTGAGAATTGGCGTATCCCGCTTCCGCAAGTGGCGGGCTTTTCTTGATGGTCAGGAGACGCCAATCGAAGAATATATAGGGTATGATGAATCTTTTGATGCGGGGAAATATATCACAGTCAAAGCCCTCAACGGTCTCTTGGAATTGCGCTATCAATCCCAACTGATAGATATCATTGGTTTATGGGCCTCATTTGCGGCATTATTTATAATCGTGGTTGGATTGGTCTGGAATCGGTTATTCCGCTTTTTATCGTTTGAATCATCATTTTTGAATCCCGTTTTAAACCGAGTATTCTCCAAAAAATCGGGCGTTATCTATCAATCATTTCTTGGCGCCGGAATAACTATTGCCTTTTTTGTAATCTGGTTATGGCAGCCGGTTGCGGCAACGAATTTCTGGTTTGCCGGTATTACATCTGATTGCACGGGAATAGTAAATCAACAACCAGATGGGTTGCTTGATATGGAGTTCGGATTATATATAGGCGAGGACTTGCGTGGTAAAACCATTCAATTTATGTCAATACAAGAACATTTACCTGTGCATATCAAGCCTTCAAAAAACAAGTGGACAACCCAAAACAGTATGAACTCATGGAGAATAGTAGTACAGAGTTTGGTAGGCGACATGAATGCAAAATTATCCCCCCCGCATCATCTTCGTATATTTGTATGGAATCCTCACCGTGGTGAATATATTCCAAGCGGGACAGAAATGGAATTAACCATTAAATTCACTGATGGAAGCAATAAAATCTACAGATGTCCTTTAGAAGCGCAAGGAAATCATTGAGTGTGTATTATCGATGTCAGTTCGTAGCCAGCGCCAGGATTTTTCTAGAACCTGCAAAAGGGATTTCGAGAACGACTTTAATGGAGGATTTTATAATGATAAGACGCATGTTTTATTCTATTATATGGCTTAATTGTTTATTGATGCTGTTGGTTTTATCTTGCCCGGCATATTCTGAGGGCGGAGTTTTTGTGCGCCAGTTTTGGTATGAACCGGGTATCGAAAACGGGAATCCAAAGTATAACGGTAATTTCCGGGTAAATTCCCCAGAAACCGTGTTGTCTGAGTATAAAGAACGGCGCGAGGTGCGCGGCAATGGCATGATGTTGATCAAGATGGAAGAGTATCCCCACCTGCTTCAAGATGCGCATCTTTATCTCGAACTGTGGGGCGGCCATCCGGGAACCATGAACAAGCGCGTCTCTATAAATGGACGCAGTACTTATGCTATTCCAAAAGTTGGATCTGAAGCGGAAAACTGCACTTATCAATACCCGCTGATTCCATTGAAAATCACGGATTTAGTGAATGGTTATAATGCATTCCAGTTCGCCTGTGACCAGGGAACCACGTTCTGGGGGCATTATATCGTCAATAATGCCTGCCTGCGTGCAACATTGCAGCCCGATCATCCAAGTTTATCCAAAATTGGGCTAAGTGAATTTGAGGCTGAGGTGCACTCTGATTCAAATCAGGATTCTAAAGAAACCTTATCTTTCCATGTAAATATACCTGACAAATTTAAATCTGAAATATCAAGCGTCCTTTTCCAGGGGTATTACCGGGGCTATGACGAAAACGGCAACCAAGAGGGATTGGATTGGCATGGCTTCACTAAAGACCGCGAATCCCAGGCATATTTAGGCGTTGATGATGCGGCGCCTTTCCAGGTTCAATGGGATGTATCAATGCTGCCATCGCAGAAGGATATGGCGGTTCGCGCTGTGATTCATTTTAAGAAGGATGAAGATTTAGTCTTTATCACAAAACCATTGCAGAATCTTGATATGCCTAAGCGGGATGCCAAGGTGATGATTCATGAAGCGGAAGATTTGCCCCGCCCCTTCTGGTCCCGCGCCGATAAAGAGAAGAAATGCGTCATTCGACTAGATGAGAATCCTCAGGAAATCGAGCAGGCTCAGCTGCATGTGGTTATCTGGGACGGTGGAAAGGGTGAGACCAAGCATCCATTCACGCTGAACGGACATCCACTAAGCGTTGCAGGACGGGGAGCGCACGATCTTCTTTACCGTATTGTTGATGTTGATCCCGCGATTTTGAAAAAGGGTGACAATGAGATTGTGGTGTTGTCTGATACGGAGCATCATGGGATTGAGGTTCTGTTGCCCGGACCGACTTTGATTGTGCGTTTTAGATAGTGTGTAGTTGGTAGTGGAGAGTTTTCGTTGGTGGTTTGATCAAAGGGCTGAGCGCAATGCCGATTTTTTTATTACAACTGATGATATAATAATTCACTAGTGTCCGGTTGTTACTCTTTGAATTTAAAGGGTTTATGAAGTGCAGTATAGAGAAAAGCGTAAACTGCACTTTAAAAAGTCCCCAAAATAAGGCTTTTTTGCATTTTCTCTTTATTAGAACTTACATAAAAAGTGTAGAAACTGACATTTTTCAATCTCACAACTTTTATCATTGAATTGCTCATTCCCATTCGTTTTCCAGACCCTCGAATAATGGAAACCGATCATTCTCCACAAATACTAGATTCATCATTTCCGGTTCAGCAAATAATTGATGAATCGGTCTCTTCTCGAAAAGTGTTACGCTTAACACTTGAAGAATCGTATACAAACTTTGTTCCAGGTTCAACTGCTTCCTGAGAATCGCCACCAATGCATAGACTGATATAGCGGTCCAGATTTGTGTTTTAACAGCGTTTTCCGATGTTCCATAAAACGTCTTGATACGCAAATGTTGCTTGATCCATTTAAAGAACAATTCTACCTGCCAACGACACCGAAAAAGATCGGCAACCGTTAATGCCGGGACGGCGAAATTGTTGGTTAAATAATCAAACCGTCTTTCTGTTTTCCTGTCATAATACCCCACGCGACGAAGATGACCAGGATAATCCTTAACCGAATCAGCATTGACCAGTTTAATCGTTTGATCGCACCTCAAACCCGTACTTTTATCGACCGGACGAGAATAGACGCGTTCAAATTTTGTATTCTTTTTCAAGCGCGTAACAAAAAAGGCACGCTCCTGATCTAACGTATACAAACGCCTAAAATCGAAATATCCCCGATCCATCAAATAAATCGAACCCGGTTCGGGAATCAGAATATCCAGGACATTCACATCATGAACCTTACCATTTGTAATATGAATGAAGACTGGAATATTCCCCCGCAGATCAATCAGAGTATGTAATTTGACGGCTCCTTTCTTTTTACGAAATCTCGCCCAGGGGAATAGCGATAAACACAGATCAATGGTTGAGGCATCTAGAGCATATACCGTTTCATCGAGTTGGACGCCAAACTCTTCATTAACGTATAATTCTCTCGCACTATGAATCAGAACCTGAGCAAATTCCGCATAGATACGCCAATCTCTTTTCTCGTTGGCTTCGGCTAATGTGCTGCGGGATACTTTTCCCCGTATACCCATATGATAGAGCCGCTCTTGCATGGAACGCAAACAGATTTCAATATCTCGTAGACTTTCCCGATAGGTTAATTGTGCAAAAGCCATACAGAGATATTGATCTCGGCATAAAAACTTTTTGACTCGATAATTCCCGTTATATCGCTCTACGCATTTTCGAAAATCATAAGGAGAATATAACTCCATCAATTGAGAAAAGACTGTTTTTTCGATACTCATGAACCATCCCCTAAAAAAAGTATGGTTTTAGAGTAAAGTCAATCTCATATCGATAAAAGTTTTTACCTCATCTAACTCTTGTATTTTAAAACGGTTATTGAACTTTCTGCTCTCGTATCCCGGACACTAGTGATAATAATTAAGAAATTAAATCATATTCATGAATTTAGGATTGTTACTCCAATAGATATTATAGATTTGTTGGAGGAGAACAAATAAGAAGGTTATTATGAAAACCACGTTAACCGATACTGAAATAAAAGTTAAAGGAGTAGAAACATTAATAACAGCCATGGGAGAATTAGATGCTGAGCGGTTTATAACCCTTATTTTACGTGAACCATTTGATTATACAAAATGGCAACGTAATCTTTGGAACGATAAAAGCATCGAAGAAATCAGCCAAATGGCAACCAAAAACCGCCTGACAAATCACTCTGACAAATCCTAAAAACCTTACTTATAGATCGTTGGTGGGAATACTGTAAATAAAAGATGTGGACTCAATCAAGGGCAGAAAATACACTGCCCTTGGCACCCTTATTGTTTTGGATTAGGTAATAATTAATTCCCCCTTACCCTTTCCCTCTCCCGGCGGGAGAGGGATGTATGACCTGAGGTTTGTTTTATCTTATTGCAATTGGATGCAGGCGTAGCGTAGGGAATTTGGTTTCGGGTCGTTGCCGAACATGTCCAGGTAATTGGATTTATCTGATCCGCCGCGCTCGGTTGCGGTGAAGAAGGTTGAGAACGCATTTTTTAAGGGGATAGCGACTTTCTCGCCTTGCTGCGGATGAATTTGTTGAATCCAGTTGGCGCCGCTTTCTGATGCTACTACATAGAGATTCCCGTTGGGGGTGGCGTGGAAGCGGGCGTATGATGGCGTTGGGGATTCTAAGCCCTCGCCGCCTTTGGACAGGGTGAAGCGGCGTTGGATTTTACCCTTACGCAATTCAACGCATTCTAAAGATGTGGTCAATTTCATGTCTGGAAAGAATTTGTCGCGCATCATGGCGTTTTGCACGGTTCGTTTGGTATAAAGCAGGTAGACCGACTGGTCTTCTCCAAGCCAGAGATCAAGGTTTTGAATATGACCGGCAGTGGAGTCGACATTGTCTATTTCGATTGATTCACAGAATTCCTGCTGAGTAATATCCGGCGTCCAGGTATAAAACAGGCGGCGGAAAACATAATCCCAGGCGCGTCCGGTTTGCTCTTTTTTATAATTCCACCATTCCTGCACTGGTTCTACGATGTCGCCTACCGCCATTATATGGGCTGTTTTGTTGTTGATGGCTGATTGGGCGTAGCATCCCCGGACCGGGAAATGAATCCAGCCCTGTGCGTCCCATTCTCCTTCACTGTTGCGGTACATGAAGTATTGGTCTGGTTTGCCGGATATGGCGCTGAATAATAGGATTTCGCCAGTGTCTTTATTGGCCGCTAAGCCGCGGTATGAGTGTTCGGTGAACTCAAAGTCTTCGGGCCAGGGTGGGCGAATTGCGTCGGGGGGAGATTTGATTTTATTCAATTGGACGCTGAGCAGAATATCTTCGCAGAACGAGGCTTTCTCGTCGGCCCGGTCGCTTCTGCGGCGGATTTCCGGATGAGATGAGATTATCAGTTGATCTTTGGAAATAGCGGCTATGGGGCATGGTTCGCGTTGTTGATATTTGTTCTCTACCAGAACTTTGGCCCATCCTTGATCGGATCGTTCAAATAATTGCCAGCGGGTGTTGCAGTAGGGACGGATATTTTCTCCTGTTTCCATGACGCTGATGAAAATATGTTCACCTGTGCGGACAACTAATGGGGCGCCGTAACACCAGAGCGGACCGGCGCCGTTGTCGGGTGAAAGGTATTGGGCGACCATTTCATCGCATAATACGACAGGCTCCACAGATTGAGCGATAGCAGGAGTAAGAACAATTAAACAAGCGAAAAAACTGATGATTTTAAAATAATTCATGGTCTATCCTTTTCTTAATCCAGTCGGGATAGACCATGCAAACATATTTCGTGATAAAAGTGAATGGATATTATGCTAATTCATGCTATCTTTCATTTTGAAAAGCACCTTGCCGTCGCGTCCGCCTTGTGAAGCGTGTTCAATGGCGTCCTGGGCTTCGTTTAATCTGTAGGTCGCCGCAATGGGCATTTTGAGGTTTCCTGATAACGCCATAGATGTGATAGCGTCGAACATTTCCTTGTTTTGTTCATAGGTTGCAGTTTGACTCCATGCTTTAAGCCAGAATCCTGCAAAGTTGATATTCTTGAAGATGAGCATACCGTTAGGAATTTTCAGTGGCCTTAATCCCATAGCGCCTACGGTGACGATGGTGCTGTTGGGCGAGATAGCCTTGGCCATTTCGATGACGCTTAATCCACCGACGGCGTTGATGCCCAGGTGCATTTCTGCGTTGTCGGTTTTTTCGATGATGTCATCGGCTCTGACTAATTCCTTGGCGATAACAACAGTTGCGCCAAGGTCTTGCAGTGGTTGGATCAGTTCCTCGCGCCGAACCAGATTGCAGGTTTTCAGTCCAAGATTTTTGGCGATCTGAATGACGCAACGTCCCAGGGCTGAGTTGGCGGCGTTTTGCATGATCCAATCGCCCGGCTTCAGTTTGACGAAATCATGCAGCAGACGCCATGCGGTGGTTGGATTAACGGAAAGCAAAGCCGCCGTTTCGGTCGGGATGTCTTGAGACACGGGGATGACATCCCGGCTGTTCTGAATCTGCGCTTCACACCAGGATGCTGAGTTGTGACCGGGGATCACTCGTTGTCCGACTTTGATGCCTTCTACTTCTGATCCGATTTGTATGATTCTGCCAATGCCCTAGTTTCCCGGAATCAGGGGGAAACTGACGGGTATGGGGTATTTGCCTTCGATTAAATTAATATCCGCAGGATTGATTGGTGAAGCCTCCATCTCAATCAATACGTCTTGTGGACGTAAATTGGGGATATTCAGCCCTTCAAGATGAAGTACATCTTGGGGCGCGCCATGTTGATGAATACAAAGTCCATTGAAATCCATGTTTTACCTCTTTATTAGTTCATTTCTCTACGAAAGGGAAATTGATTCGCATGATCTGTTGGGAGATAGATACTAGCTGGAAAAAGGATTATATCTATTAGACGTATAAACGGAATGGTTTCATTCAAGGATAATGAAAATCAAATATTTATAACATGATTGGATGTCTTGAATAGGTAAAAATTTCACTAGAACTATTGATGTAAGGCGTTTACCAATGAATATAAATATGGTGTACTGTGTAGGGTAAATTACTAATAATGGAGATGTTGGATACTATGAAAAATAAATTATATTTAATTGGCTGCGCTCTGGTCGCCGCCTTGGGCGGCTTGCTGTTTGGGTTTGATACGGCGGTAATCTCTGGAACCAAGACAGCGCTGGAGGGCGTGTATCAACTGGGCAGTTTTGCGCTGGGTTTCACTGTCGCCAGCGCGTTAATTGGAACAATAATCGGTTCCATCGTGGTTGGATGGCCAGCTGACTGGTATGGAAGACGTAATGTATTGATGGTGATTGGCGTTCTCTATTTCGTCTCGGCGGTGGGAAGCGCTATGGCTTGGGATTGGTACTCATTTCTATTTTTCCGTTTTATCGGAGGAATCGGGGTGGGCGGCGCTTCGGTGGTCTCTCCGATGTATATTGCTGAGATTTCACCCGCTAAATACCGTGGGCGGTTGGTGGCGATTACTCAGTTTAATATAGTGCTGGGCATCCTGTTGGCCTTCTTCTCTAATTACATTATCGCTCAATTCCAACTGGGCGCTATTGAGTGGCGCTGGATGTTCGGGGTTGAGGCGTTTCCGGCGGTCATGTTTTTATGCTTGCTGTTTCTAACCCCTTACAGTCCGCGCTGGCTGGCCGCAAAAGGCCGGGTGGAAGAAGCGCGGAGCGTACTGACTAAACTGAGCGCTGGTGCTGCGGGCGTTGATGAAGAACTTAAGGAAATACAAGATTCCATTGATTTGGCGCATCATAGTATGGCGGAACCATTCTTCTGCAAGGCGTACTTAAAACCCATTATGCTGGCTGTGGCCATCGCCGCTTTCAATCAACTGTCAGGCATCAACGCGCTGATGTATTACGCGCCGCATATTTTTGAGATGGTGGGCGCTGATAAGAATAATGCGTTGCTGCAAACTGTTGCAGTGGGCGGCGCCAATCTGCTGTTTACCATGTTGGCTCTGTTGGTTATTGACCATTTTGGCCGCAAGAAACTTATGCTGGTCGGCTCGATTGGTTATATCATCAGCCTCAGCACGACCGCCTGGGCTTTCTACCACTATGGGACGGAATTTACCACTACCGGCGGCGTGGTGGTGTTGGCCAGCCTCTTGGTTTTCATCGCTTCTCATGCCTTTGGACAAGGGGCGGTTATTTGGGTGTTTATCAGCGAGATTTTCCCCAACCGGGTTCGCGCCCGTGGTCAGGCGTTGGGCAGTTTCACCCATTGGTTTATGGCGGCGGGGATTTCGTGGACTTTCCCCATGTTCGCTGAACGATCCGGCGGGCATACCTTCGCCTTTTATGCTGTGATGATGGTTCTCCAACTGTTATGGGTGTTGATGATTATGCCGGAAACCAAGGGTATATCGTTGGAAAAGATACAGAAGAAATTGGGGATTCAGTAAAGGCGGGATTTAGCATGAAATCGTTTGTATCCTCTATTGTGGTTATGCTGATAGCGTGCGGCGGCGTATATGGCGATCAAGGAATTCCTGATGAGATTGCTTCATTGTTCAATCCTCCGGTGGAATTGCGGGATGATTTCGGCGGTTATAAATCACCCTTAATTTTTAATGACGGGCGTCCTGTAACAAACGCGGTTGAATGGCGGGAACGGCGTCAGGAGATATTGGCGTCATGGCATGGCATGATGGGTGCATGGCCGCCCCTGATAGAAAAGCCTGATATTCAATATCTGGATAAAAAGTCAATTGATAATTTTACCCGTCAGAAAGTGAAAGTTGAAATCGCTCCTGATAAACGCACGATTGACGGCTATCTGATGATTCCCCAGGGAAAAGGACCATTCGCCGCCGTCATCGTGGTCTATTATGAACCTGAAACCGGCGCTGGTATGGGTAAGGAGTTACGCGACTTCGGTTATCAACTGGCTAAACGGGGCATCGCTGCATTGTCGATTGGGATGCAAGCGTCACTCTACTACCCAAGTAAAAGCAACGCCGAGTTGCAGCCGCTTTCGGCGTTGGCCTATGCGGCGGCCAATAGTTATAACGCACTGGCCGCGCTGCCAGAGATTGACGCTGAACGCATTGGCATTACTGGTCATTCCTATGGCGGCAAATGGGCTATGTTCGCCTCATGCCTTTATGAGAAATTCGCCTGCGCCGCATGGTCTGATGGCGGCGTGGTGTTTGATGAAACCCGCCCCAATGTGAATTATTGGGAACCCTGGTATCTGGGTTATGAATCAGGCGTGACGCGCGAGCCGGGAGTTCCGTCGGATGAGAATCCCCGCACCGGGGCCTACAAACAAATGATTGCGGAAGGATATGACCTGCACCAACTCCATGCGCTGATGGCGCCCCGGCCTTTTCTGGTTTCCGGCGGCGCTGAAGATCAACCCAAGCGATGGAAACCGCTTAATCATGCCATTACGGTTAATGAATTGTTGGGTTGCAAGAACCGGGTGGCCATGAGCAACCGCAAGGGGCACTCGCCTACTCCTGAATCTAATGAGCAACTTTATTTGTTTTTTGAATATTTTTTGGGGGAACGTTGATGTTGATGGCGCTACGTAAGTTATTCTTGGTGGGCTACGCTTTCGCTTTTAGCCCACCCTACGCGTAGGCGCGTTTAATCATGGGTAGCGAAGTATGGGACAAAGCAATTGAAAACTCTCTCAATTCCAACCCACCCTGGCAGCGTGTCCCATCAAAACCACTGAAAATCCTGGATATCCAGATTCAGACAAAAACCACCCTCATAATCACTCAAGCGTGTACCACACAACTTCCCCATGCGCCTGGGAGATTTCGTCTTCGTATGATCCATAGAAATCTGAATTGCTGTCGAGCCATAGGGTGATGCGGTGCATATCTTCCTGCGACAGATCCACTCCATGATGACCCTTGCTTAACATCTGGTATAGTTTTGAAGCGCGGGCGCCGAACTGCCCCGGCGTGGTGCGTGATGTCGGGGTCCAAAGGTCGTATCCCTCTTGCACGGGCATACCGTAATGGAAGGCATGACCCATAAGGTTGCGGTAAGAGGTATACCAATGAAACTTATCCCGGGTGAAATCGCCTTTCCGTAAGTCGGGCGCTTTATCCTGATTTTGCTGGTGGCAGGAGACGCAGTTTTTGTCTAACACCGGTTGCACCAATCGGGGGAAATTGAACGGATTGGTTCCATCAACTTCTGGCGTGATTTCTGATGGCGCCCGTTGGAACGCCAATGGTTTAATGCTGCTGGGCCGGGCGGATTGATGACGTCTCTCGTGGCAGCCCAGGCAGGTCAGGGTTTCTCCCGGTTGGACGTAGGTCTCGCTTCTCATGGATTGAACGGCCAATCCGTTTTGGTCGATGGCTTGGAAGAAGACTGGTTTGCTGGCGGGGATATTAAAATAAGCGCTGCCGTCTTTTTCCACCGGAACTGCGCCCAAGATGGCGCGGGCCAGAGTTTCGCAGCCGTAACCGATCTGAGGATCGTGATGCACGGGAGTGGTTTTAAGGACGATCTGGTATATGCGCAAGGCTGCGATTTTAGTATTTTTAGGGAAAGGCCGCAGCGAGTTATAGACGTCCATCACGCCAACCTTGGCGTCTTTGCTTTTGTTCTGTAAATCAGGGCGGTTCGGGGGGAGGCCGATGGCGCTGATATGAGGTACGACGGGCGGCTGCTCCCGCGGCTGTAGGGGTATTGGATTAAGACAGGAGATTGCCGGATCATGGTAGATCAATTCCTGGTTGCCGAAGACGTCGATAAGGTAGACGCCGTATTTCCCCTTGCGCTGGTCAGGGCTATAGACGCAGAGATAAAAATCTTCGCTTAAAGGAAAGGCGGTTGCGTAGTAGTGATGATCTCTCGATCCAACTTCGCACTCGCTGAATCGCGCATAGGGTGTGATGCGCTTCAGTTGGGACATGGCGCCGTTATCTTCGATCTGTGGATTGATCCTGATCAGCGAACCAAAGGCCTGTCCGTGATGGGAGACCGCAGTAGCTGCCAGCTGGTTAGATTGGGGAATAGCGCTCAGGTCGAGTTCCATGTGGGGGCGGATGTCACGTTCATGACCCGGAGTGGGTTTCCATTGAATTGGGAAATTGCCATGCAAGGCGCGTGGGTCGCGCCCGTCGGGCGTCATAATCCAGGGATGATGGGCTTGGTTATCGCCTCTGTCGATGTAATCCCAGCGGGTATAGATGATCATGCCGTTGTTATCGATGCTTGGATGCCACTCGTGCAGTTCGTGCGGGCTGATGCAAACTATGTCTGAGCCGTCCTGATTCATGGTATGCAAAGTGTAGTTGGGGCATGGCCTTGCTCCACTGCAACGCAGATAGCCTCCCCGGCGTTCTGAGGTAAAGACAATCCGGCCATTGGGCATCCAGCAGGGATCGAAATCGTTCCAGGCGCCATCGGTTAATTGGGTGAGACTCGTCCCATCCACGTTGACTTTGAAGATATGGAAGGTGCTTTCCTTCGTCCATTGTCCCTGAGATGAATCGGCTTCGGTGAATGCGAAGAGGATTTGTTTCCCATCATAAGACAGAGAAGGGGATAGGAAGCCGCCATTCTCCAACCTTCGTCCCTTAAAGCGTCCGTTGGAGCAGACTGAATGCTCTAAGACATTTTTTACAATCGGTGAATCAGAGAAGGGATTCTCTAATATATATAGTCCACCCGTCTTATGGGCGTTGAAGCCATAGAACTGATCGCACATGTGTTCGTCGCCATTAGCGGGATCGCGTTTGATGAATAGGATTTTATCCATAGTCAACAGTGGATTCCTGAAAGTAATCCGGCGTCGTAGTTGGATTGCTTCAATGAATAACCGGCGCCGTTCTTGATGATCATTAAGCGCTATAGAACGGCTCTTCTCTTGTAAAAATTCAAGGGATTGTTTTTCGCGACTTAGATCAACCTCTCCCTCCAAGCGGCTAAGTAAAGCTCCCATGCGTCGGATTACAACATCTACCGGATCGCGGTCGGTGGGGAAGATCATGGCATTGTGGTCGGCGGCCTGCTCTAAGAGCATTTGATGTTGGAGCATATAGGCATCATTTTGAGGATCGAATTTATCAATTTTATCTTGAATTTGTTGATATTCTTTTTGGGGCGTATGATCTGCTAATGAGGCGAGTGGAATCAGGCATAACGAACAATATGTAACTAATATAGGGATTTGAAAGAGAATAGAGCGTTTTAAGATCATGGGCTTAACCTTAATCGTGTATTTTTAATAATAACTTATCAGTGTGTTTTAGATAATATACTCTTTATCTTTACGAATAAATATAGGAAGATAGATCAATGAACTGTAAGATTTTTTATTTATTATGTTTTCGGGAGAATTAGCGATGGAAGTTTTTGAGCAGCAGCTTGCAAAAATTCTGATCTTGCGGCCTATTGACCGCCTTGATTCGACTTCTCTGCAAAAATTTTCTGATCATGCCAAGATGAAAATCCAAAATGGCGTCCGCGCTTTGATCTTGGATTTGTCTGAATTGAATTATATGAGCAGCGCCGGAATACGGATACTGACCATGATCGATTCGACCATCCAATCATTCAAAGGAAATCTATTGATTTGCGGCTTGAATCCACAAGTCAAAGAACTCTTTGAACTCGCCTGTCTTGATCAAGTCTACAAAATATTTCCTGATAAAAAGGTTGCATTAAAGGCCTTGTTAGGGGGGAAAGATATTTCGGCGGTTCAAGAACAAATTCCAGAAAAACAGATTACTTTATGAATTTATTTGAAATGCTATGGAGTATGCAATGACGGGTCGGGAAAGAGTTTTGGCGGCGATTGAACATCAGGAAACTGATAGAGTTCCTCTGGACTTCTGGGCGGAGGAGCTGGTCTGGACGCGGCTGTTGAAGGATTTAGCTTTGCCTTCTAGAAGAGCGCTGCTGGAATACTTTAAGATCGACCTGCGCTGGATGGATCATAAATACATCGGGCCGGATTTCTCTGGCAATGATAAAAACTATATCGAAAACATGTGGGGTGAGCGTTTTTCTCTTGTAGAGGGCAGGGAAAAAATCGCCTGCGGGGGAGCGCTGGATAAGGCGCAAACCTTTGATCAAATTGAAAGCCACCATTGGCCTTCAAACGATTGGGTGAGCCTGGATCACCTGAAAGAGCATATTCAACGGGATGAAGAATACGCCATTCTTTATGGTTATGCGGATATCTGGCAACGCGCCGCCATGGTTCGCGGTCTGGATAACATGTTTTTTGATATGATCGAGCATCCCGACTGGGTGCATTTTATGACCGGAAAACTGGCCGGTTTTTACCGGGAAGATTGGACGCGGGCCATGGAAGCCAGCCAGAGTCGGATCGATATCTTTCTCTTGATCAGCGACCTTGGTTCTCAGAAGGCGCCTATGATGAACATCAATATGTTCCGGCAATTTATTAAACCGCGTATTGTGGAAATGGCGGAATTGGCGCATTCTTTCGGGAAGAAACTGATGTTTCATTCATGCGGCGCAATTCGTTTGTTCATTGATGATTTGATCGGCGCCGGCGTTGATATTCTTAATCCCATCCAGCCATTTTGCCAAGCAATGGCGCCCGCTGAACTCAAATATGATTACGGGGATAGACTCTGTTTTCATGGAGGCGTAGACGTCCAAACGGTGTTGCCTAAAGGTACGCCGCAGGAAGTACGCAGGTCTACGCGGCGCCTGATAGATGATATGAAACCGGATGGCGGGTTTATTTTATGCCCCAGTCATACGTTGCTGCCGGATGTTCCAACCGATAATATTGCGGCGATGTATGGTGAGGCGCTCAGATAAATTATTGATGTTTCCCGCTCTACACATAAAAAGTTTCACCATCGCGGCTTTTGCACCATAGGTTTATTGGTTGTTTGATGTTTTGGTCAGCCAGTTCTTTGGGGAGGTTGCTTTTTTCATCGTAGCATATCCAACCTTCGACTTGACCGAAATCACCTGCGGTGGTTGCTCCCAGCCAGCCGTTTTTGTTATTTAATTTAACTTCAATTTTCTCTTCGTCCTCTGACACCGTCATCAAGGCGGCGATGCGGGTTTTGCTGGATTTTTCGGAGGTTTCGGCTGTTACGTGCCAATGATTGGCTTTTTGTTTGTGATAGGCTTCAGGGATGCCTTGGTTGTAGGGCGTGTCGAACTGATCGGTTTGGCTGAGTTTTAAGTCATTGGAACAAGCCAGGGTTACTATTAATCCCGCATTGCGGCGGTGGGAGATTATCAGTTTATCCTGGAGTACCATTTTTTCAAAAGCATGAAGCATCCATTGGAACTTACTGGGCGCCGGGGCTTCAATTTCATCCAGCATCAAGATGACGCCGGGACGCAGCATGATAATTCGCCGAATCCATTTATTAAGTTTACCCATGTAACCCGGCGTCGCGTCTCCGGCTACATAGGAATAACCGGGAGCATCCTTGAAATCGATGATGGCGCCTCCAGCGGTAGTGCGAATCTGCTGCCCTTCACCATTAACCAGAATGCAATTGTTGGCTTTGGTGGAACGGGTCCACAGAGCATGGTGCGGTTTGCCATAGGATGGACCATAATAACCCGATGGAATAGCCAGCGCCGCCCCGCCTTTCATAATAGCGAAAGCGTTTTGGTCGGCGTGACTATGCGAGACGCTGCCGTAGGGGCTGCTTTTGAAAATGAGGCAGAGGTCGCTTTTTGGTTGTGTTAGGTCGCTATGCAATCCCGCCCAGCCGACGCTTTTGAATACCCGTGATTGGGGCAGGTCGGAAGGCGGTTTTACTGGCAGTTTATCATCGTGCAGCAGAGCGGTGAAACTGCTTTTGCCGCCTCTATAACCAGGTATCTGATTAACCCACCAGCCGATGTATGGATCATCATATTTATGAGCATGGAAGGACATCAATTCGGCGTATCCACTACCCCCGTGAACGCCAGGGCCTCCAGTTTCAGCCGAATCGCCGAAGGGGCGTATTTCGCCATGATTGGCGGTGCAGTAAAAGAAAAAGTAGCGAATCTTGTTGAAGAAGGGACGCTGCCAAAGGTTGTAGCCGGTTAATTGGCGCAAACTCTCAAAGGCGGGGATGTAAAAAGAATTGTACCACAGACCGTAAGGAGTTCCTTCAGCCCATCCACCGTCAATCCCTCCCCAATGGGGGTAAATGGTCAAGAGAGCCTTGAGCGAATAGGTTAACCAGACTTCAGCATCAGGAGTTTCTCCGGCCATAGCCAGCGACATATCGGTTAGATATGCAATTAAGCGACCTTCGTGACTGTCGCCGGGATTGGTCAGGTAATTGTGTCGCTTCAGGCGGTGGTAGGTTTGCCAGGCGCGCGCTTTACACATAGTAAAGACTTTTTCCCGTTCCTCATCATTCAAGGCGGGGTAGAGCCAGTCATAAGCGATGTGGGCGCATTTGGAATATGATAACCCGATTTCGTCGCCCCACCTTGCGCTGACCGAGGTTACGTCGTCATCATCGGTCGGCCAGGATGCAATTTCCAGCAATATCTTTTTAGCAGCCACTGCATATTTATCTTCTTCGGTTACTAGAAAGGCCAGTGAAAGATTCATCAGAGCGCTATCAATATAGCCGCGGATATATTGAAAATATTTTCCATACTCCAAACGCATTGCGCCGGGATCTTTCATAGTGTGATACGTCGGAAATTCAGGGGCGCCTTTGGAGAGCGATCTATCGGCGGACGCTTTACAGGATTTCCATGATTCAGCGCGTGTGGTGGATAATGAAGCCCGGATGCGTTTCAGGTCAGCCCGTGGATAAAGAATGCGGGAATGCTCTTCAGGGACTCTACCGAGCAGTTCTTTGGGATCGATCCAGGGCAGTTGGGCTGCTTGGGGCAATATGGTATAGGATTGGCGGCCATGTCGCGCTATTTCGGCGCCTTGCTTATTGAATGCTATAACATCCCAGGTGTATTTACCTGAAGAGAAGACGCGATCCGGCAGATGAACCGGATCAGCGCCGACCTTTTGGCTGTATACCTGATTTCCGCCTGCATCGGATATCTCGACGCGGTAATCCACTGCTGACGGGCAGGGCAGCCAGGCCAATCCGACGGGTGATATTGGCATTTCGGCGCCATCGGTGGGACGAGGGAAAAGCATACGGCTGGAAGTCTGGGTAAGGAGAAATTTGTCGGATTGAGCCGCTTGGGCATTCATATTGCCCCAGGGTAGAGCGGCGTTTAATCCTAATGCTCCAGCGGATTTTATGAAGTTGCGTCGTTTCATGGCGTTTTCCTCGCGTCGGGTATATTGGTGAGCCGCATTATCCTCCCCCCATCCAGTAGGGGCAATCCTTCATGGTTGCCCGGTGTGGAATAACCGCTATGCAATCCCTCCCCCCAAACTGTACAGACCGGGTAGATGGGTAACACATGTTCGGGGACATGGGTTACAGTTTTTTATCAAAACCGGGATTTATCCCAGGTTATTGTTTGAGTTTTTTTTTAGGCATCTAGAGATGCTCAGGATAATTGGTTGGCTTAGAGGGAGGAGGTGAATATTTCACCTCCTGCATTATCCCTCGCACCTCGGATCGGCTATCCCTGGCGGGTTGCACTCCTGCAGCGCCCGCTTCCGTTTCGCCCAACCAATTTCTATTGTGACGCCTTTTTCTGGATTGCCAAGTTATCTTCTTTGATTTCATTCAAACGCAGATCGAGCGTCTTGATTTTTTGTCGGCAAAAATATACGTCCATCATCCCATCGGTCATAGCGGGTTTCAAGGCAACCGGGCATCCTACCAGGGCGCGGCTCACCCGGTAATCTTCACCACGGTACGCCACCCGACCTCCTTGTTGCACCTTCCTGATAATGCTGCCCGGCGCGTACTCGATATCCGGCAAACTTCCCGGATAAACAAAAGGACTGGACGTATAATGGTTAGCCGGGACATCCATATCCAGGGCTTCGTGAGGACGCTCAAAATTGTATTCATAACGCCACTCATCAAACCGCCTTTGGCAATATTCCAAATCCACAAACGATTCCCTTATCAGCAATTCTTGCTTAAAGGTCCGGTGAAATCGCTCGACCTTGCCTTGGGTTTGCGGATGGTAGGGGCGACCGTGATACACGCGAATACCCAATCGTATCAGCCATATTGTCAATCTGGTGTATTCGCAGGTTTTGCATCCTCCCCACGGACTTCCGTTATCCATCAACATCGCCCGAGGCATACCATACATCCTGAACACGCTTTCCAGGGAGTCTTGCACGGTTTCCCTTTGCTGATTGGCGCACGAAAATAATCCGGGAACAAAGCGCGTGCAATCATCCAGAATGCTGAGCGGATAACAGCGTGCTTTGAGCGTGGGAAAATCTCCTTTGAAATCCATTTGCCACAATTCGTTGGGCGTATCTTTTTCAAAACGCTTATAGGCTTTGTGCTTGTGACTTTCCTTTTCATCCAGCAATCCCAGTCGGCGTAACACGGCAGTAATAGTGCTGGCGCTAGGAACATTTTCGTATCCCAATTGAATCAGACGAGAGCGAATTTTGCGTCCTCCCCATCCTTTTTCGCGATTTTCTGTAATGGCTTGCTCGATAGACTTATCTGTTTGATGAGGGCAAGTATTGGGTTTTTTGGAACGGTCTTGGAGATTTTCGACTCCTCCTTCTTTGTACCGTTTGATCCATTTGTAACCCGTCTTACGGCTGATATCAAACCGTTTACATAATTGGCTGATGTTGCTTTCTTCTTGCTGGCTCAACAATACGAATTCTTTTCTCAGAGACATAAGGTCCACCTCGTTCCAGGGCATATTCTTCGCCTCCTTTCAAGGCTAGAATACACTCAGAAAATGTGTTACCTATGTCCCCGAACACCTGTTACCCATGTCCCAGGCCTTTACACAAACTTGGGGGGGAGGGATTGCTGCAAACTCTATTCTTCTATTTCAATACGGATCGTATGCGTTACAGGGACAAACGCTTCTTTGATTGCTTTAGCCATTGGAGCGCGGGTTTTTTCGGTTAGAGCGGCGGTCATTTCCATATCAGCGCGGCCTTCGTCGCCGTGGAATAACGTTTTGATCTGTTTGGTTTCATAGGATTGCTTCTTGATTACGGCTTCATCCACCTTGTTAAATGCTTCGCTGAAGGGATTGACGTGGAAATCGGCGGCCAGGTTTACGCCTTTGGTAAGTTCGGCGGCGGAATAACTCTTGGATGTTTCGCCCCAGGTCACTTTATAGCGGTCAGCTTTGGCGTTGCTGACTTTTAGCATGAATCTGTTCAACTCTTGATTGAAAGGAACCAGTGTCATGCCCGAACGAATACTGGAATCCTGATCAAGCTCGCCAGTAGCGCAGAATGGATATCTTGTGCTTTCCAATTCTACCTGGTTTTTGTTAGAGGAAAGGACGCTGTGTCCATCAGAAGATTCAGCTTTTCCAGTAGCAAGGTCAAGTGAGATGTTGGCGATCTCGCCATCCAATCCCATGGCTTCTAGAAAAGCATAAGCCATCACTAGTTGACCAGCCCATCCGGGATGAACGCCATCTTTACCTGAGATCATGTAATCGGAACCATATTCCTGTTTGGCGTTGAATCCTTCGACCAGCATTGGCAGGAATATATCGGCAAAACGTACTTTCTCTTCGAGCGCAAGACGCACATCAATATTACGCAACTCCAAAAGACTGAGATTCAGGTCTTTGATAGTACCCTGGGCCTGTTTCACCCATGAGGGCATTTTGCCGACTGTCCCGGCAGATCCCTGAATTACCCGCACGTTATTTTCTTTGAACATGCGTATGATGGCTTGGGAACTTTCGCGGTATTTGTCGCCGAACTCGGTTTTATATGGTTGATAGCGGTGGTCGTTCATGCCATAGCACGTTGTAGCGATGGTTGGATCGAAGCGCAAGCAGTCATTCTTCATTCGATTCAAGAAGCCCGGCGCCTGCTCTCCGCTCCAGCCGAATTGGCGGACGGTGATTTCTAATTGAGGTACGCAAACCGTCAGATAGGTTTCCATGATGCGGGAATACATTTTTTGCTCGGTTATGGAGTCGCCGCAAATAGCCAGACGGTCTCTCTTTTTTAGAAATAAACCTTCGGTTTGAGGCGCTTTGATCGGTTTGAACGCGGCGAAGTATGGATCAGACGGCAGCGGCGCCAGTTCCTCGGCGAATAAAGGCGCGATCGGGACTATCACCAACAATAACAATAATGTTATTATGGTTTTTTGGATGATAGAAAACGTGAACATTTTTTTCTGGTTCATTGCGGACATTAGCTGATTACTCCTTGTGGATTATTGTGTTAAATTAAAAAAATGGTATGAGACATAAAAAGTTTACTAAAAATATAGGGAAAAGATAAGTAGAAGGAAGGTATTGAAATGACTATGTTAAGAACCAGAGGTAAGCGGAATTCATGCGCCATAATTTTGTTTTTAATGGTTATGTGTTGTTTTTATATTGGTAATGTTCATAGCGCAAGTGATAACTGGCCTTTTGCGATCACCGCGCAACACCATCCTGGAACCTATTGGTGGGCGCCTGGAAGCGCGTGGGATAAAGAGAGCATTGATTGGAATTTGGAAAAACTCAAAGAGGGCGGCATCTATACGGTGCATATTGTTCCAATATATGGCGCCAAAGGATATGAAGACCGGTATATTCCCTTTTTATCTGATAAGTGGGTGGATTCACTGCAATATATTTTGCAAAAGGCCGATTCGCTGGGTATGCAGGTCGATATGACTACTGGCACCGGGTGGTGCTTTGGCGGGCCTGATTTAGATAAGAACCATGTTGATATGAGGGGCAGCCTGGATGAAAACACAGGTGAGTTGAAGATAGCCACTAACCGCATGGTCAAACGAGCCGCGCCGGGCGGCGCCGGGCACATGCTTAATCCATTTTCTCATGCAGCAATCGCTTCATATCTCGAAAGATTCGACAAGGCGCTGGAAAAATGCGATGTGCTGCCGCGAGCTCAGTATCATGACTCGTTCGAGTACAACGCCAACTGGTGCGAAGAGATGCCGGATGAGTTTCTGAAAAGGCGGGGATACGAACTTACTCCTCATATCAAGACATTGTTTGGCAATGATGAAACAATAGAAAACACCTCCCGCATCAAATATGACTACCGCTTGACGGCAGCCGAGTTGCATCAGGAGTTTATCCAATATTGGGCTGATTGGGCTAAATCAAAGGGCATGTTAACCAGGGATCAAGCCCATGGCGCCCCCGCGAACCTGCTGGATGTTTACGCCACAGCGGATATACCAGAAACCGAGATGTTCGGTTCGCCGCAGTTTCCTATTCCCGGTTTTCGCCAGGAAGAGCAGTTTTGCCGCCCCAGCGACTCTGATTCCCGTATATGCCGCATGGCGTCATCGGCGGCTCATGTTGCGCACGAACCGGGCAAGCAACTGGTCTCATCAGAAAGTTGCACCTGGATGCGCGAACATTGGCATGGCACGCTGGGGCAGATCAAGTTGGAGATGGACTTGTTTTTCCTGGTGGGCATTAACCATGTGATCTATCATGGCTCATGTTATTCGGCCAAGGATGCGCCCTGGCCGGGTTGGTTCTTCTACGCATCGACCAAAGCGGATTGGCGCAATGCAATATGGCGCGACATGCCGCTGCTCAATGTATACATAGCCCGATGCCAATCAATGCTGCAAGCCGGACAGCCAGCCAATGACGTACTGATTTATTGGCCTATACATGATCTTTGGATGGATGCCAAAGGTCTTTTGAAAAACCTGACGGTTCATGATCATCAATGGTTGGGCGAGAGCAGTTTAGGCGACGTCGCCAGCCTACTCGATAAAAAAGGTTATACATTTGATTACATTTCAGACCAAATGCTGGGGCGGATTAAATGTGAAAACGGAGAATTATCGGCGCCAGGCGGCGACTACAAGGTTATTGTCGTACCTAAATGCCGCTATATGCCAGCAGATACTATGAATCAGCTTGCCAAACTTTCACAGCAGGGCGCCAAGATAATTTTTGAGGGTGAATTACCCGCCGATGTTCCTGGTCTTTCCGGCCTGGAAAAAAATCGCGATAGTTTCGCTAAACAAAAGGCGCGTTTGAAGAATGCAATAATCACCAATGATGTGGTTGCTGGTCTAATCCAAACAGGCGTTAAATCTGAATCTATGGTGAATCATGGGTTGCGCTTTATCCGGCGCAAGACATCTGACGCCTACTGGTATTTTATCGCCAACCATACGGAACGCGCATTTAATGGATGGCTTGATCTATCATCACCCTTCGCCTCGGCTGTTATACATGACCCCATGACTGGCGCGGAAGCGTTGGCGCCTACAAGAATGCAGGGAGAATCCAAACAGATATATCTGGATATCGCTCCCGGCCAATCCCTGATTATCCAGGCCAGTTCAATTCAAGAGGATGCGGCGCCTTATGTTGCGCTGAAACCGACGGGTAAGGAATTTATTCTTTCCGGCAAGTGGGAAATTGAGTTCATCGACGGTGGACCTGAACTACCGCAACCTTATAGCGCGGATTCGCTGTCATGCTGGACTAACGCTCCTGATAAGAAAGCTCAAGCCTTCGCCGGAACCGCCCGTTATAAACTGGCTTTTGACCTGCCGGACATGGACGAGGCTGATGAATATCTGCTTGATCTGGGCGATGTGCGTGAATCGGCGCGGGTGAAAATTAACGGGGAGACGGCGGCTGAACTTTTCGCTTTACCCATGAGCGCCTGTGTTGGAAAATATTTGCGCAAAGGCGGTAACACGATTGAGATTGAAGTGACCAATCTATCGGCCAACCGCATACGGGATTTGAGTTTACGCAAAGTTGATTGGCAGATTATGAACGAGATCAACATCGTTAACCAGCATTACAAAAAGTTTGATGCTACTCAATGGCCTTTGCAGCCATCAGGTTTATTGGGTCCGGTTACTTTGAAAGCGATGGAGAAGGTCACTTTCATAATTGGGAAGATGTGACAAAGGGATGTTTGAAAATCTAACCTTAAATATTGAGTAATAAAGTCCCCTTGCCCTCCGGGAGAGGATGAGGGTGAGGGCGAAATTAGACGTATTCCTTTAGGAAATTACACTATGAACAATAGTATTGACCGTAGAAAGTTTTTCACCCTCAGCGCTATGTCCACTTTGGCTATCCAAACCTCCAGGATGGCCAATTCTTCTGTTAATCAAGATAAACCAGTGCGGATTGGTATGATTGGCATGGGGAATCGAGGTTGTAGTCTTTTGGGTATACTTTTGGAGTTGAAAAACGTAGAAATCCCCGCGATATGCGATATAAGGCCGGAACGGTTGGATTACGCTAATTCACTATTTGAAAAAGCAGGGCATCAGCAACCTGAGATATATAGCCAGAACGAGTATGCCTTCGAGAAGGTAAACAGCCGGGATGATTTGGATGCAATAATTATCGCAACCCCCTGGGATTGGCATACCAAAATGGCGGTTTCCGCTATGAAATCAGGCAAATATGTTGGCGTGGAAGTGCCTGCCGCAGTTACGGTTGATGAATGCTGGGAGTTGGTTAATACAGCAGAGGATACCGGCGTCCCCTGTATGATGCTGGAAAACTGGAGTTTCAGGCGCGACAACCTGGCTTTATTGAATATGATTCGTGAGGGGCTGCTGGGTGAAACGGTTCATGCTCAATGCTCCTATTCCCATGATTGCGTAACCTATTTCTTCGATAAGAATGGCAAGCCGCGTTGGCAGGGCGAGTTTCTTATCAAACATAATCGCGATCCCTATCCCACTCACGGCTTGGGACCTGTTTTGAGTTGGATGAACATCAATTGCGGCGACCGGTTTGATACTCTGGTCTCAGTTTCGAGTGGTTCTTTCGGCGTAAATCAGTATTATGAAGACCATTTTAAGCAGGATGGCTCTGTGGAAGTTCCCAAGACGAAGCAGGGTGATATTGTCAACACAATTGTGAAAACCAAAAAAGGTAAGACTATTTATATTACAAATGATATGCTGTTGCCGCGTCCTTATGATAACCGCTGGATGATTCAGGGAACCAAAGGCATTTATTCCTATGAACGCAATTCCATTTATCTAGAGGGGAAAAGTCCACAATCTCATACTTGGGAACCGTTTGCTCCATACCAGGATAAGTATGATCATCGCTGGTGGAAAGACGCTCCCGATAATGTTGAACAACTGGGTCATGGCGGGCCGGATTATCTGGAATTGGCCGGATTTGTAAAAGCGGTTCGTAATAAGACTACCCTTCCATTGGATATTTATGATTCAGTCACCATGAGTTCTGTGGTTGCCTTATCAGAGCAATCAATCGCGCAAAATAACGCTTCAGTGCAATGCCCTGATTTTACCCGTGGCAAATGGAAGATCAATCCACCTCGATTTGGAGTGTAAATTTCAAAAATAACATGGCATTTTCTTTTTAGCAGTTACAATTACCATTTAAGTACTTTCTGAAAATGGGATGTAAATTGGCTGTATTTTTTATTGATTATGTAATGCTTTCTTAATTTTTTTGTAAAAATATTAATTTGGATTTTAATGTGCGTTTATATTTAATGGCGCGTATTGACCTCATATATATTTAACATCCTCAAAATTAAAGACATATATACACGTAATGGATTTTCTGTTTTGTGTAATGTAATAATGCATTAGGTTTTATATAGCAAAATAACGTTACCAAGTGCAAAATAGTATTGACATTTTACTTGCTTTAGTTAAGATATTTATAGGATTAGTATCAAATAGATTCATGAAAAACATTTATTGATTTGTTATTGGCCACAGGGTGGATCGTAAGGGTTCGATAAAATCCACATTAATTTGAGGTTGGAGACTATGAGACGATTATTATTACAAGCGGTAATGGGTTTATTCGTTTTGAGCGTTGGCCTCTATGCAGGCGCTCAAGAGAAGGTGTTTACTCTCGCGGGAAACGGGACCAGCGGGTTTTTGGGTGACGGAGGATCAGCGCTTCAAGCCCGGTTATCTTCCCCATACGATGTTGCGGTGAATAGTAATGGGGACGTCTTTATTGTTGATCATGGCAATAATCGCGTTCGTATGGTTAATGCTGCGGGCATCATCACCACCATCGCAGGAAACGGCAGCGCTGGTTATAGTGGAGACGGCGGCAGCGGAACAGCCGCTGCGTTGAACCGTCCCTATGGTTTGTGCGTCGATGCGATTGGAAATGTTTATATCGCCGACACATTCAATAACGTGATCCGTAAAGTCGACTTCAATGGAATTATTACTACAGTTGTCGGCAATGGCGATCAGGGTTATGAAGGCGACGATGGGAGCGCATTAAACGCAAAACTTAATAATCCCTTCGGCGTGTCTATTGATAATGCAGGAAATTTACTTATTTCAGATACTGGCAACCATGTAGTCCGCATGGTGAATCCCAATGGAATTATCACGACTATCGCTGGTAATGGATTAGTGGGATATACCGGTGATGGTTTGCCCGCGACGGATGCTCGTATTAGCAATCCTCTATATGTTAATGTCTCTGTAACAGGTGAAATTTATATTGCCGATTCAGGCAATAATGTAATTCGTAAAGTAAACAGCCAGGGATTGATCTTCACCGTTGCTGGTGATGGTGAAGAAGGTTATGCGGGTGATGACGGTCAGGCGTCAAACGCCAAACTGACTAATCCCAGTGGAATAGCCTTTGATGGCGATGGAGATTTGCTTATCGCCGATACAGGAAACCATGTGCTGCGTAAAGTTGATTCCAATGGAATCATTACTACTATTGCCGGCGCAGGAATTGCCGGATATGCAGGAGATGGCGGAATCCCAAGCAACGCAAAATTTGATAATCCAGTGCGCGTCATTATTGATGCCAACGGTCAAATATTTATTGCGGATATGAAAAATAATCGCGTCCGCTATATCACTCCAACCGCTCCTTTGTCAGTCGAAGCAGGAGATGACCGGGTTGCTTTTGTTAATGATGCCACGCAACTTGACGCCAGCGCCTCAGGTGGAAGCGGCAACTATAGTTACTCGTGGAGTATTCTTTCCGGACCGAATGCCAGTTTGGCTCAGTTATCATCTTCAGTTGATGAAGATCCTATTATTACGCCGACTCATGCCGGCGTCTATGTGCTTCAAGTAGAAGTTAGCGACGGTGTTAATTCGCCGTTTGTCGATACTACAACTGTCCTGGTATTCAATCCCATTCCAGTGAATACCGTTATTATTAATGATACAATTTCAACCCTGGATGACCTAAGTAATAGTATCGATTATGATGATGCGGATGAGCGCGCCTTGGTTATCCGCTGGAATCTGGATACAACTCAGATTAAGCCTGAAGACGTCAGCGACATCAGCGTCTTCGTCAGCGTGGATGGCGGCGGCTATGTATTATTGGGCAGCGCGGGCAACGGCGTCTCTTCGTATATGAAATGGGAAGAGTCTTCCTCTGATCTGATTGAGCCGGAATTCCAAAGCGGTCCTCAGTTCGACAAGAGTTATAAGTTCCGCTTGTTCGTTTCGACGCTGAGCGGTAATCCGCAGTTCTTCGGCCCGTTTGACACCGCTGGCGCCGTATCATTCAAGGAAGGCCTTGATCCAGAACCGACGCCAACCTTTACTCCGGTTCCGGTAGTTCCCACATCAACGCCGACTGTGGTAGAAGAACCTACTTCAACTCCAACTCCAGGGGAAGAGCCGACATTGACTCCTACTCCGGAAGAAGAACCTACAGCAACTCCGGTTTTGCCGACTCCAACTCCAGAAGAAGAGCCGACTGCAACTGCAACTCCGGATGTACAACCAACATCAACTCCTACTCCGGAAGAGGAACCGACGGCAACAGCTACCCCAGATGGAGAAGCCACGCCAACTGCTACTCCAGATGTGGAACCAACTGCTACGGCGACCCCGGATAGTGAAGCAACGCCAACAGCTACTCCGGAAGAAGAAGCGACTGCGACTCCGACTCCCGAAGAGCCGACTGCAACGCCGACCGCAACGCCGACCTGGACGCCGACCAATACTCCAACGCCGACTGAAACCCCCGTACCGGGTGATCCTGAAATTCGGGTTGATCCGGAAACGCTGGAATTTACCCGCGAGGTAAACTCTTCAGTTAATGTTAAGGAACAGGCTTCATTGCAGCAATCCGCGCCTCAGTCGCCCAATTTTGATTGGCAAATATTATTGAAGAGCGGCGTTGTTAATCCTGATTCGTTCTCTTCAAAATCCATTAGTCCATTCTCAACTCCACAGAAAAGCGGAACTGTTCAGCACATGCTGTTGCAGTTTAACAAAATTCCGTCATGGAAAGAGCAACAAGAGTTAGCGCAGCGCGGCATCCTCTTGCTGCAATATATCCCCCGTTTTGCTTATTGGGCGGCAGTGAGTTCGGATGGGTCTCCATTATCCTCTTCAGCCGTAAAGAACAAGGCTATTAGATGGATGGCGCATTCCAGTCAGATTAATCGACTGGCGCCGGAAGCTGCTGCCGGAGTATTCCCGCCCAACGCAATTATGGAAGATGGCCGCGTACAGGTCGTAGTGACTACCTTCAACGATATACAGAAGGCCGCGGCAAATAGCGCGATTGGTAAAAAAGGTGGAGAGATTATTGAGTGGATCAATGACAATTTAGTTCTGGTCGCTATCCGCTTTGAACGATTGAAAGCTCTGGCCGGACTGGATGAAGTTGAATGGGTTGAGCCGGCGCCTGCTCCTAACGAAACGGTTAATGCTACCGCATCGCAGCGGATTAATGCTACTGATTTAAGAACATTACCCTATGATGTAAATGGCAAGGGTGTCGTGGTCGGCGTATGGGATGCCGGTCCGATTTATACCCATCCCGATTTCGGATCGCGTTTGACTGTAGTGGATTCAAGCAAGCCGGTTCATTATCATGCCACTCATGTCGGCGGAACCATTGGCGGCAATGCCGCTTCCGGCCAGACCAATGCGCTTGGCATGGCGCCCAGCGTCTTTATCCGTTCTTACGATTGGGACCTGGATACCTCAGAAATGTCAAGCGGTTATGATGCCGGAATCCGGTTATCGAACCATTCTTATGGTGAAGTTGTCGGTTATTATTGGGATTCCGTTAAACAACAGATGGAATTCCTGGCTAATACATACCGGTTCGGTTTATATTCATCCGGTTCAGCTGCGTTTGATAGCGTCGTCTATGATAAAGGTTTGTTGGTCTTCAAGGCGGCAGGCAACGACCGCGGCGAAGGCGATGGACCCTATGATACTATCCCCCCAAGAGGAGTAGCCAAGAATGTTATTACTATTGGAGCAACTGACGATAGCGACGGTATGTCTACCTTTAGCAGCTGGGGGCCGGTGGATGATGGCCGGGTTAAACCTGATCTCTGCGCCAATGGCGTTGGCCTTTATTCCACAATGCCCGACGGTAGTTTCGCAAGTTTATCAGGAACCTCAATGGCGTCTCCCAGCGCATGCGGCGCAGGCGCGCTCTTATTCCAACTTTATCAGAAAGAATTAAGTGACGAACCCGATCCTGCTGTAATTAAAGCATTAATGATTCACGGTGCGGATGATTTAGGACGAACCGGACCGGATTATACCTACGGTTGGGGATTAATTAACGCCAAGACCAGCGCCGATTTAATTCTTGAAAGAATGTGGCGTGAGGGTTCGGTTTCAAATAGTAGTTTAGCTCCTTATACGTTATCGGTTCCCGCTGGTTCATCAGAACTAAAAGTAACATTGGTTTGGACTGATGTTCCCGGATCGCCTTCAGCCAGCAAAGCTCTGGTAAACGATCTGGATTTGGTTTTGAAATCTCCCGATGGTACAGTATATCGTCCCTGGGTGCTGGATAAGAATAATCCCACCAGTAATGCAACCACTGGCGTTAATACCGTTGATAATGTTGAGCAAGTGCTCATCGCCAGTCCAGCAGCTGGTAGTTGGACAATCGAAATTCAAGGGACGTCAATTCCCGGAGGCGCCAGTGATTACGCCGTCGTCACGGAAATGTTCCAAAGCGTAGACGATTCTCAATCCTTCAGGATTTATAATGATGGCGATGGAACGCTTAATCTGGAATCAATGTCAGTTGAAGATGGCGGCTGGATCAACTTATCGCCGGATGCCCCTCTCAGCATCGCTCCAGGTCAGTTCCAGAAATTTGACGTGTGGATAAACTTCGACCAGACTCCCTATGGTGAATCTACACGGCAGATTGTAATATCGTCCAACGATGCGGATGAAAGTCCTTATGCGACTGGCGTTTATGTGACGGTTAATAATAATGCCACGCCAACGCCGACTCCTACCGTTACTCCTGAGCCTGTACCGACTGCCACGCCAACGCCCGCTCCGGCATTTCCGATCATACGGATCGAGCCGTTGACATTGAATTACGTCTATTCAGGAAATGTATCATTATTTAACTCTGCTTTATCATTACCGGGCAGCGCTAATGCTCCTTCTGCATCAATCAACGCCGAGACGCCTGATTTTGATATTGCCGATACAACGCCCGACGGTCGCGTCCTGGTATGGATTTCATTTGAACCGGGAACCGATCTGAATGCCTTACGGCAAGAGATAGAAGCCAGAGGCGATGAGATCATAACCTTGACGCCTGAAGGGAAAATATTGATTGCCGTTCTTCCTGAGAACCTGTTATCAATGTCCGGCGTTGATGGCGTCGATGGCGTTGCGCCAGCCCTGCCCCGCACTGATTCGATAACTGAGGCGCCTGCGCTTGATGAACCTTTCCTGGGCGCAGCTCAGCCATCCCAAGCAGATCAGGCGGTGCTTGATTCACTCTTTGAAGATGTTTCTTCGGTTCAGCCCAATGCGCTTTCCGTGATGAGGGCCAATCTTGATGGTCAAGACATGTTACCGGCTTCAGCGGATAACACTCTATCCAAATATTTCCCGCCGATAAGAAGCCAGGGAGGTCAAGGATCATGCACAGCATGGGCGGCGTGTTATTATTACAACACCTTTACCCAGGCTTCTGATGAAGATCACGATGTTTCAACTGGTAATAATGACTATATTTGCAGCCCGGGATTCATGTATCCGCTAGTTAACGGCGGCGGTGATAACGGCGCCTATACCTCTTATGTTGTTTCCCGCTTAAATGATATCGGCTGCGCCAGCTGGACGGAGAAACCGTATTCTGACAGAGACTATTCTTCTTGGCCCAGTGAAGCAGCCTGGCTGGATGCGTTGAAATACCGGACTAAATCCAGCAAACAAATATATGTAAACAGTTTAGAAAAAGTTCTTGAGTTGAAACAGCATCTTGCCAACGGTAAAATCGCCGCAACTCAAACTCCGGTTTATACTAACTGGTATTACTGGAAAGATAATCAGAATCGCGGCATTCAGAATGGCGTGCTCTTCTCTCACGCTGGGGAAACTTTAGTTGGTTATCATGCCATGACAGTGGTGGGCTATGATGATGAACGAACTTTCAACACCGGTTCGGGAACCAGCAAGGGCGCCTTCCTGATCGCCAACTCATGGGGTCAGTGGGGAACCTACAATAGCCAGGGCAGCGGAAGCCGTGGGTTTATGTGGGTCTCCTATGATTACTTCATGACCGTCTTCCGCTATGCATGGTATAACGAAGACCGTGATGATTATCGTCCATCACTCTATGCCGCAACGGGAATGAATCACTCCAACCGTATTCAAGTGGCCTATAAAGGTATAGTCGGTACTCCTGAATCAAGTCAATGGACTTCGCATAGAGCGCTTGATCAGACTACTGGTAAGCCTAGCGGTAGTGCGTACTCAATGACGTCAACCAACCGGGTGATCGTCGATATGACTGACGGTATTGCCCGTATTCCTGATATGAGCGATATTAATCTATTTGTTCAGTGCACCATGCCTGGCGCATCGGGGCAGCCAGTCTCCAGCGCTGAGTTCTTCCATGATTTCGATGGTGATGGCTCTTATGATAACATAGCATCAGAGAGTTCAGATATTGAAAATGCTGGAAATGATGTCTGGAATGCATCAGTGAAATTCACCGCTTCGAACGATACATCCAGCTTCACCATCTACAATGATGGCGGGGTTGCATTGACCGTTTCAGCTGCAGCTCTTGATCAGGATGAACCTGCTCTGTCGTGGTCGCCTGAAGCTCCGTTTGATGTTGATCCCGGATCATCGCAGAAAGTATCTGTGGTAGTCGATTGGGATCAATTGGATATGGGTCAGTTTGTTAGAAGGCTGCTGGTTGAATCTAATGATGAAACCAATAGTCCATATCCGGAAGGTGTGTTTATTAGCGTTAATAAGGATGTTGAGCCGACGCCTACTCCAACCGCAACCAATACGCCGACGGCGACCAATACGCCAACTGTAACGAATACGCCGACTGCAACCAATACGCCGGGACCAGCAACGCCGACGCCTACTCCAGGTAATGATCCGACGCCGACTCCTACATTAGCCGAGCCGACTCCGGTTCTACCTTCACCGACTCCAGGTGGCAATCCAACTGCGACTCCGACTCTCGGTGGTGAAGCAACCGCCACGCCTACTCCAGATAGTGGAGCAACCGCCACGCCTACTCCAGATAGTGGAGCAACTGCGACTCCGACTCCAGATAGTGAAGCGACTGCAACTCCAACTCCTGGCGTTGAAGCAACTGCGACTCCGACTCCGGATGGAGAGCCAACTGCGACGCCAACTCCAGGTGAAGAAGCGACGCCGACTCCAACCATTGAAGAAGGTACGCCTACACCAACAGCAACGGCTACAACTACGCCTACAGTGACTCCGACGCCGCAGGAAGAACCAACTGCGACGCCAACGCCTTTACCTGATGAGATTGAAGATAAATTTGATTTCGATAATGATACGCTGGAAGAACTTGGATTCAGCGTATTCCCGATTGACTCTAGTATTGAGGTTGCAACTATTCCTAAGGATAGTCAGCAGTCGGATGCAACCAACGGAACCGGTTTGAAAATCAATGCGATTCCTGGAACATTGATTACTATTAATGGTCCGGCCATTGAGGCTGTGCTTCAACCGATCAAGATTTCTCAATGGGTATCGGTTACCAGCGATGATATTCAAGTGGCGATGGGCGTTTACGCTTACCGGGATGGGCAAGCGGGCGCTGTGACATATAACTGGAATAGCGCTCCGGAAATCGCCGCCGGTAAATGGCGCCAAACCATGATCGAAATCGATGCCGGTTACAGTCGCGTTGTTCCGTTCCTGGCAATATATAATGCCGGCAGTGAGGCCAAATCAGTCTATGCTGATAATCTGGTCATTCTGCAAGGCATTGAAGGAACTCAGGGCGACGCTATTGAAATTGCTGAATGGCAGTCTAATCTCTGGTTGACTGAAGATGTCAGCGGCAACGCTTATACTGATGGCGACAAACTGGTTCTAGAGAAAGCGCCGGATAAGCAGGTCACCCGCTTTGGCGCGACTTATTCAGCCAGTGAATATCCACATTCGGTTGATGTTGAGATTGATGTTGTAAGGACGAAGGGTTCAACCAGTTCGCTGACATTATGGTTTGGCAACGGACCGAAAGCCTTCCAGAATGACATTCCGCTCTGGATGCTGAAAGAAGGCGTTCCCACTACCATTAAGATGTCGGGAACCGTAACCCAGGATGTTGGTCCTATGATTGTGATTATACAATTGGCTGGTGATGACGATTCGCGGATCGTGGTTAACCAGGTGCGTGCGTTTAATCGAGAATGATGCAACCTTATTAATGATTAATGACTAATTACAATAAGGCGTGCGGGATTTGAATCCCGCACGCCTTATCTTTATTTCTCGATTATTATCCGGCATAATTTCTTTGGAGGAAGAGTGAAATAGATTCTCTCTTTGGCCCCGTTAACCGTAAACTGGCCTGAATCAAATATATCCCCTGCATCTGATTTAACTGTATAACAATATACGCCTTCTTGCAGCATATATAGTTCAGCGCCCATTTTTCGCGGCTTGGAACCAAAGTGAAATAGTTCGGCGGCAAATTTATCTTCATTTGCATCAGTGACCAGCGCTGCTATATCTTGGGCTGGTGTCAACCACCGAACCCGGTTAAGAGGGAAATAAAGCGCATCGCCTGGATCACCAGTGGCGGATGCGTAAAGCAGCATCGGATTAGGTGATGCAGTATCTTCGTCGTTCCAACCACTCCGCTGCAAAAATGCAGGAAACCTGATGCAGCGATCAGTGTATCGCACTTCTTCTGTGTAACCGGGGAAATTAACGCTCAATGCTTCTGCATTTTTGCGCAATGATTTGGTTAAGGATTTTCTATCCTGCGTTAAGCGGAAAGTGTAATAGGGATCATTCTCTTTTTGCAGTAATTCATCAAACTCATGGCTGCCGCTGAAAAATCTGTATTTGGTAAGAACGCTCTTAAGGTTTATGCTTCGTGCGCACCATGCCTCAGAACCAGGTTCAGTATTGCCGGAGGGAGGATGCTTGAGATAATCAAGCCGGATGCGCGCCATAGAACGGATTGGCTCCAGATAAGATTCTGATCCGGTCATCAGGTGGGTCTGCAATAGAGTATGAAGCATCATGGTCATTGCGCTGGGCCAATCGTATAATGTCTCCTTATAGTTTTCCGGTTTCCACCAGTCTTTTCCGGTTCCGCCGACGGTTCCCGATGGCCAATGAATGGCGCTGGGGATGACGCCCGCTGGCTTGCCCCGTTCAGCGCGGGCGGTCGCATCAACCCAACCATCCATCCATTTACTGAAGATTGTTGTCAATCGTTTATCCTGCGTTCTCTGCCAATAAAGCAATGCTGGCTGCATGGCGCGTGGATGATAGACGCTGTCACAGGCGCGTTCGGTGCGCAGGTCGTTTTTCTCAGAAGTGAAATAAGTGCTCTTGAATTGTAGAAAGCCGCGCTGGTTCACGCCAGTCCAAAGATTCTCCATCAAATCAACCAAACGTAACGCCCGGTCACGCCATAACGGGTTATCCGCATCAAGGTGCATCATGGGCGTCATTGCGTCTGACGAATCTTCGGCGGTATGTTCGACGTCAGACATGTGGGATGTATATCCGCCTTTCATGTGCGGCTGGCTCAGCAGCGATTTGGAAAAGAACTCCTGCGCTTGGGTTATTTTTGGGTCATCGAATCCGATCAGAACGGGAATCCACCAGCGCCACATTTCACAATCGTCGCCCCAGCCGCCGCCATATTCACCGTTTTCCTGTAATCGGTTGTCGATCCACCAATGAATTATCTCAGAAAGCCTTTGCAATCCTTCCCGCTGATAAACCGCCCATTCAGGAACATCCGCAGGAGAATCGTAAGCAGGGGAGGGAATTGCTTTTCCCAGGTACATTGAAATAAGTTTGTTATCAGGGAAAACCTCATGCGCCTGGTTGAGCAACTGTCTGGCTTTTCCTGCATAACGCTGGAATTCTTCATCATGGCTCCAGACGCCGCCATACTCCAGCGATACCCAAATAATCATACGGGCGCGGTAAAACCATGTCAGCGGTTCAAATACTGAGTCCTTTGATATATTGAAATTCCAGTCTTGGTTCTGAAGAATTTCCCGGCTGAAATACTCCAGCCGTGGGCTGTTATTCCAGCGCTCAATTTCTTTGATGAGGTTGTTTAAGTCATTTACTCGTTGAGTATTAATAGCAGGATGATCTTTGAGTTTTTTAATCAGGCGCAGTTTTTGGATTTCGTTCTCATGATTGCCAATGATTTTGATTGAATCTTCAAGAGATAAGATTGTCTCTTGTGAAAACGCAGTGCTGCATACTAGCCCTGAGATCAATGACAATGCTAAAAGTACCGGCAATGTTTTTGATGGTTTAAGAAAGTTCATGGAGTAAACGCCTTTTTACAAAATGGATTTATATACGAACTCCCCAAGTCTAAATCAAAGACTCGGGGAGTGGCAAGGCTTGTTGGTATTGTGATGGAGTGGAAATTGTTTTTTTAATACATCATCCATTCCTTAACGGCGGTTTCAATATTGCCGGAAAATATTAAACCTGCCTGAGAATCTGATGATGGTTTAGGTTGATATGGCGTTGTCGGAGTGAAGGGATAAACCTCTTCTGGATTGCGAATCTGTACTGAATATTCTCCATTGCCTTTTTTGGTTATGACATGGAGATAGTATATATGATTGCTGAGCAATGGCATGAATAACCGGGCGCTGTATGAGCCATTGGTGTTAGTGCTGAACATATATTTAGTCGGATCATCCGGTCCATAAAGAGATACGGTGGTGGATTCCGCCAGATCATCTGAATCAGTTCTAAATTCCATCATATAGGTGGAAAACATGAATGGTTGAATGATATACCAATTTTCTTCTATTCTTCCGGAATTAAACACACCGTATTTAATATTTCCATTTAACTCCAGGTTTTTAGTTGAGAATGTTGCTAGAGTGTTAACTGATATATTGTAACGGCCATTAGATTTTGGCGATGTGACGCGCAATAGGTATTTCTGATCTTTGGACATGATGAGCAGGATCGGATTTGATAGCGTCCCTGTCATCAAACTACGGGTTGGATCGCTTGGATTATATAGACTGAATTGGAAAAATTTGCCCGGAGCGGGAATTCCCGCAGAGGCTTCAATAATAATTGTCCCAATATCCGATTGAAGAAATTCATACCAGTGTTCATCTCCGATATCGTTAAATTGATTGGAAACCGCTGGTCCATTGACTATAAGAGGGATGATCTCTGGTTCAACGGGATTCTCTGTATATTTTTCTATACTAATCCCATAGAATCCCTCGGACAATGACGTGTATCCGTTCACGCTAACGAAATACATGCTCTCTTGATCAAGATATTGGGTGATGGTAGAAAACGTATCTGGTCCGCTATCGTCATCTTCAGCTAAAACAAGATTTTTATTATCTGGACCATAGAGAACAATTTCCGTGTCTGGATAAATCAGATTAGAAGCAGAACTGGTTTTGATGGTATAGAATCCTGATTCTTGAACCTTAATGCTATACCAGTCGCGGGTGTGCGACATATTCAATTCACTGGTGATAGGCGGTTGATTAATTTGCAATGGCGCTAAGACCTGGTCGTTTGATATTAAAACCGGTATGTCTTTGGAGAAAACAAAACCGCTGGCGTCGGTGATAGACATAGCTAAATTATGTTCACCAGTAGGGATGTATCTTGTATCCCATTGAATACGATGATTAACGACTAATTGATCTTGTTCAAACTCTACTTCTCCTTCAATGTCTACTGTATATGGGTTGTCGAGTACTTCTCCATCCAATTCGATTACCAGTTTGCTGATTCCTACCTTGCTGGTTGCATACATATGAACGGGAACTATACCAGCAGTTATTCTTCTTTGTGGTTGAAGAATTAATAATTTAGTATCATTGTCCATGATTTTAAGACCTGAAACGCAAAGAGTAAAATTCTGATAAGCGCCTAAATTTACCTGACCACCGATGCGGATGGTGTACGTGGCGCTTGATGGTGATGCGATGAAAACCTGTTCTACATTATCTCTATGGTTTTCGGCGTCTTGTTTTGCTGATGCGCTTGGATTGCCCGGATCCAGCGTCCAGGGGAAATACTCATTATTTTTGTCAGTGATTGAAATATCCAGATCATTTACTAGCGTTGTTACGCTATAATCCATTCCTGAGGTTGTAATCATTCCTGGTGGATCTATCCAGGTTAAAGTAACCTTGATTGGGCCTTCCCCCGAATATTTACCTGGTATTTGGATTTCAGAATCGCTGTAATAATCGTTAATGATATTAGTATCATCATTACTGAAATTATGGATAAAGTCAGCTGCTGCTTTGGCGTCCACCAAACCCCAGCCGATTCGGTAATCCGGTCCCGGATCAGTGCCTCCGTCTTGCGCGGTGTGAATCAGGATGCCTTTCATAACTGCGGCGATAGGTTCCGATCCGCCGAATTGCTGCTTGTATTTTTGGGTCAGACACGCGATGGCCCCGGTCACTACCGGCGCAGCCATGGATGTCCCGCTGAGGAGCGTGGTTGCTTTATCATTCATAATTCCAAGTGACAGCAGTTTTGAACCATTGGCCACTACATCCGGTTTGATGCGCCCATCATCCGAAGGACCCCAACTCGACCAGGACGTGATAGTTGAGAGTTCGGGAGTGGGCGGTTCGATTAATATGTCGTTTATGGCCCCGACCGCGATGACGTTTTTACCAAGCGAGATGGGATTCATAGTGTCATAACCGTCATCTTCTTCTCCATCGATGCCTCGCGGCTCATTCGAAGTTTCCGGTCCGTCGTTAAGAATGTAAGAAGCTCCTATAACGGGCGGTTGTTGATTGCGGTTATTTCCCGCTGATACCACTATCAACAAATCATGGTCGTATACTATTTTATCAAAAGCGCGGCTATGGGTGCTATACATACCAAACCAGTGCGACTGATATCCGCAGACATCTGTATTGCCATACCAGTGCCATTTATTATCTTCTTCATTAAATTCCCAACCGACTGCTGAAGAATATGAATGGTTTGAAGCCGTGATGCGATGAGCGTTAGCATCCATTTCGTAGATGTCTGCGCTGCTGTTCCAGCAGAGAAGATTAACATTAGGCGCCATGCCGCGCGTCTTTTTGCCATTAATGCCGGATGCGCCGATGGTTCCCGCAACATGAGTTGAATGATAATGAGACACCTTGGCATTATCTACTTGCTTCGCCCGGCCTATCAATTCGGTGTGCGTAGTGCGTACGCCGCTTGGATCCCAAACGCCAACCGTCACCCCGCTTCCACCAAGATTGTATCCGGTTGAGCCGTCCGGTTGGATTTCATCGATGTTGGAGGTGTCCTGCGCGTTGATATTACAGGGCACTATTGGAGGTTCGATCTCTGTGATCAGCATGACGCAATCTTCTTCAGCCAAAGCGTCGATGCTGTTACGGGGTATAGCAACGCTTGCCATGGTTTGATGATAATCAAAACGGGTTTGAGTCGCGCATAGTATCGCTCCATGATTGAGCAGCGCTTGTTTGGCTTGGTTGAACATCGTTCCCGGGTGAAACATAACGAGAACTTTTTTTAGACTGATGTCCATTATTTGTACTGCGCTTTTCGGAGTTGCTTCGAGCGTCTTCCGGACAGCGAAACCGATCTTGGCCTTAGCGGGAAGATGGGCTGCGCCGACATCGGGCTTGTTGTTCTGCAACCATTTGTATGCATCTGTAGTTGCCGTCACAATGTAAGCGTTTGGGTGTATGTACTGTTCAAAATGGATATTGTTAGAGATATATATATCCCGCTCTGCTGGTGATAGAGGCGCATTGAATTGAAGAATGATTCTTGTAGATTTATTATCAGATGGAAAGGTAAATGTCCCTGTATTTTGTAACTGAATCTTTACGCCATTTAGATCAACTGACGCCGACTTTGATAGGCATTCAATTGCAGAGAAGAGGACGGATAATACCAAGAAGTAACACAACGACTGACGAATCATTCCACTCATTAATAATTCTCCCATGAATATAGTATGTCAAATTATCAAATAACGTTCTTTAGAATTTATCACAGAAATGAAACATAGACTGTAAAATATTGTAAAAGAAAAAGGGCGATGGATTTCTCCATCGCCCCTGGGATTGATAACTGTACTTGAGCGTCTGAATACTAATTACTACGGAGCAGATGGATGCCAAGGGCAAGACCGCATTGCGGTCAGCCCTTGATCAAACCACCCAATATTAGGATGGTGATGGTGATTTAAAACAATTGCCTGACTAATTTCTACGGAGTTGACACGCGTCCTCCATACGGTTTGTCGTGTAACATACCACGCAAGGTATATAACTCAATCAAGCCCTGGTTGATGATCCGCTCGCCGCTTCCAACTTCAGCTATGCCCGAATCACTAGCGCCATAACCTCCACGCGCCGCTGATTCGATGTCAGGGAAATACCAATTCGGCCAATCCTGATGTGCGCAATCGCAATACCCGAACATGTAGGCGTGGGGCAGCGCTGATTTCTCGCGCACGTCTACCTGGAATTTATGGAATGGCTCTCCAGCGATAGTGACTATGCCGATATCATTATTTATCAACAATGCCGTAGTAGCGAATTTCAACGTTTTATCCGGTTCCCAGCGATGATTGGTGGTAATGGTTTTTACTGAAGCGCGAAGTTGAGTGGATTTCCCCTCCTCGGTTTTCATTTGGTCAAGCGTTTTAAGCACTTCCTTAGCTAGAAAACCTCCCATCTTATCTACGACGACAAAATTTTCTTTACTACTTTCAGAACGCCCCTGAAAAAGTGGATTGATATCTCCCGCGCCGCCTTGGGCGAACAGGCATAGCGCGTCATTGCCTAGTTCCTCTTCCACTTTGCGGTACATGGCGCCCACGTAATCTGCTGATAAAACAAGGTTTTTAGAACCTAAAACAACCGGGTGACAGGCGTAATGCACTACCACGGCGCGGATTTTATTTTGGTTATCAGTGACCCGGATTACGCCGACCGTAGGATCAACGGGTCCAATGGGAACGCGTTCAACATTAGAAAAAATGGTAGTCGCCAGGCCATCCGCGTCGCGTCGCAACCTGTTATAACCCAGAGTGATAGAGCCTTCATCAGCATTGATATAAGCTGGGAACATATCTTGCTGCGCTTGTTTGATGGTATGAAGAATTCTCTCTTCGATGGTTTTTAACCAGGGCTTATCGGCTGAAGGAAATGGTTTAGCCAGGTCGGGACCAGCGTGGGTATGGCTGCAAAGCAAGAGAAGATGATCGATTCCAATAGATTGCATCTGGTCATGCAGCCAGGGCGATTGGAACTCGCAGACATCCCAACTTACAATAGCGACTGTTGTCTCGGTGGATTGCAGTATCAGTACTTTAGCCATCAGTGGATCATGGACCGATTGGGCGCCTTCGGTTCTGCTGGCGTAACCCCACATGGGAATCCCGATAGGCGGCGTGATCTCGACTTGCGCTGTTCCTGCTTGAATAGCTGGTTCGCTGAAAGCGTATGAGGTGAATATCATAAACAAAAATATGCATGATAATATTATAGTTTGTTGAGTTTTCATCCCTTATCTCCTGATGTAATTTGGTTTTGTAATATAATGTATTGAATATTGGATCATTTTTATTCCTCATTAACAAGGGATAATTGGCAGTATTATATTTCTAGAGTGGATTGTATTATAATATTCTGATTCGCATCACAATAAAAAGATTAAAATGATGGGCTTTTCCAATTTATGCGTTAGGGAGTAAAACCAATGAACAAGAAAACCACCCGCCGCAGTTTCTTAAATACTGCCATGGCTTCGTCGCTCGCTTTAACCGCTGCACCTGTTATTTCGTCAGCTAAGCCCAAGGCCAAATCGTTTTCCGCCAATGACCGCATCCGCATTGGTACCATCGGCATGGGGATTATCGGCTTTTTCGATACCGAATGCGCTCTGAAAATTTCAGGCAACGAATTTGTTGCTGCGGCGGATTGTTATGATGGACGTCTTGAACGAACCAAAGAGAAATTCGGTAAAGACATTTATACCACCCGCGAATATAAAGAGTTATTAAGCAGAGATGATATCGACGCTGTTCTCCTCTGCGTTCCAGATCATTGGCATCAACAACTGGCTATTGAGGCCATGAAAGCCGGAAAAGCGGTTTATTGTGAAAAACCTATGGTGCGTGAGATTTCTGAAGGCGCGGCGATTATCAAAACCCAGAAAGAAACAGGCGCGATTCTCGAAGTGGGCAGCCAATTCGCCAGTTCTCTACTTACTCTGAAAGCCAAAGAACTCTATGAAAAAGGCGTTATCGGCAAATTGAATATGGCTAACATTCTAATCAGCCGTAATACCTCAATCGGCGCCTGGCAGTATTCCATTCCCCCCGACGCCTCAACCGATACTATCGACTGGGATCGATTCCAGGGCAACGCCCCCAAGAGGGCATTTGATGCGGATCGCTTCTTCCGTTGGAGAAAATATTGGGATTACGGAACCGGCGTGGCTGGCGATATGTACGTGCATTATTTCACCGCACTGCATCGCATCATCAGCTCTAATGGCCCGAATAAAGCGATGGCTACCGGAGGCGTCCGCTTCTGGACCGAAAAACGTGAAGCGCCGGATATGATACTGGGTCTGTATGAATATGCTGAAACCGCTAAACATCCGGCATTTACATTGCAGATGGGCGCCAACTTCGCCGATGGCGGTCATGGCCCGGTATTCCAGTTGATCGGCGATGAAGGAATGTTATCCATGACCGAACGGGGCGTTACCGTAACTCACACCCGTAGTACCGAACCTTCACTGAATCAATTAGTTGAGGGTTATAATTCGGTTTTCACCTTCTCGCAGGATCAGCAGGATGCTTTTGTGAAACAATTCAAAAAGATGAATCCCGATTATGATAAACTACAAAACGTTGCTCCACCCGATGATATCGATTTCCGGGCGCCGCGTGGTTATGATGACCGCCTGGATCACATGAAGGTCTTCTTCGGTGAGATGCGCGGTACTGATAAAGTTGTGGAAGATCCAGAATTCGGTTTACGCGCCGCCGCCCCTGCTATACTGGCCAATATGTGCTTCAAGGATGATAAAATCTATAAATGGAATCCTGATACGATGCAATTAGGATAGCCGTATTCAAATAAGTATTGATTAAAGACAACAGGTCAGCCAATTTAAGTGCGTTATCCCTCCCCCAAGTGTACAGACCGGGTAGATGGGTAACACATGTTCGGGGACATGGGTTACAGTTTTTTATCAAAACCGGGATTTATCCCAGGTTATTGTTTGAGTTTTTTTTTAGGCATCTAGAGATGCTCAGGATAATTGGTTGGCTTAGAGGGAGGAGGTGAATATTTCACCTCCTGCATTATCCCTCGCACCTCGGATCGGCTATCCCTGGCGGGTTGCACTCCTGCAGCGCCCGCTTCCGTTTCGCCCAACCAATTTCTATTGTGACGCCTTTTTCTGGATTGCCAAGTTATCTTCTTTGATTTCATTCAAACGCAGATCGAGCATCTTGATTTTTTGTCGGCAAAAATATACGTCCATCATCCCATCGGTCATAGCGGGTTTCAAGGCAACCGGGCATCCTACCAGGGCGCGGCTCACCCGGTAATCTTCACCACGGTACGCCACCCGACCTCCTTGTTGCACCTTCCTGATAATGCTGCCCGGCGCGTACTCGATATCCGGCAAACTTCCCGGATAAACAAAAGGACTGGACGTATAATGGTTAGCCGGGACATCCATATCCAGGGCTTCGTGAGGACGCTCAAAATTGTATTCATAACGCCACTCATCAAACCGCCTTTGGCAATATTCCAAATCCACAAACGATTCCCTTATCAGCAATTCTTGCTTAAAGGTCCGGTGAAATCGCTCGACCTTGCCTTGGGTTTGCGGATGGTAGGGGCGACCGTGATACACGCGAATACCCAATCGTATCAGCCATATTGTCAATCTGGTGTATTCGCAGGTTTTGCATCCTCCCCACGGACTTCCGTTATCCATCAACATCGCCCGAGGCATACCATACATCCTGAACACGCTTTCCAGGGAGTCTTGCACGGTTTCCCTTTGCTGATTGGCGCACGAAAATAATCCGGGAACAAAGCGCGTGCAATCATCCAGAATGCTGAGCGGATAACAGCGTGCTTTGAGCGTGGGAAAATCTCCTTTGAAATCCATTTGCCACAATTCGTTGGGCGTATCTTTTTCAAAACGCTTATAGGCTTTGTGCTTGTGACTTTCCTTTTCATCCAGCAATCCCAGTCGGCGTAACACGGCAGTAATAGTGCTGGCGCTAGGAACATTTTCGTATCCCAATTGAATCAGACGAGAGCGAATTTTGCGTCCTCCCCATCCTTTTTCGCGATTTTCTGTAATGGCTTGCTCGATAGACTTATCTGTTTGATGAGGGCAAGTATTGGGTTTTTTGGAACGGTCTTGGAGATTTTCGCCTCCTCCTTCTTTGTACCGTTTGATCCATTTGTAACCCGTCTTACGGCTGATATCAAACCGTTTACATAATTGGCTGATGTTGCTTTCTTCTTGCTGGCTCAACAATACGAATTCTTTTCTCAGAGACATAAGGTCCACCTCGTTCCAGGGCATATTCTTCGCCTCCTTTCAAGGCTAGAATACACTCAGGGAATGTGTTACCTATGTCCCCGAACACCTGTTACCCATGTCCCAGGCCTTTACACCAAGCCTGGGGGAGGTTAGGTGGGGGGTTGATTCGTTGAACGCAACCCCCTCCTCTAACTCCCAATGTCATTAAGTTAAGCCCCTTGTCCCCTCTCCCATCGGGAGTTACTCATGTCCCAGGCCTTTACACCAAACTTGGGGGGATAATTTTAATGAAAAAGTCTTGTATAAAGCATAGTTATAATGTTACTGTTTTATATGGCTGACCTGTTACGATTAAAGTAAAAAAGGCCCGGATATCCGGGCCTTTTAACCTTATCGCTTTAGGTTTTTCTGAGGTTCATTTCTTTAATACGCAAACCAGTGAAATCTCCTTTTGTTTGGCGAAATCTGCGGGAGCAATAAATCCTTTGCGATCATGTTTAATTTTAATTCCCAGATGGTTGTAGCATTCCCACACATATTCTGAGCAGATATACTCACGATCTCTTTTTAGTTCTTTTTTTTCGGCGTTTGAGAAAGGCAGCCATGATGTCGCGATTCTGGCAGCGATTTTGGCTATTTCTTTGTTGTCGTAGGGATAGCCGAAAAGATCCACTGCGAATTGTCCGAATTTGTCCATGTTTTTCTGTTTTGCTTTTTCCGCGAAGTTTGAGTGGCGTAGAAGAACGAATCCTCCTTTGTATGGATTGCCTTTGCTGTCGTAGTCGGTCAGGTATTTGCTGAGAGGGACGGTTCGGATTCCGAGAGGTTCAACGCTTTCCAGAACCATGACCCGGTCAATTGCATCCAATCGCATAACAAATCCTACATGGCTCCAACAACTCTTGGTCGCCCTTTGGATCATCTTTGAGAAAAAGCCCGAACCAGAGCAAAGAAGAATATCGCCTGATTGGATATTCTTGCGAAAATCTTTATAATCAACTGCTTTGTTGGTTGGGAATTTAGTTGAGGGAATTGCCATTGCATTACTCCTTCCTCAGGATTTTTTTTGATTATAAATGCATTTTTATTTATGTAAAAATTAGTATAGAGTGATTTTGAATAATACGCGTGTTAGTGGAGTTGTTCAAAATTCCATTGACTTTTTGTCGGCTCATCATAAATTGGTTTAAAGAACCACGGTGAGATTCGCACCGAATCTCACCGTTTGGGGGGAGGGGGATGTATCGCATTAGACTATCTGCTGTTTGCAATACATGTATTATTCTGTAATTTGTTTAGGCGTCTTCTTTCTCATTATCCTCGTTTGTGATTCTTTTCAGGGCTTTGCGAACTTCGGGGGGCAGTTCTACAAATTCTTCTACCAAGCCTAATTCTTGAATGACTCTGGCTGCTAGTTTAACTAAACCTTTGGGAACCTTAACATGGATATCTTGACCTTTATCATCATCTTGATCTTCTTTTACATGCACGGTAATGAAATTTAATTGTTTGCGGTTTTCGTCAGTGATTGGTTCAAACCATACGCGAACTTTGTCTTCTCCGGTAATGCGAACCAGGTCTTCACCTTCAAGCGTACTGAGTTCTTTCATGATTGTTTTGGGAGTTAATTCCAGTTTTTCGCAGGCTTGATGGATCTCTTTGGGCATTACTTTGTAAAGAACGTCAAGCAATCCCAGTGGTACTGATATCTCTACTATTTCACCGCGTTTTTGTTCTACTTCTACTCGCAGCAAAGTTGTTTCTGCATCCAGCGCAGCGCTGGCGCTATTGATGATGGTTAGTCCTGTGATGATGCAGCATGTGAAAATCAATGCTGTTGTGATTGTTTTTTTGGAAATGTTCATCATAATCCCTCTTCTCTTTTTTTGTATTTCCGTCATCCATTGAAACTAATACGGAGAGAGTTCTGGATTATTTCAATTTTATTTCATTTTTTTTATTTTTCTTGTTTGTATCATGCTTAATATATCAACGAAAAGTGTAAAATAACCATAAATATATATTGGGAATATTGCTGCTAAAGTTTTAGCAAATATTGATTTATGAAGAGGAAAATAATGAAAAGAATTATTATGCGTTATTCTGTATTATTTTTGTGTTTAGTATTTTTTACCCTATCCGCCCAGACTCAACCAATCCCCAGAATATTATTGGTTGGCGACAGTTGGCCGGAAATAATGTGGAACGAAAGGTCTTTCCAAAAAGTATTAGATCAGTCCGGTTTAAGTCAGTTCGAGGAAAAAGGCGCAGTTACCGCCAGAGGTGGATCAACCGCCCAGCAGTGGGCGACCCAGGGTTATCTTCATAACATCACCGCTGAACTGGATAAGTATCCTACCATCGATATTGTTTGCTTATGGATAGGCGGAAATGATTTTCTCCCAGCAAGTAGTCCTTCTGATACGCCGTCGCAAATCAATGCTTTGAAAACAAATATCACTAAGAATGTAGAAATAATTGTAGATCATATTTTATCTATTCGACCTGATTTAAGGGTTCTTTTAGTCGATTATGATTATTTGGTTTGGATATCTGGATTTACTACGCCAGAATTAAATGGAAGGTTTATCGATTTTGCGCAGGCCAGGTTGGAATTAGCCAATACCAAAGAACGGATGTTCTATTTATCAAATTACGGATTGATGCAGCATGCTTATGGCTTAACCGGTATATACGAGCCGGGTGAATTACCTGCTCCAGGCGGCCCGCCTAATCATGATCCACTTGCGGGAGGCGACCCGAATTACGGCAGCCCGGCAAGCGCTTTCAGGGATACTCTCCATTTGACGACCGAGGCATATTTGGTTCTGGCGCAAAGATGTGTGGATATGTACCTGGAAGATTGGCTGCTGCATCCACTGGGGCAATCCAGCGTGCAAAGTTGGGAATTATTGAATTAGAATTATTCTGGTACTTTGATCAACTCATAATCTGAGGTAACAAATTTCCCTCTCCCGCCGGGCTCCTCTCCTGACACAAATCAGGAGAGGAGCATGAAACGGAGAACATCATAGAGTGGGGAGCATCGGCTTCTAGCCGGTGCGTCAAAGAAACCTATAAACCAGTCAACCAATTCCTAATGTCTCGTAGAATCCTTCCTCACATTCAATATCCTGGCCAAACCTATTTCATTACGTTCAGAATCCATGATATTATTATGCCAAACGTAGTGTTGTCATGAATTCATGTTTGTGTTGTGATGCCGGATCACGTGCACATCCACCTGACGCCATTGGAAATTTCAAACCTTGGATATCATTCGATCACAACAATACTTCATATTTGTTTGAAGAGAACCAAAGGTATTGGCGCACCGGCTAGAAGCCGATGCTCCCCTTTTTGATGTTCCCTGGTTATTGGTTGAGTGTTTTTTCAGTTCATCAGAGGTAGGTGCATTGCCACTACTTCAATTTCACAACAATGTGTCTGGAGAGTAGCACTCCGGGAGAGGGCTAGGGTGAGGGGGAATTACAGAACACCAATCAAACGAGCCTGCCTCAGGACAGCGATGAAATCGCGTTGAGGGCCAGATCAGCGGTTCTTCCCGCCTTGAGGTAGTGATAGGCCAGTCCGGCTACCATAGCGCCGTTGTCCATCGAAAAGCGTTTTTCGGGGATATAGACGTTGTATCCTGCTTTTTCAGCCCGCTTAGTCAGTTCGTCACGCAGTGGTTGGTTGGCGGATACGCCGCCGACCAGTGAAATATGGCGCAATCCGAATTGTTGAGCGGCGCGTAATGTCTTGGTAACCAGCACATCTACCGCCGCTTGTTGGAATGATGCAGCGATGCGGGTTATCTCGGCTTCATCAAGAGTGTTTTTGCGCATGTAGTTGACTACAGCGGTTTTTAATCCACTGAATGAAAAATCTAATCCCTTAGACATCATGGGGCGCGGGAACTTGATCCATTCACCGTCGAAATTCGCGGCGCGTTTCTGGATAGCCGGTCCACCGGGGTATCCCAGATCGAGGGCTTTGGCTACTTTGTCGAAGGCCTCGCCAGCCGCGTCATCTTTGGTTCCACTGAGCCGGGTTAATTCCTGCCAGCTGTCGATGCGGTAAAGAGAAGTATGCCCCCCGGATACCAGTAAGGCCAAATGAGGGAAGGGTGGATGTTGATCGGGCGGCATGTCTAATGCCGTGGTATAGACATGCGCTTCGAGATGGTTGACGCCGATCAGCGGCTTGTGTAGTGAATAAGCCAGAGATTTAGCCAGCGATAAGCCCGCCAATAGACATCCGGCTAAACCGGGGCCGTATGTAACCGCCACCGCATCAATCCGGTTAAACGACATATCCGCTTGGGATAGGCATTGTTTAACCAGAGGCGCCAGATTTTCGACATGGGCGCGGGAAGCGATTTCCGGCACTACTCCGCCATAGGGACGATGTATTTCGATTTGCGATGAAACCAGATTGGAGAGAGTATGCACTCCATCAACCGTTATGGCTACTGCGGTATCATCGCATGATGTTTCAATTCCTAGGATTCGCAAGGCTGTATAGACTTTCTTTATTGGATTGGAGCAAGACTGCTCCCTTTATGCATTGATAGGCCGTGTATAATTCGATATCGTAAACCTGGTCTTGCTCGCTCTCTTCCTTCTTTTCGAATATTTCATCTACCGTGACGGGTTTATCCGGATCGGCTTCCTGTTCGACTTTTTCTTCAACTTTTTTTCCGGTCTGTGCAGGATGTAGATAGCCGACTTTACCGGCCAGGTGAACTGCCCGTCGTTGTTCGTCTGTAACCTGGGCAAAGATATCCGGCAGCAATCCTTTTTGCTCATCGATGGATTTACCGGCTGGCGTATAATACTTGGCGGTAGTAATTTTAAGTCTGGCGCCTTCCAGGGAGGGCAAATCGTATACTGTTTGAACCAAGCCTTTACCGAAGGTTCGATGCCCGACAGGCCCGACTATGATGCCGCGTTTATGGTCCTGGAGGCAGCCGGCGACGATCTCCGATGCGCTGGCGGAGTATTCGTTTACCAACACCGCCAACGCAAAATTGCTGACGGGTTTCTTTTTGGAATAATAGGTTGTTTCAAAATCGTTGCAGTCTTTTTGAGAGACGATTATTTTATCTTTTTCAAGAAACAGATCGCAAATACTTACCGCTACATCAAGCAGCCCCCCTACGTTATCTCTTAAATCGAGCACCAAACCACGCATGCCTTCGTCTTCCAGTTTACGGATGGCTTTTTCCAACTCTTCGGAGGCGTCACGGGTGAAATCGCGCAGCCTGATATAGCCGATAGACGAATCGAGCATAATTTGTTCATCATTTGGTACGGCGCTTACATTGATTATCGCTCTAGTAAGGGTTTTCTTGATTAATTCAGTCTCTCCTTTTCGGGCGATAGAGATGGTAACCTGGGTGTCCGGTTCTCCCTTGAGCTGTTTGATGGCTTTTTCGATGGATATGCCCCGCATGCTGACGCCTTCGATCTCAACAATCCGGTCTCCGCTCAAAAGTTGGGCTTTGCTGGCGGGAGTATCCGGCAATGGTTCAAGCACCGTTAGCCATCCGTCAATCACTTTGATTTGAATGCCCAGGCCGCCGAATGAACCTTCGGTTTGATCATCAAATTCCTTGGCTTCGTCAACTTCCAGGAAGACGCTATAGCGGTCAAGGCTGGAGACCATCCCATGAATAGCTCCTTTGACCAGATCTTCGGTTTTTGTTTTATCCGAATCAACATAATTCTTCTGGATGGTGACAAGTACTTTGGTGAGTACTTTCATCTTTTTCATGTATTCGTCGATATCTTCATAGGCTAGAACGCTGCGTTGAACGCCTATTCCTGTTCCAATAAATACGAATAACATAACAACAAAGAGGAAATAAATATGTTTTCTGCCCGGGGTTGCCATCTGCCTGACTCCTTGGGAGTATAGATTTTTATCTGTTTACCATTGTTTATAAAAAATTTATTCTGATCAAATCTTATATCCGTTTATATTTTTATATACCGATCATCGGCTCAGCCACGAAATGGGATTAAGCGCCTGATCGTTATATCGCAAACCGAAATAATACTCCATACCCATAGTATGCCCGATCACCTGCCCGGATGAAACGCTTTGCTGCGAGGAAACTTGCGGTTTTACATTTCCATAAACCGTCACGTAATCATCTCCATGATCAATAATGATAGTTGACCCCATGCCTGCGATCTCGCCGGTATGAAAAACAACGCCCTTGGCAACGGTGCAAATCGGATTATTTTCGGAAACGCGCACATTGATGCCGTAACTCCGCATTTTAACCTGGTATTGAGGGTGGGTAAACTCGCCGAAGGGGCGCACGATAGTTCCTGGTGCAGGCCATGGCAGTTTGCCTTTTTGCTGAGCGATAGGACGATTATCCCCTGTTGTTGATTGTGATTGTGTTATAGGTATTTTAACTGCGATTTCGCTTGGAGGCGGTTTTGTTTGTTGCTCTTGTTTACGTTTTGCTTCTTCTGCGCTTCTTTTTTGTGCGGCTGCCAGTCTTTGTTTAGCGATACTCTCTTGAATGATTTTTTCAGCAGACGCCAGTTCGTTGCGTAATTCAGCAACGCGCTTTTCTATTTCAGCGGATGTTATTTGAGCTTTTTCTACTGCTTTTGAATTTTCTGTAACAACACGTTCATGATTCTCTTTTTTTTCCAGATCGGCCGGAAGATAACGGGTGAAAATTCGTTCCTGAAGCGCTTGTTTATCTTCAATTACGTTCAATAGTTCGGCCATGCGGGGCTTTTCGCCCTGCATTTCTTGAAATATCTTTTGCGTGATCTGGTCGATGGCCTGAGATATGCTTTTAACGGTTATTTGATGAGCTGGTCCCTGATATGGGGAATATGGTTTATAGTCGCTGAGAATTTCAAGGCAGCGTGAGAAAAAAAGTTCTCTCTTGTTATTTCGTACTTCAATGTGAGATATTTCGGTTTGCGCCGCATCAATCACTTTTTGGGCTTGATCCAGATTATATTGATAATTACGGAGGATTTTATCGAATTTTTGTAATTTGTATTGACTGTTTTTTATACTATTTTCCAGTTGACGTTTTTGTTCTTGAATATCTTTAGCCCGCTTCATCTCCGTCTGGATCTTTTTACGTAAACTGCTGGTGCTTTGCTGGATTTTTTCGGCAGAGCATGGCGCAGCCATAATGACAGTGAGCATAATAATTAATGCGCTTCGCGTGAAGAACATGGATTACTCCCCTCCCCATCCTTTTACCGGGGGATTAATGTTCGTAACCGAGTTGATCTCTTTTGTCTTTATCCACCAGCCTATAAGGCACACTGTAATCGCCAGAGCGCCGGATATGACGGCGCCCTCGGTTATGTAGGAGAAGAAGCCCGGTCCTTCTGCGGTCGGAGCGGGAAAGGGGAAAAGCAGGTATCCCAAGGTGAATACGGCGCTATAGCATATTACAGAGAATGCGACATGAAAGATGATTAATTGAATCCATACGCCCTCTGGATTAACTTGCGAGCCAGCGCCTCCGAATCCGGTTCGAACTACGTAATCACGGCGAAAGCGAACAGGATAACTGCTGAGCAGTCCCACGGTGATTGCCGTCATGAAAAGAAAGAAAAGAATGGAATAATAGTTCTGTTCTTTATCCCATTGATCCAGATTCGCTGAATAGGCCTGAAAGCGCTTTTGATCCCAGATAACTTGGATTACGCCGCTTACATTTTGAATCTGCTCCGCTAATTGCGGCGAGCGATGAATTGGATCGAGCTGGAATTCTGAAGTTGCGTAGAGGATTGGATCCAGATGAGCGCTCCATAATTCGTTCCAGTCTTCTTCGTAATCAGCCGGGCCTTTCCATGGAGGAACCGGGATATTCAATTCTGCTGCATTGATGTCATGTATGGCTTCTACTATGGAGACGATCTCGTCGTTGCGCCCTTCTTCCAAACCATATTCAAGCCGGGCGGCGTAAAGCACCGGGAAAACGGCTTGTTCTATGGTCTGTTTTTTGAATTGAAAATATATCTGAGTGAGAGAACGAAGCGAAACGCAACAGGAAACAATGATGATTAATGCTGTGTATAGTTGAATCTTGGAATTTTTCAATTTTAATAATACCATTTAGGAAATAGAACTTTCTGGTTGTATCTTGCATGTATTTACAAATTATATGCACGAGAGACGCTGATGTAAATAATCTTCAGCATTTTTAATTCACCCGGAATAGGCTTGTTGGACTGTTTTACCTACTATTTCCGGTTCTGAATCCAGGGAAACAATGCCTGATGTGGTCCAAGGACCGGTTCGTTCGGGGTATGTCGGACCAAAAAGGGCAATATTGGGCATCTTAAGCGCTCCTGCAATCTGGATTGGCCCGGTATCTCCTCCAATGCATATTCCCGCCGATCTGATAAGTTCAACTAATTCAGGGATATCCGTTTGGGGGCCGATGATAATTTTATTTCCTGCATTTGCTGGAATCATCTGCTTAAGTTGTTCATCTTTCCCCGGAGTCCATGAGAATACAACGCGATAGCCTGTTTGAGACAGTTCTTGGGCTAATCGGGTGAAATGCTGTTGCGGCCACTCTTTTTCCCGGCGTCCGCAGAATGGAAATAACAGGCAATAACCTTTCTCTGATAGATCATGAACTCGAAGCCATTCAAGTATAGGGCGTTGGGCGAATGGGTCAGGATTAAGTGGAAAGCGTGGCTCGCTTATTTCGATGCCTAGAGCAGTGAGCAGGTTCAGGTTGCGTATGATGATATGCTTCATGTCGGCTGGATGGTTAACCGGATGATTGTTGAGCCACTGGCTGATCTCTTTTGCTTCACCCTGACCATGTCCGATGCGGTGAGGCGCCCGGGTTAAAAAAGATAGAGTTGCGCTTTTGGTATTACTCTGCGCATCAACCACCAGATCGAAGCGCCGCATGCGCAACCGGCGCGCTAAGCGTAATGCTTCAGTGGTTTTATTCCAGTTTGATCTCATCTCTTTCCATCTGTGACGGGGGAAAACGATAATTTCATCAATACCGGGAATATTGCGTATCAATGGCGCATAATTGTCCTGAATAGCCCATGCGATATGTTTATCAGGGAATCTCTGACGTAAAGCGGTGAAAACCGGGATCGAAGCGACGCAGTCTCCCAACGCTGAAAGTCTTACTATTAATATACGCTCTATTTTATCAAGGTCTATTTTCATAGAAGAAAGATGCTCAAGGCCATCGTCGGTTCGGATTTGAGTAAATTATATGTAAGATAAAATCTCTTGGAATAAAATACTCATTATTTTTATGCTATTCTATTAGAAATAGAATAGGAAGAAGCATCTACCGGAAAAAAAGATAATATCATTCGGCATGCTTCTATAACGAAGGATAAGCATGAAAAGGTTCATTCTTTTCCACATATATCTGTAAGAACACTTGCCAAGGCGGTGTTTTTTGCGTAAAAAGTTAAATTGAACGTGATTTTATTTCTTAAAAGGTGCCGTAATAGATGGAATTAAAACTGGATAACCAACTGATTGATGTTTGTGAAAGCGATGATGTTTCTGTGCAGCAGGTCATTGAGCGCGTATCTAATGACCTGAAGGACAGTAAACGCGTGATTAGTGAGATATCTGTAAATGGCCGCGTCATGGGGGGGATGGATGATCCACTTTGCGCAGAATTAACGGTTGGTACATGCCAGAGCGTGGTTTTAATTTCAGAAGAGCCGCGCCGCCTGGCTCATAAAGTGCTCTACGATATCGCAGGGTATATGCCCAAAATTCAGGAAGCGCTGGTTGAGACCTCCAATTTGATTCAATCCCGCAAAGAAGAACAAGGTCTTAGAATGCTGGAGCAGGTCACTTCAACCTGGTCGGAGTTATACCAGGGATTCGGCAATGCACTGATCGTAACCGGGCTTGATCTTGATTCTGTGTCTGTTAAAGGAAAAACTTTTACAAGCGTCAACGATGATATTCAACAACTATTAGAAAGCATCTCAGACCTGGTTGAAGAACAAAGGTTTCTGGAATTATCCGATATGCTGGAATACGAACTGGCGCCCAAAATGCCCCTGGTCGAAGAAGGCATCTACCAACTAGTCAAGGAACTGGAAAAGGGCGTTAATTGATTTGTCGAAGTTAATCTGCTTTTGTTTCAGGAACAATAGAAAGACGCAATCCTGTAGCCCGCAAAACCTTGGTCAATGTTTAAAGTTTTGGATTTCCTGTTTTTGAAAGTGATTTATATAGACTTTCCCGCCCTAAACTGGTTTTTTCGGCCAGGACGGATATACCGCCCAGACGCGCGTCAGCCACATTTTTCAAAGCAAGTTTGAACAATTCCATATCCCCATCTGCAAGGCATTCTTCCAGATACAACGCCGCACATTCCGGGTCTTTTAATAATTCGTTGCTTAATTCCTTAAAAGGTCTACTCGCTTTTCTAGCCATGATTTTCTGTTCTTTCAATTGTCCTTGGCTCTTGGTGCGCAATACTATTAAATTCAACAATCACCCAATCATATCAAATCCAGTTCATCCTTCCATCCTGAGTATCCAGATTCAGACAAGTAATAATCTTGTTAATATTATATCATGAGGGATATCCGTTTCTGGATATAGTGGGTGGTTCTTTAGTGAGTCGGAAAGGCTTAGTTACCCTAAGCGCTGTCAGCCGGAAATAAAAATGCTTGACGAATGATGACAAAAATGTCATCATCTCATGTCAATACGGAATAGGATTAACAAGTTGAAAGAGGCGCTCTTATGACTGAAAAAATCGAAATCGTCCGTGGTAGTGGAAACCTCTACAAAGACCTTGGATATCCAGATGCGGATGTACGTCAGGCGAAAGTTTTACTTGCTTCGAAAATCATTGGCATTTTAGAGGAACGGGAACTTTCCACTCGTCAAGCGGCAGGATTAACAGGCGTTGATCAAAGCGAATTTGTAAGGCTTCGCAAACCTGAACTGAAACGTTTCACCATTGACCGGTTGATTACGATCCTGAATAAATTGGATCAAACTGTTGATGTGTCTTTCAACGTAGAATTAAATCCTATGCTTGAACGTCAGGGATAAAGTGAAGACTTTGAGGCGTATACTTAATCGTGGGTGGTTTATCAAGGGCTGACCGCATTGCGGTCTTGCCCTTGGCGCCCGGCTATTAATTATTACAACTACCCAATCATATAAAATCCAAGTCATCCTTCCATCCAGAGTATCCAGATTCAGACAAATAACCACCCAGACCAAAATAAAGTTCAGTATTTGTCGCTTGGTATTCCGTAAATAATCGGATGTGTTTACTATATTGATGCCGTTATCTTATCTCGAAAATAGCTAATCAAATTTTATCCACCGGGGGAAACCAATGAATCTACGATACTATTCGATACTCATCCTTCTTTTTATTGTCATTCCGATATGGTCAGAAGAACGTCCAGACTCAGAAATCTGTATGGTGCAGATGCGGGATGGCTTAAAATTGGCTACTAAAATTTATTTTCCAGAGGAAGGAGACGGTCCCTGGCCGATTCTATTGTCTCGAACTCCTTATGGAAAAGGCACACGTGAAGAGCATGAAAAGTTCTTATCGAAAGGAATTATAGTCATAATTCAAGAAGTACGTGGGACAGGAGATTCTGAAGGTACGTTCGACTTACTTGCTTCGAGTGGTTGGGGAGAAAAGCAAGATGGTTTTGATACCGTCGAATGGATTATGGCTCAACCGTGGTGTAATGGTAAGATCGCAACATTCGGTGGTTCAGCTGTAGGACATACACAAATTTTATTAGCCGGTACTGGTCCTGGAGGGCTAGTTGGGCAACATATTATCGTCGCATCCATTGGAAGTTACCGCACCTATTATAAGGGAGGAGTGTTCCGTAAATTGTTCGTTGAGACCATTACTGGCTGGTATCGAGGTCAAGATCAAGTATTGAATACTGTAAGGTCGCACTATACATACGATGATTATTGGAAAACACAAAACTTGGCCGAGCGCGCCGACCGGGTCAATTGGCCTGTTTTATTGAAAACGGGCTGGTTTGATTTAGGTCTGCAAGGAGCCATTGATACCTATAACACGATTCGAAGTAGGGGCGGTTCAAAAGCGCGGAATCAAGTTTGCTTGACCATATGTCCATGTGGGCATGGAATAGAGGCCGGACAGTTTAAATTTCCCGAAGAGATCATATCGTTATTGGACGAGGTTCCTTATGAGGACTATTTCCATTGGTTATTGGATAGCCCCGCACCGGACAAGATTCCGGCTATCAAATACTTTACGATGGGTGAGAATCCTATCGGAAATTCGCCGGGAAACGAATGGAAGACGTCGCAAACCTGGCCGCCGGAAAATTCCCGATTAATTCCGTTTTATCTCGCAGCCAATGATAATCTTAAGCAAAAAAAGTCAGAACCATCTAAAGTTAACTTCGTGTATGATCCCAAAAATCCTGTACCTACAAACGGAGGGCAGGTTGCTTTTAACTTATTAGGTGCTTTTGACCAAAGCGAGTCTGAAAAGCGTGAGGATGTAATCGTCTTCAGCACTCCGATTCTCAAGGAGCCAGTCGAGGTTACCGGACGAATGACCGCTGTACTCTATGTATCGACCAGCGCGGTCGATACGGATTTCACCACCAAGATATGCGATGTTTATCCCGATGGCCGTAGTATGATGCTGACTCGCAGTATACGTCGTCTCAGTTTCCGTAACTCGTATGAGAAACACGAACTCGCAACACCGGGAAAAATCTATAAACTGGAAATTGATCTGCTATCCACTAGCATGGTCTTCAATACTGGCCACCGTATTCGAGTTGATATATCCAGCAGCAACAGTCCCTGGTTAGAACCCAATCCCAATACAGGCGTTCCCAATGATAGCATCGAACATTCAATCAAAGCGAATCAGACCATTTATCTGGGAGGCGACCATGCCTCCTATATTAATTTGCCCATTGTGGGATCGTTAGATGGTTTGAATTGATTGGTTAATCCAAGGCGGCGGAATTTGTATTGTTTCAAGCCTTCGCCCGAAGGCTTGATTTTACTGATTCTCCAGATTTACTTCATCTATGAAAGTTCTACTGCTTAATCCCTGGATTCATGATTTTGCTGCTTTTGATCATTGGACCCGTCCGCTTAATCTGCTGCGTCTGGCCTCGCTGCTGCTCAAGTGTGGTTGTGAGGTGGACTTCTATGATTGCCTGAATCGACGATCCCCTGATCTCAATGGATTTTCCGCTCCTCAACGGCATCGGTTGAATCCCTGGGGATGCGGGCATTATTATCGTGAATCTATTCCATTGCCGGAAATTCTCGAATTCGTACCGCGTCAATATAAACGTTACGGCGTTCCACCTGAGCGGGTCAAGCAGAGTTTGCAGCAATTGGATCAACCGGACGTGGTAGTGATTTCCACTATGATGACCTATTGGTATCCGGGCGTATTTGAAGCGGTGAAAATGATGCGCCAGGTGTTTCCCAAAGCCAAGGTTATCATCGGGGGGATATATGCTGTTCTGTGCAAGGAACATGCTGAGCAATATTCCGGCGCCGATGCGGTAGTCAGTGGGCCTCATTGGCCTTCAATCGTGAATCAGATACTGGAAATTGCTGGTGACTCCAGTAATCCATGCGCAGGCGACCAAAGCACATGGATTGAACCTTGCTACGATTATATTAAAGGCGATCCGTGTTTGCCGCTGCTTACTTCTACTGGATGCCCGTGTCATTGCGTGTATTGCGCGACCCATGAATTATGGCCTAAGTGCGTGCAATACGGCCATGATGATATTATCAATTCTATTGAGCGCATGGAGTATGAATTCGGCGCTACCGATGCGGCTTTCTATGATGATGCTCTACTTATAAATAAAGAGACTCATATGATTCCTCTGATGGAAACCATAATCCAAAGAGAATGCCATATTCGTTTTCATACTCCAAACGCCCTGCATGTGCGGCAGATCAACCGTGAGACGGCCCATCTCATGAAGCGGGCCGGATTCGTTACGGTTCGCCTGGGTCTCGAAGTGGTTGAAAAAGATTTGCAGAAAGAGACCGGCGGAAAAGTATATACTGAGGAATACATCCAGGCAGTGCGATACCTGCGCCAAGCAGGTTTCAGCGGGCGGGAAATCGGGACGTATATATTGTATGGCATGCCGGGGCAGACAATTGAATCGGTTTGGGAAGCTTGCCAATTGGTAGTAGAGCAGGGAAGCGAAGTCAAACTTGCCATGTATTCTCCCATTCCCAAAACGCCGGTTTTTGAAAAATCAGTGGATGATTTTATCTTTGATCCAGGCAGTGATCCCTTGCTTCATAACAGTTCTCTGGCGCCTTGGCGTTCACGATCTATCCCCTATGAACGCTATCAGGAGATGAAAAAACAAGTTGCTTTTCTCAATCAAAATGTAAGAAAAACCCCTTCTGAAGGGGCTAAAACGAGATAATTTCGCAAAAATAACGGAAAAACGAGGATTTTTCAGGATTTTTTAATATTTTTGCTTGACGGATATTTAAAAATATGTAAATTACATTAGGTAAAATATAATTCGTACAATCATACAAAGGAGAATAGTTATGGTAAGGAAAGCCGCAGCCAAAAAAACCACCGAAAAAACCACTACTGCCAAGAAACCAATTACAAAAGCGCAGTTGGTGACTCAACTGGCCGAATCATGTGAATTAACCAAAAAGCAGGTTGGTGATCTGCTGGCTGAACTGGCTGCCGTGGGATACAAAGAAGCCAAGAAAGGCTTCACTCTCCCCGGTTTTGGCAAATTGATTGTTGTTAAGCGCAAGGCGCGTATGGGTCGTAATCCTGCGACAGGCGAAACAATCAAGATACCGGCCAAGACAGTGCTCAAATTCCGTATTGCCAAAGCTTGTAAAGACGCAGTTTTAGGATAACGCAATTTACTAGTTAATTGTTAAATCTGGGTTGAGGGACCTTCTTTTTCAGTTAACCTAGGTGCGGCCTACGGATAAAGACTAGGATTTTCGTTACTCCCCCCTCTTCTTCCAATATAGATATGGAAGGAGGGGGTTTTTTTATTTTAATGCATTTTGGATTTTTGTAATGTTTTGGATATTGGTGGTGTTATATAGAGAGAGTCATTTTATTCCAAGGAGGCATCCCATCAATGAAGAATCGCGCAAGAATAATATTCATGGCAGTTTTAATTTTCTTATTATGCGGCATGGGTTTATTATCGATTCTTTTTCCAAATGAAGAATTGCCGCCTCTACCAACTCGACAGCCGGATTTTGAAATTAAACTTATGAATCCTTCATGCGTCGCTTTCTCTCCTGATGGGAAGCAGATTGCTATCGGGCATATGGATGGTTGGGATCTGTTTGATTTTAATACTAGAGAGATGGTTGATAAGCATAGATGGAAAGAATCTTATGTTTCTCAAATATCCTTCTCGCCGGATGGAAGGAGATTGCTAACTTCCAGGGACGACGAAAATATAATTCTGTGGGATATCGAAACAAAGAAAGAACTATTCAGATTAGATAAAATAGGCTTTTGCACTTCAATAGGTTTTTCTTTGGATGGAAGCAAAATAGTTGCGGCGGTTGGCCAGCGTGTACCTACCCCTGGATATGCTGCGATTTGGGATATCAAGACCGGGAAATCGGAAAGTGTTTTCCGTACATCATGTAACCGGGCAGTTTACGCCCCGGATCAAAAATCGGTGGTTTTAACCCATGTTAACCAGGTCGAAAGGTGGGGTATTGACATAGAAGATAAAGTTAAAGATATCGCCGTATTCAAACAGGGTATAGTTGCGTCCGGTTTTTCTGTTGATGGCAAGCAGATGTTGGCAGCATTATTTAATGCTCCGGCAAAACTGATTGATATTGAATCCGGAAGTATCTTAAAGGAATTCAAGAATACCAAGGGTTGGTTGAAATTCGCTGGTTTATCCCAAAATAGCTCCTTTGCCCTGGTAGGTGATTCAGGCGGGATTCCTATGAAGGCTTCAAAAGCCGATATCTTGGACAAGATACCTTTTTCCGAGGTAGTATACCCAAGAAGATGTAAAGGCGGCCTCTATGTTTATTCGACTGCTTCTGGAGAAGGAATAGTAAGATTGGCGGGATATGATATGTGGTATAGTTTTGCTCTCTCCGCTGATCGATCAATGGCGGCTGGGGTCACGCAAGGCTCCGTCTGCTTTTGGGATATCAGCAATATTGTTGACGATACGGTTGCTGATTCGGAATAGCGATTTGCACTATATATATACGTATGATTGGAATGTTTGGTTCATCATAGGAAGGAAGCGCATCCATGAGAAAACGCATATTATTTACATTTCTGGCAGTGATAGTATTTCAAGGCTGTTTTGTATTAGTATTAATAATTCTTATCCCAGATAAAATAATCGCGCCTTGGCCCTCTCTGTCGCCGGATTTCGAGATAAAGCAATTGAATGCTTCGTGCTTGGTATTTTCTCCTAAAGGGAAACACATTGCTATAGCGCACATGGATGGTTGGCATCTGGTTGATTATCAAACGAGAGAGATTGTTTTTAAGCATAAATGGAAGAAGAAGATTTATATTTATCAAATTTGTTTCTCTCCCGATGGAAAACAAATTGCTATCGGGCATTCCGATGGTTGGGATGTGGTTGATTGTCAAACGCGGGAGATAGTTGTTAAGTATAGAGGGAAGGAAGATTATATTTCTCAAATGTGTTTCTCGCCGGATGGAAAGAAACTACTGACGACTAACAAATACAATAATATCATCGTGTGGGATATTGAATCAAAGCAAGAACTATTCAGGATGGATGATATCGAATTCTGTTGTTCAAGCGGCTTTTCTTCAGATGGAACAAAAATAATTGCAGCGGTTGGAGGCTATTTTTCAAAAACTGGATATGGCGGGATTTGGGATATAGAGACAGGCGAACCGGAAAGAATTTTTGATACGAGATGCACCCAGGTAGATTACGCCCCGGATGAGAAAACGGTGATTTTAGCGAATTATAAGCAGATAGAAAGATGGGATGTTGAAATGGGAAAGAAGATAAACAATATAGCGGAGCTTAGGGGGGCGCTGCATGATATTAACTTTACTATTGATGGCAAGCAGATGATGGTTGGATTCTCGCAACTTGGTAATGCAATACTAATTGATATTGAATCAGGGAGAATCTTGAAGGAATTTGAGATTCCCAGAGGAGATATAGTATTCTTAGGTTTATTAGAAAATGGCGCCTTTGCCCTGATAGGTAATACAGGTGTATCTCCGAAGAAGGATTCAGTTAAAAATCTATTAGATAAACTGCCTTTTTCTGATGTATTCACTCCAGCATTTGATAAAGGTGGTCTCTCTGTTTATTCGACTTCTACAGGAGAAATAGTGGTTAGAATGGGTGGATACAATCATTGGCGTAGTTTCGCGCTTTCCCCGGATCGCTCAATTGCGGCTGGGATTGCTAAAGATTCCGTCTGCTTTTGGGATATCAGCAATATTTCCGGCGATGAGGTTTTTGATTTAGACTATATATATGTAGCCTGTTATAACTTTTTGAATGGCTGCCTTCATTAGTATTTTTAAGCCATTAATACTACTTACTTATATTTAGAAGGATTTTTGGAACCTTTCGGGTTATTCAACAACCGATTTATAGGTTTCAGACATATATATAAGGTGAAATTAGCCGGAAACTGATTATGCAAACGCTTTTTATGGGGGTAGCCCATTAAATTAGGGCTTTTTGGAGTACTGTTATTGGGGTGAATCAGCTAATTCAGGGGGCAAAATCGGGATTATGGCAAACAAAGCAGGTCAGTAGCAGGTTATATGGAGGTAAATCAATCAAAAATGGCGAAAAAATGGATGGATTGGAGGGCGTTATCTAATAAAACATAAATAAATTCAAAATAAATACAATTTTTATCTCTTGTATTATCAACACATTATGTGCCTTTTAGAAAATATTTGCAAATTATATGTTCACGGGGCTTCATCGGCGCCCCCATATCGCTATTATATGCTCCGCTTGGTAAACAAAACGAAGCGAAGGGCGGACAGCGAAGAGCGCTCTTAACCTAGTAAACACAAAGGTTTAAGAAAATTCTTCGAAATCAAAACCAGGAAATAAAAACTTGAAGAAAGTTGATTGACTGGGTTGACAGAGTTCGCGGGGCTGCTAGAATCTTAACTCGCTGGCCAACAAACAGTGACGCACTGTTGTGAGGAAAGCGGACTTAGGCAGACAGCAACCAGATAAGCATCACGCAGCAAGTTGGAAAAAAAGAGAATAAAAAAAAATACGATACACGCAGTAAGCCTTGACGAGTAAAGCACTTAGCAGTAAACTCTAACAGGCAGGCAACGAGCCTTGAACGGTTCGCGGCGCGAAAAGGAAGGGATTCCTTCCTTGCTCTTTGACAATCGAACAGGTTAGACAGTTAACATACCCGTCAACTGTATAAGTAATCTTTTGTTGTTTTGATCCTCTAGGGGGTCAGGATGACACCAAATAAGTATATTCGAACATTGTCACGTAAGTACGTGGCGTTTGTGAGATTATCAGGTATAAATCACCATTCGGTTAAACGGATGGTTTTCAAATTCGACGGAGAGTTTGATCCTGGCTCAGAACGAACGCTGGCGGCGTGGATAAGGCATGCAAGTCGAGCGCGAAAGCCTCCTTCGGGAGGTTAGTAGAGCGGCAAACGGGTGAGTAACACGTGAGTAACATGCCCTTGAGTGGGGGACAACTCCGGGAAACCGGGGCTAATACCGCATAATGTTGTTAATGCTTCAGCACTAACAACCAAAGGGGGGGACCTTAGGGCCTCCCGCTTGAGGAGTGGCTCGCGCCTGATTAGCTTGTTGGTGAGGTAATGGCTCACCAAGGCGATGATCAGTAGCCGGTCTGAGAGGATGACTGGCCACACTGGGATTGAGATACGGCCCAGACTCCTACGGGAGGCAGCAGTCTAGAAGCTTCGGCAATGGGGGAAACCCTGACCGAGCGACGCCGCGTGCGGGACGAAGGTCTTAGGATTGTAAACCGCTTTCGACAGGGACGAAGAGATAGATCGTTAATAACTTTCTTGATTTGACGGTACCTGCAGAAGAAGCCCTGGCTAACTCCGTGCCAGCAGCCGCGGTAATACGGAGAGGGCAAGCGTTGTTCGGATTTATTGGGCGTAAAGAGAGCGTAGGCGGTATGGTAAGTCGGATGTTAAAGACCCACGGCTCACCCGGGGGAATGCGTCCGATACTGCTGTACTTGAGTGAGGGAGAGGGAAGTGGAATTCCTGGTGTAGCGGTGAAATGCGTAGATATCAGGAGGAACATCTGTGGCGAAGGCGGCTTCCTGGCCCTTAACTGACGCTGAGGCTCGAAAGCGTGGGTAGCGAACGGGATTAGATACCCCGGTAGTCCACGCCGTAAACGTTGGATACTAGGTGTGGGAGGTATTCTACCCCCCCTGTGCCGTAGCTAACGCATTAAGTATCCCGCCTGGGGAGTACGACCGCAAGGTTGAAACTCAAAGGAATTGACGGGGGCCCGCACAAGCGGTGGAGCATGCGGTTTAATTCGATGCAACGCGAAGAACCTTACCCGGGCTTGACATCACCGTAAGGTACCATGGCTCCCTAGAGACAGGGAGTCTTAGGTAGACAGGTGTTGCATGGCTGTCGTCAGCTCGTGTCGTGAGATGTTGGGTTAAGTCCCGCAACGAGCGCAACCCCTATCCCTAGTTGCCAGCGATTCGGTCGGGAACTCTAGGGAAACTGCCGGTTTCAAGCTGGAGGAAGGTGGGGACGACGTCAAGTCATCATGGCCCTTATGTCCGGGGCTACACGCGTGCTACAATGGCCTATACAAAGGGCAGCGATACCGCGAGGTGGAGCTAATCCCTTAAAATAGGTCCCAGTTCGGATTGGAGGCTGCAACTCGCCTCCATGAAGTTGGAATCGCTAGTAATCGCGTATCAGCTATGACGCGGTGAATACGTTCCCGGGCCTTGTACACACCGCCCGTCACATGACCCGAGTTGGCTGCTCCCGAAGTCGCTGTTGGAACCCGTAAGGGGCCTAGGTGCCGAAGGAGTGGCTGGTAAGGGGGATGAAGTCGTAACAAGGTAGCCGTATCGGAAGGTGCGGCTGGATCACCTCCTTTCTAAGGAGTATTATGCCTCGATGGGGCGTTTAGCACCCTGAGATGGAAAAGCGTCGCTTCCTAGATGAAGCGGCCGAAGCTCAGATGCTTGACACTTAGTCTCATTCTTGGTAACTCCAAGGTAGAACTTATACAGTAACACCTGTTCGATTGTTATAGATCAAGGAAGAGCTCCTGCGCGCACTAGCAAATGTGAGTGCGCGTAAGTTTTGTCCGGATAATCAGTTCCGAGGGGCCTGTAGCTCAGCTGCGGTTAGAGCGTTCGCCTGATAAGCGAAAGGTCACAGGTTCAACTCCTGTCAGGCCCAATCTGACAGTAGACTGAAAAGGGGCTGTAGTTCAGCTGGGAGAACGACGGCTTTGCAAGCCGTAGGTCACCGGTTCGATCCCGGTCAGCTCCACCATCATACGTTATATTTGCATTCGCCATATATTACCATGACGAACGCAAATATGCCTCGAATTAACATTCGAGCTAAGTATTCAAATTATAGAATACTGTTCTTTGAAAATTGGTTTATAAAGTGTTGTATCTTGTTGTCGGGTGTTGTTGCTAACACAAAGATACTGTTAAGTTATTAAGGGCGTACGGTGGATGCCTTGGCACGAGAAGGCGATGAAGGACGTGGTAAGCTGCGATAAGCTTCGGGGAGCTGCAAACAAGCATTGATCCGGAGATTTCCGAATGGGGTAACCCAGCGAGGGGAATGCCTCGTTACCCTCAACTAAATTCATAGGTTGTTGGAGCTACACGCAGGGAACTGAAACATCTAAGTACCTGTAGGAAGAGAAATCAACAGAGATTCCCATAGTAGCGGCGAGCGAACTGGGAACAGCCCAAACCATTGGTTCTAACGATCCGATGGGGTTGTAGGGCTTCCATAATTGATCCGCAGATAGATAGTTAAATAGTCTGGAAAGGCTAACCATAGAAGGTGACAGTCCTGTAGGCGAAATCTTGAGCGGCATAGGAAGTTCCTGAGTACCACGGGACACGAGAAATCCCGTGGGAATCCGGGGGGACCACCCTCCAAGGCTAAATACTCTCTCGTGACCGATAGTGAACCAGTACCGTAAGGGAAAGGTGAAAAGAACCCCGAGAGGGGAGTGAAATAGTCCCTGAAACCGTACGCTTACAAGCTGTGGAAGGGCTGTGGCTTTTGCCCGCCTAACCGCGTGCCTTTTGCATAATGATCCGGCGAGTTGTCCTCAATAGCATTAGGTTAAGGTGTTCAGCACCGGAGCCGTAGCGAAAGCGAGTCCTAACTGGGCGACAAAGTTGTTGGGGGCAGACCCGAAACTGAGTGAGCTATCCATGGCCAGGGTGAAGCAGGTGTAACAGCCTGTGAAGGCCCGAACCGGTGTAGGTTGAAAACTGCTCGGATGAGCTGTGGATAGGGGTGAAAGGCCAATCAAACTCAGAGATAGCTGGTTCTTCTCGAAATCACTTTAGGGTGAGCCTCAAGAGGTTAGTATAGGTGGTAAAGCACTGAATGGACTAGGGGCCCTACCAGGTTACCGAACCCAATCAAACTCTGAATGCCAATACTCAAATCTTGGGAGTTAGACAGTGGGGGATAAGCTTCATTGTCGAAAGGGAAACAGCCCAGATCGCCGGCTAAGGTCCCTAAATAAATGCTAAGTGGTAAAGGTTGTTAAGACAGCTGGACAGCTAGGATGTTGGCTTAGAAGCAGCCATTCATTTAAAGAGTGCGTAATAGCTCACTAGCCGATTGTTTTAGCGCCGATAATTCAACGGGGCTCAAGCATTTTACCGAAGCCGCGAATCAGTGCCTGGCACTGGTGGTAGAGAAGCGTTCCTAAGGGATGAAGGTCGATCGTAAGGACGACTGGACCGAAAGGAAGTGAGTATGCCGGAACGAGTAGCGATAAAACGGGTGAAAACCCCGTTCGCCGTAAGCCTAAGGGTTCCTGGGCAAGGCCAATCCGCCCAGGGTTAGTCGGCCCCTAAGCCGAGGCTGAAAAGCGTAGGCGATGGACAACAGGTTAAAATTCCTGTACCACCTCTACATGTTTGAGCATGGGGTGACGCAGAAGGTACGACCAGCCAACGATTGGAAATGTTGGTCTAAGCTCGTAGGCCGGTCTCTAGGCAAATCCGGAGACCATATAAGGCTGAGGGGTGATGGGGTGACTTCCTTTGGAAGTCTGAAGTGGTCTGAGCCATGCTGCCTAGAAAAGCCTCGTTTGTTAGTGTAGTTGGTGACCGTACCGTAAACGGACACACGTAGGCGAGGAGAGTATCCTCAGGCGCTCGAGAGAACCCTCGTTAAGGAACTCGGCAAGATAGCCCCGTAACTTCGGAAGAAGGGGTGCCCCGGTTTGTGAAACCCATACGGGTGGAGCGAACTAGGGCCGCAGTGAAAGGGGCCAAGCGACTGTTTAACAAAAACACAGGGCTCTGCAAAATCGTAAGATGACGTATAGGGTCTGACGCCTGCCCGGTGCCGGAAGGTTAAGAGGAGGTGTTATCCTTCGGGAGAAGCACTCAATTGAAGCCCCGGTAAACGGCGGCCGTAACTATAACGGTCCTAAGGTAGCGAAATTCCTTGTCGGGTAAGTTCCGACCTGCACGAATGGCGTAACGACTTGGCCACTGTCTCAACGAGGGACTCGGCGAAACTGTAATGACGGTGAAGATGCCGTCTACCCGCAACAAGACGAAAAGACCCCGTGCACCTTTACTACAACTTTGCATTGGGTTCTGACTCGATTTGTACAGGATAGGTGGGAGTCTATGAAACTGGGGCGCTAGCCTCGGTGGAGACAAACTTGGGATACCACCCTGATCGTGTTGGGATTCTAACCGTAATCCGTTATCCGGGTTCGGGACAGTGCATGGTGGGTAGTTTGACTGGGGCGGTCGCCTCCCAAAATGTAACGGAGGCGCTCAAAGGTTCCCTCAGCGCGGTCGGTAATCGCGCGACGAGTGTAAACGCACAAGGGAGCTTGACTGCGAGACATACAGGTCGAGCAGGTGGGAAACCAGGAGTTAGTGATCCTGCGGCTCTGAGTGGAAGGGCCGTGGCTCAACGGATAAAAGGTACGCCGGGGATAACAGGCTTATCCTCCCCAAGAGCTCATATCGACGGGAGGGTTTGGCACCTCGATGTCGGCTCATCGCGTCCTGGGGCTGGAGAAGGTCCCAAGGGTTTGGCTGTTCGCCAATTAAAGCGGTACGCGAGCTGGGTTCAGAACGTCGTGAGACAGTTCGGTCTCTATCTGTTGTGGGCGTAGGAGATTTGAGGGAAGCTGTCCCTAGTACGAGAGGACCGGGACGGACAAGGCAATGGTGTTCCTGTTGTCACGCCAGTGGCATCGCAGGGTAGCTATCCTTGGACTGGATAACCGCTGAAAGCATCTAAGCGGGAAGCCACTCCCAAGATAAGATCTCCCGGGACTTATGTCCCCTAAAGACCCCTTGAAGACTACGAGGTTGATAGGCCGAAGGTGGAAGTGTGGCAACGCATGTAGCCGATCGGTACTAATTGGTCGTGAGGCTTAACACTATGTGTCTTTGATGCGGCAACATCCGACAACCGATACAACACTTGATATATAAACCAATTTAATCAACTCGAAACTACTTTTTAGTTTCCGGTGACAATAGCAGAGAGGTCACACCCGTTCCCTTTCCGAACACGGAAGTTAAGCTCTCTTGCGCCGATGGTACTGCCGCGGACACGTGGTGGGAGAGTAGGACATCGCCGGATCTATTTTTCAAAAAGCCCCTGGCAATCCCAGGGGCTTTTTCTTGTTTATACTACCAAAACCCCCTCTATTTCTACCATCCGAAAACAAAATATTTGTAATCATCTTATGTAAAACGGTAGTTAGATTATCATTCTAAAGTCAATTGCCATAAAATCTATAGTTTTAGAAAACAACCCCCTCTTGTATACTCAGAGTCCCCAAGTTTGGGGGAGAAGGATTTTGTATATAAACATATAGATCGTTTAGACTTAGTTATTGAAAACACTTTGATCATACATCCCTCTCCCAAGATTGGGAGAGGTTAGGTGAGGGTTGATAATAATCACCCTCGCAAACAAATTTCTACTACAGTTATTTCACCTTCTGGGAGATTCGAAAAAATTGGTAATTTTATCTTATCAAACTGATTGAAAATAACTTTGTTCTATATTGTCAAATTTAACCGACGTTTTTAGGATAATACGCATACTTTTTTTGAAACTCTATACAATCAACAATTACAACCTGTCGCCTTCAGATATAATTGTCACTCGAACTCGTGGTTTTATCTTGTCTTTTCCTTCATGGGTAAAGACAATTTCATTATCGCCTTTATTGAGCATGGGTATTTCACCAATCGGTTTGATCTCTCCAATTAAATCACCGTCCGCTCCAAAATGCATACAATTCGTTAGAGAATAAAATTCAAGATACTGGCCGCTTTCAAGGGCTATGGGGAAAACTATCTTTTTCCCATCTATCATGATGGCTGGATTATTGATTGTATTACTTATTGTTGGCAGGGCTTTGATGGCGCCGATTTTTACTTGCGCTTCTGTATTGATAGCAATGTTGTTTACCCAAATATTCAAATTGGATACATGGTCAAATTTAAGTTTTTCCCTATAAATTGAATACGTCGAACCGTAGGGCCATTTATAATTATTGTAACGCTCCGATTCCATTTCAAGCAACTCGCAATATTTCCAGCCAGTGAAATCAATAACGATATATCTTTCTCCATATCCACCGATCAGGTGCTCTGGACTGCGTAATTGAATATTTAACACCTCTCCCTTGCCATCGCCATATACCCACAAACCTAATGCTTGATGTTTGCTAAGATCCAAATTCGGCTCAAAAGGTACTTCAATTTTAGCCCAGGCGCCTTTTCCATCCTTTTGACCTATGTTCTTTACTGTTATTTCATTGATAAATGGACCAAACTTACCTGATTCCTTTTTACATTGGAAATCGAGTTGAACTCCCTCCGCTGTTGCATGACTCATCTGATCTTTATTAGGGGAAAAGTCGACCAGAATCTTATTCTCTTCCGAATCGTACAATTCCGCCGACATCAGCGCTTCGATTCTTAATTTAACAGGTTGAGATTCAAATGGATTATTTGATATCCAAAGCGCTTCATTATCTACTACCTCTTCAATTTTATGCTTATCGTATTGACGTGGATAAAAACTCCAGTCATCTTTTGAATCCTTTTTAAGAGTGTATTCGCTTCCCGGAATCCGCAGTTTCTCCTTGATAGACTCATCAAAATAATTGGCATGGCGTAAATCTTCATACTGTTTCATGATTCCGGCCAGGCGTTTAAATACAGGTTTATTACAGTTCGAGGGATTAATCCCCATGATCGAAAAGCCCACATCCGTGCCTATACATTTACCGCAGAGATATTCAATATCGTCGGAAAATGTCGGTTCTCCCTGGATTCCAGTCCAGGTCTTAGTGGCCCACCATCCTAAATGACCTGGCAGGAACATGCGTTTCAAACCTTCATTGGCCTGGCAATGGATATCAATAAAGCGTTTGTGCCCCCTTGTTGGATGATCCCAGGCGCCCATTCTGGAACGGACATACCAAAGATGGTGATGAAAGGTACTCATTTCCATCAAGGCGGATTTCTTTAAGCGGGAAAACAATTCGAAGACATATTTGGAACCATAATGCCATGAGTTTTCTGATCCGCCCAGAATATCTTCTCCATCCAAGGCATCAAGATAGATCATGTCGAATCCACACTCATTAAAAGCCTGCGCAGATTTACTGGCCACTTCCGCTAAAAGCGTTGAGTCGCCATCAGGAACAAATAAGCCAAAACATTCTTTCAGATGATGTACTTTGGCGCCCTTGGGATGCTGCGATACTTTGGTTCCATACGCGCCTCTTTTGCACTGCAAAAACGCATAGGGAGGCTGTTTGTCTATATCACTGTATGTAATGAGTTCATCTTCGATTTGCAGGGTTACGCTATTTCGCACGAAAAATCCCGTCAAATTAGACATATTTTCGGTCGATTCGATGACGGGTACTTTGGTTTCATCCTCGGAAAGGTCGGAAGCCAGTGTCAACGTAGCGTCTTTCGCCAAACGTGGATCGGGTATTGGCGTTACCCAGGGACATTTTTTATCAATAAAGAATGCATAAGTATGCAGACCAGCTGATATCCCGGCGGCATGCAGGCGGTCAATCACGCGCTTAAGGCTCTTGCGCCCTTCTGGATACGTCTTGGGATTGGGCAAACAATCACCAAAGCGAAATGATGTGCCTCCATGAAAATCAATTTGATTAATGCCCAACTGATTCGCTAGAGATATCCATTGATCTACTGCGTCTTCGGATAGATCTCCGAAATTAAACAGGTATGATCCTTTGTTAATCGGACCATCCAATGCCCATGGTCCACCGATGGTTGAATGGGGCAAGTCCTTCGATTGACTGACAACTTCTTGTATTACTTCACGCAAATCACTTTGCAAACAGCCGATCAAAGCCATTTCGGCGCCCACCATACCAAACCGTGGATAACACATTGCATGTATTTTGCTATTAGCTTGAGGCAATTCCGGGACATTGGTTTGTAAATTCAGAGCCAAGGCGCATCCCGCTATAGGATCACCAGGAGATTTAAGAGATAAATCAATGAAGGTCAGCGACTCAACATCATCACCCGCAACCTCGATAACTTCAAATAAAAAGTAGCGCTTGTTGATCGTTGCCTTGACTAATGCATGGACGCCGGATTCACCGAACTTATACTGTATCTGTGTCCCATCGTACGAGACTTCGCTAACCGGCCAATCCCGACCACCTGATTTGACCGATGCGCAGTAAGGAGTCGCCGCCTGATCGCAGTAATCCTGGCCGGATTTTTTATCGGTAAAATGTAGATTCCTACCATCTGATCCGATTTCATAGATAACACAATCATTCTCCAGTGAGATATTGGCGGATTCGACGATTAATGCTGAAAAAAAACAATAAAATAGCGTAAATACCAAGACGTTTCTCATATTTGGGTTCCTTCTCACACGGTATTATGAAACCTGTTTAGTTAAATTTGAAAATTCTACTTTCTCATTAATTCTTACTTTCGTCTAGAGTCATTTTCCTAATAACTTTCTAATCTGTGATTCTAAAAAGCCGAAAAAGATTGACCTTATTTGGCAATTTGGCTAAAATGCCAAATAAGGTTATGCGTCAAGAAATCCTGAAAATGGAGGAAGAATATCATGTCAAAGACAATCGGGAGAAGAGAGTTAATTGGCGTTGCAGGAGCGGCGGCAGTGGTGAGCGTTGTTGGCAACGATGCTACGGGACAGGAGAACAAAACCAAACGCAAAATTATTGGCGTCTGTTGTAGTCCGCGTAAAGGAATGACAACCTCATCGGCGCTTACCGCATGTTTGAACGCAGTTAAAGAAAAAGACCCTAATTTAGAAACCGAACTAATTGAACTGGCCGAACTCAGCATCCCGGCGCAGTTGGCCGCTGGTCAGCCTTTACGCAAAGGTGAGACGGATGATTTTCCCATCATCGTCGAGAAACTTGGTGATCCAGCCGTGGTCGGAATCATTGTCGGTTCACCGGTATATTTCGGGAATATGAGCGCCTTATGCAAGGCTTTTCTAGACCGTTGCATTGCATTCCGGAAAGATGGATTCAAACTCCGCAACAAGGTCGCGGGAGTCTTGGCAGTCGGTGGAGCACGCAATGGTGGCCAGGAACTGACTATTCGTTCCATTCAAACATCGTTGATGTGTCAGGACATGATAATCGTTGGTGACGGTCAACCTTCGGCGCGGATCGGAGCGACGCTCTGGAGTCAGAGCAACTCTATTGATGATGATTCATTTGGGCAGGGTACTGTGAAAAATCTTGGAAACCGTGTTGCTGAAATGGCGTCGCTAATTAGAAGATGATGCAACTCCAGTTTAAGGTTAACAATGATATAACAATTGGGGAAAAGTCTATCTAGTATGGATCAAAAAACCAGACAACAACTCGAATTGAGAGCAAGAATAATTAAGTCTCTTGCTCATCCATCCCGTTTGCTCGTAGTGCAAACTTTGAGCGATGGAGAGCAGTGCGTATGCTGCCTGACCGCATTGATCGGTTCTGATATGTCGACTGTTTCAAAGCATCTTGCTCTCTTAAAGAATGCTGGAATTATTCAAGATGAAAAACGGGGCAATCAGGTTTTCTATAGATTGAAAACTCCCTGCGTCTTGAATTTTCTGAAATGCGTGGAACGGGTAATAGAGGAATCACATCAATCACATATAGATATGGCCTGATCTGCTTAGGCGGAAAAATATGGTTTTCGAATCCTAATGGCCGCATTGAGTAATGTGATTTCCAGAATGATCTAAAAAGGATAACAAACTTATGAACAATCAAAAAAGCGTCTCAAAAAAATATGCTGGTCTATATTACACTCTGTTGGCGCTGCTCTTGTTTGTACCCATCATTCTATCTCTATCTACGAAAATGTGGGTTCTGACAGCAATCAGTATTGGCGTTCTATTTGGATTCTTTTTACAAAAAGGCGACCTATGCGGAGCATCGGCGTTCAGCGAAATCCTTCTTTTACGTAGTTGGAGAAAAGTTTTTGGAATATGGGTGGCAATCGTTGTCTCAATGATCGGTTTTGCGGTATTGAACTCATTGGGATTGATTGCGCTAAATCCGAAACCTTTCATCTGGCTGAATTACATTGTCGGAGGGGTGATTTTTGGCGTAGGCATGGTATTGGCTGGTGGATGCGTCAGCGGCTGTTTGTATAAAGCAGGCGCCGGAAACCTCAATTCAATGGCAGGTCTGGTTGGCATCCCTATCGGAGTAGCCATGGTTGAATTCGGACCATTTTCTTCATTTCATAAATATATGAAGCAATTCATTATCCGGGCGGATGATGGATCATCAATCACATTATCTTCATTAACCGGGTTGCCATATTGGCTGCTGGCGTTAGGCTTCGCAATCATAACGATATTGTTGGTGTTCTTTTTATCAAAACAAAAAACAAATTCTGCTAACAATAAAAGGTTGGAAGAGAGAATCTTTTTCCAGTCTTGGAAACCTTGGATGGCTGGGCTTGCTATCGGTCTTTTATCCATTCCCGCCTATTTATCGTCTGCTGAAAGCGGCAGAAATTATCCCTTAGGCGTCACTCATGGCGTGCTGCATGCAGAATTACTTTTAACCGATCAACAGTTTAACCATGTCTTTCAAAAGAAGACCACAACACCCCAGCCTGCTATCAATGCGCAAAATAAATCCACCGTTCCGGCTCAAAACAATTCAAATCCTCCCAAAAAAATTGTATGGTGGCTTGTAGCATTAATTATCAGTATGGTGGCCGGTTCATTTATCTCTGGGAAATTATCCGGTCAAACGCGCTTGTTACCCAAGCCTCCGGAACAAACATTTATTGCATTTTTTGGGGGAATATTAGTTGGAACAGGAGCGGCTTTTGCCACTGGATGCGTCATCGGAAACATCTTTTCCGGATTTGCATTGATGAGCGTAGGTAATTATCTATTTGCAGTCGTGGCCATTTTAGCCAATTGGTTCACAACATATTTCTATCTGATGGGCGCCTCACTGAAAAAATCTTAAATCTTAACTCATGATTTTCGAGTGCATTCCATAATAACATTAGTGGAACAATTAATTCATCTCGGTTACAATTCTATTGAATGACGATTTGGGTTAAGATGGATCATATCTAGAGCGATTCTAAAAATAACATGCGTCAATTCGGTTGTTATAAGTCCCCTCTTTTGGGGACTTTTAACAAATTCAACGTTTTCAATACGCATATATTTTGGTTAACCGCTATATCTGAATAAAGAGGTTAAAACCATTGAAAAAACGGATTCTGACTATCTATTTTATCGTCGTAATGTCTGCATTGATTAGCTGGAGTGATTGGCCGCAATTCCGTGGACCCAACAATGATGGGCATGCCGTCCTGCAGGCTGGAGAACAGGCCAAACCGCTGCCCGTTGAGTTTAATGAGTCTACCAATGTCAAGTGGAAAATTCCCATACATGATCTGGGGTGGTGCACTCCGGTTATTATGGGTAAGCAGGTCTGGTTGACAACGGCGTCGCTTGATGGACGCAAAATGTATGTTCTTTGCATTGACAGGGAATCTGGCGAAATTCTATTGGATCGTCAACAATTTAATATTGAATCACCCCGGCCATTAGGCAATGATGTCAATACCTACGCTTCGCCTTCCTGCGTCATTGAAGAGGGAAGAGTTTATGTTCATTTTGGCAGTTACGGCACTGCGTGTATTGATACGAAGACCTTCAAGACGCTGTGGCAACGGCAGGACCTTCCCTGCAACCATTTCCGGGGCCCGGCCTCATCGCCCATTCTGTTTGAAGACAAATTAATCTTGACCTTTGATGGCTCCGATTACCAATATCAGGCGGCGTTAAATAAAATCACTGGCGAAACAATCTGGAAAACCGACCGCGATTCAAATTTCAAAGATTTGGATAATGAGGGAAAGCCCAAGCGTGATGGTGATTTACGCAAAGCTTATTGCACTCCCTATATCGCCATGATTGATAATCAACCGCAAATGTTGGTTGCGGCTTCACATACCTCATTCTGCTATGATCCACGATCCGGCGAAGAAATATGGCGCATTGACCACGAGGGTTACTCCATCGCTTCAATGTCGTTATATGGTCATGGTTTGATTTATATCTTTACCGGACGCAGCCGCCCTGATTTACTAGCGGTGCAACCGGGCGGTAAGGGAGATATTACCAAGACGCACATCAAGTGGAAATACAACAAAGGAGTTCCATCCATGTGCTCGCCCATTATGGTTGGTGATCTTATTTACTTTGTGAATAACGGCGGCGTTATTACCTGTCTGGATGCAAAAACGGGAGAAGAGGTTTGGAAGGATCGCTTGAAAGGTCAATACTATGCATCTCCCATCTTTGCGGATAATAAACTCTATTTTTGTAATGTTACTGGAGATGTGACTATTATTAAACCAGGAAGAAAAATGAATATTTTAAAGATCAATACTTTATCTGATGGTTTCATGTCTTCACCGGCAGCCATCAATGGTGAATTATACTTGAGGACCAAATCTCATCTGTATCGCATCGAACAAATTGGTTCGTAATTAGTGGAGCCCTTGATGATTCAAGGGTAAAAAAAGGAGATTGTTAATATGTATTCTGGTTATAACAAAAAAATTATATATGTTTTTTCGGCAGTTCTAATGGTTGCTTTAATGGCGCCATGTGGAGTGATTGCGGATGATTGGCATCAATTTCATGGACCCAATCGTGACCGGATTTCCAACGAAACAGGTTGGCGCACCAATTGGAGCGATGACGATCCCAAGGTTCTCTGGAAAAAGTCAATCGGCATAGGTTTTTCGTCAATGTCCATTGTCGGAGACCGTGTGTTTACTATGGGTAACACAAACAATCAGGAGACGGTCTGGTGTTTTGATGTGAAAACCGGGGAAAAAGTGTGGTCTCATACCTACGACTGCGAACTATTTCCAAAGAATCACGAAGGTGGTCCTGGTGGAACGCCGACTATCGATAACGAGTCTGTCTACACCGTGAGCAAAGAAGGATATATGTATTGCCTGGATGTTAAGACAGGCAAAGTTAAATGGGAAAAAGACCTGAAAAAAGAATTTGACGCCAAGATGCCAACCTGGCGTTTCGCCCTCTCTCCATTGCTTGAAGGTGATCGTCTTGTTCTTGATGTGGGCCTGGCAGTCGTCTTGAATAAAAAGACCGGCGATCTTATTTGGAAATCAGCCAACTACGGTTCCGCCTATTCATCGCCCATCGCTTTTGATTTTAATGGAAAACGTTGCTTTGCGATTGTACCCGCTTTCGGTCTGGTTGTGCTTGATGCATCTAGTGGTAAAGAAATCGGAAAATTTAAATGGGAAACTCGTTACGATGTTAATGCAGCTACTCCATTAGTTATGGGGAACAAATTCTTCCTCTCCTCGGGTTACAAAAAGGGTGGGTCAATGGTCGAAATGAGCGCTGATGGTGAAATTAAAGAACTATGGCATAACCCCCTGATGCGTAACCACATGAATGCCACGATATTCTGGAAAGACTATTTGTATGGATTTGATGAAGGCAAACTTAAATGCATCAATGCCAAAACAGGTGCTGATGTCTGGGAGCAACGTGGTCTTGGAAAAGGATCACTTATGCTGGCTGATGGAAAATTGATCATCCTTAGTGAAAAAGGTGAACTCGTGGTTGCAGAAGCCAATGGAGCAGCATTTAAACCTCTGTGTCGTAAGCAGGTTCTCTCAGGCCGATGCTGGACCGTTCCCGTTCTGGCGAATGGTAATATCTATTGCCGCAATGCCGCCGGAGATTTCATATGCCTGGATGTCAGTAAAAAATAGATGGGAAATCGGTTATCAAATAACCTGATAGTATAAAAAATCCCTTTCAATAGATGCATCTGTTAATTGAAAGGGATTTTACTTTAGACAAAAACCACTCTACTTCTGATCCACGATTCGACTCCCGTTATTACATGCAATCGGCTAAGCTGTTGCGATAACGACAACTTGTTGGAAAAGTGAGGCAAGCATTAACCATGAGATGCAACAACATCAAACTTCTATTATTGATATCAATTACATTATCAGGATTAACCGTTCAGGGAGATGATTGGCCTCAGTGGGGGCGTGATGCTACTCGAAATATGATCTCTTCAGAAAAAGCAATCTCCCATGATTTCAATGTGGGGAAGTTCAAAGATCAATCCAATGATGTAGATTTATCAACGACGAAAAATGTCAAATGGGTCGCCCCCCTTGGTTCTGAGGCTTATGGCAACGTAACCGTAGCCCAGGGCAAAGTCTTTGTCGGTACGAATAATGATACGCCTCGCGATCCAAAACATGTTGGAGATCGTGGTGTGCTGCTTTGTCTTGATGAAAAGACGGGTGAACTGCTCTGGCAATTGGTGGTTCCCAAACTCAAGTCTGATGATGATCTCGATATGGATTATCTTGGTATATGCTCATCGCCGACGGTTGATGGCGACAAGGTATATGTTGTGACCAATCGCTGTGAAGTTGTTTGCCTGGATATTAATGGACAAAAGAACGGTAACGATGGACCCTTCAAAGATGAAGGCGTTTATATGGCAGACCAAGGACAGCCTCCATTAACAATAGGTCAAACAGACGCTGACATTCTTTGGCGTTATGATATGCGCGCTGAACTGCAAGTTTATCCACATAATATCACCAGTAGTGCTGTCCTGGTTTTTGATGACCGGATTTATGCAACCACATCGAATGGCAAGGATGGAATGCATAAAACAATTCCTTCTCCTCATGCTCCATGCTTGATTGTATTGGATAAAAATACCGGGAAGTTGCTTGGCGTCGAGTCATCAGGAATCAGCCAACGGATGATGCACTGTAATTGGTCGTCACCCGCTTTCGCTGTGATTGATGTGACGCCGATGATTGTCTTTGGCGCCGGTGATGGCTTTTGTTATGGTTTTGATCCCATACCTGTGAAGAGCGCGAACAACCATTATGTTCTTAAGGAACGTTGGCGCTTCGATTGCGTCCCCGAAGAGTACAAAGCCAAAGATTATAATTCTCCTGATGGTCCTAGCGAAATAATTTCAACGCCGGTAGTAGCCAACAATTATGTTTACGCAGCCATCGGGCAAGACCCGGAAAAAGGTGATGGAGTTGGCCGGTTGTCATGTATTGACCTGTCCAAGACCGGGGATATTTCCAAAACAGGCGTGGTTTGGTCGTATAAAGAAATCACGCGCTCGCTTTCAACTCCCTCGATTACTGATGGATTGTTATTCATGGCCGATTATGCAGGCTTTGTTCATTGCCTTAATGCAAAAACAGGTGATGTGCATTGGGTGCATGATACGGCAAGTCATATCTGGGGATCAACCATTGTAGTGGATGGTAAAGTATATGTCGGCAATGAAGATGGATACCTGACGGTGCTTAAAGCGGATAAAGAGAAATCCGTGATTAATGAAATCGATATGGGCGCGCCGGTTTATTCGTCTCCAGTAGTAGCGAATGGTGTGTTGTACATATCAACCCAGACGCATCTATACGCTATCCAGTAGGATTATATTATGTTTGGATGGGTGATGGGTGGCAAGGGCAAGACCGCATTGTGTCCAGCCCTTGATCAAGCCACCTGATATTGTCGGGTATTTAACATAGTTTTTAGTAAAAGCGAATTGTAATGGTAAAGATAAATTTTTTGTCTATAATTTTTCAACTTGGTTTTGTTTGTAAGAAAAAGGAGATTTTTGAATGAAACGATTGCATTTTTTCGTCATCGCTTTTTTTATGACCTTGCCTTTATGTTCGAGCGAATTTGATGACCAGAAAGATTTAAATTGGCATCAATGGCGTGGACCGAATGCTACTGGCGTGGCGCCGCATGGAGATCCTCCTATCGAATGGAGTGATTCAAAAAATATAAAATGGAAAGCGCCCATTCCAGGTGATGGAGATTCCACCCCTATCATTTGGGGTGATCAGGTTTTTTTATTGACGGCCATCAAGACGGATAAAACTGATCCCCAAGCGAAAGCGGCGGAACCAGCGGCCAGTGATGCGCCGCCTCCCCGTCGTCGCGGAGGTATGGGCGCTTCAAAGCCAACTAATATATATCAGTTTGTCGTACTCTGTTATGAACGCAATACTGGAAAAATCCAATGGCAAAAAACTGCGGTTGAGTGCGTCCCCCATGAAGGACATCATGGTACTGGTACCTTTGCATCAGCCTCTCCAAGCACCGATGGTAAATACCTCTATGCCTTCTTCGGTTCGCGCGGGATTTATTGTTATGATCTGGCTGGTGAACTGCAATGGTCGCGGGATTTAGGTGATATGCAGATTACCAACAGTTTCGGAGAAGGGGCGTCTCCAGCCTTGTATAAGGATTCGTTGATCGTCAATTGGGATCACGAGGGACAATCGTTTATCACCAATCTCGACGCCAAGACAGGTGAACCGAAATGGACCATGGATCGGGATGAACCGACTTCCTGGTCGACTCCATTGATCGTGGAATATAATGGCAACCCCCAAATCATTATCAATGCCACTAATAAAAGCCGGGGTTACGATCTGAATACTGGAAAAGTGCTCTGGGAATCAGGTGGACAGACCAGAAATGTAATTCCCGCATCGCTTGCTTTGGATAAATCAGTTATTTGTATGAGCGGTTTTCGCGGCAGCGCAATGCAATCCATTTCATTGGATTCCACAGGTGATGTCACCGGTACAGACAAAGTTCTCTGGTCATACAACAAAGATACACCCTACACGCCTTCAGCGCTGCTCTATGGAACCTCTTTGTATTTTACCAAGACGAATGGTACTACATTAACATGCTTGAACGCGGAAACTGGCCAACCGATTATTGAAGGCGTCCGCTTACCTGATATGATGGGAACCATTTACTCTTCACCAGTCGGCGCGGCGAATCGCATATATCTCATGACCCGTGACGGTAAATTTCTCGTAATCAAACATGGACCTCAACTTGAAATTCTGGCCAACAACAAACTGAACGATGAATTCAGCGCTTCTCCTGCGGTTGCCGGTAAGCAGCTGTTTTTGCGAGGCAGGGAATTTCTGTATTGTATTGAGGAATAGAGTGGTTTATAGAATATTTGTCTTATTCGCCTTCAAAAAGCCTCTTATAATGGGCATTTTGAAGGCGATCACTTTATATGTATCGGGCACGGCGAGCAATGTAGAACCGGCGTCATCAATAGATGCGAAATTGATAATGTACTCCTATCTAAAGTGTTTTCGAGTATGATAAATGTGATATAGAGTACGCTTTTTTCCTTTTGTGATTGTTAGATAAATCGCATTAGGTAATCTCTCAGTTCACCTGTTTCGACAATCTTGCCATAGCCTCCGTACGGTTATGGATTTAACGGTAATAAATAGATGAATTACACGCGACAAATGATTCCACTAGGTCTTTTTCTACTTGCATTCTTTCCCTTAATCGGTGTTCACGCGGATGCCAACCCGGACGAGTGGCGTATGTTTCGCGGGGGGCAGGGACAGATGGGCGTCTACCAGGGCGCCTTGCCAGAAGAACTTGATCTTCTTTGGACATACAAAACCGATGGCCCGATCATTTCATCCGCCGTCATCAGCGACGGAACAGTGTATATCGGTTCAGGCGACGGATCGTTATACGCGATATCACTCATGTCGGGCGAAAAAATCTGGGCGTATCCAACTGGGTCTCCTATCGAAGCTCCTCCTATGGTTTTGGATGATTCGATTTATATCGGTTCATCGGATGGTTTTCTCTATTCAGTCGATATTGAAGATGGAACATTAAACTGGAAATTCGAGACTTATGATAAAATTATCGGCTCAGCCAACTGGAGTTATGAAGCAGGAGCGCCGAACAAGACCATTATTCTAGGAAGCTATGATGGCTTTCTATACGCTCTGGATGCTAAAACCGGGCAAGAACGATGGCGCTATGAATCGGAAAGTTACATTAACGGCTCACCAGCGGTGTATGATGGTATGGCGATTTTCGGTGGCTGTGATGCAATGATCCATTGCGTTTCACTAAAAGATGGCGCCGCAAAATCTGTGTTTGAGGTCGATGCCTATATCGCGGCGTCTATCGCCTTTGATGGAACAATGGCTTATGTGGGACATTATTCAAATAAGTTTATTTGTGTTGATATAGAAAAACAGGAATTAGTATGGGAATACGAGGATCGTGAGTTCCCGTTTTTTTCCTCGGCAGCCATAGCGGAAGACCGCATCGTTTTCGGTTCACGGGATCGCCGGGTGCATTGCGTCAATCGTACGACGGGAAAGCCGGTTTGGACCTTTCTTACAAAAGGTGAAGTTGATTCTTCTCCGGTGGTTTGTGGGAATGATATCGTCATCGGTTCAGAGGATGGACGTTTGTACCGCCTGCGACTTTTGGATGGAACTGTTGTCTGGTCCTATGAAATCGGCGCCTCAATTCTGGCTTCGCCCGCCCTCTCTCGCGGGATCGTTGTTATCGGAGCGGATGATGGGGTATTATATGCTTTTGGCAAAAAAAATAGTTAAAGTACAGTTATTCGAATTAATGGTTTAGTAATGAAAATACTACAGATTATTCCCGGAACTTCCAATTTTTACTGCGGCGGCTGCATCCGTGATATGGCGTTGTTCAAGGCTTTCAAGAAACTTGGGCATGACGTCATTCTTCAGCCGTTATACCTGCCTATATTCGCCGATGAGTCGAATGTTGATGAACATAAAGCAATTTTATTCGGAGGGATTAACCTCTACCTTCAGCAAAATTCCAGTTTTTTCAAAAACACTCCTCGCTGGATAGATCAGATTTTCGATTCTCAATGGCTCTTGAATCTCTCCGCCAAGCAGGCCGGGATGACCAAAGCGTCAACCCTGGGCGAGATGATGATCTCCATGCTGCAAGGGGATCAGGGATGTCTGGTTAAAGAATTCGACCGTTTTGCTGTCTGGTTGAAAGAACAAGAAAAAGCGGATGTGATTATATTACCGAACGGTATGTTGTTGTCTCTGGCCCGTACTATCAAAAAAGAATGGGGCATCCCGGTCATTTGCACGCTGCAGGGCGAAGACAGTTTTATCGACGCATTGCCCGAACCGTATCTTTCAGAAGCATGGCGGCTTTTTGAGGAATTGACGGAATACGCCGATGCGTTGATTCCAGTCAGCTATTATTATGCGGATGTAATGAAAAAAAGATTAAACTTAAACGATGATAAATGTTTTCCCGTGCAAAATGGCATCTCTCTGGACGGTTATGGAGAAATGAATGGGATACCAAACGAGTTGACTTTAGGTTATCTGGCGCACATGCGTCAGGAAAAGGGCTTGGATCTTCTGGTTGACGCGTTTATACACTTAAAACAGAAACCGGAGTTTTCGCATTTGAAACTGAAAATTGCCGGCACGATCACCAGAGCCGAACATTCCTTTGTCGAACAATTGAAAGAACGGCTAAACCAAAAAGGTTTCTTAAATGACGCCGGATTTCATGTCAACTTGTCGCGTGATGAAAAGATTAAAGTTTTGAAATCACTATCCGTCTTTTCGGTTCCAGCGGTTTATGGAGAATCGTTTGGTTTATACATTGTTGAAGCGATGGCGGCGGGCATACCAGTCGTCCAGCCCCGGCATGGTGGTTTTCAAGAGATCATTGAGCGAACCCAAGGCGGTCTGCTATTCGAGCCGAATGATTTCGATTCCTATGTTGCGGCTTTAGCGGATTTATTATCGAATGCGGATAAGGCATATAATATGGGAAAACAGGGTCGACAGGGCGTACATGAACATTTTTCCGTCGAACGAATGGCCCAAGATGTTCTAGAAGTTATCAAGCGCGTACAAAATTAAAAATCGATCTACGTGAAATCAATTCAATTTCACGTTATATTAAAGAAGAAACCGTAGGTAAAGGTCTTAAAATGAACCAGACATTTCCCCTACTACACATCGAATCACTCAAAGCCGTTTATAGCAATGGTGAAGGCGGATTTTCTCTCCAGGTCTTGCAGGATGTTCAATTGGATGTTCAGCAGGGAGAAACCGTTGCCATTGTCGGCCCTTCCGGCTCCGGTAAAAGTACTTTGCTCAATATGATCGGCGCCTTGGATTCTCCTGCATCCGGGAAAATCTATCTTGATAATCAAGACCTGTCCCAGTTAAACGAACAGGAACTTGCGCTGGTTCGCAATCAGAAAATAGGATTTATTTTTCAGGATCACCATTTGCTGCCGCAATGTTCGGTGTTAGAAAACGTCCTGCTTCCAACACTGGTTCGCGCTGCTTCAGCTGGCTCTGAAAGCGTAGATGAAGCCAGGCGGTTGCTCGGTCGAGTTGGTCTTTCTGAACGCCTGGAGCATAAACCGGCTCAACTATCCGGCGGCGAACGGCAGCGCGTCGCGTATGTCCGGTCGCTTATCAATCAACCGGTATTGCTGTTAGCCGATGAGCCAACCGGATCACTGGATCATGAAAACGCCAATCAATTGATGAGTTTACTGCTGGAAATCAACCATGATCGTGGATTGACGTCAATAGTCGTTACTCATGCGCTGGAACTCGTAAAAAACATGGATCGCGTCTTCGAACTGAGAGACGGCCATTTGCGCGAAATCGGGGAAATGCCGTGAATCGTTTTCGCTTAATGCTTAATGGACTCAAATATTTTTGGCGCTCGCATGTCGGCGTTACGCTTGGGGTGGTTGTATCAACTATCGTCCTGACTGGCGCGTTGATGGTGGGCGATTGCGTGGATTTCACCCTCCGCTCCATTGCGCTGAAGCGATTGGGAACCATTCAATTTGCGTTATCCCATCCTTCCCGTTTCTTTCGCGGGCAGCTGGCCGACGATTTAGAGCAATCTCTTGCTGCGCAAGTAGCGCCGGTTTTTCAGGTAAAAGGCGTGCTTCGCAAAGGGGGAGAATCCTTTAGCGCCAATAATGTTTTTGTATATGGGGTTGATTCCCGGTTCTGGAACTTTGGGAACAAGGCTTTCGCGGGTTTTGACGATGGCGACGAGAGCGTCATTATCAATCGATATCTCGCTGATCGTTTTTCTATCCGGGAAGGTGATGACATTGTCCTACGAATAGAAAATCCATCGACGCTTTCCAAAGAAGTTCCGTTATCCACCCTGGATGATTTTTCTATGGCATTTCGCCTGCCGGTAAAAAAGATTGTTGATAATGATCAAATGGGGCGATTCGATTTCCGGTCAAATCAAGTGGCTCCCTACAACGTGTTCGTTCCCATTAAGTTGATTCAGGAAAAAACCGCCAAGACAAATCTATGCAATGGGCTTCTGGTCAGCGCAAAGCATGATCATGATGTTTTGTTGGAACAAATCAATGCCGCATTGCAAAATTCATGGAATCTGCAAGACGCCCAAATTGAGATCAAAAACTTAAATTCCAATGGATGGCATGAAATCCGCACGGATCGGGTATTTCTGGAATCTACTGTATCGGATGGATTGACTCGCGGGATATCTTCCGGTGCTGCACCAGGCCGGGCATTTGGCGTTCTGACTTATTTTGTTCAGGAAATTCAGTTTAAGGATCGCGCCGCTCCCTATTCGATGGTTGCGGCGATAGACGCCAGTAAAGCGGGTAATACACTGTTCCCAAGTTTACAAGGCTTGCAGGATAATGAAATTATTCTCAATGACTGGTTAGCGCAGGATTTACAAGTCCAAAAGGGCGATGAACTGACATTGGTCTACAACGTATTAGGTCCCATGCGCAAATTGATAGAGCGAAAACGTTCTTTTATGGTTCGCGACATTGTTGCAATGTCCGATCCGCTTAATGATCCATCCCTGATGCCTGATTTTCCCGGTATCACAAAAAGCGAACACTGCCGGGAATGGGACCCCGGTTTTACTATCGATCTGGATAAAATCCGCGACAAAGACGAAGACTATTGGGATCAATACAAAGGAACTCCCAAGGCGTTTATTTCCCTGCAAACCGGACAAGAGATGTGGGCGAACCGTTTTGGAAATTTAACGGCCATCCGTTTTCAACACTCTGTCGCCCCGGATGCTCTAATAGAAAAAGATATTGCCGCATTTCTGCAACCTTCCACAATGGGATTCGATTTTATCCCGGTGCGGGAATTAGCCCTTCGGGCGGTTAACCAGGCGATGAGTTTCGGCCCGTTGTTTATCTCGCTCAGTTTCTTTTTGATCGTATCGGCTTTGATTCTAACCTCGCTGCTCTTTCTCTTCGGTCTGGAACAGCGCGCCAGCCACACCGGTTTATTGTTCGCTTTGGGATACTCCAAAGCATTGATTCGAAAATTATATTTCTATGAAGTTATAGTACTCACGGTACTCGGAGGCGCCATCGGCGTCTGGTTGGCGGCTCTCTACTCTCAGGGCATGATCTGGGCTTTATCGACAATCTGGAAAGACGCCGTTGCGGGGATCGAATTTGAAACGACGATTTCTCCGGCTACTATGATTTACGGCTTTTTAGCCAGCGTTATTACAACCATTCTGGTTATTTGGATTGGCATACGCCGTCAATCGAGGCTGCCGATTCCTTCTTTGCTCACCGCCAAAGCTGGCAGCATTATCGTAAATCAACAACCGTCGAATCGAGGTATATGGATTGCGTCGGCATCGTTTACCGGCGCGATCCTTTTATATTTTTTTTCATCACAAAACAGCGTTGCCGCCGCGACGGGGACATTCTTCGGAATTGGCGCTTTGCTGCTTATCACAGGCTTAGGTCTTAGCCACGCCTGCTTCTTCCGTTTCATGATGCAACAGGATGGCGCGAATCTTTCTCTTAAAAGTCTAGGCATCAGAAACACCGGAAGGAGACGCGGGCGCAGTTTGGCGGTTGTCGGATTACTGGCCAGCGGCGCCTTTCTCGTCATAGCGGTTGGCGCCAATCGTCAGGACGCATGGTTGGATGCGGAATTGGTCAATTCTGGAACGGGAGGATTCGCCTATTACAGCGAAACCACCCTTCCGCTGATTCATGACTTGAATACCGAAGCGGGCTGTAATGAATTTGGATTATCCCTTTCCGATCTTCCCGGATTACGGGTTTATCCGCTGCGTTTTCGTGAAGGAGACGATGCCAGTTGCTTGAACATGAACCGCGCCCAAAATCCCAAACTGCTTGGCGTTGATCCCCGGCTGTTCTCTTCACGCAAAGCGTTTTCTTTCGTGAGTACGGTTGATGGAGATACGAGTCCACAGCAAGCGTGGAAACTGCTTGACCGGAAATTCGATGATGGATCGATCCCTGCGATTGTCGATCAATCGACCGCAATGTGGGCGCTAGGCAAATCGATTGGTGATACGCTTACTTATAAAGACGAGAGCGGCGCATCATTTCAGATTCGTCTGGTTGGATTTTTAGCCAATTCTATTTTCCAAGGCGCAGTGCTGATCTCTGATCAAAACTGCGTACAGAAATATCCCTCTGTCAGCGGATACCGTGTTCTGCTGATGGATATCCCCAAACCGTTTCGAAGCGAATACCGTGGTATTTTGATGAATTCTCTGCAAGACCTGGGTATCGAGATGACGCCTTGCGGGGAACGTCTGGCTGCGTTTTTCGCCATTCAAAATGCGTATTTGTCGATCTTTCAGATACTAGGCGGCTTGGGGCTTATACTGGGAAGCATTGGCGTGGGAGTCGTGGTTATGCGGAATATCCTTGATCGGCGTTCTGAGTTCGCCTTGATGCGGGCGCTAGGTTTTTCTCATTCTTCCATCCGTTGGATGATTGTAACCGAGCACGCTTTTCTTTTGATTCTCGGTTTGGGGTGCGCAACGTTATCGGGTATTACGGCTTCTTTGCCTGCTTTACGTTTTCACTTGTCCACTTTTCCCTTTTTGTCGCTTACGTTAACCCTTATATTAATACTACTTAGCGGCTTGTTCTGGATTTACCTGTCAACGTTAATTGCTCTGCGGGAAAATCTCCTTACTTCACTTCGCAGTGAGTAATTTGATCCTGATCTACAAAAGAATTTTTCAGGAACAATATTCCTGAAAAAAACGACCTATTAAACAATTGTTGAATGGATAACTATTTTTAATTCATTGGATAGAATAATAGTATTCAGTAAAATCATTATAGAAATACACAAACCACTAGGAGGATTTCAGTAGATGAAGAGAAATTGTATAGCCTTACTTGTTATGCTAACCGTTTGGTCTGTTAGTGTATGCGGCGCCGATTGGCCGCAGTTTTTAGGTCCGGATAGAAACGCCGTATCACCGGAAACCGGATTAGCCCGCAGTTGGCCTGAAAGCGGTCCACAAGTGAATTGGACTTTTCCTTTAGGCAGCGGATATGGCGCCCCGGCGGTTTTTAACGGTAAGGTCTATGTTTTGGATAGAGTTGACAGCAGCCAGGATGTGTTGCGCTGCCTCGATCTGGGCACGGGTAAAGAAGAATGGTCTTTTGCTTATGATGCTCCGGGACGCGTCAGCCACTCTGGTTCACGATCCGTACCCTCAGTAGATGAACAGCGGATTTACACCTGTGGACCTCATGGGGACGTTTATTGCATTGACAAGACAACGCATAAATCGCTTTGGAACAAGAATTTTAAAACCGATTTCGGAGAAGGCGCGAGATTAGGCTGGGGTTTCGGTCAGAATCCTTTACTTTATAAAGACATGCTGATTGTGGCGCCGATGGCTTCAGAAGCAGGTGTGGTGGCGCTGGATAAGGTGACTGGCGAGATTCGCTGGAAGACGCCGCCGATGCCGGGAGGCGCAAGCTACGTTTCTCCCACTATAATTAGTGTCGACGGGGTCGAACAGGTTGTCATGATAAGCGCTGCTGAACGATCCAGAAGACGTGGACGGGATCGTGATAGTGCGCCAAGTAGTGGAGACAATCCGGCGCCGGGCGCAAATAAAGGAAGCATTATAGGGTATGATCCCGCTACTGGACGGCAATTATGGATTTATAATGGCGGTTGGCAGTGTCAAATCCCTATCCCGAATTTAGTTTCTATCGGAGATGGCCGCTTTTTTATCACGGGCGGCTACGAAGCCGGTTCGGCTATGATTAAGATCACAAAAACCGACCAGACTTACGCTGTTGAAGAATTATATACAACCCAAAATTTCGGCGCTCACATCCATCCACCTTTGCTGATTAAAGATAACCTTTACGGCCATTGCACCACCAATTCACGCCGTGATGGAATGGTGTGCATGAATGTGGATGGTAAACTTCAGTGGAAAACTGAACGATCACCTGTTTTCGATAAAGGTGGATTCATTTTAGCTGATGGGCTGATCTTCAGCGTTGACGGACGTGATGGATTTTTGTACTTGATCGATCCATCACCGGAAGGCTTCAAGCCTCTTGCCAAAGCGAAACTGCTCGAACCAGGCGAAGTCTGGTCACCCCTGGCGCTGGTCGATGGCAAATTATTGATCCGCGATCAGACCCAGATGAAATGCGTTACCGTCCGCTAATTGGCATGGATAATAATATGCCATAGCTAATAAATATATTTGGCTGGATTGTAATAATAATCGGAATTGATCCTGGAACGGTTATATCCAGTGATCAATTCCGTTTTTATCATTACAATTATCATATAAGTTTTATGTTTATGATGGATCTGAATAAATCCTGTGCTGTGCTTTTGTCTAAGGATATTCTAGTAATATGGGTAAATGGTTGAAAATTGCGATTGCCACGGTTTTATTGCTTCTTCTTATCGGTCTCCTCGCGGGTCTGTTGATGATGAAAAGAGGTAATCAATCCGGAGCAGTCCAGCAGGATATTCTCCAAAAAGAGAACAATGTCATAGGATCGTCGCAACAGCCTGCAAAAAAGTATGCGCCATGGCCGATGTTCCACGGTGATCCTCGCTTAACCGGGATTACCAATTGCGCTTTACCGGATGAACCTGTTTTTTACTGGAAATTTAAGACCGATGCGGCAATCATATCTTCAGCAGTTATTAGCGATGGCCGCGTCTATATAGGATCGAAGGACTCAAACCTATATGCTTTAGACCTGTATAACGGAGAAGAAATCTGGCGCTTTACTACAGGGAAATCGATTGAAGGTTCACCATGCCTGTTGGATGATACGGTTTATGTCGGCTCATCCGATTCGTTGGTTTATGCTGTCGACGCCTCGACTGGAGTCTTAAAATGGAAATACGATACCAGAGGCCGGATTTTAGGAGGCGTGAATTGGACTCGTGTTGCTGGTGAAGAGAACGCACGGATATTGGTAGGCAGTTATGACGCCAAACTCCACTGCCTGAACTCAGAAACTGGAAAGCCGGTCTGGGTTTATAAATCAAATCACTACATACACGGTACGCCTGCTGTAGTGGATGGTCAGGTGGTTTTTGGCGGGTGCGACGCTCATGTCCATTTTGTTTCCGTTGATAACGGCGGGTTGAATGCCAAGGTAGATGTCGGTTCCTATATTGCCGCTTCGGCGGCGCTAGCAGACCAAAAGGTTTTTATCGGGCACTATGAAGGAAAGTTTCTATGCGTCGACGCTGAACAGAAGAAGGTCATCTGGGAGTACGAATTATCGAAACCCATTTGTTCCACCGCCGCCTTGTCAGGCGACCGGATTGTCTTCGGCAGCCGAGACAATCGTCTGCATTGTATTGACCGGAATGCGGGAACCATGATATGGACCTTCCGTACCCGCGACGACGTGGATTCAAGCCCGGTAATAGCTATCGACAAGGTCATTGTCGGTTCCGATGATGGCTATTTGTATATAGTAAGACTTGATGATGGCAAGGAAATTTGGAAATACCAGATCGGCGCCTCTATAAAAGCATCTCCCGCTGTGGCCTATGATCGGATTGTCATTGGTGCGGAGGATGGTTATATCTATGCCTTCGGGCCGGAAATTTAACAATATTAAAAAGAACTGAATGTTTTCAGTGGCAGGAACAAGTAATGGCGGATTCAGGATTGAAAAGAGTATACGAGAAAGACTTTGTAATCGATAAGATAATTATCGGCAGTTTCGCCATAGCTGCGATTCTGTCTTTATGGCTTTGGCTCAGCGCCGGTCTGCCAATGCTTCTTAAGGAACGCGTTCCGGGAATGGATAATGCTGGCCAGAATTCTGCAACGGGCGGCAGCCGCACCGGGCCGGTTGGAGTCCTGACTACAGCGACGGGAATCCCCGCTGATCTGAAGGGCGCATGGCCATGCTTTCGCGGTGAAAACTTAGACAATATCAGTAAGGATGTTTTTACGCCCCTCCCGGTCGGCGCAGGTTTTCCTGAACTTTGGGCTATTGATGTCGGCGAGGGACATGCCGGGGCGACAATCTGGGATGGCCGTGTTTATCTGATGGATTATGATCGAGAGAATAGCTCAGATGCTTTGCGTTGTCTTTCTCTGGCGGATGGTCAGGAAATCTGGCGTTATGCTTATCCGGTAAGGGTAAAACGCAATCATGGCATGAGCCGGACCACGCCTTATGTAACAGAAAATTTCGTGGTTTCACTGGGTCCCAAATGTCATGTCACTTGCCTGAATTCCATAAGCGGAGAGAAAAAATGGAGTTTGGATCTGGTGCAAGCATACGGCGCCAAAGTTCCACCCTGGTATGCCGGACAGTGTCCCCTGGTTGATCAGAATCGGGTTATCCTTGCGCCGGGCGGCTCTTCGCTTATGATTGCTGTTGATCCTGAAACGGGGGAAACAATCTGGGAAACGCCCAATCCCAATGACTGGAAAATGACTCATACCTCCATCATGCCGATGGATTTCAAGGGAAAACGTATATACGTATACTGCGCCAGCGGCGGGATTACCGGCGTCTCCGCTGAAGATGGAAGCATCTTGTGGGAAAGTTCTGAATGGAAAATCCGCATTGCCAATGTGCCTTCTCCAGTTGTGGTGGGAGAAGGATTGATCTTTCTCTGCGGAGGTTATGAGGCTGGCAGTATGATGATGCAACTGGAAGAGAAAGATGGGCGCATCATTCCTAAATCTCTTTTCCGTATGCCTCCGGAGCGTTTCGGCTCAGCCCAGCAGACGCCGATTTTCTATAAAGGTTATATCTACGGAGTAAGGCCGGATGGCCAATTGGTTTGTTTTGATCTGGAAGGTAATGAAAAATGGACCAGCACCAGCGCTTACAAATTTGGTATGGGGCCTTACGCCATCGTCGGTTCACAGATTTACGTTATGAACGACTCTGGACTCTTAAGCCGGGTGGCGGCTGATTCAAAGGAGTTTCGTCTGCTCGATCAAACTCAGGTGTTGCACGGTCATGATTCATGGGGGCCGATAGCCTATGCCTCAGGCCGGATGATTCTTCGCGACCTTACTAAAATGGTCTGCCTGGATACGGTTGCTAGATGAAGCATCGAATAGCAAGGAGCATGTGATAATGAATACGCAACGGTCTTTTCATGCACAGAAACTGATCGTCCCCGTCATCGCATTGGCTGTTATATGCGCTCTCCTGTCGCTTTTCTTTTCGGATATCTTCGGTGAAAAGGGCAGCGGTTTAAGTGAGGAATTCACCTATGATTTAACGGAATTTCAAAAAACCGATCCGGCGCTGATCCTATACGAAGAAACCGGGTCCAGGATTAAGGCTGGATTTGAACGGGCGCGCGCCATAGCGGTGAATTCCAAGGATCAGATTTATGTCGCCGGAGGCAAGGCCGTACATGCTTTCACTTCGAGTGGTAAACCATTACCTCTCGAGATCGAGTGTGAGCAGGAAATAACAGCCATAACAGTCGCGGATGACGATTCTATATATATTGGCGCCGGGGATCACATTGAAATCTTTGACCCGTCCGGCGCCTTGAAAAAACGATGGGAGCCTATTGATCCTAAAGCCCTGCTAACCTCAATCGCAATTTATAAAGAAGATGTATTTATCGCAGATGCCGGAAATCGGGTGGTGCACCATTTCAACATCTCAGGCGGCAAGAAAGAATCGTTTGGAGATTTCGTGATTCCCAGCGCATATTTTGATCTGGCTATTTCTGCTGATGGTCTAATCCATCTGACTCACACCGGGGAACACCGTATTGAAACTTATGGCTTTGATGGCAATTTGATATCCTGGTGGGGCGGGTTTTCCAATGATGATTACAAAGATTTTTGTGGATGCTGCAACCCTGTCAATTTCGCCATTCTTCCTGACGGCGGCGGTTACGTAACGTGTGAAAAGGGTCTTACCCGGATCAAACTTTATGATAATAAAGGCGTCTTCAAGGGATTCGTGGCTGGCCCCGAACAGTTTGAGCAGCACGACGCTCTATGCGTTACTCCAGCGTATTGCTATGACCGGGTTGGGCTGGATACGGCGGTTGATTCAAAAGGCCGGGTATTAGCGCTAGACCCGATCTTGGCGGAAATACGTATATTCGAACTAAAAAAGTAATGAAGTAATACCGGAGATTTAATATGAGTCGACTAACAGAAGAAATCAAAAGCCGGCGTGATCTGCTGCGGGCTATAGGCCGCGCCATCTCCCTGGGTTGTCTGGCGATTATAGGAGGCGTGGTTATGTTAAGGAAAAGCAATTCTCAACAAGGGCAGGCCTGCCGGAATCTCGATCTCTGCCAGGGATGCAAGGTTTTCGAGCGCTGCGCATTACCTCAGCGCTTAACTCTGGGAAAAAATGACAAGGAATAGAAGCATGGATAAGCCCGATAAAGATATAACGAAGAAAGATATAACGAAGAAAGATATAACCAGGCGCAGCCTCTTGAACGGCGGCATTCGAGGCGCCTGTTTTTTAGGCGTAAGCGGTGTGGTTGGTATGCTGATGAAGGGTGGTCAGGCGCAGTCGACCTGCTGGCAGATTGACCCCGCCAAGTGCGTCGCTTGCGGCAATTGCGCCACCTATTGCGTGCTCGAAGAATCTGCGGTCAAGTGTGTTCACACTTATTCCATGTGTGGATACTGCGAACTTTGCACCGGATTTTTCGATCCAGCTCCCAAGGCGCTCAATACCGGCGCCGAAAACCAACTCTGTCCCACTGGCGCTATCATTCGTACATTTATAGAAGACCCCTACTACGAGTATACCATTGACGAAAGTCTGTGCATCGGCTGCGGCAAATGCGTCAAAGGCTGCAAGGCTTTTGGCAACGGCTCTCTTTATCTTCAGGTGCGGCATGACCGGTGCGTGAACTGCAACGTGTGCGCCATTGCGCTGGCCTGTCCATCCGATGCTTTCAAACGTGTGCCGTTGGATCAGCCCTACTTACTGAAAGGAACCAACCACAGCTGATGATTGCTCATACCATGCCGTTCCTTATGTCGCTCATAGGTCTGGCCGCTCCAGCCGGGGATGTAGAGCGGTTTCCACCGCCGGATTTTGATGGTGGACATATTCTGCCCTCTACTCAAATCCCTCTGCCCAGGGCTGAACTGTGGAACTACCTGGATGTGGCAGTGCTGTTTCTCGCGCTTTCTTTGGCCTCTTATTTAGTCATTAAAAAGCGCAGCCGCCGCGGCATCTTTATGCTCACTATTTTCTCCTTGGTCTATTTCGGATTCATCAGACAAGGATGCATCTGTTCCATTGGCGCCATTCAGAATATTACGCTGGCTCTTTTTGATCAAACCTACGCCATCCCTTTTGCTGCGGCTGCTTTTTTTCTATTGCCGCTGCTCTTCAGCCTTTTCTTCGGGCGGGTATTTTGTTCGGGGGTCTGTCCATTGGGAGCGATTCAAGACCTGGTGTTAATCAAACCTGTTAAAATTCCCCGGTGGCTCCAGCATTCTCTTGGTTTACTGCCCTACCTTTATCTTGGCGCGGCGGTGCTGTTCGCCGCAATGGGTAGTGTGTTCATTATCTGTAAATACGATCCCTTTGTGGCCTTTTTTCGCCTGTCGGGTAATGCAAACATTATTGTATTGAGTATATCCATGCTTGTGATTAGCATGTTTGTCGGGCGGCCATACTGCCTTTTCCTCTGTCCTTATAGCGTACTGCTGCGGTTTCTTTCCCGTTTTTCCCAATGGCGGGTGACGGTTGCTCCGGATGAGTGCTTAAAGTGCCGGTTGTGCGAGGCGGCGTGTCCCTTCGGCGCCATTACCGATCCCACGCCGGAAGATATGCGCCCTCCTGATACCACAGACCGGAGACGTCTGGCCGGGTTGCTGCTCTCTGCGCCGTTGATCATCATTCTCTGTGGATGGATTTTCTCGTATGCCGGAGATCCTTTTTCCCGCATGCATTTCACGGTCCGCTTAGCCGAGAGGATTGTTCTCGAAGACAGTGGTAAAGTAGACCTGATATCCGATGCCAGCAAAGCGTTTCGGGATACCGGAAAATCCAAAGAAATCCTTTTTGAAGAAGCCAAAATTTTACGGCGCCAATTTTCGTTTGCCGGATGGCTTCTGGGATGTTTTATGGGATTGGTGATTATCGGCAAATTAATCGGGCTGTCAGTGTTTAGAAAACGAATCGATTACGAAGCTGATCGCGCCGGATGTCTGGCTTGTGGCCGTTGTTTTGTTTACTGCCCCCTTGAACCTGAGCGGCTGCACGAGTGCCAATATGCGCAGGTGGATCGAGTATTAGAAGAAAAATGAATCAGACAATGAATGACAATAATAAACATGACATGCGTTGGTATTCCACTGTCAGGGGAATCGCCGTTGTTTCAGGCGTCTTCTCTCTGATTGTAGCTGGTTTGCTTATGCAAAACTACATAGCCGATCAGCGGGGGCTTCCAGAGAAAGAAGCCCTCTATTCAGCAAAACTGGTGCAGCAGAAAGAACTGCTCAGCCAAAATCCGCGTAGTGAAGAGATAAAAAATGAGCTGCGGGGCCTGGACCTTGAACTAAGACAGGGATATTTCCAGCGCAAGGCTTTCGCCCGGCGGGGAAAGTATCTTCTTCTGGTAAGCATCGCGGTTTTCTTGCTGGCCATGAAAAAAGCAATATCCCTGAAGCAGGCGCTGGCGATGCTCGAACCTGAATTCCGGGATCAGGATATCGAAGCGAAAAGCAGGATGCAGGCGCGATGGGCGGTGGGTATGCTTGGAATTATCATAGTCGGCGGCATCCTGGCTTTGGCTTTCACGCCCGGAATTGAACTGGTCTCTACTCCTATAGATTCAGGTGAAGATTCTACTCCTCCTCAACCGGAATATCCCACTGATGAAGAGTATCAAAATAACTGGCCTATATTCCGTGGTCATGGTGGGATGGGGATTTCCACTCATAGCGATGCGCCTACATCCTGGAATGGAGAGAACGGTGAAGGCATCCTGTGGAAAACCAAGACGCTGCTGCCGGGTAACAACTCTCCCATCGTCTGGGGTGACCGGATATTCATTTCTGGAGCCAATGAGACGGAAAAAGTGGTTTATTGCTATTCAACCGATTCCGGCGAACTGCTGTGGCAAGAACGGGTTGAAACGCCCCAAAGCACTGCTGCCAAAGATGATCTACAGATTTTTGAAGATACTGGTTATGCGGCTTCCACCATGGCTTGTGATGGCTCGCGGGTCTATGCGGTGTTCATTGATGGCGATATCGCCTGTTTCGATTTAGAAGGGCGTAGAGTCTGGGTAAAAAACCTGGGAATACCGGATAGTATTTACGGGTATGCAACCTCTCTTGTGGTGTATAATACTCTTGTGTTGGTGCAATACGACCAGGGCGAAGCCGATGACGACAAATCGGCGCTCTTTGCCCTGGAAGGAAAAACCGGGCAGATCGTATGGCGCAAGCAACGGCCTGTCGCCAATACATGGACCTCTCCGATTCTTATCGATACCGGCGCAGGAAAGCAATTTGTTACATGCTCAGAACCGTGGGTGATCGCCTATGATCCCGACACGGGAGATGAACTCTGGAAAGCCCAGCTGATGGGCGTGGATCTCGCCCCTTCTCCTATCTATGCCAATGGTTTGGTCTTCGTGATTCAGCCCAACGAAACATTGTTCGCAATCCGCCCTGATGGCCGGGGGGATGTGACGGAAACTCATGTGGCTTGGACCGTCGATTGCATTGCGCCTGACATTTGCAGCCCGGTAAGCAACGGGAAACTGATCTTCCTGCTTACCACGCCAGGCGTTCTCACATGCTACGACGCGACCAGCGGCGATATGATCTGGGAGCATGAAATGGATGACGCATTTCAGTCGTCTCCCAGTATTGCGGGGGAGTGGATTTATCTGTTAAGCGAAGAAGGCGTGACATACCGGATCAAAGCCTCTGACAAGTACGAGGAAGCCGAAAGCAAATCCTATTTGGACGAATGGCTGAAAGCCTCACCCGCCTTCATGGATGGCCGGATATTTATTCGAGGCGATATGCATTTGTACGGCATCGGGGAAAAATGATTTCCGGTTAAGCGCGATTCTATAAATAAGCGAACTTAATGACTCAACAATCCTCTATTAGGAACACGTTATTGCCAATGGATAGTATGATAGATCAAAATACCATAAATCTGAATCAGGCGGTTGATCAAGCAGTCGCGCATCATGGCCGCGATTCGGAAGCGGTTATACCGATTCTGCAAGAGTTGCAGAAGCAATTCCGCTATCTGCCTGAAGACGCCTTGCGCAGAGTGTGCGAGATTACAGATATCACCCCTGCTGACTTGACCGGAGTGTCTACGTTTTTTGATCAGTTTCGCCATCGTCCGGTAGGGCGTCATATGATTAGCGTCTGTCATGGAACCGCGTGTCACGTAAAAGGCGCAGACCGGATCACCGAAGCGATACAACGCCATTTGGGGCTTGATGACGATAATGACACTGACGTCGATGCATGTTTCACCCTTCAAAAAGTGGCTTGCCTGGGATGCTGCACGCTGGCGCCAGCCGTTCAGATTGATGATGTGACCTATGGGCACATGCTCCCTGAGCGGACGCCCCGTATGCTGATGGATTTTCTCGAACTCAAAAAACAAAATCCATCAACGCCAGTCAATAAATCTTCGCTCCATAATGGCGGTAGCGCCGGTGAACTCAGGATCAGCCTGGGGTCTTGCTGCGTCGCCAGAGGCAGCGGCAAGATACTTGAGGCGCTTGAGGAAGTCATGCTGCGATACGGCATTCAAGCCAACGTCAAACCGGTCGGGTGCGTCGGTATGTGTCATCAGACGCCGCTTCTGGAAGTGATCCCCCCGGAAGGCGACGCCCACTTTTACGCCCGTGTTCTTCCCGAAGACGCGGAAGCCATTCTGCTAAACCATTTCAAGCCGCAGAGTTATTTCAAAAAACTACAGGGATCGATTTCAAGAACCTTGAACTTTCTTTTGACTGGAGAATCACAACATCCTATTAGTCAGCGAATGATTCATCTTCAGGATGAGCCGGTCGCTGCTTTTCTTCATAAACAACAACATATTGCCACGGCCTACAGTGGACAACTCGATCCCACCGATCTTGATGAATACAGAAGCCATGACGGCTTCACCGCTCTCGAACAGGCCATACAAAGTTCTACGCCGGAAGAGATAATCGCCCGTATCACGGCCAGTGGTCTGAGAGGCCGGGGCGGCGCCGGTTATCTGACCGGCCTTAAATGGTCCAAAGTTCAACAGACCGCTGAGCAAACACGGTATGTGATATGCAATGGCGATGAAGGCGACCCTGGAGCATTTATGGATCGCATGCTGATGGAGTCATACCCTTATCGCGTTATTGAGGGGATGATCATCGCCGCTTATGCAGTTGGCGCTCAACAAGGCTATTTCTATATACGTGCCGAGTATCCCCTGGCGGTGAGCAGAATCAAGCAAGCCTTGAAGCAATGTCGGGAGCATGGACTGCTGGGTGAGCGGATATTGGGCAGCGCGTTTAACTTTGATCTAGAGATCAAGGAGGGGGCGGGCGCTTTTGTCTGTGGAGAAGAATCTGCATTGATTGCTTCAATCGAAGGTCAGCGGGGAATGCCCCGGCTTCGACCCCCATATCCTGCTGAATGTGGTCTTCGGGAAAAACCGACTTTAGTGAATAACGTTGAAACCTGCACGCTTATCCCGGCTATCTTGCGTGACGGCCAGGAGACATTTCTCTCGCTGGGCACAAAATCGAGCGCGGGAACCAAAGTCTTTTCATTAGCAGGAAAAGTGGTTCGGGGTGGATTGATTGAAGTGCCGATGGGCATCAGTTTAAGAGAATTAGTGGAAGAGATCGGCGGGGGAGTGCGGGAAGGAAGGCGTTTCAAAGCTATCCAGGTGGGCGGCCCTTCAGGCGGCTGCATCCCGGCGGAACAGACCGATGTCCCCATTGATTACGAATCGCTCTCCAGTCATGGAGCGATCATGGGATCAGGCGGTCTGGTCGTACTCGACGATGAAGATTGCATGGTGGATATGGCGCGGTATTTTCTGGAATTCACCCGGGAACAGTCATGCGGCAAATGCACATTCTGCCGGGTCGGTTCATTGCGGATGTTGGACATTCTCGAAAAACTTTGTGAGGGAAAAGCATCCCGTGGCGATTTGGAAAAACTGGAATCCTTGGCTGGTTTGGTTCAGCAGGGCAGCCTCTGCGGGCTGGGCAAGACGGCGCCTAATCCAGTGTTAACTACTCTCAGGCATTTTCGCAGTGAATACGAAGCTCATCTTGAGGGACGGTGTCCGGCTGGCAGGTGCCGTTCCTTGATTACATATTCCATAACCAGTGAATGCGTGGGCTGTACGCTTTGCGCTCAGAATTGTCCGACGCAGGCCATTGCCGTGAAGCCTTATGAACGGCAGGTGATTGATGTAGACCGTTGCGTCCGGTGCGGCGCGTGTCTCAATGTGTGCCCGGTTCAGGCAGTCAGGAAGGAATAGGGATGGTTCGAGTAATCATAGATAGACAGGAAATCGATATGCCGGATGGCGCCACGATTCTCGATGCGGCATGCAAATTGGGAATTTCCATCCCCACCATGTGCTTTCTCGAAGGGAGGAAGCCACAGACGTCCTGTATGGTTTGCCTGGTGAAGACCCGGAATCCAGACCGGCTGGTTCCCGCCTGCGGCACTCCGGTGCATGATGGTTTGGAAGTAGAAAGCGAAACGGAAGAAGTCCATCAAGCCAGAAAGGCCGCGCTGGAACTCTTGTTGAGCGAACACGTCGGAGAATGTCTGGCGCCTTGTCATACCATCTGTCCTGCCGGGATGAATGTCCCCCGTATGATTCGACAGATAGAAGCAGGAGAAATGGCGCAAGCCATCTGTACGGTCAAAGCGGATCTGGCGCTGCCTGCCGTGTTAGGCCGGATTTGCGAGGCGCCGTGTGAGAACGGTTGTCGTCGAAAGGCTCATGATGACGCCGTGTCGATCTGTTTGCTTGAACGTCATGTCGCAGACTGGGACCTGGCGCAAGATGAATCCTACTTGCCCCCATGCAAGCCGGATCAGAACAAGCGGGTAGCCATAGTGGGCGCCGGTCCAGCCGGATTGGCGGCGGCGTATCAGCTCCAGCAGGAAGGCTATGGATGCACGGTATTCGATGATCATGACCAGCCGGGAGGCAGCCTGCGGTATGAGGTTTCAGAGAGTGTTCTTTCCCGTGATGTTCTTCAGGCTGAAATCGGATTGATCGGGAAAATCGGCGTACGGTTTCTTATGGAGACGCGGATTGGCGACCAGCTTTCTTTCGAGGATTTGCAGAGAGATTATGATGCCGTGCTTGTAACGGCAGGGGCGGTTCAACCAGATGCTGCTGAGGAATGGACGCGGATTTTTGGACCGGGTGGAATCGAAGCGGATAGGAAAACATTCGAAACCCGCTTGCCGGGAGTCTTTGCCGCAGGCAGCGTACTTCGTCCTGAAAAGTATGCTGTGCGAGCGCTTGCCCAGGGCAAGAAGGCTGCTTTTTCCATAGCGCAGTATCTTAGCGGTGAACCTGTCACTGGTTATGCCAAAGAATTCACCACCAGCATCGGTAAGTTGACTGAAAGAGAGATGGATTGCTTCCTCTCGCTTGCCAGCCCGGTCGGACAGGTTGTTCCTGCCAATGGAATCGAAGAGGGCTTGCAAGAAAACGAGGCCCGCGAGGAAGCCATGCGCTGCTGCAAGTGCGGTTGCGACAGTCCATCTGACTGTAAATTAAGACTATACTCCGCCGCTTATGATGCGCGGCCGGGTCGGTTCAAAGGAGAGCGTAAGGAATTCTTGACGCTGCTTCAGCACCCAAACGTAATACACAACCCGGGTAAATGCATCCTATGCGGATTATGCATACAAATCACGAAGGATGCTGCTGAAGAACTTGGTCTGGCTTTCGCGGGTCGTGGATTTGAGGTAAAGGTTGTCGTGCCGTTTGGCGGTTCGATGAAAGACGGGTTAGCCCGTGTTGCATCGGAATGCGTCGAGGCATGTCCAACTGGAGCATTAGTTTTCAAAGAAGAAGATGATTGCCGCGAATAGAAATTCAAAGATGAAATTCATCACAAATAGGTTATTTTGTTTGATACCAATGGCGGTTGTCTTGCGCCAGGAGAGCGGCTGATTCTGCTGGGCCGCTGCTGTCTTTTTCGTAGGATGATATTGGTAAAGACTTATCGTTTTCTATTGAATCAAGAATCGGGTCGATGAATTCCCAGGCCTTTTCGATAGAATCCTTGCGGGCGAATAGAGTCTGCTCTCTCCGGACGCAATCCAATAATAATTTTTCATAGGCTTCGGCTGATCGTTTTTGGAATCCGGCGGTGTATTGGAAATTCATATTGACATTGCCGATGCTGAGTGAGTCGCCCGGTTCTTTACATACAAACCGCATGGAAATTCCTTCGTCGGGCTGAATGCGAATCAACAAAACATTGGGATCGATCATCTGGCAAACTTCTTCGCGTCCAAACAGGCAAAAAGGAATGGTTTTGTAATGAATGGCGATTTCGGTCGAACGGGGATGCAAGGCTTTACCCGCCCGAAGGTAAAAAGGCGTTCCCTGCCAACGCCAATTGTCGATCATCACTTTCATGGCGGCGAAAGTCGGCGTGCGCGATTCTGCGGGGATGCCTTCTTCATTCAGGTAGCCGGAATATTGCCCGCAAACCACGTTGGTTTTAATATTGGCGCCGGAGAGAGGACGAATACTCCGTAATAAATGGTGTTTTTGATCGCGGATATCATCGGCCTTGAATGTAACCGGCGCCTCCATAGCGCATAATGATAATAATTCCAGCAAGTGATTTTGAACGACGTCGCGGAAGACTCCAGTGTTGTCGTAAAAATTGCCCCGTCCCTCGATACCAATATCTTCTAATGCCGTGATTTGAACGTGATCAATATATTTCCGGTTCCATAGCGGTTCAAAGATCGAATTGCCAAAGCGGAAGACCAGAATATTCTGAACCGTCTCTTTGCCCAGATAATGATCGATGCGGAAAACCTGGTCTTCGTTCATTATTTCCGTAATGGTTTGGTTGAGTTGTTGGGCTGAAGACAAATTCCGGCCAAATGGTTTTTCAACGATAATACGAGACCACGGTTGTTTTGAGTGTGGATTATGTTTTTGGATTAAACCTGCTTGCGACAGATTGGTGATAATAGTCGAGAAGACATTGGAGGGCGTGGAAAAATAGAATATGCGGTTGCCTTTGGTTCCAAGTTCGAGGTCAATTTTGTCTAGTTGTTTTTTTAGGTTGATATAGGTTTCTTCTTTATGTACATCACCACTCATGCAAAACAGTGATTGCGAGAGACGATCCAAGGTAGCATTATCAATCGGTTGAGAGCGGGAAAATTTGGTTACGGATTCCCGGTGCAAAGCGCGGAAATCGTCGATCGATGACATGCTGCGGCTGACTCCCATGATTGCGAAAGGGGCTTGCAGGCAATTATCGTGTAGCAGGTTGTAGATAGCCGGGACCAATTTCCGTTTGGCTAAATCACCGGAGCCGCCGAAAATAATCATGATGAATGGTTCATCGTTTTGTTGGTTCATTACCAGGTCTATTTGGGTTGATTGGTTATTTAAATTCTGGTCTGACATTTTTATCACCTATTGGTAATTCATCTTTCAGCGCCATATTGTTATTCCCGAAGTGGTGGAGCGCAACTGATACAAACCAGTCCGGGCTGCAATAAACAAGGTTTTATAATCATATCCCCCAAAAGCCAGGTTGGCAGGTCGTTGAGGCAATTGGACGGTCTCTATTCGATTGCCAGCGGGATCAAAAATCACCACGCCTTCGGTTGATGCGACGTATAGGCAACCATTGATATCAACTTTCATACCATCAGGGCGACCGACAGGGGCGAATACCCGACCGTCGCTAATGTCACCATTGGGCGAAACACGGTAAATCATAACCAGTTCTTTTTCTGTATCAGCGATGTAGATTTCCGTCTCATCCGGGTTCAGCGCCAAGCCATTGGGTTTATTGAAATCCTCTGATAACAGGACTGGCGTTTCACCGGGAGTTACTCGAAAAACGCCATTGAATGATAGTTCTTTTTGGTGTTCTTCTATGCCATAGGGCGGATCGGTGAAATAGATAACGCCATCGGAGCGCACTATACAATCATTGGGGCTGTTAAGGCGTTTGCCATTATACTGTTCGACTACAGGGATTATGGCGCCTTTGGGATCAGTCATGCTGACGCGGCGGTTGGCGTGTTCGCAGGCCAGCAGGTTTCCCATACGGTCAAAGGCTAATCCATTGGATTGTCCGGTCTCTGAACGCCAGACGGATACGCCATCATTTTCATTGAACCGGTAAATCTTGCTTTCGGGGATATCACTGAATAGCAGGTAGCCATCCTTATGCCAGGTTGGACCTTCGGTGAAAGTGAATTGGTCTGTGATTAGTTTTAGTTCTGATAAGATAGTCATGGTTAGTATATTGTGATTTATATATCACCCTCACTCTAGCCTTTCTCGCGGAAGGGGGGGTGAGATACGTAGGTGATCTCATCAAGGGCTGACCGCAATGCGGTCTTGCCCTTGCCACCCGCCTTACCCTTGGCGCCCGCGTCTGACATTGATGTTTTATCTCTTTCATAACTGAATTACTTTGGTGCGATTTCCTGGCGCGTTACTATGGGGACGTAGCCGACTTCCAGCCCCTGCGGCGGCGTTACGAGCAGGGCTGGATCTAGCGTGGCTAATGTTCCACTGGTGGGCGGCGCCATGTAATCTCTATCGATAGACCAGTTTTTATGGATTTTTTCTACGAAGGCTTGCAGTTTTGCTTTCTTATCCTTGCTCCAATTATATTGCTGAAAAGAAGGTTGATCAACGAAACGGTACCAGGAATATGTGACCATTGAACCATCGGTTAGATTGACGGTGAACGGCCCTTTTTGTGGGCCGGGTTTTGTCCAGGCGCCGCTGGTCGGTGAGGTATAAGGCTGGCCGGGATTGGCTAGTTTGAATTCCTGCGAGCGGAGCGGTCCCGGAACATCTGATGAGGATACTGCTACCTTCTCATCACCGACATGCTTGTAGTATTGCGGGAAGAATCCCTTGGGGCTGATGTTGCTATCATACCATTCGAGTCCCCAGACATTGTCGCTATGTACTTTTACATCAAAGACCTTATTGATGCCGGTCATCTTTTTGCCATCCTGATCGAAACGGGGCGAGCGCGTGGTCAGTTTGGATTTCCAGGCGCCGTCTTGGTCGAATTCGCCTGAGCAGGTTGAACCACCGTCACGCCATGATTTGAATGAGTTATAGAGCGCCTTTTTGGAGTAATAGGTCACATCCTGCACTAGCAAAGTTCTGTTTTGTTGGTCTACTGGAAACTGTAACTTGGGTATCTTGGAATAAAGCACGCCTTGGTCGTCTTTGAAATCGAAGCGCGGCACGGTATTGATCTCCATAGCGCCGCCGCCCATTTTGCCGGGGCGGGCGTCGAGGCCGCGTCCGTAGATGAAGGGGTAACTGAAAATCTTGCCGATTTTGCTCCAGGTTTCGGGGATGTAGTAGGCGATGGGGCCTTTAAAATTAGCTGCGCTTATAAAGCAGGTCCAACTCTGGTCTCCAGTCGGTGGATCGCATGTGGTTGGATCGGTGAATGGCAGAGCCATGTAGGAGTATCCAAGGAACTTGCCATTGGGATTTCCCTGGAAAGGCAGAGCATCCGGCGGAATAAGCAGACGGTTGCTTAGTTGGGCGATTCCCAGGCGATTATCGGGCAGAGCGGTAGTGCTGTAGAAAAACGACCAACCCGGCGAGCCGATTTCGTAGTCGTAGCATTGCGGAGTGGCGTTCATGCTGAACTTGGGAGGTCCATAACGGAAGCGGTTGCCCGCCCAATAGCCCAGGCCGCCTTCGAGAGTTTGAAAGACGCTGCTGTAAGTCGGGCCTCGTTCCGGCCAGTTGTCCCGTGCGAGAGTTCCGACTGGAGCTAGAGGTTTATCCTTGTTATCGGAGTTGTCGGGCGAGATCCATGAGCCAGCCAGGCCGATCTGGAAATTAGCCAGCGGCTTATCGATCAGCGGCCAGATGGCGGAATAGAAGCCCATGCCCGCGCTGTATTCAGAACGATCCTGCGGTCGGGTTGCATCGTAACTTATATAACCGTGTAGGCCGCTTGAATGCGAAGTGACAATACCTATGTCGTCTTGCTTTTGGCTCTCTTCACTTATGCATATTACAGGAGTGATGATTAGCGCTAATAGAATTAGTGGAATTCTTTTCATGTTACTCTCCAATTGCTAACTTTGCTTAATTCATATTCAATCCAAGAAGCATTTGGCTTGGGTATTAATGATTTAATTTCTTTTATAATATCGCGAAAGATACCAAACATGTGAAACAATGTATGAGTATTATTGCTTAATACATCAAATACATCATGATCTATATCATCTAGGAAATCATTTAGAAAGATACCCAATATATTACTTAGTTCTTGACGATAAATTGTATGTAAATTTTTACATCTATCGGATGGAGAGGGATGGGTATCCGATGAGTGATTGTTAAATAAAGAACAAACAGCAAGAGCTAAAAAAGGTCCCAATAACATAAATTTAGTATGATATGTATCGCCCTTAATAGCTAAAGTTTTAACTAAGGAATGGCGAAGCATTATAGATAAGCCACATCGATCTGCATCATATTCCATCTTATGATTCTTTATTCTATCGGTACCGTATCCTCTGTGATCATGTAGAACATGACCAATTTCATGTCCAATAATAAAAGAAATTGCAGACATAACGAGACATTGATCAAGATCCCATGAATCTTTTGTTTTAGGATAGATATCTGGAAGTTTATTATTATATGGTAATCCTTGCCAAGAATGAATTATATAATTTAATGAATTGTATAAATTACTATCAGTAAAAAAATCCCAATTTTTTTCTTCCCAGGAACGAACGTAGACATGTGTCCAAAATCCTAAAGTATGTACAAGCGCAAAATGTAATATTACAGTTCTATCGCCTTTAGGAGTAAATCCTGCATATGCATTAAATTGATATGTAGGCATAATTCCAAAGAATGTTTTATCTGTGATTTCCTTTTCTATTGGATTTAAAATTGGTTTAATTTGTTTTAGATACGTATCGATCATTTCATCGTGAATTATAGGAGAAATCTTATTACGTCTTTCTAGCCATATTTTTTTTGCTTTTTTTCTTTCAGTTGATGGTAATCGTTGTAAAAAATCTTCCAGCCAGTTATCGGGTAAATCATATTTATTATTCAAGCCATGCTTTTTTCGCATATAATCAAGCCATTCATTTGGAGCCATATCTTCAATTTTTTTTTGTACATTATTCATAAAATCATTCTCCTCAGACTGGTATTATTTTCAAAATTGTACTTCAGATTTGAAACCGCCTGACATAATCTGCGCAAAAATATATTTTATGGATTGGTAGGCGCGGGGTGTTGTTGCGGCGCTGAGCCGTTAAACAAGTTATTGTTAATAGTCATATCTTGGACTCCTTCAGCCAGGAAAATCGCCGCTGTCTGGTGGGCTTTAGTATAAAAGATATTACCTGTGATGAGTATATCAGCTGGAATGGTCAGGAATCTCTCTTCGTCATCGATGCGGATTTCGCAATCTTTTTGGGCGTCATCTTTCTGTCCGTTTTCTTTGAAGATGTTGGATGTCACAATGACGCATTTCACGTCGGGCGCCCAGAGTCCCTCGCGACCGCTGTAGGCGATCAGGTTGTCATTGAGGGTGCAGAAACTGCTGTCTCTTTCGATGGTAACGCCGCGTGAGCCGTTGCGCAGGATGGTGTTTTCCGCGGCCAATACATGTCGGCAGCCCTCCAGGAAATAGCCTCCCATCTGGCTGTCGGCCACGACGCTGTTAACGAACTTGCCATTGTGGCTGTGGTAGAAGTGGGTTCCGTCTGATTGGGAGTGCTCGAAGCGGCATCCATCGACCAGCCAGCCGTCTACATAATAGAAGGCCACTGTTCCCTGGTCGCGGCGGTGGCTGTTTGGCGCAGGACCAGCCTTGGCGTCGAGGTAGTCTCCATAGTAATTGCAGCAGTTGATTCCGGTGACATTTATAATTGTCACATTGCGGATTGGTTGCTCGTCGCTTTCGCCGAACACGCCGATAGCGTTGCTGGTCAGGTTTTCGAATCTTATATTAGATATGTGAATGTCATTGACCTGGCCATGAATCCTGATGCCTGCCAGGTTGGTTCCGGGGTCCCATGCGTTGCGCTGGCCTATGATTTTTCCTCCACGAAAAGATACATGAGACGCGTTCTCGACGATGAAGCATTGGCCATCCTGCTGCATATCCTTGGATAAAACGAAGCAGGCGCCTTCCATAACCAGTTTGGCGCCGTTGGGTACGCGCAATCCCCGTGGATCGGTAATAGCGTATTCTCCAGGAGCGAATAGAAAGATGTGAGGAGAACCGGAAGCGGCATCCAGGGATTGCTGAATCCATTGTTGATGAGATGCGGCGTCTTGTTTGGCGTATGGACCGATGGCGGTGACGGACGAATTGGCTGCGCTGCTATTGAATGAATTTGATGATGAGACGTCAACCGAAGAGCAACCCGATAAGAGACATGCGAAGATTAGAAGCAGAGGCGCCTTGTGCATTGTGATTTCCCCGATTTGACTAAATTTGTTTTTTGCATCCTTTATATAATGACATAATAATCTGTTATTGTCCTATGTAGGGTATCAAATTTTTGATTTTTGATGATTCTGATTGATGCGCGGGCATAGATATACCTATGAGAACAGCGCGTTTGAACCCGTTCTAGTTTTTTTCCTGTTTTGTGATTATCTCAGGGCTACTGTTTTATTAGCAAACCACTTTTCAGGTGCTCTGGACGTATGGGGTGTTCATAATCTTTACCAGTTTTTTTGGGAATCGGGAAAGAGAGCGCCTTATCAACCGGAATTGAACCAAATTTTGGTTTGGCTGAGCCATTAGTTTTACTGACGGGGCTGTTTTGATTAGCCGATTTTTTGCCGTCGCCCTTAATCATGCTTTTGAGCCATAAGTTTCTGGTCTTGATGGATGAGCAGAACAAACGAAACAATGAAACGCATTTAGGTTTCAGCGGATCAAAGTCTTTGTTCAATACTCCAGCGATTTTTCTCAAGCAGTTTTCGAGAACCAATGAAACTTCTACTTCAAATTCACGCGTGGCTGTTGCATCCATGATAGCCTCCTGGAAAAAAGATTTGCAACGTTAATAGGCAAGATGCGTGCCAAAAGTGAACTTTTGAGCAAGATGTGTTCTGTAATCCCTCTCCAACTAGCCCTCTCCCGGCGAGCTACTCTCCAGACAGAAATAAGGAGAGGAGAATAAAACGGGGAGCATTATAGAGCGGACAGCATCATGAAGCGGGGAGCATCGGCTTCTAGCCGGTGTGTCAAATAGAATAGAATGAACCCCATTATGCATAAAAAGTTATTCATCAATAGAAGCATACCGGTTGATGAATAGGCAGGGAGTATTTCGACCGGATAATCCGTTTGGAATCGTATTTATTCTAAAATGGAATTATATTTGATCCAATCCGGCTAGAAAGGGATTAGTGCACCGGCTAGAAGCCGATGCTCCCCTGTGTGATGGAATAGGCGAATTTTTATTGATAACTTAAGATGAGCGCTATTATTTAGGAGTGTAATTTGGCCCGATAATCAGAAGTGGATTTGGTAAATTTTCTTGAACAATCTCTAATTTACTGCCAAAGATTTTTTCTTTAAGATTTTTATGTCCGACCGCTCCGATTACGGCTAATGAATCATAGGGGATATTAAATAAGTTATCTTCCAATGTTCCCTTTTCGAAGATATCCCATTTTATTTCACCCGATTGGATTTTATCATTAAAGGAACTATTTTTTAATTTCGCGTAATAAGAATTTTTATACCGGCTTTCGACTTGAGTAAAGATAGATAATGGCAATCCACTTTTTTGAGACAAAGTATAAGCGAGATTGAGCGCTTTTAAGGAGAGTTTAGAACCTCCAAAAAAACATACAATGCTCTTCCATTCCTTAAAGACAGGAGTTGTGATCAAGACGGGGTAATTGGCATTCATTATAATTTGGCGTACTCTTGCGCCTAAATAGCCAATACGTATTCTGGCAACCGGCTCGATGATGCTTCGGGGACATGTCATAAAATCAAAATTGGTTGGAATATTAGGAAGGGTGCTTGCGGTGAATTCATCAGGTTTGTATATATTATAATTAATTTTGAATTTATCCAGAATATCTGATAATCTTTGGGCTGTTAAACTTGGCTGCTCAACAATATAGGACGAATCTAAATCTACTGTTATTACGTTGAATTCATAATATAAAAGGAATTGTTTTTGCTGTGGGATATAAATATTTAATTGCGTGTCTGGGATAGTTTTGCAAAACAAGGCGGATTGTAATAGAGTTTCGCGTCCGAAAAGATTATCCCGGTAAATGTGAATCAAACTGTTCATGATAAATTCTCCTGTGATCATATATTGGTTAAGAATTGTAATTGGAAAATAAATAAGGTTAATAACGATTACTTGTTTGTAGAATCAATTCTTTACGGTATTGTGAAAAAATATCATTTTTTCTAATAACGCCTATGTATATCTCATTTTCAGTGATAGGAACAATATCAACAAATTCATGCTCAAAATATTGGACAATATCAATGAGAGAATCGTTGGGAGAAAACTCATCAATTGAACCGCTCACAATTTCTTCAGCCAAAATTACATCATATAATTCTTTTTGTTGGATTAAATAGAATATCTTTTCTACATGAATAAAACCGATGAATTTTTTTGAGTGTTGGTCAACGACAGGATATACAGTTAAATTGTTTTTCTTGATTAAATCGATAATTTTTCGGAGTTTCATGTGAGGAGAGATAGTAACATGAGGATGAAATAATATGTCTTTAACACGAGTATCAGCAAGGATGCGTTGATCAGTTCCGGGCCGTAAAAGCTGATTGTGTTTAACAAGTTCGTAATGATAGATTGATGCCTTTAAATAGAAGCGGGAAATTAATGAGGATAGAATGGAAACAAGTATCAAGGGTACCATTACTTCATACTCACCGGTTATTTCGACAATCAGGAAAACTCCTGTTAGAGGAGCCAAGAGAACGCCGCTGATTGTTCCTGCCATACCAATCAGTGCAAAGCAACCACCGCTGGCCCATATATTACCGGGGAATAAGATGTGAAGAATATGAGAAAACCCATGTCCTACAATACAACCTATTACAAGAGATGGCGCGAAAACGCCGCCGGCGCTTCCTGTTCCAAGAGTTAAAGATGTAGCTAGGATTTTTGCAGCGAGGAGCATTACCAGATAGTCGAGGGTGGAGTATGAGGAGTTTTCTATAAGATTATGGACGAATTCATATCCTTCACCAAAGATTTCAGGATATAGCATTCCAATAATGCCTACTCCCAATCCTCCCAGGATAGCTTTGAAAAAAGTATTGGGGATGTAACTGCATGCACGTTCGATTTTTCGCATGCTTATAGAGAAGATAATAGCGCTAATCGAACATAAAATTGCCAGTAAAATGCAGGCTAATACGTCCCAGGTATCAATAGAGAAGGTGATATGATCGAATGGAATCTGGTTGCCATTAAAAATATGACTGATTTGATTGGCGGTGATTGAGGCCATGGCGATGGGGACTATATTGATAGTCAGCCAGTCGCCCAGGACGATTTCTAATGCAAAAATTAATCCAGTGATTGGAGCATTAAAGATTGCTGATATGGCAGATGCGATTCCTCCTCCCAATAAAATGATGCGCTGACGTTCTTTCAACTTAAAAAAACATGCAATGTTTGATCCGAATGATGCTCCGCTAACTACAATAGGACCTTCCGGGCCAGCCGAACCTCCAGATGCAATTGTTGCTATGCAGCTCAGCAAGTGAGAGATTGACGAGCGGAAGCGTAAAAGGCCTCCTTTGCGGAATACGCTGTATATAACGATGGGAACGGAGTGCCCGGAACCTTCGCGAAAAAAAACGCTGAGTATGAAAACCGATAAAAATGCTCCAATGGAAGGGAAAAAGATGTAGTAATAATATTCTTGAAAGTTGTTGAGATAAGATGAGAGGAATACGATAGTGCGATTAAATAGAATGGTGACAAGACCCACGCAGAGACCAACCGGGATGCTTAGAAGAATTAAATAAAAGTGTTCATCAAAAAAAGGGAATAAGGTTTCTCTGCTTAAAAGAGTCTTTTTTTTACTTGCGGGAGGATTTGACATTGTTTAAATAAAACCTAAATTATACTGTTTATAGCCATTTTTCTTCTAATTTATCCACATAATCCACGATATCAGCAACTGTTCGTTTCTGATATATCATTTCGAGAATTTGTTTCTCTTGAATGATCATTCCTAATTTAGAAAGTAAATGCAGGTGGATTTTTGTATTTGAGGATAACAATAACATTATTATTGATACCGGTTTGTCATCTATCGCATTGAAAGGGATGGCGGTTTCAAAAGACCAAATACTGATGATAGGCGCAGGTAAAATATTTCCGATAGGTTTTCTGGGGTGAGGTATTGCGATGCCATTTCCAAGACCGGTAGACGCCACTTTTTCTCTTTCGAGAATTTTGTTTAGTAGTTTGTCGCGGTCGATTTCTTCGGGTATTTTTATGTTGTTCACAATGTGATTAAGAGCTGTTTGAGCATCGACGATCTTCGTGCAGTGATGTACTCCTCCGCGCTCTATGGCTTTGCTCAATAAATCAATGCCGGAATTTTGTGTATTAGGTTGCAGGGTTGGTTCGATCCATGAAAAATTGTTTTTTTTAACCCATGTTTTCAAATCTTGTTTGTTGAATTGAAGGACGCCGTTGGTTTGCTTTCCCGGTAAAGAACCATTTCGATACCATCTTTCGAGAACATGTTTTGACACGCCTAAATATTGGGCCGCTTGATCGCAACTAAAGGTATTTTCAATTTTATTATCAGGATGCATGGACTCTCCGTCCTTGAGTCTTTTAATTGTAAACGGCCAGTTATCTAAATTATAATTTTATAAAGCTTATTATAACCATGAGACTACGAGCAGCGTCAATTATTTTGTTGCTGGAAGCGTTATCATCGTAAGGTATTGAATATAAGAGAGATAGACGTATTTCCGCTTTATCAGTATGACCGTTTAATATAAATTATACTTAGTAAAACCAAAAACAGGAGTCTTATGTAATAAATTTTATTTTAAGCTATGCGGAGTCGGCAAAAAGCGGAGTAATGACGAAATATAGCGTTGAGAATCAAGATTTTAAGCTATTTTTGATGGATTAAATGAAAAATAGGCTACGCTGGCGCTTTTCAGCCGAGCCTGCTTTTCGTCTTGGCGTTTTTCCAGAAATCTTTACCAAGCAAAGGAGCGGCGTCGGGATCGTTCTTGACGGCTTGCTCGATATCTTCATCGGTCAGAGCCGCGATGCGCGCCCAGTCGGCGCCGGTGGGCACGCCTTTGATACGGCGTTCTTCCAGTTCTTGGGCTGTGTATTTAGTAATCTTCGATTCGCTCATTTTTCCGCGCCTTCCGTACTGAAATAATCCTGAATACATCGCCGCGGATAGTGAAAACTACGGCTATCCAATGGTACCCGTATTGACCAACCGCAACCCATCGATCTTCATCATACCTTGGTGAGAACTTGGCGTATTCATATTCGCCAACACGAATCAACTCGGCGCCATCTTCCAAGGAAAAACCGTGCTTCTCGATATTGATCCTGTTTTTGTTCTCGTCCCATTCGAATTCTATCATATTATACACATTTTCTGTTAATATGGCAATTCAAGATTAAAGATAAGGTTAAAAAGAGCATCATATAGCCGTTACCCAGGTCAAACAATTACATTGGTCTCTTTCTTATATACCTTGATTTATGTTGAGCAGTTTTATGAGTAAAAATTCAGGATAATTCTTTAAGATAACTAAGATAACTATCGGCTGTTTTGAAATAAAATAATTTATCTCTTCCTGTTAAATCAACGTACCTTTGAAATATTAATGGATTGGGATCAATAATACTAAACTCTTTTAAATTATTGTTTTTCCTGATAGTTCTTCTAAATAAATTAGCACTTTCAAAGTCATTTGAGGGGCAAGAGTAACCAAAGACTACGATTTTACTAGCAAATTTTAAGGCGGTTTCGGCTTCATTCCATAATGGCTTTAAATCATTGTGTAGAATTCCTGCCTTGTGTGTAACTGGAGGTATGACAATAGGAAATGTTAACTTTCTTGAGCTTGATTTCATCTTCATATCAGTATCGATTATAGTTCTTGGTGTAATCAAAAAAGCACGATTTTGATCAAAAATAGATTCTTTTGATAATTCTCTTTCAGTGTGTAATGAATTCCAATTTAGAGAACCATGAAGTTTAAACAAACGAATTCCTTGATCATTTGAGTCTCCTGCCAGGAATTTTTTAAATCCTTCAGGTGGTTTACTGAGTTTACAATTGGAATCAGAAAGCCCATAACAATAAGGGAAATTAAATATCTGCCCATATCGTTCTTTTCTTTTAGTTGATTGAATTTCATTAAGTATTTTCTCTATTTGAATATCTTGATTAAACGTAATAATAGTGATTTCTTTTGGGAGTATACCACTATCAATAGCATTTGTAATAATCCTATAAAGTTTGAAATAGCAAGTTGGTTTGAGATTATTTGTTGTATCAGCAATTCTTTTATTGAGGATTCTGATTAAATCACGAAACGCGGGAAATGCCTGATCACTTAATCCTGAGTTAAATATATCTGCATAAATAATTGACATTATTGATTCTAAACTATCTAGGTCGGGATTAGTAGGATCAAAACCGTAAGTCTTGTCAAGATATTTTTTAATATTATCGTAATATTTATAACGAGATACTCCTTTGAAAAAACCTTGATCAAGAGGTGGTTGAATTCGATTAGGTTTATTCGTTGCTTCACAGCGAGTGGCTCCTGCTCCCACTATTACTAATAATTTTGTTGTCCGAATTTTTCTCATTTTTCTATTATCTTATTTCTCCGTTGAACCTATTTTTACAAAAGAAATCTCATCAAAGGTGGGCTACGCCGCTTTGCGGCTTTTAGCCCACCCTACGATATAATCATCACTGGTTGCTCCATCCGGCGTGGTAGAATTGTTCGAAGTATTCGGTGCCGCTGCCTTTGCGGAATTCCCAGATGTACCAGATATCGCCGTTGCTGGCTACGCCGTTGCTTGAAGCGTAGGCTGCTGGTCCCTGGCTGCGGTGCCAGTCGCCGCTGTCGCTGTCGGGTCCGGCGGCGGATAGAAGACCCCAGCCGCCGTCTTTGTTGGAGCATCCATAATCTTCATAAGAATAGAAAAGACCTTTAGCGAAGGGATCGACCGGAATGGAACTTAAATAGGAGATCGGCGTAGTCAGCGGCTGGTATATCCGGCCATCGAATCGCATGGTTCCCTGACCAGCCACCATTGTTATACCGCTGTCAGATGCCGTTTTGCCGAAATATTCTCCAGTGGGGCAGCATTCAGGCGTCCCATCGCAGTCGTTGCTATCAATCAACCAGCGGTTTCGATCCAGATGCATCATCTCGGTGGCGTTTAGGATGGTTCGCATATCGGCCATAGTGCGTGAAACCTTGGCGCGGACTTGGGCGTTCAAGAAATTGGGTACGGCAATGGCGGCCAGGATTCCGATGATTGCCACAACAATTAACAGTTCGATCAGAGTAAAGGCTTTGGCTTTGGTCATGATTTCAACTCTTTCGTCTTTAGATATCGATATTCAAAGACATATTACGGACTAATTGTTTAGTAATCATTAACTTATCATATTCGGAAACGAAGAAAAAGGGCGCTTCTTTGTTATAGGATTTGATCATCTATATCGCAGTGAATGCTGATCAATCGTTGTACAGAGGTTGATATTATGTTGTGAAATGTATTATCTTTGGTATGGTTGCAAAATACAACCATATTTATGGGAAGGATAAAAATACTGCTATGGGTCAATTATACCGCCTGAGTTTTATGGTGCTTTATTTGTCTATCGGTTTTGTTGAGGTTAACGCTGTTGAGCAATGGGAGGCGGAAGTTCTGCCATCAGAACGCTTTATTACTCAGGATGAAACATCCGGGGCTAAATTGATTTTCGTCACCCGTTCTGAGGCCAGCGACGTCAACGCCTATTTCCATCAACGCGCATGGCTCAAGGATGAATCGGTGCTCTTTTTCTATAGCGACCGGACGGGGCGCAATGAGGTCTTCGGTTATCTCGAAGAGACCGGCGAATTGATCCGTTTGCAGCGCGACGGCGACGAGCATATAGATAATTTCACCGCCGGATTATTCGATAATGTATTGTATTTCGCGCGCGGTAAGAAAGTTTATCAATGGCGCTTGAAGGTTACGGTCTCTCCCAATCCCGCAGAGCAGAGATCGAAAATTGAGGTAACCGAGCTTTTAGTGGCCCATTTCCCCCCGGATGCGGGAGACCGGATGCTGGGCATCAGCGAGAGTAGCTGCGGCGAGGGCATCGTGGTGGCATTCAACAGCATCGGGCCTCATGCAAACCGGATAGTTTGGATTGATAAAAAGATCGCAGAGGCTCATGAGATAGCGGCGGTTGATTATCCCATCACCCATATTCAGTGCAGCTGGGAGACGCCGGATTTGGTCAGTTTTGCCAGGGAGTATCCCGGAGAGGGAAGCGACCGGGCCATGAATATCCCCACCAATGGCGAGATGCGCGCGCGGATTCATTTAGCCGATTTAAGCGACCGCTGTCCGTGGCCCGTTTATCCACAAGTCAAAGGCGAACTGGTGACTCACGAATCATGGTGGGTGCATGATCAGATAATCTTCTGTTCGGGAGAGAACAATAATGGCCACGCCGAAGAGGCGCATGTCAAAGTTTATGATCCACGCATTAACCGCACTTATATCATTGGTCCCGGTTCATGGTGGGAAGGATGCACTCCCGAAGAGGTTTCCAAGGTCAACTACTGGCATTCATCCGGTTCGCCTGATGGAAGATTCGCGGCGGGAGACAACTGGCATGGCGATATTGCCCTGTTCAGCGCAAAAACAGCGCGCACCAGGATACTAACCCAGGGACACCGCACCTACGGCAAAGGCGCTCATCCCCACGTCGGTTGGAGCCCCTCAAGCAGCAAACTGCTATTCGCCTCAAACCGTTTCGGCAATGTAGACGTCTGCATCGCTGTTATGCCGGATGAGTGGCTTAATACGAATTGGTGAAAACCAAACAGGAATGAATGGAGCAAAGCGGAATTTCGTCTCATCTTTGGATAACAAAATTGAAAAAGGATTAATGGATATTAGAGAAGAGCCGGGGCGCAGAAAATATCCTGCGCCCCGGTTTATATTTTGCGCCCTATTTGCTATTGCCGTCCACCTCTAATTTTCATTAGTTTTTTCAATAGGCGTTTAGCGGTTATGGGGTGTTGCGCGATTACATCAGTCGTCTCGGATGGATCGTTTTTTAGGTCGAACAGGGTATATGGTTTTTGGAATGGCTTGCCGCCGGGTTTTTCGCGTCCGCCGGAGCCGTTGCTGAATACCATTTTCCAGCGTCCCTCACGCAACGCGAATGTGCCGTTGACTGAATGATGAATGACTGGCGGTCTGTTGATATCCTTAGTTCTGCCTTCGATGATGGGCAGCAGGCTGAAACTGTCTTCGCCGACGTTGTGAGGCTTTGCGTATCCGGTTATCTCTGAGCAGGTGGCGAAGAAATCGGTCAGACATATCGTCGCGTCGCTTTTGGTATCGGCTTGGGCGACTCCCGGCCAGCGCACTATAAATGGTACGCGATGACCCGCTTCCCAGATGTCGGCTTTGGTGCCGCGTAAACGTCCATTGGGCTGGTGGTTGGATGGCTTAAAGCCTTGAATGGCTGGCTGATCAACATGATCCGGCTCGTTCTCGTTTTTGCGGAACATATAGGAGCCGTTATCGCTGCTGTAGATCACCAGCGTTTCATCTGCCACGCCCATCTTATCCAGCGCCTTCATCACCTGACCGACTGACCAATCCACCTGATGTACGAAATCGCCATAAGGGCCTTGCGCGGTTGAGTTCTTGAAGCGGTCTTCGGGCCATACCGGTTTATGCGGCGCGGTCAGCGGGAAATAGAGGAAGAATGGATTGCTCCTAGGAGCGCTGCGCTCGATATAATCAACCGCCTTTCCTGTCAGTGTATCCAAAACCTTACCCGGATCGAAATCCTTGGCTTTGGGGCCTTGGCGCACGTACTTGGGGAAATCTAATTTCTCTTGAGTCTCGGTGACTGGCTGCACCAGTTCATGGTTGTGCAGGAATGTATAGGGAATCATATCCAGAGATGCGGCCACTCCGAAATACTCATCGAAGCCGACGTCGGTCGGACCATGGTTAATCGGTTTATTGAAATCGACCTCGCCTTGCGCGTCACGTCCCCATCCAATGCCCAGATGCCACTTGCCGATGCAGGCGGTATTGTAACTGTATTTTTTCAACATACCCGCCACTGTCAAACGCTTATTTTCGATCAGCGGCTCGTCATTGGGAGGGAAGAGTACGCCGCTCTTCAACCGTGAGCGCCAGCAGTAGCGTCCGGTCAACAGACCATAGCGGGTGGGAGTGCAAACCGCTGAACCTGAATGGGCATCGGTGAATTGGATACCCTGCTTGACCAGAAGATTGAGGTTTGGCGTGGGTACTTTAGATTTTGGATTGTAGGCCTGGATATCGCCATACCCCATATCATCCGCCAGGATAAAGACGATATTGGGCAACGATTTCGGTTTCCACCCACCAGCCGTCTTGCATTGCGGCCCGGAGCATCCAGCAACGCTCACCGCGCCCAGCGATAACATAAGATTCTGTAAAAAATTCCGCCGCTCCATAATCATTCTTCCCTTTCTACGATCATATCACTTGTCATATATATGGATTTGGACAGAAACATTATGGCATAGAATTGGCGGTTTGTTGGGTGGAATCTAAAAAAAAAGGTTTTAACTATATCAAAAATAAAAAAAAGAATTTTTTTCTTGACACCTACTACGATTTGTTGTACTACTATATGTAGTATATAGGGAAGGATGGGTTGTGACATGACTAGAAAAGGTTTTGATGATCTCAGTGACATGCAAAAAGAAGTGTTGGATATCTTGTGGAATTTAGAGGAGGCTACTGTTCACGATGTAATCGCCAAACTAAATCGAAAGAAAGCGCCAGCCTATACAACCGTTCTCACAGTCTTGCAACGATTGGAGAAAATTGGCTGGTTGAAACACCGTATCGAAGGGAAATCTAATGTGTATCATCCTACCCGGGCCCGTGAACAAGAAGCCTCCCGTTCTATCAAGCGCCTGGTAAACCAGATTTTTCATGGCGATTCCAGTTTGCTATTTCAGCATCTTATTGAAGAAGAACTCAGCAGTAACCAACTCGATAATCTACGCAAGATGATCGACAAAAAACGCAAGGGAGATGAAAAATGAGTATGGAATTGTTAGGCAATAACATCATTGGAGATATTATAATCCGCTCATCACTGTTCCTTATAGCAGGATTGGCAATAAGCTGGCTTTACATGCGCAGGCCTTCTCAGGCGCACCGGATATTGCTTTTGACTTTGCTGGCCGCTCTATTGTTTCCCATTATTCAGTCAATTGCCTGGTTGACGCCCTTGCAAAATTATGTCACCGCGGTTGAAATCCCGACTCCAAAACTGGAAATCCAATGGAACGCTGACAAAGCGGTGTCGCCGAACCAGTTTGCGATCAACCAACTTCCCCAATCGACGCAAAAATCCAATTCTATGCCTAGTCTTAATAATCCGTGGAAAAGCGCTTCGATAAATACACATGACGTTATTCCAAGCAGTACTCCACAATATTTTTCTACCTTTTTCTGGGTCATAGTGATTTGGGGATTGCTTTCACTCTTTGTCAGCATACGCGCCATAGCGGCGTTGGTGCATTCACTCAAAATTTTCAAATCACTAGTCCCGATGCATTCAGTGGAAATCGAATCGGCTTCCAGGAGAGCGTTAAAACAATTAGGGTTATCGAATACGCCCTGTTTTTATCAGTCCAATGTCATACGTTGTCCCGTAATCCTCTGTTGGAGAAAAATTCCACAGGTTGTCTTTCCTACGGCTATGCTGGAAGATGGCAAAACTCACGATTGGTATGGAGTGCTGCTGCATGAATACGCCCATTTGAAGCGCGGCGATCATCTGGCGGAACTCATTGCGCTGCTCACCACAATAGCGTTTCCCTGGAATCCTTTGGTCTGGTGGGTCAAAAACCGGCTTGGTTGTTATAGCGAACAATCCTGCGATGATTGGGCCTTGGCTAACGGCAGTGATTCAGCCGAATACGCTGAGACGTTGCTTAATCTTTTTCCGCAGCCCAAACATGCTTTTTCACTTCCTGCGGTAGGGCATCGTAATAATATTGAACGCCGCATTGTGCGTATTCTCGAATCCACCTCTCCTTCACCTTTTCTAAACTTACGGTGGTCGCTTTCGACCGTTTCGCTGACTATGGTTTTGCTTGTAGTTTGTTCTCTCTTTCAACCCATATACGCCAGCATCACCAGCGGTAATTCGACTTTCGATTATTCTGCGTGGGAATACCTCCAACTGACAGACGCTCCTCCGGTGCTCATGCCTATGGTGATCAACCTGGTTGAATCGACGGCGCCTGATGTAAAAGATAGCGGGGTGTGGAACGGAAGCCCCCAATCAACCAAATTACAACTCAATATCCAAACCGAGGAAGATAAGTTGAAAGGCGACATCATCGTAGGATTTTTCGATTCGGTAGACAGAATTAACCCGCCGCTGCACGTCCGCTCATTCTCACAAGCGGGAAGCCATATTCTTAACGATATCCCTGCTGGAGAATATCACATTGGCGCAATGATCTATCAAGCCAATGATTTGTTTGAGAATGACTGGTATGAAAATCCTTCCGCCATTGGCGTTATAAATAATTGGCCCAATCCGCTTCGAATACAAAGCGATGTTGCTTTGAATGTCGACCTTCATTTGTCATCGGAAATGTATGAGCGGCATCGAAGTACGAATGTTGGAGTTACAATAGACGACTATTTCAATAGCCGACGCATGAAAACTGAAGAAAGCGTGAATCCGCTGGTTATGATTCAAACCGTGGATAGTCAGGGCGCCCCGGTTCCCTATTGCAGCGTTGTTTTTACCAGCAAGGATGAAGAGGGCAATAACCGTTTTTTTTATAAAGTTCTTACAGACCGTCTGGGTTTCGGCTATACCACCAAACTTGATTCATATTATGCGGTCAGCGCCCAACGTTACATTATGATATATGAACAGATGATTGATTTATATCAATATCGAAGCGACAGCCGGGTTTATAAGGTGGGAGAAGATAATGTAATTCAATTCGTGTGGGAACCGTTTCCTGAAGGGGAAGGGCGAATTGAAGGAAATGTTTTTGATCAGCATGATGATCCATTGGATGGATACTATATCACATTGAAGCAGGAAAAAGGCGAACGTTTGAATGAAAAGGTGGATTATCTCTATATGCATGTCCACATTCCGGTTGCTAATCCCAGCGGGAAATTTGAGATTGCCGGATTGCCGTTGGGGCATTATTACGGACTGGTGCGGGCGCTTGATTATCCCCTTTATGTTTGTGATGCTCCTGAGCAGATATTCCCGGAATTCGACCTGGTTGCCAATGAACCATTTTCACTGAATGTCGAAGTGGAAAAGAAGCAAGCCTATTATGGAAGAATGCTTTACCCGAATGGCGAACCATTGTCTGGTGGATCATATTGCGTGTGGTTCAGGAAATACTCGCAAGAAGAAATGAACGAACATGGCAACTTTTTTCCAGGTGAATTATTCTCCCAACACTTGAATAATGATGGCTCATTTCGCGTGGCGCTTTCAGGAACAGAACTGGCTAAAGTGAACCAGAACTTTAATGGAAAAATTGAAATCAAAGATCAAAATGATAATTTATTCGAGGTCGCGTTGAACGATCTTTCGCGGGATGCGGAAAACCCTGCGGATATTGTTTTCCTTAATGCCAGCATGGTTGAAGAGCCTACAAGTCTGCACCAATGATTTAACGGGGGAAACGTATGAATCGTTTTGCCTTTACTTTGGTTGAGTTGCTAATTGTAGTCGCCATTATCTCTATACTGTTGGCAATAGCGATCCCTGCTTATCGCAATGCAGTGGTTAATACTAAACTTGCCCGCGCCAAAGCAGATATGGAGGCCATTCACAAAGCTGTAACTATGGAATTTTTAGACGATCCTCAAAGAAAAAAAGTCGACAGGGGGCCATATTGCGGTATTTATAAATCTTTAACCTCACCCATTCCATATTTAACCAGTGTGGATCAAGCCTTTGATGTCTTCGGGAAGAAAAAACTGAAACAATACATTGATAATCCTTTTGAAGAGGCGCTTACAGATAATCTATGCTACCAATTCTACTGGGGATTATTTGGAATAACGAAGATGAATCTCACGCCGCCCGATAATAATATTCAATGGATCCAGTACAGGATTGCCCTGGGGCCGGATGAAATTTGGCGGCGTGGAATAGTAGGAGATATAGACCGTGTCCCTTATATGTTTTACTATCGCGGCGATGCTTATGATCCCAGCAATGGGATCATATCCCGTGGCGATCTGATGTATACCAACTATGATTTAGACCGAATTTTTGTTGATTACGACCAATTTCCTTAGAGGGATTATAGTAGTCGTATTCGTTTGATTACATCGGCGGCAGGCTGGACTTTACTTTGTTTGTCACCGAGGGTGAGGATTTTGAGGGGAGCCATGGTTTGCTGCATTTGCTGATAGTTTTCATCATCCTGTATAATCACTATGGTTTCTCCTGTTTGAGTTTTAATACAAGAACCGCCCGGTAGGATTTGCATCCCGCCGGGCGATTTATATTTGGTATTGCTGGTTCGATTAACGCGGGGCGGTGTTGTATTGCGGTTGTTGCTGGACAACCGGGGTGTAGCCTTTGGGCGCTGTACTCTGGGCTGCTCCTGCGTTATATCCTGCGTTGTAACCTTCCTGGCGTCCTGCTTCCTTTTGGCTGTTCAGGCCGTCGTTCAATAAGGCGCCGCCTAAAGCGCCTACTCCAGCGCCGATCAGGGTGGATTCAGTATTGCCGCCAATCAGCTGACCTGCGATGGCGCCAGCGCCGCCGCCCCACATGGCGCCGCTCTGCGCTGCGGTGGTCTGGCATCCTGATGCTAATAATCCGATACTTGCTACCAGCATTAAACCTTTCCAGTATTTCAACATTGCGTAATCTCCTTTATAAATGGAAAATAATTTTAGGTCTTAATTATTACTTTTTGTTCGACGAGATATTTTAGAGAAAAATTCCCTTCTGGATTTTTCTATATAAATTTTATGTATTACGAATAATCCTGTTGGTCATATATTATATCGCTATTTAAACGTTTTCGGCTAGAAAAAGAAACGCATGAATCGATAATGAAGATTATCCATAATTAAGGAAGAATACAATGACCTTTGGATTAAATTTTAGCCTGGCTCATATAACGGAACTGTTCGATTCGCATAAACTGTTGATTTTCTTTGTTCCCTTTCTGATATATGTGGTTAATGGACGGGAAATAAGCAGCGGCGACCCGACGCCGACCGTGTTTACTTCCATTAATCTGGTCAAAAAAGGCACAGTTTTTCTCGACGATTTGCATGATTACATTCCCTACCACAACATGCCATATTACGTGTCAGAGCAATGCGGTCATATCGTCTCCAATTATCCTGTTTTTCCGGGGGTCATGGCGGCGCCGGTTTTTGCGCCTTTCGTGTGGTTGGGGATGGTTGAGCCGGGTGATGGCGACCTGGTGTGGAATTATCTATCCAAACTGAGTGGAGCGTTCTATAGTTCACTGGCGGTGCTGGTGATGTTTTTGGCGCTTAAGTTGTTGATTGATAAAGAGAACGCTCTGCTGTTGGCTATGGCTTATGGCTTGGGAACGGCGTTGTGGCCTATCGCCTCGCAAAGCCTGTGGCAGCATGGCCCCAGCGTATTCTGGTGGAGCGTCTGTTTTTACGCCATAATCCGCGCAGAACAATCGGATGAATCCTGCGTTATGAAGCGTTTCCTGTTTTTCGCCGGAATGGCCGCCGGATGTGCGGTTCTATGCCGTACCGTAAATGGAGTCTGCATGGCGGTGATGTGCGGAGCGATTTTGCTGCGCCATAGACGATGCGCTATGTATTTTATAGTTCCCGCCGCCGTATTAAGCGCATTGTTAATTATATATAACGTGGCGCTGTTCGACTCGTGGAAGGGCGGCGATACCGTATTACATGCGTTGCATTGGGAACTGGATCGCGTCGAGGGTGATTCTTGGTCGACGCCACTATATATCGGGTTGCCCGGACAATTAATCAGCCCCAGCCGCGGGCTGTTGATTTTCAGTCCATTTCTGATTTTTTCGTTTATCGGGATGATTGTAATTTGGCGTAAGGAAGAATCGGTTTGGAGAACCATTGCCTTAACTATTCCCGCGCCTCTGCTGATGTTGCTGCTATTTTCAAAATACGCCGTATGGTGGGGAGGGAACTCTCATTTCGGGCCTCGTTACCAGATTGAAACCTATCCGTTTTTAATTATATATATGGCAGCGATTCTTCCTGCATTGCGAAAGCATAGATTATTCAATGTTTTATTTATTGTTTTATTAATATATTCTGTAATAGTGCAATGGGTTGGCGCGTTTTGTTATCCAGGTGGATGGACCGTTGAACCAGTAGATTTGGCTCATGATAAAGCCAGATTCTGGAGTTGGTCTTACAACCAGATATGGACCTGTTTGAAGAGCGGGATTAAGTTTCCAGGGCTTTGGTAGTAACCATGCTCAAAAAACATGGTTTGCATAATAAGGTTCTGATGCGTGGTTTGCACAAGCCATAAAAAATTTGGCTTGCTCAAATAACAAACGTGAAAATAAAAGAATATTTTTTGAGCACTGCTCTGACAAGAAAATCATTAAAAAAATAAATAGGTGCAAATTTGCACATACACTTGACTCCATGTATAATTATTGTTTATTATAGCAACAGGCTAAAACAATAATTATTTCATTTAACCGATTACATTTATAAGATTTAATGCATCTATTTAAACAATTATAGGTGCTTATAATTTCTGCTTTGCGCTACATAAGATTAATGATAACTGTAGATTAACACTTATTTTTGATCAATTAGTTAGGGTGGTTTGCATAATAAAGTTCTGATTCGCGATTTGGAAAAGCTGGGCTTTTCCGGATAAAAAAAGGCGATTATAAACGGACAAATTTTTGAGAACCGCTCCAGTATCCCATGAGTTGATTCCATAGGGAGTAATGAAATGTCTAGACGCCGTGCGAAAATACTATCAGAACGAGAGCTGGAAGTAATGAACGCAGTTTGGACGTTGGGACGAGCGTCTGTAAAAGAAATCCGTTCAGAAATGGGAGGAGAAAAAGCCGGGGCCTATACATCAATAGCGACGATGCTTAAATTTCTGGAAAGCAAGGGCGTTCTGCGGCATGAACAAGAAGGACGAACTTTTTATTATATCTCATGCACCAGTAAGGAATACGAACAAAACAAAGCGATTCGCTATATATTGACCAATTATTTTGGAGGTAATGTGAGCCGCATGATTAGGACTCTTAATTCTTCCATAGATTTAACCAGGGATGAACGTATAACCGTTGCTAAAGTAATGATGACCGAATAGTTATTGGAATTTTCCCACCTTCCCACATTTGGCTTTAGGCCATCTCCGTGTACAATAGCGCTTGTATCTTTCTATTAATAATTATGGAGAAAATGCATGAAACGCATTTTTTTGCTGCTATTCACAGTAACTTCGCTGATTTCCATTTCAAACGCAATTGTTCTGGAAACTATTGACGCCACTATTAATGATGAGCTGGTTTTATCTGGTGAGGTTGACTCTCAGATAATGATGATTGCTGGAGAACAGAAACTATTTGTTCAAGAAGGCGGTCGCTATGTTCTGCCCAATGAGGTTTTCCAACAACTCCGCCCCCAGGTTCTGCAAAAAATCATTGACGAAATTCTGTTAATGCAGGTGGTTAGAGAGCGATTAACCGAAGAGGAGTTTGATAACCTTAGAGATAGGTGTCTACGACAAACCGATATTGAAATGCTTAATTTTCAAAGTCAATTTAATACTCCGGCGAAAATAACTCAAAAAGAAAAAGAAATGCGCATGTCGTGGGAAGAATATCGCCAAGCCATATATAAACAAAAATTCGCATATTCAATTCAAGAAGTTATTCTATCTCAATTGTCAAATCTTAAAGCAGATCCTCCTACCCAGCAGGAACTTGCGCAATATTCTATCGATTATCCCGGCAATCCTCCGACAAATCAAATTACGATTCAAGATATTCAGTTGAATTTTCCACCCAATGCATCCGCTGAAGATAAAGAAGAAATCAGGAAAAAAGCGGAAGAAATTGTGCTTCAAGCTCGAGGCGGCGATCCTTTTGACACGCTGGTCAGACTATTTTCACAAAATGAAAATTCCCGGAAGAATTTTGGCGAAATACCGCCCTTCGCCAAAGGCTCACTGCTTCCAGAATTTGATGTACTTTTCGATTATAAAATAGGAGAGATATCTAATCCGATTTATACGGCCAATGCATACCATATAGCCAAGGTAATCCATATAGACTCTTTGGAATCACGTGTAATGCAGATAAAGAAAAAGCGTAAATTGAACGAGTTGTTGACTAAAATGCGCGAGACGGCGGATATCGTGATTCGGGACAGGAAATACGCAAGTCGAATTATCCCAATTTCCAACAACAGCAAATAACTGATAGTGCGTTAAGGTTGTTCGACATAATGAGTTAGTCAGAGTATTGGCATATCAACTGTTATACTGTTAAAAATTATTTAATAAAAAAAGCCTGTATTTGCAGGCTTTTTTGCGAATAATAATGTTTTTTTAAACAGATTTTCTAACTGATTATTTCCATGCGGTTTAACTCGGATTTCAGATCGAATCCAACATCGAAATCATCGATACTGTCTTCATCGGTCTTTTTTACTTCGCCCATTTCGACCAGGTTAAAAACGATATTGCCGAAATCCCGTGAGGATTCAACGCCCCATTCCTTGAAAACCAAGTATGCCATTTCACCATAACGTTTTTTTCCTAAACGAGCGATGCCAATCAATAATTCATGACCTGAAATATGGCGCGGCTTTTTGAAATAGCATTGAGTATAACGAAGCGCCTCGAGAACGAAAAAATAGACATTGGGATGATAGTGGGTATCTGATTGCGAAATCCACTCCAATAGGTGTTTTTCATTCATAGTACACATCCCTTTCAATCAAAAAAGAACTATATAAGTATCTGATGTTTTACATAAATTATACTTTCAAATATCCAAACTAACAACAGATGTTATTATGAAAGAAGATTAATGTTATTCGTAAATCCTTGAATAGGCGTTTCCGCTCCCGCTACAATATATATAATGAAAACAGTAATCCAGTTTCCAGAGGTGTTTAATGATAGATTCAAGGGCTTTTTCAGTTAAATCTGATGGAGTATCGATTATTGTTCCAATATTCAACGAAGAGAATAGCATAAAATCTTTTCTCGCAGAGCTGAAACAATATATAGATTCAGTTTCGTTTCCCGTCGAAGTGGTTCTGGTCGACGATGGTTCCACCGACCATACTCCGGAATATTTAGAAGAAACGTCCTTCACTGTGATTCGTCGTCATATTAACTGTGGATATGGGGCGGCAATCAAATGCGGGATAGATAACAGCCAATATGAAGCCATAGTTATCATTGACGCAGATGGCACTTATCCGCCTCATGAGATTGGACCGATAGTTGAATTGCTGGAACATAACGACATGGTGGTCGGAGCGCGCACCGGGCCTGACGCCAAAATACCCTGGATTAGACGTCCTGCTAAATGGTTGATCCGGCTTTTCGCTGGTTGGATAGTGCGCTACCCGATTCCCGACCTGAATTCGGGGCTTCGAGCTATAAGAAGAACGCAGTTAAAACCGGTGCAGCGTTTGTTGCCGGATGGTTTTTCATTAACCACTACGCTTACGGTGGCCTTTCTCTCAACCGGTAAACGGGTGCATTATCAACCTATTCAATACTTGAAAAGATCGGGTTCATCTAAATTCCATCCGATTCATGATACTTGGAACATGATATTGCTGATCTTGAGGACGGTGGTGTTATTACGCCCCTTAAATGTATTTATCCCTCTGAGTTTTACTCTAGCCATAATGGCAATAGGCGTATTGATTTACAGTAAATTATTCACTGAACAATTCATGGACGCCACATTTATTGTTCTGATGATGGCCAGCGTTCAAATGTTCGTCCTGGGATTAATCGCTGATTTGATTGTTCGCATTAACTTGTGGACTCATTAGAACGCTATACATAAATATAATTCTGAAAATAGTTTGAAGAGTTAAAATAATGACTAGGAAGGAACCTGCATCAATGCGAGATTTATTGAGATGTGCAGTTCTCGGAATCATCATAATCAGCTGCGCTTTTGTGAATCAATGCGCCAAAAAAGATATCCCGATTAACCGGCCGGCGCAGGATCAGATAGTGATGTCTATAGGCGATTATCAATTGACCGTCGGCGATTTGCTGGTTGCTTTTCAAGAAGAAAAATCTTTCGATTTCATACTTATCAATAAAGTGAATAATAACTTGGCCCCAGCAATTATAGAATTTGGTACGGGCGTCATTTGTGAACATTTTTTTGCGGAACAAGCGCGGGAAGCGGGATTGGATAAAAAACCGGAATTCGAGGAAGCCCACAAGAATGCCGTCAAGGATGAACTTTATCAAAAAGTTATCCTGAATGACGTAATAAAAAAAATCCGTTTGACGGATCAGGAAATAAAGCGCTATTACGATGAAAACCTTAAGAGCCTTTTTTTAAAGCCTAATACTAATGTGCTGCTTATAAGGGGTATCTGGATTTCTTATGAAAAGCGCAGTCGAGAGGAAGCGCAAGAACTGGCTCAGCAGGCTTACCAGAGGCTTCAAAAAGGCGATCCCTTTGAGGTGGTAGCCCTTAAATATTCGGAAGCTGAGTTACATAAACGTGGAAAACCCAATAAGGTGCCTCCCGGAATGTTTGATCCGGAAATTGCTGCGCAGATTGAGCCATTGGAAGATGGAGAGTATACCGCACCGTTTGAATTTACGCAAAAAAAACGTTTTTATATTATGAAAAAAGTCCGCTTTATCGATGCGGAATATCATCCTTTTGAAAGTATGCGTAAGAATATTATTCAATCATTGGCGTCTAAAAGACAAAACGATGAAATATTTTTATTGAGTCAGCAATTACAGAAAAAACACCATCTACTGGTAAATTCCAGCTGGATCGAGAATGCTGACGATGTGCAAGATGATGCAGTTATTATATCTGTTCCACCCATATACGAGTTAACTTTGGGAGAATTTAAAGAATACGCCAGACAACAAAACAAATGGACTCCGCAGGATAAGAAGGATTATCTTTCGTTCCTGGGTAATAAAGCCGTTTATCTTGCTGAATCTTATAGCCGGAATTGGAGCGAAGCGGATGTCGCTAAGGCTATTGAATATTGGGATCGTAATAAATTGGCCAAGTTATGGATTAATCATATAATGGATGCAAAATATCCTATTACTGAACAACAAATACGTGATATTTATGATAAGAATAAAAACCATCCCAATCTTTACACGCCTGCTTTATATGATCTAAGCCAATTACTATTCAGCATCCCGGTTACGCCTTCAACCTCAATTTACCAGACTCAAATACTGTTTGCTCAAGCGAAAGCGCAGGCGGACAAAGCATATGAAGCAATACAGAATGGCATGTCGTTCGATGAAGCCGCGCTTCAATTCGCTCAACAGGATAATATAACAGTAATCCATAAACGTTTTAGAGATATTCCTCTCATTGGATTTAGTCCAAAAATCCAAGATTCTATAGCGCCGGGCGATGGTCCGGCAATGAAAGTTGGCGATATCAGTGAACCAGAGCGTCTTCATAATCTGACCAAGGAAGAATATGGATACGAGATATTTTATTTGAGGAATGTTACTCCATCGGTACCAATGAATTATGAAGAAGCGCGAGTGGAGATTGGGCGGCGAGTAGCGAATAATTTGTCCTTGAAAATTCGACAGGATTTAGAAAAAGAGTTTATGAGCAAGCAGCAGTTATCTCTTAATCAAGAAGGGCTGCAATCAGTAATAGATTACCTGGCGACATTGGTTGACCGTCCTGATTGGCAGGCGGATATCACCCGGTACGAAGAACCGGATTCGTAAACAAATATGGTAGTAAAAGAGAGATTGACATGAAGATATTATTTGCTGCATCGGAAATTGCGCCGCTCGCTCAAACTGGCGGTTTAGCCGCAGTTATGAAAAGTCTGCCCGCGGCTTTGAAGCAGAATGGCATTGAAACAGCTTTAGTAATGCCTAAATACCGCCATATTGAGGCGGAAGAAGATGAATTGGCCCTGATAAATATTCCAGTTGAAGATAAATTGATTAAGGGACGCATTCAACGGACTACATTGCCAAATTCTAACATTCCCGTCTTCCTGATAGAACAAGACGATTATTACGACCGGGACGGATTATATACAGAACAAGGGCGCGACTATTCCGATAATCTGGAACGTTATACATTCTTCTGCCGTGCGGTATTGGAGTTAATAGCGCGAGGTATATTTAAGGCCGATATCATCCACGCCAATGATTGGCAGACGGCGTTGATTCCGGTATATATAAAGACTTTATTCAAAGACCATCTATTATTAAGCAAAATTAAAACCTTATATACCATGCACAATATGGCCTACCAAGGTCTTTTCCCCATATTCCATTATCCAATTCTGGGCTTGGGGTGGGAGCATTTCAATATTGAAGAATTGGAATTTTATAATCAGATCAACCTGATGAAAGGCGGAATCGTCTGGGCAGACGCTATCAATACAGTTAGTTCGACTTATGCCAAAGAAATTCAAACTATCGAATTTGGATACGGACTAGACGGTATAATTAAAGAAAATAATGCCCGATTGCATGGTATTTTGAATTGCATAGATTATAACGAATGGTCGCCTGACAAAGACTCATATATTTCGGCTAAGTATGATGTTGATACAGTTATAGACGGTAAAGCAAAAAATAAGATTGCTCTGCTTAAGGAATTCGGATTGCCCATTCCTAAGACTCGTAAACCACTTATGGGCATGGTTGCCAGGTTAACCCTCCAAAAAGGTTGTGATCTGCTGATAGAGATATTGCCACAACTGATCCAGAACGGCGCTCAAGTAATCGTGCTGGGAACCGGCGACCCGAAACTGGAAGATCAGCTCATGTCATTGAAAAAGAAATTCCCCGAATCCTTCGGCGTCGTTATAGATTATGACACGCGTTTATCACATTGCATCGAAGCCGGATCAGATATCTTTCTAATGCCTTCGCGATTTGAACCGTGTGGATTAAACCAGATGTATTCACTGCGGTATGGCAGCATTCCCATAGTTCATTTAATTGGCGGGCTGGCCGACACGGTTACTGATATTAATCTGTCGGATGAGGGCAATGGGTTTACTTTTGATCAGGAAACCCCGGAGGCCTTTTTGGGGACCTGCAATCGCGCCATGAAATTTTTCGAAGATCCATCAGCCTGGAAAAAACTTATACAAAGGGCTATGAGAATTGATTTTTCATGGAATCGATCCGCGCAGGAGTACATAAGCATTTATAAGTCTTTACTGGAAGATTAGAAAAATTGCCATATAGTTATCGAGTAAGTAATATTAAGTTAAAGACAGGTTGTATGATTAACGCTCTACTCTAATTACGCCGTTATGCTGTAAAAGGTTTATAAAACCAAAGGGGAATCTTAATCAAATGACCTCTTCCAAGCCGGTTTTTCTGCATATTATGTGGCATCAGCATCAACCTTGGTATGTCGAGCCGGGATCCAAGCGTTGCGTAATGCCTTGGGTGCGTTTGCATGGAGTTAAGGATTATTATGATATTGCATGGTTGAGTAAAGAATACGACGGCTGGAAGCAGACCATAAATCTGGTTCCGTCATTACTTGAACAATTGCAACGCTATAACAATGGTTCTTTGACTGACGAATATTGGGAACTGAGTTGTAAATCAGCCAATCAACTTACCAACGAAGAAAAAGAGAAAATACTGACATGCTTTTTTGACGCCCATGCGCCGCGCATGATTCATCCCTTTCCCAGGTATGATGAACTTTTCCGTAAACGGGGACGTTTAGCGGCTAATGCGGTGGACCGTTTTTCAGAGCAGGATATCCGCGACCTGCAGGTATGGCATAATTTATCCTGGATTGATCCGATATGGCGAGAGAATCCAGACCTTCCGCTTCGCGCCCTGATTAAAAAACAGAAGAATTTTTCTGAAGAAGAGAAACATCAAGTACTGGATATTCAAAAAGATATTCTCAAAAAAATAATCCCCATCCATCAGGAGTTATATAATAAAGGCAAGATTCAGCTAACCTGTTCGCCTTACTATCATCCGATTCTTCCCTTATTGTGCAATACATCGATTGCGCAGGTTTCTAATCCACGCGATCCGGTGCCGGAACCGGCTTTTTCGAATCCAGAGGATGCCGAATGGCAGATAAGAGAAGGCGTTAAGGCTTTTAAGCGCATCATCGGAGCTGATCCGGTGGGTATGTGGCCTTCGGAAGGTTCGGTGTCAGATCAGGCATGCGCGATAATGGCGCAGGAAAAAGTCTCCTTCTTTGCAACGGATGAAGCGATACTGCTGCAATCTGAGTTCATTCATGGTAATAAGCCGGAACGTTCTGAACTATACCGCCTGCATCGTTTAGAGACCGCCAAAGGAGAAATTGACTGCGTTTTCAGGGATCATGGCTTGTCTGATCTTATTGGATTCGTTTATCAGAACCGCGATCCCAAAGATGCCGCCAAGGATTTTATTTCACATCTCAAAAACATTGGCAACGATTGGAAAGATAAAGCGCCTCCTCTGGTGAACGTTATCCTGGATGGCGAGAACTGTTGGGAATTTTACGCCCGCGATGGACATGACTTTCTGCGTTATTTTATCGAAGGAATATTAAAAGAGCCGCAGGTTATATCAACTACCGTGCCGGAATACCGGGCGCTTTATCCTGCTGAACCGACCTTGAAATCGATTCATCCCGGTTCGTGGATCAACTCCAATTACCGCATCTGGATCGGTCATCAGGAAGATAACGCTGCATGGCATTTCCTGCGCCAGGCCAGGGAAATACTGGTAGAAAAAGAAGCTGGATTGATTAAAGAAGTTAGGGCGACAGCCTGGGAAATGCTGCATATCTGTGAAGGCAGCGATTGGTTCTGGTGGTATGGTGATATTAATTCTTCGCAGCATGATATGTTGTTTGATCACCTGTTCCGCGTCCATCTGATTTACCTCTACGAACAGATTGGTGAACCAGCGCCGCCGATGTTGCATCAACCGATTAAACAAACCAAAAAAGTATTCAAAGCGGGAGGCGTCCTTTTCCGCCAACCTGTGCTTGGCAGTGGGCGCAAGGGTTATTATAACTGGGTTGGTACGCAAGCCATATCAGCTAAAAGCGGTGGCGGGGCGATGCATCAAGCCGATGAATTCGAAGCGGATATTAGGTATGGCAGAATGAATAATTCTCTATCGCTGCTGGTGTCATTTAAGGATAAGGCGCCATTTGAGAATAAATGCCAAATCCGGCTGAATATCACTAAACCCGTGAGTAAAACGATCACTATCACGCCAGAAACAAAACAAAATGCGGTGATAGGCGATAACTCGCTTGAAGCAATCATCGACCTTAATGAAATTGGTCTCGAAGAGAAGCAGGAAGCATGGTTTTATCTTGAATTTGAACCAAACCAGGAGCCGGCCTTCATGCTGCCGCATGGCGGTGAATTGTATCTGCATGGATATAGCGCTTCTAACGCCAGTTTGCATTGGTTTTTATAATTTGCGTGTACAAGGTTTTTTTCCATTTTTAAGTTAAATATGCTTTGAACAATTAGCGTCTAACATTGTGATATAGATTATAAAAAGTTATTGCATCAAGGGCTGACCGCATTGCGGTCTTGCCCTTGGCACCCATGCTTTGGATTAATATTTGACAAAATAGTATTCAGATAGGTATGAATGACAAAACAATGAAAACTATAAATACAAAACAGATAAATTCTCTGGTTTTATACATAGCATGGTTTGGCGCATTGGCTATTCTGGCGGTATTTCTGTTTTTGAATGATGCCCAAGCGGAGCAGAAACTCAGTAAAGCCCGTATTCCAGGAGGCCAGGCGATAGATAAGGCGGCCAAGGTATGGGATGTTATATATGACTATCAGGCGGTTCTGCAACATACCGCCAAGTATCAAAATGGCAGAGTTAAGCAATTTTCGGCGCGGGCTTTTATGACCCGGCCCATCAAAGAGAAAAGCGATGTGGAATCATCTTTTTTGTTAGAATTGTTTGAGGGAGAATCCGGTATACCTAAAGATGCTACTCCAACCAAAATTTATTACGCCGACGCTGGACAAAATTTCTATACCATTAATCCCAAAACCAACACTATCACTATAGAAAAAATGAATGAGCAAACCAGCCCGTTGCCGGAAGAATTCATGTATCTGGCGGGTTTTCTGGATTTTGATATCAAAGAGTTTAAAGAGAAAGCCTATATTCATAGCGATGTATATCAGGAAACTATTGATGAAGTTTCTACCTATAGGATTTTGATTAAACCGCGTAAGGCTAAAAGCGATATCGAACCGCCCCGTTATCTGTGGATCGACCGTGAAACCAGTCTGCCCAAGCAGTTTTTGATTGAGGGCGACGTCGAAGCGACCATACTCTTTTCTGATACTTTGATTAATCAGGGATTAAAGAGTGAGGAATTGGTTCCCGATGTTCCTAAGAATGCTATTATTGATGATAAGAGGTGAATTGGATTTCATGTGATTGGGTTTTTGTGTAGGGGCGTCTCTTGTGGGCGCCCGGATCACGCATCAACCATAGGTGGAAATCATATTCGGGTAACCACAAGGGATTACCCCTACGGCGGGTGGAAGGATTATCTGGATTCTATGTGATCCGGTTATTGTAATATTTAAGAATTGATCATTTGCTAAGGTGGTTCTTATCAACCCTCACCTAGCCTCTCCCAATCTTGGGAGAGGAATACTGTTCCACCCAACAACCTGCTTAAACCTAAAATCCCTCTCCCCTTATAATCGAATTACCATTTTTTAAGGATCAACAACTCATGTGGGGGTATGGATGCTGGGATCGAATTTCTCGAAAGCCCATGCTATGCATTGAACCACCGCGAATCCGCAGCCGGTTAGCAGCGTGAAACTGATAGCTAAGAAGACCAATATGCTTTTGTTACTCAAGAAATAGCCGCCTACTCCAAGCCCGATGATGCTGCCCATGATTAATATGATGACTATGAATTTCAAGAAGAAAACCACCATCATTCTGCCGAAGCCTTGAAAATCTCCGGGGCCGACCTTGGCGATGCGTACGGGATATAGCAGGAAAATTATATTTTCCAGCCCGAAAAGTAGAAGGTTGAAGGATGGCGCCAGCAGTATTCCGGCTAATAATAATGAGAAATTATTCTTCACGCCAATCGCCAAACCTCCAAATATAATCATTTCGAGCATGGATACAATCAATACTGGAGTTAAAACCTGACCTATGGCGATAGGCAGTGAATCAATCGGAATCATCTTTATCCAATCCATGCGGTCGATGTCGCTGCGGAAATCGAAGGGAAACCATTGAGTTAAGAAGATGCTGTACATAGTGATGATGATAAGAAAGAAAGGCACGCTTTCATCGGATACGCCTTTCATGACGATCATTGGTCCGATGCCCATGCTTACGATAAATAATAGAAGCAGTACGCCTTTGGAATTGCGCATGGCGGTGGTCAATTGGCGCCATAGTATTGGTCCAGCGCCGCCAAGCCAGGGAAGAAGGGGAAGGCTCCATTTGGCGGTTTTTCTATTGGAACTTATGGCCGCCACACCGCCTTGTCTCATGCGTTCTAACTTGGCGTATTTCTTTTCTGATACGGATAGAGAGGTTTCAAGGTAATTGGCGTCCAGCGAGATAACGCAGCAAAACAGCAATATATCTATACCGGCTGCGGCGGAACCCCAGATAAGTAGATCATAGAATGACGGCGCCATTACAGTACGTACAAACACATCGAAGGGCGCGAGGATTACGCCGCCGTACCAATTGTCTCTGACCATCTGCGCCAGAACCAGCGGTTTCAATAGAAGTTCCTGGGCAGCCTGCCAGTCGATTCCTTTCCATAATCCAATAATGATAAGCACGCCGATGGTTAACAGGATATTTTTTCTGGGAAGAGTATAGGCGTGTTTACTTACTATCAAACTTATAAAGGCGACTATCATGCTGAAGAAATGCAGGAAAAGCAGGATGAAGAAAATCCCCAGATAACATGCGATATATAAATTAGTAAAACGCATAAAAAAACACGACATGAATAGCGCAACGAATATGATGTTCATCACACTGGTGATAATTTTATAGATCACCAGATCACGTCGCTTAAAAGGTCCGGGGAAAAGGAACTCAATTTCTCCGGCTGTAAAATAAATAGCTTTGGATTTGATCGCACTAGCTAAGGCGAGCAGGCAAAACACCAGAAGCAGGAAAGGCAAAAAGGCGCTGATATATGGCGCGGCGATCTCACGGGATTTTGTATCGGTGAAGGCCATTAATATTGATGGCCCGATCCATAAGATGAATACGATAAGGCCAACCAGAAAGTACATCACGCCGCGCAATGTTTTTAAGCTGCGTAGGGCGCGCCGGATTTTGCTCATGTATTGAGATTTAATCAGTAATGGAAGCGCGGGATGTATCATTATTTATTATCCAATGGTTTCTCAGCCGTATAGTTATCTTCGGTGGCGCGGAAGAAGACTTCTTCGAGCGAGGCGTCGCCTTCCTGATCTTTGAATTGCCGCCGCGCTTCATCGACGCTGCCGAAGAAGATGCGCTGGCCGCGATGCAGAATGAGCAGGTGAGAGCAGAGGTCTTCGACCAGCGACAACAGATGCGAACTGATTATTACGGCGGCGCCGGATTGGGCATGTTCGACGATAGAGGCTTTTAATGAGCGGATAGCCCGCGGGTCGAGACCAGTCAGCGGCTCGTCGAACAGGATGATGCGCGGGTCGTGCAGGTAAGCGCAGCAGATGGCGACCTTCTGTCTCATGCCGCGTGATAATTCCACCGCGATGGAATCGCGCTTTTCTTCTAAATCGAAGCGTTGCAGCAGCTGATTCGCTTTATCTTCATAATCTTTCACCCTATAGGCCGATGCGATGAACTTTATGTGTTCCCAGATGGTGAGCGAATCGAATAAGCGGGGATCATCGGGTACGTAGGCCAGTTGACGCTTAGCTGCTACCGGGTCTGACAGTATATCGTTGCCGGAGATTAATAGTTCGCCTCGTGTGGGGGTGATGATGCCGCACACCGCCCGAAGGGTGGTGGTTTTGCCCGCGCCATTGGGGCCTACCAATCCCAGGATGTCACCTGCACGCACCTCAAAACTGAGGTCTTCGACCGCTACTGTTTCGCGATATTGTTTATGATAGTTTTTGACATCGACCAAGGCGTGGTTTTGAGGGCGGTCAGTATTAATATGCTGCTCGGTATGATTATTTGTCATATTTATCTCTCGTATAGCTCTCGTGCGTTTGGCGTGACATCATTGCTTCGGGTTATGCTATTCTCTTCCTTCAGGTTTAGGGCGCAGTTTTTTGCCGTCCAGCCAACCTTCAGAGGCATTGTCGATATGATCGAATTTTGGAGCATAGGGCTTTATGTCGATCAATGGAGAACCATCTAATATATCTATACGACTCACATCAATGATATTTTTATTGCGTCCTTCAAGTTTGACGATTGAGAGGCCGATTTTATTCGGCCTGAATGGGTGTCTCATGGCGAAGATACCGTGAGGAGCATCATCCATGAAGGGATACCGGACTAATGTTGTCTCATCAGCCCGGTCAAAATGGTAGAGCAGAATGAGGTGAGAGAACATCTCAATATCCAGTAAGCCCTCTTCGTATTCAGGAAATACTTCGATTCGCCCTTTACCTTCAGGCTTGGCGCAGCCCTGGATGGGGCACTCTTCCTTAGTCTTGTATGGTGAGTGGATTATTCCAATGGGTTGAATGATGTGTTGTGTTTTTTTATTCATGGTATCTTTCTGGTTGGTGATTTCTGTATAAGGGTGGTCGCAATCAATCCTCTCCTAGCCTCTCCCAATCTTGGGAGAGGAATGTTTTGCTACAGTGTTTTATACGACTAAAAAAAACAATATATCTGGTTATTTTTCCAAAATCCCTCTCCGCCAAGTTGGGGGAGAATTCAAGAGGGGATTGTTTTCAAAACATTGGATATTCCAATTGATACTATAACAATTATTTGTGGTTAGAGAAATAGTTCTCGATCCATTGGGCCGCGTCATCGATATTATCAACCATGGTTAACATGTCGAGTTGCTTTTGTTTAATTTCGGTATGTTCTTGTAAGGCTAAAACGGCCTGTTTCATGTTATCACCGACTATCAGAACAGGTTTATCCCATCCGGTAACTACCAGGTTCCAGGCCAGCAGCAGTTCAGCCATTGTGCCGATGCTGCCATCTAGGACGATATAGGCATCTGCCAGACGCATCAGGGTGGTTATTCGCTCTATCAGATCATTAGTGTTAATAGTATCAGTAAGATATGGGTTGGGAGAACGTTTTGTGAAAGCTGCGCAGATTACTCCGGTAATTTGTCCGTTCACTGAATGGGCGCCCCTGCTGCATGCTTCCATGACGCCGGTGTATCCGCCGTTGCAGATTTTGAATTGCGCTTCGGTCAAGAGTTTGCCTAATTGCTCAGCCTGTTGCGCTTCATGGCTGTCTTGAGAAATGGCGGAACTGCCGTAAACTGCTATGGTTTTACTGAATGGTTCCATAATGAGTATCTACCCTTTTTTATTGAATTGTTTATATGGGAATTAAAATACCGGTATTATTGAAATAAAATAGGTGAACTCAATCAAGGGTAGAAACTACACTACCCTTGGCGCCCTGTATATTGAACATAATTTCAACTAAAATTTTAATTAAGACATAATATCATTATGCTTTATATAATGGAATTGGCTTTATGCTTGAAATAGCGATTAGCTATACTATAATTAAAGAGTAGTTCATTTTCGATATAAGACCGAGAAAATGAAAGTTGTAAGAGATAGATTATTTGGAGCAACTCATCATGGCGACTATGCAAATCACAATTTATGGCAATGAAGTTTTACGAAAAAAAACGCGTTTTATAAAAGTATTTGATAAACGTCTTAATAAAGTAATCCAGGATATGTTTCATACCATGTATGAAGCCAATGGCATTGGGTTGGCGGCGCCGCAGGTTGGACTATCAAGAAAAATAATTGTACTGGATACCCAGGAGGGTGATAAGTACGCAATGACCAATCCCAAGATCGTTTGGACCAGCGAAGAGGAAGACACCATGAATGAGGGATGTCTATCTGTTCCTGATGTTGAGGGAGATGTGACTCGTCCTGAATCGATCAGAGTGAGATTCAATGATCCTGATACCGGTGAAGAGAAAGAGATGGAAGCATCCGGTCTTCTGGCGCGAGTTATTCAGCATGAAACCGATCATTTGAACGGCATTTTATTTGTTGATCACCTGTCAGAAAAAGACAAACGCGCCCAAGCCAGAAAATTACAGGAAATGGCAGTTGTATAGAATGCTCTTGTGGACGATGCTCTTGATTACCCCTACCCCATAGGCTTTTGTCAAATAGTAATTTAACCGTATTTAAATCTCTTGTAATCAGATGTTTATCGTGATTTCCGAAGACTCTTGCCATGAATTGCGCTTAATTTTGGTAAATCAACATAAAACTATTTGAGTGGATATGCGTTATATTGAGATATTAGAAATATAACGCTAGAGCGGTTAATAAGAGATTAAACAGTTTTTGTATTCGCTCTAAACCAATTTATGCAAAATTTAAGGAGAGAGTAATGAAACGAATTACGCATTGCTTGATTATTATGGTAGGTTTTATGTTTATAGCGGGAAGCGCTGTTTGGAGCGAAGAGGCCTCCAGCACGCCGTTGCAGGCTGCGCCTAAGTATGCTGCGTTGTTTAAGAATGGCGTTGGGCTGGTTATATCTGAAATTGATGGCATCAATCAACCGGGGACATATCAGATAACTCCATTGCCTTCGGCTACATTCGGGAGCCTATGGTTCAGTTGGGAAGACGGGATTGAGTTTGATGGTATTATCGCCACCCAGGCTGAGACTATCGAGAAAATCCCCGCATCCAGCATCCCCGAACTTTTGGAAGCTAATATCGGCCATGAAGTTGAATTGTGGATCACTAAAAGAGATAAATGGGAAAAATTCAAAATTCTTGATGTACCCAAACGCCGGGAATCTCCTATCCTTACGCCGCATCCTGAAAATGAAATTCCGCTTCTTCCTCCACGGGATAGGGGCGAAATTGTTGTGTTACAGGGCGGCGAATCCAAAGAAGCAATTCCCTTGCATTGGATTGAATCAATCCGCATGTTTCCCGGTGAGCAAATTTTGATGATTGAACGTCCCAAAATGGAGAATGTAGTTCAGGTTAATGTAAAAGATGGAAAATCAGGTAAATCAAAAAAAGCGTCAATGACATATATGGCTAAGGGGATTTCCTGGTCGCCCAGTTATATAGTGGATATCAGCAACGATGATAAGGCGGTCTTTTCTGCTAAAGCCATTATTATTAATGATTTAATTCCGCTTAAAAATACTAATCTAGAACTGATCGCCGGATATCCCCATATCGCGTTCAGTGAAGCCAACAGCGCTTTTTCGCTGTTACCGTTGAATCAGATACTTGAGCGGATTCGTAGTAGTGGAGATAGAGGAAGAAAGATGGCATTTCCTATGGCGAGCAATGTGGCTGTTCTATCTCAAAGATCGTATGCTTATGCGGATGCTGCTCCCGCGCCTAATATGCCCTCGACTCCGGTAATGGGTGAGAGTTCGGAAGACTTGTATTTTTATCAGGTCAATGATGTGACGCTTAAAAAAGGCGAGCGGGGATATTATCCGCTTTTTGCCGGAGAGATTCCCTATGAGCATATCTATACCTGGGATATCCCTAATTATATCAACGAAGATACTAATTATAATAACCGGAATGATCAGGAATCGCCTCAGCAGGTGGTGTGGCATTCGTTGAAACTTACCAATGTTTTGGATTCCCCTTGGACCACGGCGCCTGCCACCACTATGAAGGATGGGCGTATTATGGGGCAGGACACGGTTAACTTTACTCCCCAAAAGGCTTCGACTGATCTGAAAATTACCCAGGCGGCATCAATTACAGCGGAACAGAATGAATATGAAACCAAGCGTCAGCGTGCTGCAGCCCAATTTTATGGGCGGAATTATGATTTGGTCACGGTCAGCGGCAAACTTCAAGTCACCAATTATAAGAGTGAATCGGCGTCTATCAGGATAACCAAGAAATTGAGTGGTGAAATTCTAGATCGTGATGGAGAACCTGAAGAAACCAAACTGGCTAAAGGTTTGCGGTCGGTTAATCCTGAATCACAGTTAATCTGGATAGTGGATGTTAAACCAGCTAAGGATAATGCGATTGAATTGAATTATACGTATCAGGTTTATGTTCGGGGATAGATTGGATTGAATTTGCAGGTTAAATTAATATATAAAGAAGCCAGACGTTAATCGCGTCCGGCTTCTTTAATGTTTGCGTACTTTTTAATAATGATTACTGAACTGATTGTTTACAGCAAGGAGCTGCCTTGGCGCTTGCCGTAAATTTAGGGCATGTCGCTGCCTTGTCGCAAGCGGCTGCTTTGTCGCAAGCGGCTGTCTTGGCGCAAGCGGCTGCATTGGCGCAAGTCGCTGCATTAGCGCAAGCGGTTTTTTTTGCGCAGGCGGCTGCTTTGGGGCAGTTAGCGCATGATAAATCTCGGATGCGGATATTGCGCCAGGCGACGCTGACCGGATTATCGCCATTGTAACCATGTACTTGCAGGGCGATGAAGCCTTCTTTGGTCATGCCGTCTTCCAGATCAGCGGCGGGAACGTCGTTGACCCATGTCATGATCTTGTCGCCGACTGCCAGAACGCGGAATTTGTTCCACTGGCCGTTTTTGAAGGCTTGCTGGGCTTTGGGATTATCTTTCAGATCGTACAGCCAACCACGGCGGGCTTCATCATAGATGCCACCGCTCCAGGCGCGTTCGGATGGATCGATTTCGACCTGATATCCATGCACCCGGCCATTTTGGTATTCTTTAAGGCTGTGGCTGCGAATCTGAACGCCGGAATTCATGGTTGGATCGACTTTGGCTTCATATTCCAACTCGAAGTCGGAGTACATTTTCTTGGTGCACATGAAAGAGTTGGGGCTGCCTTTAGCGGTTGTACCGATGACGACGCCGTCTTTCACTTCATAAGTAGCCGTGCCGTTGATTTGTTCCCAATTATCTAAATTCTCGCCATTGAACAATGGTTCCCATTGTGGAGCGCAGGGCAGGGGTTTTACTCGGATGTTGGAATAAGCGATATAACTGCCGGGATCGTGACCCTGGAGCGCGAAAGTTCCACTGGAGAGGCATTTGGGCGGTTTGGCGTCTTTTTCGATATAATTGACTACCGTTTTGCCATCAACTTTGATGACGACATGATCTTCCCAGACGGTGATGTGTTCGGTGAACCATTTGTCGTCTTGGGCATATTGCTCCATGACGTCGTTGGTGTTATAAAGGCTGCCGGTTTTGCGGGGATCAGGGGCGTAGGTGTTGTTGACCTGAACTTCGTAACCCTGGCTGGGCCATCCTTCTTTGAGGTAGGCCGTATGGAAAAAGATGCCGCCATTGGCGTTAGGCTTGGTCTTGACGTCGACTTTCAACTCAAAATTCCTGAAGTTATTGTCGAGGACGCCGCCAGTGTAGAATATATGGCTGCGTGAACCGTTAGCTATGATCTGGCCGTCTTTGAAAGAAAATGTTTCAGGGTGGTCTTCATTTACTTTCCAGTCATCGTAGTTAAGCCCATCGAATAACTGAATCCATCCGCCGCCGCATCCACTGCTTTTAGCGCAGCATTGGGCGCTGGATGTCATGGGGATAAGGGCTAGGCATAGAATACTAGCAAGCGCGATAGTGATTCCAACTCTTCTGGTCATGCTTTAATTCTCCTTGTTTAATAATTTGAGTGCTTTACGGCAGTTTTGGTAATAAACTCCAAAAACGCTATAGTAAAACAATATCATGCTTGATTATTAAGGGAAGGTTAAGTGGATGGCGTATTGAATTTTTCGTGAAAGGGGAATATACCATTTATTGAGATGTTTTGATAATAGCTACATAACTAATAAAATTATTAAAACTGAAATAAACTATGCCTTATCCCCGTTAAACTAAATGGAACAATTTGGAGGTTTCTTGTGTTTTCTTTATATCGACCCAAAAACAGCATAGGCTTTATTGTTTGCATCGTATTATCTTTAGTAATAGCCGGGTGCGGTGGAGCGCCATCAAACCAAGTGACCATCTATACATCGGTGGATCGTGATTATTCTGAGCCGATCATTGCAGTGTTTCAAAAGAATAATCCAGAGCTAAGCGTCAAGGTGGTTTATGATTCTGAATTGACCAAGACGACCGGTTTGTATCAGCGTTTGTTGCAGGAAAAGCAGAATCCACAAGCTGATGTGTTTTGGAATAACGAAATCGTTCGAACTATCCAACTGAAGAAGGCTGATGTATTGGCGCCGTATAAATCTGCTGCTGCGGGAGATATTCCAGACGCTTACAAAGATGCTGATAGTTATTGGACCGGTTTTTCGGCCCGCGCCCGCGTAATGATTATTAATAATGATCTTGTTCCAGAGACAGTTACCGAGACTCCCGCCAGCATTCCGGCATTAGCTGTTGAGAAATTCAGGGGGAAAACAGGTATGGCCAAGCCGGAATTCGGGACTACCGTAACCCACATGGCGGCGTTGTATACATATAATAAAGGCGCTTTAGGTTTTACAATGAACCGGGCGAAATCCAATCAGATGAAATTGTATCCCGGTAACGCCTCGGTGCGTGATGCTGTCGTACGTGGTGATATCGCCTATGGTATGACTGATACTGATGATGTTTTCGCGGCGTTGGATGAAGGCAAAGCCGTTCGGATGGCCTTTTTGGATCAAAAACAAAATGGCGCGCTGCTGATCCCTAATACTGTGGCATTGATTAAAAACAGCCCCAATCAGGATGGCGGGGAAAAATTGGTTGATTTCCTGCTTTCGCATGAGGTGGAATCGAAACTGGCGCAATGCCGTGCGCGTCAGATTCCATTGCGCCCGGCGGTATCGCGTCCTGACGGCGTTCCCGATATCAGTTCCATAAAGATCATGGAAGTAGATTACAACAAAGTTGCGGAAAATGTTGAACCGTGTCTCGAACTTATGCGCACTATCTTTCCATAAGCCGAACCGGCGCATTGGTTCGCGCTCTGTTCTGCATGATTTTATTATTACCCATCATTTTATTGGGCGTTTCAGCCTATCCCGGCTGGGACGCCTTTTTAATGTCATGGCAAGTTTTTGACCGCATCGCGCTTTACCGGTTGTCAGGCAGCATAATATTGGCCTGCTGGACCATCTTCTTTTCATGGCTGCTGGCTTTTCCGGTTTATGCTGCATATCTGGGCTTATCTAAAAGGCGTCGGCAGTGGCTTCTCCTACTGTCGCTGGCGCCATTGTCGTATCCCCCTTTTGGTGCGGCGTCGGCCTGGATGACGGTGATCTCTTATATTGAGCAATCCGGCGCCGGGCGTTTATTGTTTGAAAAACGGGGCATGGCTTCGCAGTTTCTTTATAGCCAAGCGGGTTGCGGGTGGATATTGGCGCTATGTTTCTGGCCGATAGTTTTTCTGCTTTTGGTTTTATCAGCTCAACCCATGCGGCGTCATGTTGAAGCGGCTCAAATATATCTGAGCCGGTGGAGCATGGTTCGATATGTCTTATGGCCTGCCTGGCGAGAGTCTCTGCTGATTGCATCAATGGTGATCGGCTGTCTGTGTATGCTTCAGTTTGAAACGCCTTCGTTGATGCAACTGCGGTCTTATCCGGAAGAGATATTTATGCGTTTTTCCATTCCCGAAAACGAATGGAAAGCGCTTTTGCTATGTCTACCGTATGTTGCGACGGCATTTGTGCTGGCTTTTGCGTTGCGCCGTGCGGGGCGGTGCATTGATTCCCGCGTTACAGACTTGCCTTTTTCTACTTTACCGCCGTTGGTTGTACGAATCTCTCTATGTATTAGTTTTATGGTATTTTTGTTGTCAATCCTGATTCCATTGACGGCGCTGATATTGTATGTCGGTTCATCGGGAATTTTGTTTCAATTAATAGTTGATCATAACGGACGGTTATGGCGCAGCGTTTTTTACGCCTTGGCGGGGGCGACGCTAATTGTATTACCCGGTATTTTGTATACCAGCAAATCCTCGCGGGTGCGCAGCGTAGCCGCTCCGGCCTTGTTTACCGCTCTTTTCGCCTGTCCGGGGATTCTTATTGCAGCGGGTTGGTTGAGGCTGCGCGGTTATTGGCCGGGGATGCTGCCTCCGGGCGTTGGCGTGGCTTCGATGTTGGGCGCTTATGCGACTCACCGTATGCTTTTGGGGTATGGCGCGGGCGTACTGTTATGGCGGACTTATGGTGAACGGCAGCGTGAGTTTGACGCTTTGATTCCATTGTCGTGGATTACGCGTCTATTGCGGCTTTATATCCCATCCCTGGTTAGACCGGTTGTCGTTGCCATCATTCTAACTTCGCTTTTGATTTGGGGAGACGTGGCCATCACTATTTTGCTGCATCCCCCTGGCGGCGATTCGTTGGCCATCGAGTATTTCAATCTGTTGCATTATGGCAGCGAAACCAGGACGGCGGCGATTGGATTTCTGATGCTTTTTACGCCCGTAGTATTTATTGGGATAGTTTTTCTATTGATGGGATTTGGTGGATATAATCAAAATGACTGATACCAACATGGCAGTACAAACCGGCGTATCCATGCGCAATGTTATGTTTAAGCGTGGTGAGCGCGATATTCTCAGGCAGATGGATTTATACGCCACGATGGGGGGGATAACTGTTCTGTTCGGTCCATCCGGGGCAGGGAAGACCACCTGTCTGCGGTTGATCGCCGGTTTGGAAACTCCTGATGCAGGCTGCATTTTTATTAACAGAAAAGAGGTATCTTCGGTTGATAAGTGCCAGCATCCCGCCAAGCGCCGTATCGGTTATTGCTTTCAGGATGACGCCTTGTGGCCGGCGCTGACGGTAGTTAAACATCTCTCTGTAACGCTTAAATCTTATATGGTTGATGCATCACAGCGCCGAATGAAAATTGATGATCTATTGCACCGTTTTGGTTTAGTTGACCTTGCAAACCGATATCCCGCCAATCTGTCGGGAGGCGAAAGAAAACGCCTGGCGCTAGCCCGTGCGTTAGCTGTTGAACCGGACGTCCTGCTGTTGGATGAACCTTTATCCAGCATAGATGGTCCAGCCCGTAATGAATTGATTACCTATTTACGTCAATGTAAAGCAAGTAACCGTACGGTTGTGGCGGTGACTCATCAGTTGGATGAAGTCTATGCCTTGGGAGATTATCTGGCCATTCTGATTGAAGGTAATCTGGTGCAGCAAGGCCTGATCCGTGATGTGGTTTTGAATCCGCAGACGCGTCAGGCGGCGCTGCTCTTGGGGTACCGGAATTTCTTTTTGGTGAAAATTGAAAATGGAATGATAATTTCAGAGTTTGGTCGATGGCCGGTGGAAGATGATTATAATGGCCTGGCGTTGGCGGCCTGGTTTGCGGAAGATTTTGTCGCGGCGTCTGATGCTGATGGTCCGGCGCAGGTTGAATCATGCCGACCGGAAACGCGGCGTTATCGTATTGGACTTAGTTATGGCAATAATCTTTTTGAGTTATTGAGTGATGCAGCATTCCAACCGGGCGAAAAAATAAGTTTTCGCGTTGAACAAAGACCAGTAATCATAAAGGGTGATAGATGATGAGAAATTATTGCTTAGCCTTATTTATTGGATTGCTTATTCTTTCCGGCTGCGGAGGTGGAGATGGCGACTCGCGCGTTCTGTCTTGGGGATCGCGCGGCGGAATAAAAGGGAAATTCGCTTCGCCCCGCGCCATTGACGTCTATAAAGAATTTGTTTATGTATCTGACCGGGTGGGCCGGGTGCAGAAATTTGATTTGCAGGGCAATTACATTCTTGAATGGCGCATCGAACCTTATAAGGTCGGAACTGCCTCAAGTTTGTCGGTAGACCAGAATGGAGAGGTCTGGATTCCTGATACTCATAATCAGCGGATACTGCATTTCAACCCTGATGGAGAACTGTTGTCTTCTTTTGGCGAAAAAGGCGAGGCGCCTGGGCAACTGGGATTTCCCATCGCAATAACCTTTGGCAAGAATGGTGAATTATATATTACTGAGTATTCCATCAATGACCGGGTGCAGGTATTCTCGCGCGATGGAGAATACTTGAATATATGCTGGGGTGAACATGGCGATGGAGAAGAGCAGTTCAACCGTCCCATGGGCATCGAAATGGGACGGGATGGTATGCTTTATGTCGCCGATGCCATCAACCATCGCATAAAAGTTTATACCCCTGAGGGGAAATTGGTGCGTAATATAGGAGAAAGAGGAACTGAGCCTGGTTATCTGCAATATCCCTATGATATTGATATTGATGAGCAAGGCAATCTTTATATTGCGGAATTTGGAAATCACCGCATCCAGAAATTAACCCCTGAAGGAGTATCGTTGGGCGTATGGGGCAGCCCTGGTTCAGCCAAGGGGCAATTGACCGATCCATGGGGCGCGGCGGTGGATGGAGGTATGTTTTATATCGCGGATACCAAGAATCACCGTGTTCAGGCCGGGCCGGTATCGATTATAAAGTGAAAACCTTATTATTGGAAAAAAGCAAATATCGCTATATTACCCTTAATGAAATTGCTTGATTGTATATCATTGTTATGATATATGTTGTGTGAAGAATAGGTAGGAGGTTCTATTCTATTTATTTAATTATGTCATATAATAATAATTTACCTGTGAGAAAAATGTGAAACAGAATAGTTATGGGAATAATTGGTAATGAAGAGCGCCGCTTTTAATATTGCTTTTAAGGTACACCGAAACGAAATGCCTTTTGCGGAAGGCTTGTTGGGTTCGGTTGAAGCCGATTGTCAGCATGACTTTATTGAAGCATTAAACTCGCTCGCGGGGGAAGAGCGTTATGATGCGGCGCAAATCGAATCGCTTATCAATGAGGCTCAACAGAGTCAGCAACCATCTCAAAAACCTAAATATGATATCCAGGCTTTAAAAGACGAACTGAATCAGTTTAAGAAGAACCGCAACGAACTGCTTGAAACTGTTAAATCTCTTGAAGGCAGAATTAATTGTTTGAAGCCTAGCGTTATCCCCGGTATAAATGCCGTCTTTATCTTTATAGTGGGGATCGTTATTATAATGATTCTCTACCTGCTTGGTTTAACGATGGTTGGTTTGATCGGTTTGGCTTTGATGTTTATTGGATGCGTGTTGACGGTTATTCAGGATATGAGCGCTCTACAGAAACAACAGGCTGATATTGCGCAAAAGAAACTGCGTTATATGAATCAGATAAGTGAAACCAAGGAACAAATTGATCAAGTAGAGGCAACTATTGAAGAAAAGAAGGAATTTTTACGCTCTGTTTCACCCGGCGCAAGCAATTCGCCCCCTGCTCCAACTCCTGATATTGATCTCTAGAGTGATTCTCAAGATAACGTGCGTTTAGGCGGTAGTTAAAAATTCCCAAAAGATGGGAATTTTTAACAAAACCAACGTTTTTAATGCGCATTTATTTTTGTCAATCGCTATAATACCTGAGTCGTTTTCATAATAATGTTCTTGAATTGAAAATAAACAAATATAATCGTTTTATTGATCTTAATTATAAATAATATGGATGGAAATATGTCGAACGAACCCAAAACTCCTGAAGCCAATGCTGGTGAAAACAATGAACCGTGGGATGAAAAAGAGATCAGTTTGAAGGATATCGTCCTGAGTAACAGTTGGGCGGTGCAATCTATTCTCAATTACCTGGAAGAAATTGATCCCAACGCCCGTGAACGAATCTGGCATCATTATGAAGTGATGAAAGTGCAGCAAGAGGCGTCTGAGGCTAAGAAGCGCAAGCAATCTTCGTCTGAAGATGAACCGGATGTTATTCCCGAGAATAACTAGAACAGTATCGGAAGTGAAATGATGTTATTCTTTAATAAGGTATGATAATGCAAACTGAGAAAAACGCAGAATTTAAACGTGCTTTTGTTGCAGAAAATATTGATCTAGGCGATTGGGATGCTCTTGAGCCGTTGTTCAAGGATTTGCTGGAACGCTCATTGAACTCAGTTGAGGATATCGAACGCTGGTTGTTGGATCAAAGCGAATTAGGCGCTTGTTTGTCTGAAGAACAGGCGCGGCGATATATCGATATGACCTGTCATACCGAGGATGAGGAAGCGGAAAAGAAATATTTGCATTATGTCGAGAATATCGATCCAAAATGCAAACCTTATGATCATAAACTTAACGAGAAATACCTGGCCTCTCCTTATCGCAATGAACTTGACCGTGATAGATATATGGCGCTTGACCGCGCCATTGAAGCGGAGATAAAACTCTTCCGCGAAAAGAATATTCCGCTTCAAACCGAGACAGCCAAGCAGAGCCAGACTTATCAGAAAATTTGCGGAGTGATGACGGTTGAGTTCGATGGCAAGGAACATACCATGCCCCAGATGGCGCGGTATCTGGAAGAGACGGACCGCTCCCGCCGGCAGGAGGCGTGGCAAGGTATCACTGAGCGTAGGTTGCAAGACCGCGAGAAGATTGATGAAATATTTGATACGCTTATCAATCTTCGCAATGATATAGCGCTCAATGCTGATTGCGATGATTACGTCGGTTATGCCTTCCGCATGTATCATCGCTTTGATTATACGCCGGAAGATTGCTTCAAGTTTCATCAAGCGGTTGAAGAATGCGTAATGCCGATTATTCATCAACTCAACGAGCAGCGGCGCCAGCAGTTGAAATTAGATGTTCTCCGTCCATGGGATATGTCGGTTGATGCTTTGGGGCGTGAACCATTACGACCGTTTGAGAAAGCGGACGAAATGGCTCAGAAGGTTGAGCGCATGATCGGGCGGGTGGATGCTGTATTGTCGGCTCAGTTTCATTCCATGATGGAGAATGGCGAATTAGACCTGGAAAGCCGTAAAGGAAAAGCGCCCGGCGGCTATCAATATACTTTGGATGAAGTGCGGCGTCCATTTATTTTTATGAATGCAGCTGGATTGCAGCGCGATGTAGAGACTTTGCTGCATGAGTCTGGTCATGCCTTTCATGCGCTGGCCTGCCGCAACGATGCTTTGCTGCCTTACCGGGAATCTCCCATTGAATTCGCTGAAGTGGCTTCGATGTCGATGGAACTGTTCGGCGCCAAGTATTATGAAGAATTCTATACGCCTGATGAGGCCAACCGCGCCCGGCGCAAGCATCTGGAGGGAGTGATTGAAGTGCTGCCCTGGATAGCGCGCATCGACGCTTTCCAGCATTGGATTTACACCCATCCCAAGCATAGCGTAGAGCAACGCACATCATATTGGCTTGAACTTGAGAATCGCTTTGGACCTAAATTAGATTGGAGTGGATTTAAGGCGGCCCGCGAAAGCGTGTGGCAACGTCAGTTGCATCTTTTCTGCCACCCATTCTATTACATTGAATATGGCATCGCCCAATTAGGCGCCTTGCAATTATGGAAACGGTTTCAGGAAAACGCGGATGATGCAATCAATGGTTATCGATCTGCGTTGGCTTTGGGTGGATCGAAGCCTCTGCCCGATTTATTTGAAACTGCGGGCGCGCGTTTTGACTTCTCGATTGATACCATTGCGCCGTTGATGCAGACCGTCAAAGATGAACTGGATAAATTGCCTGTATGATGGATGTTGATTTATTCTCTTAACGCCGATCAATGATAAATTCTCTAAAAGGCCCTGAAACGGGCTTTTTTTTATACACGAAACGTGATGGAACAAGAATTGATTTAAGTGATCGCTCTGGAATATGTTAGGTAACTGGTATAATCAATCTAGATGCAATATGGCTTTATTGTGAATTAAATTATTTGAAAAGTTGAACAGGTGACATGAAAAAGCATCAGATACTTATTGCTGATAGCGACCCGGCAGTGCGCAAAATGATTAATCTGATCTGCGTCAGGTTTGGATGGGATGTTGATATTGCGTTTACCGGGAGCGAAGCGGTTGATTTAGTAAAACAACGCTCTCATCAGATTTTTGTTATAGATGTGCAGATGCCCGGACTTTCCGGGTTGGAACTGACTAATATTATAATGAAGCATGAAACGGCGCCCGCCATCATAATGCTGGCCGGGAATGCTGATGTTGATCAAGCGGTTATTATGTTGAAAGCCGGCGTCTTTAATTATCTGCAAAAAGATACGGTTAGCGTCCAGCAATTGAAGAAATATCTCAAGCGGGCGGCATTGTATCATGAAAAGCGGTCTTGGAGTAATGCAGTACGCAGAGAGCGTGATAAAACTTTCAGAGATATCAATGCCGCGAATAAGAGATTTCTTGGCATTATGGATCTAAGCAGCGACTTGATCTTAATTCTGAATTCTGAAAACATGCAAATTATTGATTGTAACGCCGCTGCCAGCGAACAACTGGGTTATTCGCATAAAGAAATATTATCGCTGCATTTTAATGATATTTGTCATAGTTCTTCTGCATCATTGCTTGATGATGTTAAACGCAATCAGGATATTGATGATATAAGAACTTATGAAGAGGTACTGATCAAGAAGAATGGCGACTCTTTTCCCGGAGAGATTTCTATAGAACATGCCTGTATTGAGACGGGCGATTATATGTCCATGATTGTACGTGATATTTCTGTTCGCAAACGCCTCGAAAAAGAACGCCAGCATTATTTCGACCAATTGAATACAACGTTGGAGCAAACCATACAAATGATTGCTTTAACCGTTGAAAAACGCGATCCCTTTACGGCTGGGCATCAACAGCGGGTATCCAATCTGTCTGCGGGAATTGCGGAGACTATGGGATTGGAGCAGGATCGAATCGATGGGGTGCGAATGGGCGCCTTGATACATGATATTGGAAAAATAAATATTTCCGCTGAAATTTTATCGAAAGCAGCCAAACTGAGTGATATTGAATATCGCATTGTTAAACTTCATACTACTGTAGGATTTGATATCGTTAAAGAAGTGGAGTTTCCCTGGCCAATTTCTAAAATAGTGGTGCAGCATCATGAGAGAATTGACGGTTCCGGTTATCCTTTTGGATTGAAGGATGATGAGATCACTTTGGAAGCCAAGATAGTGGGAGTGGCGGATGTGGTGGAAGCGATGGATTCACACCGGCCATATCGTCCTTCGCGCGGCATTGAAATGGCGATTCGGGAGATTTCCAGTAAAAAAGGGATTATTTATGATTCTGTTGCAGTTGAAGCGTGTTTAATTTTTCTGGAGAAGAATGATTATAAGTTTTAGGGTTATTCTCAAGAATAGTACTGGTTTGAAAATCATATTGCGTCCGTAATAAAAGCCCCTCCGTTTCCGAAGGGGCTTTTGATTTGTTCATGTTTTTTTGTTAAAGCATAAATCTACAAGCGGCTTTTTAGCCAGGTGTCGGAAGGTTTGATGCGGCGGATTTCCACCATCTCTTCGCTTTTGGGATCCCACTGTACGCGTTTGCCGGTGCGGTAGGAGATGTTGGCCAGATGGGCTGAGGTTATAATCTGGTGTCCCACTTCTACGGGAGAGTTGGGTTCTTTGCGCGACTTGACGCATTCAATGAAATTGGCCACATGGTCGCCGCCTTCGTAGGGACGGTCCCAGCGCTCGACTGGTTCTTGGGCGCCTTGGGAAGCGTAAACCCGGAAACCGTTCTGGTCATCTACCAGCAGCGAACCTTTGGTTCCATAGAAGGCTGCGCCGACGCTGTCGCGTCCATTGACGAATTCAACCGTGAAGAGAGTGGTGAACTTGCCATAATCGAATACGGCGTGAACCACGTCCGGGGTTTCCCATGATTCAAAAACATGGTTGCCACCGTTGCATACTACTGACTCCGGGCCGTCTACATCCATTACCCATTGGTTGACGTCCAGCTGATGGGCGCCGATATCCGTGATCAAGCCGCCGGCGTAATCCCAATACCAACGCCAGGTGAAATAACGGTATGGATCGAAAGCGCGTTTAGGGGCTTTGCCGAGAAAACGATCCCAGTCCAAACGTCCACTTATGCCTGCTTTTACTTGATCATTCCAGGGGTCGCCATTAGTTACCCAATCGCGGGTATCCCATACTTTGACGCAGGCGATTTGGCCAAGTTTGCCGGAGCGAATCCACTCACGGGCTTTGAGCCAATGCTTGCCGCTGCGGCGGTGGTTGCCGACCTGGACGATCTGCTTGGTCTCGCGCACCGCACGCACCATTTCCTGACCTTCTTCGATGGTCTTGGAAAATGGTTTTTCAGTATATGCGTCTTTGCCTGATTGAACTATGTCGATCAATATATCGTGATGCCAATGGTCAGGCGTGGCCAGGTAGACGGCGTCGATATCTTTGCGTTCCAGCAAGCGTTCATGTTCATAATACCCATCAGCCTTGGCGCCGTTTTCATCTTCAGAAGCCGCGCGCGCCCGGTTCAAGCGCGTTTCATATACATCACATACCGCGACGATTTTGACGTCGCGCTTTTTCATTTCTCCGAGTCCCCATGAACCACGGTCGCCGACGCCGATTACGCCGGCGCGGATTGTATCATTAGCGCCAAGTGCGGATTGCGGCGATATACCTTGCAATGACGTCATGGCGACGCCCGCCGCCGCAGCTGTACCTTTCAAAAAAGTTCTACGAGAATTACTGTGTTCGCTCATAAGCCTCTCCTTAATTCAATAACGCGCGGAGAATTGAATCGCGCTGAATATCGTTTATCCCATTCAATCTATTTTCCTGAATAACTGCTTTTGAATCCAGGGCTGTAGGGAAAGAAAAAAGGATAGAACAAGTGATGTAATTTTTATGAGTGTAGAGATTTATATAAATAATGATAATCTGTATATAATTAAGGTTTGATCGTAAACAAAAAAGTTGTCGTCTGCGTTATATATATTGACGGTTAATTTTTAATTTAAAAGTTACGCTGATTAATCTTATCAGTTCAATGATTGGAGAAAAATACAATAATGAAATCTCAGGCGTCAATAATAATAAAGATATTAATGATATCTTTATGTGGGTGTATGCTTAATTCTTGCGCGAATCAAAAAGATGCTACTGGGCTGCTTGAAGGGCTAATAATGTCTGATCAAGTTAAAATTGAAGGAACCTGGACGGTTGAGCATGGTGAAGCTGCTTCAATTGCTATACCTTCAATGGATACAAGCAAAATACCAAAAGTAAAAGTAACCACGGTTAGATTGGAAGGCATCGTAGAAAACCTATCAGCCAAACAAATACAGGAATTGAACTTTGAGATTTTATTGAGTGCTAAAGGGAAGAAGCCGTATCGCCGGATGCCTATTCAGTTGAAGAAAAACATATCTCCAAATGCAAAAGAAGAATTTGTTATTAATTATATTATTGATAAAGGCCATCTTCCTATTAAACAAGTTTCAATTGTTAAGGAAGAAAAGGCCAAAGAGGCTAGTAGTAATTAACAAAAACGCCGCCTCCATTCTTGATTAGTTTAATTAATTGTTGGCTGGATAATGAGGGGAAATCAGGCATACGCCCTAACCTCATGGATGGTTAACGGGTGAAATATCATGCCTTAACTTTGACTAGCATCTGAGGATGTTGTAAATATTTCTTGTCTGAATCTGGATACCCTGGATTAACAGGATATTCAGGATTTATATCATACGCATTCTTTCTATTTTTAAGTTATTCTTATCAAATGTATCTGGATAACATTAATTTTTTGATTCACCCATCCTGAGAATCCTTCCATCCTGAAAATCCTGATTCAGACATTTTTGATTCTGCATCAATCTTTAAGCATCTTCACTCCTCATCAACATACTCGATCAGCTCGCCGGGTTGGCATTGCAGTTCCCGGCATAAGGCGTCGAGGGTTGAGAAGCGGATGGCTTTGGCTTTGTTGGTTTTGAGGATAGACAGGTTGGCTATGGTGATGCCGATGCGATTGGCCAGATCGGTCAGTGACACTTTTTTTTCTAATAACATGTGATCTAGTTTTATGTTAATGGGCATGATTCGTCCTCCTCTCTCTTAGACCGTGAGGTCGTTCTCTTCTTTGAGTTCAGCGCCGCAACGGAAGGCTTCGGCGATTACGATGAGGATGAATCCAAAGAAGACAATTTCCAGGTTCAAGACGCTCCGACCGGAGATGATTTCAAAATGCTGTAATTCAGAGAGGGAATCAACATAAGTGTTACAGCAAGAACATACCACGCCTTGAAGCAGCTCGCATACAATCAAAGCGCCCGCTACAATTCTAAGACGCCTGGCATTATCTTTGATGAAGGGTTGTTTAATTGATAATGCTTGTAAGAACTTTCTTAATTGATGGAGGACTGTCAATACGTAAACTAAGTTGATTGTTATGAAAGTGTAGAATAGTATTGCTGCGGTTCGGCTTCTAATGTTAAATTCGCCCTGGGCGTTTGTGATCACGACAATTTTCCAATCTTTTAGTTGTGTATGATTCGCCGATATTTCTTTTGGAAGATTCTCTGATATTACCTGGAAAGTTATGGGGAGTGAGTATTGATACAAAGGCTCTTTATATTGAATCTCGTTATAGACCTCTCTTGCCAAAAAGAACGCAAAGACGAATATGGATGCAATGAAAAATATGAAGCAATAATTCAAGATTGTCTTGATAAACCATGCCATTTTAGATCGTTTGTAATCCGTTTCATTTTCATTTCCTTCTGATTCGTTCTGAGATTTGGTCTTTTTCCAGTCGTAAAGTAAGACTACAACCACCAAACTTAAAACTATGGGGATTAGCACTCTTGTAATTGTTAATAGAATCATCATTTTTACTTTCCTCCTGTATTGTTTTGCGATAAATATTTATTGATAAACGATAACACAAAGTTGAGGCTTGTCAAGGAAAAATTATCGATAAACAATAAAAAATTATCTTTTATCAATGAATATATAGAAGGTAATTTCGGTTGTATGGTTGTAATATTCTCATAAAGAATGACTTGTGTAGCGGATGTTCCATGATAATGTTCTGATTCGAGATTTCAAAAAATCAAGAAAATATTGGTTTTTTTTTGATAAAGAGCGATAATAAACAATCCTATTTGAGATAACTGCTCTTGTTGCACAATGTCAAAAATCGAAAGGCGAAAAAAAGATGAAAGATGGCGATAAGAAATTGACTAATAACGCAGGGGCGCCTGTGCCTGATAATCAGAACGTTATGACCGCCGGGCCTCGCGGCCCTCAGTTGCTGCAAGATGTCTGGTTTTTGGAGAAACTAGCCCATTTTGACCGGGAGGTTATCCCTGAAAGGCGAATGCACGCCAAAGGTTCCGGCGCCTATGGTGAATTTACTGTCACCCATGATATTACCCGTTACACCAAGGCCAAGATTTTCTCTGAAATAGGCAAGAAAACAGAAATGTTTACCCGTTTTTCCACTGTGGCTGGTGAGCGGGGCGCCGCTGACGCCGAACGCGATATCCGGGGCTTTGCGATGAAATTTTACACAGAAGAGGGCAACTGGGATCTGGTGGGTAACAACACGCCGGTATTCTTTTTGCGCGATCCACTGAAATTCCCGGACCTGAATCATGCCGTAAAGCGCGACCCCCGTACTAATCTGCGCAGCGCCCGTAACAACTGGGATTTTTGGACCTCGCTGCCGGAAGCATTGCACCAGATAACCATCACCATGAGTGAACGTGGAATTCCCAAGTCATATCGTCACATGAATGGATTCGGCAGTCACACCTACAGTTTGATCAACGCAGAAAACAAGCGCTGCTGGGTTAAGTTTCACTTTCACACCCAGCAGGGAATCAAGAATCTTACCGATGAAGAGGCGGGGGCTATCATCGGTATGTGCCGTGAAAGTCATCAACGAGATTTGTATGACAGCATTGAGAAGGGCGATTTCCCGCGCTGGAAGATGTTCATCCAGGTGATGACGGAAGAGGAAGCGAATAATTGTTCTTTCAATCCCTTCGACCTGACCAAGGTCTGGTTCCATAAAGATTATCCTTTGATTGAGGTGGGCGTCTTTGAACTTAATCGTAACCCGGAGAACTACTTCGCCGAAGTTGAACAGTCGGCCTTCAATCCGGCTAGCATCGTACCTGGCATCGGCTTTTCGCCCGACAAGATGCTGCAGGGGCGGCTCTTCTCTTATGGCGACGCCCAGCGCTACCGGCTTGGAGTGAATCATCACTTGATCCCGGTTAACGCGCCCCGTTGCCCCTTCCATAATTACCACCGTGACGGCGCTATGCGGGTTGACGGCAATCATGGCGGCGCCATCGGTTATGAGCCAAACAGTTACGGCGAGTGGCAGGAACAGCCCGAATTCGGCGAACCGCCGTTGGATCTGCAAGGCGCAGCCGACCATTGGGATCACCGTGAGGATGAGGATTACTATTCTCAGCCGGGGATGCTTTTTAGACTGATGAATGCTGAACAGCAGCAGGCGCTTTTCGGCAACACCGCCCGTGCGATGGGTGATGCTCCCAAGGAGATTAAATTACGCCATATCAACAATTGTATGAAAGCCGATCCGGCTTACGGTCAAGGAGTGGCCGATGCATTAGGAATTCCGGTTAGTGAGTTGTCCTAAGATGCATTAGGGAAAATAGATTCTTGTGAATGGCGTCATTATATTGGCGCCATTCGTTTTTGATATTGAACTTTTGGAAACTCAATGTGATAGCAACACGGAGTGATGCAACTGTGAAAAAGAATATAAATGCTATATGGATGCCGGGGTTGGTAATCACTGTATTTCTTGCGTCATGTATGGATTTTTGTTTTGCTGCTGATGTGAAACTTGAGGATGCTGGAATCCATGTTAAAAGCATCATCGATGGGATAACATTGAAGAGTATTGGCAAATTTCAGGTGATGATCAACGTTGATCCAAAAGAATGTAGTGAACCGTTAGATATTCATGTGGAAGTAGCGGGATCGGGACCCAAGACCTGGCCAGCGGAAGACCTATGCGTAGTTGATGGCGCTGGAGGGGCCGTTGCCATTCGCCGTAGCGGCATTGCGTGGCATAAGTTTAGCATGACTGTCCCCGGAATCAGGGGTAGTTACCTGGTCAGCGCCGCACCCTTGAAAGACGTGCGACCTTCTGTCAAGTTGCAGGCTGAAGCCGGACGCACGGCGTCTGATCCGGTTACGGGAATCAGTGCCACTGTTTGCCGATGGTACGATGGCCGGGACGCTGCTTTGAGTATGCGTTTCGATGATTCTCACCCAACGCATCTGAGCGCCGTAGTTCCAATCCTACGGGAGCATGGCCTTAGAGCGACATTCATGATTAATCCCGGTCGGGCTGAATTTCAGAAGAACCGCGCTGAATGGGAAACTTGCGCACGGAGCGGGGAACATGAATTCGCCAATCATACCATGTCGCATCGCGGCGCCTCTACTGAGGAAGAAATTGAGCGCGAAGTAGGTGAGGCTGCGGAGTATATCTGGCGGCTGTTTCCCCGACGCAGCCGTCTTGTCGCGTTGAACCGTGGTGGAGGAACTACGTGGATTACACGTAGGCCTTTCAGTTATTACCTGGACAAATATCACCTTTTCAATGTAAGCGGATCGTTGGGGATGGATGACGTCTATGGTCAGCGGATCGCCGCTTTGGAGCGCCACCTTCTCAATGCAGTAGAACGACGCGGGTGGGCCAAAATCCACTATCATTCAATAGGCGCCGGTCTGGCGACGAGCGAGGAGCACTTTCGCGCCGCTATGCAGTTGTTGAGTAAACATGCTGACCAGATATGGATCACTGGTTTGGCTGATGCATTCAAGTATATGACCGAGAGAAGCGCAACAAAGATATCTCTTAAGCGGGTCGATGCTGATCGGTTGGAGTTGGAGGTGATCTGTGGAACTGATCCGGCGTTGTTTGATCAACCTTTGACGATTGAATTCGAGGCGCCGTCGAACTGGTCAATAGCAGAATTATCCGCAGTTGGTGATGATGCAAATCCTGTACAGATAGCCGGGAGTGAAGTTGATCAGCGACGGATTATTACCCGGTATCATGTTCCACCTGTGAGCCGCAGTTATGAACTATTCTGCTACAATAATAATTAAGATTTTAGTCATATAATTAAATTAGGAATTAATTTCATGGAAAATAACGGTTTATTTGGCATGTTTTGGCTTAGGAACGAAGGTCCGTTTGATCTGGAAAACTTAGATTCGCTCAAGGGTTGGACTCCAGATAGCGGTCCAGTTTGGATTGATATGGATCGTGATTCCGATGTTGCGGAAAAATGGTTATACGAGGTATCGGGTCTTGATTCAATTGTTTGCGACGCGCTGCTGGCAGAAGACACTCGACCACGGCGGGAATTGTTTGACGATGGCGCTATGATTATTTTGCGCGGCGTGAATCTGACCGGGGATGAAGATCCCGGCGAGATGATTTCGCTACGCATGTGGTTTGACGCCAATCGCGTTATCACCGTTCGGCGTTATGAGTTTCAATCGCTTAACTTAATTCGTGAATCTATCCGGAACAGCCGGGGACCCAAAACTACCAGTGATTTTCTATTTACTCTGGTCGAAAAATTATGCGATTTAACAGAGCCGGTGATTGATGAATTAAATGAAACTATTGATCAGTTGGAAGACCGGATACTCAACGAAGACTTGGATGGTTTGAAAAATGATATCGTTTCATCCTGGCGTAAAGCCAGCGCGTTAAAGCGCTACCTGGTTCCCCAGCGGGAAACGATTTCCCGGCTATGCTCCGATTCGTTGATATGGATGCCTGACCGGCATTGCGCTCAACTTAGGGAGTCGGTTGACCGGATCAAGCGCTATACAGAAGACCTGGATCTGAACTGCAACCATGCGGGAATCGCCCAGGAGCAATTGATAAACCTGCACAACGAGCGGACCAACAAGGCGATGTATATTCTAACCATCGTCGCGGCGGTCTTTCTTCCACTGTCATTCGTTACAGGGCTTTTGGGGATCAATGTCAGCGGCATCCCCGGCGCTGATCATCCATTGGGATTCCTCTTTGTGATAATCATCCTTGCCGGAATCACTGCGCTGGAGTTGTTTATTTTCCGTTTAATGAAATTCTTGTAGTATAGTTATATAATATTAGTAGAAGATCAAGCAAGTGGATTTAAATCATAATTGAAATGGGTATTTATAAAAATGAAAATATATAAAAAGAATGTGATTATTTTCCTATTTGTTTTGGTTTCATTATTTTATTCCTCAATGCAACCGGCATATACGCAAAACGCGAAACCAAAAAACATACCCACACCTGCTGTGCAGGAGGCAATAGAGATTTCCATTCCGATATTAGAAGATCGGAAAAAGAAAATTGAAGCGTCGACAACCTTAGATAATGAGGTTAAGACAAAAGTAATAGAATTGTATGACCAGGCAATTCAACAGATCAAACTCTCTGAAGAGTGGACTGCCAAAGAATTGAGTTTCGAGAAAGCGATGCAAGGCGCACCCGCTTTTCTAGAAACGATGCAAAAAGAACTGGCGAAACCAATCATTGACGCAACGCCCGAAATCGATCCCAAATGGACATTGACTCAAATCGAACCCTTGTTGAATAAAGCGGAATCTGATTTAGCTGAAGCCAAAAAGAATTTAGCGGATTTACGAAAAGAAGAATCCGACCGAACAAACAGGCGTACTGACATCCCCAATCAAATCGCCAAAAATCAAGAACTGCTAAAAGAGATCAATGCACGCTTATCCAATCCCCTTCCGAAGGAAGGGAATGCAGAACTAAACCAAGCAGAGAGATTCCTCCTTCAAGCGCAAAGAAAAGTACTGGAACAAGAGATCAAATCCATTGATAAAGAACTTCTCAGTTATAACGCCAGAGGGACTCTATTGCTCGCGAGAATAGATTTGGCTTCGCAGCGATTAAGCAATAAAGAAAAGAACGCGACGGCCTGGCGGGTGATTGTATCCAAGATGCGCCAAAAGCAAGCGGAGGATGATGCTCAAAAAGCGAGAGAAGAATCGTTTAAAGCGGCAAGAGAACATCCTTTGTTGAAATCGTTGGCCGAATACAATTCTCAACTCGCCGATAAACGAACCGGCGCCAAGGGAATCACAACTGCGCAAAAAAAAGCTGCGGATGACCTGAATCAAATCAAAAAACTTCTAGAGACGACAAAAAACAATTACGAGGATATTCAGACCAGGCTTCAAACAGCGGGAATTACTCATGGTATAGGCGTATTACTTCGGAAACAAAGAACGGAGATTCCCGATCTCCGCCTGCACAAGGGTAATATTAACAGCCGGCAATCGGATATTTCGGATGCGCAATTGGAATGGTTTGATTATAAAGGGCAGCGAAGTAATTTATCAGATATCGAATCAGTGGTGCAAGCCTCTCTAGCGACTCTTACGGATGCAACGGAAGCCGTTAGGAATGAGTTGACGCCCCGTATCCAGACAATACTGAATACAAGGAAAAACTATTTGGAATCATTAATCAATGATTATGATGATTACATCGATACATTGATTAACCTGGATATTGCAGAGCGAAATCTCATAGAGCAGGCTTCTGAATTAAAAGAGTACATTGATAAGCACATTCTTTGGATTAGAAGCGCTTCAATCCCCGGAGTATCGGATACAGGCGACTTTATTAAAGCATTGAGTTGGATGTGCGATTATCAAGGATGGCGGACCGTTTTGGGCAGCTTTTGGGATGATTATAATCAAAATTTTTCCGCCTACTTATTTGGTTTTTTTATTTACATCCTCTTGATCTATGGCCGGTTCAAGTGGGCGCCCCGTATAAACGGCTTATCAGACAAGGTTAAAAAGAAAAAACTGTTAACTACTTTTTCCCATACAGTTGAGTGTTTATTTTTCACGCTATTCACCGCGGTTTTTCTGCCCCTCGTTTTGGTATTTTTTGCCTGGCGGTTGTCTTTTTATAATGGAGTTTCGGAATATCCACTCTCTGTCACATCAGGATTGTACACAACAGCCATTATTTTCTACACACTAGAAATTCTCCGTTATCTTTGCCAGTCCAAGGGATTGGGTGAAGTGCACTTTAAATGGAGAGCGGAGACATTACAGATCATTCGTAGAAATCTGATTTGGTTTATGCCTATATTCCTGTTCATTGCATATACATTCTCCATTATCGAATGGCAGAGTATTCAGGAACACAAAGATACTCTGGGGCGTTTTTTATTTATATCAGGGATGGTCGTGATCAGCATATTTAATAGAAAAGCTATGGCCGGATTCGCTAATATACCAACTAATCAAGCAGATGGTTGGTCTTTTAAGTCCCTGAATCAACGTCATTACTTGTGGTATCCAATTGCATTGTATTTACCAATCTTTTTAGCACTGCTGGCATTCGTCGGGTATTATTACACGGCGGTTCAACTTAATTGGCGTTTTATCAGCACAGTATGGCTGGTATTTGGACTTATCATTTTAAACAGTCTGGTTCAGAGGTGGATATTACTAACCCACCGGACTATTGCCATTCAGGAAGCGCGACGCAAGCATGCCGCGAAACAAGCTAGCCTGGAAGAAAGCGCATCCGGAGAAAATCCACCGGAACTGAAGTTCGATGAATCCGAGTTGGATATTGCAGCGATTAACGAGCAGACCAAAAAACTGATTCGTAGTTTTCTGGCGTTGGGCTTTATATTGGGGCTTTGGTTTGTCTGGGTGGATATGCTTCCGGCGTTGGATTTTCTGGATCGCGTCGAACTTTGGGAGATCGGAGCGTCAGCGGTATCAACCGCTGCGAATGAGGGAAGCGACTCTGAAATAGTTACCATAACTGAAAAAAGCGTTATCACATTAAAGAATCTTCTTTTCGCGCTTATCGTATTGGCCATGACCGTCATTTCGACTAGAAATGTTCCCGGTGTTCTTGAGATGGCCGTTTTGCAAAAAATGCCGATAGATGCGGGAACCCGCTATGCTTATACGACAGTGGCCCGTTATATTATCGCAGTGGTGGGCATCATTTTCGTTTGCGGTTCGTTGGGGATTCAATGGTCCTCCATCCAATGGTTGGTCGCGGCGATGACATTAGGTCTTGGTTTCGGACTGCAAGAGATTTTCGCTAATTTTGTTTCAGGGCTGATTATTCTCTTTGAACGTCCCATACGCATCGGGGATACCGTAACCGTAGGCGACGTGTCCGGAACCGTATCAAAAATCCGCATTCGCGGTACAACCATTACTAATTGGGATCGTAAAGAACTCATCATTCCCAACAAGGAATTCATCACCGGACAGGTGATTAACTGGACGTTGAGCGATCAGGTATTGCGCCTGGTGATTCCTGTGGGCATCGCTTACGGTTCCGATGTGGAAAAAGCACACGAAGTCTTAATGAACGTTGCAGTTGAGAACGATAATGTTCTGGACGATCCTTCTCCCAGAGTAACTTTTGAATCTTTTGGCGATAGTACGTTGGATTTTGCTCTCCGTGCGTTTATTCCGAGCATTGATGTGATGTTGAAAACAAAAGATCAACTAAACTGCGCCATCGACCGGGATTTTAGAAAAGCCGGTATTGAAATCGCTTTTCCGCAAAGAGATATACATATAAGGACGGTAGAACAGCCGCTTTTTAGAGCGGATAAGCAAGAGAACGAAAACCAATGATATACAAATAAAAACGGAGCTGATGGTGAAAACCTTCAGCTCCGTTTTTTTTATCATAATCTATTCTCTTGATGAATTAGTACCTATGCTTTTCCATCGGCCAGAAGCATTTCCAGCATTTTACGATCCAGTTTATGCCCTTTATAATCTTCGTATTGAATATCATTGCGTTGGCTGTCGAGGATGCCGAAGCCGCCGCGCAGGTTCCACATGGCCCAGCCCCAACCTGCGTCGCGCCATAGGTCGAGGCAGTCGGTCATCCAGGGTATTGCCACAGAATGAGGCGTCTTGTTATAGCATCCCCACTCGCCGACATGAACGCCGACTCCTTTGGCTTCGAGTTCTTGAAATGGTTTGATGTTATGTTCCAGTATCCATTTTTTATCAATCAGGTCGGCGCCTTGTTTGAGCGGCCAGGTTGGTTCGCTCCATTTATCCGAGCCGCTAATCCAACTGGCTTTATGGTGGCTGATTTTCATCGGATCATATCCGCGGGTGCTCTGGGCGATTCCCAGGTCGGCGATGGAGTGCACCGGATCGCGTCCCCAGCGCAGGCCATCGACTACAATCAATCGGTCAGGATCAGCAGAACGAATGGCGCCTACTACAGCCCGTACTACCCGGTCATAAACAGGTTCTGATATATTGGCTGGTTCATTGAGTAGATCAAAACTGAGTTGCTCAGTCGGGATTCCTTTATAGCGTTCAGCGAAACTCTTCCATTGAAAGCAGAACTGTTTGAGCGCTTCTTCGTCTTTCCACAGGTCTAATTTTTCCTCTGGTGGATTGACGCAATAACCGGGAGCGCGGTGCAGATTGAGGTTGATATGGATGCCGTATTGCTTGCCCCATTCGACTGTTTGGTCAATTTCCTTCAAGACCTTTTCGTCCAATTTGTATGGATCGTCTGCATCAGTCCAGCAGCGGTAATCGGTGGGCAGGCGGGCGAAATCGAATCCCCATTGCGCCATAAGTTCAAAATCTTTTTCACTATATGGGCTGTTGCGGCGTTGAGTGAATTTCTCCAGTAAATTGAAACCTCGCCAGCGCGGCAGTTTGGCGGCGCTGATCTTTTTAGATTGTGAGGCGGTTGCGTTTTGATGCAGTATCGCGCCGCCAGCGAGTGCAGGAATAGTTTTTAGAAAATCACGTCTTTTCATGATTTGGTAACCTCGTATTTTTAAGATGGTTAAGAATACTATATAGCTTATAAAGCGATTAGCAAAATTACTTGCGCAAATACCCATGAATTAATGTTAACCGCTATAGTCTTATTTAACCGTATTTGATAGTATAGATTAATTCTCAGATGGAAGGATTATCTCATGAAACGGCGCGATGTTTTAGCTATGTTATCAGCAGGCGGACTGGGTATGGCGGGATCGGCGTCGCCTACAGCGGCGCAATCGGTATGGAAATCAAAACCGGGCGATAAGGTCAAGATTACTGATGTCAAAGTGGTGCTGACCGCTCCGGAGAGGATTCGCTTGGTAGTAGTGAAGATCGAGACCAGCGATGCTGGATTATATGGCTGGGGCTGTGGTACGTTCACCCAGCGTCCACTGACGGTCAAGACCGCTGTTGAAGAATATCTGCGCCCGTTTTTGATCGGTAAAGATCCGGACAATATCGAAGATATCTGGCAGGCCAGTTATGTCAGTAGTTATTGGCGCAACGGTCCGGTGCTTAATAACGCCATCAGTGGTGTTGATATGGCGTTGTGGGATATCAAAGGAAAACGCGCTGGAATGCCGGTCTATCAACTGTTGGGGGGCAAGTGCCGTTTCGCCGCCGACCTCTACGCCCATGCTTCGGGGCGGGATATCAACGAAGTGGAAGATAATGTGCGCAAGTGGATGGAGCAGGGCTACCGCCACGTCCGGGCGCAGGTTTCCGTGCCGGGATATTCGGGTTATGGTTCGGCGTCATCACAGAAGGAAATAGATAATCATCTACCCAAAGGAACGCAGGTCTACGAACCCGCGCCTTATGTTCGCATTGTTCCCAAATTGTTTGAACATCTGAGAAACACTGTGGGTGAAGAGGTCGAGTTGCTGCATGATATGCACGAGCGCGTATCGAATGCGCAGGCGGTTAATCTGGCCAAGCAGTTGGAACCTTATAACCTGTTTTTTCTGGAAGACCCGGTTTCGCCGGAGCAGGTGGACCATTTCCGCCGCATCCGGCAGCAATGCGCCACGCCGATTGCTATGGGCGAGTTGTTTAACAACTCCCATGAATGGATCGATCTGGTATCGGAGCGGCTGATAGATTTTATACGCGTCCATCTCTCGCAGATCGGCGGATTAAGCCCGGCGCGTAAACTGGCGGCGTTTTGCGAGGTCTTCGGCGTCAAGACCGCCTGGCATGGCCCCGGCGACCTGTCTCCATTCGGTCAGGCGGCTAATATCGCGTTGGATTTATCGTGTTATAACTTCGGCGTGCAGGAGCAGCACATTTTTAACAACGCGGCGCAGGAAGTTTTCCCCGGCTGCCTGAAAATCGAAAACGGCTACATGTTCGCCAATGAAGCGCCGGGATGGGGGATTGATTGCGACGAAGAGAAAGCCCGTAAATATCCATTTACCGATAAAGCGCCATTCGACATGTTCTGGGGAAACGTCCGCAACCGCGATGGAACTGTTAATCGACCTTAGGTGGTATATGTATAGTTTTTTGAAGATAATATCAATTTGCCGCGTGAAAATAATAAAAGTACATTTCAATTCTGTATTGTATATGTCGATTGAAAAAGGGCTTCGAAAAGCAGAGATAGAGAGGTATCAGAAAGTTCAATATGTCCTGTTAATTCGTGAAGAAATCTATTCATGAATCCATTGTTTAATTCTACTTTCTTATGAAGATGTTCTTGTAGTATTCCTAAAGCTATTGCTATTACAAATCTCTCATTCAATCCATACATTATTTGGTCATGATCATATGGAGAGAGAGGTTTTTCTTTGAGAAGGTGAAATGTTAATCTTCCTACAAATCTAAAGATACTGGGTTTTCGATTACAGTCTCGTCTTATACTGACAAGTCTTTCAATGCAATGCAAAAAAGCCCAGGATACTTTTCTCGAATTATAGTGGATAGACCAATTATTAAATTCGCCAATTCGTTTAGCAATGCATTAGCATGATTGGGCGTATTTATTTGCGAAATCGGTTAAAATAGTATTGTCAATATCGCCTAATCGATTTATATCGAGATTATCTGATATAAACAAATAATTCAAAATTCTTTCTCATTTTTAAATTGATCCATGAATAATATCCTATTCACTTTTTAATGAAAATTGAATTTATTGAGTTGATTTTGCCTTAACGAATAAATTTAAACAGGAAAATACAGTAAACTGATTAAGTTAATAAAGTAGAAACTTTTTAAGATTGCGTGAAGAGGTCCTTATTTTCTTCAAGAATTTCTAGTGACGCTTGGGCGTAATCATTGAAATTCTTGAAACTATCTATACCGGAATTAGTTGGAATTATGCATTTATCCAGGAGATGAGTGACTTCGTTTGTCGTGATTTTTTTGCCCACGACGAATTTTATTTTCTCCTTGCATTGTTCCATGACCCTGCTCCTTTGAACGACTAAATCTCTTTTTAACTATAAAAATTATAGTGGATCAATTCTTGTTGGTCAATCAAAAAAACCCTAAGCAGCGAACGGGGATATCCGTTTTTCTATCTCCGCCCACCTTTCACAGTAGGCTTTTTTTAAATCATATTGCTTTTGCAGATTCAGCCAGAATTCTGGAGTGTTGCCGAAGAAGCGATGAAGCCGTAGAGCCGTCTCGGCGGTTATTGATTGTTTGCCTTTTACTATTTCATTTACCCGTCCGGGAGATATCCCAATCTCATGGGCCAATCGATTCTGGCTTATATTCAATGGCTTTAGAAATTCCTCTAATAGAATCTCGCCGGGATGTATAAGTTCAAGAATATCTTTCATGCTATTTTCTCCTATTTATGATAATCTACGATCTCAAAATTATTTGTGTGATTGGTTTTCCATTCTACTTTACTCATCATATATTCTCCAAGGTAATTTCATGGGGTAGCGACGGCCGTTTAATATTTTTCCAATGAATGTTGAACGCACCAGGAAATGATAACTTAGCCAAAGCAGTGCGAGCGTAATGGTCAAGATCACTATCAGTTTCAAAGGCCACGGCGCCACCCAATACGCGATTTCGATCTGGATGTACATCAATAAAGGCGCATGAGCGATATACAGCCAGTAGGACGAATCGGCGATATAGCGGAACAAGGGATTGCGCCATTCAAAGAAGCAAAGAAAAATCCCGATCATTGCCAGGGTCAACGTCCACATCAGGTATGCAAGGATCAGGCGCAAAATGGTAAAACCAGCGAATAATGGCCATGTCATCTCAAACTCAGGAGGATCGGGTGGACCATCGGTTAAGGAGGTTTCTGCACTTGCTTTGTTGATGCTGGTTGAACTGGCCTCAATATCTGTAGAAGCGGCGTTTGAGATGGAGGCGATAAGTTCTCCAGTGGCGCTATCGATACTGCTATTAGCGCTCTCGATAGAAATAGATGACTGATCTGCTTGTGAAATTGCAGGCGGATCATTGGGCTGGGCCATTTTTGATATCATAATTCCAGCGGCAATACCAATTGGCAAATATATTAGAATTCCTCCGATCAAATGAGAGCGCCAATGTTTCTTTAAATCATTTAGTCGTTCAGTGTTCCGGTGAAGCATCCATCCGAACATAAAAAACATGTAATAAAAAAGGAACGGACCTATTTGGGGCAAAATACTGAAGCCCGGTTCATCAACCATTGGCCCACTCATCAAGGACATGACGAAGAGCGTTGGAATAGCCAGTATTAAAGGTGCTTTTCGACGGATGCAAATATATTCCATCCATTGATCCGCCTTGCGCCGCAAATGGTATTTCTCTTCAAATTTCAATATAACATATCGAAGGCCAATGATAAAAACATAAAACATCATCAAATAATTCAAGAACCATAAATAGTGAGTTGTGTATTGATCCCAAAATTTACTTGAAGTGAAATACGGAACATATTCATGCCAGGGGATCAATGCGTTGGGATCATTTTTTTTGGCTCTGCCGTATATTTGAACGGCGGACATCAATGGCAATAGCGTAGCCAATCCAATCAAGAATGGGACATAGATTCGCTTGAAGCGCGTTTTCAATAATTTTATAGCGCCGTCGCGGTGGTAAAGCATACGCCCAAAAAATCCTGCAACTACGAAAAAAGTATGCAGCCGGAATTGATGGAAGAAAAAGTAAATATAGGCGGGAATCATGCTGCTCGATATATCTTGAACGCCGCACCAGAATGGAATAAAAAAGGAATGCGTTGCGTGAACGAATATTCCCAGAAGCATTGCGACCGCTCGTAATGCGTCTAGCGAGTGATAACGCGGCGAGGGTTGAATATCGGAAGCCATTAAAATGCGCCTTACCTAAGATGTAATATCCTACTTATCTATTCCGTGAAACGGAATGCGCCTAGATTTTATAAGAGTATTTTTTCATAGTAAAAGGCAAAAGCAAGTGCAAATGATAGCGTATAAAAAACCAAGCGGAGTATAAATGACTCCGCTTGGCGATTTGTACAAAGGAATTACTTGATCTTTGTTATTGATAAATTTCCCAATTGCCAGCGGCTGATGGGGCAGCTACTGCGTTTTGATCTAAGAGATCCAGAGACACGCTGCCTGTGCTTTTAAAAGGCGCTTTGCCTTCATCAAAACCATAACTTACTAATGTATCTGCTAACGGGGCCTTAGGATTAGCGGCATCGCTATCCAGGTCAGCTTCAGTTAACACAGCGTTGTGAATACGGACGCGATCCATCTTGGCGGTTACTGGAACCTTGCCTACATCTTCACCACCGACGGTGAAATTTGTTGTTTGTGGTTCACGTGGAACACCTGTTTGTTCAACAAAAGCTTCCATTACGCCATCAACATAGAAAGAAACGCCAGCGCCTGGTTCCCAAGCGGCGGCGAGGTGATGCCATTGGCCATCGCCGACAAAGGGAAGTAGTGAGTAACCGCTGAAAATATCGACTACTCCGAAGAATGTGAAGAGGAATTCACCATTATCAGCGATTCCCATCTTATAGGTGAATCCCCAGGATGCCAAACCAGTCCAATAGTCGTTGAAAGCGTCAAGTTGAACCCAGCATTCAATCGTGATTGGGCCTTCAATAATATTGAGCAGACCATCAGGATCGTCTGCGCCTAAAGAAGACACGCCCTTAAATTGAATGGAGAGGTCGCCCACTGCCCCCGACGGGCTGCTTAAACTTGATACTGGTTCCGCTTCCTGGCTGAATCCTGGCACTCCCACCAAGACCAGAGCGAAAAGGGTTACTACAAATACAGATGCTTTCATCAGAAATAAAACCTCCTTGATTAAAATATGCACTGACATTTAATTAAAACAAACTTAATTTACCAGGAATGATTCAGTGTATCAAGTGAATTCCGTAAAAAAGATTAATTTTTATGGCATGGGGAAATCGACTTTAGGGCGTCCGGGAACATAACGACGGATGACGCCTATGCTGCGCAGGCCGTTGGACATTTCATAAGGATGCCAATCTGCGGTGCTGGCGCCTTTGTAGGTGACGGAAGGTCCCAAGCCGATGATGACTCCTATCGCCTGTTGTCGTGGCCCAAAATCCGGATTGACAGCAGGATCGAAATAATTGGGCGCCAGGCCGGGCCAATATCTATGATCATAGGGATCCCAATGATGCTGCAATTTATTTAAGCGCAATTCGCCTTCAAACTGATCTCTTGCAGTCGCGATGTCTTGAAAGGGATCGTACATAAAACTGGACAAATAAGCTACTGGAGTAGTCAGCCACCAATTCTGGTTTATCTCGTGCGAGTGGGGAGGGTTGTCATTGTAATCGAACATGTATTGAAGAATGGCCAACTCCATAGTCCGCTGATCAGCAAGGGAGCGGGAGACCTTGGCGCGCACTTGGGCGTTGAGAAAATTGGGCACGGCGATGGCGGCTAATATTCCAATAATGGCTACGACGATCAGCAATTCAATCAGTGTGAATCCTTTGTATCTCATCTTGATTCTCCTGATAAACTATTGGAATTAAACCTTGGATGTTATGCAAACAATGTATTGATTTATTATCTCATGGAATAAAAGGAAAAGTCAAATAAAAAAACGGGATATCCAAGTATTATTCGGATATCCCGTTCAGTAATTTGTGACACTGCTTTGAACTTAGCGTTCTTTCACTGCGATGCCCTTAAAGAAAGAGTAATTAAATACCCCATCGGGCGCCTCTGCGGTTTTGCGTAAAGCTTTCATCCCGGCATCCCAGCGTTTTTCATCGGTGAGTTTCATTTCCAGCGCCCGTTGGTGGACTCCTTCGACCATGGCGCAGATGGTTTTGATGGTGAATCCTTCCACCCATTGGGGGCGGCTGTGGTCGGCGTAAACAACACGCGGCGTTACGTTGATTTGCTGGAAGCCAGCGTGGTGCAGCAGGGGGTATAATCTGCGTCCGATCAGTGAATCGCCGCCTAGTTGCGCTTGCGCATCGACCAAACAGTTCCAAACGTGACGCGCATTTTCACTATCTGGATAGAAATAGCAGGAACCATGATCGCCTTCGATAACGGTCAATGTTCCACCCGGCTTTAATATGGTTTTCAAACGTTGCAGCGCCTCTTCCGGATTGGGTAAGTGTTCCAATACGAAGCAGACAAAAATGTGGTCAAAGGTATCCGGCGCAAATGGCAATCCAAAAATATTGGCTTGTAAAAACGGGATTAGCGAGTCGCCGCCGCTGACAGCATCTCTGGCGCGATGGATCGACTCCATGGAAATATCTAGCGAAGTGATATCGGCCTCGGGGCTGTTTTTTAACAAATTTATAGTCTGCGCTCCGACGCCGCAACCTGCTTCTAATACCCGGCTGCCTGCAGGGTATCTGGTGTCGTGATGCAGCAGGTCGCTTAATGTATCGGATTGGTCTCGCAAGCGTTGCAATTCGTGTTCAGCATAACCATGGACGTATTCTACTGAGGCGTTTGTCATAATATTTTTCAACTTTAATTGGTAGTTTTGGCTTTTGAATACTCAAGCAGTCGAGGCCGGATATCTTCGCCGGTTACTTTCTGGATGGCTTTTACGATTAATTCGATATTTTTTCCAACAATTTCTCCGGAAATAGTTTTTGGTGCGGAATTTATCTGTTCTTCATCATATGGATCAAGTTTCCTTAATTCGGTAAAAACTTTTTTGATCGTATCCGGCCCATGACGTTTAACCAGTTCTATAATTTCATAAGAAGCGAATAATTCGCGGGCGTTTTTGATATACTGTTGTCGTTGGTCAAATTTTTCATTTGGGGCTTTGTCTCCCGTCCAATGCAATAATTGGATAATATGTTTATTCTTGACGTAAGGCTCAACGTTGATAGTTTCCAGATAAATACTGGCGGTTTTTTCTGATACAAAATCGTTCAGAATTCGCCAGGTCAGATATCCCGCCGTCCCGGAGTTGAACCAACGAATGAGACGCATAGGGGGATTGCTTTGTTCTTGCACCGCCATCTCAGAGATGGATTTTAATAATACGCTGAGCGGTAAAAAGGTCGCCTTGGAAATATTATCAATATTTGATTCAATCGTTTTCTTTGTTTCACTTAAATATTCTTCGGCGTTGTTAGTTTTAATGATTACCGGCATTAGCGGTGAATGGAATTCAATAGGTTTGGAATCCTTGATATCATTGGCGTAAAATCCTTGTCCCATGGTCAGTTGGTTTTGCCCGTCTGGTCCTGGAGTATAGGTATAACCGGGGATTGTTCCGCCTCCATCTAGATATTTCTTCAAGTCGTCTTTGAGCCATAGTTGGGTATGCCTGAAATCGGGGAATAGTTTGCCTGCGTTTTGAAACTTATGCAGAATTTTATTCATCGATTCAGTTAAAGCCTTTGATGGCTTATTGAAAGCCAACTGTTGTTCGATAAAGGTGATTATTTTGCTTTGATTGTCATCTAATTTTTTATAGTCGCGGTGATAATCGAAAGGATTATCCTTTAATTGTTGACAAAGCCAGGGATGAATCTGTTTGGCCAGCGATTCCAGATGAGGTAGATATTCGACAGTAACGCCATTTTTAGTTATTTTTTTCAAAGTTGGAATATCGGATTTTGCGGAAAATGCTTTCGGTAATGTAAAAGCAATTATAAGTAGAGCAATAGTCAGAGGCTTGGTTATATAGTTTTGTAGTGTTTTCATTGTTGTTCCCTTTATAACTTATTTATTAGTAGAACTGAAATATTAATAATGTCCCCCTTTAAAAAACTTCTTATCGGGTTCACTATCAATCAGGCAGATATATTAGAGTGATTCTCAAAATGATGCGTCTTAAAGCGATAGTTCTCAACCCCGGAAAACGGTTTATTGAACAAATTCAGTGCTTTCGATACACGTGAATTTTGGATGTCACTCTAACAAATAATTATTTTAAGTAGATTATAACAAAAATGCATCCCTTTGACGCCTTTAAACAGAATCCTTTTCCACGTAAACGCTCTTTTATAGAACGATTGGCTGACGTAATAGTATTGAACCGTTTTTTTCTTCGTGAAGGAAAACAAGCGGATATCCGGGTTGACGACGATGTTATTGTTTCTTCAGCGGAATCAAAAATAGCGGAAATTCAAACGCTGCGCTCTACCGGTGAGATTCATGGTAAACATGCCCTTGGCCGCCAAGAGAACTATTCGTTTGAAGATATTGTGCATGATGATGCGATGAAAGAGACTTTTGATGGAGGCTTGTGCTTCAATCAATACCTTTCGCCTTTTAATATTCATTACCTTCTTTTCCCCACAGAACTAACGGTTAAGCGTATGGATTATCATCCCGCATTTTGCCGACCCATCGTATTTATGAAATCAGGAGAAACCCGCAATGAAAGGCTGGTTCTATACTGCGAAGCCAAAAATGGAACGCCGCTGGTTATAGTATTAGTCGGATCATTTCTAGTCAGCGGAATCGAATGCCTGGCCCATGAAGGCGGCCGATATAAATCCGCTGAACTTATGGGCGGCTTCAAACTGGGTTCCACGGTTATGATGCTTTTCCCCAAAGACACAGTCGAACCAATCGCCCACGATGGCGATAAACTAATACTCGGCGAACCAATCGCGCGGTTTTTGTGATTGGGAGTAATGTTTTTTTCCTCAACCATAACTTTTGATTAACAGAATTCCCTCCCGGCGGGAGATGGCCAGGGTGAGGGGGAATTTTAATAACACTTGTGCAAAAGCCATGAATTAGAGAATCAAATCAGTTAGGCGCAATGGCGAAAACTCGCGCCGGGAACCCGGAACCGTTCTTGGGTTTTGGAAAACTTACTACTGCTAATGCGCCAAATTCAGGGAGTTTATCAAGATTTGTCAATAATTCAATTTGAAATAAATTTTGACTCAGGAAATATTTCTGCAAACTATGGTCGCCTTTACTGACAGCAATGCCCGGATCGGTATACTGTGTTTCGTATCCGATAGCGGATATTTCAAATACTTCACATAATATAGTTAATGCTTTCTGGCTCCAGCCAGGGTAATGGGCGACTCCGTTTTCATCTTCATTTTGCATAGCTGCTTTATCTGGCCATCGTTTGGACCAATCAGTCCGCATAACGACAAAGGCGTCTTCGGGTATTGAGCCATTACGATCCACCCAAGACCAAACGTCTTCTTCAGTTAATGTATAATCCGGATTATCAAGCACTTTGTTATGCACATCAATCAATACTAAAGGGAGGAACATTTTTTTAACACGTATCTGATCAAGAGTTCTCAAGTCCGGCGCAAAATAAGAGGGTGCGTTGACATGAGTGCCCCATTGCCCGACATGAGTATAGATTTCTGCAAAAAAACCATTCTCATTTGTTTCTTTCACGTGTTCATAACGGGTAATAGTTTCTCTTTTTTCTTTCGGGAAAACCGACCAATTAGGGATTCCCGGTTCAAATGAGTGGGTTAAATCGATAAAGTTTTTGGTCGAGATGATTTCATATAATTCCATCAACGACTTTGGCGGTTCTTCTTTTGGTCGGCTGCATGAAGAGAATATTAAAAGTGCAATTAGGGCTAAAACACTATTTGAAATAAATTTTCCACGATTCAACATGATAAATCCCCACGAAGATAAGGAGAATCTGCCTGCATCATTACTATATCCAGAAGTAATAATTGTAAAGCGGCGCTCAAAAATAAGTTATTTTCTCCCGCCTGCACCGAATACAAGTATGTCGCCTTGGCTTACCAGGCCATTACTTGAAGAGTAATCCAGCGCCAGGCGGTTGTCTTGTAATTCGGAGAGATTATCCGGCCCCTGACTGGCTAGAATATAATGCGGTTTATTGGGCGCCCCGGCGACATTCTCCGCCGCCCAATCCAGGCGGTCGTCGAACCAATGGCATGGACCTTCATTGATGTAAAAGTATTCTTTGGATGCGAAAGTACTGGTGCGGCTGCCTTCGGCGGTATTGAACGGATCAACCGGCGCCACGCTGGTATAGGCGACCGGCGCCCAGATTTCCCCGGCGCGAAATTGAACCGAACCCATTACTTCTAAAGAGCATGAATCGGGGTAAGCGTTATTATCCATGCGATACATTTCAATAGCGGTTGTCATGGCTTGCAGGTCTGCTTCGACCCGTGCTATTTTAGCGCGAATCTGCGCATTCAGAAAATTGGGAACGGCAATCGCCGCCAGGATTCCAATAATGGCGACTACGATCAATAACTCAATCAGGGTAAATGCTTGTTTTTTCATTATGGCCTCGCAATAGAAATAATAATGGTTCATCTGGAAAGTGAGTACTTATTGATTAACGAAAAAATTAAAAAACTGTCTGAACCAGGATACCCAGGATGATAGGATTTACATGATGGGCGCCCAGGATAATCGGATTATCTAAATAGTAAAAACCGTTAATGATAAAAAATCCTGTCCATCCGACAAATCCTGAACATCCTGATTCAGACAAAAAAGTAATCTAAAAGTACTCAAATTCAATTATTTATTGTAGTGCACCAAGCATTTATCAGGCGTATTAATCCAGAGAAATCTCTGGCAATTGTACTGGTTTGCCGCCCTGCTCTTTACTGATGTCTGCGTAATACATGAAAGCGTAAATCTCTACAATCTCTTCAGCGGAAATTGGAGGATGTTTGGTTTTGAAGAAATTGGATATCGCTTCCATCAAGCCTTTATAACTATGTCCTTCAACGGTGGAGTTGCCTTTGGTTCCATAGATGCGGGCGCCGTAATTGTGTTTGCCCGCCCGGAGTCCCCGGAAAGTTCCGATCCGGCCATCATCCCACACGCCGACAACCACATCGGTATCTTCGGTGTGGGTACGGCTTACTGTTTTGCAACCGGGACCCATGGCGCCGTATAGCAGCGACATTCCATGTACGCCATACCAGAAAAGATCGGGGTGGCTTTTTTCATAACTGCATGGCGAATAAGCATCGCAGCCCAGCACTTCACCGATTTTTTCGGGATCAAGCGCATCACGCATTCCGCTCCACCAACGCAGGCTTGATCCGCCGAACCAGGGGACGTTCGCCTTTTTAGCCAGTTTGGCGATTTCCAAAACGTCTTCATAACTACCGCCAACCGGTTTATCAACGAAGAAAGGCAGACCGGCTTTGATAACTTCGCGGGCATAGCCCAGATGGGGACGGCCATCGACGCTTTCAATTAGAACGCCGTCAACATTCTGGCATAATTCCTCAACTGAATCATATATTTTAACTCCCCATTCATCCTGTAATTTCTTGGTATAACCATCAACCCGGTCAGCGCTGGATGGAATATCGGCGCTTCCACCTTTGAAGCCAGCCACTACCTTAAAGCCAGGTACGTGTTCGTTGTTGTTTGGATCATTAAATATTTGAGTAAAAGCAATAACATGTGATGTATCGAGACCTATCATGCCCAGTCGAAAGGGCGCCTTCTGCGAAGACCCGCTGGCCATAACGCAGTTCGCCGAACTGATGAGCAGCAGTAAACCTAAAATCATAATAACACTCTTGTTGATCTTAAACATTATGTCTTCTCCTTTAAGTTGATTCATTTGTTAAAAAATGAAAAGTCAAATATTAGTCTATGTCTCTACATCCCCGCAATCCAGTAGACCGTTCCGATTAGGGCGGCTACTAATATCCATGCAATTATAAAGCCGATTATATCAATGCGGCTGGGCCAACCGATCTCCCAGTCAGGGTGATTGATGATTTTGCGAGGTGGTTCAGGCTGAGAGTCTTCCGGTACTTCGAACGGTTCAGCGGGATGCTCGTCGGGCGCTACTGGCGTGTGGAGCGCACGGTATAGCCGGTTTAGTTTGGATGAATCAACCCGTTTGGTGAAAAGGCTGACCACGATCATGGTTATCAGTCCAACCATCAGATAGATCACCATCTGGTAGGGCAGATAGATGGCGCCGTTATAGAGCATGAACTCGGGCAATTGGTTCGGGCCTAGGCGTCCGGTGACTATCATGGCTAAAAACGCGGTCAGGGTTGATATCCAGGCGGCTGCCACGGTGGCGCGTCTCCAGAATAATCCTACCCAGAAGGCTATGCCCATCATGGCCTGGATTTTCCAGAACAACTCAAGTCCATCAAGGACGCTTTCCAGAGAAAACGCAACAAGGATTCCGACCAAGACGATTAAACCAGCTACTATACGTCCAACTTTAACATAATGTTGTTCTGATTTGTTCGGAGCGAAAAAAGGTTTATATACATTTTCAGTGAAGAGCGCCGAACATGCGATCATCCATGCATCGCATGACGACATTACCGTCGCTAAGAGTGATGCTATGAAAAGGCCAACCAAGCCCGGTAAAATCAGGGGAAGCAGGTCGCGGGCCATCAGGCCGTAGGTCTGGTCGATTTGCAGCTTTGTACTAAGTCCGGGATACATGGCTATGGCGCAAAGTCCGGTCAGGGTCCAGGCCACCGTGCATACTCGTTTCAGCATATTTCCATAGCAGAAACCGACGCGGACATCCATCTCGGTTTTACCCGCCGCGCAATTGCCCATGACATGCGGTTGGGTGACTATGCCGACCAGTCCATTGATGGTGATCATGGTAATATAAAAAACGCCGATTCCTCCGGGAACCACCAGCGAGAACATCTGGGGATCGCTAATGGTCTCTTTTAATCCCGCAATGCCCCCCACTGTTTGAAGCGCAAATGGAAGAACCAGAAATGAAAGGCATATCGTCAGTATGCCCTGGACGAAGTCGGTAAGGATGGCGGCGCTTAATCCTCCTGCTATGCCATAGACCACGAACAAAATGGTTACCACAACTACAGCGCCTATTTCATTGATGCTTCCTCCGCTGACGGCGGTAATCATGGAACCGCAGCCTTTGAGCATGGTTCCCAGGTTAACTACGGTTTGGAAAATGCCGACGAACGCGAAGAGAGCCGCTACTGATTTGGCATAGCGCAGATCGAAGAAATCCGCTGTTGTCAGCGCTCTCATACGGCGGAAGATGGGAGGGAATAACCAGTAAAAAGGAGTATTGAATAACCAGAACCACTGGTACCAGATGCCGGATAGTCCATCGGTGTAGGTTTTGGATGCAACGCTGACCGCCTGGTCGGAATGAGTTCCCGCCCCGAAGGTGAAGAAGACCATAAAGGACTTGCGAAAACGGCGCCCCGCCATGAAATAATCGGCGGTATCTTTAACGTATCTTGCGGCGTAGAGACCGATGCAGGTTATCCCGGCGAGATATACCGCTAACACGATCCAATCCCAGACAGTTAACCCAAAGGCGTTCATTTGCGTCAATCTCCTTTTTATTCAGGAGCAATCTAACAGAATTTAGTGGATTAGATAAGAGAGGTAGATTCTGGTCTAAGTTTTACTTCTTTTAATATATTTTGATCTAAGTATTACTTCCATAGATAGATAGATTCAAATAATTGTTAGTAATTGTAATAAAACTGAACGTCTGTTTACGTGATTTGCAATGAAAAACAGAAAAAAGTCTTCTGTTTTTAACAAATTCTTACTTGCGTCTATCAAAATAACATGGTAATATCCATAATTACCCAGGTTTTACCCAATTACACCCTTGAATTTTCCAATAAAACCCAGATGGAGGGGCGAGTTAAGTAGATGAGCGGTGAAATTACCATAAGTAATAATGTGCAGTCGGTAAATCCCGCTCCTCCGGCAACGCTGGAGGTGAATCGGCTTATTGGCTCGTTTGAGCGAAATGTTGATGCGAAATTTCGCATAGTTATGCCTGCTCAGTTTCGCGAAAGATTGGGTAAATCCGCTTTGATTATGATTCCCTGGCTCAAGAGATCACTGGCTATATTCCCGGAATGCAATTTTATACCTTTGGCGGAATCAATCAGCGATTTGGATCTTTATACCGATTTCGGTTTGACGGTGCGTCATCAAATATTCGCTCAGGCGCGTGAAGTCAAGATGGATAAGAAGGAAGGCCGGATTGTTATTCCTCCTGAGATGGCTGATTACGCACGGTTAAGCGGTAAGACTATGCTTTTGGGCGATTGGGATAAAGTTACGGTATGGAATTATACATATTATAGAGATCAAGTTGCCGTTGATGATGCGACTTTGACGGAACGGTTTCCAGAAGTGCTGAAATTGGCTAAAGGCCAGAAAACCATTGAATCAATTGAATCTGAACAGAATAAGAAGGAAAACCAATAATGAATACTGAACCGGAAATGCATATTCCGGTTATGGAAAGTGAAGTTGCTGAACAACTTCGATCATATAAACCAAACAGGATTCTGGTTGATTGCACCATGGGATATGGCGGCCACAGCGCCGTTTTAACTAAAGATTTCGGCCAGGATGATAGGTTGATCGGAATTGATAGAGACCGTGATGCTATAAAGGCTTGTAAAGATAAGTTTAAGAATGCGCCATTCCGGATAAGCATGCATAATGTCGGCTTCGAAGAACTGGAGTCGGTTCTGGAAGAGGAAGCAGTTGAATTCGCCGATTTGTTTCTTTTCGACCTTGGGTTTTCTTCACCGCAAGTTGATCAGAGCGAAAGGGGATTCAGTTTTATGAGAAGCGGCCCGTTGGATATGCGCATGGATCAAAGCCAGGCTCTTTCCGCCAAAGATGTGATCCATCTATGGAGCGAAAGTGAACTGGCCAGCATCTTTAAGCGATACGGAGATGAGAGATTTTCTCGGCGTATCGCTAAAGCTATTGTTCGGGTCAGGAAAGATTCGCCGATTGATACAACGCAGGAATTGGCGGATGTGGTGATTAATGCTATTCCAGAGCGAAACCGGTATAAGGAAGGCATTCATCCCGCTACAAGGGTTTTTCAAGCGTTGCGCATTGTGGTGAATGACGAACTTGAATCTTTGCGTACCGGACTAAAGGCGGCTCTGCATCATTTGAGTCCGGAAGGACGCGTGGCCGTGTTGTCGTATCATTCCTTGGAACATCGTATTGTCAAGGAATTATACCGCGGATTTTGTCGTCCGATTATTCATGCGCCGGGGATTCCGGTGACTGGTCGGGAAGACCCGGAAAAAGGGAAAATTATTACCCGGAAAGCAATTCGACCATGCGCAGCTGAACAACAACGGAATCCCAGAAGCCGCAGCGCACAGCTGCGCGTCTTGGAATGCGCTAAAACGGATTAAGGAATATATCTGGAAATGAAACGCAACCGGACGGATGAGTTTGATAGTCTTATCAATGTGACCCGTGGATTCCTCGGTTATCTATGTTTGATCATTCTGTTTGGGGGCGTTATTTTGATTGTTCAATCATCAATGGAAGTTAAACGCATCCGGTATAGTTTGACTATTGCCTATGAAGAGAAGAAAGAATTATTGGATCAATTGAGTAAATTAGATAACCGGATTGGTGAATTAGAGCGGTATAGCCGTATTGCGGAGCGGATTGAAACCATTCTGCCTCATTTGGGTCCGCCCCGGCGTCCGGCTATCGAATTGAAAGTCGATGGCTTGGTCGGGCGCGCTGGCATTCCAGGCGCCCCGTCTGTTTTATTAAAAGATGAAAGTCCTTTGGCTAATATGAGAAAAGGGTGGCAGAATTTGAGACAATCCACCTATAAATGGTTGCGTGGATTAGTTGAGTAGGCGTAGTGGAAAAACAACAGATTTCTTTTATGCGTATTGGAGTTTTGATGATCGTCATGGTGATGGTATTCGCCGGACTGATTGTGAGGCTCTATGTATTGCAAATCCTGGAAGCGCCTAAAATTCTGGCGACCAGTGATAAGGCGCGTAATTATGTTTTAACTATTCCATCTACCCGTGGTTTGATTTTAGACCGCAATCAACGCTCCCTCGCTCTGAATAAAAAATTGTATACCATATCCATTGCCAAAGATCGCATTGAGAATATTACTGAAACTGTTTTGAAAAAGCGCAATGAGAATATTGCTGAAACTGTTTTGAAATTGGGCCTTCTATTAGACCTTCCCATGAGTAGTATTCAGGGTGATATCGCTGCTCTGCAACGCGATAATGTCAAATGGAGAGAAATTAAAAAAGCGGTTCCCGAATCGTTGAAGGATAAAGTTGAAAAAGCCGCTATTCCGGGAGTTGAATTTAAGCCGTCTCCGGCGCGTTTTTATCCAGAAGGATCTCTGGCGGCCCATGTGCTTGGATTCACTGGAATGGATAATAACGGCTTGTCGGGTCTTGAGATGACTTTGAATGACAATCTCGAAGGATTCGCCCAACCGGTGCTGGCCGATAAAGACAAACGACGCCGGATGATTGCTGATGCTGATTATACCAAGATTCAAACCCGCGGCATGGATTATTTGTTGACAATTGACAGTTATATTCAATATGTGGTTGAACGGGAATTGAAGAAAGCCTGTCAAAAGACTTCAGCATTGAAAGCTCATGCTGTGGTTATGCATCCCGGCAGCGGCGAAATTTTGGCCATGGCTAATTACCCTACTTTTGATCCCAATAATTATAATGATTTTAACTTGGAATTAAGGAAAAATAGTCTACTAACAGATGTTTTCGAACCAGGCTCAGTTCTGAAGCCTTTTATATTAAGCGCTGCTTTGGAACAAAGAGTCGTAACGCCGCAAATGTCGTTCTATTGTGAAAAGGGATACTACCTTTTTAATAAAAAAACGATCAGAGATGATATTCATCATTTTGAAGATTTAACCGTCCACGACATTCTGGTTCGATCAAGCAATATTGGCATGGTTAAGATAACTCAGCGTTTGGGAGAAAATCCCTATGATTTTCGCGGTCAAGCTAAAATACTGCATAACTATTTAAGCCGATTCGGTTTTAAGAATAGCGGAGAGAAGACCACGCAATATCTCCCTGGTGAAACCGGGGGCCTTCTTCGTACGCCGGATGAGTGGCAGCCCTCATCGATTGGTGCGATACCATTCGGGCAGGAAATTTCAACGAACACGCTGGTTTTAACGGCGGCTTATTGCGCCCTGGCCAATCGCGGGCTTTATTGTCAACCTCAAGTCCTTCTTTCAAAAAGAAGAAGAGACGGTTTGTTTCAGTTGGTGGAAAAGCCAAAACCTGAGCGGATTTTATCTAACCGGGTTGCTGAACAGATCGTGCAGATGATGATAGATGTAACTGAAGACCCTGATGGAACCGGACGAATGGTTCGTATCCCCGGATTTCATATCGCAGGGAAAACCGGAACCGCTCAAAAATACGATCCCCAGGTTGGTACCTATGGCAAGGGGATGCGCATTGCCTCTTTTGCCGGTTTTTTCCCAGCCGAAGATCCCCAGGCTGTCATTGTAGTAGTGGTTGATGAACCGAAGAAACTAAAATACGGCGGTGAAGTGGCCGGGCCTGTTTTTCAGAAGATTGCTGAAGAACTGATCGCCTATTGGGGCATGAGTCCTACAGATAAAACTGATCCGCAATTTATTGCGGCGATGGATAAAGAGGCAAAAGAATCATCCAAGCGGAGCCAAATTGCTTCGATAAAGAAACCATTTGGTGTTTCACATCAAATGCCGGTCTCTTTGAATCCTGCGCCGCCTGCGCAAGATGGCATGATGCCGGACTTGACTGGATTATCGATCCGTGAGGCTTATGTATATCTTGCTATGCTTGGAGTTAAAGCCCGATTCGAAGGATCGGGCAAGGTTGTTAAACAGTCTGTCCTACCGGGAATGGTGGTCGATAGAGGAATCGACATTGGCGTGGTTTATTGTGAACCGGCGCTGACTGACCCGGCAATCTCTGATAAACCTGACGTGGTTGTCCAGCGTTAATCAGATTGGATTAGGCCTTTTGCGTTTAGGTTGGGTACTCGGATTTTGCGGTTTAATGAAACCGATGAGGTAATGAGCATGATCAAGGCTGATCGTGTTTTTGAGGGTGTTGCCATAAGTGAAGTGCATGGAGAGATTCCCCGCGTTTTCAAAAGCCTGACGTGCGACTCACGGCAGGTTGAAGACGGGAGTCTTTTCGTCGCCCTACGCGGCGGAGCGTCAGATGGTCATGATTTTCTTGACCAGGTCGGACGTGACGGCGCGGCTGCGGCGATAGTGGATCATTTCTGCGATTGCTCCCTCAAAAACCAAATTATTGTAGAGAATTCGCTGGCTTCTCTTCCCAGAGTAGCGGCCAATTTCTATGATCATCCCGCTCGACTTTTAAAAGTCTTCGGCATTACCGGATCAAACGGTAAAACGACCACTGCTTTTTTACTTGAATCAATCCTTAAAACTGCTGATCGTGCAACGGCATTAATCGGGACGATTGAATATCGCTATGACGATATTCAAATCCCAGCTCCTAATACGACTCCTTTACCGCATGAAATGCAGCGCATATTAAGGGAAATTGTTGATGCAGGGGTTAAGAATGTGGTTATGGAAGTCTCTTCGCATGGATTGGCTTTGCACCGGGTGGATGAGATCAAGTTCGGCGTCGCTCTGTTTACCAATCTGTCGCAAGATCATTTGGATTTTCATAAAGATATGAGTCATTACCGTGAAACCAAGAAACGGCTCTTCACCGATTATATGACCGACAATGGCGTTGGCGTGTTTAATTTTGACGATGAAACGGGACGGCAATATTTTGATGAAGTGCAGTTAAAGAAGAAAATATCATTCGCCATCAACCGTGATGCGGATTTCCGCGCCAGAGATGTTGATATTCGTTTGTCGGGCAGCACCTTTACGCTCGAGACTCATTTCGGCGATCATTTCCCGATTCACACCCAAATGGTTGGTCTTCATAATGTCGCCAATATACTAGCGGCGGTATCGGCCGCTTGGGCGGGAGGCGTCCCTCTGGATGTCATCCGTAAAGGCGTAGAACTTATGCCATCTGTTCCCGGGCGGCTGGAGTCGATTCCCAATAGCATCGGCGCGCAGGTCGTGGTTGATTATTGCCATACTCCTGATGCTCTTGAGAAATGTCTCCATGCATTAACCGCTATTCCCCATAACCGCATTATTACTCTGTTTGGATGCGGGGGAGACCGGGATAAAGGCAAGCGCCCCATGATGGGCGAGATCGCCTTGCGCTTCAGCGATCATGTGATTGTGACTTCAGATAATCCCCGCACCGAAGATGCTGATATGATTATTAAGGATATTGAAGCAGGCATGACGGCGGGTAAAGAAAAATATGATGTGATACCCAAACGCAAGGAAGCCATAAAGGCTGGCGTTGCTGAACTTAAAGAAGGCGATATTTTCCTGGTAGCCGGCAAAGGTCATGAAACTTATCAGATCATAGGTAGTGAAAAAACTCCATTCGATGACCGTGAAATAACCACTGATTATCTCAACCAGGCAGGGAAGGGGGTTAAAGGCTGATCATGGCTTTATTATACCTCTTTCCATTATCAAAGATTTATGAAGGTTTAGGTTTTCTGAACGTTCTGCAATACATTTCGTTCCGTTCGGCTATGGCTGCAGTTACGGCGATGTTTATCGGCGTTCTGATCGGTCCCTATTTCATACGTTGGCTGCAAGTGATGAAGATCGGGCAGACCATCCGTGGTGAAGGCGTCAAGGAATTATACGAAAAGCATAAGAAAAAATCTGGAACGCCAACTATGGGCGGTACGCTTATTGTGGCGGCGGTAAGCATCTCCATGCTGCTGTGGGGCAACCTGTCGAACCATCTGGTGTGGACTTGCTTGATCGTCATGTGGGCGCTGGCGGCGCTCGGTTTCCTGGATGATTACACCAAACTGGCGGAGAAGAAATATAAGGGCGTACGGGCGCGGCAAAAGTTTGTCGTTCAATTGGCAATCGGATCGGCGTTGGGGTTTGCGTTGTATTTTATTCACCCGCTGGTTCCTCAACGGCCATTTGATCTTTCTATGCCTTTTTTTAAGAACGTATTTATTCCCTTAGGAATTTTGTATATTCCTTTCGTGGCCCTGGTTATTACCGGTTCGTCCAATGCGGTAAACCTGACTGACGGTTTGGATGGTTTGGCCAGCGGCTGCGTTATTGTTGCGGCAATGGCGTTTGCAGCGTTGACCTATGTTGTAGGCCGTACGGATACCAGCAACTATCTGGATATTCTCTATATTGCGCATAGCGGCGAGTTGACGGTATTCGCCATGTCGCTGGTTGGCGCGACCATGGCCTTTTTATGGTACAACGCCCATCCCGCTCAAATCTTCATGGGAGATACTGGATCATTAGCTTTAGGCGGCGCTTTGGGAACCTTGGCGGTTCTGATTAAGCAGGAATTATTGCTACTGATTATTGGCGGCGTATTCGTGATGGAAGCGCTGTCCGTGATTTTGCAAGTTACCAGCTACCGTTATCGAGGCGGGAAGAGAATTTTTTTGATGGCGCCGCTGCATCATCATTTTGAAATGATGGGGTGGAAAGAGACCACCATTGTAACGCGATTCTGGATTATAGCGGCTGTTTTCGCCTTTCTAGGTCTGGCGACATTGAAGTTGCGTTGATTTTGGCAGACCAAAAACGCTGATTGTAATATGAAATAAATGAAAGAGATTTTTTACGGTGAGAAGACCGTATGAGTATAAAGAGTATGTGGATGACAATTAACCAAAACGAAATCCGGAAGGCTCTCTCTGGACCCTCGCCCCGCCTGACAGGCTTATGCGGGCTGGTGGTGGGAATGGGGCAGAGCGGCTCAGCTGCGACGGAATTATTGCGTCGTGAAGGGGCTTCCATCTGGATTTACGATGCGGATCAAAGCAAGACTGAAGCGCTTCGGCAACAATGGGAACCGTGTGGCGCCCGTGTGTTGACTGGCGACCTTCAACCTATGCAGGGCATCGATTTTTGCCTTGTCAGCCCCGGCGTTCCACCCACTGGAGTATTTTTTACCTGGTTGCGTCAGGCCGATATTCCACTGTTGGGCGAGATGGAACTGGGATGCCGTTTTCTACAGCGACCGATTATCGCGGTTACCGGCACTAATGGTAAAACTACGGTTACCGGCATGATCGCTCATATTTTGAATCAATGTGGGCATGAAGCTGAAGAAGTGGGTAATGTCGGTTATCCGGTCTGTCAGGCGGCGGTTGATAGCCAACGCCAAAGCGATAAGCCATTAGTTATGGAAGTCAGCAGTTATCAGTGTGAAACTTTTGATGAATTTAAACCCCGGGTGGGAGTGATTACCAATCTCGCTCCGGATCACCTGGATAGATATACATCGGAACAAGAGTATTACCAGACCAAGTTTAATATCGCTAAGAATCAGGCGCCGCATGAGGCACTATGGTTGGGCCCCAGGGTTGAGGGCGATTGTCCCGTGTGGGTTCCATCGAGAAAAAGAGAATTTGCTATCAATGAAGTGGGGTCTGATGGCCTCTTTTTCTCCGAAGGAACCGTCATTCACCGGGATGACCAGAATGAGGAACGGCTGCTTTGGCCGTCCTTCGCAAATAATCCGTCTCAACAAACCTTGAACGCATTGGCGGCCGCAGGCGCCGCCCTGTCTTTCGGCGTTCAACTTGAAGAGGCGTTGCATGCTTTAGATTCGTTTAAGTCATTGCCGCATCGCTTGGAATTCGTCGCTGAAGTAAAGGGTATGCGTTGTTATAACGATTCCAAGGCGACCAATGTTCATGCTCTCCTGGCGGCGTTGCGGTCATTGAGCGGCCCGATACGCCTTATCGCCGGAGGGCGTCCTAAAGGCGACTGTCTTGATGTTCTCGAACCGTTGATCCGGGAGAAGGTGAAAGCGATTTACCTTATCGGTGAGGCGGCGGAAGAATTCAATCAGGCGTGGAGTCCATTAGTCGAAACCCATGTGGAAGAGACGCTGGAAGCAGCTGTGGCGCATGGTTTGCGGGAAGGCGTTGAAGGCGAAATCCTCTTGTTGTCTCCCGCCTGCGCCAGCTGGGATATGTTCGAAAACTATAAGGTGCGCGGTGATATTTTCAAGCAAACGGTGAAGGAGTGGAAAGCATGATCCGGACCGGCCCGTTTGTTATCGGCTCCTTGTTTTTTTTGACTATCGTCCTGGTTTTGTTGGGCGTCATTATGGTGTTTAGTTCCAGTCAGTTTGTCTTTACCAAAGGCGCGATGGAAAACATCAACAACAGTAATGTCTATCAATTGATGGGCAAGCAATTAATGGGGATCAGTCTCGGATTAGCTTTATTATGCTTTTTCTATTTATGCGACTTTAATATATGGGAACGATATTCACGATGGATCATGTTGCTTGCAATTGTGCTTCTCGCCTTGGTCTTTACCAAGTTTGGCGTAGAAAAAAAGGCGGCGTATCGTTGGTTGACCTTAGGTCCGTTCAGGTTTCAACCATCAGAATTTGCTAAAATCGCGGTGATTTTATATCTATCATCCACTTGGGCCGGGCGTATCGACCGGGTTCGTTCTTTAACCAAAGTTCTTTTTCCCATTATGTTTGTGGGACTGGCTCTAGGATTGATCCTGATTGAGCCAAACAACAGTACAACTTTCTTTATCGGTATGATTGTTTTGAGCATCTGGTTTGTTGCGGGTGGACGTCTGCTGCACTTGGCGCCGGTTTTTATTGCTTTTTGCGGCGCCATATTAACCGCATTGTACTATAAGCCAAATCTATTCTTGAGGATAAGGGGCTGGCTTGAGCCGGATAAATATCCGCACACCGCCTTGCAGTTCATTACATCACGCAACTCGTTCGCTCATGGTGGATTATGGGGCGTCGGACTTGGCGAGGGGCAAGGGCAATTGCATATTCCGGAAGCGCATACAGATTACATCTTCTCTATTATGGGTGAAGAACTTGGTTTTATTCTTTGTACGTTAGTTATCTGTCTATACCTGACTCTTTGTCTTCTAGGATTCTGGATCGCAATGCGATGCAGCAATCCCTTTGGCCGCTTGGTGGCGGTTGGGTGTACAACAGTCTTGAGTTTGCAGGCCGCATTGAATATCGCAGTGGTAACGGGATGTCTTCCAACCACAGGTTTGGCCCTGCCGTTTCTGTCCTATGGAAGATCATCCCTGCTAGTGAGCATGTCGTTGATTGGACTTTTAATGAATGTAGCCAAGGAGTCGTTTGATGCGGAAAGCGCGTCAGAGCATCCCGCTAAACGACGCCGCGCCTGGGCTTCTGCGTAATTATGCAGAACCGGGACTACTTGTATAGAAGAGTGGCAATTGAGAAATAATAGAAGAACTATTGTTATCACGGGTGGAGGAACCGGCGGGCATCTGTTTCCAGCGCTTGCTGTTGCCGAAGCGTTGCGTGAAGCTGAGCCGGATATTGAATTGCTGTATATTAGCCGTGAAAACAATAGAGACCGTAGTGAAGTTGAACAAAGGAATATCCCTTTCCGGGGTTTTAAATTGTCTGGATTGCGGCGCAAAATTTCGCTGAAAAATTTATTAGCTTTATGGCGTTTTGCCGCTGCTTTGATTAAATGCTGGTTGTTGCTCAGGCGTCAATCCAAGGGCGTTGTATTCGGCGTCGGAGGATATACTGCGGCGCCCGCAATGGTTGCCGGAAAACTGGCAGGCTGGAAACTGGCGCTTCACGAACAGAATTCCGTTCCCGGTCTGGTCAACCGGATCATGGCTTCCCGGTGTGACCGGGTTTTTTTGACATTCGATTCAACACGGGAATATTTGAGCGGCGCGTCGATGGTTACAACGGGTCTTCCAATGCGGAAAGAATTACAGGAAGCAATGGATTCGGCGTCAGCTTATAAGAAAAAAGACGGCCCTTTTGTATTAATCATGGGCGGCAGTCAGGGCGCCCGGAAACTGGTTGAGATTGGTTTGACGGTATTGCAGAAAATCAGTGATCGTGGAGTGGCTTATAGGGCTTTGATTCAAACGGGTGAAAAAAATTATGATTGGGCGGTTTCTTTGCCAAAACCAGACCAGGTTGAATTGACGCCGTTTATTGAAAATATGGCGGAAGTTTATAAAAAAACGGATATTGTAGTCAGCCGGGCGGGATCAGGGAGTTTATCGGAAATTGCATTACTGGGGCTTCCTTCAATTTTGATCCCTTATCCATTCGCCAGTGAGGATCATCAATTGATTAACGCCAGAGGTTTTCAGAATACTGGCGCCGCTTACCTGATCGAAGAGCAAGACTTGACGCCGGAACGGTTGAGCGAATATTTATCTTCGCTTTTACAGCGCGATGAAGAACGTCTGGCAATGGGACAATGCGCTTTATCGCTCGCTAAACGCGATGCAGCGCCAACCATCGCCAAAGAACTATTACGGCTTTTGGATATATAAGACATTGATTTAGTGTTTGATAATTAATTTTATTTTGTGATTTAAATTAGGGTTGAAATAGTCGAAAGGTTGAGGGCAATGCAACAGGTGGAATCCCTATGTGGGTTCAATCATATACACCTGATAGGCATCGGTGGAATTGGAGTCAGCGGGCTGGCTCAAGTTCTTCATGCCTTCGGGTATAACGTTACCGGTTCAGACCCATCGTATAACGTCGTGACCGAGCGCCTTGAGCAGCTCGGTATCAAGATATTTCACGACCATAATGCGGATAATATAACCGGTGCATCTCTCATTGTCGCTACTTCTGCGGTCAAGGATTCCAATCCCGAAATTCAAGCAGCTCGCCAACAGAATATTCCTGTATGGCCTCGCGCGCGTATGTTGGGCTGTCTGGTTAACGATCATCGCGCTCTGGTTGTAACCGGAGCGCATGGCAAAACCACTATTACGGCATTGTTGACTCACCTTTTTCTGGATACAGGACTCGACCCGACTGCTTTTATCGGCGGTGACGTGGCTTCTCTGGGAGGCAATGTTCATGTGGGGCGTGGTGAATGGGCTATCGCCGAAGGTGATGAGAGCGATGGCTCCTTCATATATCTCAAACCTGAGATAGCCATTATAAATAATATTGACGCTGATCATCTTGATTTTTACGAAAATATTGACGCCATCATTGAGCAGTTCAACCTTTTCCTGCAAGGCGTCTCTGAAAATTGCCAGGTGCTGATTTCGGCTGATTGTCCGCATTGCAAAAAATTAATTATTCGTCCTGATTGTCAGGTCATAACTTATGGATTTTCTGAATCGGCTGATATCCGGGGAAGTGGTTACAAGGCTGACGCCAATGGATGCCAAGGCAACGTTTCGGTTCGTGGCCGCGATATAGGTTTATTGAAATTGCAACTATCGGGCAAAGGTCATTATCATAACGCCTTGGCGACTGTAGCTGTTAGTTCCGTGTTGAATCTTCCATTTGCGCAAGTATTCGAATCGCTGGTGAAATTTGAAGGCGTCAAGCGGCGTATGGAGTATAAAGGCTCTTACCGGGGCATTACGGTTCTGGATGATTATGCGCATCATCCCACTGAAATAAAAACTACTATTCAGGGTTTACTCGACCGGCGCCCCAAGCGTTTGATCGGCGTCTTTCAACCACATCTTTATTCTCGAACTATGAAATTACTCGATGATTTCGGCGTATCTTTCGTCGGATTGGACCAACTGGTTTTAACCGATATTTACCCTGCGCGTGAATTGCCCGTTCCTGGAGTTACAGGAGAAATACTATTAGAACCAGTCAGGAAGAGCGGCGTGGATGTATGTTATATCTCATCTATTTCTGATGTTCCCTCTGTTCTGGTTCCCCAACTTGAAGAAGGCGACGTTGTGGTCACTTTTGGCGCTGGTGATATCTGGATGGCGGGCGAAGCGATATTGGATATGCTTGCATCCGGTCAGGATGGCCAGAATTTATGAAAGATTATTTCATACGCTTAAATCAATGGGTGAGAAATCTGGTGCGTAATTTATGCCGCATGTTGATTCTGGGCGTATCTATTGCCGGATTGATCCTTCTGTTGGCCGACGCGGTTATGAAATTCTTTACTTCTTCCGAATTTACGGTTGATGAAATAACAATCAGTGGAAATAAGCGGGTGGATGTGAATGATATTCTTGCCCAGATGGCGATTGCGCCGGGTGAAAATATATGGCTGGTCAATCTGGAAGACCTGGGAAAGCGGTTGGAAAAGCATCCGGCGATTCGCCATGCAGGCGTGCGTCGTTTTCCCCCTAAGCGGATTCACATATCTATTGAAGAACGTGAGTTTATCGCGTTTTTTATGAATGATGATGGTTCTTTATTGGGGCTTGATCCAGAAGGCGTGGTGTTGCCGCCTCCCATTGGATTCAATGCTTCAGCATCACCAGATGAAATCAGCGATGCGGATATTGAGGCGTTGCTGAGTTATCCGGTGTTAAGAGGAGAGGTTTCGTTTCCAAAGACATTTGGAGAACGAACATCCAATCTGAAAATGCAGATTATTCTATTATTTTTGAAACAGTTGCAGGCGGAATCGCCATTATTTTTTAAGGAAATTGTTGAAGGTGAAATGAGAAAAGATGGAAATTTCCTGCTACACCTGCGGCGCCGTATCGGAGTTCTGGTTCTGCGTGATATGACCAAGCCGGATTTGATAAAAAAAATTGATGCTTTCTGGCAGACAATGGAAAAAGAAGGCCTGAGAGCAGTTTATGTTGATGGGCGTTTCCCCGAAAAGGGTTTCGCGGTTCGCGCTGATGCTCAGCAGAATGATCAATGGGAACAGTTATACCGGATGGATGAAGCATCTTGATGCTCTTATAAATAAGGCTGATGCACAATCTTAAGTGAAGATATTTCGCCAATGGCATTTTTTGATGAAAAGTATGAATGCAATAAATAGTAAGTAGGAAATTGATGATAAAACGCTCGTTAGACAAAGACGCCATGCTGGCTATCGATATCGGTACAACCAAGATTACCGCTATCGTGGCGCGCCGTAATGAACGCAAGGCGATAGAGGTTTTAGGGCATGGAATTCATGCCTGTTCGGGATTGTCTGCCACGGGCATTATTGATTTAGAAGAGATTGTCGCTTCGATATCCAGCGCCAGTCATAAAGCGCTTAATCATGCACCGGATATCGAAATGCGAAAAGCAGTTATCGCCGTTTCCGGTACATTCGTCCAGAGTCAGAACACCGTGGGATCATTAGCGCTATCCCGTCATGGCCGGGCTGTGACGCAGGATGATATCGACCTGTGCATCAGAGCTGCTATTGGACGGGCGATGCCCAAAGATTTTGAAGTGGTTCATGCCATTCCCCGTTGGTTTCGTTTGGATGATACGCCGTTTATTCGCGATCCCTTGGGGATGGTGGGAAGCGTACTTGAAGTCGATGTTCACCTTATTATCGGACGCCAGTCAATATTGAAAAACCTGAAGCGTTGCGTCACTAAAGCAGGATTCAGCGTGGAAGAACTGGCCTACCAACCGATTGCATCAAGTCTTTCGGTATTGGGTGATGAAGAGAAAAACGTGGGCGTTGCGCTTATCGATATCGGTGGAGAAACAACATCGGTGCTGGTGTTTTATGAAGGAAGCATCTATCACAGTGAGACCATTGGCATAGGCGGCGAAGATATCTCCCGTGATATCAATCATTATTTTCAAACGCCGATTGATAATGCTGAAAAGTTGAAAAAATACGCTGGTTCAGCCTTTCTGGATTCGGTCGATGTAGATGAGATGTTGGAAATAGTCCGCTTCAAAAACCGTCGCACCATCATGGTTAAGAAAATGCGCCTCTGTGAAATCATTGAAGCGCGGGTTGAGCAGATCAATGATGAAGTGATTCGCATGCTCCGTTCGCACGATCTTCTGGGAACCATCTATGGTGGAGTAGTGCTGACTGGCGGCGCCTCAATGTTGGATGGAATGCGGGAGAAAAGCATGGAGGCTTTCGAGTGCGAAGCGATTATCGGCTATCCCAATGGAGTGGTGGGGCATGAAGAAATTGTATCCAGCCCCAGCTTCGCCACCATAATCGGTCTGTTGCATTATGGCTTTGAACGGCGCGATGCTCATGCAGCTGTCTATGGAACCGGATTGGTGCGGGTGGTTAAAAAAGTAAAACAGTGGGTGCAGGAAACATTCTGACGCATCTCCCTGCGGTGGTAATACGTTGCATTTAAGGATGATCAAGATGATGAAGCGAAATAATCAAGCCGGTGGGTTACTGAAAATACGGCTTGCCCAATGCAATAGTCCGCCGTTGGGTGATATATGTTGAGTCACGTTAAAAACCGGAAACAATACAAAAAAATATATATATAAAAAGGGTGAGAGGAGAAAAAATCATGGCACTGGAATTCATTCAAGATCAAAATTTCAGCAATGGTGAAAACCGGGACGAAGGTGATCAACAATCACGTCCAATGATCGAATTGGCTGATGATTATCAGAATGATATGCTTAATGGAAATGGTCCCAAAATAACGGTTATGGGCGTGGGCGGCGGCGGCAGCAATGCGGTCGATGCCATGGGCGATGGTTCTCTTTCTGACGTGGAATTCGTCGTCATTAACACAGATGTACAAGCTCTGCAACGCGCCAAAACGCCGCGCAAAATTCACATCGGTAGAAACATTACCAAAGGTCTTGGAACCGGCGCCAATCCAGTCTTGGGTGAACAGGCGGCTAATGAAGATCGCGACTTGATCAGACAGGAAATTGAAGGCTCTGACCTGGTCTTTATCACCGCCGGCCTGGGCGGCGGCACCGGAACCGGAGCTTCGTCGGTCATCGCCGATGTAGCCAAAGAGATTGGAGCGCTTTCGGTTGCGATAACGACCAAGCCTTTTGAGTTTGAAGGCACTGTGCGACGCAATCACGCAGATAAAGGGCAGCAGATTCTGCGCAAAAAAGTCGATACTCTCATCACCATCCCCAACCAGCGTTTGATCAATGTAGTCGATGAAACCACTACTCTGATTGATGCCTTTAAGGTGGCGGATAGCGTACTTAAGCAATGCGTTCAGTCAATCGCCGACCTGATTACCCGGCCAGGACTCATTAACCTCGACTTCGCTGACATCAAAGCAATTATGGACGCCGCTGGCGGCGCCGTGATGGGCGTCGGTTATGGACGCGGTAATGAGCGGGCCAATGAAGCCTTCAAGCAGGCTTCCAGCAGTCCTCTTATGGAAGAACAGGTTATCGAGGGCGCTAAAGGCATTCTTATTAATATTACCTGCGGTGCGGATGTGAAATTACTCGAAATTGATAAAGCCATTACGCACCATGTCCGCGACAAGGCTGATGGCGACGCCAATGTGATATTCGGCGTGGTTATTGATCCTGATATGTCCGAAGAGATGAAGGTCACCATTCTTGCTACCGGCGCCACTCAAATGGAAAAACGCGACTTCAAAGGTCGCCGCGAAGAAGAACGGCCTGCTGCTCAGGGCGCCAAACATCCATTGAAATCACAGCCTGCTTATTTGAAAAAAGGTTTGAGTGAAACAGTTGAAGAGGACAGTGAAGATATTAAGGAACTCGTATATGCAGACAAGGGCGGTCATACTTCCGCATTCGCCCCAAAATCACAGAACGATGGCAAGCGTCTGCCTCCGATGTCTAAATCGTTGTTCAGCAACTTGAAAAAGGAACGGTAGAGCGATTATCAAAAATGTGTTTGTTTGTTATCACGTTTGACCTTCGTCCCCTCTCCCCACGGGAGAGGGCAAGGGTGAGGGTGAATTATACAAACCGGGTTATAGGAATTTTAGATCGTTGATATTTACCCAATGCGCTGCAATTGCGCGTTGGTTTAAGCAAAATAATCTTTCCCAGGGATGCTTTGTGCGGGTGGAAACGAATTTCCACCCCTTTTTTTTCATCCTCATCCTGACCTTTGTCTCATGTGTATAGGGGATTAATTATTCGAAATTCATTGTTGAACAGACCGCCTATTGATTGTCTTTGATGTTTACTATCTCTTTTTTTTGGAAAAAACCATTCGGTTTGATGATGCGTTAGTGGTCTTTTGCGATGAGCTTATTGACGGGAGGATGCATTCCAGCGCAACTTCGATATGTGCGATTAACTGATTTAGTTCATGTAGTTGTTTTTTACGTTGATTCAGTTTCATCTGTAACTGGTTCAGCGATTCGTCAATGGCTTTGGCGTCGGGTGATTTTTCTATATTTTCTGGAAATTCAATGCCGCTGCTTTTTATTATTAGTACTGCCTGCGCCAGTTTTTTAATGAAGGCGGGATCGGGTTTGCTAAAGTTTTGAGGTATTTGGTTGCTGAAAAAATCCCGGGAACAGTCTATGAAATCATCGCCTAACATCATCTCTTGTTTGAGAATATCTCGAAGGCATTTTAACTGCTCCAGCACTGCTTGTAGATAATCTTTTACCAAACTTTCTATCATCAAGTGGTTGGCGTGGATTCCTCCATTGATAGATTCGCTGAATTTATCTTTAAAGGTCAACAAGTCCTCGGTAAGTTGAATGGCTTGATCCTCCAACCGGGTGATTGCATCAAATATTTTTCTTCCTTTTTTTTCATCGAAGGCTTGATAACGATCATGCATTAACCAATTGATATATTCTTTGGAACTGTTGACGGATTGCTGGCAGGAATTTAACCGAACATCGACGCTTTGCTCTAGTTCATCCAGGAATCTTTGTTGTCGTTGAGCGACGCTCTTATCGGGCGCCTTGTTTGGAGAAGTTTCTTTAAGAGTTTTGGCGATGGACCTTAAGACAGTTTTGCCTCCGATGGTTTCAGCAATTATAGAATCGGGATCAACCTGTGGATTCCTTTTCAGATAATCCTTAATGACGATTTCTTCCATCTTTTGAGCTAATGTTTTATCGTTTGCGTTCATTTATCATCTACCTGAATTTTCATTGATGCAAACTATTGGGATAAATAGAGTATTACTGAATTGTAACAACTTATCGGTGAAAAGATAATTCTATTAGACGGATTTTCGAAATATTATATGCGCGTTCCGATAAAGTAGGAAAAGATTGGTTTTTATGAAAATTCAGCATGGTGTTAATGGGTGTTAAGAGCGTTTGAATATTCCGCCCTCACTTGATTCTTACAGTACTTGGTTGTTCGATATTTTAGGTAGGATCATAATACTTTTCTTTATATCTATTCTCCCCAAATAATGAATAGATATATATACTCTTACCTTAAAGCACTTTTCCAGACTGATAATTGGCGTCATTTAAGTGACTCTTGCTGAAGGATTAATATCGATCATAACGAAAACCAGGAAAGAAATGCACTATGATTTTTCGTAACGCAATAATTCATAGAATCATAAGATTTATAAGTTCAAAACTTGCCAAAAGAATTGACCATCGAATCTTCCGGGGTTATTTCGATAACGTCCAATATGATAACGGAGAACTGATCGTAAGTGGTTGGACTTTGAGTCTTTATGGCCCCTTTGATGAGCTGATTCTATATATTAATGGAGAAAAACAAACTCCAGGGCAAGTCATTGAACGCCCCGACGTCGGCAATGGTCTCCCCGATATCCCGCGATCTAATCTATCCGGCTTCTCTTTTCATATAGCTAAAAATGAAGATGAACTAGAAGGACTGATAGATATCAGACTTTCCTGCATTCAAGCGCAACAGGAAGTCGACCGGATGGAGACCGGCTTTTTTATTGACCTATATGAATCAATGCCCGCTCCACCGCTTAAATTTATCAAACGGGTCGATGGCTCCGAGAGCCAGAACTTTTATTTGCTCAAAGGCGCCCAGAATTATCGTGAGTTTCAACAGTTAATCAGTAAGCATTGCCAGAATCAGACAATATCCACCATGCTTGATTGGGGATGCGGCAGCGGCCGTTTGACCGGATTTTTCCTGCAGTACGCAGCAATTGATAACATATTCGGCTGCGACATCGATGCCGAAGCCGCCCAATGGGCGCAGCAGAATTTCCCGCAGGGAAAATTTGACGCCATACCTCTGCATCCCCCCACTCAATATGATGACCAGCAGTTTGATCTGATCATATCTTTTTCCGTGTTGACCCACTTGGATAGGGAAAACCAGATTGCCTGGCTCAAAGAGATGAAGCGCATTCTAAAACCGGGCGGGACATTCATCGCTACCATCCACGGCGTCAGCGCCGCAAAGGTAATCCTTCCCCCCGAAGAGGTAAAACTACTGGAAAAAGAAGGCATCCACGACGCCACTAGAGACACGGTTCTTGAGGATGTCGCACCGGATGATTATTACCGCGCCTGTTTTCAATCCAAGGATTATACTATCAACCAATGGAGCAGATATTTTGATATAGTGGATTACGTCGAACAGGGCGCCAGTAATTATCACGATATAGTGGTAATGAGAAAGCAAACCGAAGCTTAAACGCCCCCCAAGCGTAGGGTGGGTCAGCTTTACCGACCCACCAAAAATCCACCCAACATATCAAACCACTCATCCCTAACAGGAACTAGAGAGTATTTATACCTATAAAACTTTGTTTTCACCGAGTAAAGTTACTCAAAGCATTCATCAAAGTTGAATAACGAGAGAACCAGATTCAGTATGAAAAAAAACCCTCAATTATACATTGTCTACTTTACTGTGTTCCTGGATTTATTGGGTTTCGGCATTTTAATTCCTCTTCTGCCCTATGTAGCTGAATCCTATAACGTCTCCAAAATCGAAATTGGCTTCCTGATGGCCAGTTATTCCTTAGCCCAATTTATTTTTTCACCAATTTGGGGAAGACTCTCTGACCGTATAGGACGTAGACCCATAATACTGATAAGTTTAATCGGATCATCAACCGGATATCTGTTATTCGCGTTAGCTGATTCAATGACCATGCTCTTCGTCGCCCGCATAATAGCAGGCTGCGCTTCGGGTAATATCTCCGCCGCCCAGGCCATTGTAGCCGATACCCTTCCACCTAAAGAAAGAACCAAAGGCATGGGTATGATAGGCGCATCCATCGGTTTGGGATTCATGCTAGGACCGGCGCTGGCCGGTTTTCTGGTTAGCGACCATAACTACGCGCTGCCCTTTATTGTTGCCGCGTCATTATCAGGACTCGATTTAATCCTGGCCTTTTTCCTGCTCCCCGAAACCGTCAACAATCGCGATGATCAAAATATAGAACGACGGCGTTTTTCCCTTTTCATTCTTAAAAATTCGCTTGGAGTTAAATTCATACCCCACCTCTTTTCCATCTCTTTAATTTACCACATTGCTCTGGCCTCGATGGAGAGTTCTTTTGCTTTATTCGGCAAAGCGGTATTTGACATGAACGAGCGGGAGAACAGTTACATTATGTTCCTGGTAGGCTTCATCATGGTCGCCATACAGGGAGGCGTTATCCGTAGCGCATCGAAACGTTATGGTGACCGGAACCTTCTTCTATTCGGAATAATGGGAGTCACCATTGGTTTTGCGCTTATAGGATATGCAACCTCTTTCAAGATATTAATTGCAGCAACCATTTTTATGGCCATAGCTTCGGGATTCATTGGCCCAAGCATAAGCAGCCTGATCTCTCAATTCAGTTCCAAAGACGTCCAGGGAGGCATCCTTGGGCTGAACCAATCTATGGCCAGCATGGGACGGATCATCGGCCCGATAGTGGGAACCATCTTATTCCAAATGATGAATCCCAGAGCGCCTTTTTACGCCGGATCAATTCTGCTCCTGTTCTCTTTTCTGATTATCATCCCCCTACGGCGCGGATTACGCGATAATCAACAATAAGTCTTTATCAGAATCCTCGATTTTCCGCTATTCATGATATAATAGGTAAATATGAAATAGAATCACAAAAATATTAGTATTTGTATATAGGAATAAAGAATCAGCGTGACTCGTCAAAGACGATATCGTTATATAAGGAAACAAAAAAGCAATTCAGGAGTATTAAAATGTTTATCGGCGGTGGTTTAGATTATTGGATTTTAATGATTTTCATCATGGTAATGATGGGACTGGCCAGCAAAAATGTGCAAGCCACATTCGCGCGCTTCAGCAAAGTACCCATTCGCAACCGTATGACTGGCGCCCAGGCGGCGCGTTATATATTGGATTCTAATGGTTTACAAAACGTTGCCATAGAAAGGGTTCACGGAAATCTGACTGATCATTACGATCCTCGCAGTAAAGTATTGCGTCTTTCAGAACCAGTCTACGACAGTATGTCTATCTCTGCGGTTGGCGTAGCAGCTCATGAATCGGGACACGCTATACAGGATAAAACAGGCTACGCCCCGCTCAAACTGCGCCAGGGAGTTATTCCTCTAGCCAATTTCGGATCAAAATTCGGCCTTATTCTTGTTTTTGTAGGTTTCTTTCTAGGGACTTTTCTCAGTTGGTTTGGTATTGCCTTGTACGCACTGGCAGTAATGGCATCTATCGTTACCCTGCCGGTTGAATTTAATGCCAGCAGCCGGGCCTTGGCTCAATTAACCCAATACGGCATCGTTTCCAACGAAGAATATGCGGGAACCAAAAAAGTATTGAACGCCGCTGCATTAACCTATCTGGCCGCAGCCTTGGGCGCAATCATGACCCTGTTGTATTACATCATGATTCTGATGGGCAACCGGGACTAGAGAGACTCTGAAGAATATTCAACACAAAAATGAATAGGGGACGGTCTATGACCGTCCCTTTTGCGTATAATACTTATGGGAATAATTTTATGCCAGAAAAACCAAGAAAACAAACAAAATCAAATAATAAGTGCTCACCAGCAAGAATCGCCGCTTTAGAAGTATTAAATGCGGTTTTGACGGATGGCAAAACGTTGTTAGATACGTTGCCTGAGTTAGAAAAAGGGGATTATGATCCAAGAGATTTGGCGCTGGCCCGCGAAATCATATCCGGTAGCTGCCGGTGGTTGGGATTAAACCGGTACTACTTGAAATCCTTAGCTCCACGCCTGGAAGACTTTCCACCTGTAGTGCAACGGATATTGGAGATGTCGGTTTACCAATTGACCAAGCTCGACCGGGTTCCAGATTATGCGGTGATATCCGATGCAGTAGAACTGACGCGATTAAGCAAGTTGCAGGGACTTACCAAAGCCGTAAACGGTATATTGCGTAATATTACCCGGAAATATAAAGATATCGCTTTACCTGATGCTGGTAAAGATAAAGGCGAATATCTTTCCATCACCTATTCTATTCCTCTGTGGTTGGTCAATAAGTGGTTGGATTTATGGACTTACGAAGAAGTTGAATCGTTCTGCGAATTCAACAACACCCGCGCTTCGCTATCTCTGAGAATTAGATGCGATCTTCAAACCGCGCTGGATGATTTACGAAAACTAAATATAACCGCTGAAACCGATGAACGATTCTCAAACCGGCTGGTTATTAACCAGGAAGAACGCGTGCCGCAATCGGTTTACAATTCAACGATGTGGAATGTTCAAGATGGAGCGGCATTGATGATTGCTCCTATTCTCGATCCCCAACCGGGATGGAAAATTTGGGATGTTTGCGCTGCTCCGGGCGGTAAGACATTTCACCTCGCCGATCTGAGCGATGACCAGACCAAAATCATCGCCAGCGACCGCAACGCCAGCAGATTGAATAAGTTAAATAAACAGATCAACAAATACTCCCCCGGTAAAATTTCTACTTTAGAAATTGACGCCTTGCTTGATCACCCCCCCTTGGAGGGAAGCGCATTTGATGCCATTCTTATTGATGCGCCTTGTTCTGGCTGGGGAACCTTTCGGCGTCACCCGGATTTGCGCTGGCGGCTTCAAAGCGGTGATGCCCGCCGATTTGGCAATCAAGCGCTTAAGATATTGGAAAACATTAATAAAGCGCTCAGACCCGGTGGAATTTTGGTTTACTCTACTTGTACGCTTTCTACGGAAGAAAACCAAAATGTCATCAACACTTTTCTTGATCGCCATCAGGAATTCACGGTTGAGCCAGTTGCGCCGTATCTTCCGCCAGCATTTAAGGACGCGCAGACCAAGGAAGGATTTCTATTTGTATTTCCACCGCTCTGGAATATTGACGGCGCTTTCGCTGCGCGGTTGCGTAAAAAGATATAAGGTTAGGTCATGAGAATCATTCGCTCATTTTTTTCTTTAATCCGGCTTTTTATTATCACGGGCATGTTCCTTGCGCTTCTTCTTGTTGGAATGGCTACAGGCGGCTTTTTCTTGCTGGATTGGATTGTAACCGGAGAGATGGTCTTGGTTCCAAACCTCTATGGAAAACCTGAATCTGAAGCCATCGAACTTCTTGTAAAACAGGGGCTTATGCCAAAATTACCGGTTGAAGAACGCACTAGTTCGTACGTTAAACCCGGTCTGGTCATTAGCCAGCATCCTGCGCCTGATGCGCCAGTTAAAAAACACCGTTATATATCGATGGTTATCAGCAAAGGACGTGAGAAAGTGTTCGTTCCCGATTTCACCAACCGGGATGTTTCCGATATATACGGTGATATGCGAAGCGCCGGCTTGGAAACAGGTCAACAGGCCAGGGTCTATCATCCGACTTATGACGCAGGAATTATCATCTCCCAGGAACCTTCTTCGGGCAGGCGTTTTATGTATGGAAAACGCATTAATCTTCTTATCAGCCTTGGCCCACGTCCCAAAGAATATATCATGCCTAATTTTTTAAATATGGATTTGGATTATGTTAACCAGAATCTCCAGAATAAATCATTTGATATTCCTGAAGATGGGATTGAATTTGAACGAAGCACAGATATTACTAAATGGTCCAAAGTTCTTAAACAGCATCCCGCAGCCGGATCAAGAGTATTACAGAATGAACGCATTAAAATAACGGTTGGGTCCAGTGGCCTGGAAATGGCCGAACTCAGGTTGATCGAGATTAATTTCCCGGTTCCTAAAAATGTTTATCGTGAAAATTTACAATTAGTCATCCGGGATGATATCTCTTCTTTATTCGATGAGCCTTCAGTAATACCACTGAATATTGAATATTGGCAAAAACAAATAGATATGGCAATTCCTGTATTCGGAAATGCGTTAGTAACGCTTTCTGCAATTAGCGATATATCTCAATTCCCCAGCCAGCCTATGCTTTATTCGCAGTATTTTCCTACACAATAGAGCGCCTGGCTATAAACATATTATAGATTATCGTTTTATAGATTATCGTTCTAAAAACTGCTGGTTTTTAGGATTATGCAAAATTATTGTCAATTTTTGAACAGTAATCAAAAATGAGAATAATTTGTAATCTTAAAACACACAAATAAATAGGAAACAAACAATACAATAAAGATTAATAGAAAGATTAATAGAAAGTATCTTTATTTTAATAAACGTATATCTTACTGTAAATAATAAACTTACATTCAATCAATCCCCTTTCAGGCTAAATGATAAACCAAACGAACAAACACAATAAATATTGGCATGCACATTGCTTCTTATATATATTATAATTAATATACAATCAATTGATTGTATCTATTTGAAAGCATTTAACTTATAAACGAATTATTGGAGAGGTTTGCATCAAACGTTCTTTTCTCGCTTCAAAAAAAACCAGAATAAGAGGAACTTTTTGAAGAAAAAACGTGACTATATAGCGGTAAGAGTATTTTTCAAAATAACGTTTTGATACACGATATTAAACGAACAAAATTTTGATAATCGTTCTTAATTGTATGAATTACCGTTTTAACTTACTTTTTTTGAGAATTGCTTTAAATGAACCTAATTTTGAGAACCACTTTAATACAATTCTTTTTGGAGAATTATCATGAAAAATGACCGTCCCACACGCCTGCAAATCCTGTCTTTGTTAAAAAAACAAGGACAGATGACATCCAAACAGGTAGGAGACATAATTGGAGTAACCTCGATGGGCGCTCGACAACATCTAACGTCTATGGAGAAAGACGGATTGGTTTCATCTCAATTCGTTCGTCAAAAAGCTGGCCGCCCCGCTTTGTATTTCACTTTAACCTCTAAATCTGACACTATGTTCCCCCAGCGATATGGTTCATTAGCAATGGATATTCTAAAAGGTTTGGAAAAACTGGAAGGCCGGGATAAGATTGAAGAGATTTTATTTGAACGGCGGGAACATTTGCAAGAAATTATAAATACTGCAATTAACGAAAATGGTATGGCAAACGGTTCGTTTGAAGATAAAATTGAAAAACTGGCGCAGATACAAAACAACGATGGATTCATGACCGAAGTCCAGCAAAAGGATGATGTATTTCTACTGGTGGAACACAACTGCCCCATCCATACGATTGCCAAAGAATATAATGAGATTTGCAGTCACGAGTTGGAACTATTCAAAAAGGTTTTGAAAGTTCCTATCGAGCGCATCGAACATATTGCTAAAGGCGACCGCTCTTGTATATACAAGATTCTTGCAAAAGAAACTGGCAAAAGCTCTGAGTCAAAGAAATAGAGCAATTCTCAATACAATTATTTATCATCATGTTTTGCCTTCAAAAAGCCCATTTTTTCGGGCTTTTTGAAAGAGAAAGATCAGCGTTTTTATACAAACCACCTCCGTGATCACAAACTCTTTGCCAACCATGCATTCACAGCAATAAATCTATTCAAAAATCAACTCAACCAGCCATTGCGCTAAAGGCGCTCATATCGTAATCTGTTATAGTGATAATTAAAATAATGAAGGCTCCAATGCACTTTATTATGATTTTCGCCCAAGATTTATTTCGATTTTAAAAATTCGGGAGAATATTGCTATGATCAATATAAAGAATAGTTATCTTTTCATAAGCGCCCTGATGGCCTTTAGCGTTGTTCTTAACTCATGCGCTGTTGGGGACGATAGTCCTATAAAATTCAAAAAACATACTATCAACGCCGATTCGCGCTTTGAAGCAGCCGGTATTGGAGATATTGATGGCGATGGTAAATCTGACATCATGTGCGGCGGCTTCTGGTATCAGGCCCCCGATTGGAAAAAGCATCGCGTCTGCGACATCAAAGAACAAAGCGAGTATTTCGACGATTTCGCCAACCTGCTACAGGATGTTGACGGAGACGGCGATCTTGATTCAGTTTCAGTTACCTATTTCGGAAAAGAAGCCCTGTGGCGCGAGAATCCCGGCAAGACAGGCGTCGACTGGACAAATCATTCCATCGACCAACCAGGCAATTCCGAGACCGGCTTCTTCTTCGACATGAACGGTGACGGCGTTATGGATATTATCCCCAACGTCCAGCAGGAATCAGTCTGGTATGAAAAAGTCAAAGGCAAACCAGACTGGATCAAACATGTAATTGGCAAAGAAGGCGGACATGGCTTCGGCGTGGGCGACGTCAATAACGACGGTATAACAGATTTTCTCGTCTCCAAAGGATGGTATGAAGTATCAAAATCCGGCGCCGAACTCACATACCAATGGCATCCGGAGTGGAACCTGGACCGCCCTGGCGTTCCCATGCTGGTGCATGACGTGAACGGCGACGGATTAAACGACGTCATCTATGGCGCCGGGCACGGCTATGGCGTTTTTTGGCTCGAACAACAACAGCAAGACGGCAAGCGCTCATGGAAAGAACACTTGATTGATAAAACATGGTCGCAACCCCACGCCATGTTCCTGCTTGATCTCAATAACGACGGCACTCTGGAACTGTTGACCGGCAAACGGCATCGCGCTCACAACGGCAATGATCCCGGCGGCAAAGAACCTAATATCGTTTGCTATTACACCTTGCATAAAGATGGCCAATGGACCAAACATATCATTGATCAAAACACTAAAACAGGATTTGGTTTAATGCCCGACATCAAAGATATTGACGGCGATGGAGACCTGGATATTCTCTGTCCCGGTAAAAGCGGTCTTTTTCTTTTGGAACAAATCCAGTAATGTTAAATATCTTTGGTTTATCAAGTCCCCTCTCCCACAGGGAGAGGGTTAGGGTGAGGGGTAAACTAAAACCACTACCCGGCATTCTTCAAATAAGGTAGCATAATGAAAGAACTGTTAGACTTTGCCATTCAAACAGCGGAACAAGCAGGAAAAATAACCCTTAAATATTTCCAAAGCGATATTGATATCGAAGTCAAACCGGACAACTCTCCGGTTACCGCGGCTGATCGTGAAGCTGAAGATTTTATCCGGCAGGAAATAGAAAAACGTTTCCCAGATGATGGAATCCTGGGTGAGGAGTTTGGCGAGAAAGAAGGAACATCCGGCTTCCGCTGGATGCTCGATCCGATTGACGGCACCAAAAGTTTCATTCGCGGCGTTCCACTTTATGGAACCATGATCGGTCTGGAAAAAGATGGTGAACCGCTAATCGGCGTGGTTCGCTTTCCACCCCTCAAACAGACCATTTCAGCATTAAAGGGCAATGGCTGCTACTTAAACCTTCAAAAATGCGCCGTCTCCAAAACAGAGAAACTGGCCAACGCGACTCTAACCATGACGTCGTTTGGCGATCTGGCAAGCGATTGGGGCGACAAGGTTCTGCTGCGTTTGATTCGCAAAACCTCGCTGCACCGCACTTGGGGCGATTGCTATGGACACATGATGGTGGCCAGCGGTCAAGCCGATATATGCATTGACACCATAATTCATTTATGGGACGTTACTCCACTGATCCCCATCATTCAGGAAGCGGGGGGCGTTATCACCAACCTTAATGGCGACACCTCAATCAAAATATCAAACGCTATCGCCACTAATGGCATACTGCACGATGAAATACTTGAAATAATAATGTCATCAAAAGAATAATTTTCGCCAGGGTAGCGGGATTCTCACAATCAGTATCCTACATTTTTTTGGGATAATTGCTCTAAAGAGAGGTTTACGTTATATAATACCAAGAACTCTGATTATCAATAATTGTATTTCAAAAACAATTTGATAGAATCCGCTTCTCTTTGCTCAATCCTGAGGAATAAAAAAAGCCCAGTCAATTATGACTGGGCTTTCGTAAAAGATTGATTTCAGCAACCTTTACTCTAAAGAGACGTTACTACCATGTTTTATAGTATTTCCATCCGATAATGTAAATTGATAGTTATATATTTTAATTCCATCATCAGATATAGATTCACCGAGAAATTCGTAATTCTTTTCTGCAATGAGTTTCTGAATTTCCTGATAAACAGCATCGGCTTGTTCTTGAGTCGCGTTGGGATCATCCGAACAATAGTATGAGCACTTTACTTTCGTCTTGATTGTTTGTTTGATCTTCCCATCCGGGAGAGTTTGAACATTATCTTCCAGTACCTCTGTTGTGAAGTCGCCTGTTTGGAAGATAACAAATGGTCTGATTTTTGATATGCCCGCCCAGGCGCCTGCCCCAAGAACCAGAGCGAGACAAATACCTAATGTCAAAGTTACTCTTTTACTTAGAAATGTTCTAATAGTCATAATCGGTTTTTCCTTTCGCATTTCACGAATTAGTTGGTTTTTCAAACGTTGCCGATGACCGCTTTCGACGACATGCGGCGCCATAGTGTTTCGGAGTAGGTCTTCGACTTCTCGGTTGTGAGTCATGATATTAAATCTTTCTTAGTACCAATTAAGGCTTTGTGGAGTGGCCGCTTCCATATAGTTAAATACCGATTGATAACAAAAGTTGCATTATTTATGCATTTTTTTTATCCATGAGTTTTCGTAATAATTTCAGACCACGATGGAGCAATGACTTCACAGTTCCAATTCGCTTGTCTAGTACATTGGCTATATCCTGATAGGATAGATTTTCGAAATAGCGAAGAGTAATCACGGATTGATAACGGTCGGGTAGTTGCCAAAGCAAAGTCAACAGCCGAATGTAAGTTTCCATTTTTTGTTTCTTGCATTCCTGCGCTTCTATGTCCAACTCAGTGAAATCAATCTGCTCTATCTCTTTTTCCCAATTAATGGAGCGGTAACCCTTTTCCATTGTTTGGCGACGTTTCGCTTTGCGAAAGTAATTACGGATTTCGTTAGAAGCAATCCTGTATAACCAGGCGCGAAAAGGAGCTTTATGTTTGTATCGGGGCAGGGCTTTCAAAGCATTAAAAAAAGTGTTTGAAGTCAGGTCTTCTGATAGGGAGCGATCAAGAGTACGGTGGAAAATATAGCCTAAAATCACCGAATAGTGGAGTTCATATAACTGCCCGAATGCTTCAGGGTTGGTTTTGGCCTCTTCAATAATATTAGTTTCCGTGCATGTAAAGGTTGGATGATCAATCTTAAAAAGGATTTCTTCCTCAAATTTTTGCTGAACATTGGATATAACGGGCATTGTATATTCCTGATGATATAGAATAGTCCTCTATTATTTAAATGCCAGATTAGGGAATATGTTGCATTTTATTTTTTATACTGATGATTCCATGCAATTCAGGAAGGGGTAATTCTTGATCTTTTCTGATCTCTTTAGGATATAAGTCTGTGGGTTTTAGAATATGAACTTTTGGGGTAGATCATTGTTTATTTTGAACATGCTCCATAATGTAGAAAGAAGGATGGGGTAAAGCGAAAGCGCGTCCTATCGAGCAACTTCATACAGTCCACTGGCAGAAATTCTTTAGCATACGCAGCCCTACCGGGCCGCTTTTTTCGAGGTGAAATTGGGTGGCGATCAGGTTGTCGCGCGCTACTGCGCTGGTAAAGCGGATGCCGTATTCCGTCTCGCCAATGGTGACTGTAGGGTCGCTGGGCGCGCTGTAGAAGGAATTTACGAAATAGAAATCTGAATTATCAGGTACGCCTTCAAACACGGGATGCGAGCGCACCTGCTTTACCTGGTTCCAACCGATTTGGGGGATTTTAAGTTCTGATGCGGGGAAGCGTTTCACTTCTCCCGGCAGGATGCCCAGGCATTGCGCGTCGTCTTCTTCACTTTTATCAAACAGTATCTGAATGCCAATGCAGATCGCCAGAAAGGGCTTTCCCTTTTCCAAGACCTGCTGTTTTACAATTTCCGTTAAACCGGTTTGGTTTAGAACATCCATCGACGCCCCGGCCGCGCCGACTCCGGGAAAGATGATCCGGTCGGCCTTATCAATGGCTTCGGGGTTTCGGGTGATCTCGCCATCGAAGCCCAGGTGATTAACCGCTCGCAATACGCTGGTCAGGTTTCCGCCTTCATAATCGATGATTGCAATCATTATCCAGTATCCCGGTCAGTCTGTTATATTAACGCAATTTAACGGTTTTCATGACCTGGCGCAGGGTCTCAAGGTTCTTTTGCAGTTCAGGATTCTTGAAATGCTCCCGAACCGGCGCCAGTAGATCGGCGATGCTTTGGGCGAGAGCTGTTTTAAGGTCCATGGGGTGAAGTTGCTTCTCACCGAAACAGGTGGTCAGTTCTTCCAGGGTATTAAAGGTCAAATCGCCGCCCCATTCTTCTTTACGCTTGATCTCCAGCGGGCCGCGTCCTAACGCATAGACCAGATGCTGCGCCCAATTCAAGACTGGATTAAAGTCGGTCTCGCCTTCAGGGCAGAATGCTTTTTTCATTTTTTTGGCGATGACGTCCGGTTCGTCGGTAATGAAGACGGCGGTTTCGGGTTTCGACTTGCTCATCTTCATGGCCATCCAGACTTCCTGCATACGGTCGGGATCGATAGGCCACATAGGCGGTTTGCCCAAACCGATCAAAAGATGGTGATGCACCGCCATAGGCGTAAGCTGCTCGCCGGATTCGGACATAAGCGGCATGGTCTTCATCTGGTTGGCTACATCCAGCGCTACTACATGGGCTTTTCGCTGATCGGTGCCCGCCTGCGCCAGATTGACGCCCAGCGCGTAGATATCCGCCACCTGCATGGGTGGGTAAACCAATTTGGCGAAATCAACCGACTCGCCTTCAGCGCGTCCCAGAATGGTGATGGAGCGCATGATGCGTTTTAGGGTGGTGTTTTTACATACTTCTATAAAAGCAGTCCAGTATTCAGGACGTTTCTGGTATAGATCAGAACCCAGGACGACATTCAATTTATCCGGGTCGCCGCCAACCGCCTTGAGGCAGCTTTTCAGCCCTTCGGCGAAATAGCCATAGGCGAATGAACGGATCTGTTCGATGTCGCCGCCCAGTTTGTCGTTGATCCAACTGTGCCAGTCGGCCAGAAAGAGAGTACATTCCACTCCGGCTTTCTGAAAATCAGCCACTTTAGCCATGCATTGGATTCCGGTGCCAAGATGAATCTCGCCGGATATTTCAAATCCAATGTAATGGCGCAACGGGATATCTTTTTCCAGATACTCGCGTAAACGGCTTTCGGTTAGTACTTCCTGGGTATTGGCTTTGATAAGGTCGAATCGGTCGTTTATATTCATGGGGTTTAGAGTCCGGGGTAGAAAAGAAGAAATCCAGGGGGTTGGGTTCGAACCAACGAAGGCTTGCGCCAGCGGGTTTACAGCCCGCCCCCTTTAGCCACTCGGGCACCCCTGGAAAGAATTCTTACTTTGTTATGAGGATTATAATTTTCTTCCGTTAGCGCAGAAATTCAAGGGGTGGAAACCCAGAAATCAAAGAAAATTCGGCCATTCAGAAATTTTTATATGATTTCTTAAGAGTTGCAACAAAAGATAAAGCCCTGAAAATACAATAGATTGATATCCGGTATAGCAAATCGCCGTTTTCGGAGTTGCGCGTTTAGGAATAATCTGCCAAAAAACCAGTAAAATTGGAATGGTTAATCCGGAGAATATATCCCAATCAGCCGGAAAAGCCCGGTCGGGATGCCACAATACGGTATAAATGAAATAAAATCCAGCCAACAATATTGTCCAAAACAAGAATGGCGTCCATGAGCATTTTATGCATTGACCGCTAAAAACGATGCAAATCAAAATAGCCGCGCATGGCCCCAGATAAAAATATTCATTTAACATAGTCAGGTAGTAATCAAATGAAATAAAATCGCTGGCCTGGCGAAACATAGCCGCGTCTGAACCGACGTTCATAACCTGATCGCTCCAGAAATGGTTCCATAGCGCCATGAAATCGCCGTGGTATCCATAGAACAGCACGAATGCCCAGAATGCCGCTGTGAAAATGCAGAAAGCGGCCAGCATGGTTGATGCATCCCCTAGTAGGTTTTTTGTGGTAATATTGGCGATATTTGTATAGAAATTTGTAGAATCAGTTTCTTTTACATGAAGATATTTTATAAGGGGCAGCATCAAAAATGCGGGCAGCCACCAGCCCGCTGATAGATGCAGGCAAAACAGGCCGCCGAATATGATGCCCACCGACCAAGACGGCCACTCCTGGCGTAGATACCGTATTACACTATAGAGAAATAAGGCCAAACCAGTTTGCAGTAAAGCGTAAATTTCCACATTGCCGGTGAAAACCTGGGTATAACCGCAGCAGGATATCAGCGATGCCAGCGCCAGTCCGCGATATGGTTTATCGATGGCGAATTCGATTACTCTAATCATCAACCAGGTTGCTGCAAAACCGCAGATGATGGTCAATAGCGTAATGCTGACATAGGGCGCCAAATGAAATGCTTTAATCCCGAAGAGAACATTTAAGCGAAATATGAAGGTTCCCAATGGCTCGCGTAGATAATTCACCCAGTTTTTGTTGATCAAACTATGCTTAAGCCAATCAAAGCCGTCGGGCGAAAGGTTCTGATTGCGTAGTAACCACATCAACACGCCCACAACCGCGCAGGTCAGCCAGACTTTCCCGCCGAAATAGCCGCGTTCCAGTAAGAAATTATATGCGTTATTCCAGCCGTTAATGATTATAGGGTATATCTGTGGATGAATCAGCAGCAGGCAGGATTGATACCATACAATCCGAACTACAACAGGATTATAGCGGGGAAGGGCGAAGGCCCAGAAATCCCTGGTCATCTCGTTAATCATACAGAAGCCGCACAAAATGCTGATTAAGATCGATGGAATATAGATCAAGCGTGATTGATATTGTGCAAATGATTCAGACTGACGATGTAAAGTAAGCGCGGCCAGAATGAGCCAGCAGGGATAGACCAGCGGCAGGGTGGCGCCCTTTTGCAGGAAGCCGGATGGGATCAGGGCGCATAGCTGAACCGCTAGACATAGCAAATGAATGAACAGGTCGGTTCTCAGCGTGTTGTTGATTTGCTTCATGGAGATTCACAGGCTGCGCCATCTTGAGGTTTGAATCCCCTCAGAAAGGCGGCGGCTTTCATGGGCTTTTTACCTTCGGGCTGCAATTCAAGAATTTCTATTACACCATCGGCGGCAGAGACGCGGATGGTGTTGAATTCGGTTCCCAGTATTGTTCCCGGTTTTCCGGGGGATTCATGCAACACATCAGCCTTTAATATCTTCCAGCGTTTGCCTTCAAAGATAGTGAATGCTCCGGGGATGGGAGTAATGCCCCGGATGTGATCATTTATTTGCTGCACTGAACGGTTCCAGTTTATCTGAGCATCTTCGTTTTTGATCATGGGCGCCATAGTGGCTTCTTCGTCGTTCTGCACGATGCGGGGAGCGACGCCCGCCTTGATATCGATCAACGAACGGACAATCAGGTCACCGCCTTTTTGCGAAAGACGGTCGGACATGGTTCCATAATTATCGTCGCTGAGAATCGGTTCTTCTTCCTGATAGATGATATCTCCGTCATCCCAGCCGTCCGCCAGATACATGGTTGAATTGCCGGTAACCGCATCGCCATTCATGATAGCCCACTGCATGGGCGCCGCGCCGCGGTACTTGGGCAAGAGCGACGGGTGCAGGTTAACGCATCCCATAGGCGTTAAATCTCGCACGGGAGTTGGAATGAAACCGCCGTAAGCGACTACCACCATGACGTCGGCATTTCGTTCACTGAGCCAATCAACCACTTCCGGTTTTTTGAGCGACGCAGGTTGATATATTTCCAAACCCATCTCCAAAGCGGCATTTTTAATGGGAGGCGCTTGCAGTTTCTTGCCGCGTCCGGCGGGACGGTCAGGCCGGGTTACCACGCCGACCAAGTCAATCTCCGGGGCGTTATGCAGCGCGTGCAGCGTGGGCAGGGCGAATTGGGGCGTGCCGAAAAAGATGGTTCTAATAGACATATATATATTACCTAAGATTTATGAAATCAGTTTTACTTTAGTGCATTAATTACCCATAAATATAAATTATATTTTGTGGATTGAGGATTAGGCAATATCGGGTGGCAAGGGCAGCGTATTGTCTGCCCTTGATTGAGTTCACCTCAAATATTTCCATAGTTTTTATCAAGAATCCACGTTGAAAGCAGAATCAAATCAAAACAATTGGGCTTGTGAATGAATTAAGGTTCATTTTGTTTTTCCAAGTTTTTCAGTCAAGGGCAGAAAGGACGCTGCCCTTGCCACCCTTATTGCGTAATTCATCACAATGATTTATCACTCTAAATCCTATCATTATACCATTATAGGTTAATATGATTGGTTTGAGAATAAATGCATGACATATCGCGCCTGATAAGATAAGGCCAATTATAAAGGTCGTATAAATCAATAAATACATATCGAAAATATTATTCTTTCATGGTAACATGAATAATCCAGATAAATCCTTTGAACGGGGTAAGAACCATGACTACCGAAAATCGACGTAGTTTTATAAAGAAAGCATCATTGATTCCTGCGGCGTCTCTCATCAGTCCAACTGTGATGGGCGCGAATGACCGCATCAACCTGGCGCTGATCGGCGGACAAAATCGCGGCTGGCAGGTAATCGAGGAAGCATTGAAGTGCGGCGCCAATGTCAAGACCTTCTGCGATATCGATGAAGCAATTCAAAAGAAGATTGGCTATCAAATATCTAAAAAACAAGACAAAGCGCCTACCCTGTGCAACCGCTATGAGGATGTCTTGAGCGATAAGGATATCGACGCGGTGGTTATCGCCACGCCGGATCACTGGCACGCCCGTCAAACCATCCATGCCTGTCAGGCGGGTAAGGATGTCTATATAGAGAAACCTCTCTCCAAAACTATCGAAGAAGGCCAGCTGATGCGCAAGGCGGCGCGTAAGCATAACCGCATCGTGCAGGTCGGTCTGCAACGCCGCAGCACGCAGTATTGCGAAACCGCCGCTGAATACGTCGCGAATGGAAAACTTGGTAAGTTATGCGAAATCAAAGCCTGGATGTGTCAGGTGCGCGGTTCTATCGGCAACCCGGCAGATGAATCTGTTCCTGAAGGCGTTGATTATGACCGCTGGCTGGGATGCGCTCCCAAGCGGCCTTTCAACCCCATGCGCTTCCACTATAACTGGCGCTTTTTCTGGGATTATTGCAACAGCGAGCAGGGCAACCAGGGCGTTCATATGCTGGATATCTGTATGAAAACCATTCAGAAAATGCGCGGCGTGGATAATTGCCTGCCCACTCATGTATCTAATAATTCCGGCATCTATTGGCTGGATGATATGAAAGAGGTTCCCGATACCCAGGTCGCTACCTATGATTTCAGCGATTTCATGCTGGTCTGGGAACTGCGCAGCTACGCTAAACACCGCCCGGTAGAGGGCAGCACGGCGGGCATAGGGTTCTATGGTTCCGACGCATCGCTGATCGTTAATTTCAGCAAGAAAAACTGGACCGTATTCAAAAAAGATGGTACAGAGGAGACCAGCGAGTCCGACAAAACCGGCGGAGAAACCTTCCTCCACATGACCAATTTCCTGGATTGCATCAAGACCCGTAAACAACCTCACGCCGACATCGAATTGGGAAGGCTCAGCACCACCATCTGCCACCTGGGCAACATATCGCACCACCTAAAACGGGATATCCAATTCGATCCCAAAACCGAAACCTTCGGTATAGATCAAGAAGCCAACGCTTTGTTGACCAAAGATTACCGTGAGCCTTATGGGTTGCCGGTGGTTTAGGGAGTGTTTCGGAATAACGTTCTGATTGGTGGTTGGGAAAGGCCAGAAATGATTGGCTTTTCCCCCAAAAAAATGCGATAATAAACGGATGCTTGTTTGACAACCGCTCTGATGAGAGAAAGGAGGCATGAAATGATTAAGGTGTAATCTTTATGTATATCATGAAGATTACAACAAATTTATAAGGAGGTGACTATATGTCATCGAAAAATACTAAAAGAGTCTTGTATAGCGTTGTAGGTTTAATCATGCTGTCATTGGCTGTATTTTCTGTTACATCAACCGAATTGGACGGTTTTGAGATTACGATTGATGTGGCGCCGAATGTACTTAATCTTCTGAATCAGGGGCAGGTTGTAACGGTGCATACCGATATTGCTTATAGTACGGTTCAGGCCTCAACGGTGTATCTGAATGGCGTCGCTATCAGTAGTTGGAAATCCGATCTGCGCGGCAATTTCGTAGCGAAGTTTCTAATGGAAGAGATTAAAGACCTGCCATTAGTGATTGATGATTACAACACGCTCACATTCGTTGGAATCACAACTGCGAACGAATTATTTTACGGGTCTCAAGATATTCTCGTGATAAACAATGACAGTGGTACGAAAAAATAAGTAACTGATTAATATTTATTGGTTTCATGTTCTATGCGTAATATTATTAATAATCTGAAGAGTTAGCCCATAATTACTAATTAGGCGTTTTTGAAATTAAATGATTTGCGAGGCCTATGGCTCAAACGAGCCATTATATAAAGTATAAAGAGACCTGAGAAATATTTCTCAGGTCTCTTTGCTGTTCATGAGTAAGGGCGGATTTAGAAAAACCAGTTCAAACAATCTTGCCTCTAGCCAAAACGGCAATACTCCCACAAGCATCATCAGATTCGACGATGTTTTTCGCTTATTGAGATCGATTATTCTTTTTGAGCGTTTGACCAGATATCATTCATTATCACGTTTGATTTACATGAGAATATCTGATAATGTATGGGCATTGAATGGATAATCAATTTTCAGGTGAAAATATATATGTATCTTCTACGCTTAATCATCCTGCTTTGTTTTAGCGCCTTATTCGTTTTGCAGTTGTCCCCGTGTTATGCGGATATCGGTTTGGATAGCATCTACTTGAGCGATCTTAGCAGTGAAGCAAGTCTCAAAAGCCATCAGGGATGGGGTCTCTTAGGCGTCAATTCGGCGGCTGGCGCTCCAGGTGGGACGCGTTTCAGCCCGATGCGTATAGGAGAAACTGTATATGACAAAGGTATGGGGCATCATGCTAACGGTGTAATTACAGTTCCACTGCATGGCGAATACCTATGTTTTGAAGCCATAATAGGATTGCAGTGGCAGGGCGGCGGCAAAGGTAGCGTGGTTTTTCAGGTTTTTGTAGATGGCGGCAAAGCGTTTGAGAGCGAAGTGATGAGCGACAGTGATGCGGCGGCGCCCGTTCGCGTCTCGCTTTCAGGCGCACAGGAATTGCGCCTGGTTGCTAATGATAACAAGGACGGCATCGCCTGCGATATGGCGAATTGGGCCGAAGCGCGTCTGACCCGCGATCCCCGACAGCCTCATTTCGATCCAACTTCTATAATTCTTAATGGTGAAGCCGCTCCTTCGCCCAGTTTGCCAGTTGGCGGATTTTCACTCATTGCCGGGATTAATGGGCCACAGGTCGCGGTGATGGAACCTGAAAATGCATTGCTGGCTTGTGTTGGTAATGATGAGACTATTGATGTGGTTATCCCTATACGCAATGCACAGGAATCGATTACAGTCACAGCCGAGGCCATGCTTGATTACGGGGAATCTGCCAGCGTCTCTTTGCATATCGGTGATAAGGTTGTATGCAAAAAAATACTCAAAGATGAAGTATTGAAATTGGAGGTCTCTTCTGAAACAAAATCCGATGTTCAGCATCTTGCTTTGCGTACAACCGCAAGTCGGGGGGATAGCAGCGTACGTTGGCGAAATCTTCAGTACAACATTAAAGGCAAGCGGATTGATATTCCTTTTAAGTTTCCAATTACTGAGGAAGCGCTTCCATTGCCTGAACTCTCCTATCTGCATCCAGCAGTTGAACAAGCACTGATTGAGTGGGATTGGAAAATGCAGGATGGCATCGGGACGGACCGGAATCCCGGTTCTTGGGTAGAAGCCATTGAACAGATTGTACAACGCGGCGATTTATTAATTGACGACCTAAATGATAAAGAGATATCTCTTGAATCCCTGACGACCGAATGGAAGCAGTTGCGTAGCGAATGGCGCCAAATGATGGCGTCGAATAACAATGATGAAAACCGGTGGGAAAATTTATGGAAGCGGATGCATAAAGTTCGCCGCCAGATCGTATTCAGCAACCCATTAGCGGATATGGGGCCGCTGTTATTTGTGAAACAGGCGCCGGGGAATTCCAGTCATCAGTTAACCCAGTATTACGGCGCCCATTCACGTCCCGGAGGCGGTATTTTTGCGCTAGATCGACCGGGAGAATCAATGCGCTGCCAGCCTTTGACGGCTACGAACCTTCCGATGGGCAGCGTTCAATTCGCCGATATTTCATACGATGGCAAGAAGATACTTTTCTCATACTGCCCGGTTGACAAGGATTACAAAAGCCGCCCACGGATATTCAACCGTTACTATCATATATACGAAATGAATGCCGATGGATCGGGGCTTAGACAATTGACGGACGGAGACTATGACGATTTTGCTCCGCGCTATTTGCCCGATGGAAAACTGATTTTCATCTCGACGCGCCGGGGCGGTTTTCACCGTTGCGGACGTGGGCCGTGTCCGGTTTATACTCTTTGCAACGCCGAAGAGGACGGTTCCGATATCCGCGTTATCTCTTTTCACGAAACCCATGAATGGGATCCATCGGTTCTGAATGATGGACGCGTGATATATACGCGATGGGATTACGTCGACCGCCATGCGGTGCATTATCAGCAATTGTGGACTGTTCGACCGGATGGCAGCGACGTGCGAATTTATTATGGCAATAATACATTGAATCCTATCGGGATATGGGAAGCCAAATCCATTCCCGGTTCAGATAAAGTGATAGCCACTGCAGCGGCGCATCACGCCATGACGGCGGGTTCCATAATACTTCTTGATGTCAATCATGGGATCGACGGCCTGAACCCCATCACCCGTTTGACGCCTGACGCTCTTTTCCCGGAGAGTGAAACTCCCGTCATTCAATGGTCTGCGCCAGTGGGCGTAAAAAATAAACCAGTTACGCCGCCGGAAGCCCAAAGGTGGCCGGGGCACTGTTACCGTACTCCACATCCGCTATCGGAAAAGTATTTTCTGGCCGCTTACAGTTATGATGCTTTGATTGGTGAACCGAATATGAATCATGCCAATATGTTCGGGCTTTATTTTATGGATGCTTACGGGAATAAAGAATTGCTTTACCGGGATTTGAATATAGCCAGCCTCTGGCCGGTTCCACTACGTCCAAGGAAACGCCCGTTCGTCATACCATCAATTGCAGCCGATACTGATGAAAAAGAAGGAACTTTTTCCATACAGAACGTTTATGAAAGCTGGCCGTCGTTACCTGATAGCGTGAAAATCAAACAGATACGGGTTTCGCAAGTGCTTCCCAAATCGACGCCGCATATCAATGATCCGATGGTTGGCCTGGCCAATGCGTCGCCAGGGAAGCAGGTTTTAGGAACGGTACCCGTTGAAGCAGACGGTTCTGCGTATTTCCGCGCCCCGTCAGGCATCCCACTCTCTTTTCAGGCGCTTGATGAACGGGGAATGGCGGTTCAGGTTATGCGCAGTTTGATCTATCTGCAACCGGGAGAAACCAGAGCCTGTATCGGATGCCATGAGCCTTATTCTAAATCTCCGGATTTACAACGGATGCCTAAGGCTCTGGCCCGGAAACCATCGATTATTCAAGCCGGTCCGGACGGATCTAATCCGTTCAGTTACCCGATACTGGTTCAACCTGTTTTAGACAAACACTGCATCCAGTGCCATAGCCAGAATAAATCTGGCGAAAGAATACTATTATCAGGGAATCCTGCAAAAAATTACACGGAGTCGTATCTATCGCTTGCGCCCCGCGTTCCCTACTCTGCCTGGGGAGGAGGGAATTTTCAGAAAACAAATAGCGAACCCATGTCTCAACCGGATTATTTCGGGGCGCGCGGCAGTAAGTTGATGAGTATGTTGTTAGCGGGGCATCATAAAGTGAATCTTTCACAAAATGATATCGAACGGCTGGCTACGTGGATGGATACCAACGCGCTTTTTTATGGGACATTTAATCCAACCGATCAGAAACGTCAACAACAAGGGCAACGTATCGCGGGGCCGGGATTAGAGTGATATGGGGTGGCTTGTTCTTTTATTATCCCCGGCCACGATAAATTTCGCTGCGACCTTTCTGGCGACCGTATCCCCTTACCTCGCTGACTGTCATGCCTGTAATCCCGAGTGATTCCAACTCCTCGTGTAGATCATCTAGTTTATGAGTTCTAATAATGGCTTCTATTTTTATCATTGTAGAACTCCTCTTTTGACATTTTTGTAAACTCATCAACAATATATAATGCTTTTTTTACATAAGTCTAGAATAGACAGTATATAGAAGAAGGTTTTGGTCTGGTTTCTTTAGGTCTTACTAATGAACTTTATTTGAGTTATATTACAAAAATATCGTATCATACATAATTGTCATAACGTTTAGAATTATTGATTTATCATTGCATTCATTATTTATATTGTAAATATAAGACATAGCCGGGATTACATAGACTTCAACGTACTGATGTAGTAAATCTATTGTGGATTCGCATTCTCCTGTGTGGAAGAATGGGCGGACTCCTCTAATTGGATTGATGCATTGGACGTGATTATATATTCCCGGAGAATGTTATGAAAAAACTGTCATGGTATTATTTAAGCGTATTGGGATTGATAGCCTTTCCCCTATCCTCATGGGCCAGTGAAGCAGAAAAAATCGATTCGGGCGCCACGGCCTGGATGCTAACCTCCACCGCATTCGTCCTACTTATGATTCCCGGTTTAGCCATGTTCTATGGTGGTCTGGTGCGTACCAAGAACGTTATCAGCACGATGATGCATAGTTATGTCTGCCTGGCCATCATCGGCGTCCTTTGGGTGGTGGTGGGATATTCCCTCTGTTTTGGGAAAAGCGTTGCGGGGGGATTTATTGGATGGAATTGGGATTACTTTTTCCTAAATGGAATTGATGATGTGATTTCTAATCATGTTCCTGAATATGTACTGGCGATGTTCCAGGGTAAATTCGCCATTATCGCCCCCGCTTTAATCTCTGGGGCTTTGGCCGAACGGGTTTATTTCAGGGGATATTGTTTGTTCATAACTTTATGGTTTTTATTGGTTTACTGTCCTCTATGCCATTGGGTCTGGGCTTCTGATGGATGGTTATTCAACGCCGGAGTCATTGATCTGGCTGGCGGGCTGGTGATTCACGTTTCCGCTGGTTTCAGCGCTCTGGTTGTAGCAATATTCCTGGGAAAACGAATGGGATATCCCGAAACGGCGGTTAATCCTAACAACTATGTAATGACCATGATGGGCGCTGGATTATTGTGGGTCGGTTGGTTTGGATTTAATGCGGGATCAACCGTGCAAAGCGGTCTCGAAACGGCCCGCGCTCTGACCATGACTCAGGTCTCCGCCGCCAGTGGAGCGCTGACCTGGATGATGATCGAGGCGATCATGTTCAAAAAAGCGACGTCTCTGGGTTTTGTTTCCGGCATCCTGGCCGGACTGGTTTCCATCACTCCCGCCGCAGGCGTGGTTCAACCCTATGGCGCCATTATCATTGGATCGCTTTCCTCCATTACATGTTACCTCGCCCTTAAAGCGAAGAATCATTTTGGATACGACGATAGTTTGGATTGTTTTGGCATACACGGTGTGGGGAGCGGTTTGGGCGTTTTGCTTCTATCATTCTTTATACGGAAATCGTGGATCGAAGCCGCAATTGCGTCATCCGGTTCCTGGTCTGTGTGGCATCAATTAACTATCCAACTCATGGGAATGTGCGCAACCATCGCGCTGGCTTGTAGTGCAACTCTGATAATATGCATTGTTGTCGAGAAGACTTTAGGCTTCCGGGTGGATCCAGAAACCGAAATCAACGGGCTTGATCACTCTCTACACGGAGAACACGGGTATGGTTTACTTGGCCCGCGTTAGGCGCACTTGAAAAATGCTCTTTCATTATTTGAATAATTGGATGGCGTTAGCCTTATCACGCCATCCAGTTTTGTCTTTTATCAACTTTTTGATGACTTATCATATAATGACCAAGATATTATTTTTTAAAGTCGATAAATTCGGGTAATCAATCCTATATTTCTGCGTTTATATCTGATAGATAAAGACTCAGTGAAAATCGGAGTTAATTGAGGTTAAACATGGAAAATCAGAAAATCATCTACCGCCCGGCAAATATAGAAGAAATCATAGACCTGAGACAGGAAATTATAATCAAAGGAACAGGCCGCGACTCGCCATATTTTGATGGCGATCATGACGCAACCACCCTGCACTTCGGGGCTTTTATCGATCAGAAGAATATTGGTTGCCTGACCTATATGCTCAATTCATGGCAGGAAAAACCAGCCCGGCAGCTGCGGGGCATGGCCAGCGCCGCGGAACTTCAAGGCAGTGGAGTCGGCAAACTGCTGCTCCAGACCGCCGAATCATACATAAAACAAAACTCTGACATCAAACAACTATGGTGCAACGCCCGCAAAATAGCTGTCGGATTCTACCAAAAACAAGGCTGGCAAATAGCCTCGGAAGAATTCGACATCCCCGGAGTAGGCCCGCACTATAAAATGAGCAAAACCATTGAGTAGGTATGACACTCGTAGGCTATAGAAAAGGCGCGGGCGCCAAGGGCAAGACCGCAATGCGTCCAGCCCTTGATGCAATCACTTATGATTTAATAAGCATAAAGTAAACCGGATGGGCTAAATAGCCCGCCAAAACCTCAGAATTACAATTCACCCCCGCAGTTTCTTGATCAATAACTCCTGCACCATATCGGGTTTGGCTTTACCGCGCGACTTGCGCATTACCTGACCAACCAGGAAATTAAGCGTTTGGTCTTTGCCGTTCTTGAAATCTTCAGCTGGACCAGCCTGCTCGGTGATTACTTCATCAACGAACTTTTCGATCTCGCCCGTATCGCTGACCATCTCCAGACCCTTGTCTTTTATGATCTTCTCCGGCATATCGCCAGTTTCGAGTACGGCGTTCAAAACCTTCTTGGCGATATTTTGGTTGATAGTTCCCTTGTCGAGTATCTGAGCTAGTTGCGCTAGATGTTGTGGAGTTATGTTCAGGTCGCCGATCTCTTTTTCATCTTCGCCGCCCAGATCACGCAGGATATAGACCATGATCCAGTTGCTGTATGTCTTGGGTGCATTATGGATAGTGACGCATTCCTCAAAGAAATGAGCTACTTCTTTTTCAACCACCAGAACTCCGGCGTCATATTCTGGCAGGTCGTATTGCTCAATGAAGCGGCGCCGTTTGGCCTCGCGCAGTTCGGGCAGGTCGGCTTTCAATGCTTCCAGATAAGACCGCTCGATATGCACGGGAGGCAAATCCGGTTCGGGGAAGTAGCGGTAATCCTTGGCGCCTTCCTTAACCCGCATGGAACGGGTCTCTTCGCGTACGTCATCCCACAACCGGGTCTCCTGGATTACATGTCCGCCATCCTCCAGTATCTCGGTTTGACGACGCATCTCATAATCCAAAGCCTTCATAACCGATTTGACCGAGCCGACGTTTTTGATTTCAACCTTGGTGCCATATTCCTCTTGTCCCTTGGGACGCATGGAAATATTAAGTTCGAAGCGCAGCGAGCCTTCCTGCATTTTGCAATCGCTCACTTCCAGATAACGCAGCAGGCTGCGCATGGTCTCCATAAAGGTCTCCGCTTCAACCGGAGTGCGCAGATCAGGTTCACTGACGATTTCCAGCAGCGAGGTGCCAGCGCGGTTAAGGTCAACCAGAGATACCGTGCGCCCTTTGTATGTGTCATGCATAAGTTTACCGGCGTCTTCTTCCAGATGAATATTATGAATGCCGATGACTTTCTCGGTTCCGTCGGGCAGCAGGATAGTAAAGGTTCCATGACGCCCCAGCGGCTGATATTCCTGAGATATCTGATAATTCTTGGGTAGATCGGGATAGTAATAATTTTTACGGTCAAACTCAGTAGTTTCGGGGATATCGCAATCCATCGCTAAAGCCACTTTGAGCGATAACTCCATTGATTTTTTATTAAGCACTGGCAGCGTTCCGGGCAATCCCAGGCAGACCGGATTAACGAAAGTATTGGGAGCGCCGCCGAATTCAGCGCGGGTCGTGCTGAACACCTTAGATTTAGCAGCCAGTTCCACATGCGTCTCAAAGCCGATGACCGGTTCAAATTCCATTTTTTTATTCACCTTACTATTATGTATTTCAACGTCGTAGGGGCAATCCCTTGTGGGCGCCCGGTTACGGTTCAACTTTCTATTTATAGGCATCTTTCATCCAGGGCGCCCACGAGAGGCGCCCCTACAAACAAAATTGAATTAATTCCATGACCAGGATTGTAGCAACAAGCCGCGCCCTCCCGAAGATCAAGCCTATCTCTGTTGATTGCTCAAATGCCTAAGCGGGAGTATGATACTCTATCTATTTCAGAATAATTCAAATCGGTTAAATCCCCGGTTTTCTATTCATATTGGAGAGTTTCATGAAAGATTCATTTTATTTATCCACCGCTATAGCCTATGTTAACGGTAAGCCTCACGTTGGTCATGCCTATGAATTCATCGCTTCAGACGCCATCTGCCGCTATCAACGCATGATCGGCAAGAAGGTTTTTTTCCTCTCAGGAGTAGACGAACACAGCGCCCAGGTTGAGAAAGCGGCGCGTGAAGAAGGCCTGCCCACCCAGGAATATTGCGACAAAATGGCGGTAGTATTCACCGAACTGCACGAGAAACTGGGAACCAAACTCGATGGCTTCGTACGCACCAGCGAGCCGCGTCATCATGATACCACCAAAGAACTGCTGCGCCGTTCTTACGAAAAAGGCGATATTTACCAGGGACATTATGAAGGTTGGTACTGCGACGCCTGCGAACGCTATTACCAGGATGATGAATTGGATGAAGGCAATGAATGCCCCACTCACAAACGCCCCTGCCAATGGCTCAAAGAAGAAAACTATTTCTTTAAATTAAGCAATTATACCGAAGCGATGAAAAAGCATTATGAGCAGTGTCCTACATTCACTCAGCCCGAAGGATATAAAAATGAGATGCTGGCTTTGCTGGATCAGGGACTCCGCGACATAAGCATATCGCGCTCCACCACTACATGGGGCATTCCCCTGCCTTGGGATGAAAGCCATGTGGCCTATGTCTGGTTTGATGCATTGTCAAATTACATAACTGGCGTTGGCTTCCTTAAGGATGATGAACTATTCAATACCTTCTGGCCTGCGGATATTCATGTTATCGGTAAAGACATCAACCGCTTCCACTCGGTCCTATGGCCCGCCATGCTCATGTCATGCGACATCCCCCTGCCCAAGCAGATACTGATACACGGCTTTATCTACCATAAAGGCGAGAAGATGTCCAAGACCATCGGTAACATTATTGATCCCCTGGCATTGATCGACGCCTATGGCCGCGACCCGCTGCGTTACTTTTTGCTAAGCGAAGTTGCTTTCGGGCAGGACGGCAATTATTCCGAAGAAGCGCTTATCAACCGTTATAACGCCGATCTGGCCAACGATCTGGGCAACTTGACATCGAGAGTACTCTCTATGGTCAAGAAATACCGTGACAAAGTGGTGCCCGATCCGACAGAATTTAATGACAGCCTGCGTGAGGATATAGCCAAGACGCGCCAATCTTACCGCGAGCACATGGATAACAACGCGCTGCATCTAGGACTGGGTGTAATCTGGGATTTGATATCTAACGCCAATAAATACGTAGACGAGCAAGCCCCCTGGACGTTAGCCAAAGATGAGAGCAAGAAAAACGACCTGGATCGAGTATTACTCAACCTGGTCGAAACCCTGCGCGCCACTGCAGTAATGATATATCCCGTAATGCCGGATATTTCAACCGAAATGCTAAATCGCCTCTCCTGCCCCATAGAAGGAGATTTCCCCCTGCTAAGCGATTTAGAACAACCAAACCAATGCGCCGGAAAAACCATAGAACCAGGCAAAAGCCTGTTCCCAAGGATTGAAAAATAATCCAAGCGTAGGGTGGGTCGGCCTCATCGACCCACCAAAAATCCACCCGATCATAAAAAAATCCAGATCATCCTGAAAATCCTGGCTATCCAGATTCAGACAAAAAAAGCATTACTTAGTTCGGGAAAAAATCACTCGAAACCCAATGCTGAAATAATGGTAATCCCAACTGTACCCGCGGCGTAAAGACGACCGGCATTTTCTTGCTATGTCATGCAAGCAACCGCCCCTAACAATACGGTTCGAACCTTCACGATTTTTTGTATTAATCCATACCTGTCCATCATCTGGCGCACCATCATAATTATCATGCCAATCACATTCACACCATTCCCAGACATTTCCACTCATGTCATGAATTTGCCATTTATTCGGTTCTTTCACGCCAACCTCATGAGTTTTTCCCTCAGAGTTGTTTCTATACCAACAGTATTTATCGATTAATTTATATTCTGGATCATCTCCCCAATAAAACCGTGTGCTGGTTCCAGCCCGGCAGGCATATTCCCATTCAGCTTCAGAAGGTAATCTGAATTCCCATTTGAAAACGCTTTTATTTAATTTAGCGATAAATTGTCTGCATTCAGTCCAGGATACGTTTTCAACAGGATGATTTGGATTGCCTTTGAATTCTGAAGGATTGTTCTCCATCACCGCTTCCCATTGCGCCTGGGTAACGGGATATTTACCCATATAAAACTCATTTTTTATATTTACTGTATGCTGCGGTCCTTCGTTGTTATTTCTATCTTTTTCACTCTCAGGGCTGCCCATTATAAATGCCCCGGGCTGGATTAAAACCAATTCCAATGGTTTTAATCCCTTTTCTAAATACAAGTCAGCCAAAATCGTATCACCCGTACTACTCTCAACGATATCAAGGGATAGATTTGGCGTTTTCTTTTTCGTTGCTGCTTTCTTCTTTGTTGCTGTTTTCTTTTTTACGGTTGATTTCTTTTTCGCAGCTGTTTTTTTCTTGGCAGCCGTTTTCGTCTTGGATTCTATAGTAGTATCAACTTCCTCAATATCCTCTTCCTCTTTTTCTTCTGTTGAAGAACCAATCGTTGCTATTTTAGGTAGTATTTTCAGTAATTGATTAAGACTCAGATCAGCCAGGGTATAGTCTGTCTCCTCCAGCCCTTCAATCCGTTGCCCCAAGAAAGTCAATAAATCTGGACGTTTCGACCATCGTTTGTAATACCGGTTAATCTCATTTGCTTTAGGTTCTTTGTCTTCAAACGCCTTGCGTTGCAGTTTGGAAAGTAATTGATGGTCCCTATCCAGGTCATACATAAATATGGGCCATGCCAGGCTTATGGCCACGAATTTGCCTAATTTTTCCAGCGTAATATCGTTCGCCGTGGGTGACTCTTTTAATATACCGGTTTCATAACCAATACATATTTGGAGGCGGAAAAGATTGATAAACTGCTTTATACGCCGGGGATTATAATTAAGCGCCGAAGCCGTCATGATTTGAATCTGCTTAATCCGGTCAGAATCCTGTCCGAAAGCAATCTTGAGTAATTTTGCTATTTTTTGATCAGCCTCTTTTTTCTGGTCTTGCTTTACTGATTCAATCTTCACGTCTGTTTTAGAAGTCTTACTGGCTGTGATAGGTTTTTCAGATTCTTTCGGATCAGGAGTATAGCCAGAGATTTTACCGGATTCACGATCTTCAGGCTCGGTATAATAATCAATTATCTTCTTATAGATTTTTAATGAATATTGTTTGATGCTTTGTATGCGCGATGCCCACTTATCCCGGTTTTCTTCTTCTGGTTTTTCACTTAATGAATTTAGATAAGTAATAAGGTCTTCTTGATCCGCTTGAGGGATTCTGAATGGAATCTGAATGAATTTTTCAATAAACTGGTAACCATATTCCAAACCGTCGCAAGGATCGTTCTTGGCTTTTTGCTGCTCAGTTTCCTGCGAATTGATTGAGTGAGCGGATAAGTAAGGCAGGATTTTTTCGCTTTTCACAGCGATACCGGCGGCGACCTTCTCCCGGTCCAGGCCCATAATAAATATAAGGGGCAAGTCTTCGGAAATCATCAAATTGATGGCCTGCATCAACTCCGCCGCCTTGGGAATCTCGCATCGATCAAGGTCATCGATAAAAACGAAAATCTTCTTGCCTTTTGCATACGCTTCAACAATTTTCTTGAAATCGGCATGAAATTTCTCGATGAAAGCAATCCGCCCTTCATAATCAGGTGATTTGATGTGTTTTTTGAGATTGATTTCAAGGGGATTTGCCAGATGCTCTTTCAGTTTCAGAGCAATGCTTTTCATATAGGGGAATAAGACGAATAATCCACTTCCACAAACTATTCCATTGATACCTTTTTCCATCATTCCAGGTTTTGATGATAAAGATAAATTAAAAATGAAATCAATGAATCGTATGGGCTGGTTAGATACCCAGGATAAGCCAAACATACTCAAGAACAAAAACCATAAACAAAACCACAATAACCATCCTATCGCTGAGGTTAAAACTAAAAACAAATCTTTCCATCCATTATGCAAGTCAATTCGTTTAATGCGAAGATGCCAAAATCCTTGCAAACATTCACACCATGTAACTTCTTGGGGAATCTGATTGAGAAATTCCAAAGCGAAGGCCGCCCATAATGCATCCTCTTTATCGTGCCTCCAGGCATTAAAATGAATGGTGATGTGATTTTCTTTCTCAAGAGCGTCTTGCAGTAAATTCATAAAAGTCGATTTACCAGCGCCCCATTCTCCTTCAACTGACATAGTCAGAGGGGGGATAGTATCTTCATCACTCAAAAACCGCTCAATCGCATGCACATAGGGATCAAAACCCAGCGCATCTTTTGAACTGATTTGATCACGAACTAAACCTTTTTTTATGGATTCACGTTCATTAACCATTTCGGCGCCCTGAAATTGATTCGCATGAATCTATTATCTCATGGATGCATATAATAAATCAACTGTAGTATAGGAAATGGATCGTGCCTGACCGACTCATATTTAAGGCTTCTGATAATATCTAAAGTTATTTCAAAACCCTAAGGGTAATCTTTCATATCCAAACATTTCTCCCTGTTACGGTGCTTTTCAATTATCTCATCAGGAATGAAATGAATCGCCATGATCACCAGGAGCGGAATGATCACCAGATCATCAAGTTGACCAATAACCGGAATGAAATCCGGGATCAAGTCGAAAGGCATCATCAAATAGCCCACTGCAAGACCGAGTAGGCATTTCGCCGCCATAGGAGTACTCTTGTCTCTCAGAATTCCATGGTATACGCAAATTTCCCTCTTAAAAGCGTTGCCAATCTTATGGAATTTTTCAAGCATGAGATAGTCCTAAACGAGGCATGGCAAGAATCAATTGTTGAATCTAGCGTGATTATCAAAAAAATGTTCGTTTATTGTCACGCATGGTAATAGAAAAATAAAGTGTTATTTGATTCGTGGGGGAAAAACTATTCAATATTTACACATGACTTTTGAATCTTATCAGTTAAAATAGTATTATTGGTTTTAATAATATAGTGGAGGTATGATGTATGCGCTTCTCAGTGAGAATTCCCAATCTTTTGATTCCTCTATTATTTATTGCAGTTTGCTTATTTATGACATATCCAACCTTCGGGCAGGCATCCAGAATTAATATCTACGCGGTGGGCGACAGCATCACCTGGGGGCAAGCCTTTGGCAGCGGGCATGATTATCCCAGCCAGCTGCGGAAGAAATTCACCGACCGTGGGTTAGATGTGCGCGTTACTAATCACGGCATATCCGGCTATACCGTCGGCGATATATTAGACGAATGGAAGAAACCCAGTAAAGCAAGGATTTTTGCACGCATGGACGTGCATTTTGTCCTGATAATGCTTGGAACCAATGATACCCGCGTGGGTGATGAAACTCCAACTGATACCTATGTTGAACGTATGAATGAGTTGGTTGATCTGTTTTTGAAAGTTGAGAATTCCGATGGAAGCCATCCACAGGTAATTCTCTCATTAATTCCCCCGCATAATTCTCCAAAAGACGGCGAGAACATGGCTAGTAATTTTAAGGATCGTTTTATTCATCGCGACCGGATACCCGGCGAGTTGAATCCTGAATTAATCAAGATTGCGCAGGAAAAAAGTTTGATGCTGGTCGATAATTACAGCCCATTAAAAGCGATGGGACCTGATATTCTGCCTGATGGATTGCATCCCGCACAGGAAGGAAACACCATATTAGCGGAAACGTGGTATAATGCTCTATTGCCTTTAGTTGATCCGACTGCCTGCGTTGATAAATGTATTTATGAATTGATGAAATGATCCAATGAATTAAAGTCTGTCTTAAAATCAATATTCAAAATATAGAATTACCATATTGTTTTATGAGAAAGGGTTAAAATTATGAAGAGACTGGCATTAATTGCAGTACTGGCATTTGGTCTAGTGGGTTGCAGCGCAATCCAAAAGCGACCGGATCTAACAATTCAACCTGTCGTTCCCCAGCAAGGTGAATTCATAGCGGTCGATCAGGCAATTATTATCGCAGATAGTTCTTCATCGATGAGAATCAGTAAAATTCGTTTTATGCGGGATATGGTGTACACCTTAACCGGAACCATGCCAGATGGAGATTATGAGGCTGGTATGATTGCCTTTGGAGGCGACAAGACGCTGGTTACAGGATTGCAACCATTCAACCGGAATCTTATACAGAATAAAGCGATTAAAATGCCCTACTTAGGTGGAACGACGCATTTGGAAACAGTATTAGAAAAAGCCTTTGCCATGATCGGAACATCAACCGGTAAAACCGCCGTAATTCTCTTTTCAGATGGATTGCCATCGAAGATAGAATATGCCTTGGCTGCAGCGCAAAAACTGGCTGATCACCCCAGTTCTAATGTTTGCCTGCATACCGTGTTGATTGGCGACAATGAAAATGGCGCCGATTTTCTACAATCAGTAGCAAGTTTAACGCCATGCGGTAGTTTCCGTTACGGCGATTCTCTTGTGGATCTCAGTGAGATGCATGAATACGTTCGTCATGTATTTTTGGCTTTAATGCCGGAAAAAGACGATGTGATTCCAGATAGTGATAATGACGGCGTGCTTGATCCTGATGATGAGTGTCCCGATACTCCAAGAGGCGCTAAAGTTGATGCGCGTGGTTGCTGGACTATCCCCGGCCTTACATTCGAGCGCGATAAATCGGATATCCGTCCGGAATTTTTCCCACGCCTTAACGGCGTCGCCAAGGTATTGAAAGATAATCCAAATCTGCGCATTTACATTGATGGTCACACCTGCTCCATCGCTACAGAGAAATACAATCAGGCTTTGTCAACCAGTAGATCTGAAATGGTCAAATCCTACATGGTGGACAAAGGTATAGATGAATCGCGCCTGGTTCCCCGTGGATTTGGTGAAACCAAACCGATTCTACCTAATGATAGTGAAGAGAATATGTCTAAAAACCGTCGGGTGGAATTGAAAGTCATCAAGTAATATCTTACGAAGATAATCAATCTTCAACAACAAATAACCGGGCGTGATTAATATTGCGCCCGGTTTTTTGTTGATCTATAAAAAAACCGCCCTATTAAGAGCGGTTTTGTTGAATTTGATTGCTATGCCACTAACGATATTTATTTCAAGTAGCTTCTTCTAAAAGGATATAGATAAAACCGAAAGAACCTGGTATGTTACTGATCTTTTCAGTAAATTCACCTGTATCAACTTGTGTGGTTTTATCCCCTTCTTTTACTTCTTTTTTGACTGGGACTTTCTCTACGGCTTTGTTGTAAAATGCTGAATAACGTTCGATGCCGATGTTCTCTCCGGATGCAGGATCCAATAATGGAACAATAATTGATCCTTCCAGGCGAGTCTTATTATCTTCCACCTGTTCGGTAGTCACTTCGATAATATCATCATTCTCGAAGGGATCAGCAACATTGGGAAAGAGTTCATCAAAATGAGGCAGCGCGGTTATATACGAAATATGCTGCTCATCAGTGATTTCAATTTTTTTGCTGAAAGTCATAAGCATCTCATATTCATTGATATCGTTCGGTTCTTCTATAACAGTTTTCTTGTCTCCATCCGGGTCCATGCCATCCCGTGTAACATAAGCTTCATATTCCGAGCCTTTTTTGATGGCAAGGAATAGATATAGCCGCTTAATTTTGTACTCTTTACGCAGTTCTTCCGCTTTCTGAATCTTCTCGATATCCAGAAGATCAGGATTCAAATAAGCGTTTTGTGAATAAGCAGATGTTGTTGCTATTCCCAAAATTAATATAAATGCTGCAAACCATGCTTGTTTACGTTGCATAGTTGTACCTCCAATTCCGTGGGAGTTAATATCTCCTCCCTCGCCTCATGTTCAATTCATCACAAAATATAATAGTATAAAAAAGAGATACAATAGAATAAATTGTAATACAAAAAAACAATAAATCAAGTAATAATAATATTTTTTTACATTATGAAAATATTATTATTCGAACAAAAAAATATTTTATTGCAAAGTTAATTTGATAATAATCCTAAATAATCTTGATATTCAATCTTGAAGCCGATTCAACTTAAACGCAAATTTTCGGCTAAATATTCAAAAAATAATAAAGGATTAATTACATTATTGGCAATTCAATATTATAAGTCTCAAGAACTATGGGGAAAGTTCGTATTTAATGTGATATAAATATAATTTTCAATATTTGGTTATTAATACCCCGGGTATAGTTTCGCCCTACATTCCGGGCAAATACCATGGCTGAATTCCGCTTCAGGATTCTGAATAAGATAATGCTCAATAGGATGCCAATTGTCTTGATGGTCTCTGATGCTCTTGCAGCTGGCGCATATAGTAACCAAACCGCGTAGGGCTTGAATCTCCATCAAATAGTCTGTTAGTTGTTGGTTTTTGTCGCCAAGAACCTGGTTCATATATATCATTGCCAGATGCGACTCTATCAAACCACGGAATTTCATCATTAGTTTTTCGGTGGTTTTTGAATATTCATTTGGTTTGCTATCCAGCACGCAAAGAGTTCCAAATGGCTTTTTGTCAGGTAGTAGAATGGGAAATCCCAAATAAGAAATCAAATTATGTTTGACGTCTGGATTATTTTTCCAGTTTGCATCCTTCAATGCGTCTGGAACTAAAAGTTTATTTTGCGTCTTGATCACTCTTTCACAATAGAGACCGGAGCCAAATAAAGTCTCCTTATCACTGGGATGGTAAGGATTGCCATTGCTTTTGCTCGAAACAAAAACCTCGATATCAGGGTCTAGAAATCGCATAATCAATGCGACAGGGATACTAAGCATTTCCGCCAGGATATTGGCGATTTCCTGCCAGTTTTCCAATATGTCGGTTGGCACGTCAATCTTGACTTGTTGATTTATCATTTGCCTTTTCCTAACTAGAGTATTATACAATGTAACTAATAAATAAGTATGTTTAATTGTCTACTAAGTTATTAACAAGACTACAGATGATAGACCAAAAAGAAAAAAACTCAGTTGATATGAATAGCTGATAAATGCTATGGATACCTGATAGATTGAAAAATCATTGAGGGTATCGGCAACCGCAGGCGATATTCTTCCTAAAAGAATTCCACCCGCAATACAAAGCAGAATCCATACCGTCAAATATCGCTCAAAGATGGATAATTTTTTTCCTTCATGTGCTTTAATTCTCCTGTTTTTCTTTATGTTTAGAGAGTTTAGCATGAAACGCTTTATTTATCCTTATCGATGAGACTATCAACCACCAAAGCGCAGGTGGAATCGCCGGTTATGTTGAGGATGGTTCGCAGCATGTCGAATATTCGATCCACGCCGAAGAGCAGGGGGACGCCGATGACGGGGATTTTTGCAGCAATCAATACTGCAACCACCAGTAGTGTTGGGCCGGGGATGCCCGCCTGTCCTATAGAGCCGAGTGTAGAGGTCAATACAATCGTAACATACTCAGGCATACCTAATTCAATGCCGAAGAGATTGGCGCAAAACACCGCGACCAGCGAATAATAAATAGCGCTGCCGTCCATGTTGATGGTGGCGCCCAGGGGAAGTACGAAGGAGGATGTTTCTTTAGAGACGCCTAATTTTTCCTGGCATACCTGCATAGTAACGGGCAAAGTGGCCATTGAGGAAGAAGTCGATAAAGCAACCAGTTGGGCTTCTGATATAACGCGGAAAAAGCGCCAAACCGATGTCTTGGTGAAGTATTTAATCAAGAATGAATAGACGCCGAACATTTGAAAGAGGACTGCGGCTATATTTAATAATAAGAGATTAATCAACACGCCTAGTAAGTCAAAACCGAATGTCCCGATGGCGTCGGCCATGAGTCCGAAAATGCCGATAGGCGCGGTATACAGTATCTTGTGAATCATCCAGATAAACACTTCGTTGAACGAGTTGAGATGTTGAAAAATGGGGTCTTTCTTCTCTGCGGGCAACACCGAAAGCCCGAAGCCTAAGAACATACTGAAGAAAAGAATTTGCAGGATGTTGCCGGAAATGAGCATCTCAATGGGATTGCCGGGTATCAGATTGAGCATGATAGTCCAGAAACCGCCCTGCGACTCATGGTTGATATATTCATTGGAAAATGAACTTTGCAATTGGGTCATATCCAATCCACTGCCGATTTCGAAGACAACCCCGAAAACCAAACCAACTATACAAGAGATAAAAGTTGTAAACAGATATAACGAGAAACAGTAAATACCCAGTTTGCCGGCCGATTTGGCGGAACCGATGGAGGCGGTTCCCAGAATGATCGACACTGCGACCAAGGGGACGACCAGCATCATGATCAGTTTTATGAACAACTGCCCTAGCGGAGCGAACATGCTGGCTGATTCTCCGAAAATAACGCCCACCAGTACGCCTATAATCATGGCGACCAGGATATAAATACTCAGATCGAATTTGTTCTTCATTAATGAACCTCGTTTTAGAATTGATTGACAATATGCCGTTTTATAAGGGAGGTCAAGAATTGCGCGGGATCATCTGATCTGAGTATTGGAAATATCACTGGAGATATCCATGCAACGGTAATTGCTTAAACAAAGAGTTTCATCAGTGAATAACTAATTACAAAAAATATTGGTAAGGACAATACAATTATTCCAATGCCTTCGATAAAACTATCCGGTCTGAACACCGCATAAAAAATCACATAAAAAGCGACGCGACTAAGATACCGAAGAACATCAATTTGAGTTGCAGCGGCTAAATACAATCCAAACAACACGCAAGTTATAATCACCGTAACCAGCAATTCAGTGATGGTGAATTTATCTTCTTCGTCACGAAATTGATTTACGATAACATTCGCCAGAAATAACGAGACGCCATAGCCTGATAGTTGTACAAGCGCAAAGATCATAATATTAACTTTCGTAATTACAATATTGCTTATTATCTATTTCAACTATTCCACACCCAAGCGTCATAATATAGGGTAATGCTGTAAAATTGCACGAATACAAAACGCATGGTGGATGCAAATAAAAGCGCGTCTTATTATACTGTTCTGATATCATGTCTCGCAGAATCAAGAAAGTACAATCTAAAGCCTTTATTAAATATCCAAGGGCATTTGAACATTGAATTTCAACAATTTAGAACCGTTGCTCCCCCTCTGCATGGATTTTTAAGTGCTATTATTAAACAATATATTCCAAACAGGCGTCATCAATTATAAAGATAATGAAGAGAGCAAGTTATTTTTTTATCATAGCATTTATTATAGGCTTGGCGTTGCATCAGGCATGGTGCTGCGATGTTCCGGTTTTTCGTTATGCTTTGGAGCGTTGGCCAGCCGATAATTTCATGATTCTGCTATGCCATAGCGGCGAATTAACCCCTGAACAAAAAGAAGTTGCGGACTCTCTGCAAAAGGCTTCGTTCGATGAAACAGGATTCAATTTTGAGATGCAACGCCTGGATGTCGCCGCAATAGATAAAGCAGACTTAAAACTAACAGTAGACGGCGCCGAACCTCCGGCATTGCCATATCTGGTTATTCGATATCCACGGATTATAAATGGTGGAACAGTGCTGGAAACCGGGCCTTTGACAATGGATTATGTTCGCTCACTGGTTGATTCACCAGTTCGACGCGACATCGCCCGACTTATACTTGAAGGCAATACAGCGGTTTGGGTGTTTCTGGATAGCGGCGACCCAAGCAAGGATGATGCGGCTTTCGAGCAGGTGCAAGCCCAGATAGAGAAACTGAAGAATACCGTCAGGCTGCCGGATAGTTCAGATGTCACCGAAGCGGATACTATTGAACTTAATGATCCACAGAACACACTGCGCATAGATTTCAGCTGCATCCGCGTTTCCCGTGACGACCCGAAAGAACGTTTTCTGGTTGAGCAACTATTATGCAGCGAGGGCGATTTGAAAGAATACCCGGAACCGATGCTGTTCCCCATTTTTGGCCGGGGACGCATCTTATACGCCCTGGTCGGCGCTGGTATAACCGAAGATAATATGCTGGAAGCGGCGCAGTTCATAACCGGTCCATGCACCTGCATAATCAAGGATGATAATCCTGGAGTTGATCTTTTGATGTCAATCAATTGGGATAATGCGCTTGAAACACTGATGGTTCAAGACCGCGCCATGCCGCTGCCATTTGGCTTGTATGAGGTTGTGGCAGATGCGTCACAGGATGCATCTCAGATATCAGATATATCCAAAGACGTTGATTTATATTCAATTGATTCACCCAAAAAGAATAAATCTTTATTTCGAAATCTTTTTATTGGAGCAATCGTCGTTCTGATAATCAACACCATATTTCTCGTAACATTAATCAGAAGAAAAAGAAATTAAATCTCTACCGGAAAACACTTGCTAATAATTCTTTAATATTGGCATAGTATTATTTTTATAAAAACCGTTTTCGACTTTTTACCGTTTAGCCATAACTGAAAGAAAAATCATGAAACATCTTTTGCAAATCTCTATTCTATTCATCTTGCTTATATTCTGCTCCTCCGTATTTGCAGAAGACTGGCCTATGTGGCGCTATGATGCAGGGCGAAACGCTGCAACGCCGCAGCAACTTCCCTATGATCTTCACTTGCAATGGGTGCGCGAATATCCCCGTCTGGAACCAGTGTGGGATGATCCTCTCAATAGAGACATAATGCATTATGACGCCTTCTACGAGCCAGTGGTTTATGGGCAGACTCTCTTCCTGGGTTCTAATGCATTTGATCGGATGATCGCAATCGATACTGTCTCCGGCGAGGAGAAATGGGCTTATTACGTCGAAGGTCCGGTTCGTTTTCCTCCAGTGGTGGATAATGGCAAAGTCTATTTTGTCAGCGATGACGGCTGGCTCTATTGCCTGTCAACCGATCAAGGCGAGTTAGTCTGGAAATACCGGGGCGTTCCAAAAGATCGTCTTCTATTGGGTAACAAACGCATAATCTCTACCTGGTGCGCAAGAGGCGGGCCGGTTATTAAAGACGGCATAGTATATTTCGGCGCGGGCATCTGGCCTTTCATGGGCGTGTTTCTCTTTGCTATAGATGCTGAAACCGGACAGGAAATTTGGGTCAATGATGGCGTCAGTTCGACTTACATCAAACAGCCTCATAATTCTCCTTCGTTTGCAGGCATTGCGCCGCAGGGCAGTTTTGTCATTGCGGGAGATAAATTATTAGTCCCTGGAGGGCGCTCGGTTCCCGCCTGTTTCGATCTTAAAACAGGTGAATTCCAATACTATAGACTAGCTGATAGCGGCAAAACCGGCGGAGCGTTTGTAAGCGCAACCAAGAATCACTTCGTCAATTATTATCGCGATAAAGTCGTGGATTTTTATGACTTAAAAACAGGCGACCGCTTGATTGGCGCTATGGGAAAAATGCCGGTACTTACCGAGGACGCCTTTTATTGCAGAGGCGAAAAAATAACCGCCCTGGATTACACTAACTTTACAAAAAAGGTAAAAGAAGAGATCATTACAGATGAAGAGACAGACGAAGTAACAATAAAGAAAACAACATACTGGGAAATAAAATCTTTATGGGAAATCGATATCGACGCCAGCGGCGACCTGATAAAAGCAGGCGACCGACTTTTCGCCGGAGGCGCGGGTGTGGTATCCGCCATAGATCTTCCATATAACCAGGCGGCGCAACCAGCCGCATCCTGGCAAAGTAAGATCGAAGGAACCGTTGCGCGGCTGGTTGCGGCTGACGATAAACTGTTTGTGGTTACCATCGAAGGCCTTATCTACGCCTTCGGCGCCGATCCTGTTAAAGCCCAAAATCATCCATATATTGTTAAGACCAATCAGATATCTCCGGTATCTGAAAATAGAGCCAATGAAATAATCAAAGCCGCCCAAACCACTGAAGGATACTGCCTGGTTTATGGCGCGGAGGATGGCGATTTCCTGGAAGCACTGGTTCGCAATTCAGCTATGAATGTTATTGCGATGATCCCGGATGCTGCTATAGTTGATGCTCTACGCAGGCGATTCGCCGCAAGCGGTTTATATGGTGAGCGGTTATCAATTCGGGTGGGAAATATTAGTTCATTATCTATGCCTCAATATCTGGCCAGTTTAATTATCATTGATGAAAAAGACACATCGGGCGCTGGGCAGGAAAAACTGATACCTAAAATGTTCGACCAGCTTCGTCCCTATGGCGGAGTCGCTTGCATCCAGGTTGAAAAAGTCAATATGATAACTGCAATAAAATCTATACAACAGTGCAAGTTGCCTAAAGCCAAAATATGTCAGTCTAATGAATATCTGCTGGTCAAACGCGAGGGAGCGCTGCTCGGCTCTGCTTCCTGGACGCACCAATACGGAGATGTTGCCAATACAGTCAAATCGGATGATGAACGGGTTAAACTACCCCTTGGTCTCCTATGGTTCGGCGGCAGTTCCAATATGGATGTTCTTCCCCGGCATGGACATGGCCCGCCCGAACAGGTGATTGGCGGTCGTTTGTTTATTGAGGGCATGGATTCTCTTAGCGCCAGAGACGTATACACTGGCCGGGTATTATGGAAGCGCATCTTACCAAAACTGGGTACAGAAGGTATATACTTTGACGATACTTACAAAGATACCCCTCTTTCAACCGCCTATAATCAAATCCACATACCCGGCGCTAATGCGCGCGGCGCCAACTTCGTGGCAACCCACGACAAGATTTACATCATTCATGATGAGCAATGCCTGGCGCTTGATCCAGCCACAGGAGAAACCATAACAACACTCAGTCTCCCCGATGATTTTCTGATTGGTCCTGCTGAAAAATGGGGCTATCTCGGCGTATATAAGGATTACCTGATTGCCGGGGCGGGTTTGGTTAAATACACCGATTTTATTGAAGTTGATCCAGAAACCGCATCAAAGAAGTTACCATTTGTCAATTATGATAATTCAGCCAGCAAGCGCCTGGTAGTTATGAACCGCCATTCAGGTGAGGTGATATGGTCATTTAACTCCGATCTTGGTTTGCGGCATAACGCCATAGTCGCCGGAAATAATACAATATTCTGCATTGATAAAATGCCTGCTCCGGCGGAAAAGACCTTAAAAAGAAGAGGCAAGAAATATATCGGTACGCCCCGTCTGCTCGCTTTTGATATCAGTAATGGCAACATAAGATGGAGTTCCGCCAAGAATGTATTCGGTACCTGGCTGGGGTATTCTGAAGAGAACGACATCCTTATTCAGTCAGGGCGCTATTCACGCGATATGTTGAATGAAGAACCTGAAGGCATGGCAGGCTATCAAGGCGCCGATGGCGCTCCTTTATGGGAGACCGGAGTATCTTCTGGAGGTCCATCGATTCTTCATCATAAGACAATCATTAGTGGAAAAAAATCTTATAGTCTCTTGACTGGCGAAATTGAAAATCTACCTCATCCTATTACAGGCGAAGAAATCGATTGGAAATTTTTCCGTAATTATGGGTGCAACTACGCCATCGCATGTGAAAACCTGATGACTTTCCGATCCGCCGCCGCCGGATTTTTTGACCTGACTCAATTCTCAGGTACAGGAAACTTTGGTGGTTTTAAATCCAGTTGCACCTCTAACCTGATCGCCGCCGATGGAGTATTGAACGCGCCGGATTACACCCGTACCTGTTCATGCAGCTATCAAAACCAGACATCTCTGGCTTTAGCGCACGATCCCGAAGTTGAAACCTGGACTTTTAACGATATCGACTTGGGCGAGGGAAACATCAAGCGCCTGGGAATAAATCTTGGCGCTCCCGGAGACCGCCGAACAGAGGATGGAACCTTGTGGTTGGAGTATCCATACATAGGAGGCCCCTCCCCTGACATTAAGATTACCACGAGTCCAGAAAAATCCGGCTGGTTTCATCATCACTCGGTGCGTATGAATGATGGCGCCGTGAAGTGGATCGCCTCCTCCGGCGCTCAGGGGCTTCGGCGTATAGTGATACCTGTGGGCAATCCAACCAAAGATGATCTTCGTTATATGGTCAAGTTGCATTTTTCTGAACCGGAAACCATTGAAGTCGGAGACCGTGTGTTTAATCTATCCATCAATGGAGAACAAGTATTGAAGGATTTTGACGTTTTACATGAAGCAGGCGCCATACGTACAGGAATCATTAGAAAATTCAATAATATCCCAATTACTAAAGATTTAGTAATTGAACTGGCGCCAAGCAGTTCAGCGCCAAACTGTAAATCTGTCTTATGCGGCATAGAACTGGTTTCGGTTGATTATTCTATTCCAGGCGAAGCGGTTATCTTAGGTAAGAATTAAGTGTTTTAAAAAGAGCGTCTAATAGACAGAATGCGCCCGCCTGACATCATTATGAAAACAGCAGTTCGATTATGATGTTGACAACCGCTCTAGTTGGTTCCTTGATAAGCCGGATCGAAGCGTTGAGGTAAAGATTCGAATCGTTCCCGGTATAGTTCGTCTAATGATTCGTTGGCGTCCAGACCTACTCCCCGCATCATTGAGGGTTTCAATTCGCTTAGGATTTTCATATCTCCCTGTCCTGCGCGATTAATTTGGGATTGAATTTCCGCCATAGTACTTTTGACATCTTCTTCTTTTACATCTGGATCGAACTCGACCAGGTCTATGAATACGCTTTGGATGCTGTTTTTCAGGTCCTCCAGTTTATGGAGGGATTTTGAGTGGACGGCTTTATTGGTGGAAATTGTATTCAGCATTCCTTGCAGAGCTTCACCCTTACTAGTTAAATCGGCCTGTTTTGTTTCCACAATTTTCTTAAGAATATCGGGATTTGCGGTTGAGGTCTGAGAATCGATCAGGAAAGAGTCAAACTTGCTTCGTGCGGATGCATACGCTTTTTGGGCGTCAGGAAGACCTTTTTTCGTCTCATTAACCAGTATTAAAGATTGAATTGCACTCTGAAGAGTAGGGATATAGTCAATGGAGAAACGGTAAAATACTCCTGCCGCTGAGCGAAGATCATCCAAAGATGGATTGGCGTTTTGAGACCAATAGGTAACTTCACTGGCAAAGGCTAAAAACTGCGCTTTTTTTTCGGTTGGAACTCCCAAAAATTTACCATTTTTCAATTTGCGCACGGAGTGAAGGTTTTCGCTGGAATCTGATTCAGACACGCAGGCGTAGAGCGTTCCATGGGATAGATAAACATCCCCGAATTTGAAGGGAAAACACAAAAATTCATATAACGAATTGATGCGTATCATGGCAGCTGAACCGTAATCATTGAATTGTATAGAGTTATTGGCTGAGTCGGATCCTTCAAATGAAGGAGCTAATCCTGTTGTCCGGGAATTCCAAGGCCCCGGGATGTTTGCAACTAAACTGCCGGTTACTCGTGGGCTCCATACGGCATTACCCGCTTCAATACTAAAAAATACAGGCAGTTTAGCGTCTTGCCTTAAATCAACAATGACATCAATAACCTGTTGTGAATAATTGGTGGAAGCATTTCCCCTAAGTTCAAGAAATGATTGAACATATACTTTTTTCATAGCGCAACCGCTTAAAGAAAATACTAAAATCAGCATAAATATAAATAGATTAATTTTTCTCATTATTTTTCCTCTTAATATTTGATTTCAAGTAGAGTTGTTTTCATAATAACGTTCTGATTCATCAGTGGATATGCATAGTTCAAAAAAATCTGTATTAGTTTTATTATCGTTTCATAATATATACAAATAATAATAACTCAAATATACATCGAAAGCCATAAATACTTTTCCGGGATAATTTCATGATTTCAAGAATAAATCATGAAATCACTTGCAAAAAGATTGATTTTGTGTTACTTTACATCATTCTCTAAAGAATGTAAATTGATGCTTTTTTTAGCCTACCCAAGGAGAAACATGATGAAATCGACTAAAGTAGCAAGTAATGAAGAAAGCACATCTGTGAATGAAAAAATCAAAGAAGATGGTTCCGTTCAAAATGATGAATCCATTACGAAAATTAAACCAAGTGAACTGCTAGATGATGCCCGTGAGATTGTTAAGAAAAATACTTATTGGGCGATGGGCGTAGGATTGGTTCCAATGCCAGTTATTGATATATTAGGAGTTGGCGCATTTCAGGCAAAAGCCTTGAAAGAATTATCTGACCTATACGGTATAACATTTTTCGAACACAAAGTGAAAAATATTATTGCGGTTTTGGTTAGTGGTTTGAGCACTCCGGTTTTGGCCGCAGCTTTGTTTGGAACAATGGTAAAATTTATTCCCGGATTGGGGACTCTGATGGGAATCGCCGCCACTCCGGCCATCGCGGGCGCCGTGACTTTCGCAACGGGACAAGTATTCATCCAGCATTTCGAATCAGGTGGAACTTTTCTTGATTTCGATCCGCAAAAAGTGAAGGATTATTTCAACGAGCAGATCAAAATAGGGATTGAATTGGCCAAAGAAAAAGAAGAGGCGCCAGCAACAGCAGAGGTTGCCAACGCCGAAAATTAGGATGCAATTTTACTTGATTGCGCCAATTCTATTGTTATGACTGCATTCTTGATATACATAAGTTTATCTTTCTTGATCGGGAAGATCGGTGAAAACCGTCGCCTTGGTTTTTGGGGGTATCTTTTTGCCTCATTAATATTCACGCCGCTTGGAGGATTATTGTTGTTATTTCCTTCAGAACCAAATGATTCTTAATTTTGATATTAACCATCCATCACAGAGAATTTGATTTTCTGTGATGGATGGCTGTTAATTACAACATACCATGGATTTTTTTTCCTACCTCAAAAAGAATTCCGATGCATTTCAAATAAAATTATTGTTTGCCTATAGTCTGGTTGGATTATTAAATTTCATCATACTCTCCTTGATCATGTATTCCATGAATGAAGGGCAAAACAATAACCACTATATCAATTTTGCTTTTCTGTGCATCAGTATTGCATTATTCGTCTATTTTCAAAAATACACCTTAGATCAAACCACTATCATCTTTGAAAACATCATAACCAAGGTTCGAATCCGTCTGGCGGATATGATTCGCAAAGCCAATTTAACCAATTTTGATAAAGTGGGAACTTTGCGTTATCGAACTCTGCTTACTCAAGAGACTACCAATATATCCAATGCGGCCAAAATGCTGACCAAAATGGTCACCTCGGCAACGGTCGTAATTATTGCCTGCATTTACATTGGTTATTTATCATTACCGAGTTTATTGTTAATCGCGATATTCCTCTCATATGGAATCTTTCAATATATCCAGAACATCAACGAGTATCAGGAAAAAGCGGAAATCGCCATCCATAAGGAACATTATTTTTTTGATTTGATGAATCATTATTTTCGGGGATTCAAGGAACTGAAAGTCGATGAATCCAAGAATAGCGATTTATTCGGCGGTTATCTGGAACCCAATGCAGAAGAGACCCAGGCTCTTAAGCAGGATGCTTCAGAACAATTAAACAAAACGATTATTTTTGCACAGGTTTTCTTTTATATTCTGATAGGCGTGATCATCTTTTTGCTGCCTAAATTGGTTTTTATTAACTCAACAGCGCTAATTCAAATTGCCATCATTACCCTTTTTATAACTAGCGGACCGCTAGCTGAATTGGTGAATGGATTACCTTTTCTAGAGCGCGCCAATTTGGCAATCCGTCGGCTGGAATCTATCGAAAAAGAACTGGCTAGCCAGGGAAACGACGAGGTTTTTGCTGAAGAGCAGAGCGAACTTACGCCGGATTTTCAATCTTTACAATTCGAGGATATTGGTTTTAAGTATGAGACGACTGATGAAAATTCATCCTTTCAGATCGGGCCAGTCAACTTCACGGTAAACCGTGGAGAGATTATTTTTATCATGGGTGGGAATGGTTCGGGTAAATCCACGTTATTGAAAGTCTTAACTGGCTTGTATAAGGCAACTAAGGGTAAGATTCTATGGAATTCAAATTCAGTCGGCCCCGCAAACCTGCAAGACTATCAATCAAATTTCAGCGTCATTTTTCAGGATTACCACCTGTTCAACCGGGTGTATGGACAAAATGAGATCGATATGGATCGGGTGAAACAGCTGCTGGTTGAAATGAATTTACATGATAAAACCAGAATTCTCAAAGATGGATCAATCACTCATACCGATTTGTCATCCGGCCAAAAAAAGAGACTGGCATTGGTTTTAGCTGAACTGGAAGATAGAGAAATCTTTATATTTGATGAATGGGCGGCGGATCAAGATCCCGTATTTCGTAAGTACTTTTATGAGAAATACTTAAAGAAATTAGTGCAACGAGGAAAAACAGTTATTGCAGTTAGTCATGATGACCATTATTATGATGTAGCAGACCGGATATATCAAATGGATTATGGAACACTGAAAAAATTTGAATCCCGATAAATGAGCGCAATGAAACAAGACAAAAGCAAAAAATCCTCCCGATTCAGAAATAGTCGATTTTATCCACTATGGAAAAAATGGCGGCTTCGCTTGGAAATAGTTCTTTTTCTATTGGTTATCATAGTTGTATTTTGCTGGGACAAGATTTTTATCACCATTCATTCAGGTGAACTGGGGGTTCATTTCCGTCGATTCAGTGGGACGGTCTTGGATAAACCACCTTTGGCGGAAGGTCTTCATATTATTTTTCCTCTGGATATAGTGGAAATTTATGATGTCAGGCAGCAGGAATATAATCATACCTTCAATGTCCTGGCCAATGATGGATTGCATGTTGAGGTGGATGTATCCATACGTTACCACCCCAGCCGTGAGAAAACCGACTTGAATTATCTTCATGTTCATTTGGGACCAGATTATCTGGATCGCGTCATTATACCAGAAGTGGAATCTGCGCTCCGCTTTGTTATAGGTAAATACGATCCGGAAGAGTTATATCATGCCGAATATGGCATGTTGGATGCGGCTCTAAATGAATCATTACTGCAATTGAAAGAGAATTATATTGTTCTCGACGATTTGTTAATCAAGCAAGTCATTCTGCCAGAATTTGTTCAGAAAGCAATTGAAGAAAAACTTACTGAATTTCACAATGCCGAAAAATATAAATATCTTTTGAAGCAAGCCGAGGAAGAGGCTAAACGAAAAGTCATCCTGGCCACTGGTATCCGTGATTTTCAAGATATAGTTTCGGAAGGGATTTCCCCTGAGTTGTTAAGATGGCGAGGTATTGAAGCTACCCTGGAACTGGCCAAATCTAACAACGCCAAAATTGTCATTATCGGCAGCGCTGAAGATGGATTGCCGCTAATATTGAATACCGGCGATATGGCTAATCCGGTTCCTTCTGTAACCAGTGCATTTGAATTTGAGCATAACGCATCATCCCTGATACCCGGCGCCAGTGGAACAGTTCCTGCAGAAGGCGTCAGCAGCGCTTTGAATCTTGGGGAAGGATTACAAGGTTTAGATGCAGCCAATCTTTTAAGAGATAATCAAAAACAATAGTCCTACCAACTTCTAAGCGCCTGGCATACTAACATTCATATTGGAGTTTTCCGATGAAACGCGTCTCTTTTTGTAAATTAATATCAATTTGGATGTTTCTTCTTGTCATAATCTGGCCGGTTAATGCTTCTGCAGAGGAGAAAACAGAAATTCTGCGATTGAATATTTTTGAACGATATTATAAATATATGATGCCGCATTTTCAGGATTTTATTGATATCACCAATAAGAAATACGGTATAATTCTAGATGTAACTACTGTAATAACAACCGATTCTGATAGTTTATACTATGCAACAAAAAATAAAGACATAGATATTATCGTTCTCTCCATGAATAATTTAAGAAGCGAGAATTATCCTTACATCGCCAATAAATTAGTGATCCCTATAGATATAGAAAAAATCCCCAATTATCAAAATATTAATCCATTGTTTCAGGAAAAACCACAAATTATGGATGAAGGTTACCATTACGGCCTTCCTATTTTTGCGGGTTTACATTCTCTGGCATATAATGCAGATATTGTCAATGAAGAGCCAGACAGCTGGTCAGTGCTTTGGGATAAAGACAACGCTAAAAAATATTCCATTTGCTCTAACTATCCAGAAGGTAATATTTTCATAACCGCACTGGCATTAGGGTCAAAAGCGCAAGATCTAAGCGATTATAATTCTTTAATCCACCAGATACCATTAAATACATTGAGAACCAAACTCAATCAGCTTACATCGAATGTATATTCATATTATCCGGTTTATCCTTCGCTGGGTGAAATGAAACACCTCTCTTATACAACTACATGGGGACTCAGGGTTCTAGAAGCGCAGAAGCAAGGAATGAACTGGAAAACAGTGTATCCCAAAGAAGGGTGCAAGGGATGGCTGGATATTCTCGCCATCACATCCGCAGTCACCCCGAACAGCAGGAAATATGATATCTGTCTTGATTTTTTCAACTATTTCCTGAGGAATGAGTTACAGGTAAAATGCACCGAAAACGGGGATCTTATTCCAGTTACGTATAATGCAACAACACACGACAGCAGCCAATATAGTTTTAGTGAAGATTATTTCGTATCAGCATTCCATAGTGAGGAGATTGAAACGGATACCATGCGGCTTATTGATGCGCTATGGAAATATGCCATGACTCAGAAATCTACGAGTATTATTTTCAAAGATAAATATGAAGATAGTGAGATTATGGGTACTGAAGGAGATGATAATGATCTGGATTTTATCCATGCAGGTTCTTATTATAAACGCGGAAAAAAGATTGCCGAAGAACGACGCCGGATAAGGTCTCAAAAAGCAAGCGCATTGCCAATAACGCTTCCTATTGACTTGAAATTACTACTGGTTGAACACTCCATCAAGACGGGATATACCAAACAGGAAATCATTATCAAAGCCCTTGAAGAATACATGGCCAAATATGCGCTGGTCAAACAAGCGCCTGCCAAATAAGCGGATTTGATAATGTTACTCAGGAATTGTTTTTCTGATGATTTTGATGTTCTGTTCAATTGAATCTGAAGCTACATAGCAGGAATAAGCGTCTGAAACAGGCAATGCATTCAGAAACCACTTTTTTTCTTCCAATAGGGCGGTGGTTTCATCCACCCAGGTCAGACTGGCGAGCGGCGCTGACATGCCGCGTCCATCGGCTTTGATAACACTCTCTTTTTTTGTCCAGTATTCAAAAAAGGTATTGCATGAATCAGTACTATTTTGAATATTGCTCCACTCATCTTTAGACATGAATGATTGAAAATCTTCATATTCAATCGGCCTGATTTGTTCTATATCAATTCCCAGGCTATTAGTATTACTGATTGCGCAAACCACCTGATTGCCTGAATGCGAAATGTTAAAATCTATTTCATCATTCAAATAGGGACGTCCATAGGATGTTCGTTGGATATTGAAAAAATCCTGTTGACTTAATCCTATTTCCAGGAATCCCTGCAAGAGAAGATGTTGACCATATAGGCCCGCATAGCGGTCTTTCCAGAAATGATATCGCAGTATTTTATCCTGAGTTTCGATAGGTAAGCATCGAAGAGAGTCATGCCATATATGATCTGGTATATGATCCGGGAATGAACTATAGAAAACCGTAATCATGATTTCTAATCTTTATCATGAGTCTTTTTAATTTTAGCGGAAATCAGCAATCCCTCTTCAAACAAAGTTTTATAATGCTTGCGGACTTTGAAAGTATTGAAATCCAGGAAAGTTCCACCAGAGTCGAAATGTTGGATAAAAACTTTCCCTGTGGCGAATGTAAATGCAGCGGAAGTGAAGGGAAGGGCGGTTAAATAAGTCAATGCGCCAATTACCGGGACAAAAATAAAAGCCATCCTGACCAGTAAAATTGAAAGATAAAGAGGTCCGACCCCGCTCATTAAAGATGCGATAATTATTTTAGCTTTTTGATTAGAAAACGGGACATCATAGAGTTCAGCCAGTTGTTTTAGCGTGCTGGCTTGAAATCCAGCCATGCCGACAATATCCAGCAAGGGAATGGGGATTACTCCAATACCCATCGACCACAGCATGTTTTTCTTTACAATATTCAGGGCTTGCGTCTCACGTTTTGCAAAATCGATCTTTTCGCCAGCCTCAACAGGCGCTATATCCTCATCTTTGGCGGCATCTTTGGTAATATCTTTGGCATTATCTTTTACTAATTGATCATCGGTTTCAACTGATGGGGTAAGAATGGCATTGGCGTCTTCCTCATCTGCGATTTGACAAAAGTTTTTCAAGTTACTTCGAGCCATATATCACCTCCTCAATTAGATTACCTACTATTTTGATTTCTTCATAGGCAATTGATGCGGGATAAGCGTGACCTATCCAATCTCCTAAGCCGAAACAATCGACAAAAGCGCTGCGCTGCCCCACGCCGGGGCTGATGGGTTCATTAAAGCCTTGCAATGCATCAGAAATTTCTTTACCAAATGAGGTCCTTCGATCTACCCGGCTGGGAACCAATAAGCACTGCGGTTGTCCATTGCGGATAGCGCGAGTTTTTTGCATCAATGCAATGGCTTTGGAAGTGGCGACGAAATCCGCTCCGGATGGCGTGACTGGAATAAGGAACAAATCACAGATGATCAAAGACGCTTCAGTGGCTTCATTGGTATGGGGTGGGAGGTCAATGATCAAGAGATCGGCAGTAAGATTTTTGGCGTAGCGTATGAATTGCTCTGCATCACTTTGATTCTCAACCGGAAAAGTTTGTAAATGAATGGGGAGTTTACCACTTTTACACCAATCGGTCGCAGTTTTTTGTTCGTCCAAATCCAATAGAATAACCGACTTACCCCGTGAGGCCAATTCGCAAGCAATATTCACAGCGATTGTGGTTTTCCCGACACCGCCTTTTTTATTGCCAACGGCTATGCATTTCATGCAGTTCATTTCCTTTCCGGGCAAGCGTTTCTATTGTTTTATTGTTGATATTATCTAGAATAAGTCAAGCGAACTGTATACTTGTAACGCAACTCTTATCAAAAATCACTTTTACAAAAAATTATATGTGTGGAATATCTGGAATCTTCTCTTTCATTAATAAAAAACCGATAGAACAACCCATTCTGGAAAAAATGACCAGTCAGTTGGTGCATCGCGGACCGGATCAATCAGGGTATTATTGCAAACATGGCGTTGGCTTTGGTTTTAGACGTTTATCCATTATTGACCTGGAGAATGGGAATCAACCCCATTTCAATGAAGATCACACCATCTATTCGATATGTAATGGAGAGATTTACAATTATAAAGAACTGCGTACGCAGCTAGAATCAAAAGGTCACCGCTTCCGTTCGCATTGCGATGTTGAAATTCTGGTGCATTTGTATGAAGAATACCGGGAAGATTTTGTTAAACACCTCAACGGCCAATTTGCTTTTGCGCTTTATGATCAAAATCAAGACCGTCTTCTTCTAGCCCGCGACCCGATTGGCATCGCTCCGCTTTTTTATACTGTAGCCAATCAGCAACTGATTTTCGCCTCTGAAATAAAAGCAATCTTACAGCATCCGGCGGTTAAGAGAGAAGTGAATTTAACCGGCCTGGATCAAATCATGACGTTCCCCGGCCTGATAAGCCCGTGTACGATGTTTAAGGATATCTACTCGCTGCCGGCAGGACATGATCTTCGCATCCAAAATGGCGCTATAGAGGATCATGAATACTGGGATCTGCAATACCCGGAAATAAATGACATTGGCCCGGTTCTTGAGGAATCGTCCTATCTCGCCTTATTGGAAGAGCATCTTTCGCAAGCGGTTCGCTACCGCCTTAATGCTGATGTTCCAGTCGGTTTTTATTTAAGCGGCGGGCTGGATTCAAGTTTGATCGCCTCTCTGATCCACCAACTGCAACCGGATGTGAAACGTCATTCATTCTCGATAACTTTCACGGATAAGAATATCAGTGAACGGCAATATCAACAGATGATGGTTGATCAATTGCAATCAATCCACCATGAGCGGGAATTTGCATCCGAAGAGATTATCAACCGCTTGCAGGCGGCCATCTGGTATGCGGAATGTCCCCTGAAAGAGTCATATAACACCTGCTCGCTGGCGTTATCGAGCCTTGTTAAGCAGAATAATCTCAAAGTTGTTTTAACTGGCGAGGGAGCGGATGAATTGTTCGGCGGTTATGTCGGATACCGCTTTGATGAAACGCGGGATTCCAGTGATTACGATCTATACGATGTTCAAACCATGCTGGAACAGGAAACCAGAGAGTCGTTGTGGGGCGACCCGGATTTCTTTTATGAGCGTGATTACCATGAATTAAAGGATACTAAAACATCCCTCTATTCGCCTGATTTAGCATTAGGCTATTCATCTTTTGAAGCAGACAAGCATTTTGTGATTGATAAAACCAAGATCAAGAACCGTCACCCATTTCATCAAAGATCTTACATTGATTTTAAGTTACGCATCGCCGATCACCTGGTTGCGGATCATGGAGATCGCGTGGCATACGCCAATTCGGTTGAAGCCCGCTATCCGTTTCTGGATCACAAGTTCATCGAGGCGGTTCGTTTTATTCCACCTCAAATGATGATCCAAAACGCTACGGAAAAATATCTTTTACGCCAATACGCCAGCCGGTATCTTCCCCGTCAAATTCTAGACCGGGAGAAATTCGGTTTTGTGGCGCCCAGCAGTTCATATTTTCTGAAGAACAAAGTTGAATGGGTCAACGATTTGCTCTCACCGGAAACCATAGCCCGCCAGGGTTATTTCAATGTTGATACGGTGGAACGTTTGAAAAACATGTATACCGAAGATGGAATGACCATCAACACAACCTTTGAGACGGATTGGTTGATGATTATTCTCACCTTCGGTATTTTTCTTGACGCCTTTGATATGCCTTCATGCACCTAGATCAACTTTAGAATGTTTCCCAGTTGGGTATTACGGTTGGTCCATAGGAACCTGTTGTGAATGACCATACGGGGCCTTGGACGCGACCTTTGGCGTCTGATACAGCATCCACTTTCCAATAATAAGTGGTGTTTTCATTCAAGGTATTAATGGTATATGATCTATCCGTGGTGGTATAATCGGCTGTTTCTGACATGCTTACGGTGTTATAATCCGTGCCGATCATGATTTCATACTTGTCGCCGTAGATTGTTCCGGCCTGCCATTTCAAATCAATTATATTGCCTACCAGGAATTCTACATTGGCGCTTTGCGAAACTGGCGTGGGATAGTTAACCGGATAATCAATCACCATAGGAGTGATGGTATCCAGAATTTCAACTTCGGTTTCTCCATCCATAGTGTTCAGGCAGATAACGACAAAGGTTTCATCATCATAGAAATAATAGAGCAGGTCTTTATAACCATTGATAGCGCCGCCATGACCCCGGCAATCGCCATAGGGCCGTTGACTCTGCATTAAACCGCCAACGCCATATTCCATGTTCATCCAATGGATATCAGCAGATACGTAATTCATCCATTTTTTACGGATTCCCTTGTTAATGATTATGTCTTCAGTAAAAATGGCCTTCAAAAAGCGCATCAGATCCCAGGGAGTTGAAATAATCGCTCCTGCCGCCCATGCGAAGGATGGATTTAAGATTGTAACATCGTTCCAGTTATCCAATGTTCCAGTGGGTTCAAAAAGAAGATTGTTTTTTGTGTACCCACGCATCATGCGATCAGGAATCTGTTCATCAACAGCAAAATGGGAATCCTGCATATCTAATTTGTCAAAAATACGGTTTTTAATTTCGTCCTCGATCTTATTGCCTGTGACTTTCTCAATAATCATTCCCAGGATCATATAATTGGTATTTACATACCACCATTTAGGCTCTGGCGTTGCTTCATCGGCAGGTATTTCAAACAATGCTGTTTGATAAGGATTCGGATATGTCGCTCCGTATTCAAAATACTCCAATTGATTCGTGCCTTCATTGGCAAATTGCAAAAGTTGAGATGGCTGCCAAGCATATAAGGGATTTGTATTAACAGTTTCCTGAAGCGACTTATTTTCCAGATACCCAGGTAAACCGGATGTCATTTGCAGCAAATCCTTAATTGTTATTACATCGGCGCTTATTTCCAATTTTACTTCGCCTGTCAAATATTTATCAACCGTATCATCAAAGCGAATTAAGCCTTCTGATTCCATTTGAAGAATCACCATAGCAGTGAACATCTTTGAAACGCTGCCAACCCTGAATTGAGCATCCGGCGTTGGAGGCGCCAAGGTATCAAGATTAGCCATGCCGGATAATCCGACCCGCACTCCCCATTCCGGAGAATGCACAATCATAATAGCTCCCGGCGTCTTATCATCGTTGGTGAATTCATCCAGCTTATCCTGCCAGGTTTCCGGGAAGGCCTCATATTCAAGATCATTCGACGCGGAAAAAACAGGATGCAGCCCCATAGTTAACAAAGATAAAAATAAGGTAAGACATAAAGCGTTTCTACTGAGTAACCTATACATATTTCTCTCTCCTGTTCTTACATTATTGTTTATTCGATAAATCATCCTTAAACAATCCTACAAACCTTTTTATAGTATCAGGTTTGTGGAACGTTTGATGATAACGAAACCCTATTTCTAACTGGCCATCAATAATCATCGCCTCGATTGCCAGTAATGATGATGACTTGAAACTCCGGTCAATAGATGCAAAACATAGATCATTTATACATGATACATCAGTGTTTGGTAATTGGGTGGAAATTTCTCCAATATAATTAACGCTGATTTGAGGTTGATTTTCTTCTGCATCAAGATGCTCATTGGAATGTGAAGGAAAATAATGTAGTAATCCATACCCTATCCCACCTCCAGGTACATCCATGAGCCTTTGATGAATTGACTCTTTTCTTTCTTCTACATTCAGAAGGAAAGGATAATTGGCGGTAAACCATCCTACAGTGCGGCTTACATCAATATCTTCAATCAGATGCTGGCGGCCATGACCGGAAAGAGTTATGCGAATGGTTGAACCATCCAGCCATTGCCCTAATGTGGAAGACAATGCTGCTAAAAGTCCAACCAAGGCATTCTTTTTTGGAGAATGATTTAAAAAATCGGCTGTTTCATTTTTGGAGAGTTGCAGGGATACGACATCAGTTTGACCATATAACATGGCGCCGGTATCAAAATCGCATGGGATGTTTGATGAATGCGCGTCATCAATTTTTCGCCAATAGTTGATCTCCTGTTCTGTTATTTGTCCTTTGGAATAGTGTTGCAATTGATCCGCCCACTGGAAATAAGAAGATGTCGGGGGGGGAAGTTGCACCGATTTGTGGTCAAGAATCTGTTGATAGGCTTCGATCCAATCGTCTAGCAGAATTCCACCCGAAACGGCATCGGTCGCGCAATGGTGGATAATCAAGGACAAAACATCACAATCTGGCAAACGAAACAGGACGGCTTTTAAGAAAGGCGGCTGACTCAAATCAAAATTACAATACTGTTCCTCAATAGTTTGCTTCAGGGAAGTAATGGCGCCATGATTTTGCATGAGATCAACTTTTTCAATTTGGCAAAGACCATTAAGTTGAACTGGTTGCTGCATGATTGAATCATGGTTCCAGATAAATTGCATCCGTAATGCATCGTGATGATCCAGAATGGCATTAAGCGTTTGATTGAGTGCATCCTCATTAAGACGCTGGATTGTACGTAATGAATATATATGGCAAAGATTGCGATGATGTTCTTCTGAGTGATCAAAGAAACTTTGTTGGATCGGTGTAAGAGGAACTGGATTTTTGGAATAAAAGCCATTAGTTACGGGGGCTGATTGTTTAAGATTTTCGGATATTTTAGTTATGGTTTCGAATTCAATGAGGTCTCTTAAACGGATATGGATTTTTTGCTTTCTCAGTCTGTTAACAACCTGGATGGCTTTTAACGAATCGCCTCCAAGATCAAAAAAGGATTGGTTAATACTAACTTTTCCATTGTTCAATACCTCTGACCAGACATCTGCAATAGATTTTTGCAATTGATTTTGAGGTAAGAGCGTTTCATTGAATGCACAAAGTTCTTGATAGACCTGTTTAAATAACTGTTTCCGGTCTACCTTGCCATTGGATGTCAGGGGAATGGCGGGTAGAAAAATAATCTTGGATGGAATCATATAATGGGGGATGCGTTTTTTCATAAAAATGCGAAGCGTCTGTTCATCCACTTGATCATTCAAGACGCAACAGGCAATGATTCCATTTTGCTGTTGGTTCACAATAGCGACTGCTTCGCGAACAGCTTGATGTTTCATCAAGCATGCTTCCAGTTCGCCTAATTCGATGCGATAACCACGAATTTTTACTTGAGAATCAATTCTGCCTATAAAATCAATTGATCCATCCGGCAACCATCGACCGACGTCTCCAGACCTATAGAGACGCCGATTGGATTTAGTAATAATATTAATATCATTTTTTTCCGTTAACTCAATATTCAAAAATTTTTCATCATTTATTTCCGGTCGGTTTAAATATCCCCGCGCTAAGCTTTTGCCTGATATGCATATCTCTCCCGGCGCGCCAATAGGGGCCGGTCTGAGAAAGCGGTCAACAATGAATACATTTATATTGGCCAATGGAAAACCAATCGGAATCCCATAAGGATACTCTTTATCAGGATGAACTGGCTGCATACATGTACATACCGAGTTTTCGGTTGGGCCATAGGCGTTAAAAAAGCGGCATGAATCGCGATAATGCAATGCATCCTCTATATTGACCGCCTCTCCCGCAGTTAACATAACCCGCAAGGTGGGAAATTCCGCCTTCTCAAATGCATTCAATAACGAGGGAGGAAAAGTCATGACGCTGATATTCTGTTCGGTGATGTAATCGTGGAGCAAGGTGATATCTTCTTTGATGCGTGATGGAAGTAATACCAAGATCGACCCGGATAAAAGAGTCATGAATATCTCAGATAATGAAGCATCGAAGGCGCAGGAGGCGGCTTGTAGAATACGATCTTGATCCTTTATGCCAAATACCCGGATTTGCTCCCGGATCATATTTATAAAAGCTCCATGTTCTATCAACACTCCCTTTGGAATGCCCGTTGAACCGGAGGTGTAAATGATATAGGCCAGATTGTTTTCATCAATTTTATTGGGAATGTTAGTCTGAATATTATTGTTGATGCTAGCGGGATCAATAATTTGACAATGTTTTGATACGTTTAGCAATGGAGATAATTCGGAAGAACTTAATATCAATCGACAACCACTATCCTGAAGAATAAAGTTGATGCGTTCTTCGGGATATCCTGCATCAAGTGGTAGATAGGCGCCTCCGGCTTTCATGATTGCTAATAGAGATATGATCAGCCATTCGTTTTGCGGAAAAAAGACAGCCGCAAATTCTTCTTTTTTTAATCCGTATTGATGTATAAGATGATGTGCTATCTGGTTGGCTGATTGGTTTACCTGCGCATAAGTCAAGGATTGGCTTTCGGATTGTATGGCTATGCAGTCTGGCGTCTTGCGGACTTGTTCTTCCCAAAGATAGACGATTGTAAGGTTGTTAGGTTGATTGGCGCCTATACCTGAGAATTGGTTAATTATTTGGTTCTTTTCAGTATCTGTTATTATCTGTAATTGAGTAATTGGTTTTGAGGGATAATGTAGAATTTCATCTACTACTTTTCTGAAATGTCCTTCTATGCGTTGCATCTCCTCCTCTTCATAAACCCACTGGTTGTGATGAAGGGTAACGGTTATTTGTTCCCCGGCATGAACCAGAATTCCAAAATCATAATGGGCCTGTTCTATGGATTCAACTGAATCCACGGTAAAACCAAGGGTTTCCCGGAGTGCACTCTCATTCGCATCCATGAACGAAGGGTAATTCTCGAATACAAAAAGATGACCAAAATACTCTTGTTTATTACCATACAGAGATTGTATATCTGTTAAGGGTAGAAAATCCACATTGCAGAGTTGGATGGCTTCATTTTGTACTTGTTTAACCAAACCGGAAAATGCTTCTTGTTTCCGCCAATGAATCCGGATGGGAATTGTGTTAATAAACATTCCGACAAATTGGTTTATACCCTTAATTTCCGGGGGACGGCCGGAGACTACCGTTCCAAAGATTACATCATCTGTGTTGTTATAGTATCCAACCAGAATCCCCCAAATGCATTTGATTACAGTATTAAGCGTGACGCCTTGGTCTTGCGCAATTTTGATGATTTTTAAGGATAGATCATGAGAGAGTGAAAATGTATGCAAGGCAAGTTTATATTGCTGTGATTTACTTACTTTTTTTAAATGAGGGACAATTGCTATTTCATTATAACTGGCTAAATAATCTTGCCAGACCTTTCTGGCGGATTCAAAATCTCGGGATTCCAGCCAATCCCAATAAGTATTGTAGGATAAAGTTTCTGTAGCGGCTGGTTCACGGCCATGTTTTAGTGATGAATAGATATCAACGAAATCGGATTGCAGTAGACTGCCCGACCATCCATCGAGAAGAAGATGACTATAACTCCAGATCATTTGGTAGCGTGAATCATCCAATCGATAAACCCGCACCCTTACTAAAGAATCATTACGCAAATCAAAACCGCGACTGCGATCTTGTTGTTGTTCCCGCAATAAAACCTGATTCTGCTGAACTGGATCCAGTGCGCTTAGATCATCGAAAATAAATTCAACCGGGCGTTTGATTAAAATGAGTTGCAGAGGTTCCTTGGGATTTTTGGTGATAAATGATGATCTGAGCAACTCATGACGTTTTAGCAAAACATCCCATGTTTGCTTACAAATATCCTGATCAAAATCTCCCTTTATCCGGTAGATGGTCTGGATAAAATAAGCCTGTGTTTCCGGATCAACCAGCAAATGGTATAACATACCCTTCTGCGCTGATGTGAGTGGAAAAATGGATTGCGTATTTTCTTTAGTAATCATAGATTCAGTATTATTCGTCATCAAAAATATCGTCAAGATCATCAGGATCGAGGTTCACACGGGATATATATGGCTGTTCAATTTCCTTACCAGGTGTTTCTGAAGACGCGTTTAAGGGTTTTATTATGGATGCAAAAGATTCTATGGTTGGATGTAAAAACAGGTCTTGTATTTCAGCCTGATAACCAGTTTCATTAAGTTTGGTAATTATTTGAATAGCCTGAATAGAATCTCCTCCTATTTCAAAAAAGCGCTGTCTGACGCCAATTTGGGTTTTGCCCATTATTGTCATCCAAATTTTTTGTATTGTTTCCTGTAAAGCATTTTCCGGTGGATCAAGTTTTTGTTCGCCATGTTGAAGAGAGATTTCATAAGTAAGAAGTTTCTTGCTATCGATTTTTCCATTAGGAAGCAGGGGTAACTGGTCTATCTGTAAACCTATGGCAGGAATCATATAATCCGGCAGCGTCCGCCCCAGATCAGAACGAACCTTATGCCATTCTATATCTTGCTCAGATACATAATACGCAGCTAGTTCTTTGGTCAATTGTTGATTCTCTTTGACAACAACTGCTGCATGCATCATGTTTGGATACGACAAAATGGCTTGCTCGATTTCTGAAAGTTCCACCCGGTATCCACGTATTTTAATTTGATTATCCATACGCCCTAAAAACTCAAGATTTCCATCCGCATGCAAACAGCCCACGTCGCCGGTTTTGTATAAACGATGATTTTTTTGATATGGATGAGGAACAAACGTTTTACGATTCAGTTCATCTTTATTGATATATCCATGCGCCAATCCGACTCCGGCAACGCAGATTTCTCCAGGGATTCCTATAGGGGCAATATTACCATAACTGTCAAGAATCAAAATTTGAAAGTTCCTGATGGGCTTTCCTATGGGCAAGGCGCCGTTAAGTGATTCGCTTGCACCAAATTTATAGTAAGAAGCGCAGATAGTGGTTTCCGTCGGGCCATAGGCGTTTATGTATTGCAGATGTTTTGAAAAGCGGCGGACATCTTCCTGGCGTGGAGGTTCACCAGCAGTTATCAATATTCGCAGGGATGATAAATCTTCTAATGATAAACCAGTAACATAAGTTGGAGGAAGAGTGGCGATTGAGACCTGATGTTTTTTCAGGTAGGCGCTTAATCTAGCCGTATTCTGAATGTAATGTTGTTGAGCAATAACCAGACAGGCGCCCTGCATCAGAGCCATACTCATCTCCCAGACCGAGGCATCGAATGACATTGAGGCGAATTGTAAAACATTATCTGATGGTTTAACGCCAATGCCTTCGCGGTGTTCATAACATAAATTGACAGCGCCCCGATGTTCCAGTTGCACTCCTTTGGGCTTCCCTGTTGAACCGGATGTATAAATTATATATGCCAGATCATCGCCTGATATAGCATATTTTTTGTAAGCGGAATCTGCATCATGAATTTCTGTAATAGGAACGACTTTTTTCGCAATGTCATTCCATTCATTCTTCTGAGTTTCATCGGTTAGAACTAATGAACAATCGGAATCCTTGATCATGTATGCTATCCGTCGGGCGGGATATGAAAGATCAAATGGAACATATACGCAACCCGCTTTTAATATCCCGATCCAGGCAATCACAACCCATTCGGAACGCTCCATCAGAACGCCGATCCGTTCGCCTTTTTTAACGCCCCATTGGTCATGGATGCAATTGGCAAGTTGATTGGTTAGTTTATCCAATTGCGCGTAAGTCAATTGATGTTCATCGCAAATGACGGCAATTGAATCGGGACTGGATTTTACCCATTCCTTAAACATATCCACTAGCATTACATCCGGGGATAATGACGCCGAATCGATATTTGGTTGATCAAAAATCTGTTTACGCTCTATACCGGGTATAATTGAGAACTGGTTTATGGATTTAGTATGGTTTGTCAAAACATCGTTCAATAATTCATTGAAATGTTCACTCATTCGCTTTATTCGATCAGGCTTAAACAAATCCGTATTATATTCAATTCTGAATGATATAGTTCCATCCGGGTTCTCTTCAAAAATATATGCAATTGTAAAACGGCTCACCGCACAGGAAAATTCAAACTCCTGGACATGTATGCCATCAATATTTATTGCAGGTGAATCGAAATTTTGATAAACCAGCATAACTTCTACAATAGGAGGTCGGCTCATATCCCGTTCCGGAGCGATATCATCCACAATTTTATCAAAAGGATAAATTGAGTGTTCCAGGGCTTCGGTTATGGTTTGTTTTATTTGCGAGAATGTATCTGCGAATGTATGCTGTCCATCGAGTTCATCAGCCAGAATCAGGGTATTTACATAAAACCCGATTTGATTTTCAAACTCCAATTGATCTCTGCCCGCAACAGGAGAACCTATAACAATGTTTTTTTGAGATGTATAGCGGAAAAGCAAAATTTTGATCAAGCAAACCATTCCCATATATAAACTGCCATCTAAATCCAGACAAATCCTGCGGAATTTATCAACTATATCAGCGGAAATGATGGAAGACGCTGTATCACCGTTAAACGTCTGTATTGGCGGGCGGGTGTAATCCAGTGGAAGATCAATGGTCGACAAGCGCTTCTCTAATTTGTCGTTCCAATATTTTTGATGGGCATACACTTTCTCACTGGCAAGGTAGGCATTTTGCCACCCGGCATAATCCTTATATTGAAAATGCAGTGGAGGAAGATCAGGTTGAACTCCCTGACGGCATTTTTCATATATGGAAAACAATTCCTGTGATAATACGGCGACCGACCATCCATCAAAAACAATATGATGGATATTAAAAAACAGTATCCATGAATCTTTTTTTAATTGCAAAAGAAGGACGCGCAACAGTGGGCCGGTTGATAGATCAAAGGGTTTTGCTGCATCATTAGAACAAATTGATTGTGCTTCATTTTCGGGATTAGGAACATCAGTCAGATCTACGGTAGTTATGGCGAAATCCATTTTATCATGAACTACCTGTCTTACATTTTTCCCTTCATTCTTGAATGTTGTTCTTAAGATTTCATGCCGTTGGATCAGCATATTGAAAGCGGTTTGTAGAGCGGTTGCATCCATTTTTCCTTCGCATCGCAATGCGCCTGGAATATTATAAGCCTTGGCGTCTATTTCCATCTGATCCAGAATCCACAATCGCAATTGAGCATGCGAAACAGCGTAATCGGGCTGAGTGGGCAACACTTGAATGGATGATTCCGTCTGTTGAATCTGACTTTGAATGAACTCCGCCATTTTTTTTATGGTGGCTCGTTCAAAAAATGTTTTGATACGGACTTCCACATCAAAGAAACTGTTGATCCGTGAAATCAACCTTATAGCCTTAAGTGAATTACCGCCGATTGATAAGAAGGGAGTTTCGACGCCGATGCGTCCCAGACCCAGAACCTGTTTCCATAATTTTTCGAGTTCTTCTTCAGTTTTATTGGTTGGCGGCTTATATTCAAACCGATCATAAACCAAGGCATCAGGCTTTGGCAAAGATTTCATATCGATTTTGCCGTTTAAGTTCAACGGAAAACGATCCAGCGGAATCAGGAATTCAGGAATAAAAATGGAGGGGAGATGATCTTGGAGAAAATTTTTCAGGTCATCTATATCAACCGGGTTCTTTACTGTGTAATAGCATGTCAGCGCACTATCTTTACTATTCCGTTTGTGCAGTATGGAGAAGGCCTGATTTATATCAGGATATTTCATTACGGCTTCGTCTATCTCCACTAATTCAATCCGCACTCCGGCTATTTTAACTTGTCGATCAAGACGACCCAGTATCTCAATGTCGCCATTGGTATGCAGACGCCCCAGGTCTCCGGTGGTATAAATAATATCTGCTGGATTTTTAGTGATGGGGTTAGGAATGAATTTCTGCGCCGTCATTTTAGGATTTTTATAGAATCCCTTACATGCAAAGGGCGGTTGAATGCAAATCTCGCCAATTTCTCCGACAGCGGCCTGATGTCCATTCTTAAGTATATATACCTTGGTTCCAGTAATAGGTTTTCCTACATAGACCATCTTATTAGGTTCATTTACAGGGGTGGAAATTCGATGGAAAAATTTTGCCAAAGTGGTTTCGGATGGACCATAAATGTTTACGCATAGGATTTCATTGCCGAAAGTGCGTAGAGCGCTTTCTACATCTCTTCCAAATAGAGGTTCTCCGGCAAAAAAGATATAGCGCAAATCCGGTAATTGATCTGTTTTTCCTGCAATGCCTGCATCCTGGATTAAAAGCCGGAAAAAGCCCGGTACGATATGAGTCGCGCTAATTCTCTTTTGCTTGAACCATTCGAATAATAGGTGGAAATTTTCCCTTTGGTTTTTTGTAGGAATGCATACCTCGCCGCCGCTTAATAGCGGTAGAAAAATATCACGTAGACTGACATCAAACATAGTGGTTGATAGATTGCTTACCCGGATATCCGAACCGATGTTGAATTCCTTAATCTGCCATTTAATAAAGTGAGTCAAACCTTCATGAGTTCCGAGAATCGCTTTTGGTTCGCCGGTTGATCCTGATGAGAATAATATGTATATCGAGTCTTGCGGTGATGGACGTTCTTCCAGAGAAATGTCTTTTGTTTCACTAATTTTGATATCAGATTTTGAATTACTTACATAATCATGCAGCATACATAAATCAGGAGTTTTAATTACTAGAATTTTTTTTGGGCGATAAGATATCTTGGGAAGCAGTTCTAAGAGATGTTGATATTGATCATTATTTGTGACGATGATTCTGGCTTCAATCAAATCAAGAATTGTTTCCAAACGTTTAATTGGAACATCCGGATTAATGGGCGCAAACACTCCACAACTTTTTTGAATAGCGATAATAGCAGCGATATAATCCGCCCCGTTGCCCATAAAGACGGCGATATTGCTTTCTCTACGGCAGCCAGCCTTTTTAAGAGCCTTGGCGACAAAAGATGAATGGTCGTCTAATTGTTGATAAGATATTTCTTGTTTATCATCATCAATCGCAATTGAATCGGGCGATAGTTTCACCTGCTTTTCAAATAAATCCAGCAGGATTTCTGTTTTTGACTCATCTTCGGGAATAATATTATCATCTTGAATAAGTGTAGTATCTGGTTTTTCAGACAGGTCAAGATTTTGAATATTAAAATGTTCACTCTCTAAAATACAGGAAATTAGAGTTCGTAAATGTGATTCAATTCTGATCGCATCTTCTTTTGTGAATACATTAGTATTTACTGAAAATTTGATTTCTATTTCATCTTTGGGGTGAATCACGATACTGAAATCATAATTCATCTGTTCATGGGATCGGAGGTTACTCATCACAAATCCCAGAGGATCATCTTCAGGCTGGTTTACATATTCAGGCTCAGGATAGTTTTCAAAGACTATCAAATGGTTAATCAATTCGTTATGCAGATTGGTGCAAGCCATGATATCTGCTATGGGATAATATTGATGAAGGAAGCAATCCAGTATACTGGTCTGCACATTATGCAATAATTCATTAAATGTTTTTACTGTATTAACTTTTATTCGGATAGGAATAGTTTGCAGAAATAAGCCAACTATGTTATCCACGCCCTCAATTTGCGCAGGGCGGCCAGATAGTACAATCCCAAAGACGCATTCATCAGCATTGTTATAGCGGGATAATAACACTGCCCATGCGGTTTGAAAGACGGTGCTTAGTGTCGCTTGATTTCGTTGAGCGAAATTACATAGTTTAGTACTCTGATCTTTGGGTAAGGTGAAGATGTGTTCTTGTACTTGATAATTACTGCTTGATGAAGTTGATTGGCCGCCCGGAACATAAGATGGCGCCGTTACGCCATCAAGATATTTGCGCCAAAAAATTCGTGATGGTTCCATATCCTGTTTTTGAAGCCATCTGATAAAATCCTGATAAGGTTTAACTGCTGGAAGTTCTGCTTTAACGCAGCTTTTCCTTTGCCGGTAAAGAGCAACAAATTCTTCATGCAGAATTGCGACCGACCATCCATCCAATACAATGTGATGATGACTCCATACGATTTCAAAGCAACTTTCTGTAAGTTGCAATATGGTAAATCTCATCAAAGGACCGCGATTAAGATCAAAGAACCTATTGCGGTCTTCTATCTGGGATTGTTTAACCCTGTCAGCGGCCTGAGTTGGCGTCAATGACCGTAAGTCTTCAAACAGAAATTCGCATTCCATCTTTTTGATAACAACTTGCATCGGTTCAGGGACGCGATCATAAATAAACACAGTCCGTAGTACGGGGTGACGATCGACCAGATCGTTCCAACAGTCAATAAATATATCTTTATCAAATTGTCCATTAATGGAAAAGTTGAACTGTACGAAATAGGATTTAGCGCCTTCTTCGCTCATGGCGTGGAAAAGCATACCTTCTTGCAGCGGCGACATGGGAAGAATATCGTCTACATCTTCAAGGCTAAAACCGTAGACCTTAAGCGCCCGTTCTAAATCACTGGTAGATAAATCCCAATATTCAAATGAAGGAGAGGATTGGATAAAATGACCATCGCTGGAACGCGCTGTTTCAAGAATTTGTTTAAGTTTAGCGGTAAACAAATTCAGCAGATTGGTTATTGATTCCCGGCGATGTATATTTTTATTGTAGGCCATAGATAAAGAGAATCGCTTCTCATCTACCGCACTATTAATTTCCAACAAAAAGAGCCGCTCCAACTGCTGACCGCAATCTTCTCCCGTGGTTTCATCTGAAATAGAGAAATGCTCATTATCAACATCATCAAACTGTCCTAGATAATTGAAAACCACATCCCATGTGGAGTGAATTTTGAATTCCTGTTTGGATAATGCAGAAGCTGCGTATCTGAGAATACCATAGCCGATTCCATTATTGGGTATTCTACGCAATGTATCTTGCACTGACTGGACAGACTCTGTAAAACCGCTGCAATGACTTACATTGAATATCACCGGATACAACGCCGTGAACCATCCAATGGTGCGGTTAATATTAACTGGAGGATTTATCGGCGCCCGCCCATGCCCCTCTAAAAAGAGACGCATGCAATCCTGGTTAGTCCATTCCTGCATGGCGAGAACAAAAGCGGTTAATAGAATTTCAACAGTTTGAGTCTGATATACCTGGTTGGCCTTTGTCAATAGAAGAGATGTTTCTTCTTCTGACAAGGACATTTCAATTTTCTCTTCGTCTGCATATCGATTACTCGCGCAGGCGAAATCTACTGGAATTGACTTGACGTTTTGGCTTTCCTGGCTGTTCCAATACGGAATCTCCTGCAATTGCGTTTCGCTTTGAGAATACATTTGCAAAGCAGCCGCCCATTGCGAATATGAATCAGAAGTGAAACCTAAAGCCAGTTTTTTATTATGGAGAAGTTGTTCATACCCCATAATGAAATCACCCAACAACACGCGCCACGAAACGCCGTCAATAATTAAGTGATGCATCACAAAAAAGAGCCGGTCGCCATCAGGCATATGGTAATATATAATCTTGACAAGGGGGCCTTTCGCTAAATCAAACTGGCTCTGCATGTCGCTTGCGTGGGTTTGCATTTGCTGCAATGCATTTTGCGCATCCCTAAAATCGACCTCTATAAAACAAGAGTCCAGGTCAAATGCAGTAAGAGTTGGTTTGATTGATCCATCGACCAGAGGATACGTCATCCTCAAAGATTCATGTTGCGAGAGCAATTCCTTAATAACAGTTTTAATTATTTTCAGGTCTATGGTTTTTTTGGTTTTCAATAAGACGGATTGATTGAAATGATGTAAGTCGGAAGAGTGCGATTCAAAAAACCAATGCTGAATAGGAGACAATGCATCTTGGTCATAGGATAATGGTTTTGCTTCAATTTTAGTAGTAATTTGTAAATGGGTTGCAAGTACCGCGATGGACGGATATTTAAACAATGTTTTAATATCAAAAGCAATTCCTTCCTGATATAATTTGGTCTGGATCAGAATGGCCTTGATGGAGTCGCCGCCCAGATTGAAGAAATTATCATTCCGGCTTACCTGTTTGACGCCTAAAACAGCAGCCCACACTTTTTCCAGAACTTGCTCTGTTGCAGATTGAGGAGCGCTATATTGGCGTCCATCAGCGTCAGTCAAGTCTTCAGGAACAGGCAGGTTTTTAATATCGATTTTACCATTAGAGGTTATAGGGAAATCATCGACTTGAACAAAATATGATGGAATCATGTAGTAGGGGATAATATCGCTAAGGTAATCACGCAATACCTTTGAATCAATCTTTTCCACTGAGGTGTAATAGGCGATTAATTCATCTGTACCTACATTGTTTTTCCTGGCCGATACGAATGATTTTTCTATTACCGGATGAGTCTGCATAGCCGTTTGAATTTCGCCCGGTTCGATCCGGAAGCCGCGCACCTGGACTTGATGATCATTTCGCCCGATATATTCAATCACGTCATCGGCTAAACAACGCGCCATATCTCCGCTTTTATACAAACGCTCATTCTGGTTGAAAGGGCTTTGAATAAAACGTTCACAGGTTAAATCCGGCGCATGTAAGTACCCCAAGCCAACGCCTGATCCACCGATATACATTTCTCCGGCGACTCCTATGGGTTGTTGATTCATATTGGCGTCGCAGATATAGATGCTGGTTTCCGGCAGGGGGCGCCCGATCAGGCTTCGTCCATCCGGCTGAGAAATATCTCTATCTTTGATTCTATAATAACTAACATGTACAGTGGTTTCGGTAATGCCATACATGTTGATCAAAGCTATGCGCTTCAGGGGATAATGGCAAACCCACTTTTGCAGCGATGAAGGATCCAACCGATCCCCGCCAAAAATAACATAGCGTAGATGATCGCATAATTGATGAGCCTCCTGTTGATCTTCCACATCAATCAGATTACGGAATGCGGCTGGAGTTTGATTGAGAACCGTCACTTGATGTTGTTTGATTAGAGCCAGAAATTTTTGGGTATCACGTACATCTTCTTTTTGAGCGACAACCACTTTGCCGCCATATAACAATGCGCCATACATCTCCCATACGGAAAAATCGAAACAGAAAGAATGGGCGATAATCCAGACATCACTTTCGCAGAAGTCAAAATCATGCCGCCCATTCTTCATCAAGCGAACCACATTACGATGGGAAATCATGCAGCCCTTAGGCTTGCCTGTTGAACCGGATGTATAAATCACATAAGCATTGGCATCCATATCAACTGGGATAGAAGGGTTGTCGGTATTTTTACTATCCAAGGTAGAAAGCGCAACCATCTTGCGCCTAATGGATGATGAATAACTATCAAGTTCCATCACATCCGTTATGATAACTGCGCATTGCGAATGCTCAAAAATATACTCCAACCGCGCAGCGGGATAATCCGGGTCCATGGGGACATAGGTTCCACCTGCTTTTAAGATGCCTAGGAAAACCGCAATAGCCTGTTCGGAACGGTTTAAGAGTCCACCGATGCGGTCGCCGGATCTAACGCTATGAGACTCAATAAGAGCATGAGCGATAGCGTTGGCCTTTTGATTCAGTTGCTGATATGTTAAAGATTTTTCACCGCAAACAACAGCGATGCGCTCAGGAGTTTTGCATGCCTGTTCTTCAAACAAGGCGGTTATATTTTTATCAGATGGGTAGTCAGCAGCGGTCTGGTTCAGCGCTGCAATAGATTCTATCTCCCGCCCGGAGCGTACATCTATTGTGAAGAGTGGCCGGTCTGGATCACTGGTTACCAGTTCAAGTATCTGTACGAAATATTCAGACCAGCGCTGGATGGTTGGTTGCTTGAACAGCTGAGCGGCGTAAATAAAATGCAACGACAGTTGATCGGCGTCTTCGTACATATCCAAGTAGAAATCAAACATAGCTGTATCGCTATGAACATGATGATCGGTGAACGTCAAATCCTTGATGCGGAAAGCCCGATCATCCGTTTTTTCATAAGCCAACATGGTATCAAAAATGGCATTCAAATGTTTGGGACGGTCGCCATTCATTTTCTCAGCCATCTTTTCAAATGGGTAATCCTGGTTATCATACGATCTGGAACATGCTTCTTTCACCTGTAAGAGAAACTCAGCAAAGGTATTCTTACCATCAATCCGGGTACGGGCGATAATAGAATTGACGAACATACCAACTGTTTTAGATAACCTGGCATCCAGCCGCCCTGATGCAGGCATCCCTACCAGCAAATCTTCCTGCTGCGTCAGTTTGTAAAGCAGAATCTTATAACAGGCCAGTAGTACCATGTACATGGAAACGCCATTGGTTCTGGCTAGATTGTTTAGTTTATCTTTCAGTCCTTTGGGGATTTCCCGGAAAATCATACTGCCGGAATAATCAAACTCCTGAGGACGCGCAAAGTCGGTTGGTAAATTCAAAACCGGCAACGGCGCGGCGAGCGTCTCTTGCCAGAAAGCCTCCTGCTGCTGGTATGCTGCGCTATCTTGCCATTCATCCAGAATCTTCACGCCATCAGAATATTGATATTCAACCGGCTGCAAAGCGACGCCTTGATACAAAGACATCAATTCCGTAGCCATGACGGTAAACGAAATTCCATCCAGCGCAATATGATGAGCATCACCGAGCAATAGATGTCTGGTTTCACTTACCTTCAATAAAGCAATGCGCAACAGGGGAACTTTGCTCAAATCGAAAGGCCGGATAAAGGAGCGTATGTTTTGATCAATGCTCTCTTCGGTTGAGTCGATTCGTTCAATCGAAAAGCGCGGCTCGCCTCCCACATATTGAACCCACTCGCCTTCCATCCACAGAAAGCGGGTGCGAAGGCTATCGTGCCGCCGGATTATTTCGGCAAAACCGTCTTCCAACAGGTCTACATCCAATGGACCATCGATCCAGAAAGCCTGGGTGATATGATAAGCCAACTCGCCGCCCGGTCTCTGAGCCATGGCAATCATGCGGCGTTGTACTGAGGTTATAGGATAAAATTGATTTGATGCGCTTTCAGTTTTAATATATTCAAATCCGTTGGCGCGGATTTCGTATATGGACTGCTTGATAGCATTTTCGATCAACGCAATATCTTCATTACTATGGGCTGTGGATATGAAATTGATGCGCCGTTCCCAGGCGTACACGCCTTTCATCAGCATTAAGAGGAATAGGATTTCCATCTCAAGAGGTTGATTATCATTGATACCCACAGGAACCAGGCGCCATTGTGAGGCGAAGAATTGCGCTCTTATTGGAACCTGCTCTTTTTCAAAGAAATAATTTAAGGATAAACATAAACGCCCGGTTTTCTGGTTCAACTCTTCTTGTAGTGCAGGGCCTTTTTTTTGGAGTTCACTCAGAACCGCATAGGCGCCAGCCATACTCATAGGGTTGCGGGCGAAGGTTCCACCAAAGAAAATCATATCAGCATGAGGGCCGGATTGATCGCCATATTGCCAGTATCCGCCATCAATATAATCCATATACCTGGCTTTTCCCGCAATAATGCCGACGGGCAATCCTCCCCCGGCGATTTTACCATAGGTTATAATATCGGCCTGTACGCCAAACCAGGCTTGCGCTCCTCCCGCATGGATGCGAAAACCATTTATCATCTCGTCAAAAATCAGAGCAGCGTTGCATCTCTCGGTTATTCTTCTTAATTTGCGCAGAAACAGTTGCGGTTGTAAATCCGGGTTCCGGCTTTGAACCGGTTCTACCAGGACTGCGGCCAGTTCATCTTTCAAGCCTTCTATGATGGACAAAGATTCAGCGCTGTCATAATCCAGTAGAACCAGATTCTCAATCATGCCGACCGGGGTGCCAACGCTAAAGGGAACCAGTCCGTCTTCAGTTTCTGTCGCCAGTACGCCGTCAAATATCCCATGATAGGAATTCTTAAATAGTACAACAGTATTTTTCCCAGTGGCGGCGCGCGCCAGACGGATGGCGACCATGACGGATTCGGTACCGGTGTTGCAAAAGGTAACCCGCTCAACGCCGGTCAACTCATGAATCAAGGTCGCCACTTTTCCTGTTAAATCAGATTGCGGGCCGATTTCAAAACCTTCGGTTATCTGTTTATTGAGAGATTCAACCAGAAAAGCAGGCCGGTGCCCGAAGATGTGAACCCCCATTCCCATGGCGATATCCACATACTCATTGCCGTCTTTATCCCAGAACCGCGCCCCCTGTGAATGATCGGATACGATTGGGTATTTCGCTTCTTTAAGATGATTCCAAAAAGAAAGGGTGTGTTTCCAGTCAGCCAGAATTTTCCTTGATTGCTGGGTAATCTCTTTGGAGGTTGAGGTCCGTTTTATATATTGATCTACTACGGTTTGAATCCATGCTTTTTGAGTATCAGTGAGAGTGTTTAATTTTTTTAAGTTCAGTGAACGGAATTCTTCAGCTTTCTTGGTATTCCGCACTGTCTTTACCGATGTTGATTGTTTATCTTCTGTTGCAACTTTCTTTTGAACGCTAGAGGATACGGTCAATGATGCTGCGTCTGTTTTGCCCAATACATTTAGTTGTTGCTGGATCAATCCTTGCATCGAAGCCATATTCTGATTGGATAAAGCGGACAATTGCTGAAGTTGTTGCTGCATTAACTTAACAACCGCGTTATCCGTATCAAGTTGCTGTAGAGACGGCGGGATTGCAATATCCAAATTTTGTTGGAAGGCCTGTTGTTGCGGCGCATCCTGCTCAACAGCATCAGAAGAGATGCTTAAATTGGGAGCATTAACGGCTATGCATTGCGCTACATCATCCAGAGTTTGCAGTTCATTAAAGAACTGGCTGACTTTAAGTTCGATGCCATATTTCTTTTCAATGGTTTGAACAATCTTAAAAAGTAATAGGGAATCAAATCCCATTTCCAGCAATCTAACATCCGGTTGAATATCACCTAGATCAAAACCGCCAATGTCTGCAACAAGTTTAATTAAATCATTTTTTAATTTGTCATTCATTATTTCTGTGCAATCCTGTTCCGGATTATCATGTTTATTTTTGTCATGATTCATACCCTCATCAGTGGCGACAATTTCGTTGTGCTTATGTTCGTTATTTGCTGAAGGAAGCAGGTTAAGAAAATATTTTTTACGTTCAAAAGGATAGGTAGGAATATCTGTTTTTTGATAAGTGGCGCCCGGGTAAATTTTCCGCCAATCCATATCCATGCCATTTACATACATGCGTCCAAGGCATGAAAGGATGCAACGCATATCTTGCTGTTTTTTCTGAAGTGAATTGAGCCACAAACATTTCTTATCGGTTTTGCACTGTCTGCCGAAAGAGGCCAGCGTATGTGATGGCCCCAATTCTAAAAAGAGATCAAATCCATCTTTCAGACAAGAAGAGACGGCGTCATAAAAACGCACCGGACTGACGATCTGCTTACCCCAATAGACAGAGTTGACTGGAGTATTTCCATCGATCAAATCTCCAGTAAGCGTTGAATAAAACGGAATTACAGGAGATGAATACGAGATGGTTCGCCCGGTCTGTTCAAATTCATCGACCATTGGTTCAATCAACGATGAATGAAAAGCGTGCGAAACGGGCAGGAATTTACAAGGTATCTTATGTTGTTCAAAGGATTGCGCGCATTGCTTCAGCGCATCGCTATGCCCGGTGATGGTAACCCGCTCAGGCGTGTTGACCGCAGCGATATTAATGACGCCCTTGTGCTCACCGATCAATTCAAGAACCTGTTTTTCAGAGGCGAACACAGCCGCCATACTACCGTTGGGCGCGAGAGCCTGCATTCTCTTGCCGCGCTCCGCCGCCAGGTTTAAGGCGTCTTCCAAAGAGAATACGCCCGCCGCATAGGCCGCCGCATATTCTCCAATGCTATGCCCGATAACCGCTACGGGTTCAACGCCCCATGAACGCCACAATGCGATCAAAGCGTATTCCAGCGCGAATAATGCGGGCTGGGTAACCGCCGTCTGGTTCAGTTCTTCTTCTTGGGCGTTATCGGCGAACAAATAATCTAATAATGATTTCTCAAACCAGGGTTGAAGAATCTCGCTGCATTGATTTAAAGCCTCACGGAATACAGGCTGATCTTGATACAGTCCACGTCCCATACCGACATATTGCGCGCCCTGTCCTGAAAATAAAAACACGATTCCCTTATTTCCATAGCACACTGATTCATTAGAGATAAATGTGTTTTTCGCCTTTTTATCTTTGATATATGACTGCAACTCCTCAGTAAATTCCAGCGCCGTACCTGTAACCACCGCCATCCGTTTGGGGAAATGACTTCGTCCCGCTGAAGCGGTAAAACAGATATCCGAAAGGGGCGAAGGTGGTTCAGCAAATGTATTGATGTAACGGGAAGCCAATTGATCCAGCGCACTCTCTGTCTTGGTGGATAGAGTTAACAAAGAAACAGGCGGGCAGGGTGGATTGGTTTGCTGACGGGGCGGTTGGCAATACTCTTCTATTACTACATGGCAATTGGTTCCGCTAAGTCCAAATGAACTAACGCCACCGGCACGGGGGCTATCATTGGCAGGCCAATCTCTTAGAGTTGTATTGACCTCTATGGGAATCTCATCCCACAGAATATGCTTGTTCGGCTCTTTATAATGCAAACTGGGGGGGATTTGTTGATGATATAAAGATAAAACCAACTTTATGACGCCAGCAACGCCCGCCGCTGCTTCAGTATGACCAATGTTGGTTTTCACTGAACCAAGGTATAAAGGATCATCCAGCGTCCGTGACGCTCCGAACACAGCGTGAAGCGCGTTGACTTCAATCGGATCGCCTAGTATCGTTCCAGTTCCATGAGCCTCTATCAGGTCGATGGCGCCTGGAGATATTCCAGCATTGTTTAACGCTTCATGGATAATCCGGGTTTGAGCCGGGCCATTGGGGGCGGTCAGCCCGTTACTGCGTCCATCATGATTAACCGCACAACCTTTAATTACGGCGTAAACCCGATCACCATCTCGTTGCGCATCCTGCAAACGCTTAAGAACAACGACTCCACAGCCTTCCCCCCGGCCATAACCATCCGCGCTATTATCAAAAGACTTGCAGCGTCCATCAGGCGATAAAGCCATAACCTTTGACAGACCAATAAACCCATCAGGAGACATATTAAGAGTCACGCCTCCCGTCAAAGCCATATCACATGCGCCGCTTTGTAAATTTTTAACCGCCTGAGTCAATGAAACCAGCGAAGAAGAACAGGCGGTATCAACCGATAAGGTAGGTCCCTTGAAATCATAAAAATAGGATAAACGGCCAGCGCAGACGCTAACCATCACTCCACTGGCTGAAAAAGAATCAATCCGGGCGAAATCATCGGAGTGAATATGCGCCCGGAAATAATCATAATTTGAATAACCCAGAAACACCCCGGTGCGGCTGCCCCTCAGCTGGTTGGGATCAATTCCGGCATTCTCCAATGCTTCCCAGCTGACCTCTAGCAATATGCGGTGTTGGGGATCCATCTCCTTCGCCTCAACCGGCGTTATGCCGAAAAAGGATGGATCAAAATGGTCGAATTTATCTATGAATGCCCCGGATTTGGTATACATTTTCCCCGGAGCAGTTGGATCAGGATCATAGAACGCATCTACATCCCACCGATCCGGAGGGATCAGCGTTACTGTATCAATCTTATCTCTGACAATTTTCCAGAAATCACCCGGAGAAGATACTCCTCCGGGAAAACGGCAACCAATCCCGATTACCGCGATTGCATCATTACGTTTCAATGCTTCGTTCTCATGAAGCAGCGCTTTGATTTTTTCTGAAGCTTTTCTCAGAGTATCTAAGTATTTCTTCTCCTTGGCAGAATCCATTTTCTCCCCATATATGATTCATATAAAAATACATAACCTTCAATTTCCAGGCTGCATATTATGGTTTAATCAATTCTTCAATTTCCTGTAACATTGACTCGTTATCTAATTTATTTTTCTCTTGATCTGTCTGAGAGGTAGATTCCGTCTTGGTAATATCAAGCACAGACGTCAAAATAAAATCAGCAATTTTTTCCAATGTTGGATAATCAAATAATAGGGATACAGGTAAAGGCTTATTCAATTTTTTACTTAAGCGGTTGCGGATATCAACCGTCATCAATGAGTCGAATCCTTGATCGGCCAAAGGCTGGGTTTTAGAGATCAATTCAGACTCGCTATACCCCAGAACTTCTTGAGATAATCTTACTAAATAATCAAGCAATATCTTGTTTTGGGCGCCGGTCTGCGCTTCTTCCAATTGTTTGATGATATCAGTTTGATTGCTATCTTCCGCTTGAGATGTTTTTTGCTCTGATTGGCTCGAACCGATTAAATTGGCGAACAATCCGGCGGATGAATCATAGTTGTGCGATTTGGCGTAGGTTCGCCAATCCACATCAAGCACTGAAGGTTGAGTCATATCTCCATCCAATAGCCTTTTGAATAAGCGAAGACAATCATCCGAAGGCATTGAACGAATACCCTGGGATGAGAAGCGATCCACTGTCACCGTTGCAGCCATTCCGGCTTCAGCCCAGGGACCCCAGTTAATCGCCTGGCATGGGTAGCCCAGATGTTTACGGTAATGTGCGAAGCCATCCATAAATCCATTGGCCGCTGCATAATTGCTCTGCCCCAGGTTACCGATAACGGTAACCACAGAAGAAAACAAGACGAAGAAATCCAGATTATGATCCATCAACGCATTGTGCAGATTGCATGTTCCCTGAATCTTGGGAAGCATCACCTTACGCAATCGGTTTCCATCCTGCTCGTTGCCCATACCATCATCCAATACCCCGGCAGCATGGATCACGCCTTTCAGAGGATAATCTAAATCATGTATGGAGGTCATCAATTGCTCGACAGCTTCGGGATTCGCAATGTCGGCTTGCTCAACCAGAACAGTAATTCCTCGTTCTTGAAGAGTCTTAATTCTTGTCTCAGCGGCAGGCTTCATGCCGCTCCGGCCTGTCAGGATAATGGCGCCAGCCCCTTCTTCGGCTAACCATTCAGCAATATTAAGCCCCAAAGCGCCCAATCCGCCAGTCACCAGATAAGCAGCGTCTGATCTCACTGAACCGGCATTATCAACACTCTCCCGGTGAATTTCATTTTGTCTGGAGAGCACTACCTTACCGATATGTTTGGCCTGAGCCATAAAGCGGAAGGCTTCCTTGGCCTGCTCCATAGGGAACACGCTGATAGGCAATGGCTGGTATAATTGTTTTACGAATTTATCATAGACTTCAGCATACATCTCTGTAATAAATTCGGGATTAGCTCTGGATATCGCGGCCAGATCAAAAGCGTCATATTGGAGCGTCGGATTATATTCCTTAACCTGCTCATCAGTCCAAATGCCTTTTTTGCCAATTTCCAAAAACTTGCCATTGTCGCATAGCACGGAGAAACTTTTCTCAATAAAATCATTAGCCAGGGAATTCAAAACCACATGCACCCCTGCGCCATTGGTAATCTCTTTTATTTCATCTGCAAAATCCAACGTTCGTGAACTAAAGACATGTTTCACGCCCAACTCTTTGAGCAAGGCTCGCTTTTCTTCGGTTCCGGCAGTGGCGTAAATCTCCGCGCCCACATCCCGTGCGATTTGAATAGCGGCCATCCCCACTCCCCCGGTTCCGGCATGGATCAAGATACGCATATCACCAGTGATTTTCGCTAATCGAATCAAAGCATAATAGGCGGTCAGAAAAGTCGCAGGTATGGTCACCGCCTCGTTATGGCCAATTCCAGGAGGTTTCTTGTTAATGGCATTGCGGTGACAGGTGATATAATCGCAAATGCAGCCGGGAGCATCCATCACAATCACTGATTCTCCAACAGCAAAATCGGTGATCCCTTCCCCGATCTCAGTAACCACGCCCGATGCTTCATAACCTAAAAATCCAGCATCACCCGGATACTGCCCCAGGGTGTTGAGTACATCACGGAAATTCAAACCAGAGGCGTATACCTTAACCTCCATCTCGTTCAAACCCGGTTTTTTACGCAGACGCGTCTTGAACGACAACTCATCCAATGATCCACGGGCGCCTACATCCAGATAATAGGCTTCCTGCGTTGAACGTTGCGGATAGCATTCCGCTTGTTGAACAAGCTTATTTTTAGACTCTTTACGCAACCGTGAGACGTAACTCTCTTTATTTTTCCTTAATGCAAATTCTTTTTCCTCGCTTGCCGAATCCAATACTCCCAGAAGCCAGGCAACTCCGTCAGGCGTAAGATGTTCATCTACATCAATCATCCCGCCCCATACCAACGGCGATTCCAAAACCAGGGTGCGCCCCAATCCCCACAAACTTGATCCATAAGGATTGGCGAAGCGGTCTTCCGGCTGAACCATCTGGCTTTGTCTGGTGATTATCCAGATGCGCGCATGTTCCAGATTCAATGATTCCAGCGCCTGGACAAGATAGTACATCCCTTCGCTTAGACGAATTTGTTTTTGCAACAATTCCGACGATTCGCTGTTTGAATACGATGTATCATCCATCCCCATCGCAAAAAGGACTTTTATATCTTTTGCGGTATCCGAAACAGCGCTTACAATTTGCTGAATATCCTCTTTAGATGATAAGTTAGCGGCGAAAGATGAATCAGATATTTTTCTATAAGAATCACCTTCAACCACATGGATAAAATCTCCCCCCTGCTGTTGTATCTCATTTCGCAGGGCATCAGTGATTGATGGTTCATTCGAAAAAACAATATAACGGGAATCTTTGATCTTCTGCGTCTCTGTTGTTATGGATTTTTCTTCCCACCCGATCGAATATAGCCAATCTTTTTCTTCGCCGCCCAATTGGCGGAAAAGGGTTTTCCGGTCGGTCTGCTTAAGCAGAAAATCTTCAACCATCAGCACCGTGGCGCCGGATGAATTCATTATCCTCAGTTGGCATTTTAACAATTTATCCTGAATAACAACGCGGGTATGGCAATACAGGTCGCCTTCCAGCGACCCGGTAAACACAAGTTTCCCGAATTGCAGCGGGATCAATACCGACTCCCCTTCAAGCATGGAATCAGCGGTCTTATTTATAGCCGGTAAAACCGTTTGCAGGAGAGAATCTATCAGACCGGGATGAACCGCATTATCATCGGTTTTACCAACGGGAACAACTAAACACAGCACTTCATCTTTCCACTGATATATCTCTCTTACGCATTTGAAATGCGGCCCGAACTCATAGCCTGCCTGCGCCATATATGCTATAAATTCTTCCTGCGTCATAGGAGAATCGACGAATTTCTTTTTCAGTTCCTCCAGACTTTCCCATTGCTCATCTTTATCATAGGTTCCAGAAAATTTGGTGAATTCTCCCTGGCAATGAGTAATCCACGCGGCATCTGTTGCGTCATCCGGTTTACTGGTTAATTGGAAGGATGGCCGATTGGATGAAGCATCTTTTACCACCATCTGAACGATGCGCTGTTGTTCACTTTTTAACGTCAATGGAGAGGTCAGGCTGACATTCTCCATGACGCATGCGCCATGCGATATGGCATTGCGCCAGGCGGATAACGCCATACATATATGCCCGGCGCCTGGTGAAATGATGTTTCCAAAAATGTGGTGTTCTTTCAAGAAACCCGGATTCGATTCAGTAAAAACATTGTTATAAAGTATCATGTCATCGGGCAGGAAGGACGATGATATCCGCTCGCCTAAATAGGGATGCATGCCCTTGCCGCGATGTTGATCGATTGAAGAAGAAACCACAGGATTCAGATAATATGATTTCTTTTGATATGAATAATTAGGCAGAATAACTTTTTCTCTTTTATATGGTTTATCAAATCCCCGCCAGTCAATTTTCTCGCCATGACAATATAACTTGGCCAGGCTTTCTCCGATCTGCTCCCAATCATCCCGCCCCTTCTTCATAGAAGGCAGGAACAGGCAATCATTGGAAGAAATACTGCTGCGGGTCAATTGGGTTAATACGGGCATTGAACCAATTTCAACAAAGACCGTTCCACCCAATTCAGCCAAAGTTTGAGCGGTTTGGCAAAAGCGAACTGGCTTCCTAATCTGCTGCGTCCAATACTCTGCTGTGGTGAAATCACCTGGATCAACCAGTTTTCCCGAAACAGTTGAAACTATATCAATCCGGGGAGATTGATACTGAACCTTTGCCGCACTGGCGGCAAACTCATCAAGCATCGGTTCCATCAATCTGGAATGAAACGCATGTGACACCACCAAAGGCTTGGTCGATATTCCATTATCCTTTAAACTCTGCATTGCAGATGCTACCGACTTTTCGTCGCCTGAGATAACCACATTTTCCGGAGCGTTGCAAGCCGCAATCGATAATGCTCCATTCAACGAATCAACAAAAGGAAGAACCGCTTCCTCACTGGCGAACACTGCCGCCATACTGCCGCCTTTTGGCAGAGACTGCATCAACCTGCCCCGCAAAGCCACCAGCCGGATGGCGTCTTCTAGGCTCATCACCCCGGCGAAACAGGCGGCGGCGTATTCACCAATGCTGTGTCCTGCAATCAAATCAGGATTAACGCCCCATGATGACCATAACTTCGCCAGCGCATATTGGATCGCAAAAATGGCTGGCTGGGTGTTGCCTGTCTGAGATAATTCTGCATCATTGGCGTTTTCACCATACAACATATCAATCAAAGATTTGCTTAATTCTTTCGCCACTAGAGCATTGCATTCCTCAATGGCTTGCCGGAACACTGGTTGAGTTTCAAACAACTCCCGACCCATTCCCGCATACTGAGAACCCTGACCTGTAAAAAGGAAAACAATCGATGAATCGGCGACAACTCCACTATTTGTGTGATAAGCCGGAGATTTTTTGTTATTCAGGCAATCCTTGATTCCTTGCTGCATCTCATCTTTGGATTTTCCTGTGAATATTGTACGGTAAGGCAGATGATTGCGCCCCACACTGGCGGTGTAGCACGTATCGGCTAGAGAGTATGGTGTATTTTCCAGATAGTGCGCATACTTTTCCAGGTTATCATTCAGCGCCTCTTTGCTTTTGGCGCTTATCGGTAATAGATGCAACGGTCTTTCAACTGCATTACTTTCCTCTATATGTTTTTCAGGGGGTAAAGGTTCTTCCAGAATCACATGAGCATTGGTTCCACTAAAACCGAATGAATTAATCCCGGCTCTTCTTGGTTTATCATGCTTAGGCCAGGGGGTAAGTTCCAGTGGAACCCGAACCGGAATATCATCCCATGGAATCAGAGGATTTGGTACATTCATATTCAAATGGGGTGGAAATTGATTATGCATCATGGATAGAACCATTTTAATCACCCCGGAAACTCCAGCCGCCGCCTCCAGATGTCCAATGTTCGATTTAACGCTGCACAAAATCAGGGGATTGGTTTTATCGTGCGAGTCTTTGATGATGCGTGCAATTGATTCAACTTCAATCGGGTCGCCCAGTTTGGTTCCCGTACCATGCGCCTCGATATAATCAATATCACTGGGCGTCAGTCCCGCATTGGATAGCGCCCTTTTTATCACCTTCTCTTGAGCTAAACCATTGGGCGCAGTCAGACCATTGCTCTTTCCATCCTGGTTCACTGCGGTGCCCCGGATTAATGCCAGGATTCTATCTCCATCCCGCTGAGCGTCGCTCAATCTCTTTAGAACAATAATCCCGCATCCTTCACCTCGCCCATACCCATCGCCCGAAGCATCAAATGTCTTGCATTTACCATCCGGAGAAATGGTGCCTAATTTGGTGGAACAGATATGAAAAATGGGAGATAGTATCAGGTTCACTCCACCGGCAATGGCTATTTCTGATTCATTGTTGCGTAAACCCTGACAGGCCAGATGCAACGCAACCAGAGAGGAGGAACAAGCCGTATCCACCGCCATACTGGGGCCTTCAAAACCAAAGGTATAAGAAATTCTTCCTGCTGCGGGAGCGAAACAGGTTCCCGTCAAAGAATAGGCGTCTATTATTTCATTCTGACCCGAATGCCGGTGCGCCTGTGTATAATCGTCGCTTGATATCCCGACATATACTCCGGTGCGGCTCCCCATCAGTGAGGAGATATCAATACCGGCGTTTTCAAAGGCTTCCCAGGTTACTTCTAATAATAATCGTTGTTGAGGGTCTAGACTTAAAGTCTCTTTACCTGAAATGTTAAAGAAATGTGAATCAAATTCATTAACCGGACAAGTTAAGAAATTTGCATGACTGGCATGAGTAGTTCCAGGATTACTTATCAATGGATCATAATAAACGTCTGCATCCCAGCGATCCGGTGGAACGGGAACACAGGCGTCCTTACCATTCATTAAAAAATCCCAGTATAAATCAGGATCATTGCATCCACCGGGAAATCTACAACCCATCCCGATGATTGCGATAGGTTCACGTTGCGCGTTCTCCAGCGTCTGCGCTTTTTTTTCGGCTTTTTTTAAAGCAATAAAGGTTTTTTTTAAGATTTCATTTCCTGATGGCTGATTCATTCCCGACTCCTCAATCTATATCTAATTCCGCTTTAATTAGTTGTTCTAAGTTTTCCACGTCAAGGTCATTTATATAATCAAATCCCATATCCTCATTTAAGTCTTGATCAATCAATTTTTCTGCATTATCAGTAATGGATTGCGGTTCTTTTTCATCCGGCAAATTAAGGGAATTCTCAATTTGGGGCATCAAATAATCGGCTATTTTTAGGATATTTGGATAATTAAAAAGAAAGGTGGGATTCAAATTAAGATGAAAAACCTTTTCCATACAATTGCAAAATTCAACTGCGGATAAAGAACTGAAACCTTGTTCATGCAATGGAGTATTCTTATCAAAAACAAATGATTCCTGTCCGGTTACATCACAAGCAGTCGCATTTATAAAATCGAGCAGAATCTTCTTCCGCTGTTTGGGCTGTGAATTACAGAATGTCTTAATCATGGTTTGCTGTTCTTTCTTGTCAGAACGCAAAGGAGCAATATTGTTATGCTCCATACTAGAATCACGATAACAACGCTGCCTTTGAAATGGATACAATGGAAGAGAAATGGCTTTGAAATGGCGGTCGCCATAAAAATTCCGCCAATTCACATCATTGCCATACTCATAAAAAAGTGCAATAGCATTCACGGCCCTTTCTTCAAAACTCCCATCCACGTTTTCACAAACGGGCAGATGCTTATAATCCTCTATTTTACACTCATTATCAATAGATTTAAATTTCGCTTGAGCTACATGAAAAAGAAAGTCAACCTGGTTATTGATCAACGATTGAAGGATGTCTTTTTCAATAGTGTCTTTCATAGATATTACGGGAACGTCAATGTTATGATTCCCCGAACATCCATCCTTCAATACAGTTGACTCTTTTTTTAGAACCATGCCAATAGCTTTATCCAAATCAAGTTTCCCGGTCAAACAGCCCCCGGCCCATTCACCTGTTCCTGAACCAATAATCATTCGGGGAATAATCCCCCACGACATGAACAATTTTCCCAGCGCGTAATTAAGAACAAACTCGTTTAATTCTATTATGGGGATTTGTTCAGGAATGGGATAATTATCAAGTAAATATCGGGAATATGAAAAATCGGTATATTGCTGGATGCAATGGTCGCAGGCATCAATTCCCTCATGGAAAGCAGCGTAATGCTGGTAAAAATACCTGATTTCACTGCCCGTCAGATTAGCCGCACCTTCAATAATAAAGCATCCATTTAATTTCGTTGTTTTGTTAAATATTGGTTCGCAAATGAATCGATCCAGTTGCCCAGATATATCGTTTATGTTTTTCCCGCTAAAAAACTTTCGAATCGGGAAATGGGTTCTTCCCATACTCGCAGCATAACCCAGGTCGCTTATGCATTCCAAGGAATCGCATATTCTTGATTTATAGGCTTGCGCCAAATCAATCAGCGCCTCTTTCGACTTGGCTGATATGGGCAATATGGATAAACCGGCATTACTATCACTATATTGTTGTTGCGCTGATTTATCCTCATTCTTCATCGTATGCGATTCGGCATTGAAATCTTCTAAAATCACATGTGCATTTGTCCCCGTAATACCAAACGAACTGATTCCTGCGTAACGGATTTTATCCTGCGCAGGCCATGAAACCGCTTCTTGGGGAACGCGGAATGGAACCTTATCCCATTCAACAGCATCTACCGGATTGTTAAAATGCAAATTCGGGGGAATTGTTTCGTGTTGCAGGGCGAGAATGGTCTTGATCATCCCCGCCATACCCGCTCCCGCCTCTAAATGCCCGATAACAGTTTTGGCTGAACCGATCAGCAGGGATTTCTCATGGTTGTTGTTATGAGAAAACACCTCCTCCAGAGCATGCAATTCTGCTGCATCTCCTAATGGATTGCCGGTTCCATGCGTCTCAATATAATCAATTTGGTCGGGTTGCAAATCCGCTTTGCGTAAGGCATCCTGAATTAATTGAACCTGAGCGTCTTGTTTTGGAGATGTAAAACTTGAACCAAAACCTCCATGATTGACGGATGAGGCTGGAGATACCGCAAATATCCGGTTGTTATCATTCATAGCGTCAGGGATGCGCTTCAATAAAACTACGCCGCAACCCTCAGAGCGAACATAACCATCCGCAGATGCATCAAAGGCCTTGCAGCGTCCGGTGGGTGACAATACGCCTAATTTGGATAAATAAATATATGGATTAGGAGATAAAAGACAGTTGACCCCGCCCGCCAAGGCAACATCACATTCCCCGTTTCGCAAGGATTGGCAGGCGTAATGAAAAGCTACTAATGAGGAAGAACAGGCTGTATCTATCGATAGAGACGGCCCTTCAAATCCATAAAAATAGGATAACCTTCCGCTGGCTGAACATCCCATGCCGCCCAGCCCTGAATATAGGTCAATTGAATCTGTTTGATTAGACCATATCTGTTGACCCAAACAATCATTGGTGGTGATGCCAATGAATACCCCGACTGGTTTATTTTTAAGCGTCGAAGGACATATACAGGCGCTTTCGAATGTTTTCCAGGAAACCTCCAATAATAAACGCTGCTGTGGATCTAATGCAGATGCTTCATTGGGTGAGAGTCCAAAAAATGAGTAATCTATATCCCGGATATCCACATCTTGCAAAAAACCGCCCCATTTGGAGTTCGTCTTGCCTGATGCAGCTAAATCTTTTGAATAAAAATCTTCCCATCCCCAGCGTTCCAATGGAATCTCTGAGATTGCATCCTCACCATTACATATTAATGACCAATATGAATCAGGATCATTGGCGCCGCCAGGAAAACAACAGCCTATACCTACTATTGCGATTTTTTCTAAGTCTCTTCTTGCTAAAACTTTTCTTACCATAATAATGTAATTTAAACCTAAATTGACCATTTTTACTAGACAATACCAATCATCTTCTGAATAACGCCAGATAATAATTTTTGTCCTTAGAAACTGGGATTATTTAATAAGAATCGGCCTGGGGAAATAAAAAAGCGCTAAAGTACTTAAAGCAAAGAGGCTTTTAATGATTTTCCTTACAAACAGATTAAAAAACAATTAAAATCTTCACGAATTAACTGGCAGTGACAGTGTTTTGAATGATCTTGGTGTAGAATATCTTACATTTGTATATTTTTCTCGCGGATAAAACATTATGGAAATTTTCAACTATTTGAAATCCGAAGTTAAACTTCTAGCGCCTGGAAAACTCGTTTTATATGCATTTTCAGGTTCTATCCATTTCGTTATTATCCTTTTACTTATCATTTCCGCACTATCTGTTCCAGATGTTCATTTCAAAAATGTCTTACTATTTTCGTTATTGATCTATGCATTTATACGTCTTCAAAAAAACGCAATGGATGAATCAGTCCGTATTATCGATAACAATATCATCCAAATCCGCCTCCGGTTGGTCGATCAAATTCGCAACCTCACTCTTTCTTCTTTTGAAACTATTGATTATAACCGCTTTATCACAATTTTAACCCAAGAATCTCAGCATATTTGTGAATTGGGTAATCTTTTTCCCCGACTTTGTTCATCTATCTTCCTTTTTTGTATCGCTTTTTTGTATATTTCCATAATTTCCTTTCCCGCATTCTTGTTATCCATTCTATTTATTATTTGTGGAGTTCAATATTACAGGATAAACCGGGCAAAACATGAGAAATACCTCATTGAAGCCAGTCATAAGGAAGACTCTTTCTTCGAACTTTTGAATCAGCTTCTTGATGGATTCAAGGAATTAAAAATCCATCGGGGCAAAAACGATGATTTATATAACAATTATCTTCTTAAGTGCGCCAAAGAAGTAGAAGAATTGAAGGTTTTTTCTTCCTCGCAATTGTCCAAATCAATCATTTACGCCAATCTTTTTTGTTATATATTTATTGCCTTCCTGATCTTCATTTTTCCTGAGATTTTAGAAATCACCCAATCACAACTGATTCAAATTATTGCGATATCCCTCTTCATCACAACCGGACCCATTCAGGAAATCGTAGGCTCATTTCCTTTTATCGAACGCGCCAATATGGCCATTAAACACCTGGATATGATGGAGAAGCAATTACAGGAGTGTGAGTTTGATACTGTATCCGGGTTGGAAGAAGCTAATCTTCCCCTGCCTTTCGAGTCACTTCATCTCACCAATGTCAGTTTTCAATACCAATCAAACATTGCCGATTCCAATTTTGGAATCGGACCTATTGATTTTGAAATTAACCAAGGCGAAATAATCTTTATAATGGGGGGCAATGGCGCCGGAAAATCAACCTTTTTGAAAGTACTGGTTGGATTATACCCGCACTGTGAAGGCAATATCGCATGGAATGATATATCAATTTGTCAACAAAACCGGACAGGTTATCAAGCAAATTTTGCGGTTATTTTTCAAGACATGCACCTTTTTGACCGGCTATATGGCATCAAAAAGATTGATGTGGAAAAAGCAGAACAATTATTGGTAACAATGAAACTAGCAGACAAAACAACAATCACAGAAGATGGAGCAATTACTAATATTCGATTATCCGCAGGACAAAAAAAACGCCTGGCTCTTATCATTTCCGAAATGGATGATAAACAAATCTATGTGTTTGATGAATGGGCTGCTGATCAAGACCCCAAATTCAGAAAATATTTCTATGAAGTCTACCTTCTCGATCTAACCAAACAGGGAAAAACCATCATTGCCATCACCCATGATGATCATTATTATCATATTGCCGATCACCTTTTTAAAATGGATTACGGCGTACTGACTAAACTTAGGTAATATCATTATATTATTATGAAAACTACTCTAAAATGCCGTAACCTCTTATATATAAGATGATTACGGCATCTGTAAATGAAAAAAATAAACTATTCGCCTAAACTCCCGCTATCTAATTTCCACTATCCTGTTTTTGTAAAGCATAAATATTATTCATAGTAGTCACATAGATAACGCCATTAGCTGCTGTTACCGTACTGGCTATCGGGCTATCCATCCTGATTTCACTGATTACTTTTTTTGATCTGTCAGCCGCCAGAATGAATAAATCCTTCCGTCTTGTTCCCACATAAAGCTTCCCATCAGCGACGAGTGGAGACGCCCATATTTCATATTTGGCATCATGCGTCCAGTATATCTTACCTGTTTCGGCATCCAAACAATGTATCAATCCTTCACAATCCGTTATGAATATCAATCCATTGAAGATCGCCGGCGTCGCACAGCAGTGCGTGTTCATTTCATGCGACCAGAGTAGCCCGGATGAAGTAATATCGCCTTGTTTGGCAGCGTCTATACACTGGAGCCATGACTTTTTCTTTCCCCACCAGATATCACCACCAACAGCAACATATACGCGGTTATTGTGGAACACTGGCATGCCTTTGATATTACTTGGACTCTCTTTTCGATTTCTTTTATATTCGTTAATGTTTTCTTTGGGAGCCGTGGGATCACAGTCAAAACGCCAGACTCTTTTCAGTTTTTCTATCTTGCCCTCCGGCGGGATCGATTTCAAAGCCTCAAACGCATACATGACTCCATCACCACCACCAAAAAAGATCAACTTTTGTCCATTCACCAAACCAAGCGCGGGTGATGACCAGGTGCTATGGAAAATAAGAGGGCCGATTCCTTCATAATCGCGGGCCAAAAGACGGCCGGTTTTCTTGTCCAGCACAATAAGGCTGGGGCCATCTGGACATAAAATCCCCTTATGAGTATTGTCTACGCCGTTGCTTGTGTTGATGTATAGAAAATCTTCATCCATAAGAATTGCACTGTGCGCCCCATCATGAGGATGGGTTCCTGCCTGGTTGGGGATATCAAACAGCCAGATAATGTCTGCATCCAGGGGCGTCACCTCATAAGATTTATCTTCCCCCAAGCCCATATGAAGCCCCTCATCCATGTATGGTCCATCGTTGCCGTTGCTCTGCCCATTTATATCCAGGCACATCGCTTCACCGCGATTGGTGACGACATAAACACGATCGCCCTCGATAGTCACAGGAGAAACGATGCCCGCGCGAGGCCAGTCTAGAAAAGGATCAGAACTAAGTTTTGGAACTACTAACTGCCACAATAAAGCGCCATTCTCTTCATTCAAACATAACAGTATTCCTCGGTCTCCTTTATGGCGTGGATCTCGCGGTAGTTGGTTGTTGGAGCCGATAAATACTTTCCCGTCTGCTATCATGGGAGTAGACCATGTCTCACTCCCAAGGGGCGCCACCCACTTTACATTTCTTCCTGAAACGGGATCAAAATCATCCACCAGGCCGGTTTCGCCGGAAATCATGTTTCGCGTGTGTTTCTCACCCCACTGAAGTTGATCATCCGCATAAGCATTTGATATAGAAAGGCATACGAAGACTGTTATTACTACCACTAATACAACATTATTTTTTCCTGCCGTCATGATTCATTTTCCTGTTCTTACAACAATCTTGCTAAATTATTTACGAGGTGTAATTCTACTTAATCAGCGTTCATCGTGCTTGATTTATCCGTATTTTCTTTTTCAGATTAAATCAATTTGTTTTATAAGATAGTGAAGGATTAGAGATTTAATAGTTTTGAAGCCCGTGCAATTAAGTCGTAAGGTGAAAATGGCTTCTGGATATAATCGTTGGCGCCAAGTTCAAAACCGCGTGCAATGTCTTTTTCGCTCCCCATAGATGTCAGCAGTATAACGGGAAGCTTTTTAGAATCAAAATTGCGCCGGATATTTTCCAGCACCTTAAATCCATCCATGTGGGGCAGTTTTATATCCAGAATTACCAAGGAGTAAGGTTTCTGAAGTACTTGGTCTACTGCGGATCGACCATCCGTAACCAAATCAATTTCGATGCCGGTCCTGGATAAACGTTGAACCAGAAAAGAACCGATAATTTCATCATCCTCGACGCATAATATCTTTTTTTGTTTATATAGTGAATCGAGAACCAGAGTTTCAAGCAAGTGAGTGGAATCGGTTTTGGCATCTAATAAGCCATGCTCCAAAGCGCCTAATAATTCATCAAACATGAATTTTGACTGAATGGAAACCATAGAGGAACAAAAAGCGAATGATCGTTTCTCTTGATCGGGTAATTCAAAAAATGACTGTTGGCCAATTACATGCAAATTGTTTATAGCATCGTAATTGGTCAGACTCTCATCCGGTTTATACAATCCGAGTAGTTGGTTCATATTCCATTTCATTAAAAGTAAAGCGTCTCCAAGTTTTTCATCAATCAAGTTTGCAAATTTATTAATGAAATCCTTGGATGTTTGGAGACCATAGTGCATTAGCGCATCATGGCAATGAATAAGTTCGATCAATACCAGATACGAGTTCTGGTTATGGTTTAATAATTCCTGGTACTCTTTTTCAAAAGTAATTTTGTCGGTGAAAAGATGTTGAGATGAATCTGCGCTAGCTGAAATTCTTCGAAGAATTTTGGTAATGGTTGATTTAAACTCATTGTGGTCAAAAGGTTTGGTATAGAAAAATTCAGCCCCCCAGAGAAAACACTCCCGTTTAACCTGCTCCTCAATTTTATTAGAGATCACCACGATGGGAATGTTCATTTTTTGCGGATCTTGTTTCAATTGACGTATCAGATAACGACCATCGGCGTCAGGTAAAATGAAATCTGTAATAATCAATGATATCTTTTCAGTTTTAAGCGTCTCTAAAGCCATCGTAGTAGTAGAAGCGTGTATAAATTCATAGTTGCAATCGCTGAAAATCTCCTGGAGCAGTTGTTGGATGCTTTCTCCATCTTCAAGTAACAGAATTCGAGGTGGAGTAACCAAGGTGACTTTTTCAAGATAATTAATAAAATCGAATGTGTTCTGGATAAATTCTTCCCCCATCGCTTCTTCCACGGTTACCGCTTTTTCGGATATTTCCCGATAGCCGTATAAAGCGCTTGAACCACGTAAAGAATGAGCAATCCTCTTGATTGTTGTTTCTGACTGGGATGATTGAATGGTATTCAAATCCTGGCTGGCTTTTTTTAGATCTATTATTCTTTGTTTTAAGTTTTTGATAAAAAACGCTTCCATGTCTTCGGCGTTTTCCTCTCCGATGGCATCGGGCATTAATGTGAATGTGTGTTGTTCTTCTTCGCTGTCAACAACAAGAAATTGTGTAAGAATGCTTTCAATATCTGAAGGTTGAAAAGGTTTACTGATAAAATGGTTAAAACCATTTTGTATGCATTTCTCCCGGAAAGTTTCCGTGGTATGCGCGGTCAAAGCAATGATCGGTATATGGGGTTGGCGTATCTCTCTGTTTTGATTGCGAATCGCTTTTGCGATTTCGAATCCACTCATGTCGGGCAATTCCAAATCCAACAACACCAGTCCGAAATCACGGTTGGCAAGCATCTGAAACGCTTCTTCCCCTGTTTGCACAGCGCAGACGGAATAACCTAGTTTTTGCAGTATGGTTTTGGCAACGCGGATATTTAGGATTTCATCTTCAACCAGCAAAATTTCGGTAGCGGAACTGGCTTTACGATTCATCGCTTCAGAGGGGGCGTAATTCTTGAGATGACTACGTACTCTCGCTTTCACAACGGCAGGAGAGAATGGTTTTGTAATATAATCGACGGCGCCAATTTCAAATCCATATGACTCCTCTTCAGGATTGTCTTTGGCCGTGATGAATATTATCGGGATATGACTAATTTTTTGATCCGCTTGGACGCGTCGGCATATTTCATAACCGTCGATCTCAGGCATCATGATATCCAACAGGATTAAATCGGGAGGATTATCGGATTTGATCAGGTCTAAGGCTTTTGGACTTTTGGTTGTAAAAAAGACCTCAAATTCGTCTTTCAAAACTTCATTAAGCGTTTTGATGTTCAACGGTTCATCGTCGATAATTAATATTCTAAAGGTTTTGTTAGTATTCATTGTTTTTCATTATCTTTGCTATTCTGGATTTTATCTGTATATAGAACAAGTTTTTCTAAGGCTTCTTCATAGTCCAAGGAAGAAATGTCATCTAGAATGGCATTAAAATCCTCAGGAAACATTGATGGCGTCAGGTGTTCTGTGATCGTTTTCGCCAGGTCATCAGCGTTTAAGTTGTTCTGATCTAACATAATGCCAAGTTGTGGAAGCATTTCATTGATGATGGTCTCTGGTGAAATAATCTCTTCAGAAATTAGCGTTTTTTCTTCGGCTGGCAAATCTTTTAAGGTTGAGATCGACTGAATAACTTCTTTCAGATTATTATCAAAATGTTGAAGCGCCTCCTCAATCCTAATCAGGTTTTTGCGTTCAATCTCCAGTTCTAATGTTTTGGCGGCGCTATGTAATTGGTTGGCGGATATATTGCCGGCCACGCCCTTAATTGTATGGATTAATTTTTTCGCTTCAAGCCAATTTTCTTCTTTAACGAAGGATTGGATATTGGATGTTGATTGACTGTAAGACGTTGAAAATTCCAAGAGAATTTCCTTATAAATATGCCGGTTACCTTGTAGTCTGTCTAAGCCTTCGGACAAATCAAGACCTTCCAGAAATTCAGGAAAAGAATCACTGGCGTCTATAATCTGCGGGATCGGTGCGATTTCTTCTCTATTTTCATTATGTTCTCTATCGGGAATCCATTGCATCAAGGTATTAAAAAGGTTTTCCACATTGATTGGTTTGGAAATATGGTCATTCATCCCGGCATCTAAACATTTTTGTTTTTCCTCTTGCATTGCATGAGCCGTCATGGCGATGATCGGAATGTTTTGATATCCCTGTCTCAATCGAATGATTTGCGTGGCCTGATAGCCATCCATTTGAGGCATTTGTAAATCCATTAAAATGGCGTCATAGCATTTGTTCTCTACCGCCTTCACTGCTTCTAAGCCATTATTGGCGACATCAACCAGAACTCCTTCGCTCTTCAATATTTCAGTGGCTACCAATTGGTTGATACTATTATCTTCCACTAAAAGAATACAGGAATTTCTTAATTTAGAAAGTCGATTTTGATCCTTGACGCCATCAAGGCTGGATGTTTCCTCAACTTTTGTTCCCAACGCCTTTAATATTGTATTAAATAAAGTTGATTGTGATAAAGGTTTGGATAAAAACGAGTGTATGCCTACTTCTTTGGCCTGTTGAATGACGCCTTCCATCCTGTAAGCTGAGATCATAATGATCATAGGCGGTTGAAGGAGTTTTTCATTTTCACGAATTTTTGCAGCAGATTCAATGCCATCCATTTGGGGCATTTGACAATCCATCAACACAACATCAAACGGATTGCCTTCTTGAGAAGATTGCTGGATTAGATCAATCGCCTCTTGCCCGGAGCATACGGTTTTCACATTCACCGCATTGGATTCCAACATCTCCTGGATTATAATCCGGGCGGTTTCATTATCATCCACCACCAAGACATTTAATCCTTCAATCTCTTTAAGTCTTTTACGGTAGTGAGGTGGAACTTGCGTTTGTAATTCAAACCGGGCGGTGAAAGTAAAAGTGCTGCCTTTGTCCGGTTCGCTTGAAACAAAGATTTCTCCGTTCATCATATCAACAAGTTTTTTGCATATTGAAAGCCCCAATCCCGTCCCGCCAAATTTTCTGGTAGTCGATTCATCCGCTTGGGTAAAGGAAGAAAAGAGGTTCGGGATGATTTTGGGATCAATACCAATGCCTGTATCAGTAACCTGGAATTTTATTTGCGCCGTATTGGCAATCATTTTATCAAGCATTACATGAATTACAACTTCTCCCTTTTCGGTGAATTTGATAGCATTAGTTGTCAGGTTGATAATAATTTGCTGTAGTCGAAGAGGATCTCCAATTAAGGCATACGGAGTTTCCGGTTCTATACGGACCAGCAGTTCAATTCCTTTTTCCGTCGTCTTGAATGATAGCATTTCGGCTACTAGATCAATGATGTCATGCAGGTAAAAATCAATATTCTCCAGTTCTAATTTTCCCGCTTCAATTTTAGAAAAGTCAAGGATATCGTTGATAATTCCCAGTAGAGAGTTCGATGAATCCTGTATTTTTTTAAGATAGTCATGCTGAACTCCATCAAGATTGGTTTTCAGCAATAAACCGGATAAACCAATAATGGCATTCATGGGAGTGCGTATTTCATGGCTCATATTAGCCAGGAAAAGACTCTTGGATTCATTTGCCTGTTCGGCAAGTATCATTGCTTTTTCGAGTTCCTCTTGAGCTTGTTTTTGGGCGGTAATATCCCGGAAGATACTCCGCGTGACAGTTGGTGCGCCATTTTCAAAGCGGCAGTTTATGCTGCCGGAAAGAATGATTTCCTCTCTATTTTTTTTCAGAAAGGTTACTTCAACATTGTGTAAAACTGCTCCATTTAATATCTGTTGAAATAACTGATGGCAATGATCATGCATTTCCGGGCTTATAACATCAAATAAGTTTAATTTTTTGATGTCTTCTTCAGGATATCCTAATATTTCTTTCCACGAGCGATTTACAAAGACGAAATTGCCATTTGTATCGACGCTCTGAATAAGGTCGCTGGCGTTTTCAAGAAAATCAAGCAGTTGATTTTCATTCTCTAATAAAGCTTCATAAATTCGGTTGCGTTCCAGGTTTTCCCTGAATCCTTGCAGTAGAATTCCAGTAGTAGAGGCAAAGGGTTCTAAAAAATGAATCAAATCGTCATCATATCCTCCCGGACGATTAGCAATTCCATACATCCCGACTAAATTATCACCTGCAAAAATTGGGACGCCGCAAAATGTGTTCAACGGAGGGTGACCATCCGGCAAGCCGCCCCGGCGGGAATCAGTACCTGGATCATTACTGATGACGATTTCTCCGGTTTTAAGTACATGACCAAATAATGTGTTTAAGTTTCTTAGTTCTAATCCATCAGGGGCCTTATCATTATAAAGTAACTGTGTATTTTCATCCCAGGCTATATTGGTAATCGCAAGGGTTTTCAAATAAGCTTTCTTGTTATCGTCATATAATACTTCCCCGATAAAACCATATTCACTTTCGGATGCTTGGATTAAAGTGATGAGCATATCGTCAAAAATCTCATGGGAATTAGCGGCATTGACAAAGCGTGAGGAAGCCAAATGAAGTGTACGCAGCATTTGGTCTTGTCGATTTTGGAATTTTTCTGATTCGATTTTCTTGGAAATATCCCTTAAAATTCCTACAAAGAATAATTCTCCACCCAGTTGCATTTTACCGACAGAAAGATCTAGTGGGGTCTCATTACCATTTTTATGTAACCCGGATACCTCTCGTCCTATACCGATGATTTTTGAAATGCCGGACTCTAAATGATTTTTGAGATACTGGTCATGAGCCTTTTGATAAGGTTCAGGCATTAATAGTTTAACATTTTTACCAATTACCTCTTCTGTGGAATAGCCGAATATTCTTTCAGAGGCTTTATTAAATGTCTGAATAATTCCCTTGGAATCAATTGTTATAATGGAATCCAACACGGTGTCTAGAATAGACTGCAATCTGTTTTCATCATCAATTAATGTTTGTTCGGTCTGCTTGCGCCATGTGATATCGGTCGATATAAACAAGTACCCAATTAAAGTATAATTCGCGTCATACATCTCGCTTATGGCTAAATTAATGCAAATGTTTTCTCCGTTTTGACAGATGCAGGTCCACTCGCGCTCCTTAAATTTATGATGTTTATTTTGTTCAATAAATTTCTTGATTCCGATTATATCGTGTCCAGACGCTGGTTTCTGATAATTGATAAATTGATTAATCTCACTTTCTTTATGTAGGATCAGGGGTGTTTGTTTACCCACCATTTCCTTGGCGGAGTAGCCATACATACGCTCGGCGCCTGTGTTAAAAACATCTATAACACCTTGCAGGTCAGTGGCGATAATGGAAACCTGCAGGGCTGAATCCAACAAAAAGCGATATTTGGAAATAGCTTCTTCTAAATCCATGGCAATTTGTTTTCGCTGGGTAGTCATTTCAACATGCATGATTACCCCGCCGATATTTAAATCCTTATCGGTCCAGGGTTGAATATCCCATTGAAGCCATTCAACTTTTCCATTTGGACAGACAAATATATCTTCATCGCATTTCTCTATCGCTCCAGCCAAACAATGTTTATAGATTTTTTTCCAGCGTTGGGGAATATTGGGGAATAATTCATAGTGAGAACGGCCAATAATATCTTGCTCACCAAGGTCAAAATCTTCCTGCCACTTTTTACTACAATACAGATATCTCATCTCCATATCAAACATGGCAATTGCTGCTGGAGCATTAATGACGAATTTCTTCAATAATTCTTCGGCTGTTCTTTTATCTAATACCTGCTTTTGGATCTCTATTGATTGACGATGCAGTTCTTCGTTGGATTCTCTGAGATTGTTTTGAAATTGCTCTACAGTATTTATGGCTGTCAAAAATGATCTATATATCCGGTTCTTTATAATAAAGATCAGCACGGACAATAATAAAGCCGCAGCCTGAAGAAAAATATAATGTATCCAGGTGGATGAACCGCCTTCCAGCCAGATGGCAATGCCCCATCCTGCTAAACTCACTGCATAGAAAGAGATCAGCCATAGGGGAGATAAAAAGAAATATCCTACAGCAATAATCAGCAATGAAATATTGGTCGATTGTTGAGGATCAAGAGTCAGGTATAAATGCAATAAACAATTGAGCAGAACCAGGAAAGCGATCCCAATGGTCAGGGGAATAGCCCATTTTTCACTAATTTCAATACGGATCATATAAATAAAAATCAATAGCATAATTAAAGAAGACAAGCCCGATAATGAAATCATTATTATTGCTATAGTGGGAGAGAGAAATAAGTAATGACTAAAAGATATGATTAAATAATAAAAGAAAAGACCAAGCGTCAGAGGACGGAGGCTTTTCATAAGGATTTTATCATAGGATAAAATCGAGGGTGATGGTTCCATTTCTATATTCCTTAATACAAAATTGATATATTCAATTTCAACATCAGGGGCGCTTTATACAACCAAACAGTTTGCTCCTATGTATCTTCATATTTATCTCGAAAACGATTTTTGAGTTTAGATTTTTCACTATCCCTAAGTCGTTCAGCAAAAACATCCTCGCTGACGAAAGTGGATTCACTGGACTTGGAGGGAAGATTGAGCAAGGTGTTATAACGATTCATGATCTCCCGGCTCAATTCTTTGGGATAATCTGGATTTGATTCATTCATTTCACTTTCGGTAAGGTTCTGACAAGCTTTTTGATATAAATATGGATGTTCTTTCTCTACCCATTTCAAACCATTACCATGCATTAATTCTTTAATAAACGATAATCGGGAATGTACATCTTTCGAGGATTTCATGGTTTTTTCGAATCGCATTGCTGGATAACGGGCTAGAAAAGTATTGAGTAAAAGTGGACGCATTAAATCAGGCAGTTTTATTTTAGGAAAATTTGACAACAAATCCTTAATCGCAACAGCCTTATACTTTTGACGATTAAATACCATAGATGGATTGAAACTATCAATAACGCCAAATTGATTTTTTATTCCAAAACTGGTAAGCAGCGAAAAAGTACCATAGTCCGGCAGCTGCAGCAAGGGAACCACACGCAATGACCAGCGGTTGTAATAATGTAAAAGATGCTCTCGGTATTGATGGACTTCCATCCAATAGTATATTGAACTGCGATCTTCCGATGTGGATGCAGTGTCAGTCAATTCATTTGTAACAACCAGATTGACGTCCGGTTTATCCGGCACAGGAATCAAATCCATCGGTCCAAATACCACCGCCTTGGGAATCTCTTGCCATTTCGCATAGTTCTGCAATTCAGCAATATGTTTTTTGATTGAATAATTAAGATGAGGATGTAATTTGGTATGCTTGATAATCTCATTAATATTAAACACCGTAAGGAAAAGGCATGTTTCTAAAGATAGCCCGTCAAAACTACACCTGTATGCCTTCAAATCCTTGTTCTTAAATTCCTCATTCAGAAGATATTCCTTGGTCGAGGTGGATTCTTCTTCAGGATACTGGTCATTATAGGTATAGATATCACCATTTTGATTCAAACCGACAGGAAGCTTCTCATGCTCAGATGCTTCGTGCAACCGTACGGCAAAAGTCAGTTTGTCGGCTTTAATATTTTGCATGGCGGGTTTTAACAATAATTCATAAATATTCCCATCCATTCCTTGATCATACATAAAAGATGCAATCTCTTGAAATCCTTCCATTTGTTTTAATATTGTGAAAAAATATTCTGGATGAGTGAGTATCTCTCGAATAGTATTATTCAAGTTGCCTTCTTCACGGGTGGCCGTCAGGGGATGATATAAGTGAAGAGAGCCTTTCTCTCGAGTATGGAATACTCCGGTAATATAAATTTTAGATACTTCAGGCAAGTCATCCACCAGCACTTTTGCTTTTGCTTGCCGAATGTCTTTGTTAATATCTTTCAATTCACCGGTTTTATCTGGTTCGATTACCTGCTTGAGGTCCTTTGATGCAGCCGTATCGGGTTCATCGGATTTTTCAGTAGTTTTTGATTCTTGATTTTTTGAGATGGTTTGTGATTTTTCATCAGATGGAGAAAAATCAGTTACAGGAGATTTATAACTTTTTGAAGGTTGACCGATTGCCTTGGCGATGGAAGAACATATCATTTCTTGAGTCATAAATTGTTTTATGATGTATCCTTTGGCGCCAAGACTAATCGAGGTGCGGACTGACTCATTTCTATTATCGACCGTCAACATGATAATAGAAATATCTTCATCAATTTCCCGCAGCAAAGGCAAAATAGTTAAACCGCTTCCCAAGGGCATGTTAATATCAAGAAGAACTACGTCGGGGCGATGGGTTGATATCTGATTAACAGATTCCACTCCCGTTCCAGCAGTGCCGCACACATTACATCCCTGCTTCTCAAGTAAAGGTTTGACGATATGAATAATGGCTTCATCATCGTCGCAAATAACTATCTTCAAGTTTTTTAATTGTGGATAACTCTTGTTCATGTCAGCGTTCATGACATTTTCCTTAGAGACTTTCTTATTCAACTAATATAATAGAGAGCGTTTACGCAATAGGATCATTATAGTATGTTTATAAATGATTTAATAAAAAATCACCATTTAAGCCAACCGCCCTTTTGACGGCGGTTCAGCGCTTTCAATACCACCGAAGCATTTTGTAGACTTATGCGTTGTCGAATTAAATCCTTATATACTCTTTTGGCCATGCGTTGCCGTTTAATAGCATCATAACCATCGATAAAACTCTCAATAAATTCTATAATGCCAGTAAGAAAAATTCCTCCTTTACGACTACTTGTTCCCTCTAGATTTTCATATATTTTTTCAAGTTGGATTTCCAGGTTTCTAGATATTACATTTTGAAAAGCCTGGATATCTTCCCGTTGAGCCGCAAGTGAGGTTTTCAAGTAATCCAAAGTTTCCCGAACAGCGATTTCGCTTAGCAGTCCGAATTCCTGAAAATTAGCTAGTTCCGTTAAGCCGTCGAGCATAAGAGAAACATCTTCTTGCTGGGCCCTCTGACATGCCTGATGGCATTTATCCCAGGCCTGCCATCGGTATACGAAATCCAAGCCTGTACCCTTGATATTTTGTATGCCCATAATGTGGTTCAGGTATCCGGGAGGCGTTGACTCGCAGATGGTATGAATGACTTCTTCTCCAGATGCATAATAATCATCAATTACAACAAACTTTGAAAAGAAACGATTGGTCAGCAATTTTTTGAGTTCCTGCAAAACTGCAGGATCAGACGAATCATTGCTTAGAACTTTCTGTTGTATTGATTCATACTGTTGATAGCTATCCCGTTCCTGCTCAAAATAGCGTTCAATATCTTGCGCAATATCAACAGGCAAAACTGACGAAAGAACCGAAGATAGTGAATCGGGATCACTTATTATTTGATCAACAACCTGCTCTGCAGGAGGATTATCCACTGCATCCAACATGCTGCTAAGCGCGGATTTAAGCATGTTTTCTGTATAGGGGATGCGGAATTTTTTGGCATACATCAGCAATACATCCTCAGGAGGAGTAACTTTATCCTGACGTTGGATGCTTAAGGTAATTGTATCTGCATATTGTTCCCAGGCTTCCCGGATGTATCCCATCATCCCCTTCAGGTTGCCGCCGATGAGATAATGACGATCAGCGCTTAGGTCATTAACCAGCATCGAGGCGAAGACCCGTGAACGTGGGATGCGGTCAGCGCGATTATTTACTACAGTTGTAACCCAGACGCCCGGATCATTTTCCGGATCGTATTGGTGAAATCCCAATCGCGTCCAATTCTCTATGCAACCACGACGCTCGTTGGCCGACATGCCATTTGAGAAATCCAGTTTACGACGGTTTAGTTTCGCTGTGGGATGTACTTTCAGTACTCCCAAATCAGGAATGACGTAATCCGCCATTTCTTTTAAGGCGAAATCACGGTCAATCCCCAATTCCTCTGCTAAAGAAATCACCAAAGCCACATTAAATGGATGTTCCTTGTATGGAAAACGATCCAATACATCATCAGTCAGCATACCGGCTTCCAACCAGCCGACAGTATGAAATCGGGTTTTAAATTCTTGACTGGCGTCATGAAGAAGGGGTTTCATTTGTTCCTCACTGGTCAACAGCACCGAGTGTTTAGGAATAAAACACGTCATCACTTGAGGTATATTAATACCCGCAGGTCCTTGAACATCTTCATGGTCTGGATATGTATTGGTTATCGTGGAAAAATCATCTCTCATCCATTTTTTCTGCAAAATCTCAACATAGGAGGGCGTTAATCCCATACATTCCCAAAGATAAACTTCGGAATTAAGACGTGATGCCAAATGAACCACGTCTTTCTGTTCCCATATCGTAGCCTTGTCATAAGATCGAAAAATAAAGAGTTCGTGCAATCGACCAAAAGTATGACCAAACATAAACATCGCTTCACAACCGGTGGTTTTGGAAAATACTTGAAATCCACTGGAATTTAACAAGGCGGCTTTTAAACGTTCAGTCCCCGATTTGCCACGGGTTCCCCAACCTCCCATAACCAGAGGAATTGATTGTCGGGCTTTTTGTAGTCTTCGATAGAGAAGCCAATGATTACCTAAAAATAAAAGCGTTATTGCTACTAGAAATATACTAAGTTCAAATAGAGAATTTTCGTAAACCGATAGAAAATAATTTAGAATACGTTCTCCTAAACCTTGTAATTCCAGCATCGGAAAGCTCAAAGGAAAAAAACGCTCAATCATTGGATCGGGAACAGCCTGTTTTTCTTCAATGGTATTATAGGATCGAAAATTGATTCGGAATCCTTTTTGACGCATGGCCTGAATATACTGGCGTGGATCTTTATTGCTGGTTTCGCTCCAATTACGCATTTGCGCAAGTAATGCGAAATTAAAAGTAAGGCTTATATAAGCCCATAAGCGGGTCGGCCAAAAACGGGGCGCCCGGATTTCGGTGATTCCTTCATGCGTATAAAATCGAACTGGTCGATTACGCAATGTATTCAAACAAGAAAGAAAGTCATCCGCCAACGGCAAGTATGGCCGCCAGCCGTTTTCAGTAGGAATAAAAAGCGGTTCTCCCGGTACTTTGGTTTCTGAAAGTTCCGCCAGAATTGCTGAAGGAGCGCGGATGGAACTGTGCGACACGCGTCCGATTGTATGATTAAAGGCCTGTCTTTTATCCGATGACGGATGGCGTAATTCATATATCATTCGCCATAAGCGAAAGCGGAAAACAAAACCACGGGTTATGCAGGGTCTCAAAAAACCTCTCTTAAAATCAAGCCCGAAATCGTCCTGGGATAAAACCGCCAATACTCGACCGATAAAATCGTCACTTAATCCCTTAAACCATTTGCGTGGAATACGACGACTGCGACCAGGAGGAATTGCCTTAATAATGCTTTCCAGTTTTTCCTTCAGTTTTCTCGCCTCAGCGTTGGTATTACACCAGATTTGCTCCAATCCCATAGAAGCCCAACGTCGCACCGAAAGAGAGGTTGCGTTAATATGGAGATAGTCCAGGCGCTCCACGGCCATAGCAAAAAACGAATCAGCGTTCTCACTTGGATTATGAGACATATATAATCCAATGACGGCGGCGGCGTGAATGGCTGTCCGGAGAACGAATTCATCGGTTTCATGAGTGTATATCTCTCGCAGAATATCTATAGCAAAAGAAGCCGCATCTGCCCGTTTAATAACTTCTATGCAACCTAAAGCCGCGCTGGCGCGCACCTGGGCCACGTCATCTTCCAGTGAAAGTTTTCGATAGTAAACTTTCAGATCATCCATAGAAGACTTCTGCAGGGATTGCGCCACGCCCTGTCGAACAAAAGGACTGGGGTCGTCTACCGCATAAATGAATAAATCGGCTAATTCGGGAATGCGGCTCAGGTTTTCGCCTATAATTTTTACAGCCCGGCGACGAACAAACATATCACTATCAATACCCGGATGTTCCAGCCGCCTGCGTAGCACTTTTTTAAGCGAAGAACGAGACATGCTTTCGAGTAAAGAAAGCGCTTCGCATTGAATCCAAACTGCCTGGCTGGATTGCAGTGAGGCGCGATAAACAAATTGTATGGTGGCGTCATCCACATAATTTTCTAAGATTTCATCAGGCAATTCGCGTAGATGAATGGATAGCGTTTTGAAAGCTGCGATCCGCACCCGGTCATCACCTTCATAAATCCAAAAGATTTTGTTCCATTTATCAAATTCGAATGAGCGCCATAGCCTTTCAATGGCATTCAGCCCGTTAGCGCGTCTTAGTAGCATGGGCCCCAACACGCAAAGCCGATCCATGCACAAGACCAACATACGCTCAATCTCACCTTGCATTTGCTTGCATCTATCATGCATGACGTCTGCATCCATCCAACGCTTGAAGGCCTTTTTATCTTTTCTAAGATCGCGTTCGGATGAGCCTAACTTTCGGGCGTAGTCTAAGATATGCTGTTGGCGTTCCCCCGGCGTTTTTGATTGTGATAGCTGCTGATTGAAATCTGTGCTAAGAATTTTTACTTCTTTCAAGCGTGTGAATTGCAGGATTATTTCTCTTTTAATAAATTCGTAGACTTGCATTACAGTATGATCATCATCCAGGTAGACCGATGATTTATCCAACTTTCGTTCTGGCCATTCCAGAAAGTTCTTCGCTATCTGGTGGATAAGTTTGGCGTGAATCCGTTTTTGATGCGGTCTCATGCCATTTTCGAGCAACGCAACGATGCTGGATTTTTCACTCATTACCTAACCTCAACCATTGTGTCTGATTTCATGGTTTTATAAATTATCCTGTATCTATTCACTGTTTTTGCAATCGATTATTCCTCGATAAATAATGGCATACATCTTTCCCGCAAGTCCATGAAATCCAATTCACCCGGCTTGAAATCGCGATAGGCGCGTGCGCTGCCGAAATGCCAGGTCAGGAAAATGTTGGCTGTTGCGTCTTTGTTATCGATATCATATCTGACGCTCCCCCCTAATTCGATACGCTTGCGTTTACCCATCCAAAAATCATGCAGTAGATCCAGCGAAATCGCTTTACGGGTAGTCGTGGATTTACGATCATCATCATTCAGAAAGTGATTTAAATGAAAAGTGGTGGATATTTCGGTATTTCGCAACCTTTGTTTCCAACCAGTTTTGAAATAAAGGTGATCCGGTTGTTGGGATTTAAATAATTCATTCGTGGCCAGGCCGCCAATGGTCCACCATTCTGAATCCTGCCAGGGTCTATAGCGCAGAGTGTCCGATATTCGAAAACCATTTTGATGTTGTTGTTTGTATGGCGTGTAGATATCCTGATCCAGCTGCTGGAGACCGAAAGCAGAAGATGGGTTTAAACTTAAATGCCTGCTGAAGAAGGATAGTCTTGGCGTATGCCGTAATGTAGGCGACAGTTCGATTGAGCGGCTTACGCCCATACGTAAAACGGCAGACATTTCCAAATCTTCACGCGAAGAGTTTGAGGTGTCATCAATATCCTGCACATACAACTCTCCCCCGTAATTAAAAGTCCAGGGCGTCCAGTCAGGGGCGTAGCGAATCTCTTCTATTAAACCAAGGGTAGGGCCGCCAGGCGAGCGATAACGAGTCAATACTTCATTTTGAAAAAATGTATTCCAAGGCTCATGATAATATCTATAAGCAACGTTTGTTTCAATGTAATCATCAAAATCTGCATTACGCTCAAAGTCTTCTTCTATAATGCGGCGCCTACGACCCTCGGTTGTCAGCGACCATGTTCCATTATACCGTTCTTCCACAGGCCCTGAGAGCCATTGTTTTTCAAGCAATTCTTCTGGATATTCATCCAACTGAACCAATGTTTCAGAGACAGGAATAGCTTCTTTTTCAATAAGATTAGGAGAGGCCTCTGGCTTGATCTCATTGGGCGTCCTATTAAAAATACGGTAGAATCCTTCTTCCCGGTCCGATTCAGGTTTGATGTAAACCTTCTGCAATCCCTCCTCAACATAGCGGTATTTCAATATTGTAGTTGTTCCCTGTAGTTCATCGATTCGCAACCAGGTCGGCCCCTGAATGTTCAGCTCAATGGGTTCTGTTGCAGTTGCAACATGATAAAAACGTTGGTTTGTTGGTACTAAAGAGTCAGGTGAAATCGTTTGTTCCTCACCTGGATGGTTCACATAGGTTTTCTTTACAACGACATATTGATTCACAACAGGATTCAGCGTCCAACAACGGAAGGCGTGTTCACCTGTTGGAATAGTGACTTGAATCCTTGCCGAAGGTGATTCCTGGTTAAGTTCGATAGTATTTTCCTGCCCGTCATCAATTTGATACGCAATGTTCATTGGCAATACTGGTAAATAGTCTGGAACTTGCAGCGAAAAATCAATCTGTATATCAGTTGGATTATGATTGAGCATATAAAGTCCCAGGCTTTTATCGCCAAATATGACTTCTTCATCCTTGAGGAGTGGTTGAATCAAGTTTTTGCGAACTTGCAATGTTGGACTTTCCGGCATCCAACCGGATGTTTCTTCAAAATGTGAACCGGCATTATGCTCTACGCTGGTGATCCGTTCCCAACTCAGATTACTTGTTAAGCGCGTGTAGAGAGATTGCATATTGGGAATATGTTTGTTTTCCCAATATAATTTCTCACCCAGCATTTGGGCATGAAATTTATATTGCGGAAATTGCTCGGCAATCCAAAGCAGATCAGTCATTCTTTGTATTGCATCTTTCTTTTCCTCAACAAAGTTCCTTAAAACTATTGAAGGATCAATATCTTTATTTGAACTCTTTTCATGAAGGATCAAGAAATTTTCCAGCTTTTTTGAGGAGAATGCTTGTATGTTCAATTGAGAAGAATAGGTTAGGGGTGAATATATATTCAATAAACTAATACTATCAGTAGCCGAAGCAGGGATTAACGAAATGGTAAAATTCATTGAGTCAGTAGCATCCAAAGGAGAAGGAACATACTTTCCCGAAATAGCGGCTTCGATAGTTTGCGGCGTGATAGGAGGAAGGATGCCTAGGGGATGACGTGGCGCACGATAAGCCGCACGCACAAAAAGTTCAGAATGTAATGCATTAATTTCTATCCGATGTCGCCCTTGTTCTATTTCAATAACAGCATCGACATAGTTTCCCACTAGTTGCTCTTCACTCGAGATCAAGCGCATTGCATTGTTCGGCATATTGTTGGTGATGGGTATCCGCTGAATTTGATCCCCGGTCTTGATCATAATCCAATCATTCAATGGCGTATCAGGTTGACTCAGATAAAGCGGTCGAATCTCTAATTGAAGTGTAATAGGACCTTGCGCTTCATAAATCACAGGTTGATCTGAGTTAGCGAAATAGCCATGGATAAACAAATCCCGGTCAATATTGTATAACCTACCAGCTCCAGCTGAGGTATTAATCAACGTATCCGCTGAACGCCATTCCTTGTTTGCGGGAGATGAGTTCCAGTCTTTTTGCCATTGCTGAATGGATTGCAATCGTTGATCCACTTCCTGAGAAGATAAGCCTGCGGCAATCCGTTCCTGCTCTTCTATGTCATCGGCTAACATAGACCCTTGATTGTCCGACTGGAGGAGCAATCGCTTGGTTTCTGTCATCTGTCCTAAAGCAAGCGCTTTGCGTCCCGACCAATACGCCTTACGCTTTGGCGATGCAATTGTTTGCGCGACGCGGTCAAAAATGCGAAACCATTGGATTTTCAACGCGGTTTCCAGAAGAGTCTCGCTGGCGTCACCCATCATTGCAGCGGCGTGAGCGGCCAGGAAAGCAAATTCCGGTTTATCATCTTGCAGCAACGCTTTAGCCAGTTCGGTATAGTTTTCGCAACTAGGGTCATCATACAATGCCGCAGCGTAAAGTTGAACAACGCCATTCCAGTCATTTTCTCCACGCCGTAGATCTAACAGTTTTTGAAAAGCCTTTTTACGGAATTGAGGATCATTTTCATAAGACCAAATTCCCCGGTATTGTTGCTTGGCCAGGAAAAACTCGCCCAAATGCTCCAATATCCGGGCGCGGCCAAGAAGGGCTTCCTGACGATGGGATTCACTTGAACTTTCAGTGCCATGCAGCAGTGAATTCCAATAGGATAAGGCCGTGATCCATTGCTCTGTTTTTTCATGTTCCAACGCCAGGTCATAAAGTTGAGTTGCTTGAAGAGCCGTGTACTCATCATTTTTGTTCACTTTGGATCTGATTGGTGGTTCAACCGATGCCGATAAAGTTATTGCGCTTTTACTTAAATAGCGAAGAAAAGGCAGCCAATGGTTGTAGATTTGCTGTTCATCTTCTGTATTGCAAGACAATTCCAATGATGTTTTATAAATATCAATTTCAGTTAACTTGGTGAAAAAATCGGGAGAAAGCTGATCCATATGATGCAGGTATTCTCCTTCCGGAAGCTGGAAAGGTTTCGAGGCGCGGTAAGCAAGCGAAACATGAAGATTATCTTGTATCTCATCATCTCTCCATAGTTTTACAGTTTGAGTATTAGCAGGAAGAGGTATCTCTGTATAATGAACTTCGCTTAATTGCGCAGGTGGATCGAAGCGGGAAAAACCACCGCTTAGTGAAGCGCCGCGATAGTTGGGATTCATACGATTCAAGATGGCAAGACTTTCTCCTATAGGAGAAATTTCAAAATCATCATCGCTAAGAGAAACCTCTGCAATTAGATCCAGCCTTTGAGGTGGAACGTCATCCAATTGAATCAAAAGTCTATGTTTTGCAAGATTATTCTCATGGCTTAATACCGCCACTCTCAATTGGCTGGGAACCGGGAGAGAAGGAATTGCGTATTCAAAAGGCTCGCCATCATTCTTCTTTAATTCAATAAAACGTCCTAAATGCAAACGCTTGATCCATTGTTGCAGTTGTGGTTCATATAGCGATCCGCCATAAGGTAATGAGTCCCAGTTTTTTAATCGTTTTGGAATATAATAAGCATGAGAAAAATGAATGGATTGGTGGGAATTATCTGGCGAGAGTTCCCTGTAGAAAGTATTCCTGCTTTCAATAGATATCGCCTGATCCAAGAGTTCATCGGCGAAAGGTAAATGACTGGCGGCTTTGCGATAGAGAGCCGCGCTGGATAATCCGCTATCACGGCGAGAATTATCATGCAGAACACCACGGGAAGCGCTTTGTAAGCCGGGCAGCATCGCCGGTTCTATCGCTTTGTTTAGCAAACCTGTAATCGTACCATAAAAGTCCAGCTGATTTGTTTGCTGAGGTGGATTTGATAGTAATGAAAACACTTTTTCTGCAGCAAGAATCGGTTGGTTTAAGTTAGGAAATAGATAGTCTTTTTCGGTAATGCCCGACACGCGTACAAACAGTGCACGATTGGCATTCAACTCAATTGCGTCCATGCCGGATGGAATTGTTAGAAATCCTTTACGAAGTTGTCCTAATACCCGGATTTGATCATTCACCAAATATGAATACCGGGTATCCGTATTTGTATCAAAATCCATAGTTGCTATCACATTATTATTATTCTGGACAGAAAGGCGATATGGTTGAGAAGGTTCAATCATATCCTCCTGATATGGGAGATAGGTTTCTATCGATATTCTCAGTAATTGATCTAAACTGAAATGTAAGGGGATGTCCGGTTCAAGCCGGTAAAACTCCTCAGAATCAAAACGATCATCTCTTCGGATTTGGATAGGTTCAGCATCCGGTAATGCAGGCTGACTATAAGGCGCCGGATTTCTAAGGCGTTCCACAGCAGAAATAAAAACCGCCAGTTCCAATGGATGATTATAAACTCCGTTATGCTGAATGCGCATTATTCCAGGATAATTCAAATCAGGTTTATAAAACCGGGCGCCATTATCTCCATGCAGGACGGGAAAACATTGTGTATAAATACCGGAACCGTTGGAATAGGAGACATCTAAATAAAATTCTGGATCGTAATTATCAATAGGTAATATTCTTAATGCAGCCCGGCCCGGCATCTTAAAACGAATGGATTGGCCCGGCGTCATGCGCACAACATATTTATTTTTATGATACTTGATTTGCGGTTTATAGCCCAAAAAGCAATCAGGTTTATCTATGATGTTATCCCAGATAACTGGATGTTGATATGCATTTTCTAATTCAAGTTGAAACGCATCTACCTCTGAAAAAACATAGAGTAAATTGCATCCCGAAAGGATTACCAAAAATCCAGCCCAAAATAACAATAATTTTAATCGACGCATGGCAGCATTATTTCCGGCGCGAAGCCTTTATTTCTGAATGGTCTCTATTTCAATTATCGTACTGCATATACTTTTTCAGGCATAAAACAAAACTCTATCAATCGTCAGTAAATAAGTGATTGAGCAATGATCAAAATCATCCCCCATTAATAAAACAACTCAAAAAATCAGCTCGTAAATCTTTTTGATCACGTAAGCGCTTGCGGAATGTGCGGCTCATCTCTACATGAAAAAATTGATCTGAATCATGTTGTTGATATGCCTTGGCAGCGATGTTCTGGGTTCCACCGAGTTGAAAAACATGAATGGGAAATACTGCGACGCGAATGGCTTGAAATTTTGGCAGGCATTTTGATATCTCATACAATTTCGCAGAGGGTTGCAACCCGCCATTACTCAAAATAATATCCTCGACCAAGGTCTCACCATTTCGTTTTATAACGGGACCAAAACCGTGTAACTGCAGCACGGATAGCGCTGGCTTCGCATCAACCGCTGCTAGTGTCAGTGCGTGAAAAAATGAAGTCTTCTCCTTGCCAAAATCCACTTTGTTACGGTGCACCGTATTCCATGCGCCAACCCTGGCCTGACTTTCCAGGAATAAACGCACAGCAATAAGCCCGGTATAGTAGTCATGATAACGATGCGGCGCCTGGATTATCAAAGGGACGCTTGACTCAACGCGAAAAATGAAGAAGCCGTAAGGCGCCGTATGCTGAGTATCCGGGCTTAGAACCCAAAGAGTCTCATCATTATAGATAATCTCATGCAATTTATACCCCGCATCACTCCATTGTTTTTCCATCTCAGTCTTTTCAACTGATTGAGTCAGCATCTGCTTAAATAACTTCCAGGCGCATTGGAACTGGTCTGGAGATGGAGCAACGTAATCAACTTTGCTTTTGGATTGGTTAAACAATTGCAATAAGAGTTTTTCACCAGTTTCTGCTAAGACTGGCGCTCCGGAAAACAGAACAATTAGAAGTGATATCCCAATCAATCGTAATGAAGATATCTTTCTTTTACTGGAACCGGGATTTTTCCAATGAAATAAATTATCAGATACTATATTGAATAAAAACATGTCTCACCTTTTTTATCTTAATATTAAAATTATTGCCTCTTAATTGTATCACGACTTTCAGTAAAAAAATTACGCTGTTCCTCCAGACCGGGAAGAATGCGTGAGAGTATCACATAGCCGGGATTACTACTCAATAATTCCAGGCGGATGCGATATTCCCCAGGCGGCATATCAGCCCTGAATGGCAGGAAAAACAATTGTCCTTGATCAACAACTTGATCCTTGGTATTTAACACATAGGTCTGCGAGTCTTCCGTAGACGCCAAATCATATAGCCGATGAGTCATCGTCCAAGAAGGGAACGGTCCTGGATTCAACCTACGAAAACCACCTTCAATCGTTATCTTTATTAAGTTTCGCTTAGTCGTTCCATACTCAGAAAAATACCGGATGGAAAGAGTCTCTTCGTCAGGAATGATTTTAGGGAAAATATATTCCAACGGTTGCGCTTCCAGTCGGGCAGCCAAACGCTTCTCAAATAATTTTCCACTGGCAGGACGGCTGTGGTTAATCAGAAATAAAGCAGCTCCATCTGAATTAATCCGGATTTTATGTTTTCCAACTGTTATGGGTGGAAGAATTACCTGCATACGTTTTGAGGTGAGAACTGATTGGTGAATAACGGCGCCATCTATTTCAAGAATATAAGGTATAGATTTTGATTCTTGAGAAAATATCATCAAAGTAGGTGTTATCTGACGCTCCTTAATTGGCGAAATGAAGGTCCATGTTACTTCTCGCCCATTAGGAATCTCTTGATAGATTGAAGGCAGCGATTCATCACGCCGGATGTCTTTTGCCTGAGTCGGCGCGAGTAATTCACGGCCGCGCCAGCGGTTAACTGGTTGAAAACTCTCCCACTCATACAATCCTTCCGCCAGATAATCCTTATCTTCCGGCGGTCGAGTTTGATAGGCGATAGGAATTACCAATTGTGATCGCATCATAACTTGCTGGTTACTCGGTGGTAGATAAAACCAACTGCGGCGGTGTATCTCTTTCTGGTTGAAACGAATGTAATCTTCCGGTACCATGGTTTGTTGGACAAGATTTTGCGGTCGATTGTAGCATGACGCTAAAAAGGGATTCTGCTCTGCTGTAATCCGTAACTTTTTCATCTTGGAAGAAATGGAAAAATAGTAGGATACAGAGTCGCTGACCGACGGGAAAATTTCCACCTTCGGTATGCTGTCATATTGCGAGGCCTCTGACGCAATGGCTAACCGTTCATGCTTGATCACATTATCTTCTGCATCCAGAAACTGACATATAGCAAAGGCATTACGTGAATGATTCTCTTCGCCATTCAACGCATAGGGAATGCGGAAATCTAACCGAATCGGCGTAATACCCTCTGACTCTGATAAAATTTCATATTCAGCGGTTGCATCTTGAATTAAGAATGTACGAACATAGTTTGTATCAGGAGTGATTTCAGATTCTTTATTATCTTCACCGGAAAAATACGCCCGCGCAACCATATTGCATGGTGAAATTATCTCCAATAATCCTCCCGGCCATTGAGATGAAACAGTGGTAGATGAAATAATGGAAGATAATCGCATCTCCTCTCTCTCATCAAAACTGCGGCCATATTTTTTTAATACAATTTCTGGAGAAGCGGAATTCACTACAGCGCCTTCTTCTTTGATAAATTCCAAGCGTATCTGACCCTCCTGATCAGGCAGCGGAATCATTGCATGTTGACCTGGATGTATGAACAAACCAGTCGGGAGAATTTTATTCTCTTCGACAGGATCGCCGATTTCATCAAGTACATGCATATTGCGTAATTGAAAATCTACGCCTTGTACTCCGGCAGGCGCCAGTCTATCAGTCAGGCTTTTTAAGATATTAAGTTGTTCATCTTCGGTAAGTAGATCATAAGAATATACATTCCCTTGCGACAACTGTTCTTTCGCGCTGCGGGACAGCCTTCGCCATTGGTATCTAAGACGTTTGCTTGAGAATGGTTTCTGGATGTTCATGCGTAGACAAACATCCACCAGCGGAGTAGGGAGTATTCCCTGGCGAATTTGGATGCCGCTAATCTGTTGATCCGGGGGCGCCAGGTTAGTTAATTTGAGACGAAAGGCCTGACCATCTAATGGCTTGATTCTTTCGTCTATATAAAACGCCTTCGCGTGAGTTTGGTTGGTCTCGGCGTCAAGGTACTCTGTATACTGAGATCGGCAGTAATATTCTCCGTTTCTAACTGTTTCTCCCTCCGGATTTATTAAGCGATACTCAATCGAATAATTCCAGACATCATCCGGCGCCGCATCATGTTTCAAAGGGAGATTGGCGTTTGTGATAAGAGTAACAGATTCCAGGCCTGGCGGAAAATTAAAAACCATCCAGTCGTCAGGTTTTAATACAAATACGCCTAAGGAACGTGAACCTTCTATCAGTTGGCTTTCATATTTACTTACATAGGATCTAACCAACCGATCCCAATGATCGGTGTGAAAGAAATAAATTCCTCCGGATAGCAATAGAAAGTAAAATAATATGCGCACTTTCATGGATTCACTGAATTCCAATCAAGCCAGGCGAATCGCGAGGCGATATATTTTTCTAGATTCTCTTCATTCATGACTTCAACTTGATAAATATTTTCAATCTTATCGTTGCGTGGATTCAAATTGACAACCAATGGTCTTTGTTCTGCGCCTGAACTCATGATTAAAAATGTTTGCATGGAATTGATATCAAATAAACGCGTAAACTGAACCTCAGGATGCGTTTTCATCAGGTTTTGCAATGCGATAATATTACCTGTGCGCAAGTAATGGTTCACATCCTGAAATAACTCAACAGGAATTTGATCGGCTCCCGGATATTGACGGGCAGCGTCTAGCAGGTCATAAAGCACCGCTCGCTCAGTGGAAATATTAAGTGATGCGAAGTGACTTTCCTGCAATATGCTCTCGGTTTTGAGCCTGTAAGTTTTTCGAATTAATGGCGACAACCACAATCCAACAAACTCTTTATTCTCGGTCTGACGTAAATAATAGGCCTGCGATAAGTTGCTGGCCTCATACCCGGCAGTCTCCAGACTTCCATCCACCAGTTGGTATTTGAATTGATCTTCCTCCAGATAATCCAGAAACATCTTTCCCAAATATGAAAACGACGATTGATCAATTGTACCATCGGCGAAAGAAACAATAGCTTCCGAGTCTGTAGTGGGAGCGTCCTGCCGTATACCGAATGCCCGGCAACTGATCACCAGCATCGGTTTTGATTTCATCTCTCGCAGTAATACCTGATTAACCAGATTGAGAAAATTGTTCTTGTTCTTCAGGCTGATGATATTTGCCGCCCCATCCAGGTTGCAATCTCGATGAGCGCCTGAAATCAATATAGCTCGAGCCTGGATGCGCTCGAACAACTCCACGCCATATTCAAAACTGTTCTGTTCATACAAGGGGCGGGTAACATGTACCAGAAATGGATTGCTTTTCTCTAGGCGGAACACAAACGTACCACGATAAGTGCGGGATTCGACTGCTTCTCTTTCTGTCAGAATCAAATAGTTTTGATTGGTTAATTTATGCCGATACCAGATAAAACGGTAACCAATAATCGAAGCAGCATTGGATATAGTATGAAATTCGGATAAACCGTCCGATGTGAATGCTCCATCAACAAATTCGCTATCGATTATTTTGATAAGTGGAGTTACCACTTCCTGATCAAAATAAAGCATCTCATCTTCGGTTGGAGGTTTATATAAATCAGAACCTTTATCAGCAATCTCTCCCTTTGTGTTCATTAACCAATCATACAGGTAGCCATCAATTCGAGTTACAAAGGTCTCCGGTTTAATTTCAGTCTTCTCATCCATCGCTTGAGCTAGCAGCGAACGCCGGTCTTTACGGTTTAGCCATAATTCCGCAAATCCCGACCATGTTAATTCACGCTGAATATTCTTAAACGGTCCATCTTTCCATTCAACGCGATATTCGCCAATCAACGATTTTAATATAGAGGGATTCAATCCCGCAGGAATTTGCGAGCGTATCCAAAGCGTACTATCAACATTGGTTGGATTGATAGCCTCTGTGATTCCGGTTAGAACGCGGATACTTTTTTCCGTATAACCCCGAATCTGCAACACATTACGCCGTGACGCAATTTCGTGAAAAATATGGAAAAAACTACCTGGTTGAATCAATACATCTGACGAACCGTTTCGATTGATATTCCGCTTGGCGCCAGACGCCGCATAGGCCTTTCCATTAAGTGATTTCAATAGTATCAAACCAGACTCAAGCGTACGCCATTCCTCTATGGGTGAAGGAATTTCAACCAGCAACCCACTGTCTCTAGTATAATCAACCGCGTATATCCCCCATCCGTTCTCTGGCTGCTTTTCATGAAGATATAAATACTGATCCTCTACTCGCTCTACAATATAATTAGCCCGGTTTAAAAACAAACGCGCATTCAATAAATCTGCTTCATCATGCGTATGCGTGTATTTCATCAATAAGACAATGCCTTCTCTGAATTGGCTCTGTTCGTAGGGCAGGGGAGTTTGAAAAGAATCTGGATGCTGCCTGGCATACATCCGGATTTTTCCCTCCAAGATGATATCCCGCAACGTCCCAGTCTTAACTTGCACGGGAGGTAAAGACGCGTGTTCTTCTAAAACAACATAATTCGGTTTCCATAAACTCGGCGCAATTGTTAATCCGAAACCAATGATATTTCCCGCTACAGCAGCTATAATTGCAGTTGCCAGCGTAGTCGCTGTATAGCGCACAACAATTTTCTTTTCATGCATTTTCATGCTCATCAGGGTAGGTAATAAATATCCAAAACCAAAATAATCACTGACCTGATATTCAGGGAAATACCGCAAAATAACATACCCTAATCCCATTTTGTAGAAAAATGATACATTAAAAAAAAGCGCCAGTTTCCGGGCGCCCTCTATGGAACTCTCTCTAAGAAATGGCGTCTTCAGAACCAGACTGGCCAGCAGATATATTATCCATGCTTCAACAAATGAGGTGAAGATTTTACTCAAATCATATAATTGCAAAGCCAATAGAGACGGTAATAAAATACCGTTAAAATCCCAACCGTAAAACATATTGAATCTGGAAGCCAGATAGGCCGCTGTCAACAATATGATGTATGCCTTGGGCGAAGCTACCAGTGATTCAGAAATTCCTTCATACATAAATTGAAGATTGGCGATGCTGAAATTGGTATAAACCATCAGTACATAGCGTACTAATAAGAATGAAATGCCCAGAATCACTCCAAATTGCAACAATCCCCGTTTTAGACCCGGCTTCCAGAATTGATTCGCCAGTAGAGTTACCACGATTAAACCAAAACTGTGCAGATTGTTGCGGTAATCAAAATCTATGCTGAACGAATCGGACATTAAGGCGCCGACCGTCGGAAATATGACTGCATCGAATAACAACCGGGCTATAACGCCTGATAACAATAATCCAAAAAAACGGTCTCTACCGAAAAAATTCCCCCACAATCCCCACTTTGAGAGTACTTCGGACAAAAAATAAAATTGGATATAGGCATAGATCGCCACGATGATGATTGCCAAAGCGCTCCAGGGTTTAGCAATCAGAAGAGGAACAAGATATCCTGGAACTACCAATCCGGAAAACGCCCACCCGAAACGAAGATTGAAAAATGAACAAACCAATACGCCAATCCATACCGTAGTAACGACGGAACTGTCTAAACTGCCCGCTGGAAATATGTTGAGAATGAATGACTCCATCGCGCTATATTGTAGAATCCTTTTCCATGGTCAATATAAAGATAAATTCTACCTTGCCATGTGTATTCAATTCAAAAAATCATACTGTTATCATTTATTGAATATTTTTATATGAAGCTTTCCAACGATACCTTGACGCGCGTCCCTACGCCCACGTCGCTGCTCACCGCCATTCGGCCTCCCCAAAATTCCACCCAACTTAACGCTTCACGCATATTTTTGTTTTTTTCCGAATGAGAGGCGCTATCCTCTTTCATGTACTCTTGAATCTGTTCATTGGGAATCCCGTAACCGGAATTTGAAAAGAGAAAATGTATTTCACGATCATCTTCATCAACCTGTATAATTATCTCGCTATCATCCGATGCATCATCAAGCAACATTTCCAGAATGATCTCGAAAAAAGGCTGCAAGTGTCTCTGTGAGGCGTATACAAAATTCATAACCATCGGCTTTTCCACGTTAAAACGAATCTTCCGCTGATCGATTTTTGCCTGGAAATCCGCCAGGGCGGCATCCAACACCGGCAAAGCGTTAACTGGAAATCGGTTGATCTCCCCATAATCCAATTCCGTTTCCAGATATTTTTCACTGGTTTGCAGCAATCGAACAACATCATCTATTCGAGTCTGGATGTTTAACATCATTTTTGCTCTGTCTACTGGAGTGCTGTCACTATCACACATCATCTGAGCCGTAATTTGGATGGCGCTCAAAGAGTTGCGTAATTTGTTGCCCAACTCCATAGAAAGCAAACCTTTCAACTGGAAATAGTTATCTTGATCAGTCGTGTCTATCAACTCCATTAATATTCCCCAAAGACCGAATATGGCTACATCCGGTGATAAAACATTGGAGTCGCTCTCTAAAGGACGAAGTATCAAACGGTAGTTGCGCTTGTTGGGCGCATTGATAGTAAATGATATCTGCTGCCGGTCCAACACAACATTACGAAACATTTTACGTGTTTGCAGTAAATCAAACTGGCTGATTTCAGCGATAATATCCAAGGCGGATAACTTAAAGGAAGTTATCTTGGCGCTGGTCAGAATTTCCTGCATCGAATTATTGACCATATACACCCGGCCAAAAAGATCAAATATTACAAATGCTCCCTGTAACTGATTATGCAGTTTATAAAGTTTCACTGACCGGTCATGCAGGAAGGAAGTTAACTGCCTGACCCCCTCAAGCGTAGTCTGAAAATGCTCATAAGTTATTAAGCGTGATAATAAGGAAGGTCGTGCATTTAAATCTTTCACAATATTATAATCATACAATAAACGCCCTATCTGCTCTCCATAAGCCGCCAGGATATTCTCGAAATCCTTTATATCTCCGGTTTTATCTTTTGCTACGCTCAATGCCCCGAACCCATAAACCTCTCCTCCGAAAATCAAGGGAAATATGTATTGCAATTCATCAGGCTTTGGATTCCTCAGGTAGTTCTCTAACCTTATGGGGCCTTTTTCTTGAATGGCCGTGTTGTAGGGTTCGCGGCGAATATCTCTTCTGAGTTCTTTAATATCTTCCAGTCCACATTGAAAGGATATGATCTCCTTTAAATGAAAAGCATTCTTCCGGCGATCCAGAAGAATTACCCGGTCCAGATTCAGCATATTATTGATAATCCCCAGAATTTGAGACCAGTATTCTGGAGATGTATAAAAATTCTCAGGTTCAAAAAACTGCTGGGTTCGGGCGGAAAGCGAAACAGTTATAGTTTCCAGCGCTTGCCCGATGATCTGTAACTTCCGGTTTTTAATCATTATCAAGAGCAGCAACTGGGCTAGGATGAATTCATTCACCGCACACCAGTAATGAAATATATGAAGCAGCGCAAACCCCATCAATGTATACGCAGCCATCATGCAAACCGTAAACAGAATTATCAAATTGGCGCCCGACATTTGATAGACAAAGGAACAAATACATATCACAATAATCAAAACAATATAGTGTATCCAAGGATTGATTTCAAATATCGGATGGTTGCTCAGCAGACTGTTCAACGCATGACCTTGATATTCCACCAGCGGCATTTTGGGGCTGTTTACAGTGGTTGGCGTTGGATACTCAAATTCCACTCCTTCACTTTGGGCGCTGATCAATACTATCCGGTTCGCAACCATCTCATTAATTAATTGATCGCTGATTACCTGGTCAAACGAAACATTTGGCAGGCTGCCAGACGGCCCGTGGAAATAGATGCGATAAGAATCTTCTTTCATTACCCGGCTTGTCATCGGCAGGTTAGAATCAAGACAAGCAATCTCTAAAGCGGGATATATATTCCCATCCACTGAAAAATGAGAATATTGCCTCCGGAAAACGCCTTTCTCCCACGGTGGAATGTGGACAATGCCGAATGGAAAATTGTTGGCAGAATCAGGAACCGTCTCCAGACTGAATCTCTGCTGATCATTCACATCAGCAATCAGGCGTCGACCAAATATAATATTGTCGAATGTCCCCGCTTTGCTGAAAAACAGATCATCCTTAAATTGGGGAGTAAAATTGAAAACAATGCCTTCCGGTTCAAATATCTCTAACTTTTCCAGCAATAGAACATAATCATCTGCTGCCCGTTTTCCGGGATTATCATCATAAACTATTAACACATGGGATGGTTGGTCGCGTAATGAGACGCTGAAACCCAGAATCGGATCGTAGATATATTCATCCAACAACGAAGATATCCCGATAAACGATAGAATCAAAACGCTTAAAACAGCAATTAGCCCCAGAATCAAGCCTGAGTATTTCCACTTCGGTAATTTCGAAAAGATGGTTTGGGTGTCCATTGAGATAAAGACTCGCCTCTGAGCATTATTTTGTGGAAAATTCCTTATAATACATCTTATCAAGTACACACTGAAACAACTAGAGCGTTTTTCAAAATCATGTTTGTTTATAAACGTGAGTCAGAACGTTATTATGAAAAACACTCTAAAGAATCAATCATTCAAAGCATGCACGGTCGACAAGAAGTCCTTGACATAATGGATGCTGCAACGAGAATCTTTGTTAAGAAAAAAGAATGCAGGCATAATTATCCTATTTAATGGATAACGCCGATTTATAGGAGATACCAAATATGAAACAAATGCTTAGTCTTATGATTGCTATCTGCATGTTGGCATTGGGAGGCGTCACCGGGAATTCAGAAACAATAGCGGCGGTGGACAGTGAATCCGGATCGGCCGTGTCAAAGGATGTTAAAGCCATTACCCTGTTTAACGGGAAGGACCTCCAAGGCTGGCACATGTTTGTCAAGGATGCAGATGTCGATCCCAAGGATGTTTGGCAGGTTAAGGACGGCGCAATTTGGTGTAAAGGAGATCCCTTCGGCTTTTTACGCACAACGAAAATGTACAGTAATTTCAAACTGGTCGTTGAATGGAAATGGCCTGAGACGCCCAGCAATAGCGGCATCCTTTTGAGAATGAGTAACGACGATAAAATCTGGCCTCTATGCATGGAAGCGCAACTCAAGTACCAAAATGCCGGCGATGTTGTGGGAATGGGGTGCGACTTCAATGAAAACACAAGCGCCAAGGGCGAGTTTTTCCGCTACGCCAAGCGCCAAAATGACTCCAACGAGACCAAACCCGGCCAATGGAACAAGTACGAGATCGTCTGCAAAGGCGATACTATTGAACTAACCGTTAATGGCAAATTCCAAAACAAGGCGACTGGAATAGGCATTCTCAAGGGTTACGTCGGTCTTCAGAGTGAAGGCTCCCCCATCATGTTTAGAAACATCAAACTGACGCCTCTTCCCGAATAATTTGACTGGTATAATGATATTTTACACCATGAGGTTCAGGCGGTTATTGGAACGAATCCAATAACCGCCGCCTTTGATTCTACTTGGCTTATAAAATTCCTACCATTGCATTCCCGCACAGCCGTTTCGACAGTTCCCATTCCATTACTCTGACTAACTAATACTCTGACTAACTAATACTCTGACTAACTAATACTCTGACTAACTAATACTCTGACTAACTAATTATGTCGGGCGGCCTCGTCCCCCAATGTCATTAAATTAACCGTGTTGTCCCCTCTCCCGCCGGGAGAGTATGGGTGCCAAGGGCAAGAGCGCATTGCGCTCAGCCCTTGATCAAACCACCTACGATAGGTAGAAATTCCTTAACTTAATGAAATTGTCATCATAGAATAGGGAACATCATAGAATGGGGAGCATCGGCTTCTAGCCGGTGTGTCAAATAGAATAGAATGAGCACCATGACGCATAATCATTTCCATGAAGATAGGGGGATGATGGGTGCCAAGGGCAAGAGCGCAATGCGCTCAGCCCTTGATCAAACCACCTACGATAGGTAGAAATTCCTTAACTTAATGAAATTGTCATCATAGAATGGGGAGCATCATAGAATGGGGAGCATCGGCTTCTAGCCGGTGTGTCAAATAGAATAGAATGAGCACCATGACGCATAATCATTTCCATGAAGATAGGGGGATGATGGGTGCCAAGGGCAAGAGCGCAATGCGCTCAGCCCTTGATCAAACCACCTACGATAGGTAGAAATTCCTTAACTTAATGAAATTGTCATCATAGAATGGGGAGCATCATAGAATGGGGAGCATCGGCTTCTAGCCGGTGTGTCAAATAGAATAGAATGAGCACCATGACGCATAATCATTTCCATGAAGATAGGGGGATGATGGGTGCCAAGGGCAAGAGCGCATTGCGCTCAGCCCTTGATCAAACCACCTACGATAGGTTGAATTTCCTTAACTTAATGACATTGCCTCGTCTCCTCTCCGCCGGGAGAGGGCTAGCGTGAGGTGAATTACAGAAAACCACCTGACAAAAGAAACTGGTCGTACTACCCAGTATAATTTACTTAGCCAGAGCGTGATATAATACGATTTGGTTCTATGCAGGCTATTGCTTTGCATAACAGTCGATATCTGGTTACGCTATATCTATCTGTTTTGAAAGAGGATATGAGGATGGGAAGAACAAAATATCAGCTGGTAATTGTTATTTTATCAACGTTGATTATATTTTCAGGCTGCCAAACAGCCCAATTCATGGCGCAACCCGCCAACGGCGTTACCGTCATGCCTGATGGACGAATGGCCTCGCTCAGTTTAGAAGGTCTGGCTATCAGTGTTTATAATACCAAAACTCCCTACGGTTTGGGAGATGATATCACTACTTTTCATACAACGCTTATCAATCAAACCGATCAGCCAATCGAGTTTATTCCCAGACAATATCTTCTCTTTGATCAGAACAACCGGCAGCATCTTGCCTTAACCAAACCCGATCTATCCGAAGCGGCGGGCATGAGAGCAAGACCACATGGTTCAATGGCATGGGGATTCGGCGGCGGCGCCTTCCACAGCCGGTCTTTCTATCACGTTCACTACTATGCAAATCCCTATTGGAATTATGATCCCTGGCGTTATAGAAGCGCATACCAGGGTTTGCTGGCCAACGCGCTGCCTATTCATCCAATCACTATTTATCCACATGCAATGATTGATGGCAATATATATTTCGCAGTATCTCCAAAATCATTACGTAATGTTCGCCTTAACATCGTGCGCTTCTCCAGTCGCCCCAGTCGGGATACGACTACACGAACTATTCCGTATTCGATTGAGTTTGAAATAATAAAATAGAGTGATTAATTTTTTAATATAAGAATTGGAAAAATTATAAGGCTATGTAGATAATTAGGAGAACCATCATGAAGCGGGTAATCGTTCTAATACTAATCACAGCCGGTTTTGTCCTATCATTAATCCCGAATACGGCTGACGCAAGAACTCACTATAGATATAACTCAAGATATAATTCGAGAATTTATTCCAATTATTATCATAGAAATTCTCCGGTATTCGGTATGCGCTCGCCATACGTTCGTACGCGTCGTCCTCTGAATGTTCCAGTAACAACTCCACGTTACTCATATAGACCAACAAGACAAATCATCTATATGGGACCACAACCAATGCCATTTTATAATCCCTGGGATGTAATGGTTCAACCAGTTTATCAATCTGCTTATCAACCAATCTATACCAGTATGATCTCTCCTTATCCCCAATCGAGTATTCGCCTGATCCAACCAATGCCGCCGACTATAATCGAACGCGAAAGAATCATCGTCGACCAGCAACCCGCAACCAGGTCTGTGGCGCCAGCTTCTTCCATCACGGATGATAATGCTTATACGCCATCCATCTCCACCGATAACGCAACGGATATTTCCGAACAATTGGCAATTGCTCAACAACTATTCAGAGAACGAAAATACAAGGAAGCCGCACAAGCATTCCACAACGTTTCCGGTCTAAAGCCCGGTGACGCCGAGGTTAAAATGGGACAATCTCTCTCATTATTGGCAGTGGGAGATTACCAGGGCAGCGGCGCCTCATTACGTCAGGCGCTTTCACTCAATCCTGTATGGTTCGAAAAGCCGATTGACCCCACCGAATATTATGGAGAGAACAAAGATATCCAAGCTCATCTCATCACAATCAATAGATTTGTTGATAAAAATCCCAATCACGTGGAAGCGAAACTGACGCTGGCCTATGTCTGTTATATATGTGGAAACTTAAATGATGCAGCGGAACATCTGGCTGACATACTGGATATGAACCCTGGCGATATAGAAACGATGTCTCTTCTAGGAAATCTTGCCGCCAAACAATCAAAGTGAAACAACAAAACTGTCTAGTACCGTCCAACGCATAATGTCGTGCAACCAAGTTCCTCCGCGAGATGGCTAAGGGCGTAATGTTTTTAGGGAACAGGGATTTTGGAGATATAACCAGTTATATCGTTTTGGCTGAGTAATACCAAATACTGTGGTCTAACATTCCTCTCCCAATCTTGGGAGAGGTTAGGAGAGGGTTGATAACGACCACCCATGTAAAGAAATATCCAACGACTGGGTGGCAAGGGCAAGACCGCATTGCGGTCAGCCCTTGATCAAACCACCTATGATAGGGTGCAATTCCTTAACTTAATGACATTGGACTAGGGCGAGGAGGCAATTAAAAACACAAAACGGCTAAACAAGTGAGACGCACTTCACACCTATTCTTTTGAATCAAGGGAAGGATCAAAACATGTAACGCAATTACGTCCATTCTCTTTTGATTGATACAAAGCCAGATCTGCTTCCGCGATCATCTCCTCATATTTATTCATATCTTGACGAAAGAAGGATACTCCGGTGCTAAGCGTCATTCGAATTTTCTGATCTTCATACTTAAAAATATATTCAGAAACAGTTTGCCTGATTCTCTCTGCTACTGCGACAGCGCCTTGCTGGTCAGTGTGAGGAAGAATGACGGCAAATTCTTCTCCTCCATATCTTCCAGCAATATCAATCTCTCTGATTTCTCTCATAATGATTCTAGCCGTGAGACGTAACATTTCATCACCGGCCATGTGTCCGTAAGTATCGTTGACCTTCTTAAAAAAATCTAAATCTAACAGAAAATATGAAAGGTCTTCTTTATATCGTTTGGCTCGTTTCCATTCTTCAATCAAACATCTTTCAAAATGTCCTCTATTAAAAATACCCGTCAGACCATCAATTCGGCTTAGTGATTTTAGCGAAGACATTGCTTCGATCAATTTACTTTCATAAATAAAATGATCCGTCATATCAGATACAGTGATGCAAACTTTCTCCACTTTTCCAGTTTGATTTTTAATCGGTTGAAATACGCAATCCTGCCGCATATGATCGATATGTCCCGTTAATGGTCGGTTATGACGAAAATTGAAAACATAAGGCCTCTGTTTCCAGGAAGAAAAACTATTGTTCTCGAAAAGGAAGACGCCTTCGATCTTCTTCTTCATCCATGCGACTGGCAATTCGGGAAAACAATCAAATAGATTCTTGCCTAAAACTTCAGATGCTTTTCGCCCGCTATATATCTCCATGAAAACATTCCACAGGATAATATTCATTTCAGAATCAATAACCAAAACTCCGACATTGATTCGTTCAACAATGCTATTGAGCAAAGAGAGTTTATCTTTAGGCATCATATAATAAGATTCACCCGAGCAAACGATCTATAGATTTCTTAATTAATTCTATAGATTGAGAAGGGACAAAGTATAGAAGATAGAAGGATGAAGTACGATCTTCAAATCGAAAAATGATTCTTACCAGCAACGCGTAATCCCACGCGAAATTAAATCCGTCAAAAACTTCTTCAATCAATGTATCTTTACACAAAATATCGGGAGGAGAGAAACTTATCTCTGTTTCCAATTGATGCGCCACGCCTTTAAGACATGCACCCGCCAGGATATTACTTACATCCAATATAATATCATCGTTCACATCTACTGTTGAGCAATCATTTCCTAAAAGGGTTGCCAAATCACCATCATTGCTATGAAACACGGATAGACTTTCACCTTGAATATGATTGAAAAACGATTGACGAACTACACTGACTCTTGATTCATGCCCTATCAATCCGTTTAATAAACCAACCAGCTGATCAGATTTGATTATTATTATTTCCGGAACGGATAATTCAACAAACAAATCGAAATAGCGGGCCAGAGAATCGCCAGCTTGTCCTATGGCAATATTGAAAACTTCTTGCAAGGCGTCCTTTTGATCAGCAGAGAAATAATTATTGTTCATTGCGCAATCCTATCTTTGATAACCGATTTAATCTTATCCGCATTAATCGGCTTTCCTACGAATAAATTTGCGCCTAGTTCTATTACTCTTTCTCTAGCTTTGGGTTGTATATCCGCTGAAACAATTACTATATATGTTGAGAAGCCATCTTCTTTTAAGGCCTTCAGGAGTTGAAAACCATCCATCTCCGGCATAGTTAAATCTAAAAACATTATGTCTACTTGATTATTACGAATAAATTCCAAAGCTTCTTTACCATTGCACGCTTCTGAAATAGCAAACTCAATATCGTCTGGTAAAGCATCCTTTAAAAATTTTCGCGCCAATCTGGAATCGTCTACAATCAAAATAGAAAATGACATTTATACACCATGATTTTAATCACTTCATAAAGATATGATTCATAACATGAACTGCTTGAATACTACCTTAAAAATCTTTAGAGTTTATTGTTATGTTCAGTCAACAAAGTATTGAATTGAAATTATAGTTTTATTCTATCTTCTAAAAAGTAAAATATAACCCTAAAATAAATATTAATAAATACAAACATATACTTTATTAAATCAGGCTATTATCCTACATTTCATTTAGCAACCCATGCGGGAATCTCGTTCAACTTCACATCCATTAAAAAATTCGTTAATAAATATGTTATCAGTGTAATCAACACTATAGCAATTAAATTCATATAAAAACCGGTTCGAGCCATTTGTTGTATAGATACTTTCCCCGATCCAAACACAACCGCATTCGGCGGAGTAGCGGCTGGCAGCATAAATGCCATCGATATTCCTATACAGGTTGGCATCATCAATAGCAACGGATTTTGCCCCAACGCCATAGCAATGGCCCCCATAATAGGCATGAAAATTGTCGCAGTGGCGGTATTCGAGGTTAATTCGGTTAAAAAAACCACTAACGTCACAGACAACAATACAATTAACACTGGTGGATAATCCGCCAGAAATTTCATCTGATTAGCGATCCATTCCGAAAGCCCCGATTCAGAAAAACCTCCCGCTAAACAGACTCCCCCACCGATTATCAATAATACATCCCAGGGTATCTTCAATGCTGATTTCATATCAAGCACAAATTCTCTTTTCCTGATATCAACCGGCAAGATGAACAAGGCTAAAGCGCAGCACATTGCAATCGTGGCGTCTGTATCGAGTTGAGGAAAAACATCAACAAGCCCCGGTAAGTAAAAATCTCCAATTTGAATTGGTTTGCGGAAAGTCCATCCCAATGCAGTGCAGCAAAAAACTGCTCCCACCAACCATTCTCCGTATGACAGTGAACCTAAATTCTTTCGTTCATCCTTTATCAGATTTTTCTTACCTAGGCCGATATTGTCGGGAAGTTTGAACTGAAAGCGCACCAGATACAACCATGCCAGTGGCAATAATACTACAACAATTGGCAAACCAATTTTAAGCCACTCAAAAAAACCAATCTCCCTGCCGTATAATTCACCGATCTGCGTTGCAAATACCGCATTGGGCGGCGTTCCTACTAATGTCCCCACTCCTCCGATAGATGCTGCATAGGCTATGCTGAGCATCAGCGCAGGCGCAATCCGTTTACTGGCTTCTTCTCCAGCCGCATCTTGAATATTTGCCAATACTGCCATCGCTACAGGCAGCATCATCAGTGATGTTGCGGTATTTGATATCCACATGGATAAAAAGGCGGTTGCCAACATGAAACCAAAGATAATTCTTGACGGCGTTAGCCCCGACCAGTCAATCACCGCCAAACCGATGCGCTTATGCAGGTTCCAACGCTCCATCGCCGCTGCCAGCATGAAGCCGCCCATCAATAGAAAGTTTAAAGGATGCGCAAATCGCTGCACCGCCGCTTTGCCGCCCATAATGCCTAATAAGGGAAACATGACAAACGGGATCAAGGCGGTTGCGCCAACTGGAATAACTCCACTGATCCACCAAACCGACATCCAGGCCGCCACTCCCGCCACACGTTGCGCTTCCACCGTCATTGATTCCGGCGCCGGGATTATCAATAATATGATGAATAACAGAGGCCCTCCCAGAAAAGGTAGGAAAAATAACATATTGGAATTATTCGCTTGGTCCTTTTTGTTCATATCACCCTCGCCAGGATCAATTATCATAATGAAGTCTGTTGATAATATAGTCCAAAGACATTAGAATTAAAATAACATGTATAAAGAACTTTGAGAACCAATATCCTATATCAGGCAAATAATGGCCTCAATGGAAAGTACTGTAAAAGTCGTATAATTTTATACATTTAAGCGTATATCTTTCAGTTTCAGGAGAAAATTGTTAATGAAGCATCAAAGGTTTCTATATATATTTGTTCTTGTTCTATGTTCGACCGCATCATATTCCGACAAGGTGATCTTAAACGATGGCAGTATTATCATAGGTGACATCCTTAGCTTGACCGATGGCAAAGTAAAAATCAAAACCTCCTTCGCTGGAGATATCCAGTTCCCCATGTCCGAGGTTATCACCATGGAGACGGATGAATCAAAGCCGGTTCATCTCAGCGATGGAAGCATAATTCAGGGAACCATTGAAGTCAAAGGAACGAACCAAATGGAAGTGGTTCGCAAAAAAGGCGAAACCGGATTCAAGATTGATCCCTCAGAAATCAAAGCCATTAATCCGCCTCCCCCGCCTCCACCGCCGCCGTCGAAAGTTAAATGGGAAGGCAGCGTTGTCGGCAACCTGGCAATTTCCAATGGCAATAGTGATACTAAAGCAATTGGTATATCGTCCGACATGAACCGCCGCACTACTGAAGATCGCATCAATCTGCGCACCGGGTATTATTATTCAGAAAATAACGGAATCGGCAGCCGCGACGATCAGTTTGTTTTTGGCAAATACGATTACTTTTTTAACAAGAAATTGTTCGCTTATCTGACCTCACGCCTGGATCGTGACGTAATCCGCGATTTAGACATGCGGACAACCGCCGGCGCTGGCGCCGGTTATCAATTCATTGAAGATGAAATGTACAATCTTTTCGGCGAATTGGGTCTTTCCTATGTTTATGAAGATTATGGCAATGATGGGGATGACGATAGTTACATCGCCGAACGAACCGCTTTGCATTTTGATTGGTGGATACTAAAAGACCGCCTACAGTTTGTTGAAAACATCGAACTATTTCTCGGCATCGAAGATTTAGATGATTGGTTCGCCATTTCCGAAAGCAGCTTAGTCTATAAATGGACCAAGCAATGGTCGGTCAACGCCTCACTCCGGTTGGAGTACGACAACACGCCGGCCAATAGCTACAAAAGCACCGACGCCAAATATACCCTAGGCGTAGGATACTCGTTCTAACCATCTTCCCAACTAAAAATAAATTCCCGCGTATATTAAAAATGTAGGGCGCGCCCCTCGTGGGCGCCCTGTTTGACGCAATACCTCAGATCCTTAAATGGACAATTTAATCAAGTTAACCGAGTTGTCCCCTCTCCCGCCGGGCTGATCTTTACCCACAAGTTTTGACAGAATTAATTGCTATGAATAGATCAATACGGGTGCGGGTGCCAAGGGCAAGACCGCAATGCGGTCAGCCCTTGATCAAGCCACTAATGATAAGGTGAGATTACTTAGGGCTTGCTGAAAAACGTTTTCAACGACCGAAGATTATAATCTTCGGTAGTGACTCAGGGCGGGTGCCAAGGGCAGTGTCCTTTCTGCCCTTGACGGCAACTATAGAGAAACTGAATAATTTCTATAATTATTTATCTTCTTTTATATAATTATTGACATATGGTTCCAACTACCACAACTTTAAATCTAATCATAATTCTCTTTATTCAGTGAAACCGTGATTAAATTATCGAAATATAAGGGGTAAACTCAATCAAGGGCAGAAAATACACTGCCCTTGGCGCCCGTGCAATACCTCTGATTCTTAAATGGACAATTTAATCAAGTTAACCGAGTTGTCCCCTCTCCCGCCGGGAGAGGGTTAGGGTGAGGGGGACATTCAAATAACTTAAGTAATAACATTACTGGGCGCCAAGGGACTGGGCGCCAAGGGCAAGACCGCAATGCGGTCAGCCCTTGATCAAACCACCCATTGTAGGGCGAAAATTACTTAACTTAATGACATTGCTGGGTGCCAAGGGCAGTGTCCTTTCTGCCCTTGACGGCAACTATAGAGAAACTGAATAATTTCTATAATTATTTATCTTTTTTTATATAATTATTGACATATGGTTCCAACTACCACAACTTTAAAGCTAATCATAATTCTCTTTATTCAGTGAAACCGTGATTAAATTATCGAAATATAAGGGGTAAACTCAATCAAGGGCAGAAAATACACTGCCCTTGGCGCCCGTGCAATACCTCTGATTCTTAAATGGACAATTTAATCAAGTTAACCGAGTTGTCCCCTCTCCCGCCGGGATGTAAAGGCCTGGGACATGGGTAACAGGTGTTCGGGGACATAGGTAACACATTCCCTGAGTGTATTCTAGCCTTGAAAGGAGGCGAAGAATATGCCCTGGAACGAGGTGGACCTTATGTCTCTGAGAAAAGAATTCGTATTGTTGAGCCAGCAAGAAGAAAGCAACATCAGCCAATTATGTAAACGGTTTGATATCAGCCGTAAGACGGGTTACAAATGGATCAAACGGTACAAAGAAGGAGGAGTCGAAAATCTCCAAGACCGTTCCAAAAAACCCAATACTTGCCCTCATCAAACAGATAAGTCTATCGAGCAAGCCATTACAGAAAATCGCGAAAAAGGATGGGGAGGACGCAAAATTCGCTCTCGTCTGATTCAATTGGGATACGAAAATGTTCCTAGCGCCAGCACTATTACTGCCGTGTTACGCCGACTGGGATTGCTGGATGAAAAGGAAAGTCACAAGCACAAAGCCTATAAGCGTTTTGAAAAAGATACGCCCAACGAATTGTGGCAAATGGATTTCAAAGGAGATTTTCCCACGCTCAAAGCACGCTGTTATCCGCTCAGCATTCTGGATGATTGCACGCGCTTTGTTCCCGGATTATTTTCGTGCGCCAATCAGCAAAGGGAAACCGTGCAAGACTCCCTGGAAAGCGTGTTCAGGATGTATGGTATGCCTCGGGCGATGTTGATGGATAACGGAAGTCCGTGGGGAGGATGCAAAACCTGCGAATACACCAGATTGACAATATGGCTGATACGATTGGGTATTCGCGTGTATCACGGTCGCCCCTACCATCCGCAAACCCAAGGCAAGGTCGAGCGATTTCACCGGACCTTTAAGCAAGAATTGCTGATAAGGGAATCGTTTGTGGATTTGGAATATTGCCAAAGGCGGTTTGATGAGTGGCGTTATGAATACAATTTTGAGCGTCCTCACGAAGCCCTGGATATGGATGTCCCGGCTAACCATTATACGTCCAGTCCTTTTGTTTATCCGGGAAGTTTGCCGGATATCGAGTACGCGCCGGGCAGCATTATCAGGAAGGTGCAACAAGGAGGTCGGGTGGCGTACCGTGGTGAAGATTACCGGGTGAGCCGCGCCCTGGTAGGATGCCCGGTTGCCTTGAAACCCGCTATGACCGATGGGATGATGGACGTATATTTTTGCCGACAAAAAATCAAGACGCTCGATCTGCGTTTGAATGAAATCAAAGAAGATAACTTGGCAATCCAGAAAAAGGCGTCACAATAGAAATTGGTTGGGCGAAACGGAAGCGGGCGCTGCAGGAGTGCAACCCGCCAGGGATAGCCGATCCGAGGTGCGAGGGATAATGCAGGAGGTGAAATATTCACCTCCTCCCTCTAAGCCAACCAATTATCCTGAGCATCTCTAGATGCCTAAAAAAAAACTCAAACAATAACCTGGGATAAATCCCGGTTTTGATAAAAAACTGTAACCCATGTCCCCGAACATGTGTTACCCATCTACCCGGTCTGTACACGGGAGAGGGTTAGGGGGACATTCAAATAACTTAAGTTAATAACATTACTGGGCGCCAAGGGACTGGGTGCCAAGGGCAAGACCGCATTGCGGTCAGCCCTTGATCAAGCCACTAACGATAAGGTGAGATTACTTAACTTAATGATATTTCCTTCATGGGCGCGGGTGCCAAGGGCAGTGTCCTTTCTGCCCTTGACGGCAACTATAGAGAAACTGAATAATTTCTATAATTATTTATCTTTTTTTATATAATTATTGACATATGGTTCCAACTACCACAACTTTAAAGCTAATCATAATTCTCTTTATTCAGTGAAACCGTGATTAAATTATCGAAATATAAGGGGTAAACTCAATCAAGGGCAGAAAATACACTGCCCTTGGCGCCCGTGCAATACCTCTGATTCTTAAATGGACAATTTAATCAAGTTAACCGAGTTGTCCCCTCTCCCGCCGGGAGAGGGTTAGGGTGAGGGGGACATTCAAATAACTTAAGTTAATAACATTAATAACATTACTGGGCGCCAAGGGCAAGACCGCAATGCGGTCAGCCCTTGATCAAGCCACTAACGATAAGGCGAAAATTACTTAACTTAATGATATTTCCTTCATGGGCGCTCTGTTTGATGCAATCACCTTCGATTATCAAATCCCCATCGCATCAATTATTGCGCGGCGACGGTATCGCATCTAAAAGTTCTTCTTTTTTAATCCGTGGAGCAACCATCCCGCTGGAGATTATCATCTTCATGGCGTTTTCCACTGATATATCAACTGGAATAACTTCTCTTTCCGGAACAATCAGAAAAATACCCGATGTCGGATTGGGCGTTGTAGCGATGAAAAGATAAACCATGCCCTTCTCAACAAGAGGTTCAATCAAACCTTCATCACGAGCAGTAATAAACGCCAGTGAATACAAACCCATTCGTGGATATTCGATAAGTACCACTCTCTCGAATATTCCCTTGCGTCGGCCCATCAAAGTCTCGGTGACTTGTTTTAGACCATGATACAGGTTAGAGACGCCTGGAATCTGTAAAAATACATTATCCACCAGGCCTAAAATCTTTCTGCCTAAGTAAAGCTGAGTCAGAAATCCAACAAAGATTATCAACGTCACCGTCAATAAAAAACCTACGCCAAACTCAGGCGCATTAAAATCAATTGATAAATGCTGTTTTAAAAAAGCATGAAACTCATATTTTTCAGCTAACAGACTATACCAGGAATCAAATAGGTTAAAAATACCCCATATAATCCATATAGTGACGCCAATTGGAACAACTACAAGTAATCCGGAAAAAAAATAATTCCTTAATCTTCGTAACATAATCTTTAATTTACCATCCAGTCAGTTTTCTATGGATCATGAGATGCATCTGCCGCAATTTCATCGATAATCCAAGAGTAATTTTTTAAATCCAGGAGCCCCGCCTATACCTATCTCAGGCAAAACTAATCCAAATAGCATGATATACGTTTTCTTGAATCATCTAAGTTATTAGATATCAGATGCTTCATAAAAAAAAGACTTGAATGATTATCCCCGAATAACTAAATATTATTACTGGATATTTCTGTTGAGGATGAACTATCCGGGTTATTTTCATCCACCAAATGTTCAATGTGCACCCGATTAATCCGGCGTTCATCTGCTTCTAATACCGTAAATCTATATCCTTCAAATTCAACCGATTCTTTGGCTGTCGGGACATCTCCAAACAAACTGAACAGGAAACCTCCCAGTGTCTCAACATCATCTTCGTGAAAATTAACCTCTAGAATTTCAACCAACTCATTCAGGTTGATTTTGGCTTCAGCAATTATTGAACCATCCTTTTGACGTTCATAATCTGGAGATTCTTCATCATATTCGTCCTGAATATCGCCTACAATCTCTTCTATCACATCTTCTATGGTTACCAGTCCGGCTGTCATGCCATATTCATCCACCACTATAGCCAGATGGGTTTTCTCTTTTTTGAAGGTTTGTAAAAGATCAATTACTCTCTTGCTGCGAGGCACAAAAAGCGCGGGACGCAGCATACGCTTCAAGTCAAATTCCTCCCCGCCATTCTTCTCCATCAACAGGTCTTTGACATATAACATGCCAATTATCTTATCCGGCTCATCTTCGTAAACCGGTATGCGGGAATGTCCTTTACTCAAAGCTTCCTTGCGCACTTCCTCCAGAGTCAGGTTGCATGGAATAACCTGGAAATCCACCCGCGGCGTCAGAATTTCTTTTACCAGCGTATCGCCGAAATCAATGATGCTGTGGATCATTTCCCGTTCCTCCTCCTCCAGGACGCCCTCTTTTTCACTCAACTCTATCAGAGAACGAACGTCATTTTCCGTCAACAGAGGAACATCTTTAATCTTGGGACCGCCCATCAACCGGATAAACAAATTAGATATAAAGACGAACATTCCAATCAATGGCCGCAAACATCGATACATCCAGTCCAAGGGGCCAATTACCAACTGCGAGATTCTCACCGCATGCTCTTTGCAATATGTTTTTGGTACAATCTCTCCAAAAACCAGCAACATAAAAGTGGTCACCGCCACTGCAACAGCCGAACCAAACGCATAAGCATTGGATATCTTAAACCATTGAATCAAAATCGTTTCACAGATATGCGCCGCCAGAACCGATGCCAGGGTATTGACGAAATTGTTACCGATTAAGAGCGTCGCTAAATACTGATTGGGTTTTTTTAACCATAATTCTAATTTGGCGTAACCTTCTTCATTCTCTCCGAAGAGACGTTTGATACGCAATTTGGTCATGGATGTTAATGCAGTTTCCGATCCAGAGAACATTGCCGATAAAAATAAGCATATCGCAAAGGCCAGCAACTGAAACATAAAGAATGAATCTGCTAAAGAACTATTGATTTCGGGTTCCATTATTTATTTTGACGCATTGTCATACGTCAGTCTTTTCTCCCTTCAAAGTAGGGTGATTCGTAGGAATAAGCCCCTTGGGTACTATTAAAGAGCCATTACGTTTAAGCTCATTTCTTAAAACTTTTTCTGTTTCATGCCACTCTTGGCTGCCTTCACCATCATGTTCATAGCCTAGTAAATGAATAAAACCATGGAAAAGCAGCTCATTGATCTCGTCAGTCAGGCTATGACCATAGGTCTCAGCTTGACTTTGGGCTGTATCTATTGATATCACTATATCACCCAAGGCATATATCTGCCCGACCGGGTCGCCTTCTCTCAAAGAAAATGACAGTACATCCGTCGGTTTATCGCACCCGCGATATTGTTGATTCAATTCCTGTATAGCATGATCGCTTATTAAAGAAATTGATAGTTCGGCTTCTTGTTCTCCCGCAGCCTGGAGAAGGGAACCGATGAATCGCCGATGCGCTGGCAAATCAATCGCGTATTGGCTTTCTGAAACATCAAAATACACCTTTCCCGTTTCTATTTCAGGATCAGTTGATTCTCTTGTTTCAAGATCAGGTATTTCCTCAGAATTATACTTATTCATTTTAAGGCGTATTACCCCTCCTTAAAAGCAACAGGTTTCTTTTCTGGTTGATCCAGTTCTTCATTTACCTGATTAGTATCAATGCCCATTGTTTTTGAATTTGATTTATCTGTTTCATTTTTCTTGCCTTGCGGCGCGACCTTGTCTATCTCCTTGTCGCGTTGACTCGGCGCAGATGGATAGGCGATGCGTTGATGCTGCATTGAAATAATAGATTCAGAAAAAGACAGGAATAGTGTATGTAAATCCTTAAGCGTCAGGTTGCATTCATCGAACTGCTCATCCATAAATCTTTCGTTGATCATTTTGCGCACTAATTGCCGCACATCTCGTTCATTGCCGCTCTCCAGCATTCGAGAAGCGGCCTCCACCGCATCCGACAGCATGGCGATAGCGGTTTCCTTACTCTGCGGTTTGGGACCGGGATAGCGGAAATCTGATTCTTTTATGTTTTCAGAGCCTTCTTCTTCTAATGCCTTATGATAAAAATAATTCATCAACGTAGTGCCATGATGTTCAGGGATAAAATCAAGAATCACTTTAGGTAATTTATTCTTAATCCCCAACTCTAACCCATGCTTGACATGACTGCGAATCAGGAAGCAACTCATATTAGTCGTCAATTTGGAATGCTTGGCTTTATCAGCGTTGGTCTGTTGGTTCTCGACAAAATACTGCGCCTTCATTATCTTTCCGATATCATGATAATAACAGCCCACCCGCGTCAGTAAGGCATTGGCGCCAATCGCTTCTGCGGCTGTTTCAGCAATAGTCGCCACCCGCATCGAATGCTGGTAAGAACCGGGCGCTTCTTGTTCCAGACGTTGCAGCAACTCATTTTTCTGACTCAACTCCAGCAGTTTCATATCGGTTACAACGCCATAGAAATCCTCGAATATGGGCAGTAAAGCCATCGAGAAAATTGAGATCAAACCGCCGTTTACGCCTCCCCAGATCAATGACCATTTCAACTCTTCCGCTTGCAAAAGCAACTGTTCAAAATTCTTGAACTGATTTAAAGATAATGCCAAAATCAACACGCAGGCCAGAATCATGGCCAGACCCCCGGCTCGATACAAATCGCTGCGCTGGCGGATGCGCGCTACTGCATAAATTGATGCGCAAGAGGTTATAAAAACAACCAGTATATAGGGCAACGCCAGTTGATGGTTCGCGCCGCTGAATATAATCCCCATATAAATTGAACACAATGCGCAGCAGAATAACGCCATACGCGACGTAATCAACAGGGTCAGAATAACGCCTAACGCCCCTAGGGGAACCGCATACGCCACATGCGATAACTTATGGTTCCCTTGATCAAGCAGTGAGATATGCATGGCGATGCGCGACAGAGCGAAGATCAACAACACGCACAATAAGATTACCGCTGTCTTGCGTAAATCATGCGCCACCTCTGGTTGGTAGGCTTCCAAATACTTCAATATCATCAGCACAAACAACAGCGATAGTACCAAATATCCTATCTCGGCCAGGAAAGATATGCGCATCCGGCTTTGCAATTCATTTAGTTTTTGCAGATGATTGTCGGTCAGCAGTTCATTTTTTCCGATAATGGAATCTTCTTTATATACTTGAACGATAACCGGAGAGACTTCTTTACGTACCTCTTCTTTTTTCTTCTCGGTCTTAACTTTATCGTATATCAGCGTTGGTCCTGAATAAGCGGTCTCCACTATGGCCAGGGCAAGTTGCCGCGCCGACTTGTCTTTTACCGGATCAGGGAAATCGATGCTCAACAGTTGATTGAAATACTCAAAGAAACGCATTGGCGTTCTAATCTCTTGAACCGGAGCGGCATACTCCATCCCATCTGACGATACTAAAGTTACCGGAATTGCTATCAGTGAGACCGGTTTGCCATCATCACCGCGCAGATTCAACGGCGTCACATCTTCAGCTATGCCTCGACCCACTGATGCTTTGATATTTTTATCTATGGATTTCCATAGACTTTCATATTCGCGATAATAAATCAGACTTTCATAAATCGATTTTGGAATAGTTTGAGTCGAAGAATCATTCTCTGTGGTTTCCTGGCTGACATCCTCAAAAATAATATTATCCAACGGGAAATCCGCTTTTTGCAAAACGGACTGAACCCACTCTTCAGGATTTTCGCCCTCTTTTAGTGGATTTTTGTGAACCGTATCGGTTAACTGGCTGATTTTCGCCTGCATCTTTTGCAGATTTTCCGGTTTCAATATGTATATAGGAGAAACCAGCGCTTCGGCTTTTTGCTGTTTTTGCTGAGTGGTTATCTTGTCAACGAATGTAAATTCAAACGGCGCCGTAACTCCCCTCGGCGAGAATTGCCCCACTGCAAAACCTCTTATGTCCAAAGCCGCCAGGGGACGAATCAAAAAATCGATGGCTGCTATTGAAATTATTATTAGAAGGTAATAGGCGAGATACGGTCGTAATGCTATAAGAGACTTATGCACCCGTCGCCATAGCGAAGAACTCTGATTATTAGAGGTATTACTGCGTTTTTTATCTGAACTGAGCGCTAAATTATTCATCGTTTCTACTAAGATTTATCCCCCTCTGATTCTGATGAATCCTGAGTGGTTTTATTGGCTTCACGCAGCATGGATTGCGTATCAAGATTATTCTCTTCATAAGCAGCAACGATTTTTCGCACTAACGGATGCCTTACGATATCATTTTTATTCATATGCACGAAACCGATGCCTTCTATCTCTTTCAATATATTGCATGCTTCTATCAATCCGCTTTCACGTCCTATGGGCAAATCAATTTGTGTTATATCTCCGGTAATCACCGCTTTGCTGTCTATTCCTATACGGGTTAAAAACATCTTCATCTGTTCTTTGGTGGTGTTCTGGGCTTCATCCAAAATCACAAATGAGTTATTCAATGTCCGCCCCCGCATATACGCCAACGGCGCAATCTCTACTACCCTCTGGGCAATATAACGCTGCACCAGATCAGGATGAAGCATATCATATAATCCGTCATACAATGGACGTAGAAAAGGATCAACTTTGGCTTGTAAATCGCCCGGTAAAAATCCCAACGACTCCCCGGCTTCTACCGCTGGACGGGCTAGAATAATGCGTCGCACCCGCTTGGTCTGCAAAGCGGATACTGCCGTGGCTACAGCAAGATAGGTCTTTCCCGTTCCCGCAGGACCAATCCCGAATACTATATCATTTTTTGCGATGGCATTGATATACTTCCTCTGACCTGGAGTCTTGGATTTTATCATCCCCTTTCGGGAACGCAGAGGCATTGTGACTGGAGTAAACTCTTCAATCCTGGGGGGCGCCGATTCCTCTTCCAGCGATGCCGCCAAATATTCCACGTCACGCGTGGTTATTATCTCCCCGTTTCTATATAACTTCAGCATCTCTTCAAAAATACTGATTACCTGATTCACTTCCCTGGTTCGACCGGAAACTTTTATGGTTTCGCCGCGGGCGACTATACGGGCGCCGAAATGCTCTCTCAGGATGCGTAAATTCTCATCTTTTATTCCGAATAGATTCTGACTCTCGCCAGAATCGACTAGTTGTATAGTTTTTTGAATATTCTGCGCCGCAATATTTACTTGAATAGCCACAATAAGTAAGTACAAACCTCCTGAAAGGATGATTTATCGATAGACCATGTCTCTGAATGTAAATTCTTCACGTTTGGATATATTGATTGGGATTTATCGAATAATGAAAGTATTAAATTAGATGGTTCATGATTTGATTTTGAATATTGATTACGAGCACAACCATACGTTTGAACTCTTCTTTGTGAAAAGCGTCCCGTTGGTTCATTTGTATATTTTGCTACGGTAAGACTCTCTCCCATCATTCTCTGACTAGATGGAGGGTGCCCGTCCGTTTCACTCGTGTTCTCATTCATCAATCAAAGTCTACCAATCCCTATCGCTTATGTCAATAAAGGATTTACTCAAAAGTTTTTAATAGCAAGGCTGCTTATCCTAAACCAAACAGCTCAAGGCGATGATTCAACTGACAAGCATTTTATATTTACTGTATAATTAGAGAAGGATTCACTCACCATGAATATTCCCTTTTAATAAACGTCTAATTTTTCTAAAGATGTTTGTATAAAATATTTGGATAAAAACATTCTTAATCGCTATAATCAACCAAGTCCCCTCTCCCGCCGGGATTTACATAAGTAGGGGCAATTCCCTTGTGGTTACCCGATAAATAGAAACATATCTTAATACGAATCAGGAGGCTATGATGATGCATATTGGATTTATAGAGTTGCTCTTGGTGATACCGCTTACGCTGGGTGCCAAGGGCAAGAGCTGGGTGCCAAGGGCAAGAGCGCATTGCGCTCAGCCCTTGAAAACCACCTACGATAAAAAACCACCTACGCGTAGGGTGGGTCACGCCTCACCGACCCACCGGAAATACTGGGCGTAGGATGGGCTGGGTGCCAAGGGCAAGAGCGCATTGCGCTCAGCCCTTGAAAACCACCTACGATAAAAAACCACCTACGCGTAGGGTGGATCACGCCTCACCGACCCACCGGAAATACTGGGCGTAGGATGGGCTAAAAGCGAAAGCGTAGCCCACCAAAAACCACCTTTATTATTAATAATCAGGAGGTTAGATAATCATGATGAATATTGGATTTATAGAATTGCTTTTGGTGATACCGCTTACGCTTATTACATTAGCAATCCCGGTCTTCATTCTTTACTTATTGTTCAGAATTCATTCAAAAAATGTCGATCTAACTCGTAGAGTTGAGTACCTTGAACAAATGATTAAGAAAAATGATTAGTTTTATAATGAAATTATTTATAAAACGTACAATGATACGATGTTACGATAGAATATACGCATTTTTTCCTTTTATCCCACTTGGGATTATGGCGTCTTGCATGTAAAGTTTTTTTCTTGACCGCGAATATATAGTCGCGGTTGTCTAAGTACTTATTTTTACTGGAGTTCATCATGGAAAAGAAGAGAGCAGCAGTTTTAGGAGCAACAGGAGCAGCAGGACAACAATTCATCGAAGCGCTCAAGGATCACCCCTGGTTTGAAATTGCGGGTTTATACGCTTCAGAGCGTTCTGAAGGCAAACCTTATGGCGTAGCAGCAAAATGGTTCACTTCGTCGCCATTGCCCGACGATATTGCCGCAATTACCGTAGGCAACGTTGAAAAAGCCATTAATGACATTGATAAATACGATATCTTCTTTTCCGCGCTGCCATCGGATGTATCTAAAGTGATGGAGGGAAACTTCGCTAAATATAAACCTGTTATCAGCACCGCTTCCGGCTATCGCTACGAAGACGATGTCCCCATACTGGTTCCCGAAGTTAACGCAGGACATACTCCTCTTATCGAACGCCAGCAAAAAGAACGCGGCTGGAAAGGCTTCGTAGTTCCCGGTCCCAACTGCACAACAATGGGCTTAATCATCTCACTGAAGCCCATTTATGAAACATTCGGAGTCAAAAGAGTCTTTATGACATCCATGCAGGCGCTATCCGGCGCCGGATACCCCGGTCATTCCAGTCTCGACATTGTTGACAACATGATCCCCTTCATAGCTAAAGAAGAGGGTAAAGTTGTTCTGGAAACCATCAAGTCGCTGGGCAAATACAGCAATGGCGCTATCCAAAACGCTGATTTTCCAGTCAGTTGCACCTGCACCCGCGTCGCCACCATCGATGGTCACATGCTCTCCATCTTCGTCAATACCGAAAAACCATGCACGCCGGATGATATTCGCGCTGTATTCAAAGAGTACAACGATAAATGTCGTAAGGAATTTGGCGAGTTGCCCTCAGCGCCAAAAGACACCATCGTTGTCAAAGAAGAGGAAAACCGTCCTCAACCGCGTCTCGACCGCGAAATCGGCGATGGAATGACAACCGTAGTCGGTCGTATCCGTCAGGATGAAGTCTATGGCCAAAACGGAGTTAAATACGTCGCTCTGTCACACAACACCAAACGCGGCGCCGCCAAAGGCGAAATGCTAGTCGCCGAATACCTCATCAAACAAGGTTACTTCTAGCAGGTTGGGTGGGCTAACAAAAAGTAGGGTGGGTCACGCCTCACCGACCCACCAAAACCACCTACGCGTAGGGTGGGCTAAAAGCGAAGCGTAGCCCACCAAAACCACCTTAACGAAATCAAAAAACAAACATAACGGCGTACTGGTGAATCCAGTACGCCGCGTTTCTTCAGATAGTTCAACAGCCCTTTTCTCTTCTATATTATTATTCTATAACTTCATTACTGTTTAATGATTATCCTATGAGGTACATCAAGTAATTACTATGGTTCAACCACTGACCAACCAAACCAATAGCCATACATGGCTTTCTTCAATACTCCAAGAGTTTCGCCTTGAACGCCTTTTACCCAGCATCACGGCGGGTTTAATTGTCGGGATTCTGGTTATTTTTATCGAAATCTCCTTTGCAGCGCTAATCTTTTCCGGCGACCTCTCGGTCTATATGCCCAATGGCATTGGATACTTACTACTGGGTTCCTTCATCATCGGCGTGATCGTATCGCTCACCAGCTCTTTTTCCGGCATGATAGCCTTACCCCAAGACAGCCCTACCGCCATTATGGCGCTGGTCGCCGCCGCTATAGCCGCCAGTATGCCGGAGACTGCAACCTCCGATAATCTCTTCTTCACTGTTGTCGCATCTATCGCCCTCTCATCGATTCTGACCGGCATTTTCTTTATGCTCCTCGGAACATTTAAGTTAGGCAGTTTAATCCGCTTTATCCCCTATCCGGTGATAGGCGGTTTCCTCGCCGGTACTGGATGGCTGCTGATGAAGGGCGCTATCGGCGTAATGACTGATGTCTCCGTCACATTCATCACATTACCATCATTCTTCCAATTATCCGTTATAATCAAATGGGCGCCCGGTGTTCTGTTTGGTTTATTATTGCTCTTTGTTTTACGGAAATATCATCATTTTCTGGTTATGCCATCCATGTTAGCATCAACCATTGTTCTGTTTTATATTGCATTGGCATGTACCAATATTTCAGTATCCGAAGCCAGCGCCCAGGGTTGGCTTTTAGGGCCATTCCAGGAAAGTGGTCTCTGGCGCCCCTTAACCATTTCATCACTCAGTCATGTCCATTGGCCAATCATCTTCGCGCAAACCGGCAGCATCTTATCCATCCTTATCGTCAGCGTAATTTCACTCTTGCTCAATGCTGGTGGAGTCGAACTCTCCGTGCGGCGTGATATCGACTTAAACCGGGAATTGCAATGCGCCGGCGTTTCCAATCTTATCCTGGGGCCATGCGGCTGTTCTCCGGGATTTCATGCCATGTCCCTATCCGCTCTGGGTTATAAACTTGGTTCCGACAGCCGCATGGTCGGTCTTATCTCGGCGCTGATGTGCGGCGTCATATTCTACTTTGGCGCTTCGATTCTCGGTTTTTTCCCCAAATTCGTCCTCGGCGGTTTGCTTTTCTTCCTGGGTCTCTCCTTTCTCTCTGAATGGGTATACGACTCACGATCCACTCTCCCCAAAGCCGATTACATTCTTGTCCTGATTATCCTCGGTATTGTGGGTACCTTTGGTTTTTTATCTGGAGTAATCGCAGGAATCTTTATCTCGGTTGTGCTTTTCGTGGTCAAATACAGCCGTATCAATGTAGTCAAACATGTTCTATCAGGCGCCAATTTCCGCAGCAACGTCGACCGCTCTATGCCCCATCAGACCATCCTCAAAGATAAGGGAGATCAACTTCTCATCTTCAAATTGCAGGGATTCATCTTTTTCGGTACAGCCTACAATCTGATGACCCAGGTTCGTCAACGGGCCTCTGACCCGGACGCGCCCACTTTACGCTATGTGATTTTCGATTTCAAACTGGTAACCGGATTGGATTCATCCGCTATCAATAGTTTTGATAAAATGAAGCAGGTTGCTGAATCGCAGAATATTATCCTGATGTTTGTTTCTCTCTCTGATCAGATTCAACGCCGGTTTGAGATCGGTGGATACAAGGATGATGAAGAATCAGTAGTCCGCATACGGCCTGATTTGGATCACGGGATGGAATGGTGTGAAGAGAAAATCATAGAAAACGTAAAACCATCCCATTCTCAAGATCGATCCGCATTACTGGAGTCTTCTTTTGAAGACATCATGAAATTTCTTGATAAACAAGAACTGTTTGAGTCGATTATCACCGATCTTAATCCATATCTGGAACAACAATCTACTGAAAAGGGAGATTACTTGATCCGGCAGGGAGATTCTCCTGATTCTTTATACTTCCTTGAATCGGGCATGATCACCATTCAATTCGAGCATGAAGGCGGCAAAACAACACGCCTGAGAACCATGCATTTCGGAACGGTTGTCGGTGAACTGGGCTTTTACCTGCTACAACCAGCCAGCGCATCTGTCGTAGTGTGCGAACCGGGAACAGTATATCGGCTCTCTATCGACGCCTTGCAAAAAATGACGGAAGCCGATCCTCAACTAGCCGTCAATTTCCATGATTTCATGGCCAAACTATTATGCGAAAAACTATCCACATCCAACGTCCTGCTAAGATCACTTATGGATTAATACAGCCATATTACTATACATATAAATGCATCTAAATGCATCTAAATCTAAAATCCCTGATCCAACATGTAGGGCGCCCCCTCGTGGGCGCCCGAATCTCCAAATACTCCAAACGGATGAATTCGTTCATAGGCGCCAGGTGAGTATTGGGTACTGGGCGCCAAGGGCAAGACTGCATTGGTTCCAGTCTTTGATGCGATAAACTAAGCATCTCAAAACTTCACTCCGGCAAAAACGGGTTCGACGAACTCCTAGAGCAATTGTCAAAAATTTGTTCCTTATACCAGAATGAATAAATTGGCGATACTGTAAAACTTTTAACCCGATAACCGATGTTATAATAAGTATAATATAGTCAGTGAATTATGGATATATCTTTAAGAGTTACACCCATTTACATTTCCCAATTTTAAAGTATTATTTTAACGGTTTAAATCTGATCTTTCACTTATCAAAGATAAAAAATTATGAGCGAATCAAAACCTATCTTTCGATCCAGCAAAGACCAAGTCTGGGAAAAACTAAGCCAGGAAATCGCGGGAAAGTTTGTTGCTGGTGAAACCAGCAAGGGAGGCAAAATCGTCGCCAAGGTGAACGATTGGGTCGTCACGTTGGACTTGCACCAGTTCGATACCCAACACGACCATGTGACTTATACCCGCCTTCGCGCTCCCTATATCAATAAAGACGGATTCCGTTTTCTGATCTATCGCCAGTCTTTCTTCTCAGCTCTCGAAAAAGTATTTGGTCTTCAAGACATTCAAATCAATGAGCCGGAACTCGATAATAATTACATCATTCAGGGAAACAATGACGACAAAGTCAAGCAACTATTCTCTAATGCCAAAATTCGTGAAATTATCAAATCGATTCCGGTCTTCTATAGCGAAGTGCGCAATGACGATGGTTATTTCCATGATGAATTTCCCCAAGGCGTGGACGAATTGTATTGCCTGGTCGAAGGAGAAATACTAGATGAAAACAAACTGAAAGATTTGTTCGATCTGTTCGCCGAAATCCTCAACCATCTCTGCCATATCGATTCGGCTTACGAAATCGATCCCTGTATCGAATTAGAATAGGATCATAATCTTCTGACAATTAGAATTGTTGCGCCCGGACGCCAAGAGCCGGGCGCCAAGGGCAAGACCGCAGTGCGTCCAGCCCTTGATTAAGCCACCAAAGAAAACAATTCACCACCGCGTAGGGTGGGTCACGCCTCACCGACCCACCAAAAATCCACCCCCGAAAACCAACCACTATCACCTAATTAATCTCAAAAAAATCCTTGAATCATCATGACGCGCCTGATATTCCGGGCGCCCATGAAGGACGCCCCTACGGGTTTATCATGTGTTTTTTTGTTGGTAAAGATTATTGGATTAACGTAGGTGATCGCATCAAGGGCTGACCGCGATGCGGTCTTGCCCCTGGCGCCCGCCTCTCCCAGCGGTGTACAGACCGGGTAGATGGGTAACACATGTTCGGGGACATGGGTTACAGTTTTTTATCAAAACCGGGATTTATCCCAGGTTATTGTTTGAGTTTTTTTTTAGGCATCTAGAGATGCTCAGGATAATTGGTTGGCTTAGAGGGAGGAGGTGAATATTTCACCTCCTGCATTATCCCTCGCACCTCGGATCGGCTATCCCTGGCGGGTTGCACTCCTGCAGCGCCCGCTTCCGTTTCGCCCAACCAATTTCTATTGTGACGCCTTTTTCTGGATTGCCAAGTTATCTTCTTTGATTTCATTCAAACGCAGATCGAGCGTCTTGATTTTTTGTCGGCAAAAATATACGTCCATCATCCCATCGGTCATAGCGGGTTTCAAGGCAACCGGGCATCCTACCAGGGCGCGGCTCACCCGGTAATCTTCACCACGGTACGCCACCCGACCTCCTTGTTGCACCTTCCTGATAATGCTGCCCGGCGCGTACTCGATATCCGGCAAACTTCCCGGATAAACAAAAGGACTGGACGTATAATGGTTAGCCGGGACATCCATATCCAGGGCTTCGTGAGGACGCTCAAAATTGTATTCATAACGCCACTCATCAAACCGCCTTTGGCAATATTCCAAATCCACAAACGATTCCCTTATCAGCAATTCTTGCTTAAAGGTCCGGTGAAATCGCTCGACCTTGCCTTGGGTTTGCGGATGGTAGGGGCGACCGTGATACACGCGAATACCCAATCGTATCAGCCATATTGTCAATCTGGTGTATTCGCAGGTTTTGCATCCTCCCCACGGACTTCCGTTATCCATCAACATCGCCCGAGGCATACCATACATCCTGAACACGCTTTCCAGGGAGTCTTGCACGGTTTCCCTTTGCTGATTGGCGCACGAAAATAATCCGGGAACAAAGCGCGTGCAATCATCCAGAATGCTGAGCGGATAACAGCGTGCTTTGAGCGTGGGAAAATCTCCTTTGAAATCCATTTGCCACAATTCGTTGGGCGTATCTTTTTCAAAACGCTTATAGGCTTTGTGCTTGTGACTTTCCTTTTCATCCAGCAATCCCAGTCGGCGTAACACGGCAGTAATAGTGCTGGCGCTAGGAACATTTTCGTATCCCAATTGAATCAGACGAGAGCGAATTTTGCGTCCTCCCCATCCTTTTTCGCGATTTTCTGTAATGGCTTGCTCGATAGACTTATCTGTTTGATGAGGGCAAGTATTGGGTTTTTTGGAACGGTCTTGGAGATTTTCGCCTCCTCCTTCTTTGTACCGTTTGATCCATTTGTAACCCGTCTTACGGCTGATATCAAACCGTTTACATAATTGGCTGATGTTGCTTTCTTCTTGCTGGCTCAACAATACGAATTCTTTTCTCAGAGACATAAGGTCCACCTCGTTCCAGGGCATATTCTTCGCCTCCTTTCAAGGCTAGAATACACTCAGGGAATGTGTTACCTATGTCCCCGAACACCTGTTACCCATGTCCCAGGCCTTTACAAGCGGTAGAGGGGAGTTGGTTATCCGGTGTTTTTTTTGTTGGTAAAGATCATTGGATTACCATAGGTGTAGTCAAGGGCAGAAAGGACACTGCCCTTGGCACCCATCCTGATTTTGGATACGCTTTGTTTTTTTTATATTCATCGTTAATTATCATATTGGGCGCCCATGAAGGACGCCCCTACGGGTTTATCATGTGTTTTTTTGTTGGTAAAGATTATTGGATTAACGTAGGTGATCGTATCAAGGGCTGACCGCGTTGCGGTCTTGCCCTTGGCGCCCGCCCTTGGCGCCCGCCCGTCATCGCATAAACCGTAGGTGGAATCATCATCGGGCAACCATGAAGGATTGCTCCTACGGGTTATTATCGTTGGTGGTTTTTGTAGGGGCGCTTTTCATGGGCGCCCAACCGAATGACCTGGGCGCCAAGGGCATTGTATTTTTTGCCCTTGATGCGATTACCTGTGTATTTCAGCAGGTAGGGCGGGCTAAAAGCGAAAGCGTAGTCCTAAAAACCACCTATTTCGTAACATTAACAATCGCTTCGGTGAACTGACGCAGATCCCATTCTCCGAACGCGATATCAGCGGTGATGATCGAAACGCCTTTGGCATTATCGGCGGGCGTAACATAGACGGACACGGTTCGTTCTTCCCGTGGTGGGATAGTTATAACCAGCGGTCCTCGCTGGGTGTTCCATCCGCGTGGAACGTGCGGCGTCACGGAGAAGGTCTGTTCGCGGGATGAATGATTAAATATTACTACCTTGCATTCATTCCTCTGTCCCGCTTGTGCGTCAATCCCGTATGGATAAAACCTGATCCACTGATGATCTATGCCATAATTGACGTTATCCCAGGGCAGCAAGTCTTGCAACAGAGCGACTCGTTTTTCAAGCGTATCAATCATAAACTCAAGTTGCTTGGGAGAAAAACGGAATGGTTCTTTAATATGCTCGTTGATCAGACAGTAATCCGGTTTCATGCGCTTTAGCGCATCGAGGCAGTAAAAATAGCCTGTATCCGGGTGCAGCATGTTGCGGTTTAACATGCAATAATCGTCGATGCCTGATGGCGAAAACGAATCGCCGATAAAGAAGATGGTTTCACCGTCAATCTTTTTAACCAGCAAGCCGCCATGATAAAGCGTTTGCCCGGGAAAATAAGAGAAGGTGAACTCGAACTCTTTCCAGCGCATTTTTTCACCTTCCGGCATAACCTGAGTATTTCTTATGGCCTTGTCGGTTTGGGCTGGCATGTAGTAAGCCTGGGGATTTTCAAGGATATCCTGCTGCTCCCGGCAGAAGAATACGCGGCAGCCGAATTCAGTGGAGGCCCTTTCAATGAAATCAGTATGGTCGTCGTGATAGTGGGTCACATAGATTCCGTCTAGAGATTTAAGGCGGCCATCTTCTTTCAGTTTACGTATTTCTTTGATAGCGTTGCTGCTGCCGCAATCGATCAGGAATCCATCGCCGTCTTCAGATAGTATCAGGCGTGATGTCCCGAATTGAATAATCCACTCAGGCGGATAAGGTTGAACAGTTTCCGCCATTGGCATCCAATCAATACCGGTTGCTCCCAGAATACGGCCAGCGCAGCCGGTAATATAATCATCTTTGAAATACCAGCGTAATGCGCAGATGGATAAGTAATTTTCATAAATTGCTTTTAATCGGCCAATCAATTTATCGATGGCTTGTGCTGGTTGAGTAATTACCGGGCCTCTCGCCGGGATTAGAATATCCGGCGTTGCCCGGCGTATTGTTTCCAGGCTGGCGATTAAATCCGCCGCCCGCGTCATGTAGCCATGATATCCCATGGTTTTGGGTTTTGTGATCAAATCCTGAAAACTGTAGAGATCAAGAATTTTGCCATCGCCATAGATCAAATCGCCAACGCAGGCGATTCGTTTGCCATCAATTTTGAATAGATAAGATACCGCATTGCGGGTATAGCCGGGAGTATCAAGCACCTGAATATCAAGCCCTTGCCATTCAACTGCGTCGCCGCCTTTGACCGTTTCAACATCCTTAAATGATTCGCTCAGAACTTTAGTGGTTTGTTGCTCATAATCATGAAATCGTGCGGTCTTCTTCTTTTGCCAGTAACTTTCAACATCAGTGAAAAGTTGCTTTTCTCCTTGTGGGATATAAGCCTCTGCGCCGCGTTTAACCAGTTCAGCGCCAGCCCATACAACATCACGCCGGTGATGAGTGAAAAGAACTTTTTCAGCAGGCGCCTGCTGGTCGCGGGGGTCGCCGTAAATAACCAGCGTTTTGCCATTTTGATTGATCAAAATCCCATTAACCGCATCATGAATCACAGTGACATTTTCGGTTATAGATTCAATCGATGCATGAGAAGCCAATGCAACCAGAGGCGATATGATAGCCATTAAAATAATGATACCGATTATTGATCTCATGATTATCTCCAAAATTAATATGATTAAGGGACTATTACCAAACAAATACTGTTATCAAACAAACAACACCGATAAAAGAAAGTAAGGCGCGCTTCTCGTGACCATGTCATTAAGTTAACCTGTCTTATCCCCTCTCCCGCCGGGAGTGGGCAAAGGTGAGGAGAAAAAAGAAATCACCTAATGTAGACAGAGTGGGCTAAAAGCCATAGCGTAGCCACCAAAATTCCCAAAGCGGGCGCCAAGGGCAGTGCGCCTTGAAAGTTCATGGCGTCAAGTCGTCTGAAATGGCGACCACGGTAAAGCCTAACCAGCAGCCGTGTATCGAGTCTTGCGCTGTGTCTGGCAACAGCCATGGTGAAGCGTAGACAGAAAGGAAGCAGGCCGTAACGCAAGTGAAGAGATTTTAGTTCCGAAATACACGTCTTTGAAGTCGCAGACCTGTGTTGCCCTACGGGGAATGCGGAATTGGCGCTGTCGGTATGGTGAGGCGGTGACCAAGGCTTCCGGGATTTCAACTCACGGCATGTTTTCAAATGATGTCATGGGAACAAGGGAGGTCCGGTTGGTTCCGGCGGAGCCGGTAGGTTCAAACAAGCCCTAGCAAGGTGAAGATGATCTGATGACCGGTCGTAAGTCAGACCAGCTGATAATACTCTGAGTAAGGGAGAGCCTGTCACATGGGGAAGCGGCTGGCAGGAAAAGAGTCTTTTCAGGGACGCATAAGCTCCATGCAAAGGGAGGCTGCGGGCGATTCATCAAAAGGGATATCATCCTCCGGCGGTTCGGAGAGTGTATATACCTAAACCGGGAAAGAAGGAAAAACGTCCTCTAAGAGTGCCGTGCGTAGTGGACCGCGCCTTGCAGCGCCGGAAAGCGCATCCTTAGTTTTCTCGCATTAAAATTATCTGATGTCAGAAGGTATTGTGAAGATGACCGTTGGTGCATGGACAGAAGTCTCGGGCTTTTTGCAAATTTAAATGTCTTACCCAAAGTCGGATGGTTTTCGTCTTACTCAAGCCGGATTACCCGCCGGATGAATTTGTCATTTTTAAGAAGCCTTTATCAACTATGGAAGAAGCATGGATTGTTATCGGATTAAGGGATATTGGATTAAGGGATATTGGATTATAGCGACGCGACCATTAGACATGCGAATGAATCCGATGTTGTTTTGGAATTTCTTGATTTCTACAAAGCCGGGAATCCCCCAGATTCCAATTTGAAACACTTGATATTTGATAGCAAATTTACGCCATATAAAAACTTGCGCGAATTGGATGAAAAAGGAGTGAAATTCATCACCATTCAAAGGCGGGGCAAAACGATTGCCAGCCAATTAGAAAAAATCGAAAAATCTCAATGGAAAAAAATACTGGTTATGGGATCGGATGGTAAAGGAAGGCTCTTGAAAATTCATGAAGAAAAGTGACCATCAAAGATTATGATAAACCCATCCGATAACTGGCGATTACCGTCCATGTGAAACAATACGAGCCCTGATTAGCTAATATAGATCAAGTGAATTGATGATGTCGCTTAATCGGCGTTGGCTGATGGGGCAGAGATTCATTTTTTCAGCGAGGTCTTTATATTTTTCATAAACATCCCCAGAATGAACGCGTTTTTTTGTACGCAGGAAGAGTGCGTAACAGGCGGTAAGACAAAGTTTTTGATGCAATGGTAGATTCTCCCCGCTACTTTTTTAAAAACCCTATTGACAACGATATATTATTGTGCACAATTGTACTCGATGAGGTATTCATGTAATTTTGAAGAGGACCATGATGAAAAAGAAAAAGCCGATATCCCTCTCTCCGTCTGAATGGAAAGTGATGCGCGTCGTCTGGAAATTGAAAACATGCGCGGCTCGGGACGTTTATTCAGTCACGACCAAGAAATACGGCTGGACTCCGGCCACCGCCAAGACCATTCTGCGCCGGTTGGTGGAAAAAGGCCATCTGTCAACCCAGCAAATTGGGAATTGCTACGTCTATCAGCCGACGGCCTCCATCCTCGATCCTTTGTATAAAGCAGCCGATAACCTGTTGGAAAACGCCATTGATGGCACAATTGCTCCCGTCATGTTTCACATGATCAAAAAAGGGAAAATGTCTGGAGAGGACATTCACGAACTTCGCGCGCTGCTGGATGAATTCGAAAAGAATCAATCCTCCAAGGAGTAAGCCATGGATCTTATTGAAACCTTCAACCGGCTTTCCGAATCCTGGGCGTCTTTTATGTTGCATCGTTTTCTGGATTCGACACTCGTCTTTGCATTTATCACGGCGATCTGGATGACGATCCGCAAGCGAACATCCCCGCAAGCCGGATACTGTTTGTATCTTTTAGTATTGATCAAACTCATCATTCCATTCGAAATCTCTATCCCTGACGTTGTATCTTCCTATTTCCCGGATTCGTCAATCGCACGGCAGGCGAGTTTCTTTTATATAGATGAATGGGCTAATCCAGAACGCATGAAGCCATCTGAAAGCATGAAAAGCATCGCTCCATCTGACGAAGACGAAAAGGATGCGAAAGGCATGGAGAAGGATGCGGTATACACCCCCTCCTTATCATCGCAAATTGACGAATCCGTCATTCGGAGCACTCCGCAATTAATGGTTTACAGACCGATCGCGCTTGTGTGGGCTCTTGTGACAATATTTCTGTTGGCGCTTTTTGGCTGGTCGGAGATCGCGTCCCGCCATCTGCTCAAATGCACTCATTTGCTGAAGGCCGATCAATTTCCCATCGATTTATTGAAATTGCAGAAAATCGCCAAAATCAAACAATCCGTGCGTTGGTTGACGGCGGACTGGGTAAAAAGTCCGATGGCCTACGGTTTTATCAAACCAGCCGTTATCATCCCCACAAATATGGACGAACGTTTCAACGTAAATCAACTCCGGTGGATTCTACTGCATGAGTTGGCTCATATTCGCCGCAGGGATTCGTTCGTAGCATTTTTTCAGAAAATCATTCAAATTATTTTCTTTTTCCATCCAATCGTCTGGCTAACCAATAATAGAATCAATCAGTTGCGCGAATATGCATGTGATGACGAAGCGTTGATTTTTTGCGACATCCCCCGTGCCGATTGCGGAGAGGGTTTGTTGTCGCTGGTGCGACAAACCAATAATTTCCCCGCATTCATGACAGTTCCTTTAGGGATAATCGATTACAAGACGCAAGTCAGGAGGAGAATGATGAGAATTTTAGATACTGAGAGAAAATTGAAAGTAGGATTATCTGCTGGAATGACTATTTTATTGTTGTTCGTTGCTTGTGTGTTATTACCAACAGTGAAAGCAGAAAACAAATTCGTAACCAACAAATCTAAATCAAATTCAACCTTTCCATATAGTACAAAATTAAATCTTCAAGGTATTTATCCAACATCGATTTCTCCGGATGGCTTAAAAATAATTGGTATTCAATATAATGAGAATTATGATAAAGAAAATTTAGTTTTATATGATTTTAATGCAAATACAATTCAAACATTATTAGATGATCATTATTGTGTAAATGCCATATGGGATACGAAAGGAAAAAACATAGCAATCAATTATTACGATGATCAAGGGGTAATGAATATCTCTATCTATAACCTCGAAACAGAAAATATTGAAGCAATATTAAATAAGACAACTCAAAGCGTTGTTGATTGGTCTCCTGATGGCGAATCGCTTTTGTGTACTGAAAATAATAAGGATACTCAAAAAGTTTCTTTGATTAATCTTGAATCAAAAGAAATAAATTTCTTGTTTGAAGATAATCATGATGCGGGGGGCAGACATAGAGGTGGTCTTACTCCAAGTTTTTCCCCAGATGGTCGCTATGTAGTTTACCTGGCACGAAAAAAACTTCTTGAAAATAGTATTAAAATATTCAACCTTGAAACATCTGAATTTGATGAATTTAAATGTCCGCCAATCTGGATGTTTTTTCCAACATGGTCAGAAAAAGGAGATTCAATAATTTTTATTGGATACTCAAAAGTTCACCTTGATGTATTGGATTCCGATATATTTTCCATTCCTGTCAAAGATGGAAAATTTGAAGGCATACCCAAAGTAGTACATCCTGATTTTTTTATGAACGAAATCATTGCATTTGGAAAAGGGAATGATTTTTTATATCAAAAAGGTCAAAAGGTCCATTGGATGTATGTTTTACCGATAGATATTGAAACAGGTAAACCGAATGGTAATCCAAAGAGGATTGTGAAAAGTGGTCCTAGCGTATATCTTTGGGGGCCAGAGGGGAAATACATTATTCAACAACGTATGATTCGGGGACTAGGAGGCTATTCTTTTATATCTATAGATAATGGGATGATATTACGAGACATTACAGCGCCAAATATGAATGCATTTGATAGATCACAAAGATATCTTCCAAATAAACAAATGATTCTTTCTGGTTCAATTGATGAAAAAGGTCGAAAAGGTATATTTGGAGTTGATGTTGAAAACGGAAAAATTGAATTACTTAAAGAGTCGAGTACTTACCGAAATTTATACCCGTCTGTTACTCCAGATGGGAAAATATTGGTTTACTCAGAGAAAGGTACAATTTTCAGCCATGATTTAACGACAAATACAACGCATGAACTGTTCTCCAGTACCAGTTTTTTTACGTCTCCTTCTATTTCACCTTTTGGAAAACAGATTGTATACGCTAAACATGAACAGGAAACATTTTCTATTATGATTTCATCTATTGATGGAAAACAATCGCGCGAATTATTCAGAAAACCCCTTGCTGAAGTAAGAAATCCTTCTTTGGAATGGTCACCCGATGGTCAGTTTATTATCTTTAGTGTCGGTAGGTACATAAAAAGTGATAAATTATGGCTGATTTCTACGGATGACGGGGAAATTAGTTATATTAAAATACCAAATGAGATAGGGATACCATATTACCCTCTTTGGTCACCCGACGGGAAATATATATCATTTTTTGCTTATAATGACATAGAAACAGAGTACTGGATGTTGAATGATATAATTAAAGAACAATAGTTATTGACTGGCAACATTAAAGGGCACCATACAGGTGAGATTCGAACCTCGTCGTATTTATCTGACTATACCAAAGTTGATATCATCTTGGAAAAGTGAGTAAAATATGATGAAGAACAAATGCATTCACTATCACTAAAAGTGTGTGAAAGTAACGGTTTTATTTATCACTGATTTTCATGAGACTATCCACCCCAAATTATTCTATCATTAATTTCCCACAACTCTCTCCTAAGTTTTAGCAAATCAATGTTATAGGTTTAAGAATCGTATGCCCGTTTTAGAATATATTTTGGTATGTAAATCCCGGGCGAAGCCAACGCCAAAAAAACGCCGCTGCACTGCAAGAAATTATTGCGGCGCCGGAAAGCGCATCCTTAACTTTCCACGCGGAGAAATTTACTTCCGAATCGTCCATCGGGATTCTGTGCTTTTTGCCGATCCTCAGAACCTATGGCATTGACAAGGTCATTTGTGATTCCCATTACCCCGAAACCAAAACCATCAATAAGTTTTCATCGATCCTTAGTTTTCTCGCATTAAAATTATCTGATGTCAGAAGATATTGTGAAGATGACCGTTGGTGCATGGACAGAAGTCTCAGGCTTTTTGCAAATTTAAATGTCTTAACCAAAGTTGGATGGTTTTCGTCTTACTCAAGCCGGATTACCCGCCGGATGAATTGGTCATTTTTAAGAAGCCTTTATCAACTATGGAAGAAGCATGGATTGTTATCCATCCAATGCCGTGACAAGATGCGGCTCCATTGCCCGACCGATTCGGGCGCCGCCATTGCAGACGTCTAGCGAGGTCTCGAAACGGGTGGGCGTTGCGCTGGCTTTTGTTGCTGCCGTTCAGGTCTTTTTTTTTTGATAGGAGATCAACTCGGATATGAATCCTTCGCCTGATGCGAATAGAGGTAATAAGGTCTGCGGCATTTTTTTAACTCCCTCATACTCTGCAGGATTGGCCTTCCCTCCAGTATCCTAACAAAATCCCGCGAGAACCGAAAACCACGGGTGAGCTCAGGAGGTCTGAAATTAGAGATTTTAGAACCTAAGCAATAACAAGACTTAAGATTTTTACCATAGACATAAGCTTTTAGGCTGACGGCAGTCTTTATTATGATATAACGACAACTGTTTCAAAATCGGATCGTACGGTCATTTTGAGTTTTTAACGGCAATGAAAAAATTTGAATTATGATTGTTTAATTGATAACATATTCCAGCCGAGGAATCCTCTTTGGAATCCTTCATTAAAAAAACATCTCCTTTTTTCGATATATTATTGAAATACTCAATTTTGTAATCCCTACAAAAATAATAATTTACATAAATGGCTGATTTTCATATTAGTGGAGCATCAGTCCGATTAGCTGTAGGGATAATTTATTAATAAATCACTTATATAATAATCGATAGATTCTAGTTTATTTTTTTGAGGAATGAAATATTATCCCTGCAATATACAATTCATCCCAACAATCTGTAAATTATCACAAATTACGCTCTAATTAAATTAAATTGGACTATCCTACATATCAAACATGAATACAAAATGGTTGAATAAAGTGGGGCATACAGTACGCCTCGACTTTTACCCTTTGATATTTATGCAAAAGGAGATTCTTTTATGAAACGTTTTGGTTCATACCTCGTATTGTTTTTACTCAGTGTAACTTTGTTCGTCGTGAATTCTGAATCTTCAGACTGGCCGCAATATCTTGGTCCGGACAGAAACTCAACGTCGCCGGAAAAAGGTATTTTACATTCCTGGCCTGAAAATGGTCTGGAGGTTCTATGGACGGTTCCAGTTAATAGAGGTTATGGCGGACCTGTTATCAAAGACGGCAAGGTTTATTTGCTCGACAGGGATGATAAAGTCGGTGATAACATTCGGTGTTTTGATTTCTCGAATGGCAAGGAACTCTGGAACTTTGCTTATGATGCTCCTGGAGAAGTCATGTTTCCTGGTTCGAGAAGCGTACCGATTGTAGACGGCAATTATGTGTATTCTTGCGGACATAACGGCGACTTATATTGCATCGATATAAGCACACTCAAACCCGTCTGGAATAAGAACGTTTGGACGGATTTCGGTGGAACTAAGCTCCCGATATGGGCTATAACACAGTGTCCGTTGGTTTATGGTGATTTGCTGATTTTGGCTTCGCAAGCTCCGGACGCGGGCGTCGTGGCTTATGACAAACTCACTGGAGCTATTAAATGGAAGACGCCCAATCTTGGCAATGAATCATATGCCAGTCCTTCAGTTGTGAAAATAGACGGAAAAGACCATGTTGTAATGGTTATTTCATCTACTAATCCCTTTGGAAATAGAGGAATGCCGCAAACTCTCGGTAATATTGTTGGACTAGAACCCCTTACTGGAAAAATCCTTTGGGAATACAAGCAGTGGGAATGTCATATTTCCGTACCGAGTGCAGTGGATGCCGGTAACAATAAAGTGCTTGTTGTTGGTGGATATGAACACGGTGCGGTTATGGTCGAAGTCAAAAAACAAGCAGATGGCAGCTACATTGCCACAGAACTTTTCAAGCATAACGATTTTGGCGATCAAACCAAACCGCCGATATTACATAATGGTTATTTCTACGCTCAGTTCTCAACCAATAGTAAACGTGACGGCCTTGTATGCATGAATATGGATGGTGAGATTATGTGGAAAACAGGACGTTCACCCAATTTTAATAAAGGCAGTATGATTCTGGTTGACGGCCTGATTCTAGCTACTGATGGCGCAAAAACTTTATACCTAATAGAACCTGATCCGAAAGAGTTTAAACCACTGGCAACAGCTGAATTACTCGGTGAAGCTGGATTAAATGCTGAAGGCATTGCAGCCCGCTTTGGAGGTTCAACTCAGAACTGGGCTCCAATCGCTCTTTCCAACGGCAAACTCCTTATCCGGGATCACAGCCAGTTAAAGTGCGTCAAAGTCGCTAAATGATCCCATGAAATTGATTTATGAATAGTCGAACTCAGCAAACCTACGGCATGTTATTCATGCCGTAGGCCTATAGGATAGATATGACGAGTATAGAGATTAAATATCATTCCCTTACCAAATATTTCGTTTTAAAAGTTCTTGTCACGCTCGCTTTTTTTATGACTGATTTAGTATTTTTGCCTGAAGCTCAAGCCGATGAAAACGTACCTTCCAAGCAAAAAGAAATCGAAAAGAACTGGCCCCGCTTTCGTGGTCCCAATGGACTGGGAATATCGTTCTACACGAATATCCCCACTTCGTGGAATGGAAAGACAGGCGAAGGTGTTCTTTGGAAAAAAGAGATTCCTCTTCCCGGTGAAAATTCTCCGGTGCTATGGGGCGATCGTGTTTTTGTAACTGGAGCTGATAGAGAAAAAAGAGAAGTCTATTGTTTCAACGCCAATTCGGGAGACCTGTTTTGGCGAAAATCAGTAGACAATATTTCAAGTGATTCGGATTACCGAAAATTGCGTGAGTCTTCAGTATTGACCGCTTCGACATCGGCAACCGATGGCAAGCGAATATTCTCCATCTTTGCCAACGGAGATATTTTTTGTCTTGATTTTGATGGGAATAGCATATGGTCAAAATGTCTTGGCCCAATCAAAAACGATTTTGGCCATGCGAGTTCGTTGCTAGTTTACCAAGACCTTCTAATTGTTCAACTTTATCAGGGTTTTGATGATGATGGGCTTTCAAAAATAGTGGCGCTTAGAACCAATAATGGAGCTGTTGCTTGGAGCGCAAAGATAAATCTTCCATACTCATGGGCGACTCCAATCGTTATTAACACAGGCAAGCGGGAGGAAATTATCACTTGCGGCAATCCCTGGGTAATTGCCTATGCCCCATTGACCGGAAAAGAACTTTGGAGAGCAGAATGTTTGGGTGGAGAAGTAACGCTTTCTCCTGTTTATTCAGATGGTCTTGTATTTGTCGCCAATGCCATGGCCTTGTGCGCCGCAATCCGCCCTGGGGGACAGGGTGATGTTACCGATACAAATGTTGTATGGGCTTTCGGTGACGTTGTAGCAGATATTTGCAGTCCATTAGCTACGGAGGATTTTTTATACCTTCTGGAATCGGGAGGATATCTTATTTGCTATGACGCTAAAACAGGAAAAACAATCTGGGAACACGATTTGAAAAATGGATTTACCGCTTCTCCCAGCCAAGTTGGAGATCGTATTTATTTATTGGCCGAGGATGGTGTAATGACAATAATTAACAATGGCCGTGAGTTCAAAGAGATTGCGAAATGCGAGTTAGGTGAAAAAACGCAGGCGACTCCCGCTTTTTCAGATGGAGCGATCTATATCCGGGGCGAGAACAATCTTTACTGCATTGGACAAGAGCAGATGTAACAATATCGCGTTCTCTTGGTCGAGAAAATCATACAATTTTATAATCAACAAGGAAAGAAAAATGAGTTTTATTTTCCAAAGGAATGCTCCAGCATTCACACTTATTGAGTTATTGATCGTCGTTGCGATTATTGGAATATTGGCGGCGATAGCTGTCCCTAATTTCCTGAGCGCCCAAGTACGAGCAAAAGTAGCACGAACAAAAGCGGATATGCGTTCAATTTCCACAGCGCTTGAAACGTATCGGATCAATTATAATTCATATCCTCCCGATGGAGATGATTTACCAAATTTTAATCCAATGGATTTCGATACAGCGGCTAGACTCAAAGTTTTAACAACCCCAATAGCATTTATGTCGAATTTACCGAATGATCCGTTTCATGCCAACGATATAGAATTTCCTCCAGAAACGGGAATTCAATTGCTGTTTCCAAATGGCGGACCTTATACATACATTTATACAACATTCGGAAATCATGCTGGAGATGAACGTCAAGCACCTAATTTGGGTAAACCAAATAATTATGGACTTAGTTCTCTGGGGCCGAATCAAATATTTAACGCTTTTATTGGATATCCCATTCTCTATGATATGAGTAATGGTGTCGTATCTGACGGAGATATCACAATAGTTGGCGGAGAACGTACACCACTTTCTCCTCAATAATTTATTTATTCAGACGCATCTCATTTTTGTGGTTATAATGAGTTGATTCTACTATAGGCAAGAATTTAATGAACTTAAAGTTTTTTCATGAAAATGTTTGGAAGGGAATGATTCTCTTCGGATTCTTTACCCTTGCGGGCATAATCTCCGCATTACCTTTCTGGTTCTTTGCAACCAAACACGGGAAATACGATTCTCCGTACATGATCCTTTTTCAGGGATTGACGGAGTGGTACTTATGGATTTTATTCATTCCTCTCATCTACTGGATATATAAAACTTTCCCCATACAGGCACAATCTCTTGTAAGAAATATTTCCATCAATTTTCTCCTATCCTTTATCGTCATCCTGGGGAAAACATTATTAGATCAAACGATGCAGGTCCATTTTTGGAATACAAATCCTAACCCAAAACCATTGTTGGATGTGATATATTATACCTTTTTCTCTCCAAAGACATTTGCTCTCTTGTTGACCTATTGGTTAATTATGATGTTCATATACATGATTCAATACTACAAGGAATTGCAAGAGCGCAAGCTGGTATCGTCGCAACTCGAAGTTCAATTGGCCCAGGCGCATCTGAGCGCGTTAAAGATGCAAATCCAACCCCATTTTCTCTTCAATACGTTAAACTCCATCACATCGCTCTTGAGGAAGAATGTCGACGCCGCAGAAGATATGATTATCAATCTAAGCGACATGTTAAGATATAGTCTAAGAACAACAGACATACAGGAAGTGACTCTTGGGGAGGAACTTGATTTTTTACAACATTATCTGGATATCGAAAAAAAACGTTTTCAGGACCGTTTAACCACAGAATTTCAAATTGAGCGAGACGCCTTAGATGCCTGGGTTCCAAGCATGTTTCTGCAACCCATTGTAGAAAACTCGTTCCGCCACGGGATTTCAAAACAAATCGGCTCCGGCAAGATTACCATTCGAAGTCAACGTTTAGGGGATGCTTTAAGCGTGTCAGTCCTGGATACGGGAGAAGGTTTTCTTCATGTAAAAGATAAAGAAGGTATTGGCCTTAGCAATACACGGAAACGCCTGGAAAAATTATATGGATCGTCTTTCGATTTGCAATTTGGACGTACGGAAAACAATGAGACGATTGTAACAATTTCAATTCCATTTACAGAAAAAAAAGATAACATAAGAAATGACAAATCATGAGTATTCCTAAGATACGCACTCTGATCGTTGATGATGAATCACTCGCTCGTGATAGAGTATGCGCGTTGCTTGGCGAGGTTGAAGAGATCGATATCATTGGAGAATGCTCTAACGGTCTTCAAGCAGTAAAATCGATACTGGAAAACAAGCCTGACCTTATTTTTTTGGATATTCAAATGCCCGGTATGGATGGCTTTGAAGTGATTCGAACCATTGGCGTGAAGAATATGCCAACGATAATCTTTGTTACTGCTTACGATCAGTATGCCGTTCAAGCATTTGAGAATCATGCATTCGATTATCTATTAAAACCATTTAATTCCAAAAGGCTTATCGCTGCGGTTGAACGAGTTATGCCATTAATTAACCATCAAGCCGCGGATAATATCCATAAACGCCTTGATGATTTAATGGAGCAGATTAAACATAAGGAAAATTATATAGAAAGAATTCTGATCAAAGCGGCAAATCGCATCTATTTTATTAAAGCCGAAGAAATAGAGTGGATTGAAGCGGCGGGAAATTATGTTGATATTCATACCGGCCAGGAAACTCATCTTCTTCGTGAAACGATGAACAACATCGAAGCAAAACTCAATCCTTCCAAGTTCTTGCGCATCCATCGTTCAACCATCGTGAACATCGATCAAATCAAAGAGATGCAGCCCGATGTGGATAATAACCATATTGTTATTCTGAAATGTGGAAAGCAAATTACTATGAGTCGTGGACAACGTGAAAAGTTGAGAAACCTTATCGGCTCATATTTTTAACTCAATGAATCAATAATTAAGATTATTGGGTATAATAAATATCAGTTAAATATATAGAAGATTATAACCAAGAAAAACGATGGAAAAAGAAGCAAGACGCTGAATTACAGGGCTGAGGGCCAGGTATGACTTTAATGAATGAATCTATCAAAATGAATCGATCAACTCTTGTTTTCTGTCAATGTAAGAATAGCGATTCAATCCCGGAAGACGTCAAACAAACCGTTTGCAATGCGCTAAACAAGTCGTCCATTGAATTCAATTCGGTGGATGATCTTTGCGGTTTAGCGGCGAATCAAGATGAATGGTTCGGCAAATTAAAAAACGATCAAAAACATACTATCGTTGCTTGCACCGAACGCGCAGTCAAATGGTTATTTCATCTGGCAGGATCAGAGATGCCCGAAAAAACAACGGTGCTCAATATGCGCGAGATGAATGCCGATGCGATTCTGCAATCATTAAACATAGAAAAACCATGCAGTTCATGCTTACAGGATCAGGCTGAAATCAAACCTGAAATGGATGTTACCTGGATTCCCTGGTTCCCGGTCATTGATTATGATCGCTGTACACACTGCAAACAGTGCCTGAATTTCTGTCTGTTCCGTGTTTTTGAACTGGATGAAAAAGAGAATGTCATTGTTAGGAATCCCTCAAATTGCAAAACCAGCTGCCCCGCTTGCGCAAGAGTCTGTCCAGAAAGAGCTATCATATTCCCGAAACATGAATCATCACAAATAAATGGAAGCGATATTCAACCAAATGAAGTAAAACAAGAAACGAATCTGAATATTCTTCTCCAAGGTGATCTGCAAGATATCTTGCGAAAACGAACTGCCGGGGCCAAAGGAAATTATCCAACGATGCAAGACATCGCTTTGGCTCAGGAAGAACGGAAAAAATGCGGCTGCGAGCCATCATCTCCCGTTCAGATCGGCCTAATGGGTAATATGAATCCTGTAAAAAAAGCACCGTCAAGCAATAAAGGAGATATAAACAGCAGTGGTTAATTCATCTTTGAAACCTTCAGTCATTCTTGTTGCGGACCGGACGCTTTCCAGTAATTATAAAATTCTGTTCGAGGGTATTTTCGCCACCATGCAAACTACGAAAGTCCCTGAACTGGCTATGAAATTGCTTGTATCGCCAAAAATGCCTACGGACAGCCAAGGCCGCGCAATGGCCGTCCCTTTAGGTTTGCGCCGTTTAGAAGCGGCTCTAATCGAACAAGGCGTGTTACATGAAGACGAAGTGGTTTGCACAACTCCAGAAGCGCTAGAATCTCTCCTGGGACCATGGGTGAAAATAGTCGGGATCAGTTCCAGCGACCCACTCGGGCAAGGTATGAGCAACACTACTACCGACAAATTTTGGAGCGGAGAACTCTACACTAAAGTCTGGACTGCCAAGATGATGGGCGAACTGAAAAAGGCCAAGGAGAAATTCAATTTTAAAGTTATTGGCGGCGGAGCTGGAGCATGGCAATGGCAGAACGCTCCGCAAGAATGTCAAAACCAGGGAATAGACCATCTCTTTATTGGCTACGGTGAATCAAAAGGCGTTAATTTAATCCGCGATCTACTCAATGATAAAGACGCTTCATTCACGACAATAGAAAAAGACAACACTGTCGGCGACATACCTAAAATCCGTCATGCTTCACTCCTTGGAATCATCGAACTCTCGCGGGGCTGCGGAAAAGGATGCCGTTTCTGCACGCTCGCCAAACAACCGATGGTGCATTTACCTGCCGATACCATCCTCTCCGACATCGAAACCAATGTCTCTCAGGGAGTAACTTCAGTTGTTAGTGGAAGCGAAGATTTTTTCCGCTACGGCGCAACCGGTTCCAAAATCAATTTTGATGCACTCCATCAGTTATTTACTGAAATGAAGAAAATCAAGGGACTCTCATTCATGCAGATCGACCACGCCAACATTTCGTCGGTCTTACAAATGAGCGATGACCAACTCAAAGAAATCCGGTCTCTTCTCCAATGGGAGAAAATGAGTGATTACCTGTGGGTGAACATGGGCGTCGAAAGCGCCAATGGAAATCTGGTCGCGGCCAACGGAGCAGCTAAAATGCATCCCTTCGATCCTTCAAACTGGGAAGACATGGTCAAAGACGCCGTCGCCCGTTTAAGCAGAACAGGCTACTTTCCCGTTCTCAGCATCATTCTAGGTCTCCCTGGTGAAACAGAAGACGATGTTGAAAGAACGATCCAACTCGTGAAAGAAATCTCGCGTCAATCTGCGGTAGTATTCCCGGTGTTCTATGAGCCGGTGCTTCCGGGAGAACAACGCTTTACACTGGAAAGCATGACCGCCAAACACCTGAAACTCTATGCCATGTGCTATGAAATCAACTTTAAGCATGTTCCTGAAATGTACTGGGACAATCAACGGGCAGGAGGCGTGCCATGGCTCAAACGTGCGCTAGTCCGACTTTTGGGTAAAACAGAAATTAACGCGTGGCGCAAGAAGTTTAGACAATTGGAAACGACTCTTGCTGTCCAATAAAATAATATGGTGATATAGTCATCTATGAATAAGAAAAATTCCGGGATTTATCAATGCAAGAATTAAACGAGACAAAATTGGAACTGCCGCTGGCTACCCAATCGCTACCCATTCAGGACAACATCTGTCAAACCAAATCCGAGCGGGATGAACTCCGTTCGGTTATCCACGCCTATGTTCAGCAAGAAAACCTGATTGCCCCTCTATCCATAGATGAACTATCATACCATGCAAATGCAATCTTGAAGATCGCTGGATGTGATGCAAAATACCAAGACTATACAGCCATCCTGGTTCACAATGAACTCTGGTCTCAACGCGTCAGTCAAATCCCTTATGATAGGAGACTATTGCTTCTTCCGCGTTGCTTTAAGCACCAAGAACTCTGCCAGGCTCAAGAAGACAGCCTGGGCCTTATCTGCGCTCATTGTGGGAACTGCGCCATTGATGATCTACAAACCGAAGCCGAACAGTTAGGTTATATGGTCATGGTCGCTGAAGGATCACCAGTTGTTATGGCCTTGATCGAATCAGGAAAAATTGAAACTGTCATCGGTGTTTGTTGCATCTCCGTCTTAGAAAAAGTCTTCCCCTACTTGGAAGCTGGCGCCATACCTGGAATCGCAATTCCCTTACTCCGCGATGGGTGCTTTGATACGTATACCGACATGGATTGGGTCTGGGAAGCCATTTACCTCAACTCAGATAATCCCGTTCCAAGAATGGATATAAACTCACTCAAACAAGAAGTGCAAAACTGTTTCGATCTCAAAACGCTAGAATCCTACATGGGATCCCCACAGAGCGAAACCGAAAAGATCGCCCTTCAGTGGCTGGCAAAATCTGGCAAACGCTGGCGTCCTTATCTAGCGGCATGCGTCTATCAATCATTACGCGACGACTCTTCAGCGCCGTTGCCCGGATCGATATGTAAATTATTAATCGCAATCGAATGCTTCCATAAAGCATCGCTCATCCATGACGATATTGAAGATAATGATAACCTGCGATATGGAGAAGAGACGCTGCATGTCCAATACGGCGTTCCCGTTGCGCTCAATGTCGGCGATATTCTGGTCGGCGACGGATACCGCCTGATTGCAGAATTAGATATCTCTAATGACCAGAAAGTAGACATGCTGTATATCGCGGCTCTTGGACACCGGACCTTATGCCAAGGCCAAGGCGCAGAACTCTGTTGGCAACAACATCGCTCACCACTCTCCATCAATGATATTCTCGATATCTACAAACAAAAAACCGCCCCGGCTTTTGAAGTTGCGCTCAGGCTTGGAGCCATGTTTGCCGGTATGGATGATAAGATCGGCAATATCCTCCAGCAATACAGCACGGCTTTGGGCATTGCCTATCAAATAAGAGACGACTTTTCCGATAGCGGTTTGGAAGAAGGGCAGAGCCTAAATAACCATAACTCAATGGATATCTCTCTGCTCATGGCTGTCGCTTATAAGAAAGCCAATGAAGGCGACAAAAAAATACTCAAAGCGTTTTGGCAACAGTCAACATCAGACGCGCAAAGCGCAGACCAAATCTACAACCTAATGAAACAACTGAAAGTTATTAATGACATTCAGGCGTTATTCCAACAATACAAGAATGATGCGTATTCAGTACTCTCACCTATTGATAATCCAAATTTAAAATGCGTTCTTCACCGGGTTATTGGCAAAATCTTCAGTGATATAACAAATATGGGTTGTTGCAATGACTATAAGACTTGAGATGATCCAAACCGCCAAATTCGGTGCGGCTAGTTTAAACCCGACCATAGCCAATCAAATCATTAATTTCGTGAGCAGCTTACACAATCCTGATGGCGGATACCGCGGACGCAGCACGGCGAGCGATTTATACTATACCGTCTTCGCCATGAAAATCCTGTTATCATTTAATGCAGAGTTGCCCGTAGATAAAATTGAAGCCTATTTAAACTCTATCAGCGCCGGTCAACCTCTCGATCTTGTTCACTTATCTTGCCTGGCCCGCTGCTGGGCGAATTTACCTGATAAAAAGCCTTCATTTGAAAAGCGCGCTTCAATCATAGAACAGATCAAAAGCTGCTGGATCGGCCCAACAGGATTCGCCAATCGGCCAGGAGAAAAAAAAAGTTCAATTTACAGCACATTCATGGCATTGAGCGCGTATCAGGATTTAGAAGAGGCCATGCCCGATCAGGAGGCCATTATTGATTGGCTCTTTTCCAACGAAGCAGCTGAAGAAGGTTTTGCGTTTAAGACGGATGCCAACGGTTTAACGCCAATCACATCAGGCGCCGTTATCCTGCTCAAGCATTTAAGCGTTGCGGTTCCAGATGAAACCAGGCAATGGCTGCTCAACAGACATAATCCGGATGGTGGATTCTACGCCGCATCTCTGCTGCCTCTCCCCGATCTATTATCCACAGCTACCGCTCTGCATGCATTAAAAGCGTTAAACGTTTCCCTCGATGAAATCCGTGAGCCTTGCTTAAACTTTGTTAATAGCCTTTGGCGTAAACACGGTTTCTGCGGGATGACCGTTGATGAAACAGTTGATTGCGAATACACCTTCTATGGATTGCTTGCGCTTGGTAACTTATTAGAATAAACAGAGGATTGACATGAGTTTCAACATCAATGATCTAACAACAACATTAAACAATACCCGGCAACGCTTACTCCATGAACGCAACCAACAAGGCCATTGGGAAGGCGAACTTTCCAGCAGCGCCCTCTCAACCGCAACGGCGGTTGTGGCCCTGGCGTTAACCGACTCTAAAAAACACCGGCGCCGCATCCAAAAGGGCTTGGATTGGCTAGTTCATAACCAAAACCAGGATGGCGGCTGGGGGGATAGCGCATGCAGTCCAAGCAATATCAGTACAACCACGTTGGCATGGGCCGCTTATGCTGTAGCGGAAAATGAATCTATCTACCAAAAGACCATAGATGGAGCAGGTCAGTGGATAATTAAGAAGTCAGGCAGTTTAGATATTGAAGCACTCGCGGATACCATCACCGCTTGCTATGGAGAAGACCGGACTTTCTCTGTACCGATCTTGACGCATTGCGTCTTAAGCGGGAGATTCGGCTCAGACTGTAAAACATGGTCATTAATTAAACCGCTGCCTTTTGAGTTCGCCCTGGTTCCGTTCTGGTGCTTAAAATGGCTGCGAATCACGGTTGTCAGTTATGCGCTTCCCGCGCTAATCGCTATCGGTCAGGTAAGGCATCATCACGCTCCTCCCAAGAATCTCCTGGTGCGAATCGTGCGCAATCTAGCTCGCTCCAGAACATTAAAACTCCTAAACCGCATACAGCCCGGCAGCGGTGGATTTCTGGAAGCAACGCCGCTAACAAGTTTTGTAACCATGTCGCTGGCATCATCCAATGAAAAAGATAATCCCGTCGTCAAAAAAGCCATTGAGTTTTTAACGCAATCACAAAGAGAAGATGGCAGCTGGCCCATTGATACTAACCTGGCCACATGGGTAACAACTTTAAGCATAAATGCACTTGCGATTAACAAAGATTTTCACAATATCCTTCAAGAAAAAGACCGGACGGCCATCACAACCTGGCTATTGATGCAACAAAACCGTGACATTCATCCCTATACCCGCGCAGGCGCAGGAGGATGGGCCTGGACTGATTTAGCGGGAGGCGTCCCCGACGCTGACGACACGGCAGGAACTCTTATCGCATTACAAAACCTGGGAATTTATAATGAAAAAGTGAGAGAATCTATCCAACCAGGCATTCTATGGTTTTTGCAATTGCAAAACAGCGATGGCGGCATCCCGACTTTCTGCCGCGGCTGGGGAAAACTTCCCTTCGATCAAAGCGCCCCGGATCTAAGCGCTCATTTCATTTCAGCATTAATGATTTGGTCGCAGACAAACAAGTTGCCAGAGCGCCTCAATCTAAAAATCAAAAAGGCCATCAAGAAAAACCTGCATTACTTAAAAACCGCGCAAAAAGAAAATGGTTCCTGGATACCTCTGTGGTTCGGCAACAACCACGCCCCAAAAGAAGAGAATCCCGTCTATGGAACAGCGTTGGTAATATCATCTCTTGCAAGCCTGGAAATAATCCCGGACAATGACCTTACCGGGATGATATCAAGAGGCCATAAATACATCCTGCAAACTCAAAACACGGATCAAGGTTGGGGAGGCGCAAATGATATCCCCTCAAGCATTGAAGAAACCGCCCTGGCGGTCAGTGCTCTATCTCTAACACTGACCTGGTGTTATAAACATGAAATTGCGCCAGAATGCTTTGATCAGCAAAATATTAAAAATTCAATTCAACAAGGCATAGTTTGGCTCATCAACAAAACCAACCAAGGCGCAGAGTTCCCCCCATCGCCAATAGGTCTTTACTTCGCCAAACTATGGTATTACGAAAAACTTTACCCCATCATCTTCACAACCAGAGCTCTTGAAAGAGCAAACACAATCCTATATCTACTGGATGAATAAGTTTGACCTGAAATAATGTTGCAGTTATTTGTGAAGCACACAGAACATATCCGTTTTAGAAGCAAGACCATCATGACTAAGAAGGTATTTTATCTTTCGCTCATTTTATTCGCCTCAATACAGGCGTCCGCTGATATTACTATAGTGGCCAATCCAGGCCAATTTGAAAGCATAGAAAAAGCAGCCAATGCAGAAAAACAGGTTGATTTCTGGGATGCGGATTTAACCGATGACCGCGCCTGCACAGAGTGTTTTGCGGCGTTGGAATTGAAGACCTTCCTGCTCAAATCCCTCTGTGCCAGTTTTTTTCAGCAGAGATCTAGGTTGAATCCTATTTTCTTTATTTTCCATTTTGAAGAACCTCGGTTATAAATCTCACGATTATAAGTAAAGCCTATAGAATCTAGAGATTTGATGCAAGAATTCTAGCAATTATTTTAAATGTACGGTTAGTTATAATGCATTTTAGATCACTGCTGTCCACGGAAATATATGAATGATCCGAAAACATTGGAAATTTCCAATGTTGGCAAATACATTGAATACAAATCTAAAAACTATAAAGTCTATGGATAAAATAAGAAACTTGTGACGTGGTTGCATTGATACGATCATTATAAAAGGAGTGACGAACCATCATGATGAACCGGCGCCATTTTCTACAGACTTTCGGGGCTTGTAGTATTCTCGCATCTAATCTCATCTTGAACGCAAGCAGCAGTGTGCGAAAATCTAAACGTCCTCCAAATATTATCGTTATCATGGCGGATGATCTCGGCTTCGGTGATTTATCCTGTTACGGTAACGACTTTATTCAAACACCGAACCTGGACGCGCTGGCTGGTGGAGGAGTTCGCTTCACGGATTATCATTCCAGTTGTCCCGTATGCAGCCCTACGCGTGCGGGATTGGTCACAGGACGTTATCAGCAGCGTTGTGGAATCCCGGAAGTGTTGACCGTCGCAAAACACCGGGATCAAGGCCTATCAACTGACGAAACAACTTTCGCGAAAGTATTTAAAAAGGCAGGATATTCAACTGGACTGTTCGGAAAATGGCATCTGGGATATAAACCGGAATTCAATCCGGTGAACCATGGCTTCGATGAGTTCCGGGGATACCTGAGCGGCAATGTCGATTATATTTCCCACATAGATCAAAGCGGAGTCTATGATTGGCGGCATAATGATAAACTCGTTGAAGAAGAGGGTTATACAACTCATTTGATCACTAAGCACTCTGTGCAATTTATAGAAGAGCATAAATCGAAACCGTTTTGCATCTACGTTGCTCACGAAGCGCCTCATTACCCATACCAAGGGCCGGAAGATAAAGCTGATCGAACCGTCGATGGTGATTTTTTATCTCACGGAAGCCGGAAAGATGTCGCCAATGCCTATAAAACCATGGTCGAAGAAATGGATCATGGTATTGGACAGATCGTAAAAAAATTGCGTGAACACGATATCGAGAAAGATACGCTGATCTTTTTCTGTTCCGATAACGGCGCGACAAAGGCTGGTTCCAACGGGCTGCTACGAGGCTATAAAGGCGCATTATGGGAAGGCGGGCACCGTGTTCCAGCCATTGCTTATTGGCCGGGGAGCATCGCACCAGGTCGAATCTGTGGAGAGGCGGCAATCAGCCTGGATGTCTTTCCAACCATTGCTTCAGCCGCGAAGTTGCAACTACCCGAATCACTATATCTGGATGGGGTGGATCTCATGCCTGAATTGCTTTCAGACCGGGGAATCCCTAATCGAACACTTTTCTGGGCATTTAAAAATCAGAAGGCAGTACGCCAAGGGTCATGGAAACTTGTTGTAACTCAAAAAGAAAACATGGAAAAAATTGAACTGTTTAATCTAAGCAATGATTTAGAAGAAAAGCATAATCTCTCAGGAAAAGAATCCGCAATACTCAAATCTTTATTGTCAGATTTAAGCAAATGGATCAAAGATGTTGCTTCATGATCTGATAAACCTTCTCAATAGAAAAATAAATTGTACGGATGTGCAATTTTGGCCTGGTTTTTGCCCTTTAACGTTTTTAATTCTTACATTTTATGACGTTGTCAGTAATGAATTTAGATTGACAATCGATCAAAACGAAAGGGAGATTTATTATGAATACATCTACAAAACAAGAAAAAACAAGATGTTACGGTGAAGCAATTCATCCTCCTGAATGGGAAAATTTGTTAAAAGACGTTGCAATCGACCGTTCAAAAAATGAAAACACACTTGATCCTCTCTTGATGGACATGCTCTATGCAAAAGATGACATGATTGAATTGCTGGATCGTTTTGTAGATTCCAACTGGGAAGATGAAAGCATTCAAAAGATCGAATTGGTGCGCAAAATTGCCATAAATAAGTTAAAAGGCGTATCGCGTTACTGCATTTTACTGACGTTAATGACTGGCGCCGGACCCAAGCGTATAGCGGAAATTCTGGGCAATGTATCTGTGGAAAATGTACAACGTATGTTGACTAAAGGAATCGATACTATCAAAAAATGTCTTGCCGATAATTTCGGTGATTTCCCCGTTGGCAAGGGTACCAGGCCGCCTATTCGCGCTTGCCTTTTTCCTTTGGATACTCCAGAAGAGAAGAAGCAATTCACGGCTTTTCTAAACGAGCATACTATTATGCATGTCTCTTATCGCGGTGATGATATTTTCAGGGAAGCGCTGGTAATCTTTTTGACTGGTAAACCTGCGCGAAGGTCTTTGCACTGATATTCTTGTTGATCATCCTGAAAACGGCGGTTAATTTTGAAGATTTAATCTAACTGCTGTTTTCAGGTTCATTCATAACCATAAGTTGGTAGGCGTCTTTTATATTCTCTTCCAATTATTCCAAGGTTTCGCCCTGAGTCATTATTTCGGGATACTCTTTTAATTTTCCCAGCCAGAAACGATCATCTTTCCAATAAATCAGGGTATAGTTATGCACGGCGAATATTCCTTAACAAAGCATTATTTCTTATATCAACCCATGTGATAATGCATCAAAATTAAAAAAAAAGTAGGATTTAATCGCAGGAATTACAAATCTTTGCTTTCTTCTGATTTCAGTTGTCCGCATTCGGGGCCTCTGGCGCCGCAATTCTGGCAAACCCAGGTTTCTTCAAATTGTGAAAAAAGGAAAAGCCCGACTGCAACGGCAGGGATGCCAATCAAGGCGTAAAAGGAGAACACCAGTCCGCACGATATAGCAATGCCAATGAAGACAATTCCTAAGGATAACTGGGGATTATAAATTGGGCGTCGCTCTTTTTCGATTAAACCATCGCAACACATACAAGGAGGGAATTCCGACTTGACTGGTTCTTTCTTTACAGTCGTTTCGTCTTCCAGATTTGGAGGAGGATCACCGCTGGGCTCTACCGTATTTTGTTCTTCAGTAACTTCATCTTGATCGGCTTCGATCTTTTCGAACTCAGATTCCTCAAACTCGTCATCCTGATCGTCTTCACCATTTTCTGTGTTTTCTTGCAGCTCCACATCCGGCTCTTCGCCTGAAATTATTTTGTTGAAGACCGGATCTTCATGTAATGCATTGAATTCCCGATCTTCGCTGGCCCAGTCTATACAGTGTGGATTCAGTTTAGCTGCGCGGCTCAGATACATTATGGCTTTATCTTTATCGCCGGTCATGGAGTAGCAACACGACAAATTGTATAAAGCTTCCGAATATTCAGGATTCTCCATAATGGCTTCTTCGAAATAGGTCGAAGCCTGGCTGTAACTTTCCTTGTGGAAAAAGTTCAGGCCTTGCTCAAAATGAAACCGGGACTTGTTCTTTGACATTTTAATCTACGTGGATTTACTGAGTCCATTTTTATTGTTTCTTTAGACTCTTGTCTATCATCCACCTACTCCTGATTCCCCATCGAAATAAATAAATAGATTAACATCGTAATGAAAATCGTTGCAATAATTCATTACGTTAGAATAATACTAGCATAGATAACAAGAGGTTCAAGAAAAAAATAAATTATTATTCATGTAATTATTAATTGTCGCTGGATGATAATAAGTAGTTAATTTATATAGGCTTTCGGAAATCCTCTATGAAAAAGAATAAAAAAAATCAAAAAAAGTCTTGACACCACAATATGTAGGGGTTATCTTTTTGTTCCCTACTATAAATTGATGGTTGCTATTTAGGGGTTATTTCTTCTTTGCTTTTCAGCGGAAATCAGTCAATTGCCCATAAAGGAGATTATTGGCATGGCTTTGGTCGATTCAAACCGTATTACTAACGAGCAGAAACATGAAATTGAGAATAAAGATATGAGCGCTTCGACATCCACTGAAGGTAAAGGATTGCACTTTCGGCGTATCTATACTCAAGAGGGCGTTGATCCGTTTTCTACAGTTGAGTGGGAGTATCGCGATGCTTTGATAGCTGGCGAAAAAGGGGAAACGATTTTCGAACAAAAAAATGTTGAATTTCCCAAAGCATGGTCGCAATTGGCTGCTAATGTAGTTGTTTCTAAATATTTCCGTGGACAAAACGGTACGAACAATAGAGAAAATAGCGTCAGGCAACTCATATCCCGTGTAGCGGATACGATTGTCTCCTGGGGCGAGCGGCAGAAATATTTTGCATCTGAGCGGGATCGCGACGCCTTTCATGATGAATTAGTCTATCTGCTGTTGCATCAACATGCTTCTTTCAATAGCCCTGTGTGGTTCAATGTCGGCGTCGAAAAGGAACCGCAATGTTCCGCATGTTTTATTAATTCTGTAGAAGATACTATGGAATCAATCCTGGAATTGGCTAAAACTGAGGGCATGTTGTTCAAATATGGTTCCGGCGCCGGGGCTAATTTATCTCCGATTCGCTCTTCCAAGGAACTGCTGCATGGTGGAGGAACCGCTTCTGGCCCAGTATCATTCATGAAGGGTTATGATGCTTTCGCCGGGGTTATCAAGTCTGGCGGCAAGACGCGTCGCGCCGCCAAAATGGTGATCTTAAACGCAGATCACCCCGATATCATCGATTTCATCCAATCGAAATCCAAGGAAGAAAAGAAAGCCTGGTCGCTGATCGATATGGGCTATGATGGCTCCTTCAACGGCGAGGCTTACAACTCGGTATTCTTTCAGAACGCCAACCATAGCGTCCGGGTTACAGATGAATTCATGAAATCAGTCGAAAATGACGGTGATTGGCATACTCGCTATGTTGCGAGTAATGAATTATGCGATACTCATAAGGCGCGCGAAATTATGAGCATGATCGCCGAAGGAACGCATCTCTGCGGCGACCCGGGGATGCAATTTGATTCTACCGTCAACCGTTGGCATACCTGTCCTAACTCTGACCGCATCAATGCTTCCAACCCATGCTCAGAATATATGTTTCTGGATGATACCGCCTGTAATCTGGCTTCTCTTAACCTGATGAAATATCAGAATGAGGATAGTACGTTTGATGCGGATAAATTCAGGTATTCGGTTGATATAATGATAACGGCGCAGGAAATCATTATCGATAACGCCAGTTATCCAACCGAGAAGATCGGCGAAAATAGCCACCTATACCGTACTCTAGGCTTGGGCTACGCCAATTTGGGCGCCTTGATCATGGCTAGCGGTTACGCCTACGACAGCGAATCAGGCCGTACTTACGCTTCTGTCATCACATCGCTGCTCTGCGGTGAATCCTACGCCCAGAGCGCCCGCATCGCCCGTGAGATGCAGCCTTTCTCTGAATTTGCGATTAATCGCGAGCCGATGCTCAAAGTGATCGATATGCACCGCAAAGCCACCTATGATATAAATGCTGATAATGAGCATTCATACCTGCGTGACGAGGCCATTAAAGCCTGGGATAGCGCTTACGAACTGGGCGAACAGCATGGCTACCGCAACGCCCAGGTTACGGTTCTGGCCCCTACCGGAACCATCGCATTTATGATGGATTGCGACACCACCGGCATTGAACCGGATATCGCATTGGTTAAATACAAAAATCTGGTTGGCGGCGGAGCTCTCAAAATCATCAACAACACCGTACCTCGTTCACTTGACCGATTGGGCTACTCAAAAGATGACAAAGAAAAAATCTTAGCCTATATCGCAGAAAACGACACCATCGAAGGCGCGCCGCAACTTAAACAGGAACATCTTTCGGTATTCGATTGCGCCTTCAAACCATCTAAAGGCGAGCGTTCAATTAAATACATGGGGCATATTCGTATGATGGGCGCCGTCCAGCCATTCATATCCGGCGCCATATCCAAGACCGTCAATCTTCCCACTGAAGCAACCGCCAAAGAAATCGAGAAAGTTTATCTCGAATCATGGAAACTGGGCTTAAAAGCGGTGGCGGTTTACCGGGATGGCTGCAAGCGGACTCAACCGCTGAACACCAGCAGTAACGCCGCTATGAAAGAAGCCAGCGATGCTCGCGCCAATTCCGTAACTGATGCGACGCCGAAGCCTTACCGCTGGCGGTTGCCGGATGAGCGCTATGCCATTACTCATAAATTCAGCGTGGGCGGTCATGAAGGATATATTACGGTCGGCCTTTATCCTGAAGGTCAGCCGGGTGAGATTTTCCTGACCATGGCCAAAGAGGGAACTGTGGTATCGGGTATGATGGACGCTTTTGCTACAGCGGTTTCGCTATCCCTGCAATATGGCGTGCCCCTGAAAGTTCTGGTCAATAAATTCGCCCATACCCGATTTGAACCATCCGGTTTTACCGGCAATCCGGAAATCCCTATCGCCAAATCTATTACGGACTATATTTTCCGCTGGCTGGCTTCCAAATTTCTCTCTGATGAAGACCGCAAAATTGTGGGCATAATCGACCGCGGCGTAAAGAATGGCATTGATCTGAGCCAGGATAATTTCCCCGTTCCTGATTTGAATAATAAACTTGATTCTAAATCTACTGCTGGAGTAGGTAATTCAACTAAAGCATTCGCTTTCGAAACCCAGACCGACGCGCCCCCCTGCCATGAATGCGGCTCAATGATGGTGCGCAATGGATCGTGCTACAAATGCCTGAACTGCGGAGCAACCAGCGGCTGCTCGTGATGAGGAGAATATTTTTTGTGGATTAGCTTCATGTAGGGGCGCCTCTCGTGGGCGCCCGATCTATCGATTGGCGTAGGCAACCAATAGATCGGGCAACTACAAGGAATTGCCTCTACGAGGATAGTGCACATAGAATATTTGGAGAGAATTCGGTTGATTTTGCAGACATTTTAGACCATCCCGCCTGCTATTATTATTCATAATTCACCAACTTTATAATCATATTTAATATTGTATATTATCCAAAGGCTATTATCCCTTTTTTGCCCGGCGTAATTTTCCCTAAAACTACTGCATGATCGGCGCCGGTTACTTGTGGGATGTTGGCTGGTATGCCGCACAAGGTTGAGAAGGCCAGGATCGCGAAACCTATTGCTTCTTTGGCGTCGGATGAGACGCCGTACTTTTCTATACTTTGCCAGCGTAATGCAGGGCATAGGGTTTGCAGGCGTTGCATCAAGAACTCATTTTTTACTCCTCCCCCGCTGATAATAACTTCTCTAGGCGACCCGTGAGGGAAAATGAATCTACGATAGGCGCCGGTAATGGATTGCGCCGTCAATTCACATGCAGTGGCCAGGATATCCTCCAGCGGTTTTCCCGCGGCTTGGCTTAAAAACTGCTGTACGAATTGTTCGCCAAAATCCTCATGTCCGGTGGCTTTGGGTGGTGTTTTTTCAAAGAAAGGATGCTTCAGAGAGTCTTCTAAAAGTTGTGGAATAACGCTTCCACTTTTTGCCAGTTCGCCATTTTTATCGTAGCGTGCTCCTTTTATCATCTTTTGCACAATCAAATCCATGACCATATTTCCAGGGCCGCTGTCGAATGCTATGATGCCGCCGTCCTTTTGAATTAATGTACAGTTAGCGATCCCCCCGATATTTTGACATAACACATCCTGATCGTTTTGCGCAAACAGAAATGCGTCGACAAACGGAATCAATGGCGCCCCGACTCCCCCCGCCGCCATATCGCTCATCCGGAAATCACCCACAGTCATCACGCCTGTTCTTTCAGCAATAACGCAGGGGTCGCCAATCTGCAAAGTCGAAGGTTTCAGCCAGCCGCGTGATTTATTGGTTGTGGGGATGTGGAAAATGGTTTGTCCGTGCGAGCCGATAAAATCCACCTTGCTTAAATCAACCTTCGCTTTCGCCGCAACATCTATAGCCGCCTCTGCAAACAATTCTCCCATTTCAAAATTGAGTTGGCAGATCAACTCAGCATTGGATCGTTGTGGATCAATGGCCTCCTGCAAACGTCGGCGCAAATGAGATGGAATGGGCGTTTCCTGATAGGCGACCAGTTTAATCCGTTGATTACTGCAAGGTGAAATAGATACTAATGCAGCGTCGACTGCATCCATTGAGGTGCCCGACATCAGCCCGATAGCCAAAACAGGCGAATCCAGTTTAATATCTCTCAATTGCTGATAGGCTGTTAACATTATCATTGCCGTGATTCTTTCAAGAATATAAAAGCTTTTGATTATTGAATTATGATATGATAAAACACAATATTGAATTTTATAACCAATGATATTAAATAATGATGCACCCTATTTACGGGAGGGTAAATTATGAAAAAGCAATCTAGGATAACAATACGGTTTTCTTTTATGCTTATATTTATGGCTGCTATGTATGCGTCAAGCGCGTTGTGCGCCCAGATGGTGGTAGACCATAGCGGCGGCGGTGATTATGAATCCCTCAGCGCGGCTGTAGCGGACGCGCTCATTAATAACGGACCGGATGAGATTATCGTGAAACCGGGCGTCTATGTTGATGAGCAGAACGTCGGCGAAATTCTCTATTTTACCGGCGCTGATGATATCACCATCCGGGGAGAAGACCCTGCTGATCGTCCCATCATTGTCGTTGAACCTAATCACGAAAATTCTGCAGCCGATAGCGTTGACGGCGTTATCATTCAAATGGGAGGGCAATTGACTTTTGAAAATTTGATTTTTGTACCTTCAGAGAATTTCACCATGGATAACGGGGTTGATGACCTCATCGCCGTCTTCAATGCGGAAGCCGAAGGAAATCAGTCTTGGCTTGAATTAACTTTCAGAAATGTTGTGATAACTCATTCAGACTTTGATAACCAACCCGTGACCACTGATGGCTTTGACGATCCCCGCTATTGGGATAACACCTTGCGGGATGACGCCATTAATATAGATGTCAGCGCTGCACCCAATGATCACATCGATCTTCTTTTAGATAATGTCGTCATTACCGGTTATGGAACCGCTTCAGACTCGGATGCCTTGGTGCTGGATGGACCGGAAATCGTAGCCAGGATTACCGAAGGCTCGCGCTTCACCTACATTCGCCGACGAGGGATTTATGCTTATTCGGTAAAATATTTGATCATTCTGGGAACCGATGAAAATCCGGTGCTGATTTATGGAGCGGGAGAAACAATGATCCGCGCTTCAGACGGCTCCAATAACTGGAGTCATCTATGGTGCGTTGGATTAAATGAGGGTGATGGTGGCATCAACACGGGTTTCGCCGCAAGGGTTGATCCGAATGGAATCGACTCGCTTGATGCGACCAATTGTATTTTTTCTACGGCCTTAAGCGATGGGCTATTCATGAATTTCGATTCAGAAGAACCGATTTTATGTGAGTTGCGTAGTTGTACGTTTTACAATGTGCCCGAATTAATTCGCTTTGGATTCGCCGGCGAACCGGGGCCATCGGCTAACGTCACAATGCGGGTTATCGATACAATCATCGATAACCAGGATTGGACTGCACCCAACGATGGCACGTATTGGGCGCCTGAACCGACCGTGGTGCATTACGGCGACGGGGATAACACCTTGGCGCAGCTGACCTTTACAAATCTTGCCTATCGCACTCAGACTTTCACTTCGAGCATGAGTGGATCAAGGTCTCCGACGACGGATGGCAACATCATAGAAATGACCGATTTCCAATTCGCCGCAACCGAACTGACCCGTGATAATTTCTCTGAATTCATGGTGGCGGAGAATAGCGACGCCCTTGCAGGAAAGGGCATCCAAGAGAGTTATCTCGGCGGCGCAAGATCTAAAGCGCACTATACGGATATTATGGATTGGTCGATTTATTGATGGGTAATTTATTGAGTTTGATTGTTGAATTAATTCAACTAAGCCCTCTGCTTCCATTTGACTCGGGAGCAGAGGGCCAGTAATTTATGGTTGTTTGTTTTTACATCTATGGAATACTTTAAGGTGAATAAATGAAAAAGTTATTTGTTTTATACATTTCTATGGCATCAATGATAATCTTCGCGCAATCATCTCAGGCCGTTGACCGCGACTATCATTTCGACGGTATCATCTCCCGCGAAGTTCTATGCAATTATCTTTCACGGTCGACCACCTTTTGCGAGTTGCTCAATTCCAAGCGGACTGAGCAAACCTTGGGCGGCGATGTGGATGACAATATCCGCATGTTGAAGAATACCGGCGCCAAGTTCGCTGGCCGCGCCATCTATATGTGGGGCGGCGAGACACGTTTGGAAGCTCTGCTGGCTGATGGCGCCGTAGTTGCGGAGAAAGTCCATCAAGCCGATCCGGATGTGGTTTTGCAAGCCGCCGTTTTTGAGATTGTCACAACTCAAGTCAACCAGATTCCTATCCCTGACTGGGTGTTTGAGGCATTCGACCTCGCTCCAGAGCAACGCAATTTCAAATATGAAGCTATGTTGTATCCCGATGGAAACCGGGTGAATCATTGGCGCAATGGGCAATCGGTTCCTGATATGAGTCAAATGGAAACCCGTATGTGGTTCTTATATATTGCCGCAAGTTACATCAACATCGGCGTCGAAGCGATACATTTCGGCCAAGTGGAAATCATGGATGACCGCGACCCTGATCGCGCCTATTGGAACGACATGATGACCCGCGTGCGCCGTTATGCATCGAAAAATGCACGACGTCACATGGTTCTATGCGACGCTCATGTTCCCAGCGGGGGCATTGTACTGCCCGATGGCAAACTGCTGTTCGATTTTCACTCCTTCCCGCTGCGCATTGAGGAGATTGGCGACAAACCTCAGCAAGGCATTCTTCTGGTTGGGTATCTGGACAGCATCTTCCTGCGCAGCAAGGGGGGAATTGCTCCCAGCGGCTGGAAATGCGACAGCCTGCCCTACATTGTTGAACTGGATAATTTCGGCGGCAGCGGCGGCCATGAAGGAGAAAACTACGGCCAGCATTTTTGCTGGGGTTATGACGAGATTACCTGGTTCGCCAATCAAAGCCAAAACTACCGCGACCTGTGGCTCCACTACGCCTGGAACTGGATCCGCCGCACCGACTCCAACGGCTACCTGCAAATGCCTCTAAGCCGAACTCTATATCAGAAAGTAAATGGAAAAAACTGGTATTGGGCCAACAAACCCAGCGACGCCGTCCCCGGCGGCTTCAATCAAGAAGAGACCATCAAGGCTATATGGGCGAATGATGGATGATTCGTTGCTAAAAAGAATCTTCATCCATTTTTTTGTCGACTCCTTATATACTTTCAATATAAACGATAATTTCTCAAAATAGCGCACAGGCAATTCCTATCGATAAAATCCCTCTGGATTAACTGGTCTCGCGGGAAACGGTTGGTACAAAGGGTACCGGCCTGGCGATTCGAGTCAGCCCCAGAAGATCACGGGCGCGATTCAGCGAGTCATCGATATTACCAAACATATTGTCTTCGCCGATTTCATCGATCAGTCCGGATCGATGTAGGGTAAAGAGGGGCTGAGCGTGAACTCCGGAGAGGAGGAGGGTTGTCCCGTCGCGTTGACAGCGTTGATGGAATTCGCGCAATACATGAAGCCCTGTTGCATCGATGGCGAAGACATTGCGGAGGCGCAGGATAATAACCTGTACGGGTTTGTCGATAAGACGCATGGTCTCCTTGAAGCGATCCGCCGCGCCAAAAAAGAAAGATCCTTGAATTTCAAAAACTTCTACGCCGAGAGGTACTTCGCGTAGTGCGATGGCGTTAGGATCGTCTGGTTCATCACTGTCACCCGAAAGTTCGCGGGTAATCATACTGACATTACTCACCTCGGACATGCGGCGAATAAAGAGGAGTGAAGCCAGAACGACTCCCACTTCGACGGCAACGGTCAGGTCAACGAAAACGGTCAGGGTAAAGGTTGTGAGAAGAACCATCACATCGCTGCGAGGCGCCTTGAAAATCCGGATAAAATTATGAATTTCGCTCATGTTATAACTGACTACTACCAGAATTCCGGCGAGAGAAGCCAGGGGGATTTTTTTTGCCATGGGGGCAAACAGTAATAGCAGCAGCGCCAGAGTGATGGCATGGATGATGCCGGCAACCGGGGTTTTGGCGCCGCTTTTCACATTGGTTGCAGTGCGGGCGATGGCGCCCGTAGCTGGAATTCCTCCGAATAACACCGAGGCTATATTGGCTATTCCCTGAGCGACCAGTTCCATATTGGGGCGGTGGCGGCCTCCGATCATTCCGTCTGCAACCGTCGCCGAGAGAAGCGATTCAATAGCCGCCAACAGGCCAATCGTGAAGGAAGGGGCGATCAAGTTTTTCAGTTGATCCCAAGGAATGGAGGGCAGCGATGGTCTCGGTAGAACTCGAGGTAAATCGCCAAAACGGCTGCCTATGGTATCAATATCCAGTTGAAGAATTGACGCCGCCAAGGTTGCTACGATCATTCCCATGAGTATCGCCGGGAGGCGGGGGAAAAAGCGCCGGAGTAGCACGATGAATAAAATCGTGCCTAATCCAATGGCGGTGGCGGATAAATTGTATGAACCGGAATTATGGATATATGATGTCCATTTTTCGATAAATTCGGCTGGGGGCGATTCCATGCGCAAACCGAATAAATCCTTAACTTGGGTTGAAAAAATAACGACCGCAATTCCCGTCGTAAAACCAGTGGTGACGGGAAAGGGAATGAACTTGATTAATCCCCCCATCTGGAAAACGCCAAGAGCGATGAGAAATCCCCCCGCAAGCAGCGTACAGCAGACAAGCCCTTCGTATCCATACTGATTGACAATCCCCGCGACAATTATCACAAACGCGCCCGTCGGGCCGCCGATCTGAACGCGGCTTCCTCCCAACAAGGAAATCAGAAATCCTGCAACGATGGCTGTGAATATCCCGCGTTCGGGAGGGATTCCACAGGCAATCGCAAATGCCATAGCCAAGGGAAGAGCCACGACGCCTACGGTAATCCCCGCGAAGAGGTCAGACATGAAGAGAGACGAATTATAGGTTTTAAGGTATGTCAGTAATTTGGGTTTTAACATTGGTTTAAGAGAAACAAAGCCGCAATTTATGAATTAAACTTCTTAACGATGTCACTCTAAACGAAATCGATTTCGTGCAGGAAATGGCATACTATTTGATGATCACTTTATTATTATCATTGATGATTTTGGAGATGCAATCCCCTTGTAGAGTACTGTATGAAATTTAATGAATAATTTTCAATCGATTCTGATTGCTTCACCTTATTTCTAAAATCTACTTCCAAAACTGAACTTTTTTATAAATCTGAAATAGTGGATTGTTGCGGATGCTTTCCAGGTCGTGTTGCAGGGCGTCCTTCTGGTGCTGTAATAGATCTATGTTTTGCTGCATCTGCTTGATTTGTTGTTCGCGTTCACGGGTGCGGGCGTCGAAGAATGATGGAGACGGTAGGCGCTTGGTTGGGTTTTCCAGCCATTTCATTAGGTGATCGACGTGTGAATCATCGGATATTTTGGTGGAAACAACCTGGGCGCCCCGGCGTTTGCCTACGATATCGACTCTTTCAAGAGCAATCTCTTTGATCAGCGCTTTTAATTGTTTTTGCGCGTCATAAGCGATAACCCACCCGGCGTTATGCTCTTTGATCCAATCCGCCCAGGGCGACTGGGGAGAGACGATGCAGGGAACCCCAGCCCATAAAGCTGTTCCAGTGCGCAGGTCGGATGACAGGCGTCGTTCTTCGGTTGGTTTGCACAGATCAATAGCCACAGCGCAACGTTTTAACTCGGTGACGTATTCGTTAAAATTAAGCGATCCGATCCATGAGACGTGGGGATGATCGGCGTAGGCGCTATCCATACCGCCGGTGCATTCCCGGTCGCTGGCGCCGGCTACTACCATTTGGCCTTTGCGGAAATGACTCATGGTTTCCAGGATAGTCTCAAAAGCCAGTGTTCGATCCTGCCAGGGCCAGAACATGCCGCCCCAGAAGAAAAGCGGCTCGTCTTCGGCGTGACCTTGGCGTGAGATGGGCATTTCGTGGGATATAAATGGAGTAACGGCAAGCCTTTGCGCATCCGGCGCCACCCCGGCCCATATCAGCCAGGCGTCATAATATCCCCGCTGCCGTTCAAGGGCGCAGGTGAAATAGTCGGCGCGTGACAAACATTCAACTTTATCTACCACATGCTGGAAGAAATTCTCTTTATCCCGCCAGACGTATTCCAACGCCAGGGGTCCGGGAAGGTCGACCAAGATAGGTATATCAAGCGGTTCCCATAGAAAAGTCATGGGCTGCCATTGCTCGAATAGCACCGCATCATAATTACCGTTTTGAATTTCTTGATGCAATAGTTCGGGCTTGAATAATTTGATAGGCGTATTTGATGGAAGGTTTTCAGTTCCCGAAGCGTTTTGGCTGATCAAATAGGTACACTGCAGGCCGCGTCTGCGTAACGCTTCGCCCAGACCCCAAATGCGTACTCCACCACCGGCGCAGGGTTGTTTGAAGCAGGGCAGCGTCTCAGTTGTTATTAATGCCAGGTGTTGAACCATAAGAAGGTAAGTTCTGATGAATAAATATTCGGTTTTGCCTTTAAAAAGACCATTTAACGCGCTTTTTATAAGACGAGACGTAAGGTAGTAAATAATTGGGAAATAACGACTTTCGGCAAAGAGAGTCGTTATTTCCCGAACTCCGCATTTGCCGTGTGTCAAAGCGTTTTGTTAAGACCTGACTCAGCAGGTGGGATCCCTGGCCCAAACCTCAGCCTCCCTCGCATGGAGGTATGACATCAATTGGGGATTGAGAGCCCGAGTAATGCTCATTATAGCCTTAAAACAACTTTAACCATCACCAACAACGCAGAGCGATTAAACAAATGATAGGCAATTATTGCCTGAGATTGATATTGTATCTCATTCATTTTATATTTTCAATTATCATTTCGATTAAGGAATGATGTTTTAGAGTGATTGATGTAAAATATTCATTGCGGCGTTTCGACAAAGCCAGTAAAGATTGGCTTTATCGAAGACTAAAGGCAATCTTTAACTAATATCATTTTGACTACCTCTCTAATGGAAAACAAAAAAAGTGATTTAACTTTTGCTATTCAGGGAAAAACAATAATAATATTATGATAAGAGTATGATTTTGTGAGCAAAGTAGACAAAAGAAGATGCACTTGACTACTATTACTTATAATCTCATGATGAAACTCAATAGAATGAAGCATGCTTTTTTGAAAGGAGTGGTTTTAAAATGAAAACCAACCGAATCCTAGTTGTTTTAGCTTGTCTTTCCGTGGTGATTGTTGGAGCGTGGGCGATTGACAATCAGAATAACGCCGCCAGCGTCTCTCCGGCTGATTTTAATCCGGGTAATCCTAATGATTATCCTGTTCTCACAGATATTGATATCGATTTCATGGGTTTGGGTGACGTCGGCGAGATTTATATGATCGAAGGCATTGAAAATATGACCTCGGTTGAATTTAAAACAAATAAATATACCGCAGGCCCAACCTCATATTCCCGTCTGGTTATGCATGGCGTCTTTGATAAAATTATGCGTGATTGGCGTGATACCATCATCGCGGGAACTACGACTAGACATGACATCGAACTGAATCTAAACAATAAAACCGGTAAACGCGTCCTACGCATTACCTTCTACGATGCGTTTCCAGTCAGTTTTTCCATCCCCCCTTTATCGGTTGATAACAACACGCGCTATATGGAGCGGATAGAATTCGTTTATACCGATTTCGACATCACTAATTAACGCGAGCATTGATTTGACGAGGTGTCTCTCATGAAAAAGATATTGTCTTTATGTCTGGCAATAATAGCAACGCTCGCGGTGACAGGATGGTCCGCGACGCCCAAAGCCGTAGATATGGTGGTGATTGATGGTGAATCGTCAGTATATGTTTTATATGATGACGGTTTTATTCAAACCACTGGTTTCGCGGTATCATTTGGTTATCCGGGAAATGCAGATGCCATTAGTCTTGCCATGACCAATACCAAAAGCGGGTATTATGTTCTGGAAAGCGATGGTACTTTGCATTCGTTTGGCGATGCAGTCGTTATCCCGAATCCTATGAAGGATAATGGCAAAAATCCATACGTTGATATGGAATTGTATCAATATACCAATAGCCCCTATTTTCTGCGTCAGGACGGTTCCATCGAAGTATCCGGCGAGGCGGTTTTTTATGGCGAATTGTTGCGAAACAAGAAAGCCGTTGATTTGGAATTGACTAGAGATGGACTGGGTTATTACGTCCTCTACGAAGATGGTCATATCGCTTTCTTTGGAACAGCTGTCGATAGGGGATTCACCATATCCAGTTCAATCAAAGCAGTCGATCTCGAACTGGATGGAGATGGATACTTTGTCTGCCTGGAAGATGGCGGCATCCTTTCTTTTGGTTCTGCTGCGCAGATGCCTTTCCGCACCCGGCCATCAGAAGATGTCGTCAATATGACCATAACCCAGCAGGGATATCGCATCCTGACTGAATCCGGCGAAGTGGAGAGTTTTATCCGCGTGGATGCCCAGGGAATTTCAAATTGGTATGCTAAAGTATCAGCGCGAACGGTTAAGCCTCAGGCTACTAATACCCCGACTCCTACTCAGACGCCCAAACAGGATGTCAACTACTTTACCTATGAAGAGTCTGGATTTGCGGAAAAAATCATTGGTAAAATACCCGAAACGGCTTCTCTGCCGGTATCACTAAACAGCGGTTTCGCCAGCCTATATGGCGGCGGGCTTTTTGTTGCTGTTGCTGATGGAGAAGAGCAGCCGGTTCGCAAGATTCTGCTTTATAGCGTGGAAGAATCCACTGGCGCTGATTCGACTGGCGCGGTCTTCGCCCAGTTGTCTCCAGAACGCGGAGACGCCGTAATCCGTGGGATTTCATACAGCAGCGTTGGACTCTATGTTGTTGTTCAAGATGTTAGCGGATTGTTTATATTCCTTATTGAAGGAAATTTTGAATCATCCGACATCAACGCTTTTTCTTTGTATTAACCTTGAAAACATTTGAGTTATGTAAACGGGGCGGGCTAGCCGCATTACGGCTGCCCGCCCCGTGTTTATTCATGTCTCATCTTTTATCCTAAAGACGGTAGTTAATTTTGGTGAGTATGTGAGGCTGACTCACCCCGCGTAGGTGATCTTTATCAACCCTCTCCTAACCTCTCCCAGTCTTGGGAGAGGAATGTCTAACCAGAGTTTTTTGAATAACTTAGTTATATCATATAACTGGCGCCATTTCCAAAATCCCTATCCCCCAAGTTGGGGGAGAATTTAAGAGGGGTCGTTTTCTACAACTATGGATGTTCTATTTGACTTTATAATGATAACCTAACTGCTATTATTAGGATTATTGCATCGCTTTCAATAAATCCTGGGCTTGTTTGTTATCGGGATCTAGTTCGATGGCTTTTTGTAGATGAGTCAGCGCTTTATCTTTCTGTTCCTGGCGCTGATAGACCATTCCCATAAATATATGCGTTTGGACGTTGTCTGGGTCTTTATCAAGGACGAACTGAAAATCGGATAACGCTCCTTTTAAGTCTCCACCGAACGCTTCAGGAGTGAAGAACCGAACCGCTCCACGTCCAATATGCCCGCCGATGTTTTCGGGATCAACTTCAAGCGCTTTTTCAAATACTTTGCCAATCTGCATTCCATATACCATTTTATCCATGGGTTCAGACAGTTCCGTCAATTGTCCAAGGATGTCTCCCTTTTGGACATACAATTCAGCATTGTTGGGATTCTGGTTAATCGACTTATCCATCTCTTTCAGATCATCTTTTAACTGTTGGATAATCTTCTTGGTCTCTTCATCCAATGGTTTTTGCGGAGGGAAGGGCGACATCCCTGGAGGAGGACCGCCTTGTCCATCTTGCATAAATGGTGGAGGGCCGCCGGGGTCACCGGGTCTTGGGCCGCCTGGCGGGGGGCCGCCCGGTTGGCCGAATATGAAACTGTCAATCTGGTCGCCTTCTTTTTCACCGGCCAATTGCGCTTTGACCGATGCAATACGTTGTTCAACGAACGGCTTGAGGCCGATGATCTGCTGGCTGAAGATGAAAGCCTGTGGTTTGACCGGACCTTCCATACTCTTCTGGAAATCCTCGAATGAAAATACCGGCTTGGAGTCGGCTTGCACAGAATCTTTGATATGCGAATATAAACGGTCTATATCGGCGTTCATGGCTGTTGGATTGAAGAAATCCCGAATGAATGAACTGAGGTAAAATTCAAAAATCACCCGGTATTTTTCGATATCCAGAATGCGCTGGATCATGATTTTGTCGCCCATATAAGGCTTTTTGATATCAAAATTGAGTATCTTCTCCGGCGATACCACTTGCAGGTTGCCGAATGCTTCGTTGACATCCCAGGGGATAAATTCAAAACGGCTTGAAGCGGTGTTGTAATACAGATACCAGTTATGCCCCAATCCGGCGTAACTATCCAGATCGGTCAACAGGGTATTGACCGCCAGCGACGCCAGAAAGCGGTCGACGTTCAGTTTCTGCTCGATTTTCGAGGTGAATTCCTTATCAGATGCATCATTCAGAAACTTGATGAACTTAATCAATTGTTTTGCGTCATCAATGCCGCCGGATTTTAATTCGTGGTCATGGGCGTATTCTTCCCAATCATCCCCCCGGTATTCCAGATCACGCATGATCTCGAACTTAAACAGACCACCATCAGAGTTGCCGAAACGGTCTTCCAGGAAAGGACGGTTGACTTGTTCGACCACCACGAAGAAACCCAGATGCTATTGGGGCTTGCCTTCAATGTTCAAATAGATATTGGCGAAATGGCGCGCGGCGCCGGTACCGCTGCTTTTTGGTATAAATCATAAGTCAACTTATCTCGCAGCATGGATGGATCGCGGAAGCAGTTGATGAAATTCAGTTTGGTGAATCCATGAAAAATCTGTTCATCATTGTATCGGTTAAAATCTATTTTCAACGGCTTCTTCCCGTCAGGGGGGATCATCATGATTGAAGCGTTGCCCCGGTAGCGCACGCCGACGCCTTCGTAAACCGCGCCGCCGCAGGTTACCGTTGCCGGGACGTAGGGAAACTCTTGAGAGAACATACTGCGCGAGCTCATTTTGGTCATATCGCGCTGTTGGGGCTTGGGTTGCATGTTCTGGAAATTTTCCGCCGTCATCTCGATGGTGAAAGTGAGAATTTCCTGATTTTCGAAGACATAATTGTAATCCGCCACTGTCGCAGCGCTGCTGTTCATTGGTATAGTTAGGCTTAAAACCAATGCCAGAGCGGTAAAACAGATTGCTTGATGCTTGGTTGAGCAGTAATGTCGCATTTCGTTTCTTCTCTCCTTGGGAAGGTCGGTGATAATAAGACGCAGTTATAGCATACAATAATATACGATATTGGGATGGAGTTTATTTAATATAAAAAAGGTTGTTCGAGTGGCTGGAAAGAAAAAGAGTTGATAGCAACCCTCTATGTTTACGTAGTTAGCCCAAATGCAATAATTATCTAAGCAAAAAAAAATCCTGCGAATCCTTCAATCCGGGGAATCCAGATTCAGACAAAAGAACGATAAGATCAAGGTGAAGATAGTTTTTAAGGGATATTAAAAATCATAGGTGATAGCATCAAGGGCTGACCGCATTGCGGTCTTGCCCTTGGCGCCCTCCCTTGGCGCCTTGCATCTTATTTAACTTTTCTTTCCGGGATGTAGAAATCTTCCTTGGAAAGGTTGCATTTTTGGGCGACTCTCTTGCAATAGGCTAAACGTCCTGCATTTTTATTGCGGGCATCGGAGCCGAAGGTAAATTTTAATCCTTGTTCTTTGGCCATATTAATGAATTTATCATGAGGCGTGTGGGACATATCGTTTATTTCAATGGCGATATTTCTTTTTTTGACAGCCGTAATTATTTGCTGCATCCGTTCCTGCGTCCACAATGTATAGTAGTCGCGGGCGATGCATACCGGCAGAAACAGCGGCCATGCAAATATGGTCATAGGTTCGTTTTCCAGGATTTCCATAGTGTAATCCATGTATCGCGCCATGAATTCTTCCGTATCCTCCACATAAGTATCAAATTCCCAGATGCTCAACCTTTCACCATTTCCCATAGGCACTCTTTGGGGATCCATTAGTATGTAATCGAGTTGGGCTAACAGTTCTGGCGAGAATTTTTTGGACCACCCAAGATCGATGGGTTGCAATCCAATATAGACAGGATATTGCCGTAGTTTATCGATATAGTTTTTCAGGTCATCATCGTTTTTAATAGCCCATTCGGCGGGATGTTCAACGATGCCGAATTGAACATTTCTTTCTTTTGCGATATCCATTATATGTTCAATTGTAAATTGCCGGGTAGTGTGGACATGCATATCTATCAAGGGGAAATCATATTCATTCTTAGCAGCAGTATTGCCTAAAACTGGTGATGCAGCTATTGCTCCAAGAATAATACTTGAGTTTTTAATAAAGCTTCGTCTTTTCATGGTTTTTCCTTTTTTTAGTTCTAAAGTTAATCCTGCAAGTGAGTCGCGCTATTTTATCGACTTGAGATGCATCAATGATTTTGCAAACGTTAGTGATACTAACATATATTGATTGATTGATGAAGTCAATTTTGGTATGAAAAGGACAGGGGGGGAGTATTGAGGCTGAGAGTTAACTTATAATGTCAGTGATAGCATCAAGGGCTGAACGCATTACGGTCTTGCCCTTGGCGCCAGGCTTGCGAGGGTGTCATTTCTGCTTTGCGGTTAGACCCTGACCTTTCTGCTTTGCGGTAACACTTTGTTTGGAAAATAATTGACAATATCCAATATTCCATAGATAATAGATTACTCCAAATGAAATAAGAGCAGAATCTGAGTTGCCTCGGATAAAACTCAATCGAAGCGGGGCATGGGCGCTCATAGCCCAGGGATGTTCATTCGCATCGAATGAGTGGGGGATTATCCTGATAAAAGATGGAAATAGAAAATGAACACACGTAAATGAACGTATCCATGAACGAGGCATCAGAAATTTCAGTTCCATCGCAGATTCCATTGGACGCCGGCCCTGAAGACGCGGATCGGTTGGCGATCCGGACTAAACACCTGACGAAGATCTACTCGCAGAGTAACATCGCGGTCAACGATATGAACCTGGAGGTTCCCAAAGGTTCAGTGTTTGCATTGCTTGGGCCAAACGGCGCTGGCAAGACGACAACCCTAAGGCTTATTCTCGGTCTACAGCGTCCCAGTGCTGGAAAGGCGGAAGTGTTCGGGCGTAAATGCGGCCCCAATGCCGTCGATGTCCGCTCCCGCATAGGTTATTTGCCCACTAATCCGAAATTGCCCGCACATCTCAAACCCATCGAGTATCTGGATCTGTTAGGAAGATTGTGTGGTCTGACATCCCAGGCCCGGAAGCCGGTGATTGCTTCGTTGCTTCGCGCGGTGGGATTGCTGGGAGCAACCAATCAGCGAATTGGAACGTTCTCCACCGGGATGTGTACGCGGCTGGGGATTGCAGCATCACTTGTCGGCGATCCGCCCTTGCTGATATGGGATGAACCTACCGCAGGTCTCGATCCATCGGCCAGACGCTTCACGCTGGATTTTATTCGTGAACTGGGAAAGACCAAAACAATTGTAGTGGCTACTCACATTTTGAGCGACATCGATCAGGTATCCGACTATCTTGGAGTGATGCATGAGGGGCGAATGATCTACACCGGTTCGATGGCCGATATGAGAAAGCGTCTTCTTTATGACGAATTCAGACTGGACCTGGATGGCGAGTCTGAGAACATCCGGAATCTAAGCAATAAGGTTGCCATGAAAGACGGCGTCGAGGTTCGGATTGAAGGCGATCGAATTCTTCACGTCAGAATCGCCGATGGGCATAACCGTTCAGGCGTCCTTGCAGGTATCTTAAGCATGATCGAGGGAGACAATATATCTCTGGCGGCGATCCGCTCTGGACAGAACACAACCGAGGACGCGTATCTTCAATTGCTGCAGGAGGACCAAGCCCATGGCTTCGACCGTTAGTAATTCTAATCTCGCCGTGCGGCTAGATCCTTATCTGGCAATATGCCAGTATGACCTGCGCGGCCTATGGCAGAGCCGGTTGATCCGGCTTTGGTTGGCTGTAGCCGTGGTTCTGACGCTGCTAATAATGTTGAGCAACTGGGAACAAATGCCGGATGCTCCTTTGATTGCAGTGATTTTGATCCCGTATCTGGTCTTTCCTTGGCCTTTCGTGGTGATAATACTGAGCGTCACCCCTGTCTCAGATGCACGAACCGATACGCTTGCCGACGGAATTCTCAGCAGGCCAGTGACCCGTCACGGTTACCTGCTTGCAATCTGGGCAGCCCGGCTTATTGCAGTGCTGGGCGTCTACCTGGTGGGTACCGTCCCGGCAATCGCAATGCTCACTTTGGCGCAGCGTCCTGCGCCCCAGGATTATGTTACTCTATATGGAATAATCACTTCTCTGTTTGTAGTGGGGCTGGTGCTTTCCTTGATTGTGTCATTGGGTTTCCTGGCCGGAACGCTCTTGCGAAAACCTTTGCTGGCAGTGGTGGTTCTGGTTTTTGTGTGGTATCCAGTCAATCTTGTCTTGAGCGCTTTTTCGCTCGAAGAGTTTTCGCCCATCAGTTTGAGCCGGGCTATACCCATACAACTGCAAATGAAATTATTTAGATTCGAATAGTCCGATCAAGATGAGGCTGTGAATATAGGAGGCCTTGAAGCTGTCACCGATATTTTGTCCGATTTCGGTAAGACCTTTTCCACGCCTAAAACCAGTGATAAATACTTCGAGACGGATAAATTCGAGGACTTTTCTTTGCTTCGAGTCACTCTGGGATACGCCCTGTCGTCATTGATTGCGGTGGCTATTATCTCTCATTTGCTTCTATTGGCGGGATTTGTGATGGAGTGAATGTCCGGCGCGAATGTTAAGGTGAAGACAGCGCTTAAGGGATAGTCAAAATCATAAGTGATAGCATCAAGGGCTGACCGCAATGCGGTCTTGCCCTTGGCACCCGAATCGTGACAAATTGTCACGGGTAGAAATCCTTATCCGCCCATTATTTCACCAATCCCCCCAACTCAGCCTATGCAATATATCTATTGCATTTAAAATCTGTTTACTATGAAAGAGATCAGACCTGACAACGGGATTCCTGTATATTTGTATATCGATCAGATCGAAGATGGAGCGTTGGAGCAGGCGGAGATGTGTTCGCGGCTGCCTCATGCTTTTCATCATATCGCCATCATGCCCGATTCTCATCAGGGTTACGCCATGCCGGTGGGCGGGGTGATGGCTATGCAGGGCGCGGTGATGCCCAATGCGGTGGGGGTTGATATCGGCTGCGGCATGGTCGCCGCCCGCACTGACGCCCCGGCGGTTCAGGTTCGTCCCCGGTTGGAAGCGTTGGCTGAGGAGATATTCTATCGCATCCCGGTGGGCTTCGATTGGCACAAACAGCCTCAAGAAGGCGAAGCGATAGACCGTATCAAGGCGAAAGGTAAAGCCAAGCGCCAATTGAAAGAGCGTATGCCGGTGGTTATGCAGAGAGCCGATGACGCGGCGCGTCAACTTGGCACCCTGGGCGGGGGGCAATCACTTTATCGAGTTGGCAGATTGATGAGGATGGCCTGTTGTGGGTGATGCTCCATTCCGGGTCGCGCAACATAGGTCTGCAAATCGCCAATCATTACCATAAAATCGCCAAACAGTATTGCTCCAGTCTGGGCATGGGGCTGCCCAAGGATTACGCTTTTCTACCTTTGATACTGCCCGAAGCGCAACAGTATCTGGCCGAAATGCAGTGGGCTATGGATTTTGCTATGGAGAACCGCCTCCATATGATGGATCGCGTTTTTGAAGCCATGAACGATATCCTGGGGCGGGCGGTTCGCAATACTCTTGAAGTGCGCACCCACCATAACTACGCCGCCTGGGAAAACCATTTCGGTGAAAAAGTCCTGGTGCATCGCAAAGGCGCGGTTCGTGCGGCGCCGGGTGAATTGGTCACCATCCCCGGATCGATGGGAACCTCCAGTTATATCGGGCGGGGCATGGGATGCGCTGATGCTTTCCTGTCATGCTCGCATGGCGCCGGACGCGCTTTAGGCCGTAAGCAGGCCAAAAAGCAGATATCACGGGATGATTTTGAAGAGCAGGTTAAGGATATTATCGTCATGAGCCCCAAGCGAAGCGCTATAATCGATGAAGCGCCCGGCGCTTATAAGGATATCGAAGACGTGATGCGCCAGCAGCAGGAATTGGTGACTATAGAATTTCGTTTAAAGCCATTGGCGGTGATTAAAGGGTAATGGGTGATAATCTTAATTCGCCCTCGCCCCAGCCCCAATATCATTAAGTTAAGGAATTTCATACTATCGTTAGTGGCTTGATCAAGGGCTGAGCGCATGGGAGTAGGTGGTTGCATTGATTGGTGTATTTTTCTCGCATCGGGTATGGATCAAATATATGTGATCATAAAGCGCGTAAAGATGGGTTTTTTGATCATAAAAGGTTATGATAAATAAATATCTTGTAGTTAACCGATCAATTGGCTATCTTTAGAGTGGTTATTACAATAGTCATTATATGGTCGCCGTATTAATAGATTATTATCAGGAGATTATTTATGAGTAATCCGGCCGGGTATCTTTCGCTCGTTTTACATGCGCATCTTCCATTCATCCGTCATCCAGAACATGAAGAGTTTTTAGAAGAAGACTGGCTCTTCGAAGCGATGAGCGAGACGTATATTCCATTACTGGACGTATATGAGCGTCTGCTCAATGATGGAGTGGATTTCCGCATTACTATGTCGCTCACGCCTCCCTTGTGTGAGATGCTGGCCGACCCGACTCTGCAAGACCGCTATGAGCGCCGTTTGGAAAAGCACGCCGAATTAGCTCAGAAGGAACTGGTTCGTACATCCAAAAAATCAGCAGCTGAATTTCATGAAACAGCCCAGATGCATCATGACATCGTAAAAACGTCGTTACGCGTGTTTCGCGATGAACATAAACGAAATCTGGTTAGTGGTTTTAAGCGCTTGCAGGATGAAGGCGTTTTAGAAGTTATAACCTGCGGCGCCACGCATGGTTTCCTGCCTCTGATGACAACCAAAAACGCTCAGCGTGCTCAGATTCAAATAGCTAAAACTAATTATGAGAAACATTTCGGGCGTTCGCCTCGCGGCATCTGGTTGGCCGAATGCGCTTATGCTGCTGGAGTTGATGATCTTCTGGCCGAAGCGGGCATCAATCATTTCTTCGTCGATTCACATGGCATCCTGTTTGGCGAGCCTCGTCCTAAGTATGGCGTTTTCGCCCCGGTATTGTGTCCATCAAACGTGGCCGCTTTTGCGCGGGATATGGAATCTTCCAAACAGGTGTGGAGCCGCGACGCCGGGTATCCCGGTGATGTGGAATACCGTGAATTCTACCGCGACCTGGGTTATGATGCGCCCTATGAAGATATTCAGCCATACTTGCAGAGTGATGGAGTGCGGCGCAATCTTGGTTTTAAGTATCACCGGATTACGGGAGATGTTGACCTGTCAGAGAAAGAACCTTATCGTCCAGGCGCAGCCCGTAAAAGGGCTGCTGAACATGCAGGTAACTTTATTTATAACCGCCAGAAACAGATAAAATATCTGAAGAAATTTATGGATCGGCCTCCATTGATCATTGCTCCTTATGATGCGGAACTATACGGCCATTGGTGGTTTGAAGGCCCAATGTTTATCGAGTCTCTATTCCGTAGAATGCATCAGAGTAAGAATAAACTTTCATCTATCACTCCCTTCGAATACATGAAAAAACATCCGGTTATTCAATCGGTGCAGCCTGCTCCATCATCATGGGGCGACAAGGGATTTTATGAAGTATGGCTTAATGGCTCCAATGATTGGATTTACCGTCACCTTAATCAATGTGAAGAACGGATGGTGGAACTGACAGCGACGCGTCCCGCAGCGGATGGGATTGAAGAACGGGCGCTTAACCAGGCGGCGCGTGAATTGGTCTTGGCGCAAAGCAGCGACTGGGCTTTCATTATGACCACTGCCACCGCCGTACCTTACGCCAATCGGCGTACGCGTGAACATGTCTATCGTTTCAATGTTTTATACGACCAGATTAAGAGTGGTCAAATCGATGAGGTTTTCCTGAAAGATATTGAATGGAAAGATTCCATCTTCCAGGAGATCGATTACAAAGTGTATGCATAGTCATATAAAGCACTGTGGATAAACATTCCTCTCCCAAGATTGGGAGAGGTTAGGAGAGGGTTGATATCAGCAATCTTTGCAGAAGAATAATCAACAATAAGCTATTTCCAATCAACATTATCGATAATCACTGATTCTATCTAATGGCGCCACTTCCATTCCAAGCGAATGGCGCCACAATTCTAAGAATTATTTCAAAATTATCTGATTTCGGTGAGATATTCTGTACTATTAGATAACTCATTATTTAATTCCCTAATTTAATTTGAATTATTCATTTAGTAATACGAAGGAGACTAAACAAATGACTGACCGGATATTTAATTTCAGCGCTGGACCGGCGGTTCTGCCGCTTTCAGTTTTGGAAAAAGCGCAAAGTGAACTGGTGAATTATGCGGGATGCGGCATGTCCGTTATGGAGATGAGCCACCGCTCCAAAGAGTTCAGCGGCATTATAGAACGGGCGGATTCTGGAATGCGCCAGGCGTTGAATATACCGGACGATTATGCAGTGCTCTTTTTACAGGGCGGCGCCAGTTTGCAGTTCGCTATGGTTCCAATGAACCTGTATCAGGCAGGCAAGCCGGTCGATATTATCCACACTGGCAGCTGGACCAAGAAAGCCATCGCCGAACATAAGAAACTGTCTGAATATAGATTGGCGGCTACGACTGAAGAAGACAGGTTTTTGCGTTTGCCCAAACCGGAAGAGATCAATTTAAGCGGCGATGCATCGTATGTCTATATGTGCTCGAACAACACTATTGCTGGAACCCAGTTTAAGCAGTTTCCTGATACGGGCGACATTCCACTAGTGGCTGATATGTCGTCGGATATCCTTTCCCGACAACTTGATATATCCAAATTCGGATTGATCTTCGCTGGCGCTCAGAAGAACATCGGGCCATCCGGCGTGACATTAGTGATTATCCGCAAAGACCTGGCTGATAGAGCCGCAGAGACGCTGCCCACTATGATGCAGTATCGCACTCATATCGCAGGTGGATCACTGTATAACACTCCGCCAACTTACGGCATCTATATCGCGATGTTAGTGGTTGAGTGGATTAATGAACAAGGCGGCGTTTCTGTGATGGAAAAGATAAATGCAGATAAAGCGCAGATACTTTATGACGCCATAGATCAGAATGATTTCTTCTACTGCCCGATTCCAGCCGCAGACCGTTCGCCGATGAACGTCGTTTTCCGCGTGACGGGCGACAAAGAAGATGTAGAGAAAACTTTTGTCGAGCAAGCAACGGCTGCTGGATTAAGCGGGCTGAAAGGCCACCGTTCAGTCGGTGGACTACGCGCTTCGATTTATAATGCGCACCCCGTTGAGGGCGTTAAGGCGTTGGTCTCGTTCATGAATGATTTTGCCAAACTGAACAGATAATTTTTATTCATACAAACTGGTAATCAGAAAGGGCGATCTTCGGGACGCCCTTTCTGCGTTTGTTTTACGCAATTGAATAAAAATGGAATCGGTTGTTCTGTTATATGTACAAGTAATATTAATAGAATATTGTTGACTTGTATTTTAGAGTATCTTTGCAGTGTTGAATTAAAGAGAAAAAACACTGCCATATTTTTGAAAGGAGGTGGATTTCTTAATAACTCATTGAAATGTCGAGTATCTAAGAATTTTCATATTCGATATTTGGGTAATCGATATATGTTGATGTGTCTAAACAAACATACTTTTGGAGGATTACATGAAATTAATAACAATAAGTTTACTTCTGGTTTGTCTTTTTGCGCTTCCAGTTATGTCGCAGGATGTAGAAATTAAGCCGGTTTTTGAGCATCTGGCCAAAAACGGCGTTCCCGGATTTCCCTTCATGGTGGCTCAGCAGGGTTTAAACGATGATTCTTCAGAAGGCCATGCAGACTATGACATGATTAGTTCATTTGTGCGGTATGATGAAAACCGTTTGCTACTCTATGTAGTTGAAAACGGAATCGATGAATCCGCCGCTGATCATGACGCCGCCATGGCAGCGGAATTTCCCGACCGCACTATCTGGTGGATAAATCCAGTGACTGGCGCTCCGATGGGTATTGCGCTTAACGTGGGATTGGAACCATGGCCTAATTCCGACTTTTATATTCAAAAGACGACAGGCCAGCATCCTGACGGTCCTACTAGTGATCGTAGTTGGGCTTTGGTTGACGTTTATCCCGTTATTTCAGTTGATGGAGATGGATATCTATATCTGGGTAATGTTCATAACATTATTCGCTACACCCTGGAAGGCGACCAATTCGGCAACCCCGAAAAAGTATGGAACCGTCCCGAAGAAGAGACCACCAACCAGCATTACCGGGCATGGCGCATTTGGGATATGAATGTCATTGGTTCGGGAAACAACAAGAAAATGACCATTGACGCCAAGTATTGGATTGACTTGGGTGGAACGTGGTATCTATCTTCTACAGATGGCGGTAAGAGCTGGACATGGGAAGATGAGTTCAATAGCGGCGGCGGTTCGAGCGTACCAGTTGAATTTGAGTTGTTTGGAGACAATCTGGAACTGGTTTTCAACACTGCTTTTCCCTGGACGTGATGGTGGAAGAGGCAACACGCCGCTACGCCGTTATTTACGTCCGGTAGGTTCGCCTGAGGAATTCCAGGAAGAAGTCGCCGAACTTTGGAAACCGACGCGTGATCCAGCGATTGAAGATATGCCAGAACCTGATTCGGTGACATCCTTATATCAGGGTTGGTCCAAATGCGACGTAGCCGCTTATCCGGGGATACCATACATAACGGTTTGCACCATTCCCCGTTGGCAGAGCCGTTTGGATGACTATGGCGACCAGGCTTTTCCAACCGCATGGTTGGCGCTTCACAGCATCGATGAAGATTTGAATGGTGATGGCGCTGAAGGCGACTTTGTTGCTGGTTACTCAATCGAGCATTTTGATGCCGATGAACCGGGTATGATGGATGCCGGAGCGCCTACCGATCCCTGGGTTAATATCTATTTGAGTGAAGTTAATATGTATGTCCCTGAAGGTTTCACCAATGGCGCTTTTGAAATTCTATGGAGCGGTGGTGGAATCGGATATGGCCGTTATGTTGTCGGCGATGTTGAAATTCCGACTGAATTAATGAATTGGCAACTGTTCTAAGTTTTAAGAAGTGAAAAGATGTAATTAAAAGGGGGCCTCGCGGCCCCCTTTTCTCATTGTGAAGAGTTGTGTATAAAACGCGATTTTAATGAATATGATTTTCAAATATCTTTCTAATTACTTATTAGGTGAATCTGATAACAAATTCTTTCTATAAGGATTACACCGTTGATAAGCTGCCCTACAATCTATTACGATAAGATAATAAGGGGGGTATGAATATGAATGTTTTATGAATCCCTCTCTAACATTAATTTAAACCTATAATATTCAGATAAATAATGGCTATTCTATTTAAATCTCGTCCCAAAAATCCCGGCGGCTTTCGAGAGTTTCTGGTGATTGCATTTCCACTGGTAATCAGTAATGCTTCTATTACCATGATGCATTTCATCGACCGCTTGATGCTCTCATGGTCCAGCCCTGAAGAAATAGCCGCCTGCATCCCGGCGGGCATTTTCGCATGGATGCTGCTTGCTTTGTTTATTGGAATAAGTGAATATACCAATACATTCATAGCTCAGTTTTTTGGCGCCAAGCGCTATTTCTCTATCGGCGCCGCAACCTGGCAGGGGATTTTCTTCTCGTTGATTTGTGGAATCGCCAGTCTCTCTCTACTGCCGCTTGGCATAAAAATATTTGATTGGATCGGGCATCCGGCTGATATTATCCAATACGAAAAAGCCTATTATGCGATAATATTCTCTGGTGGAACTTTCATCATCCTCAAAGAATCATTGAGCAGTTTCTATTCAGGACGCGGCAAGACGCTAGTGGTGATGACCGTCAATATTCTCGCCAATATCTTCAATGCCGTGCTGGATTACGCATTAATCTTCGGGGCTTGGGGTTTCCCATGCATGGGAATTCGAGGCGCTGCTTTGGCGACGGTTATATCCACTGTTATTACCTGCATAATATTTTTTGTATTATTTCTGTCTCCCCGCAATGCGCATAGATATAACACGCGGAAGATGCGGTTTAATTGGACGCTTATGAAGCGCATGATACGCTTCGGGGCGCCTTCGGGAATCCATTTTTTCCTTGAAGTGAGCGCTTTCACCGCATTTGTTTTTATCATCGGTAATATTGGGAAACTGGAACTGGCGGCCAGCAATATCGCGCTGGCTCTCAACAGTCTGGCATGGCTGCCCATGTTGGGCGCCGGAATGGCCACCGCAACCATTGTTGGACAATATATTGGCAAAAAAGATATTAAAACCGCCGAAAAAAGCGCTTATACAGCTGTGATTACTGTTGAAATCTATATGATCTTTTTTGCCATAGTTTATATCTGTTTTCCTACGATGTTGCTTAGTCTTTTTCAGGGTGACTCAGTCAATATCGATGTCCCATTCTCGGAAATTCAACGTTACGGCAGAATAATTCTGCTTTTAGTGGCGGTTTATCAAATATCGGATGCGATGAACATAACCTTCTCTGGAGCTTTGCGAGGCGCGGGCGACACCAGATTCGCTATGTGGGCTAATATTGTTTTCGCCTGGTTATTGTTTATTCCCGGTACGTTGATCACTGTTTTATATTTAAAGCAGGGATTAATTGGCGCCTGGTGCTGGGCGACGGCGTATATTTCTATGTTGGGCGTCGCCTATTTGATACGTTTCCGCTTAGGGCATTGGAAACGCATTAAGTTAATCTCTAATCATGAATGATTCAGTGCAAATATCAAAGCGCATCTTCCCCAATGGCGCAAAATAACATACGGTGTAAGTAAAAATTCGGGATGGTATGGCAGCGTTATCGTGAATGAACCAACTCTTTCAACCATAATATTGAGCGCTTTGATGGATTGCTGCGATGGATCAGTCATTCTTTTATTGATTGCATCTTGCGCCGTATCTATTCGATTCAGGATGTTCCGGTTTCTGACGCCTTTGATTCTATCAGGAGTCATCATTGCCGAAGCGTTGATCAATATACCTTTTTTTGTCTCTATGGTTGGAGCGAAATGGCTTTTTGTCTTATGGGGACCGGGTTTGTCGTTGATCATTTATTCTACGTACAAGAAGATTAAGGGTATGGCGATAGAGCATACTGGCGACTATCCTCCTTTAATCTTCGTTCTGGCTGGGCACGGGATCGCTCTGGCTGGATTTTTCTCAATATTACTCCTTATTTATCAACAAGTTAAATCAGGTCAGGCTATCGACTGGCCGCGAATCAATGCTTATGGAGTGGTCGTTCTCTCTTTTTACCTGCTCTTCGAAATTGCGCCCTGGCGTCTGTTGCCTATCCGATCGCCGAAAGATATCGCATGCATCTTATTACTGGTTGCGGTGGGGCTCTTTGTTCTGCGGGGAGGTATGTGGTGTTACGGACTTTTTAATGCATCAGTTAAAGAGCGTCCCGGCAGTTTCCGCCTTAAGGGACTCATATATAGCGAAGAATTGGCCAGTGGATGGCGTTTTAACCGCCTGAAAGAACTGACAGACCAATATTGGCGCTATATAGTTCATCCATTGATGGTTAAACAAGAGCCTCCATTTGTCAGGAATGAAGCGTTCTTATGGGATGGATTGCAAAAAGCGGAGGATTTCCGCCAGAGCCTGTTGGTTCCAGATGAAAATGGATTCACCCGCGCCGAACTGATTGCAATGGCGATAGTTGAGTTCAAGAATTCGGCTGAAATGTTATTGGAAGACCACGTATCGCTGAAGCGATTCAAGTTTGACGCCTATGATCTATTAGAACAAATCAATGGAAATGAGTTTGAAATAGACAGTAAAGGCGCGTTTGATGAATTTATCGGGCGTTGGTATGGAATCTGGGATAAGTCGCCTGTAAATCACCATTGGAGGCCTTTGGAATATTTCGAACCAGTATTGACTATTCCAGGTGAAAATTCTATGCAACTGAGGATGAGACAATATTGCTGGATCGGTGATGGCTTTGGCTGGAACGCTATCGCTTCAATTCCATCTGCTGCAGATGCGAACAAAACTAAAGAGAATATATTAGGGATTGTCTATCATGTCAAAGATAAAAAGGTAGATAGCATTACTGGGATTAGGCCTCATATCGGTCTGGTAGTGGGCTATGGTCAACTGATTTGGATAACTGATGGAGAGATATTTTTAGAAGAGGTTATTACATACAAGAATAAAAGCCATAACTATTATGCTATAACTGGTTTTAATTATATTATTGATAATAATACACTTATGAATAATGGAGATTTATTTCAGGCGGTATATTCCCGATTAGCAAAGAACAGAACCGCTTTCTTTAAATCGAATTTCAAACTCTCAATCTCAGTTGATGCTGTTCCCTATAATTAAAGTAGTTGTTAATGTTAATTGCGTATAAAACGTTATTGCAAAGTTATATATTGCATTAATTTATATCAATAACGGCATTCCTTGCTATATAATTTCATTGTAATTTTTGTAAATGACATTTATGTCAGTATTTAAAGTAATTTCTTGTCAAAAATGTCATTAATTAAATTATAAGCAATTTTTATTGAAATTAAAAAGATGATTACCTATGTTTTATAGATGTTTTTTTATCTATTATGTCATTGATAACATTTGATTTGCATTATCGTTAACTTCCATCAACGTTTTTTAATAGGTATTTTTTATGATTGGTATATTGATTGCTATATATTAAATTGTACGTTGTATTGAACACCATTGATTTTGCATCCAATCACATCATGATATTTTCATCCAGTACGACAACTATGTTTTCATCGTTGCATGGCATCGTGTTTAACATGCAAGAGTAATTTGTTTAGAGAACGCACCATTGCATTTCATCTTTTGTCTTCTCCTATACAGCGTGCGACATTGGGGTAAGAAGGAATACACCGAGGCGGCAGCATTTTCGTTTTCTTTCAGCATTGTCCATCAGCATAGTTTGAAAGCGTATGATTACATTATAAGGTTCTAGACCTAGGTTTTTTTTTCACCAAAGTTGAATAAACACACCCGGTATTGCATCATTTCATCAAGGCTATACAACTCAGTGAGTCATCACATCTTTGGTTATCAGGTGAGTTTCACAAGCGGTTAGTTCAGCAAAAGCACTTTTTCAACAATTCGCCCGTACCTTTATCTAGCCTGTATAATATTTCCTCTTACTCAAAAAGGCTCTCGCAAGAGAGCCTTTTTCATTGTTTAAATAAATGGTTAATTCATGTTTTTATGGAATAGTTTTGTGGATGATAGGGCATTGGTTTTGTTTTAGATAGCGGCGGGCAAGTGTATTGAGAAGGTTGAGCCTGAGCCGTATTCACTGGTAACGGTGACATATCCCCCATGAGTTTGGGTGATGTGTTTTACAATGGCTAATCCCAGGCCGGTGCCGCCAAGTTTGCGGCTGCGGGCTTTATCTACTCGATAGAAACGTTCAAATATTCGCGGTAGATGCTCTTCCATTATACCGCATCCCCAATCCTGGACGTTGATTGATATCAGGTCATTTTTACATGTAACTTCGATTTGGATCTGGCTGCCGGATTCGCTGTATTTCACTGCGTTATCAATCAAGTTCACAACCGCCTGTTCAAGCAAAGGAGGATTAATATTGGCGATAATATCCTCTTGGTTAACGATTATGATGTTAATATTCTTCTCTTGCGAATTGTTCTTGCAGCATTCAATAGCAGATTGAATTAAATTATTGATAGAAGAATGTTCTTTGGGAATGCTATCTTGTTCTTTGCCCTGTTCCACGCGGGAAAGGCTGAGAAGGTCTTCAATAATGGCATTTAAGCGGTCAGTTTGTCTGGCGATGATGCCCAGAAAACGCATGGCGTCATCGCGGTCGTCCAGAGCGCCTTCCATTAGCGTTTCGACGAAGCCTTTGATGGAAGTGATCGGCGTTTTGAGTTCATGTGATACATTGGCGACGAAGTCACGTCGTAGGTTTTCCAACCGTCGGACGGTAGTTACGTCATGAAGCACGATTACCGAACCGATTTGAGCGCCGTTGGAATCCTGCATAGCAGCGCCATGCGCTTTCAAGAAACGGCGTTCCTGATTAGTTATAACAATTTCACCCTCAATTATTTCATGATTTAATAACGCTTGTTTAATTACCTGATATAGTTCGGGATTGGCGATCACTTCATCAATGCGCTTATTTGTAATATCATCGGATTTCACATCAAGCAGTTGAGCGGCGGCATAATTAAGGCTGATCAGTCTATTGTCTTTGTCAACGGCGATGACGCCTTCAACCATACTGGCGAAAATTGCTTCCTGTTGTTTACGTTGGTGGTTGATGGTTTTGATGCGGGCGTCAAGCTGTTCGGCCATGTAGTTCATGGCCTTGGCCAGGTGGCTTATTTCTTCCGAGTTAGAAACATTGAGGCGCATAGAAAAGTCGCCGCGGGCAAAGCGGTCGGCGACTTGTTTCATTTTATGAAGCGGCTGACTGATGCGGTGCGAAACAAATAAGCATATCAATGCAGCGATCAATGCAACTACTACGCCTACTATTACTATATTGAAATAGACAATTCCTAAGGTATATTCTATGGCGCTGGTAGAAATAGAGGTTCGAATAACTGCTGAAACATTGCGGTTATGGTCGGAAAGCGGAATGGCGATGTACATCATGCTTTTACTAAGGGTATTGCTGTATCGAATCGATTTACCCAGGGCGCCATTCAGCGCCTTTTGAATTTCCGGGCGTTTTAGATGGTTTTCCATTTCCAGAGGATTTTCATCAGATTCACCTATCACTTCTCCAGAGGGAAGTACGATTGTTATACGGCATTTCATGACCTGAGCCAATTTCTTGCACAGTGTGTCTATCTTGCTAACTTCTATATCAAGATTATCTTCCAGCATACGGTTTTCAACAGTTCGCGCCCGGGTTTTCAGTTCTTCTTCGAGGGTTCCCAAATAGAATCCTCTTAATTCCCGTGTGGAATACCAGGTAATTGCGATCAGTGATAATAACGTGATAACTAGATATGAAGGATATAGTTGCCAGATTAGTCGTTTTTGGGACACAATAGGTTCTTTTTTTTATGTTTTTGGTATGACTGATGAGTCGGTAAAAAGTGAATGAAAGACGAAACTCAAGTTATATCTTGTATATAAGTAAATTAATATCCGCAAATTATTATTGAGGTCATAAAACAAGTTTTGGATTTTTTACTGTTTCGTCATAACTGGTTAATCCTTAAATCGATAGCCGACGCCACGGACTGTTTCAATATACTCTCCACAAGCGCCCAGTTTCTTACGTAATCCAACCACTTGAACATCTACCGAGCGTTCTGTGACCGGGTAATCATCACCGTGAACGGCGTCGATAATTTGATTTCTGGTGAAAACCCAACCTGGTCTTTTGATCAGGAAATGAAGGATGCGGTATTCCGTCAATGTCAGGTCGAGTAATTGTTCGTTGATTGATACTTCATGACGTCCGGGATGAATAAATATCTCATGCAGTTTGATGTATTTGGTTTCATCGATGGCGCCAGCCGTATTACGTCTGATAACGGCTTTGATTCTGGCTTTGAGGATGTTGGGGCTGAATGGTTTGGTGATGTAATCGTCCGCTCCCATTTCTAGTCCTCTAACTACATCGGATTCTTCGCCTTTTGCGGTCAGCATCACAATCGGGATAGAGTTGGTTGATGCATCCTGCTTAAGAAAATGGCAGATTTGCAAACCGTCTATTCCAGGAAGCATGAGGTCTAACACGATCAAGTCGGGAGACATGGTTTTCGCCAGTTCCAAGGCATTCTCACCGGAAGTAACGCATGTGACTTTATAACCTACTTTTACCAGGTTGTATTCAACTAAACAAAGAATATCTTCCTCATCATCGACAACCAGGATGTTTTCGTGAGCCATTCTTCTCTCCTATGTATATTATTTTATGTTCAGGGTATTAATATACATAGTCCGTATTAGCGTTATGTTAGGGAATTGTTAATATATTATACTGATTCCAAAACTTTGTAATATATTACCTTTGATAAAGCAGGATTTTTGAAAAGAATTGATTGCATATCGCTCTAAACAAAGGGTGAAGGATTATCTCCTTCACCCTTTGAGCATCTGATTATTAAGTGGTTGTTATAGAAATGCTCTATACCAGTTTCCAGCCCTTCCGGTATTCACGCCGGATAAGGGGATCTGCTTCCGGGGCATTGGTTGCTTTCATCTGCTTCTCGTCCCACTCCAGTTTCTTTCCAACGCGGTAGGCCACATTACCCAAGTGGTTGGCTTCGGTCAGCCATCCGGCGTATTCGAAGTTGCAGGTGGTGGGTGCGCCAGTCTTGCATGCGTGAATCCATTCGGCGTGATGACCTAATGATTTAGGGATGAACTGATCGGGACGCTTGAAATCTTTGAACTTATCTTCGGGCAGCAGCATGTGTTTGCCGTAGTCCGCCAAGAGCATGCCTTTGTCGCCTATGAAAAGTACTGCGCTGTCCCATTTGGGAATGGCGCCATCTTTCCAGATTTTGGGCTTATTGGTTCCCTGGTACCAGGTGAGTTCCAGAGGCGGCATGTCGCCCCGTGCGCCGTAGGTGTACTTGGCTTGCATGGAAGCCGGGGCGATTTCGGCGTTAACCGGAGGGCCTTCCGCTTCGATGGTCAATGGGTGATCCAGTTTCAACGCCCAGAAGGGTAAGTCGATCCAGTGGCTGCCGAGGTCTGACATGGTGCCATTGCCGAAATCCCACCAGCGGTACCACTTGGGTCCTGGAAAATATACATTATTGAAAGGACGCATCGGCGCCGGGCCTATCCACATATCCCAGTCTAATCCGGCTGGGATTGGATCTACGGTTTTGGGGCGCTCCTGAACGAAAACAATATCATTGGCTTTTTTACAATCGGCCTCAGAGGCATGCCAGCCCCAGGCGCGTGATACCCAGACATGAGTTTCGCTTACTGATCCGATGGCGCCGGACTGGATCAACTCAACCACCCGGCGGTAGTTATCGCCAGCGTGAATCTGGGTTCCCATCTGGGTGGCTACTTTCGCTTTATTGGCAGCTTCGCGGATTATGCGCGCTTCCCACACGCTGTGGGTCAGAGGCTTCTCGCAATATACATGCTTGCCCAGTTGCAGCGCTGGTAGCGTGGCGAATGCGTGGGTGTGTTCGCAGGTGCTTACAACTACCGCGTCGAATTCTTTTTCATGATCATAAAGTTTATGGAAATCGTTCACCTGCCGGGCTTTGGGATGCTTGGCAGCAGCTGCATCCAGGCCTTTTTGGTTTACATCGCTTAAGGCAACGATGTTCTCTGAACTTACTGATCCTAAATTGCTTCCCCCGCGACCTCCCGCGCCGATGATGGCGATGTTGAGGCGGTCGTTCAGGTTACTGGCGCGTGCAATATATGGCGCCCCCAGCGTCACTGAACCAGCCGCAACAGCCGTTGCGCCCAAGAAATGCCGCCTGGTGATGGAGAGATTTTTGTTTTTTGAATTAGAGCGATTCTTCTGCATGGTTGCGATATCCTTTCGCGATTAAGTGAATCTATTTAAGCAGTATTAACTTGAAAAATCAAAAAATTTGTACGGTTTAACGGTTGATTCTCTTTATGCTTATTTAATCGATTCGATCCATAATTGATGAATCTTTTGTTTCTTCCCGTCTTGTGAGGCGCCGTATTCCTCCATTAATTTAACGAATCCATTATAGACTCTTTGGGCTGTATCGTGATAACTTTGATCAGCCGCGATTTGAGATTTTTCCGGCAATGGCGCCAGGTTTAACTTGGAACGTTCGGTGATAACGTTGAAGCATTTAATCCCCAAACGGCAATGCGCCGCCTCGTAACTCTTATCAAGTTGATTCTTTTTCAGCGCCTGATGCATCTTGAGCAGTTTTTCGCCATTAGCGCTTAAATTTGAACTAGATAGCGAACTTTTCTTAACCTTTTTATCAGGAATATCTCCTACTCCATCACCCAATGAAATATGGATATCAGAACGGGGTGAAAGGCTCTCATAAGGCAGTTTCACAGATTTTGCGTCAAAATTTGCCCATGATTTTCCGTTGATGGTGACTTTGCTGATATCGCCTGAGCCGCTGGTGGATAGATAGAGTTGTTTTTCGCCTGTCCGTATGGGGAATTTTTGCTGGAATTGTTTTATGGCGTTTGGTATATGGGGAATCAGTTTAACGCCTTCGGCGTTATAAATGTATTCAAACAAACCGCGAATTATGGCCGCCGAAGGACCAAATGTATCGTAACATAAGTTGATCGGCTCCTTGGGTTGGTATACCTTGGCGCCAAAATCAACCAGCGGATTATCCATGCGGAACTGGCGGGCGAAAGTCAGCAGATGCTTCATAGAGCGGCGGTTATCTTCATATTTGCCGAGACGGCTGTAGCCCATCATCATCCGCGCTTCGCATGTGGACCAATGTCCTCCATTAACCCATGTTCCGAAACTCCACAACCAGTTTCCGGTTGGATTGATATACATATCATCCAGTCCGGGGTAATTGGCGATGATGAAATCATGGGGGCGGAGTCCGGGGATGGACTTGATTTTTTGATAGATTTTTTCGGCCTGCGCGTCGTCAACAACGCGGAAAGCGATGGCGTCGTGATTGGGCGAGGCTTCGAAATAACCATGTTTATCAGCCCCATAAACGCCATGACGGGTTCCATTGGGATCAATGGATTTTACAAAATAACCGTCTTTGGTCATAAGAGATGGTAAGCCTTGTTTGGCTAATTCACGCCGTTTTGAGTAGAGTTCGATTTTATCTGTTCTACTCAGCATTTTTTCCAACTCAATTAAACGATCCAAAGCGGCGATGGTGGTGATGGAAAGACCAGCCAGGTAGGCTTGGGCGAATGTCCCATCCTCTTTCTTATATCCCGCATAACTGGGCGCCAGAAGGTTGCTGGCCGGACCGCCGAGAAACAGGTTGTTTTCCGGGTCTCTGCGGGTTTCAAGGAAATTGGCGCAGCGTTCCAACTTGGGCAGGTACAGGGCTATGGCTTCTTTATCGCGGCTGACCAATAGCAACTCCGCTTGCATTAGTAAACCAGCGGCGGTAAATTCCATGCCCCAGTCGTGTATATCCGTACGTCCGTCGCCTTGTTTGGCGATGAAATCATTGGGACGGGCGGCGTCGCATAGGGAGCCATCCGGTGGAATCCACTTAAAATCCCGGTGGGGCCTAACCGTATGGCCATCGCCCATCTGACTGAACCAGAGGTCTTGCGAGTTCTGTAGAAATGTTATAAATGGCTCCTGAAGAAAAGGAAGAGAGCAGTAAGTGGTTCCATAACTATTTTGAATCCACCATGCATCCCAGGTCGGGCCTTCCACCAGGCCGTTCCAGGACGGGGTGTACATCATCGACATGTTCTGGAACTCAGGATCGGGTTCAAACATGCGCCGGGCGATATCCAGCAACTCAAGATATTCCACGTCGCCTTCGCCGGAAAAGTATTGCCCATCAAATGATTGCGCTTGAGCGTATCCAACAGTGATAGCAATAGACAGTATGAACAGGCTAATACAAAAACAATAGATAAATCGTTTCATTGTTTATCTCCCCATTTATGAAATATGTACTAACCTATCATGTAACGATTTGATTTTGTAGTACTGCGTCCATCAGTGAAGCTGATGGTATAGAGGAGGATGGTGGGGATAAAGATGACAGACTCTTCGGCTTTGAGGTTAATCGGTGTAATCTTATATGTGAAATGTGATGAATGGATTACTTGACGTATGGTTTGATATGATGAGGTCGCCCTATTTTGATAGATAAACAAATTCAAGAAATGTTGGATAAAGCCTGTAAACTTTTTAATCGAATACAAAATGCATTAGAACGAGAGAGGAAGATATCTCTCGATTTAACGGAATGCGTTTATGTTTTGCAACAAATGAAAATATCCGTTATTTATCGTATAAAAGATAGTAGATATTCGAAAGAAGACCTTGCCGCGATTAATGAAATCAGCCTTATGGCGATGAATGCAGAGAATATAATTAAAGAATTATAGAGTATTTTTCATGACATAGTTCTATTTCACGATTCGAAAAAGCCGGAAAAGACCGGCTTCAGAAACGTTTGATCTGTCAGGAATCTCAAATCTGATTGATTAGTCGAAATGTAATCCCACTCTAACTCCCCCAAACCTGGGGGGATAATTTGTCGCGTCATACAGCTAAACTTTTACCGTTATCTTAATCTATGCATGAGTATTTTTTCTCAGGAACCATGGCATGTCCCCAGCCTAGCAGTTCTTCATTTTTTAAGCCCTTTTTCATCTTCAAGAAGCCTGTTTCTACCAAAGCGCCAATATGGAAATAGACCGCATCAACGTCTGAAGCAGGATTATCGGGATAATGACTGAAACCTCCATCCGGTTTTCTGCACTGCAATATCCACTTGTTGGCTTTGTTATAAACCTTTTTCAGTCGTGGATCATTCGGGTCGCCCAATTGGCGCAGGATAAATAGTGCGTCGAAAGCAGCGTGGACATCCCAATCAGGTGGATGAAGATGCCAGGAACCGTCATCTTTTTGATCATTGATCACGCGGTCAACCATGGCTTGGGCTTTGGGGGTGGGCTGCCCGATGAGACGGAAATAATGAGCGGCGTGGAAAGTCGAAGCGACGTGATTTCTTAGATAGCCATCTTCCGTCTGTTCGCTCAATATCAATTGGCGCATTTTTTCATCAATCCGGGCGGGCATTTTTTCGCCTAAAGCATTGAAAAAATGCGGAAAGAAACTGGTGGTGTAGAGCGGTAGTTCCTTGAATCCACTGCCCTGGAAAAAATGTTCGATAACCGGCATGGGGTCATACTTGGGTTTGGCGCCTAACAGGCGCAGAGTTACTAACCCCTGGACGGTATTATAAAGTTTGGCCAAAGGAGCATTTGGGTCTAAATCGCCGGTTACAGCGTAAAAGGCGCCATCCGGTTTTTGCAGAGAGAGCATGAACTTTTTAGTTTTATCGGGGTAGGGAAGCGACCAACCGAAAGTCTGGCAAAGAATCGTGGCGTAGGTTGGCGCGGCTATGCCGGATAAAAAAGTATCCGAATTACCTTTATAATCTGGATCAATCCCCGGTCTGAACGAGCCGTCTTGGTCAGCCACCTGGTAGAGGAATGATTTTACGCCCTCAAGAATTTTTGCCGGGCTTACATCCTCTGGATTTTGCGCACTTGAGGCCAGGGCGAAAGAATATGCGCCTGTACATAGAGCGCATTTTTTTATGAATTGTCGGCGGTTTGCATGGATCATGATTAGACTTTACGCTGCTTAATATTTCGCAGTTTCCCCTTCATATTCATAATAACAAATAGAACAGTAGTGTGACCAATCCGTTTTGTCGGGAGTTGTTATTATTTACCCCTCACCCTACCCCCAATGTCATTAAGTTAAGGAATTTCGCCCCATCGTTGGTGGCTTAATCAAGGGCTGAGCGCAATGCGCTCTTGCCCTTGGCACCCATACAATGTCATTGATGACTTCAGTTATTGGAATATCCCTCTCTCCCGGTGCTGGAGAGGGGACAAGACGGCTAACTTAATGACATTGACCCTAACCCTCTCCCGGCGGGAGAGGGAATTTTGTTACCTGACATTATTTGTTGGACATAGTACTAGTGAATTTCCCAGTGATCCACGGAGGTTACCAGGTCTGAATCGATTCCGGTTGCGAAGCCCATGCGATAAGCGCCGGTTGTTTCATGCTTCCCGGAACGCCACATTTTGAATTGTCCATTGCCATCATACACAACGCTGGGATGGTAGTTGCGATTACCGTTCCATGAATCGATTGGTCCGGCGCCGCCTACTACCCCGACCGGGTCTTCAATCACATCAAATTCTAATCCATCGGTAGAGCGCAGATATTGAATACCGGGAACATCATAAGCCCGGAAACCCCAGGCCCGGTAATCATTCTCGCTAATCTGTATAACAGCGGTAATGTGTAGTCCATCATAGAAAACGGCGAAGTCGTACCATTGCCATGTGATTCCATCGTTAGATTCCATGATGGATGTCTCGGTTCCTGTTTTTACAAACATGCGGTATGGCGCCCCAGGGAAATCAGGGTTGTATAAAACTGCATGTCCGTCGGGAGAACTGAGAGATTGGCCTTCTTCGGTTGCGTCGGACATATCAAGGGCCTGGTTGTTTTCCCAGGCGACGCCGTCTTTGGATTCAGCAAATCTGACATGATCGCCCAAGTCGCCCCCACGTCCAAAAAAGTAGGCTTTGTATGGTGATTCCCAGCCAGTATTGTACAAAATGAAACCACGGCCTACTTGAAATTCTTCGAATTTAATGCCGGTGGTCAATGTCTCATTGACCCAGTTGACGCCGTCATCGGATTCAGCATAGGTGACCAAGTCAATGCTGCCCTGCTCGTACCATATCTGATATTTCTGCAAATCCGGATTCCAGATGATATTCGCCATATACGAACGGTCGCCATCCGGCATGGGCATGTCCAGAGGATTGTCGGGATAATCGGTCCATACGATTTCGGCCTGTGATGGACAGATGTATAATAGCGATAAACCTAATACAGCGATTCCTAAGACAAAACATTTTTTAATCATTGTGCATGTTCCTCCTGATGAATACAGAGTTTGAGATAAACGGAATATTTCTACACGCTTTGTGTATGAATAAATCATTATCCCTCAAAAGGTTGCATCTTGTCAAACATGGCAAGGCATTATTTATTATTATTCGCAAAGATTTATTCTGGCGCCGATATGTCTACATCCCGAACCAAGCGAATACCCAGCCAATGATAACCATTGTTGGGACTGGTGAAATTGCGTCGACCAGACTGACACCACTGAGCTTCTCCATTCCAGGGGCCTCCACGGAATATTATGGCGCCATCTTTTGCGGGGCCTTGTGGATCAACTTGAGGCTCGCTGCTATAAGGAGCGAAAACATCACTGCACCATTCGTATACATTGGCGTGCATGTCATGCAGTCCCCAGGGATTAGGCAGTTTTTGGCCAATGGGCATAGGGCCTCTCATGGCGGTTTCGAGGTTTCCGCCCCACCACATGTATTGGTTGGCTAGTTGGCTCCATTCTTTGTTGATGCATTCGGGAGCATTACCGAATGAAAAGCGGGTTGTTGTGCCTGCGCGACAGGCGTATTCCCATTCGGCTTCGGTAGGTAAGCGGAAAGTTCCCACGTTCAGCTGGTTCATCTGGGATATGAATCTTCTGGTATTATGGAAATTGATGCTTACGACAGGATTATTGGGGTCACTCTGAAATGCAGAATGATTGTATCCCATGATTGTTTCAAATTGCACTTGTGAAATTTCGTATTTACCGATGTAAAACGGTCTGGTGATGGTTACTTCATGTTGGGGGGTATTATATTTATCGTCTCTGTCTTCAATAATCTCATCTTCAGAAAGCCCCATCATGAATTTACCTGCTGGTATCAAAACCATCTCTAAAGCAGTGGCGCTTTTGGGGAGTTGGGCAATTTGAATGGTGATGGTTGGAAAACCATTTGCTGTCGGCTCGCCTTGGATGATAGTTGCGGTAATATCCTGGGGTGGCGCAGGAATTATTTTGGGTTGATGTACAACAATATTACATCCTGCACAAATCAATAGCGCGATCGAAATACAGAAGAAATGTTTCATCGGCTCATCCTGTTTCCATTGGAATATTTAATTCCAGGTCTTCGTTGATGAAGAATTGTATTTCATGAATTTGATAATTAGGAGCGGTGATTGTCATGGTGTGTTCACCCTCCTCTATGCTATCTATATAATAAAAACCACTGCTGTTGCTGGTGGTTTCCTTGTCTCCAATTTTCACTACGGCATTGGGAATCAGATTGTAATATACGGCGTCGAAGATAAACCCATACACTGTTGAGGTCGAATAATCCGGCGTGGGACTGGGAGTAGGCGTGGGCGTCGGCGGCGCGGGCAACAAGCGAATATTCATATTCTGATTCTTGGAGAAGAACCGGGTTAAGGTAAATTCATAATATCCCTCCGCCTGCGCCAGAATCGTATACACATCCGCATTAGGTAAAATGAGTTGATATTCCCCGTTCCATCCGCTGTGGGTAACCTCATCGCCTGCTGAGATTCTGGCGCCCTCAATCGCCTGACCGCCGATCAAACCCCGCACTTTGCCGGTAATATAGATTTCATCGCCGGTTAGAATTGGCGTGGTTGGTGTGATGGTCGGCGTGTAGGTTGGTACTGGAGTATACCCGATTGGAGTAGGCGTCGGGTCGAATCCCTGTAAAAACTGAACTGGTCCCTGCGGTTCGAAGGGACCGTAAAAGATCGGGTGTCCCGTCCTGGTAATACAATAAACTTTGAATTCATAGGTTCGATTAAACACTGGACCGTTATGGAAACGGGGCGCCAGCCGGGGCGTTGCATCTCTCCATTCCAGATACTCTTTGGCGCCGTCAGCCGTCCGGCCTAAATAGGTATACTGCCCGGACTGATTCTCTCGAACGTATACATGAACGTCGGAGATATCATTTGGATTAATTCCGGCTTGAGCGTAGTTCCATCGGATAACCAGGGCGCGGTCATTCATGCCGTCGTAGTCCATCCCGTTGCTAAGGTCGCTCATGGTGGATAGGTCGTCGGTTATGATTACAGTCGATCCAGTTGGATAGGTCGGCGTAATGGTTGGCGTAGCGTTAGCACCGAGAGTGGGCGTACTGGTTGGAATCGGAGTTGGATCGTCGCCATGAAGAAATTCCACCGGACCGGAATTATTGTATGGTCCATAGAAAAACGGAAAACCGGATAGGGTTAAGAAAAACACTTTGAACTGGTATTCCTGATTGAATGAAGGACCGCTCTTGTAGGGATTGGCAATCCGGGGTGCGTCTTTCCTCCATTCGAAATATGTCGCTGAACCGCTCGCGGTCCGTCCCAGGTAATCATAATTCTGATTGTCACGTTTCACCCAGACATGAATATCTAAAATCTCGTTGGGATCAACGGGAGCGTTTGCGAAATCCCAGCGGACGACCAAACACCGGTCGGTCGCGTCATCATAATCCCGCCCGTTGCTTAGATCGCTCATAGTGGTTAGATCGTCGGTTACGATAACCGTCTCGCCTGCGGCAAAGGTTGGCGTAGGCGTTGGAAGAACTGTGGTGGGAGACGGCGTATTGGTTGGCGTGGGCGTTTCTATTTCCGTGGGAGACGGCGTCACGTCGGGCAGTTCGCTGGGCGTGGGAGTTGGCGATAGCGTCGGGGTGGGCGATTCTTCCGGAGTGGGCGTTGGAGTAATTCCACTATGGGTAATGCGAACCGATCCGTTCTGCAAGGTCAGGGTGATATGCCCGTCATTGAGTTGGGTGACTTTTGTACCGGTGGTTTTGAAGGTTAGTGGAACCACTTGATCGGGCGCATCGTCTTTAACGCGCAACTTTAATTTCACCAGCGTTCCGCTGCCCTCAACCGCTATATATCCAGCGCCATTGATCAGGACTGCTTCCGATAAACGGTTGCCCTGGGTTTTTGAGGCATCGTTTTCATAAGTAGACCACCCCTTGCACAAGGTTCCGTTCACGGATGAACTGCCGGAGACGAATTCCAGCGGGTATTCCGGCGTGGTGTTGGGTAGATCGATGACAATGCTGAAACCCAATAATCCTTCTACATTTTCAACGCCTACCTGAACCCAAAATTCCTGGCCGGGGTGCGCGGTTTCTTCGCCGGGCAATGATAGCGTTGTTTGTCCATGCGCGTTAACGGGTGTTATCGCAAATGCGAGAAGGAGTATGATGGAAAGGAGAATCCATTGATTATTCAGGTTTCTACCTTTATTAAAATGCATGCTCATGTCAACTACCCTTTCATACAGTTTCACTTGTTACTGATATAACACATATTTACAAGGATTGAAAGAAGCGGGAGTTTCATTGTTCAATATTTGTCAAGAAACTCCCGCTCGTTATTTAATTTCAATACTATTCAGGGTAATTCAGGTTGATTCTGATTTGCCCGTCATTTACCAGCGTCTGTTGTTCGTCGACTTGAATTAGTAGCGGTTCTGTCAGGGCGCCTGATAAGTCGAACTTCACCGACATCAGGTTGCTTTGGCCTTGTTGCAATGGCGTTCCCAAGGCGCCTGACAGGATTAGGCGGCCTGGTTCGGAGTCGTTGACGGCCAGCAACCCTGATGGAACCAGCCATCCGCTTGCCGCCCCGTTGAATTGCAGCTGTTCTGGATTGTACGACAGGTCTATGCGTAAACCTTGTACATCATCCGCATTATCGATTTGGAAGGTTACAATCCATGAACTATCCTGCTGCTCGAAGAGCACATTCATGTTTCGGGCGGTTTGGCGTTTTGATACTTTGCCAGCTGGCAACGGCTCATCCGGCCCCCATTGATCGTGATCTGTATCAGCAGGGAACCAATCAATCAGCAACGCGTATTTTTGCAGAACCAGCGAGGCGTCCAGCGTTCCCGCTACATCATCGTCGTTCACATCAGCTGCTATCGGGAAATTGAGCCAAGGCTGCATAGGATCAGGATAGTATTCAGGATAATCGAGCACCGGATAGCCAGGGAAACTGTCTATCAATTCAGCGTTGAATTGCAGCAATAGCGATGCATCGACTGAGCCTGCCTGAGCGTTGTCGTTGAGGTCGCCCCACATGAAGGGGATGTAAATCTTTATCACAAACTGTTGAGCAGGCGAGTGGTTGATTCCACCGTTGGCGATGCCGCCGCTGTCGAATAGAGTTGCGGTTGCATCAAACACGCCGTGTGTATTCACATTTGGCGTGAAGCGCAAGGTTCCACCTGCATCGATGGTTGGCGATGCCGAGAACAATTCGGGGTTGCTGGTTTCAACGTCGAACCAAACTATCTGAGATGATTCGTTCGCCGGACCAGTGCTGATCGCAGTCGCCCATGCGGGAAATGTATGCTGCCCGCCAGTGGCGTTGAGAACCACCGCAGTAGCGCCCGCGATGAAGGATGGAGCGTCGTTGACCGGATCGGCGGTAATGCTGAAAATGTAAGGCGTCGAACTATCGATGCCGCCGTTGGCGGTTCCACCTGAGTCATGCAGAACGGCGGTGGCGTTGCAAATACCGTACTCGTCGCTAGCCAATGTATAACGTAACGCTCCGGACGCATCGATGGTTGGTTGAACAAAGAACAGCGATGCATTATCAATATCCAACGTGAAATTCAAATCCTGCCAAGATTCATAGGCTATGCCTGGGCTGATGTCAGTAGCCCAGCCAATGATTTCATGGGCGCCGGAATCTTCCAGCACAACTTCGTTGGCGCCGCCCGTGAAGGTCGGGATATGGTTTGGACCGAGAACTGTGGCGCTCCAGATTTCTGTACTGTAAGCGATAGCGTCTTCGTTCAAACTTGTTAGCGGAGTGAAACTAACAGATATAGGCGTAAAGTCGGCTAACGTCTCGTTGACATGCAGTTGGAATTTCATCAACGACCCTGCACCGCTCGCTAAAGCATCCGTAGCGCTGGCGCAGGTGAAGATGGCTATTTCGGGGCTGGAACTGTTTACAACCAAAGGCCCCCAACCGTTTTCTGTGGAGGTTCCAACCTTGGTCGCTGAACCTGGAACGTAAGTTACTTTGCTTGGGTCGAGGTCTAGGGCTATGCGGTAGCCGACGACGCCTGATGCGTCGGAGATGTTGATGGCTATTTCTACGTCTTGATTTCGGTTGACGTTGATTTCGCTCGGTTCGAGGGAGAGGATGGGAACAGATGCAGGTTCAGCAAAAAACATCCGCCCATACGCACCACTACCAGAACCATCTTGAGGATAACTCGTATAGGCAAAGGCTATATTTCCATTATCATTCATATCAATATCATAAGGTGCATGCGTATCATAATTTGTATATGCATTTACATAAAATTCGTCTCCTATAGGATTTCCAATTGGATCGAAACGTTGAGCATACATACCCCTTGCATATCCATCTTGATCAGTACTCTGCCAACCAATAATGAAATTACCATAATTATCTATAGCAATGCAGGGAGTTGATTGATCATTTGTTGTATAGGTATTGACCAGAATTTCTGATCCAAGAGTATTACCATTTGAATCAAATCGTTGAGCCTTCACATCATAATCGGATAAAGAATTATCTTGCCAAGTAATCACATAACTCCCACTATCATTCATTGCAATACGTGGACCACTTTGATGTCCAGTGGTTGTAGAATTGATTAGAGTTTCGGAACCAACCTCATTACCATTTGAATCATATCGTTGAGAATATACACCATAACCTGATCCATCTTGCCCATCACTCTGCCAAACGGTAATAAAATTACCCGAGGAATTCATCGCGATGCCTGAGGACATTTGATAACCCGTAGTGTATGTGTTGACTTGAAATTCAGTGCCAACTTTGTTTCCATTACTGTCAAACCGTTGCGCATACACACCACGGTCTGATCCATCTTGCCCGTTGCTATCCCATATAATAATGAAATCACCCGAAGAATTCATGGCGATATCTCTGGGAAATTGATTATCCGAAATGTATGTGTTGACTTGAAATTCAGCACCTATTTTGTTTCCATTACTGTCAAACCGTTGTGCGTATACTCCCTCCCCTGAACCATCTTGTCCATCACTTACCCAAGTAATAACAAAATCACCAGTAGTTTTATTGATTGCAATTTGAGCACTCCTTTGATAACTGCTAGAGTAAGTATTTACTTTTATTTCACCCGTTAATGGTGTTGCATCGCTATCAAAAATTCTTGTATAGACACTATCCTGTGAACCATCTTGCCAATCACTTTGCCATGTATAAACAACTCGCCCATTGTTATCCATCGCACAAGACGGATAACCTTGATGACTTGAAATATACGTATTTAGCTGAAATTCGTTTCCGACTGTTATCAGTTCAGAAGCACACACATTCATTGAACTAACAACAATTCCAATAACTGCCACAATATTCATGTACTTTGATAGAATTAGCCGTTTCATAACATCTCCTCCTTTTGTTTTTTGGATAATCAAAATTATCCTATTATCACTATGGTTTATATGCGGATAAAACATATGTTTTTTTGATCATTATCAATTTTTGACTTATGAAACTTGATCTTCTCTTCCTTGGATAAGAAATTAAGCAGGAGATTTCATGCGAATAGAAACCTCCCACTCGTTATTCAATTGATTTCAATACTATTCAGGGTAATTCAGGTTGATTCTGATTTGCCCGTCATTTACCAACGTCTGTTCTTCATCGACTTGAATTAGTAGCGGTTCTGTCTGGGCGCCTGCTAAGTCGAACTTCACTGACATCAGGTTGCTTTGGCCTTGTTGCAATGGCGTTCCCAAGGCGCCTGAAAGAATCAAGCGGCCTGGCTCTGAATCGTTGACGGCTAGCAACCCTGATGGAACCAGCCATCCGCTTGCCGCCCCGTTGAATTGCAGCTGTTCTGGATTGTACGACAGGTCTATGCGTAAACCTTGTACATCATCCGCATTATCGATTTGGAAGGTTACAATCCATGAACTATCCTGCTGCTCGAAGAGCACATTCATGTTTCGGGCGGTTTGGCGTTTTGATACTTTGCCCGCAGGCAGCGGCTCATCCGGCCCCCATTGATCACAATTCAAATCGGCGGGGAAGCAATCAATCAGCAACGCGTATTTTTGCAGAACCAGCGATGCGTCCAGCGTTCCCGCCACATCATCGTCGTTCACATCGGCTGCTATCGGGAAATTAAGCCAAGGCTGCATAGGATCGGGATAGTACTCTGGATAATCGAGCACCGGATAGCCAGGGAAACTGTCTATCAATTCAGCGTTGAATTGCAGCAGCAGCGATGCATCGACCGAGCCGGCTTGAGCGTTATCATTGAGGTCGCCCCACATGAAGGGGATGTATATCTTTATCACAAACTGTTGAGCAGGCGAGTGGTTGATTCCACCGTTGGCGATGCCGCCGCTGTCGAATAGAGTTGCGGTTGCATCAAACACGCCGTGAGTATTCAGGTTTGGCGTAAAGCGCAAGGTTCCACCTGCATCGATGGTTGGCGATGCCGAGAACAATTCGGGGTTGCTGGTTTCGACGTAGAAGAACCAAACGCTCTGATCGGATTCGTTGGCCGGTCCAACGCTGATGGATGTCGCCCATCCTGGGAATGTATGCTGCCCGCCAGTTGCGTTGAGAACCACCGCAGTGGCGCCCGCGATGAAGGATGGAGCGTCGTTGACCGGATCGGCGGTAATGCTGAAAATGTAAGGCGTCGAACTATCGATGCCGCCGTTGGCGGTTCCACCTGAGTCATGCAGAACGGCGGTGGCGTTGCAAATACCGTACTCGTCGCTAGCCAATGTATAACGTAACGCTCCGGACGCATCGATGGTTGGTTGAACAAAGAACAGCGATGCATTATCAATATCCAACGTGAAATTCAAATCCTGCCAAGATTCATAGGCTATACCTGGGCTGATGTCAGTAGCCCAGCCAATGATTTCATGGGCGCCGGAATCTTCCAAAACAACTTGGTTCGCTCCACCTATAAAATACGGCTGATGGTTTGGACCAAGCACGGTGGCGCTCCAGATTTCTGTACTGAAAGCGATGGCATCTTCGTTCAAACTTGTTAGCGGAGTGAAGCTGACAGATATAGGCGTGAAGTCGGCTAACGTCTCGTTGACATGCAGTTGGAATTTCATCAACGACCCTGCACCGCTCGCTAAAGCATCCGTAGCGCTGGCGCAGGTGAAGATGGCTATTTCGGGGCTGGAACTGTTTACAACCAAAGGCCCCCAACCGTTTTCTGTGGAGGTTCCAACCTTGGTCGCTGAACCTGGAACGTAAGTTACTTTGCTTGGGTCGAGGTCTAGGGCTATGCGGTAGCCGACAATGTCTGAAGCATCGGAGATGTTGACGGTGATTTCTACTCCTTGATTTCGGTGGACGTTGAGGTCTGTGGGGTTGAAGTCGATTGTTGGTAGTGGCTTATTATCGATTATGAAATTCCCAATCGATTCTGGCCCATCACCTACCCAAAAAGAATTGATGACACTATTAGTTTCAGTATCAATTACTGAAACTGAATCATCATTGTTATTAGTCACATAAATACGGGATCCATTGTTGTTTATCGATATCCCATGCGGAGCATCTCCAACAGGAATAGTTGTAATAACCATATTCGATAGAGTGTTTATAACCAAAACATTATCATCATCTCGATTTATAACATATAATAAATTCTTTGTAGGATGCGCCACAAGACTAATTGGTGTATTACAAACGCTGATTGTATGCAAAGTGCTATAATTCATTGTATCGACAACTGCCACAATACCTGCACTGTCACTAGCTATATAGAGACGCGAATCGTCAGCGGATGTTTCAAACGCCAATAATGAAAATGGTACAGTGAATGATGTTTTAATACTGTTGGTTATTGCATTGATTACATAAACTCGATTCGTATTTCTATCTCCAACATAAACATTCTCTCCTGCATAATCTGTACAGACGCCAATAGGGTATGATCCAGCAGAGATTGTTGTTATTACTGAATTGTTACTTGTATCGACGACTAATACATAAGAAGGACTTTGAGTAACAATATAAAGCTGATTTCCGTTGGGGTTGACAGCCAAATGCAAGGGGATTCCAGATATAGAAATAGTATCAATAACAGTATTTGTTATGGTATCTATAACTGAAACATCACCACTATTTGCGTTAGACACATAAACACGATTCATTTTGGGATTTGCAGCAACACACCTTGGAAATGTTCCGACTGGAATTGTTTGAATAACAGAATTGTCATCAAAATCAACGAGAGATACCTCATTTGAATTTGTCAATGGAATGTATCCAAGAATCTGTGGAATGATCGTTTCCTGAACAACAAATTCATATGCGCCAATATCGTATGCCGATCCTTGAGGACGCGACACTCCTCTCTGATCAACTGCAAGACCTGTTGGGGCATAATCAATAGCAGGACTTCCTGTCAATAGTGCATGAGTTTGAGTTGGTCCGCCATTATCTGCTAAAGAATCAAATAAAGGATCAATTCCTACCATGTTTCCATTAACACCATCAGGCACTCCTCCTGTGCCAACAATATTATACTGAGAAGTTGTAATAGAACCTTGGATATCCTTATTTGAATTTGTTGCTGAATTACCATAAACAATACTATTTATTAAACTATTGCCTGAACTACCCCATAATAGAATTCCACCACCACCATACGCAGTTGCGGAATTTCCAGTGATAGTACAATTTGAAATAGAGACATTAGTGTTCCCGTCCACTCCACCCCCTTTTTCTGCTGAGTTTCCTGTAATAGTACAATTCGATAAATTGATAGATGAAGCAGAATACTGATCACCGAATACTCCACCACCATCTTTTGCTGTATTTCCAGAAATCAAGCAATTAAAGGCATTCAAGGTCCCGGAAACATATATCCCTCCACCCCAATCATTGGTCGTCCTACAATTAAGTATGGCGCAATTTTCTAATGTAAGTACGGAATTAACATAAATGCCAATACCCCCACCTTTTCCATAACCTCCATTACCATTTTGCATTGTCAAATTACGTATCGTAACAGTTGAATTTTGCGTTATTGTAAAAATACTGACGCTATCATTTCCGTCCAATGCTAAGGTATCTGCTCCAAGACCATCAATAGTTATTGCTTTGCCACTTATATACAATTGCGAATTCAAATATATAATCTGACTGGATAATGAAGAATCAAAAACAATTGTATCACCACTAACTGAATCTGTGATTGCCTGCCTTAGTGATCCAGCACCACTGTCATTCGTATTAGTAACTGTTAGCGAGTACGAATTTTGCGTTAACAATACTACGCAACACATCACAGATAACAAAACAAATAATACCTTTTTTAATGCTAATCTTCCATGTTCTGATACGTTATCTTTGTTCATTTTGGCCTCCTATAACTATTATATTTAGCAGGAACTTCAATATAAAAAGAAGTTCCTGCTTGATACTTAATACTATTCAGGGTAATTCAGGTTGATTCTGATTTGCCCATCGTTAACTTGCGTCTGTTGTTCGTTGACTTGAATTAGTAGCGGCTCTGTCTGGTCGCCTACTAAGTCGAACTTTACCGACATCAGGTTGCTTTGGCCTTGTTGCAATGGCGTTCCCAAGGCGCCTGACAGGATTAGTCGGCCTGGTTCGGAGTCGTTGACGGCCAGCAACCCTGATGGAACCAGCCATCCGCTTGCCGCCCCGTTGAATTGCAGATGTTCTGGATTGTACGACAGGTCTATGCGTAAACCTTGTACATCATCCGCATTATCGATTTGGAAGGTTACAATCCATGAACTACCCTGCTGTTCGAAGAAGACATTCATGTTTCGGGTGGTTTGGCGTTTTGATACTTTGCCAGCTGGCAACGGCTCATCAGGGCCCCATTGATCGTGATCGGTATCAGCAGGGAACCAATCAATCAGCAACGCGTATTTTTGCAGAACAAGCGATGCATCCAGCGTTCCCGCCACATCATCGTCGTTCACATCGGCTGCTATCGGGAAATTAAGCCAAGGCTGCATAGGATCGGGATAGTACTCTGGATAATCGAGCACCGGATAGCCAGGGAAACTGTCTATCAATTCAGCGTTGAATTGCAGCAGCAGCGATGCATCGACTGAGCCTGCCTGAGCGTTGTCGTTGAGGTCGCCCCACATGAAGGGGATGTAAATCTTTATCACAAACTGTTGAGCAGGCGAGTGGTTGATTCCACCGTTGGCGACGCCGCCGCTGTCGTAGAGAGTCGCGGTTGCATCAAACACGCCGTGGGTATTCAGGTTTGGCGTGAAGCGCAAGGTCCCACCTGCGTCGATGGTTGGCGAGGCCGAGAACAATTCGGGGTTGCTGGTTTCGACGTAGAAGAACCAAACGCTCTGATCGGATTCGTTGGCTGGTCCAACGCTGATGGATGTCGCCCAACCTGGGAATGTATGCTGCCCGCCAGTGGCGTTGAGAACCACCGCAGTAGCGCCCGCGATGAAGGATGGAGCGTCGTTGACCGGATCAACCGTAATGCTGAACACGTAAGGCGTCGAACTATCGATGCCGCCGTTGGCGGTTCCACCGGAGTCATGCAGAACGGCGGTGGCGTTGCAAATACCATACTCGTCGGAAGCCAGTGTATAACGCAATGCTCCTGATGCATCAATGGTTGGCTGGCTGAAGAATAACGATGTATTATCAATATCCAATGTAAAATTCAAATCCTGCCAAGATTCATAGGCTATGCCTGGGCTGATGTCAGTAGCCCAGCCAATGATTTCATGGGCGCCGGAATCTTCCAACACAACTTGGTTTGCTCCACCATTAAACGACGGCTGATGGTTAGGACCAAGCACGGTGGCGCTCCAGATTTCTGTACTGAAAGCAATGGCATCTTCGTTCAAACTTGTTAGCGCATTAAAGGTTACCGAAATAGGCGTGAAGTCGGCCAGTGTATCATTAACGTGCAACTGGAATTTCATCAACGATCCAGGGCCGCTCGCTAAAGCATCCGTAGCGCTGGCGCAGGTGAAGATGGCTAACGCAGGGCTGACGCTGTTTACTACCAATGGCCCCCAACCGTTTTCCGTTGAGGTTCCAACCTTGGTCGCTGAACCGTCGACGTAGGTTACTTTGCTTGGATCGAGGTCTAGGGCTACTCGGTAGCCGATGATGCCTGAAGTGTCGGAGATGTTGACGGCTATTTCGATATCTTGGCTGCGGTGGACGTTTAGGTTGGTGGGTTGAAATGATAAAACTATGCCTTGCTGAGTGAAATCATAGGGATCATGATTATTTTGAGGACTATAGGCAAATCCAGAAAGTAAGTTATTCCATTCATCAAAAACAGGAACGCCTATCCTACTACGTAAAACCATGACATCATTCCAGTCATCTTGCTCCAAATCATTATTTTCGATATTTACTACATCTCCGGCGCTTAACCCTGCATTAGCAACGAAACTTGAAATATCGGAGATATGATTGTGGTCGCATATGAGTTTTATTAAATTACTGTTATTTGTAACATCCAGACTGGTTAATTGATTGTTATAGCAATATAGATAATTCAAATCTGGATTCTGGGATATATCCATATTGGTCAATTGATTTTCTGAACATGAAAGAGAATATAGATCAATGTTTTGAGAAACATCTAAACTTGTTAATTGATTACTGTGGCATAGTAAATGCGTTAAAACAGCGTTATTTGAAACATTCAAACTTACCAATTGATTTAACTGAGTTTCCAAGTTCATTAAATTACCATTTGATGAAAGATCGAGACTCGTCAATTGGTTCCCGCCACAAACAAAATGCGTCAAAGCAATATTCTGAGAGAGGTCTATATTCGTTATTTGATTATTTCCACAATTGAAATGTAATAACGCACTGTTCTGAGAAACATCTAAACTAGTCAGTTGGTTAACAAAACAATATAGAGTTCCCAATAATGTGTTATGACTGACGTTCAAATTGGATATTTGATTAAAATCACAATTCAAATATGTAAGTGTAGTGTTTTGGGATATGTCTAAACCAGTTAATTGATTTCCACTACAATTAAAAGTTGTCAAGCCAGTGAAAAACTCGATACCTGATGCGCTAGCAATATTCTTCGAAGATACATCCATAGAAGTTATCTGTGCTGCATCTGTTGCGGTAAAAACCTCTCCTGAACTAACTCCCATGATGATTTCAACCGCTGCGCGGAAATTGGGATCAGGGAAATTTTCGGGTGTGTTGATATTTTCACTACTATAATGCAAGATTGTTCCGCCTACTCCTACAGAGAAGACATCGTTGCCTGAGTTTCCCCACACTCCATAAAGTTGTTGAGTCGTGCCGCTGCTCATAGCGTTCCAACTCGTTCCATCGAAATAGAGGATTGCGCCGTTGGTTCCCACGGCAAAAACATCACTACCTGAATTCCCCCACACGCCATTAAGACCTTCAGTAGTGCCACTGCTCATGGCGTTCCAACTGCTGCCGTCGTAATGCCTTATCATTCCTGAATGCTCCAAGGCAAACACATCGCTGCCAGAACTTCCCCACACGCTATTAAAGTTTTCAGCCGTACCACTACTCATGGTGCTCCAACTCGATCCATCGTAATGCAGGATCGTGCCGCTCAATCCTACGGCAAAGACATCGCTGCCCGAACTCCCCCACACACTTTGAAGATTTTGAGCCGTACTGCTGCTCATGGCGCTCCAATTCGTTCCATTGAAATGCAGGATCGTGCCACTGTACCCCACAGAAAATACATCACTGCCCGAACTCCCCCATACGTCTCTAAGGTCTTGAGTCGTGCCGCTGCTCATGGCGCTCCAATTCGTTCCATTGAAATGAAGGATCGTGCCACTGTACCCCACGGCAAATACATCACTGCTCGAACTCCCCCACACTCCTCTAAGGATTTGAGCCGTGCCACTGCTCATGGTGTTCCAATCCGCACCATCGTAATGCAGGATCGTTCCATTGTACCCCATGGCAAACACATCACTGTCAGAACTCCCCCATATACCGTAAAGGTGTTGAGTCGTGCCGTTATTCATGATGGACCAACTCGAACCGTTGAAATGCGGGATCGTACAATTTTCCCCCACGGCAAAGACATCGCCGCCCGAAGTTCCCCACACTCCTCTAAGTATTTTAGTAGTGCCGCTGCTCATGGCGCTCCAACTCGATCCATCATAATGAAAGATCGTACCACTGAATCCCACAGCAAACACATCATTGCCCGTGTCTCCCCACACTCCTGTAAGATTTTGAGCCGTGTTGCTGCTCATGGAGTTCCAACTAGATCCATCGTAATGCAGAATTGTTCCATTATACCCCGCGATAAAGACATCACTGCCTGATATCCCCGACACATCATAAAGGATTTGAGTAGTGCCGCTGCTCATGGCGCTCCAACTCGCCCCATCGTAATGCAAGATAGTACCAGTATGCCCCACAGCAAAAACATCGCTTCCCGAACTTCCCCAAACTCCATAAAGGTGTTGAGCCGTACCACTGCTCATGGTGCTCCAACTCGCCCCATCGTAATGTAAGATCGTGCCAGTATATCCCACAGCAAAGACATTGTTGCTCGAAATCCCACACAATCCAAAAATATGTTGAGTCGTACCGCTGCTCATGGCGCTCCATGTTGATCCATCGTAATGAAGGATCGTACCGTATTCACCTACGGCAAACACATCGCTCCCTGAAGTCCCCCAAACCCCTTGGAGGTTTGTCGTCGCTCCGCTGCTCATGGCCATCCACTTCGATCCATCGTAATGCAGGATCGAGCCGCTATCACCTACAGCAAATACATCGCTGCCCGAAATCCCCCACACTCCTTGAAGGTTATTTTCTGTCGGCATTGGGCTCTGCCATTCCCACTCTTCAGCAATAACCAGGGATGAGATAAATAAAAATGATACGAATACGGTAAAAATCACAGTGAATCTGGCTTTGTTTGTCATCGTAATAAAATCTCCTTTATTGAATGAATAAAGCAGGAACTTCTATCCACATAGAAGTTCCTGCTTACGTATTTATTTCTTACTCATAAATCGAATAATCAAAGTTCATCCAAATTTGCCCGTCGTTGATCAGCGTCTGTTCTTCATCGACTTGGATTAGTAGCGGTTCTGTCAGGTCGCCTACTAAGTCGAACTTTACCGACATCAGGTTGCTTTGGCCTTGTTGCAATGGCGTTCCCAAGGCGCCTGAAAGAATCAAGCGGCCTGGCTCGGAGTCGTTGACGGCCAGCAACCCTGATGGAACCAGCCATCCGCTTGCCGCCCCGTTGAATTGCAGCTGTTCTGGATTGTACGACAGGTCTATGCGTAAACCTTGCACGTCTTCTGCGTCGTCGATTTGGAAGGTTACAATCCATGAACTATCCTGCTGCTCGAAGAGCACATTCATGTTTCGGGCGGTTTGGCGTTTGGATACTTTGCCAGCTGGCAGCGGCTCATCCGGCCCCCATTGATCGTGATCGGTATCTGCGGGGAACCAATCAATCAGCAAGGCGTATTTTTGCAGAACAAGCGATGCATCCAGCGTTCCCGCCACATCATCGTCGTTCACATCGGCTGCTATCGGGAAATTAAGCCAAGGCTGCATAGGATCGGGATAGTATTCAGGATAATCGAGCACTGGATATCCAGGGAAACTGTCTATCAATTCAGCGTTGAATTGCAGCAATAGCGATGCATCGACTGAGCCTGCCTGAGCGTTGTCGTTGAGGTCGCCCCACATGAAGGGGATGTAAATCTTTATCACAAACTGTTGAGCAGGCGAGTGGTTGATTCCACCGTTGGCGACGCCGCCGCTGTCGTAGAGAGTCGCGGTTGCATCAAACACGCCGTGAGTATTCAGGTTTGGCGTGAAGCGCAAGGTTCCACCTGCATCGATGGTTGGCGAAACCGAGAACAATTCGGGATTGCTGGTTTCAACGTCGAACCACAACGACTGAGCTGATTCGTTAGCCGGACCAGCGCTGATATCAGTCGCCCAACCTGGGAATGTATGCTGCCCGCCAGTGGCGTTGAGAACCACCGCAGTGGCGCCCGCGATGAAGGAAGGCGCGTCGTTGACCGGATTGGCTGTGATGCTGAATACGTAAGGCGTTGAACTATCGATGCCGCCGTTAGCGGTTCCGCCGGAGTCATGCAGCACGGCGGTGGCGTTGCAAATACCATATTCGTCGGAAGCCAGCGTATAACGCAGCGTTCCTGACGGATCGATGGTTGGTTGAACAAAGAACAGCGATGCATTATCAATATCCAAAGTGAAATTCAAAGCCTGCCACGATTCATAGGCTATACCGGGGCTGATGTCCGTAGCCCAACCAATAATTTCATGAGCGCCGGAATCTTCCAACACAACTTGGTTTGCTCCACCCGTGAAGGTCGGGATGTGGTTGGGACCGAGAACAGTGGCGCTCCAGATTTCTGAACTGAAAGCGATGGCATCTTCATTCAAACTTGTAAGCGCATTGAAGGTAACTGAAATAGGCGTAAAGTCGTCTAGCGTATCATTGACGTGCAGTTGGAATTTCATCAACGACCCTGCGCCGCTCGCTAAAGCTTCCGTAGCGCTGGCGCAAGTGAAGATGGCTATTTCGGGGCTGGCGCTATTAACAACCAAAGGCCCCCAACCGTTTTCTGTAGAGGTTCCCACCTTGGTCGCTGAACCTGGGATGTAGGTTACTTTGCTAGGGTCGAGGTCTAGGGCTACTCGGTAGCCGACTACTCCTGAAGCGTCGGAGATGTTGACGGCGATTTCGATGTCTTGGCTTCGGTGGACGTTTAGTTCTGTGGGGTTGAGAGAGAGTAAGGTAGAAGAAGGATTGGAATTGGACGTAATTCGAATTTGATCGATTTTCGGGCTGTAGATGGGCGAAAGTGAATGTAATTTCGCCTTCCATCGGAGATCATTGCCTGTGGTTGGGAAATCGAATTGCACGCCCGATTTCACTTGGAAGAATTGGCTGCCGCCGTTATTGCTCAGGTAATAATCCACGCTGGTATTAGTTGGCAGCGAACTAAGCGTTGAGGTTAGAGTCGCATTGATGATGTCGTCGGTTTCCGTATCAATTTCAAGCGAGACGCCTGTTCCCTGAGTGGTGTTAAAGAGATTGTGTGGATTTTGTTTATTCAAATACAGGCGATTGGGTTGGCTTTGATTCCCCGCGATTATATCCAAATCTCCATCATTATCAAAATCTCCAAGGGCTGCTACCCGTGTATTATGAGTATCGGATGTAATATCTGATCCGGTTACGCTGTTGAATGGAGCCGACGTTCCGCTGTTAAGATAGAGTCGATTGATTTGGTTTCCATAATTACCCGCAATCAGATCCAAGTCCCCATCTTCATCTACATCTCCCAAGGCGACTGAATAAGTACTGTGAGAATCGGAAGTAATGTCCGAGCCTGTGATGCCATTGAAGGGAGCCGCCGTTCCGTTATTAAGATACAGTCGATTAATTTGGTTATTAAAATTCCCCGCAATTAGATCTAAATCCCCGTCTCCATCCATATCTCCCAAGGCTACTGAAATAGTATCATGAAAATCCGATGTAATGTCCGAGCCAGTGACGCCGTTGAAGGGAGCCGACGTTCCGTTATTAAGATAGAGTCGATTGATTTGGTTTCCATAATTACCCGCAATCAGATCTAAATCCCCGTCTCCATCCACATCTCCCAAAACTACCGAATAAGTATTATGAGAATCCGAGGTAATGTCCGAGCCTGTGACGCCATTGAAGGGAGCCGCTGTTCCGTTATTAAGATACAGTCGATTAATTTGGTTGTCATAATTCCCCGCAATCAGATCTAAATCCCCGTCTCCATCCATATCTCCCAAGGCCACTGACAGAGAATCAGAAACATCCAAAGTAATATCCGAACCAGTGACGCTGTTGAATGGATCCGCTGTTCCGTTGTTAAGGTACAGACGATTGGTTTGGTTACCATAATTCCCTGCAATCAGGTCCAAATCCCCATCTCCATCAATATCTCCTAAAGCAACTGAATAAGTATTATGAGAATCCGAGGTAATGTCCGAGCCACTAACGCCATCGAAAGGAGCCACCGTTCCATTGTTCAAATACAAACGATTGACTGTGTTGTAATTATTCCCCACAATTAGATCCAAATCCCCGTCTCCATCCATATCTCCTATAGCGAAAGAAAAAGTCTGATTAACATCTGAGGTAATGTCCGATCCTGTAATGCCATGGAAGGGGTCATCAGTGGCATTGTTCAAATACAGACGATTAGTTTGGTTTAGGTTACCCGCAATCAGATCTAAATCCCCATCTCCATCCATATCTCCTAAGGCAACTGGCCGAGTATTATAATCATCCGAGGTAATGTCCGATCCGGATATGCCATTGAAGGGCGCCGCAGTACCGTTGTTTAAATACAGACGATTGATTTGGCCGTAATTCCCTGCGATCAGATCCAAATCCCCGTCTTCATCTACATCGCCCAAAGTTACAGAACAAGTATCGTGAGAATCCGAGGTAATGTCTAAGCCGAGGATTCCGTTGAAGGGAGTCGCCGTTCCGTTGTTAAAATACAGATGATTGATTCCATTGTCCCCAGTGACCAGATCCAAATCCCCGTCTCCATCTAAATCTCCCAAGACTACTGAAGAAGTTACATAAGCATCCGATGTAATATTTGAGCCGGTAACTCCGTTGAAAGGATCTGCCGTTCCATTGTTCAAATATAGACGAGTGCTCTCAAAAAGATTCCCCGTAATCAAATCCAAATCACCATCTCCATCCATATCTCCTAAGATGATTGATCGAGAATTATGAGAATCTAAAGTAATGTCTGATCCGGTGACTCCATTGAAGGGATCTGTTGTTCCGTTGTTTAAATATAAGCGATTGGTTTGGTATCTATTACCTTCGACCAGATCCAAGTCACCATCTCCATCTACATCTCCCAGAGTTACTGACCAAGTATCATGAAAATCCGAGGTAATATTCGAACCAGTGATGTTGTTGAAAGGATCCGCAGTTCCATTATTCAAATACAGACGATTGATTTGGCCGAAATTCCCTGCGATCAGATCCAAATCCCCGTCTTCATCTACATCTCCTACAGTTACTGACGTAGTATCATGATTATCTGTGGTGATATCTGAGCCAGTGACACCGCTGAAGGGAGTTGTCGTTCCGTTATTTAAATATAGACGATTGATTTGTCCATTATTTCCGGCAATCAGATCCAAATCTCCGTCTCCATCTACATCTCCCAAAGCAATAGCAGGAGTATTATTTGTATCCGAAGTAATGTCCAAGCCAGTGGTGGTGGATACGGAGAACGCGCCGTACTTGGCTTTACGCCAGGCTAGGATAAGTTGTTGTTCGTCCGTCGACCAATTGGCGTTGGTTGCTGCGTTATCTTTCAAAGCATCCGTCGAAAAATCTTCAGTAAACGGTAATCCTGGAGTTGCTGCATCGCTTTTCCCCGGAATAACAGCCAGCAATAAACACAGCGGTAATAAAAGATCAATCCAAAATCTGTGTGATGAAATATGACAGAGAGGTAACGCTAACTTTTTCATGATGCAAATCTCCTTATGATAAATATGTTTTTTACTCATTATTAACTTTTGTTTTATGAAACTTGATCTTCCCCTTCATCGATGGAAAACATCAAGTGTCAGAAGGCGTGATTCCACTGATCTTTCTATTAATACTGTAATCATTGTAATAACATAACAAATGAATAAGAGAATGAGCAGGAGTTTCTAAGTTAATAGAAACTCCCACTCGTTATTCAATTGATTTCAATACTATTCGGGGTAATTCAGGTTGATTCTGATTTGCCCATCGTTAACTTGCGTCTGTTGTTCGTTGACTTGAATTAGTAGCGGTTCTGTCTGGGCGCCTGCTAAGTCGAACTTCACTGACATCAGGTTGCTTTGGCCTTGTTGCAATGGCGTTCCCAAGGCGCCTGAAAGAATCAAGCGGCCTGGCTCTGAATCGTTGACGGCCAGCAACCCTGATGGAACCAGCCATCCGCTTGCCGCCCCGTTGAATTGCAGTTGTTCTGGATTGTACGACAGGTCTACGCGTAAACCTTGTACATCATCCGCATTATCGATTTGGAAGGTTACAATCCATGAACTATCCTGTTGCTCGAAGAGCACATTCATGTTTCGGGCGGTTTGGCGTTTTGATACTTTGCCAGCTGGCAGCGGTTCATCCGGCCCCCATTGATCGTGATCGGTATCCGCCGGGAACCAATCAATCAGCAAGGCGTATTTTTGCAGAACCAGCGATGCGTCCAGCGTTCCCGCTACATCATCGTCGTTCACATCGGCTGCTATCGGGAAATTAAGCCAAGGCTGCAAAGGATCGGGATAGTATTCAGGATAATCTAGTACTGGATAGCCAGGGAAACTGTCTATTAATTCAGCGTTGAATTGCAGCAATAGCGATGCATCGACTGAGCCTGCTTGGGCGTTGTCATTGAGGTCGCCCCACATGAAGGGGATGTATATCTTTATCACAAACTGTTGAGCAGGTGAGTAGTTGATCCCGCCATTGGCGACGCCGCCGCTGTCGAATAGAGTTGCGGTTGCATCAAACACGCCGTGAGTATTCAGGTTTGGCGTGAAGCGCAAGGTTCCACCTGCATCGATGGTTGGCGATGCCGAGAACAATTCGGGATTACTGGTTTCAACGTCGAACCAAACTATCTGAGATGATTCGTTCGCCGGACCAGTGCTGATATCTGTCGCCCATGCGGGAAATGTATGCTGCCCGCCAGTGGCGTTGAGAACCACCGCAGTAGCGCCCGCGATGAAGGATGGAGCGTCATTAACCGGATCGACTGTGATGCTGAATACAAACGGCGTCGAACTATCAATGCCGCCGTTAGTGGTTCCACCGGAGTCATGCAGCACGGCGGTGGCGTTGCAAATACCATACTCGTCGGAAGCCAGCGTATAACGCAGCGTTCCTGACGCATCGATGGTTGGTTGAACAAAGAACAGCGATGTATTATCAATATCCAATGTAAAATTCAAATCCTGCCAAGATTCATAGGCTATACCGGGGCTGATGTTCGTAGCCCAACCAATGATTTCATGAGCGCCGGAATCTTCCAAAACAACTTGGTTCGCTCCACCTATAAAATACGGCTGATGGTTTGGACCAAGCACGGTGGCGCTCCAGATTTCTGTACTGAAAGCGATGGCATCTTCGTTGAGACTTGTTAGCGGAGTGAAGCTGACAGATATAGGCGTAAAGTCGGCTAACGTCTCGTTGACATGTAATTGGAATTTCATCAACGACCCAGGGCCGCTCGCTAAAGCCTCCGTAGCGCTGGCGCAGGTAAAAATGGCTATTTCAGGGCTGGCGCTATTAACAACCAAAGGCCCCCAACCGTTTTCTGTAGAGGTTCCCACCTTGGTCGCTGAACCTGGGACGTAGGTTACTTTGCTAGGATCAAGGTCTAGGGCTATGCGGTAGCCGACGATGTCTGAAGCATCGGAGATGTTAACGGTGATTTCTACGTCTTGATTTCGGTGGACGTTGAGGTTGGTGGGTTGGAGAGTGAGTATGGGATCATCTGAAGATAAAGACATAATCCATGTATCATCATGCCATATTCCACTATCATCTGCGCCACCATATAGAATCAGCTGATCATTAGCAGAATCATAGACCATTGGTGCATAATATCTTTCAGGTCCATTGTCTGTCAGCAATTCCCATTGTGTTCCATCCCATACCCACGTTTCAGATTTCATATCAAAGTTCGGATAATTACTTGCGCCTCCATAAAGTATTATCCTATCTTTGTGACTATCATATGCCATTGAGGGAGCATAAAGATCGCCAGGAGTTTCATCGGGTATCAAATTCCAATTATTTCCATCCCACAGCCAAGTACTTTCTACATAAGAAGAATCCATTCCACCATATAAAACAGTGTTATTATTAATCATATCATAAGACATGCCGAAAACGCTTCGGGCGGATGGCCCCGTATTGGTTGGATTATACCACTGTGCGCCATCCCATTCCCACGTATCACCTAAACGTCCAACAGCATTGCCGCCACCGAAAAGAACAATCTTTTCTCTTACTGGATCGTGAGTAATTTGGAAAAAGGTACGAGGTGTTGGTTTAATTCCGACAGGGGTAAGATCGATCCAATTATAACCATTCCATATCCATAAATCATTCAAATAATTTTGATTTGGATAAGTCCCGCCGAACATAACTACTTGATTTCCTGTCGAATCGTAGGTCATCCCTTGACCATATCGTATATGTGGAATTGTAGATGGAAATAATTGTTCCCATTGAGCTCCATTCCATTGCCATGTGTTTTGCATTGCATTTCCATTAGAAATGGAAGCCCCTCCAAAGAGAATAACTTCTTCGCTTGACTCATCATATGACATATTAGCCCAGCGAACACCTGGGCCAGTTGTTGATACTAACTGCCACACATAGTGGGGTTGAACTGTGATGCTGGCGCCGGTGATGGATGATGGAGTGATATCGTTGCCATTCGTATCCGCCAAATCTATTATTTCCAGAGTTATATCCGTTTGGCCAATCGAGAGGGCGGTCAAATTGATCGTGGCCACGTTTATGATTCCTGTTGGAGCCGACATGCTTCCGGTGTTGACATCCAGAAAGATCGCTTCACCTGGCGTGGTTAGATTGACCTGGTTGGGCGCGCCGAATTCGGTCGCCGTACCAGCGGTGATGGAATCGACTGTGAGAATGCTATCATCCCATGTCAACCGCGCACGATAATTCCCCAGTGCGCTTGCGCCAACATCGAAGACTAGCGAAACATCACCAGATGCGCCATTCACCAGGCTTAGCGAGCCGGGAGTAAGGCTTCCGGTTGCGGCATAGGTTGTTATTGATAAACCAATAACCAACGAAAATATCAAGGAAAATATACGAGATGCTGTATTCATTTTTATAATCCTTTCAGAAATATAATTATTCTAAACAGGTTCAAGAATTAAAAAACAATTTATGATAAAGTCGATCTTAATCCGACTAAATATTGTCCAAGGATCATGGCGTCGGTTGTGTCGATATCACCATCGCTGTCAATATCACCTCTTTCTTGCGCATGAGTGAGAGAGGGGATTAAGATAAGCGCCAGTAACATACATAAAACGATACGTGTCTTCATGGGATAATCCTCCTTCCATGATTGAGGATGTTTTCAATCTTCTAACCACCTGTATGTCTATATTTTTTCGTATTAAGTTCTTGTTCAGTTTTCAATTCCATTGGTTTATTGCACAAAATCATTGCCATGTGTCTAAGAGAATAAGCGTCAAGGATGCAACCTCAGGAGCCGGATTCCAAACTGGGTGTCGTGGTAGAGGGGCGTGATTTGGTAGCGATAAGCCGACTGTAAGGCTCCCCCGGCACCGGTGGAGGTCCAGCAGCCACCGCGAGCGACACGGTTCGAGCCTGATGAAGAACCTTGAGGATCAGTTTGATTACTAGACGTATAACTTTCATACCAGTTCTGGCACCACTCAAAAACATTGCCGCTCATGTCAAATAAGCCCCATGGATTGGGCAATTTTAGTCCTACTGGTTGAGTTCCATGTTCTTCTGCGTGGGGTAATGTCCAATTAGGAGAACGTGCATTATTCTGATACCAGCAGTATTGTTTTATGATGTCTTCCGCGTCGCTGTAACCCCAATAATGGATATCTGTAGTCCCCGCACGGCAGGCGTACTCCCATTCCGCCTCCGTTGGTAAGCGAAATGTACCTAACCCCAGTTGGTTTAGATTAGTAATAAACACTTGGCTATCATCCCAAGATACTGTTTCAACTGGGTTGTTCGGATTTCCGCTGAAACCGGAAGGATTACTGCCCATTACGGCTTGCCACTGCGCCTGGGTAACTTCGTATTTTCCTAAGTAAAAATTCTGCGTAAGAGTGACTTGATGCTGTGGCCCATATGTTGGCGATCCCATAATGAACGTCCCCGCAGGAATCAGTGTCATTTCTAGCGCTATCGCTTCAACTGGGAGGTTTGGAATATTGATTACGATTGTCTCGAGAGCAGGAGCAGACAATGAATCTCGAAGCCCTACCAAATATTGTTCGAGTATCATGGCGTCGGTGGTGTCGATATCACCGTCTCCGTCAATATCTCCGTTGACTTGTGCCTGAGTGAGAGAGGGAATTAAGATAAGCGCCAGTAATATACATAAAACGATACGAATCTTCATAATAAAATCCTCTTTAAATAAGTTTGCATGTCTAATGGACATAATTGTGTTTAACTTTAATGGATCATCCACTCACGAACATCCGTCGGGCTGCTTACATCAATAACTTGTATGCTAACAGATGTAAGTTGAATCTGACCATCATTAATTTGCGTCATTTCCTCATCGATGTTGATCAGAATTGATCCTACCGCATTTTCCTTTCTGTCGAATTTGACCAGGATCAAATCACTCGCGCCTTCACCCAGGGGCGCCATCAAGGCGCCTGCTATTATGAAGCGGCCTGGTTCGAGGTTATTGGTGACTATCATGCCGTTGGGGATCAGCCATTGGGTTTCTGGTTCGTCTACGTTTACTTGGGATGGATCGTAGCGCAGGACGAGACGGACTCCGCTGAGTTGATCTGCATTGTCAATTTTGAAATTGATAAAATATGAATCGCCGACCGTATCTACTGAAACGCTCATGGTTCTCGCAACGCTGCGCATACCGACTTTGCCCGCTGGCAGTGGAGCATCCGGCCCCCAATCGTCGTGATCGGTATCTGCGGGGAACCAATCAATCAACAGAGCGTATTGCTGCATGATCAGTGAGGCGTCTACGGTTCCGGCAATATCATCGTTATTTACATCAGCTGCGGCGGGGAAATTGAGCCACGGGTGGATCGGGTCTGGATAGTATTCGGGATACTGCGCAACCGGATAACCGGGGAAAGCATCGACCAATTCAGCGTCGAATTGCAGCAGCAGCGATGCATCAACCGAACCGGCCTGCGCGTTGTCATTCAAGTCGCCCCACATAAACGGGATGTAGATTTTGGTTACGTAATACTGAGGCGCGGAGGTTTCAACTCCTCCATTAGCGGTTCCGCCTCCGTCATTCATCACCACTGTTGCGCTGACGACGCCATGCGCTCCAACGTATGGCGTGAACTGTAATGCGCCTGACGCGTCTATGGTCGGCGTAGCGGAGAATATTTCGGCTTGTTCCGTCTGAACTATGAAAGAGGGAACCTGGCTAGATTCGTTGGGCGGCCCAACATTGATTCCCGTAATCCAGTTATACAATGTATGCTGACCGCCAGTGGCGTTGAGCACAACCGGCGTCGCTCCAACGATGAATGAAGGCTGGTCGTTGACCGGCAAAATTTCTATGGTGAAATGATATGGCGTTGACTGGTCGATTCCACCATAGGCCGTCCCGCCGTCGTCATGCAGAATGGCGGTAGCATCGCAGACGCCAAACGCATTTGCAGAGGGAGTATAATACAATGCGCCCGATATCGGATCGATCCAGGGAGATTCTGAGAATAAACCGGGATTGCTGTTATCGACGGTGAAATAGACCGATTGTCCTGATTCACTTGATGGCCCCGGCTCGATATTGGTAGCCCAATTAGCATGATTTATTTGCGGAGAATCTTCCAGCGCGATCTGATTAGGGCCGCCGTCAAAGGTTGGCGGTTGGTTTGGTCCGAGAACAGTTGCATTCCAGATATCCGCCTTAAAAGCCATGGCGTCTTCGTTGAGGCTGGTCAGGGGATTAAATGAAATAGTGATATTTTCGAGAGATGTAAAACTATCTTCTACATGAACCTGAAATTTCATAAGCGTTGCAGAATCACTGGAAATTGCTCCGCTGGCGCTGGCGCATGCAAAAATGGCAAGCGCCGGATTGGAGTCATTAACAAATATGGGGCCCCAGCCCGTTTCAGTTGATGTACCAACCTTGGTCGCCGAACCGGGGACGTAAGTCACCTTGTTTGGATCAAGGTCCAGGGCGACGCGGTAGCCCACGGTAGAAGAGATATTGTTGGTTAACCGTATGGTCAACTCTATGTTCTGATCAGGATTGACGGTAATGTCATCTGGTTCCAACGATAATTCGGGAATTGTAAAAGCATAGACCGAACCTGCATCAACGACTCCATCAACATTATCAAGGCGGGCGCTAACCAGCGCGATGCCTCCAGAGAGTGTAACCACTCCAAACAAGTCGTTAGTTCCAAGATCATCGGGTTCCAGAATAAGATTCGGGTAATGGATGCTTTGACTTTCCCAACCTGAATCCGGTTTTCTAAAAAGATACGCTATACCCTTTGAAGCATAGGTCGGGGCGCCGATAAGGACTGCATTATCATCAATTGAATTTGAATACCCGAACTTACCTCCAACAGCGCTGGACGGGTCTTTTTGTAATTGAGCGGTCTCCGTCATATCCGTCCAGCCGCTTGCGGGCTTCTCAAAAAGATATGTCGTGTTTTCATCAACAGAGGAATCACTGGCCGCTGATACGATGACAGTATTATTATCAATTGCAACATCGTAGCCGAACTGATCACCGGTTATGCCATCAGAAGCCGTTAAGGTCGCATCGGGGAACAAGGTTCCAGACCACCCGCCGCCTGGTTTAACAAATATATATGACTTGCCATTGCCCGAATCATCAACTTGAGGAGAACCAATGACGACTGTATCTCCTGATATATCTACTTCCCAACCAAATTCATCTTTAGATTGCAGACCAATGACTGATAACGACGCATTCTCAGTAAGCGTTCCAGACCATCCCGTTATAGGTTTTTGGAATATATAAGCGCCCCCGGCGTCACTATTTTCCCCATAGGCGCCAATAACAACTGTGTCGCCAGACATCGATACTGATTTCCCAAAATCATCATTTCCGGGAAAAGTTGATAACAAGGTTGCATCTGCTATCAAGGTTCCAGACCAACCGCCCGAAGGTTTAGTAAAGATATATGCATATCCCTTGTAATTAACCGTATTCTTTTTATATGGAACTCCAACGCAAATCACATCACTGGAAATGGCGACGGCGCGTCCAAATTGGTCATTCGTAACAGGAGAGGGATTAATCAGGGTTGCGGATTTTATCCAATCGCCATTGCTCCGGGTATACACATACGCTATTCCGGCATTTATTATGGTATTGAAATCCTTGAGAGGTTCACCGATTACCGCGATATCGCCTTCAATTGACAACTCATGACCGAACCGGGCGTTGGTCTCAGGAGGATCGGAAAGAATCTTTAAATCGGGCGCTATTATTTCCGCATCACAATATGCTGACAATGAAAAACTCAAAACCATTGTAAGGCATATAATTGAAATTCTCATAAATTCATATTTTTCGATCTTTGAGATCATGATAATTATCCCTTTCATATTTCCGGTTCATGGCTGGATCGTAAACATGGATATCTATAAAAAAATGATAAATTCGATGCTTACGAACCAATGCGATATTGTTCTGATTTTTTAATAATTATGGGTATAACAAAATAAGTAAAATAGGAAACAGAGGAGAATATTTGGTGAAAGCCAGCCCCATTTTATTAAGTAATGGTTAATACAGAGATCTAATTTAACGCCTAAACGTATCAATCGCAAAAATAATACTAGATTAATAGAACGAAATAGTGCAAAATTATACAAAAACGTAAAGAATACAGAATCACTAATAATATATATTTTATAATATAAGTAAATATTTTAGTCAAGAGCAATTATATAAATTAACTATAATTTAATCTTTAGTATTTAGTATTTAGTATTTAGTATGTATAAGGTTGTAAAGTTAGATTATTATTAATAGAAGTGTTCTGATTTTCGGAGCAAACGCACCAAGAAGTAAACTTTGGTCTAAGATTTGGATTTGTATTAGAACGCCTTCCGGAATCATATTCATTATCAATATCATATATTCTCGCCCTCTCTCACCTTATCATAAATATGCCAACAATTGTGTTGCCAACAAAATTGTTGCAGAAATATATTGACAAACTCGATACACCGATGTATTATACCAACATAATTGTTGCCAACAGATTTGTTGGAGGTGAATGAAATGAGTACTCAACCAAAGAAACTTAAACAGGCGTGTGGAAATTGGGTAACTGGCGAACGATTTTGGGATCGTAAAGAAGATATTGCTTTATTAATGGATCGCATCTCACAAGGCGCTCATCTAAATATGGTTGCTCAACGCCGCATGGGCAAGACCAGCCTGATGAAAGAAGTCGCTGAACGCTTTAAGGATCATTATATCTGTCTCTTTGTTGATTTCCAGAAATCTAAAGACGCCCCCGACGCGATTGCTGAACTGAGCCTTGCTCTCCAACCATATACGCCTCTATTCAACAGAATTAAGAAGATTTTCTCTAATGTATTCAATCATGTCGAAAAAATCGGGTATGGGGATATTGGAATTACCCTTCGCTCTGGATTAACCGCAGGAACCTGGCCAGATAAGGGAGATAAACTCTTCAATATACTGGCCGCTGCCGAGAAACCTGTCCTGCTCTTACTTGATGAAGTACCCATATTGGTAAATCGAATGCTCAAAGATGACGATTCCAAAATTACCCCGGAACGGAGAGCGCAGACGGACGAGTTTATGTCGTGGTTGCGCCACAACAGCATTACCCATAAAGAGAAAGTACGCATTGTACTCTCTGGCAGCATAGGTTTTGAGCCGGTTCTGAATCAAGCCAACCTAAGCGCTACGATCAATAATTTCGTTCCTTTCGAATTAAAACCTTGGCCGAACGAATCGGCCATCGCTTGTATCGAAGCTTTGGCGAATGAGAGCGGCGTGATATTTGAGGATGGCGCACCTGCCGAAATGGTGAAGAAACTAGGTTGTTGCATTCCTCATCATGTTCAGATGTTTTTCTCCCGCGTATATGACCGTTGCAAGCGGCGAAATAAGATGCACGTCTTAAAAAAGAGATCAGGGACATTTATAAAAACGAAATGCTTGGTACGCGAGGATTAGTAGAATTGACTCACTATGAGGAACGTCTTAAAAGCGTACTCGACGCGGATCGCTTCACCCTGGCTATATCTATGCTTTCAGAAGCGGCGGTCGTTGGTAAATTAACGCGCGAAGCCTTGGCCGCTCTGCAAGATGAATTTTCATTTTCCGATAAAAATACAACCGGGATTCAACGGGAAATATTGCAGGTTCTCGAACACGATGGTTATCTTGAACAACGCCCTAGAGGTTATGTCTATGTTTCCAAGCTGTTGCGTGATTGGTGGAAACAGCGTTATGAGAATTTTTATACTCCAATCCTATCGAAGAAAGCGTAAACCATGCCTACTAAAATAATGAAATATAATCCCGCCTTTCTGAGCGAGAAGGAACTGATCGACTCGTTCGTAGTGCGTCATACTGATTTTGAACTTATTACTGATATTGTGCGTGATAACGTTGATCCGTCTAATCAGCATGTTTTGGTGATTGGTCCGCGCGGTATCGGCAAGACTACCCTGGTTTTGCGCGTGGCCGCTGGAATTTCGCAGGATAAGGAACTCTCTGAACAATGGTATCCGCTGGTGTTCGGCGAAGAGAGTTACGGGGTGTGCACGCCGGGGGAATTCTGGCTGGAGGCGCTTTTTCATCTGGGTCGGCAAACCGGGGAAGCGCGTTGGGAAAAGACTTACAATGAACTGCGTGAGATTAAAGATGAAGATACGCTCCGTGAAAGCGCCCTGGCCCAGCTGATGGATTTCGCCGATGAAAAGAACAAGAGGATTTTGCTGATCGTCGAAAATCTTCATCAATTACTCGGCGACCAGATCAGCGACGACGAGGCCTGGACGCTGCGCCATACCCTGCAGCACGAACCGCGCGTCATGATACTGGCCACCGCCACTACCCGCTTTGAAGAGATCGAAAACCAGGGTAAAGCCATGTTTGAACTCTTCAAGACGCATGACCTCAAACCGCTGGACACCGATGACTGCCGGAAAATATGGCAAGCCAACACCGGCAACGCATTCGACAACGAGTTAATCCGCCCCATCCAGATTCTGACCGGAGGCAACCCACGGCTTATCACTATTATTTCCCAATGCGCCAAGGATATTTCCCTGCAAAACCTTTTGGAAAACCTGATTGAGCTGGTGGACGACCATACCGAATATTTCAAAACCCATCTGGATAACCTGGCGCCGGTTGAGCGCAAGGTGTATCTGGCGCTGGCCGAAATCTGGGAACCGGCCACCGCCAAAGACGTGGCCGCCGCCGCCCGTCTGGATGTTAACAAAACCAGTTCTCTGCTGGGCAGACTTATAAAAAATGGCGCCGCCGTGGTTATAGACGACCGCAAGCGCACTAAGAAATATTACGTAGCCGAACGGATGTATAACATCTACTACCTGATGCGAAGAAGAGGCGGCCCCTCCAGCCGGGTCAAAGCGGTCATACGTTTTCTGGTTCCCTTTTATGGGCATAAAAAAACATTGGAACTTATCACAGACGAAGCATGCCGCCTCTCACCCGAATTACGTAAAGATCATTATGCAGCGTATGAAATCCTACTTGATGAGAGTCCTGATAAGTTACGAAAAGAGTTATTGAAATCTACGCCCGCTCAGTTTATTGAAGCGGAAGATATTCCCGATGCGCTTAAGAAGCGAATTACATCCGAACTTAAAAACGATTCTGATTATAAAGTTAAAGAATTAAGATTGAAATCTAATGAGTTATTTAACAAAGGAGACTATAAACAAGCAGAAAAAATTGAAAGACAGATTATTAATATTTATCCAGATAAAGAAAGCGCTTGGTACAATCTAGGTTTATTGTTAAAGAATCAAAAATGCTATGAAGAAGCTGAAAAAGTATATCGCAAAGCTATCACGATAAAACCGGATTACGTTAATGCCTTGTACAATCTAGGAGTATTGTTATATGATCAAAGGCGCTATGACGAGGCAGAAAAATTATATTGCAAAGTAATCGCTTTAAAACCTAGTTACATAGATGCTAGGCTATATCTAGGCTTATTGCTATATAAACAGAAGCGTTATGACGAATCTAAAAAAGCATATATCGAAGTTCTTGAGATACAACCTGATAACATTAATGCCTGGAACAATCTTGCCTGTCTTTTCCTTGAAACCAAAAGATACGAAGAAGCCGAAATGTATTCCAGGAAGTCATTGGAACTTTCACCTGACAATTCTACTTTTAAACATACACTGGCATTGATATTAGTTGAGATAGGCAAGATTGATGAAGCGTTTGAATTGACCAAATCATTGATTAATGATGCTGCATTGATTGATGATTTTAACAATGATGTTAATGAGTTAATTATTGCGCTTGCTGCGAAGGGGGGGGCTACTCAGTCTATTGAAATTCTGCAAGACTCTTGCTGCGCTGAGAAGTTGGAGCCTTTGATTGTTGGTTTGCGTTTGTATATGGGTGAGGATGAGCGGGATATCCGGACACCTTTGGAGGTTTTAGAAATTGGGAAGGATGTTAGGAAGCGGATTGAAGAGCGTATGGCGAGTGGAGATAATGATTAAAATTATTGGTTTTTTTTATACCCGGAGAGGAATTTGGGCTACGTTGGCGCTTTTAGCCCATTCTACTCGATGAGTAAGAGATGAACTTGAAAACAGTGGTTATTATCAACCCTCACCTTGCCTCTCCCAAGTTTAACTTTTTGCTTTTCAATAATCATCTTGCCGCTCTATATTTAAATCAAATTTTTTAAGTATCTTAAAAAAAGTACATTATTACATTGACTATCTTTTCAAATGTAATATAATTCCCGTCTACAAGTAATACAAAAGGCTATGAAGAGGAGTAGTAAGTGGATTATCGGGAATCAAGAGAGCTGGTGGTTGCTGCAAACCAGTATCCCGAAACGCTGAACTCGCCTTGGAGCTGTCTCTGCGAAAGCCGCATCAGCGGTTAATAGTCGGGATCGGAACGCGACCGTTATAACGCGGAAACGAGGGCGGCAAAATCATCGCCGCTAAAACAGGGTGGTACCACGGGTCAATTCAACGCCCCGTCCCTGATCAGGGACGGGGCGTTTTTATATCTACCCCGAAATAAATATTGCATCTGAAAGGAGGTGGTGAGCGTGTCTGGCCTAACCGCCGAAGAAAGCGATCTCAGTGATCTCAAAGCGAATTTAACCGGAACTGGAACGAAAACCAATGCTGGCGGAAAACCAAACGCCGCCGCCCAAATGAAAAGGATAAACAATCATGAGTGAGAAAATTATAATCTTTGATACTACCTTGCGTGATGGAGAGCAGGCCCCTGGATTCAGTATGAATATACCTGAGAAGGTTGAACTGGCCTTCCAGTTGCAGCGCCTGGGGGTTGATGTTATAGAAGCGGGTTTCCCTATCTCATCACCGGGAGATTTTGAATCGGTCAAAGCCATCGCCCAAAAAGTTGATGGACCGCAAATCTGCGGCTTGTGCCGCGCTATGGAGAAAGACATTGACTGCTGCTGGGAAGCTGTGAAATATTCCAAGCATCCACGCATTCATACATTTATTGCTACCAGTCAGATTCACATGGAGAAAAAACTGAAAAAATCCCAGAAAGAAGTACGGGATTATGCAGTTAAAGCAGTGCAACACGCCCGTAAATATACCGAAAATGTAGAATTCTCCACCGAAGACGCCGCCCGCACCGACCGGGATTATATCTGCGAAGTGGTCGAGGCCGCTATCGACGCCGGCGCCACCACTATAAATATTCCTGATACAGTCGGGTATTCCAATCCCTGGGAATACGGCGCATTGATCGAATATGTATTTGAAAAGGTTCCCAATGTCGGGCAAGCAGTCATCAGCGTCCACTGCCATAACGATTTGGGCTTGTCGACCGCTAATTCATTGGCCGCCATCCTCAAGGGCGCTCGTCAGATCGAGTGTACTATCAATGGAATCGGGGAACGCGCCGGTAACGCCTCGTTGGAAGAGGTTGTTATGAATATCAAAACCCGCGCTGATTTCTTCGGGTTCCATACTGATATCAAAACCGAGCATATCTATCCCGCCAGCCGTATGTTGACCCGCTTCACCGGAATCGGCGTACAGCCCAATAAGGCCATTGTCGGCGCTAACGCTTTCGCCCACGAAGCCGGGATTCATCAGGATGGCGTCTTGAAAGAGCGCACCACCTACGAAATTATGCGTCCCGAATCAGTGGGTTGGGCCGGACATTCCATGGTTTTGGGCAAGCACTCAGGCCGTCACGCTTTCGTAACCAGTATGAAAGACCTGGGCTTCAGTTTGGAAGGCGAAGAATTGGAAAAAGCCTTTGAAGCATTCAAAGCGTTGGCCGACGCCAAAAAGACTGTCTTTGATGAAGACTTGCTGGCTATCGTCGATGAACAATCGCGCTCTGAAGATCAAGTAAAATACATCCTGGAAGACCTGGAAATTAAAATCGATAAAAACGACAAGCCGTCCGCCACGGTGAAGATCCGATCCAATGGCGACATCATTGAAGGCAGCGGTTCCGGCGATGGCGCCCTGGACGCCGCTTATTCTGTTATCAAAAAGTTGACCGGCCTGGAAGACGCCGTGTTGGTTGATTATCGCGTAGGAGCAGTCACTATTGGAACCGACGCTCAGGGATCGGCTAATGTGGTCATTAAAAATCAAAATAAACAGTACATAGGGCGGGGAACTGACACCGATGTTATCCGCGCCAGCGTTAAAGCGTTTATCAATGCAGTTAACAAGTGCTGCATTGAAGAAGAAAAAGAACATGATCCGGCTGTATAGGGTGGCTTCGGTGGCTACGCTTCGCTTTTAGCCCACCCTGCGTTTGAGTGGAGTGGTTTGATTTCGGAGGTGGTTTTCAAGGGTAGAAAAAACACTACCCTTGGCGCCCGAACCGAAGAAAAAGAACATGATCCGGCTGTATAGGGTGGCTTCGGTGGCTACGCTTCGCTTTTGCCCACCCTGCGTTTGAGTGGAGTGGTTTGATTTCGGAGGTGGTTCTCAAGGGTAGAAAAAACACTACCCTTGGCACCCGTACCGAAGAAAAAGAACATGATCCGGCTGTATAGGGTGGCTTCGGTGGCTACGCTTCGCTTTTGCCCACCCTGCGTTTGAGTGGAGTGGTTTGATTTCGGAGGTGGCTTTCAAGGGTAGAAAAAACACTACCCTTGGCGCCCGTACCGAAGAAAAAGAACATGATCCGGCTGTATAGGGTGGCTTCGGTGGCTACGCTTCGCTTTTAGCCCACCCTGCGTTTGAGTGGAGTGGTTTGATTTCGGAGGTGGTTTTCAAGGGTAGAAAAAACACTACCCTTGGCGCCCGTACCGAAGAAAAAGAACATGATCCGGCTGTATAGGGTGGCTTCGGTGGAGGGCTACGCTTCGCTTTTAACCCACCCTGCGTTTGAGTGGAGTGGTTTGATTTCGGAGGTGGCTTTCAAGGGTAGAAAAAACACTACCCTTGGCACCCGTACCGAAGAAAAAAAAGAACATGATCCGGCTGTATAGGGTGGCTTCGGTGGAGGGCTACGCTTCGCTTTTAACCCACCCTGCGTTTGAGTGGAGTGGTTTGATTTCGGAGGTGGTTCTCAAGGGTAGAAAAAACACTACCCTTGGCGCCCGAACCGAAGAAAAAGAACATGATCCGGCTGTATAGGGTGGCTTCGGTGGAGGGCTACGCTTCGCTTTTGCCCACCCTGCGTTTGAGTGGAGTGGTTTGATTTCGGAGGTGGCTTTCAAGGGTAGAAAAAACACTACCCTTGGCACCCGTACCGAAGAAAAAGAACATGATCCGGCTGTATAGTTCTTAACTTTAACAATAAGCAATCACAAAAGGGGAAAGTCTTAATCAGGCTTTCCCCTTTGTTGCTTATCAAAGAAGACTCAAAACCAATAGGCAGACTCCGGTGGCGGCTAGTTGGATGGTCAGGTTATCCAGGCTATGGAAGGTTACTGCTTCTACCATCATGGTTGTTATGGATATTAGCAGGGATGCTATCAATACTGTGTCTATCGGGTAATCAAATCCTATTGCCAGGAATATGAAGCAGCCGGTGAGGGATGCGGTGAATACCGCAAGGCTGCCTTCGATGCTGCGGTATGATTTGATTCCGGTTAAGGTGGGGACTCTGTATTTGTGTTTTCCCCAGCGAGTCCCGACTGGTTCGCCCAGGGCGTCTCCCCAGCCGGTTGCGATGTATCCGATAATGGCGAATTCTCCAAACATAATGTTGCTCAACATGCCTCCCAGGGCGGTCATCAGGAAGGGCATGATGATGTAGAACTTCTGGTAGGGCGCATCGCCGGGGCGGGCGACGGCGATATAGAGTTTACTATTTTCGCCTACAAGAACCGCATGTATAACAACTATTCCCACAGCAGCGCCGTAAACCTGGACTGCCGGGAAGCCTCCGAGCATGGCGATCACTCCGGCCAGGGTGAAAATGGTGAAATGGTATATTTTGCGGGTATAACCTACGCGTAACTGGTATTTCTCCTTCAGGAATCCTGCAATGTATCCCGCCACAGCGCCAGCGATGATCCCTATAGGCAGGAATATTATCCAGTTCGATAATGATGGAAAAGTCCAGTTTGATAAGAGGTAAGTAGTCATGTTTTTATATTAAAATCCTTGGCGCCCGGCGCCCAGCCCCCCAACAGGTGGTTTGATCAAGGGCTGACCGCAATGCGGTCTTGCCCTTGGCACCCATCATTTTTTGTAATATATATTCCCGACTTTCTTGAATGTGTTTTTAGTTTCCAGTTCGGTGTTTGATTGAGTCAATATAGCATTTATGGTTTTACTATCATTGTTATCTATTACTGTTTGTTCGTCTTTGCGCCCGTTATCGGCTAGCAGCCAGGTTGGATAATCGCGGCAATCGCCGCTTTCGAAAGGGAATATGTCGGCCTGCATACCGGCGATGAATAATGGAATTTTAAATGGTTCAAATGAAAAGCGGCAAATTACGAATAAGCCATTGGTAAATTTATGGTTTTTGATGGATGGCAAATACATATCTAGCAGGATATCCTTGGCGGAGGTCATGATGTAGAAATTGCTTCCAGTGGCCAGGGTCAGTAAGCCGATGTTTTTGATGGTGCAATTGTTGCAGCATTGAGGTATTTTGACGTCCTTGAGATGGAGGTTGTTTTCGAGGAAATGACAGTTATGGTTGGACCTTCCTGAAATGCAGGGAGGTTCAAGAGGTTTCAGGCAAAAGCCGACTCCAACAATATGCTTCTCCCCGCCCGCCCATTGATCTGAGGTTTTGACATCATTCCTGCCATATTTAATTATGCCTTTCAGCGTCATTATTGGATGCCTTAATATGACGAGGAATATGAATTTAATGCCGTATTCTCTGATTAAACTACGGAAGCAGAAATCCCATAATTTGATATTCAAGAACGGATTTTTATTTTGGTCGTTTTTCATGATGATGTCTCTTGTATATAACCGGAAGTTATAGCATCAAGGGCAGAAAATACACTGCCCTTGGCACCCTTGTTTTCTTATCCTTGGCGCCCTTGCGTCCTTGTTATTAGTAAAGTACTTTATTACATAAAGTACATTCGAATGTTATCATAACGGTTAGTTGAATACAAGGTAACTGAGGGATTTGGTAAAGGGGATGGTATTCTAGTTCAAGCAGGAAATGCCTGATATTATAGGGAATTGGATTATTATTTTGAGAAAATATTGAAGTAAATGGCACATTTTTGCATTACAATACGTTATGATATAACGATGATATAATTTTTAAGCGTTACATTAAATCTTAATGGGAAGTTATTCCTATGATTCGTGTTCTACACCCCGGATTTTTATTTTTGCTGCTGTTGATTCCCTTGGTCTGGTATTCAGCCAGGCAAGTGCGTGTTTTAGGTCAGGGACGCAAAGCGCTGACGCTTTTGTTACGGTCTTTGGTTCTGATTTTATTTATCATGGCTCTTGCGGAGGTTGAACTGGTCGATAAGGGTGATTCCTTGACCGTGTTATTTGCTATCGACCGTTCTTCCAGCATTCCGAACGATGAGCAAATGTTCAGCCTGGCTTATGTGCAAGAGAGATTGATGGAAATCCCCGAAGGCGACAGCGCCGGGATTCTCTTTTTCGGTAAGGAAGCCATGTTAAAAGAGAATCCTGGAGAGCGGGTGCAACTGGAGGATTATCATGTCCTGCTCAATAAGGAAGGTACGGATATTGAGTCGGCGGTTAATCTAAGCATGGCCGCTTTTCCAGCAGGGGTTCAGAAGCGTATTGTTCTGATAACCGATGGCAACCAGACCCAGGGTGATGCTGAAGCGGCGGTGCAAAGGGCGAAAGCCAATAACATTGATCTGCATGTAATGCCTTTGGAATATGTTTCAGCGCAGGAAGTGTTGATTGAGGAGATTGCGCTTCCCAACCAAATTCAAGAGAAAGAACCATTCAAGATTAAAGTACTGGTCAATGCGCAGGAAGAAGGTACCGGCGTGTTGCGTCTTATGGAGAATGATAATGTAATCTCTGAAGAAAATGTTCAACTAAGCGTCGGGAAGAATGCTTTCTGGGCGCCGCGAACTATTGAAAAAGCGGGCGTCTATACATATACAGCTGTTATTGAAGCAGAGAATGACCGGCGTCCATTAAACAATCGGGCGCAAAACTTTGCTTTTGTGCAGGGGATGCCCCGTGTGCTGCTATTGGATTCCAAAACCGATGATTCACGTTTTCTAGCATCAGCTTTGATTGCTGAAGGCATCCAGGTTGACCTGCATACGCCTGAAGCGCTGCCGGGGACATTACGCGAATTACAGATGTATGACAGCGTTATCATTTCTAATGTACATGCCTCGGAATTTTCTAAATCTCAATTAACCATGCTGGAAACCGGAGTAAGCGACCTGGGCATTGGATTGGTGATGGTCGGCGGCCCGGACAGTTTCGGCGCCGGTGGATATCAGGGGACTCCGGTAGAACGCGCCTTGCCGGTGGATATGGATATCAAGCAGCGCAAAATCATCCCCAGCGGAGCGCTAGCCATCATAATGCATTCCTGCGAGATTCCTCAAGGCAACTATTGGACGCAGGAGATTTCTTTGGCGGCGTTGGATTCTTTGTCGAGAAATGATTATATCGGACTGTTAAGATATGGTCCGGGTGGAGAAGGCTGGCTTTTTCCACTGGAACGCGCCGGGAATAAGAATCGGCAGCGCAATGCTATTAAAAGCCTGCCCTTTACCGGTATTGGAGACATGCCTTCTTTCGCTACGACCATGCAGATGGCTTTGGATGGTTTCAAAGAAATCAGCGCCAATATCAAACACATGATCATTCTATCGGATGGAGATCCGGCGTTGCCGTCCCAAGGGCTGATTGATGAGATTGTTGAGAACAAGATAACCATATCGACGGTCTGCGTTGGAACGCACGCGCAGCAGTTTGTGAACGTAATGAAGGATTTGGCTCAGGCTGGCAAGGGTAAAGCATATAATGTTAAGAGCAACAAGGATCTGCCCCGTATATTTATTAAGGAAGCTATGACGGTTCGGCGTCACCTGATAGAAGAAGGTTTGTTTACGCCGGCAGTTACGCATATCAGTGAAATCCTGCAAGGTTTGGATAGCGGTTTCCCGGAATTAAGCGGTTATGTCATTACTTCGCCCAAATCCGGCGCTGAAACGGTAATGATAACCCATAAGAAAGATCCTCTGCTGGCTCATTGGCGCTATGGATTGGGCAAGACGGTTGCCTTTACTTCAGACGCCAAGGCTCAATGGGCGGAGCAATGGATTGGTTGGGAAAATTATGCGAAATTCTGGGGTCAGGCGGTGCGGTGGACGCTGCGCTCTTCGAAGGATGATCAATTCCAGATAAAAACCTCAATCGAAGGCGATCAGGTCAAGTGCGTGGTTGATGCGCTTACCGAAGATGGTGGATTTCTCAATAATCTAACGTTTGGATCAACCATGATTGATCCACAATATAAAACGCAAAAATTTGCAATGCGTCAGACTGAACCCGGTCGATATGAAGGATATTTTCCGTCGGATAATGCGGGAAGTTATCTGGTAAGCATGACATACGAAGGTCCCGACGATATGGAGGGGACGTTGACCAGTGGAATTTCGATTCCCTATTCACCTGAGCATAACAGCATCAAACAGAATGATTTAGTATTGAAGAGGTTGGCCGATGTCAGTGGAAACAGTTTTCTTTCACCTGAAATTAATGTATTTGATCATAACTTAAAGGTTACCGGAGATATGTTGTCATTATGGCCTTTGCTTTTAAGTTTGGCGGTAATATTCTTTTTCTGTGATATTGCAGTGCGACGGGTATTTTTTGAGTTGCCTCAATTACAGAGCGCTCTGCTTAAAGCGTGGAACTGGTTTATCTCTCCATTCCGCTTGAAACCTGCTCCAGTAGGTCCAGCGACTGAAGAGATCGGGCAGTTGATGCAGGCCAAAAACCGAGCCGATGATGATCATGTCTATGCTGAAGAGAAAGAGTCATTTCTGGAGCGGTTGGAATCGGTCAAAGAGAGTGATTTAGAGGAACTGGAATCGATTGGCGTTGCGCCAAAAGATAAGCCCATGTGGCAAGAAGCGAAAAATGATGATGACTTGGAAAAATTCGAGGATGAACCGCAAGATGCTTATACCAACGCTTTATTACGTGCAAAAGATAGAGCCAAGGGCAACATTAAGGACCGGCGCTGAGGTGGTCTGGTTTCCACGATATTTTTTGGACAGAAGATATCTTGGAATGTCTGTTTTAATGATGGCGTTTTTGCTGGTTATATCATGCGGCGGTTCCACGCAGAAGAATGGTGAACCAATTACCTTGGATCACGATCCACCTGCTTTGAGCGTCGGGCATGCGTTTTATTACCAGCACACCGGACCCAGGCCTTGGAGCAATGGCTTGCAGGATGCCAGTGGAGGGCGTCTGGTGGTTGTACCTGAGCAGGATGCCAGTCAGGCCAAGTCGCTGATTAAATATGAAGAACACTTTGAGAATTCTATAGGATCTCAGGTTGGATACATTGATAAGAAATACCGGCTTCATCAGCAAGATATTGAGTCTGGCGATCTGGCCTTGAAATTTATTTATTCTCCTGCTTTAGAATTGCGTTATCTTTCTTTGAAGAAGGATGAAACAAAGACTTATAAATCCAGTTTTGTTTTACACGCGTCCGGACACGAAGCGCCGCAGGGCGGCGGCAGTATTGTTGCTAATGTAGAGCGTGATTATGACGTCCGCATCATTTCTCCTGCAGGGGCTTATCTGTGTCGGCAATTTAAGTCGGATGTATGCATCGAGACAACGGTTCAGGATGTCAAGACAGTTTTTAAGGCCAAAATAATATCATATTGGTGTGATAATATCGGGTGGTTTGTGCAGGAAGAATACGCTTTTGAACCGATGCAGCGAAATGGTGAAGCGGTGCAACCAGCCTATCGGGCTGAAAGCATTTTGTCGAAATATAAGCCGATGGATCCCAACAGTCTTAGACCAGTAGAATAAGAAAGCGGATTTATCGTTATGTAAGAAGGAGCAAGTTAACCACCTGCTCCTTCTGTGATTTATGAATTTCTAATTAGATTGCTCGGCGGTTGTATTATTATTACCCGGCTTTTGATGCGTCCCAATCCGAACCATGAGTAACGTCATCTTTGGAGTTTCGCCTTTTATCCTCGTCAAATTCAAAATTGGCGTTTTTCTCGATATATTCCTTTTGATCATCGGGGACTTCATCTTCAGGGAATATAGCGTCTACCGGGCATACCGGAGCGCACGCATCGCAATCAATGCATTCATCCGGATTAATGTATAACATGTCGTCGCCTTCGTAAAAACATTCAACAGGACAGACTTCTGCGCAATCGCCATACTTGCAGTTTACGCAAGATTCGGTAACAACATAGGTCATTTTATTTCTCCTTTATACTTATACATCTGTTACAACATCAGTACATCTGTTACAACATCCAGGTTTAGTGATATCAAATCAGATTATTGCTTTGATAGATATGGTTATACATTTTCTTTATAAATAATGCAACCCCGTAAATAAAAAACATTCCTGCTATTCTTGAAATATAAATCTGCAAAGAATGAATTATCAGTAAAAAATTGAATATCTTACTGCATGAAATGCATGGAATAAGCCCCGGAAATACAGGGGCTTATCTTGTTTTGCATTAATTATGATAGAGTTGTTTTTCTTAATGAATCTCCCAATTCATGACGTCAGTCGGGATGGCGAAAGTGGCTGTGGTCCATCTGGCATCGGTGTCGCCGTCGCCTACCCACATCATTTGAGAGTCATAACCTCCCGCTGCTAGATCTGTATCGATGCACAAATGGGTAAAACTCATTGAACTTCCTGCAAGAGGCGTGGGAAGCATGGGATTCCAGCCTAATTGATCCATAAGGTCATAATCAATTTCAGCCGGCAGAGGATCTGGATCGCTGTAATACTTGCTTCTTTCAATCGAATCCCAGCTGATTTTGGCTTCGATGGTGTATTTACCTTCTTCTACTATTACTACGACTTCCCATGCTTCGTTTACTTCTCCACGAACTACGGTTCCATCTTCGAGAGTTTTATCGGCTACATCAGAACGATTGCCCAGCCGGGTTCCGACGCACCATCTTCTGGTTGTTTCAACGGTTTGGTCTTCCGTTGCGCCAATGGCGATGATCATTTCGCCGGGCAGCCACTGGTTGTCGGCTTCATAATCCTGGAAAAAGTCGGGGTATAGTAAAATTTCCTGCTCAGGATTATTGGTGAAATCGATGAACCACTGCACTCCATCTCGTTCCCACCATTGGGCTGGTATTGTACTATCGACGTGGGAGATCACGTCATCTTCCACTACGGCGGCGCAGTACAGGGCTTCATCGTTGTACATCATGGCGAATGTGCAGACCGTGTCGGGATCATTCCAGTTTGTACCGAAGGTATCCACAACGCTGTCTTTATCATAGGTTACCCATTCGGCATTGTTCCAGTCGCCGACATCGCCGTCAATGGCGGGGCCGCCGGTGAATTGAATGGTGTATTGGGGAGCGTCAGGATTTTGCGCCCAAACTGACATTCCACAGATAACCGCTAAAAACAATACTGACAACTGCAAAAATTTTTTCACATTTAATCTCCTTGTTTTTTCTTTAATAAATGATTGTATTACCAGAATTAGACGGATGATTCGCTTAATCCATAAATACAAATATATCGTAAACTAGGATTTATACAATGATTATTTTTTCAAGTTCAGATATGTTTCAATAGATTATTTCTTCCATTGGTCTGCGCCGATGTCAATCTGCTGATCACGCGCCTGTTGGTCGATATCGTTTTTTATGGAGGGCAGAGACATCCCCTGATCGATGATTTTGGCGGATGGTTTTGTAAGATGAAGATCGCCTTTTTGAACGTCCACGAACAACTGGCTGAAATCTCCGATCAAATTATGTTCTAAACGAATGGCCTGGTCTGTTTCAATCGACATGCCTGGTCCGCTGAGAAGATTGTTGGCGACCAGCAAGCCCTGGTTATCGTGAATGATACGCAACAAGCGGTTCATGCGGTTATCAGGATCGAAAATGGTGTTATTGATAATCTGGCAATCCTTGGTGTGATCGGCCAGGATGCCAGATTCCGGGGTGCGGGTTACAAAGTTATTGCGTACAATCATGTTGGTTCCATGAATGGAACTTTGGTTGGGGCCGATGCCGCTGGAGTTGCCCAGGGCGATGCCGACGTCGCAGTCGATGATGGTGTTGCGTTCGATGATGCAGTCTTCGGCGTGATGCCACATGAAGACGCAGCCGCGTCCTTCACGGGTCCGGCCTTGGATGTTCATGAAAACATTGTCGCTGATAAGCCAGTTTTTGGCGTACATGGCGTCAATTCCGCCGATGTAGTTGCCATTGAAGGTCTTGGGCGTATCGGTTTCGTCGTTGCTGAACTGTTTGGGGTGATCGTTATAAAAGAGGCAGTGTTGTATGCGGATGTTTTTAGGCCGTATTTCTTCACGGTTCTCTTTTGGGATGCGGACTGATTTAACGCCGCGCTGCCAGATATTATGGATTACGCAATTATAGATAGTGAGGTTCTGGACGTTGTGATCCGAGTTGATTTTGAATCCATTCCATTTGATGTTTTGAATGGTTATATCCGCCACGGTAACGCCTGAGCATGATCGGAAGCCTACTAATTCGCCATGAATGCTTTTTGATCCATCGAGAATTACTGCTTTGCGGTCGCCGGATGCGCTGCGCAGGCTGACGTTATCGGCGCCAATCTCCAGATAGCGCGGCATGTAGTAGGTTCCATCTTCTAGCAGAATAGTCTGGTTTGGTTTAACTTTTTCAACTGCTGAGAACAATTGCTCTACGTTTGAGGCGTGGATGATGTTGGTTGTTGGAAGGGGTAGAGGAGGCGCTGAGGGCGGCCAGGGCTGGGCGACCGCCTCTAAAGATGCGAGTGAAAATATTAGAGTAATAATGTAGAGATTGGTTTTCATTATTTTTGATCCTTACATTGTTATGATTGAATATGATTATAGCATAAACTGATGGGACACGCTTTCGCTTTGTCCCATCCTACGCGCTGTAACTGTAACAAAATACCTTATGGGGTGACTTGATATCAAGTGATTGGAAATATATGAAGTGAACTCAATCAAGGGCAATGTCATTAACTTAAGTTATTGAAATGACCCCAAAAAGGGGAGCATCGGCTTCTAGCCGGTACGCCAATACCTTCGGTTCTCTTCATACAAACATGAATTCATGACAACAGCCAACATTTCGTTTGGCATAATAATATCATGGCTTCTGAATGTAATGAAAAAGGTTTGGCCAGTATCATGTATGTGAGGAAGGATTCTACGAGACATTTTGAATGGGTTGACAGGTTTATAGGTTTCTTTGACACACCGGCTAGAAGCCGATGCTCCCCTGGATCGGTTATTCATTTTTCATCCCCCTCTCTGCATGAAAATTTTTATGCGCGATGGGGTTCATTCTATCTTATTTGACACACCGGCTAGAAGCCGGTGCTCCCCGTTTCATTCTCCTCTCCTGATTTGTGTACGGAGAGTAGCCCGGCGGGCGAGGGGACAGCTGGTTAACTTAATGACATTGTTTTATGACTCCCCCCCCAGGATGGGGGGGAGAATTTGATTATCGTGATTTTGATGATCGCTATAGCAATTGATTGCGCTGATATAACTGGTATGTTAAAGGACGCGAATATCTTAGGGAGAACAATCATCATGGGTAGATTATTGTTGGCTTTCTTGTGTCTGTTTTGTGCTTTTTCGGGAACTGCTTCGGGGGTAGTGTTTGAGGATCGATGTCAGTCTGTTGATAATTGGACATTTATCGATTATTCGGGGCAACTGCAAGTTGATATTGTCGATGATTTAAGTTGTCCGCCGGGCTATGGTCCGCAGGTTATGAATATTCATGGCGATGTGGCTATGGGCTTGGCTGAGGCGCCGCCTTTGCGGGAAGGTACTTTTATCGTTTTGTATAAAGAGAATGCTCCCGCTGTGGAAGACGCTGATGGCGTGGTCATGGTATGGGCGCAATATGATAAGGATACCTCGGCGGAGCATAACACCAAAATCAAGCGGCCCCATGTATGGCTGGAACAGGATAATGACCTGGGTTTCCAATTCCGGGTAATAGACGCTGAGGGCAAGGAATATCCCGCTGAAGAACGGGTCGGCGTCGGGCTGGTTACTGATTCGTGGAATCAGACCAATTGGATCTGGCAAAAGGTGCAGATCAAAGGCAACCGGTTAAAAGCCAAATTCTGGCCTGCGGAAAAAGATGAACCCGATTCGTGGGCTATTGAGACTAACTATGATGCTAAGGGCGACCGCTTTGGCTTGCGGATTAACTCTGGATCGATCCGTGTGGCTTATTTTGCAGCGGACGTGAAGGATATCCATCCCCAGACGCCGCCCGCCTATCTTTTTTCTGAACGGGAACGCCTTGTTGATCCAGATTACTTAAGATTGAAATTATTTACTAATGCTCAAAAACAGAGCCGGGAAAAATTTGATCTAGTATTTTCTTGTGATAACAAGGTAATTAGTAAAGCGGATATCACTTTGGATATTCTCAAGGGACATAATGAAACTTCCATTAACTTGGAGACCGATGCTCCTATATCTAATATATTAAAAGCGGATGAAAACGTATATATTTCAGAAATACCATCCAGCGGATTATGCAAAGTATCGTTAACGAATCCTACCGGCAATTATTTCTCGCAATGCTCATTTGAAATCGTTTCTCAATCAAAATTGATGGATCAATTCGGCGGCGCATGGAAATTTCTGAATCGGCTTGATGGCGCCATCCATGACTTGGATAAAGACACTGAGTGCTATAAATCCCTGCGGGTTATCAAAGACGCCGCCGCCGCGCATCTTGAACAGACCCGTACATTGTTGAGAGAGGGGAAGACCTCTGAGTCAGAAACCTCTTTCCGCTTCGTTATCGAAGCCTTGGCTGAATTGCGCGGATACAAGAGCGCCTGGCTTAAGGAACTGGGATTGACTTTGGATTTGGATTTTGTTCCAGAGGTTTTTGAGGATAAGCAGGGAATCGTCGAACCCAAGCATGGCGTGGTTGATTTCTATTCGCCCAATTACCAAATCTCGTTTGATAATCCAACATCACAAGCCAAAAGTTTGGTGATGGGGCGCTCCTATGAGATTGAGATTCCCTGGAGCGTGACGGGCGGCGCTATCGACCGCGATTTTAGTTTCGATGTACGCCTGGTCAGCCCATTGGGAAACCGGGTTGTAGCGCAATCGAAGGCCGCCCCGAAGGTTCCCACCAGTCGATGGAAGCCGGGCGAGGTTTATAAACAGCGCATTACCTTGAATGTATTGGCGGAAGACGCGGTTAAACGGCCTGCGGAACCAGTAGTGCTTGATGAACTACATAACTTGTTGGTGACGGTGACTGATCCCAAAACGGGAGCGCGGGTTTTATTGGGCAACCAACCCGGCGATCAAATTGACCGGGTGGGAACCAGTTTTCTGGTTGATAGGTTTTATGTATCCAGCAGTCTATTGGAAATCGGCGCTTTTGAACCGGATGCCGCCGATATTGAGGTGAATAAGGAGCGGCGCGTTATTGCGACTTTACGTAATTTTGGAGATGAAACCGCTTTGGTTGATGCGGTCTTAACCGTTGCAACCGAGTCTGGCCGGGTGGTATTCCAAAAAGCGCAGTCGGTTAGCATTGCCGCCAATGCGAAGCACAAGGTTAAATACTATTGGTCAAGCAAGACGGCGGGCAACCTTACCATTACTCTTCGGCTGATGCGTGATGGTATCACCCTGACTGAAGCCTCGCGGGAATTGATGGTCAGTCCACCATCAGGTCAGGATGTTGAGGTTATAAAACAGAACCATGTGGAACAACGCTTGGGGCGGTTTGTTACTTCTATCATGGTTAACATGCAGAATGGTAAGAATCCAGTTACGGTTCGGGTGTATGCCGATAATCGGTTGGTGGGAGAGAAGACCGGATCGACCGATGAAATTGTGGTTGATGCCGAACCGTGGTTTGGTTATTACGATATTGTGGTTGATTGCGGCGCCTATTGTTTCGAGAAGCGCGTGGTGGCCACCGTGGTTGAGACCAAGGGTAAGTATCTGCTGGTCAATGGAGAACCGTTTATAGTAAAGGGCGTCAATGTGCATGGCCTGGATTCAGGCAGCCCGGAACGCACCGCCAGCATGATGAGGGTCATGCGCGAGTTGGGCTTCAACGCCTGGCGGGGCGATTATCCCGCACGCTGGCAGATGGAGTTGGCCTATGAACTTGGCAGCGTCTATACCGTGCTGGCGCCATTCAGCTGCGCCCGGACTCCAGAAATTTTTGGAGCTCAGATTGGACCGCCCTTAGGGACGGCGCGGGAACTGACCCGCTTGTTTATTGAGCGCTACAAGGATTCTGCTGGAGTATTGTTGTGGAATTCATGCAACGAAATCCAGGGCGAGAATATTGATTTTCTATTGTCGCTCTATCCGCTCTATAAAGCCTATGATCCGTATCAGCGCCCGGTGCATTACGCCAATCTTTACGGCCAGGATTTGTGGCAGGGTCAGGATGCAATGGGAGTCAATTACTATTTCGGCGAGGGACAAACAGCTGTGGATCGTCAGATATTGATTCAGCGCAGCCTTGATCTGGCGGTGTCTCATGATATTCCTGCCATCTTCTGTGAATATAACAGTTACCAGGGCGCCATTCATTCAACCGGAGTGGAAGCCATGGAAGGCCTCTTCTCATGGGGAGTGGAGCAGGCTGGCATGTCGGGCGGCTTCTTATACATGCGCCCCAATAGCACCTCCCACCCCGGAGTTATGGATGGTTCATTCAATACCCATAAGATTTTTGATGAAGCCATAATTAAAGCTTTCGCTGATGCCGAGATTGCCCTCTTATCTACATCTGGCAGCGGTTATCAGGCACGGATTAAGAATAAACGCGATTGCACCCTGCGTCAGCTAACGATTAACTACTCTGTTAATAATGTCGCGTGTGATCAGGTTGTTCTGGATGATCTGGCGGCTAAGGGATCGGTGGATTTAACCTTGCCGATGCCATCCGATGTTGGCAGGCCGGATTTCATTATCACCGGGACTTTGGAATTTGTTACGCATTATGGGTTTAGGAATAAGGTTCCATTTAAGATGGTGGCATCTGACTAGGGTGGTTGTTATCAACCCTCACCCGCTGTTTTTCGGATTATGGAAATAAAGAAGTGAAATCAATCAAGGGCAGAAAATACACTGCCCTTGGCACCCGCTATCCATTTTACGTGATGGGATTCAAAATATTTAAACGAAAAAGCCCTCCAGATATCCGGAGGGCTTTTTGTAAATGCATAGAATTGGAAATAAATCTAATTATAAATGCATCGAAGATGCTTATTTGCTTAATTCCCAGTTAGTTACGTCGGAACTGGCTCTTGTTTCGGCGTTGAATTGGGCGGCTACTTCTTCGGCGGTTAGAGCGCCGTTATAGATGCGGGCATTATCTATGTATCCTGCCCAATTTTCACCGGCTGCGGCTTGGTTATCGCCGCCAAAGAAGAGAGGTTGAGGATCATATAATGCCTGAGCAATGGTTCGCATTCCGGCTTCTTCGCCATTGCGGTAATAGGTAAGCAAATTCCCGCTTTTGACTACTACGTGATGCAGCCATACGTTATTAGGAATGTCTTCATAATCCAGGTTGTCGTCGCCGTTGCCTTCGGTGTGCCATTCAAATTTGGTCGGGGTGAACTTAATGAATTGGCGTGGAACGAAATCAACCTTTTCGATGCTTACGCGGTTTCCAAAGATAATCTGATTTTCGGTGTTGCCTTCGGCTTGTTTCGCCCAGAATGACCATGTGAAATCATTTTCTAATGTCATAACTGGAATAATGGCATCACCAGCTAATACATAAGAGCTTTCAGCTGTGCCATCGGAACTAATGACTGAGTCACGCTCGGAGTCGTTAACCCATGCTGAGCCGCCTTCACCTAGACCATTACCTACGTTATTGACGGTTCCATCGTTGCCATTTCCGCTGGAGTCGGCAGCCACTTCGCCATTGCCTTCTTCAAATTCCCAAAATCCGATCAATTCGGCTGGAGCGCCAGCTGATTCATAATTAAATAGAGCAGCGACGTCATCAGCGGATACAGCGTAGTCATAGATGCGGACGTTATCAATATATCCAGCCCAGTTTTCACCAGCTGCGGCTTGGTTGTCGCCGCCGATGAATAGAGGTTGTGGATCATATAAAGCCTGGGTGATTACTTGAGATCCGGCTTCTACGCCATCGCGGTAATAGGTAAGCAAATCAGCTGCTTTGACAACTACATGATGAATCCATACATCGTTGGGAATATCTTCGTAATCCAGGTTGTCGTCGCCATTGCCTTCAGTGTGCCATTCAAATTTGGTTGGAGTAAATTTGATGAATTGGCGAGGGACGAAGTCAACCTTTTCGATGCTCATACGGTTTCCAAGGATAATATCATTGTCACCATTACCTTCGGCCTGTTTAGCCCAAAATGACCACGTAAAATCATTTTCTAAGGTCATAACTGGAATAATCGCATCGCCAGCCAGTGCATATGCTCCTACGTCTAAGCCATTGAAACTGATGACGGATCCCCGTTCAGGATCAACTACCCATGCTGCGCCGCCATCACCTAAACCCTGATCCAGGTTAAAGATGGTTCCATTGTTATCATTGGTGCTGGAGTCAGTAACCGAATTGCCTGACCCTTCATTAAATCCCCAAAAACCAAGCAAATCGGCATTAGCGCCAATTGGCAATAAGAAAAGAGCTGCGAGTAAACCGAGTACTAAAGTTGAATGTTGTTTCTTGTTCATAGTAACCTCCCATATTTACATTTATATGCCGGTCAATTAAATATCAAAATAATTCATGCATGTAAAGTGAATATTTTACATTTGATAATAAAAAATTTAAAAAGTCTTGAAAAGTCAGAAATGGTTCTCTAAATTGACGAATTCTTGATCAATCCTCACGCCATGTTTTACCATTGCGCAGGCAGGTATTGATCCACGTTATCAGAGGTAATGATGGCGATTGGCAGATAGCGAATGGGATCAATCGGTTTTCCATAGAACCAATCGGCGGCTAATTTCATGGGGATGGCGCCATCGGCTTCGGGCGACTGGTAGGTAATGGCGTGGAGGCGGCCTTCTTTGATGAAGTCCATGCCGACTTTGCTGTTGCCTGCGGCGACCCGGATGATATCCTCGCGGCCTGCGTTTTTTATGGCTTCGTTGATGCCGACCTGGGCGCCGGAATCATCGGCGCTGCTGATGCCTTTCAATTCATCGCCGAAGCGGGTAATCCATCCACTGACGACATCCTTGGTTTTTTCTGATTCGAGGTCGGTGGTCTGCATGGCCAGCAGTTTCATTTTGGGAGCAATTTTCTTTAACTCTGATACAACCGACCAGGTGCGTGAAAAGAAAGGCGAACAGCCGGGGAAATGCTGAATTATGCAATAGCCGCCTTCATAATTCATCCGTTTGGCGAACTCATGAGTTAGAAGACGGAACTGGCGCCAGTCATCGGGACCGGTCCAGGCCAATATATACTTGTGCGCTTCCGGGTCGGGCAGCAGGTTAATGGCGATGACCGGGATTCCCGCTTGATTGAGTTTTCTGAAGAGTGGAACGCAGGCTTTGGCGTCAACCGGACTGACAATGACCATGTCAGGCCGTTCGTTAATGACCTGATCGACCTGTTGGTTTTGGATATTGATATCGTTGTTGGCCGTCTTGTATTTAACATTGATGCCATAGACCTGGGCGATCTTATTCATACCCTTCATCATGCCTGTATGATATGGGTGGTCGACCGCTCTCAGGTAGATCACATTCTTGCCGGATGGGCCATCTGCTGGCGAGACGGGTTGGTTGATTTTCGTGACGCCCCAGCCGGAATATTCCATATCATACCAATGCAATGCATCATCTTCAGGTAATGCCGCCGGATCGTCGGGGCGCTGAGGTATGGCCTTGGTGGATGGCGGCAGAATAAGCGGCTGACCGTCTTTGGGTTTTAATTGGGCGATCTGCTCATCCTGTTGTTGGGCTAATGATAATAAATCAACGGGATTTAACGCCGGGGTGGATGCTTGCGCTTTTTGAATTGCATCACTGGAAACCAGCGCCATTTGGGATTTTGATTGCATGCTCATAAAAAACATAGCGAAAATGGCGACTATAGAGACGCAGCCTACTACGGCGATGGCGGTTAAAGCAATGTTTGTTTCCTTGTTAGTCATGTCGGTTTCCCTGCCTGTTTGATTTATGTGATCCATGTCAATTTCTTCAATTAATTCGTGGCGGCGCCCGCGCACTTTCTTTTGTTGGGCGGATGAGAAGGCGTCATATAATACCACGCAGGCCAGGACGAAACCGCTGGCCATTTTGCGGGTTTCCCAGCCTGATCCTATACATTCCAGCCCGTTGTAGAGTATGGTCAGGGTAAGCAGTGCGATCATGCTTTTGAGTACGCCGCCTTGGCCTCCGGTCATGGCTGTTCCGCCGATAATCACCGCCGCTACCACTTCCATTAAACTGTTGTTGCCCATAGTGGGCATGGCGGAATTGAGGCCGATGGAGAACAATGCGCCTCCCAGGCTGGCCAGGGCGCCTGATAAGGTGAAAGCGCTGATGATGTATTGATCTACTGGCAATCCGGCGTTCCAGGCGGTATGGCGGTTGCCGCCTATCAGGTAGAAGCCGCGTCCTATCCGGGTATATATAAGCAAGAATTCAAAGCAGATGACCAAGCCGATGGTGATTAATACGCGGGGAGGGAAGACCGACAACAGAGGCGTCTCCATCCAGGTTCCCAAAGTGAAACTTTCGACGGATAAAGTGCCTCCATGACTGTAGGTGTAGATTAAGCCCTGGGTTATTATCATCATGCCCAAGGTGGCGATGAAGGAATCCACTTTAATCTTGGCTACCAGGAAACCGTTGATCAGGCCGATCAAAGAGCCGCACAGGATGGCGATAGAGATGCTGGCGGGCCAGCCTAGAATGGGTTGCAAGCCGATGGTCAACATGCCGCCGAGGGTTAGGTTGGTTCCGATGGAGAGGTCTAGCTGGCCGCAGATCATCACTAAGGTGAATCCGATAGCGGCAGGCATACTGAGGCTCATGCCCTTAAGGATGGTGGTCTGGTTGTGCAGGGAAAGAAAGTGAGGCGCCGCCATTGCCATGATGGAGAAGACCACCAGCAACAGAAAATAGATACGGTTTTCACTTAAAAAGTGATGAATCCCTTTTGATGACAGGTTGCTAAACATCGATCCTCCCGGATTTTCTGGCAAACCAGGTAGTTAAGCTGACTACGGTTATGAAGACAATCCCTTTAACCATCATTTGGGTGAAAGAGTCCAGACCTGCCAGGGTCATAAGATTTAGCAGTACGCCGATCACCAATACGCCGCCGAACATTCCCAGGATGGAGCCGCGGCCTCCGGTCAGGTTCACCCCGCCCAGCACTACGGCGGTTATAGCGTTGAATTCATAGCCCAGTCCGGTTTCAAAGGTTCCCTGCATGTTCATGGAGGTCAATATGAGTCCGGCGAATGATGTGGTGAAGGCTGACAAAACGAAGGTTAACATCACGATTCGTTTAACCGGAACGCCGCTGAGCCGCGCAGCTTCGTAGGATGATCCTACTAATTGAACCTGCCTGCCGAACAGGGTGTGCTTCATCAACCAGTGGCCGATGGCGATAATGATAAGCAACAATAGGGTGGCCAGTGGGAAGAAGCCCAGTATTTCTATCTGGGACAGATTAAGGAAAAAAGCTCCTGCGGATGTATCTTTATCGGGATAGATTTGTTGCCCGCTGTAGGCCCAGCGCAAGAAGCCGTCGAGCATAAAGAGCATGGCCAGAGTCCATATAATGGGGTTGACCCGCCAATAACCAACCGCATAGCCGTTGATTAAACCGATGGTTAATCCAGCCATGAATCCGCAACAGAGACATGCCGCTATGCCGTAGGATTGCGCCGATATGGCCGCCAGACCTGAAAAAGCCATGATTGATGGAATTGATATATCAAGGTAGTGCCGACTGTAGGTAATGAAGGCCACGCCAGTCGATACGATTCCCAATAGGGTGATATTGCGCATTATATTAAGCAGGTTATTTGGACTGGCGAATTTTGATGATATCAGTACGCCTGCGGCTAAGAGGAAAAGCAGTAATACGTATATTCCCAATTGGTTGAGCCATCGGCTGAACCATGAGATTTGGAGTTTTCTTTCATCTGTTTGTGAATCCGGCGTTATTGGATTTATCATTTATTCCCCATTGGCTGCTAGTAAGACGGCGTCTTCTGATAGTTCCTGTTTTTGCATCTGGCGGATGATGCGTCCTTTGCGCATGACAATTATACGGTCGGATAAATCAACCAGTTCGGGCAGGTCGGACGAGATCAACAGGACGCATTTACCCTGGTCGGCCAGATTGGCGATGGCATGGTGAATCACCTTTTTGGCGCCGATGTCAACTCCACGGGTCGGTTCGTCGAGAATGCAGACTTCGGGAGCGGTGGCCAACCATTTAGCCAGTAATACTTTTTGCTGGTTGCCGCCTGAGAATTGGACGATTTGGCGGTTCGGCTCTGGTGGATAGATGGCCAACTGATCGGCTGATTCTTGAAAGATTTCCCGGCCATTATCTTGATTGATGAATTTAGAATTCTTGATTTGCATAGCGGACAAGAGGTTATCCTGCGCGGTTAGTTGCAGAGCCAGACCCTCTAATTTGCGGTCTTCGCTCAAATAGGCCAATCCGGCCTGCATGGTTGAGCGCATATCGGTTGCGTTGATCTCTTCATTATCCAAAGTGATGGTTCCCGCATCCAGGGGATCAATACCGCATAGGCTTCGGGCGATTTCACTGCGCCCCGCTCCAGCCAGGCCGCCTAAACCGAGAATCTCTCCCTCGCGGATATGAAAACTGATATCATGAAAGAATCCAAAGCGGCTGCATTGATCAACCTGGAATCTAATTTCACCCGGTGATGTTTTGCGTTCGACTGAAATCTCGCTGATGGTTTGCCCCAGCATCATCTCTACTAATTTGGTGGAATCAGTGTTTTTAACATGCAGGGTATCAACTTTTTGGCCGTCCCTCATGACGGTTACCCTGTCGGCGATTGCCAGAATTTCCGGTAGATGATGAGATATATAGATTATGGTGAGTCCGGTTTTACGCAGTTTGCGGATGATATCGAAGAGCCGGTTCACCTCTTCGCTGCTCAGGGAAGAAGTCGGTTCATCCATGATCAGGATGGAAGGTTCAGAGCCAAGAGCTTTGGCGATTTCGACCAGTTGGGCTTCGTGTTGACTGATTTCGGAAATGGCCTGTTTGGGATTTATATCCAGTCCGACCATATCAAGTAATCGCCGCGCTTCCTCATACATGGCTTTGCGGTTAAGCAGGCCATACCTGGTCGGCAGCCTTCCCGCCAGCAGGTTTTCGGCGATGCTCAGCGGTTGGGCCAGGCATAGTTCCTGGTGAATCATGGCGATGCCATTGGCTTTGGCTATGGCTGGCGAGTGCAGCAAGATTTCTGCGTCGCCAAGCAGGATTTGCCCTGAGTAATCCTGGAAAGCTCCACTGATGATTTTCATCAAACTGCTTTTACCGGCGCCGTTTTCACCGATGATGGCGTGGACTTCACCGGATTTTATGGTGAGGTTAACCTGATCAACCGCCAGGGTGCCGGGGTAGCGTTTAGATATGTTTCTTAATTCCAGGGCAATGCTGTGGTCAGTCATATTGAGGATACCTGATGTGACGCGCTACTTGAAATTAATGAAGTTCACTCAATCAAGGGCAGAAAATACACTGCCCTTGGCACCCACTTTTCCTATTCAATAATGTGGTATTTAGTGTAAAAGTGATTATTATCAACCCTCACCTAGCCTCTCCCAATCTTGGGAGAGGGATATCATAGATCAAAGTTTAATTAAAAAATCAATCGTAATGGAATACTTCTTCCATGTTGGTCCACCACGCGCCTTCGGCAACGCCCTCAAGCGGCTTTTGGCATGGTTTGCAGTGAGACCACCAATCCTGGGTGGTTGGATCCGCCGCCATTATTTGCATGTCGGCGTCAAAATCAGTTCCGGTGTATTCGAAATAGCTGAATAGATAATATTGATCGTCATCCAGTTTTTGGAGATAGATCGAGTAGTTCTGGATGTTGCAGGCGCTGATCATCTTTAATACATCCGGCCAGGCGGCGGCGTGTAGTTTTTTGTATTCTTCGATTTTTTCTTTGTTAAGACCGATTACCATTCCATAGCGTTGCATGATTATTTTCCCCTTTATTCCCGTAGGGTGGGTCGCGTTTTATGACCCACCGGATTAATCAATTATTATGGTTGAAAAGACTCTAGTTGCAGCGGATAATCTCCATACTCTCTGACCAGTTTTACGATTGAATCATAGGTTTGGCCGGAGACGCTGGATGATACTGAATGATCGGAGGCGAAGATGTATCCTCCGCCTTTGGCGGCGTTAAGTTTACTCAGCACTTCATGTCGTACGGCTGCTTCGTCGCCGCTTTCCCACACTTGGATATTGCTGTTGCCGCAGAAGCCGATGCGGTGGCCGTATTGTTGGCGCAGTTTATTGACGTCCATATCCGCTTTGGCTTCGAGAGGATTGTAGGCGTCGACTCCTATGTCGATGAAGTCTTCGAATATTTTATTCACATTGCCGCAGCCGTGATAAATCACCGGCAAGCCGTTGGCGTGGCATTCATCTATTATGGCTTTGACCCAGGGTTTGAAATACTCACGCCAATAGACTGGTGAAAACATCAGACTTTTCTTATAGGCCACGTCTCCCCAAATGACCATGCCGTCTAATAATCCTCCCGAACAGCGGATCTCTTCTTTGGCGCAATCCAGATAGAACTGGCCGATGCGGTTGATGACCTTGCCCATGCGGTCAGGATGCATCCCCATCCACAGCAGGGTGTTTTGTTGACCGATGAGCCGGGTGAGGCACTCGGAACATTCAATGATGCTGCCGAAGACGGCGAAGTCAGGCCGGATTTTTTTGACATTGTCGAACCATGCGATGGAGTTGCGCTCGAAGCCGTCGCCCACTCCTGCGAGGTGATTATCGCCTGATTCAAAGAAGCGCCGCCGGTCTCTGGGGTCGTCAAATTCCAGCGCTTCCAGTTTTTCTATACTGTCGGTATCCCAGGAGAGCATTTCGGGCATGGGGAAAGCATATTTTTTGCGCACTGTCGTACCAAAGCCCGTCTTGATGGTGATCTCGTCAGCGCTATCTTTTATCACCTCAAATGATTTGATGTGGGGGTCGTTATTGGGAAGGGTGACAATCCAGTCTAAATTGTAATAATCATAAGGGTTTGCGTCGTCGGGAAGGTTTAATTCGCTACGCCAGCGTTTGATGAATCCCCCCCAGAAAAAATCGCTTATGGGAACGCGGTCCGGCTCTTCATGGCGCAGCGCTTTTTTTATCCGGTCAACTTTTTGTAAGCAGTTATCGGTTCGATTCATATTCCACTCTCCCCGTCTTGATGGTAATTGGATTGTCTCATGAGGGATGGTATTTCGTCAACCTTATTGGTTAAGTCGATACGTCTTGTCGTGTAAAATATTGCTAACATTGGAGATGAGTTTCTTCCTGGACGTTCTGGATACTGCGCTTGAGATTTAGCCTAAGGAATATTTAATAGTGATAAAGGCTCTCGATTTACATGTTACGAATTCACGGAGTTACTAGAAAACAATGTAATTCTAATCAGTATAGATGGATGAGGCAGTGCGTTTGATAATATTTTCTTCGAGCGGCTTTGGCGAACGGTTAAGAACGAGGGAATATACCTAAAAGAAACCTTTTTTTAATCAATCCTCTCCCGGAAGCGCATTTTTTGATTGAAACTTTTTTAAACAACGGTACGTTAAACCAATAATTATTTCAAATATTAGATAATAATACAAAAGTTGACCTTTTTTGTAAAATAGTAATATCAATCATGAAGATGCTCTGGTATAATGTCTCTAAGGGCTTTGATTTATTAATATTATCTGTTTTTCAATTATTTCGGGATGACGAATTTAACTCTTTTAGTTCTGTAATATAACCATTAAGTATTATGCTTTAATAAGGTTTTTAGTAGATGAAGATTTCATTATCAAAATCCTTTAGGCGTACAATGGGAATTGCACCAATATTTGCAATCTTTGTATTTTATCTTGTCTCACCAATATTAGCTTGGAATAATCATGATTATCAATTTTCGCCCTCATTTAATACTCATCATAATTCACGTTTAATCCAAATATCGAACATAACCGATAGTCAACCACAAAATGATCACAAACAGATTGATCCAGAAACTTATGTATTACCATATCATGTCTATTTAACTCTAAAATCATTATTTCTTCTGTTTTTGATTATATTATTAAGTATTTTGTTTTACAAAAACCATCAGCTCCACAACCAAAACAATCATCTACTTAAAGAAGAGAACCGTTATCGCGCAATTCTTGAAAATCAGGAAGATATGCTGTGCCGTTTCTCACCCGATTTCACCTTAACATTTGTAAATGATAAGGTCTGTGATTTTTTCGAAAAAGATAGGAATGATCTGATTGATAATGATTTCTGGCCGTTGATCCCTCATATTGATAAGGAAATTGTCTATAACCAGATCAAATCGATTACGCCGGAAAATCCCACTACAACATTAGACATCCCCATGATTCGACCTAACGGCGATATGTGCTGGTATCGCTGGTCGGCTTTCGCAATTTATACATCTGATGGAACAATCCATCATTATCAAGCAACCGGACGCAATATCCACGATTTGAAAAACTCCCAGGATGCGCTCATCCAAATGAAAGAGGAAGCGGAAAGCGCCAATAAGGCCAAAAGCGATTTTCTGGCCCGCATGAGCCATGAGTTGCGCACTCCGCTTAATTCCGTAATTGGATTCGCTTCACTGCTTATAAAGAATAAGCAGAACAACTTAAGCGGTAAAGATGTTAATTTTCTGGGCCGGATTCAGAATAACGGTAAACACCTTCTTAGCCTGATTAACCAAATCCTTGATCTTTCCAAGATTGAGTCCGGTCGGATGGATTTTCATGAATCCACCGTTCATCTTAATAAGCTGGTTTGGGAAATACTCGATCAATTTGAACATCAGATTCGAAGTAAAAAAATTGAAATTCACTGTGATATTCCCGAATCAATCATTCCCATTAAAACCGATGAAGGAAAATTGAAACAAGTGCTTTTCAATCTGCTGGGCAATGCGATCAAGTTTACCGAAAAGGGCAGCATCATGGTACGCATCACGGTCCACCAGAATACGCATTTACCTATCCGGCTGGAAGTTATCGATACCGGAATAGGCATCCCCCAAGAACAACTTTCAGAAATTTTCGAGCCTTTCTGTCAAGCGGATTCCAGTACCAGCCGTCAATATGAAGGAACCGGACTTGGTCTGACTATTTCTCAATCGCTCTGTAATTTGCTGGGCTTCGAAATTGAAGCGGAAAGTAAATTGGGTGAAGGATCATGTTTTCGTATTATTATGAATCCAGAACCTTCAGTTATTGATTACGTTGACCAGTTTGATGTCGGTGATTTTCAATTCGCCTATTCTCACAATTCAGTACTGTCCAATAAAACCGTCTTGATAGTGGATGACGAACAAGACGCCATCCTTCTATTGCAACACACTATTGAAGAATTCGGTTGCATGACAATAGTTGCCGACTCAGGTATGAAAGGCTTGAAACTGGCTGAAGAACATCATCCTGATCTCATCTTAATGGATGTCTTAATGCCGGAAATGAATGGATGGGAATTTTTAATAAACATAAAAAGCGACCCCAAGTTATCTGATATTCCGGTAATCGTAGTCAGCGTCGTCGCCAGCGATCTTCGAGGCGTCTCCCTTGGCTTGGTCGACTTTCTCGACAAACCGGTTAAACCGGATGAACTCTACAAACTCGCCTGCAAGAATCTACAAAGAAAAAGGGGACGCGCCCTTCTCGTCAAAGTGGATAATGCTGATCGCAGTTTAACCAAATTGCTTTTGGAAAAAGAAGGTATTGAACTTTTACTGGCATCCAACCAGGAAGAAGCTCTACATATCATCAATTCCGAATTATTGGATCTAATCATCGTCGACTCGTCAGCGCTTGACCAGGATGGCTCTATAGTGCTTCAAACAGTCCGGCAAGACATGCGTTTTCATGCTCTACCGATGATTATCACTGTCAACCGGGATTTACATGAAGATGAAATCCGACACCTCAATATCACCGATCACATTCTCCACAAAGACAATGGCTACGAAGATGAACTCAAATCTACTATCGATAGAGTCTTTACCATGTAATTTTAATGATAGATCGGTAAAGCATAGCCTATCCACGATATGGGCATTAAGTTTCATGCTGAATTCATCTATCTTGGAGGATAGGATTGCTAAAATGGAGAGAACGCCTTGTGAAGTTAACCGTAAGAAATAGAAACTATGCTTTCACTCTTATAGAATTGCTCATTGTCGTCGCCATTATCGGGATTCTTGCAGCTATTGCTGTTCCCAATTTTATGAATGCCAGAACGCGAGCCATGGTGGCCCGATGTTACTCCGACATTCGTACGCTGGGGAGCGCTTTTGGAATGTACCAGATTGATAACAATTCCTATCCCAAAGGCGATGATCTGTGGTACACCAACCAAATGTATCCCCGCCTTACAACTCCAATTGCTTATATTTCATCAATTCCCGTGGATCCTTTTGTTGTAAAGGACGATCCGCAAAGGCCTTTGTATCACAGCCTTTTTTACCCATGCTGGAATATTAATACAATGGTTATCTTACAGAATAAAACATGGGGCGGCATACCGGTTCGAAACGCCGTCAGTCAGGGTACGCATATATTAATCGTCAGTTCCGGCCCTGATAAACACGAGGATATTGCATCTCAATCAACGGGCGCCCTTACTTATCATATGTCAAATGGTTTGATTTCAGAGGGTGACATTATCCGGTATGTTCCCGGAAATCAACAAGACGCTTTTTAATCCAAAAAAAAGGCGGTCTCATAAAGAAACCGCCTTTTATTACAAGATATAGATAATAACGATTACTGCAATAACCAATCGTCAAGTTATAACGATTAATGCAACGACCATTCGCTAACTGAAGTTCCTCCGGTGGATAGTACTAGATCTCCGTAGGTTATTTCGCTGTGCGCTCTGCCGCACCAGCTCAATTGAGCCTGACGGTCCATACCATCATCGTCGTTAACGCCAACCGTAAAGCCCATAGTCGTCAGATCGGTCCCCAGAGTGGCTTTTGGAATCTTGAATTCCACTTGATAGCCAGTGCTGGTTGTGCTGGTCGCTGCAAACCAATCAGCGTCCGCTCCGAAAACCGGATCGTTGGCTTCTACGTCTCGCCAGGCGCCGTTGGGGGTCAACACGAATTGCCCTTCGAATTGCAGTACGCCGCGTCCGGTGTCGTTACTGTCGTCGGCGTCAAAGAAGATTTCCACCGAGTCGTCTTCCCAGGTAGAGGCGTTTTCATTTCCAGCTTCAGCGCTGTCAGTAGAAATGATGTCGTCAATAACAGTAACTCCCACGTAAATGGCGTCGGCATCGTGAACCACCTGGAAGGAATAATCATGATCCCCCAGCGCCCAACCATCATCGCCTGACGGGATATCATACACTCCGGTGAAGGTGGTTACTTCCGCTTTCGGTGCGCCGGCGTATTCGTCGGCGCCGATGGTTCCGTCAACTGTAGGAGCGGCGGCTTGAGGCGCGACGTAGGTTTTTTTGCCCAACAGCAGGTTGCCGTAAGTCATTTCTACATGAGTGTTGCCAGACCAGACATACTGGTTTTCTACTGAACTGCCGCCATCGTCGTCGTCATTGATGCAGACGTCAAATCCGATGATATCGCCGGGTTGGGGATCGCCCAGGATACTTAGACTAATCCGGAACTCAGCGTCGTAGGCGGTACCCGCGTCATTCATTTGAGCTTGTGCGTACCAGGCTGCGTCAGGTCCGAATCCGGGGTTGCCCGCTTCGGCTTCTCGATAGGCGTTGTTGAGAGTGATGACGTACTGTCCGCCCGTCGACCATCCCTCAGGTTTCTCGCCCGCCGTATCCCGGACTTCGTAGTTGCTGTTGTCGCCGTCGACGAAGATTTCCACGCTATCGTCTTCCCATGTGTTACCGTTCTGAGATTCGGCCGCAGCGGTGTCGTCGTATAGGATATCGTCGGTAACGCGCACCGCTACATAGAGATATTCATCATCGTAACCGACAAATATCATGGCGCCGAAATCCTCGGTATATAGTGGACCTTGTCCGCCATTGTCGATGTGGGCGCCGCGGGTGTAATCGTCTTCCAGCCCGGCTTTAAACTCGTGCTGCTTATCGATGTTGTCGTCGAACTGGATAGCCCAATATGAATTTGTTCCATCACCGTAGGAACCACCAGCCCACATCCATTCTTCCGGTTCAATTACGCCGTCAATAGTCGGCGGCTGTGGAAGTTCAAAAGCCATTTGAGTCTTGGTTTCATCATAAGTCGTCCGGTCAGCCATCGCAAAACCAGACGCCAACATAAGAAACGCTAATACAAATATACCCTTTCGCATAGGAAAGTTCCTCCTTCTTCAGTTGTATTGAGGTGCAAGTCAAGAATATAGTCGCAAATTTTCATCATTATGTCAACCGCGTGTGCGGTTAACCGATTTATTTATTAAACCGTAATAAAAAATCTATGAGCAAACGTGATAATAAACAAACATATTTTGGCAATCTCTCTATTTTTTATGCATAGGTAAAGTCAATGTGAACGTTGTTCCTTTTCCCTGTTCACTAATTAATCTTATGGTTCCCTCATGCAACTCAACTAACTCTTTGGCAATCGATAGCCCTAATCCTGATCCCTTGGCAAATTTTTGGGAAGCAGCCGTACGATAAAACCGTTCCCATATCTTTTCGCATTCTTCAGCCGTCATCCCAATACCGGAATCCTTCACTGTAAGTGATACTGCATCAGCTACATGCGATAAACCAATATCAACCTTTCCATTTTCAGGTGTGTATTTAATAGCGTTGGAAATCAATTCCCCTACCACCCGTTCTATCTTGCTTCCATCAATATGAAGGTTAATCTCTTCGCCAAGTTTTGCGTTAAGCGTAATCTTCTTCAGATCTGCGGCGGGGTGGTTTTCATTAATAATATTATCTACCAAAGTCTTAAAAGGAATATCGCTTTTCTCCAAAACAATCCGTCCAGTCTCAATCCGGTTAAGATCAAGCACATCGTTAATCAGGTTAGTCAGGCGATCCACAGATGTAGTGGCGCGGGTCATTACCTTTTGCTGCTTTTCGTTTAGCGCGCCTGCTATGCCCATGAGCAGATTATCGAGGCTGCCTTTGATGGCGGTTAACGGCGTGCGTAGATCATGGGAAGCTTGGGAGACGAATTGGGTTTTCATTTGGTCGAGTTGGATTAGTTGTGCGTTGGCTTCCTGCAACTCTGAATTGGCATTATTCAGGTACTGATTGGTAGTATCCAATTCTTCATTGGCGTGTTCGAGTTCTTTGGTGCGTCGATCAACTCGGTCTTCTAATTCAATGTTCAAAGTTGCGTATCTTTTCTGAATTTTCGCAAAACGATATGTCAAATAGATAGTCATAAAAATAAGGAAAAATAAGTTGGCGAATCCGCCTTGTATATTCGTATAATAATGGATCGAAAAAATTGAGTTAAAATATGGCGTATTCATAAAAAACCAACCGAATAATCCAAGTGAGAAAAACAATTTCCCCTCTAACCTTTTCCAATAAGCAAAAATAATAATTCGCAAAATTTCCAGCCGTAAAACCCATATAAAGTAAAGGGGAATATAATACAAATAAGGCAAAGGAACAAAGAAAAACAGTAACCACGAATATAGGGATAACCTTGAAAATACAAGTTTATGAAAAAAAAGTATAATTATGCTCCATTGAAGATAACCAATAGAACCGAATAAATAAACTTTCATAAATGGAAAAGGTATAAATGTATTGAAATGACCGATTGAGACAGAAAGAAGGAATAACGAAAAATAAAAATATTCAGTTAGTTTAGGATAAAATAAATATATGGAAAAATGGATGATAAATAGAACAAATGGAATACCCATAAATATCATCCAATAAAAAGTATTCTTGAAAACCTGGTATTCAACCGGACTGCTATCTCCAAAAATAGTTATTGAACCGATAGTTCCAGAGAAATTATTGCTATTGAATATTTGATTAGAAATGGGACGAGCCGTATAACGAAGAACCGTTAATCCCGGATCCAGCGTTATATTCCATTGGATTCTGTCATTCTTAACAATTCCACCATGACTGATATTGTCGAAGGTATATTGGGCCGGAGGATGTTCTAAGATAGTTATCGATTTTGTAGAAGATGGATTGATTATCTCGATAGTCGCATAGATATTATCGTCAATAAGTTGAAGTTCCCGTTCAGCCGTGATTGATTGCATGGGCAACAGTTTTAATTCAGACAATTGTGCATGAGCCAGTTTTTTGTTATCTGCATGGTTAGTGATCGCAATTCCATAAGATACTGTATCCCCTAAATGGATTTTTTCCGAATGCTGAAAATTCCACTCAATGCCATCATAAGACCATTCCGAGTAAACTATATTGAACTTAGCAACCCGCGTAACCCGTAAATAGACATCCTGTCCCGGTTCGGGCAAAGGATGATTCTTGCCGTATTTATTCGTGCTTGATGGTCTACTCCCTTTTGTAAAGCGAAACATCGACTTAACGGTATCGCCCGGTTTGTCATATTCCCCGTACCGCAAAAATGTAAAAAAAGTTTTAGAATCAGATTGGGCAGCTTGATTGCGAATCATGGGTCCGACTTTACTCATATAGTTTAATGGCTCTCCCGTATCAATCCATTTCACTTTGGCGCTTAAACTCCATGAACCGCTTCGGTTGGCGTACACAAAAAAACCTTCATCGGATAGTTTCCAGATGTCGTCGCCATTACCATAAATATCATAAACCAGATCGCCTTCATCCCCGGATACCTCGACGCGGCCTGGAACCTTGAACATACCTTGCCTCGGCCCAAACTCTGGCGCCAGCCCCCAATTGGCAGTAGCGCTGAAAATGCCCAGATTAGCCGATTCCTGCGCCATGCAAGGAACAACTTGTACGAATGAGAACACAACGAAGCCGCAAAACAGAAACATTAGTTGAACAGAGACGCGCCTAACCATGATTTCTCCCACATAATGGAATTGCACACCAAGACAATCAAAGCGATTATCTCAAAAAATAGAAGAAGAGTCTACTTTAGTGGGCAGGATGGGGTAAAAGCGCAAGCGTAGAACTCAAGCAATAAAAAAGGGGGAGGAATAATTACTTATCATCCCTCCCCCATTAATCAACAATTATAAGTATTTATATCTTAGGATAAGTCCAGGGCGCACGGTATTCCCTGCTCAGTAATTTGTTGGCTGCTGGATTATCGGTTATTATTTCTTTCTCACCGTCCCAATCGATGCTATGACCAAGTTTCAGCGATAGCATACCCAGCAAACTCATCTCGGTTGAACGATGACCGATCTCTATATCACATATCGGGCGTTTTCCGGTTTTGATGCAGGATAGTAAGTCGCTCCATAAACCACCGATATTCTCTTTATCCCAGTTATCAAACACGCAATCCTCATGAATGGTCTGCCCGCTCTTTGCGTTGGGATAAAATGTCCAGCCATCCAACCAACCCAGATGCAAGGCGCCTTCAGTACCATAGAAATAGACGCCTATATTGCTTTTCTCGGTGTTGTTGGCGCCATACCATCTATGTTCCCAGGTTGCGGTGAACTTATCGAAGGCGAAGGTCACCACTTGGGTATCAGGAACATCGCTGGATGTTTGGCTGATATGACGGCCTCCGGTTGATGATACTTTTTTAGGCGAGGTCTCATCGGCCCACCATAGAATTTGATCCATCCAATGGATTCCCCAGTCGCCCAGCTGACCGTTGGCGTAATCCAGGTATTTGCGGAATCCCTTGGGGTGAATATCCGTATTAAATGGCCGCAAGGGTCCAGGGCCGCACCACATATCCCAATCCAATCCCTTAGGCGTTTCCGAATCGGGAGTCTTTTGCCCTGCGCCGCCGCCGTAATGCACGAAAGCCCGGCACATGCCAATCTGGCCCAGTTTCCCTGAATGCAGAAATTCCATAGCCGATTTATTATGCACCCCGGCGCGGCGATGGGTTCCCACCTGCACCACCCGGTTGCATTCACGCGCCGCTTTGACCATAGCGCGGCCTTCATTTATGGTGTGGCAAATAGGTTTTTCGACGTATACATGCGCTCCCGCTTCGACTGCGGCGATCATGGCCAGTGGATGCCAATGATCCGGCGTACCGATGATAACAATTTCCGGCTTCTCTTTTTCGAGCATCTCACGGAAATCGGTATACTGTTTGGGGTGTACGCCGCTGACCTTTTCAACCAGGTCGCAGGCTTTGGCCAGATAGGGCTTTTTTAAGTCGCGGCTGCCCGTTAAGAGGTCGCGGTGCGCCGAAGGCAGGTCAAGTTCGCTTTGATCCACGTCGCACACGCCAACGATTTCACATTCACCCGAAGCCATAGCGTAGCGTGTTATATTCAATCCCCACCAACCAGCCCCGATTACGGCTGTACGGTATTTTTTATCCCGCGCCTGAGTAAATACTGCTGGCGCCGATAAAAAAGCCCCTGCGGCGGCGGTCTGTTTTAGAAAAGAACGGCGTTGCTGATTATTCTCCATCTCATAATCCTCCTAATTCTCAAATATGGCGTGATTATAACATATCTCCCCACCCCGGCGTAGGATGGGTCGGTCTTATCGACCCATCAAAGAACCACCCAATCAATAAATTCACCTCCCCAATTATCAAATTACAATTTAAATCAAAAAAAAATTGAGACATAATTACATAACAAAGATAAATATATAAAGAAAGAGTTTTCAATAACGGTTTTTCCAGACCAAAGATAGGAGCCATTCATGTTTCATTTACGCCATTTGAACTACTTATTATTAGCGTCACTTATTCTTATATTCTCCGCATCTGTTGTTTATGCTGATCCTGATCCGGATATGGACAATGTTGTCATCAACGATTTCCCGGTGCGACTCAACCTGTCTCCAGTGGCGCCAACTACTCATGACAGCATATTGATTGAAGGATTCCTGCGGCCAAGTACGTATATACAGGAAATTGAACTGGTGGATTATCAGTGGGAAAATCCTTATAAACTATTGGTAAATCTACTTTTAATTCCTGGAGATTTCGTCCCCCCGGAGGAAGGTAAAGATTATTTCGCCATCAATTTAGAACCTCAAGCAGAAGGTGAATATACCGTTGTATTCCTAAATAACGGTGAAATTGCCCACCAAATGGAATTTAAGGTCGAGAAGACCATACCCAAGTTTCCCATCAATCTGGATATCCTTGCCGCTGAATCATCAGGTATGTTTGACATCGTGGTTTCCGGTGAATTCCCCAATCCGGCTTACTCCATTAACCAGCATGAGATTATCACCGCACCGAATCGTATTGTAGTCAGCCTCAACATAGATGAACCAACCGAAGCCGCCGCCCAGGTTATCACTCCCTTCAAAGAAAACCTGGAAAGCATTCAGTTAGAAGATGGCTTCTATGATGTCAGGTTAGAAATCAATGGCCGGATTATAATATATCAACCTTTGGAGATTAAAGATTCTATACCTTCTATTATCGTACCCATACCAATGCCTGAACCTGTTCCTGCGATGTTGCATGACGTTAAACTCAACATCGATCCTTTCACAGTAAACAAAGGGGGAACCATCAACGCCACTGTTGAAGGATATTTCTCCAGCACGGCATACGAAATAACCAATGAAGAAATACGTCAAGACAATAATATGTTCATCATCCATTGGGATGTTAAAGAACACGAGATTGGCGATAGCGTCATCGTTCCCGTTAAAAAGGAATACGCCTTCGAAAACCTCGAACCGGGTTATTATGAAGTGCTTTTTGAAATTAATGAAAACGTTATCGAAATGAGCAAATTTCATGTTGATGGTAAAATTTTCAAACCAACAGAAGGCCTGCCTTTCAGTGCGGAATTGCGAACGATGTTTATGCAAACAGTAACGGAAGAAGGCGGCTCACAGGATTCAGTTCATTTTAACCTGAGCGGAGATTTTCCGACTACTGGATATCTCTTTGCAGAGAAGAGTATCAATATCAATGACGATCAGATCACCATCAATATTGAGATCACCGAACCTGATGGAGTCGTCGCTGAAGTTATCACATCATATAATGAAGATATCGGCTCTCTCGATATCGCTGACCTCTGGGAACGAACCTATACAGCAACCGCCATCGTCAATGGCGTCGCTTTGGACCCTGTAACCTTCGGAGGACCGATTAATCCCTGGAGTTGGATCGACGTACAATTGGATTACGATGGCAACGATGATTCCATAACCGATTTCATCGTCGTTGGGAATACGCCCTCTCCGGGATACTCCATTGAACAGAGCGAAATTGATATTGACGGCTACCAGATCAATGTCCGCTTGACTATTCAAAAGCCAGAAGGCGAAGAACCAGCGGTCATTCAGCCCATCCGCAAAAATATCGGCGCCGTGAGAGTACCGGATATTTGGGGAAACGCCTATCAACTAAATATTTTCGTCAACGGCGAATTGATTAACAACCGCCAGGTCCATAACGGCGAAACCATTACACCAGTTCTAAACTGGACCATCTATTAACAACACACCACTCAATTGTTTTTTTCTCCATGTCATGTTTCAGAGAAGGGGATGGCCATCACGCCATCCCCTTTTCACATATACACACGGAACAACAAAAGCCCCCACCTACGCGTTATGATAAAAATCCCTCTCCCAAGACTGGGAGAGGCTAGGTGAGGGTTGAAAAAAATCACCCAAGCCAAACAAAACGGGGTGGGTGGCAAGGGCAAGACCGCAATGTGCCCAGCCCTTGATGCGATCACTGACGATTCAGCGAACACTTCAAACTTCAGTGGGTGGGTTGTATATCAGTTGTTTTATGTTCCATAGGAACCAACTCTATCCGAACTTTCAGGTTAAGAGCGGCGGCGATGCGGCGCAGCATGGCAAGAGTATGCCCATCATAGTCAGAATCTTCCAAACGGTTAATCACCGTCTGGCTCGTCCCAATTAAATCAGCCAACTCCTGTTGCGTTAATCCTGCGCCCTGCCGTAAATCATAAATGATCTGTGCAATTTCGGCATTCGCTCTTTCCTCTTCAAGAAGAGCCAACATTTCCGGTTTTCCTTCAATATACCGACGGTGCAGAATTTCAACGCCATCTGTTGTCGGTTCTCGCTTACTCATGATCAATAATCCTTATAACATGGGTGGCTGCTATCAACCCTCTCCTAACCTCTCCCAATCTTGGGAGAGGAATAGTTATACAAAGTATTTTATATGACCAAGTCTAAACAATATAACTGGTGATATTTCCAAAATCCCTCTCCCCCGAGCCTGGGGGAGAATTCAAGAGGGGGTTGTTGCCTATAACTTTGGATTTTCCAATTTACATTATCATAATAATCAAAATGTGGGCGCCTAGGGGTTACTTCTCCTGGTATATCACCGCGCAAAGCTGAAATTGGGGGTGGTATTTCCAGCCGTAACCATAGGGATGCCTCCAGGGGCGGGTTGCTCAGCGCCGCCGAACAGGGCGCTTAAGACTCCAGTGGCGGCGGCCAGGTTTTGCTGCAAGACTTGATCCGCGTCCTGTTGGAAATCATCCATCTTTTGTTGCAGGCGTTCCAACTCGACGCTGCGTTTCTCTTTTTCGTTATCATCCATTTCACGTTCAAGTTTGGCTTCTTCGCGGCGGTTTTCTTCTATTTGAGCCGGATTGCCCGATTGGATAGCGCGATCCATCTCCATACGCGCCAGGGTTATATTACGTTCCAGTCGCTGGTCTTCCGATTCAAGGTCTTGCTCCTGCTCTTGCAGTTCATCTTCGGTTGGTTGGGTTGCGTTTTGCAGATCAGTTGACGAAGCCGACAGCGCATCATCTTCGGCCTCAGGCTCTTCGCTCTCTTCGGCGGCCTCCAGGTAATCTTTGCTTGGCGTCTGGGGTTGATAGACCGAATTAGGCAGAAAACCATTTGAATCAGTTCGGGTTACGACTGTAGTCAATCCACCGTTGATAGTAGGGCTGACATCCCCCACGCCCAAGGTGAAAGTCCGCTTGGTGAAGAGCACATCCTCGCCTTGAGCCATGGCGCGCATACGCAGACGGGTTTCGTTGCGTTGTTCCTGGGTCGAAACAAGCCCTGCTGATTGCGCTTCCGTAGCTGCAAGCCGAATCGCCGGTTCGCCCGGATCGGGCTTAAAATGCATCACCGGCATGCTCTGCATGCCTACTGGACCAATAACCATCGTTTTATCTCATAATTCTTATTTCGAGACAGACCTCTCCCGGACAGACTTATCTAATATCGAATTATCGGTTGTTTTCAGAAAAACTTAAGGGAATTTAGGGTAAAGTCTGGAGATTTGTTGATATTCTTTACCCGGCCTCGAAATAATGCATAATTAAATGTATATACATATTTGCTATAACATAAGATTCACATATAGTCTGGCATCTCATTAAAGAATCCCCTGGATCAAGGAAATTTCATGAACGGTAAAGAACTGTTATTCAAAACATTACGCAAAGAGGAAACCTTCCGGCCAGCCTGGGTTCCATTTGTGGGCATTCATGGCGGCCAGATAATTGACGTTACCGCGGAAGATTATTTAAAATCCAGCGACCTGATCATCCAGGGATTAACCAAAGCCATTGAACTCTATAAACCCGACGGCATTCCCATAGTATTCGACCTGCAAGTCGAAGCGGAAATCCTGTCATGTGAATTACGCTGGTCGGCCGAAAGCCCGCCATCGGTGGTTTCGCATCCCCTACAGAATGGCGCCTTAGAGGATTTGCCGCCCTTCGATGCAACCAAGGGACGCATGCCGCTAATTCTGGATGCGCTGCGTCAGTTAAAAAAAGACCACGGCGATCAGGTCGCCATGTATGGATTGATCACCGGCCCCTTCACTCTGGCTTTGCATCTGATGGGCAACGACCTGTTTTTGAATATGTTCGATAAAGAAGATATGGTGAAAGAGGTGCTGGACTTCTGCGCTGAAGTGGGCAAAAAATCCGCGCAAGCATATATAGAAAACGGGGCCGATGTCATCGCAGTGGTTGATCCCATGACCAGCCAGATATCATCCGCCCATTTCGAAGCCTTCGTGACGCCATTCATCAATGATGTCTATGATTACATTCGCGAACAAAAAGCCTTCTCATCATTATTCGTATGCGGAGACGCCACCAGAAATCTGGAAGTCATGGCGCAAACCCATTGCGATAACATCTCTATCGATGAGAATATCTCGCTTGAACTGTTGACCAAACTTGGCAAACAATACGACAAATCGGTTGGAGGCAACCTGCAATTAACCGTATCGCTCCTGCTGGGCACTGAAGACGATGCCAAACTAGACGCCATACGCTGCATCAAAGCAGCTGAAGGCAGCCCTGGTTTTGTTCTATCGCCGGGCTGCGATATCCCCTGGGGCGTGCCCGTCAAGAACCTGCAAGCGGTGGCCGATATGCTGCTGGACAGTTATCAAAGAGATGTAGCCGAGCATACCATCAAGATCGGCGAGGTCGATTCGTTCGATGATATTTCGCTGCCGGATTATAACCATGAAGAAAACGTCTACGTCGATATCATAACCCTCGACTCCACCAGTTGCGCTCCATGCCAGTACATGCTCGAAGCGGCGCAGCAAGCCGTGGACGCCCTGGGAGAAAACGTCGTCGTTACCGAGCATAAAATCAAAACCCGCCAGGGATTAGGCGTCATGACCAAACTGGGCATCCGCAATATCCCCACTATATGCATAGACGGCCACGCCCGTTTCGTCTCCATGCTGCCCGACCAGAACATACTGATTGATACCATCAGGACGCGGGTAAACCAAAAGAAAGCGATGATGTTAAAATGATTCCGGTCACCTTAATCACTGGATTTCTAGGCAGCGGCAAAACCACGCTGGTTAGTTGGATATACCAGCAATTTCCGGGTCGCCGCATCGTCTATCTAATCAACGAATTTTCCCAAGTTGATATTGACGGCCAACGGCTGGATATCCCCGAAAATCAACTGGTCTCCATTCCGGGAGGCAGCATCTTCTGCCGTTGTCTGGTCAGCGATTTTATCCGGGTATTACGGGAAATAGAGTCATCGGTTGATAATCACAACCAGCCGCCGGAGCAAGTGGTTATCGAAGCCAGCGGCATTTCCGACCCCAACATCATTCAACAACTATTGTGTGAAACAAAACTGGATAACAATTATTTCCTGCAACGAATCGTCTGCATCATCGATCCGGGAACCTTTTACAAACTGATTCATACTCTGCCCAATATCATCAGGCAAGTCGAAGCCAGCAATACCATTATAATCAACAAGACCGACATGTATGATGAAGAAACTATACAAGGCGCCGAAGAAGAAATACGTAAAATCAATCCCAAGGCCGCGTTGATAAAGACCACATACTGCCAAGGCCTGATCGATCTATTCAGCGATACTGAAACCGGGGAACTTTCCGGTGAATACGCACTATGCCGCGACCCCAATTACGCCAGCGTCGCCTTGCTGCATGAGCATCCACTGGATTGGCGTAAACTTAAACAGGATATCGAAAACCTTCCTGGCGCAGTCTACCGCGTCAAAGGATATGTCGCTACTCAAGACAACACTCTTGATATCGACTATGCCGCGGATACATGGACTGAAAAAATTACAGAAAACCACCCCCAAACTAATCAAACCAAGTTAGCGGTAATTGTCGAAGGCCGCTGTGAAATGTCGCTCAACCTGATCCTCTCCAAGTTAAAGCAAAATGCCTACAATTCTTAATTCTCACCTATGCACAAAAAAAAGTCCCCTCTCCCGGCGGGAAAGGGGACTTGGTTATGAAACGTTATTGGGCATTGCGTAATCCACGGCCATGATCTTTGCGTGCTTGCAGTTCTTGGACCTGTTCATCGGTGAGTACTTTTTTGATTGCTTCGCGCATTTCGTTGGATATGTCCTGGCGAATATCTTTGATCTTTTCAATCTGCTCAGCGGTTAGATCTAGTCCGCGCAAAGCCATTCCTGGATATCCACCTTGAGCTGCATCGCCGCGACCGTGACCCTGGCCTCTGGCTTCACTCTGGGCGAAGTTGCCGCCTCGCGCCCTGCGTCCCTGTCCTTTACCTTGAACTGCGCAATCGCGACCGTGACCCTGACCTCTGGTTTCACTCAGGGCGAAGTTGCCGCCTCGCGCCCTGCGTCCCTGTCCTTTACCTTGAACTGCGCAATCGCGACCGGGACCCTGACCTCTGGTTTCACTCTGGGCGAAGTTGCCGCCTCGCGCCCTGCGTCCCTGTCCTTTACCTTGAACTGCGCAATCGCGACCGTGACCCTGGCCTCTGGTTTCACTCAGGGCGAAGTTGCCGCCTCGCGCCCTGCGGCCTTGACCTCTAAATTCTTTCATTTTTTCAATTTGTTCGTCGGTTAGGTTGAGTCCACGCATTCCCATTCCACGATGTTGTCCTTGTGCTGAATCTTCGTTGTCGAATCCAGGTCCTTTAGGGCCTCGTGGAGCAAAGTTGCCGCCGCGTCCCATGCGTCCCTGGCCTCTAAGTTCCTGCAATTTTTCAATCTGTTCGTCGGTCAGGTCGAGCGCTTTAATCATGTGTTCGAATTGTGTATCGGTTCTGTTGTCGATTGATTGAGACGGTTTCGCATTTACATCCTGCGCATAAGTTGCTGGTCCTGCAGCCATGATTCCAATGATGCTGGCGGTGATAATAGTAAAGAATTGATGAAGTTTCATTGTCTTTTACCTTTCGCTACTCGCTATTGTATGTAATTTCGTTTGATGCTTCATTGAGTACAACGAAGAGGGAAGGGCATTTATTGAGGAGAATTTTTTTTTATGTTTAATAATAAAAAACCAATCTAATATATTCATTGGATTGGTTTGAAGATAGCGTTATAATCGGCGTTTCCAAAAAGCGAAAAAATTGGCTTTTTTGAATACCAAACGTGATAATAAACGAATAAATATTTGCAGACTGCTCGTATTCTAATAAGACAGCGTTTCTTCGGGGTTGGATAATTTTTTGATTGATGGTTCAAGTTTTACATGATTTTTGATGCCTACTATCTTTTTGAAATCTTCCACGATCAGATAAAGAGCGGGAACCAGTAACAGAGCGATTAAGGTAGCGAACATGATTCCATAACCAAGCGCGATGGCCATGGGGATCAGGAATCTGGCTTGTACGGAGGTTTCCATAATCATGGGCATCAGGCCGAAGAAAGTTGTAAACGATGTTAACATAATTGGTCTTAAACGCCGTTTGCCCGCATAGGTGATGGCTTCAAGAGGAGTTTCGCCTTTGTCGCGCGCTCCGTTAGCGGCATGAACCAATACCAGTGAATCGTTGACGACAACGCCGCTCAGCGCCACAGTTCCCATCATACTGACAAAACTCAGGTCATACCCCATGATAACGTGTCCGATAACCACGCCAACCATACCAAAAGGGATGGAGAACATGACGATTATGGGTTGAATGTAACTCCTGAAGGGAATGGCCAGCATAGCGAAAATTACGATTTGCGCCAAAAGGAATCCGGTTAAGATGCTGCTCATGGATTCGTTTTGTTCGCGTTGCTCTCCTTCGAGCGAATAGCTTAAACCGGGATAACGACCCAGGATGCCCGGCAGTATATCACGCTGCACATCTGCAATAACCTTGTCTGCATTGGCGACGCCATAAACAATGTCACCAGTAACGTTAACCACTCTGTGTCCATCAGTGCGGTTGATGCGGGTGTAGGCGCGTCCCAGTTCTATTTCGGCAGCTTCTGTAAGTGGAATCTCGCCGCCCTGTGGGGTGCGGATCAGGAAATCCTCTATATTAAATATTGATTCACGCTCCGCTTCTGGCAGGCGAACCATGATCCAGATTTCTTCTCGTCCCCTTTGTTGCCGAAAGGCGCGTGATCCGTAAAAGGCGCTACGCACCTGACGGGCCAGGTCGGAAGCGGTCAGGCCCAGGCTCTGGGCTTCAGGTTTAATCTTCATGTCAAACTGAGGCTTACCAACCTCAAAGCCATCATCAATGTCTTTAACTCCATTAAATATCTCCAGAGATTTAGCCAGTTCGGCTGCGGCGCTGCGTAATACGTTTATATCGGGATGACTCAATTCGATATCAATGGGCGCTCCAGCTGAAGGTCCCGCGGAATATTTAAAGGTAAGCGTCTCCAAGCCGGGTATATTTCCAACCTCTTCGCGCCATTCTTCGGAGAATTGCTTGGCAGATAGATCGCGTAAGTCGCTATCCACCAGAAAAACCTGCACGCTGGCCAAGTGGCTTTTAGAACCACCTATGCTAACTGGATCCCCGGTCAAACCACCCGAAAATGGATTGCCGCCTATAAAGGTCATAACGCCGCGTTTGATTCTATCTCCACCGTGGTTTTCGATGATCTGTTCGGCGGCAATGAGCATTTTATCAAGGACTTTTTTAGTCTCTTCGACCGGGCTGCCATAGGGAAGAACGGCGTCAGCCGTAATGGTATCGCTGTCTACCCGTGGGAAGAAGTTGAAATTAATATGCCCGGCAGCGACAAATCCACCAGTCATAGTCAGCACCGCAAGACCAATTGCCAGAGTCAGATAACGGTTTCTAAGCGTGACGTTCAATAACGGGTCGTATAGGTAATCAATGAATTTTTGTAGAGCGCTAGCGAAGAATCCCTGAATGTAGGAGATGAGTTTAAAAATTCCTTTGGGCGTCCAGGGTTTGGAATGACCGAGATGCGATGGCAGCACGAACAATGATTCGAACCACGATATGCCAAAGACGGATACAACGATAATGGGAATGACGAAAAAGAATTTTCCGGTTACTCCGGGCACAAACATAAGGGGCATAAATGCCGCCATGTTGGTTAGAATAGAAAAGGTAACTGGAACCGCCACCTCCCGTGCGCCAAGAATAGCCGCTTCAACGTAGTTATAACCCCGTTGGCGAAATTCATAGATGTTTTCGCCGACCACAACGGCATCATCAACCACAATTCCCAGAGTGACGATGAATGCGAAGAGCGATATCATGTTGACCGTCACATCAAATACCGGAAATAACAGGAACGAACCTAGGATTGATATAGGGATGCCCATGGTTACCCAGAAGGCCAGGCGGATTTCGAGGAAAATCCCCAGGATCAGCAACACTAGAACTAATCCTAATCCAGCATTACGCAGAAGAAGGTTCAAACGTCCTTCGTATATTTCCGCTGAATCGAGCCATGTGGTGACTCCGATAGTCGATGGTAGAGTTTGTTTTAATTCTTCGGCGTAATCTTTGGCTTTTTGAGATATCTCTATAGGCGTCTGATCGCCGGTGCGGAAGACGGCGACTCGTACCGCTGGTTTGCCATTACAATAAGCAGCCTGATCTGTATCGCGGAAACCATCAATGATGGTGGCGATATCGGAAAGAACCACATGAGTTCCATCAGCCCGGCTGACCAGGGGGATATTGGCGAATTGGCTGCCGAAGTCGCGCCGTTCAGCAGTTCGAATCAGCACTTCTCCTCCGGGGGTTTTAACGCTTCCACCGGGTAATTCAATGGCAGTGCTTGCAACCTTATGGGCGATTTGATCCAAAGTCAGGTTGTAGGTGCGCAGTTTTTCCTGGGAGACTTCGATGCTGATTTCCAGGGGTCTAACGCCGCCCAGTTCAACTTGGGTTACGCCAGGTTTTTTCAGCATTTCCAGGCGTACCGATTCGCCTAATTGACGCAGTTCGCTTTCATCCACGTCTCCATACAGGATAATGGAAATTACTTCACGGCGCATAGTTAAAAGACTTACGATGGGTCGCTCGGCGTCTTGTGGAAAAGAGGTAATCCGGTCGACGGCGTTCTTAACATCCTGCAGCGCCTTATTCTTGTTGGCGTTAGTCTCTAATTCAGTAAGAACGATGCCGGAGCCTTCCACTGCAATCGATTGCACCTTCTTGATTCCATCCAGTCCTCGAACTCCTTCTTCAATGGCCAGAATAATGCCTTGTTCGACTTCAGCTGGACTGGCGCCGGGATATGCTACGGAGGTTTGGATGTAATCTATCTCAAATTCAGGAAAAACTTCCTGTTTTACCTGTAATGCGAAAAGTAATCCACCAACCAGCAAAATTATCATAAATAGGTTGGCGGCCACAGAATTCTGCGCCATCCAGGCGATGGGGCCTTTCAATTCACGGGTGCGTTTCATTATTTGTTCTCCTCATTAGCAGCCGATCCATCACTAGATTGAGGAGGGGTTGAGATGGCGCTTTTAATATCCTGGCTTACAGTTTGCAATATAGTCCCAGGAATAGGAGTAGAGATATTGTTGGTTATGATGCTCTCGCCATCTTTGATATCACCCTGGATTATAACCTGGTCTTCATAACTTCTGAGAACTTCAATCCGGCGAATTTCCAACTGATTATTTTGATCGATAATCCAAACCTTGTCGCCCTCACGAAGAGCTTTCCAGGGGATGGATATAACGTCATTCATCATTTTTCCTTCAATTTTCACTCTGACATAATCATCAAGCAGAAGGGGCATTAAATCTTCAGCAGATTCCGCTTTAAGATTAAGAGGATCATCAATAGCCACCAGCAGTCGCGCCATTCGTCCGGTAGTTTCCAAACCGCTCAACAAGCGTACGACGCGACCGCGCCATTCAACCGACTTGCCTTGGCCCAGGTTGCGCGTAACGTAAACCTCGGCGCCTTGAGAACCATCCTGGTTGGGCAAGGGAATCCAGGGCAAATCTTTGACATGTACGGAAACCTGCACCCAATACTGATCGGTTCCAATTAATGTGGCGATTGTGCTTTGGGGATTAAGCACCTGCCCGGGATCAACGAATTCAGTTTGGATAATAGCATTGAAAGGAGCGCTGATAGTGGTGCGTTGCAAGTCGAGTTTAGCTTCATCAAGACTGCTGCTGGCGCCGGATAATGAGGCCTGGGCTTTTTGTAGATGAGGTATGCGCAGGGCTAAACTGCGCCCGGCTTCGGTGGTTTCAACTTGTGAGCCAAGCAGTTTCCATTCACGTTCAGCGATGGCTTTGCGGCCTTCCTCTTCGGTGAGTCTGAACCTAGCTTCTTCGAGTAGGGCTTTCTGTCTTTCCAGGGCGTATTGATAATCCCGTGGATCAATGCGAACCATGACATCGCCTTTGGTCAAGCGTCCACCGGGAACCAGGTTGGGATTCTGATAAACAATTCGTCCGCTGACTTCCGGGCGTAGTTCAATTTGCTGAGCCGGTTTTACTGAACCGTTGGTAGATATGATTATTTTTTCATTGGTGCTTTTTGCAATGATAACCTCAACCAGAGTTGGTGGATTCTCAATCTGCTTTTTAGCTGCGGTCGGTTTGGTTTTGATCAAATATATAGTTATGGCGGCTCCACCAGCCAGTACGGCAAGAGGTAATAGAACTTTGAAAAGTATCTTAAATATTATCTTAATGAACTGCATGAATATTCTCCTATTGATAAACCAGGGATTAATAGAAATCCTACGTTTTAATGTTTCTGCTTTTTATTGGTTATAACTTTCATCTTGTAATTCCGAGGGCCATACGCCGCCCAGAGCGCGATGTAATTGGATTCTGAAATTAATCAAATTGCGTTGCGCTTCCAGTTCGCTGCGTTCAACCTGCTGGACGGCCTGCAAAGCTGTGAGCACGGGAAGGTAGTCGCCCAGTCCGCCGACATATCTGGAACGGGTTTCAGCCAAAGTTTGGTTTGATATTTCCAACTGTTTTTGCAGACGTTCCAAGTATTCTTTCTGTTTCTGTTCCTGCGTTAAGGCGTCTTCAACTTCTTTAATGGCGGTTAGCACAGTGTTTCCATAAGCCATTAATCTTTCTTTGACGACGGCGCGGGTTCGGTCTACTTCGGCGGAACGTCGGTCTCCATCCAGAATGGGGACTGCGATATTGGCCGCTATGGTCCATATCCAGTTGCTGAATAATTGATCCAGCTGGTCGCCTCCCAATCCGGTGCGTCCGGTGAGGGATAGTATGGGATACTTATCCGCGACCGCAGCCGCGATACGGTGATCTGCGGCGACCAGGCGTTTTTGAGCGGAACGGATATCAGGCCGACGAGTAAGTAAGTCAGACGGAACTCCAGTTTCAGGCAGTTCCGATAATTGGGGCAGGATGTCCGGTTGCTCAGGAAGTTCATACCTTGGTGAACGCCCCATCAGAACCGCCAGCTGGTGTTGAGACAAAGTTAATTGAGATTCAACTGTCGGGATTAGAGAACGGATGGATGCCAAATGGCTGCGTTGTTGATATACATCAACCGCTGAAGTCATGCCCTGCCCGAAGCGGGATTCGGTTAAGTCCAGAAAAGTCTGACTGACCTCAATTTGACGATTGATCAGATCTAGACGCGCCCGCTTTTCGATGGCGGAAAACCATAAATCGCACAGGTTAGCGGAAAGCGAGATGGCGATGGTTTCAACATCATCACGGGTGGCCTGCCAATCCAGTTCAGACGCCTGACGGCTTGAAGCAATACGGTTCCACAGGTCGACTTCATAGGATGCGGCCAGGCTATGAGAAAAATTCGCGCTTTCATTACGGGTCTGGTTGCCGCCGAATGACATGAATGACCGGTTGCGTTGGGCGCCAGCGTTATATGATAACTGCGGCTTGCCAGCGGCGCCTGCCTGGCGGGCGATAGCGTTGGCCTGCTCCATTCTAGCCCAAGCCATGCGCAGGTCGAAATTATCTGACATGGCGATATCGACGATCTGGTTCAAATCTTCATCGTTAAATGATTGCCACCAGCGGTCGGGCGTCTCGACCGAGCCGGACATGGCGTAATGTTCCGGCGTGATGAGTGGCGGTTCGGGTGATAGGTTAACCGTATGCAGAGTGCAAGCCTGCATAAAAACCATTAGAGATACGGCGCAAACTACAGATAAATAGCCTCTGATTTTCATAATTATTCCCTGTGTTTTATATAAAATAGATAAATTCAATCGTTCATCAATTAATGTTTTTCTAGGTCTTTGGAATATTTTCAATTTGCTCAATTTGTTGTGCGATTTTACCAAGCAGCGTTATCAAGGTAGTTTTCTCTTGATCAGAAAGACTGCTTGTCAGCCATGCGACTCTGCGGAAATGAGTCGGAAGAATAGAATCAAGAAATGCCAGTCCCTTGTCCGTTATTTTGATTATTATTGACCGGCGGTCATTGGAAGCATGTTCTCGTTTAACTAATTCATCCCGTTCAAGGTTATCCAATAAACCAGTTACAGTGGCCCGGCTAACACCTCCGCCTTCCGCCAATTCTGAGGGGCTGACTCCATCCTTATATTTTCGATTAAGCAGCATCAAAATAGTGAAACGTCCAGTGGATATGCCTAAATCAGCAAAGTGAGATTCACCCAGGTTCATAACATCGCTGCCAACGCGCAATAGCCTAAGCATGGTTTCGATTGCTCTTGGATTAGCATCAGGATATCTTGCAGCGAGTTGGTCTATTTCTTCTGAACTAGGTATGTCTTGAAGAGTGAACATTTAGATTAAGTTAGCCTCCTAACTATTATGTGCCTAATTGTAAGTGACCTGACTATTTTGTCAAGGAAAAAGTTCTCGATTTTTTGAGTTATTTACCGCATGTAAGTGGTATTGCTTGCAAGTATTTTATTTGTATAGACTTAATTGATTAGGTATAAACTGTTCAGGAAAAAATTCAGCATTAAAATAATCAGGGATAACCCAAAACTCGGATTATCCCTGAGAGAATTCAATAAATTAGGAAGATACCAAACTAATACAGACTCCAATTAGATACAGGAGTGGGTAGAAGAGTGCTCAGAAATTCACGCCTCAATTGAACGAATGTTCTAAGAATATCATACGAGTCTGTAATCTGTTCCCGCCGGGTGTTGCGCATTGCGCCGGTATGTTCTTCAAGAAGTTGTAAATCATCCAAGAGGAACTTCTCGACTTCTGCGAATTTGCCAAACATGCGTTCTTCTGTGAAAGCATGATTAAATTCGTAACCCATCCGGTCAATGTATTGCTGATAGAATACTTCATCCTTGCATAGCGGTCCGGTAATTGGTCCGGTATCACGACCCGCGTGTGCTGCTCTGCCGTTTAAGGGGAATTCAAGCGGCATTTCGGTAAACATGGGATTGGAGTCAGTGTATCCCCAGGCTTTATCCAGGTCCCAGGGAATCATTTCCCACTTCTGCGTATCGGGATCAAGAGTCATCCAATGATTGTTATGGAAACCATCCCAATTGCTCAATAACACGCAGGCGGTGATGTACTGAATAAATTCATCCACATCCAGGTTGGTTTCAAGCAATTCATGCAATTTTGTTTTATCACGCTCTTTCAGTAGTGTTTCGAGGTTGTCGATACTGGCCGTGCCGTTTTCCAGATTGTTGTGGGGTTCCCAGTTGGGGCTTACATAATTTCGTTTAAACAAATCGGCGTCTGGATTGCGGTCGTTGATTTCTAAAAACCTTTCGTTGACTTGCTGAATCATTATCCGTTGAGTGTGGCTGCCATCCACAATTACGCGGAACCAATCGGTCAGGGGAGCAGGGATGCCCATTTCACGGAAAAACCAGAATCCAAGGTCTTCACGGTGGGGAGTACTAGGGCCGGAGGTATTGCCAGTTTGATTGTATTCTGGAAGCATATTTAATGTCCGGTCACCCCGGTATTCTTCGCCTTTGAGGAACTTCATTTTCTGCCCATTACGGGATGTGTGGATCATGGCGCCATCGAAAACCAGAGGATGCGTTTCACCAGCTGGCAAGATAACCGCCCCGCTCATAATCCGTTCCATTTCTATCAACGAGACTGGGCTTTCATAATAAGGCCATAATATGGTTAATAGAGATTCAACTTCTCCATCGTAGACGAAATAAGATTCAAAAGGACGCAGATTCATTACATGAGGTAAAACCAGGGTTGAATCATCATTTAGAATAAGTTTGGCATTAAACCGTATGAGCGACTGGGACGGCATGGCTGGAATTTTCGCTTCATAGGTTACCGAATCAACGCTCTCTGCGATGCGAGTCATTAAGATTTGGTGGATATCTGATTCAACCTCCGTAACGATATGTTCTCCTTCAACGAGACTGACTCCTAGTGAGAATGATGATGCAGTTAAACTGGAATTAAGCCCCACCATAGCGAGAGTGTTGTTTTCGTTTTGCAATAATCCATTGTCATTCGGGATGGTGAAAATTTCCCAGTTGTTTGAACTGTGTGTATCGGTTGCAAGCGATTCGTGGTTAACTGATTGAGGGATGTTGTCGCTGGCGACTTCGATGCCATTGAGGTAACAAACAAAACCTCCAGTGTAACGAACCATGATGTTAACGTTTGCCAAAGTATCGGCATCAGGAATGGAAAATTTACGGCGTAGGTATACGGTAGAATAATTCCTCCGCATATCGTTTAGTTCAGTGCGATTGCGGTTCCATCCACTTCCGCCATAGCCGAATGTACCCTGTCCCCGTCTCCAGGAAGAATCATCAAAGTCTGGAGCAGCCCAAAGGTCTGATTCAGAAGGCGCTTTGTTTCCTTTCCAATACTGAAAATTATCTCTGGATGAAACATAAGTTTCCGGTCCTTGGTTGCTTCCGCCTTCGACGCCTTGTTCGGCTTTTTCCCATTGCAAGGTTACCGATTTGATAATATTTGCGGCATCGAAACCCATGCGGATTGCGACCTCATCACTAGAGGTTGGGTGTTCGGGTAGAACTTCATGCGCAAGAATAACCGGGCGCGGCTTTGTTCCGCTGATGGAATTAGCCAGACCGGGCGTCCCTTCATCTAATAAAGAAGCCCGCCAACTGTGGAAATCATCCGCTGGTAAATCCCAGGCGATCCGCTCCAATGTTGACCCATATCCGTCTGCGCTACGGCTCCAGGGAGGTGAATCGTTATATTTGAGTTCTTCAACTACCGTTCCATCGGGACGAACCAGCGACAACCGTTCGCCGCTATTGGATAATTTGCCCTCTAAAGGGCCTATGACAGGAGATGGAGCGTTGTTCCAGATACGATTATCTGGATCACGCGCCAGCACCAGATAAGTATACGGCGCCATCAAAGAGCCTTCTGGAAGAACAAAAGTTGTCCCTTTATCAAAGTAATAACCGGATACATCAACAGAATCTGGTCCTGGATTGTACAACTCGATAAACTCTCGGATCGATCCCGTCGTATACTGTTCGTCGGGGGGATTGTAACTAATCTCATTAATAACTACATCCGCTCCTGCTATGGAACATATTATCAGTAATCCCAATAATCCCAAATAAAATATAATTTTTCTCACTATTTACCTCTCCCATTTTAATATAACTAAAATATATTGGAAACATTACCATATTTAGTCGCTTCTAAAAGAGAAATAGTTCATTTTTCTTGATATTTCACAGGAATTACTGAAAAGAGTTTTTCTGAGGTGTACATCGTTTCTAACAGCGTGATAATAAATAAACATAATTATGACAAATAATCTACAATATTATAATCCATGAAAACAGTGATATAACCATAATGAATCAACAATCCTTCGCCGAAAAGAATATTAGGCTGCTAGGTGATATATATCCTGAAATTGCGGAGGGATTGGGTGACTTCATCCAAACCCGGAAGAACGAAGCATCATCAGCCGCATATCAGTTTATACAAGCTGAAGGCGGCGCGGTTCTTTGCCGGGAATCGGATGCATCAGGCGGGAAATGGGTGCATGGGCCAAATGATCCGCTTGCTCAGGCTAAAGAATTCATCAGCGCCAATGATGATAACACAGGCGACTTGATTATTGTGTGGCAGGCGGGTTTAGGATATGCACCAAGACTGTTGCAACAAATATCCCAAAATCAACGCGTGATTATTTGTGAATCACGCTATGAACTGATATGGGAATGGCTCTGTGAATGGGATTGCGAATCCATTATCAGCAATGAGAAGTTTTATTGGATCATTCAAGATGAGTTTGAAGATAAACTGATGCAGCTGGCTAATGAATATCCCAGTCTCTTCAAGCAAGGCGTCAATATCATCCCCGGATCAGTATTAACCGATGAAGAGAAAGAAAAATTAGAAGATATTTCTGGCCGGATACAGGCTTCACTGAAGTCATCCAATAGCGATGATTTGCATAACGTATTCATGATTATGTCGCAAAGCCTGGAAGATATCATGCCGTCAGTCATGCGGGGCGCCGGGCAAAACGGGTTCCATGCTTTGTGGAAGAAGCGTCCCTTGGCGTTGTCGCGTTTTTTAAGCGGGATGGATACCTGGCGCGAGACCTGCGGCTGTACGCCAAAGATTGCGTTGGGATTTTATGGCAGTTTTTTTTCTCACCTGGAACTTGAATCTATGGGGCGGGCTGGGATTTCCCGCGTGGTCTGGTATTACGATAATCCTGAGACTTTATTCAAAGGAGACGAAGGCGAGTACTATGACTTGGCGTTGACTTTCGATCCGGGTCATTTGGATGTAATGAAGCCGGTTTTTGGATCAAAGGCCAAAGTATTGGCGCCCGCAACGACCTTTGATGAATATGAAGTAAAGGGTGATTTCAAATATCCCATTAATCCTGTTACCTACGTCGGCGCTACGGGATACCGCCTCTCCATACCATATATGAAGCAAAATCCCCAATTATTCACCAAACTGGCCCAGGTGATCAGGGCTATCATACGGTCGCACCTGGGCATGGATGCTAAAGAATTATTGAATCTATTAATCCAAAGTACGCTTCAGTTCGATCCGCAGCAAAGCGCCCATTTCAAGTGGCTGGTTCGACAGATCGCCAGCAGCGAAATCCGCAAAGTTTTCCTGGAAACCGCCATGCCGTTTGGATTAACCATCTTCGGCGACGCGCTTTGGAGAGACCGGAACCTGGTGGGCGGTTTGACCTCTGCCTTCGCCGGGACATCGCTGCATTACGATACGGAAACGCCGGAATTATACGCCGCCTCGCCGATAAACCTGAGCATTTGCCATACCCAATTAATTCATGCCGCCTCGTTGCGGGCTTATGACGTTTTGGCTTGCGGCGGCTTTCTTTTGACGGAATACCGGCCTGGCATAGAAGAGCAGTTTGAAATAGGCAAAGACCTGGATGTTTTCCGCACTCCACAGGAACTAACTCAAAAAATCGCTTTTTACCTGGAAAATGAAGAACTACGGCATGAAATCGCCGCTCACGGTAGAGCAACCGTTCTGGCCAATCATACCTACCGCAACCGCATCGCGCAGATGATGGAGCTTTTGAAAGACCCACGCTAGGCGAAGCGGTTTTGCTTTGCTAAGATGTAGATTGGCGCAATGGGGAAATCATACAAAGACATAATATAGGAGGCGACGATGGAGTATCGCATAGAAAAAGACACAATGGGTGAAATTCAGGTTCCTGCGGATTCCTACTATGGAGCGCAGTCCGCTCGTTCTTTGATGAATTTCCGTATCGGCACGGAACGTATGCCGCGTGAACTGATCAAAGCATTCGGCATTTTGAAAAAATCTGCGGCTTTGGTCAATTATGATTTCGGCATTTTACCCGCCGAAAAGAAAGATTTAATTGTCCAGGCGGCTGATGAAGTTATTGAAGGGAAACTGGATGAACATTTTCCCTTGGTCATCTGGCAGACCGGCAGCGGCACCCAGACCAACATGAACGTCAACGAGGTGATATCTAACCGCGCCAACGAAATAGCTGGCCAGCCGCGGGGTACCAAAAGCCCCATCCATCCCAACGACGACGTCAACAAGTCTCAATCATCCAATGATACATTCCCCGCCGCCATGCATATTGCCGCGGTTATGGAGATTCACCGTCGTTTGATTCCCATGATCACCAAATTAATGAAGACCTTTGAAAAAAAGGCTGACGCATTCAAAGATGTCATCAAGATTGGCCGCACCCATTTGATGGATGCCACGCCATTGACATTAGGTCAGGAATTTTCCGGTTATTATACTCAACTGAAAAAAGGCCTGCAGCGCATTGAGAATACCCTGCCCAGTTTGAACGAAATCGCATTGGGGGGAACCGCCGTCGGAACCGGACTCAATACACCTGAAGGCTTCGCTGAAAAGGTAGCCCAAAGCATCGCCGATGAATGCGGTCATCCCATTGTAACGGGAGAGAACAAGTTCGAAGGTCTGGCGGCGCATGACGCCATTGTCGAAGCCAGCGGCGCCCTGAAGACTCTGGCCGCATCGTTATTCAAGATTGCCAATGATATCCGCTTGTATGCTTCCGGCCCGCGTTGCGGGTTGGGCGAATTGATTATTCCAGCCAACGAACCGGGCTCCAGCATTATGCCGGGCAAGGTTAATCCCACCCAGTGCGAAGCCATGACCCAGGTTGCAGTGCAGGTCATGGGCAACGACGCCGCGATAGGCTTCGCTGGTGCGCTTGGCAACTTCCAGTTAAACGTCTTCAAACCAGTAATGATTCATAACCTGCTGCAATCAATCCGTTTGCTGGCCGACGCCTGCGATTGCTTCAATGACAATTGCGCCGTAGGCATCGAAGCCAACAGCGCTGCAATAGAAAAGAACCTCAACAGTTCCCTAATGCTGGTAACAGCGCTTAACACCCACATCGGTTATGACAACGCAGCAGCCATAGCCAAACACGCTCACAAAGAGAATTTGACCCTAAAAGAAGCAGCCGTACAACTAGGCCATCTGACCGAAGAAGAGTTCGACCAATACGTTCGGCCAGAGAAAATGATTGGTCCCAAGAAATTATAAATACGGTGGGCTTGGCGCCAAGAATAAGCCCAAGTAGGGTGGGCTAAAAGCGATAGCGTAGCCCACCATGATGCATCAGTGGTTTTGGTGGGCTACGCCGCTTCGCGGCTTTTAGCCCACCCTACGCGAAGCCCATAATATGCACAGCGCGACGGAGGTTAATTCCATGCCGGAATATCGTAGATTGTATACGCCCGGATCATGGTATTTTTTCACGGTTGTAACGTATAAACGTCAAGTGATATTTGATTGTGATGAAGTTTGGCATCTGTTACGAGAATCAATCCAAATCGTGAAGCGTAGCCTAAAAGCAAAGCGTAGCTCTCCATGCTACTGTGCGAAAAACAAAAGAATAATTTTCGCTTGAAAAAACACTTAACATAATATATGCTGAGTAATTACGGGTAGGTTAAAGTAAAAACTGGACGAAGCGCGCTCCATATATTCTATCTAATGTTATGTTATATCTAATGTTCTTTCTATAATTTAAATATCGTCGATATATTGTGGTTTAATTTGCAGTTTTCGACTTTTTTTCCGTTTCGTCTTTCATGATAAAATTGAATAAAAATCATGAGAGGGGGTATGATTTTCTTGTTTAATGGGAAATCCAAGGTTAAAAGAGTATCTAGTAAATACGGGTTAAGATTTATGTATTCCAATTTTGAAAGGAGTTGTATGAAATGAACAAGCGAATTGTTTGTATGGTTGCAGCGTATCTCATTATTATTTCCATTCCAGTTGCCCAAGCTCAGAAATACGATTCTACTCCAGTTGATCTGGAGAGTATTTGGAATGCGGTAATCTGGTATAATGATGGACAAGCAGTTGATTCAAGCCTTGGTTTGCCTACCAACGATGCTGGAATTAAAATCTCCACACTCCCCAGCAATGTCATTCCAGGACAGGTAAACATTACAGAAGATGGCGTGGTTGCATTTCTCTTGCCGGATATGACTGCGGGAAATCTCAATGCTTATTATGTAGCGGGGGATAACATTCAGGTTCCTCCGGGAGAATACCAGTATGTATTTCTTGCAGTCACTTCCGATAGTGGTAATTGGCCGGGTAGTGTGAGCGACTGGGCTGCCGATGTTGATCCTGATACGGGAGAAATCTATGACCCCCGTTCTGAGGGAAACAGTTTCAAACCCATTTATGTTGATGGTGAAGGCGATTGGATTCCCATAGGAATCGTACCCGATTGGTTCTGGAAACCGCCGGAGTGGGTAGCCCCGGCCAGTGGAGATTCCAGTGAAGTTATTCAGGAATACCTTTCCTATGCGGCTGATCCCAATGGCCCTCTCTACTTCTGGGATGGGGTGAACTATGGCGATCACGATTTCGGTCAATATACCTATTGTAATGGAGAAGATTCATACTTTATGTATATAATGGATATCCCTGATGGATTGACTTCCGCAACTTTATGGACCGAAATGTGGGGCAACGTCAAATTCTCTATTTCCACAGATGATGAGACGTTTACCGAGCTTTATAACTCCGCCACCATGGATCAGGTATACACCGCCCGTTCAGGAAATCTCGATGGTTACCAACCAAACCGCGAACTGCGCGATTTTGACCTGACGCCGTTTATTTCTTCCGGGGATGTAAATACCATTTACTTAATGTTTGAAGATGCCGCTCCTTTGAATGCCGTGGGCCAGGAGAACAATCCTTGGGGCGCACGTTGCCATCGGCTAGGCATCTATACCGGACCAACCGTGAAAACCAGTGGTGGATCGCGTTTATGGCAGGGAATGGAAACAACCAGCTGGGGCTCTCCAGAAGGTGGAATATATCTAATCTGGAAACAGTACCGCGTGGATGCGACGCGAACCCTTCAGTCTATTTTATTACCCAATAATAGACCTGCAAACTCTCCCTTTCTGATCCTTTTTGCTATCACTCTGGCAAATGATCGTACTGCAATCGAAGATTTTATGTTGTATTAACATAACAGATTCAAAAGTCAGGAGCCGGATGAAAAATCTTGGCTCCTGGCTTTGGAAATTTGGCAATTCGAAAGGGAGTATCCTAAGTTTTCCATGACTAATCTTCCCTACTAAATAACAGGCCGCTTTTGAGAACATCGTATCCGGGATCAGAAAGTTTTTTTCAACCATATAGATTATATTTATTATAATCCAGTCAAACATGGAAATACCGTTTCTCCTCCAATAGTAGAAATGCTCAACCTTCAAACTATACGTTGAACAGGATTAGTATAAAATGGTTTGGGGTAAATTTATTCCAGTCGATTTAATGAAAAAATGTAAAGTGAATAAATAGTCGTTGGTGATTGTGGTGAGCTGCGCTCGATGCGTAGTAATCACATTAGGGCAACCATGAAGGATTGCCCCTACATGTTTACGTTTAATGGAAAGGTCAATTCAATGTCGTCACCCAACACAGAATATCGTCCGTCGCTTTATGATCGTAAGGGCCAGATTGTTTATGTATATTTACTATCGATTGTAGCGGCGCTGGGTGGATTATTGTTTGGTTATGACACGGCGGTGATATCGGGCGCCATAGGTTTTTTGCAACAGCGTTTTGATCTCAATGACGTGTGGAAGGGTTGGGCTGCTTCATGCGCTTTGATCGGCTGCATCGGCGGCGCTTCAATTGCCGGGTGGATGAGTGACTATTATGGCCGTAGATCAGTGCTGATATTATCGGGTATGTTATTCACTATCTCGGCGCTTGGCTCAGCTTTTCCCCGGAGTCTGACCGAATTCGTCATAGCCCGCATTGTCGGTGGAGTTGGAGTTGGTATTGCATCCATGCTGTCGCCCTTATATATCGCAGAGGTGGCGCCAGCCCGGTTACGCGGTCGGCTGGTGACGCTCAATCAGTTCACCATCGTATTCGGTATGCTGGTGGTCTATTTTGTCAATGCAAAGGTGGCATCGATGGGTGATGAAGCCTGGAATATTACCATGGGCTGGCGTTGGATGTTCGGTTCAGAGACGTTGCCAGCCATTCTGTTTATGGTTCTGCTATTATTCGTCCCGGAAAGCCCACGCTGGTTAACCAAGCAAGGCATGCCGGATCGGGCAATGGAAATACTGACCCGCGTCGGAGGAACTGAAAACGCCCGGACTTCAATGGAAGAGATCAAGTTCGCCATCGCCCATGAAGGCGGATCGATAAAAGAATTGCTATGCCCCGGATTACGCATGGCGCTGTTTATCGGAATAGGTCTGGCTATCTTGCAGCAGGTTACCGGTATCAATGTAATCCTCTACTATGCGCCGGAGATTTTCAAAAGCGCCGGACTAGGTTCGGCCCAGGCCATCAATCATACGGTGATTATCGGTCTGGTAAATATGCTCTTTACGGTAGTGGCGTTTCTGTTAGTCGATTTGCTGGGGCGAAAAATACTGCTGCTCCTGGCCTCATTGGGAATGGGAATCTCACTGGTTTTGCTGGGAGCGTCGTTCCTGATCGAATCATTCGGCGCTATACATTTAATAACGCTTAACCTGGGTCTGCAAAATATCCAGATAACATTCATGCTGTTCTTTGTGTTAACCTATGTGGCTTCGTTCGCAGTGGCTATGGGGCCGGTGGTGTGGGTGGTTATGTCGGAAATATTCCCCACCCGCATCAGGGGACGCGCTATGTCAATCGCCACGGTCTGTTTATGGATATCATGTTACGCCGTCTCGCAGTTTTTCCCCATCATGCTGAGTTATCTGCAAGGCATGGTCTTCTTTGTATACGCAGCCATGTGCATAATCGCATTTCTTTTCTTCGCCATTTTCGTCCCTGAAACCAAAGGCAAAACCCTTGAAGAGATCGAGAAGAAATGGATCAAAATGAGTTAACCGCATCGTCCCCTCTCCCGGCGGGAGAGGGGCATTCAGGATTAGGGGGATTTCGCAACTGTAGGGGCGTCTTTCATGGGCGCCCAACCGAATGACCTGGGCGCCAAGGGCAAGACAGCATTGTGTCCAGCCCTTGATTGGGTCTTCCTTTTTTATTTCCCTCTTTTATATCATCTTCATTCCGCTTTAGCCGATTTCCCCTGAACAAGAAATACGTACAATATGGCGCCGATGAATAATGTGCAAATTAAGGTGATAAGCCAAACTACTTTATCATACCTGCCATCTGTCGGGAAATCCTTAGCTGCCCGTTTCAAGCAATCCTGCAAGCACCAGATCCAGAGGATAAAGAGAAGCAGCAAGACAATTCCACCAACAGGTCCAAGGCCGTCGCGGTGGTCTTCCCGTTCGTTCATTTGCTGCTCACGTCTTTCAATATCCTCGCTCCACATACGCAGTTCATCTTTTTCGCGCTGGCGCTCTTCATCGCTTTGGTTTAGGCGTTGATTGATCTCACGCTCTTTTTCTTCTAATTGACGCTGGCGTTCTTCAAGATTGCGCGACCATTGGTTCAGTTCTTCTTCCCGTTGGCGTAGATGATCATTGCGTTTATCCAGTTCTTCCTGGCAGCGTTTTATTTCTTCATCTTGCCTATTCACTTGTTGGCGTTGTTCATCCAACATGCTGAATTGTTGTTCTAACTCTGAACGTCCTTGATTAAGTTCTTCATACTGTGAGGCAATATTACGCTCCTGCTCTTCTAATTGGTTGCTTCTTTCTTTCAATTGGAATGATTCGCGTTCCAGTTTTTCTTTAAGCGCATTGAAATAATCCATTTTTTGGTTTTTATCGTCCTGGATCGTTTGGTTGACGCTGTGTTTAAGAGATTCGGCTAATTCCTGAAGATAATTCCGTTGTTCATTCTCTCTATTTTCCATTGCGTCAATACGATGTTCTAAGCGTTCCAGTTTTTCGTTGCGTTCTCTTAATGCTTGCTCCCATTGATTCATACGTTGTTCTCTTTGCTCGAATTCCTGACGCATCAACCAGGGGTATTGATTATTCTTTTCCAATCTTTCCGGCTGTGGAGGAATGCCTTGATCAACCGCGCGGGGACTTCGACGCTGCCGCATTTCCGGATTTGGAACCGGGTCATCATTATCTCTTTGAGCCAAAAACATATTGTCGGAAGGCTGGTTTTGGTTGGCAATCAACCTATCCGGGTAGGTCGATTGATCGGCGCCGGTGGATTGCATGGAGAAGGCCGGGGATACGCTGCTGAAACAAACAACGGCTAATATGAAGACAAATACTTTTTTCATGATACTGCTCCCAAATCGTAGTGATGAAATATATGATAGATATATCTCAGAATAAAATTTGACTTAAAGTACTGTTTAACATTGCAGCATAAAAAATCTAGGGGAAATATGGTTATTGCGTTTTTTTAATAAATTACATCGCTTTACTTTGGTTTGATAAAATTAGATGAAGCAGGTTATACGCCGCTCGTTTTCAAACTAAAAATAGGTACAATTTGTTGTCTATAATATTTTATTGAGAGAGGGGAATATGCCAAAATTAAAATCTCGTCTTCGATCATTTTGGCCGATTCCGGGTACTCAATATATTTTTTGTGAAATATGCAAAGGAATTAATTCCCTTCAGTATAATCCTATTCAACGGTTCACTAATCTAATTATTGATATCAAGACAGGCAAATGCGAGCTGCGCGTTGATTGGCAGAACCTGAATCCAGATAAAACAATAGGCGGCAACTCTTCCCGGCATACTGAATATAAAGGCATCATCGTTAATCATGAAAACTTGTCGTTGATTTACGAGCAGGTATTTCGCTATGACTCATCAGCATTTCGCCGCACCCCGGATATAAATAATAATGCGAATCAAACATTCAAGAAAAAGAAGGATATCTGGCGCATAGATCTTTTTGGCGGATCGCAAAAACTGGATAATTCTCCTGAACTATTTATCCATAATCAGGCATCCCATCGATGCCTTGATTTTTCCAGTCTGGTGGCGTTGACGTCAAGCAAACTTGTTCAATATCAGTTGGATGATAATTCTCTTCAGATGAGTGAGGACTGGCAGGATATCGGCGACGCCTTGATGCAATTATGCAGTCTGCCGCATGGCGGTTATGTCTATTCCAATTCCCGTAAGGGGACGGTTAACTTTCTCCAGCCCTATGAACCGAGGTTCCGTTCTTTTCAAATTAAATCGATTTTTGCAGAACTGCCTCTGCCGCCTAAGGAGATTACCCTGTGGGAAAACTTGTCTTCTTTGTCATGGCAGTTGATTCCACTATCGGCTGAATCGTCTTCTCCGATGCTGGCCTATTTTCAGATGCCGGGTTTCCCGATTTTTGAAATTAATCTGGATCGAATCAACAAGGGTAATGCCAAAGAGGTCTTCAACTTTTTAGGATATAGTCCATCATGCCGGCCGTTTTTAAGTATGAAAAGAAACCGGGTGATACTATTCAGCAATTCATTGGTTCGGAGCAGTCAGGAATTGAGTACTTCGGTTCCTATATTTTTAGTTGAGAAGCAATATCGAAACTGGCCTGTCAATACCGCTTTTTGCTTTCAACCCAAGCCCGTACCCCTCCCGGCGTCGATCCACCGCATTTGCGAAATCCCTTTCAATAATGAATATCTTTTAGCCTATGGGCAGGATGCGTTCTGGTGCGTCTATTATGACGGCAGCGCGGTAAAATCGCTCTATCCGCGGGCGCGCTCCATGCGTCGAAAAGGCGCCAAGCCGAGAACTTAAAAATCATTACCTTCAAAAAAATCTGACAGTACAAAATTTACATGATACTAATTTAGATAGTTCAAAGTTATTATCAGAATAACTATTTAATAGTATATATATTTCGTTATACCGGGGAGAGATTGATCACAGGAGAACAACAATGAATACAGCATCTTTAGATACGTATCGCATCTTAACCCTTGGCTTGAATGATCAAGAAAAAACCAATATCGAGAAGATTGCTTCTTCCTTGGGAGGAGTTGTAACGAACGTTGACACTGAAATGGAATTGTTAAAATATGCTGAAACCAACCATTTCGACATTTGCATGGTCGGGCAATCTGATAACGTGCCTGAACCAAGTTATATCATCTGGCTGCTAAAAGGAATCACCAAACAATCCCGGATGATTGTACTATATTCCTCTTTATCCAGTGAAGAAGAGAAAAAAGTGTTGCGCTACGAAGTTTCAAATATTTTGCAGCGCCCCGTAAAATCAGGCGAAGTAACAAAGGCTATCGAATCCATCCTGACTCATAATCATGATTCAATCAGCTTATGGGAAACTATATTGAGTTTCATTTTTCCCAGCCGGAAAGCAGAGACTCATTAATTTACACAGAAATGCCCCGGAACAAACAAGTCCCTCACCCATCGCAAACAAGTCCCCTCTCCCCCCTGTATGTAGGGCCAGGGTGAGGGGAAATTTCCAAACACCCAAACGTATGGTGGGCTAAAAGCGAAAGCATAGCCCACCCAAAACCACTTCTTTTTTTGAATAAATCACTTCTCACTACCAAACCCTTTTACCTCCGCCCCACTCTCATCAAATACGGTCGCCTGCACAATGCCGCTTTCCGTCAAAACCGCCCGCACGCTTCCTGACGCCAGTGGAACCTTAACTTCATAAACTCCGCCATGCTGGGTGAGTTCAGCTGATCCACTAATGTTTTTCCCGGAACGATATGGCCGCAGAACCGTCACGAAAGTTTGGCTCTTCGATTTCTCAACTGTACTGGCAGTCAAATGATGCTCCACCAGTTTTACCCTATCCCGCGGTGGAGGATCGAATTTATCCGTCTGGCTAATGCTAAGATTTTCGGGCCATAAAAAATTCACTTTGCAAGCGGCTTTGCCCTCTTCTGCATAGATATTATGTTGATCGTCAATCTTCATCTGATTGCTGGCGTGTAAACGCCATTCAAAGGTTGAACTCTGCGGCGCTTGCAGCGTATCGAAGATGACGATGGCTTCCGGTTTAATATAAAGCATCCTACGGGTGAATTGCTCCAATTTCCCTTCATAGGCCTTAGATGCTTCGCCGCATACATAATCGATCTGTGCATCAGTATAAAAATCCAGAATCTCGCCTGTAGCGCTGGCCGAATGACCCGTTTGTCCCTCGCCATTAACCGTGATGCAATTAGTTGATTTTGTCTGCCACATCCAGTTTTTATGGTGCACGCTGCCATAAATATCACGCTTACCAGTGCGAATAAACAGCCGCTCGCCGAATGCGTAAAGCAGAAATGAGTTGTTCGATTCATAACCGTGGCTCTGCGTTCCAAACGGGCTGCTCTTAAAAATAAGTTCTACATTATCGCCCGCATCAAGCAGGTTTGAATTCATCATGGCCTGCCCCGTATCCTGGAAGCAACGAGAGGAAGGCAACGCATCGGGCGATTTAGCCTCCATCTTGGGCAGCGCTCCCCGGATAAAACCAATGTAGCCTGATTCTTTAGGCGGCTGGCCATGTTGATCCACATACCATTGCCAATAAGGATTCTGCGCTTGAGCGGCGAAGATCGACATCACAGTTGAGTTGTCGCGTGATTTCCGCGCGGCGCAAAGATCTCCGAAGCCGCCGCCCTGTGTTCCGGGAGGTTGCAGGTACATGGCGTAATAGCCCACTTGCGAGAAATATGGTTTATCGAAGGCGTTGATTCCCATGGCGCTTCGCATGACGTCCGCCCACCAGGTAAAACGGTAAATATAACTGCGCCAATAGGAGACGCCCTCATGCCACCCGCCGTCATCATCGCTCCATACCGGATAGACATTGCTGAAGACATTAGCCGCAAACCAGGCCCATTTCTCCGCTTGGGGAATCTCGCCCTGAAATGCGATGCCCAATTCTCCCAGAAAATGCCAGGCGCGGTTGCTGTGGCTTGAGTAAGGTTTCCATAAATGCCTGGGGTAGAGATGGTCATACATCTCTTCGCCTCTAACAGCCATTATTTTGCAGCAAGTCTCGCGTTCTGCCTGGCTTAACAGGTCATGAACGAAGGTATACGTTCTGGCAAAGTAATAGTTATAAGGCATCCCCGCTTCGTCGTTATAACGGTATCCGGTTGAGCCTTTCGGATCCCACTTGGCGCATTCCAGCAGTATCTTTTTGGCCAGCTGACCATACTCATCCTTGCCGCCCATCAAACGGGTAAAGGCCAGCGTCGCCGCGCTATTCAACGCTTTTATGGTATATGTTCGGTTGCCCCACCACATCTCGCGCCATGCTTCACTCTTACGTTCCATATCTTCTGGATAACGGGGCGGCTCTGTAGTATCAGGTGGATTCTTAAGTATATTCTCAGATGATTGAACCAACTCGTCAAAATGATCCTTCAAATCTCCCTGCGCCCGCTCACGCAGTTTCGGGATTTGCTCTGGACGTACAAAAAGCCTGGGGTGGGTTTTAGGGATGCGCGCCAGTAGTTCATCTTTTATCGGTAAGGGAAGAGAACCGGCTGAATCAGAAATGCTGAATTGACGCACCTTGCTCCATTCTGATGTGGTTTCAAATTTATCAATAAAGCGAAACCGCCAAAACCATCTCCCCGGCGCAAAGATGCGGGGCGGGGTATGCACGTTATACTCAATTTTTTTGGCCTGGTATCTGATATTAGAGAAATCACTATCCCGCGAACATTGGATTTCATATTCTTGAGCGTCTTGTTGGGGACGCCATGCGAATCCGGGTGGAGTGACTTTGATGGTTTTACCTTCAGCGGGACGAAAACCCCATTCGCCCGCCGCCTTGGGAGCATCATTAACTTGAATCTTTTCTGCGGCTTGCGGCGCATTGATCAAAAAAATTGCGCCGATAATCACGGCGCATGTTTGAATCCAACGAAACATGATAAATCTCCTGATAAAGATAATTCGTTATATAGCAAAATGTCTAGTATTCTTACCAACTATTAATGCCGGATAACCTAGTTCCCTCTCCTATTGGGAGAGGGCTAGGGTGCGGGGGAAACAAAAGTAGGGCGCACCTCTCGTGGGCGCCCGAACCCATCAACAACCAAAAAAAACTCAAGCCTTAGCTTTATCCCAGGTCTTCTTAACAAACTCCAAAGACTTAATCGCCAATTCATCCTGGGTCTCATAAACATCCCGCCAGATGCATGTGGCGGCGGCGATTTCCGGTAAAGCGCTGCTAAAGGCTTCAATGGTCAACCATCCGTCATATTTAATTTTCTTAAGAGTTTTGAAAGTGGCGGCGAATGGAATATGTCCGGTTCCGGGGATGCCGCGGTGATTCTCTGAGACATGAACATGCCCGATCAAGTCGCCCGCAGCGGTAATCGCTTTGTTAAGGTTCTCTTCTTCGATATTAGCGTGAAAGGTATCCCAGGTCACCTTGAAATTCTTATGATCGACCTCTTTTGCGAATTTACATGCGTCGCCTACCGTATTAATAAAATAAGTCTCAAAACGGTTCAATGCTTCCAACGCCAGGGTAACCCCGGTTTTCTCGGCCTCTAAAGCCACCTTCCTCATAACATCCACGCCCCATTTCCATTCATCTTCCGTGCGTGGACGTCCAACCAGGTTTCCAACCGGCGAGGTGAACGGTCCCATAATAGTTTCAACGCCCATAATATCAGCGTTATCGATAGTCTTCTTCATAAAGTTCAAAGCTTTTCTACGAATCGGCGCCTCGGAACTGATAGGATTCGCTTCCATCGGGACGCATGATGAGACAGTGCATTTCAATTTCAATCGATCAAGATGTTTACGCAGTTTCTTGCTAGTGCCTTTATTAAACGCAAAAAGTGGAATCTCAACGCCATCATAACCAAGTTCAGCCAACCGTTCTAAAACATTCACATGCTTCTCTGTTATTACCGTATCCCATAATAATAAGTTCAAACCAATTTTCATTGTACTATTCCTCCCGATTGGGTTTAATAAATTATTTCTTGTATTCCTAAATCAATGTTCTTTCCATATATTTTCTAAGCATCTAATCTCCGATAATTATCTAATCTATCAGATTATCATGCCAACCGTCAATTGGTTAAGTGGAGAGGATGGGAGATATTAATGTATTTAACCTTTTTTTAGTGATAAGTTCAGATATGGCTAATGTTTTTCCGAACATTTTATTATAAAATAGTGACTTATATAAAAACTACACGAAGGAGGAATCTTATGATCAAAAGAGTATGCCTGTTATTAATCGTTTGCTTTATTTCACTGGGCGCCATTGCGGCGGAAAAAGCCGATCCGTTCGCTGTGGGAGAAAAATGGGTTTACAAACATGATGGCCCGAAACCAATGAGCTGGAGAAATGAGAAAATCGAAGGCGATATGGTTCGAGTTGTCACCGGGATTAAGGGAGAAGGCGAGCAAAAACGCTGGATCATCAAAGAAACTTATGGCGCAGCTGATGAACGCCCAACCAGTTCCTACATTGATAGCAATAATCAGTATTCCAAAATGGATTCAGGCGCTGATCGATCAATGACTTACGATCCAGCTGTTCCGTTCTATTTCCCTGAATTAAAAGTAGATGAAACAAAAGAGATTAAAACCCAGTTCAGTTTTGGACAGGGTGGTTTCCCTGTATCTATTACATACAAACGCGTGGCTGATGAAACGATTAAAGTCCCCGCTGGAGAATTTAAGAATTGCCAGCATTACAAGGTGGAAACGGTATTTACTTTTAACCGTGATGGCAATGAATTTAAGATGAAATCAAATCGTGAACTTTGGTATAACGCTAAAGTGAATGGTTTTGTGAAAATCATGATGATTCAACCAGATCGTGAATTTAACGGTGAAGTCCGAAAAGGTTATACCGCCTCCAGCGAATTGAAAGAGTATTCCAAGAAATAATGATTTACGTTTTATGATTAATGAATGACAAGAAATACCCAAGGGAGGAAACTTATGTTCAAAAAAGCATGTCTGTTCCTTATCGTTTGTAGTATTTCACTGGGCGCCATTGCGGCGGAAAAAGCCGATCCGTTCGCCGTGGGAGAGAAATGGGTCTATAAACATGATGGCCCAAGACCAATGAGCCGGAGCAGCGATCAAATCGAAGGCGACCGGATTCAAGTTGTAACTGAGATTCGAGGAGAAGGAGAGAAGAAACTCTGGATCATCAAAGAAACTTATGGCGCAGACGATGAACGCCCAACCAGCTACTATATTGATGTCAATAAACAGTATGCCAAAAGAGATTCAGGCCCTGATCGATCAATGACTTACGATCCAGCTGTTCCGTATTATTTCCCAGAATTAAAAGTTGGTGAAGAAAAAGAAATTAAGACCAACAGTAGTTTTGGGCAGGGTGAATTCCCCATTTCTATGACATACAAACGCGTCGCCGATGAAACGGTTAAAGTCCCCGCTGGAGAATTTGAGAATTGCCAGCATTACAAGGTGGAGATTGTATATACTTTTAACCGTGGTGGAAATGAAATGAAGATGACATCTAACAATGAACTTTGGTATAACGCCAAAGTGAATGGGATGGTGAAAATCGTCTTAATCAGACCAGATCGTGAATTTAATGGTCAAGTCCGTAAAGGTTACACCGCCACCAGTGAATTGAAAGAGTATTCCAGGAAATAGTTATTACGCATTATTACGTTATGGCTATAATCATACTAAAGAGGGGCTGCACAAATATCTGCGCAGCCCCTCTCTTTGTTATACGTATAGCCCTTGATTAAACGCACCTACGCGTAGGGGGGCGCGCGCCTCACCGACCCACCAAAAATCCACTAACGAAAACCAACCACTACCCCCACCAATCATTCAACCGCAAATACATAAATCTCCCGTATACTAGGTCCATCAGTAGATTCAAGGATATTCAAGCGAATATTACGAGCCGTAATTGGATCAAAAGAGATATTCAGTTTATCTCCTATTTTCCCGCCTTTGTGGAACGTAATCCATTTATCATTCTTTTTGTATTGTAGTTCGAACTTTTGTATGCGGTTGTATGATTCGCGAATGGCGATCCGGTTAAATTTGGCTTCTTTCTCAAGATCAACCGATATCCATGCATTTTCGATCCCCGAATCACTGGCCCACCTTGTGCTTAAATCATTATCAAAAGCTTTCTTAGGACCGAACGCCCAGGTATTATTCTGATAGACATTCGACGCCTGCGCCTCTTTCTGCGCCGCTAAAGAATCATATTGCTGTAAGTTAATGGCATCGATCTCAGCGGCTGGACCATCCAACTGCAAAGCGATGATGGTATCCAGATCATCAATGTTTTCGCGGGGCAGGGATATCTCGATTCCTTTGTCAGTTTTTTTAAAGGTGGCTTGACCGCCGGTCAACGCTTTACAGGATATGATTTCTTTATCGATATTGGGTATAAGAAATGTGGATTTATCTCCCCAATTAACAATATGCAGATAGATGTTGTTGCCACTGTGAGTGCTGCCGCCCCATTCGCCGGTTTTGAATGGGCCGCCGCGTGTTTCATAGATCGTGTCGCCATACTTTTTCAACCAGGCGCCAATCTCTTTCAAGCGTTCGACTTGCCTTGCTTCGATCTCGCCATTGGGCATGGGGCCGACGTTGAGCAGCAGGTTGCCGTCGCCGCCCACCGAACGCACCAGAATATCAATGCATTCCTTCAGGGTTTTCAGTTGGTCATCAGGTTTCCATGCCCACTGATGGCAAATGGTCATACAGGTTTCCCAGGCGCGGTCATTTTGAAAATGCCCCACGCGCTGTTCGGGAGTATCGAAATCAGCCGGTAACCCGGCGCGGTTGTTGATGATAATCCCCGGCTGTAATTTGTAGATCATGGGCAGCAGTTCTTTGGCGTTCCACTTATCCGGTCCGGCGCCCAGGCCGTCAAACCACATAATACTCAGTTTGCCGTAATTTGTGCATAATTCTCTGACCAGATTATGCAGGTATTTGATATAACGGTCATGGTTTTCAGAGAAATAATCGGCATGATGCCAGTCCGGCGGCGAATGATAAAAGCCCAGTTTGATGCCCGCTTTATGACATGCATCAGCCAATTCCTTGACCACATCGCGTCCGAATGGAGAGTTGGTGATTTTGTAATCGGTATACTGGCTATCGAACATGCAAAAACCGTCATGGTGCTTGGTGGTGAAGACCAGGTATTTCATACCGGTCGCTTTGGCTATGGCGACCCATTCATCAGCGTTGAATTTCACCGGATTGAATTTCTTGTAGAGGTTGTCATATTCCTCAACTGGAATTTCGCCTTTGCCCTTGGGGAATTTCCTCTCGCCGCCGCGCGACCATCCGATCTCTGTACCTTTCAGGCTGACCGGCCCCCAATGGATGAATAACCCGAACTTGGCGTCCCGAAACCACTGCATATCCTCTTGATCCGCATTAAGTTGCGGTTCATCCGCTTGAACTGTCAACAAAAACGAAAAGCCTAGAAGACAGAGTATCAAAGAAATTATAGTAAGCCTGAAATGAATCCTCATCGGTTTGCTCCACAAATAGTTTTTGAAATCATTATGATTTTTGCAAACCTCTAATGAACTTTCTAGTGGAATATGTTATTATTCTTAAAACGGCAGTTAGATTATGATTTTATTTTATCGACATTTGGAAAATTTATGGTTTTTGAAAACAATCCCCTCTTGAATTCTCACCAACTTGGGGGAGAGGGATTTTGGAGATATAACCAGTTTTTTTGTTTTGGCTTAGTAATACAAAATACTGTGGTTAAACATTCCTCTCCCAAGATTGGGAGAGGTTTGGAGAGGGTTGATAACAATCACCCTAGCAAAGAAATAACTAACAACAGTATTTTTTACCTTCTGGGTGAAAAGAAATATTCTGAAATCAGTAGATCAATGCCTCATCATGGAGTAATGGTAATATGAAAAATAGTGGATTTACCTTGATAGAATTGTTGATTGTGGTCGCCATTATCGGGATTCTGGCGGCAATTGCCGTCCCGAATTTCTTGAATGCGCAGGTAAGAGCCAAAATCGCTGGTACGCAAGCGGATCAACGTTCTCTGGCTACGGCGCTTGAATCGTACCGTATGGATAAAAATATGTATCCGCCGACTCCCAACACCGCCGCCAATCTACGTTTCGCCCGTTTGGCCAAATTAACCTCGCCTACTCCATATATGTCCAGCGTGCCGCTTGATCCTTTCCGCTCCAGATTGGTGCACGATATGCTAGACAGCGCATATCCCTTCTGGGATCCGGAAACGGCTGATGCACAAAGGAAAAGCGGTAACCGGTTTGATGCTTTGCCAAGCGTAAAGAGCCGTTTAGGAGGTTGGGTGCTGCATGGCGCCGGGCCGGATCAAGACTATGAACCGGATACCGCCGGGGGCGGTTCAGGAATAATCTATTTATTTGATGCTTCCAATGGATTAAACAGCGATGGAGATATCGATCGATTTGGTTTGTAGCAGGTGGAATCACATTAGGGCAACCACAAGGTAATTGCCCCTACAATGTTTTGATTCAAATGGTGTTTTGTTTTTATCGGAGATCAAATATACTCAGAAAGCAACTCAGGGCTGGGCGCCGGAATAACCACCTGGCTAACTAAAACGCCGCGTTGTTTAGCCACGAAGGCTGCCGCGTCAACCGAGGCTTTTACTGCTGAAACATCTCCAGTAACCAACATGAAGCCCTTGCCGCCGATGGCCATGGCAACATGGATGCGGAACAGGGTGACGTCAGCAGCTTTAGCGGCGGCGTCGCTGGCTTCCAATATGCTGGCAACAGTAAAGGTTTCCACAATGCCCAAGGCGCCAGTCTGCTCTGGAGATAGTGGAGTTGTTTGAGATAATGCGGGGAAGACGCTATCGTGGACGCTGGGGATAACCAAACTATCAATCACGGCGTCTGAGCAGATATTCAATCCAGCGTCAACGCTGGATTGTACGTCAGCCACTTCTCCCCCGACGATCACGGCGTACTTGCCGGAACAAACCGTGCGGGCTACTAAAAGATTCACGGAGGAGGCTTTCAACATGGCATCCTCGGCTTGATAGCCTATACCGATGCTTGACAATTCGATCATTCCTATGGCTTGAGACATCGTTGATTCTCCGTTTATCCCTGTTCTATAATAATGTGAGTGGCTTGCGCTAGTTTAATGATGCCATCAATGCTGGCGTGGATCGGCGTTCCCAGTTGATCGTTATCCACCGAACCGATCATGTCTCCCTGTTTAACCCGGTCGCCTACTGATACCACTGGTTGAGCGGGAGCGCCGACATGTTGACGCATGGGAATATTAACCTGCCGGGGCGATAAATTGATATCGGTTAAAGGGCCTTTATTCTCGAAGCAGTTAAGACCTAACTTGGTTATCAAGCGTGATATGGGAGTTTGTCGCCCTTCCCGCATTCCATGAACCTGGCGGTCGGGAACATCTTCCGGGTATGAAATCTTCTGCTCACGTAGTTCACGCTTGTTTATAGCGCAAATATCTTTCGGCGCCAGGTCTTCAGGACAGGCTACCAAACTGCATAAGTTGCATTCGCAGCAATAATGGGTTCCTACTACCAACTGAAGTTTATCATGGCTGAATCCCAGGGCGCGCATGGCTTTATGCGGCTCAATGGGGTGACCCAGCAGATACCGGGGGCACATTTCGGTGCAGAAAGAGCATTGGTCGCATGCTGATTTACCGATTACACGTACGTTAGATTCAGTGCGGCTATATTTTTGAATCAGTGGATGATCTTCTGGAAACACCAGTAATCCGCCAGTGGTTTTAGTTATGGGATCATCTAAATTTTGGGCCAGACGCCCCATCATGGTTCCGCCGGTGATCAAGGCGTAGGGTTCAACATTGGCGCCGCCGCAGGCTTCAATCACGGAGCGATAAGTTACGCCAATGGGAACCTCAACGGTTTGCGGATGATTCACGGCGCCCGCCACAGTAAGAAACTTGGTCGTGACTGGTTTGGCTCTGGCGACGTTGAGGACTGTCTCGACATTCATGACTACCGCGCCGACCTGAATTGGCAGCCCGCCGCGTGGAATCACCTTGCCGATTGTTTCATAGACCAGGACGAATTCGTCTCCAGCAGGGTAAAAATCACCCAATGGATGAATCCTCATTCCCTCGCGCAACTTCGGCGTAAGCAATTCAATGACTTCCAGGTATTTCCCTTTGATGCCCAGAATGGTTTCTTTGGCGCCTAAATGCGCCTGAATTTTAGCCATTCCTTCAATCAACTCGTCGCAGAAATGCTTGAGCAGTTCTTTATCTTTATGCAGCAGCGGTTCGCATTCCGCACCATTGATGATAAGCGTATTGACGGAGGTTTTGAGTTTCGCATAAGTTGGAAATCCGGCGCCTCCGGCGCCGACAATACCATTGCTGCGCACCAGGTCTATGAAAGTAGTGTCCGTACTCACGTTTGGTTTAATCTCCGCTCGAACGGTTAATAAAGGGATTTTGTATTTAAGAGAGGTTATTAATGAACATTATTGAGAGAACCGCTCTATCCGCGACTATGAACCGATTTTTTTTATAAATGTTATATTCTATTATCCTATATACATAATAATCCCTGGTTGCGATTTGATCAATCCACCAGGGCGCCGGGAGTGTTGATGAATGATTACTGGCGCTTATAAGACATGGCAGTGGATCTAATGATTCAGTCGTAACTGTTGGGTTCTGGTCTGGTTGCGGCCTTTTTGTTTCGCCTCATATAAAGCTTGGTCGGCGGCTTCGATTAATTGATCCGGATTGAATTTGTTTAACGGTATTGTGCTTGCCGCGCCCAGGCTGATAGTTACGAAGTCAGATGCATCAGATTTCTGATGGGGAATCTTTAATGATAAAATGCTCTGGCGTATTTTTTCTGCAACTTTGATAGCTCCGTCAATGCGCGTTTCCGGTAAAATGATCACAAACTCTTCTCCTCCATAACGCGCAGCAAGGTCAGTCACGCGGTTGACCTGCTCTTCTAACCTTTTCGCAACCATTTGAAGGCATTCATCACCGCTTTGGTGCCCGTAGGCGTCGTTGAATCTTTTAAAGTAATCGATATCGCATAAAATGAGAGAAAGCGGATTTCCAAAGCGGATGGCGCGCTTCCATTCCAATAACAGCACTTCATCGAATCGCCTGCGGTTGGCGATTCCTGTCAGGCCATCCATGAAACTCATGTGTTCCAGGCGTTTCTCTAAGGCCTTTCGCTCTGTAATATCTTGAAAGGTTCCCAGCAGCCGCGTGGTTCTATCTGAACTCTTTTGTTCGAAGATTGCTTGTAGGTGGCCTACGCGTTCCCGTCCGTCAAAATGGATAAAGCGGAAATCTAATTTACATGATTTCTTATGGTGAATGGAATTGTCGAAAAATTCCTGGAATAGTTCTTTATCATCCTGATGGACAAAGTTTTCTAGAAATTCATAACTGGATGTGGCTTCTTGAGGTTCCAGCCCTAATAACCGATACATTTCATCTGACCAGGTCATTTTGTTCGTGTTGATATCCCAGTTAAAATTTCCTAAACCGGCAATTTTTTGGGTTTTGGCGAGAAGCGACTGAATATTATTCAGGGCTTTCTCTAATACCATGTATTGAGAAGCGTCTTTCAAGTAATGCACGTATTCATTCTCATGTACTTTGGCGGTTCTTATAAAAGTCGCCAATTCTGAATCGTTGCTGCGCAGTAGCAAAATTTCCGTAGAAAAGTCGCCTCCAACCTCTAATTGATCGATAGATTTTAAGAATTGATTAAAATTTTGGGGAGCGATGATGTTGAAAATATTCATGCTCAATAATTGATCCGGCTCATATTCAAGCATTTTACTGCATGCCTCATTGGCGATGATAATATCTCCACTGGAATTTGATATGAATATTCCATCTATGGAAAAATCTATTATGGCGTCCAGTCGTTTTTTGAAGAGAAGGCTGTCATTACTGCTTGTCATTACGCGACTCCAAAGTTGAGGTGATTTTTGAAGGATATTACATAATATACTGTGTAAAAAAGATAATAGTAATATATCCGTTTGCCGGTTTTAATCCATGCCATATAAATGGTAAAGCGGCATTATTGATATAACTATGATTCACTTTATTTTTTAATTATAAGTACTAAATTATACGTAATGTGAAATATATATCTTATGATAAAAATTGTATTTTTATATTGACAAGATGCTGTAAATGTAAATAATAACGCATCATAGTGATATGGAATTATCTTCTTGCTGGCGCTCAACAACATTTTTTCTACTCTTCATCGATAATCATGGCTTAGAAGATTGATGTGTTAATAAAAAAAGGGAGAGTTAACAATGAAATCAAGAAAATTCTATACCTGTATTCTTGTTTTAACACTCTGTTTTTTCACCTCTTCATGCACTCCGGAAAAAGCCAAGGCGTTATATTCAGCGGCAGTGCAATTTAAGTTAGAGTCGTTAGACGCAGTCAACGCTATCGATGAAATGATGAGCAAAGAGATTGCCGCACCGCTGAGAGAGGCAAGCCCGGCTGATGAAGAATTTGTCAAGAATCTTTTATCATTGCCCGACGATATAGAAATTGATAGTTATGTAATTAATACTGCGATTGATCCATATACAGTTGATTTGGATGAGGATTACCTAAAACGCCGGGCGAAATTCAAATCTGATTTACACCAGCAATACTCTACCTTTGCATCTATTTTCTCTGATTTGGAAGGCGCGTTTTTAGTCGCCGCAAAAGAAATAAAACGAGCCACGGCATCTGCGGAAAAGTTAACCCTCCAATTGTCTTGTTTTGCCAAATCGATTAGTGATAATCCACCTATTTTCTTGCAATATCGTTCTTCGATTCTTAATCAGTTTGATGAAGTATTGAAAGATGAAAATCTAGAAGAGAATGAAAAACGGATTAGTTTGCTTAGTTTGAAAGAGAAATGGCTATCTATCAAAGACCAGGAAACTCAGATGCAACGAAACACCCTTGAGAAATGCGTGAAGGCTTCTCAACTTGGTATAAAAGTGAAGGAACTGATTGAAACCTATAATAAATTATCTCTCGATGATATTCACTTTTACGTCGCCAAGATACTCGATGAAGCTGGATCTATCTCAGGAAAAGATCTAAGTGATTTAAAAATCAAATCAGAAGAAATATATACGAAGATCACATCTGATCCGATATTAAAAAACTCGGCGGATGCAATCTTGGAACAAATAACCCCATAAACAGGAGGAAAAGAAATGGATAATGATATTATCGTTCTCGAAGATGTGGCTGCATCTGTAATATCTATCGACAGGAAATATAGAAAAGCGGATTTTAATGATAAACTTTTGTTAAAAAAAGATCGAGACAAGGCTTTTAATACTTATGCGAAAGCCCGGTTGAAATTACTGGAAGACGGCGTTATATGCAAGCAAAAAGATGTCGATGAAATGAAAGAGATTCGTAGTGCAATCTCTCGCGCCAGAAAAACGCAAACCATTCTAGCCGCTATCGGTCGGTTGGTGGTATTTTTAGCGAAGATAGCCGTTTAGGAATTATCGATAAAAAACTGATTATAATTTTACAGGGGGTAATGGAATTTTCCATTACCCCCTGCTTATTATCAAAAGAAATTTTCAACCAAAGCGCTTCCACCTGTTAGTTCTTCAATTATGTGATACATTTGTATAAAGTGCGTTTATTGAATAATTACAAACTTAACAGATAATAAGGCTATAGTAGAATCATAATCTTCGGGGATGGGATATAGTTCTTATGCAGCGATTGCCAATTACCTTTCGATTAACATGTTTCCGGGCGTTCATTATTCTGGCTTCAATTACACTTATAACTCTAACTTCAGTCAAATCATATTCACAAATCCTGCTGATCAACGAAATTCTGACATCTACGTCAGAAACTGATCAAAATGGGACTCCATTGGAGTGGGTGGAAATTTTTAACGCTGGATCAGAAGCGGTCGATCTGGTGCAATATAGTCTGACCGATGATTTACAGAATCCCAGGAAATGGAATTTCCCGCCAGTTACGCTTGAGCCGGGCGGCTACTTTCTGGCTATGGCCACCGCTTACGATTATTATAATCCAGGCGAATATCACACCAATTTCAGGCTTGACGCTGATGGCGAATACCTGGCGATTTATCGAAATTCTGATTTACTGGTCATAGATTCCATAAATTATCCGGTTCAGCAGAAAAACGTATCCTATGGGCGTGATCCCAATACTCCCGAAAAGTGGGTCTTTCTAGATCCAACTCCGAAAAAAGTTAATCCAGCCGATGGATCGGTTGGCAGCGCTGAAGCTCCGGTTTTTTCGATCCCCGGCGGCGCCTTTGATGCGGCTGTTACAGTGGAACTATCGACTGACCAGGATGATGCTGATATCCGCTATACATTGGATGGTTCTCCACCAAGCCAAACCAGCCCGATATACACGAATCCTATTACTATAAATAAATCCACCCCGCTTCGCGCCAGCGTGTTCATGGAAGAGTATGCGCCTAGTGATATCATTACCCATACTTATTTTATAAACGAAGATATGCCGTTGCCCATCATTTCTTTAGTTACTGATCCTCCTGGATTATGGGATAGATCAAAAGGCATCTACGCCAATGCGAGCCAGCATGGACCTAATTGGGAACGATCCGCTTCGATGGAATATATCAAGCTGGATGGCAGCCGGTGGTTTGGCGTTGACGCTGGAGTACGCATTCACGGCGGGGCGTCGCGCGACCGTGCAGAGAAGAAATCATTCCGGGTCTATTTCCGGACGAACTATGGCCCGGGGCGTTTGAACATTCCTCTCATTCCATCAACTCCACTGGACGACTTTGACAGTTTTATTTTACGCGCCGGGTATAACGACAGTTGGATTCATTGGGATGCCATAGAGCGTCAGGTAGCGGTCTATATCTCCGACCAGTTGGGACGCACTGTTCATGGCGACATGGGTTCAGTTTTTTGTCATGGCATTTACGCCGGGTTATATCTCAACGCAGATTATTGGGGAGTGTATAACCTATGCGAGCGGGTCGACAGCGATTTTCTTGATTCGTATTACGGCGATGAAGAATGGGACATTATTTCGGACGATGAGGTTAAAGAAGGCGACAAGACTGAATGGAACCGCTTGATCACTTTCGCTGCGAGTAAAGACATGCGCAACGATGATAATTATGCTCAGTTGGTCGACATGATTGATCTGGAGCAGGTCACCTCTTATTACATTCTCAATATATGGGTTCAGAATCATGATTGGCCTCATCATAACTGGTTTACCGCCCGTGAACGAAGACCGGACGGCAAATGGAAATTCCTGGTCTGGGATATGGAAGACTCGTTCGGTTCAGGCGTATCACGCGGCAGTTATAACATGAATTCATTTACCAATGCTCAACAGGGTGGTTCTTTGGGCACTCTCTTCAAAGCATTATTGAATAATGACCAATATAAACAATATTTCATGGATCGGCTCTATTATTATCTGGATACTGTTTTGAATCCAGAACATTTGCTGCCTATGTTGGATGATCAAGCCAACCAGATTCGCGTCGGCATCCCATCTGAAGCGGAGCGCTGGAACCAAAATATGAATATTGATGTCTGGGAAGAGGCTTTGAATACGGCTAGGACATTCATCAACAACCGCACGGAATTCGTATTGAATCACGTCACCCGTGCGATTAAACTGCCTACGCCGACTCCAACCCCGGCGCCAGTTAAACCTACTCCGACGCCGGGTGGACCGACGCCGACTCCTACCTCCACCCCGACCGTTACGCCGACTCCAGTGCAACCCATTCCCGGCGAGGAACTGGGCATCTTTGAAGCCAGCGTCGATATTGGCGATGCGCTGGCTGCTGAAGGAGAGGCTTTGTTTGATGCGTCAACCGGAGTCTATACAGTCACGGGAAGCGGGACTGATATTTGGGGAACCCAGGATGAATTTCATTTTCTCTATAAGCAAATCAGCGGAGATTTTTCTCTTGAAGCGGAAATGAGCGGAGAAAACCTGGGTGGAAGCGATTGGGCCAAGATCACGCTTATGGCGCGTGATTCCCTCGATGCGGATGCCAGGCATTTCGCCCCACGCCTTCAGGAATCAACTTTACAGGCCAGTTCTCAATGGCGCATGGAAACAGGCGGCTCTGCGGGAAGCTCCGCAAGTGGATCGCGCATCAACGCAAATCAACATGATGGGCGTTTCCGGCTGGTGCGTGATGGAGACGATTTCAACACATATTATTTTTCGGTTGACCTTAACGATTGGTCCTATCTGGATGGCCAAACTATCTTTATGGATGACCCCATCTATATCGGTTTAGCTGTCACATCTCACGACAACGGCAATTACGCCAAAGGCTTTTACGAAAATGTTAAATTAACTCTACCCCATACCGTTATCTATGATTGGATGATGCATTAGGAATTATGTCTGGATCATAAGCCGTAGATATTAAAGGCGGAAGATTGTAATGCCGTTTTGTTTGAATTTACGTCGAGATTCTTGCGATTGTTTTTGTTTGATTACTGATTCGACTTAAACAATATGTGAATTATGTCATACAAATCGTTATTTTTCCGGCAAAAATGAGTAATCAGGCTTGCTTTTATAGAAATATGTTCAACAATTAGATGTAAGGAAAGTTTTTATTGTGAACTTGTGTGTCTAAAATAGACAAAGGAATTCATTAAATATGGAAAATAAGCGTTTTTTACGCGATGGCGTTATTGATTCAATGATTCAACACATATGTGATATATCTGGTAGTTATACTGAAGAAGGTTCAGTAGTGGTCTGTTCTCAATCTTTTGAGTCGATAACAGAATTGTACGAATCAAACAAAATTGCCTTGAAATATTTAGAAAGTCTTATCGAAGAGTCTCATGAAGAAATGGAAATTGATGATCTTATAGATCAGGTGGTTGAAGCGGCAACTCAAATTCAACAGGGCTGCCCGTCAACCTATAGTTCACTGCAAGGCTCTCTTAATAACTATATTAGAGTGATCCGCAGTGATTAGAGTGGTAACTGAAAAAGTAGGCGGAAAATTTTCCCATCCACTCTGGATGCAAAGTAAACGGCCTATGCTCTAATTGAGTTTCAATGATGCTAATGTAAAAGGGCGCGGAGAAATCCGCGCCCTTTTTAGGCTCCCTTTATAAATCAACCCTGAACACTAAAACAATACAGTCTCGCCAGATATAATTTATGCCATATAATTCAAGTACATTTCACCGATCAGGTTGCGGGAGCCATTATTTCGCTCAAACCATGTGCTGGCGGCCATACGGTTTCCCGCAATACGCCGATCTTCATCTTGGGCGTCAAGTGATATTCGCAATATTCCTTCATCATGCAATGAAACCAGTTCGTTAATCTGCGATGCTCCGTCTCCATTGCGGTCTATGAACAGACGCAACTGCTCAAATACGGCGTCTTTTTCATCGATAAAGCCATCGCTGTTATCGTCGAATTTGCGCAATTCTTCTATGCCGTTCTTTGCGCCATGTTGGTCTCCGAATAGTTCTTTACCGCTGTCTATGGTTCCATTGCCATTTCTGTCTAGTGCGAGGAAGGCGTCGTCGCCGGTGACGAATGCCGTCTGTTCGGTTCTTCCATCGCCAGTGATATCAAAGTTCACTCCATCCTCCGCAGTGGTCAATTCCAAACCGTCGCCATCCAAGTCGAATACTAAAGGCTCAGCTTCCATGACGCCTGATGCAGCCATTTCCGTCATTCTGGCGTTCTCACGCGAGCGAATTTCTTCTCCGTTTTGGATAAATGTCTGGCTTTGGAAATTAACCTCGTAGGATTGCTGGACGCTGCTTGAACTGAAGCCGAATTCTTTTCCGACTTGAGCCATGAATTCATCAAAAGATAATTCCTGGCCAGTTTCTCCATTGAGATAAGACTCCATCCGGTTAAGAAATCTGTCAAATGATTCTTCGTCTTTGGATAATTGACGGATCATCTGCATATAAGTCTGCAATTCGGAGGACATGGAAAACTGGAATCTTTTATTTGAAATAACCGGAGAATTGGAACTTTGTTGAGTGGAAACCGACGATAGTTGAAAACGTTCTTCTATGAGGTTAGCCTGTTCCATTACTCTGTTTACAAAATCCAGAAGACCCATTGCAGTGCTTGATATTTCGACAAGAGCAATTTCTGCAATGTTAGTTGCATCCTGTTCGGTTGCCACTGGTTCTCCGCTGGTCGTAGACTCAGATGATGTGCGCTCTTGGCGTTGCTGGATAATTTGGGATGAACGAAAGGTTTTGTTTATAGACGCAAATGCGCCTACTTGATAAATTGGATCCACGATACACCGCCCTAATCAAATAAAAATTCCATCCCTGGAACAGAAGCGCAGCCTTCCTTGGCTATCGTTTTCAATATCGGCGGAGTTTCCATATACCTTGAGGGAACTAAATAAGAAAAATGAAAATCAGGAATTCCCCTACATTTCGCCCTGACAAATCAGAATTCGCATTATCCCCTACGCAATCAACACTTAGAGCAGTTCTTTCCTGGCTCTTGTTTTTTATACGTTGTATTTTTTTGAGAATCAACCTAAAGTTTGGGAAGTTATAGCGATTATTAATCCAAAGGTATATTAACGAATAACATAATGATAAAAAAAATCCTGGTAGTTTTTGGAACCCGTCCCGAAGCGATTAAAATGGCCCCGGTTGTGAAAGCGCTGCAACTGCGTCCTGAGCATTTCAATACCCAAGTGTGCGTAACTGCTCAGCATAGGGGTATGCTTGATCAGGTGCTGGATATCTTTGGGATCAAACCGGATTTCGATCTCGACTTAATGCAAGACGGCCAAGACCTGGAAGATATTACTACTCGCGTCATGCAGGGAATGAAAATAATCCTACGTCGCGAGAAACCCGACTTGGTTCTGGTGCATGGCGACACCACAACTTCATTTACCACCAGTCTGACCTGCTTTTATGAAAAAATTCCGGTTGGACATGTCGAAGCCGGATTGCGCACGGGAACGCTTGACGCTCCCTGGCCGGAAGAGATGAACCGGCGGGTGACGGGCATCCTGGCCGCTTTGCATTTCGCGCCCACGGAGGAGGCTCGCGATAACCTGCTGCGTGATGGAGTTAATCCCCAAAACGTTTTTGTTACAGGCAATACCGTAATCGATGCTCTGATGGAAACGGTTGACGCAATTAAATCAAATGCTCAATTAGAGAAATCCCTGCATGATCGTTTTCCTTTTCTGTACGCCGATCGTAAAATGATTTTGATTACTGCGCATAGGCGTGAAAGTTTCGGACAGAAATTTGAACAGATATGTTTAGCCTTGAAAGAAATTGCGCAGCGGGATGATGTGGACTTGGTTTATCCGGTGCATCTTAATCCCAATGTGCAGGAACCAGTACGCCGCATATTAGGTGAAGTCCCTAATGTATACCTTATGGAGCCGGTAGATTATCTGGGATTCATTTATCTGCTCGACAAGTCATATCTGGTTATTACCGATTCCGGCGGCATCCAGGAAGAAGCGCCGTCGCTGGGTAAACCGGTGCTGGTTCTGCGTGACGCAACCGAGCGTCCTGAAGCATTGGAAGCGGGAACAGTTAAACTGGTTGGCGCCGATCAGCAATTGATTGTGACTGAGGCGAATCATCTACTCGATTCTAAAGAGTCCTATGAAAGAATGGCGCAGGCTAGTAATCCCTATGGAGATGGAAGCGCTTCAGAACGAATTGTGCAAGAGTTGATAATCGCAAAATAGTCTGAACCTCTGATGTGAATAATTTTGTCTTTGCTAACTTCTTATGGCAACGTATCATTTCCAAAAAAAATAACCTATCATACCCGAATTGACGTAATGTAATATATTGTGCGGAGGATGAAAATGTCTGGCCGAAAAATCATTATTATTTCTTCTGTAATCTTAGCGTATGCCTACTTATTAACTGGCGCGGATACGATTCCTTTTGAATATTCAGTAATAGATAAACAATTTGTTGGACATAGAGAAATCTGTGATATCAGCCGTAATGGAATGTGCGATATCGTCGCGGTCAATGACGAAGATGGACAAACCCGAATCGTCTGGTATGAATACCCCGATTGGACCAAAAGCGTTGTCTGCAATATATATGCCTTTGCTGATTATAAATCATATCAATCAGGCGATCTCGAGACCGGTGATATTGACGGTGATGGAGACTTGGATGTTATCGGACGCATAGGTAATGCAAATGATGATATAAAAGGAATAAACTGTTGGTTCGAGAATCCACTGCCCGATGGAGACCCGGCAGTGCAATTGTGGAAACGGCATAACATCGGGATTAGTAAATATGTGAAGGATATTGAGACGGCTGATTTTAACAATGATGGCCGGTTGGATGTCGTTACCCGTACGAGTAATGAACTGCAATATTGGCTTCAACAAAAAAAGAGTGATTCATGGATTAAAGTCACTGTCTTGGCGCCTCCAATGGAAGGCATGGAAATAGGTGATATCGACCGTGATGGCGACCAGGATGTAGTATTGGGCGGATGCTGGATTGAAACGCCGGTTGATCTCAGGAAAGCGGATTGGAAGCGACATACTATCGATCAAAAATGGTTTAATCAGGATGCCGATAATGGCCGGGGCAACAGCTGCAAAATCGCTGTGGCGGATATGAACAATGATGGATGTCTGGATGTACTTTTTTCTCAATCAGAACAGCCGGGATATCCCGTTTCCTGGTATCAGGCGCCTCCCGATCCTTTGAAGGGTAAGTGGATCGAGCATCAAATCGGCAAGGTGGATTATTGCCATAACCTGAAAACCGCTGATTTCGATCTTGATGGAGACTTGGATGTGTTAGCGGGAGAACAGCCGGGTAATCAAACTCCAAATCCACTTATGATTTTTGTTAATCAAGGCAATGCCCGGCAATGGACGACTCAAATCCTGTCGGAGACTGGCAATTATTGCGCTATGGTTGGCGACATCGGCAATGATGGCGATATTGATATAGTCGGATTGAAGAACTCCGGTCAGAATCTGATTGAAATGTGGGAGAATAAATCCAGCGATCAAAAACTTACATTGGATAAATGGACTTACATTCAGGTTGATGATAGTCGCGGTAAGTGGGGCGACTATCATCAACCTGATTGGCTTAGATACTTTGGCGTTGCCATGAGTGATATGACTGGAGATGGTTTTAAGGATATCGTTTCGGGGCGTTATTTTTACCGCAACCCCGGTGGACAAATGACAGCTCCCTGGCAGCGGGTGGACTTTGGTTTGAATGTGGATGCCATTCTGACCATAGATGTTGATGGAGACCAGTATGGCGATGTTATTGCTCAGGCTCTACCAGATATTTATTGGTTAGAAGCGCGGGATAATCAGGGCGAATTATGGAATGCGACTAAGATCGGAAAGGTTGAGGCTACCGATCATGTTAATAGTCAGGGATTCATCACAGCGCAAATTATCCCCGGAGGAAAAGAAGAATTTTTATTAGCGGCGGCTGATGGTATATATTGTTTTGAGATTCCAACAGACCTGGGAAAAAACTCATGGCGCAAGACGCGCATCACCACTCATACATGCAGCGAAGGGATTGGCGTTGGCGATGTGGATGGTGATGGCAATATTGATATCATCGCCGCTTCAGAAAAACATGATTACTTCGCCTGGTGGAAGAATCCCGGCAATGGCGCCGCTGATTGGACATTCTATAAAATCGGCAAGACGCCGCATGATGGCGACCGTTTCGTAATTACTGATATCAATGGCGACGCCAAACCGGATGTGGTTATTTCTGAAGAACGCTATCCCGGCCCTGATCCGGATGCAAACCTATTATGGTATGAGCAGCCCGATGACCCCACCAAAGCGTGGTACAAGCATGTGATAGTAACCGAATATTCTCTCAATAACCTTGGCGTAGCCGATATGGACCGCGATGGAGATATGGATATCGTCACCTGTGAACATAAAGGCCCGAAAGGTAAGTTTAAGTTGCAAATCTGGAATAATGATGCACTGGGAAATTTCACCGAGCATTTAATCGATACGGGTAAAGAAAGCCATCTTGGAACCCAACTGACCGACCTGGATGGCGATGGGGATTTAGACATCGTCAGTATTGCCTGGGATAATTACAAATACCTGCATGTCTGGAGAAACGACGCTATCCAAATGCGATAATGTCAACTATAGTTTTGAAAACATTGTTTGAAAATTGTAAATACCAATCATAAAGGTGATGCAATGAACCATTCATGTCACCCCTCGAAATTACTAACCTTTCTATTTTCAGGAATTCTTCTATTCGCCGCATTATGGTGCGCTTCGGCGCAGCCGCCCTATCCGAAAAGTCCGGTTATCGTCGATGTGAAGTGGGCGCCCGTTTCGCAGATTATTCGTATGGCCAAGGGCAGCGATAACTGGCCTATGACCTGGGCGGATGATGGAAACCTTTATACAGCCTATGGAGATGGCAATGGTTTTAAGCCATTTACCGAAGAAAAACTTAGCCTGGGTTTGGCCTGCGTTTTTGGATTCCCGCCCGATATCCGAGCCGAAAACATCCGCTCAAAATCCGGCGAAACAATTGGTGATGGAAAAAAAGGCGGCAAAGCCAGCGGGCTGTTAATGGTTGATGGCCTGCTCTATATGTGGATTCGCAACGCCAACAATTCTCAACTCAGTTGGTCGCAGGATCATGGGAGAACATGGGAGAAGTGCGATTGGAAATTTACTGAAAGTTTCGGCTGCCCGACCTTCTTGAATTTTGGCAGGGATTATCAAGGCGCCAGGGATGATTATGTATATATCTACTCGCAGGATTCCGGCAGCGCTTATGATGCAGCGGATGGCATGGTTATGGCTCGGGTTCCCAAAGACCAATTAACCAGGCGGGATTCGTATGAGTTCTTTGAAAAACTTTCTCCACAAAATGCACCCCGATGGACTAAAAACATAGATCAACGGGGCGCTGTTTTCGAGTTTAAGAATAACTGTTATCGATCTGGTATAAGTTATAATCCAGGATTAAAACGTTATCTATGGCGTCAAACTCTTCCGGGAGACGCTCCCAGGTTCAAAGGCGGTTTTGCTATATACGACGCTCCCGAACCGTGGGGACCGTGGACTACTGCTTATTTTGTGGATCAATGGGACGTCGGTCCCGGTGAAACAGGCGTCTTTCCGGTCAAGTGGATCAGCGATGATGGACGATTCGCCTACCTTGTTTTTTCGGGCGACGATTATTTTTCCGTACGGAAAGCTGAATTTATTTTGTCTTCTGATAACTAGCGTGACTATCTGAAATATGTTGGTTTATCTCTTTGTCTGTTCTTTTTCGGTTTCTCCATTTCCTGCGTTTATTTTTAATCATCATAAATTATGAAGATATAGACAGGTCAAGGGCGTTATAAACAAGTATCAGTATTTCTTCCGGGGATAACCAGAAAACAATAAATATCTACAAAAGTCGATTTTTTACTTGACAATATCGACTTTTGTAGATATTGTCTTTTTAAAAAGACGTTGAGCGTTATAGAAAAGGAAAGAAAATCATGACTGCTGCTGAAATCAGGCTGCCGGAATCGGAGCTCCAGGCCATGGAGGCCTTGTGGGAAAAAGGGCCATGCACTGTGAGGGATATCCGCGAGGCGATTGAAGAAAAACGAGGTGAGGCTTTGGCTCACTCGACGGTGGTTACCATGCTCCAGCGCTTGGAAAAGAAGGGGCTTATCCAAAAAACTGGTGAGCAAGTGGGTAAAGCGTTCATCTTTAAAGCGGTGCTGAAACCTGACCGCGCCCAGCAGCATTTTTTGAAAAAATACCTGACCCGTTTTCTGGGCAACGATCCGATCCCGGTTTTTTCGTGGCTGATTGAAAGCGGCGACCTGAATATGGATGAAATCGCCCAGGTGCGTAAGATGCTGGAGGCGCAGGAACGTAAGCAAAAGGGAGACGCCGATGATTAGCGAATTGTTGCAGACTTTTTCTACGGTCTGGTGGGATTGGCTCTTGGCCTGTCTTCCCGGCGCTTTGATCATCTATCTGGCTGCTGAACTTGTGCTGCGACTTGGCAAAAACTGGCCCGCCCGTTTGCGGTATGCCATCCTGCTATTGCTGCTGGTTAAATGCGTGGTTCCCGCTCCGTGGACTGTGGAATTGCCCTTTGCGGCGGCGGAGAAGCCGGATTTATCCCAGTATCTGGTTCCTGGAATTGACCAGTTGATTGACCAAGGCGTCAAAGAAAAAACGGTTCAAGCGCCAGTGGTGGATTCAAACGCTGTTGTTGCTGAAGAGCCCGGTTTTGTATTTCCGCCTTTGTCGCAGGTTCTTTTTGTTATCAATATTATCGGCGCCCTTCTGGTGTTCGGGATGGTTTTATCCAGAGTCTTCAAACTGCATTGGCGGCTTTGGGGAGCGCCGCAGGATGAGTCTATCAAACAACTCTGCGCTCCAATCTGCGTGCGCATGGGGCTTCGGGTTCCACGTATTTATATAATGCCGCAAGTTAGCGGCCCAGTTACGGGTGGATTATTTTTTCCTTACATCCTCATTCCTGCTGGATTACTAGAAAAGCCGCAGGATTATCAGACCTCGGTTTTAGCGCATGAGTTAGCCCATATAAAACGCAGGGATTCGTTAGTTAATTATGTTCAAATAATTATTACATCTCTCTTCTGGTGGAACCCGATAGTAGCGCGGGTCAATCATTTAATCCGTTGCGAGCGAGAGCATTGCTGCGACGACATGGTGATCCGCTTGATGCAGATCGCGCCGCAGGATTATTCCAATGTCCTGTTGGATGCGGCGGAGGAACAAGTACGGCGTCACGGTTATGGCTGGGGGCTGGCCTTCGCCTATCCCAGACATGCCATATATCAACGTATAAGGAGAATGGTCATGGAACAGAAACAACGTAAAAGACTTTGGATTGTTAGTACGGCAGTAACAGGGATTTTCGCCTTCTCTATTGTATGCGGCTTCCAGATCGCCAAAGCGAAATCGCAACAGGATCAACTGCTCGAATTGATGCAAGGATTGCAGCAAATGCAATTAGTCATCATGAAGGCCTACTCCGAAGGCCTCGATCTCAGCGAAGAGGATATGAAAAATGAGATTGAACTCTTTGCCAAGTCAGCTCGCCGACTAAATGATGTCTTGCATGGAATGACTGATGAAAAGAAGCAGGCGATTGGACTTAAAGAAGAGAAAAAATTGGGTCTTGATAATTTGAGAGCGGAATTGCTTGAATTATATCGTTTAGGTAAGACTGATGAATTTGAGTTAAAGAAAAGGGAGTTATTTGAGAAACAAAAAGATTACTACAACTGGGATGCGAATATTGAATATCAACCTAGATGGATAACTGACGAAGTAATGTCTGCCGGGATTGCACGGGCTGAATCAGAAACGCGTGCACTCAAAAACGCGTTGGAATGCTTTTTTATCGACCATAAAACCTATCCCATACCAATAGAAGGCAACCGGCTTGATCAGGCGGGCATCAAAATCGGGGAAGGCGCTAATGCAAAAATCCTACGGTTAACGACTCCAGTTGCCTATTTAACCAAAATTCCAGTAGATCCATTCGATCCTGAGGGGAAACCATATCGTTATTTCAGCAACGGGGTTAGTTATTATGCGCTTGCTTCGCATGGTCCCGACTTGAAAGCCACTTTTGATGTTTCGTTATGGAAAGGTAAGGGGAAAACTGATGTACGTCCTTATCTATATCTCAAAGAAAACGGCGCCCGCAGTTCCGGTGATATTATCAATTCCGGGCCATAAGCAAAAGGATGTCGCCAATAATTAACGAGTATTGGTCGTTCCAAATTGTCTATAATCTTATCAATCCAGTTTGTTTTGAATTGCGTCTGCTAATGCCGTCCCGATTAATATGTGGCCTGCCTGGTCGTAGTGGCTTTCATCGACCAGGCGACCACAGAAGAAATTTTCCAGATCGATGATTTTACCATTCACCCTGGTTTTATATATCTGACCGTTGGCGAGTTCATAGCCTTCGTTTTCAAATTGATCGAGATAATTGTTTATATCAGGATTATCGGTATACCGGTTGATTTGATATATGGCCTTCCGGCTGTTGAGGGTTGGGATTGCTTCACGCTTGGCGATCTCTTGTATGATATCGAAATAAGATTTCTGGCTGCGTAATATGGCTTCGCCGTGCAGCGAGCCAATGGATTGATGATTTTTGAAATGTTGATCGGCCTGCTTTTCATCATTGATTGATCGGTAGCATACTCCAAGAAGATACTGGCGATAGGCTGCGGCGGCGATATGCAGATCGGGATTTGACTCGAGCAACTGAATGGCGGTCTGATACCCTTTATTTTCTATCAATTGAGCTGCCTGCTCAGTGACCTCAAACACAGCGGGATTCTGGTCGATCATTAGAATGATTGGTTCTATATCGTGCTGACGGCATGTTTTGATAAAGGCGTCCAGCTCCCGCCGGAATACATCTTCATCTACCCTTATTTTAACCCGGTCTAATGATGGCGCCTGTTGTTTTAATTGATCCAGTTTATTTTTCCCCAACTCATAACTGACGGCGTAGAAAAGATTGCTGTGTTGCAGGAACCCGATGATATTACGCAGCAGCGCTATTCGTTTGAACGATGCGGCGGAGTCCGGCGGAGTGAGAAGCAGATAGCGGCGGTCATTATACCCCGCCGCCAGAATGGCTATGTCGGGTTGATAAGCCAGAAGTTGTTCTAACCTGGCGCGGCATTGCACAATTGAATAACCCGGCGTTCCGGCATTCATCACTTCAGCGTTGACCCCCTCCTTGCGTAACTGTTCTTGCAGTACATGGGAATAAGTAAACTGATCGCCTACGGCCAGACCGTATGAACGGGAGTCGCCGAGAGTCAGGATGCGCAAGGCGTGCTGCGAGGTTATAGGGTATTCCTCTTGCCCTCGGAAACCTGCGGAATTGGTATGGACGCGGCGCCCGTTTACGGTTGCGTCGATGGAAGGGCGCAGCCGCCAGCAGGTTCCGGCGTCCCAATGGTAATATTTCAAATCGCCCTGCTGCCGTAGAGACGAATATTTTGATCCCACATATATTTCAAGACACAACCAGAGCAAGGCGGTGAGGAGAGTGCAGAACACTGCTTTTTTTGAGATGGTTGGTGTTGATAGTTTCATGTTTAGAGAACCGCTTGCATATTGAATCAAAGATTGAGTATAATAAAGAAGCTGAAAATCCGGCAGTACTCACGCATGGGGGACGATATCATGAAGACAATTCTCGCAGCTATTTGCCGGTTATGCCCGTTTTGCATAGCCCGCAGAGCATGGCCTGACAGTTCTTATGGACGGTTCATGGTTAAAATAGAAAAGCACTGCCCATTTTGTAAAGCCTACGATGAGTTGCATGATATTAAGCCGCCTGATGAACAGTAAAGCGGCGCCGCTATGTATGGTGGAATAAAGCTAAGTAGGGTGGGCTAAAAGCGAAGCGTAGCCCACCAAAGCCACCAATGCATCATGGTGGGCTACGCCGCTTCGCGGCTTTTAGCCCACCCTACCTGGTTTTAGGGATAGCCGTTTTGTCATATTTTTGATATGGTAGAAGCCTATAACTTCAAGATATTTCTTTGGTCCATAAGGAGTTTATTTTTATAATGAGCGATATAACCAGACGAGAATTTATAAAGACGTCAGTAATCGGCGCGGGAGCATTGGTCGCTTCACCGGTATTGGCGGCGGAGCAGGTTAAATGCTGCGCCAAATTTCAGGCTTGCGACCGGGTAGCATTAGGCAAAACCGGGATTGTCGCTTCACGTCTGGCCATGGGAACCGGCATGCATGGTTCTGAAAGGTCATCGGATCATACTAGACTTGGACAGGAAAAATTCACCGAACTGATCCGGCATGGTTACGATAATGGCTTGAACTTTTTCGATATGGCCGATCTTTATGGCAGCCACCCCTTTATGAAAAATGCGCTGCAAGGCATCCCGCGCGATAAATATGTTTTGTTGAGCAAACTGTGGTTCCGGGAAGGAAAAGTGATTAAACCATCCGGCGGCGCCATAAAAGAAGTGGATCAATACCGTAAAGAATTGGGTACGGATATTATCGATGTGGTCTTGATTCATTGCGCTAACAAGCCAACCTGGGCCGAAGACTTGAAGCGGGTGCGCGATGAACTTTCACAGCTCAAAGAAAAAGGCGCCATCCGCGCCTGCGGCGTCTCATGTCATAGTCATGAGTGTTTGAAAGTCGCCGCTGAAATAGAGTGGACCGACGTCATCCTGGCGCGCATCAATAATACCGGCGCCAAAATGGGCGCCTCTCCGGAAGAGATCAGCAATACTCTCGCTAAAGCGCGGGCTAATGGCAAGTGCGTGTTAGGCATGAAAATATTCGGCGAAGGAACTCTGATCCAACCGGAACAAAAAGACGCCTCGTTGAAATATATTCTTAAAAACGACATTATAGACGCCATGACCATCGGTATGCTCAGCACTGAGCAGGTTGATGATAGTATGAAACGTATTGCAGGAGTCTCTTGAACGCACTAGTGTTATTAGGGGTGGCAAGGGCAAGACCGCATTGCGGTCAGCCCTTGATCAAGCCACCCAATATAAGGGGAGTTGAGAGTATAAGAAAATACAGTTTGAATTGAAAGGATAGACCATGCGCCGCTTGATTGCACGACGTGAATTTATGGGACAGGCCGCCGTTGGTTCATTGATGGCCTTATCGGGCTGCGCCACAACTCAAGTGGCCAGACGCAAAGAGCAGCGATCGCCCAACATCGTCATAATTATGACGGACGATCAGGGTTACGCTGATACAGGCGCTTTCGGCGCCAAGGATTTTGAAACCCCCAATCTGGACCGGATGGCGCAGGAAGGCATCCGCTTTACTGACTTCCATGTTTCGCAACCGGTATGCGGAGCGTCGCGGGCGTCATTGCTGACCGGGTGCTACTCCAACCGCATCGGCATGCTGGGAGCGCCTAGTCATAACAGTACTCATGGCATCAATAGCAATGAAATGACAATGGCTGAGTTGGTCAAGCAGAAAGATTACAAAACCGCCATTTTCGGCAAATGGCACCTGGGGCATCATAAACAGTTTCTGCCAGTCCATCACGGCTTTGATGAGTATTTCGGTTTACCATACTCCAACGACATGTGGCCTTTGCATCCAGAGGCTCCCGGTGGCTACCCGGCGTTGCCGTTGATTAAAGATGATGAAACAATTGAGTTTAATCCCGATCAATCGAAATTGACCACGCAATACACCGAACATGCCGTCAAGTTTATCGAGAAGAATCAGAGCAAGCCTTTCTTCCTATATCTGGCGCATAGTATGCCGCATGTTCCCCTGTTCGTGTCTGATAAATTTAAGGGTAAATCAAAACAGGGGTTGTACGGCGATGTTATCATGGAGATCGACTGGTCGGTTGGTCAGGTTTTGGAAACCATCAAACGTTGCGGCCTGGATGATGACACCCTGGTTATCTTTACTTCAGATAACGGTCCGTGGCTCAGTTATGGCGATCATGCCGGTTCGGCAGGACCGTTGCGCGAAGGCAAGGGAACCACTTGGGACGGCGGGCACCGCGAACCGACTATCATGCGTTGGCCGGGCGCCATCCGCGCTGGAAGCGTATGCAGCGAGCCATGTATGACTATCGACCTGCTGCCCACTATCGCTGGATTGACGGGAACCACTCCGCCGCAGCATAAGATAGATGGATTGGATATCTGGCCGTTGATTTCCGGCGATGCTAAAGCCAAATCCCCTCATGAAGCGCTTTATTTCTATTGGGGCGATCACCTGCAGGCGGTGCGCAGCGGCAAGTGGAAAATGCATTTACCGCATGACTACCGCACATTGGCCGGACGTAAAGGCGGCTCGGGCGGCATACCGGTCAAGTATAGTCAGACCAAGACTGGTCTGGCCCTGTATGATATGGAAAAAGATATCGGCGAACTGCATGATGTCGCTAAAGAGAATCCCGCAGTTGTGCGGCGCTTGCAAGCTCTGGCTGATAAAGCGCGAGCTGAGTTGGGCGACAAGGGAATCAAAGGCAGCGGTTACAGGCCGCCGGGGCAGCTCAAAGTTACAAATAAACCAGCATAATATATCAAAAAGCGCTGCCTTGCGGGAGCGCTTTTTAACATGAATGATTGATTTTAATATGGAGAAGAAGATGACTCGATTAAAGATCACTTTGTTAACATTCAGTATTGCTTTAATGGCGACTAGTTTGATTGCCGTAAGCGGCGCATATGGTGAAGTTCGCATTTGGGAAGAGGAATTGGTGATTCCGTCTTATGAAATTTTGCCCGCTGAACGTCTGCCCCGGTTTTATGAAGGCCGGGTCTATCAGGGCGCCCAAGGGCGGGTCTATCCCTACCCCATGTCGGATCGTTTGACCAGCAATCTAAATGATCAAACCTATGACGCGGTGTATCTGGAAAATGAATACGTCAAAATTAGCGTCCTGCCGGAAATCGGCGGGCGTATTTTTACCGCCCTCGATAAAACCAATGGCTATGATTTCTTCTATCGCCAGCATGTGATCAAGCCAGCCTTGATCGGAATGCTGGGCGCCTGGATATCCGGCGGGGTGGAATGGAATTTCCCCCATCACCATCGATCCAGAACCTATATGCCGATGGATTATCAAATAACCGAGAACTTGGATGGCAGCAAGACGCTGTGGCTCAGCGAATTGGAACGGCGTCACCGTATGCGCTTTATGCTGGGTTTGACATTGCATCCCGGAAAGTCGTATATCCAAGCCACAGTTAAGATGATCAACCGCACGCCGTATGTCAATTCGTTTCTATATTTCGCCAATCCAGCGGTTCATGTGGATGAGACCTATCAGGTTATCTTTCCGCCGGATGTGGAATTCGTTACTCAACACGCCAAACGCGAGTTTTCTGAGTGGCCTGTTTCTAATAGTAGATACGGCGGGCGTAAATACAACAATGAAGATATCAGCTGGTGGAAGAATCTGCCATCGCCGGTATCGTTTTTCTGCTGGAATTATGATGCGGATTACTTCGCGGGTTACGATCATGGCAAAGAGGCCGGAGTGGCTTATGTATCCAATCATCACATCGCTCCGGGGATGAAGTTCTTTACCTTCGGTTGCGGCAATTCAGGCAAAACCTGGGACAAGATGTTGACTGACGAAGATGGTCCCTATCTGGAATTAATGGCGGGGGGCTATTCTGACAACCAACCGGATTACAGCTGGGGGCAACCCTACGAGACCAAGACGGTTAATCAATACTGGTTCCCCCTGCGTCAATTGGCTGATATGAAATACGCCAATCTGCAAGGCGCAGTGCATTTCAAAGTTGTAGAGAATCAGACGGCGAAAATCCGCATCAACTCAACCTCGGAACGTAAAAACGCCAAGGTGGTTTTGTATAATGGTGATGAGATTCTATTTGAACAGGCCATAGATATCAACCCGGCCAAACCATTCTCGGCGGATGTGAAAGTTCCAACTGGCATCGAAGAAGGCAATCTGAAAATTACTCTCCAGTCTGCTGAAGGCGAAACGCTGCTGCAATACTCTCCCATCAAACAGCCCGGCAAGCCTATGCCTGATCCGGTTGAACCGCCCCCGGCGCCGGAAAAGATTGAGACCATCGAAGAACTGTATCTGGCGGGGTTGCGCCTCGACCTGTTCCATAACGCCAAAGTTGATTCGATGCCTTATTATGAAGAAGCGTTGCGTAGGGATCCCGGCGATGCGCGGGTTAATACCCAAGTGGGCATTCTGTACAGCAAACGTGGACTCTTCGCCGAAGCTGAAGAAAAACTGACCGCCGCAGTGGAGCGTATATCGCGCAATTACACCCGCGTAAGAGATGGCGAAGCCTTTTATTACCTGGGCGGGGCGCTTAAAGCGCAGCATAAATACAAAGCGGCCTACGACGCCTATTACCGCTCTAGTTGGAGTTCGGCGTGGCATTCGGCGGCCTATTATTCATTGGCGCAGCTGGATTGCCTGGCTGGCAATTACGACAAAGCGCTGGATCATTTACAGCGCTCTATCAATACCAATGCGCTCAACACCAAGGCGCTTAACCTCAAAGCCGCCGTTTTGCGCAGGATGGAACGGTATGCTGAAGCAGAGAAAATAATCGCTTCAGCCAATGACATTGATCGATTCGATTATTGGACGATCAACGAACAGATTCTGACTCATCGTCAAATGGGATTATTTAAAAAGTCGGATGAAGAGTTGCAAGCCATGTGCGGCCTGATGCAAGATAAGGTGCAGACCCTTCTGGAACTGGCGGTTGATTACGGCGCCTGTGGTTTGTGGGATGAAGCGATTGACGTGTTGCAACGGCTGGCGGCGTCCAAAACCAGCAGCGACTCATCTTTCCCGATGGTTTATTATTATTTGGGATATTTCCATGATCAAAAGGATGAGTCCACTCAAGCGCTGAAATATTATAAACAAGCGGCTGCCATGCCGACGGATTATTGCTTCCCCTTCCGTCTGGAATCGATTGACGTGCTGCAATGCGCTATGACCCGTAATCCACTGGATGCATTGGCGCCATATTATCTGGGTAACCTGCTCTATGACTGGCAGCCGGAAAAGGCGGTTGAATATTGGGAGCAGGCCAGGCGAAACAATTGCTCCTACTATGCGTTATACCGTAATCTGGCATACGCCTACGCCAAGGATGACGGGCGCATTGATCAAGCCATCGCTTTGATGGAACAAGCCATAGAACGTAATGCTACTGATCCAAGAGTATTCTTTGAACTCGATGAACTATATGAAAAACAGGGCGCCACGCTGGAAAAGCGGGTTGCGCTGCTGAACCAACATTATGAAATTATTCTGCAACGCGACGATGCATTGCAACGCGCTATTGGATTGTTCGTCCTTACTGGAGAATATGATAGAGCGGTTGATCTCTTGACCAATCATAATTTCCACACCTGGGAGGGCGGTGGTTCGATTCATAATATTTATGTCAACGCTTTTCTGCTGCGCGGTGTGCAGCGCTTGCATAACAAAGATTACCAAGAGGCCTTGCAGGATTTCCAAAAGTCTCTGCTCTATCCGGATAACCTGGAAGTGGCTCAACCTTATGTGGATGATAAAGCCCCACGCGCATGGCATCTGATGGGCGTGTGCTACGCGGAAATGGGTGATGAGGAACAGGCCAAAACCTATTTTGATAAATCATGCAAGCAAAAACACCGCTCACCGGAGATTGCCTATTACCGCGCTTTGTCGTATCAAAAAACCGGACAGCAGGATGAAGCGGTCAAGATATTTGATGAGCTGATTGAATCAGGCAACGATATGCTGAAGAATCCCGGATCGCATGACTTCTTCGCCAAGTTCGGAGAACGGCAATCGCCCAAAGAGCGCAAGGCCACCGCGTATTATATCATCGGCCTGGGACATCTTGGTAATGGAGAAACGGATAAAGCCAAAGATGAGTTTGCGCAATCGTTGGCTCTTAATATCAACCAGGCATGGACCCAATATCAATTGGATCAATTGAAATAGATTGCAAAAACAATAAATAATAAAGCCGCTCGGAGTTAATTTGCCGGGCGGCTTTTCGCGTAGGGTGGGCTAAAAGCCGCGAAGCGGCGTAGCCCACCATGATGCATAAGTGGCTTTGGTGGGCTACGCTTCGCTTTTAGCCCACCCTACCTGATGATGATAGATTTAAGTTTTATGGAATCGCCTTTGTTTGAATTTACAAAGGGATCGATTCTTAGTCCGGTGATGTTTCCCTGATATCCGGGGGCTTGGCCGATATCAATGATATGTTTGTTTGAGCCTTTGTCTTTAGGCCATTGGTATGAAATGCTGTTTGATGCGGAAAACTTATTGTCAGCGGAGGTTTTCCAATAGATGCGGCCTGTGCTTTGGTTTTTCTCGTCGGCTGCTTTTATTTCAGCATCAATGATCAATTTGTGATTCTTATCGGCTTTCCAAAAGCTGCTTGGGCCGGTCAACTGCATACCGGCCCCATCGGCGGTGATGTTAAGCTGGTTTTTGATTGGCCATCCCTCATCCTGAGCGTTTTGATATACCCAATGCTGGCGGTCTTTCTGGAACATATATTCCGGGAGCGTGAGCGATGGTGTGTTTTTATAAATGTGCTTTCTGATATTTTGCAGGGAATCAAGAATCAGAACATAATGATAATCATATTGAATGTTATGATCCAGAATATCCTGATGCAGAGGAGCGATGTAGCCGGTGGGAGCGTCTTTCGGGCCGCCCTTGCCTGGTTGGCCGTAGAAGCCGCCGATAAAGGAATAAACGCCGGGATGCCATACGCCCAGACCCCAGTCGTCATCATTAACCAGCGCCGCCCAGTTCTCGGCTGCGAACCAATGTTCCCAGCGGATGCCGTTGGTATGATCCTGCTTGGGGATTTCCTTAAGGGCGCCGTCGGTATAGGGTTGGTCTCCGGTGTATGTCATTAACTTATGGTATGGCGCATTGGTATAGACCGCTGGAAGTTCCTGAGAACGTCCGGTGTATTGCGTCTTGTCTGAACGCTTATTGTTAATGCGCGAGCGAACCTGGACGGTGCGGCCTTGCAGAGTATACCAGCATTCAAAGGTGCATTCTCCCGGTTGGTTTTCCAGCGGCCAGTGCATGGGGATGCACTTAAGGTAGATGCTTTTGCCGTCGTTTTTATGTTCGATCACTTTTGACTGGTTGCCATAGCAGTCGCCTGATTGAATCGGGTTCCATCCCAGGAATTTCCAGTCATCCCTGGGTTGCTTGCCGTTTGGCTCGAATGGATTGGGGCCGGAGTAGAACGACATTTGCACCTGCCGTCCCCAGTCGTGGCTGTTGATGACATTGATGCCATCACCTGATTCGGCGATATATGTTATGGCGCCGCCGATCTGCAGGTTGGCGCCCAGTTTGATTTGACCGTTATCCAGCCAACTCATACCAGTAGTACAGGCATTCGCGTTATGAACGGTGTGACATAACAACATAACGATGGCTAATTTAATGATGGATTTCATGTGCATTTCAATTCTCTTTCTTAAGTGTAGATTGTTCTGCGATTGGTTTGCTGGTGATCAAGCCGATGCCGCGTCCTTTGTTTCCGACGGCGCAATAGAACATGTAGAATGTCTGGTTGTCTGGATTGAAAACCAGTGAAATTTTATGCGCGTAGGTTTTATCAAGTCCACCGGGATGGCCGCCGTTCTTATAGAGCGGTTCGGGGCGCACCGTCCAATGGAGTAAATCCTTTGAGAAAGCAGCCATGATATGGGCGCCGCCATGTCCGACTCCGAAATAGAACATCACCCAGTGATCTTTATCCCAAAATACTTTTGGATCGGAACAGAACCGGTCATCGAATCCACCGGGAGTGTTGCGAAGGATCGGGTTCTGCTTGAACCTGTTCCAGTTGATCAGGTCAGTTGAAAAGGCCAGACCGCTTTGTTCTATGGAGCCATCAGCTGCGTTATAGAAATTGTAGAATTCGCCCTGGTGTTGAACCAGCCAGGGTTGGTAGATGCAATCTTTTTCCCAGGCCTGGCAATCAGGATCAGTCACAGCTAGTATGGTGGATTCTTTAGCGCGGCGCCATTGCAGACCGTTATCGCTGAAGGCTGCGCCTTCCGAACCGGGGCGCAGTTCATAACCGCCCTGACGCGGGTAGGCGCCGTATAGCGTCCAGTATTTATCCTGGAATTTTTTGAGAAGCCGCGGCGCCTTGATATCATAAGATTCATACAAGAAGGCGCCGATTACTCTGCCGCCATGATCGAATTGCCCCTGAGGTCCATATCCCATGGCCAGGCGGTGATTATCCCAATGGACAAGATCAGCGCTTTCTGCAACAAAGGACTGATAGCCCTCTTCATCGAAGCCGATAAAACTCATATACCATTTTTCGTCGCCGGGTATCTGGTAGATGGTTGGACAATCAACCATCTTGATCTTATCAAAGCCTTTGATGCCAGGTTTGGGCGGGATGACATGATCGGGGTGATAATGCCAGTTGAGGTAAGGCGCCGTCCAACCTTCGATGATGTCTTTTTCAATCTTGGCGCCAGGATCATCCGCCAAGACTGATATGTTGATCAAGAAAAAAACGGGTAATATTAAATAGCGTCTCATTTAGCCGACCTTTCCCGCGCCGCCCAATCATTGACGCTGCTGATAGGTTGACGGCGTAAAACATGATAAACCGCATTTTCGGTTAATTTGAATTGGAAATCATTATATTCCGCACGACGTTGCAGGTCTATTGGATCGCCTTTGGGATAGCCGTTTTCATCCAATGGAATCAATTTATAACCGTCGGGATAATCTTCGCCCAGTGTGATCTCCACATCGATCTTTTCCACGCCGAAGGGGTAGGTTCCCATATCTTTAATGGTTCCACTGTTGACGCCGGAGGTTTTGAATCCATAGGGGCGTTCGATGGTCATGGTTTGGATGAGGATGTTATTGGAACTCTTGATGGGTTGATCGTCGAGTGAAATGAGCAGGACGGAACTGTAGTTATTGTTCATTTTAAGAACAATATGATCTTTGAATGAGTATGCTTTTGCGGCGTCGCTGAAGCCTGCGGCGCCCTTGCTTTTAGCTGTATCGATCAGGGCGTAACCATTGCCGTAATGCCAGCTCAATTCTCCAGTCTGGCTGAAGGCGATTTTGTTTTGCCGGTCGATATTCTGAGCGAAATTGGTCTCTACTGAATCTCCGGTGTTTGAGCCGTATGAGCGGATTACTTTACCCACATAGAAAGAGAGTGGATCAATATTATTGACATCGCCGGTTGCTGACTGGCCGGGGGGGATGTCTTTGAGGCGTAGATCATCGAGCGCCTGTGCAGCTGAGCCGCCTGATCCCTTCATTTTATATAGGTCTTCCAGATCGATGATTTGATGAATCACCGGATCGGCTTCGGTGACATCGCTGCGGCGGTACATCAGGGCGTAAGCCGGGAAATTACCCAGGATAACCGGACATGACAGAGCGAACTTTTTCATCGAGGTATCCCAGGAAGCGCCGCCCAAAGCGAAGGTATAAAATCCATCCACCCCTTGCAGCGAACCATAAGCTGAGGCCAGGAAAGCATAGTCGGCGCGGTATATATTGGGATTAGTCCAACCGATTTCGGAAATAATCTGGGGGAAGCCAGCGGTCTGCATGAATTGCAACGGCAATTGCTCCGGGACTTTCAGCGCAGATAGGTTTTCAAAGGTATGCCCTACGGCTACAGAATATGAATGCCGCCCATCAGGACTGGAGTGCGCCCCGCCGAAATAGCCGTGCGTGTCGATAACATCGCCGGCGGTATATGTATAGCGCTCCAACGCATCAAGCATGTTGGCATCAGTTACATGCCAGTTGCTGGCGCTGATCAGACTTTTTGATCCCAGTTCATCCTTGAAATAGTTGCGAATGTTGGAATAAAAAGCGCGTTGATGTTCGGTCAGGAAACGAACCTGATCGCCGATGCGTTTTACTTTGGCCGGGCTGAAATTTTTCACGGCGTCGCCCGTCATGTTCCAGGCGTCGAATAGATGAGCAACGCCCGCAGCGAAATCGTCGCCGTTATCTTTGGCGCCGCCCCAGGCGGTGGAGGCTTTATCCAATGATCCGTAACGATCTACGAGCCATTGGCCGAAGAGTTTTTCCAATCTGTTCCAGTGGATTTTTGGTATATTGGAAGAACTGAAAGTCCAGAAGAAATAACTGTCCTCGTTGATGATCTCGACAATGGCGGCTGATGGTTCGTCGGCCAGTTTTAATCCGGTGTAGGGATTGGTGGTGGTCAATAATTGTCTGGCCCACGATTTATAAATCTGCTGCATGCGTTGATCGAAATAGAGCAGGGCGAAAGGCGTTTTATTGGATGCGTCGTCATAGCCATCAATGCCGTATTCCGGCTTGATTGTGAACCAGAGCGGGAAATAGAAACTCAGCGTGGTATAGATGCCGTTCTTTTTCAGCGCCGATATCAGATAAAAAAGGTCGTCCAGTTTTTTGGAACTGACCTGGTCTACATTAGCCGAATCGAAAAGCGGGCTGTGATAGCGCACCATGTTAACGCCCGATTTAGCCAGACGCCGCGCCATGTAATCAATTGAAGAACGGTTTAATCCGGCAATCTCGCTGGATAGATTTACCGCCCAGAATTTGATTGGAGTACTATCGCCCAGTAAAAAGCGTTCGCCGTCATGTTGAATGAATCCATTTTGACCTGCTACGTCTTCGTTGAGATAGCGTAGATCAAGCAAAGCCTTATCGTTGAATGCATCCAGTTCCGGTTCCCAGGCGAAGAAGCCTTCATCCGCATCGCCCGAACGTTCATCAGGTTTTAATTTTCCCCGCGGCGCAAATGGTATCTGGGTAAGCAGGAAGCAATCAAAACAGGCGGTCTCTGATTCTCCCTGCTCTGCCAGCAGACGCAGTTCAAACGTTCTGGTTCCCTCAGCTAATTCGACTGACCCAAGCGATACCCAATTGGCGCTGAGAAATTGCGCAATTTCCACGCTGTCCGCCAGCGCGACGTCTCTTGAACAAACGCGCCAGGACTGGTCGTCGAAGCGCCATTCAAATGGCCCGTGCTTCCAGAATTTTCTGGTCCAAAATTCATATTGGCCTGCTTGGGGAACCTCAACCGAATATTTGGCGAATGCCGCCGCGCCGGACCGGTTTCCATCATTGGCTAACCATGTTCCACCTGAAAGCAGATGTTGCTTTCCTTCCAGCGCCCCGCCATTGAACCACACGCTGGCGGGGAAATTGGTTTCAATAGGTTTTTCGCCTTCCCACCAGATATAATTGATCCCGGCATAAGTATATGATGAGCATAAACTAGCCGTAAAAACGCTTACGATTACAATAATTCTTGGCTTGATTCGCATTGTTTGAATTCATTTCTTTAGAAGATTGTTAATGATTTTTGTTTTTTAGCATCTATCCACTTTTTGCATACTCATAATCTATAATCAATTACCAAATAATCGGCAAAACTGATATGCGTGCGTATTATATGAGAATCGCTCTAATCTTTCAGTGCTCCAGCCAGGCGAAATCCCATGCTGAATTCGGGCAAATCCCAACTGCGCCGGGCCGAACGGGCGCCGGACGCCTTGGATTTATAACCACCCCCGCGCCCAACCCGCACTATGCCGGAATCGGCGCCCACCGGATCAACTTGAGAACTCGACTGATACTCGCCGAACAAATCACCGCACCATTCCCAGGCATTGCCGCTCATGTCATACAATCCCCAAGCATTAGGTTTCTTCAAACCTACCTGATTAACATTATCCCCGGCGTTTGCGTTATACCATGCATAGTCGTTGATAACTGATTCTGTGAGATCATCGCCCCAATAATAACGCGTCGAGCTTCCTGCGCGGCAGGCGTATTCCCACTGAGCCTCGGTTGGCAGACTATAGTTCAATACACCATCTATCTCATTAATCCATGAACAAAAATCCCGCGCTCCATACCAAGTGACATTTACCACCGGCATGTTTTCATAACCAGCATCCACTATCCATTGGTCGCCGTTTAGACTAAAGCGGTTATCTTCGCTATCCTCATTCAGATAATCAAATTCTTCTTCACTCTTGGCTCCTTTAACTGTCAAAAAAGCGGCGAACTGAGCATTGGTAATCTCGTATTTACCCAGATAGAAACTCCGACTGATGGTGACATGGTGCTGTGGTCCTTCATCATCTTCGCGTTGCTCTTCATTATCCGGCGATCCCATCAGGAAAACTCCGGATTGAATTGGAACCAGTTGCAAAGATTTAGAGCCACCGGGAAGCCCCGCTATATCAATCGTGATTTCAGCATCAGGAAGAGGAGTCGGTTTATCGGGAACATTGGGCGTTGGAGTATTCTCTACTTTCAGAGAAAATCCAACCGGACCGGTATCCATTTGAACCACTTCTCCGGTGGTTTTAATCGCCAGAACCCTGAACCAATATGTAGTGTTGGCCTGAGGACCGTCACGCCAAATATTTGCTGTCGAGAAGGTTCCATTGCCATCAAAACGGTAATAATAAACATCGCTGGCGCCGGTCTGACCAAGAAACGAATAGTTCCTGCCATCAGTACTGATATATACATGCGAGTTGCTGATTTGCCCCTGTCCGGGATTCCATTTAATCGCCAATGCCCGTTCCAGGTAGGAGTCAGTATCCTGACTGCCGCTAAGATTCGTTCCATGATACAAATCATCAAACACCCGCGCCGTTCTTGCCGGTATATCGTCCGGATTGGCGATCCGTTTCAGTTTTATGGCCGAACCGTCGCTCAGGTTATATCCCATCGGTCCGGGCTGAGTAAGTACAATCAATCCTGTCGAATCATTTTCCCGTTTATAGAGTCCCCAAACCCGGAATTGGTATTGGGCGTTAACATTCGCCTGGCGCCATAAGAAAGATCGTGAGGCGCCTTGGCTGGTTTTACCGATAAAGAAATATCCTCCATCGCCTTGCTTGACATAAACATGCCATTCATAAACCGGTTCAGAGCCGCTGTAATTCCATCTGATGGAAAGAATCCGGTCATCAAGATCGTCGAAATCAGTCTGTCCGGTCAATGATATCTGACTCAGGTCGTCATCATATACGTTGACCGAATTAGGCGCCACGCCCGGAGTAGGAGTGTAAAACGGCGTATTGGTTGGCGAAGGCCCCGGTGTAGGAGTATCGTTCGGATCAGGCGTGGATGTCATTGTAAAAGTCGGCGTTATGGTCGGCGTTGAAGTTATTGTTGGCGTAAATGTTATAGTGGGCGTCGGTGTGGCTGTAGGCGTAGGGGTAAGAGTCGGCGTCGAGGTATATGTCGGCGTTGGAGTGGGAATTGGAGTAATAATTTTTAATTCATAATCCCGCGATTGATTTATAACAGGAATGCTGGAATCTGTAAAAGATAACTGAAATGAATAACTGCCCGGTTGAATCGGCGTACCGGCTATACTGCTGTTGTTGCCGATAGAGCCTTCAAACGATATACCCTCAGGCAACGCGCCGCTTGCTATCCGCCAGACATACGGAGCAATACCAACTTCAGTATAAAATGTAACATTATAAGGAATATCAATAACGCCATCCGGAAGCCTCCTGTCCGGCGGGAAAATATTATCATCAACCATGATGCTGTAAGTTTTTTCAACTGTCTGCGCTGATTCAATGCCATCGCTGACCTGCACGGTGAATTCGACTGAAGCGTTTTCTATCGGTCTACCGAATAAGGCGCCGGTATCTTTAGCTAATTGCAGACCGCCGGGTAATGCGCCGGATTTTATCTGCCACAAAAACGGCGGCTCGCCCCCGCTAAGGCTGATACGGAAATAATAATCGCTCTCTTTCGCCGCATTGGGAACCGCGTCGCTCAATATTTTCAGCGTATCAAACACGCGCCAACTAAACCTTTTATCCGCAGTCGCGCCATCCGCATCGTTTACCCGCAACGTAAAATCAAAGTCGCCGTATTCTGCGGGAATGCCTCGAATCTCTCCACTGGCTGAGCTTATTTCTGTTCCATCCGGCAGCGTTCCATCAACTAGAGACCAGCTATAAGGCGGTGTTCCACCTGATACTGATAAAATAATTGGCGTTAAAGTGACATCCCTCACAACGCCAGCCAACAACGAAGGAGTCAAGATTACCATGTCCGATACAATACGGATAGTAAGCGATTTCTCAACGCTTTGCTTATCCGGGTAAGCGCTGTCTGTAACTTTTACTGTAAAAGTCTTTAATTGGGATATAGTCGGAATCCCGGAAATCACGCCGGTAAGTTTGTTCAATGACAATCCGGCCGGCAACTGCCCGGAAGCGGTAAATGAAAACGGAGGCGCGCCGCTTTCGAATTCGATTACTTCTGAATATGCCTCATCGCGACGTCCATCAGGTAAATAATCCGTTGTAATTTCAATAGGTGGATAAATCTCCAGCAGATAATCCTTTATGGCGCTGCGCCCGTCTTGATCTTTTACTGCAAATACCAGCGTCTCAAAGAAATCTTCCGTCGGCGTACCCGACAAAACCCAACTCTGCGAAGCCTCCTGAATCAGATCGACGCCGGGAATATCACGTCCTGAGTTATAATCCCATACATAAGGACCATTAGGATTTCCTCCGCTTATGGTAAGTTGCTGCTTGAATCCATGACCTACAACCCCATCGTTTAATCGGATCATATCGATGGTTATCGGATTAAAAATATCCAGGTCAAATTCTTTTTGATGAGTTTCATTACGGGCGTCAGTCACTTTTACCTTGAATGAGAAGACGCCCGCCGCCGTTGGCGAACCGCTGATCTTCCCATCCGTTGACATCGTCAATCCCCCGGGTAATGAACTGGATACCACTGCAAAGTTGAATGGAGCTAATCCACCGAACAACTCAAAACTAAATGGATAGGAAATTCCAACCGTTCCATTCTTCAATCGCTCAGGCGTTATAATCGTTACTGGATTATCCTGATTAATGATAAATTCCTGTTCAACATAAATGAAATCGCTATCCAAAACGCTGATGTTGAATTTATAAGAGCCTTCAACCGTCGGCGTCCCCGAAATAATCCCATTTGCAGATTGCAGGCTCAATCCAGGAGGTAATGTTCCATAGGGAATTGTGAATTTATAAGGCGCGCGACCACCGCCAACCACAATCTGTTGATCATAATAACGCCCTGTTTCCGCTCTGGGTAAAGAAGTTGTGAAAATATTGAGAGGATTATCTGAGTTTGGAATCAAATCAATTTCCAACTGCATCGTTTGAAATTGAACAATATTAACCGTTGTTTGATTTAACATCTGTAATCCGGATTTACTAACCTGGATTTCATAATCACCGTTTGGGATATAGCGAAAACTGCATTGACCTGCTGAATCGGTTAATCGGGTTAAACCGGCGATGGTTACCGTGGCGCCGGATACCGGCGTTCCTGCCGTCAAATTTTTGACTTCAACTTTCAACGAAGGCCCAAGCCATCGCAGAATCGATACGTCGTCATGTCCACTTAAGCAATATTGCCCATCCGGTGAAAAAGCGACGCTATAGGTCGGCGCCATGGGCTGATCAAATGAGAGAATAGTACTAAGTTCATCTGCATCCCAAAGTATGAGCGAATGGTCATCGCTTCCAGTTAAAACTTGATTTTCATTCGGAGAAAAGGCAGCTGCATTGATCGCGCCGCTATGAAAATCATATCTTCCCAGGTTAATCGCCGTTGAACCGCTCCATGTCCATAACTTTGCCGTATTATCCGGTTCTCCTGCCGCCGTAACGATCATCGAACCGCTTGGAGAGAAATCGACTGCGTTAACCGGACCCCCATGACCCGCAAAAGTAGCAATTTGACTCGACGATGCTTTGTCCCATAATATCGCTGTTTTGTCATGGCTGCCCGTCAGTATTTTAGTTTCATCCGGAGAGAAGACCGCCGCAGAAATATTATCGCTATGACCGATATATTTCTTATAGACAAACCAGGCTAACTGCTTGTTCCATATTTGAGGATCCCACAGGATTGCTGTGTTATCCTCGCTTCCGGATAGCATCCATTTATCATCCTTGGTCAACATCAGGTCGACTACCTGCTCTGTGTGTCCACCTGAAAAAGATTGAAGATAATTACCGGTTTCAGCATTCCATTGCGAGAGTAATCCGCTTGAATCTCCAGTGAGCAATTGTTGGCCGTCAATCGATAACGCGGCGCCAAGAATTTTGTTCGTGCGTTCGATCTTATAAATCTGTTTGCCCGTATCTAGATTCCAAAGGAAAAGTGTTTGATCATTTAATCCGCTGGTTATGGCTTTTCTTCCATCCGGCGAAAACTTCACCAAACCGACGGGACCATCATGTCCATTGAAAACATACTTGGTAGCGAGCGCCAAATCTAAATCGGTAACATAAAAAGTAAATCTCTTGGTGGAACTGCGTCCATCAAAATCAGTTACTTTCAACGTTGCAATGGTCGATACTGCTTTGCTTGGAACGCCGGATATCACCCATGCCAGCGAATCGGATTGCCTCACGCTCAATCCAGGCGGCAATTCACCACTCTGCACGCTCCACGAAACCGATTCAAAATCATTGCCTCCTATATGAGATAAACTTTGGTTGTACGAACTGCCGGTCTTACCATTCTTGAATCGATTATTTGTGATTGAAATCTGATCGAATATTGTTATTATAAACTCTTGTTCTTCCGTTGCATCTCGTACATCCCTCACCTGAACGATGAAAGATTTTGAAATGCGCGTAGTAGGCGTTCCACTAATGATTCCAGATGCCGAAAGCTTAAGACCATCTGGCAACGCTCCACTTGATACCGAAAACCAATAATCCGGCTTCCCTTCTATCACTGTAATCTTCGACAAATAGTATTCACCGACTGTACCATCTGGAAATCGTAAATCATCCGTAAAAACTAATGGATTTACTTGAGTGATGATAAATGATTCCTCTACCGATGAATGAAAATCAGACGCTTGGATTGTAAAATTATATACGCCGGCCTCGCTTGGAACGCCGGATATTACTCCGCTCGATCCATCGAGAACCATCCCCGCCGGCAACGCTCCCCCGGATACTGAATATTGATAAGGCGGCTCTCCACCCTTGGCCGAAACCGGCTGACTGTATAACGCGCCGGTCTCAGCATAGAACTGAGTCGCATCGGCTACTATGCTTAAAACCAACGGCAATTGGATGGAAATCCTCGTCGTGTATTCAGTATCTATGGAGGTGGTTGGTTTTCTTATAAGGTAATATCCCGTCTTGGTTACATCAATCACATGATCTGTTGCCGATAATACTGCAAATGTACATTGACCATTTTTATTGGTTAATATACTTTCACCTGTATCAATCGATACAGTGGCGCTTTTGACTGTATCGCCAGTTTCAGCGTCATACACGGTTACAATTAATGAAGGAGTCGCAGACATCGGCGCCACGCTTGCCGGCGCCTGCTTATTGGCGTCATCTACTCGGGATAAAGCAGTTTCTGAAATGCCAACCACCGCGAGTAACAAATAGAATAACCATAATCGCCGGGATGCAGCGCAAGTTGACCGTGTCATAAGAAATTCCTTCTAGAGCGGTTATCAAAATAGATTTATTTATTATTACCTTTAGTCTTTTTAAAAACGCCAAAATGAATGTTATTATATCAAGTACTCTGGAAATTGAGCTTAACTAATTTCTGTAAATATGTTATGTTACCTGATATTTAAAAATCTTTGAACCCGTTTTTTTAATGAAATGAATACTTTACCGTTTAACCAATCCGGCGCTCTAACTCATTTTCATTGAAAATCGCTTTAATCATCATGTCAAACAACCATGAGGCGTTGAAAAAAGCGAGAATTTTTCGTAAGTTTAACGCTATTTCATGAATATGACCCAAAAAGGGGATAATAAAATGGAAAAATCAACCATTGCAGTAATACTTGGAAACAGAAATTTCTTTCCTGACCAGCTAATTTCCGCTGCCCGCCAGGATATTTTGAACCTATTCAATCAAATGAATATCGAACCAGTTATGCTGGATGAGAATCAAACCAAACTGGGATCAGTCGAAACCTGGGCGCACGCCAAACAATGCGCTGAACTTTTTAAAAAACATAGTGACAAAATCGATGGCATCCTTGTGTGCCTGCCCAATTTCGGCGACGAAAAAGGCGTGGCTGACGCCATTAAATTATCAGGGTTGCGCGTTCCAATTCTGGTGCAGGCTTATCCCGATGCTATGGATAAAATGAACCTTGAATGCCGTCGGGATTCCTTCTGCGGCAAAATCTCCGCTTGCAACAACCTTCGTCAGTATGGCTATGCCTTCTCATTGACCACCCAACATACCGTCGATCCCCTATCGGACAGTTTCAAGGTTGATTTGCAGCGCTTCCTCGGCGTTTGCCGCGTCGTTAAGGGAATGCGGTCCGCCAGACTGGGCGCTATCGGGGCGCGTCCCAACGCTTTCAATACTGTGCGATACAGCGAAAAAATTCTCCAGGAATCCGGCGTCAGCGTCTCGACTATCGACCTATCAGAGATTTTCGGCAAAGCCCGGAAAATGGGCGACGATGATGCCAAAGTTAAAGCTAAAATCGAAGAGATTACCTGTTACGCCAACTGCACTAATTCTCCTGCTCAATCCATGCTCATGATGGCGAAACTGGCCATTGCTATAACCGACTGGATGGATGAACTGGAACTGGATGGCACGGCCATCCAGTGCTGGACCTCAATCCAGGAAAATTACGGCGTCAACTCATGCGCCCTGATGAGCCTGATGAGCGATAAATTAATGCCCAGCGCCTGCGAAGTCGACATCACCGGAGTCCTGGGCATGTACGCCCTGCAACTGGCCTCGCAAACCCCCAGCGCCTTGGTCGATTGGAACAATAATTACGGTGACGATCCCAATAAATGCGTACTCTTCCATTGCGGAAACTGGGCTAAATGCTTCCTGCCCGATATGAAAATGCAGGCATCGGACATCCTGGGCGCCATCCTCGGCGATGATAAAGCCTACGGCGCCGTCTCCGGCAGGACCGCAGGCGGACCCATGACATACGCCCGCATCAGCACCGATGATAACATCGGCATGATCCGCGCCTATGTAGGAGAAGGCCAGTTCACCGATGATCCATTAACCAGCTTCGGCGCCAATGCTGTAGTTGAAATCCCCGGCATGCAAAACCTGCTGCACTATATCTGCTCTCAGGGCTTTGAACACCATGTAGCAATGAGCGCATCCAATTGCGCAGCAATTCTAGCTGAAGCCTTTGATAAATATCTATACTGGGATGTATATCATCACCAGGGATAACCAAACGTAGGATGGGACAAAGCAAAAAAAAATCATGGGTATGATAACCACCCAAGCAGCGTGTCCCATCGTCTTATGCAACCACCCAAAAATCCCTCTCCCAAGATTGGGAGAGGCTAGGTGAGGGTTGATAACAACAACCCTTGCGCATTGCTACCAACATATTGCATAATCATATTTCAAATATGATTTGGGGATAAAACAATGATAGAAAACAAAGATTACATCGTCATCGTACAATGCCACATCGTAAAAGAACGCTGCTCCGGATACCTATGCGAGAAAGCCTTCCATGAACGCGTCGGCGGCTTTGTTGATTACAGCCCGGACGTCAACTACCGCACCATAAACATGACCTGTGGTGGATGCTGCGGCCTTGCCGTACAGCGCAAACTGAGCCATTTCTGTAAAAGCATTAAAAAGAAGGAAGCCATAACCAAAGACCGTATAGTGGTGCAGCTCTCATCCTGTATCACTCAGGATAACTACCACGGCCCGGCCTGCCCCCATATCGATTACATCAAAGACTTGATCAAACGCATTGGGCTGGATATCCACGAGAACACCTATCTCAGCATAAAAGCCGAACAAAGACGCCAGTCGGGCATCTACCAAATCCGCCACGAATCATAGAAAACCATCCAATGTAGGGTGCGCCCCTCGTGGGCGCCCGATATGCGGGCAGCCCTTGATCAAACCACCTACGATAGCCTACGCGTAGGGTGGGCTAAAAGCGATAGCGTAGCCCACCAAGGATAACTTAATATATCTGGCAACCCTATCCCCTCCCATGCAATACATCACACGCATGGTCAGCCAGAACCGATCGAATATCTCCCGCATAATTATCAAGAATTTCTTTGCTCCCACCGCACTTGGCCAATGTTCTCCCGATAACCAATTCCAGATAGGCGCTGGAGAATTTCTGCTCTCCGTCAATACCTTTTTTGGCGGTGTATCCGCCGATAAATGGTTTAGCCGACAAAGCCTCCAACGCGGGGATGCATTTTTTATCCGCCAATAAATCCAGGCTGAAGCACAATGAAATAATCCGGTCGTAATTGGGGATGCGCCGCCAGTGCAGCCGGGGATTAGCTTGCTGCGGCCCTCCCGCTTCGGTCTGATTTACTATATCACACAGAGTATCCAAAGCGCGTTTATCGCCCGATAATCCCAGCAATACAATAAGTTGGTTCACTCTCCAATAAACGCTGGTTTCACCAACAATCCCCCCATAGGGACGTTTGCTGGAATCAATCTCGCTGTGTTGAGGTTTATCCTTCAGCGCGTTCAGTTCCTGTAGAAGAATATCAACTCCTGTGTTCGATCCGAATCTCGCCAACGCCATCGCAACTAACAATTTATCTGATGCCTTGCTGGCATACGCTTCTTCAAGCAGAGGCAGCATCACGTTTTTATCTAAACAAAAACTCAGTAACAAAGCTTTGTCGTCGCCTTTAACCAAAGATTCAACCAGACTCTGCGCTGAGGGCGCCCCCGTATCAGGCGAGCCGATATCCTCTTGCCGGATAATACCTTTTTCCAACAAGTGTTTTTGCAGTTTATTAATATCAATTGATCTCAACGAAATACGCCTGCCAGCCGCTTCCGCCGCCGCCATACCAATCGCGTAGCCCAGGTTTTGCTGGTCGCGCTGCATTCGCATAAAACAAAATGCATCACGGCTGGCCGACAGGGCCTTGCCGATAACCAACAGCCCCTCTATTCCCTTCGGCAGACAAACTCTATACGGTATGCGCACCAGTTTCTCATCGCGATGGTAAGGGATATATCCTAAACGGGCTAACAAAGAGCCTTGCAATCCATGAGAATCAAAATCGGTTAATCCAATAGCGATTGCGTCTGGAAAACGGCGCTGCAAAAACACATCTTCTTCGCTGAAATGATAATCACCCTCGATATGTCTCGATTCGCGCACGCATGGAAACTGAGAAAAATCATAATCAACGCCATACTTATGACCGATCAATATTCCCCGTGAAGCATCGCGATTATTGGTGATATCGATTACGCCCAAATCAAGATTTACGCCATTGACCTGTTTATTCAAACGCCAGTTGCACAGGTTGTAAGTTTGCAGGTCTCCGCCCCGCGCATCGCCCAGTACGCTTTTCACGCCCGACCAGACCGCCAGGTCTCCATCACCGGTCGCATCAATGGTCGCTTCCGATCTGATGACGCTCAGGCCATCCGCATTAAGAGCAATGATGCCTTTGACGCTTTTACCTTCCAATACTACGCCTACCGCCTTGGTTCTAAAAAATATCTGACTATCATTCTTTCTGGTCTCATAGAATAGCGCCATCATCTTGGCTTCAACATTCCACGAAGACATCTTGAAACGCGCGCTGATTCGATCCGTCATATCATAGACTTTTTGATCAAGTTCTTTATTGAATCCACCACTATATCCATGATAGTAATTATTGATGCCGCCCAGCGTCCCGGTTCCGCCCAGACCGGAAAAAGCATCGACCACCGTAACTTTACCCGTCATACGCCCTGCGGAAATCGCAGCCGACGCCCCCGCCGTCCCCCCGCCGACCACCAGTACATTACAGGCATCCATCTGGGGAAGATTCTTCGCCGCTGGTAAATCCAATGCATAGAATTCCAAACTGAAACGGTGATCATATTGTTGCTGGGGCGACAAAGCATTGAACGCAAATTCCCGCTGATTCATGCGTACCATCAGGTCTTCGGACGCAGGTGAAACTTTCACTCCGGCAACCCGTTCAGATATGGCGTCAACCATTGATGTGATCTTTAGATTCATTTTAAGCAGATCGTCGCCATCCCATGTTTCATGCAGCATATCACCGCCATTGCATACAAAAAGATTACGGCAATCTTTAATCTCATTTGCGCTATTTACATCCACCGAATAGAGCGGCGGCATTCGCAATTCCGAAGAAGACTGAACGATAACTGCATCTCCGAATTTTTCCGGCATATCTTTCTTTAGATATGCCGCCAGCAAAATAGTTATAGTCCTGGCCCCGGTCTCCCAACTCATTATCTCTTTATAATCAACGCTATTGCAAGTTATGGGGATCAAAAACTCAACATAGGCATGGCCTTGACCCATACCCCCAGGATGAATCATGATCCGGTTACCGGATACGCCAAGATTGGATGGGATGTCTATAGTTTCAATTTTCACGTCGCTAACCGAGAAATATTCAATTACTCTACGAACCGAAAATTGATCAACAACCTGCTTGATCTTCGATCCAGCCATACGCGCCACGCCATAATCTTCGCTGCAATCAATCACAGTCTTGGCCAGGATAGTTTGCAAGCCGCTCTTATTACCAACCACGACTCCTGCAACGCGGTCTTTATACATCAATGTTCCAGCAACTTGCGACATAAACAGAACATCAACCCCCGCCCCTTGCAACGACTTAAGCAGGTTCTTCTTCAAGACGCCTAAGTGCAGTGGAGTCTCAACTGCTTTGGATAATCCTTTAATGTTCTCTCCACCAAACAGCATATCTTTCAAATCATCACTGATATTCTCAATGCCATTGGTCTTAATCCAGGGGCGTAAAGTTGCGGCGATATCACTGCCCAGAAAACTACGCGATTCAACCAGCAGAACTCTATTGCCCTGCTTAGCCGCTTTAATCGCAGCCAGACATCCCGCGATGCTGCCATTAACAACCAGTACATCAACATCCTTTTTTACAGACGCAGAACTGGATTTTCCAAAAGCAGGACTATTTATCAAAGTGACCGCCGAACCAGCAGCCAACATGCTTCCCAAAAAATCACGACGTTTCATAATCGCCTCACTTATTTCGTTTTGTTCCCGGTGGAATCAAAACTATGCCCCCGTTGAGCATTTCGTATGGGCGCCAAGGGCAAGACCGCATTGCGGTCAGCCCTTGATCAAGCCACTTTATTATAACAAATTGAATATCCTTTTTATTTTCAATATCGGGTATTTATCATAGTTTATTAGTTTTCCGTTTCTTTCCTGGTGGAATCTAATCGATGTCCACCGTTAAGGATTTCTAAAACGCTCTTCTTTGAATCCAACATCCATTCCTGATATATCTCTTTTTTAAAGTTAGCCCGGTATTCACGTATGTTTCCATCGTCTTGATATTCATATATGTATTGGATGAAATATTCATTTTTACCCTTGTTGCGCGTCTTTATCTCAATTTTCTTGCTCTTTCCATCATCCCCATAAACCGTCCATGATTCAGGTACGCCATAATGAGAATAAACCGTCGTCTTTTCCATCGTACCATCTTCCCTGTACCGCGCAATGTTAGGAATCAAAGGCCGCCGCTTCTGCGTTTGATCAATAGTAAAAGCATAGGCTTGGATCACATATTTCATCTGATCTTCATCAGTAAAAACAAAAGTTTTAATATTGCCGGTATGCTCCCATTGAATATATTCAGCAGTTTCCGTAAAGGCGACGGGAAACGTCAACGGCCCCGGAACCACAATCTCCTCCTCATCCCAGACTTTCTTCAACCGGCATTCAGAGGTATCTAAACTAAGCGGTAGATAAGTATTTTCGGGATGATCTTTAGGCAAGACGGATATCATGGCCACGCTGACCACAATGCCAGCGCAAACCGCATATATCACCAGAAAAATATAACGTTTCTTCACAAATGAGCTCTCCTCAATAACCTATTCTAATTCTCTAACCATCAAATTCCCCTGTGTCAAGTAGGCTGCGCCCCTTGTGGGCGCCCAAGCCAATAGCCCATAAAAACCACAAATCCTTTAAAACAACAACGGGGCCGCAAAGCCCCGTTGATTTATTCATGTAAAGATAATCGAAAACCGTCTTATTTAATTTCAACAACGGCGCCGACTTCTTCCAGTTTGGCTTTAACTGCTTCAGCTTCTTCTTTGGTGACGCCTTCTTTAACGGCTTTAGGAGCGTTGTCAACCAATTCTTTAGCTTCTTTAAGACCCAGGCTGGTGATTTCACGAACTACTTTGATAGCCTTGATTTTCTGTGATCCAGGGCTCATGAGCATAACGTCGAATTCGGTCTGCTCTTCAACAGCAGCGCCTTCACCAGGAGCGGCCATCATCATACCGGCCATTGGCGCGGCGGCGGTAACGCCGAATTTCTCTTCCATTTCGTCCGCTAACTCTTTCGCTTCAAGAAGCGTTAAAGCTGCGATATCCTCAAGTATTTTTTCTATTTTTTCGCTTGCCATCAGATAATACTCCTTCAAAAATTTATTGTTTTTTATATTTATGTATAAAACTTATATCTATTAAAAACTTAAGACTAATCTTAAGCTGCATCTTCCAGTTTTTCGCAATAAGCCTTCATCAGTCCATGCAATTTGTTGTGCAGACCCTTGACGCAACCCAGAACATTGCTGGCCGGGGCTTTGACGCTTCCCAAAATCATGGAATGCAGTTGATTCAGTGAAGGCGTCTTGGATAATATCGCTACCTGCGCTGCATCCAGATAATCTTCACCGACGACTCCGCCTCGAATCTCAATTTGATCATTCTTCTTAGCGAATTCCATTAGGATTTTCGCTGGTGCAACAGGATCATCTCCCGAGAAAATCACGCAGTTGGGACCAAGCAGCAAATTGTTGATATCTTCTTTATATGGCCGGTCAGCAATTACCCGCTTCATCATACGGTTGCGAACAACTCGCATAACTCCACCTGCTTCACGAATTTGGTTGCGTAATGCCGATATCTTATCAACCGAAAGTTTGTGATAGTTAAAAAGTAGAAAGCCGGCGGCTCCTTCAAGGTTTTCTGTATAAAGCTGAGTCAGTTTCTCTTTATCAGATCGTGTAACTGTCATCTATCTTTCACCTCCTTCCAAATATATTTCTTATCATTAAATACTGCTTAACATTTACTATTTGTTATCTTCTGTCAGCGCTCACCGGATCAGGTTGAATCATCCATCCCGGTTCAAACGCCTCCTCTGTATTTTCCGTATCCCAATAACTCAAGCGCCAACAGCCATTATCACTCTGCGCCCGGTAGATAGTTGAATGCGGTACGTCAATCTTCACTGTCTCATCCGGCGGGATATCCGCCAGCAGGGACAGGATGATTCGGTTGATGGCGAAATGCGCCACGATTAACAGCGGCTCCGGTTCCTGCCATTGCTCAATACGTTCGACGATTTGCTGCGCCCGTGGAACTGCGTCCACATTGGCTTCGCCTTCCGGAGGACGATAATCCCACTTATTCTCAGTTCTTAAGAGCCACTGACCGGGAAATTTTTCTTCCAATTGCTCCAGCGTATTTCCTTCGAATGCGCCAAAAGAGACCTCGCTCAATTCTTGCACCGGCTCTACTTCAATGCCCGTTTCGGCTTGAATAATTCCCGCCGTCTGTCGCGCCCGTCCCAGTGGACTGATCAACGCTCGCTGAATACCCAACGGTTTCAATGCACGTGCGACGCAGGCGGCCTGTTGCTCGCCCAATTCTGATAACGGAGAATCCACCAGGCCTTGAAGCCGCCCTGCTTTATTGTAGAGCGTCTGACCATGACGGACGAAATAGATCGTTTTCATAGATTCTTGCAGTACTCCCCTCTCCCCACGGGAGAGGGCCAGGGTGAGGGCGAATCTAAAAACACCACCCGTCAAACCTTCAATTAAAAAAGGCTCAATCCCCTAGAGATTGAGCCTTCGATCATTTTATTTAATAATTCTATAGCTCATTGAACTGTAGAAAAAACAATTTTGATCTTGGGGCGCCAATCTCGGCAGGATATTAATCCAATCAGGAACCTGCTGTCTTCAATTGATGCAACCGAATTTTTATATGTCTACTATTCCGATTAAGCAGCCTTGGCGAAATCACGCAAAGTACTTGTTTCAACTTTAACGCCGGGACCCATAGTTGTTGACAAATACATGCTTTTTATATAGGTGCCTTTAGCTGAAGTAGGTTTAGCTCGAATCAGAGTACGGATAACCATCTGTAAATTACCCATCAATTGATTCTCGTCAAATGACGCTTTGCCTACCGGAACATGAACTCCGCCGAATTTATTAGCGCGGTATTCGATACGGCCAGCCTTGAACTCTTCTACGGCTTTACCTATTTCGTTAGTAACCGTACCAGTCTTGGGGTTTGGCATCAGGCCGCGGGGACCAAGCACTTTACCCAATCGACCGACATGCCGCATCATATCAGGAGAAGCGATAGCTAGATCAAAATCCATAAATCCTTCGCTAATCTTTTTAGCCAGGTCTTCGCTTCCGACAACATCCGCGCCCGCTTCTTTGGCTTCAGTAGCCAGGTCGCCTTCGGCGAACACGGCAATTCTTACAGTTTTGCCGGTTCCATTAGGAAGCGATACTGTTCCGCGCAGCTGCTGATCTGCTTTTCTTGGATCAATTCCCAAATTAACCACTAATTCAACCGTCTCATCGAATTTGGCTGTGGCGCACTTTTTCACCAACTTGATAGCCTCATCCAGGTTATAAGCGGAAACTACATCCAGTCCTTCAATTGTCTTGTTAAAACGTTTGCCATGCTTGGGCATCAGTCCACTACCTCGATTCCCATAGATCGTGCGGTTCCAGCAATCATGTTGGCCGCATTACTAATGTCAAATGCGTTAAGATCTTCCATCTTCACTTTGGCTATTTCTTCACATTGCGCACGAGTCACCTTACCGACTTTTTTACGGTTAGGAACAGGGGAACCTTTAGCCAATTTAGCCGCTTTCTTGATCAGTACGGCTGCGGGAGGCGATTTGGTGATGAAAGTGAAGGAACGATCCTGATAAACGGTAATCACAACCGGAATAATCATCCCGGGCTGATCCTTGGTTCGTTCATTGAACTGCTTGCAAAAATCCATGATATTAATGCCATGCTGACCAAGAGCCGGGCCTACGGGCGGCGCTGGATTAGCCTGACCTGCTGGACACTGCAACTTGATGAGCGCCATTACTTTTTTCGGGGGCATATTTCTTACTCCTATCCGTTTTTAATTAAACGGAGATCAAACGAATCATTATAGATCAAACGGTTATTTTTTCCACCTGTAGAAAATCTAGTTCAACGGGCGTCGAGCGTCCCAGGATATCAACCATAACTTTCAAGCGACCACGTTCTTCATTAATCTCGGCTACATAACCTGTAAAATTAAAGAACGGTCCTTCTATTACCTTCACCTGTTCGCTCACTTCAAACACAATTCTCGGACGGGGCCGGTCTTCGGTTTGACTCATATGCTCTTTTATATTTTTCACTTCATCTTCACTGAGCGGGATTGGCATACGTCCCGTCCCTACGAATCCGGTGACGCCAGGCGTATTCTTGATCAAAGCCCAGGTATCATCATCATAATCCATCTCAACTATTATATAACCGGGAAAAATCTTCTGTGTGGAAATCGATTTTTTTCCGTCGCGTATCTCCACTACTTCTTCCGTTGGAATCATAACTTGAGATATCTTTTCGCCCAGACCCTCCGAGCGAACAGTGGATTCGATGTTTTCTTTAACTTTATTCTCGAATCCGGAATATGTATGGACAACGTACCAATGCATGATCATGTTTACTACCATTCATTACTAACGGATTTTTATTAATATAATAAGTAAAGCCAATCACGAACAAACTTCATGACGATATCCCACAAGCCGCTATATACAGCGAAGATTACAACAGTAATCAGCACAACAACAGTTGAGTTATACACTTCATCTTTTGTTGGCCACGTTACTGTATCCAGTTCTGTGAGTACTCCAAACAAAAAACCGCCGAATTTTGATTCGACAAACTTGGTGCCCTTCACAGAGTCAATTATGCGTTTCAGCAGGCCTTCACCCATAATGCTGATCCTTCATACTATAATAATGTTGTATTTTTATATTTAATATATCTTGTTGATATTCAAACATTTAAATCTAATTTATTGCAAAAAAATATCCCCCTCTTCGGGGTCTAATTTCCAAATATTACTTGTAATCACCTATCCTGTCAATCCTGTCCAACCCTTTCCTGCCAAATTTAACCGGATATATCTCTATCAACTATATATACATATTTATTTTTTTCTATCATCTGGCTAGGATAAAATATTTTAATTCCAATCATTTGAGAAGATTATATTGAGCCACGCAAATGATTGAACAAATATACAATATATATTCAAGCAAGTCTTTCCATCTGACAAAGCCACGAATCAAATAAACCACATTCCCGCCTTATGGTTTTTAATCCTATCTCCAAAGCAGCCATTGAGCCATATAACGGTTTTTCATAACCTGGATATATTTTCTTAATTCGTTTGCTTGGCGCGGTCTCTTTACTATCATTAATCTCTTCCGGTGATGTAAATTGATCTCTAATATCCTGAAATTTAGCGGTTAAACCACGCTCGTTAATCCCTTCAGCAAATTTTTCCGCATCGCTAAAAAGAAGCCCCTCGAACTCATACATCTGCACAAATGGAATGAAACGGCGCATCGCATTACCAAGTATCGGCTCAAGTTTTTCTTTCAATGCCGCGCAAATGCTATCAGATTTGTCCTCTATTGATCTGCATTTTGCAGCCTCAACCTTACCGGGAAAATCCATCGGCAAACCGTAAAAATCAAAAAAGGTAGTACAATAAGAAGTTCTATCTTCCTTGATCCTTTTTTTTATATCGACATGCAACCGCTCAAAACTGACATCTCCACCTTTTTGCCCAGGTTTCCCGATCAAGGAAGGACGAATATCAATACTATGTGATAGTAACTGAGGATAAATCAATTCTTTAACAAACATCTCCTCAGTTTGACCTTCGCAAATAACATGCACCCGAATCATCTGCCGGGCCTCCCCCCCAATACATTCTTCTCCCACAACTCTCCAATGCTGTAGTCTTCCAGCCATTCCTTAAAATCTGCTTCATTGAGACGCTTAAACACTGAAGCGTCATCTTCTCTCTCCACTACGATTAGATCATCAATTGAGAACTGGTTTAATAAAGGAACCGACTGGGTTGAAACAATAATCTGCATCCTTTGAGAATTTGAGCGCATCAGTGCGCCTAACAGGGTGATAGCATAGGGATGAAGCCCCAATTCCGGTTCATCAATTACGATTGTTGAAGGAGGATTAGGTTGCAGCAACGCCGTAGCCAGACATATAAAACGAATCGAACCATCCGACAGTTGACTAGGCCAGAACGGATAATCGCTATCCAGCTGCTTCCACAAAAGCCTGATTTGTTCCTCTCCACTGGGAAGCGCCTGCGGCCTCAACACAAAATCATCAAAAAAGGGAATCGCAAGCCGCACTGTTTTACGGATTTTCTGATAAAGATCAGGATATTTTTCTCTAAGAAGATAAAGAAATGCAGCGAGGTTTGATGCATCTGAACGCAAGTATGCATTATCATGTAAAGAACAAAGCCGCTTTACACCAGCAGTATCACTGGTGTCATGAAAATGAAATACCTTCCAACTTGAAATAGAACTATAACAATTCTCAGGGACTTTAACTAATGATTCTTCAGAGTTCTTTTTCAACAACATCGATTCTGATTTTCCCGAAGATAAAACCAATTTACAAGGAGTCTTTATGCCCTGATAAATAAAAGATTCATCAGCAAAAGTAAAACCATCTTCCGCAGTTGGTTCCAAGGAGAATTTATATCCATTTTCTCCAAACTCCACCAAAGTTTCCAATCGTGGAGTTATTTTAACCCCATAAGTCAATATCCGATCAGCGCCGCCTTGCTTTTTGGTCCATACCTGCAAGCGCTGATCCATCATTTCACCAAGCATCTTAAAATAAGAAACAAAATTACTTTTTCCCACTCCATTGGCGCCAATAAGCGCATTCAGGTTCGACAATTCGAGTTCATCCAAATCTCGAATTGACTTAAAACCTTTAATAGTAATTTTTTTAATAGGATTACTGTTTTCCATTAATTAATACCCAAAAAAAATCTTGATATCACATTTATACATTAATTTATGTAAAAGTATACGCAGGCGCCAGCGAGTAGATGGGAAAAAGCAACAGCGTGTCCCATCGTATTTTCTGTTTGGCTTTTATGGCGCCTTGGGATATGAACCAGCCAGTAGGGTGGGTCACGCCTTACCGACCCACCAAAACCACCTACTTCGGATATTCTCTAGCAGAATTGTTTCAAAAATCGCACGTCGTTTTCGAAGAAGAGGCGGATGTCGTTGATCTGGTACTTGAGCATGGCGATGCGTTCGATGCCCACGCCGAAGGCGAAACCGCTGTATTTGGCGGGGTCGTAACCTACTGACTCAAAGACCGCAGGATCAACCATTCCGCAGCCCAGGATTTCTATCCAACCGGTGCCTTTGCAGATGCGGCAGTTGGGGTCCTCTCCCCGGCAGGCGAAGCATTCAATATCCATTTCGGCGCTGGGTTCGGTGAACGGGAAATAGGACGGACGAAAGCGAACGCCTATTTCAGGAGAAAAGAGACTATGAATCAGTTGTTCAAGCGTCCCGCGCAGGTCGCGGAAAGAGATATCGGTATCAACTACCAATCCCTCAATCTGGCTGAACATGGGTGAATGAGTAACGTCTGAATCACAGCGGTAAACCCGCCCTGGAGCGATCATGCGCAGAGGGGGTTGATGACTCTTCATGTATCGAACCTGAACCGGAGAGGTATGGGTGCGCAGAACGTGACCGCTTTTCATGAAGAAGGTGTCCTGCATATCCCGCGCCGGGTGATCTGGTGGAATATTCAACGCTTCAAAGTTGTAATATTCCGTCTCGATCTCTGGTCCTTCAGAGATATCGTAACCCATGGAATAAAAAAGTTCTTCGATCTCCAGTTGGGTTTGGATCAAGGGATGAACCGCGCCGCTCTTATTCCAGGTTCCAGGCAGAGTAATATCCGTCTCATCCGCTTCAAGTTTGCGGGATGATTCGGCGCCTTTCAACTTGGCCTGAAATGAATCATAAGCCTCTTCAAGAGCATCGGCGACCTGGTTGGCCAATTGGCCGATCACCGGGCGTTCTTCTTGAGAGAGTTTGCCCAATCCACGCAAAACCGCTTTTACCTTGCCTTTTTTGCCAAGATAGAGGGTTTTCGCTTCATAAAGAGACTGTAGAGAATCCGCCTTGGCGAATTCACTTAGCCCTTGCTGCTTTGCTTCCTCGAGTTGAGCGCGGAGATCGGGTTGTTCAGTCATCGGTTCAACCTATACATGAAAAGTCCGCGACGTGCATCGCCGCGGGCTTCAGTTTTTACTTAAATAAAACGGCGTCTTACGCTTCTTGTTGTTTTACGGCGTCGACCAGCTGATTAAATGAATCCATATCGCTAACCGCGAGATGAGCCAATTGCTTACGGTCAATCTCGATGCCTGATTTAATAAGGCCGCCCATGAAGACGCTATAAGAAGTGCCGGCCATTTTGGCGGCGGCGCTGATCCGTTGAATCCACAAACGGCGGAAATCGCGTTTACGGTTCCGGCGGTCGCGGTATGCGTATTGCAACGCTTTATGGACGCCATTACGGGCGGAGCGAATTAAGTTGCGACGTCCCTGACTTGAACCCTTCGCAGCTTTAAGAACTTTTTTTCTTCTGTTGCGTGATGCAACCTGACTAATTGCGCGTGGCATTATCTATCAACCTCTCTTCATGCTATTAAACAGCCAACATCCGACGTACACGCTTAACTTCCTGAGCGCAAACGATAGTTTGTTGACGCAAACGACGTTTTTGCTTTGTGGTTTTTCTTCTCCGAAGATGACTCAAATAGGCGCGTTCACGTTTGAACTTGCCGGTTTTGGTCTTGCGAAACCGCTTGGCGGCTCCACGGTTAGTTTTCATTTTATTCCCAGACGCCATGATTACTCCTTATCCGATATAATATCTTTTCCAGTTTCGCCATTCGGCGTGGTATCTGCTATTACTGGTTTTGGTTCAACTTTTGATGCTTCTACTGCCGGTGCTTCTACGGCGGGTGTTGCTTCTGCCGGTCCTGCAACGCTAGAAATTGAGGATTCTTTAGACTCCTCTTTTTTCTTGCTGTCTTTTTCCATTTTTTTCTTCTGCACTGCTGTAAGAGGGGCGATTATCATATTCATAAAGCGGCCTTCCGTTCTGGGAGACTGCTCAACGACGCCATGTGATTCCAGATCTCTTATAACCCGTTCCAATACTACTCGCCCTAATTCTTTATGGGCATTCTCACGACCACGGAATTGTAATATAAATTTAACCTTATCGTCATGTTCAAGGAATTTTTTTGAATGACTTATCTTGAATTCGTAATCGTGTTGATCAATACGAGGACGAAGCTTTATTTCCTTGACAATGATAAGTTTCTGTTTCTTTTTAGCTTCTTTTTGTTTCTTGGCCAATTCATATTTATAATGGCCATAATCCATAATGCGACATACGTGTGGTTTAGATTTGGCGCTGACTTCAACCAGATCCAACTCCGCATCTGTTGCCCGTTTTAGCGCTTCTTCAATCGTGATAACTCCTGAGTGTTCACCAGATGAATCAATCAGGCGAACCTCACGCTCTCGAATCAGTTCATTAACTCGGGTCATATCGCGGGGTGCTTCCCGCCTTAAATTGGATCGTTTTCTAATTTAAAATCACACTCCTCTCAGACTTTCCGTCCAGGATTAAAAAAACAATTTCACATTATATATCACTTTTGGGTATTGCTGTAACCGTTGCGATATGTTTGTAAGCATTTTCCAGGGTCATAACGCCCAAATCATTGCGTCCACGCTCACGAACCGATACGGTATTATCATCGACTTCACGCTTGCCTGCAACCAGCATTACTGGCACTTTTTGCGCTTCCGCTTCGCGAATCTTGAAACCTATTTTCTCATTGCGTTGATCGATTTCGCAACGAACGCCATCCCTGCGCAATTGAACAATAATATCCTGCGCATAGGGTATTTGGTCATCTGTTATCGGGAGAACTTTAACTTGAACAGGAGCAAGCCAACCGGGAAACGCGCCTTTGTAATGTTCGATCAGGTTGCCCATAAACCGTTCCATCGATCCCAGCACGGTGCGGTGAATCATTACAACCTGTTTTTTATCACCATTGGTATCAATATAATTGACATCGAAGCGTTCAGGAAGGTTAAAGTCAAGTTGGAAGGTCGGTCCCTGCCATGTGCGCCCCAATGCATCGAATAATTTAACATCTATTTTAGGGCCATAGAATACGCCGCCGCCTTCATCTAATTTCCAGGGCTTGCCTGTTTTTTCCAGGCAATCGCGCAACGTATCAGTAGCATGATCCCACATTGCATCGGTTCCCAGCCATTTTTCCGGACGGGTGGCCAGGTACATTTCATACTCAAAACCGAAGGCTTTCATCATGAAATCAGCCAAACGGATAACGCCGTTTATTTCGTCTTCCAGCTGGTCTGTAGTGCAAAAAATATGGGCGTCGTCCTGGGTGAAGCCCCGCACCCGCAACAGGCCATGCAATGCTCCAGATCGTTCATAACGGTATACCGTGCCCAATTCGGCGTAGCGGATAGGCAGTTCACGGTAACTATGCAGGTGAGTCTTGAATATCAGGATATGCCCGGGACAGTTCATCGGTTTGGCGTAATAATCATTGCCATCGATATCCATGGGCGAATACATATTTTCTTTATAATTTTCCAGATGCCCAGATTGCTCGAACAGATTGCCTTTCAGCAGGTGAGGGATATAAACCTGTTCGTATCCATGTTTATAATGTTCTTCACGCCAGAAATTTTCGATAACGCTTCTGATCCGGGCCCCTTGGGGATGCCAGAAAACCAGACCGGGACCGGCTTCTTCATGGATGCTGTATAAATCCAGTTCTCTACCGATTTTGCGGTGATCCCGTTCCTTCGCTTCTTCCAGTTTCTTCAGATGTTCCTTCAGTTCTTTGTTCGAAGCGGCGGCGGTGCCATAGATGCGCTGCAACATGGGGCGCTGCTCATCGCCGCGCCAATAGGCGCCGGCATTATGCAGAATCTTGAAATGCTTCAGGCAGCCGGTATTAGGAACATGCGGACCCCGGCACATATCAGTAAATTCGCCTTGTTTATAAAAACTGAAAGCCGAATCTTCAAAACCCTCAATCATCTCAATTTTGTAATCCTGGTTGCGTTCTTTGTAATAACTTATCGCGGCATCACGATCCAGAGAATAGTGCTCAAGCGGGATGCGCTCTTTGACAAGTTCCTTCATCCGATTTTCTATTTTCTCTAAATCTTCTGGAGTGAAGGGTTTATCGACATCAAAATCGTAATAAAAACCGCTTTCGATAGCAGGACCAATAGCAAGTTTCGCTTCGGGAAACAATTCAAGAACAACCTGAGCCATCAAGTGAGCTGTGCTGTGATAGAGGATTTCCAGACCTTGAGGATCGCTGCTCAGCAGCCACTGCAACTCGCCGTCTTCTGACAAAGAAGAGTCTAAATCAATCGCAACGCCATTAAACAATGCGGCGATTATGCCGTCAGGTTTTTTGGGTCTTGACTGTAGGATTTCTTTGACAACTGCCCCGGATGCAACCTCGATAGAATCGTCGCCAATTTTTATTTTTATCACTTTTTTTATCCAATGAACCTGTTGCAGACATGATTTATTTCAATCATGAACCGTATTTGGTTTTACTTATAAACGTATACAAAAAAAACTGGAATATTACTTTTTCTGATAATATTTCCAGCCAATATCATTATATATAATCGCTGTATTACCAGGTATTTATGGTAAGATATCCAGTCAAAATCCCAAAACGCGATAATTAGATTTATTCCGACCGGGCATCAATACTGGTCTTTATATGACCAGATATTCCACTGGTCGCTTTATGACCGGGTATTTATTGAAAAACCCGCTTCTATTATAGAAACGGGGGAGATTGAGGTGCATGGTGGGTCTTACTGGACTTGAACCAGTGACCTCTTGCATGTCAAGCAAGCACTCTAACCAAAACTGAGCTAAAGACCCATAAACAGCAAAAAAAATTATATCGGATTTGAACTTTTCGTCAACTCCTCAAACGCTTGGTATTGCTTAAAATAACAGATTATCCTTAAGTTCATCCACTGGCGTCAAAGGAAGAGCCTTTTTGGGGAGCCGTATCCGGTTTGGAGAGATTTTGAGTTAATTCCCGTAACGATTGCATCAATTTTGTAAGAGAATCATAACTTAACGCATCATTTTCAAATGAATTCTCTGAAAAGAATGAGTCTGTAAGTTCATCAGCAGTGACTAAACCGTTGCCATCAATATCCAAGCGGTTAAAAAGGTCTTCATCTTTGCCCAACTCATTACGGGATAGAGCGCCGTCGCCATCGGAATCACTTGAACTAACAAAATCCTCAAAAGCTTTTTTGGCGATATTCCTCACGCTTTTATCTTCAGTTCCATCATCATTGGCGGCAAAAGCATTGTCTATTATTTTCTGCATCAATTGCGATTGAAGCGCCAGTTCGGGATTCTGCTCAATCAGGTCAGTTGCAAGTTCTTCAGCTGAGACCAGGCCGTCTCCATCTTGATCTACGCGTTGAAATGTTTCATCATCTCCACCGAATTCTTCTCTGGAAAGCAATCCGTCCCCATCATTATCGCGCCCTTCAACCAATTGATTCATCATATCTTCGAGCATAGTTTGAAGCGTATTTTTGGCGCCCGATGCATCCACCTTAAATAAACCTTCAAAATCGGTCTGATCGATTTGCCCATCCTGGTTGGCGTCGAGCATGGCGAATGCTTTGTCGTCTCCGCCGAATTCATTACGACCGATGCCGCCGCTTGAATCTGCGTCGTATTTCTTTATTGATGAATAGGTTCGGGCAGCTATGTTCCTGCTCATTGCGGAAGCTGAACCATCTGAGGAATTTATTCCATTAACCATCGCCCTTCCTCCTATTGAGAAAGATGGAATGCTAACCACTCTAGTACGTATATTTTCGCGCTATTTAGTTAAGGTGTAAACAGGTTTTATCAGATATTTGCTGCAGGGTTATATTTCATCATGTCCGACCGTTCATCCAATAGTATTTTTCCAGTAATATAAGATGAGGAGAATAAAAAATGGCGGATTTCGGAATAAAAATCAAAACTTGGATATCACGCATCAAATCGATCATGATGGGCGACGCGTTCCTGTGCGACCGCTGTAAGTTCAATTATGGCAATGTCTGCATCCGGCCAGAGCGCCCCAACGCCAAACAATGCCCTGAATTTGTCAAAAAATAGAAACGCCCAGCATGGTATTGGTCAGCGGGAAAACTACCAGGTTGAAATAGAATCCCAATACATGGATATTAAACACCATACCCAAGACAATAATGCCTAACAGAATCATCATCGAATGCTGGCGTATCTGTTCGAGTTTAATCGCCTGCTCATAGGGCAGAATGCCCGCCAGGATTTTTTCTCCATCCAGGGGAAAAAGAGGAATCAGATTAAAAAAAGCCAGCGCCAAATTGATGAAGACGCCATAAAAGGTTACCAAAAAACAGGCTCTTCCCAAAGCTTCCCCATGGGGAAGGCTTTCAAAAATAGCCGCTCCGGGTCCAATGATTATAAACCTGAATATCAAGGATAAAACAATGGCCTGGATAATATTACTAACCGGACCAGCCAGCGCAATATACATGGAATCGCGCCGCACATTGGCCAAATTGTATGGATTAACCGGAACCGGCTTCCCCCATCCAATTGTAGCCATCATAATAAACATCAGACCCATAGGGTCTAAATGAGCCGCCGGATTCAATGTCAAACGTCCCATTCGCGCTGCTGTATCATCTCCGCATTTCAAAGCCATCCAGGCATGAGCCATTTCATGCACCGATAAAGCCAGAATCAGCATAGCAAACATAGCGATCCCTACTTGAGGATCTTGTAATATTTTCCAAAGCATTCGCTTGACAACTCCTATTAAGTAATCAGCTTTAATTCATTTATTCATCTTGAAGATTACTCTATTATATCTCGTCCAAGGAAAAGGAACTATTGGCATGAATTTATGGATTTGCGTCAAATCCCTTAATCAGACGCCTTAAATCACACATTTGTTCATTTTGAAATGTAATTAATACTTAGGAGCCAATTATATGCAAGGTTACGTCACTAATTTTAATAAGCAAAAGGGATTCGGTTTCATCCGTTCAGATGAAGTATCAAAGGATATTTTCGTCCATATCAGCAATATTCAAGACAAAGAAAGCCTGGTAGCTGGACAACAGGTTACCTTTGAAGCCGAAGAAACCCCCAAAGGTCTTGCCGCCACTCAGGTTATCCCCGGAAGAAAGCGATTGTCTCCATATAAGTTATACGGATTCCCGGCCATAATCATAACCATTGGTATAACTATCTTCCTGATCAAGTATGGATGCAATGCTTTGATTGCCTATATTATCTCCATTAACCTAAGCACTTTTATCTTTTATGGTTACGACAAAATCATCGCTGGAACATCACTCCTGAGAGTCCCTGAGTGGATTCTGCACGGCCTGGCCATCAGCGGCGGCTCTCCCATCGCATTAATCAGCCAAAAGGTTTTTCATCATAAGACCATCAAGGAATCCTTCCAGATCGCGTATTGGATTATCGTAATTATTCAATTGATGATTTTGATTGCGATTAATATTTGGTAGTGGATAGTGGGTTGACTATAGAATATATTATCAATTGAAAAATCAAGGATTTTGATAACGTTTTCAAAATGTATTCATGAAAATCATGATGTTTCAATACTTTTCTATATTCACTTTTGATTTGTGGTAAGTCTACTTTACACAAAATATTTTGTGTAAAGTAAATCCGGTTTTACTTTACACAAAGATTTTTGTGATGATTCTGCTTTACACAACGGGACGGCCTTCTACACTATTTATTAACGACTTAAAAGCATATACCGCTGAACGTCTGCCGCTGCTTTTTTTAATAACGCTAACAATATCAGCATCTTGCAAGTGACGTAAAATCGACGCCCCTGTAGTTTTGGTTGGGATTTTAGCAATTTCAGCAAAATCCGAACCTTTGAAAATTGGACGCACAAACAGTGCGTCAAGCGCATGAATAGAGTATTGAGAACGAGTTATTTCTGCGATAGACTTTTTTAAGTTTTGATAGAGTTCGAGAATCCCTTGGGTCTTTTGGATATTATCACGGGCTTGGTTCTGGATGGCGCTTAAGAAAAAGCGTATCCAACCGTTCCAATCACCTTTTCTGGAAATGGCGTTTAATCGCTCGTAATATACGTCGCGGTTCGATTCCAAGTAGGCGCTTATATAGAACATAGGGCTGGAGAGCAGTTTTTTATCAAATAGAAAGAGGGGAACCAGCATCCGCCCGATTCGTCCGTTACCGTCCAAAAAAGGGTGGATCAATTCGAACTGCGCCTTGAGCACTGCGAGTTGAACCAGGGAGTCTTTCTCTTCTGAGTGGTAATAGACTTCCCAATTTTCCATAGCGGGTTTCATGAGATCGACAGAAGGAGGGACGAAAGTTGCGTCATCAATCGAATCCCCTAAGACGCCTATGAAATTTTGTATCCTTCGAAAATCGCCGCGCGATTGGTTTCGTCCCCGCACGCTGTCCAAAAGCGTCTCATGGAGGCGTTTCAGTAGGTTCAGGCAAAAAGGACGTTCCTGCATATCACCAATGGCCCGTACCATCGCCTTTCGGTAATTATTGATCTCCTGTATATCGGCTTGCTTAGATTCTTCAATTGGTTCTTCGGGTTCCGCTTCATATTCCAAAACGTCTTCCATACTGGCTTGGGTACCCTCGATACGTGATGAGAGAACCGCTTCCTGGGTGGTTAGAGGTGAGAGAAGAACTTTGGGATTTACCACGCTTTGCAGCATTCCGTCGTATCGCGCCAAGGCGGCATTGGCCTGGCCGATTAACGAAATGTGGCTCACCCAATCTATGCACTCCAACGGTAGGGTATGTGGTTCGTAGGGTTTCATCCTTAATTCTCCCCTTTAACATCGATTTTCCTCGTCACCACCGCCGAGATAAGCGATGAACAGTATTGAATGAGTTGTTGTATAGCACAGTCAATTCCTGATAGCAGAGCCTCTTGCAAAATACAAAAAATCAATTTTTTGAGAAATTGTTTTTGTTTAAATAGAAGAGAAACCTCTCCTAATCTATAATAAAGCAAGCAAAAAGAAATAGAAAGGAAAGGCTTCGTGAAATTACTACCGCAAGACGGGCGCCAATGGCAAGACCGCAAGGTGTCCAGCCCTTGATCAAACCACCTTATATTAAACAAAAGTTCATCATTTGGCATGTTTCTTGCCATATTGCGTATTAGCGCAATTCTAAAAAAAAAGGAGAAACATGATGGACGCTGTAATGTCAAACAATGGAAACGAAAAAATTCTCGCGACGCTGGATCACTGTATCAGCAAAATGGCGGATGCACTCAAAAAAAATTTTGATTTAAACGACAATAGTTCTATATCATTGTTTAAATCTTTTTGTTCTTCAATAAAAATCCGCGCAACATTCATGAAAAGTATTGAAAAAAAGATAGATAAGACCATCAAAAACATCGAACACGTCAGCAATATACTCAATTCTCAACCAAATTCAAAACCAGAAGCAAAACCAGAAGCAAAACCAGAAGCAAAACCAGAAGCAAAACCAGAAGCAAAACCAGAAGCAAAACCAGAAGCAAAACCAGAAGCAAAACCAGAAGCAAAACCTGTTGATTTATCGCTTTTATCATTCACGCCGCCCAAGAAAACTGGCAAGGATTACCAACATCCGATTCGTCCAAAGGATTTACAAAGCGGATTAGTCATAAAAAAATAATCAGATCGCAATAACAATCCTGATTATTTGGACAAATGAAATTTGTCGCAGCCATGTTATGGATAAAAATATGGGAAGATGAGTTTATGCTCAATTCACTATCATTCATCACCCTTCTTGAAATTAGAGTTTTCAAGTTCCATAATAGAAACCTAACATTTCAAGAATGCATCAAAATTCTACCCGGACTCTTTAAACCCCGGTTTCTATATGATGTTAAAGAGGAGAAACAGGCATGACTCGCGTAGCTATAGGCATCGATTTAGGCGGCACTGACATCAAAGGCGGTCTTGTTTCAGAAGACGGTTCCATCATCGGCAAATTCATAAAATCCACCGAAGGCCATCTCGGCGGACGTAAAGTAGTTGATAGAATAGGCGACCTCATCCAGGAAATCATTGATTCCGAAGCAATGAAAGGTCGCAAAGACGACCTGGTTGGCGTAGGCATCGGCAGCCCCGGTCTGGTCGATCAAGAAAAAGGCGCCATTACCCGTCCCGTCAATATCCCGGACTGGGACTATTGGATAAATGTGCGTGAAATATTCCAGGAACGTCTCGGTCTTTTCACCTGGGCGGATAACGATGCCAATGTCGGCGCGCTGGGCGAAGCCTTGTATGGCAAAGGTAAAGGCAAAAAAGTTGTCATGGTGCTGACCTTGGGAACCGGCGTCGGCGGTGGAATTGTTAGTGAAGGCAAAGTATTCCACGGCTTCGCTGGTTTCGCTGGAGAGTTGGGACACATTATGGTCAATCCCAATGGCCCGGTATGCGGCTGCGGCAACGAAGGATGCCTGGAAGCATACACCTCAGCCACCGCTATCGCCAAATACGCACAGGATCGCATCCGGGTTGAACACATCCCCTCTATCTTAAAAGATATGGCCAAAGAAAATGGCGGAAAACTGACCTCAAAAATGGTGCATGACGCAGCGCTCAAAGGCGACGCCGTTGCTTTGCAAACCGTTGAACGGGCTGGCATCTATCTGGGCATCGGCATCGCTTCACTGACCGTTTCTTTCAATCCGGAAATTGTCTGCATCGGAGGCGGCGCCGCGGAAATGGGCGATATGCTGTTTGATCATGCCCGCAAAGAGATGGAAAAACGGGTATTCTTCCACTCGCATTACCAGACTCCAATCGTCAAAGCCCAGCTGGGCAACGACGCCGGACTAGTCGGCGCCGCTGGATTGGCTTTAACCGGCAGCTCATGACATCCGATGAATTAAAAGAACATGCGTCGATGCTTGGTTTCGACGATCTGCGCATCGCCCCCGCCTCTCCTGATCACTGGGATCAATACCGTGATTGGATTGCGCAGGGGCATCATGGCGGGATGAAGTATCTCGCCAACCGCGCAGAGGAGCGACGCTCTCCAACTATATCAGATCAACCCGCCCGCAGCATAATCGTAGTCGCTAAACGCTACCTCACAAATCCGATCAAATCCCCCCCGAATCCATTCACCGCCATAGTTTCACGCTACGCTGTGGGAGACGACTACCACGATGTGATGGGAGAATCGCTCAAACAACTCACGGCTTACATCGACCAACAAACAGGTGGATCGTATAAATCACGCTGGTGCGTTGATTCATCGCCAGTGATGGAAAAAGATTTCGCCGCCCAGTCCGGCATCGGGTGGTATGGCAAACAGAGCAACATCATCAACAGCCATTTAGGCGCCTGGTTTTTCCTGGGGGCGATTATCACCACCCTTGAGTTGGTTCCCGACCACCCCATACCAAATCGTTGCGGAACATGCATCAAGTGTATAGAAGCATGTCCCACCAAAGCCATCATTCAACCCTATGTTGTTGATGCAAGACGTTGTATATCTTACCTGACCATCGAAAACAAAGGCCCCATCCCCGTTGAGTTCCGACGGGCTATGGGGCAGCGTGTATATGGCTGCGACGACTGCCTCGCCGTCTGCCCCTGGAACCGTTTCGCCCAACCCACCGATGAACCGGGATTTCAACCACGGGAAATATTGCGTACGCCGAATTTGATCCAACTAATGAAATTAGCCGATGATGAATTCCGCACGATCTTTAAGGGAAGCCCTATCAAGCGCACCAAGCGCCGGGGATTATTAAGAAATGCCGCCATTGCGCTAGGTAATACCCATGATCCCGGCGCCATCCCGGTTTTATTAGAGGCGCTCAGAGATCATGAACCGTTGATCAGAGGACACGCCGCATGGGCTTTAGGTGAGATTGGGGGATCAAAGGCCGCGAAGGGATTACAAGAGGCGCTTGCTATTGAACAAGATGAGTGGGTCATCAGTGAAATACAACAGGCATTGAGATAGATAATGGAGATAATGGATGAGATTTTTTAACAATAAGAAACTCATGATCGAATGCATTGCGGTGATGATCGTTTTGATTATTGTGTTTATCTTAATTTTACCGCACTTTCTCAACGCTCAAATAAGTAGAAGAGTCGCAATACGAACAAAAGAATTACAGGCGTTTACCGCACTATTCCGTAGCAAAGAGTTGCAATACCTCCGGGAAAACGGATCTACGACAGGAGCGCCGGACAACCAAAAAAAAGTGCACGATATAATGCATAGTTCAATGAACGAGATTGGCTCACTTATGAATATTAAATTTTTAATTTCTTCAAGGGGAGGCCCATGTATGACGGAGTCTTTTCGGGAGTCACGGGACGGCTATGAGATGGAGGGAATGCATATTGTTACTACTGTGAATAGATTTAAAAATTACATATTATGGGTCACCGCCGCTCCAGTTACTACAGAGGGTGCAAGTTGGCCTCAGTTCAAAAACCGGTTCAGGGATACTATACTTCTACATAATTACATCAGTCAAAGAGGAACTGAATTGGGCTATTACAACGCAGAATTTTACCGTGAGTATTATCGTCCATATACATTTGATGTCAGCAACGGGCTGGGCAGTGATGGGGCGATTATCGTTATTGAATCTGAACCGCTTGCTCGATGAGAAGCAATGTCGTTAACTTAGGTGATGTTAAAATACCCCTAACCCTAGTCGCTCTCCCGGAGGACACGGGTGCCAAGGGCAGTGTTCTTTCTGCCCTTGACGTTAACTATAGACTAACTGAAAAACTATGCTTATTTATCTTTTTTTAGAATTATTTTTCTGCTTATCGGTTGAAACAGTGATCACATTATCGAATTATATGAGGTGAACTCAATCAAGGGCAGAAAATACACTGCCCTTGGCACCCTATATTGTTCTATATTCAGCTAATAGTATTTCTCATAATATCCCATCTTGATATTTGTAGGTAAAGATCAACCCGATAGATAGGGGATAACCCGGCTTAACTAAATTGCATTGGCCCACGAGGAGCGCCCCTACATCTTAGTTGGCTAATTCAGTTCACCGAGAAACACATTCAAACCTTGTGACGAGGCTCTATCGTAAATTGGTTCAATGGATTCCAGAAATCGTTCTTTGCCGCGCCAGTATGGGAAATTCCCCAAACGCTTGGCAAGCGCTGCGTTAACCGGGGAAATTTCCACTTTCCCCAATAGATCATCTGATACCCCGCCTCCCTGCCAGAAAGTTGTACTCTCCGCTGCTAAAGGTTCAGGCGGGAAGGTCTCTTCCGGGATTTCAGTAGTATCAAACTCCGCATCACGCGAAACAGTTTGAGGAAGATTATTGAGCAACTCATCCCGGTCCATGCCGCGCATTTTGAACATCAGAAACGGGTCGCGGTCGAACTCTTCGCCGAGAAGATAAAAAACAGCGGCGATATGTTTGCAGGGATTGGACCAATCCGGGCAGTTGCAGTCAGTCTTGAGATCATTATATTTATTAGGGAAAAGAGATAATCCCAAATCGTCAAATATTTTTTCGATATCTTCCGGCATTTCCCCCGCCAAGAGTTTCGCCGTAAAAATCGGTTGTTCCGATAGCGCTTTAACTATCTTGTTCCAATCGCTTTTTTGTAAGGTTTTTACTTTTACGGTTATGGAATAAGCGCCGGAGCGTGAACCCTGTACTTTGGCTTTGATTGATCCGGCATCAACCTCAAGCGAGGTGACCTGGCCTTTGCGGGCGTAGCTGCGCCCCCGTCCCAACCGGGCGCCGATGTTAAAACTTTCCAGAACCGCTATCCAGCGTTTGGCCCACCAGCTAGTTCCAAAGGCGCCGCGCTTGGTTTGAGCCTTGATGCCGCCTTTAGCCTCAAGGGGAGTCGAAGGTGGGAAATATCTGAAATCATCATAATAATATCTTCGAGACATGGTTCATACCTCTAAAATGGGAGTTCATCGCAATCTACAGATGGGAAGGGATTTTTGTCATAATCTTTCTTATCAACATCATAGTCATTCTCGTAAACAGCATGGTCATCAACGGTTAAATAAGGATCATCCCATAAATCCAGATTATAACCAGTATCTTTAGAAGAAGGAATTTTCTGTTGTTGCGTTTTATTATGCGTTGTCTTATGCGTTTCCTTGTTAGTTTTCTCTCCAAAGCGTTCGTAATATAAATCACGAATCCATATCTTGACCGGGGCTTTCCACTGTTCGGTCTTGCTGGGAATATTTTTCATTAGATTTTTAGGCTTGAAACCAAGTTCTTTCGCCTTTCTGATATCATCCATATTCAGGCGGCATAGTTTCTTCGCTTTAGCCCACTCAGCGTCTTTGGGTGATAGTTTTTTCTTTTTAGGCATTTTTTTACCAAATTACAAATTATCTGAATAAGTTTACTTAATAAACGGAGAAACAAAATTAATATAACCTCTTGCGTCCGGGGTTAATGTAGAATGAGTATGGATAGAGTCTAGAACTACCTGCAATGCATCATTCCAAATATCTTCTGAAATATCAGCCCGCATCGCGCGAATTACCTTTAACTGAGTCACCACTTCCTGTACGCGAAGATCGCCATACGTTTTCTTGAAGAGAATTACTTTCAAGGCATCCCTCAGTACGCAGTCATCAACCGTTTTATCGCTACGGTAACATGATATAAGGGTGAACTCAATATTCTGTAAAAGATCAAGATGATTTTCTGATATTCGCTTCATCATTTTTATTGGGTCTTTGGTTTTATTGGCAGTCTTTTTCATGATAGTTTTCTTTTTCGAATCTCTCCGTTGTTTTGATTGCATCGACATAATCAGATACTCGTATGAATTATTATTTTATGATTATTCCGCCACCGCGTCTTTGCTCAGTTTGAACAGTTCTTTCAATTCGTCGGTGGATAATTCCGTCAGCCAGGCTTCTCCGGCGCCGACTACTCCTTCGGCGATTTCCTTCTTATTTTCTATCATCTCATCGATTCGTTCTTCCAACGTCCCCACGCAAAGGTACTTGTGGACTTGCACATTCTTGGTCTGCCCGATGCGGAAGACGCGGTCGGTGGCTTGATTCTCTACCGCCGGATTCCACCAGCGGTCGAAATGAAACACATGATTGGCGTGGGTTAGATTTAATCCAGTGCCTCCGGCTTTGAGCGATAGGATAAAGATGCTTGGTCCCTGGTCGCTCTGAAAGCGTTCGACCATGGCATCCCTCTTTTTCTTAGTAACGCCGCCATGCAGGAAGAAAACCTCCTGGCCGAATTGCTCTTGCAGATAGGTTTGCAGCATTCCCCCCATCACAGAGAACTGTGAGAAGATCAATGCGCGGTCGCCAATGCCGATCATCTCCTCCAGCATCTCGGTTAAACGGTTTAGTTTACCCGAACGGTCGGGCATAGCGGAATTATCTCCGGCGAAATGCGCCGGGTGGTTGCAGACCTGCTTAAGTTTAGAGATGGTCGCCAGCACCAGCCCTTTGCGGTTAATGCCTTCGGCTGATTCCAGCGCCTTCTCCGTATCGTTCACCACCGCCTGATATAACGACGCCTGTTCTTTGGTCAAGTTGCAGAAGACCTTCATTTCCATCTTTTCCGGTAAGTCGCTAATGATGGTTTTGTCGGTTTTAAGCCGGCGGAGGATGAAGGGGCCGGTCATCTGTTTTAACTTCTGGATGGCTTCCGGATCGCGTTCCGCCTGTATGGGAACAAAGAACGAACGTTTGAATTCCGCTTGAGTTCCAAGAAAACCGGGATTGAGGAATTCCATGATCGACCAGAGATCGCCAACGTTGTTTTCGACTGGCGTACCGGTCAGAGCGATGCGGTAATCCGCGTTGAGCGACCGCGCCGCTTTCGATTGCTTGGTCTCAGGATTTTTGATGTTCTGCGCTTCATCAAGCACCACGCCCGACCAGGGGATTTCTTTGAGTATCTCAAAATCCCGGTGCAAAAGCGCATAACTGGAAATCACGATTGAATGTTTGCTTGCTTCTTTCTTGAAGGCGGCGCCTTTTGCGCGGGTGGTTCCATGATGGATCATAACGGGCAGTTCCGGCGTAAAGCGCGAGGCTTCCTTATGCCAGTTGCCAACCACCGAAGTCGGGCAGATCAGCAGTACGGGGCGTTTGCCATTGTTATGCCAGTTCCGTTGGATGAGGGTTAATGTCTGGATTGTTTTACCGAGTCCCATATCATCGGCCAGACAGGCGCCCAGTCCCCATTGCTGTAAGAAATTAAGCCACGAGTAGCCTCGCTTCTGGTAAGGGCGTAGGATTCCCTGGAATTCTGGCAGAGGTTCGATTTCGTCATACGAGGCGTTGCCATTGAGTTGTTTGAGGAATTTGGCGATCCAGCCGGTAGCCGATACGCCGTCGAATTCCAAGCCTGCTGGCGCCTTGGCCCGTCCCAGCGACATCTGCACCAATTCACCAACGCTTGCCTCCTGCTTCTCTCTCTTCTTCCAAAATGCTATCGCCTCTTTGATCTCTTCTGCGCTGATATGCACCCATTGGCCGCGGATTTGCACTAATGAAGATTTCATTTTGGCAAGTTCCTGCAATTCACGCAGAGTAATCTTTTTGCCGCCCAAGGCCATTTCCCATTCAAATTCAATTATTTCACTCAAGGTCAGGCCGCCGCCGCCTTTTAACCGGGGGCTTTTTACTTTGGCTTTGATGGATAAGCGTTGTTTGGTTCCTTTTCTGGTCCACCATGAAGGCAGCAATACGCCAAAACTCATTTGTTCCAAAATAGAAGACTTTTCGTTCAGAAAATTGAAAGCTCCGTCTGAGTCGATAGCATAACCGCCAGGGGCTGAAGTCTTCAGGCTGTTTTCTACATCGGGACAGATTCCAGAGGCCTGCCCCAGTGAGAACAAAAGGTATTCATTGGCATTGAATCCTGCCTTTTTGAGAAAAGCCGCTTTTTGTCCTTTAGCGTTCCACACCTCATCCACCGGAAGCAAAAGACTGGGATCGCTGATATCCTGCAGCAGGTAACGGACGAACCATGAGTCCTGAAATTTCTTGGTTTTTCTGGTTGTTATTATTTCTGTTCCCGGTTCTTCCAAACGGAAACAGAGCCGGAATGGCGCATCGGTCGAAACGGTCACCGGGCGTTTCCATGCTTGAACCTGCGCCATGAATTGGGTTAATTCATTCTCATCGCCTTCTATAAGTCCATCGGGTGAACAGAGCGCATGAAGCCACTGATCATGGATGCTGTCAAATGAGGATGATTTTTTCTTTAGCAACCGCTTAGGTTTACTAGGCGCTGTTTTTTTCATGTGAGCATAACGCACCAGGAAATCAACCGTCATATTGCAAAAGTCTGATAACAGCGATTGTGAGGAAACCGTCGGCTCAGTTTCAATGTCGAAAGATAACGCACGGCAGGCGCCGGGCATGGCTTTGGCTAATTCAGTCTGATTTTTACGTTCTTCCCCTGCAATGACGGGTTTCCAATATGCGCGAAATTCTTCATCCTTTTTGACGACATCAGGAATGAATTGCTGCCGCGCCGTCAAAGCGCCGCAATAGCGCATAGCGGAAGACCAATAAGCCAGATCATTTCCAATAAGCACTCCGGGAGAGAGTAATTCCTTACCAGCGCAATGACATAGCAACTCTATAGTATCTTTGGCATTAAGAGGAAGAACGTTTATTTGCCAGGGTGTAATTGTGATTTTATAGCGGGTTGCAGGCGGCGCATCAATAATAGGGCTTGAAGCGAAAGGTTTAGCGCCTTTCGATGGAAGCCATATAACCGCCGGAAGCATATCGCGCTTGTATGCTTTATAACTGTATCCTGAATCTATGAGCGCTTGAGATATTTTTTTGAATCCGGCATCGTACGGCAAAACGTTTAAATCCGACGCTTTATTTGTTTTTCTCTGTTTGAATGCTTCTGATGATTCAACTGCTGTTTCACCCCACAATAGAAACTGCTCATCAACAAAACCCGCATGCAGAATAATCATCGATTTATTGTCTCCAAAAAATTCGTTTTTTGAGGGGCGCCGAATGGTTATCTATTTGGCCTATGACCCAATATCCCCGCTCCCGATAACTTTATTTGTATAGGAAAGACAAATATGAAACTTATTATGTAAATATTTATGAATATTTATCATGAATATTTATTATGGCATAAATATTGCTCAATCTTCTAGAGTCTTGGCAATATTTTGTATAAACAAAATATGAAATACAAATTTAGCTATGATTCAATTTAATAATGACTTTGGCTAGATAAATACATAATTATCAAACCATTACCAGGGATTAACTATGTACAAGATTGCTTATAAACAAATTCGTTATTATATCATTATAATATTTCCTCTTTTTGCATTCTTGGCAAATATCCATCCAATCCATGCTCAAAACGCGAAACATAATAATGATATTACTCTTGGCATGTCAACCGCTTTGAGTGGTCCAGCCTCCTTTCTCGGCGTGAATATGCAAGCAGGAGTTTTGGCTGCTATCAAAGAAATTAACCATACAGGCGGCATAAACTCTCATGACATACGCCTGATCACTCTTGATGATGGTTACGAGCCTACTCTGACCATACCCAATATCCATAAATTGATCAATGAAGAAAACGTATTATCCATTATTGGTAATGTCGGAACGCCAACCGCGGTTGCCGCGGTACCCATAACCAACAAAAACAAGGTACTCTTCTATGGAGCTTTCACCGGCGCCGGAATTCTGAGAAAGCATCCTCCAGACCGTTATGTGATAAACTTTCGCGCCAGTTATGCGGAAGAAACCGAGGCCATGGTTAATGCGCTTTGCGAACATGCGGGCGTCAAACCGGAAGAGATTGCATTTTTCACTCAGAGAGACACCTATGGAGACGCCGGATATTCAGGAGGAATGACAGCTCTCATAAAACATGGACTTATAGACGAGAGCAGTATTGTTCATGCGCGTTATGAACGCAATTCTCTAGCCGTAGAAAATGCGTTGGCTGACATTATCCTTGGTGAATCCACGCCGCGCGCCATCATCATGGTTGGCGCCTATGCTCCCTGCGCCAAGTTTATTCGTCTGGCAAAATCTCATGGCCTGAATCCGTTATTTCTCAATGTATCCTTTGTCGGCGCCGAGCAACTGAATACAGAACTGGGCGCCGTTGGAAATGGCGTAATTGTAACTCAGGTCGTGCCTCATTACGATTCTGATACTCCTATCGTTCACGATTATCTCAAGGCTCTTAAAGAACTGGACAATAATATTAAACCTACATTCGCTTCGTTAGAAGGATATGTCGCTGCCCGGATTCTTTTCAAAGCTATGCAACTTCATCAAACCATCCCAACCAGATCGAGCATTGTTGATTATTTGGAAGAATTGGGTGATTTCGACATTGGATTAAACACGCCTCTTCATCTGACAACAAATGATCATCAGGCCAGTCATCTTATTTGGCCGACAATATTTCAAGATGGGAAAATTCATACATTTGAATGGGCTGATTTAAAAAACACTGATAGTGGAAAGTCATGATGGAAAAACAAATTGAGAAGCCAAAATCTCATATTATAGGATTTGCGCGACTACTTCTTATTTTAGGATTGAGTTCAGTGCTGGCCATGGTCGTTATGATCTGGTGGACCATTTCAACTATTAACAATGATCGGGAAATCAGCGATGCCTTAAAAAAAGAGGTCACAGTCCTAATCAGGGAATTCGATCAATATATTGATAACGGAGATAAAGAAATCCGGGGATTTCTTGAAGGAAAATGCAATATTAAAAAGGGTCGAACCTGGATCGACTATATGGGATTCGCTTCTAATAACTTTATTAAATCAATAAATGAATTAGATTTATCCATTGAATTTATTAATACTGACCAATACTTGAATCAACTCAAAGAACTGCGCCGGAACTGCATCGATTGGTGTAATCATAAAAAAATCATCGATGAAAATTCACCAGCAGCCATCATGAAATTAAAAGCCTCTTTGCATCAGCTGCAAGTGGCGGTAAAAGGGGTCGAAGGTCAGCAAAAACTTCAACTTGCTGTACTTATTCGTGATTTCCAACAAGCGGATAGCAATCAATCAGATCAATTTGCGCATAATGTCATTAAGCAAATCCGTTCTGGCGCCAACTTGATGAAAATCCAGGATGAACTCTACGATCTCAGTATTCTGATTGAGCATCTTTTTAATGAAAACCAACTGGATTATCTCATTGATTATAAAGATAACCAATTCAAACCAGTGTTAGAGCGCCTGAGAAGTAATGTATTAAAATGGGATCAAACCAAAGACGATTCTCAGCCATTCTTTTCCACATTATTAAAGAACATTGAGACCGATTTATTTGGAGAAGGCGTCAAGTTTGATAACGCCCACCAGACCATCATTCCCGGACAGGGAGGCTTTTATTATTATATCAAAGAGAATTTGGCAATTAATCAAATGAACATTTTCTTGCAAAAACAGATATTAGAATCATTCAAGAATATGAGAGATGCACAACAACAACTGGATATCGCATACCAGAATTACATGCTTCAACTGACTCTTCAAAATGAAAAAGCGTTTAATAATACCTGGCATTTGATGTTATTCTTAAGTTTGATTATTTCCGCCATCTTCGTATTTCTGGCATTGTCCATCATAAACTCGGTTAAGACCCAGGTCGCTATCATCGAATCGACCAACGAAGCTTTGGACAACCATATTCATGAACTGGGTATTGTCAACAATGATCTTCATATTCAAAACGAAAAGAGAGAAAAAGCTGAAAAAGCCTTGCTCAAAAGTGAAGAATATTACCGTAGTCTTTATGAGACCAGCCGTGATGGAATAGTCTACGTCGATTTAAATGGCTACATCCTGGACGCTAATCAGGCGTATTTAAATATGTTTGGATACAGTTTAAACGAGATTTATAACAAAAGATATATGGATTTTACTCCCCAAAAATGGGTTACATATGAAAATGAGATAATACAAAAGCAAGTACTTGAAAGAGGATATTCCGAAGAGTTCGAGAAAGAGTCGTTTCATGAAAATGGAACCCTGGTTCCATTAATGGTTCGCGCCTGGCTGGTTAAAGATGATCAAGGTCAACCGGTTCGCATGTTGCGGTTGGTGCGTGATATTACTGAACAAAAGCGCCTGGAACACCAACTAAGAAATTCCATGTTGGATGCCGAGCGCCATAATGTCATGATTGAGAGTTTCGGCGCGGTATGCCATCACCTCAGCCAACCGCTTACTGCTCTCTTCGGCAATCTGTCTCTCTTGCAAATTAAGGTGGAAAAAATTGGTAACGCTGATCTTGGAGTATATTATCAAAATTGCCTGGATGCCGTTGACCGCATGTCTTCTCTTCTCCAAAAGTTGCAGAAAGTTCAGGATTATAAAACCTTGTCCTATACCCAATTGACTGACATTATCGATATCGATGATCAAGTCAATTATCATGATCAGTCGGATGATGACAATACATGAGACTTGCAAGCCCTGGATTAATTCAAAATCACATCTTTTAGGAACTTTGAACTGCTGCTTTAATATATCGCATATCTGGAATCGTTCTGAGTTAATTATTTTATAACCTTGCTCTCAAAATAAATGCTTCATCGATCCGTACTATGAACCTGACCTTCGTTAACCGCTTCAGTATTCGAACAAAGTTAATTCTCTCAATGAGCATTATTCTATTTGTAGCCTTTTCATTGACCAATATCGTCAATTATCAAGTCGCCAAAACTTCTTTGCATAATTCTCTGGTTGGTGATTCGCTCCCCCTGATCAGCAATAACATCTACTCCCAGTTCCAAAATGACCTGATGCGTCCCACTCATGTCTCTTCCTTGATGGCGCATGATACTTTCGTTAAGGATTGGGTGCTGCAAGGAGAGCAGAATATTGAAGAAATCAGCAAGTATCTTAAGGAAATTAAAGATAAATTCAATTTCGTCTCAACTTTTTTAATCTCTACCAAAACTAGAAAATACTATTTTCCAGATGGCATCCACAAGATCATAAATGAAAATGATGCGCATGACGTCTGGTATTTTGATTTCCTCAAACTGGATGTGGATATTGATTTGGACGTCGATGAAGATCAGACCAGAAACAATGTACTGACTATCTTCATCAACCACCGGATGGTTGATCTACAAGGTAATATTATTGGCGTGATCGGCGTTGGTCTTAGTCTGGATAAAATTGTTGATTTATTTACTTCATACAAAGAGGAGTTTGGCCGGGATATATATTTAGTTGACGCCGCAGGCGTTATTGAGGTTCACTCGGATATTGCGCTAATGCGGGAAAGAAATATCCATAATTTGCCAGGCATAAATGATTTCGCCGACTATATCATCTCTAATCAAACCGGTCTAACCGCTTTTGAATTTAACCGGGATGGCAAACACTTCGTTGCCGCATCACGTTACATATCTGAAATCCAAAGATATTTAATCATTGAACACGATGAGACGGAAACCCTATCTGAAATCAAGAGTAATCTTGTCTTGAATCTGCTTTTTGGTTTTTTCATAACTTGCACGATTATTCTGATTAATATTTTCACTGTTAATTATTTTCAATCCAAACTAGTGATCCTGGCAACAACCGATCCCCTGACCGGCGCTTTAAATCGCAAGGTTTTCCATGAAAAGGCGAATACCGAATTTAATCGATCACAGCGCTATAAAAAATCCATGTCCGTCTTGATGATGGATATGGATAATTTCAAGAACATCAATGATACTCACGGACACATGATAGGAGATATGATCCTTAAGGCCGTGGTTGATGAATGCTTGCGCAATTTACGGACTCCTGACGTGTTCGCCCGTATAGGTGGTGAAGAATTCGCCGCTATATTGGTTGAAACCAATTGCGAAGAAGCGGTAATGGTTTCAGAACGGCTCAGAAAATCTATCGCCGGATTGGAAATATTAAATGGCCTTCAACCGGTTAAATTCACCGTCAGCATCGGGGTGACTTACCTCCAATCTTCCGATGATAATTTCGAACAACTCCTGCAACGCTCCGATAAAGCGCTATATATAGCTAAGGATAAAGGCCGAAATCGAGTTGAGCAGTTATAGGGTTATTCTTATCTACTCTTCTAACAAAATTATTTAACCGTCAGACTAAACCCCCTCCAATATTCCTACGTTTTCTATTTATGGCATCAATATTGAACTAATTCTACTCTTCATGCGTTCAATAATATAAAGGTAAATTACACCATGAAAAAAATATTAGTTTTTGCTTTGCTATTAGTAATCGGGATTTATTTCGGCCTGCATTATTTAATTAACCAATGGGTTCGTGGACAATATACGCCGGAAAACTATGCGGTGATGAGAGAATGTCTGGACAATACTTTGGATGTCCCGCCTGAGTGGTTTGCAGATACAGATTACGATCAGGGACTGATTCAACAGAGCAATGATCTGAGTATTATCTATCAAAATCTTGATCTGCAAAAATATGCTTTTGATATTATTACAAAAATTCTGAAGGGCGATGCAATCAGCCAAGAGCAATGGGATGTTATACATCAAGATGTTGAATCGATGAGGGCTTATACTGATAAATTAATGGCTTATACCAAAAGGCCGGATTATGAATTATCCGCTTTAGCGGAAATCCCTTCGTATTATAGCGCATCCCGGTCACCCAATTATTTAATGCTGCAAATCGCTTCAAAGGCGCTGCAATTACGGACTTATTCCGCAGCCAAATCCGGGCAGTGGCGCGACGCTTTCCAAGCCAACCTGGCTTCGCACCGTATGGCGCAGCGCCGTCCTGCTATTGATTTGATTGCTCATTTGATAGCAGCGGCGATTCAAGAGATGTCATGCTACAGCACTGCATGGTTGATGAAGCGTTGTGATGATGAGGTGGTTCTGCGTGAGGCGTTAGAAGAATTAAAATTACTTGATAAAAAAGTAAACCTCAATGTGCTGGATAAGATATTGGAACTAACTATCATTAACAGATTGCATTGGGTCAAAAAAGATAATCCAGATATCGATATGACTCCTGGAAAAACAGGCTATTTTTATTTCCAACAACTGAGTAGTTCATGCTTGGCGGAAATGAAGATGATGCAAAAACAACATAACATCCAAACCAATCTTCCATCAGCAGAAGTATTATCTATATGGAAAGCCATCGGATTTGAAAAACAGGTTACTGAGATGTTATTCAGCGTCTCTATGCCAAATATACTTAATGCCCGATTCCGCGAGAAAAACGCCACCGCAAGATACCAGGTCACGCTTCTATATCTGGCCTCGAAATTATACCAGATAAATAAGGGCGAACATCCCCAAAAATTCAATGATCTTATGCCAGATTATTTCGATGCGGAGATATATGATCCATTCGTTGAAGACGGCGTCACAAAACCCTACGCCTTTGACGCCTCAAAGAAAATGTTCTACAGCATCGGACCCGATAAAAAGGATGACCTGAATAAAATACCGTATGATCCCAGTAATGGGCTAAGCAGCCGCGGCGATATATCTGCGTATTAGAAATTAACTGCTGAAATAGGTCCAGGCATTGCGGATAAACAATACCGCAAACAGCAGAAGCAGACAGCCGATAATGCGGTTTACATAGATGAAGAGGTTGCTCTTCAAGAATTTTCTTGATCCGGCTGAAATTATTGCGATAATGAATTTGCCGCCTAATAATAGAAAATAGAAGATTACCAGGAACGCAACCGCATAGATTAGATTAACCTGATACGCCCTCAAAAGGGTTGGACCAAGCACCGATAACCAGAACATATAAGGATTGGGGCTAAGAAAATTTGTAATGATTCCCTTGCGAAACGATTGAGGCGCGCAATCGCCGACAGTCAGTTCGGTTCCCTTGTAAGTGATATTCTCATATCCCAGATACAATAAGTATAATCCACCGCATAACGAAATCACGCCCAGGATTATATCAAGATTCGATATACGTGATAAGATCAAAAGGCAGATAATGACTATGGGCAAATCAGTGATCAGCGGCGCCAGGGCAACTTTAAGGCCTTCTTTTTTGCCATGCTTGATGGATTCGGACATGATGACTGTCATCAGCGGACCGGGGGAAAATCCGGCGCTGAGACCGCACACAATTGCTAGTGATATAAATTCCATGTTGTACTTTCTTTAGCGTGCTCTATGTTTTTAAGACGTGTGGCGCTGGTTCTTGAATCCCGATATTATCACGCAAAACCCGACCAAGGCCATTGCCGCGATATAACACCACTCTATCCAGGGAAGGTTGGAAAAATATTTCATCATGTTGTGGTACGAATATGAATAACCCGTTTCCTGAACAGCCGCATACATAATCAATGTGTGATGCATAACCGGCAGCAGCAAACCCATAAACCAGATAATGGCGCCAGTGAGTATCTTTTTCTCATCCATTATTGAAAACTCCTTTTGGAGAATGACAGCTGCTCTTGCTTGGGCAATGATAATCCATATAATCTTATTTTCCACTGCTGAGAACTATAAATCCGAATAAACTATATCCCTCTTCTCTATTCAAAAAAAGATATTATAGATTAATATCTCCTTATTGCTTATTTGCTATATCCAGGGAGGTTCAATCTTGCGAATCAATTACGTATTACTGTGGTTAATAATTTTGTTATGTCCGGGCGTATGGTTGTCTTGCAGTAAAAGCGAAACCGGGAATTCAGGCGTCAAGGAAGCGAAACCACAGGTTAAATCCCGTGAGCCGGGATTCCATGACGTGCTCAATGAAACAGGCATTACTTTCGTGCATACCGACGGCAGCTGCGGCCGGCACTATCTGGTCGAGACGGTCACCGCCGGACTCGGTTTGTTCGATTACGACAACGACGGCGACCTTGATATATACTTCGCCAATGGCGCCGCGCTGCCCGGCAAGACCTTTGACGTCCCCCCCACCAACCAGCTATGGCGCAACGACGGCAACCTTAAATTTACTAATGTGACCCAAGAGGCTGGCGTAGGCGATACGGGATACGGCATGGGTTGCGTGATGGGCGATTACAACAACGACGGCTTCATGGATATCTATAACTCCAATTTCCGGGAAGACGTGCTTTACAAAAACAACGGCGATGGAACTTTTACCGACGTCACCAAACAAGCCGGACTGGGCGATCCCCGGTTAGGAGCGGGTGCGCTGATGGGTGATTTCAACAAAGATGGCCTGCTCGATATATTCGTGGCCAATTATCTTGAATGCCCCTTGGAAGAACCGGCGCCCTGCACCATCAATGGAGTGTCGACCTATTGCGATCCCAGCACCTGGGATATGTACGAACCTCTCAAAGACAGCCTCTATTTCAATAACGGCGACGGTACTTTCACCGACGTCAGCGAAAAATCGGGCATTGCTCAACACAGCGGTCGCGGTATGGGAGTAACAATGGGCGACCATGATAACGACGGCGATACGGATATCTACATCGCCAATGACGTGACCGATAACTTTCTCTATGATAACCAGGGCGATGGAACTTTCGAACAAGTCGCCCTTTTCGCAGGCATCGCCTATGACCTGCACGGAGAAGAGCAGGGCAGCATGGGCTGCGACATCGGCGATTACGACGGCGACGGCTGGTATGACATCATCGTAACCAGTTACCAGGGGCAGCCCAATACTCTGTATCACAATATGAAGGACGGATCGTTCGAAGACGTCACCATCCCCGCCGGAGTGCTGCCCGGCAGCATGAAATACGTCAGCTGGGCCTGCATGTTCTTCGATTACGATAACGACGGACATCGCGATATCTTCATCGCCAACGGACATCTGCAAGACCGCATCGAAGAGATTGAACCGCATACCAAATATCTGGAACCCAATCAACTATTCCGTAATAAGGGAGATGGAACCTTTGAAGATATTTCCCAACAGGCTGGACCGGGCTTCCAGGTAGAACTCGCAACCCGTGGCGGGGCTAAGGGAGATATTGATAATGACGGCGACATTGATCTGGTGCTGTCGAACTCGCGCCGCGAACCGACTATCCTGCTCAACGAATTACAGAACGATAACCATTGGATTAATATCAAACTGCGTGGAACCAAAAGCAACCGTGATGGAGTTTCAGCCCGCGTCGAAGTTACCGCAGGCGGCAAAACCCAGGTCAACGAAGTCCGCGCAGGCAGCAGTTATCAAAGCCATTACGATCTAAGGCTGCATTATGGATTGGGCGAAGCAACTGTGATCGATGATATAGTGGTCTATTGGCCTAGTGGACAGGTCGATGAATTCAGCAATGTGAAACCGGACCGCTTTGCGTTGATTATCGAAGGGGAGACGGAATTAACTGAGCAGTTTTGATATTATTAAATACTACTTAGTATAAAATCAGGTGGCTTGATCAAGGGCTGAGCGCAATGCGCTCTTGCCCTTGGCACCCGTCGGCTCTTCAGGTGGCTTAGCTTATGCTTTTGTCGTGATCTTAAACTTAGGAGAATAATAAACATATGACAACACAACCCGAATTAGATGCTAAACCATCATTCAGACCCAATGCGGCTGTATGCGTTTTCGGCATCCTGAGTTTCTTGCTGGTTGTAGCGGCCATCTTGCAGCGCTATACCGATTGGGGTCTCTCCACCAAGGTCTTTCTCATGGCTGGTTCGACGGCCTTCGTACTGACCGCAGCAGTCGGAGGAGCGTGGAAATCTCGTTATGGCATCCTGATTCTCATCGCCCTAATCCTATGCTGGCTGGGTGATTTCTTCGGCCCTTGGAATTTCCTGCTGGGCGCCGGATTCTTTCTGATTGGGCATTTCGTCTTGATCGCGGCATTCATTGTTAATGGAATCGTGCGACAGCGTTTGTGGTATACCATTGACGGCATGTTCGTAGTTGGCGGAGGGTTGGCTTTTTGGATACTGCCCGAAGTTTTCCCCAACGAACAATGGTTCGTTGCTTTATATATCACCTTTATTTCTTTGATGGTCGCCTTCGCTTGCGCAGCCAGGGGTCGGCTGGTCGTTAAATATCTGGCTGCGGGGGCGATACTGTTCTTTATTTCTGATGTTCTGCTGGCGTTGAATCGTTATATGCAGATGAAGGTTGATTATACAATTTTCGGTTATCCGATTTATTACTCAGCCTGCATATTTTTTGCTATCAGCGTCGCCGCTTACCAATATGAAACAAATGATGGTTGATGCTTATGTTCAAAATATTGTTTTACTAAAAACTGCGTTAAATATCAGTCATTGAAAATAAGTAAAAGGACATCCAATTTGTTTTTAGAATCGCTCTCACCTTGTAATAGGTGGCTTGATCAAGGGCTGACCGCAATGCGGTCTTGCCCTTGCCACCCAGTCAGTGAATGTAAATGAAAGGAATTATTAGAATGAGATTAATATCGAAATGGTCAGTAATTGGTATAATGCTGCTCAGCGTAGTATCTGCTTTTGCGGCTGATGGAGCGCATGATTACCCCATAAATCCGGTTCCCTTTACAGCGGTCAAGATCAAGGATGGCTTCTGGGCGCCCCGTATGGAGACCAACCGGACGGTTACTATTCCCTACGATTTCAAGAAATGCGAAGAGACCTCCCGCATCGATAACTTCGCCGTTGCTGGAGGTTTACAGCAAGGCGAGCATGTCGGGATATTTTTTAATGATTCGGATGTGTTCAAGGTTATGGAAGGCGCCGCTTTCTCGCTATCGCTGCATCCCGATTCACGGCTGGACGCCTACCTGGATGACCTCATCTACAAGGTCGCCGCCGCCCAGGAAGATGACGGCTACCTCTATACCGTACGCACTATTAATCCCGAGAAAGTTACTAAAAGTTCAGGCAAAGAACGCTGGTCGAATGTTAAAGACGGCCATGAGTTATATAACGTAGGTCACATGTACGAAGCAGCCGCAGCTCATTATATGGCCACCGGCAAATGTACTTTGCTCGACGTCGCAATCAAGAACGCCGATTTAATCGATAGCGTTTTCGGTCCCGGAAAAAAACACGACGCCCCCGGACACGAAGAGATCGAGATCGGTCTGGCCAAACTATATCGCGTAACCGGAGATGATAAATATCTTAAACTGGCTAAATTTTTCCTTGATCAACGCGGCAATGAGAAAGACCGTGAAATATACGGCGCCTATTGCCAGGATCATGAACTGGTGGTTGATCAAAAGGAAGCAGTTGGTCATGCCGTGCGAGCGGGATATCTGTATTCAGGTATGGCTGACGTGGCGGCTCTAACTGGCGACCCCGGTTATATCAAAGCCATTGATCGTATCTGGGAAAATGTTGTTAACAAAAAAATCTACCTGACCGGCGCCATTGGAGCGCGTCATCAGGGCGAGGCTTTCGGCGATAATTATGAACTGCCCAATAAAACGGCCTACAATGAAACCTGCGCCTCCATCGCCAACGCCATGTGGAATCATCGTCTGTTCCTGTTGCATGGCGACGCGCAGTATATTGATGTCTTGGAACGGATTCTATATAACGGTTTTCTATCCGGCGTCTCGTTGGATGGCGACGCCTTCTTTTATCCCAATCCTCTGGAATGCGATGGAGAGTATAAATTCAATCAGGGCGACTTGCTGCGCAAACCCTGGTTCGGCTGTTCATGCTGCCCCTCCAATGTAGTGCGTTTCATGCCGTCGATCCCCGGTTATGTTTACGCCTGGAGAGATGATTCGATTTACGTCAATCTATATACCAGCGCCAGCGGCGCTATTGAGATTAAAGGCAATGTGGTCAACCTAACCCAGAAAACCGATTACCCCTGGGACGGTCTGATAAACATAACCGTCGATCCACAGGTCAGTGGAGAATTAACCATCTGCCTGCGCATCCCCGGTTGGGCGAGAAATCAGCCCATGCCCGGCGACCTCTATAGATACGCTGATGATATTGATTCTGATATTACGCTAACGGTCAACGGCAGACTGGTTCCCATAGAATTGGATAAAGGCTATGTAAGCATCAAACGCCAGTGGTCTGAAGGTGATCTGATCAAACTGGATATTCCCATGCCCATCCGGCGGGTGCTTTGCCGTGATGAGGTCAAAGATAATGTAGGTAAAGTCGCTATTGAACGCGGCCCTATTGTGTATTGCGCTGAAGGGATCGATAACGGCGGCCAGGTCTTCGATTTAAGCCTGCCGGATAATGCGGAACTTAATGCCCGTTTTTATCCGTATTTATTGGATGGCGTAACCGCCATCAAAGGCCAGGCAATAGCAACATATCAGCAGGATGGCCAATCAGTTGAGAAGAAACAACCCATAATGCTAATCCCATATTACGCCTGGGCCCATCGCGGCGCTGGGCAAATGCGCGTCTGGCTGCCGAGGGGATAACGCCGCTTTATTCCCGGATGCGTTTGCGGATTTTTTCTAACAACATGCAAATGCTCTTCATATCTTTTTCGGAAAGGGTATTCATAACTTCGTTGATGCGGGCGTAGTAGGTTTTCTCTGCTTTCTCCAATAGGGCGCTGCCCGCCTTGGTTAACTGGACTTGATTAATGCGGCGGTCTCCGGCGACGGGAGTGCGTTTGACCCAGCCCGCTTCTTCCATGCGGTCGACCAGCCCGGTGACGTTGGAACGGTTCACTAACAAACGGTTGCCCAGTTCGGTTTGAGTGATGCCTTCAGCCTCCGCTTGATGCTTCAGAATAATCAGGACGTTGAATTGCGAATCGGTCAGTTTGAGAGGACGGAAAATCCGCTGGCCTTCCTTGGCGATCATCTCGCCAGTCAGCACGATATTCATTATCGATTCATGCGCTTTATCGCTTATCGGATTGGGCAGACCCAGTTCATATTGTAAACTCATATATAATTCCTCCCATGAAATACCAAACATTGGATGATGCTCAACACTGTAGAAGCAATGCCTTGCGGTGGTTCGATACCGGGCGCCCATGAAAGGCGCCCCTACAATTTGAATTCCCAGGCGCTGTAGGGGCAATCCCTTGTGGTTGCCCGGTTGTACTGCCGCCTATGGGCGACCGTAGCATGTAGCATGTAGCATGTAGCATGGGAGAAAGCGACCGCGTCTCCCATCTAAACCACCTATCGTTCCAACCTAAACCCATTTTAACTTCATGTTAGGATTATTCATACCTGAACCATCTATCAGGAAGGTTTTTTTATTTCTCCGGTTTTGTGGTTGAAGAGGAATTATGGATTCTGAGCGTTTTGCTTTTTTGCGCCCGTTCTTCGGGAACAGAGGCTTGGCTGCATTCAATATCTTCCAGAGTGGATTGCAATACCGACAAATTCGTTGGACGCTCAATAATTACGATTTTGGGGCAATTATTTAACTGTTCGAGGTCTATGGATTTGGAATCATTTAATATAACGGTTATATACGCCTTAGAAGCGATGCCGCGTATCAACCATACTCTGAAACTGGGGTAGGGCAGGGATTCCGATTGCCCCAGCACGAACAAATCAAACTCAAAATCACAGGTTTGCTTCCATAATTCGATCTCTGAATCGGCCTGATAGATGATGCAATTGGTTTGAGCAGCGATTTCATATAGATGCTTCTGCTCTTCCAGAGTTAAGCCAAGGGTTAAAATGCGTAAGTAGTTCTGTCGTTTGATTATCATGATGTCACCTCACAAATAATGCCATACTCGCAGCCATTCGCTATAAAAAAACGCATATATTCCATCTGCAAATTATGTTGTCAGCTAATAGAGTATTACGGGAGGAGGATTTTGTCAGATAATATCGGATTAGATAAGGTATTTTTGCCTTTAAATCAGCGTTTTAAGGAAAGAATTGGATTTATTTATAGACTCCATTACTTGAACCAAGATTGATTCAAGTAATGGAGTTTGAAGGATTTATGAGTAAATAACACTAAGAGATAGTGCGTTTTTCGGCGTCGTAGCGCAGCCGTTTTCCGGTTAGGTTTGATTCGGCGATCATGATTCCCGCTACGGAATGAGATAAGCCGTATTCGATGCTGCATCGCGGGTCTTGGCGTGAGCGGATGCATTCCAGCCAGTTCATCATGTGGCTATTGGATTTGGCTGGTTCGAGTATTTTTTCCTCTTTTATCAGTTGTTTACCGGCGCCGCCGTCGCCTGATAGAATGCGCTTTTGTACATCCAGTTTACCGTTTGAGCCATAAACGATGAAATGGGTATCGGCGGAATTGCACAGGCTCATGGATATATTGAGCTGGAAGCCGGAGGGATAATCCAGAATGGCGCTGAGCGTATCGGATGTCTGACGGTCGTCGTCAGGGTCGTCTTTATTCCAGCGCAACACGGCGCTGCTGGATACCACCTCAAAGGGATAAAGGTCCTGCATATAACAGGCAACCGCGTTCAGATAATGCGACAACCACAAACCGGGCAGGCCGTTGGTGTAATCGCGGTATAGATACCAGCGTTTGAAGCGTTTGGCGCTGAAAGGTTTGTTGGATTTTCCGAATTGGAATAGATCCCAATTGACGTCATCCTTTTTGACGTTGGAATAAGCCTTGCGCCAGCGGGGTTGGTTGAAATTTTGTGATATGGCGATGCGGGTGATTTTACCCAGTACGCCAGACTGAACCGCATTGGCGCCGGTGATGTAGTTACCGTCGCTGCGCCATTGGGTTCCAACCTGGACGATGCGTTTTTTAGCGCGAACCGCATCGACCGCCGCCAGACCATCGGCCAGATTAACCGCGAAGGGCTTCTCGCAATAACCGTCTTTACCAGCTAACGCGGCCTCTGTAAGAATAGGCGCATGGCTTATGTCAGGCGTGGCGATTACTACGGCGTCTATATCGGGATTATTTATTATCTTCTTGTAATCTTCAACAGATTGGGGCGCTTGCTTTTGGCCTTTTTCTTTGGCTAGAGCAACGGCTTGATCCCGCGCAACGCTCCAAACATCGCAAACATGGCTGACGCAGGCGCCCGTAGAGGCGCATTCAATGATGTCGGGAATATGCTGCCCGCCGCGCACTCCGCAACCGATCACTGCAATATTCATTTTGTCGTTGGCGCCCATTACGGAAGAGGCCTGAATAGCGCTAAGCCCCACTGCTCCCATGGCAATCGTGGTTCGATGGAAATCTCTACGTTTCATAAGATTTATCCTTCCCATTCATTTTTGACAATCCCATTCAGAATTAATGCCAGTTCATCATACTTTAGTATAATGAAAAATCATCAACCCCGACAGGTAAAACGCTATTTAGGTACTCATGCCTGTCAGAAATGAATTTGCGGATGTTATCATATCCTTCCTGGATTAAGCCGCGCCGCTTATCTTCATTTTCACCGGTGTACTCTTCCATCAATTTTATGTCATCCAGCAATAGCGCCTCTTTCTCATCAACACGGGTTAAAAGCCGCTCTTCGGCAAGCTGATTCTTTAACGCTTGCGCCAATCTTTCTATGTAGGTTTGGTGGAAAGGTTCATGCTTGTGGATGAGAGCGGTTATCATTCCTCTAAGAGGACGAGATACATTCCCTTCCTCTCCATTCCCTGTCAAAGGATAATTGATCGATAACTTTGATAAATTATCATCATAAACGAAAAAATTACATCCCAATGTATTATCCAGATCCCACGGAATGATCTCCCATCTATTGCTAGGATCGGGATTGTGGTAGAGTACATGGTTTTTATGATATCCATCCCAATGAGAAATGAATACAGAGACTACATCATAACAAAGGAATGATTCCTGATCGATACAGGTTTCAATGGTCTCTTGCCGTTCCTCATCATTATTCAATAACTGCAATAATTCCTGCAAATCATCATCAGGTTCGTATACATTACTTTTCTTGATATATATTGGATCAATCGCTTTGTAAATATTTCCGTTCTTATTCCTTCCATGTGATTCAAAAAAATGTTCGTTGGGTCGTTCAATTGCAATAACCTGAAAATGTTTCCCTTCTTGCATAAGCCGATACCATACGCATTTGGGTGAAAGGGCAGGAAAATCTTGAAACAAACTGAAAGAAAAATCTTCAAGCAGATTATATAATGTGGTAAAAGTATATTCTTTGGGAACAGGATCATTTACAATTTTCAGATTGCGAATTCCAAGATAATCATTATTTTTTAAGAACTTTATTTTATTACCATCAAGAGCTGGCTCGATGCGCGCTCCATCAAACAGAAGAACATGGTCTAAAGTCGTTGGTTTAATAACAGCTCCACTAATCAACAAGTCACAATGTCCTTCATCTTGTTCCCGTGGAAACATCCAAAGAAGCGGTAGTTTGCTGTGGATTTCATCATCATAGACAAAGTAAGAAAAATAGGGGAATGGGTCGCCTGGATGAGGTAATTGGACCTTTCGCTCATCTACCCGCCGCACTTCAAACCAACATCTAACCAAAGTCTGTGATGGATAGGGAATTATCTCTGACTCAAAAGTAATTGAATCAAGATTATTCTCTTTGATAGACATGGCGAATGCAGTTGTAACTGTCGCTATGTCCGCGTTCTGTGATTTTGCAATTAAATGAATTGTTACCGATTGGATGATTTCAGGGCTGTCGAATGAGGCCTCGATTTGTACTGAATCAGTTGATTTTGGATATTCTGGATTGCAATTCATGGATAAGATCAAAGGTTGTTCGGATACATTGAAAACCGTATTTTTCTTTAATGGGCTTCCATCAAAAGTCAAAGACGTCCGCCATGAATGGACGTCATTGGAAGGGAGTTCTGAGGAGATTTTTTCCAATGAAAATCCATAACCATCCGCCCCTCTTGGCCAAGGCAATTCGTCGGTGTATTTTACTTGATCTATAATTTGACCACTCGAATTGCATAATGTAACAGTTTCTCCATCATTTGATAGTTTCCCTTCATAAGGGCCAAATGTTTTCTCTTGAATTTTCCAATCGTTAAGCATATCTTTTACAACAATAACGAAATCATTGGATTTAATCAGAGAACCTTCGGGAAAAGTATAAGAAATTCCTTGAGTAAATTGATAATTACTCAAATCAATATCTGCATCTGTTGGATTGTATAATTCGATGAATTCTGGATCACGATTATTTTTATGGTTGAATATATCTTGATTTGGCAATATAAGGGGGCCGCTTACTCTGGGTATAAAATAATACGGAATTCCCTCAGACGGGTGATAGTGAATTTCATTAATCACCACATCGCCATAACAGCAGTTAACAGTCAAGTAAAAGAAGCATAATGATATCCCTAAAATAATCCGTTTCATATTTCTCTCCCCCGTGAACAAATATTTTAGCGTTCTGTCGATAAAGTATCGCAATATGATTAATTTGTCAGATTGACCAATTGAAATCATTTTGCTATCGTTTGCGCTTTCTGCATGTTGTATCTGTTCTCACTGGATTGATGCTGAGTGGTGAGGTGATATAGTTCAGAATAAGATATTATGAAAACAGGAAATGAACATTAATATGACTCAGCCGATTTTCTCTGATCCCACAGAGGATGCGTTCGTCCTGCAGAAGGGCGCTATGCGTAATGTGCTATTTGAGACTCCTCATTTAGGGCGCATTGTACCCAACGAATTTAGCGGACATTCACAACTGGTAGATTCAGCCAGGCAGCGCTGGGATAATGGCATCGATAAGGCTGGTGAATACCTGCTCAAGAAAACCGGCGGCGAGTGGCTGGCTTCAACGGCGTCGCGTATGGTGGTCGATCTCAATCGCGGCGTGGATAGAGTCGATCAGCGGGTCTGCCCGCGTTGGCCGGGGGCGCGCATCCATCAGGACGGCGGCGTCATAGTTCCTTTTACGCGGAGTAAAAATGGTATGGTTCAGTTGTATTCCGAACCGTTGCATCCCGAAGAGGTGGAGTTTCGACTGAAGCATTATTGGTATCCATATCACGATGAATTAAACCGACGCTTGAAGATCATGCAGCGTCGCTATGGCAGCGCTATATTGATATGCCTGCACAGCGCTGAACCCGAACCGCAGCATCAATGTGGTAAACATCCGGTGGTATACCTTGGAACAGGCAATGGCCAGACCTGCGATGTTGAGATTCTCGGCGCTCTGCGCAATGCTCTTGAGAAGAGTGATGTGGTGGTTATTTCTGACGGTTATTATCAGGGCGCATTCACCACTCAAGCCTATGGCGTCGAAGAGAATGTTCAGGCTATCCAGATTGAATTGGACCGGCGCTATCTTGATACTGAAAAAAACCTATTATCTCAGCTTGAACCTGTCTCGTCAGCACTGACTTCCGTCTCTATTTGTGGAACCTCTCCAACCTCTTCCAGTGGGAGGCGCCGCGCTTATGGCGCCCGCACCTACGTTGATCCTCTAACTGGCGATGTTTCATTGTATTAGGTAATTGCGCCTGTTATCATATCTGCCTTATTTTTATATACTTAAAAAATCAATGTAACGTTACGTTGCTTTGGATGTGCTTTTATCTATACAAAATAATATATGAAATATTTTAATTGCATGTAACGTAATATTGCATCAAGTAGGTATATTACTAAAATAATATTTAATTTGACTTCCATAAATATCCATTTGGCATTATTCTTAGTTGTAATGAATTAGTATATTTTTGTTATTTTTATTTTATTTTTTTGGATGCAAGATGCAGGGTTAATATTTATCATGAACAGCCAAGTTTATGACAGCGCCAAAGAGAAAATACGTAAAGCCTTGGTTTACGAATATCTCAAAAAAAATCCTGGCGTTCGTGAGAAGGATGTCGTTCTGGCCTGTCGAAAAGGTGAACTTATTTTTACCGAAATATCCACCATTCTCGCCGATGTAGAATTAAGAGATCAATCCAACCAAATATTCAAACAAGCCAATTCCATGTTCTCTGAATTAGCTATACACCATGATCAAAGATGGAGGGATTGCCTGGAATCGAGCCAACATTCAATCCAAATGGTGGTTTGTCTTCATTCGTCAATGTTCTCCTATTTCGATGATGATGATAAAAAAGAGCAGGAAAAATTTTTCAATAGAAAAGAAGGGCTTTGCGCACAAATAACTGTCCAGATTCATCAACTTTCTCAAGATATCAAAAGGATGAATATCCAAAAAGTATCACAAGATTCGGTGGCTAAAAGAGAAATTCTTCTACAATATCTGAAACGGGTTGTTGATCAACTGGAAATACTGCATGAAATGTTGAGTCGAGAAGTGGAATTAGGCGATATCTTTTCCACCCAGACGGAAAAGTACCTTGATATCCAATTCAAAAATATAAAAAAAACTTATACTTTTAATATTAATCAGATTACGGATATCTACAAAGCGCTTAAAAACGATAAACGGGCTACCATTGATGCATCGTTGCAATTTAATGAAAGTATTCTTAATTCCACTAAAAATACGCTATTATCCGCGGTTGACAGTATGAAGAAGGATCTAACTATACGTCGAAGTCAAATCCAGGAAATTTGGATGGCGATATCCTCTTTGAGTGATACCGTCAAGCAAATTGAGAGTATTCAAGAACTGGATAAAGAAGGAAAACTTGATGCTTCGATCTCTTTATCTCCCAATGGAAATCGTATGGTTCGTTTTATGGACCGGGTTAAACAGATAATCAAATCTTGATCACTCTATTCAACAAAGTCACGGCCATCTTTTTTTGATGTTTCCCATTTTTTTGATGTACTGAAAACTTTGACTCCATAGGGCGCTATGCGAGTGGTTAATGCGCCATCAAGAATTTCATTTTCCTGGCTGCCGTATAATTCAAATAACGTTTTACCTTCTAATTGATCCAAGCCGTTCAGTTCTACTCCCATGTGCCATACGTCATCTTCATTGACCAGGATAATCAACCAATCATCGGCAATACGGCGGACTGAAGATGATACGCCACGTATGTCTTTTTCTTCATCCGGTATTTCAGCCAGATTGATGTTCGGATTTCCCTGTTCGGGAGCGGTGAGAAAAGGTTGCAGGGATGCTAATTCGCTGGTTAGGGCGTAAACTGATTGACGGAATTGATCGCTTTTTAAGTAAGCGGAACCCCAATATAAGATGCCATTGGCGCCATGAGTGATTACGTTATAAGCCATGAATCTTGATTCATCAAATGTTGGATAGGCAGTCTCTGTTGCTCCATAATAGTCGCCTAATTCGTTCCAGGAGAAAGCCTGTAGAACCATCCAGACCGGCTTGCCTTTGCCAACAATTTGCCAACGATCCACGGCCTGACCCATTTTATAGACGCGCCGTTTATCTTTTTTGACGGGATATATATCACAACCAGTGATATCTACAAATTTGAGGTACTGCCGGACGTAATGCAAGTCGCTTTCCAGCGCCTCATTGATCCAGACAGGTCTATTGTTATTATCAAGTTTTCTGATGAGTTCAACAGCGTCGCGCATGTTGGGTATGATGGTCTTGGCTTTTTCACGGGAGTATTCGACTGCGGTTGGCGTTTGCTTCCACCATGCTCCGGGTTCTTTGTGGATTTTTTGAGTGCGATAGAGCATACTGGCCGCTGTGAAATTCCAGGCAATTTCATCGGGGCCTTCCCAGACGGCTAGAGCGGGATGGTCTTTTAATTCGAGGATGGTCTGCTTCAATTGATCGGTGGCGCCATTTTGAAGAGGCAACGATATGACGCCTTTGATGCCTACGGCATGAATCCTATCAAGGTCTTTTTTCGCACTACACCTGATCAGGTTGATTCCAGATTCAGCCATTCTTTGCAGGTCAGCGTCTTCTTCGGGTAGTTCATAGAATCCAAGCGGGAACAGCGTTTTGGCATTATTTTGAATCAGACCATTTTGGTCTGCGGTAGATAGAATCGTAGTGAAGAAAAGCATAATTAGTATGATAGATATACTGGAAAACAACTTTTTCATCATCGGATCTACTCCTGGAATGGTTGGATATTATGGTGTGCGTCTTATTTTATAATATTATTTATTATTTGAGATATCTAGAGCGATTCTCAAAATAACGTGCGTTAATGCGGTTTCAATACGCATATATTTTTGTTAACCGCTATAGTAGAGCGTTTCACTTGGTATGTCCGGTGGTGGTTTATTATTCTTTTATCCAATCCGGGCCGTTTAATGCGGATAGATTCCGCATGGCAGCGGAGGGATGTAATTGCAACCTGATTGTTTTAGATAAACTGGAAGCCAGCCATTTTTTTACTTCGGTCGGCTCTCCAAGCAAGGTTAGGATTTGAGGATCAGCGAGGCTTGCCGCAACTGCATCTTCACTGAAAACTTGCAGTGTTTCGGCTATGGCTTCCATGCGTTGACGGGTGGGCGTTAAGGTTATGTTCCGGCCGCAGGCGGCGAATGGTTTTCCGGGATGGAGATTCCCCCCGATGGCATCCAGAACAATCTTAAGGTTTTCAACAAAATTCCAGTGACAAGGCCACAGCATGTCGATAGCAATGCCCAGCGAAAGTGCCGCTTCATCTCCGTTTTCTGCGTCATGGATGATGGTTTTCACTGTCGTCAACCAGAAATCCGGGTGCTCTCTGTAGTGTTCGGGGCAGGTATGGTGATAACCGTAATCGTATTCTTCTGCGCTAAGCAGCATCCAGACGTATTGAGTGGAGGGATCGTCTTGCGACAACGGCCAGTTGATCAGACTACGGATTTTGTCGATCACTCTTTGGACTTGCCATTCCTTCAGTGGAGACCGTTTTCCAAGACCGGAAAGCAATTCTGATGCGGGAACTTCGCCTATGGATTGATCAATGGAGGTGTTTGGAGGCCCCACGCACCATGATGAGAGAGTAGCGCAAGCCATTTGCCAGATTTTTTCGGCTGTGTGGAAATTTCCCGGCTGTCTTACGCCCAAGCCCTTATCTGTTGTACCAAGCCCAATAGCCTCGATAATGTTGCTTACCCAGCGCTCTGATTTGTGGTGGCATAATTCAAGAGTTGAAATCAGTTCCCGAATCTTTAATGTGTTTACATCAATGGGAGCAATGCGATCTTCTATTGCATCTATGTTCTGGATTTCTTCATCGGCTTCCAGTGCGCAATTACGCCAATGTGGTCTACATGATTTCTTCATGATTTTTCTCCATTAGCAGTTAGAACTGTTCTGCAAATATTATAGAATGATTTTCAGGAATTTTTTTATTACAGAAATAAACTGGATTATTCAGTTTGGATAATGCGGAGGAAATATTATGACTTGTCGAATAGATCGTCGCAGTTTTCTTGGTAAGACGGCTCTGGCTGGCGCGGCAGTCGGCATTAGAGGACCGGAAGAGAAACAATTACTGGCTATGTTGGAGAATCCCTCTGATTCAACGGCAAAGCAGAAATCAGTTTCCGGCAAAATTCCCTGCGGCAAGATAGGCGATATTTCAATCAGCAGGCTTATCGGCGGTGGGAACATCATCAGCGGATGGTGTCATCAACGCGACCTGCTCTATGTTTCTACATTGGCGTCAAAGTATCTGACCCGAGAAAAACAATACGACACCCTGGAGATGATGGAGGAATACGGCATCAACACCTGTTCCCCTGATCCCAGTCAGATGGACTTCATCAATAAATATAAGGAAGAACGGGGCGGCGAGATTCAAACTATCGTCGGCGTACATCAGGATTGGGCGGATTTCAGTAATCCCTACTGGTCTGATGGGAAAAAATCCGGCTTGAAGGAATGGATCGATTTTAGCATTGATGAAGGTTCCACCATTATTTATATTCAGGGCGGCTATGCTGAACATGTCATGAAAACCGGCGATCCAAAGAAAATCGAAATAATCGCCAAAGGCGTCGAGTATATCAAAAAACAAGGCATCCCCGCCGGTATCGGCGGCCATGACGTCAAGGTTATCGAGGTTGCTGATGAATATGGCATCGAGCCGGATTTCTATTTCAAATCCTTCCATCACGATCAATACTGGTCAGCGCTGCCCAAGGATAAACGTATTCCCTGGTCAGTGGATAGCACCCGTTATCTGGATCACAATAAATTCCACGACAATATATTTGATCTCTTCCCGGAAAAAACCAAAGCGATAATGGAAAAAAAGAAAACGCCCTGGATCGCATACAAGACGCTGGCGGCTGGCGCTATCCGCCCGGAATCGGCTTTTGAATATTGCTTCAAGAACGGCGCCGATTTCATAACAGTAGGTATGTTCGATTTTCAAATCGCCGAAGACGCTATCGTGGCTAATAAGATTCTGGCTATGGATGAGGTTCAAAACCGTAAGCGCCCCTGGTGCGCTTAAGAAGATATACTGTTGATGGAGATAAATATGAATCATCGATTAATCTGCGTTTGTTGCATTGCCCTGGCTGGATTTGTTATGTTGACGGATAAGGTTGGCTATTCAGATAATGACTACCCACTGGAGACTTTGGATATCCGCATTCGCGACCCCTTTGTTTACGCCGATGCGGATTCACAGACTTATTATATGTATGCTCAAACGGGCAACCGCGAGGGCGAAGGAAATGTAGGGCTTGGCGTCGAGGTTTACAAAAGCAAAGACCTCAAGCATTGGAGCAATCCTGACCTGGTATATAAGCGCGACAAGGATTTCTGGGGCGGCGAGCAGATTTGGGCGCCGGAGATGCACCGCTTAGGTGATTGGTTCTATCTTTTTGTATCTTTCAATGGTCGTGTAGGAGGCCGGGGAACGCAGATCATCCGCGCAGCTAAACCTGATGGGCCATTTACTATTGCAAGCGACAAGGCATGCACGCCAGCTGCGCAATGTTCACTGGATGGAACTCTCTGGATCGACGAAACAGGCGCTCGCTGGATGGTCTACTGTCATGAGTGGGTGCAGATTGGCGATGGCGGTATGTTGGCTGTGCGTATGAAAGACGATTTGAGCGAGCGGATTGGCGAGCCTACAGTATTGTTCCATGCATCCGACGCGCCCTGGGTGCAACCTGTTGGTAAAAAGAAAGGCAATTACGTTACAGATGGTCCTTTCATTTATAAAACTAAAAGTGGGAAACTGCTGATGCTGTGGTCAAGTTTTACCGGAGAGGGCGCTTACGCCATTGGCGTTGCTGAATCGGAAAGCGGACTAGTTAAAGGTCCATGGAAACAGCATGATAAACCGTTGTATGATAAAAACGGTGGTCACTCTATGTTATTTAAAACCTTCGACGGTCAGTTGATGCTGGCTTTTCATCAACCTAACAGTGGAGCGAAAGAACGCGCACGGTTTTATAAAGTGATTGAGGGGGATGATGGGTTGACACTGGTGGATTAGATTACGTCCTGGTCCTATATTAGGTGGCTTGATCAAGGGCTGACCGCAATGCGGTCTTGCCCTTGGCACCCAGCGTGACCCATCCTACGCGATGGTTTTGCCCTCACCATAGCCCTCTCCCGGCGGGAGAGGGGATTTTGGCCTTCACGCATTACTTGTGCTGCATCCACTTATTACATTGGGTTTCGTCGCTTTTATTGACATGGAAATTCATGGTAGATATTTCAACTCCATCGGCTAATGTATAAGGCGCGTCGCTGAAATTAACTGTTATTATGGTTCCATTATCAAATTCCGTCTGCTGTATGCTGCGGTCAGCGGTCAAGAAACGGTGATCGGTCATTTCGCTGTAACCGACGCTGCGAACTATAGGGCATACATTCTTATAACTCTGCACGAAACGGTCTTTATTTTCATTCCATATTGCCTTGTTGAACATGAACATGGGGGGAGTGGCGTAGAGGATATTAAACAGGTCGCGTTTATCCCATAGACTTGGTAGTTTGTTATTGTAATCTCCCCAATACCATTGCGCGACGACGCAATCATGATAAACCAGTTCCCAGAGCGGCAGTCGGTAATCATGACCGAGTTGGAATTTTGCAACTCTCTCAGGAACCTCATCCCAGATATCCTGAATATGTCTTCCCGCATCTGGAACGCGGTAAGGCCCCAGGCTGAGCATTCCTTCAAAATAATGCGCGAATGGAACCGCCGCATCGTGTCCCGTCTCTGAACCGCATACCAGCTTCATCTCTTCCGAAACCAGGCGCAGCAGCTCCATTTTCCAAAAGCGGCTTTCGCTGCGCGTCATGGGGTGGTCGGGATGATAATCCTCGCGCCACGGACTGGCGGTGGTGGTATCAATAAAACGCGAGCGGTAAGCATGGGTTTGCAACTCATTCGATATGCGAGGGCGGGCGTAATCCAACGCTTTGCAATCGCTCAACACTCCGCAGGGATACTTTTTCCCATCTTTGCCCGTCACTTCCCAGCCGCGCCGCCAGTCGCCATTTTTATCCAGCATGATATCATCCGGCCACCCGTCTGTAGTCCAATCCGGGTGGACGCCATTGAGATACTGGAAATAATCGGGATTCATTAAATCCTGATAAATATCATAGCGGCTGGTTAATACATTACGCTGATTCATCTGTTGAATATTATTGGGAGATTCACGGTGGCTCCACAGAATACGTTCGATGCCCAATTGCTGCATCTCATTAACATAACTCAGCGCCCCATCCCAACACCAGACGTTGACCGCTCCGATAAGTAGATCGACATTAGGATTCTCTTCACGCTTTTTGGCAAGTGTTTTGAATATCCCGGTTTCCTGCGCATGAGCGCGGTAACGCTTGCACATGGCGACATGGCCGCCTTTATCGAAAAAGACGTAGCGAATCCTGCGCGGGTAGCCGAATTTTCCTTTTTGAGAATCCCATTCGGGAGCGACGCAGAGCAGATCATTGATTCTCGTGATGCGGATAGCGGCGTCATCAGCTGTTTCGAGAATAGCCATGTGTCCAGCTGCGCCATCAGTAGCGCCCCAGAACCCCATGCAAATGCCATGACCTCCATAGCCAATCAGGCGGCCTGTATTAATGGTCAAGTCATCAACCGGATAAGATATCCCCTCGTTCATGGGAATAACCAGATAACTCTCTTTATCGGTAACGAAGGGATTCGGGAATGAAAGCGAACCGGGTAAATCCCCGGCGCCGGTAATGGTTAGAAGCAGTTCAGGGCGTGATTGCGCGATTGCGAATGTGACATTTACATCAGCCCCGGTCTGGGCGTAAAACCAGGTTGTATCCAAACGGTCTTCATTTACCTCAGCGCTTTTTAAGACCATCATGTCGTGGTATGGTTGCTGCTCCCATATCTGACTGGTTCTGGAATCTTTAACCTTCAGGATTCCGGTCTCAACCTCCAGATCAACTGATATCAGAGCATTTTTGAAATTGATGATGTCGGGCAGGTCGCTCCGGAAATCGCTGATGTTACCCTCTTTGGTCAGTTTGAAATCATCGATCCACACCGTGGCCGGACCATGTCCTATGATGCGTGGATATATTTTCTGAACATTATGAGGAACGAAAAAGCGGCTGGTCAAATGATTCCAGTCTTGGTCGCCGCTCAGGTTTTGTCCGGCGTAACTCCACTCGATAACTTCATCATTTTCATCGCGGGTTATCACGCAAATCTCAGCGTTTCCTGTACCGGTGATTTTGATCCATCCATCAAGTATAAAGAAATCGCCGTTTCTAACATCAAAATTGACGCCGGGATTAAAACTCCAATCCTGGGCGCCGCTATGTTCAATGCGGGCGGAGTTATTTCCGGTATGAACCACATCATTATCAATGCTTACGCTTCCAACTCCCGCATCGCGCGTCCAGAGTGATCCCCAACCTTGCATGCCTGATTCAAAGTCGCCATTGGGAACCAGGTTGGTCGCGCTAATTACTGTGATAAATGATAAGGCCGCCAGAAATGTCATAGTTATCGCTCCAGAAGAGATAATTCCATGCCGCCTTTTAATGCATCAGCCAGTTTTGGATATTGGTAAAGTCTGAATTGACCGCCGGAACCAGCAGGTGCGATGGATACTCGGGCGATAGATGCAGGGTAGTTATGGCTTCAGCCGGGTTGCCGTCCTGACCCAATGCTTGATAAAGCGGATTAAGATCAAAACGGGGATAATTGGTATTGGCGATGATGATGCGCATACGGTGTCCTTGATTGAAAATAAGGCTGGTGCTCCAGCAATCTACCTCGTATTTATATACTTCGCCTGGAGTGATAGATGACGGATCTGTTTGCGAATCACGGAAACTGGCGCGGGCGACGCCGTCGCAAACCAGCATGGAACGGCCATCGGGATATACATCAGTTACCCGGACGGTAAGGTCGTTGTCTGTTAGATTCGTGGCGGCATATAGAATGGCTTTGATGCGACCGGTTATTTCGAGCGGCTTATCCAACGCCGCAGTGCTGAAGACCAGCACGTCATTGCGATTCTCGAGGGTTGTTTGATCTTGTGGGCCTGCGGAAATTTCAAGATTGGCGCCGCCCTTGGTTGTAACCGGGGCGGTAGGATTCATTTGCAATTGGCTGGTTTGGGATGCTTCAGGAGCATTGATAGAAAGGGCGCCATCCTGCTGCAAATAAAAGGCGACCTGCTGGGCTTCAATGGGCCATACATCACTGGTGCGCCATTCATTGCCTGTGGCGTCAGCCGCATCAACGTCGCCCATGACATAATATCTGACTGCTGGTTCGCTCATGATGCCATTGGCGGTTCCCTTCATCCAGTAATCGTAAAAATCGATGGTTATATCGAGTTCCTCTTCAAATTGAGAATTGGCGGGGTAAGTCAATTGTCCCTGCTGCGCTTCGAATTCATTGACGTGAGTCCATGGACCCATAACCAGTTTCTGGTTATTCCTGGCGCCTTCGGCGCCCAGGGTTTGCCGTCCGGTAAAACCGCTTAATGTTCCTTCTTGGAAGCAATCATACCAGCCGCCGACAAATAAGGCGGGGACGTTAACCTCCGCATGTTTTGAAGCAATGTCCATTTGCGCCCAGAAATCATCATAGGTTTTATGTTCTTTAAAAAGTGGTAGATGTTTCGTCAAGCCAGTTCCGGCGAACCATCCTTCGATTAGAGATTTACGGAAAACGCCGTTTTGATATGCGGCTTGACCGTACATGGTTGTCGGTGCGTAACCTATGACCTGACAAACCAGATGCGGTGGAAGAGTCGGCGCCATCAGATTCTGAGTGATGCCCATGGCAGATGGACCAAAGGTTCCAACTTTGTCATTGCACCATGACTGCGCCGCAATCCACTCAACCGTATCGTATCCATCCTGGTTGTCGCCCCAACCATCATTGACGAAAACCATGTCGTCGCCTTCAGAGTCATAGCGCCCCCGTACATCCTGAATCACCAGGGCATAGCCCTTCAACAGAATTAATTGCAGCATCTCCAGGCTTTCATCATCTTTTCCATAAGGCGTGCGGATTAATATAGTGGGAAACGGCCCGCCCAAAGGCGACTTATGCACGGTGGTTGATAGTTTGGTTCCATCACGCATGGGAACCATGTGAGTTTCATCAAATATCCCCTGTTGCCGCATCTTGGCGTTCCATTCATCATAAGAGAACGGCTTGGTTTGTTTTGAATATGCTTGATTGACAAAAGTTATAACTAGTAAAATTAACAATAGTCCCGGAATTTTCTTCATCACATAATCTCTTTCTTGAATTTCTCATATTTTATAAATAACTCAAATTATTTACTTCGCTCAAGTTTATCACTGTTTTCGATTAAATCACTGCAAACTCGATAAATCAACCACAGATTTTTTTGAAGGGGCATAATTAAATCAAACAAATCTAAAACCTTTGAATATGTTGTCGTTTAAGTTAGAATTAATGTTTGGGCAGATTTTATAAAACATTGTCTTTATGTGAAACAATGTATATGAGGTAGGTATATTATGAAAAAAGGATTTACGCTAATTGAATTGCTGATAGTCGTTGCGATTATTGGCATTCTGGCAGCCATCGCAGTACCAAACTTTTTGAACGCGCAGATCAGGGCGAAATGCGCACGGGTTGTTTCGGATATGAAAACTATCGAAACAGCGTTATCGATGTATCGACTGGATAACAATGCTTTTCCACCAGCGAACCTAGCTCGCGTGCCGGGAAGCGGTGATCATTATCATCCCAATGAAATTCGCTTCTACCGTTTGACGACTCCAGTTTCTTTTATGAGTTCCGTCCCGAAGGATCCATTCGCCAATACAGCCAACCAAGCAGATTTTGCTCAGTGGGGTTCAGCCTATGATTACGTCAATAATTATGGCGGCGAGCATAACGGCGGATGGGGTCATGTCTGGCGCTTAAACAGTTGGGGGCCGGACACAGTTAACGGTTGGGGCGGTCAACGTACTGGTACATGTCCTGGCGGCGTTCCAGATTTTATTTATAACACATCTAATGGTCTGGTCAGTGTTGGAGACATCGTTTGGGTTGGCGCTAAAGATTCTCAGACAACCAATTTCTGCAATATCATCAATGGCATTTAAGTCTTTTTTCGTATTTAATATAATTATAACGGGTCTGTTGTTTCAGACCCGTTTTTTATCTTTAAATTAATATATTTCGAAGCAATTTTCACGAAAAAATATGCTTATTGAAAAGCATCAACGATGATTTTGGCGCGGTGATGAGGCAGGTAACGGTCTAAAATGGTTTGGCGTCCATTAGTAGATAATTGATTTCTGCGGTCTTCGTCATTGAGCAGCAAGGCGGCTTTTTCTGTGAATTCTGCAGTAGTTGTCGCCGTCTCGCAATCACGCCCGGCAAGAATCGCATCTTCAGACATGCCATCCACTGGATCTGAAAGCAAGCACCCGCCAGCCATCAGCACGTCGCAGTCGCGTATGTTGATGGCGGTTGGCAGTTGGAGGCTATGGATGCCAATCACCACTTGGGCGGACCGGTATAGATCAGCCAATTGATGGTATGGAATAAAGCCATGATAGCGATCAGCATATTTATCGCCTAAAAGAGGCTTCCAATCATAATTGCCATATACATGCAAGCCTAGCGGTAAAAGCGCTTGAGTCATGTTCCATCTTCTATGATATATGTCGAGCATATATACAACGTAAGCCAGGGTTTCCGAGGCTTCCTGATGCCTGCGACCGCATTTCTCATAGAGTTGCGCGGCGCATGTCAGTAACGAGGCGGGAATCTCGCGTTGCGACCAAAGCGCTTTTAAGCCGCTGGTTCCCGTCTTCAATTGTAATCCTTCCGCATAAGTCTCTTCCAGTAAATCGCGATCCTGCGTCTTGAGGGAGCTGAGAAATGGCGCCATGTTCCATGTTATTCCCACGAAAACCAAGGGGTATGCCAATTCTTGTTTGAATGTACCTTCCCGTTCAAGCAAGGCGAATACCGGGAAATGCTTCAAGCGTTGAGCGCCCTGCCTGATCAATTCTTCTTTGTAAGTCTGATCGGCGTAGAGCACCAGCTCTTCTGCATCATATCTTGGAGCAACCTGGTAATTCTTGCGGAAGGATGGATCGTCGGTTACCCAGGTTATACGATGGAAGGCGCCGTCGGGGACGTAACATCTGGTAGGATCATTCAGGAAAAGTATGGCATCCGGATTGGTTTGCATCTGGCCATAATACTGGACTAATCGTCGTGAACGTCCACAGGGCAGAAAAGTGAATGCGCTTTGGATGTCAAATGCTTCCAAGCCGCGATGGATGGCGAGTAGTATGGGGGTTGCAGTATATTCGGTAGGCGATCCTGCTGACCATACATGTGATAAATTATCCGGGCGCCGATTCAGGTTTTCGGTTGATTTCGCAGTAATGGCATTTTTGTTTTTACACCATTCAGCGATTTCTTGAATCGACTGTTGAAACCCTTGGATGTATTGATTTTTGGTTGATTGATCCTGCGCTGTCGAACTGAATAGCATTTCAATATTATTACTGAATACAAGAAACAGTGCGTTATCTTTTATTGCTTTGGTCAGCGTTTCAACAATAGGTTCTCCAATTGACCAGGTAATAATTCCGCTTAACAATATTTTTCTCAGATCGCATATTGACATGGCCAGTAGGATGTTGAGTGGATCGTGTTCGACAACGACCACAATGGTTTCAGTCAGGTTTTGAACAAACTCATGCATCAATGTCAGTTCAGCGCCATATCCTGATCCGGCTAGTAATAATAATGAAGGTTTTTGTTTCTGAATTGCATCTAATTTAGTATGGAGCGCCTGGATTAAATTCTCCGGCGGCTTTAATGTCCAGTAATTATTCTCTGCATCACGGGCCTTCTCCGGGATGTTATCAATCAATAGCAGTTCTATTTTTTCTAATTGATTAATATAGGAAGAGAGATATTGATATAGCGCAGGTTCAACCAGTTTTAAGGTATCAAGATTATTCCCAAGATAAAAGTTTGAGTATTGATGATATGGTATCCTGGAATATGATTTTTCCGCTGTCATTAGGTATGTTCCTTTAATTACTGATGAGTCGTATATCGTTGGGTAATCCGGTTTTTTAGAGTTTCTAGAACTTTTGGCGCACGAGCTGCATAGGTGTGTTCGTATAGGACTCTGGCGCGGCCTTTATTTATAATCTCTTGCCGTTCTTCGCTGTGTTCAAGGTAGTACTGTAATTTATTTTGTAAGTCATGGCGGTCATTATAAAAAACCATCTCCTCATTAGGTATAAAAAAATCATCCGCTCCCTCTACCCAATCGGTCAATAAAAAACCGCCTGAAACCGGGCAGTTGAAATCACGTTGGTTTAAGCTGGTCAATGCTTGCAGGCTGTGGATGTTTAAGTTGATCTGGCTGGAGGCGAAGATGTTTGGGACATCACGCTCCGGATCGGCGGGTCCGGCGTAACAATCGCGCAAAGGATTATCTTTCAATAAAACCAGCCAGTCGTCGTTGCCGTATATCTTTAAGCCGAATGGCATAGCCGCTTCCAGCAGCCATATTCTACGCAAGGCGTTGGCTGTTATATAAATGCCATATCGCACAAACTGGGGCAGGGGATCAGTTTCAGTTTTGATGATGGAAAGGCCGAATTCAGATTGATGTTCCAGGATGAGAGTTTGATAGTCGCTCTGTGGTTGATGCGCTTTAATTTCAGCCGCATGTTTTACCAGTTCAGCAGTTTTTTCATCTAATCCCCATTCATCGGGAGAGAAGGCTTTGACCTGACCGATATAACTTACCGGAGAGCGAAACCGTTCTTGAAACGTGGCATCGACCTTATCAAGATCGGCCACATAGGGGAAGAAATCCACGCTACGGGCCTGCATGTCCTGCAAGTTCTTTGTATACCATTTATCCCAGGTAAACACAAAATCATTTGGCCCGAAATTTTCTTTGACGAAGCAGTTAGGATCATCCAGGCACCAGATCAATCTGGGCAGCCGTAGGCTATCAAGTATTTTTCGATCAGTATATTCATCCGGCGACTTATTGATAAATAGCAGTAAGTCGGGCTGCTCTTTTTGTATGGTTCGAATAAAACTTACATCACTGCGAAAACCGGGGTGATGATAAATTATATCAATGCCCAGCCGCTTACATTCATCCAGAAACCTTTGCTGGATATATGGAATAGCTTTGCCGTCCTGCTCTGAAAGATGTAAGGCCATTATGCTTTTTATGCGCTCAGGCGGTTTTGTAGCATAATATTGGCGTATGCTCTGCAAGGCTTCAGCATAAGATTCTCTACCATTGCGCATCCATGATGTGATGTAATTTTTTAGCGGTTGCCAGATAGACAATCTATTTGTAAACCGCGCTGTGGCTGATAAAAATATATCGGGGCGATCTATGGTGAAGAAGTTTTGGGCGTCGAATATCTCTTCCAGTTGGCTATGCCAGTCTTCACCAATAATAATGAAGCACCGGTTGCTTTGCAGCATTCTCTCCAATGAAAAGGAGGCCAGCGTCAAGGCGAAAAAGACGGGATCGCTTTCGAGCCATACCAAAGCTTTGTGCGGCGACTGGTTTAAGTGTTGGTGAACAATGTTGTAAGTATTACCCAAATCGCAGCCCAGGTAAAAAATAACCGTTGCATTGGTTGAAGGTGAAAAAGTGTTGATGGCGGCGGTTATCGACGGCCAATCCTGTTTGAGCCGATCTGACGACAACAGAATCTTAAATTCTTCTTCTGCATGAAAGGCGCATTCAATTACCTGGCGCTCTCCCAGACGAAGATAGTAGGAAGAATTCTGTAATATGGGTTGAACTATATGGAAAAGTTCGGGGTGGTGTTTTTCTAATACATCCAAATTATTTTGCAGGACTGGTGGATTAAACCGCGTCCACTTCTGCCAGCCGGGAGGAATTGTATTATTCAGTCCAATCGATGAGTTCATAATTCTCAACCCGCAATCAAATTAGTGATAATATATTCTGTAATAGGGGATGTTTATGATCATGTCATCATACAACGCCTTGTTTATAAATCAACTATTTTAATGTGCGGCGTTGATTATGCGGCCTGTCTTCAAAATGGTCTGGCATGGATTAGCCCGGAAAGATAACAATAATTGGATGAAAAACGAGATATACGATCTGACATTCGAACTTGAAGAACATTACTGGTGGTATGTTGCGCGGCGTAAAATTATACTATCGCAAATTCAGCAGATGCTTCCGGCAGCCGACCTGAACTCTAAACCGCGCATACTGGAGTATGGCTGCGGAACAGGGAAAACGCTATCATGTCTATCCCCATGGGCGGAGGTATATGGTTTGGATATCTCGCAACAAGCCCTGGATTATTGCCGACAGCGCCAGTTGGTTAATCTTAAACTGATAGATTTGTCCAAAGAAATGGATTTGGATAATCCCTTTGATGATCCCTACGACCTGATCCTCATGCTTGATGTGCTTGAACACATAGAAGACCAAACAGCGCTGCTGGAGAGAATTAAACGCTGGTTGAAGCCCGGCGGTCAGTTGCTGATTACCGTACCGGCATTCAATTTTCTGTGGAGCGGGGAGGATTACGTCTCTAATCATCTGCGCCGATATACTAAATCAAGCCTGACTGAAATAATGCGGGAATCCGGTTTGCATATTGAACGCATATCCTATTTTAATTTTTTCCTGTTTCCTTTGCAGGCCGGAATTATTCTGTTTAATAATATGTTTTGTCCCAGAACCATGCAGCAGTCTAACCTGCATACATTATCAGGAAGCATCAATTCGATGCTGACGGCTATTATGTCGGCTGAAGTACACTTGCTTAAAATGTTTAATTTTCCCTTTGGCGGATCGATCATCTGTGTTGTGAATAATAAACCAAAATGATACCGACTACAAAAAGAAATCAAAGCTAATCTAAAGGGAGGCTTAATCAAGGGCAGAAAAAACACTGCCCTTGGCACCCGCATATTATATCTTCCCAACTATTATGATTTAACTTTTATTTGAAGAATTGTTATAAAATAATTCGCCCGGCCTGAAGAGGCCGGGCGAAGATATAATTCACTCAATTCTATCCAGTCTATTCCATCCAATTGGTGTGAAAGACGCCTTCTTTATCGGTGCGCTGATAGGTATGCGCTCCGAAATAGTCGCGTTGTCCTTGAATCAGGTTGGCGGGCAGGCGGTCGCGTCGATAGGCGTCGAAATAGGATAACGAAGCGCTCATATCTGGAACCGCCAGACCCAGGCGGATGGCCAATGATACCGTCCAGCGCCATGCTTCGACCCGCTCAACAATCTCTTTATGGAAACTGGGGGCAACCAGAAGGTTAGGTAGATCGGGTTGTTCTTCAAATGCTTCGCGGATGCGGTCGAGGAATGCGGCGCGGATAATGCAGCCGCCTTTCCAGATGCGGGCGATTTCGCCATAGTTGAGGCCATAGCCGAACTCCTGGCAGGCGGCGCGCAGCATAGCGAAGCCCTGGGCGTAGGAACATATCTTTGATGCATATAAAGCCTGGCGGATATTATTCACCGCTTCGGTTTTATCCGGCAGATTTTCTATCATTGGCCCCTGGTATAATTTGGATGCGCTGACGCGTTCTTCTTTAAGAGAAGACATGAACCGGGCATCGACCGATGCGGTGATGGTCGGTACGGCCACGCCAAGTTCGAGTCCGGTTTTAGAAGTCCATACGCCAGTGCCTTTTTGTCCGGCGCTATCCAGAATGCAGTCGATCAGCGCAGTACCCCCGCCCTGGTCGTCGGGGAAATCGACGATCTTGGATGTGATCTCGATGAGGTATGATGAGAGTTCGCCTTTATTCCATTCAGTGAAGGTTTCGGCGATTTCCGAGGAAGATAATCCCAAGCCATTACGCATGATATCGTATGACTCAGCGATGAGTTGCATGTCGCCGTACTCGATGCCGTTGTGGCACATTTTGACGAAATGTCCGGCGCTTTTTTCGCCCATGTATTCTACGCAGGGTCCGCTGTCGGTCTGGGCGCTGATTTTTTTGAGAATGGGTTCGAGGATATCATAGGCTTTGCGGTTGCCGCCGGGCATGATGCTCGGTCCCCACAAAGCGCCTTCTTCGCCGCCGCTGATGCCCATGCCCAGGTAGTGGATGCCTGAGCCTTCGAAAAGTTTGATGCGCCGTTCGGTATCGTAGAAATAGGAGTTGCCGCCGTCTATCAGGATGTCGCCTTCATCGAGCAGCGGTTTGATCTGTTCAATAACCGCATCGGTGCCCGCTCCGGCTTGAACCATTACCAGAATGCGCCGGGGACGTTCAAGAGCCTTAACGAATTCCTCAAGGGTATATCCTGCTACGAAATTCTTGCCCGCCGCCGGACCTTTGATAAACGCTTCCGTCTTGGAGGCGGTGCGGTTATAAACTGCTGTGGGGAAGCCATTACGCTCGATATTCAGGGCAATGTTCTGCCCCATGACTGCTAAACCAATTACGCCAAACTGCTGGCCCATGTTGATCTCCTTTGATCAATTATTATTTATAATTTCAGATAAATTTGCGATTATATGGTTATTGAATGATGGATTATATTATATGTGATAGAGATTTTTTGGGTAGCGCGGGGGTAATGATTATAATCGTAAATCGTAACTGATAATATCAAGGGTTGGTTTAGGGTGTGATGGGACACGCTGCAATGGTGGTTTGGAGGCTGGAGTTTTTTTTGCTTTGTCCCATCTTACGGTTTGGGTTCCGTGTTGAACCATAACTATGAGGTAAATCAATCAAGGGCAGAAAATACACTGCCCTTGCCACCCATGTTGTTGACGTCCACTAGCTTTATACAAAGAATCTATGCTCAAATTCCGATCAAACTTTTATCGCAGGGATAAGCGGTTGGCGGCCCCAGGCGGTACATGTCGCCCCAGCTGCGCAGGCCGTTGGATGCATTATAGAGCGGCGCCGTGCCATAGGTATCCGCGTTGTTATCCGGTCCAGCGCCGGAGATTTGCCATTCAGAGCAGCGCAGGCTGCTGCCAACTATGGCCTGTTTGCCATTATGAATTACAGACCATGCATCTACGTAATCATAAGTAACATAGGCTTCATGCTGGTTTGCAACAATGCGCTGGCCGTATCGCGATTTCAAGAAAGGGTCTTGGGGGACGGAGGCGATATAGGATATTGGCGTAGTTAAGGGGATCAGGCGCCGGTTGACTGGATTGATGTTGACTCCATCGGGGCCGACGAATAGGGGATAGCGGTTGTTATCCAGGCGGTACATCTCCAGCGCGGTTCCAATGGATTGCATTTCCGATTCGGCTTTGGCGATTTGCGCCCTCACCTGCGCGTTTAAGAAATTGGGCACGGCGATAGCGGCCAACACGCCGATTATGGCGACTACGATTAATAATTCGATTAGAGTGAAACCTTGGTTATTCATGAATCGCTCCCTACTAGATTTTTTTTCTATATTTGGAGAAAAAAACCTCAATAAATCGAGAAAAAAACCTCAATAAATCATTGAATAGGAAAAGATATTCATTAATATCTTTTCTATGATAGCCTCAATTTCATGAAAAAACTCAAATAAAGATCAACCCTCAAAAATATATTCGTTGAGAATCACATATCGCCTTCAAAAAGCTGATGATACTTGCTTTTTGAAGGCGTTTACTTTAGGTGAATCAATTATCTTTGGTTATTCTTTTACGGGGGTGTTTGATTTCAACCCTCTCCTAGCCTCTCCCAATCTTGGGAGAGGAATACTCAATCCAAAGTTTCTATTCTAATAAACCGGATAGATGCTCCAGGCTTTTCTCGGCCTGTTCAGGGGTGCCGCATTCTACTGAGAAGACGATGTCGTTGGGGGTTTTGGCGCTGACTATGTCGATGATCCTGCGCCAGTCCAACACGCCTTCGCCGCAGGCGCATCCCACCGGGGTTCCGGTTACAGCGCCTTTTTCAGCGTCGGAGTGTTCCACCGAAATATCCTTGGCGTGGAGATGCACCAGACGTCCCGCCACCCGCTCCAGCCACTGATAGACGTCGTGGCCGCATAAGTAGGCGTTGCCCGTATCGAAATTGATGCCGATGGCCGGTGAATCGACCAGGTCGTAGATGCGGTCCAAGCCATCAGGCGTCTTGGAGTACTGGGCGTGCGGTTCCAGCCCGATTTTGGGGGATTTTAAGGATCAAGTGAATTTAAATTTCCCCCTTACCCTAGCCCTCTCCCGGCGGGAGAGGGGATAGTGTTGCTCGACATAATAAATATGTAAAACTACCAGGAATAATCATCAAATGTAGGGGTAACCCTTGTGGTTACCCGATTATGCATTCCCTTTAGTTTTCCGATGGGACGCGCTGGCGATTTGTCCAACCTACTTAATGACATCGCCTTGAGGTTTACTCATCCCACATGGCGTTGATTAACTGCACGGTTTTATTGACCAGTACCTGCCCGCCTTCCGGGCCGACTACGTATTTATCAGCGCTGTATCCGCCTCCCTGAGTGGCTTTTTCGGTTGGTAGATAACCGTTGTTCTGGCTGGATAATTGAACCAGAAATGTTAATAGCGCCTTGCTCCGGGCTTTTATACGGACGCCGTAATCCAGATATAGTTCAAAGGGATTAGTGGCGATGGCCATATCTCCCAGACGTAATATATGCAGTTCGACGGCATCCGTCGGTTCGGTGTTATAGAAAGGCGCAAGCGAAGGGTCGACGGTAGGGAGGCTGATTTCTACTGACGCATGTTTGAAAACCATTTTGGTGTCAATCTCTTTTTTGGCCAGAGGCATAACGTCATCCACAGCGTTGACGATGCGGCGGGCGATCTCGCGGCGACGTGATAATCCTCTTCGTTCTCTCATGGCTTCTTCGGCGCGTTTATTGAACATCAGATGCGGCGACAGGTCTCCTGCAGCGGAGCATTGGGGCAAGATGAAAATATCCGGTGAATAGCGTTTTTTCAATTCCAACCTTACTTCATGCCAGAAATCGGCTGAGATGTCGCTTAGGCCTTCGGTCTCCTGCGAGGTGCAGGCGATGTTGATTATCATGCCGCTTAGTTGACCGTTCCTGTTCCAGAAGAAGAGCAGGTTTACGCTGTGATCTTCATAGCCTTCCAGGTTGGAAAATTCATCTTGATCGGTTTTGCCATACATGACGGTTGTACCATCGAAATAGTGCGCCCGGCGGTTCATGCCCACTACAGCGTGTCCCAAGCCCCAACTCATGCCGCCCGGCTGCCGGTTTTTCCAGGCTTTGACGACGGTCGGAGCAACGCGCTCTAAAAAGAAGTCGGCGTATTCCGAAGCCTTCATGACGCCTTCGTCATTGCTGACGTCGTAGAGTCCCTTGTAGGCGCCGTCAATGAATCCGGGACCGGTATGGGTGTGAGTGGCGTTTAAGAATAACTTTGATATATCAAAATCGGGGATTAGCTCTTTAACCTGCTGGCGTAGGCGTTGTTGGATCACTTTTTTGATCGAGATGACGTCGCACGAAACCATGATGGCCTGCTCGGATGAGCCATTCTCTCCACGGGTTTCTAAAGCCAGAACTGTGGCGGTTAGTGGATCAAGCACCGATTTGGAAATTCGCTTGTGTAATTGACCTGTCAGGGCAATCGGCTTCTGCGGCGTTATATCCGCAGCCGCCCACCCGACATAAAGCGGCATATTCAATTCTTGCTGTGTTTGCTCTGATGCATTGGTTATTTCATTAACACAAAAACTCAAAGTTAATAATACCACCAACACCTGTAGATAATTTTTCATGATTCCGGCTCCATTTTACAAAACTCTAAAACAACACTTAGCCCTTTAATGTCCAGGGGGCGCGCATAGGCCGCGACAACATCGCGTTGGCCTGGTAATCGTCAATGAATGTTTCCTGCTCAGGATTCCAGTTCAACTTACGGCCCAGGCGGGTGGCTATATTTGATAGTTGACAAAGGGTATCGGAATGAACCGCAGTATCTACCGGGCTTATGGTTTTGGCGCGGCTTTTAACTGCATCCAGGAAGTGGCGGTAATGATCGGCGCTTTTGGTAAGGTTAATTTCATCCTGGCCGATTGTGGTTTTGAGCAATGATTTGGGATTGGCGTCAATGCCGCTGCGGTTTACATGCACCCAGCCCCGGCTTCCTTCAAAACGCACGCCTTGTTTGCTTCGGCCCTTATTGTCGGTGTAGATCATGGTAACGCCATTGGCATATTTGAATTCCAAATCCCATTTCATACAGCAATTAGCCATGCCTTTTTCGGGGAACTCTCCATTGCCTTCTACGCTGATGGGGGTTGTATCATCGGTTCCATTACCCCATTGGGCGATATCCAGATGATGAACGCCCCAGTTGGCGATGAAGCCCAGGCAATAATCATTGATATGATACCATGTGCTATAACTCTCTTTATCATTGTGGGGGCGGCAGCGCTGGTAGGAGTATGGCGCCTTGGCCGCTGGTCCCAACCACATGTCGTAATCCAAACCATCCGGCACGGGAATAACCGGGTCTTGCGGAATCGGCCAGCTGGCCGGGGCGCCGACGTAGATGGTTTTAAGTTCTCCAATGCGTTGGTTACGGGCTAATTCACAGGCGAAACGGAAATTTTCATCCGAGCGCTGCTGAGTGCCGAATTGGAAGACGTTTTTGTTCTTATGAATGGCGGCCCGCAGAGCCTGCCCCTGCTCCATACTAAGCCCGACGGGCTTCTCATAATACATATCCTTACCGGCGCGGGAAGCCGCCAATCCCGCCAGGACATGCCAATGATCCGGTACGGCCAGGCTTACCGCATCGATATCCTTACGGGCCAACAACTCGCGGAAGTCGTTATAGACCTCGCAATCCTGGTTGACGTAATAATCATCAACGATCTTTTTGGCTTTATCGCGCTGCCCTTTATCCACGTCGCACACCGCCGCCACGATTGCATCATCATGCCTGAAGAACTGCCGCATGTTTTTCACGCCGCGAATGCCCAGACCGATGCTGCCGATAACGATCTTGTCACTAGGCGCAGTCGCGCCGTCTTTGCCCAACGCAGATGATGGAATGATGGTGGGGAAACAAACTCCACTGGCTATCATAGACGTAGTTTTTATAAACTGACGTCGCTTTATAGTATTCATGTTGATTCCTTTTTGATAATAAGATAATGCGCATCTATACAATGCAATCCGAAAATATGGATTCATCTTATCAAAAAAGGGATTGGATTAATATAGGGTATTTGATAAAAGTAGGAGAAAAAATTGGCTTTTACGAAAACCTAACTTGATAATGCAAGAATATAATCTCTCTATCATTCCTTTTCTTTATAAAACGCAAATCAAATCCCCGCATAGTCATTATCAATCAACGGATTGGTCTTATCGCGTTGGGAGAGTTCCGTGATTTCTTCTGGCCATTTTATGCCCAGTTTGGGGTCGTTGTAGCGGATTCCGCCCAGGTGGTCGGGGCTGTAGTAGTTGGTGGTGAAATAGATTACTTCGGTGTTTTGTTCCAGGGTTTGGAATCCGTGGGCGAAGCCTTCGGGGATGTAGAGCATGGTCATGTTTTCTTCGGAAAGGATTTCTCCTTGCCATTGCAGGAAAGTTGGTGAATCTTTCCTGATATCCACCGCCACATCAAAAATGGCGCCTCTGACGCATTTAATGACTTTTACTTCCGCTTCTGGTGGATATTGGAAGTGAAGGCCCCGCAGAGTTCCTTTTCCCGCGTTTCTGGTATGATTGACTTGGATAATAGGTTTAGTTAAACCGATCTGATCCAATTCATGTTGGGTGAACACTTCAGAGAAGAATCCCCGGTTATCTTTAATAATTTGCGGTTGGCAAATGAATAGGTCTTTTATTTTAGTATCAATAATTTTCATACGGTCTCTTTAGGTGAATGTTGTGTAGTGTTGAACCTTATCTTAATGGAATTGAAACGTATTTTAAATAGCGGCAATATTGGTTTTACGCTTAAATGCTATATAGATATGTAATAAATAATCTGGTGATGATAAGAAAATTTATTGACAAGAGCCAGTTATAATCGATAGAATCAACTGGCTTTGCTCAAGTATGCTTAGATACTCTTTGGATTTAGGTAATCCCGATTAACAAACCAAAAGCAAAAATGAATGCCATTGTGTTCAGCATTTTAAATGTTTTATATCGATTGTATTGTTTTCAGTAAAAAACGTTTGTTTTATAAAAGTTCCCTATTATGCATAAGTAGTTTCTATAAAATAGAATTTATAAATTCATACTTATTAAAAAGGAGAATGGAAATGGGTAAAAAGTTTTGTCTATCAGTAATGATGTTATGCATCATAGCGGTTCCGGCATCTATGGCTCAGAGTCTTACCTACGAGATAAGTGAACCTGTTATATTGGGGGATCTTCTAACGGCGCGGGCCAATATGTCGATAAGCACTCATGAACCTATAGCGCTTCTGGTTACAGTGGACACTTCCAATTATTATGAATTCGCCGATCCCATCACGGGCGAAATCGCACAGGCTGCGGTTTTGGGATTCTTTTACAATACCATCACGCTTGAACCTATTGGCGAACCGTTCATCATCGTGGGGAATCCCGGCAGTGATTTTGATACTCTGGATGTGGATTACAACCCCGTCTCACAGCAATACATTGTCGCAGCCTCCGCGAATAATTATCTTCCCGGGGGAGGCCAGGCCAATTTACTCTCCATCGTCAGTTCATCCACCGCCGAACCAGTTGTCAAAGCCTGGGTATACGAACCGGACAGCGCAGAAAGCTTTGACGATATCGCCGTCAGTTGCAGTTCTAACAACGGCAACATTCTGATGGTTTCAGAACGTAATTTTGCAGGTGAAGGCGAAGGCGTCATCGGAGCGCTTTTTGATCAGGATGGAAACCTCCTGACTCCAAATTTCGGACGGCTCGATCAACTCCAGCCGACTGGTGATGAAGATGATCCTGACGTCGTGTTCCTGCCCGTTAACGATGTCTTTCTGTTTTTAGTGAACACCGATGATGGCACTTATCAAGACCGGATAACCGGCGCGGTCATTTTGCCTGTGCCTGATGCGGACGGTAATATGCAAATCGGTGAGCAGCAGATTTTGGGATCCGAACGTAAACCAGCTACAGCTCAAGGCCATCCGGCAGCCATCGAGAATCCTTTTAACAGCGAACTGGTCGGCGTATTCGATTACTCCAATGGCGCTGATGGCGGCGATGTATTCTACTTCACGGTTGGCGGCGCCCCGGATTATGTCCTATCCGAAGCCCGCGATCAGGTTGCTTACCTTGAAGCCGCTGGCAGTAATCCGGTCAACCAGCGCCACCCCCAACTCGCCGCCGATCCCAGCAGCGGCGTAATAGTAGTCGCATACAACGTCAACAATGATACCAATGCGCTCGAGGCAGGCGGCATTCTATTCACTGTCTTGGGGCCGGATGGCGGGGTTTTGCCTGACAACGGAAATTCGGTCGGGACGGATCAGGTCATCTATAAAATGACGCCGGATGAATTAGGAGTCATCAGCAATGACGCCAATAACTATAACATGCTCTACGATCCTCACAGTGATTCGTTTATTTGCGTCTATGCCACCAACGAACAATACACCAAAGCTGTTCGTCTGAAGATCACTTCAAATCATCTACCCGTGAGCGTTGATTCGTGGATGTTGCATTAGAAGACTTGTTTTGAAAAGCAACCCCAAGGGCTGAGAGTTTTTCTCAGCCCTTTTTTATTATATTTGGAGTTCTACTGATTAGTTATCAATGACATAAGCATTAAGTTTACGGCGCCTGGATGAATCCGGCGTATCTTCTTTGGATTCCATCCAATAGGGCAGCATCCAGAATACGCCGTTGCTTTCCAAATGACCTGCGTCGTCGTTGAAATCTCCTGATACGATAGCCCAGGGATTCTTATCCCAGCGCATTACGCCGCGTTCGCTGGGAGGCGGCATGCGGTCTACCTGCATCGGCTCAAATATGGGGAAACGGACGGTTCCAATATCTTCCCGTTTGGAACTGTCAATCCTCCACTGAACCAGATCGAGCGGTTGGTCGCGCAGGAACTCTATGCACTGATCAAGATGGAAATTCTCTCCTCCGGTCAGACCGAACATGAAGTTGAAAAAGGGATTTTGTTCATTATCAACCGTTCGATATGCCCAGGTGTATCCCTCCAGCAGCACGGAGCGGATGGCGGGATCGTCTTCATATAACATCAATCCCGGTGCGGCCATAGTCATCAGATCGTCATCGATATGAGTGCGGTCAGCCCGGCCATAACTTTTAGGTCTGCCGCGCCATTTCCAGATAACCATGTTGGTTGATCAGTTTCAAGTATTCTTTCTGATATTTTTTGTCGCCAGTGATATGAAGGGCTGTTTTTAGAAATGACAAAATCTCAAAGGCGTTGATCGGCGCTTCGACCCGCCAGTCGGGATCGTTATGCAATTTCTCTGGAGACCAGACGCCCCACCGGGTATTCTTGCCATCAATATCCAGCAATTCATAACCGTTATCAATAATGTAGTCCATGATCTTGGCGACCAGCGTTTTTATCCGTTCTCTACGCCCTTTATCTGCGGCTAAGTCGTAATAGAAAAGATAACTGAACATGTGTCCGGTTATTTCATCTGAACTGGTGTCGCCTTTCCAAAGCCATTTGCCATCGCTCGATGGACGCCAGCGATTTTCAATCGGTTTGTATCTTGGGTCGCGCACCCTGTGTTCAACCGCCTGTTGTTCTGTGTAGGTGCGGTTGGGATCAGCCATCTTTTTCCAGTCGCCGGGGATGATGGTGCGCGCCACGAATCCTTTGGTTTCGGTGATAGTCTGAAGCATTTCCAGGGCATCGAAGGCTTTATCGGCGTTTATCTTGGCCTGCGGGTCTTTGGTTACAGCGTAACGCAATGATTCCATCACCATGTAGATGCCGGTATAACTGCCGTCGTTATCATCATCAAGCGCTTCATAAACGCTATGGTCGGCGGGATCGGGGAAGCGGCATTTCTCCACGAACCAAGGCGTCTCTGATATGGCGTTTCTGACAGATTTCCAGATAATATTCGGCTTTGTCCTGCAAGGTCATCATACGGGATTTAATGGCGCTGACTCCCGCAGCTGTGGCAATCCAGGCAGCGCCATTTTGGTCGAAGGCGATATCGCGCACATCGTCGCTCAGCAGCCAGCGCTTGGAATGTCGAAGAGACCAATTGCGTCCATCATACCTGACAACGCCCAGAGCGGTTCCTATCCAAAGACGCCCATCGGGACCGTTAGCTAGCGCATGAACATCGAAATTGGGCAAGCCATCATCCTGGTTTATGGTATTGATTCTCACTCCATTCTCATAAACATCCATGCCGCCGAACTCGCCGATCCACAAACGGTTATCCGGCCTGATGAGCAGCGAGGTGAGTTCTGATGAATACAGTGCGTCATCCTGATAGTAGCATTGAACCTGTCGGCCCTGCTTACGGTAGAGTCCTATGCCGGTTGCGATCCACAGATCATCCTTACCGGCGAAAACCGCGTCGCGAATATTACCCGACCATTGGCGCTTGATGCTCTTCCATTTTCCGTCATCGCATTGCCAGGCCTTATCCGGTCCTAAAGCTACCATGCGGCCTGGGCGCCCCGCAATAACTGATACTGCGGTATTTATCTGCGCAATTTTATCGACTTGATCCTGGGCGACGCGGTATAAACCATCCCATGCGCCGACCCATAGAACGCCTGCATCATCCAGGTAAAGATCATACAGCGGGCCGTCGGTTACCTGCTCGTTGCGGCGCCATACGCCATCCTGCAAGACGAATAGACCGCCCTTGGTCGCCGCCCAGACTTTACCGGTCGCGTCGACCGTTATGGCGCGGACGTCATTGGCCTCAGCCCCGGTTAGGGGATAGGGTTCATGATATTCCTGCGCAAAGGGAACGTCTTTAACCGGAACTACCGCGTTTGCATTGATCGCGGCGAAGATCGCAAAAACCGTTGATAATACAATCGTGAATGATATTTTTTTCATATTTAAGTTCCTATATTTTCCAGCGGGAGTAGAAATCATGTCTGTTTGTAGTCATATCCCCACTGATTTACAGTAATAGTTCAGACACATGAAGGAATAAGATGCTTCATCGGGCTGACCGATTAACTTTTTCTCAAAGCACCTGATAGTTTTATCATGAATGAGGTTGAGTTTCCAGCAGGGGAGGTTAGAAAAGCAGGTCTTGATCCATTTTTTGTTTCTTGACTTCAATTGGCTCAATGCAATCGGGCGACTCGTTGCGGGCGTTATTGACTAAAGAGCCTACCTGATGCAGCGCCATCTGATCGGGGGCGTATGGCCTCAGCATTTGTTTCAATATCTCCTGACGTTGCATTTGGGGATCAAGCCAGGCGTCATGCTGATCAATCGGCAGTATTACCGGCATACGGGGGTGGATGGGTTTGACCAGATCATTGGCGTCAGTTGTTAGAACAGTACACGACTGAATCTCGGCGCCATCGGGTGATTGCCATTTCTCCCATAATCCCGCCATAGCGAAAGGTTGTTTGTCTTTGAGATAGATATAATGCGCTTGTTTGGCGCCGCTTTTCCGCCATTCATAAAAACCGTCAGCCGGAATCAGGCAGCGGCGCGAGCGGGCCGCTTTACGGAAAGAGGGCTTCTCAAACACCGTTTCGCTCTTGGCGTTGATCATGCGTGCTCCGATTGATGCATCCTTAGACCACGGTGGAATCAAACCCCACCGCAATTGAGCCAACTCCCTCTCAGAGTTATTAACCGCGATGCGCACCACTGCCGCATCCTGGGTGGGGGCGATGTTAAACCGGGGCTGCACCGGAGCGCGGTTCAATCGGAAAATCCGTTTGATCAATTCCTCCGATGATATCAATGAAAACCTGCCGCACATGTTTTAACATTCTGTTGTTAAGGGATTACTTTTTATTATATCACCCTGATTATTTATATCAGAATTATCTTCTGCAACCGATTGGCGTTGAAATCTCTTATAAACCACTACTGTACCAGCGATGTAATCATGTATTGCCCGTCTTCGTCGATTGGATATACAGACAAACGCTTCACTCCAAATCCATATATACCCAAGGATTTGCCATATTATATACCAAGCCGGATAATAACCTTCCAGAAGTATAGATCGGTCACTAAAGCCTTGTGAGGCATAGTCCGAATAATCTACTAGAAGAAGCGCCCAAACCTGAGCGATAATCAAGAAAAAACTAAAGACCAAATTTACTGAACAGCGTTTCCATGCCTCAATCCATCCAATGCGCGAACCATCAGGTTTTGTTATTCGTATACCTACGGCTAATTTACCAAGATTACCGCCAAATCGGGCATCTAAATAAACATGGAACAAAGAGAATAATATTTTGTAGGTAATAGTAATAGTTATTGCCATGATTATGTTGAAAGTTACAAAGGAGTTAAATAAATAACTTATTGGTAATATTAACATTACGTTAACTAAACCAGCGTAAAAACGTCTCCATACGCCGGCATATACTCTTTTTCCCTCAATCCTGATTGGTAAGAATTCCATGTTTTTCCTTTGTTGAAAATAAATCTTATAATATCCATTTTGTAATAAACACTTATACTTATTACAACAGAATCCGTTTGATCAATTCTTCCGATGATATCAACGAAAACCTGCCGCACATGGTTTTTACATTCTGCTCGGTATTTAGTCTTTAATTCGGCTTAATCCCACATACCAGCCAAATATTTCTGGTCATCCTCGGATGCTTCAGTGGAATCCTGTTCAGTATCATATCCTGCAGCAAGTTGATCTAGAACTCTCTTATGAACAACTACTGTTCCACCAATCAAATCGTGTATGGCTCGTCTGCGACGATTACATAGACATACAAACGCTTCACCCCAAAACCATAAACCCATAAGAAGACCAAGAAGGATACCCCAGGATGGATGATGAGATCCTATAATTTCATTTTTACCCATAAAATCTGCTGAGGAATACTTTACAAAATCAACCTGAATTAGCGCCCAAATCGATAAGACAATCGATACTAAAGCAAATACTAAATCTACAGATGAACGTTTCCATGCTTCAATCCACCCGATGCGCGATCCATCAGGTTTTGTTACGCGTATGGCTACGCCAAGTTTACCGAGAGTACCGCCAAAACGGGCATGGAAATATACGGTATACAAAGCAAAGAGAAGAGATGAGGGAATTGTAATAGCTATTGCCAGGATTTTATCTAAACTACCTATGTAGCTAAATAAAAACGTTATAGGGATGAAAATAATTCCATCAGCAGCACCAGCGCAAAAACGTTTCCAGAAACCAGCATATACTCTTCGGCCCTCAATCCTGAGTGGTAAGAATTCCATGTGTTTTTCCTTTGTTGAAAATATATCTTGTGATAGACCTGCTATAATAAGCACTTATACTTATTACAACAGAATTTGCCTATTCTGTCATAAAGAAGGGGTATTGTCAATAATTACTTTATATAATCATGCTTTTTAATGCTTCACATGTAGAAAAAAACAAAATACGCTTGACCAATCCATCTAATCCGTCACAATAAACATATATTCAACCGCGCAGCATCAACGGTGTAACTATTTGATTCGAGGTGATATCTCATGGCTCTTACTGCTTCAACCATGCTTCCTTTGGGGACGCCAGCGCCAGATTTTGCGCTGCCCGATATTGATGGTAAAACGGTATCGCTGGATGACTGCCGGGACGCCAAAGCCTTGCTGGTTATGTTTATCTGCAACCATTGTCCATTCGTGGTTCATGTAAGGGATGAGTTGGCCAGGATCGGTCGCGATTATCAGGAAAAAGGCGTGGCCATTGTCGCCATTAGTTCAAACAATGTGGAAACCCATGCCGCCGACAGTCCCGCTTTGATGGCTGAAGAGGCCAGGAGCGCCGGATATAGTTTCCCTTATCTCTATGATGAGTCGCAGGAAATCGCCAAAGCCTATCAGGCCGCCTGTACGCCTGATTTCTTTCTGTTTGATGGCGACCGTAAGTTAGTATACCGTGGGCAGTTGGATGACAGCCGGCCCAACAATGGCCTTCCCGTAACCGGGGCTGATCTTCGCGCTGCGCTGGACGCTGTAATTGCTGGAAAACCTGTCTCGGCTGAACAGAAATCCAGCATGGGCTGCAATATTAAATGGAAGCCCGGTAATGAGCCGAAGTATACATGATGGGATTGGGTGTGGTGGTTTGATTTTTGAGGTGGTTCTTTGATGGGTCGGTGAAGCGCTGACCCATCTCATTAGCGGTCTTGCCCTTGGCGCCTCTCCCGTCCTTGGCGTCCGTTATTACTTCCGTCATTTTTTGGATGAGATGCCATGTTAATTCTTATGGGAATCATTCTCAGTAGGAATTACATATTTGATAAAACCGAATATAATCAATATAGAGAGGTCTTTATTAAGATCATAATTTCTCAAAAATAACCTTCGACGAAAGGCTTTTAATGCTTCCCGCGATTACTTTACGTAACCTACCTTTAAAACTCAACTTGTTTGTACTAGAAACCATCTTTTCCACTAATCGAATTCAATGGAAAGATGCGGTTTTATGCCCTGATTCAGATGATTCACTCATTGCTTTTGTACTATTAAAAAGCGCGAAATCCGTTAAATACGCCATGCAGAAAATGAATGAATGCGAAATATCTGACAGGATTATTGAAATATTACCTTCAACCGAAGAAGAAATTGCGCGATTAGAAGAAGAACTCGAAAAAACGCGCCAAAAAGAAAAAGAGACTTCCCGCAGTTCTAATAACATTAATTCTTCATCTGAAGATAAACAATTACCTAAAGATAATAAATTGCCTGATGAGGATGAAGATGAAGACAAAGAAGAAGTCGATAATATTGAATGTCTTCCATTTTCTTCAATGGGCTTATCTGATGCGGTAATGCGGAATTTGGAACGTTTAAAGTTTGAAACAGCAACCCCGATCCAGACGTTGGCTATACCCCCGGCTTTGGAAGGGTGTGACATTATCGGTCGCGCCCAGACCGGAACAGGGAAGACGATGGCTTTCGGCATCCCCATAGTGGAACTGTTATTGAAACATCCCGGAAAAGGTCTACGCGCCCTGGTTATTGCGCCTACCCGCGAGTTGGCTGTTCAAATCAAGGATGTCATTGCAGACATCATTGTTGATACAGGTCTGAAAACACTGGTGGTTTATGGTGGAGACAATATCCTTGATCAAATGCTCACTTTGCGTGACGGTATAGATATACTGATCGCTACTCCGGGACGTTTGTTGGATATTCAGAGCCGCGGCCGCTTACGGGTTGATGCGGCGGAAATTCTGGTATTGGACGAAGCGGATCGAATGTTGGATATGGGATTCCTGCCTCAGATGACCAAAATTTTCCATTGTTTCTATGAACATCCCCAAACCATGCTGTTTTCAGCCACTATACCTACGGAACTGGGTAAACTGACAGGCATAAACTTAAAGAATCCCGTATTGGTTGATGTGGGAGCCACTGATTTAACTCCACTCGAAGCCGTATCGCAAAAGGTATTATACCTCTCTCCTGAAGAGAAAGAGCACTATCTTTATGATCTGCTGGATCATGAAAGCGGCCCGGTTCTCGTTTTTGCCAAAACCAAGCGTTCTACCGAGCGGCTCGCTCAAACGTTAAAATCCAAGGGTTACTCGGCGACGCGGATTCATGGTGATATTGATCAGAGCATACGTACCCGCGCTGTAGAAGCATTCCGCAATGGAGAGTATAAAATCCTGGTGGCAACCGACGTCGCTTCGCGGGGATTGGATATAGATGGCATCGCCCATGTGGTTAATTTCGATCTACCCATGGCGCCGGAAGATCATCTGCACCGCATAGGCCGCACTGCCCGCGCCGGAGCAACCGGCAAAGCCACTACCTTCATAACTCACAAAGAACGCCGCACCATCAAACCATTCAACGTTGTGCTTGGACAGGGATAAACCACGTTTAATCATTAACCATTGGCGCCTGTTCATATTAACCTCGTTTTTTTTACGCAGGTAATTATTATCAACCCTCACCTAACCTCTCCCAATCTTGGGAGAGGGATATTCGCCTTCCGTTTTTACATGACAAAATAAAAATTGTTTCATACATAGAAATCCAACTCCATTTCATGTTATGTTAGGTATATTATTAGATCAATTCTGATAGTATTTCACTCACAGGAGACATAACATGATTAGGCGTGATTTTATCAAATATTCTTCAACCGTTGCCGGAACATCACTGATAGGCAACTCAAAAAGCTGGGCTGGCGCCAACGATAGAATCCGCACCGGCATCATCGGCATGGGCGGTCGCGGCGGTTATCACATGCATAGCGCCTCGAAATTCGACGGCGTTGAAGTGGCCGCTATCGCTGATCCCGATCAACGCCGCATTGATAAATGGGCGGCTGAACTTAATGAAAAAACCGGCAAAGCGCCAGCCAAATATCAAGACTTGCGAAAAATTATTGAAGATAAGAGCATCGATGCGGTCATGATCGCTTCCAGCAACCATTGGCATGCCCTAGCCGGGATATGGGCTTGTCAGTCGGGCAAACACGCATATGTTGAGAAACCTGTTTCACACAATATGTTCGAGGGACGCAAACTGATTGAAGCTGCGCGAAAGTATAATCGCTGCGTACAAGGCGGAACCCAGCGCCGTTCTTCGGGTTTGTTCCGCAAAGCGGTTCAACTGTTGCACGACGGGATTATAGGCGATATCTACATGGCGCGCGCTATAGTGTATGGCGCCCGTGATTCAATCGGCTTTAAACCGCAAGAACCGATTCCTGAATGGTTCAATTGGGACGTCTGGCTTGGACCGGCGCAGGACCAACCCTATCACGGCAATATGACTCATTATAACTGGCACTGGTTCTGGGACTTCGGCAATGGAGAACTGGGCAATAACGGAAGCCACATTCTTGATGTAATCCGCTGGGGATTCAACCGGGGATTGCCGGACAAAGTCAGTTCCAGCGGAGGCCGCTTCGGATATAAAGACCAGGGCGAAACCCCCAATACCCAACTGTGCAACTTTGAATATGATGACGGCAGTTATATCTCCTGCGAAGTACGCGGGCTTCCCACCAATACTGAAGCCGATGGAAAAGAGTGGGGCGGATTCTTCTATGGTACAAAAGGTTATATGGCGATTGATGACAAGAATTATCAAATCTTCCTGGGAAGGAACAAAGAACCTGAACCGGATCAGGGACAATTGGAACGCATCCAACATCAGGAGAATTTCTTTAACGCCATCCGGGCGGATGACCCCAAATTGCTGACGGGCGATATAGAAGAGATTCATCAATCATGCGCCTTCTGCCTCTTGGGCAATATCGCTTACCGCTTAGGGCGCGAACTTAAGTTCGATCCGGTAAAAGAAAAATTCATCGGCGACAAAGAAGCGGATCGTCTGCTGACCCGCGATTACCGTAATCCATTCATCGTTCCTGATAGGGTATAAAAAATGAAAAATTTTACTCTGAAACATATCACACTAATCATTTCTATGTTTATCATATTGCTTGCGCCGGGAAGCGGCAAACTCCAGGCGCAAGACGTCAAGCCTGCGTTCAAGCCGGTTCCGGAGATGCAGGTTATACCACAGCCCTATGATCAGACATCGATACACCGTAATGGCGTTGAAATCGCGCGTTATCATTTCGGGCCGCAACTGAACCGCCCCTTTATCTTTCCCATAATCGGTCCATCTGGTTTATCGTTGGTCCGCATGGCGCATCCCCGTGACCCCAATGGACATAGCCATCACAATGGAGTCTGGATATCGCACAATATTATCAATGGCATAGACTTTTGGGCTGATACAGGCGAAGGCAGGATCGTCCATAAGGGCATCGTCAAATATATCGATGAAGGCGGCGATGCTGCAATCATCGCTGAGAATCATTGGCTGGATGGTGATAAGAAAGCGCTATTGCAGGAGACGCGGGGCATGACCGCGCATCCACTGCCCGACAAGGAATGGCTGCTTATCATTGATCTGCAATTCAAAGCGTTGAATGGCGACGTGAAATTTGAAGATACGCCGTTCGGTATGATCGGCGTGCGCATGGCCAAAACAATCGGCGTACATGACGGCGGAGGCATGATCCGCAATGCTGAAGGCGCGGTTAACGAAAAGGCCATTTTCCGTAAAAAAACGCGCTGGGTGGATTATAGCGGACGCATTACCAATGATGCGGTTGAGGGAATCACTCTATTCGATCACCCCATGAATCCGAACCACCCCGCGCCATTCCATGTGCGCAATGATGGATGGATGGGCGCCTGTCTGAATCACGAGGCGCCGTTCACTCTCAAAAATGGCGAGTCGCTCAAACTGCGCTACGGATTATATATCCACAGCGATTTGAAACCGCTTGCTGATATTGAAGAGCATTGGAAACAATTTACGCAGATGGATTGATGATTGTTATTGGCGATTATAAATCCTCTATCAGATTAGCTTTGGTTATATCGTAATGGCGGGTGCCAAGGGCAAGAGCGCATTGCGCTCAGCCCTTGATCAAACCACCAACGATAGGATGATATTCCTTAACTTAATGACATTGCTTTTGTCGGCGCTCGATATGTCAGGCGACCTGGGTGCCGGAATCATTGGCGGGTTCTATCCATCGGGCAACCACAAGGGATTGCCCCTACGGTGATTATAAATCCTCTATCAGATTAGCTTTGGTTATATCGTAATGGCTGTAGTCGCCAACCGCGCTGCCATCTTTGACGCATATTACTTGCGGGCTTTGATGGGTCACGCCTAACCGATCAGCGATTTCGGCAGAAAGATTGCGCTGCTCCTGGACGATAACCAGATATACCGTTGCGCCAGTCTCTTTGATGAATCCATTAACCTGGTTCTTTGCTGAACTGGAAATTGGACAGATAGTGCTATGTTTCAAAATAAAAACCGTTTCATCCCGGCTTCTCTCCAGACATTGATCCACATTTTCCATTTTGGAATATAGTTCATCCCTATCATCGTTCATCAAATTAAAAAGACTCATGCTGCATAATCTCCTATATATTTCGCATAAACATTGATTTTCATTATACCCAATTATATCAGTGTAATCACTCTGTAAGAGTATATGATTGACTGATTGTTTTCTATAATTTTGGATATTAAACATTAAGGGGCGAATAAGAAATTGGGCGGAATCACTGATCCTATTGTACTTTCCATTGATATTGGAACTTCTTCCATACGTAGCCAGCTGTATGACGCAGCAGGCCGGGTGGTGGAGAATGCCGGCGGGCGGATTAAGTACGCTATGTCTAATACTGATGACGGCGGCGCATTTATTGATCTAAATGAACTATGTGAAATGGTTTACAAGGTTATCGACGTTGCGGTTGATGATGCGCAACGGCTAGGCGTCTCCATCGCCGCCGTGGCCTGTTGCACCTTTTGGCATAGTCTGGCTGGCATCGACCATAACAACGATCCCTGTACTCCAATGATAAACTGGAATGATACCAGACCGGAAATTATCCTGGATGATTTACATAAACGGCTCGATGCTGATGCATACACCAGCCGCACCGGCTGCCCGGTGCACGCCAGTTATCACCCCGCTAAAATTACATGGATGCATCAATCCATGCCCGAAATCGCCTGTAAAGTGCGACACTGGATGTCTGCTGGCGAGTATCTGATGCACCAAATAACCGGACGACGCGCCTGTTCTTATTCAATGGCTTCAGCCACTGGATTGCTCGATTCCGCCAATCTGGTGTGGGATCAAGCCACCCTGGCGCAGATTCCCGCTGAGGTTGAAAATCTCTCTCCATTATGCGATGCGGGTGATGGAGTGCAGAACCTTACGCCGCAGTTCGCCCGACGCTGGCCTGCGTTGCAAAACGCCATCTGGCATCCGGCGCTGGGCGATGGAGCATGCAGCAATATCGGCTGCGGCGGCAGCGTCGCCGAACGGATGGCGGTTATGATCGGCACTTCCGGCGCCATGCGCATCGTATGGCGCGGCGAGTACCGCAAACCCCCGGCAGGACTTTGGTGCTACCGCGTTGACGGACAACGCCCCATTCAAGGCGGGGCGCTAAGCAATGGCGGCAACCTGTTCGGTTGGATGAAGGACGCTATCGATTTTTCGACTCAGGGAATTGATAAGAACCAATCCGAAGGCCTGCGGAAACTGGATCGTTTGCTGCATGAAGCAAAACCGGATGGACATGGTTTGACCTTTCTGCCATTTCTGGCCGGGCAACGTAGTCCACGCTGGAATCCGCACAGCACCGGATCAATCCACGGTTTGCGGTTATCAACTAAACCAGCTGATATTGTTCAGGCCGGGCTGGAAGCGGTGGCTTACCGGTTCAAGATGATCCATGATCTGCTGAGCGGCGTAGTCTCAGAGGATCACTCGATCATAGCGACCGGCGGGGGACTGCTGCAATCACCGGCCTGGGTGCAGATACTGGCTGATGTCCTGGGGCGAACGGTATATACTTCAACCATTACAGAAGCATCATGCCGGGGCGCAGCATTGCTGGCGCTGGAGTCTCTGGGCGCCATTAATGACGTCGCAGAAATCGACGCCGGATTGGGCGATAAGGTTACGCCCGACATGGATGCGCATTTGATATATCAATCCGCATTGCAGCGCCATATTGATTTCGAGAACCGTTTGAGAAATGATTAATTCAAAATATTTCAATATACTTTTATGTTTTCTACTCGTTAAATCACAATTTTTTTTATTTCGTTTGTATTTGGATTAAACAATGCAAATTCTGTTTCTCCTGGTATTTCTAAAAGGTCGTTATAGGCGATCAAAATTGAATCATCCCCAGAATCCCAATTTTTGTATTGTCCATTATAGACAAATCCATATTTATGATGATAAAAAAAATTAGAAACAAGAAATTCTTTATTTGAGTTTTTTTGGTTTATACCAATTGATCCCGGAGCAATTATTTTAATTTCATCATCACTTACTATAATTTCATCTTGATCAGAAAATATATCTTCTTCTCTCCCAACTTTTAAGCAATGATCTATATTAATAATCGCATCCCTCGATTGTGTAGTTAATTCATATTGAATCTCACTGTTTGCCAAATCTTCCATTTTCCTGACAACTCTTTTGAATATTTCTTCATCTAATAATCTAGAAGATAATCTTAAACTACCATAATTCTGATCTAAGAGACAGATGAATTTTTGACCTTGACACAAGATTTCCTTACTTTTTTTTAATTTACCGAAACCGAAATTCAAATCATTACGCTCGAATGGAATTGTTAATAAGAAGGCTTCATACAAAATATCTGAAAGCAAATTGTATTGAGCATAAGTCTCATCAAAAGATGGGTGAAACAAGAGAACTCCAGTTGTAAAGAATGTATTTGAAAAATATTTTTCTTTGTAATATAGGGATTGTTCGCCAGTTAATGGAAATGAGAATTTTTTTTCTTTATTTCCTCTCTTTTCTAAAAAACCTATGATTGTTTCATGAACTTGTAAATCACATTCGATGAGAACCAGATCGTTATATCGAATACTTTGTTTTATTCTGGTATTATCTAAATTAGGATATATTTGAGTTGGCAGAATTATTGGTTTAGTAAAAATATATTTCTCTGGACGTACTTCAACCAAATGTTCTTTACGTCTTACTTTTGTGACACGGTAGGGTTTTGTTGCATAGTAATAAACTGCTCCAGGATATGCTTCTCTCATAAGTTGTGAAAGAGATAAGTCTCCTTTGTCATCGTTATTCCCTGGCATATTTACTTTTATACGATATTGTTGACCTATATCTCTAAGTGGAAAAATAATATTAGGATTATCCGCACATTGAGATTTCATCATTTGGAGATTTGCTGGAATTGAACCCGATTCTTCTTTTTCACAAAGTTCTATAAATCCTTTAGGCCATATAATTTGGCTCTTGAAATTTAGTTCTTTATCAAATCCAAGATAATCATTAACTTTTTGATGTTCGCCTTCTTGTCTACATAAACACATAGCATGAATATATTGAATGTACTCATTTTCTAAATAAAGAGCACTTTCATTCAAAGGTAGATTTAATAAATTTTCAGGATTTCTGAAAACTGATTTTGAAGCAATAGTCTTATTATTAATTATTAAAACAGTACCTTTTTGTTTTCGTCCAATTCGCCCAATCCTCTGATAAAAGCTAGTTGATGAATAAGGTACGCCTACTAGAACCGCGATAGAAAGATTGGGAATATCTAATCCTAATTCTAATGCACTTGTACTAATAACACCAGAAATATCACCACAGGTTAGTTTTTTTTGGATTTCTTTACGGTCGTTTTCTTCATATCCCGCTCGATAAGGAAGAATTTCTAAATTGTTAATCGTTTGTTCTTTATCATATATTATAAATTCATCATCTAGTTCATTGGGTTCTCTATTAGTATGTTTTTGTGTACGAGATAAGATTGTCGAAATGTATTCAGTTTGTTTTCGGCTATCAACAAAAGTAATGAATTTTTTTGAAGTAGATTGGGAAATTTCACGTAGTAAATTTGAAATACTCGTCATTATGTCTGTTTCTTCTAGTGGATTGAGTAAATATATATCAATTGGGTATTGCGGAGACGCGTCGTACTTTGAATCGATAATAAGGAAAGATATTCCAAAAAGATTTTGAAGGTGGATTTCAGGGTTACTAATAGTAGCGGAAGCTGTGATATATTTATACTTTGAATTTAACATATTCAAGAAATGGTTAAGACGACGAAACAAAAAAGAAGAATTACTACCAAAAACACCACTGTAATGGTGAACCTCATCAACGACCACAATCTCAAGGTTTTGTAGGAAATTAATAACCGTAGGATCAGAAATATTTCGGAATAACCAAGCGTGAATTATATCAGGTGTCATTATCAAAACATTGGATGTTTTTAATATATTGAGTCGCTCTTGCATATTTATATTACCATCAATTCTACCTGCTTTCATATTTAAACTGCTTTTATTCAAAAATTCTTGCCAACGCTCAGTTTGTTCAAATCCCAAAGATTTTAAAGGATAAATAGCGAGGATTCTTGCTTTTGGATTCTGTATTAGTCTCTCAATGGACAGAATGTAAAAAATTAAACTTTTGCCTGATGCAGTACTAGTTGATATGCAAATGTTATTGCCATCTTTAAATTTCTTAATGGCATATGCTTGATGAAGGAATAATCCATCAGGAAAGAGAGATGATAAATTTTGGCAAATGTTTTCTGATATATCGCTTTGATCAAAAGGAAAATACTTAGGCCATTTTTTACCAATAGATAAAGTGTGGGTTATTTGATAATCATGTTTTAGGATGATTTTTTTAATGTCGTTTATTGAGTTTTCCATTATCATGGCCCTTATCAGTACAATTTACAATACTGTTTTGGTTGGGAATACAATTATTACAATCTTCTTTCCTATTGATTAATAAACAGGTGGATTGTTATGTATCAATACATTTTATATAAATATCAAATATATTGATATGTGTCAATAGTGTAAATAGATTATTATTGCTGAATTAGCTAAATTATTATGGTATGTTGCATCTTAGAGTATTGGGAGATTTAATGAATAAATATTCATGAGGTCAAAGTACTTCCCCTCCACGACAAATGAAGTTGCTGTTGGTATAATGCATCCATGGAAATCATCATTGATACAGTTAATATAGGGAAATGCTATCGCATCTATAGCCACCCGCTGCACCGGATCAGGGAATTCTGTGGTCTGGGGAGGAATTTGCATCGTCAGTTCTGGGCGTTGCGCAACGTTAGTTTACAAATCCCCAGGGGAACGGCTTTTGGCATTATCGGTTCCAATGGGGCTGGTAAATCCACCCTTTTGAAACTACTGTCGGGCATATCTCATCCTACTGAAGGAAGCCTGAAAGTGCGGGGATCAGTGGCATCGATCCTTGAACTGGGGGCTGGTTTTCATCCCGATTTTTCCGGTAGGAACAATGTATTCCTCAATTGCGCCTTGCAGGGATTCACCCGCGAAGAAGCGGCGGCGCTGATTCCTGATATTGTCGAGTTTTCCGAACTGGGGAATTTTATCGATCAATCGGTAAGAACCTATTCGACGGGAATGTATTTACGGCTGGCCTTTGCGGTGGCGACGGCGGTTGATCCTGAAGTGCTGATCGTAGATGAAGCGTTATCGGTGGGTGATGAATATTTCCGCAATAAATGCCTGGATCGGATGAATGAATATAAACAAAGCGGCAAAACCATCCTGATGGTTTCACATGACCTGGCTACAGTACGCCATTTCTGTTCTCAGGTTGCATTAATGGATGGCGGCGTTCTCAAAGCGGTGGGTATGCCGGATGAGGTTTTGGATCAATATCTGGAGATGTCGCATAAGGATAAACTTGACCGGGTGCAACAGCCCATATCTTCTGATGGAAGCCCGCGGTGGGGTTCGGGAGAGGTGGCCGCCAGCCGCGTCATCATGATGAATAATGATGGCGTCGAGCAAACCCTTTTTGATACGGGCGATGCTGTTAGGATACAAACGGACTATACAGTTAAGTCTCCCGTTAAAGGGGTTGTATTTGGATATCAGATTTTCCGTGCGGATGGCGCTTATGTTCACGGTTCAAATCATTACTGGCATGAGCAGAAAACGGCTTTGGATTTTGATCATGCTGGAGAAGAACATAGCGTAATATGCGATATCCCCCGGCTGCCTTTACTGAAGGGACAGTATTATCTGACGCTTTGTTGCTATAATCGCTTCAATGGATTTCCACAACCAGTGGATCATTGGGAGCGGGCCTATGCTTTCACCGTGAGCGAACGGGTAAGCGATCAACACGGAATATGCGCAATAGATACGCATTGGACATTTTCAAAAGGGGATTGATGTTCTCAGCATGAACGATCAAAGTATAACACTAAAATCAAAAGAACTCGACAGCCGTTATGATGAAGGCTATTTTCACGGCTCTGGCAGTGGGTATGGCGCAGAGGGCTACCAGAACGAATACGCTGATTGGAGCGGTTTGATCGAATGGATTAAATCGAAAATTAGAGGTTCGGTGCGCTGGTTGGATATTGGCTGCGCTTATGGCTACCTGGTCGAACAGGCCCGTATTCTCGATGTAGAAGCTTATGGCGTTGATATAAGTTCTTTCGCGCTCAGGCAGGAAAAATCAGTAAGAGATTATCTGATTCAGGGCTTGGCCGATGCTATTCCTTTTGTTGAAGATTCTTTCGATGTCATTTCGTTGTTTGATCTTATTGAACATGTAGAGAATCCCGGCTTGGTTTTGGATCAGGTGGAAAAGGTGCTGAAGCATGAGGGATTCTGCTTTTTATCGACTCCGGATCCGCTCAAATTCTCCCGTGAAGAACCAACTCATATTCATGAGAGACCTCCTTCGTTTTGGGTGCGCCTGTTTCAGCAGAGAGGTTGGTATGTTGCTCTGCGCTTCGGCGGTAGTGAATATGAATTTGAATTAATGGCCACCCGCAATCCCGGCGCCGACTGGGATGAATTCAAACATGATTATCAAAAACTGAATTGTGAATTAATAGATTGTATAGATGCCAGTGGAGAGCATTTAGAAGTCGCTCCACGCATCTCCAGCGCCAAGGCGACTATCAGCGAGGAAGCCAGCCTTTATATTCTGAATTCCTCTGATGAACCGCAATACTTTACATTTTCTGCGGCCACTAAGGGTGAGCAGCATCCCGACCTGTTTGTCGGCGACCTGAAGCTGCGTTATCGATGCACTGAACCGGAAGATGGCCGCTTTTCCCATAAGTGGGGTGCAATTCCCCTGGCGCCCGGCGGACATAATTTAAGCATCCGGGCGGCTGGCGAACCTATCACCTTTGAAAAGATTATTATCGATGCAACGCCCTATGACCGGGACCGTTTTCTGGAAGAGCTGCCTTTTGATCACTATCAGCGTTATCAGATCGTCTCATCGCTATTGAATCAATTTAACGGCGAATCCCTATCAGTATTGGATATAGGCGGCGTATTGGGTTATCTACAGCTATTTACGCCGCAGCACCAAGTGACGGTGCTGGATCGCACCTGGGAAGATACCGCTCAATCATTACAATATGACGACGACCATGCGCCGTTTGATGACCTCAGTTTTGATGTGGTTATCGCGGTCGATACGCTAGAGCATGTCCCTCAAGATAAGCGTGAAAAATTTGTGGCCGAATTAGGTCGATTGGCGCGTAGATCGATTATTCTATGCGGTCCATTTGATGAACCGGAGGTGGCTGAAACTGAAGCGGCGCTGCGTGATTATCTGACTGGTAAATTAAACCGTTCAGACCGCTTTCTGGATGAACACGCTCTGTATGGTCTGCCCAATTGTAATGCAACCTTGAATCAGATAGAGCAGCAGGGATTTCAGATCGCCGAATTTCCCAATGGGTATCTGCCGCGCTGGCTGGCCATGCAGATGGCTACCTTTGCTTTGAGCGGCAGCCCTGAATTAGCTGAAGGATCGCGGCAACTTAACTCTTTATACAATCGCTATTATTTCGCGCATGACAATAGAAACCCCTCATACCGGATTCTGGTGGCCGCCTTCCGTGATGAGATTCCTGAAAGGATTCGCATCGAAGGACGCCATAAAGAATATGAAGATCCTTCGGCTATGTGGCCGGTAGCCAGTTTGATCTCATCATTGTCGATGACTGGCGTCTTGCAAGAGAAGGATGCATTGTTGGTCAACCAGGGGCAGCGTTTGGAGAGTTTTCTGGCTCATCTCAGTAATCTTGAAAAAGATATTATTGAGCGCGACCGTCATGCCGCCAATCTGGATGAACTGTTGAAGAAACAGACTGTCAGATTGGATGACCTGCAAAAACATGGCGACAATCTTGAAACATTGTTGAATGAGCAGAAGCAGGAACGCAAAAATTTAGAGCAACTTCTGGAAAAGATGCAATCTCAAAATGAAAAACTCATCTTGCATGGTTCCAATTTGGAACAACGCGAAAAAGAACTGCACGATATGCTAACATCGCTGCAGCAGCATAGCGATAACTTGGAAAACATGCTGAGTGAAAATCAAAAACATACCCTTAATTTGGATAATCTGCTGAACGAAAATCGAAAACATACCCGTAATTTGGAAAATATGCAAAAAGATCAGGAATTAAATTTCTTGAAAGTCATTCCCAAATTGGGATTGAAGCCCGTCAACTCGATAGCAGATGGTCTGCCGCATATAGAGTCACGGGTAAAAAGTTTAGTAGATGATAACCAGGCATTGGCGGCGGATAATCAAAAATTGTATGATGATCTCGAGACTATAGCCAGTACTCGCGTATATCGTTTCATGAGAAAACTGGGGTGGTCGCCGTTTAAGAAGCAAAAGGAGTCAACTGAAGAATGAAAGTGCTTCAGGTGATTCACGATTTCCTGCCCAGGCATCAGGCTGGTTCGGAATTGTACTGTTTTCATTTAAGCCTTGAATTAAAAAAACTTGGTCATGACGTACGCATGTTTTATAGTGAAATTGATCATGAGCAGCCTTCCTTTTCCATCCGCCGGGGAGAATATCAGGGGTTGCCATTTTGGGAGATGGTCAATAATCACGGCTATAGAAATTTCGAAGAGACCTACCTGAACCCCCAAGTGGATCATGCCTTTGCTCAATGTCTGGATGAGTTTAAGCCGGATGTGGTTCATTATCAGCATCTACTGGGATTGTCTTACGGATGCATTGCGCTGTGTAAAGAGCGCGGCATCCCCGTGGTGTTTACTCTGCATGATTATTGGTTGACCTGCCCGCGAGGCGGGGGGCAGCGTTTTTGCGGAGAGGGTAAGGTATGCAATGAGGTTGATTCAGATTCGTGCGCCTCATGCATATCCGGTTATTCCTTCGGCGCATCAAGAGGAAGAGGACTAGTTAAAAGAATACTGTCTCTGATCGAAAACCGGAAAGATGACGGGCTTGTCTCTGTTATGCGTAAAGGTCGCATTGAAGCGCCCAAGAGATCATTTGTAAAACCGGGTCAATGCATGATTGGAAACGATAAACGCGATGTTATATTCGCGCATCCACCTGCCAGTATATCATTTCAATGCGATGTCGGCGCTAAAGCCGTCTTGACTTTCGCTGTAGCCATGGACCCTGGAACCTACGAACAATCCGGCGATGGAGTGCGCTTTATCGTTCGTTGCGACGATGTTGTGATATATGATCGCTGTTTGAATCCAAAACAGAACCAGGATGACCGGGGATGGCATGATGAAATAGTATCGCTCGATAAATTCGTTGGAGAGCAACGGCGTTTTGTGTTTGAAACTCAAGCCCACCCATCGGGAGTGATTGATTTCTGCACCGCCTGTTGGGCTGAACCGAAACTGGTCTGCCAGGACAAGCATGTTTACCGGGAGTCACTGAAATCGAAATTCCAGAAGCAGGCCGAAGGTATATTAAATTATCTGCAACACAGACCCTTAAAGAAGCAAGCTGAAAAGAGGCGCCGCCGTACTCTGGAACTTTTCGCTGATGTGGATTTATTCATCGCGCCATCGAAATTCCTGCGGGAAAAATTTATGCAGTTTGGCATGAATCCTGATAAGATCATTTTTTCGGATTATGGCATTGACGCGCAAGGCTACAATTCAACCTATCAAAAACCCGAAACTCCCATCCGCTTTTCTTTTATCGGAACGCTTGTGGTTCATAAAGGATTGCATGTGCTGATAGAGGCCTTCAACCGTCTGCCGCATGATTCCGCGATTCTCAATGTCTATGGCGATACGGGTGAATTCACCGATTATGTCAAGCGTATCAAATCAATGATCGGCCATCCGGGAATCCGGTTGAAGGGCAGGGCGGAGAATCATGATATACCGGATATTCTGGCGCAAACTGATGCTTTGATCGTGCCCTCAATCTGGTTCGAAAATTCTCCCATTACCATACACGAAGCCTTCCTGGCTCAAACTCCGGTGATAACATCGCGTTTCGGCGGGATGGCTGATCTGGTGCAGGATGGTTGCAACGGGATACTGTTCAAGATGGGCGATCCGGATTCGTTGTACCGCGCTTTGCTCAAATGCGTCGAACAACCTGAGTATCTCGAATCAATCCGTCCCGATCCACTCAGCGTTAAAACAATTGAGTCGGACTCTGAGTGGATGGAAAAAACTTACCGCGAATTGATAAAGTAAATCCGCAATAAATTCGTAGGATGGGACAAAGCAAAAAAAACTATCGGTGTTTAATCCGCCACAGCAGCGTGTCCCATCGGTATACAATCAACACCATAGCAGCGTGTCCCATCGAATTACTGTTTTGTCACCACCACCGCGAAATATCCCTCTTTAGCAGGAGCAATAGTCAGTTTCTCTTTAGCCTGAATTATCTTATCAGAAGTCCATTTTGAGGAGAGTATATCCAGTTGTTGGATGCGGTAGTTTGACTGTTCGGCATTCAGTTTTAAGTCAACTGATCCACCATTAGGGAAAAACAGGGCGTATTGTTTTTCTTGGTTGTGGGTAAGAAAGGCTTCATTCTCTTGGCGCTCTGCGAGCAGCTGGCTTTTTGCATCAGGCGTACATTTTTCAATATCAATCTGCTCCAGCAGCATTCTCATACTCTTGATATGGGCTTGCGCCGTCTCGCTTAATCCCAGGCCGCTGTCAGGGCGGTGAAAACGGGTGGCAGCCATGCCGCCGATAATGTTGCGCCAGAATCTTTCCTGACCATCACGGCTGTTTCCAAATCGCCCGGTATCGGCGCCATAAATTTTAACCGTGTTCAAAGGGCGGATAGCTTTGGATATATAATCGCGCACCCACTGGATGTTATCCCAATGGACGTCTTTTTTATTATGATTATTCTGCGATACGTCGATAAAATCATAGATGCCGGGATTGTTATATACCACATGATGGTCTTCTGATTTGATATCCCAGGCGTCAAACATGTCGGTGACCATGACTTCTACATTGGCCGCCTTTGCTTCTTTACGGATGAAATCCATCCAATATTGTCCCCATACCGGGGGAGCGTTGGTTTCGTTGTTCATGCAATAGAGGACGTTGTCATATTTCAGAGAATATGACAACATTTTTCGCACTTGGGCTTCCTGGAATTTCCGGAAAACATCATATTTAGGATCATACTGTTTCATGCCCGGCGCTGAATAGAAGAAATGCTGCTTGTTTTGCCCAGGATGATCCCTGTATTCTTTGGCGAATCCGGATTGCTCATAGGTGTAATTGATATTGTTTTTGGGATTATAAGGATGAATTTGCCAACGGTTTGCATTGCCGACGCCGGAATAATCGAAACGGTCCCATACCTCGATCTGTACAATGATGCCGCGTTCTTTAGTCAATTGCAGCATGTTTTTGAAACGCGACCAATATTCAGGATTCCACTTGCTTAGATCGTATTTACCATTCTTTAACTGTTTGAACGCATAAACTTCAAAGCCCTTATCTTTCCGGTCCGACATGGTGTTGCGGATATAATTGCCGCCCACAGAGGCCAGCAGATCAAGATGTTCTTTCAGGTTAGGCCATTGAAATGGATTGTCATCATCCGTGCCGCCCAGCAGTATGGTCAATTGATTATTGTATTGCCAATAGCGTGGATTCTCCGCATAAGGCTTAATTGCATTATCACCGGCTGACGCCTGATTAGTTATAACAAATGATGAAGCGCAAACTAAAGTAAACGCCATGAACAGGAAACTAAATAATGAACAATGTTTTTTCATGATTATCCCCATTTTTTGTTTTGAAAATCCTTCTATGCTGACTAATGATATATCATAACTTTTTTGATTATAGTAGTCTTGCAGCGCTGTAATTGGATGCCGATGATTCGTGAAGTTCATAATGATAAGATGATGTTGCCAGGGAGATTGTGGAGTGAATTCAGTGGTGTTTGGTGGGCTACGCTTCACTTTTAGCCCACCCTGCCTTTTTCTTTATGTGCATTAATGATATTTGTCAGCAAGTCATGATCTGATACCCACAAAGAATATTCCTTCAAAGTCATCCCCAAAAAATCATGAAGCGGTTTTGATGAATCACTCTCATGCCAGGAATCGATGTAGTCATCAATATCCTCAAGTAAAGTTTTACCTTGTAGGCATAATTCTATAAAATTATTAGAATGGTCATTAAACATCATTCTCAGCTGCTGGTTAAATACTTAGTAAGAATAAGTTTATTGCCGATCTCTGGTTCGTGGCTGTAATGCACTTCATCCATGAAGGTTTTTATTATTTGCAGACCGTATCCGCCTCTTTGGGTTCGGTCGGTGCGCTCGTGGAACGGGTTGGCTTTATGGTAATGTTCTGAGAAATCATTGCCGCAATCGGCGATGACCATCTTTAGATACTTATCGTGGATGGATATTTCCAGGCGCAGTTTGGCGCTGGCTGCTTCGCCCTCTTTTGCTTGCACAGCCAAAATAGAATTAGAGCAGGCTTCGTCAACCGACATCTCTAACTGAAGTATATCTTTTTCAGTAAAACCCATAGTGGTGGATATAGAGTTGATGATCTTACGGATAATAACCAGTTGAGACAGGCGAGGAGTGATTTCAATAGTTATATCAGGATGAAAATCAGTTGGATGATTCATGTCGTTGTCCTTCCTGATCAGGCGCTTGGTTTTTCTCTCTCCAAAGCCAGTAGGGTTACATCGTCATCAAATCGATTACTGCCAGTCCATTGGGCCGTGTTAAGTAATGCGGTTTGAAGCGAATCGTGCAATGAGTAAGGATATGTCTCCCGCATTGCGGATGCCAATCGTTCATAACCGAATTCTTCATGATTTTTCATTGCTTCAGTGATTCCATCTGAATAAAGGATAAACCGGTCGCCCGGTTCAAGCGTCAAGCGGCCGATCTCCAGATGTTTTCCGTTTGATAGCAGTTTACAGATGCAAGCGCCGCCCGGCTCATGTAAATAGGTGGAATGATTTTCAGATTTAACCACCAGAGGAGGTTCGTGCCCGGCTCTTACCCAGCTGACGCTGAAATCTTCTGTATTGAGTATTGCATAAAGCATAGTGCAGAACTTGCTGGGGTCTTCGGGAAACCGGTGGTTCAACATACGCACTACTTTACGGGGATCGAAGAATTCACCTGAGACCGCTCCCCTCCCGGCTTCATCGTCCAATGCTTCCTGGGTAATGGGAGATGGATCGAGTATACGACTAAGCGAGACGGATAGCAGGGCGGCGGGAACTCCATGACCCGATATATCCAGGATGTAGAAGGCCCACTTTTTTTCATCAAGCCGAAATACGTTGAGCAGGTCGCCTCCAACATATTCAGAAGGTTCAAAAAGCCAGGCAAAATTGAAATCGGGAATCTCAGGAGACTTTTTCGGGATGAAGCCTCTTTGAACTTTGGAGGCGGCGATCAGATCATGCTTCATGCGGTTATTGGCGTTCTTGAGCTCTTCTTCGGCTTTTTTGCGCTTTGTAATATCCCAAAAAATGCCCTGCATACCGATGATTGTTCCTTCGGCGTCGTGAATGGGTGTTTTGACGACGTGGACGTACTTGGTTTCATGATTAGAGACTTTATTGGCTTCTATATCTTCGAGGGTTTCATTTTTAGAAATTACCCGGTGATCATCATCAACGTATTTCTGCGCAAGATCCCTGGGGAAAAAATCAAAATCAGTTTTACCGATTATTTCTTCAAAAGGTTTCTCCAGCAGATTGCAAAAACGTTGATTAACGAAGGTGAAGCGTCCTTCAATATCTTTACAGAAAATAAACTGGGGAATATTTTCAACCAGCGAATAATAAAACGCTTCGGAATGTTTAAGCGATTCCATCTGTGCGCTGGGAATGATTCTATCCGCCGTATGAGCATTTTTTATATTAAGATCGTCCATGATAACCATCCTCGGAACGTATTATGATTTATCGATATTGTTATTTTTCTATTTATAGATAGATTCTACCATAATATAGGATTTTAAGTAAGAAAAAAAATAAGGATTCAAAATGGGGCGCGATAATTATTTATAAAAATAAATAATTATCGTAGAAAGACAGCCAAGGAAAATAAATACCGATGAGAATATTGCTATAGCAGTAATATTTCCAGATGGTAGGACAATCAATCCATGCAGTATGGCGCTTATGAACCAGACTAGAAAATTGCTGGCGCACATACTGAATCGCATTCTCTTTCTAAGAAAAATATAAAGAGGAAAGAAAAGATACTTCCTGGGGGGATAATTATGCATTATTCGTTTGATGTTCATATTATCAAGAGTCAATCAACTTAATTCAATCTCATTATTGTTCGGATTTCTCCTGCCAGATAGAGTGAACCTGCGATGCAGATCACGTCTCTTGGTGATGCCAGTGATTCAGCTTTATCGAGTGCATCGGATGGTTGCTCGATCAAGTGGAGTTCAATTATGGTTGAACCATGCATGTTATTATGAATATTCAACTTACGGAATTCTTCTTCCAGATTATTAAGGGGAACGCCTCTGGGGCTGGGCGCTCTAGTAAGGATCACTCTATCATCCGGTCGGATCAGATTATTTAGCATCTCCTTGATTTTCTTGCCCTTAAGAAATCCTAGAACCAAAATACGCCGCTGATTGGGGAACAACTCATCCAATGATGTCCGCAAAGATAGGGCGCCTTTGGCGGTATGGGCTACATCGATTATAGTCAGCGCTCTATCCTGCCGCTTGATAATTTCAAAACGCCCCGGCCAATGTACTTTTTTTAGGCCTTTATCCAAAGCAGTCGCCGATAAAGGCGCTATTATTTCATCTCGCGTAAGAGCATCAATGGCCGCAACTGTCGTGATGGTGTTCTCCAGCTGGTAATGACCGAATAGTGGAATGCATACGCTGCGCAATGTTGAAGGACTCTGTTGAGTTGTTATATCAAGAGTTCGATATTTTCTGCCGTTTTTATGCGACTTGATTTGATATTGACTGTTGGTATAAACCACTGGCGCCAAGTGATTTTTTAAGCGCTTTTGGAAATGGGGAAGCAGCGCCTTGTCCTGGTTTCCAATGATTACCGGAACCGTGGGACGGGTGATGCCCAATTTTTCATCGGCGATGGCTTCCAGCGAATCGCCTAATTGTTCAGTATGTTCCAACGATATATGGGTAATGACGTTCAGAATGGGATTCATTACATTGGTGGTATCCAGCCTCCCGCCCAGTCCGGTCTCGATTACGCCGAAATCGATTTTCTCATGCTGGAAATAAAGAAAAGCCATAGCGGTTATCATTTCAAAGAAGGTGACGAACCCGGTCGGCAGAAGTGGTCGTTGGCCATTGATTTTACGTAGATGTTTAACCCAATGAGCGAAGTCTTTTTCTGGTATCCATTGATTATTGATGGTGATGCGCTCGCGGATGTTTTGCAGGTGAGGTGAAGAAAACACCCCTACGCGGTATCCCCGGCTTTGTAAAACCGAAGAGATCATGGCGCAGACTGAGCCTTTTCCATCACTTCCCGCAACATGAATAGGTTTGAATCCAAATTGAGGATCGCCCAGTTCTTTCAACAAGTCTTTGAAACGGTCAAGGTTCAGTGTTTTGTTGGAGTATGTCCAATTGGTCTTCCGTTCATAAGATATGAACGAATCGAGATATTTGATCGCGTCTTGATAGGTCATTATGATATATAGAGGTTAGATAATCATTCCCGTATGGTGGGCTACCACCAGGTATGGTGGGCTATCCACCAGGTAGGGTGGGCTAAAAGCGAAGCGTAGCCCACCACAAGCCACCTATGATGATACCCCCGCCTAAATAATCTTTTCCTGTTTCAAATATGCACGTAATTCTTCTTTGGATAGCGTGTTGGAACTGGTTACGTATCCATCGAAACTATCCAGTTTTTGCAGTTTATATTCTTCATGGCGGTGCGCGGGTGCGATAACGGCCAGTTCATCATCTACGGTGTATGTTCTGGGCAGTTCGTTGGGGGCGACCAAGTCTTCGTCCAGTTTTTCACCCGGTTCGGCGCCGGTGATTTTGATCTTGATTTCAGCGGGGTTCCGGCCGTATGTAGGCGCCAGTTCTTCAATAAGGATTTCGGCTAGATCGCGGATATGGGCTGATTTCATGCGTAAAATATAAATCTCTCCGCCGGTTGCATGGGCGGCGGATTTTAATACTAAACTTACGGCGTTGGGTATGGACATAAAGAAGCGCCGCATATTTGGATCAGTCAGGGTAACAGGGCCGCCGTCTTTGATCTGCTCGCGCCACAGCGGGATAACTGAACCGCGTGAATCGAGCACATTGCCGAACCTTACCGAGGATAATGTTTTATGGGGAATTCGCCGATAAAAAGAAGCCCAGGTGACCAGGCGCTCAGCCAGCAATTTGGTTGCGCCCATGGTCGAAGTTACGTTGACCGCCTTGTCGGTGCTGATAGAGACCACCCGCTCGACGGTATTGCTTTCCAGCGTGGCGGTTATGATGTTCTGGGTGCCCAGCACATTGGTTTTAACTGCTTCGAGGGGATCGTATTCGGTGGCTTCCACCCGTTTGAGAGCTGCTGTATGAAACACAATATGCACGCCTTCAAAGGCCCGTGACAAGCGTTCGTAATCGCGTACGTCTCCCAGCAGATAGCGGATGAAATCGTATTCTCTGAATTTATAACGCAGAAGGGATTGTTTATATTCATCCCGGCTCAGGATTCTGATAATCTTGGGTTTGAGCGGAATCAGCTGATTGACGATCTCGCTGCCAATCGTCCCGGTTCCGCCGGTGACTAGAACGGTTTTACCTTCGACCAGACTCCGCAGTTTATCCTGAGTAGGCTTCTCCACTTTCTGTTTTCCTTCCACGTTCGATGACTCTAACAATCAGAATAGATATTTCGTACAGCATATACATGGGCAGGGCGCATGTAATCTGTGAAATTGGGTCAGGCGGCGTAATCAGCGCCGATAGAGAAAACATTATGACGATAGCATAGGGACGGAACTTTGATAGTCCACTTGCTGTAACGATGCCTATTTTGGCCAGCAGGGTAAAGACTACCGGCTCTTCAAAGATCAAGCCGAAGGCCAGCATGAAACGGGTGGTGGTGGAGATGTAACTGCTTAGAGACCATATAGTTTGCACTGATTCCGGCGTAAACAGAACCAGGAACTGGAGGATAAAACTATAAATAATGAAGTAACAGAAACATCCTCCCAGTATAAAGCAGAACCATGCTGAAATTATCAAAGGAAAGACAATCTTCTTCTCTCTTTTATATAAACCGGGGGCGATAAACATCCACGCTTCATAGAATAAAAATGGAAATGCCAGAAAGATGCCTGCGATCAGTGATATCTTCACATAAGCTAATACGCCTTCAAATGGAGAAAGAGCTGAAAGTTGAACGTTCATTCTTCTTTTTGGTTCAATTTCAGTGGAAGCGGCTAACTTTTCATTATCTTGGTCAACAGGTGTTGCTGCGGCAATAATATTGCCGGTGGCCGAGTGTATTGTATCCGTGGCGCTGCCTGGACTTGCTGTGCTGGATGGATTCCAGAAACTTAGATTCCAGAAATGGGCAATCTCTTCTGCTTGAGCTTTTTTGTCGGTGGGAAGAGGTTTCACCAGAATATTTAGGATAGTATCTGAAAAGGTGAAGCAGATGACGACGCAAACGGCGAAAGAGACCAGTGCGCGGATCAATCTCTCGCGCAGCTCGCCTAAATGTTCCAAAAATGTCATCGAACCGCCCAAGCCTTCTTCGCCGCTCAGGCCATTTTCAAAGAGCGAGTCTCTTCTAGATTTTTCTTTAGATTTGCCTGTCGATTCGTCTACCGTTTCATCAGTGGATTCGTCAGTTGATTCATCTACTGTTTTATCAGTTGATTCGTCAGTTGATTCATCAATGTCATTTATATCTTCGTTTTTGTTGGCGTCTTTATCTTGAGTCATTTTATTATTAGTCCAAATTTATCAATATGTTATTATCATGTATAAAATGTAAGATGCGAGAGAGGTCAGTCGGTCATTTCACGCACGAAACGTTGTGCGTCTTCTACTTTATCGGGATCATCTATCGGCTTTTGGTTAGCATTGGTTGATGACGCAGCCTCATTTGATGAATGGGCCTCTTCTTCGCTGGAATAACCATACTCATCCTGGTTTTCGCCATATTCCGAATAATCGCTGGAGTTACTGCCGCCCTCTGCCGCATCCGTATCTTCATTACCAGTATTATAGGGATCATGCTGGTATTCAGGATCACCATAAGTATCATCGCTGGTATAGGAACTGGTCTTGGAACTGGGTTTATCCCATTCGCTCATATCCAGCTGTCGTTGCAACTCGTTGCTGGCTTCCCGGAACATCTTCATCGCTTTGGCTATATACCGCGCTAATTCGGGCAGCCGGTTGGGTCCGAAAACGATCAAAGCCACTCCAAGAACAACTACTAATTCAGCGGGTCCAATACCTAAAAAATTCATAAGCGGTTTTCTCTTAATTAAGACATTAAGTCAAGTATTATGTGGGTAGTCAATAATATGTTCTTTATACATAACGAAGCCGGTTTCACAATAGTTTAGTCGCGAAACGGGCAGGAAAAAGATAATATTCAGACTAACGCTCACAAGCAGTTTATTATCTAAACGCTGATTGGGCAATGCTTGGCGAATAGAACAAACCTGATCTATGCTCACATTCTGGTTTTTTGGTTCATTTCAGAGTATAACCTATATTCTTAATGGTGTTATTATCCTGATAAGTTGTTTAATAAGGAAGATATCAATGACTACTGATTGTTCAGAAAAATCAAATGAGATTTCCGATAGTTATCAGAGACTAGCGCTGAAATTAGATCAGTTGCCTAATGGTTTCCCCCGGACTTCTTCAAATATTGAAATCGATATCCTCCAGAAAATCTTCTCTCCTGAAGATGCTGAATTGGCCAGCCATCTGACGGGAACCCTGGAAGCGCCTGAATTGATAGCCCAACGGGCGGAATTGCCGGTTAAAAAAGCCACCATTAAATTACTGAGATTAGCCAAACGGCGCCTGGCCTGGATGGGTGATGATAAAACTAAACCAACTTTCAGATTGGCGCCATTCGTGGTGGGGATATACGAAGCGCAAGTGGAAAGCCTGGATCACGAACTGGCACACATGATTGAAGACTATATGAACCAGGGCGGCGCTGAAGGCATGATGCGCTATGAACCTGCTTTGCACCGGGTGGTTCCGGCTCATGGAACCGTCAATCCCGAATGGATTCTGCCCTACGACGACGTGCGCAGCATGTTGCTTAATGCCAAATCATTCAACGTCTGTGACTGCATCTGTCGTAAGAAGATGAAATTGCTCGATAAGGGCTGTGATTTCCCCATGAAGAATTGCTTATCATTTTTCGCGCAAGACAATCCACCCCGACCTTCATCAATTACCAAAGAAGAGGCGCTCGCCATCCTCGATCAAGCCAAAGAGGCGGGCTTGGTGCATACCGTAAGCAACATCGCCCAAGGCGTCTTTTATCTATGTAATTGCTGTGGTTGCTGCTGTGATCTTCTGCTGGGCATTAATCAAAGAGGCATTGCAAAATCAGTAGCCCGCGCCAACTATTCAGCCGCAATAGATCAAGAGCAATGCGACCAGTGCGGGCTTTGCCGGGAACGCTGCCAGGTAAACGCCATTATAGAGGATGATGTAATGCTGATTGACTCCCTAAAGTGCATCGGCTGTGGAGTTTGTGTCAGCGCATGTCCCAACCAGGCGATGACTCTTAAACCGATAGCCCAGGCTGACATGGTGCATCCACCAGAAGATTTCGCCGCCTGGGAACGGTTGCGTTTGCAAAACCGGGGATTGGTTTCATAACGATGAATTTTGAAAAGAAGATGGGATTGGGGGGGGGTAATGTGATTGAAGATAATTTTATATCGCAACAGAATAATCTAAACAGTGGACGCTTGCCGAAGAGCGCTGGACTTCTTTTAGTACTGCTCTGCTTCCTGTGGGGTGCTCAATCGGTGAGCATTAAATTCAGTAACCAGGGTATGCCGCCGCTTATGGCCGCCGCTTTGCGATCTTTGGTAGCAGGCGTCTTGGTTTTTGTTTATGCTGCTTTTAATCACCGAAAGGCGTCCTTTCCTCTTGGGCAGACTCGACATGCTGTTATGATCGGTATTTTATTTGGTCTTGAGTTTCTTTTTTTATATTGGAGTTTGGTTTATACTCCGGTTTCTCGTTCGCTTATCATCCTTTACACTCATCCGTTTTGGGTAGCTTTGGGAGCGCATTTTCTATTAAGAAATGATCGTCTGACCTTTGTCAAACTGATTGGATTGATCCTGGCTTTCGGTGGAGTCGTAGTGGTGTTTCAGACCCGTTCGCCAAAACTGCCATCCCTATATTGGATAGGTGATATGATGGCATTGACAGCCGCAATATCCTGGGCCGCCACAACACTATATATTAAGTATATTACAGTAAATGTTAAACTGGATCATATACAGACCTTGTTTGCTCAGCTCATCTACTCATTTCCTCTGTTAGCCTTGGGTTCGGTGTTATTTGAATTGCCCGCGAGCCTGGACCTCAATGGAGTAGTATTAGCATCGCTGTTTTTTCAAAGCGTCGTAGTGGCTTTTGCCTCTTATTTGGTTTGGTTCCGGCTAATTCAACGGCACACGGTAAGTCGCTTGGCGGCTTTTACCTTTTTAACTCCGTTTTTTGGAGTGATCCTAGGTGGCATAATCCTGGATGAGCCGTTGACGTTATTGGTTTGGATTGGGCTGGTTTGTGTAGCTGGAGGGCTATATGCAGTAAACCATTGATTTATCAACACCTATCAATGCAGAAATTTAGAAGGTGCAAATCGGCAGCGCATCCCATCAGGTCCATGTCACCACCCAAAAATTCCTCTCTCAAGACTGGGAGAGGTTAGGTAAGGGTTGATAACCACCACCCTATTTATCCATTAATCGTTTCACTATCTCTTCATTATTATTCTCTTTAGCAAGATCAAGCGCGGTCTTGCCATCATTGTTTTACATCTGTTTATTGAAAAATACAACATTTTACATAATAATTAGTTTGTAAAATCTTAATTGTGATATCAATATAAGAGTCAGGAAATTTATTTATTCTACTGTTGATAATATTTAAGGAGAAATGTCTAATGAGGATTATTTTTGTTATTTCAGCGCTATTGGTATCTTTCAATTTGACGGTAATTGCCCAGAATATAAATACTACTGATAATTTTCCCGACCCGAATTTCAAGGCTTTTGTGGAAGATATTATGAAGGTTCAGAAAGGTGGAGAATTCACCGCAGCTGATGCGGCAGAACATTCGGCCCTGATTTTTAATTGTAATAATAAAAGAATAGAGGATTTAACAGGAATCGAATATTTCAAAAAAATCGAGGAACTGGATTTTTCATATAATCAGATAACTAATGTTGATTTATCATCAAATAAATCTCTAACATCATTGACTTGTTATAATAATCAATTGGAGGGATTGGATGTAACCTCAAATACGATTTTGAAGTCTATAACCTGTTACAAAAATAAATTGAAGGAACTGGATTTATCTCACAACAAGGATTTGACATCATTATCATGTGGTCTAAACATGTTGGCCACTATGGATGTATCAAACAACCCGGAACTTAGTTATTTGTCTTGCTTCAATAATAAGATATCCAAGTTGGATTTATCATCTAATACGGCTTTGACATCCTTGCTTTGTTACAATAATCAATTAACCGAACTGGATACGTCATCTAACCCGTCTTTAGAAATCTTGCATTGTAGTAATAACCTGCTGCAGAATTTGGATTTATCATCTAACGGGGATTTAACTGAATTATGGTGTCACCGTAACCAGTTGAAGACCCTGAATCTTCCCCCTAATACGGATTTAGTATATCTGCTATGTGATGATAATCAATTAACGGAACTGGATGTATCGGGCAACACGGCATTGGAAAAATTTGATTGTTCATATAACCAGTTAACGCAGCTGGATGTATCGTCCAATACAGCGCTGACAAAATTATCCTGCGGCGCCAACCAATTGACATCATTGGATATTACCAATAACAAGGCTTTGCGCTATGCGTCGTGCGGCAATAATCAACTGACGGAGTTGGATGTATCGGCCAACAAGGAATTAGTGGATTTGAATTGTTACAACAACCAATTAACCAATCTTGATTTATCCTCAAATGAGTATTTATCCTGGCTGCATTGTCAACATAACCAGTTAACCGGATTGGATGTTTCGTTCAATCCCATATTAAAAGGTCTGATGTGCAATCATAATAAGTTATCGCAAATAGATTTCTCCATGAACGGTCTAATGTTTTGGCTGAATTGCGCTAATAACCTTTTAAGGGAATTGCCTTTGTCATCAATCATTAACTTGCACTGGCTGTATTGCGAAAATAATTTATTGACAGAATTGGATTTGTCGTTATCCCTTAATTTACAAAGAGTGATATGCCATAACAACCAATTAACCGAGCTGGATTCATCTAATATCAGACACCTGATTTGGCTGGATTGCCATGACAATCTGTTATCCGAACTGGATGTTTCATCGCAGGTGAATCTGAGCAGATTGATTTGCCATAACAACCAATTGGCAGAATTGAATTTGAAGAATAATACTTTTCTTCGGTTTTTGGATTGTAAAAATAACCAAATCAATGATATTACAAGTTTTCATTCTATACGTGATTTGAGGGCTGCAAATCTTTCATACAACAACCTCGATTATGGAGATCGAAACGATATTCAATTGCTCAAAAATCATTTGGGCGATCCCGCCTTTTCTGACACTGTAACTGATTGGTTGATATACGGCCTGGAGTATTCTCCACAGAATAATATCGATCCTTATGAACTGGATACAAACGTTTATGATTGGATGCTGCATGAGGAGTAGTGATTCTCCAATATATATTAATACAAAATTTTAGGAGTATTACTTAATGAAACCTGTTATAGGAATTATTGTGGTGTTTCTTACTTTAAACGTGAATGGCTTTGCTCAGAATATCAATACGACTGAAAATTTTCCAGATGCCAATTTTAAGTCTTATGTTGAACAATATATGGGAATTAATTCAGGTGGAGTATTTACAGCAGCAGAAGCGTATGTCATGACCGACTATTTTAATTGTGAAGGAAAAGAGATAAGTGATTTAAGTGGAATAGGTTATTTTAAGAATATAACTAACCTGAATTGCTACAATAACAAATTATCGTTACTGGATGTGTCGACCAACACAGCTTTGACTACTTTATCATGTGGAAATAACCAGTTAACGGAGCTGGATATATCGTCCAATACGGCTTTGACTCATTTATTGTGTGGCAATAACCAGTTATCAGAGCTGGATGTATTTAATAACAAAAGATTGACTTTTTTAAATTGTAGATATAACCAATTAAGCGAAATAGATGTGTCATCCAATACGGCTTTGACTTCTTTATCGTGTGGAGATAATCAGTTAACAAATTTGGAATTGTCATCCAACTCTGCATTGGCTGCATTATCATGTGAAGAAAATGTGTTGAAGGAATTGGATATATCGTTTAATACTGTTTTGAATAAGGTGAATTGTAATAATAACCAGTTAGCGGAATTGGATGTGTCGTCAAACACGGTATTGTCTTCCTTGTCGTGTGAAGATAACCAGATAACTGGACTGGATATATCGTCAGCGACAGGATTAATATACTTGAATTGCGGTTGTAACCAATTGAAGGAATTGAATGTATCGACTAACACCGATTTGGAAAAATTGTATTGCTTTAAAAATCAGATAGCAGTACTGGATACTTCGTTCAATGAATATTTGTATTTGCTGGATTGCTATGATAATGAATTAAGTGAACTGACTTTATCGTGCAACAGAGCTTTAACATATTTAAATTGCTCTCAAAACATGTTAAAGGATTTGGACTTAAGGTTTAACATAGAATTGCGTAGGTTGTATTGTCATAATAACCAAATATCTGATATATCAAGTTGGGCATCCCATCCTAATATTAAAATCGTAGACGTAAGGAATAACAGCCTGGATAATGGTGATTGGGCGGATATAAGATTGATGCTAAATCTATTGGGAGATCCTGCGTTTAATAATGAGAGGCTTGTATCTGGATTTGCTTATTCTCCTCAAGATTATTTTGATCCCAATGATTTAGTAAATATCAATACAATGGAAAACTTTCCTGATGCAAATTTCAAGGATTATGTTGAAATATATATGGGAGTTGCTCCAGGTGGACAATTTACCACTGCAGAAGCTGCATCAAAAACAATTGAATTTTTTAATTGTAGTAAAAAAGAAATAAAGGATTTATCTGGAATTGAGTATTTTGTGAATTTACAACCTCTATATTGTAATGATAATCCGTTAACCATGATGGATTTGTCGTCTAACACGGCTTTGACTTTTTTATCATGCGAAAATTGTCAGTTAACGGTTTTGGATGTATCGTCAAATACGGCTTTGGAATCATTGTATTGCCACTATAACCAATTATCAGTTTTAGATATATCGCAGAATAAGGCTTTGGATTCATTGGTTTGCTCAAATAACCGGTTAATTGAGCTGGATGTGACTTCTAATCGGGATTTGACTTTTTTATCGTGTGAAGATAATCAGTTAAAAGTTCTGGATGTATCGTATAACACATTTTTGGAAATATTGGTTTGCTCAAATAACCGGTTAGTTGAACTGGATGTGACGGCTTGCAAGAATTTACATTCTTTAAGATGCGACAGTAACAAGATATCGCAAATCGATTTGTCAAATAATAATAATTTAAAAATATTTGATTGTAATAATAACCAAATACAAGATATATCAAGTTTGCTTTCTCTAAGTAATCTAATATCTGTAAATGTAATTAATAATAACCTGGATTATAGTGATTGGGATAATATACAATCACTGCTTGAAAAATTGGGATATCCAGATTTTTTAGATAATGGTAATCTTCGAGTTGGTTTGGCTTATTCTCCACAAAACAATTTCGATCCCTATGTACTTGATACCAGCGTTAAAAATTGGATGTACCATGAATAAATCGGTAATCCAGCGAAGTAGATGTTACAAAGCGCCAGCATGTACCATCAAAGCCACTGATGAATCAGCGGAATAGTCCCATCAGGTCCATGCCGCCACCCAAAATCCCTCTCTCAAGACTGGGAGAGGCCAGGTGATAGTTGGATAACCGCCACCCTAATTCACAGTATCATTTGATATAACATCTATAACTTCAACCATTTGGCAGTGGTCTGATTAACGCTTCTGCATCTAAAATAAGACTTGCCACCCATGCGTAAGTGGGTTAGAGTAGTCAAACAGAGGCAAATATCATGGAAACCTTCTGTGCATATTTTGGCAAACTTGAATATCTTGGTGAAAAATGCAATACTTTGTTGATTCAATATATAAAAGGAGAAGGTGTACAATGATTGCTACAACTCCAGTTCGTTATTTGGCATCTATTCGGGCGTTACAGATCAGGATTCTATTCCTGGCGGGGTTCTTAATTTCACTCTCTGCTGTTACGGCTTCGGCCGGGGATGTGATGATCGACTTCAATTCCTTGGGGTCATACCTGGGTAAGAATACATTCAACTATCAGGGATTCCAATGGGTTAATTTCGCGAGCGGTCCCGGGTATTACGGGAATCCCGGACGGGACGTATATACTGGAAACACCTATCATGATTCCTATACGATTAGATGGCTCGGAAGCAATAATTATTTTTTAAAGAGTATGCAAATATGTTGGTTCCTGCCGAATACGTCGCAACCAGTTGCCGTATTCACGGGATATCGCGACGGAGCGCAGGTATACACAAAATCGGTTGCCCTAAGCGGTTATAGATCATTTAAGACGCTCAGTTTTAATTGGCTGGTTGACACAATAGTAATCACGGGCAACCGGGGCAACAACTCCGGCGACATGAACGGCGTTGCGATTGATATCGATAATTTTTCCTATCGCGATCTAAGCGATAATAAGGCCCCGGTGATCAGCCAAGGCGATTCGACTACAGTCGACATGTCTGAGGATGGATCCCCAACACTCTTCAGCCTTACACTGAACGCCGCAGATCCCGAAGGGGACGCGATCAACTGGAGTCTCGCTTCGCCCGCCGCCCATGGCGCAGCCGAAGTCAATGGCTCAGGCGCCAATATATCTGTCAAATACACGCCGAACGCCAACTACAACGGCGACGACAGTTTTCAAGTTCGCGCGGATGACGGCTTTGAAGCCTGGGACACGATTACCGTTCAGGTAAATATCGCTGCCGAGCAGGATGCGCCTGACGCTGTGGATGACCAGATTTCAATCCCCGCAAACGCATCCGCAACGATTCCTGTGCTCGATAACGATTCCGATATCGATGGGGATACGCTTACGATTCAGACATTTACTCAGGGCGTATACGGACGAGTTTCCATAGATGGGACAAATCTGATTTACACAGCTAATCCCTTTCACCGGGGAGCCGATGAATTCACCTATACAATACAGGATGGTAATGAAGGCGTCGACACGGCTACTGTGTTTGTGGATGTCACCGCGCCTGTTTTCAATATCATGGCGTCTCTGCCGAAAACCGGTATTGTGGAGAATTATGGCCGGGAAGTGAATAACGGAGTGCTGTTGGCCCTGGAAGACATCAACAATCAGGGCGCAATGCATTTGGATCTGCAAATTGAGGACAATGAAAGTTCCTTAACGAATGAGGAGGACTCGTTCAATGCGGCAACCGGCAACCAGGAAATACTGGCGGTTGTGGGAGGAGTTATTTCGGCTCATGCGCTTGAGATGGGCAAGATCGCCAGCAACATGGAATTGCCCCTCTTTTCGCCTACGGCGACTTCCCAGATCCTCAATTCCAGCCAATACAATCAATATGTGATCAAAATTTCGCCGCTGGATAATTATCAAATCGAGGCGGTTCTATCTCAATTGGAAAGTTTGAACATACAGAAAATCGTCCTGCTCAACGAAGACTCCCCCTATGGAGAAGGATTCTATGATGGGCTTTCCGCCGCGGAGGAAACGATCCAAGTACTCGAGCATTATGCCTTTCCTTATGGTGAATTGGACTTGGAGACGGCGATTCCTATTATTCGGGATGCCAGCGTTGCGGGCGCCCAAATCGGCGTAATCGCCGCCTATGATCAGGATGCCAATCGCTTATTGAAACGGCTGTCCGAAATCCCGGAATTGATGAATTTCGGCTGGATTATGACCGATGGGGCGGCCATAGAAGCGACGCTCGAGGAGTTGCCGTTCGATAATGAACTCTATGTTCCCCGGTTATATGGCCTGACTCCCAGCATTGCGGATAATTTGGATAAATCGCAAGATTTCAAATCGAAATTCGTAGCTCAGTTTTCCGAAAAACCCGAATGGCTTTCGTATTATGGATACGATTCCCTGATGGCTTGCGCGGCCGCGCTGAATCGGGCGACGGAACAAACCCGGGCGGGTATTTGGGATGCCATCAGCAATCTACAATATGATGGAGCAACTGGACAAAAATGGTTCGATGAGAAGGGATTGCTTCAAAGCGCCGTTTATGATGTTAAAAAAGTGATCAACGGCGAATTTGTAATTTTGAGCGAATTACGGGTAAAACAGCCGGGCGTACAAAACTCTTCCGCCGGGAAGGTGCAAACCAGATCGATGGAGCCATTGAACGGTGAATCCGATCTCCTTTTCGAGGGATTCAGATACACGCTGCCGGGCGCCGATCAACATATCGGCCATATAGCGGGCGGCGCAGGGCCGGATGGCTCGTGGATCGCCCAGTCGCGGGATTATAACGAGGGCCAGGTTCTGATGGCGTTTTATGAAGACGCCGTGCGGGGACTGACAGACAATGGCGAGCCTTTCGGTTTTCAAGATGGGATTACTTATAATCTAGCCTTCGATATGAACCGTACAACTGTGGTAAGACAAGTACCGTCGGGCGATTCCATTTTGGAGGTGAAAGTCACCTTGGTGTGCCGGTATCGTGATGGAAACGGTGTTCAGCGTTTCGCCAACAAAGACCTGGTTGAAAAGGCTGTAACCTTTGCAGAATGGCCGCAGGAAGGCCCGTTTCTGCTGGATATACCGGTTCCCTACAGTTCAGTGGCCCCCGTCGGCGCCGATTACGCCGCTGAGGATCAACTGTTGAATTGGGAAATCAGCCTATTAAATGCCGCACATCAGGCAATCACCCTGAAATCCGTATCCATCATCCAGGGGGATACAACGGATATCAAAAATTACATGCTGTATTAAAAACCTGAAATAGTTCATCCTCCGCAAGATTTCGCTGCATGGGAACAATTATGATTGCAAAACCGGGGGATGGTTTGAATAACGAAGTAAGATGGGACAAATCGAAAGATTTGTCCCATCGGCTATCTATTCGCCTATTCAATTATCAATAATTACTTAGGTATCAGCCAAACAAAAAACTAAAACGTTTATCAATTATTGTTCACAATCTTTTTTCAAATACAGTTTGTAATACCAAAAAGAAAAAAGTGTGAATAATACGAATGAAACATCTAATAAGGATATACCCTCAAATCGAAAAACACATAGGCACCAAATAAACAAAGCGTTATAAGCGCTCCAGACTACAAGGGTATTATCATATTGCTTTAAAGTCATATATTTACGATTTTTCCATATATAAACCGCCATAAAGACTACATACGCAACATTCAATCCGATGTAAGCGGAATAGGCTGATTTGAAAATCAGCAAAAATAATCCCACAAAACAAATGATAACATTATTCCAATTTATCATATCCATTATTCCTTTTGAGTTATTCTTTATGTTATGTATGTCCATGCGGGTAACTTGAGTTTTTTTTAAATACTTAGGTGATCGCATCAAGGGTTGATCGCTTTGCGGTCTTGCCCTTGCCACCCGCCCGCTTTTCGGGATATCAAGTCCTTTGTGGAAGTGGCGACGGTTTACGTCTGGACAGAGGCTCATGTCAAAGCGCACTACACCGTTTGTGTTCTATCTCATCTGATTAATCGTACACTCACTTTTGCGTCTTCACGACCATGAGGGGATAACGCGAGATGTGGTTTCTCATGAAAAACTTTTTGCTAAACTGGAAGATTGTAAAATCGATCGTATCGAAATTGTAAATGTGCAGCAGTCAACATTGAACAGAACGCTGCCAACAAGTGAACAAAAAGAGTTATTGAAAAGGATTTACTTAGAACATCTGCTTTCCTGTGATATCATCCAACGGATTAAATCTGTTGTTTTACGTCTAATGAAATTTCTGTAACATCAATATTATCTATATGTTTACCTATTCAAGTAGTAATCTTGGGATTGAACTATTAATGAATTGGCGTTGGCAGCGAATCGCGATCGAAAAAGATCATGGATTGATCGCAGGGTTTGTTCCATTCATCCAACGGATTGGTGAATTGGGCCCGGTCGAGAGCGCCGCGGTTCTGATATTCGGCGAAGACTTCATCAGTCAAGATATCTATGAATGAAACTTTCTTTACGCCGCGCGGAGTTGTGATGTATGTGTAGATATCGCAATGATACAAGAACGGGAGGTCGGCGGATGCGCCGATCAACGTTCCTTCCTTGATGGTATCGCCTTCTCGTATGCTTGGAACGACATCGATATGTTCAATGGCGACGATGACCGAAGGGACGTCCAAAGAACGTAAATACAGTCCACCGTTCTGATATCCGCTTTCCATCGCTGTCCGGTAATAGATCAATTCGCAATCGAAAGGCGCGTAGATTTCTGGTTTATGACTCAACGCGTCTTCAATTCGTGAAAAATAGTAATGTTTTTGCTTTCCTGCGTAATTGAAATCGTCAGGAACTGGCGGATGTCCGCAGATCGAAGCGATTTTGGATATCCCCTCTATACGATCCAAGTTGGCGATATTGTGGTTGGCGAAATGGGGAATCCCTTGATTGAAATAATCGAAGATATAATCACCTCCCCGGTCTTCGGCGAATTCATCGGGGAGATATGTAATACGTTTAATATACAGAGGAGACTGATTTTCTACGTGAATCAATTGAACGCCTTTGTCGCTTCTCATCCTCATCGTCTCAAGGAAGTTGGATGAGACGATAGGTTGAATTGAACCATCCGAACCGCAGAATCTACCTTCACCTTCTGCGCGATATTCGACATCAAAAACGTGACTGGGGCGTTGTTTGTATGCGATAGTGACGGCGGGGCCATATAGGATAAAATTATCCACTTGCCTTGATTGCGACCAAGGTATTTTCACTTCCATTTCGCCATCGCCATCAAGATCGACGATATCCAGCAAGACTTTTTCATCTTGGTCGTTCAGGCCACAACTGATCGTAAACGGCCCGCATTCAATCCGTTCCAAGCCGGTTTGTGGTTCGGTGAAATAATCGGAGAAGGAAATGGTGACAAGATCACTGGGTGAATATTGATATTCCTGATTTGGAGGAAAATCGGCTTCAGTCACCCAGTCACCGATGGTATCCAATTGCGAATACCAGCCGCCATTGCAGGTCAATGGATTTTGATCTCTCTCTTCTTTCGAAATTACGAACCGATCCTTATGAACGTTTCCGAATTGACGAAAATACCCATAATCGTCTTTTATTCTTGGATCGCACTTAAGGAGAGAGACGTATCTTACACCCGTCAGTGTATTAACATGTACGGCGATGTCCATGTCTTTGGGGATGATTCCTGGTTCGGTATCAGAAATATGAATGTAACCGAGAGGATCTCCGGCTTCAAAATAATCGCCGACTTTAATACCGGCATCCAAATCGATATGAGAGATGATTACTCGATAGCCTTGATTGTATACCGAAGAGAAGGATATCTGTACATCCTCCAAAGCGTTGGGATTAGCCGGGTCGAATGGAGTGATATCCGTGACGATGCCTCCGCCGAAAAGAGGCGATAAGACTCTCACTTCGCCGGGAGAGCGATATTCCGGCTTGACGGAGAAATAATGTTTCATGGTCCGGCAGGATTCGAAATCGTCGGAGTAGTCGTTGACGACTCCGGCGCGGAACTTGGAAATTCCCCAGATTTTGTCGTATTCAACCAACCAACGGGCCTCGATAAATGGAAACTCGCCAATTTCATCATAGGGATCCGTTTCGTAGTCTTGGGGATATTGCATAACGTATTCCTGATTGCTCCAGGCGATTTTTTTAACCAATAAATCTTTGCAATAGAATCGTATGGTAGAAATGCCGTATTGATTCGATAGTGTGATGATTTGATAATCCACGGAGCCTCGTTTCGTCGATAACGACGTGAATATGTCCCCCGTAGGCAAGTTCGGGAAATCTAATCCATTGGTCCAGGTTTCAATCCGTATGTCGTAAGATGATTGAACTAAAAATTGCGCAACAGTCGGCGCTTCATTAGTGAAACGCCATTCCACGAGATGATTCAGACCGTCCGACACTCGAAATGAAAATGGAATTGACAGTTCTTTTTTCCCATCATTATCGCCGTCGACGATCGACAGAGGAACATCCCTGCGTTGTGACGAGATGTAAAAATGGTTGCATTCAAACTGGGTATAGGAGTCCATTGGTCCGGCAACATCCTCGTCAAAGTCAAATACAGTAAAATTGGGATTGTCGAATCGGGGATAGTCGGGTAAATCTTGCGCTGTTACCTCACGTTTAGGTGTCAATGTGGGCTGAATCGGAGTTGGTTGCACAGTTGGAGTAGATGTCGGTGTGAGTGTATTTTGAGAAACGGGAGTATGACCTTGATTTGGAGTATTCCCTGGTACCGGTGTGACTTCATGAATGTCATTCATATAAAAGCCGATTTGTTTAATGTAAAAATCCTCACCGAAGATATGTATCCAGCGTACGCCGAATTCTGGTTCGAAGACAATCCATTCTTCAATAAAGTCCGATGAACTCTGTGTGGTATAATCAGATTTGGAGATGTTTCCGAGCGGCGAGTATAAATTAAACTGAATGGAATCGCGGTGTGCGACCAGAAAGCGCAATTTGTTGAACGTCATATTCAGTTCGAGACCCTGATAGCCGTTGAGATTAGGAGCCGCTTTTTTGACATGGATTTCCACCTCGCCATCCTGATCGAAATCGACGATATCCATATCCGCACCGGACGCGTCGGAGGAGGTGTACCAAAACGAACCGTCTTTAATGTTGGAAAGTCTAAAATCAAACCGGGTGCGTCCTTGAGCCGATGTGTCGTAGAAATCACCGGGTTTGATGTAGATAACGTCATTTAACCATACTGGTGGTTGGGTGGGTGAGGGTAATGGAGTGTGAGTCGGGGGCGGTGGCGAAGGTTGCGCCGTCCTGGTTGGAGTTAAGGTTGGTGTATGTGTCGGTGTCGACGCCGGTCGTGGCGTATTGGTTGTCGTCGGCATGATAGTCGATGTAGGCGTTGGTGTTGGTTTACCTTTCCATTCCAATATATTCGTTGACTGAAAGGTTCCGATCATCGTTTCGGTATCCTCATTGACTGGAGCCAGATAAACTTGGTACGCCCCTGCGTCATATAAATCATCGAATATATAGAAACGCGTATTGCCTTCTGTATCAATGTTTTCCTCATTGATTGCAAATCTTTTTAAAAAAGTTTTGTCTAAATAAATATGCAATTCCCACCGGTCTGGCGTATCATAATTCCAATACCATTGAAGTTGTAGATCATCGTTGGTATTGGGTTCCAGTTTGAGCCATTCCGGTTTCCGTTCCTTATATGGAACCGGTGTTTTCGTATTGGTCGGTGTTGCGTTAGGATCAGTCATCGTGGGTGTCGGTGTTTTTGTAGATAAAGGCGTCGACGTTGGCCGAATTGTTGATGTAGGTTGCGGTGTGTTGGTCGCGATAGGTTGTGGTGAAACATGCATTTCGATCTGGTCCGGATCGGTTTTGGCGCCACTTAAAAACATCCCGCTATAATACTGGTTTGGATCAAACGGCATGATTTGCAGATTGTCGATATAAACCGTTAGTGGTTCAGATGCGCTCGTATTGATAACCTGAATGATTGCTTTAAATTGGATGGAAGACGGGACGCAGAAGGTCATAAGTCTCTTAAATTGCCGATCGAAATATCCACCGTTGTTTGGCGCGTTGGTGGAAACAAAAATGTTGGGGCCGTTATCGAGTGTGGCCAGAGTGATCGCCGCATTGGGACCGGACGACCGGATCGAACAACGGACAAGCGCGGCTTGTTGTTTTTCGACAACCGGGCTTAGGATCATTGAGCCTTCGCCCGGTTGCGCGTTTATCACGATTCCCCAGCCATCCGTCGCTTCGGGAAAAGCGTCGTCGGTTGGAATGTTACCTAACGATACAGACGCAGACGGGAACGTTCCAAAACCCGCTCCCAACACGGTAAATCCCTGCTCGGTCAACGATGAACCTGTAAAGTCAAATGGAATAAGATCGCTCGTAGCAATAATCGGATGTATCAATAAAACAATGGATACGATCGAAGAGAAGGGAATTTTCACGTAGAGTTCTCCCGAATAAAAAATTTGGAAATTTTATCAAATGAGCCTTTTGTAAAATAGAGAGAATCAAAAGATTTACAAGAAAGTAAATCCGTTTAAATATAAGAAAAGCCAATTCTGATCTAAACAAAGTTTGCGAAAAAAAACTAGAAAAGAAGGAACTTTTCATTAAAGTAGTATCGCAGATTTGGGGAACAATTCAAGTGTATCTGTTTCCATTTTTGGAATGGATATCTAGGGTCTTTAACAGACAAAGTCAAGCAGGTCGTGCGAATTTTAGAATTAGTGCTGATAGAGGAGTCCATCGGTGAAAGCCACAATCTACGAGGTAGAAAACGGAAGAATCGCAAAGCCTTAGCGAGAGCCTTTGTGACGAAAGCGGTTTACAATTTGAATTCAACTTGTTTGTTAATCGATCAATTGAAGAATGCGCCGAGTTTGCGTCGGATTTGCGGTTTTGAAACGATACGCGAAATTCCAAATGAATCGACGTTTTCACGGGCCTTTGACGAATTCAGCGAAGTAGGATGGGACGCGCTTTCGCTTTGTCCCATTCTACTTCACTGATTCAAGGATGCTGCAATCCGAAATCCAAAGGTGGACATCGCCATGTCAGGGCGCCAGAATTGACGAGAGGCAGACCGGCATGATTTGTCATTGTCGTCATAACTACCTCCCCGTAAAACACGGTGAGCGCCAGATTGTTTTCCAATTGGGTCAATTTCTGGTTCCGATGAATAAAAATCATACCAATCTTGACACCATTCCCATAAATTTCCGCTCATATCAAACAATCCAAAATCATTTGGCAATTTCGTTCCTACTTCATGAATATGGCGTTCTGAATTGCCTAAACCCCAGGTATAATCAGAATTACCTGAATACCAGGCATAATCACCAACATTTCCATATCCCCAATAATAATCTGTAGTTGTTCCTGCCCGGCAAGCATATTCCCATTCGGCTTCAGTTGGTAATCTAAATGTCCCCTGGCCCATCTTATTCAGATTGGAGATGAACTTCTTACAGTCGTTCCATGATACTTTTTGTATGGGTAAATTATCCCCTATCCAATCCGAAGTATTAATCAGATCATCACCCATCAATGTCTGCCATTGAGCTTGGGTAACTTCATATTTACCTATATAAAAATCTTTTGAGATTGTAACTTTATGAATCGGTTTTTCATTATAACCTCCAGGATCGCTACCCATCTCGAAAGTACCCGCAGGGATTTTAACCATGACCAGTTCGATTGAGCCTTCGGGGAGATCAAGTTGGACGGTTTCGGTTTCGCCGTTGAAACTGGATTGGGTCGGAGTTGGCGTTGGAGTAGGGGTATTCTCTGGGATAGGAGATTTAGAACCAACCAGATCCTCAATTGAAACATTAATTCCATCCGGCCCCATTTCAATTATTTCAAAGTTATCAATATAAACAGTTAATCCTTCAGCATCACTAGTATTGACAACTTGAATAATTCCCTGGAATCCGGTAGATGGGGGAAGAAAGAAATCAGCGATTCGTTGATACTGATTGACAAATGACATTGGATTACTTGGCGTGATCGTTGAAACAAAAGTACTTTCACCTTGATCAACCGACGCTAGATAGAGCGATGCATGAGGAGCGCTCAAACGCACAGAGCAACGTAATAAAGCGCAATTGGATGTTGATATCAGCGTAGTTTGGATCATGGCGCCTTCGCCCGGATCAGCTGTAATAATCATCCCCCTGCCATCAGTTGCGCCTTCAAACGCGTTATCACTTGGGATATCACCAAAAGTCACATCCGGCATGGGATACTCACCAAATCCCGCCCCTATGAGCGTGATGCCATTGGCTTCTGCGCTGTCGCCGGAAAAATCTATTAAATTAGTATTTTGCGCAACTGAATTCAAACCCAATGCCATAGCGAATAGAAAAGTAAACGCGAATAGTTTCATTAAGTTTCTCCTAATAAACGACATATTATGAGATACAAATAACGCCGAATCTGAAACGCCTGATTGTATATGTAGCACAGTTGTTAAATTCCGTCTACAAAATCATCTAAATAGTATTATGGAAGGATAAGTTTTCGTTTTGCATAATCTTTTTTTATAGATAGCAGAAACTATGAGGGATATTGATGAAAAATTATAGAAATAAAAGAAGGAAGTGTACTCAATCAAGGGCAGATAATACTGTCCTTGGCGCTCGTGTATTTCATAATATATGAAATAAAGAACCTATGGGACACGCTTTCGCTTTGTCCCATCTACTTCTATCCCTCAAAAACAATCTTCCCGCCGATGATGGTTTTGGCGACGCGGCCTTTTACTTTCCAGCCGTTGAAGGGGGTATTGCGTGATTTTGATAGGAAGGCGTTTTTGTCTATGGCGTATTCCGGTTCGGGATTCCATAGGGTTAGGTCGGCGGGGGCGCCTACGGCGATGCGGCCGCATTTTAGGTTTAGCACTGATGCTGGTTTATCGGTAACCGTCCGCAGTAGGGCCAGCAAATCCATACCTGAGCGTTCCAGTATCTGGTTCATCACCAGGGGAAGCAGGGTTTCCATGCCGATTACGCCGGATGGCGCTATGGGGAACTCGGCGTTTTTATCTTCATCGGTGTATGGGGAATGGTCTGAGGTTATGCAGTCTATAGTTCCATCACGCAGTCCTTCAAACAGGGCTTCCTGATCTTCTTTGGTGCGAAGTGGGGGAGTGACTTTGGCGTTCGTATTGAAATCTTCGGTCGCTTCGTCGGTTAGCAGCAGATAATGAGGCGCCGTTTCGCAGGTGACATTTACGCCTTTTGCTTTATAGAAACGTATAAGATCGACCGAATCGGCGGTTGAAATATGGGTTAAATGAAGGTGCGCTCCAGTCTTTTTGGCCAGCAGAAGATCGCGGGCGACATGGATGCTTTCCGCTTCCGGCGGTTGTCCGATTAGACCAAGTTTTACTACCATCTGACCGTCGTTGATAAATCCATCAGAAGTTAGAGAGTGATCCTCGGCGTGAGAGAAGACCGGAATCTTGAATATAGTGGAGTATTCCATTGTCCGGCGCATGACCTGTGCATCATTGATGCCTTTTTCATCGTTGATAGCGATAGCGCCCGCTTCCACCATTTCACCCATCAGCGCCAGTTCCTGGCCTAACATGCCTTTAGTTATGGCGCCGACTGGATAAACCCTTACAATCCCCTTAACTTTAGCGCGTTCGACAATGAATTCGATGCCGGTTTTGTTATCGGTGGGGGGATTAGTGTTGCCCATGCAAGCCAGTGATGTGATGCCCCCGGCTGCGGCGGCTTGGGTTCCACTGGCGATAGTTTCTTTGCCTTCGTATCCCGGTTCGCGTAATTGAACGTGGATATCGATCAATCCCGGCATCAGCCATAAACCTTTAGCGTCAATCGTTTCAGCGTTGCTTTTTGATATGTTATTACCGATTTCGGTGATGACGCCATTTTCAATCAATACGTCCGTGGTATTGTCGCCGCCATCAGCTGGATTAAGCACGCGTGCATTCTTGATTATGATATTCGGATTGTTTTGACCGGATTGGTTGCTCATTTGGCCGGATGCTCCCATATTTTTTCGTACTGGTTGGCATTCAAATGCAAGTTATTCAAATAGTGTTGGAGAATCTTCAGAATTTCTCTCTGGTTGCTCTTTGTCGCTGCTGAGAAGCAAATAAAGCAGCGCCATACGCACCGCCACACCATTGGTTACCTGTTCGAGAATTACTGAACTTTTACTGTCAGCTACGTCCGACATAATTTCCACTCCCCGGTTCATTGGTCCGGGGTGCATTACTAAAATGTTGGGATTAGCCCGCTTGAGCCTTTCCATATTAAGCCCGTAAATTTTACTGTATTCCTTAGGATCAGGGAAGAAATTACTGGTCATGCGTTCGCGTTGAATGCGAAGCATGTTAAGAACGTCTGCGCCTTCAATGGCTTCATCCAGGTCATGATATACCTCGACGCCGAAGTCCCTGACTTCTTTGGGGATAAGGGTGGGCGGCCCGACAAAGCGAACTTTGGCGCCCATAGTAAGCAGACCCCACATGTCGGAATGGGCTACCCGTCCGTGCAGCACATCTCCCACGATAGCTACCGTAAGTCCTTCCAGTTGACCTTTGTGTTCACGGATAGTGAACATATCAAGCAAGGCCTGAGAAGGATGTTCGTTGGTTCCATCGCCGGCGTTGATGACGGGTATATCGATATTACGCGCTAAATGGTGCGGCGCGCCGGATAGGTTATGGCGTATGATGATGACGTCGATCCCCATAACCCGTAAGTTGTTGGCTGTGTCAATTATGGTTTCACCCTTGACCACGCTGCTGGTGGATGGGGATATCTGCACCACATCAGCTGACAGGCGCGTGGCGGCCAGTTCGAATGACGTACGGGTTCTTGTACTGGGTTCATAGAATAGGGTTACGGCGACTTTACCGCGAAGAGTTGGCACTTTCTTGACGGATCGGGTATGAATTTCCTTCATGGATCGGGCGGTATCCAATACCAACTCGATCTCTTCCCGTGATACGTCTCTCAACCCTAAACAATCTTTACGCCGCCATTTGGTTTTGTTTTTGTTTGTCATAATAGTTGAACCATTGTTGAGAAATTATGAATTATTCTAAAACGAAACGGCGAAAAGTCTGAAACTGTTTTTATCACCACAATACTTAGTAGATTCACAAGAGTGATATATACAAAATATTGCGTAAGTTTCGTCTTTCTTGCACTTTTTACCGAATCATTATTCCAAAATAGTGATTACATCATCTTTCCCATCATCTTCTTCCAGATGAACCACTACTGTTTCTTTTGAATAAGTTGTTACTTCTTTACCGGCAAAGTCAGCCTGGATGGGCAATTCGCGCAGTCCTTCTCTATCGATCAAGGTTAATAATTCAACACTGTCGGGACGTCCTAAATCCATTAGCGCATTCAGGGCAGATCTAACAGTTCGTCCTGTATAAAGGACATCATCAACCAGAATGATCTGCATCCCTTCTATATCAAAGGGAATCTCTGTGCTGCGCACTTCCGGTGCGATGGAATTGAATCCGATGTCATCCCGGTATAAAGCGATATCCAGTATACCGAAAGGAATTTCATAACCGGCCATCGAATCTAGAATTACCTTCAGTCGTTTAGCCAGGGTCGCTCCACGGCTGCGGATGCCGACCAGCCCCAGTTTTTCTCCGGCATTTCGTTCCCATAGTTGATACGCCATGCGTTGAATGGTGCGGGAAATATCTTCCGAGGTCATTATTAAACGGTGTCGTTGGGTTTCAGGCATGTTAGTTTATCCACTACAGATTTTAATAGTTGCGGCAAAGGCGCTTGGAACTCCATTATCTCATCAGTCGCCGGATGAGGGAAGCGTAGTTCATGAGCATGTAACGCTATCCCCGGATATCCTTCAAAAAGTCGCGCCAGCCTTCCCTTGCCATAATGCTTTTTTAGTCCGTAAAGAGCGTCTCCTACAATAGATAACCCTAAATGATGGAGATGAACTCTTATCTGATGAGTACGACCTGTCCTAGGATAAACTTTTACTAATGATCCGCCTAGTCCTGTACTGGTAATTCGATACCTGGTGAGTGAATTTCTTCCATCTTCACGGATTGTCATACGCTTGCGGTCGGAAGGATGACGCCCGATAGGCAAATCAATCTCTCCTTCTTGTTTTGTTATAATGCCATGAACAATCGCCCAATAGATCTTTTTGATGCGGCGAGTTTTGAAGCATTCGCTAAGTTTTCGGTGAGCTTCATTGTTTTTGGCGATAACAAGTATTCCACTGGTTACCCGGTCTAGCCGATGGACGATGCCTGGACGCAATACGCCTCCTATACCTGATAAATCATGAATTTTATATAAAAGACCATTCACTAAGGTCCCGGTTTTGATATGATCGGTCGGGTGAACGCATAGACCAGCTGGTTTATCTATTACTGCGACGTGTTCATCTTCGTAAAGTATTGAAAAATCAATATCTTCTGGTTCTACTGTACTGGGCTGCAGCGGTGGTAGACATACCCGGATATGGTCGCCGGGCGCCACCTTGCGCTTGGTTTGGCAGATCGGCTCATCGTTTAAAAATACTTGTTTTTCTTCAATTAACTGTTTTATTCGATTACGGGATATATCTTCTGTCTGAGAAGCAATAAATTTGTCTATCCGGGTGGGCGAGGTAGTCTCTTCGACGGTAAAATTCAATTCAGTTGTCATATTATTTTTTAAGTTAATCTCTTGAGAAATGGGGATACAATAGGATATTGTTATTAATGTTATGCGAATTATAGATAAGTATGACTCCTTATTCCGTTGTCTAATTACTAGGTATTATATATAATATACGGGAAAGCGAACTTCTTCAGCTTTATACTAGTTATTTTAGCGCATAGTTCATTAAAGAATAAGATATAGTATGGTGGATTTTTTTTGCATAATTGTTCACATTTTTTACAATCCACTTTGACGCCTTAAAAAATGCAGCCAAAATCCTAAAACGAAAAACGAATGCGCGGGAGGCATCAATGGCCAAAAGAGCGAATAGTATTCTCGAATTGATCGGTGACACGCCGATTGTCCGAATTAATAAGATCAACGAAAATGGCGCAGCGACTGTTTGGGCGAAACTTGAATCGCGAAATCCTGCGGGATGCGTAAAAGAACGAATCGGTCTGTCTATGATCGAGGCCGCTGAAAAAGAAGGCGCCATCCGACCGGGAGATACCATTGTAGAACCCACCAGCGGTAATACCGGAATCGGTCTTGCCATGGTGGCTGCGGTGAAAGGGTATCGCTGCATCCTGGTTATGCCAGAGACTATGAGTATTGAGCGTCGCAAGATATTACAAGCTTTTGGCGCTGAAATTGTATTATCCGAAGGCTCTAAAGGAATGCTTGGAGCAGTTCAGAAAGCCGAGGAAATTGTGCAGGACATGCAGAACGGTTTCTTACCCCAGCAGTTCAAAAATAAGGCTAACGTTGATATTCATTATCAAACAACCGGTCCGGAAATATGGGATCAAACCGAGGGTAATATTGACGCGCTGGTCTGCGGAGTGGGAACTGGTGGAACCATAACCGGTTCAGGGCGTTTCTTGCGTGAAAAGAATCCTGATATTAAATTGATCGCTGTTGAGCCTGAAGCGTCTCCGGTTATGTCCGGCAAAGCGCCAGGACCGCATAAAATTCAAGGCATCGGCGCCGGTTTTATCCCGGATATTATGGATTTGTCAATCATTGATGAAATTATGCAAGTCAGCAATGAACAAGCGATGGAAACCGCCCGCCTGCTTTGCAAGGAAGAGGGCATTTTTGCCGGTATATCTGGAGGCGCGGCGTGTTTCTGCGCCATTGAATACGCCAAGAAAATCGGCGGAGGCAAAAATGTAGTGGCAATATTGCCTGATACCGGTGAACGCTATCTATCCACTGAACTATATCAATATATTGAATAAATTTCAGTAAATTTCTATTAGGTGTATTTTAGTTAGATCAAAGTATCTTCTTTTTCGAATCGCGAATCATAACATTATTATGAAAACCAATATAAAGAGAGGGCGGATTAAACGATCCGCCCTCTCAATTATGCTATGGTTGATTTTATAATATATATAAAATCAATTATTGATTAATACAAACTCCACTGACCGACGCTCGTGTTTTCAACTACGGAAGAAACGACAAAATTGTCGAAAGCGATTCCTCCGGTGTCGCCAACATCAGTACCGGCATTAACCCAACCAAAGAGTCCTACCTGTCCGGCGGCATGCGTATCGTCTTCAACAACTGCATGAATCTCATCGTCAAACAGCAGATAGAAAACATTTCCTTTTATAATAACTTGGAATTTCTGCCATACATTCAAGACTTCATCATAATCTTCGGCATGAAGTTCTGATCGGGTTCCTCCAGAATACAGAATCATATCCAAACCGGCATTAACAAATTGCCATGAATAAAAATTGTTTATGTCTGTACCCCGGAAAACGATTCCCCAATCAGCGTCTGCAACAAATCCCATTCCTTGCACCGTGATGGCAATATCTGTTAGATCGGGATCTCCTGTAAGCGAAACCAGCGGGCCGCCGGCATCTTCATATTCGACAAAATAGCCGTCTTCATTCACATCCCAGAATCCGGCTAAATCTTCCCAGTCATCATATTGGCTGGCATCGTCAAAATCGAAGGAGAATATTTCTTCTCCAACAGTAAGATTGAAATAGTATATGTTGGACGGTCCTTTAATTTCTGAGGAACCGTCGCCACCTGACCATTTGGCGCCATAACCTGTAACCGACGGATCGTAATCCGCTGGCGCCGTCACTTTGTAGGTTAACTTAGAGGCTCCTGGATTAGCTGAGTAATTCCAGGTTATTACGCCGCCGCTATCCGTTCCGCCATCGCTTATGTCGCTGATGACAAATCCAGCCGGGACTGTTTCTGTAATGGTTAGATCAGTTGCTGAACCTCCCGAATAAAAAATGTCCAGCGCTGCATTAACTGTCTGTCCTCCTACAAATGTGATCGCATCCAACGAACGGGTGATATTGGTGATAGGCGGCGCCTCTTCGAGTACAACATTGTCCACTTCAGCGATTGCCAGAAAATCATTATCGTCATGATTGGTGATTGCCAATCCATAAGCAACGCTGTCGGCCCATCCATCTATTGTTGTGCTATGGGCGATGATCCATTCGTCGCCATCATAAGAATATTCAGATAAGAACATGCCGATAGCAGAAACCCGTGTTACGCGAAGCCAGATTCCATCACCAGTAGCTTCGACCGCAATTGTGTTATCAGGAGCATCTTCAAAAATCTGAACGTCGCTCGATCCTCCGCCTTCATTGACTCGCCATTGCGCGTCGATCTGGTCGCCATAGTCCGCGCCGCGCAGATCTAGAGAGTAATGGCTAGATTCGGGCATTGCGGGTTTGTTGCGAATTGAAACCCCGATCTTCGCCCATTCGTTTGCGCCTGGATCAATCCAGCTCACGCGGGCGGATAGACGCCAGTCACCGGTTTTTTCAGTGTAAACGAAAAAACCTTCATCGTCATTGCCCCAAATGTCATCTCCGTTGCCTTCGATTGTATAGATGCCATCTTCTTCGACGACGCTGCCCGCGACTTTGGTAGTTCCCCTTGGATTGTCAGGCGAATACCAATCCACCGCATTATCAAAAATACCATACTGAGCGAACGCTGGACTACCCATAATCAGCAACGCCATACTCATTAAACCCCATAAAACAATTTTTCTGTGCATAAAGCACCTCCCGGAATAATATTAAATGCATCCGAACGATTGATGAATCGAACTAATTATAATCTAGTATTATTGCATCTCGGTCAATGGATTATGGTTAATTTGTCTGTTTTATTTTGAACTGAATATCATGTCTAGAATCACGAAAGTGAATTTAGCTAGTAAATATTTGCTGATTATTTAGTAAATATTCGGCCAATCTATATATATCTGAACATTGGAAGATATTCACTCCCCATTTAATATATAAATGATACTCTATAGAATGAGACATCTTATCTGGAAAGGTGATTATCGTGACAAACCTTGGCTTGCCTGATTTTTCTATCGACCGATTAGGAAAACCGAAACTGGATTCACCTATGCAACTCTCTCATGTAATGGACGATTTTATCGCCAATTTCGTGGAGGATGATGAGCGAATACTGTTCGATAGCACTTTATCCGCAATCCGGAAATCATTGAATAATGATAGTGGTATTCCCGCTTTTGAGGCTGCCGGTCCTAGAGATAAAATTTACTTTGATCCCAAAAATTCAACGGCGGCAATCGTAACCTGCGGCGGATTGTGCCCCGGTCTCAATGACGTTATCCAGGGATTGGTTCAATCTCTATATTTTCATTATGGCGTAAGGAATATTTTAGGCATTAGATATGGTTATAAAGGTTTGGTTGAACAGTCGAATATAGAGCCGCTGTCGCTTTCGCCAACCGTTGTGGCGGATATTCATGACCGGGGCGGAACCTTTCTCGGTTCTTCCCGCGGCCCTCAGCCCATAGATGAGATTATAGATTTTTTAGTAAAGCGCAAAATTAATATCCTGTTTACTATAGGCGGAGATGGCACCCAAAGAGGGGCGTTGGCTCTTCGGAATGAAATACGTAAACGGGGATTAGAAATATCTATCGTCGGAATTCCCAAAACCATTGATAACGATGTGATGTATGTGGATAAAAGTTTTGGATTTGAATCGGCTTATTCCATAGCAGCCAATACCCTGCTTAGCGCTCATGCCGAAGCTTATGGCGAATATAATGGAATTACCATTGTTAAATTGATGGGGCGGCATTCAGGTTTTTTAGCTGCTAATGCCACCGTGGCCAGTGGAGAAGTGAATTTCTGCCTGATCCCTGAAATCCCCTTTGATCTTGATTCACCCAAAGGATTCCTGGCGGCTATTGAGAAAAGAGTTTTGCAACGGCATCATGCGGTAGTGGTAGTGGCTGAAGGGGCTGGTCAGGAATTGATGAGCAATGATGTTAGCATCCTACAGACTGGCGTACATGAGACTGATGCCTCGGGGAATGTAAAATTATCTGATATTGGACTCTACCTCCATCAAAAAGTTAAGCGTCATTTTGAGCAAAAAGGCATCCAAGCCGGAGTTCGTTATATTGATCCCAGTTATATAGTCCGGTCATTAAAAGCCACGGCGGTGGACCGCATGTTCTGTTTGCGATTGGCCAATAACGCCGTCCATGCAGCCATGAGCGGCCGGACGGGAATGATTGTCGGGCATTGGAATTCTTTCTTTACCCATATTCCCATTGAAGCGGCGGTTTCTCAAACAAAGCAACTTGATCCGGAAAGCGACCTCTGGTTGTCGGTTTTAGAATCCACCGGTCAACCCAATAGGATGATTGATAGTTAGGTTGCAGAACGTATCCGGTGGATCGCGTTTTATGACCCACCGGATCAAACTGTTTTTGATGCATAATTTTATACAAAAAAATGGTTGGTGATGGCGGTCACCAACCAAATACGAGGTATATAACATTATCTCAGCCAGAGATAATTCTTTAACGATTCTTTGGAAAACTGGAGAATCGTGTTTTTCTTTATTTCTCAAATGTACTAACAAAATTCACAAAAACACTTTCATCGATTTATGGATATGGTCTTAAGAAAGAATTTTGTAAATCACGTCAGTTTAGTATCCCATTGCTGCTTATATGATTATTGATGACATTGGCTTTGGGTGATTCTATGAGAGATGGAATAGTATCTGGCGTCCCACCTCTCATAAAAAAACTAACGAATAATCATCTAATATATTTCCCAACCTGCAACGGCTGATGGTTCGCCAATTTGGAATTCAATGCCGTTAATTGTCCATAATCCATCTGAAAGAGTCTCCAGTGGTTCGTCGAAATAGAATTCAAAACTGCTTGTTCCTGCATCAATGTTATCACTCAGAACGTATCTGTTAGCCGAACTGTCCACGGCCGGGTCATATAATGGACTAAGGACTACTAGTAATTGAGTTCCTCCAATAAATGGTTCGGCGAATGACACTTTGACGTAATCATATGTGATTTCATCGATTGTGAGGAACTGGCCTTTGATGGTTATTTCAATCTCAAAGGGAATCATGGTGTTGCCCGCGTCGTCTCCTGCGCCAGAGAGTTGCAGTAGCCATTGACCTGGTGACAGATTCTCTTTTGGATATACCCAATGCCAGCCGAATTCACGGGATTGTTTTATTTTGTGGAATTCGTCGAAAATATCGACATCGTATTGATGTAGGTAATCGGGATCGACGCTCGATTCGGTAGTCAATCCTTCCGGCCATAAGCAATTCCATCCGAAATATCCGCCATCCACTTCGATGCCGGAAACAGACGTCCCGTCAGGATCCTGTTGCTTGATATACTTGACTTGAAGAATAGAGACTTGCTCTTCAGAAGCGACTGGAGTAAATCCTCCTGCGCTGTTACTCATTTCTCCGTCGGAATCAATTATCTGCATTGGTTCATCAAATGCAAAGCGCATAACGCCCGTTGGGTAGTCTGAATACTCACCAAGTCCTTGCACCATTAATTCACGGTAAACAATTGTAGGTTGGCGTACATCTTCGGTTAGAGTAATATCTTGTGTAGCGGTGATTTCACCTAAGGGTTGGTCGAATTGATCAGTGAGACCTTCAACAACCAAACGAATGGGATTGAAGCGGGCATCCCAATAGTTATAACCGGTTTCTGAAGTATTAAGCAATCTGGTCCAGTCGACGGTCAATTCCAAAATGTAACTTTTGTATAGTCCTAATTTAAAATCGTCATCTTTTCCACAGGCGTTGGTTCCAAGGAAGATGATTCCTTTTTTTTCTGGATTTAACTCACCACCAGGAACCAGAGGCAGCATTTCTTCAGGAGTAGAATTATCCCATTTTCCGCTGATTTGACCCAAGCATCCTTCGCCATAAGGATCGTCGTTATTGTTATCAGGTACAATGATTACGAATTCCGCATTATCCGGTTTGACTGATTTACTGAAAATCGCTATGAATTGTTCAACGGATTCATTTGCGCCGTCAATGTCCCGGCTGAAATCTCCATCGTTGTACCAGATCAGACTTGTGGTTGCTGCTTGTTGAGCATTACCCAATGTTTGATGGCTGCTTGTTTTGCTATGTTGCTCATGGAATATATCATCGAAACCGACTTCCTCGGCTGCATGAGAATATATTCCGAGTCCCAATACGATGGCGGCTAGAAATAAAAGCATACATGTTTTTCTAACCAGTTTTTCTGTTTTCTTCATTTTAATTCTCCTATATTGATTAGGTTATTTTGCCAGCAATATGCTAAACAAAATTGAATACTGCTATTGATACTGCGTTGGGGATTCAGGGGATAATAATTCCAAGGATATTTTCATGGTCCCCACAGAACGATGTCGCCATAAGAGACGATGCCATTGGTTACGTCATATGGAAAAGCATCATTTCGTTCCTTGTTTGGGCCATGACTCCTGATATTCCATTTGTAATTGGAGAAAGATACATTAAACTTGATGGAATTGAAGAAAATCCATTGATCTAATAGTAATCCCTCTTCATCTGTTGCTGCGGTGTAGCGGTAGTAGAGATCTGGTGACTTGGTTCTATTGCACAAGCATTCAGAAAAATCCTCTAAATCTCCTGGAGCGAAGGGATCATAAGGACAGAGTGATAAAAATGAAATTGGAGTAGTTAATTCATGAAGTCGTGGATTGTGAGGTACATTGCCGCTATGAGGATACATGTTGTAATCCATATGATAGGATTCCAATGCATGTCTTTGGGAATGTAGTTCCTCTTTTACCCGCGCTATCTTGGCCCGGATTTGTGCTCCATAAAAATTTGGTACAGCAATAGCTGCAAGAATTCCAATAATTGCAACAACGATTAGTAACTCAATCAATGTAAATCCATGTTGATATAAAGGATGATCTTTTGATGAATGATTTGTAGTGTTTATCATCGTATTGGTCTTTCGGTTTTGTAGCGTTGAAATATAAGAATGTTATTTGATATTCTTGAGTAGTTCTCTGAATGATTTCCTCAACATGTTCGCCGATTCTTTCAAATTACTAGTATTCTTTTCTTGGACTGCATTCTCCATATTGTTTAAAGCTTTTCTTGCGCGTTGAATCAAAAAAGTTCTTTTCTGATTTTCTTTTTCTTCCAAACCTTTGGACATAGTCTCAAGAAGGCTTAAAATATTAGAAGCTCGATTGATTGAGTCAGAACCTGTCGCCCATTGCTCATCAGAATACTTTGTGGCTGGCTGGCTATGGCGTCCCATGTGCATGGCGGGATGAAATGCTTCATGAAAAATCCAAAGGAAATCGTTAGAACAAATGTATCCTTTGGATAATCGCATTCCTGCTAATTGGAGCCGCAATAATTCGAGTGATTCATGAACTCTATGAACCTCATACTTGGTACTAACGTGCGAAGAAATTTTCTGCATGTAATCAGATAATTTCTTGATCTCCTTATACGAAAAAACCGGATTCTTTTTTCCCTTGATCTCAACCAGGGCATCGGCCATATTTTTTTCAATATCTTTGAGAGCGTTAAGTACTTTTGGTTTATCTGTTACCGGAACGCCGCAACCTGTAGAGAGAATTGCCGTCTGTAATGGTTCATTTAATGAACACAGAGGAACGCATTCTGTTGCGTATGTATTTATGGTGAATATAGAGAAACTCAATAAACTTAATAAACTTGATAAAAAACTATTCGGCAGCATATTTTTAAGCCTTTCAAATTGCCTTATAATCCAGAAGAGTTCTAACCTTAGATGATTGAAAACGAAAATACATAGAACTCTTCTGGATATTTAGTGGCATATACTGAATTTCTAATTTATTTGGTATTCGTAATATCCCCAGCGGTTTCCACCAACCACTGAACCAAATTGGGATCGGGTAGAAAAGCGCGTTCGGAGAAGACTACATCTAGTTTGCTTAATGCTTTTCCCATGTGTTTTCCCGATTGTTTAATTACCCGGTCATGGATACTTTTCGGGGAAAGCGAGACGTACAAACCGATTACCAGAACCCGTTTTTTATAGTCCGATGCATGGTTGATGGTTGGGACGCCTTGGTTTGCATAACTTTGGCCAACCTCTACAAATGACCAGTCAGCGTATTCGATGCCCGTTTTGGCGCAGATGTAGTTAGCCGTGCGCCGCGCCAGGTTTTCCCAGGTTCCCTGGATGCCGTGGTCGCCGTGCAGCAGAATAACGACCGCTTCTTCTTCAGGGTTGGTTGATATCTCTTTGACTCTCTGTACCGCCGATTTCAGCAACAGGTCGCCTTCCGACAGGGGCGGTCCCATAACGATGGGCACGGTATCCGGGGCGATTTCGGCGCCTTCTTCTTTCAGTACTTCCAGGATTGATTTACTGGCGTACTGACCCAGGACGGCTGGGATATCGAAGATTACGTGAGAGGAATGAGTGATGAATAGCGGCATTGCCGTAATTTTTTTGCATCCGGCGTCGATCAGTTCTTTTACTCCGGTCGCCGCTGAAGGTTCCTTGAATTCCAGGTTGACCACTTTGGATGCTATGAATGGCGTTTCATTATTTTTGATATACTCATCAATCCCGTTTTGCAGTTGCGTCATGGGTTGATTCCATGAGGGGCTGGGTGAGCCATGCACTACAACCAAAAGTCCGGCGTTTCCGCCATCGGCCATTGCGGTGATAGAACAAAGGCATAAAATGCCAATTGTCATAATACTGAGCGTCTTCTTCATTTGTTGGTCTCTACTTTCGTGTTTTGATATTTATAAAACGTGCTGCGTATTCGTGAATTAATTCCAACCTCCAGTCATGCCCCCGCCTTCATAACGGATAATATCTCCAGATGAAAATAGTCCATTTGTAGCAAGGTAATAATTGTGGCCGCCATTGAAATGGTGATCGGGGCCGCGGCTTTTAAGGACGTATCCTTTACTGCTCATATTGAAATTCACTTGTGAGAAGGCTTTGAAACTGGTGTAATCGTAAGGCCAGTAGCCAGTTTCACGATCCGCTCCGTCATACATAATTCCACTGCATATTCCCGGCGAAAAAATATCCTGGGGAATGCCGCCCATGTATGAACAAGGCGTGGTTATCACTTTTAGTTCATACCGATTCTGTTCCCAACTGCCATACTCTTTAACTGGCGGAGGGGAAGAGTTAGTTTCCCAGCGGCATAAGTAAAAGTAGGGGTAGTTGTTGTTATCCACCCGGTATAGTTCCATGGCGGCGCAAATATTGGTCAGGTCGGCTTGCGCCCGCGCCACCTTGGATCTGATCTGCGCGGATAGAAAATTGGGTATGGCGATTGACGCCAGTATGCCGATAATCGCCACCACAATCAGTAACTCGATTAGTGTAAAACCTTTGGGGTATTTACGGTTCATAATACTTTTCCTTACGATGGAATTTTAGTAAATCGACCAGTCATATACGGGTGTGGTTTCGTTCCCGGCGACCATCATCCGACTGAACCAAACCGCCCCGCCATCGCTGTAATTGGAATCGCCTGACTGTATTTTTAATACCAGATTATTAGGAGCATCATGCCAGACGTTACCTTCTTCATTGGCTTGATCTCCATCTACTGATACTGTTAATTTATCAAGCGTCTTGTTGAAGATAATTCTATGCCACCCCTGCGAACGGGCAGTTTCATGTGATTGGCCATGTCCCGTGAGATGAGTCGCGGCGTAGTAATTAGTTGATACGTTATTCATCAGGATCGAATACATCTGGACGCGAAGGTATTCCTCGGGATTATTAGCGTTGTAAAGCGCTACGATATTTTTGTATCGTCCTGTCTCGTAATATGGATCCCAAAACCAGAGTTCTATCGTTCCTTGTTCAACATTCCAGGGAGTGCTTAATTCCATATCTGATGCAGTGAAACGGCTAGCCTGAGTTGTTTGGGGAAGCGGGATAAACATGTCGTCTATGGCGTTGTTAAATTCAATATCCGTTCCTGTTGAAGCCGTAAGCCAATCTGGAATGGTATCCATTGTTGAAGAGAACATTTTGGGCATGACGCTGATATCGTCCCACTGCATGATTTGAGCATCGCCGCCGCGGGTGAGATACCAGCCTGAACGGCATAGTAGTTCTATATGAGCTAAAGGCGTTGTCACTTCGTTGTCTGCGAAACTTCCATTTACGCTGACCGTAGCTATACCGTTGTCCAATAAAAACGAGGCTTGGTTCCATGATTGGGTGACGCGGGGAATACTTTCGGAAGAGATGATATCTGTACCAAAGTAAACGCCCATAGCGTTGGCATCTGAGGGATTGCAAACATAATATGTATTGATTAGGTCGCTGCCGTGGCCGGTTTTTTGGCCTTTTAAGTCAACTGTCAAAAAATCTGCAGGCCATCCTTTAAATGATTCATCATCTTCTTTCGAGCGTAGTCGAATAGAATTTGAGTTTGGGCCATTATATCCATCATCCTTGAACCAGATGGTGACAATTCCTTCGGCTATTCCCAGTTCCCGGTATGCGCCATCCCAGGATTGATCAAGATAAACTGATGTCGTGTTATTGAATCCAGCGTTATCAACGGTCTGCTCAAATTTTTGGGTTAATCCATAATCCGATCCCCGGTCTATACCTGTAAAACCGAAGAGAGGCGCGCCATCTTCAAAATCCTCGATCCAACCTTGAGCGGAAATATTTGTTGTCAGTACCAGAACGGTAATGATAAAATAAGTCGTTCGTAGTAAATGCAGTTGAATGTTCATTTTGTTCTCCTTCTTTAATAGTATTTTTGCTGTCTTTGTGATTGCTATACAATCTTATGTTATGCATACTAAACAAAAGACAAGAAAAGTCAATATATATTGGCAAGAAAATCATAAATTTATTATAAAAATTATTTGATTGATTGATAAATCTAATAATTTACAGATTTTGGATGTATTTTGTGATGGAAATCAATTATTAAGTATGTAATCAAATCGGGTACAATAATGATTAAGATGTTTAAATTTTTTGATGCGGCTAAGCTGTCATTCAATTGATTGGAAATCATTTAATTGTCAAGAGAAGATAATAAGCAAAATATTCTGCTGGAAATTGAAGGTTCATTGATTTTACCTTTCCGTCATTGGCATATGGTTTTTATTTGAATGTATTTATAATAAAGAAGATGGATTTTATTGCATTTATCTGATTTTTAAGATCATTGGGCGGTTTGAGCGAAAACTAAATAAGTTAAATATTGAAATCAATTTTGTTTCTGAAGAAGCACTTTTAGGGTAAATAATAAAGATCAAAGGGATATCTAAATGATTGCAGATGGTAGTGGATTTGACGAACATGATGATCAGGAAAATACGCTCTCCCAACTCTCTATTGCTGTAATGGCTGCCAAAGTATTAGAGCGAAGTAGAGAAGATGGCGTTCCTATGAATGAACTCTCTCTTGATACCCAGGGAGGCAAGATTCGTGCGGTAACTCAACGGGAGAAGAAGGCTTCAGATGAATTGCGCCGGCAGGAATTAGTCAAAAAATTACGGCAAAGAACCGTTCGAGGTGACAATAGTCTCTCGGATGATGTAACGAATCGGTTGAAGCGTTGTCAGGAATGGATAGATTATATCAGCCGCTTCTCTTCAGCCTCTGAAAAAGATCTGGTTACGATTCGCCGAAATTTAGAAGGCATGAATAATCGCGCCTCTAGTCTGATAAAAGAAGTAACCGTGTTGGAGATGGCGATCCAGCGTAAGAAAGAAGAAGACCCCATAATCTCTAAGGTTGAAAACGCTTCCCGTGAAATTATGGAAGCTATGAAAAATAAAGATTTAGAGAAGGTTGCCGAACTTCGGCTGTTTTGCGAACAAAATATTCCGGCTTATAATTCACGTAAAAAACGCCTTAAACCTTATTTGAATCAGGCCAGACAAGCCCGGCTGAAATTTCTAACGGAAAAACGACAGGTTATGCGTATGCAGTTCGATACTGGCGGCCAGGTTGTTGAATTGCTTGCTAATGACTTATCGACTGGAAAATTTTCTCAATTTGATCAAGAAGCTTTACAATATGTCACGGAATTGATTCATTCTCTCCGATCTTTGAGGTCTAGCGGAAAAGTGAAAATGGACATACTCGCCAGGCCGATTGGCAATGTCGCTCTTTCCTTTATTAAAGATATTGAAACAGAAATGAGAGATGTTGATGATACCATTCTTCTTATGTTAGAAGAAAAAATAGACGCATTGATGGCTGCTATAGGCATTGCTTTAAGGCAATTGCGTGAACAGGGTGAACAAGGATCGCGTAAGGAAAAAGATGAAAAGCGAATGGCTTTTCAACAAAAAAAAGATAGTAAATAAGATTTTGATATTATCGTTATAAGAAATTCATTCTTAATGATTTCTTCATGTTTATATATAGCAGCGGGGTATTATAGTGACGGCAGATGTTCATTCTGGACAAAATGGCTTATCCTCAGAAACTGAATCGTTACAACAGGCAATTCAATATATTTTAGATGGTACGCAGGAGTTAGCAGGATCATTATCTTCTGATGACAAGGTAGCATCGTTGCGGGCGGAATTATTGGAATGCAGTAGATTCGCTGGCCGCATAATGGATTGGTGCGGGAAAATTCCCGCTCTACGCGTCAAAGAAGCCCTCTTGTCATTGATCAGAAAATTACAACTTGAAATTAAAACCGCTATTCAAGAAAAACGTTTTATTCCTCCTCAGAATAAATCAGATGCTTGTGATTACGCTATGCCTTTCATGCGGAAGGCGTTAATTGAATTGGGATTTGGAATTCAGATCAGTAATGATCGAATGGCCGCATTTATTTCTATTCCTTCAGATTTTGCCTCCTTGTTGTCTGCTGAAGATATCAAACAAGGCTTGAAACAGCAAGGCGTTATTTATGGGATTGATGAATCGATCATCCATGCTATTTTTGAAAATAAGAATTTTGATTGTTTAGTTCGCGTTGCTGTAGGAAAAGATCCAGAGATTGGAGAAAATGCCCGTCTGGAAGATCCGCTTAATCTCTTAAAATATTCAAGTCATCTTTTCAATAGTCAAAACAGTAAGACCAGCCGCAAAAGCAGTAATTTGTTTAAACCGGTCGCTGTAGGTGATTTGATACTCAAAAAAATACCTGCCAGTCAAGGCGCTGCCGGATGTGATGTTTTTGGCGGAAAAATAGAATGTCCTGCTGGTATGGATGTAAAGATGCCAAGCATTAAAAATTGTCAAAAAGATGAATCAGGTCTGAGGTTATTGTCAAAAGTTGATGGATGCGCTTATGCCGAAAAAGATATAATATTCGTTACCCAAGCCTTAACTATTAAAGGAAATGTCGATTTAGAGACAGGCAATATTGACTCCAAGGTATCAGTCATAGTGCGTGGAGATGTTTTGTCTGATTTCAGTATAAGTTCCGGCCAGGATGTTGCCGTCAACGGCGTCATTGAAGGCGCCGAAATTCGTGCTGGCAAATCGGTATTTTGTAAAAGAGGGATTAATGGTAAAGAAAAATCTGTTATTAATGCGGGAAAGAATGTTGAATGCGCCCACATTAACAGCGCTGAAGTCTATGCCGGCAACGATGTGATAAGCTCCGGACCAATTATAAAATCTAAAGTTGCAGGAATAAGAGTTAGAGCCAAGGGCGCTAATGGGCAGATTATGGGGGGGTGCATCAATGCCTGGGAAGATGTATGCGCCCTGGAAATCGGTTCGGAAATGGGCGTAAAGACCGAAGTGATCCTCGGCGCGGAATTGCATAATTTGCAAGACCGGGTATATAAATTTGTTGAAGAACTAAAATCAAAAAAGAAACAAAAAAAACTAGCCCTACAGACCATGAATACGTTAAAAAATTCTGGCGGCGACCAAGAGAAAATAAAACAAGCGGTTAATGTTTTACAACGGTTAAATCAAATTGTTCTGAAAATGCAGAACAAACTGGATAATGCAAAGCGCGATTTATCTTATAGCGAAACCTGCATCCGAATGGTTCGTGCGGAAAAAGGTATTTATGAGGGCGTTGCCATTCGGATAATGGATAAGACGCTTGTTGTTAAGAAGCCTTTAGGTCCCACTAATGTGGTATATTCGAATGGCAAATTGTTGACTCTCCCTTATAAGGAAAGAGTATTCGGTGAAGAAGAGGGAGAGGGATGAACGATAATCCACTGTCTAATTTTAAGTATGATTATGGCGATGCCAGCGAACGTGTTGATAAATTACGCAAAGGATCGCATCTGAAGGACGTCGCCCAGAAAATTCGTTCCACGGTTGTGGAATCCGTTGATAATCAAAGTATCCAGCAGCAACGATTCGAACGCATGATGCGTGATGGGGTGGCGGTTGAAATACGCAATGCCATCTTGGAGGTGCGCCGCGAACTCGATCAGCATGAAAAAATGGGGCGTTTTTCCAAGACCAGTCTGGAGATGGCGAACGAATTCCGCCGATTCGGAGAGGGTTTTTTACAACGTAAAATCCTGTTGGAGAAAGTGGAAAACGGCATCGAAGAATTACGCAGCAAAATTAGCAACGGTTCGACTCCATCTCTGGAATTGAAATTGAACCAAGCTGTGTATAACGCCAATAAAATAAAAGATGAATGTATAATTATTTCAGATAAGTTGGTTGTTTTACGGGAGAGAGTAGATCAGCAGGTTAGTAAAGATCAGATCCAGGAACAGACTCTTAAACAAACCATGGAGCGTTGTCTCAATCAATTGCCCAAACAGGAACGGGGCAAACTTATGGTTAATATTAACCATAAAATTGAAAAATTACCTATCGAAAACAGGCTTACTTTTTTCTCTCAATTAATTCAACAATTTGCCAGAAAAATTCCCGCAATACGCGAAGAAGAGGTCGAGCGTTTATGCTACAGAGCGAAACAACTTGCCAAAACACGCTCTAAAGAAGCGCTTCATTTGATTGATAAAATTTTTCAATTTGATAAAGAATATATTCCCGCTCACCGGCTTCGCGCCGAAATCTTTCATGAAATGGGTAATAAGATTGCCTATATTTGTGAATTAAGAATGATTATTAAAATCGATCTCGCTGAAGCGAGAGATTTTAATGTTTTGGGAGAGGTCTTGTATGCAAGCGGACAGATTGATGAGGCCTATGGATTATTTGAAGATACTGTTTCTAAAGACCCATGCCCAAAATTTTTAGAACGACTGGGCGATGTGGCCATGGAGATGAAGCGCTGGTTCAGGGCTATTCAGGTTTATCAACAGATTTTGAAGCAAACGCCGCACCTCGCTCGGGTGATGCATAAGTATGGAAAGGCCCTGTTGGAGAATAGCAGAGAGGATGAAGCTTTCGATGTTCTGCGTGAAGCTATCCAGATCAAAGACGATAGCGCTGAATCACGAGTTTGCGTTGGACGAATATATCGACGCCGCTCAGCTTATCAGGAAGCATACGATTCCTTCAAGAAAGCGGTGGCATTGGATGATCATAACATAGAAGCTTATTACTGGTGGGGCGCCATGCTGCTGGATCGCGGAGAGTTTGAAGACGCTTTATCCAATGCGGAAAAATTAGTTGAACTTGATTCCAAGCGCACCCGCAATCGTCTGCTTTTAGCTCGATGTATGGCATCGTTTGGCCGTCATAAGGAAGCTTGTGAGACATTGGTTCCATGTCTATCAGCCAAAACTCCATCTGTTGATCTGTTATTGACCTATTCGGAAATGTCCCGCAATTCAGGGAATGAAGAGAAAGCCATCGAAATATTGGGTGAGTTCGTTAAACGTTTCCCCCGGCAACCTCAAATTCGCGCGGAATATGGAGTACTGTTAGTGCAGGTAGGGCGGTTCGAAGAGGCTAATCAATATCTTGAGCCGGGAAGCGCATTTGGCGCCAAGATAAGCGCCTAGATCAATTACTGAAAAAAGTTAGTATAATATTAGCTTGGTATATAGTTGATTTTGTCATCCGGACGGGATAGGCAGCATGAAACAGTATACGCCAACCATATTACGTAATACCATCACTCTCATTCTTGCGGGGGGACAGGGTGAGCGACTCTTTCCATTAACCAAGGATCGTTCTAAACCTTCCGTACCTTTCGCTGGATCGTATCGCATCATCGATTTTTCTCTCTCGAACTGCATCAATTCCGCTTTGCGCAAGATATTTGTTTTAACCCAGTATAAATCTCAATCGCTTAACCGGCATCTGAGGGATGGTTGGGATTTATTAAGCCGTGAATTGAACGAGTTCATCGAAAACGTTCCTCCGCAGAAAAGGATTCATTCGCATTGGTATGAAGGAACCAGTGATGCAATTTATCAGAATGTTTTTCTTATAGAACAGTTCAAACCAGAGCGCATTTTAGTCTTGTCGGGAGACCATATCTACCGGATGGATTATCGGGAACTGATTGCTTATCACCTGCAGAAAAACGCTGATGTAACCATTGCCAGTTATGAGTATCCCAGTGAAAAAGCGCGTTCCTTTGGCGTGATGAAGGTAAACCAGAATGGCCGCGTTCGTGATTTCTTAGAAAAACCAGATAATCCGCCTGAAATTCCCGGAAAACCGGGATGCTCTCTGGTCAACATGGGTATCTATATTTTCAACACTTCATGTTTAGTACGCTCAGTTATTCAGGAACACAAAAATCCCGCGTCTAATCATGATCTCGGAAAAAACGTATTTCCACGGCTGGTCAAGGACGAAAAATCTGCCGTTTATGCATTTCCATTTAATAATCAAGATAGTCACAAACCTTATTGGCGTGATGTCGGCAGTCTTTCCAGCTACTATAATTCCAGCATGGATTTACTTGATGAAGATCAGGCTTTCGACCTTTTTTCCAGGGATTGGCCGTTTCGAAGCGCTACTGTGCAATTACCGCCTAGTCAGCTGAATTTGAATAATAGTAATGTTAGTATAAGTCAATCATTAATATCTCTTGGATGCCGGATAGAAGGCGCCTTGAATAAATGCATCATCTCTCCAGGCGTTAATATTGGCGAGGGTAGTCAATTAGATGGCTGCATCGTTTTCAATGGCGTTGAAATTGGTCGTAATTGCAGAATTAAGAATACCATTATCGATAAAAACGCCCATATCCCGGATGGTTGTGAAATTGGATATGACGCAGAGATGGATAGCCAGCAATTTATGGTGACTAATAACCAGCTAGTTATTATCCCCAAAGGTATGGTCGTTGAAAAAGAGATTGCGGAAATTAAAAAAAAATAGCAAAAGCTCCTTAAAATGCTTCAAAATAACGTTTGTTTTAATATATAAAATATGGAATATCAAAAAATATTTGCGCAAAACCTTTCTTGCCTTCGTAAATACCATCCAGATATTTATTCGCTTATTCAAATTACATCTTTATGTAAGTCGGATGTTGTTTCTGCTGATATCGAATCTTTCGTAGGAAGCGTCAGGTCATCTTTAGAATCCGGTTCGGATTACTTTTATTGGATTGGCTTAGGTGACGGGAGTGCGTTCGAGCAATGCGCGGATGAAATCGTAAGCGGAAATAGGGGCGTTATGGTGCTCGAACCATCGCTGGATGATTTTATATCTGTTCTATATACCCGTGATATGCGGGCATGGTTCAAAAACTTGAAGATCGAGTGGATCATAGGCCATGATTATAAAGCGCAGGTCGAACGAATATGGCGCCTCAGTCTTTGTTACGCCGCCGCCAATCCTTCATTTCTTATCACTGCATCAGCTATTTCAGATGATAGATTAACCTTGCTTAAAGAAATGCTCGATTATATACGCATAGAGTGCATCAAGCGGAAAAAAGAATTAACCGCGAGGATCAAGAATTTACCTGCAATTTTGAAAGATAGAAAAGATGGCCCCCTACGGATTTGGACCTTTGATGATTTTCGCGGGAGAGCGCGTTTTTCGACCATTCAAAGCGTTTTGATCCGTAACATATTTCATGGTCTCCGCAGTAAAGGATGTCAGACTGAATATACGGTGCTGCGCGATGGTCATTATTATCCCCCCTATTACCGGGTTTTTAAGATGGCTCTCTTTGAGCCGGACATTATATTTATGTGCAATCAGGGATCGGCTTATGATACGGCGCTAGGCGCGGAATTAAGCCGCTCGCTGGATATTCCCAAAGTGATCTGGTTCGCAGATGATCCGGTTTATGCAGAGCATTTGATTCTGCGCAACAAGACCTCCGCCGAAGAGACTTATCTGGTGGCGGATTATGAATGGGGCGATCCACTAGTTGAGAATGGCGCCGCGCCGCCTCAATTTATGCCGGGAGCGGCCACGCGAATCCGCCGGGGCAAGAAACGGGGATCGAGAAAATGTGATTTGGTTTTTGTCGGACAAGTGCGCGATCAGCGCGCCTTTTTTCAGTCTCTATCTCCTGCCTGGAGAGATTATTGTCAGAAGGTGATTCAGGAGAAATTACGCTTTCCACGCAAGAAGGTGCGTGAGGTAATGGCGCAGTTTCCCGCGCCGGGAATGCTTGAAGCGGATCGCACTGATGAACTGCGCCAGAAGGTGTTATGGGAAGCCAATACCCGTTTCCGGCTTAAGGTTATTGAATCACTTACAGATTATGATCTGCGTATTTACGGTAATGATGCATGGCTGTCACTATTACCTCCCCTAATCGCTGGACGTTGTTTTAGGGGATTGC
>CAXXMV010000003.1:0-435612 GCA_963662285.2 bacterium
GATGGCAAAGAACTGACTTCGGTTACCTGGTGATTATGTTTACATTCTTTGATCCAGGTTTTTATCAGATTGCTTATGATGGAATTCTGGGATAAGAGATGATATCATGGTATTAATTCTCTCGTTTTCTATTGGATAGAATGGATCATCAATAAATTGAATAATGTCATTAATAAATGACTTTAATGATCCCTGGTTATCCTGTTTGTATTTAATAGATAAAATATTCTTCATACCTATATCAATGGTTGTTTCGCTATCACCGACAAATTCTTCAAAATCTTTTTCTCCACCTGTATCAAGCGGCGTTAATAGTAAAGGGTAATTTTTTTCTTGCAAGTCAGCTTGAAAATTACATTTTGCTTCAGCTTCATCGCAATAAATTTTTGGTTTATAACCATAATATTCAAGAACTGTAATGGCGACCTGTTCTAATTCGATAAGACCAAAATCTTGATTTATACGTGGAATTAAAATATGTCTGTCTGGAGCGCAAAACGTCGCCATTAAACATATATGTCCTGATTCCGGCATAGTAATAAAAAAACGTTTGGTTTTTTCCGGAGCGGCAATAGGTTGTTGTTTTTGCATTCTTCTTAGAAAACTGTCTAAAAGGCTTCCATTGGAAAAAGTCACATTGGCGAAACGGGCGGAAGTGGATGATATGTTTCCTTCTGAAAACAACTCTTCCGAAAAAATCATCCGTTCCATTAACCGTTTACTGGCGCCCATGAAATTGACTGGATTGGCCGCCTTATCGGTGGAGACGCAAAAATATCTCAACGAATTGCCTTTTTCATGTAGCCACTGAAGCAACCGTGAGGCTTTTATGATATTGGTCTGCAAAATTTGAAGCAGTGAATGGATATTTTTTTCAGACCGTACGTGTTTTAAGGCAGCAAAATTGAGAACGTAATCATAAGGGGCTGAATCATTGAGAAAACGTCTCATTATTGATGAACCAAAATCGATGGGGAGAGCGCTGAAATCTTTAATGGGAAAAGAAAGAGAGGAATTACGCAGATCGCGAACTAACTCAGCTAAATCATTTTCATTTTGATCCACAATATGCAAAGTATCTGGTTTGAATTCTACCATAGATTTTATAGTAGATGATCCGATGCTTCCCGCGCCGCCGATTACTAGAATCCGGCTTCCCTCAATTTTTGATGAAAGTTCTTTTTTATGTTCTATGATGTCATCTTCAAAATAATTTTGGCTGCGTTGGGTGATTTTTCTTAATAGTTCCTCTTGCCACATTTTATAATACCCTTTTTCTTGATTATAACATATTTGTTCTCAAAATTTCAGCGGTTTACAAAAGTAGGTTTATTATTACGTGTTGTCTTCAATAAGCCAATCTTTACAGGCTTCTGGAAACGTAAAAAAAAGGTTAGAGTAGTTTTAATAATCGCTCTATCATGCAAATCATTCTTTAATATAGTAATAGGTGTTATATGGCGTTGATTTCCGTTAATGAAGTTAGTGTGAATTTTACTGATCCCCCTCTTTTGGATAAAATTTCTTTTCAGTTGGAGGAAAGTGAACGAGTTTGTCTTTTAGGAAGAAATGGCGAGGGTAAATCGACTTTGATGAAGATGCTGGTGGGCGTCATGTCTCCCGATCAAGGCGAAATTTCCCGTAAACCTGAACTGCGTGTTGCATATTTGCCTCAGGAAGTATCACAGGATATCAGCGGCAGCGTATTTGATATTATTAATGGTGGTTTTGAAAATTTGGATCAAAACCATCACGCCGATGGCGCCCATGAAGAATGGAAACGCCATCAGGAGGTTGATAAGGTCATTTCGCAATTAAAGTTGGACGCAGATACTGATATTGCCACTTTGTCAGCAGGATGGAAGCGCCGGGTGTTACTGGCCAGGGGGTTGGCAATCAATCCGCACATCTTGTTGCTTGATGAACCTACCAACCATCTGGATATCGAATCCATTGACTGGATGGAAAAATTTCTGCTGCGATTTACCGGAACTATTTTATTCGTTACTCACGACCGTATGTTCCTGCGCAAACTAGCCACGCGAATTATTGAAATCGACCGGGGTGCATTGCTTAGTTGGAATTGCGATTATGAGACTTACTTGCAACGAAAAGAAGAATCCCTGGAGATTGAAGCAATCCAAACTTTCAAACTAGACAAAAAACTGGCTCAGGAAGAAGCATGGCTCGTAAGAGGCCCCAAAGCCAGAAGGACGCGCAATGAGGGGCGGGTTCGGGCTTTATTGAAATTGCGCGATGAACGGCGCAGGCGGCGTGAAGATATCGGCAATGTACAGATGGCTGTGCAAAATTATGAAAAATCCGGCAATCTGGTTATTGAAGCCAAGAATATTTCTTTCTCTTACGATAACGTCAATATTGTAAAAGACCTTTCTTTGACCATCATGCGGGGCGATAAAGTTGGCCTGATTGGTCCTAACGGGGTAGGGAAGACCACACTGCTCAAAATTTTATTGAAGCAAATAGAATCCCCAGATTGGTAATATACGGCATGGGACTAAAATGGAAATCGCCTATTTCGATCAACTGCGCGGACAGTTGAAAGAAGATGAATCGGTTATTGATAATGTCGGCCTCGGCTCTGATCAAATTACGTTTAACGGTCAGACCCAGCATATCATAGGTTATTTGAGGGATTTCCTATTTTCCCCGGAACGCGCCCGTTCGCCCATCAGAATTTTATCAGGAGGAGAACGCAACCGCGTGCTTCTCGCCAAGATGTTCTCCAAACCAGCCAATGTTCTGGTGCTCGATGAACCGACTAACGACCTGGACGCCGAAACTTTGGAGTTATTGGAGAACCTGTTAGTTGAATATGCTGGAACCGTGTTGATGGTCAGCCATGACCGCGCCTTTTTGAATAATGTCGTAACCAGCACCTTGGCTATGGAGGGCGATGGCGAGGTTAATGAATATGTCGGTGGTTATGATGATTGGATGCGGCAGCGTAAACAGTCCAAAAAAGATACTAAAGAGAAGAGGATTAAAGATAGAGTTAATACGCTTGAACAAGCAGATAAACCTAAACGGCTGAGTTATAATGAAAAGCGTAATTTTAAAATACTGTTTGAGGAATTAAAGAAACTGCCTGGAGTAATTGATAAACTTGAACAAGAGCAAAACGATCTGCATCAAGAGATGGCTGATCCGGCATTCTACAAACAGAGCCAGGATACGATAACTCAATCTCAAGAGAAACTTGAAACATTGAAAGATGATCTTCATCTGGCCTATGAGCGTTGGGAGGAGTTGGAGGCATTATTAGAAGATGTTGATGAAATTCAATTGTAAACTCTTTGAAATGAACTGATTAATATACAAAAAGAGAAGCAGCATGTTACGCTGCTTCTCAAAGTTTAATCAATATTGCATCTTAAGGTAATCAGGTGGAGATTTAGTTTTGTCTCTGACCGCCACGACCTTGTCCTCTTTGGCCGCCTTGTCCACCTTGTCCTTGACGACCTTGGCCACGTTGAGCTCGCAATGCGTCCATTTCTTTCTGTATTTCCGCGGTTTTGGTTTCCCATGCTTTGACTTGATCCGCAGTAAGTTCTTTTTTGATATCGACTACTAGAGTTTCTTTAGCTGCTGTCATTTTGGCGCGGGCTTCTTCAGAGATTCCGCCTCCCTGTCCACGTTGTCCAGGTTGTCCAGGAGTTCTTTCGGGAGTCAGTGAAATGATGGTGTTTTGGTAAATAAGAACCAAAGTCTGAAGTTTACCTCGCGTCTCCTTATTCATCTCAATTTGGCGAAGAGCGCGAATATCTACGTCTGTTCTTGCACCACGCATATTCAATAGTGGTTTGAGATATTCCATTTCTTCTTTGGTAAGAACGGTTGCCAGTTTCTCTGTAACGGCGGCATTCATTTTTGTGCGCATTTCCATAAAAGCAGCCATACGCTCTTCACGGGTTGCGTTAGCATTCCCGGCGTTTTGGAAACTTTCTCTCATGGCATTTTGTTGTTCTTCGTAGATTGCAGTAACTTTTGCCGCCCGTACAGCATCGAGAACAAAAGAGTCGCTAATGATATCACCTTGGGAGCCGCCTCTTCCCATCATACCGGGGCCGCCTCGTTGGCTTCTTTGAGCTTGGGCTGATGCAAAGTCAACTGAACATGCGACGACCAGTAGAGCGATAATCAATGAACATAATGTTTTCTTCATAATTAACATCCTTTCAATATTTGTAATACAGCGTTCTCATTAGTAAACGCAAATATTAGCCCATTTATTGTGGTATACCTAAAATAAATAAAAATAATTAATTTGAATTGAATTTGTTGTGATTTGTTTATGAAAAAAGAGATGAGGGCAGATTTTTTGGAGTATCGTATGAATACAATGAGTAAATTATGCGCATTTAATGGGCGGATTTGAGAAAAAAATGCGCATATTTTTATTTGGTTTTTTATTCTAAAGCGCTTTTAATGATAGGCGCCAAGGCTTCGGCTAAAAGTTTGTGTCCATCTTGATTTAAGTGACAGGGATCAGATTTAATGAAGATTTGCTTCTCTTGCTGTTTTATTTTATCAATACTCATGGCGTATTGATAAAAGTCGAGGTATTGAACCTTGTTTGCCTTAGCTACTTTCTTCATAACCTCTCTGTAGGGAGCGTCTTCATCTAATATGAAACCGCCATGCACTGTCTTAAAAAATGTATAATGATGTTCCAGATGATCTATATCAATGTCCTTAATTCCTTCTTTTTTAGCCAGTTGAACCAGGTTCCTTTGAGCAAATCCAGTAAGGCCGGTTAAGGGCGCCTTAATGGCTTTTTTTAATATCTTGACTTTATCCTCTATGTTATCAGCATTTTTGTACTGCTTAATTAGTTTGAAAGTCTCTGGATTGTCATACATTCCGATAAAAATCAGTTTAAAACCTTTTGACTCTGACAGGTCGCATATCTCTTGCAGATTTTTCTCATATTCTTGCAGTGGAACCCGGCATTTTAATTGATCTATAGGCGGCCTTTTAACTTTTCTATTATTCTTTATGGCATTAATTTCTTGTATGGATATTTGAAGCAGTCTGGATTTGTACATAAGTTCATAAAACTTATACCATATATGCAATCTTCTGAAACTTTGCTCATTTTCATCCAGGTCTTGAAAGTAGCGGAACCGTCGGTCGTTGTAATTTGAAGCGACCGTAATCAGGTCTGGCTTGAATTCAAGCAATTTATGCTCAATCTGTTGCCGGCATTGGGCGACGCTGTATCCCCAAACGCCGCTGCTGATCACTTCAACATCATCCCCCAGTTCTTTGTTCAAAAGCTGGGCGTATATATTCTCAAAAGGTATATCGAAGCCCCAGGTGGTTGAGTCTCCACTACAGAACACCCGCTTTTTAGCGGATTTCTCTTGGATTATCCATTCGCCCCGAAAACCGTAGTTATTGGTTTTCAAAGTCAAATCGCCGAATATAGTCTTTTTTATGAAAATATGGTTAACTCTGTTAGCCCATAGAGTGTGTGGATCATATTGATGTTCTCCCGGCATCAATTCCGGCGATGGATCAAATACAATCCTGGCGCCTGATTCCAGAAATATAAGCAAAGCTATAGCAATAGATATATTGAATATCCAGAAAATAGTTTTGGGATATTCAGATATATATCCGTCCATCAGATTAAGGACTTTTGATTTATACTTTTGGTTCATGGTTTATAACTATAGCATTAATAAAAGCAAAGATGGCGCGTGATCTGCGCCATCTTTATAGGTTGTTTGAGAATTGTGAATCAATCATGGTTATTGATTCCCTGATTGAGGATCGCCCTAGTCATCAGATGATGTTTCTTTTTTGGCGCCCAGAGCTTTGGCCAGGATGTCGTAGTTGCGTTTTACCATGATTCGTGGATCGGCGATTAGCCCGGCGTCCACCATCGCATTTTCATAGATATGCTCGACTGCTGATTTTAAGAAATCTTCATCGGCGCCTTCATGCTTCAGTTTTGAGACCTGAAGGAGAATGGGATGAGTGGGATTAATTTCCAGCGAATTGGCGCCCATAGAAGGCATCCCTTTGTTAATCGATTGCATTACGCGCTGCATGCTGGCGTTCATTTGAGAATCAGAGCAGACGATCATGGCCGGGCTGCCAACCAGACGCGACGACTTGCGCACGGCGGTGACTTTTTCTCCTAAAATACCTTTCATCCAACCGCACAGGATATCGGAATCATCTTTGGATAGGGTCTCTTCCGGCTTGGGCGTCTCATCAGTCTCTGGAGAATCGGGTAGATCAAGATCGCCCTGATCGGCGGATACCAATTGCTTTTTATCAAATTCGCGCACTGCGTTGAGTACGAAATCATCAATTGGTTCGTAGAGGTATAGTACTTCGATATTTTTCTTCAGAAACGCTTCCATATATGGACCGCTTTGAATGGTATCACGGGATGGGCCGCTGATGTAGAAGATGCGGTCTTGTCCGGTTGGCATACGGTCGACGTATTCTTGCAGTGAAATCTGTTCTCCGCTTTCAGTCAAAGAAGACTCAAACATAAGCAAGGGAGCGATATCGCTGCGGTAGTCGAAATCATCGATAACGCCTTGTTTAAGGAACATGCCATGGGTTTTCCAGAACTCGTTATATGATTTTCTATCGGTTTTATAGGTTTCGCCCAGGAATTTCAGGAAGCGGGAGGTCACCACTTTACGCAGTTTTCGAATCAGAGCGTTGTCTTGCAGGGTTTCACGGGAAATATTGAGCGGAAGGTCTTCGCTGTCAATCACGCCTTTGACGAAGCGCAGCCATTCGGGAAGAATGACGTCAGAATGCTGCTGGATTAGAACCTTGCGGCAATAGAGATTGACTCCCGGATCCATTTTGCCGAAACCAAACTGTTCGATATTGGTTTTGGGCGCGAATAAAAGGGCGTTGAGCATAATGGGAACATCGACCGAGAAATGAAGGTGGAAGGCTGGTTCGTCATGCGCATTGCCGATGAATTTATAGAACTCGGTGTATTCTTCATCGGTTATTTCATTCTTGTTACGCGTCCAGATGGCTTGAATGGTGTTGACTGCTTCTCCATTAATTTTGATGGGGAAGGGAACGAAATTAGAGTATTTCTGGACGGTTTTTTTAATGGTATCGGCTGATGCGTATTCGTGGGCGTCATCACGCAGGGATAAGGTGATCTTTGAACCCCGTTTTAGATCGTCTTTATGTTCAAGAGTATATTCTCCCTCGCCTTCAGAGGTCCATAGTATGCCCTGCGCATCGGGATGGAACGATCTTGTTTCGACAGTCACGGTTTTGGCTACCATAAATGATGAATAGAATCCAACCCCGAATTGGCCGATCAATTCGACGGCGCCGCCCGATGACGCTTCTTTTAGCGCTTCCAGGTATTTCTTGGTTCCAGAATGAGCGATGGCGCCAAGATTCTCTTTTACTTCTTCCTCGGTCATACCTATACCGGCATCGGTAATGGTGATGGTCTTGGCGTCCTCATCTATATCAATATCGATCTCCAGAGCCAGTCCGGGATCGGCGATTGATTTATTGACCAGTTTCTCATGACGGATTTTCTCAAGCGCGTCAGCGGCGTTAGATATAAGTTCACGCACAAATATCTCTTTATGAGTGTAAAGTGAGTGGATTACGATATCCAATACTTGCTTGACTTCTGCTTGAAAAGAGTGTTTTTGCGGAGTTGGTTGGTTGGCTTGAGTGTTCATTTTAATTTTCAAATCCTTCTATATACAATTTATCTGAGTTTATGTAATTTTAAGGGCATATACCAATATTTTGAAGAGTATTGAAGTAAGCAATTTGATATTGAGCATATTATTATGTTTTATATGGCTGGACTCAAAGATGCTGAACTGTTTATTTCATGCTCTCTTTCTTTCAGTTGGTTTATATTGTTTAATTATTGTCATAGCCTGAAATCAGGCGAAAATTGAAAAGGATCGTTATTATTATGAAGAGATATTTTTTTAGTTTTGTAATTTGTTTATTGGCTTTTACTGTATGGAGTGATGTTAATCCGCAAATTCGCGTGTTGTCTTATAATATCCATATTGGAATTGGGATGGATAAGAAAGTCGATTTAGACCGCATTGCGCGTATTATCTGTTCGGTTACTCCAGATATCGTGGCGTTGCAGGAAGTGGATGTTAAAACTGAGCGTTCCAGTGGAGTTGATCAGGCATCGGTAATTGAGCGGCTTACAAAGATGACGGTAAAATTTAATCAGACAATCCCGTTAGGTAGTGGGCAATACGGCATTGCGCGATTGATCTCTGACAGTTTCAGTACAGTGGTTGGGCGGAGTCAACATTTACCAGCAAGCCCTGGCTGGGAAAAACGGGTTATCTGTGAAGATGTGGTTTTCTCTGATAAGCATGACGCTGCAAAACCTGAGTTCCGTTTTTATTACACGCACCTTGATTATCATAAAGATGATGTTGACCGCTTCGCGGCAGCGCAATTAATCAATCAGATTGCCTGTGAGAAGCCGTTGCAAATAAAATGGCAAGAGAAAAACCTACTTATTGATACTGATACGCCTTCAATCCTGGCAGGTGATTTGAACGCCACACCGGATAGCCGGGTGATGGATGAATTTAGAAAACATTGGTCTATTGCAGATGGAGAAAGTATGAATACTTTTCCCGCTGATTCGCCCGATAGAAAAATTGATTACGTACTGTTCCGCCCGGCTCACCGCTGGAGAGTGCTCGAAACCCGCGTGCTGGATGAACCAGCAGCCTCGGATCACCGGCCTTTGCTGGTGGTATTGGAACTTTTGCCGGAATGATCAAATTATCGCGTGTAAATTAGATATATACGATGGGACGCGCTTTCGCTTTGTCCCATCCTAATTCGCTATTGCCAGAAGAAAAATTAGTTTGGATAACGGTAGTGATTATGAGAAAGAAACTCTTTTATCTATTTGCGATACTTGTTTATTTGATACCGCAAGTTTTTGCGGAAGGTATACGATTTGAAAAAGTTGATCAGTACCTTGTAGCAGATCTGGATCGGAAATCTCTAAAAGATATTGTTGTTAAAGGTGATTCAGCGTTTGTTCTATTAAGTTATTACAGTCCTCATCAGTTTACCGCTGGACGTTCATTCTATAGAGTAGACTTTGATGAAGTGATTAATACCGTTAAGGATTATTTCTCTCAGCATACGACAAATCCTTTAGTAGGTAGATATTGGATGCTTGGCCTAACTTATGTAGCGGATGTCATTTTTTTACCGGAAGAAGAAACATTATTGGATAAAATCTATGTGATTAACAATATCGTTCATCTTCCAGACCGTGGAAACTATTCTCACCAATTTACAATAAAGGGCGATTACCTGGGACGTATAGCGAATTTCTCTGAATATAAGAAAGAGTTCTTACAAGGCATATTACTTTCAAATAAGCCTATACAAACGCCAATAGACATATTTGGACAGACAATTATTGATATGGATATTATGGGTGAATATGTAATTCTGGTTTCTGAGACTAAATATATTGTTGTAAATATTAATGATTTGGCTTTGCTTGGCGAGGAGGCGCCCAGATATGAATTTATTAAATGGCATGATAATCCAGAAGGTAAAATGGAATACTATCCCCATCCTTTAGGCAAGCAATATTTTTGCTATAAAGACAAACTGGGTGTATTGAATATTCACCAAAAAATGGAGAATAATCAACTGCAATCTCTGGATATATCCGAATTGCCTGTTCCACCATTTTATTCATGGTTTCAAATAGAAGATGATTATTACTATCAGTTAGAATTTGAATATGCATTAGTTCCAATTTTGCTGATGACTAAATGGCAAATTCATGGACTACCTGGTTTGAGTGGTGTTGATCATGAAATGTGGAAAGATGTGAAATGAGGTTTTGAGATATAGATATAAACGATGGGACACGCTGCCGCTTTGTCCCATCCTGCTTCGCTGATTTCAGCAGAACTACTCAATTAATATTCAGAAACTATATAAATATTCCCTCACAACACTGTTGAATAGCAGCGCTGTGAGGGATTGAATTTTTATTCTTATGCAAGTATCGCTTCCAGGTCTTTTTCAGCGGTGGTCACTGGCATGATGTTAAAGTTATGAACCAGAACCTGCAGTACCGCTGGAGTTATGAACGCTGGCAGGTTTGGTCCAATGCGGATGTTTTTGATTCCCAGGTGCAGAAGGCTCAATAGGATGCATATCGCCTTTTGCTCCATCCACGAGAGAATCATTGACAAGGGCAGATCGTTCACGCCACAATCGAAGGCGTTCGCCAAAGCTGAAGCAACCTTGATGGCTGAGTAGGCGTCGTTGCACTGACCCATATCGAGCAGCCGGGGTATTCCGCCGATGTCGCCGAATTCCAGTTTGTTGAACCGGTACTTGCCGCACGCCAAGGTCAGGATAACGCAATCATCCGGAACCTGTTGAGCGAAGTCGGTGTAATAACTGCGCGACGCTTCGATTCCGTCGCAACCGCCCACCAGGAAGAAGCGTTTAATCGCTCCGCTCTTGACGGCTTCGATCACTTTATCCGCCACGCCAAGTACTGCGTTATGACCGAAACCGACCATAATGGTCTGTTCTTCAGCGTCCTCGGTAAAACCGGGAGCGGCCAGAGCGGCTTCGATTACTGGACCGAAATTTTGATCGGGTACATGAGTAACATCAGGCCAGGCCACTAACCCGGTGGTAAAGATGCGGGCTTGATAACCGTCGCGCGGCTTTTGGATGCAGTTGGTCGTCATCAGGATCGCGCCGGGGAAGGCGTCAAATTCCTTTTTCTGATCCTGCCAGGCGCCGCCGTAATTACCCACCAGGTGTTTGTATTTTTTTAATCTGGGATAGGCCAGAGCTGGCAGCATTTCGCTGTGGGTGTATACGTTGATTCCTTTGCCTTCAGTCTGTTTGAGCAGTTCTTCCAAATCTTTCAAATCGTGTCCCGAAATCAAAATCGCCTTGCCTTTAACCGGAGTAACGCGAACCTTGGTTGGTTCGGGATGCCCATACGCGCCGGTGTTGGCTGTATCGAGCAGTTCCATAACCTTAAGGTTGACTTCACCAACCTTCAAAGCGCATGCGGTCAGCTCGCCGATATCGGATGGCTCACTGGCCAGATAACTGAGCGCTTCGTGAAAATAAGCGTAGACGCTGGCATCTTCCTGCCCCAGAATCAGCGCATGATCAGCATAAGACGCCATACCCTTTAGACCGTATAGAATCAATTCCTGAAGACTGGTGACATCCCTTTTGTGATCGGTAAACCTTTTCTCCAATCCGGCGGCTTCGCCCTGTTGAATAAGGCCTTCCAGATAGGGAGCAGGCGTCCAGGCGGCGGGACCGGCCAGCGTTTCAGGAGTGCGTCCAGCTTTGCTGCATGCATCCCGGTACATGCCTTTGGCTTTTTCCCGTAATTCAGCGGCTTTAACGATTAAACCTCCTACGCGCGGGGGATCAAAATTTACATTGGTCACGGTGCTGAAAAGGGCTTCGACTACGAATACGTCGATTTCACGATCCGTCACGCCCAATTCTCCCGCACGGTGGGCGTACATCGATAAGCCTTTCACCGCATAGGTCAATAAATCATGTAAAGCGGCGGTACTTTCGTCTTTACCGCACACTCCAACTTTAACGCATCCAATTCCTTTGGCTGCTTGTTCACACTGAAAGCAGAACATACTCATTTTTAATTCTCCTCTTTCTTTTCAATATATAATTTACGAGCGTTTCGTTTGCCTGTTTCTGTTTTAAATATTTTGTTGATGATCATTTCTAGTTTTTCTCTGGACGCACTGATATACATATCAGTCAAATTCACCAGCCAATCGGCATCCCAAATTATTCTGAATTCCAACGTGTCGATATTTCGTGCGCTGTGATGGTTGGCTATTATCCGGCAGATGTGATTGATATCCGGTTCTGTGATGCCATGCTCCATCATCATGCGTCTGGCTATCGGGGGACCTTCGATCTCCTGGTATTTACCAGCGGATGATCCATGTTTGCGTTCGGCTTCGTGGATGCCGATATCGTGCAGAATCGCCGCCGATTCGACCACCAATTCCGATCCGCCTTCTTCGGCGCGAATCTGCTGCGCATGATTAAAGACTTCAAGCGCATGATCTATCCGTCGCTGGTCGTCTCCAAATAAGTTCTTCATATCTTCAATCAAACGGTCTCGAATGGCGACGTTATCCAACACTTTTTTTTTCTCCAAAATCCCTCTCCCCCAAGTTTGGGGGAGAATTAAAGAGGGGGTTGTTTCCTAAAACTGTAAATTTTTCAATTTACTTTTTAATTATCACCGAACTGCTGCGTCTTGATTTACACCGCTATGCTCTCTGTCTGGCAAATCGATCCATGGATGCTGATTTTGATCAATTCCAGAGGGATGCTTTTGCCCGACCGCTCCAAAGCAGTCTTCACAGCATTCACCAAACCGAAGCAGCAGGGCACTTCCATATAAGCCACCTCTATAGATTCTATTTGATTCTGTTGAAAGATTTGAGTTAGTTTCTCTAAATAGAATTGGTTGTCATCTAATTTGGGGCATCCGATCAAAAGTTTACGGCCTGCCAGTAAGCGCTGGTGAAAATCTGGATACGCGAAAGGAACGCAATCAGCGGCGATGGATAACCTGGCGCCGTGGAAAAACGGGGCGCTCACTGGAACCAGATGCAGTTGGATGGGCCATTGAGTCAACTCTGATGGAGTCTCACCAGCCGTAGCTGGAGATTTTGGACGATTAGGATTTTGAAATTGCCTTAACATGGTTCCGGGACAGCCTGAACCGGCTGCCGGGGCGATTTTCGCCATAGGCAGCGATGGAGAAACGGCTGGCTTCTTTTGTTGCAGGGCCGCGACTCTCTGTTGCACAGCCTCTTCATCGAAATCGTCGCTTTCACGTTGTTCGATGCTCAAAGCGCCAGTGGGGCATTCGCCGATGCAGGCGCCCAAACCGTCGCAGTAGACGTCGCTTACCAGTTTGGCCTTGCCGTTGATAATCTGAAGGGCGCCTTCAGCACAACTGGTGATGCAATCACCGCAACCATTACATAATTCTTCATCTATATTGATAATATTTCGAATAACCATGACCTTATCCTCCGTCAAATTTCTCCGCTTGATTACCTTATGATATACAATTTATCCGGTAATGCGGATTCATACTTTGACTTAAGTCAATTAGAGGATATTTTTTTTGAAATATTTTATTGGTTAACCAGGTTCCATCATATTTAGCTGGTTTTGTGAGGTGAAAAAGGGGGTTATGTTAAACCGGAAGTGGCAGCATCAAGGGCTGACCGCATTGCGGTCTTGCCCTTGCCACCCGTCACTATCACTAATGCGGGTGCCAAGGGCAGCGTCCTTTCTGCCCTTGACTGAAAACCTTGGAAAAACAAAAAGAACCTTGATTCTTTAATAATCCAATTACAAGCACAAAAAATTGAATTTGATTCTATCTTCAACGTGGATTGTTGATAACAACTATGGAAATAAATGAGGTGAACTCAATCAAGGGCAGAAAATACACTGCCCTTGCCACCCGATATTATCTTATCTTTAGATGTTAGATTCATCAAAGAATCTCCATGCCAGTGGAGGAAAATCACAATTTCTCACCCTCAGCCAGGGATTGAAGCCCTTCGAAATCCAGGATGGTTATATGTTTGCCTTTGACGTTGATTAGATTGTTCTTCTGCATGCGGGTCAGGGTGCGGCTCAGGGTTTCGGCGATGGTGCCGATTCGGCTGGCGATCATGGCTTTGGTGGTCTCGAACTGGATGTCCGGTTTGCCGCCCTGACGTTTGGATAGATTGAGAATATATTTGGCCAGTCGGGCGGAGACTTCTTTCAGGGAAAGATCATCGACCAGATTAACGAAATGCCTCAGTCGAAGCGACATCACCGCCAGCATATTAAGCAGCAGGTCGGGCTGACGGCGTCCCAGGCCGAGGAAATCTTCGCGCGAAATAAACAAGGTTTTCAGGTCGCTAAACGCTTCAGCGGCCGCCGGATAATTCATTCCCTTAAAAACCGCCGCTTCGCCGCAGGTGGCGCCCGCCGACAAGACATGGAGCACCTGCTCCCGGCCATCCGGTCCATAGCGGCTTACTTTGATCTCGCCTTCCAGGATGATATAAAACCCTTCGACGGATTCGTTTTGCAGGAAAATAATTTCTCCCGCATGGTATGACCGCGTCTTTGTCATTTCTGAAAGTGAAACCAACACTGGCGAAGGCAAATCGGCGAACAGAGGGCATTGCTTAAGCCGCCGGGCGCGTTCTTCCGCCGATAAGCGAATAGATTTCATAGTAATCGCATTCTCCTGTTCACACAGGATAACACGCTTGCCCCATTCAGCAATCGGGATTATCTATTCCATCACCCCGGTATAAGTTTCATTTTACTCTTGGCGTACGCATCATGATTTTTCGCTGAGGGAAAATGGATGTCCCTTGATACCATAATAAATCCCCACCCCAATCCGGTTGACAAATACGGCTTATATTAATATCGTTAATTCCTTGACTACTAGCTTTATCATCAGCTATACCATCATGCAATTTTCACAGGCTTGCTTCAAATCTGATCCCTTTTTATGTTAATCTCGAACGCTATTGTCTACCTATAAGATATATAATATAAAGAATCGCATTCATTATAAATAGAGGAGTTCAAACAATGGTCGATAGCCCACTGAATTTCGAAAGTCTGGCTTTACATGCAGGGCATACGCCCGATTCCGCGACCAACTCACGCGCCGTCCCGATTTACCAGACGACTTCTTATGTCTTCGACAGCCCGGAACATGCAGCCAACCTATTTGCGCTCAAAGAGTTAGGCAACATATACACCCGCATCATGAACCCGACTACCGAGGTGCTCGAAAAACGCCTGGCGGCTTTAGAAGGCGGCTCAGCAGCTCTGGCGGTAAGTTCGGGACAGGCGGCCTGCACTCTTAGTATCATGAATGTGGCAGAACACGGCGATGAGATAGTCTCGTCCGGCAGCCTGTATGGCGGAACCTACAACCTGTTCCACTACACTCTTCCCAAAATGGGTATCAACGTTAAATTCGTCGATCCTGAAAACATTGATAATTTCAAAAAGGCCATCACCCCCAAAACCAAGGCCATTTACTCAGAAACAGTGGGCAATCCCAAACTGAATACGCTCGATATCCAGGCCGTAGCCGATGTGGCGCATGAGAACAAAATCCCACTGATTATCGATAGCACGGTCTGCACGCCATACCTGGTTCGCCCTATGGATCATGGCGCTGATATAGTCATGCATTCCACCACCAAATTCATCGGGGGACACGGCACCTCCATCGGCGGCATTATGATTGATTCGGGCAAGTTCGACTGGGGTTCAGGAAAATTCCCCAATTTCACCGAACCCGATCCCAGTTATCATGGCCTCAAAATCTGGGAAACTTTCCAGGACTTCGCGGGAATAGGTAACGTAGCCTTCGCCTTCAAAGCGCGTCTGCAATTACTGCGCGATATCGGTCCGGCCATGGCGCCATTCAACGCCTTCCTCTTCCTGCAGGGGCTGGAGACGCTGCATCTGCGTATGGAACGCCATAGCCAAAACGCCATGAAAGTGGCTGAGTTTCTTAAGGATCATCCAAAAGTCAGCTGGGTCAATTATCCAGGATTGCCGGATCACGCCTCTTATGAAACCGCTAAGAAATATCACTACCGTGGATTATTCGGCGCTTTAATGGGTTTCGGAGTCAAAGGCGGAGCGGAAGCGGGTAAGAAAATAATCGAAAACATCAAACTGTTCTCGCATCTGGCTAACATAGGCGACGCCAAATCGCTTATTATCCATCCGGCCAGCACCACTCATCAGCAACTTACCGAAGAGGAGCAAATAGCGGCTGGAGTCACCCCTGATTTCGTAAGGCTTTCCATCGGTCTGGAAAACATTGATGACATAATAGGAGACTTGGATCAAGCATTATCTAAAACATAAGGTATAATTATCTAATACAACATTAATGCAAGGATATTGGTAATGTCAGATATTGATCCGAATAATTCCGTCGGTATTGTTACCGAACAATATATTACTATTTTCGCTCCACCAAACGAACTGTTGCTTGATAGCGGCCGGAGGCTGGGGCCTATTACTCTGGCTTATGAGACTTACGGTGAATTAAACCAGAACAAAGATAACGCAATTCTGCTGTTGCATGCTTTATCCGGCGACCATCACGCCGCCGGATATTACTCCAGCGATGATCGAAAACCGGGCTGGTGGGATAACTACATCGGTCCCGGTAAAGCTTTTGATACCAATAAATATTGTATTATCTGCTCCAACTGCATAGCTGGATGCCGGGGATCCACCGGACCGGCATCCATCAATCCAGAGACCCAAAAACCGTATGGATTGACCTTTCCATTCATAACAATCCGCGACATGGTCAGAGCGCAAAAAGGCCTGATCGATCACCTGGGCATCAAAAAACTGCTCTCCGTGGCAGGCGGTTCGATGGGCGGTATGCAGGCTTTGGAATGGGCTAAAACCTATCCCGATCACATATCCTCCGCCATTCCCATAGCGACCACCGCCAATCATTCCGCCCAGAACATCGCGCTCAACGAAGTGGCGCGGCAATCTATAGTAGCCGACCCTAATTGGAAAAATGGCGACTACTATGAGTCCGAACCACCCGCCCGCGGTTTGGCCGTGGCGCGTATGGTGGGGCACATAAGTTATCTCAGCGACAAGGCCATGCACGAAAAATTCGGACGGCGTCTGCAAGACCGCGACGATGTAAGTTTCGACCTGATGACCGATTTTCAGGTCGAAAGCTACCTGCAATATCAGGGCGACTCTTTCTCGAAACGATTCGACGCCAATAGCCTGCTTTATCTTTCCAAAGCGCTTGATTACTACAATCTGGCCGAGGGACATGCATCCTTGAAGGATGCCTTAAGGCATGTAAAAGCCAGGTTTTTGGTATTATCATTCAGCAGCGACTGGTTGTATCCACCCTATCAGTCGCGCGAGTTCGTCTCTGCATTGAAGCAGAATGCGGTTCCGGTAAGCTATTGTGAAATCAAATCAGACTATGGACACGATTCATTTCTGATCGACAACCCGCATCAAATGCGCCTGATCCAGGATTTCCTGGGCCACATATTTGAGGAAGTGAAATCGAATGCCGCTTGAAAACCATACATCATTGTCTAGTCATCGTTATGAATTTGACGTAATTTGTGAAATCATTGAAGAAAAAAGCCGCGTTCTCGATCTGGGTTGCGATGAGGGCGATCTGCTCAATCTTCTGAAAGAAAAACGCAATATAAAAGGCTCTGGCGTGGAAGTGGCTGAAGAGAAGGTATATCACTGCATCAGCAAAGGGCTTTCCGTACACCACGGTGATATTGATCAGGGACTGGCCGATTTCCCCGATAAATCATTCGATTACGTAATCCTCAGCGAAACCCTTCAGGAAGTGCGTAATCCGGTTCTGGTTTTCAAAGAGATACTTCGCGTAGGACGTAAGTGTATCGTCAGTTTCCCAAATTTCGGGCATTGGACATCCAGATGGCAACTGCTGCTAGGCCGCACTCCTATAACCTCCAAGTTGCCCTACTATTGGTATGAAGGACCCAACATCAAGTTCCTCACCATCTACGACTTTATCTATTTCTGCAATGTAATGAACTATACGCTGGTTCACCAGTTCTATCTCCGCAACGGGAAAAGAATTTCGTTGTTACCCAACCTGATGGCCGACACCGCGCTATTCGTTATCAAATAAAGACTATCATTATTCCCATACGGGCGCCCTTAGAGGTGGATGTTTGATGGGTCGATGAGACAGACCTGCAACCCCCGCTATATAAATTTATATTTCAATATGGATATGCTTGACAAGTAATGCTAATATGTCTTTAGTTATACGGTGGCTTAGCCACTGAAGATGATTCATTGAGGCGTTAATTGTGAGCGAACTTGTCCGTAGTCCCTTGTATCAGCAACTGAATAAATCACTACGCCAATTGATCAACCAGGATCAATTTCAAGTCGGCGATCAATTTTTCACTGAACGGCAGGTCTGTGAAAAATATGATGTAAGCCGTGCGACGGCCAATAAAGCTTTATCCACCCTGGTTGCTGAAGGTCTGTTGGAATTCAAAAAAGGCATCGGAACCTTCGTTAAAAGCGGCGTTCTGGATTACGATCTGCAAGCCTTGGTCAGTTTCACCGACAAAGCCTGCACCGCCGGGATGAAGCCTTCAACTGAAGTGTTAACCTTCAAGAAAGTTAAAGCCGGATCGGTTGATGAAGTCGTTAGAAAATCCCTACGCCCGCAAGACGATGACATGCTTTTTTATATTGAGCGCTTGAGAATGGCGGATAGACATCCTGTAATATTAGAAAAGCGTTTTATATCTGCAAAATACTGCCTTGGATGCAATAAAAGTAATTTCAAAGGTTCTCTATATGCTTTGTGGACAAAAACCTTCAATTTGAAAATCGATGGCGCCGATCAGACCATCCGGGCGATTATTATTGATGGCGCCGATGCGAAACTATTGCAGTCTGCTAAAAATGCAGCGGGATTTCTGGTTCAATCAACCGGCTTTCTGGATGATGGCAGTCCGTTGTGGTTTGAAAGAACGCTTTATCGCGGCGATGCTTATGAATTTCATAACCGCCTGGGAGGCATTAAAGTCGCCCGTCCGGCGGCGGGAATTTTACTTGATAGATAGAAGAATACCGTAATAAAGATAATGGAGGTTAGGATCAATGTCAAATTACGATATCGGCGCAGCGATTGTCGGCGCTGGATTTATCGGGCCGGTGCATCTGGAAGCGCTTCGTAGAATAGGCGTCAAAATCACCGGGATTCTGGGGTGCGATGAACGCGAATCAAAGTCAGCCCAAGAGATGTTTGGCTTGCCCAAAGCATATAAGAGTTTTGATGAAGTCCTGTCGGATACTGATGCGCAAAGCGTTCATTTAGCCGTTCCGAATGCGCTGCATTATGAGTTTTCCACCAAGGCCTTAAATGCCGGAAAGCATGTGATGTGCGAGAAGCCTTTGGCGATGAACTCAAAGGAGACATCCGATTTAGTTGCGTTGGCGGGATCAAAATCACTGGCGGCAGGGGTATGCTACAACGTGCGTTATTATCCATTGAACCTTCAGGCCCGGCAGATGGTTCAAGATGGTGATGTCGGCGACCTGTTCCACATCAATGGCAGTTATCTGCAGGACTGGCTGTTTCACGATACGGATTATAACTGGCGCGTTTTGGCCGATCAGGGCGGCGCGTTACGGGCGGTCGCTGATATAGGAACGCATTGGATGGACCTGATTTATTCCATTACCGGTCTGGAGATTAATGCTGTATTCGCCGACCTCAATACAATCCATAAAACCAGAAAACGCCCCAAAGGTGAAGTCGAGACTTTCACTGGGAAACCACAATCCGAAATGGAGACGGAAGAGATTCCAATCTCAACCGAAGATTATGGATGCATCATGTTCCGCTTCACCAATGGCGCCAGCGGCAGCCTCTATGTTTCTCAAGTAGCTGCCGGACGCAAAAACTGCATCCGCTATGAAATCGCTGGCTCTAAATGCGCTCTGGGGTGGAATAGCGAATCACCCAACGAGATGTGGATCGGAAACCGTGATAGTCCTAATCAAAACCTGATTCGCAATCCGGCGTTAATGGCCGACGCGCCCCGGCAGTTTACCAATTATCCGGCTGGTCATAACGAGGGCTTCCCCGATACATTCAAACAGTGCTTCCGCTCTTTTTATGATTACATCCAAAAAGGCGATTACAGCGTAGCGCCGCTTTTCCCCACCTTTAAGGCTGGTCACCGCGAGGTTGTATTGTGTGAAGCAATATTGAAAAGCAACCTGGAAGAAAAATGGATCACTTTATAAAAGTACAATATCTTTGGAAAGCGAAATTGCAGGAATGTATTCGGAGTTGGTTCTATGAGAGTTTTGATAAAACCTGTTGACTTAGCAAATTATTTAAGATATATTCCAGTTAGCATACCCGCCGAGCCTCTGCCTAGCATGCTTAATTCCGGTGGGTTTTTCTTTTTAAGGTTTTTCTTTTTAAAAGGAGCGGCGATATGAGATACACAAAGCCGCACCTTACCTTCAAAGAGCAAGCCAACCAACTCATTCTTCGTGGTCTCGTTGCGGATCGAGAACGATTGATTCACACACTGCAACGCGTGAATTATTACCGACTCAGCGGTTATTTGGATCCCTTCAGAAATGCAGACGATACATACAAAGAAGGAACCACTCTTGAAAAAGTCTGGCGAAGGTATGCATACGACCGCCGTTTACGCCTTCTCTTGTTAGATGCGATAGAACGAATCGAAATTTCCGTGCGCACCCAACTGGTCTATCATTTCAGCCATAAATATGGCCCATTTGGACACATTCTTCATGAAAACCTTGCTAAAATCCATCCAAAAGTATTCGCCGATTGGTTGAACCGTTTGCAGAAAGAGACGACGCGCAGCCAGGAAATCTTCGTCGAGCATTTCCAGCGAAAATACGATGAACACGAACAATTGCCGCTCTGGATGGCCTGCGAGATTATGACATTCGGTTCCACTCTAACTTTCTTCAAGGGCGTCTCCCCATCGATTAAGCGAATACTAGCCAAAGAATACCGCATCCCGGATGAGGTTTTGCATTCCTGGTTGCGGGCTCTGAATGCGATCCGCAATATATGCGCACACCACGGACGCATTCATGGAAGGGAGTTGGGTTATAAGCCAAAACTCCCCTATCCGAATAAATATCCTGAATGGCACTATCCAGTAACCATTCCCAATAACCGTATTTTTGGGATTCTTACGATTTGCCGTTATCTGCTTCGCATCATCGCTCCTCAAAGCCAATGGTCGAACAACTTTCACACTCTACTTGATGAATATTCCGAAATCCCTCGTCAACCTATGGGTTTCCCCGATGATTGGGAATTGTGTCCGATATGGAAAGAAGATTAGCAACTATGAAATGGCGTAAGGCGATAAAACGAAAAATGCAAGAATATCAAATAACTGCATAAATTTTAATCTATGATAAAATACAGCCAAACTAAAGACTCTATAATACAATAATAGAAAGGTTTAATCATGAATTACTCTTACCTGGATATAGCGAAGATGATCGATCATTCTCTTCTTAATCCGACTCTGACGGACCGGGATTTGGATGAAGGATGCCGTTTGGCATTGCAGTATGATGTGGCTAGCGTTTGCATCATGCCCTATTATTTAAAGAAATGCGCTGAGATGCTTAAAGGCAGCAGCGTCAAAGCAAGCACCACCATCGGTTTTCCTCATGGTGGACATACAACCGCCATCAAGATAGCTGAAGCCAAACAGGCGCTGGCTGATGGTGGAGAAGAACTGGATATGGTGGTTAATATCAGTAAAGTTCTGAGCGGCGACTGGAATTATGTTGCAGCGGAATTAAAAGATATCACTACTCTTATTCATGACGCCGGACAAAAAGTGAAAGTGATTTTCGAAAACTGCTACTTAAATGATCCACAGAAAATAAAACTGTGCGAAATATGCGGTGAACTGAGCGTTGATTGGGTAAAAACCTCAAGCGGTTATGGAACCGGAGGCGCAACATTGGAAGACCTTAAACTGATGCGCGACAATTCTCCCGCACATGTACAGGTCAAAGCTGCGGGAGGAGTGCGTGATATGGATCGCCTTCTTATTGTGCGCGACCTGGGAGTAACCCGCGTAGGCGCCAGCAGGACGCAGGAAATGCTTGATGATTGTAAATTACGAATAGAAGGTTGAGCATATTGCCCGATGGGACGCGCTTCGACGGTAATTTAAATACCGGTAGATTTTTGTTGCTTTGTCCTATCCTACCTATTAAGATCAAGGGCTGACCGCATTGCGGTCTTGCCCTTGGCGCCCGGCTATCATATACAGAAGAGATCGGAATTCCGGGCGCCCACAAGGGGCGCACCCTACTTCTATCTGCTAAAATTAAAGATGTTTTTAAATAAGTAGGATCAACCAATCTGTTTCAGCGCTTCCAGCGTTACGCAGTTAGCGGGCGGATCGCCCAGTTCCGGGTATACTTGATCGGCTTCAGAGAAATCTTCATCGCCGGTATAACTGCTGATGGTGACGATGCATTTCATCCCGGCGGCTTTGGCGGCCAGCAGACCGTTGCGGCTGTCTTCGACTACAACGCATTCATCGCCCGGTAATCCCAGCTGTTCTTTAGCGAGAAGATAAATATCCGGTTCGGGTTTTTTTCTGGATACTACATCCCCCGCCAGAATAGCGTTGAACCTGGTTTTCCGATCCTGACCTAACATACGTTCAACGACCAGATTGACCGAGCGTTCGTTGGAGGTTGAACATACGGCCAGTTTCATACCGTCAGCGATGGCTTCATCCACCAGCCGTTTGACGCCGGGGCGCAGGGGCAATCCCCCGGAATCGATGATCTTCATGAACATGTCTGTCTTGAGGTGATGCAAATCCTTGATGAATTGATCACGGTCATCAATACCATCCGGCCAGCCGTTCTGGTTGAAATAGTGCTTCATCCGTTCCTTGCCGCCCGCTACTTTCAGCAGTTCGCCATACAGTTCGACGCTCCACTCCACATCCAAACCCTTGGCTTGAAAGGCTTGATTGAAGGCCGCGCGGTGGCCGTCACGTTCCGTATCAACCAGTACGCCGTCACAATCGAATATCAATGCTTTCATTAGTATTTTCCTTTATCTTTCGCGGCGCGTCCTTCACCGCCGAACTGTACGATTTTTTCAGCCATCTCTTTTTTAATCTGATCAAACTGGGCTTGGAGAACTTTGAGCGGCTCCAGTTCTTTGGTCGATGTATGAAATTCAACAAAACTTTTTATGAATGCATGTTTCAGTTGGGTGGAGATATTGACCTTGGCGCAGCCCAGTTTAATGCAGCGCTGAAAGACATCATCCGACAGCCCCGTCCCGCCATGCAGCGCAATGGGGATTCCCGTTTCACGGGCGATGGTTTCCAAACGGTCAAAGGCGATTTTGGGCGCCCCTTTATACATGCCGTGTGAGGTGCCAATCGCCGGAGCGAATACGGCTAAGGGCAGCCCTTGGCAAAAGTGGATGGCTTTATCCGGATCAGCCAGATGAGCGTCTTCTTCGTTAACGTCGATATCATCTTCCACGCCGCCGATTTCACCCAGTTCGGCTTCGACGGCAATGTCAGCTGGCTGCGCCATCTCAATTACCTGCTTGGTTAACGATAGATTTTCCTCAAAGGGAAAAGATGACGCGTCAATCATCACCGAAGTCCACCCGTTGTCGATGCATTGGCGGATCACATTTAGGTCTTTGCAGTGATCCAAATGCAGGGCGACTGGTATGGATGAGTGTTCGGCCAGTTCCTTCAACCAGGAAACGATTACGCCGCCGCCCCAGAATTTCACCGTTTTGACCGAAGTCTGAATAATGACTGGAGCGTCCAGTTCCTCAGCGGCTTCAATCACCGCCTTGGTCGATAGATAGTCTACTGTATTGAAAGCGCCAATAGCATAGTTGTTTTCTCTGGCGACCGCCAACATCGGTTTCATGCTTATTAAACTCATGGTTCACCTCATTAATTCTTCTATGATTGATCCGAATCCATCGACCAGATTTTTTGCCCGGTCAGGTGGTAATGCCCCAACTGCGCGGCGCCTAACACTGATGAATTCCCGCGAAAATCATATATGTAGTCGCCCATCCATTTTTTTTTACAACGTAAGAAAGCCTCCGACAAGCCTCCGCCTGTCAAATGGATAGTTGAATTTAATTTAACCTTCTGCGCCATAGCATCGAGATGACGCTTCATATATAAATTATTGCCCCGGATCATGGCCATCAGCATTTTCTCCCGCGTTGTTTCCAGGGTAAGGGATTCAAAGGATGCACATTTCTTTTGCGTGCTGTAGCGGTCGCCCGCCAAAAAAACTTCATACTCCGGCAGTTCCCATTTTGGTTTACCATCAAAATATTCCTCAATGGTTGACGGAATAAAACTCGAATAGAAAACATCGGCTGCCATTTCCCGGCAAAAATTTTGATGAAACCATTCCAGGGCTTTACCGCCAGTGTTCAACACATACAGGGTTGACCAAAGACCGGGGATGACATGACAACGCACATTGTACTGACTATCCGGTAATGCTTCAGCCAACCCGACGCAGATTATTTCACACGTACCGCAAATATCCAAAACCGCCCCTTCGCGGGTAACGCCTCCTGTCAATGCAGCGCACATGGCGTCGTTGCCGCCCATCAACACCGGGATGCCTGGCGGCAAGCCAGTGGTTTGAGCAATCTTCAGCAAGAGACCGCCCACTGGTTCCCAGCTATTGATAATAGGAGGCAGTTTTTCTGGGGGGATACCTAATCGATCCAGGATGGAATGATTCCATGTTCCATCATTGGCGGTGGTATTATATAAGGCGGTTAGCGAGGCGGTTGACGGGTCCATGCCCCATTCACCAGTCAACCATTTGCCAAACAGTGTATTGGTATGGCCGAACATGACGGCCTGATTAAAAATCTCCGGCGTTTTTTCCTGCCACCAGACAATAGTAGATGCAGTGCAGCCGCCGGATACCGGCAGGTTGCTGGTGTTATTCAGCAGGTAGTCTTCACCGATGACGTCACGGATTTTCTGCGCCTGCGGCCCGCTGCGTCCATCGAGGAACAACACAGCTGGCGTCAGCGCTTCACCTTCAGCGTTGATTGCTGTGGCGCCGGGCGTCGAGACGGAAAGACTTATGGCCTGCACTTCGCCTAATTCGCCTTGCAGTTCATTGCAGCAATCCAGAAAGGCTTTCCACCAATGCCCGGTATCCAAATCGCACTGACCACCCGGACGGAGGTTCATGGGATAAGCCCGTTCAGCGCTGGCATGGATATGGCGGCCATCTTCGACAACGGCCATTTTCATTTGGGTTGTGCCCGCATCTATAGCCAGAACCAGAGTCATTGGAGTAATCCCACAATGGATAAACATTGACGTATAATGTCACGTTCCGTCTCGCCTAGAGGCTGCAATGGTCTACGTGGATAGCCTCCCGCCAGTCCGGCAAGGTCCATGGCCGCTTTCACTCCGGGAACGCCGTATTTGCTGCTGATATTCTTATTGAGATTCTTCATGGTATCGTGCCAGGCCTCGCCTTCTATAGAATATCCCTGCCGCGCCAGTTTCCATAACTTGATTCCAGCCTCTGGAAAGGCGTTTGCCAGACTCATCACGCCGCCCGGCGAACCTTTAAGTATGGCAGGATAAAAGAATGAGGCTGATCCGGGAAGCACGGAGAAACTGTCACTATTGTATTGCATAAAATTTTCGATGCCGCTGGGAGCGCTATCTTTCATTCCGGCAATATTGGGATGAGCGGCAAGAATCGCTACTGTTTCCGGCAGGATCGTAACGCCAGTGAATCCCGGCGCATTGTATAACAGCACAGGGATATCAACCGCCTCAGCGCATTCGGTGAAATAACTGGTCAATACGTCGTGCGTCATGTGCTTGCGGAAATAGGATGGCGTCAGCAGCGTGGCGAAATCGCTGCCCGCATCCTTGACATATTTCATAAACTCAATGGTCTGATCGGTGCTGTCATAAATACAGCCGGTCATCACCACCTGCTGTGATGACCGGGCGGCCAGGATAATCTCCAAAACCTGGCGCTTTTCACTCTCACGCAGACAGCGGTTTTCTCCATTGCTGCCCAGAGCGAGATACCCGCGAACTTCCGTCTGGGCATAGAATTCCATATTGGCTCGCAACGCCCCGGCGTCAACGCTCATATCACGGTTGAACGGCGTGGTGACTGGTAAGAATACTCCAGATAGTTTCTCAGCGTTTGTCGTCATAATACATCATAATCCTTTGGCAGTTTTATCAGGTTGGCCTGTATATAAAGCAAGTAAAGGTAGCCTAAGCGCTCAAAAGAAATAGTAGTGAATTAATCCGGGGTAGGGAAGTGGTTGGACGGAAAACCTTATACGCATATATCACAAGAACAGTCGTTCAATAATTACCAGGCGCCAAGGGCGAGACCGCAAAGTGTTCAGCCCTTGATTCTATAACTTACGGCATAGGGTAGATGGCTTCGCCTCAATTTTATTAGATTAAGCAGTTTTGCAGGATATGATAAAATCCACCTGCGATAACAAGTAGGGGCAATCCTTCACGGTTGCCCGATAATCGTTACCTCCTACTTATAATCGCCATAAAACCGCAAACTGCTTTTGGGCTTTTCAACATCATCCAATCCCTCGACCGACAGGTCGGCGCCGTCGAATGCATTGCTATCAGGCAGCGCCATATAAAATCCTCGCGTTTGATCGATGGATAATTGAACATCGCCAGTCTCCAATGCAATTACATGACCGCCGCGTGTTTTGTCGTCTGTAATGAAATGGAAATGATATCCTGGAACATTAACGCCGCTGATATAAGCCGGGCAGCGGAAGCCCACCAGGGTTCCTTTGATATTCTCGAACTCAAAGAACACCTGGTTCTTAATCACATCCAAAAGAGGGATATAGGGCTTTTGCTGTATGGGAACGCTACGGGTTTTGACGTAATTAAAAACGCCTTCGATCTTAATAGCGTAAAAGGTATTCTTGGTGGGCAGCATATCGTCAATGGCTTTTTCCAGTTGATCGTATGTCATGCCTGCTTCCAGTTGCAGCGAAAGATCGGCGTCAAAGAAAGTAACATTGGCGAAGGGCGTCAGCTGTGTATCAGTGAGTTTATAAGCGATGCCATCGGTCTTGATATGATAGAACTCTCCATCCAAAGCAATCATCTCGCCATCGAGTTGATCCACTGTTCCCAAGCCGAAACCGCCATGCTGCTTTAATTCAGCGAAACTGACATCTCCGTCATACACGCCGAACATCAGAGCGCCGATAGTAGAAGTCTGATACAGTACGTCCCGCTCCGCGATAGCCTTGATAGTATTACGAGACTCGGCAACTTTGGATTCGCCATTATCTCCCGGCGCCCCCCAGGCCATAATCGAAATAAACAGGGGTAAAATCAAGACGCCTAGGGCCGCTCTTTTCATGTCTTTTGCATAATCCATTAATTTTCTGATGCGTCGCATATTCTTCATCCTTAAAAAACCAAACTAAATTCCTAAAATAGTCTTCACTGCAACAATAACTTTATCATGAATCAGCCCGTTGGTAGCCACTACGCCTTTGTTTTTGGCCAGCGTGCTGCCTTGAGAGAAATCAAGTTCTTTACCGAAAATATCGCTCACCCGGCCTCCTGCTTCGGTTAAGGCGATCACGCCAGCTGCATGGTCCCAGATTTTTTCCTGATACTTTTCACTGGTCGGCAGACGCAGATAGACTGACGCATCGGCGCGAGCTACAGCGGAGTATTTGCACTGGCTGTCGAGCCGGATAGGTTCATTGGTAACGCCCAGCATATCCGCAATCTTCTGTGAATTGCTATGAGAAGAGTGCCCCGCTTCAACTGATTCGCAAAACACCGATTGCGATGCATCATCAATATCCGAAACAGAAACGGGATGTTCAGTTTCATCATCCATAGTGCGCATAACTGTTCCCGCTCCTTTGGCGGCGATTAACAAGATTCCTTTAGCGCCATCGGCTTCGCTCCAGACGACGGGATAATTGGGGCAACCCAATACGCCGAAAACAACTTCTCCATCTTCGATCAAGGCAAAAGAGACGGCGTACTGCTGGTTGCGCAGAAAACCTTTGGTTCCATCAATGGGATCAAGCGTCCAAAAACGATTAAGTTTTTTGCCGTTATGGTTTTCATGATCCAGCGCCCGCAAAATGGCTTTATCTTTCAATTGAGGAAATTCAGAGCGCACCGACTCATACACGCGTTGTTTTAATTTCTTATCGCCTAGATTCATTAAATCAGCGGCGTTTTCTTCAGCAATCAATGAATCATCGGGGAACTCTTGATGCAGGCAATGGGCGATTATCGATTGCGCGCTGAAATCGGCGATGGTAACCGGAGAACGGTCTTCTTTGATTACGGTCTCTTCATCAACCAGACTGGCGCGGATATCCTGACATACGCGGGATGCCCGTAAAACCGCATCGACCGCCATTTTTCGTTCTTTGCTATAAAGGGTCATTCTGTACTCCTGCTGCAAACGCCTTCCAACTTCATGTATGCATCCCGTAAGATGCGTTCAGTGGTTTCCCAATTAATACAGCTGTCAGTAATGGAAACGCCGTACTTTAATTGTGAAATATCACTGGAGATGGATTGGCTGCCTTCATTGAGGTGGCTCTCCAGCATGACACCGAAAATCAAGTTGTTGCCCTCTTTGCGCTGTTCAATAACATCATGTAAAACCATTTCCTGTTTATGGAAATCTTTACTCGAATTGGCATGGCTGCAATCGATCATGACGTATTCCGGTAATTGGTGTTTTTTCAGTATATCAGTGGCCTGCTTGACGCTCTCTCTATCATAATTAGGGCCATTACTTCCGCCGCGCATAATCACATGCCCCCACACATTACCGCTGGTCTTGACGATAGCCGTTTGACCTTCCGGGGTAACTCCGATGAAATTATGCGGCGCCCGCGCCGAACGCATGGCGTCTATAGCAATCTGCATATCACCGCTGGTGGTATTCTTGAATCCGAAGGGCATCGAAAGCCCGCTCGACATTTCGCGGTGAGTTTGCGATTCAGTGGTTCGCGCTCCAATCGCCGCCCATGAAACCAGATCATCGATATATTGCGGGACAATGGGATCAAGAAACTCGGTAGCCGTCGGTAATCCCATTTCACTTATCTTAAGCATGATTTGACGCGCTTGCTGTAATCCATGATGCATATCGCCGCTGCCATCCAAAAAGGGATCGTAAATCAATCCTTTCCAACCAACCGTCGTGCGCGGCTTCTCCAGATAAACCCGCATCACGATAACCATGCGATCTATCAGTTCACTTTGCAACTCAGCTAGTCTTCCGGCATATTCAAGGGCTGATTCTTCATCATGGATCGAGCATGGTCCGACTACAACCAGCATTCTTTTATCCTTGTCGCGTAACATGCGCTTAATTGCCTGGCGGCTTTCGAAGACGGTCTGGTTCGCTTTTTCCGTCATGGCGAACTGATTCTTCAAATGAATCGGCGGAATCAATGGGACGAATTCAATAACGTGTAAATCCTGTGTTTTTTTCATAGTACCAAATCGTTTTATTAGAATTTTGTGATCATGTTTGAATAAAATCATTCTTCCCCCAAGCCCGGGGGAATTTAGAGCAATGTCATTAACTCAAGTTATTGGAATGTCCCCCTCACCCTAACACTCCCGGCGGGAGAGGGGATAACTCGGCTAACTTAATGACATTGAGTTAGAGGGGGGTTGTTCTCTCAAACCTTATCCTCATAATCTAACTGTCATTATAAATATTGCAAGCAATGAATATCCTAACGCGCAAACAGTAATTCATCAATCGGGGGATTTCAAAGAACACACTTCATGAAAGACGCGGTTCGTGCGCGTTTAGCGAAATAATATCTTCGCGTACATCATAAACCACTCCATTGACTACAGTATATATCACTTGTCCTTGAAGATGTTCATCTCTATATGCAGTATGATAGTGGGGATCGCGCAATTGCGCCTGTAACTGAGCTTCATCGATCTTGCAGGGTTGGTCGGGGTGAAAAACCGCCAGATTGTTCATCGCACCATCCTGCATGGTTCCAACCGCAAAAGGAAATGAACAGTACTGAGCCATGTATAAAGAAGGCGCTATCGAGGTCAGCCAATCGATCTCTCCATAAGAGAAGCCATGATTGTGAATCAGATGCATGTGAATCGCGTGCGAAAGTTCAATCACCCGTGTTCCGGGGATGCCTGGCATACCATTATCTTTAAATATTTTAGATTCTCTGTTATGCGGCGCATGATCGGAGCCGATGAAGGTCAATGGATCACGCAGTCGTGCGCAATCACGTAATAATTCAATCAGCTGAGCCTGATCTTTCCTTGAAGGCAGCGCCGGACGCCGATAGTTAATGTATCGCGTCTCACGATCCTTGAGCATTTCATAATTGAAATATAGATAATCCAAACCTATTTCAGCGGGTAGAATTATTTCCGTCCCTATACGGGAGCGTAAAATCATATCCAAACACGGTCCGGTCGGGATATGTCTGGTTAGAAGACAATGTAATTTTGCTTCAATCGCCAGCAAAAGCGTATCTTTCTGTATGGCGTATACCGTCCCGCCATCATAATAAAGCGGCTGCAATAAGTAATCAGGAGGATTAACCCGTTGCTTGAATTCAAGCAGAGTTTCATCTGAACGGCTTTTGTCGTTATGATAAGAGATAATGCCGCCGGGTCGTTCCAAATACATCTGGCGCCGCGCTTCATCTGTTAAATCTGAGCCGCCGAAGGTTGAACCGAAATCCTTCTCATCCTGTCCATCAATGGGCGGGACTCCCGGTTCCAGGCGCGGCCAGACGTGAGTGAACACCAAAGATTTCTTCCGGTAATGATCATCTATTTTACGCCATTTATCTTCACCAACCGGCGCCCAGGGAGTATTGCCCATGGCCCCTGCTAACCACACTCCTCCTTTTAATGCGGCCAGTGAACCGCGAAAGGCATCATAATTCTGATTGGCCGTTACGATTTTGCCCAGCAATTCTTCATAATTCAAATCTTTGGGGTGATAGGGATCACTCTCAAATTCCTCGCGGGTGGGGATCACGCTCTCCCGGAAGTGAACATGGGGATCCGCATGCGCCAATGCGATATGAACCTCATCCGGCAATACAATATCGGCGCCGGAGTGTTTACCCATACGGATTTCCAGCGCTTCGCCGGCAGTGCATTTCACCTGCGCCGGAGCAATTTCGCCATCATCCAGATGAAGCTTATCAGTTTGAAATACGATAGTTTCTTTCATAATGTTTGAATCTTCCAATTTACCGCAGGCAGGATTGGCTATAAGCAGGTAGGGTGGGCTAAAAGCGAAGCGTAGCCCACCAAAGCCACCATCGAAAATACTTATAACACCACCAGATAAAATTATTATAAATATAATCCTGAGAACAACTTAGCAACCGGATCGAATAAAAAATATCAAGCATGATAGCACATCTATCGTGATTTGCATAATACTGTTTTTATTTAAACCGATTTAACAACTTTAGATGATGGATAGGAAATTAAATGAAGAATAATCTAAAATTAGAATGGAGTGGGATTTGTAATTTATTTCTCGCGCTTTTTGCCATAATACATACGCTGGCCATTAGTTTTTGGGGCGGCCTCTTTCGCTTTTACTGCAGCACTCGCCTGAGCGCGATCCGCCGCCAGCTTATGGACAATCTTGTGCAGCAGAGTGACGATTTTTTGAATTGACTCCAATTGACTCTTACGGGATTCTAAAAAATCATTGAATTTATTGAGTTGATCCATCACCGATGAAAAAGAGATGGCGGCCAACTCAAGTTTATTAAGGTCGCGTTCCACCGCAGTTTTCATAATCTTGGCGGCCATGATAAACGCTTCCGGTTTTTTCTGGTTCAGGTTGGAAAGATTCATTTGAATCATGCTGTTAGCTGATGCGGAGAAAGAAGATGCCAGGTCGACTTCATGGCTAATGATCTCTTTTTGAACTATCAGATGATTGTAGACGCTTATAAAATAATTGGAATAATATTTGATTTCATTCTTATCATTGAGTCGTTGATCTTTGATTGCCAAGCGTAGTTTTTGATCAATTTCGAGATGACGATCAGCTTGTTTTTTCGATTCTATTGAATGATCATCAGTTTTACTGTATTCCTTGGCTTTTTGCGTCCCATTAACGTGTTTGAGTGAACCTTCAGAATAAATCCAGTCTAAATAATTCCGGGTACGGTCAATTGATTTAAGGCATACCATATGACGGTCATTTCCATCAATCAATAATTGGTTTAATAGGAGTTTTTTCGCTCTGGTTGAGGGTAGTTTAAAACGGGTATCAAGGAAATCTTCCAGATAATCCAGAATCGAAATATTGGATAGATCATTGTCGGCCATAAGAGGTATTACCTTAGATGTCGTTATTATTGAATCATTATGATGCAATATAATATGTATCTCATTACAAACAATGCATAATCCGGTTTAATAGAGCACAATTTTTTTTATATAATATATGGGTATCTATAGATATTACCCCCTTTGTAATATCATAACATTGGAGAAGCATATATCAAGCCTTTATAAAGTAATATATAATATATATAAATCATTCTTTATGGTGAATTTTTATTATAAGAAGCGTCTGTTAGAGAATTTTTTAGAAACATGAATAAAGAATGAATTTATGCAAACCTTCAATATAATCAGGTTACTGTAGTAAACTACTAATAATGTAAACATAATTTTGACAACAGTTCCAAGCATGAAAGGATAATCTACCATGGTGGACTATCAAGGACCCCGCTGCATTGAAGAGCATGAATTACCTGAACTTATAAATCTACTAAATCTGGTTTTCAGGTCTGATGGAGGCTGCATGGGGAGCGATTATCCACGGCATGTCGCTATGTCCAACCGCCAAAACGTACGCATCATCACAATGGGCGGCAAGATTGTGGCGCATGTTGCAACTTCTGTGCGTCCCATAATCTTGGGCGGCATCCCGACCTACGAAGCGGGCATCGGCGCTGTAGCCACTCATGCTGACGCCAGAGGCCTTGGATTAGCTTCAATTCTAATGCAGGATGCGGTGGAACGCAGCGTTGAACAAGGCGCAGACATCATGCTCATTTCCGGAGACCTGGGCGTCTACCGGCGCATGCATGCGGTTGATTGTGGACGTTTCAACCAGGTTAAAATTGACCGGACCTATCTTGAAGCATCCAGCGGTTTTGATATATCACCAGCTCAAGAAAACCATATCGATGAGATAATCAGCTTATGGGCTACCCTGCCAACCCGTTATATCCTGCCCCGTGAAGACTGGATTGCTCTATTGGCCTGTAAAAAAACAATGGATAAGCCTTCTGATTGGTGGGTAGTGCATCACGACGGCGAACTGTGTGGTATGGGAATAGTCACTCAGGAAAAATCAGGATTAAATCTACTCGATTGGGCTGGATATTCTGAGGCCTTACAAGCGGCGGCCTCTTTCTGGTTTGATCACTATAAGAATGAATCTCTGACCTATGTCCCGTCATCAGCCAATTTATTACCCCTTTCATGGCAAAAAGGCAGCCAGGGCCTGCGTACTTTTTACGAAGGAACCGTGTTGGTTATTCAAGCGCAACGTTTCCTGCAAAGAGCCGAATCCTTGATCATTGAACGCATTGGTGAAACAGCCTTCGCCGATCTCACAATTGAAGCGCAAGAACAGTCAGCCAGCTTTGAATATAAAGGAGAACGGCTTGAATTGCAGAATGGTGGAGAACTGACTCATCTGTTCTTCGGCCATCCCGAAATTGATATTCTATCTGATCGCCTGAACCATGATTCTCCCTTCTATAAAATAATGTCTCAAATATTTCCTCTCCCCCTGGTTTGGTATGGCGTGGGTTATGTGTAGGGGATTTTTGTTTTTGTGGAGATATCAAATATCAAGAGGCTCAGATATCAAGAGGCTCAGATATTTGGGCTTAAATATTCGGGGAAATTAGTCTTGGCAGCCATAGGATTATATCTTCAGGTAGGTAGGTGATAATCATCAGGGTAACAATCATGGCTGCGTAGAAGGGAAGCATGGGGCGGATTAATTTTGTGATTGTGGTTCCTCCGACGCCGCAGCCGACGAATAAAACCGTGCCGACTGGCGGGGTGCATATCCCGATACATAAATTGACGATCATTATTAAACCGAAATGGATGGGGTGCATGTGCAGGGTGGAGATGGCGATTTGACTGAAGATCGGGGTGAAAATCAACACCGCCGGGGTCATGTCCATAAATGTGCCGACGAATAGCAGTATTAGATTGATTATGAAAAGAAGAAGATACTTGTTTTCAGTTAAACTAAGCAGACTGGCGCTGACCATTTGAGGCAGTTCGAGGCGAACCATTAAGTTGCCCATCGCTTTGCTGGTTGCTATCAGAATAAAAATGAATGCGGTAGTTACAGCGGTGGTTTTCAGGATTTGAGGAAGATCGCTCCACCTGACTTTTTTGTAAATGACAACCGCTAATAGGAACGAATAGATCACTGCGGCGGCGCTGGCTTGGGTGGCGGTGAAGAAACCGCAAATAATTCCACCGAGTACGATAACCATCAGGAACATGCTTAGTATGGCGCGTTGAAAACGTTTGACGCTTTCCCACAATGGCACCGCGCCGGTTGGCTTGACGCCTTTACGGATTGCGTGAACCGCCGCGACCGCCATCAAACCCAAACCGATAATGATTCCCGGTACGAAGCCGCCCATAAACATGGCTGCGACATCCACTACCTGTCCGCCGACATCACCCCATGCTACGGCGTATACAATCATGATATTCGATGGAGGGATAACTAAACCCAGGGTGGCTGCTGACAGCGTTAATGCGGTGCTGAATTCCCGGTTGTATCCTGAGCGACGCATTTCAGGAATCATGAACGCGCCGATGGAACTGGTGGCGGCGGTGGCAGATCCGGAAATGGCGCCGAATAACATACAGGCGGAAACATTGGCGTAGCACAAGCCGCCGACAACCCGCCCGAATAATACATCAGCGAAATCGATCAAGCGGCGCGCTATGCCGCCTTGCCCCATCAATAAACCGGACAGGACGAACATGGGTATGGCCAGCAGCGCGTAGGAATCGATCCCGTGCCACATGTCTTTAGCAATTTGCATGAAGACCAGGTTTGGTCGATCCGGCCAGATACAAAAATAGGACAAGACGGTGGATATGCCTATCGCAAACGCGATAGGGATGTTGTGTGCGATAAGTATAACAAATGCCGCAATAAGGACGATTGAAGCCAATAGTTCCGGCGTCATGAATTTCCTCGATCTTTAATTTCCAACTCGGATTCTCCTACCGGCTTGGGGTAGCGAACGTGGTAGATGCAATAGAACAAATTTAGCGCTCCGGTGATTACCAGGACTAAGTAAAACCATCCTCTGTTTACCGCTTCGATGCCCGGCATTTTTGATCCAAGGGAGAAGGCGCGCACTGAAATAAGATACCCGCCTATGACTAAGACAGTTAATGAAAACAGACCGACCAGGGCGGTTGAAATATAATCGAGGATCAAACGAACTTTAGGCGGGTACAAACGGACTAACGCATCGACGCCCAGGTGCGAGCGCATCCGGAAGGCCAGCGCGCTGCCCAGTATGCCAATCCATACCAGGATAGTTTGAGAGGCGGTATTGATCGGCGCGGAAGCTTGAGCGACGAAACTCATCACGCCTTCGAGCGTCTTTACGCCAGCCGATTTTTCATTTACCACACCGGCAGTGTTTTGGTCTATTCCATAGGCATTGAGCATATTTCCCGCGATGGGTTGAACGATGGCGTTCAAGACGATTTCTGCGGTGATGCTCAGCACCATAGCAACCACTAAAACCTGAAGCGCTATCGTGAGAGATTTGTCGAGGATATCGTAAAACCGGCGCAAAGACATTCTCCTTGATAAAACCGTATTACGCTTTATTGTACGGCGCGGATTCGTTCAACGTATTGCATTACATCCGAGCCTTTGAATTCATCGTAGATGGATTGAGTCGATGCAACATAGGCGTCTTTATTTTCAAGATAAGTAAAGGTTACGCCCTCGGCTTTCATTTTTTCGATGTGTCTCTTATTTTCTTCTTTCCATAATTTAATCTGAAATTCTTGCGCAACCGCTGCGGATTTCATGATAATGTCTTGCTGTTCCGGCGTTAGTTTGTTCCAACGAGCCGCGCTCATCAGTAGAATATCGGGGATGCAAACATGTTCGTCGAACACATAGTATGGCGCGATTTTGTAGTGCTGCTGGGTGTAGTAACTGGGGATATTGTTTTCTGCTCCCTGTACTACTCCGGTATCGAGCGCGGTGTACAGTTCGGAAAAAGCGATTTGTTGGGGTGAGGCGCCCATAGTTTCTATCAGTTTTTGCATCATGACGCTTTTTTGGACGCGAATTTTAATGCCTTTGAGATCATCTGGATTCACGACTTTTTTCTTGGTGTAAAAGGAACGCGCTCCTGCATCGAAATAACAGATGCCTTTCAAGTTTTGATCGAGCGCCATATCGAGCAATTCCTGACCGATCTCGCCATTGAATACCTTCCACATGTGTTCTTCATCACGGAACAAGTAGGGCAGAGAATAGACTTTGGCCAGTTCGGTTTTAGTTTCGAGTATGGTGGAAGAAATTTTGGTGAATGCATCGGCGTCGTTGCTGACGTTGTCGCAAAGTTCCTGCTCGTTGCCCAGGGTTCCACCCGGCTGGATTTTGACCAGCATGGTTCCTTCGCTGAGCCGCTCCATTTCTTCTGCGAATTTTTCCAGCGCTTTATGAACCGGATGGTCAGTTTTCAAGACATGGGGCAGGCTGAAGGTTGTGACTTTGGCGGAGTGGACATCGCCGCCGCATGATATTGTCAGAGCAAGTAATAACGCTATAAAAACGCTAACGATATTTTTATGAATCGGTTGCATCGCATTCCCTCGCGTATAGGTTTTACAAAGATATTGTAGATGACCTGCACTATACCATATCTTGGGGATATTTTAAGCGGCTAGAGCAAATGCATTTAAGGATTATTCATTCTCCTGCGCGATGAAATCTTCCCGGTGGGGAGTGAAAACATCGAAAATCACTCCTGCTTCAAGAGCGACGACGCCGTGGGGCGTATCCGATGGGACGTAATAGGTATCGCCCGCAACGACGGTTTGTTTGCCGCCATTCATTTCCAATTCGAACTGACCTTTGACGATGTAACCAATTTGTTCGTGGGGATGGGAATGAACGGCGCCTACGGCGCCTTTTTCGAAGGTGAATTCCACTGCCATCAGAATTCCACCGCGTGAAAGGTTTTTTCGCGTTACGCCTGCGCCAGCATCCAGATGTTTAGCGGAATCATTCTTAACAATCATTTAGATCGTTCCTTTCATTCAATCGCATACCATTTATGTCTCTTGAGTGGTTCATCACTAGACCTCTTATCATAATCACATGAATTATATATGCTATCCGGTGTACACAGTATCCTTAGATTATAAGAGTAACAATTACTTCGGAGGTGACAACAAATGCTTGATGAATCAAAGGAACGGTACTGGCAAAATTGGGATAAAGATGATACTGCAGAACGAATAGATGAGTACTGGTTGAAAAATGAAGCTTCCTGGCGCGAAAATGTTGTGAGTCATATTAAGAGCGTTTTTGGAATCCATAATCAAATGATCGAGATCGGGTGCGGCAGCGGTTTGATCTACGAAAAGTTATTGGCGCATCAAGTAATAACTCCCCAATCCTATATCGGGGGAGATGTAAGTTGGAAAATGCTGGAAATTGCTCGTAGACGATATCCATCTATGGTATTAGCCGGTATGGATATTTTTAACCTTCCCCTCGCAGACCAGTCTCAAGAGAATGTAATTAATATCCAGGTTCTACATCATCTGCCTCATTATAAGGACGCGCTGAAAGAACTTGTCCGGATTACAAAGAAGCGTCTATATATCAATACCTGGCTCGTTAACAATCCAGAAGATGTGATAAATTTCCATGCCTCTGGAGCGGGAGATTCGGAGACTTTTCATAATAATTTTTATTCGTTCCAGAAATTCGTGGTGGAGTTAGAGAATATTTGCGGCAACCGGTTAGTGGATGTGAAGGCTCACCAGTTTGCAGAAAAAAGCATGGCTGTTTATATGGATTTACGTTCAGAATAAATCGTTCTCCCCTCCCGGAATACGGAAGGGGAGATTTTGGATATATGATTAATACAAAGGCCAATCGCTTAAAGCGGTTGCTTCTAGAAATTTAAGCGATCCCCAATAGTATTCCAGTTCGTGAATCGATTCTTCCAGATTCATTCCCGGATCGTAGAGAAACGCCGTCCAATAAAGCTGAATCTCTCTGGCTTCTTCATAGAAATCAGCTACCAGGGTTTGCTCGTTATAGACATCCACATCATCAACATTGATATTGAATCCGATTGTTCCTCCGGGTTGAGGCGAGCCGATGATATCTAATGCAAAACGCGCTTCCTGCGACCAATCAGCTGTATCGGCGTTGAAGGTGGTTTGAGCATACCAATCATCATCAGCGCCATTTCCAAAAGGACGCACTTTTTCACCATATAATTCTGGAGAAACAAAAGGATCTGGAGCATCATCCGATTCAATTCCATAAATGAATTGTCCGCCGGTCTCTGTTTCCGTAGGATTGCGGGCGGTTTCTGAACGGCTCAGATCGCCGTCAAAGAAATATTCCACCGCATCGTTTTCCCATGTAACCGGCAGATCATATTGTATGCGTTTGCCATAGTTAGTGCTGATATAGACGTCATCTGTTACTGATACAGCGATATATAAAAAGTCAGAGTCATACATTACGCTGAAGGTATAACTGCAATCTTCCGGTCCATCAATAGAATCAACGTCATCTCCCGATACGCCTAGATTGACGAAATCAACCGTATTAGATTCAGCCCTATCCCACTCACCGGGACTTAAGACGCCGTCAATCGTAGGAGGTGATCCTACAAAAATCGCTTCAATCAATTGGTTGCCTTCTGCATCTAATTTCTGTGCAGAAACATCGGCGGAAAACATAAACAATCCAGCAACAATCATCATTGACAAAATAAATAATCTTCTCATAGCATCTTCTCCCTGATTTTTGATTTATTAAGACACGCCTATTCTTATATATTTCATCAACCACGTCTATCCAACTTACGGTTTTAGCTATTGAAATGATTAGCAAAGTGGAGGATAAAACTCCTCCTGCTATGTACGATAAAAATAAGCAATTTCGTATACCGATATGGCGTCAATGTGGTTTTATATTTGTAGATGAAGATAAGTATCGTTATCAATTGCTATGTGGTAAGTTAATTTTCACTATATACAAAAAAAGTGGCCGTCAAAGACGGCCAGGTTGCTCCGTAGAGCAGTGCCTGCGAACTTTTACTCTTGTTACGAAAAGCTCACAGACTGAGATAGTTTACAATATTAATTAAAATAGTGCATAATAAGATTAAAATCAAGTCTTATATACAAATTTTCCGCGGGGGTAATCATGACAAAAACAACACTAGGCATCGATTTAGGCACAAATTCTATCGGTTGGGCTTTGTTGAATGAGAAAAAAGAGCAGATTATTGCTACTGGCGTCCGCATCTTTCCTGAAGGCGTGGACCGGGACCAGAAAGGCGGAGAAATATCCAAGAATCAAACCCGCCGGGAAAAACGCGGTCAACGCAGGCAGACCGCACGAAGAAGAAGCCGGAAACATAGGTTGTTAAAACAACTCATTGAAGTTGGATTATTACCGCAGCAGCAGGATGATTTTTACCCTTTATTAACCAATCCTTATGAGTTGCGGAAACGAGGTTTGGATGAACAACTCTCTCTGCATCAATTCGGAAGAGTCTTGCTTCACCTAAATCAACGGCGGGGATTCAAATCCAACCGTAAAAGCGATAAGCAAAATCAGAAAGAAACCTCCGACATGCTCAAGGAGATCAGTCAACTGGAAAGCGATATCCATGAGAACGGTTGCCGCACCCTGGGCGAATATTTTTATAAGATTCAAAACACGGATTCTAATGATAAGAAGCAAAACCATATAAGGCTCCGCTCGCATCATACCCACCGGGAAATGTATGAGAAAGAACTGGAACTGTTGTGGCAGGCACAGCAGAAATTTTACCCCGAAGTATTAATCGATGATCTCTATGATGATGTGCGTCAAACAATGTTTTTCCAGCGCGATATGTATTGGGACCCCAAAACTATTGGCCTGTGTGAATTGGAAAACCAAAAACGCTGTCCACGTGCGGATCGCATGGCGCAAAGATTCCGCTTGCGGCAGGAGATTAATAATCTGCGTCTGCTGGATGAATCTACAGGAGAGGTTCGTTCATTAAACGCCGAAGAGCGCGAGAAGGTTTATGAAAAGTTATCAACCACCAGAGAGCGGAGTTTTGATAAGATACGAACTGATCTCGGCTTTGATGAACATTGCAAATTCAATTTTGAAAATGGCAAACGCAACAAACTTAAAGGCCTGGAAACCGATGCCATTCTTTCAGGGAAAAAATATTTAGGCAAAAAGTGGTTTGAATATTCTGATCAAAGAAAAGACGAGATTGTTTATTGTATTATTGATGAGAAATTAGGCGACCATGATTTTCTGGATAAAGCCCAAAATGAATGGGGTATGGATAAAGAAACCGCAGAGAATTTACTGGGCGTAAACCTGCCCGATCATTATATGAATTTCAGCCGTAAGGCGATTGAAAAGTTGTTGCCCGCCCTTGAAGAAGGTTTACCTCTGATGACCGATGATAAGAAAGAATCGGCCATGAGCCGGGCGGGATATCTGCGCCCCGATCAACGGCCAAACAAAATTGAGGATTTTTTACCCAAACCACCAGACTTACCTAATCCCATCGTTAGGCAGGCGCTATTCGAGTTCCGCAAGTTACTCAATGCCATCATCCGTGAATATGGTAAGCCGGATAAAATTAATATCGAACTGGCGCGGGACGTGAAAAATCCCAAAAAGGTTCGCGAGGAAATCTCTATCAAAATTTGGGAGCGTACGCAACTAAGGGAAACCGCAAAACAAGAGATTGAAAAACTTGGTGAAAAACCTACCCGCGATAACATAGCACGATATTTATTATGGGAAGAACAGGGCCGTATCTGCGTTTATTCCGGCAATAATATTAGCCTTGCTCAACTTATGAAGGGAGAAATTGATGTCGATCATATTCTGCCTTATTCCAGAAGCCTGGATGATTCACTGCAAAACAAAGTGGTCTGTTTCCGCAAAGCCAATGCCGATAAAGGAGACCAGACGCCTTATGAATGGCTGGCTGAGATGCATCCCACCCAGTATGAAGAAGTCCAGCAACGCATACGAAAATTGCCTTTTGGAAAACGGCAAAGATTTACCCGTAAAAATGTAGAGTTAGATGATTTTGTAAACCGGCAACTGACGGACATCCAATACATAAGCCGTGAAGTAATGAAATACGTGCGTTGTCTTGGTTCTGAAATTGTTTGCACCAAAGGACAGAACACCTCTGACCTGCGCCATGTATGGGGCTTAAACACTGTTTTGAATAATGAAAACTTGAATATCAAGAATCGTGAAGACCACCGCCATCATGCAGTCGATGCCATTGTGGTGGCGCTGACCGACCGCTCGCGTTTGCAGCAACTGGCCCGCTCACGCAAACGCACTAAAGGTCAAATCGAGTTCCCCCACCCCTGGCCCAACTTCCGCAATGAAGCCGAAAAACATATCAACTCCATTATCGTCTCTCATCGCGTTCAGCGCAAAATCCAGGGCGCCTTGCACAAGGAAACCATTTATGGCGCTACAAAGAAATCCGGCGAATATGTTTACCGAAAACTGATTACAGATTCAAGTTTTACCTTAAACATGGTCAACTTAATAAGAGATCCAGTGATAAAAGATTTAGTGATTGAACGCTTAAAAAAATTTGGGTATGAGCCTGGAAGAGGTAAAGGAACTATAAAAAAGGAAGTCTGGAAAGAACCTCTTACTATGCTATCAGGAACACTAATCAAAAAAGTTCGTTTAATTAAAAAGAATAAAACAATTCAACCAATTCGTGGAGGAAACTCTCATGTTCAACCAGGAAATACTCATCACATTTGTCTTTTCAAAAAAGAAGGGAAAATATGTAAAATGATTTCTGTACCCATGATTGAGGCAGCCCGTCGTGTAAAAGATCATGAACCTATCATTCAACGTGATCCTCCTCCAGATTATCCTGATTCGGTGTTCTTCATGTCGTTAAGTAATAATGAAATAGTTATGTTGAAACATAAAGGAGTGGAAGATATCTACCGTTTTGATACTTCAGCATCTACTAGCCAGCAAATGCATTTCATCCATCATACTTATGCTGTAAAAGAAAAAACACCAGCTGTTCGACTGAGTAAAAAACCGTCCACTCTTGATGCGCGGAAAATCACGGTCGATATCCTGGGACGTATCCGCAACGCCAATGATTAGGAGTTAAGTTCAGATGATTAAAAGAACCATCGAGATATCCAGTTTGCCTTCTTATATCCGTGTGCGGTTCGATCAATTGGAGATTAGACAGAGGGATGGTGATAATGAGAAAACCTCTAAAATCCCTTGTGAAGATATAGGGCTGATGATTGTCGATCAACATGAATCCACCTACACCCACGCCGCGCTATCCAAATTGATGGATGCCGGGGCTACTCTGGTGGTTTGCGGCAGGGATCATCTCCCCTCAGGCATGCTATTGCCCATATCGGAGCATACCGAAGTTATCTGGCGTATTGATAGCCAGATTTCGGTCAGTAAACCAATACGCAAACAATTATGGCAACAGATCGTTCAGGCAAAAATCCGGGCGCAAGCCAACAACCTCCAGAAAGCAACCAAAGAATATATCCGTTTGATGGAGTTAGCCAAAAACGTCCGCTCCGGCGATCCAGGCAACTTTGAAGCGCAGGCCGCCCGCTTTTATTGGCCTGTCTGGCTGCCGGGTGAAAAACCATTCCGCCGAAATTCTGACGGAAAAGACAAAATAAATATCCTGTTGAATTACGGTTATAGCATAGTTCGCGCCTCAGTGGCGCGGGCTATCGTTTCCGCCGGATTGCTGCCTCATTTTGGACTGCACCATTCCAACCGTTCCAATGCCTTTTGTCTGGCGGATGATTTGATGGAACCGTTTCGCCCGATGGTGGATTATAAAGTCCGTAAATTAGCGCTGGATGGCAACCCGCAATTAAACCGTGATACAAAGGCGGTGTTGCTGGAGACTCTAACCGATACGGTTCAGATCAAGGAACAATGCGGACCATTGATGGTGGCTCTGCACCGGATGATAGCATCGCTGGTGCGTTGTTATGATGGAGAAGATAAGCAGTTGTTGATTCCTGAAGTAATTAAGAGCAAATAAAATCATGGAACTCAGTGGATATAGATGCATGTGGATAATCGTGATGTTTGACCTTCCGACAGCGACGAAGACGGCCCGGCGTCAATACACGCGTTTTCGTTCAATACTCTTAAAAGACGGTTACGCTCAGATGCAATATTCGGTATACTATCGTCATTGCGCCAGTAAGGAGAATACAAGCGTCCATGCAGAAAGAATCAAGAAAGCCCTGCCTCCAGATGGGGAGGTGCGCATTCTTACAATTACAGACAAACAGTTCGAGCGTATGGAAGTGTTTTGGGGAAAAAAACGCACCAAAAGCGAAACCGCGCCCGTGCAACTTGAGTTTTTTTGATGTTAAATCTCCACTAACCTCCTCAATAGTCTCCAGTTGGAGAAGAGTGTATTGTAAACCATCTCAGTCAGTAAGCAATCCGCTAACCGCCGCAGTGAACGCAATCGCCAGGCAATGATTGTAAACCATCTCAGTCAGTAAGCAATCCGCAACTTATGCAAATAAGGTAGCCGGTTATGATAGATTGTAAACCATCTCAGTCAGTAAGCAATCCGCAACTGAGCCTGTGATTGCAATCTCGTTAGTGATATTGTAAACCATCTCAGTCAGTAAGCAATCCGCAACACGGACGATCAGACACGCTAGAAGGCATAGATTGTAAACCATCTCAGTCAGTAAGCAATCCGCAACGGGTATCAGAAGTATTATCTATTACCCATCATTGTAAACCATCTCAGTCAGTAAGCAATCCGCAACCAACAGAATAATAGTCATTCAATACTGTAGTATTGTAAACCATCTCAGTCAGTAAGCAATCCGCAACAGATGCGTAACAACAATTAACCCCGTAGGTATTGTAAACCATCTCAGTCAGTAAGCAATCCGCAACAGCCTATAGCGTCTCTCCAATCGCCACTGATTGTAAACCATCTCAGTCAGTAAGCAATCCGCAACAAGTTGGAGCGCAGCAGTATCGTTGTACTGATTGTAAACCATCTCAGTCAGTAAGCAATCCGCAACGCATGGCGTATGCTAATAATAGATGCATCTATTGTAAACCATCTCAGTCAGTAAGCAATCCGCAACGGACAGTGCAACTCTCTGACCGGATATCAATTGTAAACCATCTCAGTCAGTAAGCAATCCGCAACTAACCCAGGATTACGTTCCACCAGCGGAACATTGTAAACCATCTCAGTCAGTAAGCAATCCGCAACATCTAGGTATGAAACAATTTATAGATGATGATTGTAAACCATCTCAGTCAGTAAGCAATCCGCAACCATATTACGAGTGAGGTTATTGAAATGAAAATTGTAAACCATCTCAGTCAGTAAGCAATCCGCAACTATACCGTTGGACAGGCTGGCCATGATGCAATTGTAAACCATCTCAGTCAGTAAGCAATCCGCAACGATTAGATATCAATGCAAAATAAGGATTTTATTGTAAACCATCTCAGTCAGTAAGCAATCCGCAACAAACCAGGCGGAGCCTTTCTGATCTTTGTAATTGTAAACCATCTCAGTCAGTAAGCAATCCGCAACTATTCTCCAATAGTCGCTAGGTACGTGTTTATTGTAAACCATCTCAGTCAGTAAGCAATCCGCAACGGCACGTGTGTAGCTGTTGGCGCTGGCGTAATTGTAAACCATCTCAGTCAGTAAGCAATCCGCAACTAATAAAGTTAGGTGCGTTGATAATTGATAAATTGTAAACCATCTCAGTCAGTAAGCAATCCGCAACCAAATGCGGACAATAGCCAAAGGCGGAACTATTGTAAACCATCTCAGTCAGTAAGCAATCCGCAACGAACTCCTAGCGGGCGGCATGATGAAGGTATTGTAAACCATCTCAGTGAAGTAGGATGAGACAAAGCGTAAGCGTTTCCCATCGGGGTTTCAATCCGCCTATGTATTTATCAATGATTTCAGGTGTATCAGAATCGTCCTAATCTTGATCGTACCATCTGGATTTAACATCTTTATGGAATGAAAACCATTTCCATTCGCCGGGTTGATTTACATAGACGTTAGGATCATTAAAAAGATTGTTGCGGTTATTAGTTTTTAGTGGGTGGATAGAAATCCGATGGGACACGCTGACGCTTTGTCCCATCCTACCTGCTATATTAATCGATATCCGAGTGGCGGAGGGTGATATCTCCGTTCATTTCGCAGTGGTCGAGGATGCCCATGACCATCTCTTTGATGGGGGCGATTTTGATGCCGAAGACCATTTGGGCGGCGCCTGGGGCGGCGCCCATCAGTACGTATTCGCCTTTTCCGGCGCCGACGTAATCGACCGCTATGGTGGATATGCCCTGAGGGGTTCCGTCGGGCAGCACTGGTTGAATGATGAGCAGAGTTCGCGCATCATAGGCTTCATGTTTTATAGTTGAAACAACGTTTCCTAATACGCGGCCTATTCTCATGATCCCTCATCCGTAGACATACTATCTACAATTCCGACAATGGTGGCGTCGGAGGGCATTTCGTGACCTTCTTTTATGGTCGCCGCATCGCCGCCTTCCACATAAAAAACCGTCTCGCCAGTACCGCATTGGTTATCGGGATCAATGGCGATAAGTGGATTGCCGATCTCTTCGCGATTCTCGTTGAGCGGTTGGATGAAGCAGAATTTCATCCCGGTGAAGCTATGATGTTTCTGCGTCGCCCAAAGCGAGCCGATCACTTTTGCCAGGTTCATAATTAGACCTACGCGCCTTCCTGCGACTTGTCATATTTGATCTGGCCGTGGATATCCATCGAATCGACGATAGCCATGATGACGGCGTCGACAGGAAGACCTTTGGTCTCTTCGGTCAGGCGGGCGGATGAGCCGGTGGCGCATACCACCACTTCTCCATTACCGGCGCCGCATGAATCAGCGGCTATCACAAAACTTTTGGTTGGTTCAATATCAAGGTTCAAATGCTGTACCAAGAGCAGTTTCAAACCTACCAGTTTGGGGTCTTTCTGGGTGGATACCACAGAGCCGACAACTTTGGCCAAAAACATAATCAATCCTCACTATTTTGAATCTACAACTGATTTTTAATATGATCCCGGAATTCTCATCATGTCACTACTGGGAATAGACAGTTCCACATCGCTGACAACGCAGGCTTTAATGCCAACCGCAGTTTCGTCGCAGTCGGGAAATTTATGACATTTTATACACCCAGCCCAGACTTTATGCGGTAGTTCCGCTTTGTCCAAGACTTCAAAGCCTAATCGGGTGAAAAAATCGGGGATTTTAGTCAGCGCGAAAACGCGTTGAATGCTTAATTGCTTCGCTTCTTCCAAACAGGCTTCGATCAAAGCTTTGCCGTAGCCCTTTTTGCGTCCATGATGATCGACCACCAGGGATATGATCTCGGCCAGGTTGCCCCACACGATATGCAAGCCTACGCAGCCATGAACTTCACCGTCAAGTTCGATAACAAAGAAATCGCGTAAATTTTCATAAAGTTCACTAAGGGGCCGGGGAAGCATGAAGCCTTCCTTCATATGGTCTTCTATTAATTTCTTAATGCGAGGCACATCAGCCACGCATGCTTTTCTGATTTTCATGCATATTCCATTCTAAATGCTTCTGAAAAATTAGCATATGGCGTTAAATTCTGAATTATCTTATTTTATCACGCTTATGGCTGAATCGAAGCAGAAGGAGAATAAAAAGATTGATGTTTCACTTGTTTTGTCCGATGGTGGTTTGTATTTATCCCTGATCCAGTCCTTTCATGGGGGCGGAGTTTTTGGGCGAGATGATATTTAGCGCCGACGGTAGGTCGGAATGAAGAATTGGTTTGATAATATATCCAAGAACAAAAAAAGGAGGATAAACGCTTGAATCTATTGAATCTGTTCGATTAAGCAAATGCCGCCTTTTGGCGGCTCATAAAGCAATCCGTTTTGTGCGGTTCACAATATCAAGCCTCCCGGAGGTACATGACTGCGTCTCCAAATCGATGCACCCTGCCGGGTGCATATAAAAAAGACCTTCCATAACGGAAGGTCTTTGGTTCAAGGCGAATCGGTGGATATTATTAATAATGGGTGGTGATTAGTCGCTCATAGTTCCGCTGCTCATCATATAGATGTCGCCGATGCTGATCAAGCCGTTTGACGTTGTATATGGCGTTCCTCTTTCACCGCCAGTACCGCCGATATATCCATCCGGACCAAGACCTATCAAACCGAATTCATTGGGCTGCATCGGCCTTCGTCCAAACTGTTCCGCATAAGGTGAGTTAAATCCGGCGACTCCTTGATTGCCGCCAGCTTTATTCCCTCCGGGAATGTGGGGATCAACATCGCAGTACATATAGGTGTCAAACGGGCTGCCGAAGCCTCTGTCTGATTCGGCTTTCATTTTTGTGATAAATGGATCAACTGGAATAGAAGACATGTAAGAAATCGGACTGGTTAATACCGCGAGATAGTCCATTGCGCTGCGGGTTGCTTCTGGAAAATCACCCACGCCATTAAACACATTTTTCAAAATTTCACGCCCTTCTGCAGTATCATCGTCCCAGCCGTCAATAGGCAGATGATTGGTGTCTAATTGCAGCATTTGGATGCTGGTGATAACTGATTTCATGTCTGCATAGCAACGGGCAATTTTTGCTCTTGACTGTGCATTCAAAAAGTTCGGAACCGCAATCGCCGCTAGAATCCCTATGATCGCAACGACAATAAGCAGTTCGATAAGCGTGAAACCTAATCGGGAACGTGTTTTCATAGCGCCTCTTCAATACTCGTGTATTTTGAGTCCTGGACAATTATCCATTTTTGTTACTTTTATCAAAATCCGCCTTACATGTCAAGCGTATTATGTAATTTTGTTTAAATTTATGCGGAAATATATGAGTTCAACAGATTCATTTCTTCGCCATATCACAATCATACAAACCGCCGACGCAGATGGATCCGGTGGGTCAAAAAACGAGACCAACCCTATGGGGACTAAGCATATGTTAACCTACATATTTAACCAGCCAAAAACTGCCGTTGGCGGATCTACCGGCACATCATCGAGTGTTTGGTATCTGATATCAGCTTCAAACGGAGCAGTATAGTGAACAGCGATCGAACGCATGTCATCTTCGGTAATTGGACCTGTTGATGAATTCATCACACTATTAACGGTATATGTATGCCTTGCATTCAAACAATGTCCCAATTCATGTCTTACTACAGTATCATCATCTCGGTATTCCGGAGTCCCGTTCAAATGCAACAAAATATAAATCAAGTGCGCTTCCATTCCTGATCCGCTCATCGTCAAATCCGGCATGCATGGGCCTCGTGAATCATTACCTTTCAGATTTATTCCCTGCTGTGATTCAACTCCTGTTTCTGCCTGTGAAGAAATCAACAAATCAGATACCTCCTTAAATAATTCTTCTGAGACGAGTTCGCGATTAACCTGATTTATTACAATATAATCATTAATTCTTGCTGCAAGTTCATAAAAACGAGAATTATACTCTTCTAAAGCCATTTCAACAGTTGCAAGCTGTCCGGCGCTCATTGGCCGATCAACCGCAATCGAACCACTACGATCTAAACAAATCGGAATGGGAAGTGAACGTTTCCATTTCGCATGTCCAGGAAACATCTCATTCGTATGCAAAGGATTGTGATAAAAGGGATGATCTGGGTCAGTTGGCGTTACATCATAACGAGATGGAGATTCAGCAGTAGAGATTCCCGGATGAGCAACATTAGTAAACCCTTCTGCTGTTTTAATATAAATTGGCTGCCAATCGAACTGATCGGACCAATATCAATATCGCCAAAATCAAAATGACCATCTTCAAGAGGAACTACCTTATCAAATCTCTTCGCCCAGCCCGTCATCGGCGAACCATTAATAATATTATACACATCACCATAACAAGTCATAGGAAAATCAGGATCTGGATCTGTTATACGCGCACTTGATTTGCGTGGCAATAACAGTGTTGGCGCAACAAGGCCAGCGCCAGCGCTTAATACAGATGAACGTAAAAAATTTCTTCTCGATAAATTCTCTTTAGCCATTATTTAAACACCTCATGAGTAGTTACTACTTCCAAGTAAAACAACTCATATTTAAATGTAATCATTAACGACCAGTTATTCTCAACAAAACTTAAAGAATAATCTTTTCCCACACAAACAAAATACAAAAATATTAAAAGATTCTATTCTATTCAATATTGAAAATTAAGATAATTGCAAAATTCAACATCAAACAACTTTTCCAATAGATTACACAATCCTCAAAAGAACGTCAACTCTTTTTTGTACAAACTCTGACATAAAACATCAGCGAAGTAGACAAAGCGCTAGCGTATCCCATCGTTTTGGCCGTAACAGGTCAGCCATATGAAGTAGTAACATTATAACTATGCTTTATACAAGGCTTTTTATTAAAATTCTCCCCCCAAGTTTGGGGGGAGTTAGAGGGGGGTTGCGTTTCAACGAATCAACCCCCACCTAACCTCCCCCAGGCTTGGGGGAGGGATAACGCACTTCAATTGGCTGACCAGTTACTTTTGGCCTAAGTCGAAGCATTTAAAATACTTCCCGCATTGGGCGAATTTGGGGGCCGGGTAAGGGTTTGCCTTCTGTTTGGAAATGGGTGATGACATCATCAATAACTTCGCATAAATCCTGATAAACTTGTAGGGGATCGTCTCCGTGAATTCCGGTGATTAAATCTGGACATTTTCCTATGTACACATTGTCCTCCTCACTCCATTCAACCCATTTGTGATACCTATCGCTCACTTTCATTTTTGAGCCTCCTCAATAATCATGTAGGATGGGTCGCTCTTTTTCGACCCACCGATTATAGCCAATTATCTGATCCGGTGGGTCATAAGACGCGACCCACCCTACGGCTGTACTTGCTTTGTCCAATAATTTAATAGAACAGGTACGTTCATTTCTTCCGCCGCATCCCAACTACGCAAACCGCCAGCGCGGCCAGAATCAGAATCCCGCCTTCTACGAAGATTATTTTTCTCACGCCCATCAGGGTTATGAGGTAGAATGAGGTTAACAAGGTTCCAACGATGCTGCCCAGTGATGATAGAGCGTAGAGGTTGCCCACTCCCCGGCCCAGGTTGCTGATATTTTTTACTTGCAATTTTACGGCGTATGGGCTGACCGCTCCCATGAAGATGGTCGGCGGCATGAATAGGATTATTGAGGCCAGCAGCGGTTCGGCGCGCATTCCGAACTGGCTGTCGAAAATCCAGTTATTCACCGGGTCGCAGTACAGCGGCATGATGCATAAACTTACTCCGGGGATGACCAACAGCATGGCGAAACAGTAGAGATTGGCGATCCGGTCAGCCAGTTTTCCGCCTCCCCAATATCCCACGGTCAGTCCGCTGAGAAATACGCTGATCAGGCTGCCCCACACAAAGACGTCATTACCGAAATGAGGCGCCAGAATGCGGCTGCCCAGAATTTCAAATGACATGACTACGCTGCCGGTTAGAAACACTATCACTGGAATCATTTAGATGTCGCCTCCTGGGAGCGTAAAATCTCCACTGGAGCGAAATCATCCAACAGCACGTCAGCGTCAATATCTTGTTTGGATAAATCTTCGAATGTTTCAGCGTAGGTCTGCAATGAAAAATCGAACTGAAAACGTTTTTGCAGAGCAGGCATCCTTTTTTCTAAAATCTCTTTGGTCATGATATTCTTATTTACGTCCGCCATGATTATGTAATTACTGGAGGAGACGGCGTCTATCAGATATATATTGGGGAATACCTGCTGATAGGTTTTTATTTCAGAGCGATAGAATTGATCCGTGCTCGGACCCCAGACATTGGAAGCCAGAACGCCTCCCGGCGCCAGTTTCTGTTTTACAATCTCGAAAAATTCTTTGGTGGTAAGATGGAAGGGAATAGCCCGGTCATCGTAAGCATCCAGGAAGATCAAGTCATATTTATCACGGCATCGGCGTAGAAATTTACGGCCGTCCATGACGATAATTTTCATTTTAGCGGTCGGTTTGAAAAAGAAATACTTCTGCGCCGCATCCACTACCCCCTGATCGATCTCCACCACATCGATTTGCGCATCAGGGTAATGTTTGGCCATTAATTTGGGAATTGATCCACCGCCCAAGCCGACGTAAAGAATCTTCTTGGGGTCTCCCTGCAGAAACGCGGGAACCACAAAACTGGCTTTGGTATAGGAGAACTTCAACTCAAATGGATTTTCAATATTAACCGCGCTTTGGCTGCCCCTCATGCGGTTGAATGAGAGATAGCGGTAGCCGTCAACCTCGGAAACACGGATATGGTGATAGAGTGAATCGCCTTCATACAGAACCTTTTCGTCATTCGACCATCCATAACTGAAGCAAACGCATACACTCAGATAAAGAATAATTAAAACTGGCAACTTTCTATTCATAATCATTTTCCTAAACACTAAATATGCTCTCTTAAGAATATTGACTCAAAATATAAAAAACAGAATAAACAACAACATCCCATCACACGTTAGTACGTATGATGTTATCTTTAACTAAAACTAAATATAATAGGCTAAAAAGCATGTTACCACTATCTATTAAGAGGGCTTCTCACAAAATACCAGGCATTCTGTGTAGCCGATGGTTTCCATTTGCAGCGGTGGCTTTTGGACTTTTATTTACCTTTAGTGCAATCTGGACGGGGTGGTTTACTGATGACTACTGGCACCGCATCGGTTATAGTGATTCACCAAAAATCGAGCAAACTTTTGGTGATTACAGCCTAACCCGTTTAACCGGTCCCATGCGGGCTTATAGTTTTCTTAGTGGTGACGAAGATAAAGTTAATTTCGCTAAAAATCAGGGCATGATGCCTTGGTGGATTGATGCAACATCGCACATCTGCTTGTGGCGCCCGATTGCCGGATTGCTGCTGGATGTAGATTACTCATTCTGGCCGCAAACGCCCGGCTTAATGCACCTGCATAGTTTGATATGGTTCGCAGGCTTGATTTTCGCCGCATCAATATTATTTCGGAACATCATGGGCGCGGTATGGGCGGCGGGATTGGCTGCTTTACTCTTCGCCGTCGATGATTCCCATGCCTGGCCGGTTATTTTCCTGGCCAACCGCCATACGCTGCTGGCGGTATTTTTCGGCGCCTTATCGATATGGTCATTCGATCATTGGCGCAAGAAAGATGAAGGGAAATGGTGGATCAGTTTTATTCTGACATTCATCTGTTCCATACTCTCTTCTGAAGGCGGCATTGCTGTTCTGGCGTTTTATATGTCTTATCTTCTTTTTCTCGATAACAAATGCATATCTTCTAGAATCCGCGCCCTGGTTCCCATTATTCTAATTATTGTGATTTGGCGCGTTGTTTACAATGTTCTCGGTTATGGGGCGATTGGAAATGAGTTGTATATTGATCCGGTGCGCGAACCAGTAATATTCATCGGTACGGCCATAGAGCGTTTGCCTATTCTGATTTTGGGATTAGTCGGTCTGCCGCCGTCAATGGTTTATTTAGCATTTTCAAAGCAGGGCGCCGTTGTTTATAGCATCACGGCTTATCTGATTCTGTTCTCGCTGGCTTGGATCACTTTTCCTTTATGGAAAAAATGCAAAGTATCGCATTTCTGGGGCTGCGCCATGATAATGGCCTGCATCCCGCTATGTTCCGCTCTTCCTGGAAACAGAAATCTGGGATTGCCCAGCATCGGCGCTTTAGGGCTTATCGCTCAACTTTGTTATAACTTAATTCAACAACGGCGCATCCTGATAAAATCCAGTTTCCGAAAATTCGCTATTTGGTGTCTGGTGGGTTTTGGTTTTGTAATCCATCTGGTAATTTACCCCGCCATCCTGGGAGGCACTCCATTTGCATTCAAGATGCTTCAACAGGGAATAAACTATGTTGTACGATTTAGTGAATGGGATGAGCAGATAGAATCTAAAGACGCCATTTTCGTTAATACGCCAAACTCTCTCCTCTTCAGTTTCTGCACTCCCTTCCGCATCTTGAATGATTTGCCGATCCCTAGACATCTAAGGATACTGTCTCCCGGTCGTGAACCGATTGAAATAAAACGAATCGATGAAAAAACAATCTCAGTAAAACCGGAACTTGGTTTTCTTCCTCCCGCAGACGCAAGTCTGAAAAAGAACCCGACGCTGCTGGATCATATAAATCAAAAGAATGCCGATAGAAGATTCGAACGCATTATTCTCAGACGCGATACCAAATTCCATGCCGGACAACAAACCAAACTGGATGGAGTACGGATTGAGGTTACCTCAATTACTGAAGACAAACGCCCTCTAGAAGTACAATACAATTTTGAACATCCCCTGGAAGATGATTCTATGGTCTGGTATTTCTGGGATAATAATCATTTACGTTTTTCTCCTTTCACCATCCCTGCAATCGGAGAAAACATGGTGCTGAAATAAATTCCGGGGAAGGAGTGAGATATTCATCCTCCTACCCCGTGAATTCTATTTTCTTCAACTGGCGCTTGATTCTTCCAACTTCTGGATGCGTTGATTGATGCTTTCCAATGTGTTTTGAATAGAATCAGCTTGCGCTTTGAGTAAATCCAATTCTGGATTAGAAGCCGCCCTAGGTTCTATTGGCGTTTGAACTACCAGTTGCGGGCTTTGAATGACTGGTTGCCGACGCCATGCATAACCTCTACCGAAACCACGGCCTTGTCCTGCTCCCATACCCCGGCCCAAGCCTCTACCGAATCCCCGGCCCATTGGAGCGCTCTGGTATCCTGGAACACTATTGCCTGTGCAATAACCTGCTTGACGGCCAGTCATGGGGCCTAATCCTGCTGGACCTGTTCTGTCTCCTCCTGGCATGATATTTCTCCTTAAGCAACGGTTTTCTTCTGAAAACCTGGTTTTTTTTTCAATATGGTAATATGCATAAAACGTACCATATTGTTTGAGTTTTTTAAGTATAGAAAATTCAGAGGAATATGGTGGTTTATGTTCCAGCGGGATTAAATGATAGTCTTGAAACGCGACTTGTATTAATTAACAGAGTCGCGTTATGCTATTGTAGTATTTAGCGAATACTCGAAACTGAATAGGTGGTTAATTTGAAAACCAGTTGTTGATACATCTCGTTGATCTCTTCAGTAAATGATTCATGTTCTTCGCGGATCGTTTCGCGCACGTCTTTTCTCAATTTATTGTATTTGCGTTTGGCTTCAGCCAGTGTTTCATCGCGTAATCGGCGGTATTCAATTAAAAGGGATTCACTGGAGCGGGCGGTGCTATCTCTATATTGGTTCATCATTTGAGAAAAAGCTTCACGTTTTTTTGAGAAATAATCCGCCAGCCTGAAAGCCTCGAAGGCCGAGCGGGTTATTTCGCGGAAATGATGTCCCTGGATGCCCAGGCTTACAGCGGTCACGAAGAAACTTGGTTTACGTAATGCCGTGCTGATTAAGAATTTAGAGGCGCACCAGCGGTATGACTTAAATGGCGCAATAACCAGGTAACTGATGAAGGCGCGAAGTTCTTCCCACCGGATGCGCAGAGAGAAATCCAGGTATTTAGGCGCAGTCCATTTTTCGCGTAGTTTGACGCAGCGCTTGAAATATGCTGAGAGGTTTAATGGATAAATAGACTGGAGAATGGCTTGATAATCTCTAATTACATCCATCATGGGACGTTTAGGTATAAAGTTGGTTTGAAAGTCATGGGTGTTATTGCCGCTGGCTTTGCTCAGAAGCCGCCCTTCTCGTTTGAGTCTATCATAGAGGTCAGTTTCGGGCAGAGCCTGCAACAAACCAACCATGGCGACGGGAATTCCCAGTTCCTGGATGAAATCAATCATCTGCTCTTTGATATCTTTAGGATCATTATCAAAACCAAGGATGAAGCCAGATGTGACCTGCAGCCCGTGGCGTTGGATTTTCTCAACTTTTTGGGCAATGCTTCCCTTTATATTAATATGCTTGCGCGTTTCCATCAGACTTTCTTCAGAAGGCGTTTCGATGCCGACGAAAACCATATCGAATCCGGCGTTATGGAATCCATCCAATAGTTCCTGATCGTCCGCGATGGTAAGCGTGCCTTCGGTAGAGAGTTGAAATGGATAGTTATGATCATGTTGCCATTGAGTTAAAGCAGACAGAATGTCTTTGGCTCTCAGTTTGTTGCCGATAAAGTTATCATCGACGATGAATACAGGACCCCGCCATTTCAGTCTATATAATTCATCCAACTCCCTGGTCATGTTTTGCGGGGATTTACAGCGCGGCTTCTTGCCGTAACGCCGCCAGATGTCACAGAACTCACAACCAATCGGGCAACCCCGTGAGGCTTGCACCGACATGTTCCTGTAGGCTTTTTGTTTAAATAGGTCAAATCTGGGTATAGGCGCTGAATTTATATCGGGATATTGATCAACTAGTTGTATGTCAGCGTCATCTCCGAAAAAGGAGTAGACCGCATCCATCTCATTTTTTGATACAGGTCTGCTGTATGCCCGCTTCGCCTGACCGATAGAGAAATCATCCCAGAATTGGTGGATGATATTCTCTGCTTCACCAATAACGAAATGATCCACTCCATCAAGTTCCCGGTAGGCGGAGGAGGGATAGGGGCCGCCGGCGATTACGGGGATAGAGAACCGCCTGGCGCGTTTTACGACTTCATCAAAAGAGTCTTTCTGCACGATCATAGCTGATATTAGTACTGCGTCGGCCCATTGCAAATCTTTATCGGTCAGCGGCTCAATATTCATATCAATAAGTCGAAGATCGCATGACTCAGGCAGCATGGCGGCAATTGTGGCAAGCCCCAATGGAGGAAATGCGCTCTTCTTGCCCAACATCTTCAACGCAGTGCTGAAACTCCAATAGGTCATTGATGGGATTGTTGGATAAACCAACAATAAATTCCTGGGGGGAGTTCGTCTGCCGTCGCATTGAATTGTAGGATTAATATTAGATTCAGGTGAAGATGCATCGGGTAATCTAAACATTATAAACGCTCCTCAACACAACCATTATTAATATGAAATATACCCGTGATAATATCTAAAACAATGGGGTATAGTATTATTTTACCAAAAATTCTTATACGATTGATTCAACATAATAAAAGTTGGATTATTACTTATTTCCATAAGGAGAATACAGCATGAGAGTAACAAGTTTGTATTTGTTGGCGTTACTAATTATCTTTGTTGGTTCCATGACCACATTAGCCCAGGATGAAGAAGTACGCTATTTCGCTGTTTTAGAGGATCAAGTAAAACCAGCCATGATTTCTGCTTATGAAAGTTCTTTGATGGACCTTAATGAACTTATGCAAGAGAAGGGAATTGAGTCATATATTGGACCTGTCTTAAGCCTGAGTGAGACTGCTGCTTATCTTAAGATATTTCCACCGGTAAAGAACTACTGCGGTATAGAAAAGATAATTAGTCAAACCTCTGATATCGCAAAAATCGATAAAAAACTGGATGACAAGATCCAAGTATCGAAAGAATACCAGAAATGGTTGATTGTCCGCCAAAGACCTGATTTATCTTATCATCCAGAGGATGTAACCAGTGATTTGGAAGAAAACAGTTATTATCATTTCACTTATTTCTGGGGATTCAACGATCAGAAAACTGCATTGGAAGATTCATGCAAGGAGTGGGTTGAACTCTATAAACAAAATGAAATTCAAAACGGTTATATAGTGTTTGAAGCGGTGATGGGAGAAGAATTACCCTTGCTGATATTTATGTATACCGCTAAAAATCCCGCTGATTTTTATCAAATCAGAAATGAAATATCCCAAAAGTTGGGCTTTAGTGAAGTTAAACTGATGGAAAAGAGTATGAAAGTTTGCCGTAAATATGAAGTGAAAAGCGGTCTGTTGCGGCCTTATCTATCAAATATGAAGGGGTGGTGATATCACTTCCTCAAGCCTGGGGAAGGATTAAGAGATTGAAGCGCAATCCCCCTCTAATTCCCCCAAACTTGGGGGGAGAATATGTTACTCTCCAATATGCGGGGATAGTGATAATTCTCACCCTCTCATTCAATCTGTTATTCCCTTTTCTGAAACAACTACACGGATGGTATTGAAGAGGATTTTCAGATCGAGCAGGATCGACATGTTATTTATATAAGCCAGGTCATAGCGTAATTTATGTTCGACGGGTGAATTATAGAAACCGTGTATCTGGGCTAATCCGGTTACGCCGGGTCTGACTGATTCGCGGATGCCATATAAATGAATATCCGTCTTATATTTTTCCACAAAATGGGGACGTTCCGGTCTGGGGCCGACCAGGCTCATATCTCCCTTAAGTACGTTAAATAACTGAGGAGTTTCGTCCAGTCTCCAGCGGCGCAGTATGCGTCCGATTGAAGTGACTCGCGGATCATCCGCCCAAGATTTTACTGGACCTGTATCAGTTTCAGCGTCGTTGAACATGGTGCGGAATTTATAAATTCGGAAGGGCGCTCCGTCTTTACCAATGCGTGTTTGTCTATAGAAGACATCCCCCTCGCTGCTCTTTTTTATTAATAAAGCGATAACAGGAATAACGGGCGCTAATAAAATTATAAAGATAGTTCCAAATACCAGGTCGAAGGCGCGTTTGCTGAACAACATTAAATCATCGGTTGTCTCTGATTCTACCGTAATGAGGGGAATCCCGGCAACCTGTACTACTTCGACCTGTCCGATAATCACTTCGTATAATTCAGGCAGCAAACGCACGATGCAGCCGGTTTCCTGGCAAGTGGATAATATGTCTAAAAGTTCCTGGCGGTTCGCCGCCTGACAGGTAACAATAATCTCGTCAATTCTATGTTCTTCAACCAAAGACCCTAAATGGCTCATTTTTCCTAATATGGGAGTGTTTGGTCCGGGGCTTTCGATATTGTCATCAATCAGGCCGATAACTTCATGACCCAAGCGGGAATACTGTTTAATATCCTCCAGAACGCTTTCTCCCAAGGCGCCAGCGCCAACTATCAAAAGACGGGTTTTGTCATAAGCCCACTTGCGCCGCCGGGTCAGGTATAGCAAACGCCATGCACAGGCCAGCCACCAACTTAATAAGAAGTTTATCAGTAAGATGTATCGTGAAATCTGATGCGAGACGTCTTCTTGAAATGCGCCGACGTATAAAATGGCCAGAATCTCAATGAAATGCGCTAAAAGCGAAGCCCAAAAAGTGAAATATATGATATCGAACTTAGTCAGATTACGACGGAAATCATAAAGACGGAAATAAAAGAAGGAACTGATTCTAACTACTATAATTGGTATAAAAAGAGTTGTGTATATGCTCAGATTCTCGGTGCGCAGTTCCTGGAAATGAATCAGGAAAGCCAAAGCGAGAGAGGCTGCAATAGTAGCAATATCAACCGTTATAAATTTCCCGATTGGTCCTTTGGGCGCTCCTCTTGTTTTCATTTATGTTCCCCAACTAATTATTTTAATTAACCAAAATGCTTAATCTTCATTAAAACGAAATGAAAATGAATAGGTTATGGCGTTTCATGCGTTATAATTATGAATATCACTCTAAACGTTATAAAAAAATTTGAATTATTTTGGTATTGATTTAGTCAATAATGATGACCTTATTCGTAATAGAGCGATTATCAGAATTTGTTCGTTTATTACCACGTTTGGTTTTCGTAGAAGCCAATCTTTTCTGGCTTCTACGAATCGCCAATCAGAACATTATTATGACAACTACTCTATAAGTTACTCTATCACTCTCCTTCTTTTCACCCAAGCCATTACATTTTGAAAGGAAGACAAAATGAGATATTTTTGCTAAGGTGTATTTGTCCGAATAAGCATTTATTCATTACATCAATTGCATCTTTATCGTTTTATCATTTTAATAATGTTATGATTGATATAAACAAAACTGAAATATGCGGTATACCATCCCTTTCCCGGAGGGATGCGTTATATGCGTTTATTTTAATAATCATTGCCGTATCCTTCCATGTTGCCATAGTCTTCGAAGCGCAAATACCGCTTGACGAAGATTCGATGCTCTTCTTTTATCCTCTACGGGCCATGCATGGCGATTCGGAAATCGGTTTCTGGAATCCCTATATGTTCTGTGGTTTTCCCCGTGAAGCCAATCCACAATCACAACTGCTTTATGCTCCCAATCTTATTTTCTATTTTTTCCCTACGCATATAGGTTACGCCATACTGCTGGCCGGGCATATCATACTGGGCGCTTTGTTGATGGCGTTTCTTTTGCGGGGTTTGAAACTCTCCTCAGAAGCGGCGTTATTCGGTGGATTGACCTTTCTGCTCTGCACTTTCTGGAGATGTAAAATAACCAACCTGGGGCTGTTGGAGGGCATTAGCTGGCTGCCTGGCGTTTTATATTTTTATCTATTGGGATTGGAAACAAAAAAGTGGACTCCCTATATCGCATCAGCCTTGCTGCTAGCTATGGCAATTCTGGCGGGCGTCCCTCATACCGTAGTCTACGCATTGATATTCTTGTCATTTATTACGATAGGATACGCCGTTTATCGCCAACAATCCTCTTCTTCACTGTTGGTCGCGCTTTTAGGAACAACTCTTTTATCGGTTATCCTCACAGTTGGAATGTGGCTGCCTGCGCTGCTTTATCTACCTGAATCCGGTCGAACCTACCTGGAATTATCTAAAGCCCTGGAGGGATCAATCGGATGGGGGGATATTTGGAAAGTATTTTTCGGAGGCATGTCGCAACCGGGCATCAGCCGTTGCGAACCCTGGGAAGGAACCTGTTATATCGGGGCCACGGCGTTATTCTTTCTGCCAGTAGGTTTTTTCAATATGCCCAAAAGGCTTCGTCTGGGATTGGTTTTCGCTTTCATCTTCACTATCCTCTGTACGCTCGGCGCCGAAGGTATGCTCTATCCCTTGCTTTATAGGTTCTTCCCTGGTTGGAGCACGCTGAATCTTCCCAATCGCTCATTGCTCATAGCCGCTTTATCATTGCCCATTTGCTCCGCCTATGGCTTGCAAGCCTGGCTTAACCGGGAGGTTCTCTCCAAACAACGTTTATACGCTTTACTTTTTTTCGCTGTAATTTTACTGTCGATTGTAGTTTTCGCTGGTTATTCAAATCCTCAAACCTGGACGGCTCTAGCGCATTCCGCATTGACTCAGACCTTCAATCCTGATTCGATCACAGATACTCAATGGGCGCTGGTTTCCTTCTCTTTGTGGACGGCTTTAACTTGTTTATCAGCAGTCATTCTGGTGTATAAAAAGAGCAATAAGTCTTTGATCATCGTTTTATTGCTGGTTCTTTTAATTGCTCAATCCGCCTTATATTCTCAAAGGCTTTTTTTACAAACCGGATCACCGGATTTATTCATGAAGCCCCGCAATGTACGTCTGGCGGATAAACAGACCGAACCAGGGTATCGCGTTTGTAGTTACGTTCCCATGATAGATACTGGGAGCGATGTACGCATGCCTATACTGCGTCCTGCCATGATGCACCGGCTGCCTGAAGTTTATCGATTGCCGGAAATACAGGGTTACGATCCTCTATTTCCCAAAAGATATGGCGAACTGGTTCGTCAATGGGCGGATCATTCGACCGCTACAGATAAAACCCGCACCATACGGTTGAAAAAACTTCCATCTCGTCTGCTGGATATATTGTCGGTAAGTACGGTTATTGGATACCCCAATCAGGAAATACTCTATACGGGTAAAGGAGCGGAATTGAATGAACCGGGACGTCTGGGAAGTAAGGCCAAGGCGCCAAAAACAGTTGAATCAGTCATGTTCCGCTGGCTGCTGGCCGGGGCATTCAATGCGCCCCATGGCGCTATTGCGGCGCGGGTTAATGTTACTAATGCCAGTGATATTGTCCAGACATTTCCAGTTCGCGTCGGTCAGGATATTGCAAATTATATAACCATATATCCTGATCATACCGCCAATCATAAACAAGCCAGGATTTTCAGGTGGTTTCCGGTACCCTCAAAAGCAGGTTATATGTCGGTTAATCAATACAGCGCTGTATTTAAGTTAGATAAACCTTCAATGGCTGATGGAGTATTCGTCGATTTTCTATTGCCCAATTCCAAACTGGTAATCATGGAAATAGACTTTCTGACTGATGATCATCTAGGATTGCAATTAACTAATGCTGCGTCAGAACTGCCGGTTTATAAGAATCCCACTGTATTTCCCCCGGTCTACCTGACCCGTCGTCTGGCGCGGTATGAACGTTTGACTGAACTTATTTCTGGATTTGAGTCATTAAAAGCAGATGAAGAAATCCCGGTATTCTTTCCTGTAGGAGAAGAAATAGCATTTGAATCTTCGCCTGTTTCCATACCTCGAAGCGAACAGACAACGGTTAAATATAATCGCCTGAATTCTGATATTATTCAGCTCGATACCCGATCCCAATATGATGGATTCCTGGTTATTACCGAAAACTATTCACCCAATTGGCAGGCGACAGTGGATAATCAGGATGTGAAGATCATGCGCGCCAACCATTCCTTCATTGCTATCCCCGTTTCTGCGGGTGAACACGCTATAACGCTGCATTACTTTCCCTGGAATTTCATTATCGCCGTATCTATCGGCGGTATGATTTTCTGTTGCTTAATTCTTATTCTGGTTATACATCCAAGACATTGGCTGCTGCCATAGAATAATTCTTAATATTATTTATCGAAAAGACTCGAAGTTTGGATATCAGTATGGTATTCTATCCAATATAGATAGAATGCCTTGTAGTCATATACTATGGTTAATCAAAGTCTTGAATGGAATGTACTTGATTCTTAGGAATCTTATATTTTGATATGAAAATTGATATAGCAAGAAAACAAATAAAGAAATATCTTAATGATAGCCGTGATGATCTTGTTAAACTAACGCAGGACCTATGCCGTATCTCTACAGAAAACCCTCCAGGGAAAAATTTCAAGCCTTTAACGGTATTCCTTGCGGATCAAATGAAACAGATCGGCTTCAAAACAGATATTATTCGCGTCCCCAAACAATATCAGCAGCGTTATGCTCCACGGGAAACATGGGATTTACCCCGTTATAATCTGGTCGCTCGATGGGATGTGGGCGCTGGTAAGACGCTGCATTACAACAGTCATTATGACGTCGTTCCTGTGACAGATGATTGGAAGACTGATCCTTTTGATCCCGTAGTCAAAAGAGGACGCCTTTATGGCCGGGGAACATCAGATATGAAAGGCTGCATGGCATCATGCATCTATGCCTTCAAAGCTTTGCGCGAATTTGGTTTGATACCCCCATGGAACATTGAAATATCATTCACCTGTGATGAAGAAATCGGCGGCATGTGCGGCGCCGGGTACATTGTGAAAGAGCGCATCGTTCGCCCTGATGCCGCGGTAATATGTGAAGGCGGCGCGGGCGCTTCCATTATGATTGGTCATCGGGGCGTCCTGTGGATTGATATCCTGATCAAGGGCGTTGCCGCTCATGGCTCCAATCCGGCAGCTGGAGTCAATGCATTTGAAAAGGGACTCGATCTGTTGGAAATAATCCGTGAATATCACAAACAATGTCTAAATCGTGAGACTGGATTCACCATGGACCGCAGCAGTGCGCGGCGACCGAGCCTGACCATTGGCGGCTTATCAGGTGGAGGAACCAAGGTCAATACTATCCCTTCGGATTTTCATTTCACCCTCGACCGCCGTCTAATACCTGAGGAAAATGTTAAATTGCTTGTTAAAGATTTCAAAAACATAATAGCAAATGCAATGCATTGTGATAAACAATTAAAGGCTAAAATGGATGTGCTGATGGATTTTGATGCAGCAATCACGGACTCCAACTCAGGTATTTGTCATACAACTCAAAACGCAGTGCAATATGTTACCGGTAAAACTCCCCGATCATGCATTTTCGGCGCTTTCACTGATCTGCATTTTTTTACTAACAACGCTGGCTGTCCTTCTATTGGATATGGCGTTGAAGGAGATGGGATTCATGGAAGTCAGGAATACGCCAAGGTTAGTTCGCTGAGCGATACCGCCAGGGTTTATGCGGATATCGCTCTGAATATGTGGGAATAGAGTAATATATATAAATTGATTTATATTGATTTCCAAGCGTAAACACGGCATTCTAAGCTTGTTCATCCCTTGATTAAGAAATATCTGAATCAGCGACCAATAGTATTTATAACAAGGCGGTAGCAGTATGAAATTGACATCACGTCGGGAATTTATAAAAAAAGGTTTAACAGGTGCAGCCGTTGCCCTTTCATCCGCTAATGCGCTAGCTCAGACCAAAGGTAAATTTAATGTACTTTTTATTGCCGTAGATGATCTCAGGCCGCAATTGGGCTGTTATGGTCAAAAACAGATGCACACGCCTAATCTTGATCGTCTGGCGGAGAAGGGAATTGTCTTTAACCGTGCTTATTGCCAACAGGCGGTTTGCAGCCCATCACGCACATCTCTTCTAACCGGGCTGCGTCCTGATACAACCAAAATTTATGATTTGCAAACTCATTTCAGATTAACTATACCTAATGTAGTAACTCTTCCTCAATATTTCAAAAAACATGGTTATCACACTCAAGCCTTAGGTAAGATTTACCATGGTGGATTGAATGACTCTTATTCATGGAGCGTGCGCCACTGGCAGCCTACCGGACCCTCTTATAGCGACCCTGGAATCATTCAGGAAATGAACCGGGAACTAGAGGCTATCATGGATACCAATAAAGGTCCGGCTGTTGAAATACTAAAACAAGACCCGCAGACCAGTCAGCCTCTCAAGGTTTCCCGCCCCAAATTCCGTGTTCGCGGGCCATCATGGGAATCAGCTAATGCGCCCGATAATGCTCTACCCGATGGTCAGACAGCTGATAAAGCCATTGAACTACTTAATTCAGTCAAAAATCAACGCTTCTTTTTAGCGGTTGGTTTTCTAAAACCTCATCTACCTTTTGTGGCGCCCAAGAAATATTATGATCTTTATCCAGCAGATAAAATAACCTTGGCCGACAACCTCTTTGCTCCTAAAGACGCTCCCAAACTAGCGCTGCATAATTTCGGTGAATTGCGCAACTACAATGATATTCCCAAAGAAGGTCCGTTAACTGATAATAAAGCGCATGAACTTACCCGCGCTTATTATGCATCGACCAGTTATGTTGATGCTCAAATCGGCCGGGTGATAGATGAACTGGACAAACTTGGATTACGCGAAAATACCGTTATAGTGGTCTGGGGAGATCATGGCTGGCAATTAGGCGAGCATTCCCTGTGGTGTAAGCATTCGAACTTTGAAACATCTACCCGCTCGCCGCTTATTATCAGTGCGCCAGAGATGCCGGCAACCAATATTAAAACTGATGGTCTAACTGAATTCGTCGATATATATCCCACGCTGTGCGAGCTGTGCGATTTACCGGTTCCCGAAGGTTTGGAAGGCGTCAGTCTGACGCCGCTTATTAAATCCCCCGACAGGCCCTGGAAAAAAGCTGCTTTCAGCCAATACCCCCGCGGCGAAAACATCATGGGATATTCCATGCGCACCGATCATTTCCGTTACACCGAATGGATCAAGACGGATGAAGATAAAACTATTGCTGTTGAACTATATGATCATAGCAATGATCCTGATGAAAATGTAAATGTCGCAGCAAAACCGGAATACAAGGAAATAATCCAGGAGTTGGGAATCCAATTGCATAAAGGCTGGCAATGCGCCAAGCCCCCTGCATAAAGCCTACACGTAGGGTGGGTCAGCTTTACCGACCCACCGTAAATCCACTCCATCATAAAAATCCACCAACCCCCGTGTAGGGTGGGCTAAAAGCGATAGCGTAGCCCACCAAGATCCACTTATGACTTCTTCAAAACCATACGGATTGATATATATGCAATCAAGGCAAACACCATAATGCTTTTCCAGAAAGTCAATCCATAATAATTTAACAGAACAAAATTCTGTTCGGAAATACCGGATAGTTCAGAATGGAATTTAGAGAAGAAATCTCCTACCAAGAAGAATAAGATTATCCATACTCCCATAATTACTGCTTCGATGATAACGCAACGTATCAACACTTTGGCGGTTGCATCCAAGAGATTTGAAACTGTCATTTCATCGTTCATGAGTCGCCTCCAGATATATAGTTATTCTATTCGTTTACTGCATCGTCTATCGGTTCTGTAACTTCTGGTTCCTGTGTTTCCGGTTCTGGCGCATGGCCGCCGGGTATCTCTCTGCCTAGAGCGGTGAGACCTCCCAGGGCGCCCAGACCCATTGATTCGATGGCGGAAGATGGAACGATAATCATTGATCCTTTCTGCCGCAGACCTTCGTAGACCATATTCATGGCGCGTAGATGGAGCGCGACGGGATTATCTATGTAATGCTCTGAGGCGCGGGCGAATTTTTCTGCGATTTCCGTCTCCGCCGTTCCCAGGATAATACGGCTTTGGCGCTCGCGTTCAGCCTGAGCCTGACGGGACATGGCATCCTCCAGGCCTTTGGGAATAATGATGTCACGAATCTCCACGGCTTGGGTGGTTATGCCCCAGGCGCTGGTTTTTTCATCCAGAGCTTTTTGAATTTCCGCGCCCAGGCGGTCTCGTTCTGAAAGAAGTACGGCCAAATCGTGTTTGCCGATGGCGTTTCTCAGAGCAGTTTGGGCTGACAGGATGACGGCTTCATCAAAGTATTCAACTTCCAGTACGGCTTTTTCTGCATCCCAGACAATCCAGAATGCTATGGCGTCAACGTTGACCGGTACGGTATCAGAGGTCAATGTGGTTTCCGCGCTGAAATCCGCCACCCGGATACGCTGATCGACGAATTGGGCGACTTTATCCATAACAGGCATGATGATAAACAAGCCCGGTTTACGTAGACCCCTGAATTTTCCGAAACGCAGCATAACCGCACGTTCCCATTGGTAAGCGATCTGAACCGATGGGGAGAGCAGGATGGCGATGATAATCGTAATAATCATGACCTCGCTTTCAGGCCGCATTAATATATAGGCTATAAGGCAATCCAGAGTTCCCAGTACGACTACCGTCTCCCAAACTTGGGCTAACCTCAGGCATACAGCCAAGGTTAAGGCTGATCCAAGGCAGATTGAGACCACTTCGACTGAATAATCGTGAAATTGAAGATGAACGATAAGGCCAACAACAAAAATCGAGACCAGAATGAGTGCGTTCAGCGGAGAGAAACGAAAATCCGCCCGTGATGTGGTGGAGAATTTCTCCAGCGAAAATGATGGTTTGTCTGACTTGTTTGGTGTTTTGTACCTGTTACTCATTTCACTTCCTCCTTGCGTTGTTGTAATCCTTCTATTAATTCGTCAATTTTGAATCCATAAGATGAGGCGCGCGCCAGCATATCGGTTATAATTTGATCCAGCATACGCTGTTTTTCCAGTTGGTCGATTTCCGGTCGGTTTTTGCTGACGAAGGTTCCCGATCCTTGCTGCGTGGTAAGCATTCCCCCAATTTCCAGTTCACGATAAGCCCGGATGACGGTATTAAGATTGATGGAAAGGTCTACCGCCAGTTGACGGACGGTCGGCAGTTGATCGCCGGATTGCAGGTTTCCCCGTGCAATAGCAAATTTAACCTGCTCGATTATCTGCCGGTAGAAAGGTACGCCGCTCTTGGAATCAATAAGAATCTTCACAAAATTGCTCCAATGTAATATTGTACTAATAGTTTATAACAATAATACAATAGTTGTCAAGCTTTTTTTTGTGGTGTGAGGGATAAAAGAAGGGATTTCTATGCGCACATACTTTTGACAAGCGCTATAGAGTGATATATTCTGCTTGAATAAGCAAAACCCAAGAGAATTCAACCACTATGGAAAATCAATCAAAAAACACATATCTATCAGTCGTATTACCCGTGTATAACGAAGTTGAAAGTCTGCGAACTCTGCATGATGCGCTATGCAAGGAATTGCAAGCGACAGGATTATCCTATGAGATTCTGTATTGCGACGATGGCAGCGAAGATGGATCAGTAGATGTTTTGCGTGAATTCGCTGGCGGGGATTCTCGTGTGCGGGTTCTGGTTTTTAAAAGAAATTTCGGACAGACGGCGGCCATTACTGCAGGGGTGGATCAAGCCCGTGGCGAGATCATTGTTCTAATGGACGCCGATTACCAGAACGATCCTGCGGATATCAGGAAATTACTGGAGAAATTGGATGAAGGTTATGATATTGTCAGCGGCTGGCGCCGTAGTAGAAAAGACCCGTTATTCTCAAAAAAAATACCTTCCCGCATAGCTAATTGGTTGATATCCAAAATTACCGGAGTCAAAATTCACGATCACGGTTGCACCTTGAAAGCATACCGTAGTGCAATATTAAAGCATGTCTCTCTCTATGGTGAGATGCACCGCTTTATCTCCATCCTGGGGCATTGGGCTGGCGCAACCGTAGCTGAAATCGAAGTCAATCATCTTCCACGGCGATGTGGGAAATCCAAATATTCATTGATCCGGATTTTTAAGGTTCTGCTTGATCTGCCGGTTCTGGTCTTACTAGGCAACTACTTAACCCGTCCCATGCATTTCTTCGGTATGGTTGGCATTGGTTTTAATGCGCTGGGATTATTATGCGCGGTGCAAGTCGCCAAAGATCTTTTTATTGATGGAGAGCAAGCATCTGAAAATGGCTTTCTGATTTTGATGGTTTTCTTCTCTCTGGTAGGAATCATGATAATCATGATTGGACTGCTGGCTGAATTGCTTACACGTGTTTACTACGAAAGCCAGGGCAAGAAAACATACGTTATTCAGGAAAATATAAATGAGCCTGATCTTGATGAGTAGTATGAAAAACTAACGATTAAGCGTTTCTTTGATTTTTTGCAATAAAATATCTGTACGGTATGGCTTATCGAGAAATCCAGTAATGCCGAGCTGTTTTAGCGACTTTATTTGCCAATCTTGAATATATCCACTGCTTATAATTATTTTGGCGTCAGGCGAACTTACCAGTATCTTTTCTGCAACTTCAGAACCGGAAAGGTGGGGCATAGAAAAATCCAAGATTACTAAATCAATGTTATTTTTTTCTTTATAGAAAATATCCAGACCGTCTTCACCATCTGCAGCGGTAATAACCGTGTAACCCGAATCTTCCAGAATGGATTGGTTTAAACGCCTGATCAATTCTTCATCATCAATAAAGAGAATTGTTTCATTGTTGCCAGTCAATACTTTTTGAATTTCATCTTGTGCAGGTTTCATTAATAACGATCAGTTTCAATTCCATGCGTGATTTCCGGCTGAAGGATAGCAGTTGTTTAACTGGTTCCCGTAGCGGAAAGCCTTTTTTTGTTAGTCGATATCTATCAGGTTATGTTATATAACCTGAATAATGATAAAACGGGCTAGGCCATTTCCAGGACTTTGGCTACCAGTTTTTCAATGCCTTCCGCTACCGGGGCGATGCTTTGCCCCAGCATATAGGCGGGCGTTGTCACCAGTTTGTTTTTTTGATCAACCACGATTTCAGTTACTGAGGCGGGTTGATTCTCCGCGCCCATGGCTCTTAATGCGCCAGCGGTCGAGGCGTCGGTTCCAATTGTCATAACTGGATTCAAAGTCTTATCTTGCAAAGCGCGCGCCACAAGCGCAGGAGCAATGCAGATGGCGCCGATAACTTTATCATTATCGACCGCATCAATAATTACCTGTTGAACGACAGGATCAATGCTGCATGAGTCGCCATCCACCGCCAGCGTGCATAGGTTTTTGGCCGCCCCGAAACCTCCGGGGAAAATTACTGCGTCAAATTCGTTGATCTTAAGATCAGAGAGAGGCGTGATTTCACCGCGCGCGATTCGCGCTGATTCGATCAATACATTGCGGGACTGGTCTGCTTCAGGTTCCCCTTTGAGGTGATTCACTACATGCATCTGCTCTTTATCGGGAGCAAAGCACCGGGTATCCGCTCCACCTTTATCTAAATACAGCAGCGTCAGAACTGCTTCATGAATTTCCGATCCATCAAATACGCCGCATCCTGATAGAATAACTGCAACTCGCTTCATGATTTCATCCTCCCGAATCTTTACTGAGTTGAGTATGCGATATAATGGTTTCTTTTGTAAATAGTACTAAAGGGATTTTTATAAATATTTTTTTTTATAATTCCGCGAATATAAACCTTATCATTCAAACCAACCTTATCCAGCCGCCTCTTTAGCCTTCTCGCGCGACACGGATTGAACTGCTATTTCGGGTTGCGGCGACTGGCTAATATCACGGATAAACTTTGGTTGATGCCATACTGACGGTAGACCGACAATGCCTTTCTTAATTAAACTTTGCTTGATGCTATAGAGCCATCCCAAAAGCATTAATTTAAGATTATTGGATGGCAGTCTTTTAATAAGCGTTTTTATGATCGGGAACAGCCGGGGATAACTCATGAAGAGATGAGCGCATTGCCCGATTTTTTCGATTAACTGCTTGTTTTCCAGTTTGATGCTTGGCGCCAGACAGTCCTGGTATTCCCGTGGTAGTTCCTCCAGTTTGCCGCTGAAACCGTATTTCTCTTTGCACAGGTTTCCCAGTTTGGTTCCTGGGTAGGGACCATAAAAAGAAAAGGTATTGGTATGAGTCCGGCAGCGGATATTTAACTCGATGGTTGATAAAGCGGATTCAACCGTTTCTCCGGGAACGCCGAACATATTTTGTCCAATCACACGGATGCCGTATTTATTATATAAGTCGCAGGATTCAATAATCTGTTGAGTGGTTACATTTTTGGAAAGAATCACGCGCCGCAGCTCGTCATCGCCATTCTCTATGCCGGTAGCGACTCTAATGCAACCCGCTTCAGCCAGTTTCTGCACTTTCTCTTCATTAGTAAGGTCGCAGCGCACGTTGCAGACGAATGGCAAGCCGATCTCATCCCGGTAACGCGGCAGAAATTCCATCAACCATTTTTTGTTTAGAATAAAAGTGTCATCCTGGAATGCGTTATAAATAACCTGGTATTTATCCTTCAACCATTTTAACTCGGCTATCACATTATCCACGCTGCGTTGACGGCACCATCGACCCGGTTGTGATTCGCGTGATACGTGATTAAAACAATACGAACAATCATAGGGGCATCCACGGCCCGCCATGATGTAGCCGGTGCGGTCATTCCATACTGTACAATCCCGGATAAGCTCGCGATCCGGGAATGGCAGCAGGTTCAGCTCTTCCTTGGTAAGAAAAGGTCTATTGGGATTGCGGAATATTTTACCATTGATTTTAGCGGTGATAGATGGAATATTGGTATAATCACGGCCTTCTTCAATAGCGGTTAACAATTCTAATACCGGGTATTCACCTTCGCCGGTGCAGATGATATCCACGTCATCTTCTTCGATCATCTGCGGGAAAAAAATGGGATGCGGTCCGCCAAAAAGAGAGATGCATTTATAGGCTTTTTTTATGGCGTGGTTAGCAGCGTAAAAACTGGGCGCATGAGTAGTGGCTAAAGTATAAGCGACAATTTCAGGTTTCAATTGAAGAATTTTTTCTATATAATCGCCATCATCAATATTTACCACAGATATCTGGTGTCCTGCTTCTTTGAGAATGGATGAAATATATGATGCGCCTAGCGGTTGATGGCTAAGAATGATATTGTCAAATACAAAAGTTAAATGCATACTAGATTACCTCAGAAAACAAAGCAACTTTATTTATACTGTAAGACAGTAGTTATTCGCGAAAGATGATAGACCTTATTATACTCATTTTATTTGGATTGAGCATTCCTCTAGGAAGCGCATTCATCGGGCGGTGGGCTATAGGTCTATTTAAGATCGATCCGCAAGTAATACCTTACCCCTGCCGCATTGGAGCGGGATTAATAATTTTAACCTTCCTGCTGATCCTGCAGGGCTTTCTAAGGCTATATTATTCACCTTTTCTGATCGCATTATGGTTATTATGGCTCATGGCGTCAGTGGGCGGATTATGGGAACTGCGCGGAATATCATTCTTTACCGAGAAATTTACAGACAGCAGTTCCAGTTGGAATTCGCTGTTTCTGCGAATCTGTATTGGCGTTATGCTGATCATCTACGTATTCAATGCCATGACGCCGGAAACGCGGCATGATCCTTACGATTATCATTTAACTATTCCCACCATTTACCTGGCTAATCATAGTATTGTCGAGATTCCCTGGCATGTGTTTTCCTATATGCCCAAGAATTGTGAAATCGTATATGGTCTGGCGCTGGCCATCGGTGAAGATCATCTGGTCAAACTATTGCATCTTATGTTTGGCTGTTTGTGCATTCTTACTATCGCCTCTTTTATTAAAAAAATCATAAGTCATGAGGCCGCTTTATTGACCGCTTTATTGGTGATAACCATTCCGCTTTTCGGTTTTGTAGCTACCGCATCATACATTGATCTCGGACGGGCGTTTTGGGAATTAGGAGCGCTGTACTTGCTTTCCATAGTGTGGGATAAACCAAAATCTGGAGCGAGAGCGCAGTTTTTCATCTTGTCTGGACTATTCGCCGGGATGGCGCTTGGGACGAAATACGTCTCATTTATGGTTTTTTTCATCCCATATTTAATGCTGGTTTTAATAACTTTATGGAAACTGCGTAGAGATAGCGTCATTCGATTGACCATATTGTGGTCTTTAGCGGTTCTGATCCCGGTTGCGCCCTGGATGATATGCAATATGATCTGGACTCAAAACCCGGTATATCCACTCTTGCCGCAAGTTTTTGGAATGAATATTCCCCCAGCGCAAGAGGCCTATCAATTTATCAGGAATCACGCGCCGCCTGCTGAGTTTTACCGGTTGAGCAATATTCCTCATGAGATTCTTAAAAGAATCAATAATCTTCTGCTTGAAGGTAATGCTCTGGTATTGATCGGGATGGTTGCTTTACTGGTCGCTCCCTGGTGGAGCCGGCAGCCTCAAGCAAAAAAAATGTCATCAGCTAGTTTGAGAGGTTTATCGGTTTATGTGTTTATTTCATCAATGTTGTTTGTTATGGGCTGCGACAACATGGATGGCCGCTTTTTCTTTTCTACAATAGCGCTGTTATCGATTCCCGCAGCTTTTATGCTTGAGGCGTTAGCTAATTACACTAAACAAACCAGTCCCTGGGGTAAGTATATTATTCCCGGATTCGCTTTAGTCCTGTTAGCTAATTCAGTAACCTATCGTTTTAACCAGTTGAGCGCCCTGAAAGAATCTCCCATTCCTATAATAACAGAAGATCAGCGCGATCAATGGTTGGGCAAAAGATTCAGTTACTACAGAGCTGCCAAATGGGCTAATAAAACTTTGCCGGAAGATTCCTTGGTTCTTGGTATGGGATACCCGCTTAAACATAAGCATATCGCCAGAATTAAATATGGTTATATTCCATTTTTGCATGAACTTGATAGAGATATAACGCCCGGTCAACTGGCCAAAGTTTTATGGCGAAACCATGTAACCCATCTGGTCGATCCTTATCTTGATGATCCGGGGATCGTTGATCTATCAATATTAAAAAACGATTATCTAACTAAAATTTATGCAGATCACAGCGTAAAAATCTACCAACTCAAGAAGCCGGATAATGGCGGATAAAAGCATTCATCTACGGAGATGGCTTATTGTCCGGCAAGGCGCTATCGGCGACTCGATTCTACTCTCTTCTTTAATTCAAACCATCCGGCGTCAGGCGCCTGAGGCCTGGATCGAAGTAATGGGGATCAAAGAACGCGCCTCATTATTGGTAGGTCAAGGATTGGCTGATAATGCAGTATCTTCTGATATTCAGGGTATGGAGCGCCTTTACGCTGAACATGATCCCCTTCCTGTTAGACTCATTAATTATCTACAGCAATTTGATGTGATACTTTACTTTGGCGGTAAGGATCACCAAATCATCGCCCAACGCTTACAGGTCAGGCCTGATGCTATCATCCGGGTGTGTGAGGCGCTGCCGCCACCTTCTGGGATGCATTGCGTTAATCACTATCATGAAATCCTGAAGGGATTGCTTGAGATTGACGAAATACCATTTCCTATGATTTCTCTAAGTGAGCATGAATTAACTGAAGCGGATTTATATCTGGAATCATTGGGGATAAATCGCAGTGAGGAGTACATTCTTGCTATTCATGCAGGCGCTGGAAGCCGTTCCAAACAAGCGCCTGTGGAACTCTTCGTCCAAGCGGCCAAGAATATCGATTATGATTTACCCGTGGTTTATCTGTTAACCTGCGGTCCGGCAGATAAAGAAGCCGTTAACCAACTAACTGAGTTATTGCCAACGGATTCTCGTTTTCACATTCTTGAAGAGATGCCGTTGCGCAAACTGGCCGCCATTCTGAGTCGCTCAAACCAATTTATCGGCAACGACAGCGGAATCACCCACATGGCGGCTGCGGTGGATTGCCCGGTAACAGCATTTTTTGTGGACAGCGATCACACGATATGGGCGCCGCTGGGAAAACGTGTTGTGATTAAGGTATTAGAGTGATTCTCCAAATGTTGTCCGACCAGGTCACCGCGCTCCATAAGAAACCAAATGTAGGTGCGCTCCCCGTGAGCGCCCAAAATCACCCACTCCCCCAGCCAAGCATCCGCTTTAACTAAATTCCTTCTTCTTCAAAATCGAAAAAGAATTAGCTCCCGAATCATAAACCGCAGTTTGCAGGTAATCGATAGCCAGAGGAAGGCAATAGCGGTCATCGAACCATGATGGATTAATCACATCGTTGTTTTCTAAACCATTAAGATGACGTTGTAGAAGGTCATTCTCATGCAATACCCGAAAACCGAAGGGATAAAAATACTGGGTTTTGCGGCTGGTGTTTTTATAATCGTAGGCGCCGTTTTCAGTAATCTTGTCATCAAGAAAGCGGAATCCCTTAAGCGCCGCTTGTCGGGCGTCTTCATCTTGAGTATGAAGGATATATTGCCCTAAACAAGAGAGTGTGATGGTCTGATATCCGATATCATAGCCTCCATACTCTTCAAAAAAACCTTGTGGATTCTGTTTCTCAATAACGAAATTAATCCGTTTAGCTGATGCATCAATGATTGCGTCATCTTCCAATAACTCTCCAGTGATTCGTAAGGCTACGGCTGAAGCGGCCATCTGATTCATGACAATAGGATTATCACGTACTAATAGCCATTTAGCCGCCTGATAAAGTGAATCTTTGGGCGTCGGGCACTCAATCAAACGGCAGGTTTCCGCCGCAGCGTATAGGGTGAATGACGTTACGCAAAATGAGCGCTCGAAAGGCCAATACTCATCAAAACTGCCATCGCTTCTTTGGATGCGGGTCCAGAATTTAACCGCTGACGACGCCCATTCATAGATGCGTTGTTTATGATAAAAACGGTTTTGGGGATGGTTATATAAATAAAGCAGCGCCAGAAACTGACTGGCTTCCTGAAACCGCGCATTAACAAAATCAACCTGACGGTAATGCCAATAGTAGCGGTCGTAACAACCATAGGATTCAGAAAACTCGTCACGGTCGCCCAGACCGAGGATGCGATTGGCCTGGCTTAACGCTATCTCGCCATATTTTTTACAAGAAATATTTGATGAATCTGACATTATTCTAAATAAGGCTCCTGTTCAGAAAATATATATTATTTTCAATTGATAGTTATGATAAAAGCAATTCGGGCGCCCGAATGAACTCATCCCCTTATTGAATCTGCGAACGGTAAATCAACTTCCAATAAATCATGCGAATCATGGTATTATGCAATCCCAACCATTGTTTGCGCCAGACGCTTTTTCCATCTGAGGGATATAGGATAAGTTCAACATCGTCATCAGGGAACGTGTCATCATGCATGATCTTATTCATGCGGGAATTATAACGCCGGGTGAACATGATATAAGAGTGGAAATTACGGATTTTGATCCAGTCGCGGATCATCAATTGACGGTCAAGCATATTGGTGGCTTTTCTGGGGATGCAGGAAATGTCTTCCAATGGGACATCGGCTTCATCAAGTTTCTGTTTAATAAAATAGAGCATCGAAACGGGGGCGTCAACATCTTTATACGTATCCGGGACGCCGCTGGTTATCAATATCGCTTTTACTTTATTCTGATGATATAAGTCAATCGCCATATCAAGATTGCCGCCCAGCCCCCCGACAAGAACTACGTCAGCATTGTGAAAGGGCGTCTCATATACAAATATCCAATTGAAAAGCAGGTCAAGCGGCCTACAGAAATAGAAGAAAGTAATGAAAATCAGGATAAATCCAATTATCCACAACCGCCTGTGTTCTCGTCTCACATGGCCGATGTGGATTGAAGGGGATGAGTCGGATATTGGTTCAACCTGATGAGAGGTTGAACGGGATTTTTTCTCTGAAAAGAAAAGCATAGTTTCCCAATTATTAGAATTGCAATATAAATAGTACGTCTTTTTATCATCGCACAAATTTCTTAAAAGCGATATATAAAGAGATGTATTTTTAACAAAATATGTTACAGAGAAAATATAAAGCCACCCAACCTACGCGTAGGGTGGGTCAGCTTTACCGACCCACCAAAAATCCACCTATTCCGTCCAAAAATCCTACCCAATAATATCACTCAAGCGTAGGGTGGTGTCAGCCTCATCGACCCACCGAAAATCCACCCATTATCACTCAGCATACATCAATACCGTCGGTATCGGGCAGTTTTTGGGGAATCGATATACCTCCAAAGCATCCAGGTATAAGGAAACGCCGCTTGTTTCAGAACCGCCAGCCAGTTGTACAATAGGCGCCACTGTTCCCGAAGGTGGATAATAAGTGAAAACTACCCAGTGATAGCCATCTTCATACAAACCGCTATCCATATCAATGTGGGATGCCAGCGAACCGTTGAATGATCCATCCACGCCCACTACAGCAATAGATGCTCCACTGCCAGTCGATTTAATCCGTGCGCGGATCATAACCAGATCGTCGCCTGATTCGATAGTGGGGAAGAGAAGCAGTTCAACTTCTCCAGCCGATACGTCAAGCGTAGCGCCTATACCGTCGCTGATCATGCCATCTTGCGCGGGGAATTCGCCAACCGAAACTCTCCCTGCAGGAGATTGCAAAAATCCGCCGGGTTGTTCAATATATTCATCAGTAGATAGTAAATTATAGGTTTGCGCCGGCAGCGGAGGAAATGACGGCGCTGTTTCCCGGGAAGCGCTTGAAGCCAGCAACCAACCGGGAATGCTTACGCCTTTGGGGATTTGGTATATCTCAATGTTATCTAAATACAGTTTGACCTCTTGTTCGCCTTGAAGGTTGGCTAATTGGAATACGGGAATCACTGTATCCGCCGGCGTCTCATAGATAAGCGTCATCCACTGATAGCGGTTAAAGAATACGTTACTATCAGCCGGGAAATTAGTGGCGATAGATCCATCCAGCTCGCCGCTCAAAGCGCCTAGCGCCACCGATGCTCCGGGGCCGTTTGAAGCAACCAATGCACGGACAAGAATCAGGCCGCCGCCAGTTTCTACTTGGGGGAACTGCAACAACATTACTTCTCCAGGCGCGGCGGATATCGTGGCGCCTTTTCCATCGGTGATCTCATTGATATTGGCCGGTAATGATCCAACCGAGACGCTTCCGGGATCCATTCCCGTAAATCCACCGGGAATCGGAATAAATTCTTCCTGCGCTTGGATATAAAAGACTTTGAACGGTTCTTGCTCGCTTACCAGATTGGGTACGCCATGCAGATGGATGGAATAAGTTGCATGACCATTAACAAATTCACTCACTTTAAGATAATAAGTTCCAGCGGTATCAGGTGAAAAACGAATCAGGAAATTGTTTCCCGAACCGCCGTCATCCTGCTCCACTACTGGTAGGCTGGCGCCAGCGTAATAAAGCGCGGCAACCGTGTCGGAGTTTCCGCTTGAATAAATTTCATAGGTTGCGCCGACCGCCAGTTGAATCATGAACCAGTCTTCAGTATCTTCATTCGACAAGGAATGGGGGCCATGTTGTTGTTCAAAATCAGTCAGGACTCCCAGGTCGGTGGCGCCGGAATTCTGGTTGTCTCCTGGATCCCAATCATCAGCGATTGCGCTATCGGGGATTGATGAATATTCACTGTAATGCAGCAAGTACGTCCCACGGTTGCCCCGGTCGAACATTCGGACTCGAAGATAGTAAGTTCCACTGGTTAAGGGGCTGAAATGCATACTGAAATTATAACTGGAGCCGCCTTCGTCTTCCTGGGTGATTCCGTCTGTTCCATCGGCGCCGAATAATTCTCCTACCGTATCCGCTGAGCAGGAGGTGCGGAATTCATAATCAGTTCCCGCCGATAAAACAAAGACGAACCAATCTTCCTGATCTTTTAGAGATAGATTGTGCGAGCCATGCGTTTGAATCTCTAAACCTGGGATTCCCAATACTGTGGCTTGAGAGAAATCATCATCCACTGGATCCCATTGATCCAGGAAAAGAGGCGTCGGATCGGCTGTTTTAATATAAGCGAGGTCATAGGTCGCATCCAGGTTTTGGAACGAGCGTATTCTCAAATAATAAGTTCCATCAGTTTGGGGAGTGTAAACAATGGAGAAGTTCCAGTCTAAGCCGCTGTCATCATCAGCGCTAACCTCAGTAATTCCATCGGATAAGAACAATTCAGCCAGAGTGTTCGAGTCGCCTTTTGATGAGAACTGGTAGGTCGCGCCAGCTGTAAGCTGGAATTGGAACCAATCAAAGCGGTCAGTCTGGTTTAAGGTATGTGGACCTTGAGTCTGTAGATAATTGGCTGGCTTCCCGATTTTAATGCTTGTTTCAACGAAATCATCGACGGGATCCCAGAAGTCGCCTCCAGGTAAAGGTTCTACTCCGCTTTTGACATGCAGCACATAAGAGCCAAACAGAATACTCTCAAACATTTTTATACGAATGAAATATCTTCCATCCTCAGATGGAGTGAAAATAAGCCTGAAATTCTTGTTTTCACCACTATCATCATCTGCTGCAACGCGAGTCTCTCCATCGGGAAGAAAAAGTTCGGCTGCTATATCAGAAGCGCCGGTAGAACTGAACTCATAAGTTTCAGCAACAGTCAAATCAACTGCAAACCAGTCATAGAGATCATCATCTGATAACGTATGTAATGGATAATCTGTACCTTGCGTAATTGGAGCATCCAACAAAACGGCTCCATCAATGGTATCGTCGATGGGGTCCCAATCGTCTTTGGGCGCTTCAATGCCTCCTCTGATTACTGAATGAAGGCTATAGGTTCCATCCTGATAATCTTCATACATGCGAACCAGTAGGAAATAATCGCCTGATGTTTCTGCTTTGAATCTAATAGAAAAGTTGATGATCGGTCCATTATCATCATCAGCGGCGACTATGGTGGTTCCATCTGTAGCATACAATTCACCTGAAGTATCGAATTCTCCGGTCGCAAAAAATTCGTAAATCACGCCTTGTTGCAGTGGAAACTTAAACCAGTCTTGAGGATCACTTTCAGATAGGTTATGTGGTCCGTGGATATCTTCGGTAATGGTTGGAGAAATCATTTGAGTTGCGGTTTCCCGCAGGTTATCATTCGGATCCCATTGATCTTCGGAGAATTGAGCGAAAACAGGCGCTACGAACAACATGGAGATACAAAAAGTAATAGAGACTTTCAACAACTTTTTCATATTGATCCTTCCAAATAAATAGATAATAAATTGAAAGACATTATCCAGGCGCAAAGCGTTAAAGCAGTTGTTATGATTTGCTGAAAAAAGAAATAAGGAAATATCTTGTTTTTTTCAACCCGAACATAAAATTGGCAACTACTTATGTCTATAGAATTCTACTTGAAATAAAACTTACTATCAAAAAAATTAACTTTTTTAGATTATTATGGTAAACAAAAGTTTTGCTGGCTTATTTCATTCCCAAACGGACTTCTCTGATCCCTTTTTCGGCGCCGGTTGGTTGAGTGAGTGGAGTATATAGTTCAGGCCGCCTTGCCTGCATCCATCTGCGTCCTGAACTTTGCGGCTGCAAGGAGGCGTCCAGATCGGCTATGACCATATCGTCTCCAGCTTTCCAGGTCTCATTAATAATCCGTCCATAGGGATCAAGAATCATGGAGTTGCCGGTACGGATTTCATTACCATCGATGCCTATTCCATTGCTGAAAATAAGAAAAATACCATTATCGTGCGCTCTGGAGGGAAGCCAGCGCATCAACCATTCCCGCCCTTTTGGTCCGCGTAGTTCATTTTCAATAGCATGTGGGTCGTTATTTCTGTTATCCCACAGTTTTTTGTCCACTAAGCCCATTGCATGGGGGCTGCGGCAAAGGCAGCCGCCAGTCTGGTGAGGGGCGATCAGAATTTCCGCCCCCATGATTGCATTGATGCGGGCGTTCTCAATAATGTTATTGTCATAACAGATCAGCACCCCAACCCGGCATCCGTGGGGCGTGTCAAATACTGTATAGGAAGAACCGCATTTTATATGCTGATTGAAAAATGCATGCAGTTTGCGGTGACATTTGCATTGCCCATCAGGCATGGCGATTACATAAGAGTTATATAATTGGTCGTCATCGCCTAATTCGACTAATCCGGCGCCAATGGTTATATTGAAATCTTTAGATAATCTCAATAAAGATTGTGAACAAGATCCGCTGGCAACCGGCTCGGCCAATTTAAGCATTTGATTGCGGTCTAAATCACGTAGATTCCAATAGCCCGACAGGCAGCATTCAGGAAAGGCGATGATTTGCACATCTTGTTTTGATGCTTGTTCAACAAACTGGCGTACAATTTCTAGATTAGCATCTGGATCAAAAGGTTTATATTCGAATTGAACGGATGCTACGCGTATATTTTCCATGATTTCCTCTAGTTTTTATCACTGTATTCAGTTGAATTAACTTCGATTAATGATTGATGCTTGATTCTGCATTGTACGATAGTTCCACCATCCTGGTCCGGTTGGATTTCTAATTCAGCGCCGATCATTCCAGCGCGGTATTGCATGATTCTTAATCCCATGCCATCTGGCCGGTTCCGGTGATTTGTCAATCCTATTCCATCATCTTTTACGGTAAGCTGGAAATATTCATTCTCAGTTTCCAACCGAAGCCAAATATGTTTGGCCATGCTATGTTTGATGGCATTATTGAGCGCTTCCTGGGCAATTCGGTATAAGTTAATGTTGATAGTGGCATCTTGAAAAGAGATGTCTGAATCGCAATGAAACAGGCAAGGGACTTTATGGATATGTTCGGTTTGTTCCACCAGGTCTTGCAACGCGCCATCCAATCCCCCATCCTGCAACTTCACCGGCATCAGGCCTTGCGCTAGCCAGCTGGATTGATGAATCGCTTGTTTGACCAGGTCGGATATTTCGTGAACACTCTCTACTTCGTTGGGTGCATTGTTTTTTATTTTTTTTGATAATCCTTGGAGAAGACAGGAAATTCCGGTCAGCAGCTGTCCTAATCCATCATGCAAATCTCGTCCGATGCGATTTTGTTCCCGTTGGCTGATTTCCAGGATCTCTTTTTCGAGCCGTTTCCTCTCCGTCATATCACGAATCATGACCAATACTTCAAGATTGCTGATCACTACTAGTCTCGCTTCAAAATCGTGCATTGTACCATCATGTTCGTATTGGAATTCGAAAATTTGAGGATTGCCGCTTTCCAAAGCATTCTGAACGGATTTCAATAAGTTTAACGCGGTTTCTTCCTGCATCAGTTCAGATAATAGAATTTCTCGCTCAGGGCCGCTAAAGGGGATTTTTCCTATGCCTTCGCCTGGTTTATATTCAAGACATACGCCGTCGCACCGGATTCGCAGAATACTGTCCGGAATGGAATTGATAAGGGTTTTCAATCTTTCCTGGCTGGCTTTACGGGCATCATCAGCTTTTTGGAGCATGTCCAGGTCAGCAGTTAATTGCCGGTTAAGAAACTGCAACTCCGCAGTGCGTAATTCAACCCGCGCTTCTAATGCATTTTGAATGAACAGTAGTTCAGACTCGATTTTTTTTTGTTTTAGCATTAATTTGCCAATCATCTCACCACAAATAATCAGCAGCAATATTGCTATGGTCAACAGAGTAAATGATTCAATTAAAGAGATATGGATATAGAGAAAAATCCATGCTACGGCTATTGTTGTTACGAAAATAATTGATAAATAGTATTTTCTGGGATACATGAAAGCGGAATATACAATTGGAGCAATAAGAAGACCAAGCAGGTTTGATAAAGTATGTGAAAGATTGTGCGGTCCATACTCATGGCATAATATAAATCCGCTTGCGATGCAAAAAAGCGATATGGAATATACCAACAAGAAAGTAAGACCTGATGATGAAACGGTTACTTTCTGCATAATTTTATCTATTCTTTCTTTAGAAAAACTTTGTTTTATCATACTCAAAATTTACTAAAAAAGTAACACGATCAGATTATTTTAGGTTTAATTATATTTGGACGATTCTCAAAATTATGCTCCTTGAATATCGTGTTTGGACTCGATGAAGATGAGGGCGAAACGATTAAATCTATAGATATGAAGATATCCATCTGCCGGTTGACTTGTAATATCACTTGTTGAATAAATAGTTTTTGCTTTATAATATGCAAACAAATATATATCACCTTGAATTCATGTCCACTATATCCATAACCTTGAGGATTAAATTGTGAACGAGCATCAGATGGAAGTTTTGATTGCTTATGATGATCTGTCTCTAATGAAATTGCTTCAGTCTAATCTCAAGCAATGGGGTTTTAACGTATTATCCGTCACTGATGGCAATGAAGCATTATCTATCCTGAAAAGCAAGCAATCTCCCAGTATGGCAGTGCTGGATTCGCAGATGCGTGGATTGGATTCGAAAGAGTTATACCGTTCTTTAAGAGATAGTGGAAATATAAAATACACCTATATCATATCGCTGGCTGATGATGAACAATACAAAGAACTTATTAACGAAACTGAATTTAATGCTGATGATTACCTGACCAAACCTTTCAATATCCACGAACTGAAGTTCCGTTTGAATACCGGGATGCGGATTCTAAGTTATCAGGAAAAACTGCTGCGCGAACGTGAGAGTTTGCGCAAAATGGTCACCTATGATTCATTGACCAATATATTCAACCGCCCCGCTATTTTGGGGATATGTGAGAAAGAGTTGGTTCGTTCAAGCAGACAGAAAAATGCAACCAGTTTGATTATGACCGATATTGATGATTTTAAGAGAGTAAATGATACTCACGGTCATATTGTGGGAGACCATGTATTACATGATATAGCCAAGCTTATCGAAGATTCTCTTCGGCCTTACGATTCCGTTGGCCGGTATGGCGGTGAAGAATTTCTCATTGTCGTACCTAACTGCAAGTGTGTTGATGCGGTTGAACTGGCTGATCGAATCCGGCAAACCATTGAGGACAATCCCATTGTATATAATGGATTAACTATACCTATCACCTTAAGCCTTGGCGTTGCTTCAATGAATGGAAATGTTGGTTTCAATCCTAATGAGTTAATTAATTTAGCTGATCAAGCGCTTCTACATGCCAAAGCCAGGGGGAAGAATCGAGTAGAAAGATTGATAATGAACAGTTGAATATATATTGTATGCTTCCACTTTTTGCCGATAAATCTTACCTGTATGCGACTGGATATCCTTCATTGTGAATCACGCAATTATTCCAAAAAGAAAACCGAATGATGCTTACCTGCTTTTAGATTCTTACCTATTTAAAATTTTCACCAAAATAATCCCCATTGTATTCTTGTTCTTCTTTTTTTATATTCATCGCGCTCAGCATTTTTCCGGAGATGGCGCCTTGATCGCCCGCATGACAGAAGGCGGTAAATGGTTAGTCAAGAACGAATTGCTATCTCAGGCAGTGCTTCAGTTGGTTTATCAATGCGCATCGCCCTTCAATCTTACCGCCATTGAAATAATGAATATATTATCTTGTTTGTGCAGTGTATTCGCTATATGGATATTGTTAAAATTCAGCCAGTTATATCAACTGAAATTGAGCTGGCCATTGCTCTTGTTTGGCTCATCAGGTTTTTTGATTTATGCTTGTGGGCATACCGAATACTATCCTATCCTGCTCCCCGCAATGTTTATTTATGGTTTTGCAGCTGTGCTTTATCTGCGTGATAAATGCAGCATTACCGGCGCCGCTTTGAGTTTCGTCATCGCTTGCGGATTGCACTTTGGCATGTTGATAGCATTGCCTTCATTGCTGTTGCTGCCTCTGCTCAAGAAGCGGTTGAGTGATTGGTGGACTATAGCATTATGGCTTATATTGATAATTCCTCTGGTTTTGATCCGCAACTATCCCCAGATGCTTGGACATAAAGCCGCTGGATTATCGCCCGCCTGGAATTTCCTGCCCTGGTTTCACAGTGAAGGCATGTATCGTCACTATGCTGTTTTTCAGTGGGGACATTTAGGGGATTGGTTGTATGCCTGGAGTATGCGTTCCTGGATATTCTGGATTGCCATTCCTGCGATTATTACATCTGTGATTGCCCAGGATCATTACCATAATAAATACCGGAACGAAAGATGGTTTTTATTTGTCTACACAATTTGCTTCACTGTATGGAGTTTTTTATGGCATCCCGATCTCGGCATCGAAGCGGATTGGGATCTCTTCGCCATAGAAGCGGCGCCATGTCTTTTATTATTGATTACCTTCATGCCGATCATTAAGCATCGAACTGTAATGCAGACCATGCTGGCCATAGCCTGCTGCGCATCGGTGATGATCAATTACGCCCATATCCTACGCAAAACCGATTTTCCCCATCATGGATATGGCCAGGTTGAACTACATCTCAAGACGCCTATTAAGGCCGAATTTACTTTAGGCGGCTATAATCGGGACTTGTCAATGCCGCATATCAGCGAAGGAACCTATCAAGCGAAATTGATAGATCAGACCAACCGCCGGGTTCATGAGATGAATATCGTCGTCGTTAAGAATCAGTCAACTCGTATTGTTATTGAATAGATTTTATATATTGTTTCATCAATCGTTCAGAATTTCCACCCAAAATATCATTCAGATCATCCTCTGAAAAGGGAAGCGATTTCAGGTAATCCAGATCGGTCTTCTGATCCGCCCAGGGCGAATCGGTGCCAAACAGAATACGTTGAGCGCCATGTTTATTAACCAGCGCCGTGAAATCCTCATCGGGAAAATGACCCAGTGAATAAGATGTATCCAGATATAGATCGCTTCCCGCCAAAACTTCCGCGACCTCTTTCCATTGATTAAATCCACCCATATGAGCCAGAATCATAACCATTTCGGGAAATTTCGCATGCAACGCTACGAAATCTTGAGGCGAACTGTTTAAAGTCGGGATTCCAATATCATAACCTGCGTGAAACAGGGCGATCATATTTTCCTCAATTAATGCTTCATAAAGAGGAAACCAACGTTGGTCATTGGGATTGATCTTTTGGTATTCTGGATGGATTTTAACTCCTGGAAAACCACGTTTGGATAGGTCGCGAATCAAACCGGGAAGGTCTTCATAATCGGGATGGACTGCGCCAAAAGGAATTAAACGTTCAGAACGTAATGCGCCTGTATGCAGATTTATTTTATCTACCTGAGCCGGATGGGTTGCGACTGGTTGCAGCCACGAACAATCTATGCCTGCGTGATCCATTGAATCCAATAAACTACAGGTCCGCCCATCAATGGCGGCTGTAATGCCAGCGGTTTCAGCCATTTGAGGAACGCAACTAAGGGCGATTTTATCTGGAAAAGTATGAGTGTGAACATCAATTATCTTCATTTATCCGTCTTCCAATCTCTATAACAGTTACATAGGTGAGTATATTACCATTATCTACAAAAATTCGGCCTAGAGTCAATGAGAATCAAATATATTTAATAATTCACCTGAAGAGAAGGATAGAACAAATACCACTATGACTAAACCAATAATGTAGGGTGCGCCTCTTTTAGGCGCCCGGATGTTCTCTCTTCCGTCAGGAGAGGGCTAGGGTATGGGGGGCTTTTCAAGTATCAGGAATTAAGCCATTCAGCGAAACTGGAAGTTATGCGGTCACGGATACTGGCCATCAGGCTAGCCTCATTGGTTTTACCTTTTTCATCTGTAATGCTTGGAGGAGGATCGGCGTATTTTATGATATCTTCAAGAAAATGAGTAACTTCACTTATTGTTTTGACTTCAGCGCGTAGACAATCAATATGATCGGTTAGTACGCTATCCAATGAATTCAATATTGTTGTGTTGATTTTATCTTTAACTGCGTCGAATTCCAAACCGCGTTCTTTTAATTCTTTCAAAGCTTGCACTAGAGCTTTAATCTTGGCTGGTTCCATTTTGAAACTAGCGGATGCAAAATTAGGTATCAGGATTTCGCTGAGGTAGGTTTTAAAGAAGCCCGCAAGATGCAATTCGATATTATATATTTTGGCTTGAGATTCCAAAATATCTCTGAGGTATCCCACATATTTTGTAACCAGGGGATGAACTTGGTTATAGGTCGGCTTATCCTCTCCCATCAGGTCAAGCAGGCCTTTCTTCATGTTGTATAATTTTACGGCCCGATCCGGCAATCTGTGTTCATATTTGTGCAGTACATCAGAATATTTATTTCGTTCGGTCAGGGTGAATTTATTATATCGAGATGTGAATAAGAAATAGGACAATTTCTTACAGCATTTGGCTGATTCCAGACTATCGTTGTAACTCTCGTTATCGCTGGTGGTTAAATATTCATAAAGAAGATCATCGCCTTTAAGTATGGAACTTATTTCACCTTGGACGCGTTGAGAAAAAAGTTTGTATTTCGCGGAATTTTTGAAGACAATCTCTATATTATCAAATATCAATGCTCCATTAGGACAATTTTCAAACATCTTTTCACGAGGTATTTTTGGATTTTCACGAATGAATTCCGCAGCTACATCATCTTTTAATTGTTCGGCAGCTTGAATATAGGCTTGCATAGTTTTTATTGTACCTAATTGATATTGAAACCTTGCTGAGTATTTTAATGATTTTTTGTTTGTATTAAAAGGTTAAAAATAAATATATAACGTATATATACGTATCTCTTTCTATCTGGTTAACTTATAGAGATTCCTGTAATTTATTACTAAATTAACAAAAACAACTAAAATTACATTACATCAAATCTAATAATCATATTATATATCTATACTAATCCATTTGATGGATTAAGTGAATACTTTTTTAATTTAATTTAATTTAATTCAAATCTATTTATTAATGAACTAATAGTAAAGCCAACGATCAATAGAATAGCATTATTTTTAAAATATCGATAGATGTAATTCGATTGAATTTAAGTTTTTGTGTAGATTAGGTTGATAATCACTATAAGTGTAGATAATATAATATAATACAAATAAATAATCGCCCGCGTAATCTGGTGTGCGCGGGCGATTATTCAGTGATAACTATCGAGGTGGATCAATTATATAGCATAGAAAGCCGGTTTCTTACGATAGGGCGCATTACTGCGGTGCAGCAGCAGCCACAGCCAAATTATGCTGATGAACATCAGGACTGCGAAGAAACTGATTCCCATAGTATTAATAATCATTACCATTTTATTATTGCCTAAACGGGAGTACTTGAAAAAAAACATTGGCCAAAAACCAAGCACAACAAACATAAGGTTGGTGAAAATCAGGGATATCATTGTGTTCCATCTCAAGTAAAAGACCGACGCGCCTAGAAAAATGGCGACGCAAACCTCATAGCAGAGCATAAATATCTTGAGATCAAAGTAGGAACATGCCGCTATCGGGAAAAAGAGCATAAAAGGCAGCAGGATGCAGTAAACCGAAAGTCGCGTGCGTGTAATGGGCAGGTTTGAGAACACGCGCAGCGCAACATAAAAATCCCGGGATATTCTTGCCAGTATTAAAACTGTGATAAGAAGAGACGCCAGCAATATCATTTCAATTATGGTATTGTTATTGGAAAATAATTCTGCAATAACGTATACGCCAAAATTCAATAATATCAACAATAAAGAGCCAATAATGATGGATAACACCGGTCTGGCCAAAAGCGCATCCCACCAACTAATCGAAGTATCTTGATCCTTCAAATCCCGGATACGACCAGTATCTTTTTCAGGTACTTGATCTTCCGGCATCTTGCGTTCTGACATCTTATCCAGAAACCGCGGCGCAAACCAAAATCCCCATGTTGTTAATAGCACAGACGCGCTGACCACCAGCATCTTTACATTAAAACTGCTGTTCCACAGGTAAGCCAGGTAGCCGCAGACTATACAAAATCCAACAAACAATAAGCCATAAATAAATTCTGTTATTATTCCGGATTGTTTTTGATAAATGAAAGCTAAGTATATCGACCAGCTATTAGTTAAAAGCAGTGAGATCAAGAGAAAGGGCGCCAAATCCCAATAACTATACATTGCCGGAACAACGTAATCACATGCAATTATTCCAGTGATCATTGTGACGAATCCTATGATTATTGGACTTATGACTGCTTCGAACCATAATGTCCTCGAAAGCGCCTCTCTTTTAACTGGTAGTGACTGAGCTGTCCTTCGTATATCGAGCCGGTGATAATCCAGCGTAAAATACCACCCCATTATAAAAAGTGCGATATATGAAAAAATGATCAGCATATAGAAATCTTCATTTGAAGCCGAATAAGCGGCTAAACAGACGTAACATGGGATTACAAGACCAAATCCCGGAAGATAACGGCGCATGTAATCTGCTAATAATCGCATATCCATTTTAGGCCTCCTTGGCTAAGGTCAGAGCGATGAATAACTCTTCCAAAGTCACGGGTGATTCAGAAATTTCCCGCGCTCCCATTGATTTAAGGCGGCTTTGGGCGTCGCTTTGCAGATCGATCAAGGCGCGCCAGCGGTTATTTGAATGCTCTTGTGGATAGACGCCATTGGTCTGTTCCAGCAGGCCGTTGTCATAGATGCAGTCAATCATGCAGAAGCGTTCCACTATATCTGAAGTCGGTCCTTCCAGCAGCATTTTGCCGTTTTTGATCATACCGATGTGATCGGTGAAACGTTCAATATCAGTCAGGCCGTGGGAAGAGATCAATACGGTTCGCTCTTCGTTTTGCACCGCGGCCAGTAGTTCGGTGAATATCTGCTTTTTGGATACTGCATCCACCCCTATCACCGGCTCATCTAGTAACAATAAATCAGGTTTATGTGATAAAGCGAGGATAACCGCCAGTTTGACTTTTGATCCAAACGACATGGTACCGATCTTATCGTTCCAGCCGATGTTCATTTTTTCCATCAGTTCAACGCAATAGTCTTGATCCCAACTGGGATAGTATGGGCGGATGAAATGAATCAGCCTTTTGACCTTCTTCCAGGCGCCGAAAGATAGGTCGGGGCTGACATAGCCAATCCGGGCTTTTATGGCCGCTTCATTCTTGTCGTTATCAAGATCGAACACCTGAATGCTTCCATTATCTTTGCGTCCCATATTCATAATGAGATCGATAGTGGTTGTTTTTCCCGCCGCATTGGGGCCGATTAATCCATAGATAGCCCCCTTGGGAACTGTTAAATCAATTGGACCGAGTTTGAAGCATTTGAAGGATTTTTCTAAATTACGTATTTCTATAGCATTAGCAGTCATTTTCTTTTTCCTCCATCTTTTCACGGATCAACCGCCGGGTCATTTCTAATATCTCGCATTCGCTCATGCCGGTTGCGGAGGCCTGATGCACCGCTTGCCGGATCATATAAAGATAAGTTGGATCAGGTTTTAACGCTTTAAGCTCTGCGTTATTCATTATTTTGATCCTCCTTTAGCCTGGCGGATGATGCGGCGCGTCATGTCCAGTATTTCATCTTCACTCATACCCGCTTCGGCGGCTTCGGAGATTGCCTGCCGCATGAGTTTCTCAGCTTGTATACGTTTGGCTTCACGGTTGCGATCAGCGCCTTGTTCGGAGACGAATGTTCCCAGACCTTGTTTACGATAAATGATTCCATCATGTTCCAGTTCTTCATAAGCGCGTTTGACTGTGATAAGGCTGACGGTCAAATCTTCGGCCAGGTTGCGGAAGGATGGTAAGGATTGTCCCGGCGCTAATCGACCTTCACTGATTTCACGTTTAACGCCATCCACGATCTGTTGATAAAGCGGCCCCGGCGCGGCAGGCGAGATCGGTGGTATGATTAGGTTTTTGATTGATGAATCCATCATTACCTCCTTGGTCCTAAAAACAGCGTTTAATTTTGACAATGTAAAAAAGAGTCATTTTCAATCAGTTTGATAAGAGAAAATTATCAACCCTCACCTAGACTCTCCTAATCCAGTAGGGGCAATCCTTCATGGTTGCCCGATGTGAAATACCCGTTGTTGAAATGTAACACCCAAACGTAAGGTCAACATGGGTGCCAAGGGTAGTGTACTTTCTACCCTTGAAAGCCACTCACGATTAAACAAACAGGGTGGGCTAAAAGCGAAGTGTAGTCCACCAAAACCCACCCAAGCTTAGGATCAGCGCCTCACTGAACCATAAGAAGACTACTTTATGTTTTACTGTATATAATAAGCATATACAGTATGCGTGTCAATGTTTTTTTGACTTTTTTTTGCCGATATACACAAGTGTTCACTTGTGGCACAGAACTTGCACTAATACGTTTCCAACCATTTCAAAGGAGAAAAAATCATGAACACCATTACTGCCAACGAATATGAACAAAGCGTTTCCCAGGTATTTGAGCATTGCATCACAAAAATCGCTGCGGTTCTGAAGAAAAACTTTAATCCCACTGAATCAAAATCGATCATGCTATTTCGATTATTCTGTATGTCAATCAAAACCCGAAACTCTTGGATAAAAAGTACGACCAGCGCCAAAAATAAAAATAATCAAAATCCCAAGAGTTCTGCCATGCCAATCAACCAAAATAAAGATAAAAACATCGATCTTCAAAAGGTTCTATCTTTTGATATCCCCCAAAAGAATGGCGCAGAGTACCAACATCCCATAAAACCGGAGCACATGAAGAGCGGATTGCTTATGAAAAGGTAAATCTGGTTTTTTATTAATCCAAAAACGGCGGATAAAAATCGGGAAGGCGAATCTCATATTGTTGGTTATTTCTTTGTGAGGGTGGTTTATATCAACCCTCTCCTAACCTCTCCCAGTCTTGGGAGAGGAATGTATAACTACAGTATTTGGGATTACTAAGTCAAATTAATATAAATGGTTATATCTCAAAATCCCTCTCTTCCAAGTCTACTCTCCGTACACAAATCAAAAGAGGAGAATGAAACGGGGAAAATCATAGATCGGGGAACATCATAGAATGGGGAACATCAAAAAGGGGAGCATCAAAAAGGGGAGCATCGGCTTCTAGCCGGTGTGTCAAATAGAATAGAATAAGCCCCATTACGCATAATCATTTCCATAGAGATAGGGGGATGAAAAATGAATAACCGATTTGTTTTGTGATGCCGGATCACGTGCACATCATCCTTACGTTATTGGAAATTCCAAACCTTGGATATCATTCGATCACAACAATACTTCATAGCATTAAAAGTTATTCATCAATATAAGCAAACCGGTTAGGAAGGGATTGGATGAAATCGTAGAAGAGTATCCTTTTTTGTGTGAAGAGAATCGACGGGATTGGCACACCGGCTAGAAGCCGATGCTCCCCTTTTTGATGCTCCCCTTTTTGATGCTCCCCTTTTTGATGCTTCCCTTTTTGATGCTCTCTGGTTATTGATAGAGTGTTTTTTCAGTTTATCAGAGGTAGGTGTATAGCCACTGCTTCAATTTCACAACAATGTGTACGGAGAGTAGCCCCCAAGTTGGGGGAGAATTCATGAGTGGGTTGTTTTCAAAAACTATTTTCCATTTGTCGTTATCATCATTATCCAACTGTTTTTTTTTGGAATAATCCACGTTTTTTTGAGTTGCTATTAATAAAGTGGCTTGAATTTCTTTGTTATGGATGTAGTATTACGTATATTCTATAAATAATACTTAAGGGGTCTGAAATTATGAAACGTAATACTGGGGTACTGACTGTATTGATTGCGTTATGCATGGTCGCAACCATGGTCAACGCGCAAACTGTTACTTCAATTGGAGAGATTAATCAGGTAGATGATCAGGGTAATCCTGTGTTCGCAGGTTTGCAGACCACTGATAAATACACTATTGAAGGCGTAGCGGTTAACAGCACCGGCGCGTTTAATGGTATGAATGATGATGGTTCAATGGCTACGGATTTCATCGTATTCGTACAGGATGAAACCGGTGGCATGCAGGTTTATTCCGGCGGCTGGTATGGCGGTGGAATGGCGCTTTATCCTGAGATAAAGCAGGGCGACCGGATTCGCGCTACTGGATTGACCGGGCATTTTGGCGGTAAGACCAATATGAACGACCGCCATAATCCTGACCAGAAATTTGAGATTACGGTGCTATCTTCCGGAGAAGAAATTAAACCTATCGCTATTGATAATCTGGCTGGCATAAATGATTTCGACCCAACCCGCGCAACTGGCGGAGAGTATTACCAGGGACGTCTGGTTGAATTGAAAAACGTTGAGATCATTGAGGGCGAATGGCTGAATGGTTCCATGCTCACCGTTGCCGACGGGCAAGGGAATACATTTACTGTTGAATTGCGCCATGGCGCCAAAATCGCTGATTCCGCCCAACCGCAAGGTTTGCTGAATATCGTTGGAGTATTTGACCAGGAAGATCCCGAAGCGCCTTTTATGGAAGGTTATCTTCTCTGGCCGCGCTCCATCACAGATTTCACAGCTGCTGATGGTTCAAGCCAAGTCGATGAGTGGAATCTTTACAAATAATTGGATGATAAACGATAAGAATGCCTTTACCTTAATTGAACTGCTGATCGTGGTAGCCATTATCGGTATTTTAGCTTCGATAGCGGTTCCAAACTTTCTCAACGCCATGACGCGCAGCAAAATCGCGGCGGCTCAGGCTCAGATCGAAGCCTGTACGGTTGCTTTAGAATCTTACCGTCTTGATCGAAACGGCCTTCCGCCGACGCGGTATTACTGTCTGGCCTGGGGCGAGGAAAAAGCCAAGAAGTACTTTGAACTACCGTGGGAACTTACAACGCCAACGGCATATCTGAGTGACAGGCCGCTTGATCCGTTTAATACATTTCCGGGAGCATCCAGCGATGCTCCCGGACAAACTATTAAGTACCGTTCTCCCGGATTCGGTTATTTCAACGATATGCCGACCGAAGAAGGCATGTGGATTCCAAAATCGTTTCCATTTGATGACGGCGACTATGTTTTTTACAACAACGCTTCGTTAGAGCATCCAGCAAAAGATAGCCCGGTGCAGTATGGATTATGGAGCGCCGGTCCCATACCCAAAGTAGAAATTGGCATGCACACTTACGAACCGGTTCCTTCGCATACATGGTACGACTCGACCAATGGAACCAGAAGTTCTGGCATAATCGTAAAATTAAGTTCAGGACAACATTCCCCATGATGGGAATATGAAAAGTAAAAGTTAAGTTTTATGAATAACAGTGATGATATAGAATTCTCCACCCAAGCCTGGGGGGAGTTAGAGGGGGGTTGAAGTGCAACCCCCTCCTAGCTGGGCGCCAAGGGCAAGAGCGCATTGCGCTCAGCCCTTGATCAAACCACCAATGATAGGGTGAAATTCCTTAACTTAATGACATTGCCTTTTATAGGCGCCCGATAAGCCCGACAATCCGGGTATGGGAAAAAACAAAGAGGATTCGTGGTCGGGTAACCACAAGGGTTACCCCTACGGTTATATAATAATCGTTACTCTATACAAAGGAAACTAATAAAATGAAACCAAGATCAATTCTATTGTTAATCGCATGTGGATGTTTAGCCGTGGTAGTCACGGCAGTGGCGGCGCAGAAGATATCCTATGCCCACAAGTATCATGATCACGCAAAGAAAGAGTCTCCCAAGATGCATACAGAGGTTGAATTCCGCCCATCAACCATGAAGGAATTAGAGCGCTTCCATGGTCACGTCGGACCGTTCGTCGTATTCGGATCACACATGGGAGAGTACGCTGTGACCAAATATGACATGCCAAGATATTTCGGCGTCACGGTTGAAGTCGAATGTCCCGCCCAGCCGCCCCACTCCTGCTTGATTGATGGTTTGATGGTTTCAACCGGCGCCACCTATGGCAAGAAGAATATCCATCATACCCACGCTAAAGATATACGCGTCATCATTTCAGATGATGAAACCGGCGCACAAGTGATTTTCACCATCAAAAAATCAGCTCTGGATATGCTGAAAAAGTGGGAAGAAGAAAATATGCCCGTTCCGGAACGCGGAGCAAAATCGTTCGCTATGAAATCCGAGGATTTATTTGATATTGAATACGTTAAAGGCGCAGTGGAATCAAATTAGACTCAGCCTAATCTGATACTATGTATTGTACTCAGTTCAACTCATAATGCCGGATAACCAAGTCCTCTCTCCCACCATGTTCCCGCTTTTTCAACCGGGAGAGGGAAAAGGTGAGGGGGGCGTAACAAAAAATCCTAATCCAAAAAGGTACAAAAAAAGGGCGGCCAAGCCGCCCTTTTTGCATTATAGGTTCTAAATCAAAAACTATTAATAAAGCGACCATTGATCAACATCAGTAACGCCGATCAAGTAACGCCCATAACCATAGACCTGACTCAAATACAGAATCTCACACGCGCCATCACCCATACCGGGCAGAGGATTGATCTTAATCTGGCTCATCAGACCATTCCAGACCGCAGCGGATGAACTGGCGTAAGAAGGTTCATCCGATTCAACAGGTGGACGCTCTTTGGTAACGCCGAATACTACATCACCTAGAAAATCGCCCAGCGTATCACCGGCAACTGAATAAGCAGTGACGAATCCCGGTTGGTCGATAATGTCTCCATTACCCTGCGAGTTCCATCTAGGAGACGTCGCAACAACGAAATAATCCAATCCCTGATAGGTGGCCGCATCACTGGGTGATCCAGCAACCAAAGCGTGATTATATCCATCAGCGTCGTCCGGAGGGAACATCATAAACAATTCGCCGTCATCCTTCACAAAGGTTGATCCATCCCAATAATACCGCCACACGCCGCTTCCGGAAATATTTCCGGCGCCATAAATAACCTCTTCACCATCATCATTAATAACCAGGTCGCTGCAAGCGCCCGCTTCACCGAAGCAGCCATTTTTCTCTTCAGCATAAGCGCCTCGAATGGTCCAGGTATTGGTAGTGGCATCCACATCAAAAACCCGCGTCTTCATGCCATTACGCCATGTTTTACCCGACAAGATAGCTTTCGTATTAGCGCCTGAACCTGAAATTTCAACGTCGCCCCAACGCCACTGCGACAGACGGTCAGTGCCGCCATGATTGCGGTAATCCTGCTCATAAACCACAGTCGGACCGCTGAAGCCGCCCTGACCGTCAGGGTCGTAGCGCAAAATCATATACCAATAACCCAGGTAAATAACGCCATCATCGGATACGTCAAAATTCATATACTCAGGAGCGCTTTCTTCACCTGAAACAAAACGGCGGTTCTTCGGGTCGCCCCATCCCTCAATTGCGGGATTCCCACTGCCGCCGTCGATCATCGACTCATATTCAGCCGAAAGTTCCACCGGCTTGAATCCGACATGAATCGCTACGCCCATCGGCGCTCCTGTATCAGGATCAATCCACAGAATAGAACGGTCAGGATACTGAGCAGCTAGAGCCGCGTCATGATTAGGATCGGTCTCATCAATTCCATTATCCCGAACGCCCAGCATCAGACGGGTTTCATCGTAACGGATAAAACCATCATACTGATCATGCAGGTTCACGCCATACCAAGGACCGTCTTCAGGGTCGCCATCCCAACGTGGATCAGGATCGCCATTAACCAGGATCGGCAAAACTCCGCCGCCATCAATCAACGTATGCTCCCAGGCAGGAACAATCTCCAAAGCCCAGGTTGATGTAATGCAAACCAAAGCCATAATTCCACATAAAACAAATGCCTTTTTCATATTCACCTTCCTTTTTCCAATAGGTTTTTAAAATAATACATACCGTAAATCATAACAATAATACTATATCATTTCCCCCTCAACGACAAAATTTTTAATAAATAAATTTTGTCCTCTTTTCATTAACCACAATCCAAAAATCATCTATAGTTAATAAAAATTCAGGAGATTAATACCAAATGACTTTTTCATTCCGAATAACTCTATGCGCATTAATAATCGCATCAAGCCTCTTCGACTCTTCAGCTGATGCTGACAACAGGAACTTACGGTTATGGTATAACCAACCAGCCCAGCAATGGGTCGAAGCGCTGCCCATCGGCAATGGCAGCCTGGGCGCTATGGTATTCGGCGGCGTCAAACTGGAGCGCATCCAATTCAATCAGGACACCCTCTGGACCGGCGCACCCCGCGACTACATCAATCCCAGAGCACTGGAAACCCTTCCCAAAGTCCGCCAATTACTATTTGAAGGCAAACAGATGGAAGCCGACAAAACCGCCAGCGATATGATGAGCATCCCGCTAAGACAGGAATCTTATCAACCATTCGGCGATGTCTACCTCGATTTCCCCGAACTGGAAACTGCCGAAGAATATGTCCGCGAACTCGATCTCGATCATGCCCTATCACGGGTATCATACAAAGTTAACGGCGTAACTTATAAAAGAGAAATACTGTCCAGTTTCGTCGATCAAGTAATCGTCATGCGCATCACGGCTGATCAACCTGGATCGATTCACTGCATCATCACCAAAACCTCTCCCCACTCCAATGGAACAACCACCAATACCATCAAGGGCAAAACTGGATTAATCATACTCAGCGGTCAATTGCAGGACTACCACAAAGATCGTGAAAAACTGACGAAACCAAGCATATTGCGCTTCGAGTCGCAGCTTCGCATCGAATCGCCTGATGGTGAAATCTACAAACTGGGACAAGGCATCGAAATCAAACAAGCCTCAGAAATCATCCTCAAATTATGCGCCGCCACCAGTTATAAGAATTTCCGCGACATCGGCAATGATCCCGCCAAAATATGCGCTCAAACTATATCTCAAACAGCCGATAAATCCTATCAAGAATTGAAAGATAGGCACATCGCTGATTACCAGAACCTGTTTAACCGCGTAGCAATCAACCTGGGCGATTCCGAAGCATCAAAACTGCCCACCGATCAACGCATTGCAGACTTCACCAAAAACAATGATCCCGAATTGCTCGAAATATATTTCCAATATGCGCGTTATCTTCTCATCTCCAGTTCACGTCCCGGCAGCCAACCAGCCAACCTTCAGGGAATCTGGAACTATCAAATCCAACCTCCCTGGGATAGTAAATGGACCACTAACATCAACACCGAAATGAACTACTGGCCAGCGGAAATGTGCAACCTCTCTGAATGCCACCAAGCCCTCTACGACATGATTGATGACCTGACCATCACCGGCGCTAAAGTCGCCCGCGAACATTATGGATGCCGGGGCTGGGTGCTTCATCATAACACCGATATCTGGCGCGGGGCCGCCCCCATCAACGCCGCCAATCACGGCATCTGGATGACCGGCGGCGCATGGCTTTGCCAACACCTCTGGTGGGGATACGAGTTCACTCAGGATAAGGAATTCCTCAAAAACCGCGCATATCCTGTCATGAAGCAAGCCGCATTATTCTTCGTCGATTTCCTCGTAGAAGATCCCCGCTCAGGCTTCCTCATCAGCGCCCCTTCCAATTCACCTGAAAACGGAGGTTTAGCGGCCGGACCAACTATGGATCATCAAATCATCCGCAACCTGTTCGCCAACTGCATCACGGCCAGTGAAACGCTTGGAGTTGACAAAGCCTTCCGCAATAAACTAACCAAATTACGCCAAAAAATAGCGCCCAACAAAATCGGGCAATATGGTCAACTCCAGGAATGGTTAGAAGACAAAGACGATCCCAAAAACCAACACCGCCACGTTTCCCATCTCTGGGGTCTGCATCCCGGTAATGAAATCACACCGCTAAAAACGCCTGACTTGGCTGAGGCCTGCAAAGTAACCCTATCCCATCGAGGCGATGGTGGAACAGGTTGGAGCAAAGCGTGGAAAGTCAACTTCTGGGCGCGGCTGCACGAAGGCGCCCATTCCTATAAAATGCTCAGCGAACTGATCGACAAAAGCACTCTGCCCAACATGTTCGATTCCCACCCGCCATTTCAGATCGACGGCAATTTCGGCGGAACGTCGGGCATAACCGAAATGCTTCTACAAAGCCACGACGGCCAGATTCATCTACTTCCAGCCCTACCCGACGCTCTCGCCCAGGGATCAGTATCAGGCCTATGCGCACGGGGAGGATTCGAAATCGACCTAACCTGGAAAAACGGCGCCTTAGAATCAGCAGCCATCCTATCCAAAGCAGGACAACCATTAATCCTGCGCTATAAAGACAAAGTAATAAAAATGAAAACTCAAAGCAACCAGACATACATTTTCGATCAAAACCTAAAAAGACAATAAACTCTGAACAAGAAAAAATGAAAGCCTGTACAAAAAGAACGCCCGGACTTCAAAAAAAATCCGGGCGTTCTTTTCATAGTTTGTATATGCCTAATGCATCTCCGTACTGCACTCGCCAATCCCGCCGCGATAGAAGTTAAACTGCACATTAGGATGATCAGCCAATAAAGACATCGGCACTGCGCTATCAGCAATCCCCTTACCGATCATCAGCGTGGTCAAACGCATTCCGAAGGGGTTGTCGTGCGTCCCGGCCTGCCAGATAGAAACCTTCTCCGCCTGCCAGGTCTGCACTGGACCAACCGTAACCGCCTGCATAGGAACTCCGGTAACCACTCCACCGCCGCTAGTGCGGGCGTTCTGCATACAAGTTACGGGATGCAGGTCAACGATGCGGGTGGCCAGTTTTCTATACTCCTCCGGCGCAGGCGGCTGGTCTTTATAATCACTATCTCTTCTCAGTGGATCATTAAACGCCCAATGCTTGATATCGCCCTGTCCGCCCTGCATGACGGCGCAACGTACGCCATCCCAGCTCTTGATATATTCACTGACATCCGCTTTGGGAAAATGCAGGTTAACATCAGGCATACATAGTTTCTTATTGATTCTATCAAAGCAAAGCTCGCGATCAGCTTTTTCAAACGACAATGGATGAGTTACATCAACCGCCTTACCATCTTCGATCCATTCGTCCATGCCCCAGAAATGCGCGTCGCCCAGATTTAGTTCTAACTCATTGACTAACCGCGCAACCAATGGCAATTGTTCAGTCGGACCGATGGGGCCGCAAACTCCTACCGGATTATCCGCCGTAGACTGTTTCCATGCAGTGATATATTCCAACGCTTCAGCCAGATAGAAATCTTCCAGCGTATCATAGAAAACCACCTTGAATCCATCGCGCGACATCCCCAGCATATCCTCTGGAGTCAGCCGGGCTGCGTCATTCAGGATATCATCTTCCAAAGTGGTAAAATCCCACCAATCCGGCGCCAACATACTTATTTTTCGAGCCATGTCTTTACCTCCCCTGACTTATATTTTTTTTAATATGTGACGAGACGGGACGGGCGCCAAGGGCAAGACCGCATTGCGGTCAGCCTTTGATCAAACCACCTAATATATACAAATCCCGCTATTTATCACTAAACCATCACTATAACTATATAGTATGACAAGTCCCTACAGGTAATATTTCCTCAAGGATATTGTCTTTCGGATAAGCATGACCTCTATGCTGCCGGAAACCTTCCGCATATTCAACTCCGATCATGCCTCCCCGGTTGGCCGACCACTCCTTCATGGAAATTATATACTGATCCACCCCATGATGAGCGCGCAGCCATTCCCGTTGCGATTGATGACAACCCAGCATCTGCTCTTTTAACTCTATTGAGGTAGTAATGTCAACGCAAAAATCCGGCTGGATCGAATTTCCGAAATGGTCAGTTCCTTCAAGCGGATCCATATAATATAGAGCAGGAATCTTATTAATTGGTTTTGCGCCGTTGGTTTCATAATTCCGTATGCCAGCCACAAAACATGCGTTGCGCGTCAAAACCGATGCGCCTTCATGATCCGCCATATAATCAACCGGAGAAGCGGTTATCACGATATCAGGATTGATATTACGCAGACATTCAGTCACCTTGCGGCGGCTGGCGTCATCATCGAATATTTCAAAATCCCTCATTTCGATGCAGGTATAACTGGCGCCCAGCAGATCCGCCGCATGTTTGGCCTCTATCCGGCGTATCTCTGATATCTCGTCCTGCGATTTATCCGGCGTCCCTTTATCTCCGGGACTCATGGTGGCGATAGCGATATCGTGTCCACGCTGCTTCAGCAAAGTCAAAGTACCAGCGCACAAAAATTCAACATCATCCGGGTGCGCATGAATAGCAAGTATTTTCATTAGAGCGCCTTATTAGGATATAACAACCGTCTGGCCGGTATTAGCGGATTCTTCCGCCGCAAAACAGACTTCCATAACATGAGCGGCGTATTCAATCGGCGTGTCTGAATCAATACCCTTGGTGATGCAATCAACGAAATGATCGATCTCGCCCTGGAATGGATGATGACTTACATCACCGCTATCCGGCAAAATGGTTGGAATGGTAGAGAATCCAGTTTGTCCCGGCATGATATCTGAATAGAACTGATTATCTCTAATAGTTCCCTTGGAACCGAAAAGCCGGATGGGAAACATATAAGGCGACTTGCATTCAATCGAGCTGGTAACCTTGCCGATCTTACCATTGTCAAACTTGCACATTGAAACAATGGTTGGATCATACTCATAGGTCTTATAATCTTCAGCGGTAGAATGAGTGGAAAAAGCATGAATTTCCTTAACTCGCCCCCCCATAAACCAGATCAAGCCATCAAGCGCATGGCATCCCGCCGAAAGCAGCGAGTTGCCCCCGGCTTTCTTGGTCCGGTTCCACTCAAATTGCTTATACCAGGGGCCGATGCCGTGATAATAATCGACCTCGCCATAATATAAATCTCCCAGGGTATTATTATCGATCAACGAACGGATAATGGAAAACAATGGATTCCATCTCAAGACAAAACTTACGATAGACTTGGTATTATGTTCTTTAACTGATTTAACCAACTGGTTCATTTCTTCACGCCCCAGCGCGATAGGTTTCTCCAAAACAATCTGCGCCCCGCTCTCAATAGCGCATAAGGCATGTTCCACATGTAGATGAGGCGGTGAAGTGATCGAAATAATATCCGGTTTTTCGTTGCGAATCATAGATTCAATCGAATCGAAGCACGAAACCGATAAGTCGCACTCATCAGCCTTTTGGGTTGCTTCTTCGGTAGACAAAGAAGCCAATCCGACGATTTCAACATTAGGGTTATTCTGATAAGCCCGGATATGCTCTCCGGCAACCCAGCCGCAACCAACTAAACCAACACGATATTTTGGCGCCATTTTTCTCATCCTCATTTTTATATAATAGAATCAAATATTTTATTTGTGCCGCACTATTACAATACCACATCTCAATAATAAATTAAACACTGATAAAAGCGCTTAACAAAAAACTGTTAATTCAATATGTAGGGTGCGCCCCTTGTGGGCGCCCGGAATTTCCAGCCACAAACGATAGATGCTTCTCCTCTCCCACCGGGAGAGGGAAAGGGTGAGGGGATATGTTCAAACACTTAATTATAAACAAAAAAATGCGCCAGAGGTCATCTGGCGCCAACGGGGCACAAGGCCCCCAGGGTTGAGGGCGATGAGGGAGGAGTTCCAATACTACCATGAGGAATGGTGATACTCCTCTCACATCGTGGTTGCTAAATTTGGGTGTTGCTCGCTGCTCTCTTTTTCTTCTTTACACCTCGTCCAGGTCCCGGATTTTGTTGTGCTTTAAGGTTTGTACGTATTCATCGAGTTCCTGTAAGGTCATGTGATGATTAAAATTCACTTTCTGCATTTTAGGCTTGAGCAACGTATCTTTTCCTGCGAACTGCTTATCTGGATCAATGTCTATATATTGTAGCGCTTGATTCGACTTATTTCTCTTATTCATTTTCTTCCGCCCTGGTTCCCAGAAATAAACGATAAGCATGGCGGTTATAATCGTTAGGCAGATTAGGATTTTGATGCTTAGTGGTACTGTATATTCCAGGAACCCAATCATCCTCATCGCCTTTGCTTCGTTTTGTTTGCTTACGATCTCTCATTAAAGCAAAGGCGATGCCAACTTCATTTTAACACACTTAACTAACTGTAATAATTAAACTTATGCAATCCTTTCAATATGACAGTCAATTTGAAAGTGTAGAAATATTTGCTCTTTTTTACTACCTACCCGGTAAATAATTCCTTTAATGGCTCTTTCTTATCTACCGAAACTATTATTTTTCAAGGTCTTGCAAGTATTTATAAATCCGTACCCGCAATTATTCGTCAGATTCCTCAAATTCTGAAGCAATTTCTTCAGTTTCTTGGTCATCCACTTCATCTTCAAGCAATTCAGTCTCTTGGTCTTCCACTTCATCCTCAAGCAATTCCGGTTGATATTCGACGCTTTTTTCTTCTTTGGCTTCCGGCAATTTACCTATTGCGGAAACTTCATCGGACTCTTCTAGCCGTATAATCTTCACGCCTTGAGTATTACGCGAGATGGTTCGTACGCCTTTTACGCTGGTCCGGATGGCGACGCCGCCTTTGGTAATAACCATGAACTCATCATCCTCGACGCATTCCAGGATGCCTATGACCTTACCATTGCGTTCTGTAGTCTGTATATCAATCACGCCTTTTCCGCCCCGGCGAATCTTACGGTATCCATCCACCAGAGTTCGTTTTCCATATCCCTTTTCCGTTACTGTTAATAGACAGGCGTCAGATTGAGTTACCACCATGCCGACGATTTCATCATCTTCAGCGATTTTCATGCCCACCACGCCTCGGGCGGTGCGTCCCATAGCCCGTACGTCAGATTCGATAAACCTGATCGCCATACCGTTCCTGGTCGCCAAAATAACTTCATCGTTGGCGGTTGTCATAAAGACGCTAAGCAACTGATCACCCTCATCAAGGTTAATAGCATTGATGCCGCCGCGTCTTGGATTAGAGAAGGATTTTAAGTCTGTTTTCTTTACGATACCCTTACGGGTCGACATAAAGAGGTAGCGTTCCCCATTAAATTCAGCTACAGGCACCATTGCTGTAACGGTTTCGCCTTTATCCAACTGCAATAGATTAACAATCGCCTTGCCTTTGGATTGTCGCCCGACTTGTGGAATCTCATATACCTTGAGCCAATGAACCCGGCCCCGGTCAGTAAAGAACAGAATGTAATGATGCGTAGAAGCAATATAGAGTTGTTCTACAAAATCCTCTTCCTTGGTATTCATGGCGGTTATGCCGCGCCCGCCGCGAATCTGACGGCGGTAAGTGGAGGTTGCAATCCGCTTGATATATCCGGTATGAGAAATAGTAACCACCATGTTCTCTTCGGCGATCAAGTCTTCTATCTCCAGGTCTGATGCGGCGTCTACAATATGAGTCCGGCGTTCATCATTGAACCGCTCTTTGATTTTAAGCAGTTCTTCTTTCATGATGCTCATAACAATTTCAGGCGTGGCAAGAATTTTTCTATAGTGTTCAATATCTTTAATTAATTGGTTATATTCCGCTTCCAGTTTATCCCGTTCCAGTCCGATAAGACGAGCCAACTGCATCTCTAAAATAGCCTTGGCTTGAATTTCAGATAGTTCAAAACGCGCCATCAAACCAGACATTGCTTCCGGACGATCCTTGGATTTCCGGATCAACTCGACCACTTCGTCAATATTGTCTACCGCAATGCGCAATCCTTCAACAATATGACAACGAGCCAGCGCTTTATCCAGATCATACTTGGTTCTGCGCAGAATTACCTCACGCCGGTGATTGATAAAATGACTTATCATTTCCGACAGGGTAAGGTACTGCGGCCGGTTATCAACTAAAGCCAGAAGAATGATGCCAAAAGTGGACTGCATGCGGGTATGTTTATACAACTGGTTAAGCACAACCTCAGGATTCTCGTTGCGCTTAAGATCAACTACTATCCGCATTCCTTCACGGTCTGACTCATCACGCAGATCGGATATCCCCTCAATCTTTTTATGGCGCACCAGCATCGCGATCTCTTCGACCAGGCGGGCTTTGTTAACCATATAAGGAATTTCAGAGACAATAATTGACTCTTTGCCTTGAGGCGACTGTTCTCTCCGGGTCACGGCGCGCATGATGACGCGCCCCCGTCCCGTCTTGTAGGCGGAATGAATCCCCTCCCGGCCGCATATATAAGCGCCGGTAGGAAAATCAGGACCTTTGATATGCTTCATCAATCCTTTTATATTAATATCAGGATTATCGATCATAGCCACAGTCGCATCAATCACTTCCCCCATATTATGCGGGGGAATGTTGGTTGCCATACCTACAGCGATGCCCGATGAACCATTAACCAAAAGGTTGGGGTATTCAGCCGGAAGAACCATCGGTTCTTCCAATTGCCCGTCAAAGTTGGGCATATAATTTACAGTGTTCTTTTCGATATCGGTCAGCAGCATCTCGGTGATGGCGGACATTCGCGCTTCTGTATAACGCATGGCGGCGGCGCGGTCACCATCAATAGAACCAAAGTTCCCCTGCCCGAATACCAGTGGATAGCGATAAGAGAAGTCTTGAGCCATACGAACCAGCGTATCGTAAATGGCGGAATCGCCATGAGGATGGTATTTACCCATCGTCTCACCTACGATACGGGCCGACTTCTTGAAAACTGAGCGATGAGTTAAACCCAGTTCTTTCATTGCGTAAATAACGCGGCGATGCACTGGCTTCAGTCCATCGCGAACATCGGGCAAAGCTCGTTGCACAATGACCGACATAGCATAACTGATGTACGAAGTGCGCATCTCGTCTTCAATATTAATTGGTTTGATGCGCTCATTTTGGCCAAACATAGATATCACTCCACAAATTAGGTCTCAGACCGGAAAAATTATTTATATATAGAAACAGCGGCCCTGGGAAACATCTCTCCGACGTACCACTGGATCGTTGGCAGGAATACAGGGTGAGTCCTCAACCAGGGATTCTAAACCGTCAACCCGACACATAATAACCAAACCAGTGCGCGGGAGAAGACATTACAATAAGCTTTGTATTTTACATTCAAATCATATATATTGCAATAGTTTGCAAATAAAGGTTGCCCCAAAGTAAAAGGAAATTGAAATTCCCAGATAAAGATATGAAATTCCCCCAATTTTTGCTTTAATACAACATAATTAACATTTATGATTTTTTCGGGACTTTTATAGGATATTTCATTGGAAACTACCGCTTGTAGAATTATTGAACTTAAAATGAGGTTAGAATAATGACTTTTCGTATAAATCCTTCCCGGTGCTTTTCTTCAATAATTGCAATAACACTGCTATTTTCTTGTATTTCTTTTCCCGCATCCGCTAAAATCCTGACTAGTTATCAGGATAGCGGCATCAATACCATCAAAATGCATGTTGCAGTTCATAACCTGATTACAAGCAGTTCAAGCACCATTCGAACTGATCCTTCCACTGGCAATCCCATAGCGGGGGACGCGCACAATTGGGAAATAATCCTGATCGACGCCGCTAATAACCGAACTGTACAAAGAATATTTGACGGAGTAGAAAAACCCGCTTTTGCGGCCAATCCTCAGGCTGAGACTTACTTGATCGGCGATATAATAACATCAATAAACCATATCAAAAAACAAGCCTTTATCCAAAAATCAACTCCCGGCGCCATGTCCAGCATATCAATGGTTTACGCAGGCCGGGTGCATGATGGGAATAGTCTAGCCAAAATCATTTCTGAGGCTAGCAAAACTGGTAAGTTGAATAAACAAAACGGTTTATACAACTTGAAAATTGGCTCTCCCTACTTCACGCCACCCAAATATAGCCAACCCGTCATTCTGGAACTAAATTCCCATTATCTCCCCAACAAATTAATAGAGCAAAAACGCATCTTTACTTTTGACTGGAAACAAAATCAACCTGGAAAACTCTGGTACGTCAATCACACGCAGATGACAATGCAAAATGGCGACTACCACATGAAATATGAGCAATGGATTAAAGAAATAGAGATCAATGTTCCTATACTTGATAAAGAATTCGATTTCTCAATCCCCCCGAACTACAAAATTCACGATATGTCAAAACGTTTGCGCTCTCCCTTCTCGAGATGATAACTAGAATTTTCCAATGCATTATGCGCATTCAAATCCAATTTCAAGCCTACAATTATGCATTTTCTTTAACAAGATGCATTCAATCCCTTGCATCACACTTCACAAATAGAGTTAAATCCAAGAATATATTATTGAGATATTTAAAATAATTTTTCTCCAAAAATAAATCATCGGTTGATCCGGTTTTAGGAGGCTTAACATGCGTAATACATCAATCGGCATCGCTATGCTGAACGACGAAAGAGAACACGTCTATACCGCCAATAATGCTGAAAACATAGTAGTGGTTAATGCGTGGGCTGATTATCTTAAAAATAACATTATAAATATTGACGGCTCAGCACCGGAAATTGTCATTGGCAGCGAGATCATAACCGGAACCCGCTCCGCTCAGAAAGTGGGGGAAGAACTGTCCCGAGCCAACTGCAAACAAGTTATAATGCTATACAACGTGTGGAATTTCCCCTTCCTCTGTTGGCCTTTCATCAACAGTTTGGGCGATGTTCCCATTCTTAGCCTATCCAATAATAATGGTAAATTCCCCGGCAACGTCGGACTGTTAGCTACTGACGGCGCTCTCCGCCAGGCTGGCAAACGCACTCACCGCATTATCGGCGACTTGAATGATGAAGGAACCCAAAAGCAGGTAATCGCCTGGATTCGCGCCAGCCAAGCCGTCACAACCATTAAAAACGAAGTTTTCGGCTGCTACGGCGGTCACTCTATGGGTATGGAAACCGGATTCGCGCACCTGACCCCGACCCTGAAATCACTGGGTTGCACTGTACGTCAGATAGATCAACTATGGCTGGTTAAAGTCATGGAAACCATTGACGATAAAGAAGTTAAAGCAGGACGTAAGTGGCTCGAATCATTGATGGGCGACCGTGTTAAGTATGATAACAACATGCTCACCGAAACCACCCTCGAAACCCAGATCAAACTTTATCTGGCTATGCAGCAAGTTAATGAAGATAAGGGTTTCGATTTCTGCGGCCTCAAAGGCCAGCGCGAAATGACCGAACACATTTGTTTGGGCGACGTCCCCGAAATGATGATGAACGATCCATACGACTGGCGCGGATCCAAAGAATCAGTAGTATGCTCGACCGAAGCGGACGCTTACGCCGCCATCACCATGCAACTGATGAAATACATCACTGGCGGCCTGCCCACTCTATTCATGGATGTCCGGCTTTACCATCCCGAATTGGACATTTGGGACTTTTGCAATTCCGGTAACCATTCCAGCTACTACAGCGCATTAAGCATGGATCCTCAAGAGAATTTCAAAAACATTACTCTACATCCGGCATTGTCCTTCTATTTCAAAGCCGGCGGCGCCTCAGTCGAATTCGACTGCGCTCCGGGAAAATACACTTATGCACGTCTCGGTTTATGGGATGAAAAACCATACATGGTCATCATCCCTGGGGAAGTAGCTGAACTATCCGCAGATAAACGTAAGGAATTGAACAAGTTAACCGATCCTACCTGGCCTCATTCTCATACAAAACTGGATTGCTCTTTCGAAGAATTCGCCAACGTATTCCCTTGCAACCATATTCTTGGAGTTATCGGCGACTACTCGCAAGCCCTGGTTTACCTCTGCGAAATTACCGGCATAACACCAGTAGTCCTAGGCAAAACCGCCGCAAATTATTGCACCCCAATTTGGGATCGCATAAAATAGTTCATCTACCAATCAATATCAATTAACTTATTATCATCAGAGACCGGAGATTAATCACCTCCGGTCTCTTTTTTTTACGTAATTCCACACCAAGTAGGGTGCGCCCCTCGTGGGCGCCCGATATCGAAACTCCTCCGCCCACCATTCGCCAAATAAACAAAATTTATCTTTACAAATCAGCCACCCATCCTTGAAACAAACCATTCTATTTGATATTGAATACAGTATTATGAAATGCTACCGAATGGGCGATTTCGCATTACGATGGAGAGAACAGGAGAGTCAAGTATTATTGCTTGCTATCGGTAACGAAATCTATAAAACCATCCTGGAACTTAATTTCCTACGATTATCTGTAAGTAAAACCATTAAATTATACAACTCTTATTTTGAATGGATATCTCACATTGCAAACATTGAGCAGAAGGAGATCCCGCAAATTCACCAATTTTTTAAAGCCTTGCAGAAGGTTCTTTTCATCGAAAATGATTTAGATGTCTGTTTCGCCATCTCACACCATTTCCATCACTCCCCCTATGGTGAACGTGAAAGAACCCCAATCGGGCAATTTCTCTATAAAGCAAAACCATACAACCACTCCGTAACATTAAAAAATTACTGGTATGCACACCGATTGGCTCAACAAATGCACGGATTCTTAAAGCACTATCCCGCATTTATGCAAGCTGATTGGATTATTCCATCTCCTTATCATAAATCGAAAAACGGCTTCGATTTACCTGAAACTTTGTGCAATCATCTTTCAAAATGGTGTAACATCAATAACGGCTCTCATTTAATAATAAAAAACCGGGTAACCACGCCCATGAAGGAATGTTTTGGGATTTCTCAAAAACTAATCAATATCAAGGACGCATTTGATGTCACAGACCCGTCTTGCATAAAAGGACGCAAAATCCTCATAATTGATGACTTATATCAAAGCGGCGCTACCCTTGCCGAAATTTCCCGAACACTTAAAAAATCAGGCGCGCTTTGCGTTTATGGATTATGCGCCACCAAAACTATAGGGGATGGATAAATTGGATGATAGAATTAGGATTGTCGAGGTGACTTATGTCGGATCACACCAGTACGCGCCCTACTGATAAATTGATTGAAATCCAGTTAGTAGGTCCAGCGACGAAAAAGAAATTCTTGCTTGAAGCCGTAAAGGCAATAGGATTTCGCTATGTCAACGATTCAATTCCCTGGCGTGACGCTTTCCCGGAACTTACCAACGAACGGCTACCGGGCGCGTATTTAAAGGGAATTCGCAAACGTGAGGGATTATCCCAAGCAAAACTTTCCGAACAAACGGGAATCCCCCAACGGCATTTATCAGAAATGGAAAACGGGAAACGCCCCATCGGAAAAAAGAACACCGTAATCCTGGCAAATGCCTTAAACGCCGACTACCGCAATTTGCTTTGATAGGATAAACCGTATGGACTCAATCGCAATTCTCATGCTGATGCATATATCAGGCTTTGGACATACGACCATCAACCGTCTTCTATATAAAATTAAGGGTCAAGAACTAACTCCAGGCGCTTTGCTTGATTTATCACCGCAGGATATCTCTCATCAATTCGGCCTGCGGCCTGATATCGCTGAAGAATTCTTTACCTACCATGATCAGGCTCAACAAACTTACCAGGAATTAGAGGATCATGAAATCAGGATAGTGCATAATGAAGATCAGGATTTCCCCACAAACTTAAAACTAATCCTCGGCGATTCCGCCCCGCCTGTTCTATTCGTCCGGGGCAATACAGAATTATTGAAACAAAAAGCCTTGACCGTAATTGGAGTCCGGGATCATTCCGAACAAGGCATGAAGGCCGCCCGAAAATGCGTTGAAACGGTAGTCAATGAAAAGAATATTGTCATTATCAGCGGAAATGCCCAGGGAATCGATACTTTCGCCCACCAAACCGCTTTAGAATCAGGCGGCGCCACTATCTTCGTTCTTCCACATGGAATCCTGCATTTTCACTCTAGAAAATGGATGACGGATTGCTTGACTGAGCAGAACCACCTTATCCTATCCGAGTTTCCGCCAAACTTACCTTGGGCTGCTCACGCCGCCATGCAGCGCAACCGCACTCTCTGCGCGTTATCTCAAGCTGTTCTTCTTATCGAAACGGGAACCTCCGGCGGCTCATTCGCCACAGCGCAGAACGCCTTAAAGTTAAATATTCCACTTTTTGCCATTGATTACGATCCTATCTCTCCATCAGCTAAAGGAAACACCATCTTCCTTAATCAGGGAGCGCAACCGATAAAAGAATATAAATCTGATTTAACTCTTCTTTTCAGTGTGTTTAGTAACACTTATAAAAATCATAAACTATATGACGAACCCCGTCTATTTGACGATTAATGGGTTAAATTTCCAAAACATTGAGTAGATAGACGCAATCTGAACGTTCTATCCCTTGTACTGAAACGCTGCCATTGATAATCTTGAGTCTTACTGATTGTGAAGCGTTGATCTATAGATGACGTTTATCGGTCTGATTTTCGTATTTGAAGAAGGAGTCAGGTTTATGAAAGAGGTGGAGGTTGGCAAAAAACGTAATATCGCTGTCGTAGGACATCATGGTGCGGGTAAGACATCGTTAATCGAAGCCATTTTGTACCATACGGGAGCAACCGACCGATTGGGGCGGATAGACGACGGTAATACTACCGGCGATTATCTGGACGAAGAAAAAGAAAAAAAACACACTCTTACCTCCAAACTACTGCAATGCACCTACAGGGACCATCTATTCAATTTAATTGATACACCAGGGTATTCGGATTTCTTGGGTGACATCAAAGGCGCTCTACGCGCTGCTGATGGCGTGATTCTCGTAATCAACGCGCAGAACGGTGTGGAAGTCGAGACGGAAAAGATTTGGGAATACATCGAAGAATACAACCTTCCCCGATGCGTTGTAGTCAACCGCATGGATAAAGAACGAGCTGATTTCGGCGCTTCTCTGAAATCTTTGGAAGATGTTCTCGGAGCACAGGTTTGTCCAGTGCGTTTGCCCGTTGGCAGTGAAGATTCGTTTAAGGGGGTGATCAATCTGATCACCAACAAATTTGAAACTTTCGACGACAAAGGCAAAATCATCAATCAAGCGCCAATTCCTGATGATATGAGCGACGAAGAAGAAGAATACCGCCAGAAAATGATAGAAGCATCAGTCTATGCCGACGAGGAACTGATGGAACGCTATCTTTCAGACGAAAAAATCTCCAACGATGAAATTCGTAAGGGATTGGCGGAAGGCGCGCTTCAAGGCGCTATCGTACCTATATTCGCAACAGACGCATCAAAATGCATTGGCATTCAAACTCTTCTGGATGGGCTGATTAACTACATGCCCAATCCTCTCGCCAGTAAAACATTTCAGGTCATCAAAAAGGGAGATGACAAAATCCAGGATATGGATATGAAAGAAGATGGCCCTGGAATCGGTCTGGTTTTCAAAAGCATGATTGATCCATTCGCTGGCAAAGTATCTTTCATACGCGTATTCAGCGGTAAATTCCACTCCGAGACGGAATGGTATAATATTACGACTGATCACCGTTGCCGCGTCGGACATATCCAGTTAGTCAACGGCAAAAAACATAATTCCATAAACCAAGCCTCTGCTGGAGATATCATTGCTGTTACTAAAATGGATGATTTCGAAACCAACTCCACTCTCTCATCTCATGACGGGATTCTGCGAGTTGTTCCCACTAAATATCCTCAACCTCCTATACACATGGCGGTTCATGCTTCTGATAAAAACGAAGAAGATAAAATCGGCAGCGTTTTACCTAAAATCATATCCGGCGATCCAACTCTAAAAGTGGAACGCAGCCCGGAGACCAACGAAACCGTTATTAGCGCCGCAGGCAGTATGCAAACTGAACTGATCGCCTATCGTCTGCGCCACCAGTTCAAACTGAACGTTGAACTCACTATCCCACAAATCGCTTACCGCGAAACCATCACCGCCCCGGGTGAAGGACGCTACCGCCATAAAAAGCAATCTGGCGGCCGTGGACAGTTTGGTGAAGTCCAGATGCGCATCAAACCCCTGGAACGCGGCAAGCAATACGAATTCGTTAACAGCATCTTCGGCGGTTCAGTGCCTACTAAATTCATCCCTGCCGTTGAAAAAGGCGTTATTGAAGCGATAGCCGGCGGCGTCCTGGCTGGTTATCCAGTCGTCGATGTATGCTGCGAACTGTTCGACGGACAGTATCATGATGTTGACTCTTCTGAAATGGCATTTAAAATCGCCGGACGCCAATGCTTCCGGCAAGTCGCCCGCGATCAATGTAAAGCAGTGCTTCTCGAACCTATCATGAATGTTCGCGTCACCATTCCCGAATCATACATGGGTGATGTAATGGGCGATCTCAACTCACGTCGCGGTAGGGTTCAAGGCATGGATGCTGAAGGCAATAAACAGATCATTAAAGCCCAAGTGCCTTTATCTGAAATGTATACTTATTCCATTGATCTTCGCTCTATTACCCAGGGTCGAGGCAGTTTTGAAATGGAATTCACCAGTTACGAACAGGTTCCTAAAGAACAGGCAGACAAGATCATCTCTGGCAAAAAGACTGACGAAGAAGAGGAAGATTAATTATACTCTTCCACTTTATTGCCTTTTAATTCAAATTCAAAAAGCGTCGGATTTTTCCGGCGCTTTTTTAGATAAGTTGGCATAAAAACGTTCTTATGGAAACGCTTTTAACTTCTCGTGACAGGGCTTTCAGTCGTTTCCAGATCAAGTCTTATTCTGTTTCGTAAAAAGTAGGCCTTAAATACATAAAAAAGAATCACTCCAACGCCGGATATACCGCTTGCAAATAACATCACTTTACTTCCCATATTAAAGTACACATCCCATCCCTGATCCATATCCAGCCAACCTAACTGGCGAAGATAAATGGGTACTGCGATTCCCCGGCTAATAACGCACAGGAAAATAACAATAACCGTTACCAGCCGGATATAAAGTTCCTTGACTACTTTCGTTCCATAAGCGCCGATATTAAGTCCAATCAGTGAACCAACATATAGAAGCAGGGAAAGCCGAATATCCACATAGCCCAAATATACATAGTTTGATGCCAGAAAAGCGCCCATAAACATAGCGAGAAACAATTCGGTTCCGGTTGCGACTGTTGTGGGTAAACCAAATACATATATCATGGCGGGAACACCGATAAAACCACCAACTCCAATTGTTCCAGCCAAATAACCCGTCGCTAATCCTACTATCAATAGAATCCACAAGGAAATACGAACATCAGCCACAGGAAAAGTGATCATGGGGAATAATTTTAAATGAGACAATAACTTTATGATCTTTCTGGAGGGCCCAATTGATTCTTTCATTGTATTCCGAACATCTCTCATCATGAATATAGCAACTAATCCAAGCATCACGATAAACACTATACTGATATATAAATCAGCGGCCGCTGCACCACCTGCTCCATGAGTATCCACTTTACCAGCGAACAAAAAATCGTTAATGCGAACTGCAAGGTAATTTCCGGCAAATGCAGTCATGATGAGAAAAATACCTAGCTTTTTATCCACATTCCCCATCTCAGCATGCCGCTTGGCGCCCATCATCGCCTTTCCGAATTTGTGCGCCACATTGCTGGCTACGGCGACAACACCCGGAACTCCTAGGTTCATCAAGCCGGGCGTCATGAAAAAAGCGCCCCCGCTTCCAATAAAACCACTAAGCGTTCCTCCAATGAAACCTAAAAGTATTACTTCAAAAGCGTCTAATAAATGGAGATCGATAAATTGATTCAAATCCAATGGCATCTTTTTTTCTCCTTCTCTTATGAACAATAACAAACCTTAAAAATAACAGAAATCAGATTCTCATTACTCCAACCTTACTAACTTACACAGCAAACGGGAAAACATGCCATAGGAATAAGAAAATACAGGGATAAATATAAATAATACCACGATGGATAGAATCCTCATGCTAAATACATCATTCGATAAAAATCGAAGAACCCAAACCTGATTCTTAAACACTAAAACGAATAGTATTATGGAAAATAGTAAATAACCTATCATTTGCATTAACTGTTTTTTCCCGAAAAGAAACTGAGTTTGTAGGTCTTCAGCCAATACAACATGGCATTTCAACCGTTCGGCGAGAAAAGCGCATAGTTCCCGGCATAACCTTTTACGGGCGTGAATTCCTTTTGAAAGAAACAGTTCACCAACCACCACCAAACTGTAATCAACTCCTTTATCAATTCCCGAAAAAATCTGCTTGGGGGATGCTTTCAAGCAACTGCCTCCACCGGCGCGCTCCATTTTTATGAGATCGCAAAAGGTTTCTTTCATCCCGGCGTCATCCAAGCAACTATCTTTAAAATGGTCCTCATTTTTCTCGCTTTGATCAGTTCTCCGTGTAGGAGCGATTTCAGAAAGTTCCATAGGACTCAATGAATGAATTTCATCTTCTTGTGAAATTTCAATATGTTGTTCTTCATCCATGGGAATAAAACGAAGCAATTCAATGGCGGCGTCCCACTTATTTGCGATATCCATAAGATGATTAAAGGCATCACAGGAAGGATCAAATTTTTCCTGAATCCATAAGATGTTCGTACGAGCCATGGTACAGTAAATTTGTTTAACGCCATCTAGGGATTCAAGCAGAGGTGAGATATATTCAGATACTTGCGCTTGAAAGGGTTGATATGTTACTGATACTACTCCATTTGTAGACTTCACTTTCACTTGAGCATCACAGGTTTTTTCGTTCTCAGCCAAAATAAGTCTGGCGCGGGAAGCCAGCAGCTTATCTTCCAGCGCTCTTCGGGATGCCGGAGTTTCTTGAAAATCCGGCAGTTGAGAAAAAGAACATAAAGCCACCGCTACGTTTTCAACATTCATTTGCGCCAGATTGACGACCATGTCATAATTCTCAGTCAATTCCCAGTCTACATTGTATAATTGCTTGACCCATATTTTCCTATCTTCTTCCACTTGCTCTATATAATCTCTAGCCTTTTCACGGGAATAATCAAAACGTTGCATAACCGCCTGAATCCGGTATTCCAAATCCGATATGACGCGCACCCGCAATACATGGCTTACTCCACTTAACAGAAGGTGACCAGCTCGACCATGATAGACAATATTTGATGCCAAGGCCCGCTCGCAAAGAAACTTTGTAACAAATGCTAAATATTGATCTTTAGCAATAAGAAGCGATTCCGTCATATAGTATTTCTTAAGCATGGCGGCTTCTATTTCTTTCACTGGAAATCCTTGACGGTTGGCTTCTTCAAGCATTTCTTCTCTAGAGACGCAATCATATCCCAATTTACCGGCTAAACGTTCCGCAAGTTCTTTACCCCGGCTATAACTGCCTCGGGAAATACAAATGATCTGCATGGTACGGCTGCCTCCTCATAACTAAATAAAATGATTTGATGTCAAGACAAAACGGATTCTGCGTATGCTTAAAATTCTAATTTTTAAAACCTCGAGTAGGATATTTGTGTAGTATTCGTCCCAAAAACGATAATACGTGGGAAAAGAAAAGGCATGTAGCATTCCTCAAAAAATCATTTCCCTTGTTGGCAACATGATTGCAATGAAAAACACTTATGGTATTAGACCTGATAACATTTTATATGTCAATTTTTATATGGCATTTTTTCCAAAAAAATATTGAACAATGTTCAAAATCATGTTCCTTTATTATTCCATGCACTCTGGAACTTATTTCAACTCATAATGTAGATAGATCGAGTCAACCACCCAAGGCATGGCCTGAGTTTAGCCCTATCATCGCTTTTGGAGACTTATTCTCTAAGAATCATAATAATATTATCTGTGACCGTATACATTACAAAATATTATATATATGTAATCCTACAAGCTACTTATTTATTAGATGATTATCATTATCTCTATTTTAATATTAAATATTTCCCTATCAATAATTGAAATTAAAAAAAATATAACAATTATAACCTATTTATTCATAGATACTTACATCGTATACATCTGAAAATCCACCAATCTCTATTATCATTGAATTGCACTGAAATTAAATCAAATCATAAATGGCGCCACTATTGCTCATTAAGCAATGCGAGTTATCGCAAAGATAACTAATTCAAAAAAGATGGAGATTATTATGTATAGAATTAACTCGATAAAATCAAAAATAATGTTTCTCTGCTCTGGAGCGGTGTTGTTAACTGCCGTCGTTCTGGTTAGCGTACTTGTCTGGCAGAAGGGTATTTTAACCACAAAGGTTACTAACGAACTAAATATCCTGGCCCAAAACGAAATCAGTAAAATTGCTAAAGACGTTTACCTGATGTGCCGGGCGACTAGCGAAAGCGTTAAACAAAAAGTAACTGAAAATGGCAATGTGGCTCGCAGTCTATTGGATAAAGCAGGAAACATCTCCTTATCTGAAGAAACGAACAGCATCAATGTCATTAATCAATCTAACAATACATCGAGTCAAGTTCAACTGCCAAAATTAATGGCTGGCGATAAATGGTTGGGCGAATTCGATAGCGCATCAAATAGATTTCCTGTAGTAGATGAAGTTAACCATCTGGTTGGAAGCATGTGCACAATCTTTCAACGCATGAACGATCAGGGCGATATGCTTCGCATCAGTACAACAATAACTGATTCAAATGGCGTACGGCAGATTGGCGCTTATATCCCAGCCAAGATGGCTGACGGCTCATCAAATCCCGTCATTTCAGCTGTTCTGAGAGGATCAACATTTAATGGTAGATCAAAAGTCTTAGGTGATTGGTGTCTCTCGGAATACAATCCGATCAAAGATACAAACGGTAATATTGTAGGTATGTTGGGCGTTGCCGTCAAAGAAGAAAGCGTTAAAAGTTTACGAAACGGCATCATGGATATCGTGGTTGGAAAAACTGGTTATGTCTTCATCCTGGGTGGTTCTGAAGATCAAAAAGGAGACTATATAATTTCATATAAAGGCGAACGAGATGGAGAAAATATCTTGAACGCCAAAGATACTAATGGCAACCTGTTTATTCAAGAAGTTATACAAAAAGGTCTTACCACATCTAACGGCAAATCAGAATTTCACTCATACCCCTGGCAGAATAAAGGCGAATCAATTATTCGCAACAAAATTACCGCTATCACTTATTTCAAGGATTGGGATTGGATTATTGGCGTTGGCGCCTATGAAGAAGATTACTTAGACACTCAACAAAGGGTAAATGATTCGTTGAACACAATGCAATTCATTATAATTTTAGGGGCAATTATACTCTGTATTGCATTCGGATTTCTGGCTATATTCATTGCTTCAAAAATCGCCAATCCAATTAAACAAGCCGTTGATTTCGCTTCCATTGTTGCTGACGGCGATTTGACCAAAACTATTGATAACAAACAAAAGGACGAAGTCGGAGTACTGTGCGCCGCCTTGAACCGCATGGTATCCAGTACGGCTGAAGCCGTTATGAGCATCCAGGCCGGCGCCGAACAGGTGGCCGCCAGCGCAGAAGAACTCTCCGCTTCATCCCAAAGCCTGGCCAGCGGCGCAACCGAACAAGCCGCCAATCTCGAAGAAACATCAGCTTCAATTCAACAACTAACCAGTTCGATTGATGATAACGCGGCCAATGCCAGCGGCGCTAATGATATTACCATAAAAGCGGCCTCTGAAGCCGAAGAAGGCGGCAAGGCGGTGCAGGAAACAGTCAGCGCCATGAAAAAAATCGCCGAACAAATCGGCATCATTGACGACATCGCCGATCAAACTAACCTGCTGGCTCTCAACGCTGCCATCGAAGCGGCCCGCGCAGGCGAAATGGGTAAAGGATTCGCCGTGGTTGCGGTTGAAGTTCGAAAACTGGCTGAACGCAGTCAGGAAGCGGCTAAAGAGATCAGTTCCGTTGCTCAAGACAGCGTTATTAAAGCGGAACAAGCTGGCGCATTGATCGCAAGCGTTGTTCCCGCCATTCAGGATGCTTCCGATAGAGTAAAGGGAATCAATCAATCCTGCGATGAACAATCAAACGGCGCCGATCAAATCAAGCAGGCCATTATCCAACTGGATGAAGTAACGCAACAAAACTCCGCCGCCAGCGAAGAATCCGCTTCAGCCAGCGAGGAACTCGCTTCACAAGCCCAGTTCCTACAGGAAACTGTCAGCCGGTTCAAAACAAATCAGCAAAGGTTTAATCCAACTAAGTCACTCAGTCATACCAACAATGATATATATCATACTCAACCTGGCTCAAATACAGCATCTTTGCCTGCTCCAACCCGCTTAACATCTAACAGTGGAACTAGCAACGCAGATGAATTCCGTGAATTCTAAATAAAGAATCAAGCGTCCTGCTTTGTCATAATCGAAGCAGGGCGTGTAATTTCGCATACATAACCTTTCTAGTGAACATCAATCATGATTTACTAAAACATTTTGTAGTAAACAAAACATATAAGTGAGGGATAATTATGATGAGACTCAATATTCGTAACAAGATTTTTATTAGTGTTGTACCGGTAGTTTTGCTCGCATTAGTAGGAACGGGATTGATCACCTATAATCAATCATCAAAAACAATCAAAGCTCAAGAATTAAAAGGCATTGAACAACTTACCGATAATCTTGTCCGCACATTAGACCACTGGTTTCAATCCAGATTGAAATTCGCGGAGACTATAAGTGAAGACGCAATTTTTGCACAGGCTTGTAAAACAGGCGGAGTTGAAGCTGCCAACCTTTGCCTAAAAAACATTTTTGACAAGCATGGAGTTTACGAAAATCTAATCTTGATGAATCCTGACGGAATCACCATCGCCGCCGCGATACCGCAAGCCATTGGATTGGACGTTAAGTCTGTCCCAGTTTATACCATCAATATTGACAAGGGAAGTCAAGGAAAAACCCATATCGGCGACGCTTTTGCCTCACCTGTTACCGGACGCCCTGTTTCATTAATTACCGTACCAGTTTTTGATGCAGGACAAGTTGTAGGTATATTAGGCACCCCCATCGAACTCGAGACTTTCTCTAAGACGTTTATTGATCCCATCACTCTTGGCAAGACCGGAAATATTGCGGTTATTGATAAAAACGGCATCACTCTGGCGCATAAGAATAAAGATTATATTTTGAATTTAGATCTTTCAAAACACGATTTCGGTAAAAAAATCCTTGCTCAAAAAAATGGCAACCTCGAATATGAGTGGGACGGAATAGATAAAATTGCGGTATTTAAAGAATACGAAAACTTGAACTGGATCGTTCTTGGTCTGGTGGAAACAGAAGATTTTCTTTCTAGCATTAAAGTTATTCGAACAGTTGTATTTATCTCCATTTTACTATGCTTAATAATTGTAGCTTTTATAGTCTTCTACCTTGCTCAATCTATCACCGGTCCGTTAAAAGAAAGCGTTCAATTAGCCAAAAAAATGGCTTTGGGAGATTTCACGGAAATACTGACCGCCCGAAGCAAAGATGAAGTAGGTGAATTGGTTACAGCGCTCAATGAAATGACTTTAACCCTGACTCCTATAATTGCTCAGATCAATGAAGCATCAGAACAGGTGGCATCCAGCGCAGAAGAACTTTCCTCTTCTTCCCAAAATCTTGCTAGCGGCGCTACCGAGCAAGCCGCTAATCTCGAAGAGACTTCCGCATCTATCCAACAACTTACCAGTTCTATCCAAGATAACGCTACCAATGCCAGTGATACCAATAACATCACAATTAAAGCTGCCTCCGAAGCCGAAGAAGGCGGCAAAGCTGTTCAAGATACTGTCGGCGCTATGAAAAAAATCGCTGAACAAATCGGCATTATCGACGACATCGCCGACCAAACCAACCTTCTGGCTCTCAATGCCGCCATCGAAGCGGCCCGCGCTGGAGAAATGGGTAAAGGATTCGCCGTGGTTGCCGTCGAAGTACGCAAACTGGCCGAACGTAGTCAGGAAGCAGCTAAAGAGATCAGTTCCGTCGCTCAAGACAGCGTTGTTCAGGCTGAACGTGCAGGCGCCTTGATTCAAAACGTTGTACCCGCCATCCAGGATGCTTCCGATAGAGTCAAGGGAATCAATCAATCCTGCAATGAGCAAGCCAACGGCGCCGATCAAATCAAGCAAGCCATTGTCCAATTGGATGAGGTCACCCAACAAAACTCAGCCGCCAGTGAACAATCCGCTTCGGCAAGCGAGGAACTCGCTTCACAAGCGCAATTCCTACAAGAAACAGTTAACCGCTTCAAGATTAATCGACAATTCATCCATGCCAATTCATCCACCAGTAAACCAATAAGTAGTTATAACGCACGACCTGGTTCATCCAGGGCATCTCTTCCGGCGCCTTCCCGCTTCTCAAAAAAAGATGAAATTAATGATGCGGATGAATTCAGTGAATTCTAAGGCAACTCAATCCTTAATAACGTAAATAGACGCGCCTCTTTTCTTTCAATAGAAAAGGGGCGCATATTTTATCATCCTCTCTAATACATAAGTCATATCAATACAGAGTATTAAAAGTCAATCTGCAATAATGCTGCTAAAATCTTTCCATGATCATAATCAACTATAAAGATGTGCTGTAAAATGTCGATACTGGTACTAAGCACTTTAATTGAAATGACGAGGGCAGGTTGATTATGCCAAGTAATAGAGATCCAGATGATCCTACGCGCTCCGAGCGCACGCCATTCAATATCCAGGCGGATTTCCGCGAAACGGACCGCTCGTTTCGCATAAAGTTGGGCGCCATGCTGCCCAATGAGTTATCCGACCGGGTAAACGAAATTATCTCCGCCCGTTTTCCAGATGTGGAAAAAGAGCAGGAAGCAATTTAGTTATTTCCCTTTCCCCTATAATTTATTCAAAATTACCTGATTTATCAACACTTAGTTTATAATAGACGCTATGTTTCATAGGGCGCCCACTAGAGGCGCACCCTACTTTTTGTGCGGCTATCAATAATACTTAAAAAATCATAATATGTTTGAGTTTGTAAAATTCGAATATGGAGAAAATCGATGTGGACTTGGCGTTCAGAATTTAAATTAGTGCTTTCAATTTGTGTCTGTTTTACTATATTGGGAGGTTCTACTATAGTGGCATTTGGAAATGATGGATTTCGTCCTCCGGCGGTTCCTTTGATGGTTCATGATCCCTACTTCAGCATGTGGTCGATGAATGATTGTTTAACTGATGATTGGACCAAACATTGGACCGGGCAGACTCAAGCCATGTGCGGTCTGGTGCGTATTGATGATAAACCATATCGCATCATTGGCCCGCAGCCGGATAAGGTTCCTGCGCTGAAGCAATTATCGGTTGAAGTTTTGCCGACTAGAACCATTTATTCTTTTCAAGGCGGTGGGATTGAGATTGAATTGACCTTTTTGTCTCCATTGCTGGTTGATAATCTGGAGATACTGAGCCGTCCGGTTAGTACGATTAATTGGAGAGTGCAATCGATTGACGGCAAAAAACATGAGGTATCGGTTTATTTGGATATTACTGGTGAACTGGTAGTTGATAATGCAAATCAAGCGATTACATGGACACGGTTGAAGATTGACGATATGAATGTGCTGCGTATGGGTACGGTGGAGCAGCCGGTGTTGGAGAAGACGGGCGACAGGCGGTGCATCGATTGGGGATATGGTTATCTGATCGCTTCTGAAGATACAGATACGGTGATTGCAGAAGATAAATTAACGCGGAACCTTTTTGTTGAAAACGGGAAATTACCCGATACCGATGATTTTCAGATGCCCCGCGCTGCTTCTGATAAATGGCCGGTTATGGCTGGTCTGATGGATTTCGGCAATATCGGAGAACATCAGGTTGACCGTCAAATTCATGTCGCTTATGACGACCTCTATTCGATTGAATATCTTGACCGCCCCTTGAAGCCTTATTGGCGCAAGTTCTACAACAATGCGCAGGAATTGATTAGCGCTGCGGTGGGGCAGTATGATGAAGTGTTGGCTAAATGCATCAGGTTCGATGAAGAACTGATGAAGGATATGGAACGAATCGGCGGCGCTAAATTCGCTGATATCGGGGCGTTGGCTTACCGTCAATGTCTGGGGGCGCATAAACTGGCGATGGATTTTGATGGAACGCCATTGCATTTCTCTAAAGAAAACTTCAGCAATGGCTGCATCGCTACAGTTGACGTCACTTATCCGGCATCACCGTTTTTTATGTTGTTTAACACTGAACTTTTGAAAGGTCAGATGATTCCCATATTGGAATACGCCGGGTCGAAGCGCTGGGTTTTTCCATTTGCGCCGCATGACCTGGGGCAGTATCCCAAAGCTAATGGGCAGGTTTATGGCGGGGGCGAGAAATCTGAAGAGAATCAAATGCCGGTTGAAGAATCGGGCAATATGCTGATTATGTGCGCCGTTATCGCCCGGATTGAAGGTAATGCCGATTTCGTCAAAGAATACTGGCCTTTGTTGAGCCGATGGGCTGAGTTTCTGGAGCAGCAAGGCATGAACCCTGAAAACCAACTATGCACTGATGACTTCGCCGGACATCTGGCGCATAACAGCAACCTTTCGCTTAAAGCCATCATGGCCTTGGGCGGCTTTTCTAAACTATGCGCTATGGTGGGCGATGATGAAAAAGCGCAATACTATTTGAATCTCTCCAAACAGATGGCGCAGCAGTGGATCAAGATTGCTGATGATGGCGATCATTACCGTTTGGCGTTTGATAAATCAGGAACCTGGAGCCAGAAATATAATCTGGTATGGGATGAATTGCTGGATTTAGACTTGTTTCCCGAAGAGGTAGTCAAAAAAGAGATTGCCTATTATAAGACGGTGATGAATTCATACGGGTTGCCTTTGGATAACCGTTCGAAATATACCAAGGCTGATTGGCTGGTGTGGACGGCGTCGCTTACCGATAACCGGGATGATTTTATTAGTTTTATTGATCCATTACACCGTTTCCTGAATGAAACGCCTGACCGCATCCCATTCACTGACTGGTATTGGACCCATGAACCGAAACAACGCGGTTTTCAGGCCCGGTCTGTTGTCGGGGGGGTGCTTATTCCATTGTTGTATGATGATGATATTTGGGAGAAATGGTCGCGGCGGTCTATGGTGAAGTAGGTATGTTGAATCGGAAGTGATCGTATCAAGGGCAGAAAATACACTGCCCTTGGCACCCGCTCATCATTAACATAAGTTGTTTTGAAATTCCCCCTCACCCTTTCCCTCTCCCATCGGGAGAGGGGAAGCGTTGATAGAAGGTGATAGATTTTAATAAGTGGCTTGATCAAGGGCTGACCGCATTGCGGTCTTGCTCTTGCCACCCGTCTCTCCCGATGGGAGAGGGGAGGTGTTGATAGACGGTGTTTGGTGATTCGGGCGCCCACGAGGGGCGCGCCCTACAGGATTTATGGAATTCTTTATAAAACGATAAAGAAGGTGTGATTATGGAGAGACGGCAGTTTTTGAAAACTTCGATGAGTTCGTTATTGGGGATCAACTTTTTGGCGAATGTCAGCAGGGGTGATGCTAAAACCAAACGTCCCAATATTCTCTTTTGCATCGCAGATGACGCCTCTTATCCACACATGAGCGCTTATGGCTGTCCTTGGGTTGATAGTCCGGGTTTTGACCGGGTGGCTAAGGATGGGATTTTATTTACTCATGCTTATACTCCAAACGCCAAGTGTTCGCCGTCACGCGCATGCATCTTAACTGGTCGCAACTCTTGGCAATTGGAAGAGGCCGCAAACCATATATGTAATTTTCCACAGAAATTCAAAACTTATCCAGAGACATTGTCGGAGAATGGGTATTTTGTAGGATTTACGGGAAAAGGTTGGGCGCCGGGGAATCCTGGTGAGATTAATGGTAAGAAACGTCAACTCACTGGTAAAGCATATCAGAAGAAAACTACCAGACCTCCAGCTAAGGCTATCAGCAACCGTGATTATACTGAGAATTTCCGTGATTTTATGGATGACAAACCTGATGATCAGCCGTTCTGCTTCTGGTATGGCGGTCATGAACCGCATCGGGGCTATGAGTATGGCGCCGGGATCCGTAAAGGGAATAAAGATATAAGTGATCTGGATCGCGTCTTATCTCATTGGCCGGATAACGATACGGTGCGGACCGATATGCTGGATTACGCCTTTGAGATTGAGTATTTTGACAAGCATCTGCGTCAGATTCTCGACCTGTTGGAAGAAAAAGGCGAACTTGATAATACCATCGTGGTAGTTACAGCTGATAATGGTATGCCGTTTCCCAGAGTTAAGGGGCAGGAATACGAGCAATCCAATCACATGCCGTTGGCGGTTATGTGGAACGATGGCATCAAGAATACTGGCCTGGTGGTGGAAGATTACGTCAGTTTTATCGACCTGGCGCCGACGTTTCTGGATGCGGCTGGCGTGGATGGGGAGGATTGCGGTATGCAGCCCATTACGGGGCAGAGTTGGCGCGGAATATTTAATACATTCAAATCCGGGCAAGTTGATCCGAAGAAAGACCATGTGCTGATTGGCAAAGAGCGTCATGATATCGGGCGGCCTGATAATGTAGGGTATCCAGTGCGCGGCATCGTCAAGAACGGATATCTTTATTTGCATAATTTTAAGCCCGACCGTTGGCCGGCGGGCAATCCTGAGACGGGCTATACCAATACTGATGGCAGCCCGACCAAGACTGAGGTTTTGCAGACGCGCAAAGATTCCAGGCCGGTTAAGTATTGGCAAGGCAGTTTCGGCAAGCGTCCCCAGGAAGAACTTTATGACGTGCGGATTGATGCTGATTGCACGAATAACCTGGCCGGGATTGCCAGTTATGAGAAGCTCAAAAAACAACTGAAAGAGCAGTTGTTCAAGGAATTGAAAGAGCAAGGGGATCCACGTATGTTTGGCAGGGGTGATATTTTTGATGAGTATCTCTATGCTGATAATAAATGGAATAACCTCTATGAAAAGTTGATGAGAAAAGAGATTGAGACTCCAGGATGGATTAATCCATCGGATATTGAAGAAAGATTGGATTAAGGTTTATGGATTTGGGATATTTATTATATGAATATAAAATCAATTATTGATAATACGCCGGATGCAGCGCATTTATGGGATGGCAAGTATAAGATTCCCTGGGATGATGTGGCGTTCAGCCGCAGAATGTTGAACGAGCATCTCTCGCAGGATCATGACCTGGCCAGCCGTAAGCAGGGAATTATAAAAGCGCAGGTTGAATGAATTCATGAAAAACTGAATAGTTCGTCTGCAAAGCGTCTGCTTGATGTTGGATGCGGACCGGGGCTGTATATCGAGCAGTTGGTTAAACTGGGATATGAATGCAGCGGGATCGATTTTTCTCCCGCTTCTATAGAATACGCCAGAAACCATCTGGGTGACAAAGCGCATTTGATTGAAGGCGACGTTCGTACGGTAGACTTTGGCGAAGGTTATGATATGGTCATGATGCTCTATGGCGAGTTGGATGTCTTCTCTCCAACAGAAAGCAAGCGAATATTGCAGAAAGTCCATAGTGCATTGAAGCCCGGCGGCCAGTTATTGCTTGAGGTTCATAAATTTGATGCAGTTAAGCGGTGTGGTGAGGCGCCAGGCAGTTGGTATAAATCGGGCGCTGGTTTGACGGGGCTTCTTTCTGATGATCCGCATATCTGTTTAATTGAAAACCATTGGTTTGATAAACAGAATACATCTTTGCAGGTTTTTAATGTTATATATGCTGACAGCGGTGAGGTTGAGTCATACCGTAGTACGACTCAAGCCCGGACGGATGGGGAATATAAGAATTTATTGATTGAATCGGGTTTTACCAATCCAACATTTCATGCTGATTGGCCGCTTCAGAATGAGGACTTTGCTTTTATCAGTGCAGTTAAATAATATTCAGGTACGTAACAAAGTAAATAATGGGAGGATGAAATAGTGGATTTATTAGCGCCTTTTCTCTATCAGTTTATTGGAGGCGGTTTGTTGTTGCTGGCGGGGATGTTCGGGGCGGTTCGAGTGGGCGCCATTGATCTTTCATCAGGTAAAGACCGCTTGTGGACGGTGCTGGTTTTCGGTGTTGTTGCAGCGTACTTTATCGTGCAGGCCGCATTCCAATTTATTTTCGGCGCTTCTTAAGGAAAGGTATATTAAATGACTCCCTCACTCGGATCTAATATCGACTTGACAGTAATTATTATTTACTTTTTGGCTATTCTGGTTTTTGGTAGTTTTTTCGGGAAATACACCAAGACCACCAAAGATTTCTTCTTCGCCGGTCAGCGTTTTTCATGGTGGCTGATCGCCATGAGTTGCATCGCTACGCTGGTGGGATCTTATAGTTTTATAAAGTACTCCAACCAGGCTTTTGAATACGGTATGCCCGCAACTCATGCTTATTTGAATGACTGGCCCTGGCTTTTTCTATGGCTGTTCGGCTGGTTTCCAGTGCTTTATTATTCAAGAGTTATTTCAGTGCCGGATTATTTTGAGAAGCGCTTTGGTTCGGGATGCCGGATGGCGGCTACTTTTATCCTATTGATCTATATGATTGGATACATCGGTTATAACTTTCTTACTATCGGTGTGGCGCTTGAGCCAATCCTGCAATGGAACCTATACGTCATTGTGGTTACGGTGGCTGTTATAGCTGCAATCTATGTTACGGCTGGTGGACAGACTGCCGTTATCATGACTGACCTGTTTCAGGGAGTGCTTTTGCTGTTGGCCGGACTGACCATACTAGTGGTCGGGTTCCATATGGTGGGCGGTTTTGGTGCGTTTTGGGATAGTTGGCCGGTTGAGCAGCGCAAAGCTTTCATGCCTCTTACCAAGCCCAGCGGATTCAATACCGTTGGAGTGTTCTGGCAGGACGGTATGGCCAATTCCGCTGCCTTCTGGTTTATGAACCAGGGGATTATTCTGCGCTTTCTCTCGGTAAAGAATGTTAAAGAGGGACGCAAGGCGATGATGGCTATTATGCTGATTCTGATGCCTCTTGCGGCCATTGCGGTCTGTTGCAGCGGGTGGATTGGCAGGTCTTTTGTGAATCAGGGAATTATGGAAATCCCTGAAAATTCCGAGACAGTTTTTGTATTGGTGGCAGATGCGGTAAGCCGGTTTTTGGAGATTCCCGGAATGTTCGGATTGATAATCGCAGCGCTGACTGCGGCTTTGATGTCAACGGCGGATACTTTAATTAATGGAGTGTCGGTGGTTGCCACAAACGACGTCATCCGTCCTTATATATGGAAGAATCGTGCAGATGGATTTTATTTAAAATGCGCTCGATGGGTCTCTATCGGGGCGGCGCTGATCGGGATTTGTCTGGTTCCATTATTTCATTCATTTGGAAACCTGTATGATGCGCACGCAGCTTTTACGGCTTCGGTTACTCCGCCCATGGTTATGGCCATTATGATGGGATTTATCTGGAGGCGATATTCAGCCATGGGCGCCATGGCTACCTTGGTCGGCGGCATCCTATTCATGGCTTTGTCGATGGTGGAGCCTGCGGTGATTTATCCATTCAGTCATGGTATGGAAGCGGGAGGTGAAGGCATCAAGGCGTATAAATATATCCGGGCTTTTTATGGTATGTTTATGTCGGGCTTACTAGGAATCATTTTCACCTACTTGAGCGAGGCGCCGGTCAGAGAGAAATTGTTGCGTTATATCTGGGGCAGGGAACGGGTTCTTATGCAGGAATTTAAGGGATTTGAACCCAATACCGAATGTGGATCAACCGTGAATTTAGCTATTAAGGTTTGTGAAGATTTGCAGGAAAACTCGGTTCGTATACCAACAGGCGCTATGCAAGAGATGAAGGCTTTGCAAGGCGACCTGGTGTTTCTTTCAGCGCCAGGTTGGATGCATGGCGGGCTTAAATCAGCTCATGGTCAGATACTGGGTGAATCGAAAACAGAGGTCGAAATTTCTGCGGCGTTGCTTGATACAATTAGCGTCTCTGACGGTGATATGATTGTTGTGGAGAAGAATTTTTAGGTATTCTTGGTGGGCTACGCTTTCGCTTTTAGCCCACCCTACGCGTAGGTGGGTTCAATCAAGGGCAGAAAAAAATACTGATGGTGATATGATTATTGTGGAGAAGAATTTTTAGGTTTTACATAGGTGGCATCAAGGGCTGACCGCAATGCGGTCTTGCCCTTGGCACCCGCTTTCGTCCCGTTATGGCGCCTGTCAGTATTCGTTTTGCCATTTTTTTATGATTATCAATCAGAACTCCATCCGGGTTTTTTGAAAAAGTTGTTGTATTCGGAGTTGGTGATTCCCGGTTTGAATAACCAGACATACCATATATCGCCGTTGCTGGCTACTCCATTGGTTGAACCGTACGCAATGGTTTTGTAGTCGGGGTGCCAGTCGCCATTGTCGGCGTCAGGGCCTGAAGCTGCCAGTACGCCGAAATAACCTCCTTTATTAGAACATCCCCAGTCTTCATAGGAATAATATAATCCATCGGCGAAGGGATCGGTGGGGATGCTGCTGATGTAGGCGATTGGAGTGGTAAGAGGTAGATATATTTCTCCGTTGAAATGGTTAGCGCCTTTTTTTACGGAGATAGTAGATTGATCGGGATGCTTGCCGATGAAGGGGCCTTCGAAGCAGCATTCAGGAGTACCATCGCAATCGTTGCCGTCAATCAGCCACATATTGGTATCCATGTGGAATATATCAACCTGTTGTTTTATCATTTTGATGTCGGCCATAGTGCGGGCGACTTTGGCGCGAATCTGGGCGTTGAGAAAGTTTGGTACAGCAATGGCGGCCAGGATGCCGATGATGGCGACTACGATCAGAAGTTCGATTAAAGTAAAGCCAATATTTGAGTGTATGGATTTTTTTTCTAAGTTTGAAAAATGCATAGTATTTTTCTCCAGGGAAGAAAATGGGGATGAATCAGTGAACGATTCATCCCCCAATTACTCATCTTTTGTTCAACGATGTAGCAGTCAATTAACGTAACAACGTTAATTTTTAGTATAGCGTCCAGTCTGTTACAGGCGTTCCTTTGTCTACGGTTACGCGGACGTTATCAACGACCCAGAAACCTTCCATTTGATCAGGATCGGCGCCTTTGGCTGCAAAGCGGAAGATGACGCCGCTTTTACCGGCAGCTTCAGGAACTTCAAAGTAATGATGGGTGAAATAAGGAGATTCCTCGTAATTCGTCAAAGCTTCGTGATAAGTGAAGAGGCGGGTGAAATTAGCGCCAGAGTCAACGCTGTAGAAAACTTCATAACGGGCAATACTATTACCAACCAGCACTTCTGAATCGAAATCCATGTAAACGGCGGCAGCGTCGCTAAGATCGAGAGTTGGAGTATCGAGGTCAGCGCCTTGATCTACATCTTCGGCCAACATACCTTCTTGCCACATGGCGTAACCCTGACCAGCCAGCATGAGTACCCATCTGCCATCAAGCGTGCCATTAGGATTAAGCAATTCATCAACTTCTGTGGCTAGGTCAATAGTATATTCGTAGAATTTTGCATGGTTGAGTAGGTCGATATCAACGAATTCACCGTTTTTCTCTTTAAGAGGACCTTCATCCAAATACCATAGGCAGCGTACATCCCACTTTTGATCTTTTGCAGGAGTATTGCCCCATTCGGCTGGAATGCCATTTTCAAAATCTTCAGAAAGAACAGTTTCTGCGCCTAGTGGAGCAGGGGTAGAATCAATCACGAGGTCATCGATAGCAACCCACCATGCATCGGCTGGTTCAAAGTAACCAAAACGCAGGCGAACTTCAGCTTGATTGGCTGCTGCGGCTGGTAATGGAAAATGCACCCGGCCATGAATTCCGTCAAAACTCAAAAATTGATTGGCGCTTCCCAGTTCTGGATATCCACCTGAGAAAGCTGCGCCGTCAATGCCATTATCCCAGCCTTTGATGGGGCGTTGTGGTTCAACGCATTGCCAGATGGGAAGCCAGGTTGCGCCGCCATCAATAGTGACAGCAAACTGGAAGACGCATTCGCCGTTGTTATTTGAATCAACTTCGACATTGGCGTGCATCCAGACTTCGCTGGCGCCGACTGTGCTGAAAACTGGCGTTAATGCCCAGATTTCGGATTCTGAGCCAATATTGTCAGAACCGCTGCCAGCATCAGAGTCGGCCATTAAGTAACCGCCATCAGAAGCAGTACCATCGGCTTTAGGTGGATTGATAAAGCCTGTGTCGGTTCCAGGACCATCCTGGCCTTCAGGCCATTCTGGAGCGATAATGAAGTTACTGCCAACTTCAGCAACAAATTCGTTTTCAGTAAATTCCCAACCACGGGATAGTGCGCCGACGGTGCCTCCCGTGTTAAAATCGTCTTCGAAAAAAACTTGAGCATTACTTTGAGGTACGCACAATATGAGAGCTGCGAGACTAGTTAAAGCGAAAATTTTCAGAGATGTTCTTATCATGGATAATCCTCCTATTTTATTATACTTATAGTCTTTCTTTACTTCATTAAGGCTGTTCGTTGAAACATTGATGAGAAACCAAATCATATTAATTTGAAAATTTAACATAATTTTAATACTGATGGAAGTAGAAAATACAAAAAATCAGAAAACATTCGATCTAGTGGTGGATGGATATATTACCTCGCTTTCTGTAATATTCATTAGATTAAAAGAATATATTTTGTAAATCGCTCTAGTCGGCGGTTATGATGTGAAATATTTCTTTAATTATCACATGAGAAGAATATATAGCGGAAATGTTTTGGCTTTATAAAGGGGATGTTTGATTTGTGTGATTTTTCGTGAGAGGGAGGTGGTTAAAAGGAAAATCAGTTATTTTTTAAACCGGGAAGAAAAAGGGGATGAACCGTTTCCCGATTCATCCCCCATACTCATCTTTTGTTCAACGAAATGACTGTTAATAAGAGCGATTCTTAAAATAACGTGCTTTAATCCGGGTGTTTAAAGTCCCCAGAAGATGGGACTTTAAACAAATCCAAAGTTATCAATGCGCATATATTTTTGTTAACCGCTATAACCATAAAAACGTTAATTCTAGTATAGCGTCCAATCTGTTACAGGAGTTCCCTTGTCAACAGTTACGCGAACGTTATCAACAACCCAGAAACCGTTCATTTGGTCAGGATCGGCGCCTTTGGCTGCAAAGCGGAAGATTACGCCGCTTTTACCAGCAGCATCAGGAACTTCAAAGTAATGATGGGTGAAATAAGGGGATTCTTCGTAATTCGTCAAAGCTTCGTGATAAGTGAAAAGGCGGGTGAAATTAGCGCCGGAATCAACGCTGTAGAAAACTTCATAACGGACATCGCCATTACCAGCCAGCACTTCGGAATCGAAATCCATGTAAACGGCGGCAGCGTCGCTAAGATCGAGAGTTGGCGTATCTAAGTCAGCGCCTTGATCTACGTCTTCGGCCAGCATACCTTCTTGCCACATGGCGTAACCCTGACCAGCCAGCATGAGAACCCATCTGCCATCAAGGCTGCCGTTGGGATTTAGAAATTCGTCAACTTCTGTAGTAAAGTCGATGGTATAGTCCATGGATGCTGCATGGTCAAGGATGTCGATATCAACGAATTCGCCATTATTTTCTTTGAGAGGACCTTCATCCAAATACCAAAGAGCTCTTACATCCCAAGCTTGAGTCATCAATGGAGTGTTGCCCCATGTTGCCGGGATGCCATTTTCGAAATCTTCAGAAAGAACTGTTTCTGCGCCTTGAGGAGCAGGATTAGTATCAATCACGAGGTCATCTAGAGCAATCCACCATGCATCGGCAGGTTCTAAGTATCCAAAGCGTAAACGAACTTCAGCTTGGTTAGCTGCTTCGGCTGGCAATTGGAAATGCACCCGGCCATGAATACCATCATAACTTAAAAATTGGTTAGCGCTTCCCAGTTCGGGATATCCGCCGGAGAAAGCTGCGCCATCAATGACATTATCCCAGGCTTTAATGGGGCGTTGTGGTTCAACGCATTGCCAGATGGGCAACCAAGTGGCGCCGCCATCAATAGTGACGGCAAACTGGAATACGCATTCGCCGTTGTTATTTGAATCAACGTCAACATTGGCGTGCATCCAGACTTCACTGGCGCCTACGGTGCTGAAGACGGGCGTCAAAGCCCAGATTTCAGATTCGGAGCCAATGTTATCAGAACCGGAACCGGCATCTGAGTCAGCTATTAAGAAACCGCCATCTGATGCAGTACCATCGGCTTTAGGTGGATTGATGAAATCTGTGTTAGTTCCAGGGCCGTCTTGACCTTCAGGCCATTCTGGAGCAACGATGAAGTTACTGCCAACTTCGGCAACAAATTCGTTTTCTACAAATTCCCAACCACGAGCAACGGCGCCAGCGGTGCCGCCTGTATTAAAATCGTCTTCGAAGAGCACTTGAGCATTACTCTGAACTACGCCCAATGTAAGAGCGGCGATGCCGGATAATACTAAAGTTTTCAGAGATGTCTTGATCATTGATTGTCCTCCAATAATTTATTGTACGTCAAAAATCTGATAAAACCTGTCGTTAAAACAAGGATGAGTAATGTATAACATATCATAATATAATATTCTTAACTATTTATTATTACATATATGAATACACTTTACGAGTTATGCAAGGGGGAATATATTAATTTTTCATTAAAAATACATTAGAATAACGGTAAATTTATGGCTTAAAGTAAAATATATGCTTTTTGCATTAACAATATGTAATCAAATTGGCAATATTATATGCGACCATGCCTTTAACAAGATAATCAACCAAGTGAATTGGGGATTGGGTATTCAATATTCGAGGTTTTTGCATGAGTGCTAACAACAGTTTCAGGATAAATGAGATTGTTTCTAAATAGTAATGTTAGTTTGCAGTAGTTATCTAGAGGGAGATATAATATAAAATATCATGGAATGTTTTATTGCAAATTTCTATTAAGAAAAAAAATAGTGATATTACCCGAAAAAAGTGATTGACAACGTAGAAATGATAGAGTATATTTATAAGTAGATCGACGGATAACAGATCCGGTTTCGATAAGGATTGAGCGCCTTAACAGCTCTGCGTGGGCAATGTGGCTAATGCCATGAGCCGCGAGAATAGGTCCCTAAGGGGATTACGAATATATTGTTAACTAAGGTGAAAGAGAGGTCATACAGCGTGGAAGAAACGCTTATAGACTTTTGAGAAGGAGTCGTTCGAAACTGAATGACTCCTTCTTATTTTAAATGAATTATTAATATATCTTTACAATTGTAAAAATATATTCTATTTTACTATATTACTTGTTCCAAGTAATGCATTCAGCGTGTGATTTGCAACGCGTATTACGTATTTATTATTGTCTTTCATAACTGCCTGTAGACTGGTAATCGAAGGACGAGCCATCTCTCCAATATTGTCTAGCGCAATTGCCGCGTTAAGGCGAATCCATTCTTCTTCACTTTTTAATAGTTTTTCCAAAACAGGAAGCGCTTTTTCAGGTTGATTCATGCGGCAAAGAGCGCGAGCTGCTGCGATTTGTACGCTGCCGGATTGGTCGCTGAGGGCTTCGGTTAGAAGAGTTTCCGCTTTTGATGCGTCTGAGCCAAGGTTGCCCAGGCCAATGGCGCCCCAATAACGAACTATCGAATCGACGTCGTTCAATGCTTCGATAAGACTATTGATGCCTTTGGCGCCTTGTTCTGGAAGTTGGGCTGCGGCAATGGTGCGTTCGATTAATGCGTCTCCGCCAGTTTGCCGGGCAATGGCGTATTCACTACCGAATTTTTTAGTGCGCTCGCGGATTTCCGGTTCGGGAATAAAACCTATGTCTTTGGTCTCTTTGACCCACTTTACATGAGCCTTACGCATACGTTTAAGAATATCTTGGCATCGGGGCGACTTCGCTAAGTTATTGGTTTCGTGGGGATCGTTTTGCAAATCATACAGTTCTTCCAAAGGCTTTTGCGGCGCCATGAATAGTTGCGCTTGGGGTGGTAACTTTCCTTCAGCATGAACCCGGCGGATTTCTTTCATGGTGGCGCCCTTTTCGGGGGTGTTCATGTATTGATAGTAGGTTTTGTAAGGTTCGTAGTTACGGATGTACTTGTAGCGTTTGTCGCGAACCGCACGGATTATGTCGTAGCGTTCATCCATGCGGTCTCGTGCGCCATATATGTAGTCGCGTGGTCTGGTGAGGTTCTCTCCTAGAAAAGCGCGTCCCTGCATGTGATCGGGTATCTTGATTCCCGCCAGGTTAAGAACGGTCGGGGCGAGGTCGACGAAACTGACCAGTTCGTCATTGGTTGAACCGGGTGCGCCAGGTTTAGGGCTGCGCAGTTTTTCAGGGATGTGAACGATCATTGGTACGCGCAATCCAGAATCGTATAACCAGCGTTTGGCGCGGGGCAAACCAATGCCATGATCGGAGAAAAAGATAACGATAGTGTTATCCGTTAATCCATCATCATCCAATTGCTTTAGAATTTCCGCGACCTGCATATCCATAGCGGTAATCAAATCGTAGTTACGCGCCCAATCTTTTCGGGTGATCGGGGTATCTGGATAGTAGGGGGGAAGGGTGGTTAATTTTTCTGGATCATGCTTTTGGTCATCAGAAAGGTTTTGGGTTGCTTTGTTATATAATTCTTCGCTGGCGATGCGGCTTTCATGAGTGGTTACGAAATTGAAGATGGAGAAGAATGGTTGGTCTTTATTTTTGCGGTAGCGCCAGTGGGCTTTATTATCGCATTGATCCCAGGCCGATTTTGGGTGATTGAACTGATAATCAGTCTTGGCGTTATTGGTGCAATAATATCCTGCATCACGCATGTATTCGCTGAAGCATTTGATGTGGGGCGGGGGAGTCGCTTTGCAGCGCATGTGATGCGAACCTAGGGTGGTTTGGTATACTCCGGTAATGATGCATGAGCGGTTGGGAGCGCATACTCCACATACGGCGTAGGCGTTGGTATAGCGAACGCCATTGCGGGCGAGACGGTCGAGAGTGGGCGTGGTTGCGTGAGGATCGCCGTAACAACCCAGGTGGGGGCTGATATCTTCACAGGTGAGCCATAGAATATTGGGCTTCTGGCTATCATCTTGACTAGCCAGCGTATTGTGCGCTATCGATATTGATGCGGCGCTCAGGCTGGTTGTTTTGAGAAAACTTCGTCGGTTTAGATTATTGAGTTTCATGGCGGTTCCTTATTGATATGGTTGATCATGTAGGGAATAGGCGTTCCATATCGCTCTGGTCGGGATTTCGTCCATATTCACAAATTTCGAAAGCTTCGGCGAATTGAATGGTTTTGGCTTTGTCGGCGCCATATTGTTTACTTAGCGTGTCACGGGAGCATTCCGTAATCTGAGTTAGAAATGGCGTCCATATTTTAGGAAGCCATGCTCGGCGATCCGCATCCTCTTGGGGGACTGGTTCTGTAACTTTTTCAACATAGGGCAGCCATTCATAGAATTGCGAGCTATGGCAATGCATCATATCCCATTTTTTAGTCATAACGTCATCAACGGATATGGCTGCATCAGGTTGAAACGAATATGGCTTCTTGAATTGATCCCAAAAATAGAAGAAAAATGGATTCTTGGTTAATGGAGCAGCTTCAGGGCAAATGGGAGGAACTGTAACCAGGTATGCTGAGTCCTGTACTAATGAACCGGTGTAGCGGTGGTCAGGGTGGTAATCGTTGGGGCGGTGCGAAAAGACTACATCTGCTTTCCATTCCCGAATCAAGCGAATAATCTGGTTGCGGGCTTCGAGAGATGGCAGCAGTTCTCCATCGTTAAAATCAAGCACCTCATATTCAATGCCCAGGATCCGGGCGGCGTTCTGGGTTTCCTTTAATCGTATTTTAGCGAGATTGTCTCTCGTTTCGATGTGGTGTCCGGCGTTTCCATTGGTGACAGATACGAATTTTACTGGATATCCGAGAGAGACGTATTTTGTTGCAAGGCCTCCGCAAATGATCTCGCAATCGTCAGGGTGCGCTCCAAAAGCGATGAGGCGAATTTTATCTTCAGACATAGTTGTTAACCTTGAAAGTATATTTGATAACGGTACTGGATATTATGCGCTATATGAGTACATGAATCCAGATAGATGGAATGTAGGGGTAGTCTTGGCGCCAGTTTTGTATATTAGCGTGAGGGTGGTTGATGGGAGAGGGTGGATTTTTGGTGGGTCGGTGAGGCGCAACCCACCCTACGCATAACCCGTATTAGGCGTTCCATATTATTAGCATCATTTTCACTTGGGCGGTTTTTCTATGAAATTGATTTTATAATTGAAGGAGTAACTCATATCATTATCCAGTATGGCTGGTTTTGTGGTCAGGTTTAGATGCGCCAGGGGGTAGCGGTCGCTCCACCAGAACGTAGGTTCCTGGTATTTATCAGGATCATAAGAGATTTTGACGCCATATTTTTTCTTATAGTTATAGAGAGCGTATCCGCCGCCTGCGGCATTCTTTAATAGACCGCTGTTGGGGCCTTCATCGTCTTTCCAGTCTTGGTTAAATTTGATCCACTTATTATCAAGAATGAAAGCGCCGACTTTGTCGCTGTCGTTGGTGGGTAAACCAGTGTTTATTTCGGGACGCACGCGGAACTGGTATTCTTTGGATTCATGGCCTTTATGATTGACTTGCGTTTCAAATGATATAGTTTCATTTTGTAGGGCGATCTTTCTAGTGATGATAGAGCCGTCTTTTAAGGTTTTAGATAATAGTAATCCTGAATCTTGTTCACTTATCGAAAATTCAGCGGGGGCATTATGGTCGTAACCTTTTTCGCCCAGTTCCTGGAGGGTTGAATAATCAAACAAGTTTCTGAGGCAGCGAAATTCGGGTTGCATCAGGATATGCTTTTGGCTTGGTTTGTGAAATAACTCAACAATTTTACCGTTATCATCCGGCAGTATAATCAGGCGCCAGGTTTTATTCTCTAATGTTTCTGCTTTGAATCCATCCTTTGTAGTTTGTTGGAGAATTTTGTAATAATGGTCGATGGGCTGCCATTCTTCAGCTCGGGTTTGTCCGTGTTTCTTGGTGAGTTCAATATATTTTGAGACGATATCGCCATATTTCTCAGGGAAAACGACGCGAAGTTTGTGGTTTTTGTTCTCCAATTGTCCGCCAGTTTCGAGCACTGATCGATAGGCGCAGATTGAGGCTTTCTCTACCCGGTTGCGAATGGTTTCGTTTTCGGCTTTTTTTAGCGCTTGTTGGAAGAACCTGAAAATTCTGTCTGATGTTTTGGCGTTTAATCCCAGTTCAAACGGGGTGGGGAAGCAGGTTGGTTCGTAACCGGCTTTCTCTGCGTTGTCGTGCAGGAAGGTCAGATACTTAATTATGGTGTTGCCAGCTTTGCCGTAATGCAATTTACAGAATTCTTTGGCTAAACTCCAACTATCCAGTTGAGGATTCCACAGGCAACGCGACATGACGTAATTCCTCAAGTCGCACATTTCACCTGAATTTCCATTGCCGTTGGCCTGCATGAAAATGCCTTTGACATTGTTCTTGAGGAAATATTTTATGTTGGGTCCAATGGCGCGCAGGTTGGGGAAGGGAAGATCGTAAAACCTGAAATTGGTGTTGTAGTGCCAGACCCAGATATCATTACACATGCCGCCCCAAATGTCCATATCATTGCAGAACTCACGATTCTTTTCGCTTTCTGGATTATCCAAAGCGTAGAGCGTACAGCATTCGATGCTGCATAGTTGGATTTGAACGTTATGGCGTGGTTTAATGGTTTTGGGCGGTTTGCGGGTGTACCAGTAAGAAAGAGTTCCAATTTTTACATTGGGGTATTTCTTTTCGACGCGTTCCGCTACGGCGTTGACCAAGGCCAGATGCGATCCCATGGGAGTTCCTTCGCGTTGGTTGATCGCCTCGCATTTGTCGCAACGGCAATAGGCGGCGTTGTCGTTTTGGCTCACGCTGTAATTTTTGAGAGTGGGATTTTTGTCCAGTTCTTTAATAACATTCTGCGCTACTATCTCAATCACTTCAGGATTGGTTACGCATAGTTCCGGGCCGCCGCCTCCCATTTCCAATTTTCGTTCTCCATCAACCAGGGCGAAATATTCGGGGTGATCTTTGCCGTATTTTTCAACTGGCAATAAATGATTAAACGAGTGGCTAATCAGATTCTGCCGCGTAACGCCGCCGTATTTTTCGTCATGAGTCGTGGTGTTGACGCGCAGACGGGCGGCTAAATCCTGATGATCCGCGTTTTCTTTGTAATAACTCCAACGGAAGGTGAATGACGGTTTGTATGACCATTCTTCGCAGGGGATATTTTTTTGTGGATTGTCGGGAATGTACGTGTGATCGAAGGTCAGGAATCTGATGTCCAGGTAACGTTCCATGAATTCATACACGCCGTACAATGTTCCCCGTGGTCGTCCACCGGCTATGATTATATTATCTTTGGTGATGCGTATGCGGAGTTCTTCTTCATTGAAGCCTTCTATATCAAAGCCAATGGCGCTGGAGCGCATGGCCGGGCTGGCGCCGATGAAAATATTATGAGTGGGATCGCCTGGCGCTTGCTTGATGGGCAGTTCAAAACCTGCGGCTTTTTTTATCAGGGCTTGAAATTCATTGGCGGCGTATTGTTCGCTTGGGATGGCGTCTTCCGCAGTAATAATAGTCCATGATTTCAGGTCGGATAATTTTATGGTATCCTTGGCTGATGCTATATTGCTGATAAAAAGTAAGGTGAATAATACTATCCAGCGATGCATGGTATTGAATCCTTTTCAGGTATTTTTAACTTTAATATCATATTGTTAAATCAAAGTAACAAATATTATTGACAATTGCAAGCGGATGACAAAAAACTGAAGAAGAATTGTGGAAAATATAATGAACCGAATTGAATCTGTAGTGCGGTTGTATGTTGTCGGGGGATTTTTGGGAGCGGGGAAGACTACTGCCTTGACTGCGCTTGCAGCCCACTTTATTAGACAGAAGAAACGCGTGGCGGTTATCACTAATGACCGGACTGATGGATTGGTGGATAGCGATATCATGCGAACCTTAGGGATAAATTACCGTGAAATTTCAGGCGCCTGCATCTGCGCCCGGTTCAGGGATTTTCTGAGTGCTGCTGATGCGTTGTTGGAGAAGCATCAACCTCATGTCATTCTGGCTGAGCCGGTAGGATCGGCGGCCGATTTGATATCCACCGTCATCAGGCCTTTACGCGCTTATACCCAAAACCGTTATGAAATCATGCCGTTGACTGTTCTGGCTGATCCAGTGCGGGTCTGTGAAATGCTGGGTGATGAGCATAATCCTGATGAAGAAAGCGCGTGGCCTGAGGATATTAAACAATTATATGATAGGCAATTGAGTGAAGCGGATCGCATTTTGATGACCAAGACTGATGCGGTTGATGAAGAGACCATTGCTAAATCTCATGCCATATTAAAGAAACTTTATGCTACTCAAAATCCATTGATTGGCATCCAAACATTTTCGGCGTTAACCGGGGAAGGTCTGGTTGAATGGCTGCAAGCGCTGGATGACTTTGATGCGTCGAAATCGTCTGAGATTAAGAACTCTGATCTTGATCACTCATCAGCCGAATCTGCTTTGGGATGGGTTAATCTAGAGGTTAAATTGATCCCCCGGAATGAGGATCATGACGTTGACGACAGTTTGGATGGAGTGGCATTGATACAGGGCTTTTTTCATCGGTTGCATGAGCGGATGCAAGGCGCCCCTATCGGGCATTTGAAACTCTTCGCTTCCATGAATAATAAATTGCTCAAAGCCAATGTGGTGGATTGGCGCAGGGGATATCAAATAGAAAATATGAATGCTTCTGAATTTGTTGTTGATAAATCGCATATCAGGATTAACCTACGGGCGGTTATGGATCATACGCAACTTGAGCGGATTGCCATTGATTCAGTTTTCGAGGCTGCTGGTTTTCAGAATAGTACGGTTGAAGTGATTAAATTATTGTCGGTTAAGCCGGATCGTCCGGAACCTACTTACCGAATTGGTCGCTTAACTTAAGTTATTCTTGGTGGGCTACGCTTCGCTTTTAGCCCACCCTACGCGTAGGTAAATTAAATCAAGGGCTGACTGCATTGCGGTCTTGACCTGGGCGGCCATGCTCTCCAGTGGGAGAGGGGATAACTCGGTTAATTTTATGACATTGCCATGAAAGGCGCCCCTACGATTTCGAATAAAAAAACCTGTTTATCCTTAAATCCTGTAAATCCTGATTCAGACAAAACAACCCCCCTCTAACTCCCCCCAACTTGGGGGGAGAATGTAAGGCTTAGATTTTTATGGGGATTAACCTTTGGTTTTCATCGAATTCCATATCATATAGATCGGATATGCCGGAGACGTTTGGATGATTCTTTAATTCTGGTAGTAACGCTTCAGAGGCTTCGATTCGGGTCAGACTCAAGGTGTCTCTAATACGGAGCAAGCGCACTTTTTCTGTAGAGATATCGCCGATGGAAATTAGCATTTGCTCCATCATCTCGCGGTCGGTATCGAAATGAAGGGGGATGTTAGAGCAGACGGTGTTGCGTGATGTTACGGCGTTGAGGTAAGTGAAGCGTTTGTTAATTTTGTTAACCAACGTTGTGCTGCAGAAATCGGCCAGACCTACTCCGACCGCGTTGCCCATTGATTCCGGCGTAATATCCATTACCGCAAGACGGGTTATGTTTGGATTGTCCGGCCAATGCCGATTGATGCGGTATCGTCGTCCGGTGATATTAGGATCGATTCCCACGCCGCTTATGTTTTTGCCTAGGCGGTCGATTATCAGAATGTCCGCTTCCTCGACTGGAAGCGATGGCATGAGTTTTTTTGAGTAAAGTAGAAGTTCTTTTTCCCTTAACTCAATGTGATCGGGTGGTATGGCTTCGATGGCAGCCGTCTGGTGATATGCGTTTTCTATAATGGCTATGCCGCATAATATTTTACCTGTTGCTATGACCTTGCGGGCGATGGTCTGTACCAAGTAGTCGTATGAGTGACCCGCCGTGCGGCTGTGGAAAGTTTTGGCGCCATCAATTTTTCCCATACCAACCGTAATCATTTTCATTAATCCGCTCTCTACTTCGCCAGTGAAATCGGTATGGGGTTTTATGCGGTTGATAACCACCACGCCATCTGATTCAAAAGCGGTTTTTGCGATATTGACTGGTAATCCGTCTACCGTTTCACCGATGCAGACCGTCTCCATAGAAGCAAGTATGGGGACATCCATTGATTCCGGCGTGATGTCATAATCAGACAGAATATGCAACTGACCTTCAGAGGTTGCTCCGCCGTGAGAACCCATGGCGGGAATGATGAATGGCTTGCCGCCCTTTTGGCGGATGGTTTTGATAAGAGTTTTGAGCATATCCGCCATGTTGCTGATGCCCCGGCTGCCGGCGGTTATGGCAATTCGTTTTCCTGAGATTTTATCATCAGAAACGATGCCGTTGAATGAATTGGATATCTCTTGTTCGGTTGATTCTACAAATGGTTTTGGGAATTTTTGATCGATTCTGGCTATGCGGGGAAAATTCATGGTTTGGTTCTTTTCTGGGGTTTTGGATATCGGGCGCCCATAAAAGGCGCCCCTACGTTTGTAATTGCGGGCATTGATTATTTCACCCTCACCCTAGCCCACTCCCGTGGGAAGAGGGGACAAGAATATTTTATACATTAGTTGAAAAGTTGATAAGCCGAACGGGCGGCCATGTATCCTATGGAGGCTACGCTGATCCATAGAGTGGCATCATACAGAATTGACGGGCGTAATGCTGCAATGGCGTTGCGATAGCGGAATACCAGCGCTTGATAGGCAACGACCAGTAAATATATAGTGTTGCTGATTCCCATCAGAACCACCAGAAAGAGAGGTTTTTGGATCAGCAGGAAAATCGTTCCGCTTATGAGAGGGAAAACCCATGCCATCACTGCGATGGATCTGATGCGTTGTTTGGGATCATTCCAGTCGATTATACGGAAGAGGCCAAAAGCGTCAGTCCATAGTCGGGAGAAGCCTGCGGTGTTGGAGAAGATGGTTGAATAGAGAACAGTAAACGCACAGATCATGAATACATTACGCGTTCCTTCTCCCAGCGATTCGGTGAACAGGTTTGATAGTTGAAGAATTAATTCATTACCGTCGGCTATAGTTGCCTGGGTTGATAGTATGGCGGCGCCGAGAATGTAGAAAGCGCAGGTAGTGATAGTGTATATCACCATAGATACTAAAGCGTCAAAGGTCATGACGCGTATCCAGCCCCGCGCCCGTTGCGCCCATTCCGGCGACCCGTCATTGGGGCCGGTCCAGGCGGCGTAGCCTTTTTCGATGCACCAGTAGGGATAGGTGGTTATTTCGCCTGAAGCGACGCCGGTTATGCCAAAGGCGGTTAGTGCGAATACAAGCGCATTAGACGGAAGATGAAAGGTTAATCCACTGGCCAGGTCACTCAGTGAAAATGCATAGTCCGTGCTTTGGATGGCGAAGACGCAATAGAGGATAGCCGAGGCAAACAAGACGTTGAACAAGGTTGCGATTTTCTCTATCGGCCCATACTTGCCATGAAAAACCAGCAGGCCAATGGATATCACTATTATCATAGACCATGCCTCGGTCGAGATTGACGGGAACATGAAAGCGGCGGATTGCGCGGCGCCGCCCAGTACGCCTCCCTGACCGGCGAAATTGCTCAGCATGAATAGTACGCCGCAATAGACTGACCAATGAACCTTGGATATCTTAAAGCGGCCTACTTTGTTCCAGGCCTGGAATGAGGGCAGGCCGTGTGATATGCAATAGCGGCCATATTCCAATTGCACGGCGACTTTGACCAGGCAACCGAGAAGAATGACCCAGAGTAATGTATATCCTGCTTTAGCGCCAAGTGATGTTGTGGCGATTAATTCACCTGATCCAACGATGGCGGCGGAGAGGATTAAGCCCGGGCCTAGGTAGCGCAGAGACGAGAAGAATCCGGTGGGTGGATTTTGTATTTCAGAATTGGTTTGGTTCATGTCGATCTAACCTTGGCTGTTCTTTGTGAACCAGGGGATGTTTTGAAATCGAAAGTGATTGCATCAAGGGCTGACCGCGATGCGGTCTTGCCCTTGCCACCCGGTCTTAACCTATATGATCAACAATGATCTTAATATATTCAGTAATTATTATCCACCTTAATAAAACAAAAACCACCGCCGGGTGGTAACTGTCTCCCGGCGGCGGTATCATATATAAGGAGTAAAAAGCAATATCGACCAGATTATTTTACTGATTGTTTACTACCAGGGTACTTTGTTCCCATAAATGATGTAAAGGATGAATGTTTATCAGAAATTTCAACAGTTACTGAATTCGAGGTAGCGTTGCATGTTCGTTGATTTTGAAAATCTGTAAATGAACATGTTGCTGATATGACGTATTCACCGCAGATAGACATATCATAATACCTGTTGATCAAGCGATGATTTTCCAGTGTTTTTCCCGGACTCAAAGAAATCATTTTCCCTGAACTGATTAGTCCCTTGTTTATTGGATCATTTTGGATTTTACTCATATACTCGGTATAAGGCGCCTTTTTTCCGTTTCTAAAGACCGATAAATGAAAATTTCTGCAAAACTCAGATCCAATGGGAACATCCGTAGTGACATCGTCTATATTTTTTATGGCTACAGAAATTAAGATTGGTTCAGCTGGCCCGTATTGTTTTTCTTCAATAGCAACTTTTAATTGAAGAAAATTACTATTTATATGTGTAGAAGGTAAATCAGGTATTTCTGCTTTTGAACCTTCATCACAAAAATTGATAGTTTGAATTCCGATTACAATAAAAACTGTTAATACTAAATAAGCAATTTTGTTCATGATTACCTCGTATTTTTAGCAGACGCCAAGGACAAAAAGAATGCCGCAGAGCATGAAATCTCTGCGGCCATAAACGAAGTGTAAAACGAAATCGGTTATACGATTTCTGGAACAACGAATTCTCCACGGTAGTTGCGTTTGAGGAATTCGTTGGCGTAATCGTTATTTCTGAAGCGTTCGGTTGATGGATCGAAATCAAGCGTATCGCCTACGCGGAAGGCGACATTACCTAGATGAGCGATAGTCGATGAAAGGTGTATAGTTTCAACAGGTCCGTTTTGATCGGACATCTTGCGGCTGCGGATTGCTTTATGGAAGTTAGTGAAATGGTCAATTTCGTCACCTTCTTTTCCTTTTGGACCGGGTTCATTCTTACTGCCCAAATAGGTTTCGAATGAATTATATCCCTTGATAACCATATAACCTTTTTCGCCATAGAAGATATTACCGACCGTGGCGCCGCTTTCAGAATTGGTGTTCCAGGGACGAGTTTCGAATTGGACCATCTTGTTGAGTCTGGTGTACTTGTAGAGAGTGGAAAGCAGCTCGGGAGTTTCCTTGTCGTCATCCCACAGGAACTTACCTCCCATTGCGCATACTTTGTCAGGATGGGTCTCTACACCGAGTCCCCAGAGGCACATATCGGTTTCGTGAACGCCCTGGTTGCCGACGTCGCCGTTGCCGAAGTCCCAATGCCAATGCCAGTTATAGTGAACCAGATTTTCGGTATATGGACGCCACTGCGCAGGTCCGAGCCACAGGTTGTAATCGATGTAATCTGGAACCCATTTAGACGGTTTTCTGCCAATTGACGGTCTAGTGCGGTAGCATAGACCACGAGCTAGATATGGTTCGCCGATGACTCCCTCGCGCAGCAGTTGGACGGCTTGTTGCAGAGCCGGGGAACTACGCAGCTGGACGCCATGCTGGACGATGCGTTTATACTTATAAGCCGCTTCGATCATCTTGCGGCCTTCATATATATTATGCGATCCAGGTTTTTCTACATAAACGTCTTTGCCCGCCTGACAGGCCCAGATTGTTGCCAGAGCATGCCAGTGGTTGGGGGTAGCGATGCTGACGGCGTTGACATCCTTATCGGCGAAGACGTCGCGCATGTCGACGTATGTTTTGACATCTTTGTTGTAGGTTTTTTTGAACTCGCTAGCGCGTTCGGCCAAGACGTGTTTGTCGATATCGCACAAGGCGACGACTTCGACATTTTCGGATGACTGATGATTTCTGATATGTCTTCCACCGCGTCCATGTATACCGATTACGCCTATGTTAATCCGGTCATTGGCGCCGGCCCATGATTGGGACGTCCCAATCAATTGACCTGCCGCTAAAGCGCCCGCTGTACTTTTTACAAATGATCTTCGGTTGACATTTCCCATTTTGTTCTCCCATAAATATATTGCTTCTGATAGCGTTAACGTTAATCTCTCAATAATAAATTAGCAGATTCAATGAATGTCGGAAAGGTTTGTAGAATGATATCGTTGGACGTTAATTACATTTATTGTAATATGGTTGTAACCATCAGTTTTTCTTTTCAAAATAACGTGCAAGTGGAATGCGGCTGGAATGATGCGAAAGAAGAAATCCAAGATTATCAAGAAATCATTTACTGAGAGTGACCTTTATGAACCGATACATGGGTATTTGGTTAAACATGGATATACGGTGCGCAGTGAAGTGCTGGATTGCGATATAACCGCCGTCAAAGGAGATGATCTGATTGTGATTGAGTTGAAAAAGAGTTTTAATGCTTCTCTTTTGATTCAAGCGACCCAGCGGCAGAAAATTACTGATTCGGTCTATGTCGCTATTCCTTATCCTAAAGAGGGGATTCGCAATAAAAAGTGGCGGCGCATCCAGCATCTGCTCAAACGTCTTGAATTGGGTTTGCTGCTGGTTACATTGCAATCAATCAAACCTGCCGTCGAGATAGTTTTTCATCCACTGCCTTTAACGCGACAAAAAAGTACCAGTAAAAAACGGGCGGTTCTCAAGGAGATTGATGGTCGTTCGGGGGATTATAACCAAGGGGGTAGTTCTGGTTGCAAGATAGTCACGGCATACCGGGAAAACGCCATTTTTATCGCCTGCTGTCTGGAGAAATATGGTCCGCTGGCGCCCAGGGATTTAAGGAAACTGGGCACGGGCGATAAGACTCAGGCTATTTTGTATAATAATCACTATGACTGGTTTGACCGGGTGGAAGTCGGCGTGTATGCGCTCAAACCATCGGCGATGGTTCAAGTTAAGGAATTTAAGGAATTGTGTGATCTGTATAGCAAGCAGATTGAGAAAATAGAAATAGAAGAATAACAGTGTAAAAGCCTATCTAGGTCAAATGTTTTATGTTAATTTCGGGATGCATTAATAATATAATAATGAGGAAAAAATTATGAACGATGTCATTAGTTCTAAAGCCACCCAACGCCTGACTTCGCTCGACGCGTTTCGCGGCATAATCATGATCTCTTTGATCTCGCATGGATTTGGATTTTCCGCTTTTGAGGGACATTCATTTCTGGGTTTTCTCGCTCGTCATACCGAGCATGTGGAGTGGAGCGGGTGCGTATATTGGGATCTGATCCAGCCAGCCTTTATGTTTATGGTTGGCGTGGCTATGCCATTCGCATTCGCCAAAAGGTTATCCCAGGGCGATTCTCATGCCAAGATTTTTATCCATTCTATACGCCGTTGTTTTAATCTGGTGCTGTTGGCGGCGCTGTTTTCTTCCATCCATAGCGGATCGCCCACCTGGAACCTGGTTAACGTGTTACCCCAGATCGCCTTTGGTTATCTGGTGACAATGTTGATCTTGAATATGGGATTAATGACGCAGGGCGTGATCGCACTGTTGATCGTGGTGATATATACCATTGTCTGGATTATGTATCCCGGCAACAGTCCTGACGGTCCCTGGGCGATGGGCAATGTCAACATGGGGTCTGATTTTGATTTATGGCTGATGGGCAAACATTACAGCGGCTACTGGATCGCTTCGAACGCCATTCCTTCGACATCGACGATTATTGCGGGCGCCATGTGCGGTAAACTGATTGCCAGCGACCGTTCCCACAAAGAGATTATGAAGATTTTCGCGATTGCGGCGGCGGTATTGATTGCCTCCGGCTGGTGTCTCAGTTTTTATATTCCGATCATTAAACGAATCTTGTCAGCCTCATTCGCCTTGTACTCGACTGGTTGGGCTATCCTTTTCTTATTGTTCTTCTATTGGTTTATTGATGTGCTGGGTTATAAGCGCTGGTGCTTCTTCATGGTGGTGGTTGGTATGAACTCCATAACCGCTTATGTGATCTTTCAACTTTTCCGTGGATGGATCAACAGTTCCATCCTGGTTTTCACTAGTTTTATTATCACCCCTATGGGATCTTACGGAACTGTACTGCAGGCGTTTCTAGTGCTTGGCGCGCAATGGTATATTCTTTACTTCTTCTATAAGAATAAGATATTCTTTAAGGTTTAGGATATGAGATATGCGTAGGTGGTAATGTGGTGGGCTACGCCGCTTTGCGGCTTTTAGCCCACCCTACGCGCTACGCGATAATTGAAAGGAATGATTATGTTTAGATTGATGATTCTTCTATCACTTTTCGCCATATCGTCTTTTAATTGTTTTGCGTCAGATATTTATGAAATTGATGTTATTTTCTATGATAAACAATACCCGAATACTAGTGCGAATGCTGATTTTGTTAATGAGAAAGCAGCATTGGCGGAACAAGCGACCAATAAAGAATTTAAAGAATTATTTATGAACAATTCAATGAATGCAATTATAGTTGATAAATTTGGATACGACTATAATGTTCCATTTAAAGGATATATTGAAATTACTGACGGTGAAATATCACGATATCGCTTCGAAGGTATAACCCCGTCAGTAGATATGTCAGGTGAAAAAGTTTTTAATTCACCTAGAATTTCATATGACCTTTATATGAAAGAATTGCACGATGGAAAAGATTTATATAGAGAAATAAAAACAAATAATGCGCCTGATCAAACTAATAAGGCTGTTTTTCGCAATCAAGATGTAACTAAAAATAAATTTTGGGGATATTGGGGTAATTATGTGACTAGATGTAATCAATTAAAAAAATACAATGCTATGCTTAGTGATGAATCAATACCTATGGTTGAAGATTCATCTTTTTTTAAGTACCAAATTAATAGTGACATCAGTTTAAGCGTGCTGAAAGATGAATCGACTGCCTTTTTGAGTTCAAACAATGACGAAGGAGAGAAGATAATTACACAGTGGTCACATCTAAAAAATAAGATTGATTTTCTTGTACCTGAAATCATTATATTTTTGCCTCTTCAAAAAAATCTGTGGGTGAAATTTGGTTCTGGTAAATCGCCAAGTGTATGATATAAGGCGATTTCCAGCGCTTTGTAGGTTCGAAAACCGTACGCCATTTTGGTAGTCACTTTGGCCTTGTTGTTTAAGCCTTCCACCACTCCAGAAGAAAACTCCTTTTTCGCCCGAAACCAGTTCAAAATCAGTTCGCGATGGTTGCGCAGCATCTTGGCCACTTTCTTCATTGGTTCGATTCGCGAGCGCATGGTTTTAGTACACCACTGATCCATGAAGCGTCCAGCCCACCATGCTGATTTATATTCCCAGAAAAATTGAAATTCCTCTTTGAGAAGATAACTTCTCACCGTGCGCAGATTATATCGAACCACGTTGGCTAATTTATCGACCTGCTTGACTGTCAAATTATCCGGGCGTTTCAGAAACCACCAGCGACTTCCTTTTAATACCGGTTCTAATCCCTTGGCCTTCAATTCACGGGATTCTCCAGCGCGGACTTGATCTATGGCTTTGTTCATATGAGCCATGATGTGAAACCGATCCAATACATTCAGCGCGCTTTTGGCTTTTTTGCGAATGACTTTGAGATAAGCTTTCCACATATCACTGCACACAAATTCCAATTTTTTTGAACGCTCTTCCCCGAACCATCTGAAGAATTTCAACAGTGTTTTGATCTTTCTTTTTTCCCCGATCCACAGCAGCCGTTTGCAATTCTCATTGATTTGATATACCACTGTCACATACTGATGGCCGCCGCCCCATTGCATTTCATCGATTCCAATGGCGGTGATTCCTTCCAGGTTCACATGCTGGCGGCCCCATTCTACCGCCCGTTCAACCGAATGAAAAACATTGTACCAACTTGTTTGAAATGCTTCCGCCACTTGGCTCCAACTCATCCGCTTGGCCCAGCTCGCCAAGAACCATTGATAGATATGCGTTAATTCATGTTTACCATCGGCCCAAGGTACCTTTTCAACTTTCACTCCACAGCGGTGACAATTCACGCGGCGCATGGCATAGATCAGGAATACGGTTAATCCCCATATCGGGATAAACTCAAATCGGCGCGCATCTAATCTGTCATAACCTGATCCTTTTTCTCCGCAGCATGAACATATCGGGCGGCTTTTGACATGAGCACGGACTTTTACCTCTATGGATGTTTTACCATTCCATTCACCAAATTTGCTAGAAGCATATACATACCCCTTGATTTTATGAACACGATTGAGGATTCTAATGACATCCATCCGGTTTCCTCCTGGTTGATGATTTTTCGCTGATTTCATTCTTTCAGGATAAGAGACCGGATGTCTTTTTTATACCTCTACTATTCGAAGTATTTTTGCTATCATTCACCCACAGATTTCTTTATAGAACCATATTTTTAGATAACTCAGAACAAAAATTCGATGTTATTCGATGCGAGAAAATTGAAGGTGATAACGATGTATTATTTGAAATTCCTGACGATGCAGTGGAAGCAGGTTTTGTAGAAGCAAAACAAAATTAGAATTTTTAATAAAGAGCACATACGCATTGCATGGAAGCATCATCACGATAAGTGTTGGTTATAATATTGGTTTACGATAAAACGGCTTTGATATTTCTGACGAATTCCATGACGTCGTCTGGAGTTGTATCGAATGAGGTCATCCAGCGGACTTCGGAGGCGGCTTCGTTCCAGACGTAGAAAAAATGTTTTTCCTGCAATTTGGGGATAGCATCTTTCGGGATGACCGCGAAGACGCCATTTGATTCGACCTCTTGAGTCAGTTGTACTTGGGGGATGCCGCTTACTTGCTCTGCCAGTAGTTGCGCCATATCATTGGCTTGTTTGGCGTTTCTGAACCAAAGATTGTTGGTTAGGTAGGCGTGGTATTGAGCCGCGATATAGCGCATTTTTGAAGTTAACTGCATGCCCTGTTTACGCACGTATTTGAAATTGGTTGACAGGCCTTTTTTTAGAAATACGATGCACTCGCCAAACATCATGCCGTTTTTGGTCCCGCCAAACGAGAGGATATCCACGTCGACATCGGTCGTCATTTCACGAAGACTTGTTCCCAGATGCACCGCCGCATTACATAACCTGGCGCCATCGACGTGAAGCAGCATATTATGCTGATGGGCGAGAACTGCAATATCTTTAATCTCATCCAGTGTGTATACGGTTCCAACTTCGGTCGCTTGAGTTATAGAGACTACTTTGGGTTGTGCATGATGCTCGAAACCAAAACCGTGCAGATGATATTTGAAGCCTTCCAGTGATAGTTTTCCATTGGGGGATGGTGCGGTCAGTAATTTACATCCCGTAAAATGCTCAGGGGCGCCGCATTCATCGTTGTGGATATGGGAAGACTCGGCGCAAATTATGGAATTATAACTATCAGTAACCTGCTTCAGGCTGAGAACATTGGCTGCGGTTCCACCAAAAACAAAAAAAGGGTCGGCGTCATCGCCAAAGCAGGCTTTGATTTTCTGTATAGCTGCTTTGGTGTAGGGATCGTCTCCATAGGCAATGGCGTGTCCGGTGTTGGCTGCGGCTATGGCGTCCATCACCTCTGGATGAACGCCGGAATTATTATCGCTGGCAAAGCTTCTCATGGTTGTTTGATATTCCTGTTATTATTTATGTATTCATTACACCTTATATGGGGTGGTTTGATCAAGGGGTGGATGCAATGCGGTCTTGCCCTTGAAGCACATTGAGTTTCCCCGGTTTGTACTGTATTGCGGGCGCCCACGAGGGGCGCACCCTACTTTTCTGGATATTTGTTATATTTACAGTATGTTATGCGTTATTATATAAATGTTACTCCATGGGAGGGGTATATTATGAGTGGTCTATCGGGCGGCGTATGGCGTCTTATTTTTGTTTATTGTTTAATGGCTTATCCGGTTTTGGCTGATGGGATTGATCTTTTGCAACGGTATCCCACAACATTAACTGAAGTAACTACGCAGGATTTTGCCTGGAATTTTAGCAAAAATGATATCTTTGAACTATCTGAATTTAATCTTACCGTAAAAGATTCGTTAGAAATCAAACTTGATGCAGCAGATGTCGGCATCGGCGTTTCAGAAAATGGCGCTGTCTGGGCCGCGGTTATCCCCCGTGCAACTGGAACCATACTCAGTGAAGCGGCGCCCATGTCTGAAATCGTAGCTCATGTCTGGCTTCGATTTAATCCCTCTGAAATTGTTAAACTTTTCCCGCCTGATACTGTCAAAGCGTCCGGTGATGCTAAGACCTATAACCGGATGCGTCAAATATGCGATTTGCGGTTTCGATCCAGTTATCACCGGGGCAATAACGCCTTGATTCCTGCGGTTGGCGTTTATGGCGTGGATGTTGATGTAACTGAAGGCCAGAGACGATTCTTTAGCATTGATCTGAACAAGAAAGAGGTAAAACACTTCCCCGATTTAAACAAAGCTATATCAGTCAAACGCATTTCCCAGAATGATGCGGAACTTAGTTTCGATATGATATGGAATGCTTTTGACCGGGATTACGCTATGTTCGTGATCCGGCCTGAGGTTGATTGGGACGCCTTGAAAGTGCAATACCGTCCCTTGGCCATTGAGTGCAAAACCGCTTATGATTTTGCCTGCGTTTGCGCGGAGATGTTGGCTCACCTGCGCGATTTGCACGTCTGGGTGCGTATAGGGAGCGACAGCATCCCGGTGTTCAACAGGCCCCGTATATTGAACGCTAATCCACAGGCGATTCCTTCTATTGTTGGTGAACTTGAAAGAGCCAAATCCGTGCAATGGGCGGTGACTAAAGATAAAATTGGATATATCGCTATCAATTCATGGAGCGACCAGAAGGCGCCCAAGAGTTTTGAGAAGGCCATCGCAACTATGGCTGATACGAGGGGGCTGATTGTTGATGTCCGTATGAATGGCGGAGGTAGTGAGACTTTAGCAATGCCGGTCGCCGGGCGGTTTCTGGTTGAGGAAGCGACTTACGCTTATAGTCAATACCGCAGTGATAAATCTGATCGCACTGCACTTTGCGACATGATAGCGAGACGCGTTAAACCAGCTGGAGACTGGTGTTATGACCGTCCGGTAGTGTTGTTGATCGGACAGAAATGCCTGAGTAGTAATGAGGCTTTCGCCGCCATGATGGACCAGGCGCCGCAGGTTACCTTGATGGGCGACCATACTGGAGGTTCCAGCGGCAACCCCAAAATGATAGAAACGCCGATTGACGTGCGGGTCAGCGTTCCGCGCTGGCTCAGTATATTGACCGATGGGAAGCCGCTTGATGAACGCGGCGTGCAGCCGGATGTGTTTTTTGACGCTCAGCCTGACTCATTCACCAATGGCGATGCATTGCTCGAAGCAGCTTTAGAGCGGTTGCGTGGGTTTGATCTTCCTGAAGAACCGATTGATATTCCCGTTGTTGAAGAGGCGCCGCCGGATGAGATTGCGCAACAGCAATCTTCAAGCGGCATGGCGCAAGGTTCGACTGGCCAACAGCCGCCTTCATATATGTATCTTGATCCTTTATTCGGCAATGAAGAGGTAGAACCGGACTATGAAATTATGATCTCTTTTGATCAGCTGATGAAGCCGGATTGCGTCCAACTGCAATTTTCTAAAGGCGGAGTGCGTGCGGTGAAAGATATTTCGTATGATGAAGAGACTTATGGCTTTACTATGCCCGTGCAGTTTGAACCAGAATGCGAATTCGAGATAACCATTCCCGCAAATGGCTTCCAAACTATAAAAGGGGCTGGTTCGTCCCGGATGGCTTGGACTTTTAAGACGACATCTTTTGAACCGGATAAGGAAGCGCCTGATCCGAAACTTATAGCAGTTGATCCGCCCGAAGGTTCTACCGTCTCGCGCATTACGCATCTGCGTTTGCAGTATGACTGCCCAATGGCGCCGCGCAGCGTTTACTTGCAATACACCGGAGGCAACAAAAAAGCGAAAGCGCAATTATGCCCGGATGTGCAGTATGAATCTGAAAGCAATACTCTTGTGTTACCAATAATTTTCCCCTCTGATTGGGATGGAGAAATATTACTGAGCGGATTGCAAAGCAGAGCGGGGAAGCCAGCTGATGCAGTAAAACTTAAATTCAAGACTAGCGACCAAATGTTTTCTGAGTCGTATTTGAAAGAATTTGAGCAGACTGAGAAGGAGAAAGAACTGCTCTCTTTATTAGCCTCTATAAAGAAAGCCCGTACGGCGATTAAATCACTGGATGAAACGGTTCAGCGCATTGCTTTGGGAGGTTTAAGGAAATTTGGATTCACTGAGTTGCGCGTCCAGTCGGCCAGTTATAAAGTGCAGGGCGCCAGCCAGTTTGTCGCTGATATCAGTGGTTACATGGCAGAGCCATTTTTTATCGGTTCCACTGGTAGGCGTTATTGGCAGTATTCCAATGAATCAGGCAAAAAATCGCTTCAGGGTTGTTTTCCCGATGAGGTCAATGAGGTTGCATTAAGCGTATTTGATCCCTTTGGTTTAACATCTAAAACTATTGATACCGTCATGAAAGACAATAATCTGCAATACCTGGGGACTGAGCAATTGATAGACCGGGATGTGCATATTATTCGCGCTTGGCGGGTAGTGCAGCGCAACGGTCAAGACTTGCTATGTTTGGATCGCTGGTTTGTTGATCAAGAATCTTTTCTGCCATTACGAATGCTACGAGCCTCAAGCGATGGGGCATGTTTTATATACGTTTTCCAGATTAACCATACCAATGAAGAATATACCACTACTGATTTCGCTCCAGCCAAGGTAACCCGGATGCCTATGACATTTGAAGAGGGATTGGGTGAAGGTTTCGACTCGCGGTTTATCCATGTGATGGATGGCAGCGATGGCGACTTCCAGGTTGACTGGGGTAAATCCGGGGTGGATAAATATGAAAGCGTTGGATTGAATTGAGGATTTGGAATTCTCCCTCACCCTTTCCCTCTCCTGTCGGGAGAGGGGATGTGTTGAACGTGAGTAGTTGCATCAAGGGCTGAACGCATTGCTCTCTTTTCTTGGTATCCGATAGTATATATTATGATCTTGCGCAATAGCACTCTTCCTTATCCGTGCCCAGTGCCTTGTCGTGCGATTTATATGTTACCATGCTTCAAAATATATTTCTTTTAAATCTTCTTTTCAAATTGTTTAAATTTACTTAAATCATACACCATATAGTCAATATAGTCTATTTCATCTTTATAAATATTTTTCAAAATACATTGGCTTTCCATTTTTCCAATTTCCTCAAGCGAAAAGGATTCATTGTTTCTACTAAGTAGAAATTCTGATAACTTATCTTTGTCTTTTGAGTCTATAAAGAATATAACTTTATCTGCGCTTGCTCTGTGTTGTTCCTCAAATGCTTCGCTTGGCAGGTGGATTACTTTTACATATTTGAATTCTCCACGCTTTGTTCTTATGACTACTTGATGATTGTGAAATTTTTGGAATTCATATTTATTTACATCTATAATACGAAAAAAATTACAACGAATAAATTGGCCTCTAGATTTTAAGTCATAATATTCTGTGTATTTTATAAAATCAATCGTGGCTTTATAGTATTCTTTGTTTTTTTGGGGGGCTTTTTTTTCTAATTCTACTAACCTTTCCACTAAATTGCTGTAACCTTTGTTTTGCCATTTTGTTATCCAGTCAAGTGTCAAATAGGGTGAAGCACTTTTTAAATCTTCTTTGAGATGTTTGAGATAGAGTGGAACAACAAGTTCTTCATTTAGTTCATGTCGAATTTGTTCATTAAGGAATGATTCTCCAAATGAGGCACCAACCCATTTTTGTGATTTTTCAAGTTTCGCTGCTTCAATAATTGCATCGCCTATAAATGTATTAGTAGCTTTATGCATAATTGCTTCACCAAAGCATATACTTCCACGAAGTGGAATCCCCAATTTTAATGCCTCACACATTAAATCTGCGCACTTTGCTGTAAAGGGAGATGCGTGATTATCCGTTGCTGTTGTCCATAATAAAATTGTGTCACTAAAATAAGCATACTTTACTGGAACATAAGTCGTTCCTAATAAATATTGATTGAATCCAACTTTTACCTTTTCAAAAGATTTATACCCTTTTTTTAAAACCGATAAATTGATAAGGTTTTGATATAATTCTAGTACGGCTTGGCTTCCTATTTTTGTTACAAGATTTGAAAAACCTAAAACATCAAAAAATGCAACAAAATAAAGTTGAGGTGTCAAGACTTCTTCAAAATCACACTCTGTTGTGGGGGGAATAGTTTCGTTAATATTGACAAATTCAACTTTATCACCAACATGTTCCCGTTTACCTGCAAATACTACAATACACTCTATGTCAGTTTTATCTTTAATCCCATTTATTGGAAGTTTTCCCAAGGATTCAAAGTAATCAAATTCACTTTCTGAAATTCCAAGTAGATCTGCAAATGTAACTGGGAATAAGAAATCAACAATTGTTTTTCGTTGGGTTTTCGAGTCATACTCAGTTTTATCCCACTGTTCCTTACAGTGTTGGATATATTCTTCACGTGTCAGTCCTCTTTTTTCGTAAGCTTTAAGATCAAGATATTTTTTAATTAAGTTTTCTGAAAATTCCATATCCAATTCTTCTTTCATCCAACTGTGATTGTACTCTGTGCCAAGATACCTTGAGACACCTAGCCTGATTACCTCCAAGTGGGAAAGGGTACGCTTGAGATGTTTGCATCAAGGGCTGGACACAATGCGTTCTTGCCCTTGGCGCCTGCTCTCCTTGGCACCCGTATCGCTTTACTGCCATCTGTTCTTAAGTTGAACCGGTTCAATTACAACTCCACAGAGCATTGCTTTATCTACTATTGGCGTAAGTATAATATCTAATTCTCCATCAGATATTTCAATGGGATATGATAGGATAAGAGCCTGATTGCCTTTGCCTGCCCGTTGTACGATATCGATGCGCTCTTTTACTAGAGGTATTGGTGAACGCTTATCCCGTGGAGTCGTCATAATACGTAGATCGAATACTCTTTGTCCCGATTGCGTAAATTTTGGATCAGCGAACAACAGGTTGAGGTTATATTTTCCCGCAGGTAGATATTCGGCTTGGAACGGCGTTGGTTGAAGGCGGGCGGTTTTGTTGCAGATAATGCCCGTACTGCAAATTTCCCTGGTTGATGCATTCAGACCAGTGATCTGATTATCCGTTTGGAAGGTTTGCAGCCCGGTCTCTTTTTTTCCCAGACCAACCCACCAGTCGGAGTTCTTATCAACCATGAAGGTATGATGTCCTGAAGCCTGGGCTAGAGGGTCATGTTGGGTTGGTTGGTAATTGATACGGATCGGTTCGAGCTGCAGCGCTTGACGCTGCGCCATGAAATATGGCATCCAGCGCAAATTAAGTGAAACCAATACGCCCTTTTCTCCGGTTGATATGCCGCCCAGGGATGATAAGCGGGCGTAATCCTTGATAACCGCTTCGGGATCGCATCGCTCAAGCGCATTGTACATTTGGGCGATTTGAAATTTTTTGGCGTATTGCTTACAACTGTCCAACGCCGTTTGGCTTTCATAGAAACGGATGCAGAATTTTTCCAGCATTATATAGTATTGAAAGCGTTCCTTCGCTTTATCGTTCATTAATGATGGATCAACATTTTGCAGAAGCGCCAGCCGCCCCCGGCATCCCTTGATCATGGCTTCAGCATCTTTCAATGGGAGGTCTATAAAACGGTCAGTGGTTTCACGGCCAAACATGGGGCCTTCAGTTACCCAGCTATTTAGATATTGACCCATATTTATGCGGTAATCTGGTCCGAAATTGCTCTCAGCCATATTTAAGCAAGTCTCTTTAACTGGTTCGTCTTTAGTACGGCGCCAGACCTGTTGCGCCATATTTTTGAAATAAAGATCAAGCGGACGGGTAGTCCAATGGATAATGCCCAGGCTGGTGAACTTATTCTGCTGCATGTAAGAAGCATAGTTGGCAAATGGCGTATAAGGGCGTCCGATGTAAGTATGGTCGTCATGATGCGCCCAGACGATTGGCGCGACATCCCGTTTCCGGCTGGTCTGCGCTACTTGGTTGGTTACGTCTTCATTGGTCAGGTGAACCGAATAATCCAGCGGCAGCAGTTTAACCTCTTCGGGCAGGAAGGTATGAGCATCTGGCAGGAAATCGAACCCCCAACTTCCAGCGGATAGGGAGACGTCATCGCGTCCGATCTCTTTCAATATGCTTCGCATGGCCTGCGCTATCTTGCCTATAGCGAAAAGGCTGGCGCTTTCCATTGAGTCTTTTACTTCCGGCTTTTCTTTAAGGATGGCTTGGTATTGCTCTTTCCAATCATTGGGGAAATCTTCCTGTTTTATGGCTCTCCAGATAGTCCAGGGATTATTCATGCTGGCGCGGCGGAACCAGATGGCTATTTGATCTATCTGAGGATAATGATTCAGCAATGCGCTGATGCGTGATTTATAATAGGCGTATCCTTCTGGCGCGTCGGGATTGGCGACCTGCGCATCTTTAACCTTAATTCGGGCATGATCCGGCAGGGTGTTGATGATGTTCTGTGGATTTGCGCTATAGGTATCAACGTCTATAGCGTATATAACGTCCATACCTCTGGATTCAGCGAAGGAGAAGGTCTTTTGCATTAAACTTATGGCCGCTGAGCTGCGTTGCTCATCTGGAACTTGCGCTGCGCTCGAACCATATACCGGACTATCAAAAACACCTTTCCCACCGATTATCCGTCGCACGTCATTGACGTGTTGCGCTCCCCAATCGCGTCCTTTTTGAGTTGTGGTGAGATAGCCGACAGGTTTTTGTAAACCGTTATGGGTGAATGTCGCTATGGGATTATTGCCATAGGCGTGAACCATGATGGCGTTGTATCTCATCTTGGATAGTTGGGTTATCCATTTCCGCCAGTCATCAAGGTCCCAGGATGAGCAGCCGCTCATGAAATTGTGCCAGTTGAGGACGAAGCGTTCGGCGAAGATGGGGCTGTCTTTGAGGTTCCATGCCGCAAAATCGAATTTAACATTTTGGGGCGAGGGCGCTGCGTCGTAGGATAGATAAAACCCATAACCCAGTTCTTCCAGTAAAGCGTAAACTCCATATAGCGTTCCGCGCGGATCCGCCCCCGCTATGAACCCAATGTTTTTATGATTAACTTTGGCCGTTGTTACAACATAACTATCAGTGATCTTTAAATCATTTACGGCAATATAATCGCGTATTACAGGCCTGTTTTTGGTCCCAATAACTATGCATGAATCTTGCGGCATGTTGTTTTGGATGGAGAAATCGGCGTTGGGGTAAATAGTTTTCAGGCAACGACTCAGTTCATCAGCTGCAAAGCGCTCTAACTCACTAGCCGGGCCTGGGACTACTATAGGGATGTTTTGTTGGGGGATATGCGCTGTTTTATGTTGCGCTGGAACGCATGAATATAAAAATGCTGTGTATAAAGCAAATAAGAAAAATAAGCCAGATTTCTTGATGAATTTTTTTTCCATGACCAATTGTCTCTCTTCTGAAAATATACCGATATAAATTTGTTGTACTGATCATATTACGAATGCTTTATGTATTGAAAGGGGTAAGAACTTTTCATGTTGAAGTAAAATGAAAAAAGCCCTCAAACCTGAATTGATGGATTTGAGGGCTTTTGATAATTAATTGAAAGTCTATTAGTGAATAGGCCAGTTTGGAACAGGTACTGGTACGGTTTCATCGAACCAATAGAATCCCGTTGATGTACCTATGACTAAATCATCCCAATATAGTACATTGACGGTTTCTCCATTTAATCCGGCGCTGTAGAGGGCCCAGGTGTTGGTTGGTACGTCGAATTGATAAACGTCCTGGTCTACTCCGACATAAACTTTTGATCCGGCGTCATTGGTTTCTATGGCGGTAAAATGACCGCCGATTGGAGCTCCGGGCAGCATGGTTAAATCGGTTTCCCCGATAACATTTAATCCAGAAGCATCATATTCAAGCCGCAATACGATTCCGGTTCCCGGATTAATTTGCAGGGTCATATATTGGAAGGACGGATTGACCGGGTCTTGGGCTAAGTCAGTGGCGATGCCCATGTAGGGGCCGCTGGTATTAACCACCTGTTGCCAGGTGGCGCCGAAATCGTCCGTTACCCATAAACCCGTGTTGGTGGTAGAAGGGAAATCCCGTTCATGGCCGACAGCTGCGTATATTAAATGTGAACCTACGACTTCAATCGCGTTTGGGAATACGGCGCTCAGGTTGGTAATAGTCCAGGTTTGCCCACGGTCATCGCTGCGTAAGATGATTCCATCATTGCCCTCTTCGGTGAAACCTAAAGACGCATATACCGTGTTGCTTCCAGCGGCGTGATCAATATCGCTGACCATAGAACGGCTTTCTATCGGAGATGCCATCCAATGGAATACCTCTCGCCAGGTTAAGCCGCCATCATCCGTCTTGTATATGGACTCATTGTTGTCGCCAGCCAGAAATTCTGTAGTACTGTCCAGCAGTATAGCAACCGCTGATAGGGGAGGGCCGCCGTTCCCTTGGGGGAAGACCGGATAATTCCAGTCAGCTGGCGTAGGTGGTTTTTGAAATACGTTAGTGATAGCAAGACCGCTCTTACTGGCGACTATGGCGACGTCTTTAGTGAATTTATCTACATCTACATCATAAACGCTTACTGCTTCTATACCGTTATTGCGCTCTTCAAAAGTCATTCCTCCGTCGAGTGAAACAGAGACGCCGACATCGCTGGCGATAAAGATAATGTTAGGATCGTCGGGATCGAAAGTCAGTGCTCCATCATTGACATGGGTTCCGCTGATGGTGTCTGGATGAGGCGCCCAGGTTCCGCTGGCGACATCATAGGTGTTAGCGGTAGTCCACATCAGGCCGCTGTGGAATTGAATCTGCTGGGGATAGCGATGCTCGAATGAAAGAGGCGTAATATCTACCCATGTCGCTGGATCAAGAAAAGATTGGTTTTCGTATATAGTAGCTTGGGCGGAATCTCCCGCAATATAAACGTAGCCTATATGATTGGGGTCTTCAGCTATAACTTCGATAGAAGTTGTTATGAGAGGCGGCAGCGTGACAGGCGCCCAGGTCGCACCGGCATCGACCGAAACAAAAAGGGCATTAGTTGCAACGGTAGGATGCATCATATCATTCATTACGGCGAATATAGTGTTTGGATCGCCGGGCCGCGAGGCCATAGAAGATATTCCCATATCTGGAGGGGATGGATTAACGATATGTTGAGTCCAGTCGGCTGGATTGCCTGTGGGATTAAAATACGCTACGCCGTTGCTGCATCCAGCCATTAAACGGGTTCCATCGTGTTGCAGTGATGTGATCATTTCTCCGGTATAAACTGGCGTTGCTGGATTAAGAATTGGCGTCCATGTAAGTCCATCTCCCCCGTTGGAGCGCCAAATTTCCATTCCATTTACTACTACGTATACATAATTAGAATCTGTAGCCAAACCGTAGGTATCTTCGTTAAAGATTGATAATGTCCAGTTAAGGCCTTCATTGTCAGTGTAATAGAGCGCATTGGCGCCCATGACATCTGCATAGATGCGGTTGGGCGTTCCGGGAAGGTCGAAGGCGGACATGTGTTCAATCATACCGCCGAACAATCCCAGGTTTTTTCGAGCCGCTAATGAAGCGAAAGCAGTTTGAACCGATAATGCAATGACGAGGCATAGAGCGATGCGTTTAATCATAAGGTTTCTCCCGAATTTAATTTATTTAATAAATAATTTATATATAAATAATATATAAAACAAGATAAATGCATATCTTATTAAAATAATAACTGAATAAATAAGAATCGGAATAAAAAAAACGGAACATATTTAAAATTATTGTATACATTCTAAAACCATGGCGACCCATTAGCGCGGCGGATGTGGATATCGTCCAGCATAGCGTTATTGCGATGAGTTAGTAGAAAATGTACGATTTCCGCAATCTCTTCAGGTTGGATTAGACCTGATGGATCAAGATCGGGACGCATTGATTTGACCATATCGGTATACACTCCACCCGGATTAATTGAGTGAACTCGAATGCCGAATGATTTTACTTCTTCAGCTAATACCTTTGTGAAACCTAACAAAGCATGCTTTGAGGCAGAGTATAAGGATTGTCCCTCATATCCTTTATGAGCAACCACTGAACCAATTTGGATAATCGATGCGGCTGGTGATTTTTTTAATGCAGGAAGACATTCACGGCACAGAATGAATGGCGCCATGGCATTGACTGCGAAAAGGCGGTTCCATTCTTCATCGGTTGATTGATCAAATGTTTTTTTGATGGAGGCGCCGGCATTATTGATCAGGATATCGATTTGACCATACGCTTGCAGCGCCTCTTGGGCTAAATGTTTAACTTGATCAGCTTGCGCTAGGTCGCACGACAAGGATTCAACGGCGCCATTTTTGCTTTTAATCTCTGATACGGTTTGTTCCAGATTTTGCTTTGAACTTGCGCATGCGATGATTCTCACTCCCGCACTGGCTAATTTTAAGGCAATGGCTTTCCCTATTCCTCTGCTGGCGCCGGTTATCAGGGCTGTTTTGTTGGATAATGGATGAGTGTTCGTCATTATTTATAACTCCAATTAAATAAATATGTAATGCGTACTATAGATTGTAAAGGTAAAGCAATGAATATAATATTTAAGTTGTATTATTAAAATAAAGTCTCATTATATTATTCAGTTCTAATTAATCAGATAAAATACTCATTAATTATAATAAATAAACTGTTTTATAAATTTGTCTTTCTAGTACAATTATATTTGATGAAACTTTGTTAAATATAGAATATCTTAATTCTATAGATCATATTTGAATGATATGCATTGTCGAAGTGAAATTGTAACTCGCTGTTATGGAATATAAATTTATTTTGATTCTGGAAATTAAGTAAAAATCAAGTATTGAATATAATAAGTAGAATAATAATCGTGAATTATTATGGTGTTTTAATATGAAAGTAATTATTGCTGATGATGATGCCACAACCAGGTGTTTACTCGAAAACACGATGAAAAAGTGGAATTATGATGTTGTTTCCACTACTAATGGTTTGGAGGCATTGGATGCATTGTTGCAACAGAATGAATCATGTATGGCTCTTCTTGACTGGGTGATGCCTGAAATTGATGGAATAGACGTATGCCGGTTAATTCGTGAAAAGCCGAAAGAACATGCCTATCTTTACATAATTATGTTGACTGGGAAACAAAGAAAAGAGGATGTTGTTGCGGGATTGGAAGCTGGCGCCGATGATTTTTTAATTAAGCCGTTCGATTATGAAGAACTGCGTATGCGTATGCGCGTGGGTTTGCGCATCCTTGAATTACAGGATCAACTGACGGAAAAAGCCTATTACGATCAACTGACCGGTATATATAATCGTATGGCGATTATGCAAATCCTCAAGCGGGAATTGGCGCGGTCAAAACGTTCTAATCAACCTCTCAGCATCATCATGATTGACCTTGATCATTTTAAGCAAGTGAACGATACATATGGGCACTTAGGTGGTGATGCGATTCTTAAAGGAGCCGCGTCTTGTATGAGTGATGCGATACGAACTTATGATTCTCTAGGCCGTTATGGTGGAGAAGAATTTTTGATTGTTGTTCCGGGTTGTAGACAAAATGAAACAAGAAGCCTGGCCAAGCGAATCCAGGATAATCTTGCAGATACTGTCTTTGAATATAATGGTCAGGAGATAAGCATTACCGTCAGCATGGGCATCGCCGACAATCGTTGCATTGGAATCTCTGATATAGATTCTCTAATTCGTTTCGCCGACGAAGCGCTTTATCAAGCAAAAGATAATGGAAGAGACTGTTTTGTACTTGCTCCTGCAATATCTGTTCATGAGATTTAATAACTCATTGTTTTTTTAATAATCTTTTAACGAAACGTCACGAATAAAGCCGTTGATACGCTCATCATAACTATCCACCAGAACATTAAATTCCGTACGCCCCCATTCAACGAACGCTCAGATTGAGGCAGTCTAGCCCAACGCGAATTCCATATCGCATCAGGATCATACTGTTCTTGTGGATTGCGTGGGATAAGATAGGTCGAAAGAACCAGCGCAATAAAACAAAAGGCCCAACATATCGCCGCCCGGTTTAATAATGGGCTGATAGCGGCTATCCATTGTACTTTTTCGCCGAGGTTTACAGTTAGGATGATTAATAGAATTCCTATGACAATGCCGAAAACCAGAGTGAAAACCGCAGCCCGGCCATGCGCTTTGCGCCATAAAAAGGCCGCCAGGAAAATAACCGATATCGGTGGAGCGAAAAGCGCCGCCATATCCTGGATATAGATGAAAATTCCTTCTTTCCATAACAACAGAAATGGCGCTAGAGCGGTTCCGATCAAAATGATTATGAAGGTGGTCCAACGGCCTACTTTAACCAACGCCTCTTCAGATGCGTTGGGGCGTATGTAGCGTTTGTGGACGTCCATCGCCCATATTGTTGAGGATGAATTCAATACGCTGGAGACGGTGCTCATTATGGCAGCGATTAACGCCGCCAACAGGATCCCTTTGCCTGCCGAGGGAAGTAAATCATTGACCATTTGAACGTAAACAGCGTCTCTAACCAGCCCCGGACCGTATTTTGCAAAAGCTATCATGCCGGGGAAAACGATGATCAAGGGCAAGAAGACTTTGAGGAAGGCGCAGCCGATAACGCCCATCTTGGCGTCCCATTCACTTTTGGCGCCCAGGCATCTTTGGATATAAAACTGGTTGGTTCCCACATACCACATGGAAAGCGTCAGCCAGAAGGTAGCCACTCCCGTCCAGGGGGAAAGTTCGTGATTGGCGGGCAGGATCAAACTAAAACGGGTCGCGTCTGCTGCGATATTTGCATCGATAACAGTTTGGAAATTTCCAACGTCTTTCAGTCCGAGAAACAGTAGTATTACTCCGCCCGCAATCAGGATGGCTACCTGTAGAACGTCTGTCCAGACTACTGACAGAAGACCGCCGTATATGCAATAGGCGGCGGTCGCCGCTGAAATCAATAAAATGCTGCCTACGAATCCTGCATTGATATTCTCCATTGGTTGTTGAAGAGCCATTTCAAATATGATGCGCCCGCCCGCGTATAAGGCGGGAGTCAATACTACCAGCACCATGTGCGAAAGAGTCAGGCAGGCGAATACCGAACGCGTCGAGGCGGAATAACGCTTCTCCAGAAATTCGGGAATAGTATAAAGTTTTTTTCTATAAAAATAGGGGAGGAAAATCCACAGCAGAACAGAGTAGGGAATAAAATTGCCCCACTCGTAGGTTGCCGGCGCCAACCCGAAGGCGTAGGCTGAACCGATCATACCGATGAAATGTTCGGTTCCGATGTTGGAGCCGGTCATAGAGAGCGATACGGCGTACCAAGGCAGTTTGCGACCCGCCAGGAAATAATCGTCGATCCGGTTTTTCTCTTTGCGGGCCACCCAGAATCCTAATCCCAATGTAACAGCGAAATATAGTATTGCTATGGATAATATAATCTGTATTTCGTTCATTTATTATTTCCCATTGAATTCACGCACTGCATCGATCATAGCGATAATATTATTAACAGGCGTGTTGGCCTGGATATTGTGAATCGAGTTGAAGATGAAGCCGCCCTGTTGGGAGAATATCTTACAGCGGGATAAGGTCTCTTCCCTCACTTCTTCCGGCGTTCCGAAAGGCAAGGTTCGCTGAGTATCTATACCTCCACCCCAGAAAACAATTTTATCGCCATACTTATCTTTTAGATGCTGCGGATCCATTCCTGCTGCTGAGCATTGGACTGGATTGAGGATTTCGAAGCCTGACTGGGCGAAAACGTCGATGAAGGTTTCTACTGCTCCACATGAATGTTTGAAGCATTTCCATGATGTATTTTTATGTATCCAGTCGTTGATCTGTTTGTAGTAGGGCATATATAAATTTTTGAAAGTATTTACCGAGCAAAAGGTAGATTTTTGGGTTCCGAAATCGGTTCCACAGAGAAATACCGCCTGAACCGCTTCGCCAACTATCTGGTGAATTTTGGCAAGATTCTCAAGCGCATATTCACATTGCTTTTCGAATATCTTATGGATGTAATCCTGCCGGGCTGCGGTGGACATATACCACTCAGCCACATCACGGATTCCTTTGGGATGTTTTAGAAATGGTCCTGGAACAAGAGCGATATCTCCAAAAGCAGTTCCTCCGAAGCAGGCGATAACTGCTTTTCCGCTGTTTTCTACACGTTTCACTTCAGCGGAGAAATGATTTAAATCTTCATCAGAAAGCGGGCCGAATTCTTCCAGATTGTCTTCGGGATTCAGATTAGCGTCATCTATAGGTTCCTGGCGGATAATCGTATCGAAAAAGTAGCCCTCTTTGGGCATTCTTCCACTAGGTGGAGCGTTTACGTCGCCCTGCGGGTATATCAATATATCGCCGTTTTTATCTTCTATGGTATTGAAATGTTCTGAAACCAGGACTTCTAATCCTTGAGGAGTTCGCCAGTTTTTCCAGTTTTCGTTAGGAAAGCCGAACATGGTGCAACGGGGATATATGCCGCACACATCAATTCCCATGGCTTCTTGCAGATCGTCATCTATCCAACCGAGCATCTGATATGGCTCATGTACTTTAACCGGAATTTTTTCGAGTCCGTAATAATCTCTCAAAGCATCAACGCAGGATACATGGATTCCGGTTACTGCGGTTGATCCGAAATCCACTGGAACTTGACCGGTATTTTCGTGATTAAGCGCAGCTAGAACTTTATCTTTACTATTCATGATTCTTTTTCCTTAAGGACTCGAACGCAATATTTCTTATGAAATTATGAAAACTATAAATATAATACGATAAAACGTATGTATTTATATACCCCGATGAACCATGTTATTGTGATTGAGCGACTCGACTAAAGTAATCTGGATGGATAATTATACTATGCGTTATTCGCTATAATTTTATCTATTCAGTAGACAAGCATCCATGTTAATTATTGGTTTGGCATTGATCTTGTGTAATGTGGACATTTCTTTTGCCGACGTTTCAAGTACAATTAATTTTGAAGATATTACAAGATTATTCAGTAAAAGGATCGCAGCTAACTTACGATCAATCCAAGGACCAGTTACTTATTCCAAATAAGCATGTAGCGTTACAACATGTTCTTCTTTCCTTAAGTTTGACGGTCTAATTCATTGACCATATATTATGGCTTGGTCTCTTCCACGTTAGCGTTTATTTTAGGTATTTGTTATGCATGAATTATCAATTGCTCAGGATATTTGTGAATCTGTTGAACGCACCGCTATAGAAAACAACGCTGTTCAGGTGAAGACGATTAGAATTTTGATGGGAGAGCAATCTCATCTCGAAAAACGCAGTCTGGCTTTTTGCCTCGAATCAATAGCTCAAGATACAGTGCTTGAGAATGCCAAGATTGAATTTATTCCCAACCAAGCCGATATGGAGTGTCCCAAATGCGGACGCTTTCCATTATATGATAAAAAGGGCGGGGAGATTTGCCCAAAATGCGGCGGCGCAGCCAAAAGCCTGCCGCCGATGGATATTTACATACAGGAGTTAGTGCTCGATGTCGAAGACGATTAAGTTGGAAAAAAAAGTATTATCAAAAAGCGCTGAGATAGCTAAAGACCTGCGCAAGTTCTTTAAGGAACGCGGCATATTCGTGATTAACCTGATTGGTTCTCCCGGAGCAGGGAAGACCAGTTTTCTCGAATCATTGGCATCCAGGGTTAAAGGTCAAGCAGCTGTTATCGAAGGCGATCTGCAGACCGACGAAGACAAACGACGGATTGAAAAAGCAGGACTGCCCGCCTATGAGATCAATACAATTGGCGCCTGCCATCTGGACGCCAAGATGATTCAGGATGCCTTGGAGGAATTTCCTCTAGGTGAGATCAAATACCTGTTTATTGAGAATGTCGGCAACCTGGTTTGTCCCGCTGGTTTTGAAATTGGAGAAGATTTTAAGGTGGCCATAATTTCAGTTACCGAAGGTGACGATAAACCGGCCAAGTATCCGGTTGCCTTGAGAAATTCACGAGCTATGGTGGTTACCAAAATTGATCTGCTGCCTCATTTACGATGCGATGTGGAGCGGATGAAACGCGATGCGCTTGTTTCAAATCCAGACCTGGAGATTTTCGAATCCTCAGCCTCAACCGGCGAAGGGATAGATTCTTTCATGGAATGGCTAGCCCAACAGGCCGCATCAAGGGAATAATAAAGATACTTGAATATAATTGGGTGGTTGGCAAGGGCTAACCACCCAATATTTTGACTCAACGCTTTCCCTCTTTCATTTGAAGAGGGTTTTTTATTTTAATATGTTCAAAGACTATGTATGACATGTTTCCCGGGTTGACGTAACAGTCGCCATGTTGGAAGATAGTATTCCAATAATGAAAACAAGATTGATTATTGCTCCAATAAATGGCTGTAACGCTGAGCAAACGAAAATTAGGTGGTTCTATGAATAATAACATAAGAATTATGTTTCAAGGAATGTTGTTATTGTTGTTGTTTACGGTGGGTTTTGCGCCGGGCGCAATTGCTGGAGATTTAGATTTTAGCGACCCTGTTAATTTTACGCCAGCGCCGTCCAATGCGATTGGATATCCTAGCCGGGACGCTAATCTGGATGCGCTGCCCGGTTTTAAGAATCCGCCTCCAGGATATGGCGAAATACCGTTTTGGTGGTGGACTGGTGATCCACTTGATGTGGATAGATTGATCTGGGAACTAGACCTGTTGCAACAGAAGGGCATCAGCGGGGTGCAGGTTAACTATTCCCATGATGATACGCCGGGTATGCCTACTTCTGCGATGGAGCCTCCTATTTTCAGCGAGGATTGGTGGGCCATCTGGGGCCGGATCGCCGATGAATGCCGTAAGAGGGGTATGGGGATTGGCTTAAGCACTTATACGCTCGATTGGCCATACGCGGATGATCTGTTTAGGCGAATATTCTATTCAAATAAGAAACTGAATGCATTTAAGCTAAATCCTCTACCGCGTAAACGTCTTAAAACTGGAGAATCTGTTTCTGTTGATGCTCCTGCTGATTTAATTGCCGCGCGCGCATATCGAATTGAAAATGACATTCTATGTCAAGGCGGTATTAACTTGATTCAGCATATCAGCGATGGCCGCCTTTCCTGGACTGCTCCAGAGGGAGAATGGGAACTGTGGCTGGTTCAAGCTGAACGGCAAGACAACACGATAAATCCCTTGATGGAAGGAGTAGGCGAGATAGTTATTAATGACTTTTATCAGAAATTCCAGGATGCTACGCCTAACAAGTCGCCTGAAGGATTGAATTATTTCTTCAACGACGAACTGCATATTGGCGCTGGAACTCATGTATGGAATGCTGATCTAGCTGAAGAATTCAAGAAACGCAAAGGTTACGACCTGTTAGATGTATTGCCCGCCTTATGGAGCGACATAGGCGCCATGACGCCCAAGGTGCGTATGGACTACGCCGACGTTCGGATGACGTTGATGGAAGAGCGTTATTTTAAGCCAATCTACCGTTGGCATGCCTCGCGAGGCCTGATTTTCGCTTGCGACTCTGGTGGTCGCGGCTTGCGCCCCAATGAGTTTGGCGACTATTTCAGAGCCACGCGTTGGTATAGCGCACCCGGTCACGATACTCCAGGAGGTAATGCCGATCTGATCAAGGGCAAAGTCTCCTCTTCTGTCGCAAGTCTCTACCGCCGCCCACGGGTATGGTTGGAGGGCTATCATAGCCTGGGCTGGGGAGCAACGCCGGAACGGTTGATGTTCGCCACCCGCGAGAATTTTTTGTATGGTTGCACGCTGCTCAATCTGCATGGATTATATTACAGTACTCATGGCTCATTCTGGGAATGGGCGCCGCCTAGCTACCATTTCCGTATGCCCTATTGGGAACACATGGGCGTGTTCTTAAAATATTTTGACCGCCTTTCGTATTTGCTGAGCCAAGGCGCATTTGTATGCGACGTTGCGGTGCTATATCCTGTCGCCCCGTTTGAGGCTGGGCTTGATGGAGCAAAAGCAACTCAAACGGCCTTTGATACAGCCCGCGCTCTTATGGCCGCTGGTATAAATTTTGAGTTTGTGGATGCCGATTCGTTATCCCGCGCCCGGATTCGTAATGACCGCTTGGAAATTACTGATTCGTCATATCGCGTACTCATCTTCCCGTCTATGGAAGCTGTGCGTTGGTCATCACTGCAAAAAGCAGGTCAATTCGCTAAGTCGTGCGGCATGGTGTTGAATATTGGCGGGCTTCCATTAGCCAGCGATCATAATGGCCGTGATGACAAAGAATTGGACGACCTGGTGAATGTCTTGTTTCCATCCCAGAATCGCCTGGCCAAACCGGACGATGCGCCTGCAATGATACTGAGCGCATTTACTCCCGATACACAAGCAGATAAAACAGTTCGTACGCTGCACCGTAAAATCGGGCAGCGTGACGTATATATGGTAATGGATGCAGCCAAGAATTCTGTAGTCGAATTCCGCGCCAAGGGAAAGGTTGAATTATGGGATCCCTGGACTGGCGTATCTCGACCGCTGCGTGTTCTTGGCGAGACGGATACTGGAACGAAAGTGGAGTTGCCGTTGGAAGAATATGAGGCTCAGATAGTCGTGTTTACTCCTGGTCAGATGCATGTCAATCCACCAAAGTTTACTGAACGGTCGGTGCAGAAAATCACCTTGGATGGAGATTGGGAGTTTGAATTGAAACCGACGATGGATAACCGCTATGGTGATTTCCGGCTGCCGGTGGTTGATAAGATCATCGGGGCGGAAGCGCGTATTTTCCGTCACGCCGTTGAGAGTGGTGATGTTTCAACATGGAAAACGCCTGATTTTGATGATAGCAATTGGGAGCGCGACGCTTATGATTTCGGCCCGCAATTCTGGTTGCTCGGACCGGTTCCAGCCGATTTGGCGGATGAAGAACTTGATGTCCGGCTGGCCAAACTTACGAAGATAAATCCACAAGAAGCGGTTACAGTTGGCGGCAAGTCGTTCTCATGGCGTTTATATGATTTCTCCTGGCGTCAGGGGTTCGAAGGCGATCCCGGCCACCAGGGTTGGCATGGTTTGAAAGAAAAAATTTCTGATCATTTTCTATGTATTGGGAAAATTGAAAAAGCATATCACGAAAATAAATATGCACCTGAAATAGAGGGTGGTCGTTATTATCTCTGGACCAGCGCTACGGTTGACCAACAGACTATGGCCCGTATAGTTGCCAGCGCCCAGCATGATGGAGAGAAGCCGCATGCATCTGAGGTATTGACTCCGGCATCTGTTTTTCTGAATGGAGCACGGGTCGATAACATGCAACAGGCAGTGTCTCTGCATTCCGGCGTGAATCCTATCCTGGTTCGATACGATCATGCAGGCCGGGGATATTTCGTATTGCAACGCGACCAGAATGACGCGGAGGCGTTGAAGCGCACTCCATTGGCCATGAGATGGTTTGATGATTCTTCGGTGATTCCATTCGATGTGTATGCTGGCGTCAAGCCCGCAGAATGGTTCCGTTTTACTGCTCCACCGGGATTACGTTCTATGATGGTTCAAGCAAAAGGTAAAGTAGAGGCTTGGGTGGATGGTAAAACTATGCATGATGGCGGGCAAGGACGTTTTGAGGCGGTTGCGCCTGTGCGGCGTGAATCTGTGGTTGCTCTGCGCGTAATGCCTGATACCGGCGTCAGCGGCGCGGCGGTTTTTCCCGAACCGATACAATTGGACTGCGGTTCTGGCATCACCTCAGTCGGCGACTGGTCGAAGAGAGGCGCGTTGGAGTGCTACTCCGGCGGCGCATGGTATCGCAAGAGTGTGACGCTGAAACCGGAGCAGATGGGCGATAGTATAACGCTTGATCTCGGAAAAGTAGTCGCCACAGCTGAAGTTCGCGTTAATGGTAAAGCGGCGGGTATTCGCGTAGCCCCTCCCTGGCGCGTAGATATATCGAAATTAGTGAAGCCTGGCGAGAATCTGATAGAGGTGCTGGTATTCAATACGCTCGCCAATCACTATTTGACCATTCCAACCCGCTACCGGGGTGAATCGACTTCTGGTCTACTCGGACTGGTTACTCTGGAAATTGCGACAAGTAATGATCGTTAATGTATGAGATTTATTTTATTGCGTGAGTGGTTTGGGCGCCCACAAGGAGCGCCCCTACGAGGGGATTGGGGGATTTGTAAGTATTACGATTTTCCCCTCACTTTTCCCTCTCCCGGTGGGAGAGGGATTTTGGTGTATGGGGTGGATCTTTGATGAGTCGATGAGGCGTGATCCATCCAATGCTATGGTGGTTGAAGATTATTGTTTTGCAATTACAAATACTGATTGCAATGGTTTTAATTCCAGTTTGACTTTAGTTATATTAATTCCATCAATTTTTGAATATTCAGTTTTAGTTGAACTTATTTCTCCCGTATGAGGATTCCACATTTCGGGCATTAGGCGTCCACGGATTTCCGCTTGAGTCGAGACTGATTTTTTACCTAGATTAGCGAAGAAATAGATGTCGCGTCCCTGATACACTTTATGGATATAGCGCAGTTCTGCATGTGGTTTGAAAGTGACGTCATATACATTAGCCATACTATCCAATGTTTTCCGCATGGTTTCAGCGGTTGGATTGTCCAGGAAAACCGCTTGGCCGCCCTGGCTATTGTTTGATATTTTTGCATCGCCGGGGAATATCTCTTGGATTGTTTTTATTACCTGCTGGTCGCATCCGAATTCTGCTGATTTTGATGGTAATACGCCAGTGGCAATAATCTTGCCTCCCTGGTCGTAGAATTGTTTGATCTTTTTAAGATTGCTCCAGAATATGGTTTTGTGCGCTGGTACAATCATTACCATGTAGGATTCATGATTAATTGGATTATCGAGAACAAGCGTATCATCTTCCATGCGGCATTTTTCATTCAAGACCTCTGGATGGATAAAGGTGAAGTCGCGGCAGACCTGGGTTGATAGCAGCTCGCTTATATCAACATAATCGGCTTCGGGGACTTCGACGCCTCCCTTGTAGTGCCCCAGTGAACCATCCAGGTAATGTCCCGCCTGTAGGGTGGCGATGGGATACAGCACGGCGATATCAGCGATATGTCGGCCATGATTTTGCAGCATGACATTGAGGCGGCTGACGTAGCGGTTGTATTGCGTCAGTCCATCTGCGTACTTTGGATGCCTCCAGGATAGTTCCGGCTTAAAGGTAACCTTGGCGTCATCGTACCACACAGCGTGGGGTATGATCTGGTTGATGCCTTTGGTGTATTGCTCCATGGCTATGGTATATATCTCATCCCAACTTATATCGCCCATGGCGCCGTAGGTTTCGGACATCACCAGGGCTTTATCCCAGTTGTAGGCTGCGGAACTTATGATCTTGTAAAAACGCTCCGCCGGGCGGTCGCCGCCTATCTTATCCACTCCGGGAATATCCTGATACTTGAAGCATTTCATTAAATCTCCGGAAACGCTGACTGGATTAATAACCTCTTCCTGATCCTGATGACCAGTGACCGTAATCCCATGTTCATTGCACACTCCTGAACTACTTTGGGGAATCCTGCGGCGAATAATTCTGTGCGGAAACCTAAGAGATAGTTACGCGCCGCCTGGGTTTGCTCTCCGATATCGTACCATAGGGCGGGGTAGTATGGCGCCGGATCGAAGCCATGAGCGTCTTGAAATTTTTGATTGAATTCGCCCGTCCAAATACGTCCTTTAGCCCGGTACATGGTTGTTTCATCGAAGAAGGTTCCGTCAATTGTCGTTCCGAAATATTCCTTAAAATGGTCATAATAGGCTTGATGGGTCATTTGCACGAATTGAGAGACGGCTTTTGGATCAAGGTAGTCGACATTGGGATCGCCGTCTTTTACGCATAGAAAAAGCATCACTTTCCAGGCGCCTGATGGGGCAGTCCATTCGATTTTACCTTTTTTGACCAGTTTTGTGATATCTATGCGTTGTTTGGTCTTCATATCCATCGCCACGACGCTCATTAATTTTCCCTGAGGAATATCAGTGGAAAACGGGCCAGGGCCGCTGATATCCCATTCGTGTTTATCCAACCGTTTGATGGTTGAATCCGGGTGAAGATTGGCGAATCGGGGGATGCCGTCGCCGTTGATGGCGCCGGCGCTGCCGCTGGGGAAGCCGTATTCATCATAGATGCACATGGTCATTCCCAGTTCTTTGGCCTGTTGCAGCGCTGTGCGGTAAATATCGAAATAGGCTTCGGTGAGGTATTCAGGCTTAAAATCCTTTCCAAAGGGCAGGATGCCGAAACCGCCATAGCCGCATTTGTCACGGCTGAAGCGCATTTGTTCAATAATACCCTCAGTGGTAACGGTAGTGTTATTCCAGAACCACAACGGACGTGTGGCGTATTCCAGCGGAGGATCGATAAAATCCTGTTTTATGTCTGCGGCTTGTGCGATGTTTATGGTTAATAGTAATAAGATTATAAGACGTGGTATGATACGCATGAAATCACCTTTATTTTAAGCATGTTAGAGTAGTTGGCATTATAACGGTTTATTTTCTCATATTTGCATGATATAAGTCAACTTGTAGGCGGGCGCCAATGATAAAAGGATTATTTTCGACATGACTGATAAAAATACATTATTTTCCATTGTGCTTTTCATTGTTGTCTTCGCTGTTTGTTCACCGAGTTATTCCAAAACCATCGTAATTCCCGGCGATGCCGCTTCTGTTCAGGAAGCGGTGGATTTGGCGGCGGATGGCGATTTGGTTCTCATCCAATCCGAGGCGGTGGATTTGTGCGTGGAGAATTTCGTGGGCGGGCTGCGGATCGTCGGCAAGGAAATTACCATTTCCGGGAGGTCGGCGGAGAATAAAACCTTGATCAACGCGCAGGGGATCGCGCAGATGTTTGGGGAGGAGTATCCCTATCCCCGTTCTTCCCGCACGTCATCGATCTGGATCGAGGACGCAAGCGTTACGATGCGTGGGCTGCGAATGTCCGGCCCCTTGAAAATCGTGGGGGGAACTGCGGCGACGGCCTGTTATTACGGCGCTCCCATCTACGTGGAATCGGGCTCCCTCTGTCTGGTTGACTGCGATCTGACCTGCAACATCGAAAGCCGTTCCAACCTTCGCATCGAACGCTCGTCGATTCAGGGCTATTCATATCAAGACGCTCAATATGACGCGCAGAATACGGACGAACCCTGTTTGAGCGTACTCGGCGGCGAGAGGATCATCATCGATATCGTCGACTCGACCGTTGATTGTAATAACGACCGAGGATACAACGGCGTTCTTTTAGAAGGATCGTCCGGCGCTGAATTTTACCTATTGCGCAGCGTGATACGAGGCGGGAGTTTTGACGACTCAACCGCGAACCGAGTTGCGATTCCGTCCAAAAAGGGTGGTTACGGATTCACCGTTCGAGATTGCGAGAACATTCGACTCGCCTTTGACGACGGAAAAGTTTACGGGGGAGAAGGAACACCGATGAACGGCCAATGGATGTCGCAACATCAAGACGAATCCGAACTGTACGCCGGAAATGGCGGCGAGGGGCTGATGCTGGAAAGGTCGACTGGTTTTCTGGAAGGAGGAACCTTCATCGGTGGTAATGGAGGAAACAGCACGCCGATGTTGGAGAACCATGGGTTTAGGATGTATATGATACCGGGCGGCGACGGTGGTTATGGGATATCGCTGCGGCAATCTCGCTTGTCCTATGGTAACGTTATGGCTCAAGGCGGCAGCGGCGGTTTGAGCGTTGTTTATGAAGGGATTCAGTTGCCAGCGGGGAATGATGGGGAGAGGTGGCTTGTTGATGATAGTTCGGAAGCGATTCCGCTTAGCGGCATTGTGGATTGGACGTTATTATTTAAATAAAAGAATTTAGTAAATGTTCAGCGTAAACAGATTATGTTCGGATGAATTCCGAAAATCGGTCTTCAAATAGAAGCGTTAGAGCCTCGGTTAGCCTGACGCCTTTTTTTGCTCTGGATAAACGGAAAAATCTATGCGGATGTTTTTTAGTTTGGGATGGGTGGAGTTTATGAAGATTTGGTGTTCACGTTTTGCTGTAAATCACTGAACCCCTTACGTTGAGTAAATAAAACACAAAGGGGATTAATTTCCATCCCCTTTGCTGGTAATAGTCTTATTAGATATGTGCGATTAATCGGTGATCGGTTTGTAGAAGATGTTGCGGTACATAACTTGGCCGTGGTTGCCTTGGAGATAGGTGGGCCCTTCTTCGATGACTTGGCCGCTTAATGCAGATCCTGTCACGCCTTCGATTTCGACATTGTCAAGAATCCTGGTTCCGTTATGGAAGACGGTGATTCGGGGTTTCTTGATCGCTTTGCCATCTTTGGCTATGGCTTTGTGGAAAATTGCATGGAAGCACTGCCATTGGCCCGCTGGTTTCGAGGCGTTAACGCTAGCTGCTACTTTGTTGTAGATTCCGCCGCAATCGGTTATAGCCGGTTTTTCTTTTCCATAACTGTCCAGTACCTGAATCTCATACTGACCGATCAGATAGACGCCGCTGTTGCTGCCCTTGGGAACGAAAAACTCAATATATAGTTCATGGCTCCCTAGTATTTTGTCGCTTACCAAGTCGATGCCGTGTTTGCCTTCTTCCATTGGTGGGATATTGATCAGCACACCGTTGATCGAGGTCCAACTCATGATGTGGCTGTCGTTGGGTTTCACACGGGTATGCCATCCTTCAAGTCCCTTACCTTCATACAAGGATTTCCATTCGCCGCCTTTGGGAGGAGACGTTAATCCTTGATTTTCCGACGCCATTACAGCGGGGAGAACCAATGCCGTAATTAATACTGCCGCGAATAACAAATATACTTTTTTCATAATCCTCACCATTCTGATTTTTAGTAGAATCAAACGTATTGTGAAATCATTACTTTGTACATAAAGGATAAACTGTCCCTCACTAATATTCAATCCATCCTGATATAATAAGACTTACAACTAAGTGCAATCTCGAACTGACTAACCTGCATGAATCTCTTTTGCCATGTGAATCAATGTTGATGATTATTTTTTATTTGATCAACCAGGTCGAGAGTTAATTTGTATTCTTCCCTGATGCGCAATGTCTTGCGGATGGCGGAATAACTGCGCTTGATATTTTCTGAGCGTAATTGTTCTCGTATATCATCGGCGGAAGTGCTTTGGTTCACCCAAATGATATGAATCAGTTTGGTTTCCAGTCAGTTAATATGGATTTTGAAGGCCTTGGCATTGGTTATCCTTTTATATGTTACTTAAGTAACGTTATATAATATGATTGTGGTTTTGTTAAGTTAAATTAAATATTTATTTTTTTAAAACTATAATTTACAAAATAACGTCGATGATTGTATGATAGACTTACTCAGGTTAGGTTTATTAATCTAATTATTGTTGATTATACGTTTTCAAAATTTATGGAGGAATTGCTATGCCTCAGGAAACGGCTGGGATTAAGGATTTCTATCAATCGGTGTTGACTCATTTGGATGAGGGAGTGTATTACGTAGATAAATCCCGCCAGATTCTGTATTGGAATAAGGGAGCGGAACGGCTTTCTGGGTATTCACAAGATGAAGTGGTAGGGATGTATTGCCATGATAACCTGTTAGAACATGTTGATGAGAACGGGGTGTGTCTCTGTTTGAATTCCTGTCCGTTAGCGGCGACTATTGAAGATGGCAAAAAACGTAAAGCCAATGTGTTTCTTCATCATAAAAAAGGGCACCGCGTACCCATAACCGTGCAAACGCTTCCAGTGCGTAATGCTGAGAGTGAAATCTTTGGAGCGTTAGAGGTCTTCTTGGAGAATCCCGAGAAGGTCAGTAATGACGACAAGATGAAGGAACTTGCCAAACTGGCTTTTTGGGATAACTGTACGGGATTGCCCAATCAGAATTACCTAATGGTGAAACTCAAAGCCGTATTGGAAGATATGAAGCGATGCAAAACCCCATATGGCGTTATTATGGAGAGGATCGATAATTATACGCAACTGGGTGATTCATTTTCTAAGACTATTGTGGATCGCGTGCTCAATACCGCTGGTAATACCTTGCAGAGCAATATTACATCATCCAGCGTTGTCGGACGTTGGGATCATCAGACTTTTCTAATCATTACGCCATCCATTAACTTGGAGATGATGGAAATGTTAAGTCGACGGTTGGCGCGTTTAGTGGAGCAATCTACCTTTACGGTAGATAAGAAAACAGCCAAGGGCCAATTGGCGTTCCGTTTCGCTTCGCTTGGAGAGGCCAGTAACGAAAAGGAAATGCTGGAGCCTTTATTGCGTTTGCCTTATCAGAAATAATACATAAATCATATCTATAACTAAAATGAATCAGATAAATGGAGATGATAAAATGTTTTTTTATAATGATTAGGTTTCACTGAAGGGTGGAGTAAAGCTAAGCAAAATATTATGAGGGATGTGGGGCTCGAACCCACGACCCTCTGCTTAAAAGGCAGATGCTCTACCGACTGAGCTAATCCCTCAATTATGCTTACAAATTAGTTACTACAAGGCGACATTATAATCTCTGATTGAGTTTAAGCCAGCCCCAAGAACAACATTTTGTGTATTTTATCTTCTGACAAAGCGGGCATCGCCCCAAATTGCATGATCGGAGTTTGATCCATCTCCCGCATCGAATGCTTCCAGCCTTAATTCGCCAATCCACTTTACGTTTACATCTACCCGGTAGGCAGGGGAATCAGCCTTGATAACAGGGCTTTTATATAGAATTACGCCATCACCCCAAACCAGAAAAACAACCGAGGATGGTCCAACATCATCTATTTCATCACTAATACCAATATCGGCGACAAAATTAGTGTATCCCGGAGGCGTATAGAGTTTAATAATGCTGTTGGCATGCATGGCCAGACCTTTGGGGTAGGTCTTTTCGTTAATAATTAAACTCTTGTTTCCAATAGAGACATCTCGCAACGGTTCAGCCCAACTCCATGTGACGACTTCCCAATCTTGTATATCGCTTAGATAGAGCTCTTTGAAGGGGAAACTCTGCCATACCACAACCAGTAACACGATGCAAAGCCCTAACAAAAGTCCGGTGCATATTTGTAAGATATTTTTCATAGTTATTCTTCAGATAATATATAAATTTTTTTCTATTTCCATCATCTATTTAAGCCCTTTATTCGTCAAGCCGTAATCTCAAAATTTATTTTTTTATGATTAATAGTATTTTACTCATCAGACAGTGAGAGTTCTTTATCAATCATTTCCCGGTAATCAATTGATAGTTTCAGTCCAGCGAATCGTCCATATACGCGTATCAATTGATCTGTCTTAGTATCAAAATACAGTTTGGTTATCGACAAGCGGCGTTCTTCCAATTTTTGCGGCAAAGGTTCTGATTCCAAGAGGTAATGATAAGTAATGAGAAGGTACTCGTTCACTATCTCTTCTGAGAAGGGCGCCCCTAAATGCTTGATTATCTCATTGCGTTTAGGCAGTTGGCGTTTGAGTTTAGCCAGATTATCAATATTACCGTGTACCTGACGATTTTTCTTGTCTACTTTAGCGCCGCCCAGAGAACGTAAAGACATTTCCAGAAATTCCGCTGGAGCGATTTGCATAAGAATGGGTGAAAGCGTTAACGAATGCATCATTTTTTGATTATTGAATTGCATCATGAATGAAATATCAGTATCTGATTGAGCGACTGGTAGATTGTTTGAGTCTAATTTCTTGAAAAGATATGTCCAACTCTCTTCATATCCCATTTTTTCTATTATTGATGGCGGCAACTTTGATAATGTTATAATATCTTCGTTATATATGACTGGTTTGTTAAAATGAGCGGTGAATGAATCTGTCACTTCAACTCTGACGAAGCGGTCGAAATCGGCAAATTGTTTTTTTAATGACAGCAGACGAAGATAGACGCAGCCAGACAGGCTTAAGATTGATAAACCAAGTATGATTACAACTATACTTCGAACAAAACGGCTCGATGGATATTGTGAAAGACGAGATGGAGACAGCATTAATACTCTCCTATTGTGCTTGCTTAAAATAACTTGATATTGCTAGTTTGCTTCAATCAATAAAAAGTTATACGATATATATAACGATTATATTCGGACTTTTGTAATAAAAAAAATGGAGACCATAATGGTGGATGCAAAAACTCAAACCGGTTATATAGTCAAACATAAAGATAACGTCGAACCTATCCCGTGTCCATGCGGTTCAAGTACGCGAATCATAACCAAAGATGATACTCCCATAGCTGGATTACATGTTACTCATATCCAGGATTCGAAGAAACATTACCACAAAAAGACTACTGAGATTTATTATATTTTAGAAGGCTCAGGTCATCTCGAAATTGGTGATGATAAAGTGGAATTAACTCCCGGTACTACCATCTTAATCCATGCCGGTACTCCACACCGGGGTTATGGTGATTTCAAGACTATTGTGGTTCCCATTCCGGCTTTCGATCCATCGGATGAATATTTTGATTGATATTGTTTAATGTAATCTTGGTAATGGCTCTAATCATATAGTTCACTGGAGGGCAATATGTTTTTAATTAACCGTTTTTGGTTTAGTCTTTGTTGTTTAATTATCTTAATAATCAGCAGTTTCCAAAATCCCGCCTTCGGAAGCGATTCAAAATCTCTGAAATCGGAAAATATCAAGCAATTACGGCAAGAACTGGAACAGGATATTATTAATGCGCAGCCCGATATTATTCAGAAAATGCGCATTGGAGAGCAATGGCTGCAAGCCTTTGAAAATGTTCTGGCCAACATTAAACATAGTAAATCAGAAGGTTTATCGGAATTGATTTTAACCTGGAATCAAATTGAACGTAACAATGGACCGAGTTCCTTGATTACTCAGCCTGCCATAGTATTAAGAAGCGAAATATCCCTCAACGCTATTAATCTCAAAAAACTACGTGAGTTGATGCCTGCAGTTGAAAAACTAGCTCGCGAGCTGGTTTATGAACTTGAAGCATTAGACCGTATTGAACGTTATCGAAAGCGCGAACTGGAAATATCAGTTATTGATTCAAGCGGTAAACCTGTTGTTGACGCCAAAATCTCCATCAATCAAACCAGGCACGCTTTCCTGTTCGGATGCAATATCTTTACGTGGGAAGATAAGAATACATCGCATCAGAAATTGTACCGCAAACAATTCGCTGAGCTGATGAACTATGCTACCTTGGGATTTTATTGGAGTGGTTACGAACGTAAGCCGGGGCAGACGCAGATAGAACGCTGGATGAAGGTCGCCCAATGGTGTCAGGAGCAAGATATTCAAACCAAAGGGCATCCTCTAGTGTGGAATTATAGCGACCCTGCATGGTTGCCGGATGATTTTAAGAAAGTGCATCAATTGCAACTAGATCGCATCAATCGCGAGATGACTGATTTCAAAGGCTTGGTTGATTGGTGGGATGTGGTTAATGAAGTTACTAAATTCGATAGAGAATCATTTAAAGAGAACTCTCCCAAATTAACTAAAATGTGGGGCGAATATGGGCAATTAGAATTTGCCCGGCAGTGTTTTATTCTTGCGCGGAAAATTAATCCTTCATCTTTTTTGTTGATCAATGATTATGAATTGCGTACGCGTGAGCAGGCTGCTAACGATTCAGGTGACCAGATATCGAAAAACAAAATTTACGAGGATGTGATTGATTCATTAGTTGATGATGCAGGTAAGCCGCTTTACGATGCTATCGGCATCCAATCGCACATGCATGACGGCGCCTGGTCAACCGGGAAAATATTGAAAACCATCCAGCGTTTCTCTGAATATAATGTTCCACTGCATTTCACTGAAACCACCATCGTATCGGGTCCGGGGAAATGGGAAAAATGGCAGGAAACAACTCCACAGGGAGAGCAGCAACAGGCTGATGAAATTGAACGGGTGTATCGCACCATCTTTTCTATGCCTGCGGTTGAAGCGCTGACTTGGTGGGATTTCTCTGATTATAAAGCTTGGCAGAGAGCTCCAGTCGGTTTGCTGCGCAAAGATAATTCTGCTAAACCGGCATATCATTGTTTGATGAGATTGATTAAAAAAGATTGGTGGACGCAAGAATCGAAGAGAACTGCTGATAATGGACAAGTTGGAATTCGAGGTTATCTTGGAGATTATATGGTTCAAGTTAAGACTAAGGACGGTAAGCAAATAGAAAAGAAAATTCAACTTTTGAAAGCTCAAAAACCCAAGCGAATCACAATATCGATTGAGTAATTTTTTATGGTTGATGCTTTCTGGAAATACGAATAACAACGTTCTACGGAACCCTCTATAAGGGTAGATTTATTCACCCCAATAAGAGTATTGTATTATGAGAATGTGATACTACTAATTCTTGAAGTAGGAGTCAAATAAAGATGAGCAAAGGCAAAAATTTAACAAGGCGGGATTTTCTAAAGAAATCCACGTTATTTGGGGCAGCTTCTTTTTCATTCTTAACTGTTCCACGCCATGTATTAGCCCAGAGTGGATTCATCGCTCCCAGCGATGAATTAACCAAAGCGGTTATCGGCGTTGGCGGTATGGGACAAGGGCACTTACGCTATGGCGGTTCAAGGTTAGTGGCCGTGTGCGATGTGGATGAGAACCACTTAAAAAGCACATTGGCGAAACTCGATGATAGCGAAGTGAAGGGATATAAGGATTTTCGCGAAGTATTGGAACGACCGGATATTGATATCATCCACATTCCCACGCCTCCACATTGGCATGGATTAATTTCCATCGCGGCTTCTGAAGCCGGTAAAGATATCTGGTGCGAAAAACCAATGACGCGCACTATCGGCGAAGGACTAAAAGTGGTTGAAGCAGTCCAACGCAATGGCAGCATTTTCCGCTTGAATACCTGGTTCCGTTTTAAGGATACTTTTTATGGATTCGGTACGCCCGTCCGTCCTATCAAGAAATTGGTTGACAGCGGTATGTTGGGATGGCCTTTAAAAGCAACCGTCAGCGGCGAGACTGGCTTTGATTGGAAATTCAACTGGAGCGGTCAAACAAACCTGATCGCCCAGGATATTCCAAAAGAACTAGATTACAACTTCTGGTTAGGCCCAGCGCCTTACAAACCATATCACCCGCACCGCGTCCATGGCACTTTCCGTGGTTATTGGGATTATGACGGCGGCGGCCTGGGCGATATGGGGCAGCATTACCTTGACCCGGTGCAATACCTGTTGGGTAAAGATGACACCAGTCCAATCGAGATTGAAGTCGACGCTCCACAGCAGCATCCAGACGCGGTAAGTTCATGGCGCCGCATCACCATGAAATATGCTGATGGATGTCAGATTATTCTGGATGGCGACAACAAGAACAAAAATGTTCCTTTCCTCGAAGGTCCAGAAGGAAAACTCTACAAAGGATTCCGTTCTAACATCCCCAATATTGAAAAGAAACTGGCGGCTTTCCCTGATCCTGAACCGCAGATTACCGATTTTAGCAACGCTGTCCGGTCACGCAAGAAATTTGCTTTGAATGAATCGAACGGTCATCGTTCATGCACCTTGATCAATCTGGGTAAAATCGCTGTCCGGTTGGGACGTGGATTAAAGTTTGATCCCGTAAAGATGGAATTTATTGATGATGACGCTGCCAATCGTTTGATTTATCAGCCTATGCGCGCTCCATGGCATCTCTAGAACATGGTATTGAACATTAAAGGAGAGAATATTTCATGATTCGATATAGGAAATTTAAAAATATAATAGCGTTAAGCGTTGTTGCCTTACTCTTGGCGATATCAGTTAACGCTGCTGAAAAACCGTTGGATAATATACTTAAAAATTATCCCGCCAAAGACGCGGCTCAATTCAAAAGCGCTAATGCTCAATTGGTGCAATTAGGCCAGGATGGATTGGTTGACCTGTGCAGCCGTTTAACTCCAAAACAGCAGAGCGGCGACGAGCAGGTGCGTTTTGCGATTAACGGATTGACCAAGTATGTCAAATTGCAGAATGATGAATCAAACCGCAAGGTTGTTGTGCAAGCGTTTCTTACCTCATTGAATAAAACCGATGACTATGAAACCAAAGCATTCTTGATTCGTCAGATTCAGTTTATCGGCAAAGAAGAAGTCATCGCGCCGCTGAGCCGCTATTTGACTGATGAGGTTTTATGTGAACCGGCGGCCAATGCGCTGTTTGCGATCAGCAGCCCTGAAGCATCAGCCGCATTGCTTTTTGCTTTACCTCAAGTGAATGACTCATTGAAACCAACCATCATAAAGACGTTGGGCGACTTACAGAGCCGGGCCGCCTCATTGGCCATTACGCCATATACTGAAAGCGACGATCTGAATATCCGATTAATGGCTTATTATGCTATTGCTAATATTGGCGATCCTTCCGCCTCCAACCCATTAAAGCGCGCTCTAACCAAGACATCGGGATACGAGCAGACTCAAGCCATTTCCGCTTATCTGTTATTCGCCAATCGACTGGCGGAAGCGCAGGCTGAAGATAAAGCGCTCACTATTTACCGTAGTCTATTAGATACTTATTCTTCTGCTGAAGATATCAGAATACAAAATGCGGCGTTGTCGGGCATCGCAGCGATTGAAGGCGACAATGCCTTGCCTATGTTATTGGATGCTATGGATAGTCCATATAAATCCTATCGAAATGTTGCGCTTAAAATTGCGCAGACAATTCAAGGCAACAAAGCAACCTGGGCGTGGATAGAAAAATCCAAATCAGTTTCTCCTGAAGTCCGGGCTGAAATATTGACTTTGCTAGGTAAGAGAGGCGACAAGATTGCTTTGCCGGTTTTATTGGAAGCGCTAAATGATGCAGATATCAACGTCAAATTAGAAGCGCTTGCAGCTTCATTTACTTTGGGTGGTTTGGAAAGCGTTCCCTATTATTCAGGTCTGTTGCAAACCGATAATGTAGATTTAATCAACGCTGTCAAAAATACCCTGCTGCAGGTACCGGGCGACTATCTATTAACCACTATCAGTTATGTGTTGCCCAATGTTCCGGTTCCCGCCAAGGTTGCCTTGCTGGATATTATCGCCCAGCGTAAATCTGAAGCATCGTTCTATGATGTTATGACCTATTTGGAAGATGAAAATGCTTCAGTCCGTTTGGCTGCCGCTAAAGCGCTGAAGGATATTGGTACAATAGACCAACTGCAAGACTTGGTCGCCCTGTTTGATATTGCTTCGATTGACGAAGCCAAAGAGATCGAGAATGCAATTTTCGTCATCGTCGATGCTCAAGGTTCTAATCTGGAGAAAGTTGATGCATTGAAAAATGCTTTTAGCGCTGTCGCAAGAATGGATCAGGGGCATCTTATCAATGTTTTAGCCCGCATTCGCGGTGAATATGCATTGAAAGCCGTTGTTCCATTTTTGACCTCTCCCAACCTTAAGCAACAAGCAGCTGAAGCGGTTGTTCAGATTGTCTGTCCTCAGGAAGGCGATGGATTTGGACTGTGTACTAACCAGGCCTATGACGCCTTGACTGGAGTTTTGCCCTTGCTTAGCGATGAGTTGGCCGAAAGAGCCAAAAAACATCTTCCAGCGTCATTGCCTGAAGCTGATGACGAAGGATTCGTTTCTATCTTTAACGGCGAAGATATGAATGGTTGGATTTGGGATAATAGTTGGAAAGGTGGAGACAACGGTTATAAGGTTGTTGATGGAATATTGCAATGCGACCCGAAAAAAACAGGCGCCGGCAATATTTATACCGACCGCGAGTACAGCGATTTCATCTTCCGTTTTGAATTTCAACTACCTGCTGAAGCCAACAATGGAGTGGGCGTACGCGCTCCAGTTAGTGGAGATTCTGCATATAACGGCATGGAAATCCAAATTCTGGATCACGATCATCCAACCTATAACGGGATCAAACCTTATCAAGCTCATGGCTCTGTTTATGGCATCATTCCAGCAGAACGCGGTTATTTGAAACCTACCGGAGAATGGAATCAGGAAGAGATCAAGATTGATGGACGTTGGGTTACAGTTACTCTAAATGGTCATGTGATTACTGATGGTCATTTGGATAGAGCGCGTATGCCGAAAACTTTGGATGGCAGAAATCATCCCGGCGCCGCACGACCCATAGGACATCTTGGCTTCCTGGGGCATGGTCATCCGGTTGCGTTCCGTAACCTGAAAGTTAAAGAACTCAACAAGGAACCTAAACGTGACAATGTTCCTCCCGCAGGTTTCACTGCGCTTTTCAATGGTAAAGATTTAACCAATTGGAAAGGCCTGGTTGCTAATCCTCCTAAGCGCGCCGCAATGTCCAAAGAAGAATTGGCTGCTGCTCAAGAGCAAGCCGACCAGAGAATGCGCGACCATTGGCATCCATTTGACGGTATGCTGGTATTTGACGGCAAGGGAGATAGTCTTTGTACAATCAAAGATTATGGCGATTTCGAACTGTTGGTTGATTGGAAGATTAAGGAAAAAGGCGACAGCGGCATCTATCTACGAGGATCGCCCCAAGTACAAATCTGGGATACTCAAAACTTTAACCTGGGTTCCGGCGGCTTGTACAACAACCAGAAGAATCCTTCCAAACCAATATGTGAAGCGGATAACCCCATAGGTGAATGGAACTCATTCCGCATCATCATGGTAGGTGAGCGGGTTACAATTTATCTCAACGACGTATTGGTAGTTGATAACGTGATCCTGGAAAATTACTGGGAACGCGACAAACCGATTTATCCGACCGGACAAATTGAATTGCAGAATCACGGTAATACTCTTTACTTCAAAAACATCTATATCAGGGAATTGTAACCATTGATTAGGTTGTTTTTTGGTGGGCTACGCTATCGCTTTTAGCCCACCCTACGATTAGGTTTAGAATGAAAAAACGGACGCTTTCTTTATCAAGAAGGCGTCCGTTCTGTTTATACTATTGATAATATGCAAATCTAATCGACATAAGACAGGCGCCAAAGGAAAGACCGCATTGCGGTCAGCCCTTGATCAAGCCACTTAAAATAAAGAAGTTATTACTATTTAACCGGAACGCACCGGATCACGAAACCGCCAGTACCGGGAACATCAAACGAGAATGTTGATCCCTGTTTGACCGCACTGCGTTCAATTTTAACTTTGGTGCGAGAATCGCTCTTCAAGTCGTCCGCATAAACGCTGGCTTTATAGTCGTTGTCGGCGTCAAGAAAATCCAATGTGACATCCATCTTACGTTGATTTACATTAGTTAGACCAGCGACGAACCATTCATCGCCGCTGCGACGGGCCATGATGATGTATTCGCCAATTTCTCCAGCGATTACGCGGCTTTCATCCCATACGACTGGTAGGTTATCAAGCAATTCTATCTCCGGTTCACCCTGGTAATATGAGGGATGATCGTACCAGAACAGGAATTGCATTGGGCTGTACATTACGACTGAAGCCGCCAGCTGATGGGCGTGGGTATTCTTGATGCGGTCGTTGTAGTAGCAGATAGTATAGTCGCCGGCGCCAGCGGGGTAGCGGGTGAAGGGCAGGGTAGTGTTATGAGTGGCGGTAGGCATGTTTTCGTTGCCCTTTATGCCTTCCTGGGTCAATAAGTTGGGATAAGTGCGGCTTAATCCGGTTGGCCGGTATGAATCATGAATATCGACTATCAAATGATGCTCGGCTGCTTTGGCTACAGCATCCTTGAGCCATTTCATCTTTGACTGAGGCCCGACTGCCACAAAACCGAACTTTACGCCTTTTAATCCCCATTTCTCATACAAAGGGAATATTTCGTCTGAATATTTATCCAGTGCAATACGGTTTACATAGACCGTAATGCCAACGCCGCGTTCTTTGGCGTATTGTATCAGATAAGGTAAATCGATAGCGTCAATAGGCACGCGGGGATCCGATGAGGGATCGCGTTCCTTGCCATACCAGCCCGCGTCGAGATGGATGTAATCGATATTGTGCTTCTGGGCGAAATCGATATAGGCTTTACCGTCTTCGGTATTCAAGCGGATGCAGCGCATCACGGTTCCCGGTTTGATCCATGATGCATCATCAATAGCGCAGGGGGCGTTCAGGTTCATCAGTAAATAATTCTGCTCTACCAATGCTCCGGCATGGCTCGCCAGCATAACTACCCGCCAGGGAGTTTCAAACGGCGTTAATCCTGTCGCTTCGCTGCCCAAACTGGCAATTAGGGAATTGGGCGCGCTTGTGTCTGGAGAGAGCCACATGCGCGGGTAATCGTAAACATCGGCTTCCATAACGCAGGCGTAAGGTCCTCCGGATTTCAGTTCGACGGTCAAGGGAGTTTCGCATTTAGGCTTTATCGATTGAATAGGAGTTATCAGGTAATCGCCTTCGGTTCCATGTTCTTCCCAAGCTTTGAAATTATCGCTGAAACGAAACTGGGTCTTTTCTTTTATAATATTAATAGATTTCAAGTGGTCTTGTTTTGGAAACACATAACGGAAGGCTAAGCCTTCGTTGTAGGCGCGAACAATTAATTGGCATAGGCGGTGCGGCGCAGCAGCTTCTACCAGATCGATACTTAATTCATGGTAGGAATCTGGAATAGCATCTCTCTCGCCATAGAGCAGATCGATAGTCGAATTTTTTTGACTTCGTGATGTTGATTTGATGGAGACTTTATCCAGCCAATCATCCTGCTCAAAATCAAATCCCAGTTGTGAATTCTGGATTACTGATTGTTTTTGAAATGTTAGATCATAAAGTGGGACGCCTTGCTTATCTAACTTCAGTAGGAATTCGATTGCCTTGTCTGGAGAATTAAGCATTACCGAATCAGCGGCTTGTGAATAGGTCGCAGCGTTTATAAAAATTAGTATGCCCGCCAGCAAAGTGGTTCTCTTGTGAATATAATGCTTCATAATGATTTGTTCTCCCTATAAGTATTGGAACAGATTTATGTTTTCTAACTATATTTATAGCATTCGGTTAGTTGATATTAATAGGCGTGTGGATTGAATATTCATCATTTGATGATTGGGCGGGATTGTTAAATTGGTTGTTGAAAGGAATTTATATACGAATGGATGAACTTAAATTAAAAAACGCCTTGAGAATCATCAATATCATCATCCCAGTTAAAATCACTGATTTTAACTGATTCTACAGCCTTCATCACTTTCAATTGGCTGTAAGCGGCGTGTGATACGCAAAGATATGCCAGTCCCCAGCCTGGATTAATCAACATATAGGGATGGTAGGTTCCAATCACTTCAAAATAGGCGTAGGCGCTATCCGTCACGAGGAATATCATGAAAGCAATCACTAATATCAACCATGGTTTGGCCACCGGAGACTGCCCTAGGGAAAGAAATGAGAATGCCAGATGCAGGCAGAAATAAGCCAGTAAGGTGTCAAATACTGGATAGTAAAGATAAAAAATACGCATCCAAAATGTCTCATCTGGATCGGCTAAGGTTGGTTGAATAATAAAAACAATATTCAAAATAACCAATATGGCGAATACTCCATTGGCGATCCAGAAATTTTTACCGAAGTGAAACAGTTCATTTTTATTGATCAATCGTTTAAAATTCCAAAAACTAATTACATAACAAACCGCGCCCGCCATAATGAAATAATCGGCTGTATTGGGAAAGCTAACGACTTCACCGGATATGAACTCCTGAGTGCTATACCAAACATGGCCGATGCCTTCTCCCAGCAGACCTATAGCAAATAAAAGCCAACTAATGCGAACTGCATCACCGGATTGGAAACGTTTGACGATGCGGAATAGACAACATGAACCGATAAGGCAAACCAGCGCTATCACCCCGTCGTTGAATGCTTCAACAGAATTTTCCGGCATGAGCCGAAAGGTAAAGATCGATCCCATGACCACAATATATAATATGATAACCAAAAAAGGCATTACCGGATTATCTCCTATTTAGCGGCTGGTTTATTCGCGATCCCTTTTAATAAAAGGCCAACTTGCTGCGCGTGATCCGAGCCAACGAATATATGGATATTATTTGCCAGATATTGGCCTATATCAGGCAAATCTTCTTGCGTAAGTTGTTGTGGAGGACGATTGACCCTAGCCGAGTAATTCAAAATCAGTCTGCGCGCTGGAGCGTGGCCGATAATGGGTTCTAAAAACAAGTGTAATTTATTAGCAAACATTATTTTCCTTATCCAGATTTGAATTAACTATGGTGATGAAAATAAATTGCTTATGATTTACTTAATATCTGTTATGAAAATATGAAATTTTTATTATGGCCCATTCCTCATTTTATTGAAAGGAATGGGCCATGACTTTAAAACACGATTTTGCTTTATTGCACAATAGACTAATTAAACTTTATCCACTGATGGTGCAAAAAGTTTGGTTGCCATTGGCGCTGGTCCCATGATTGGCAGGACGTAATGGCGGAAGGCTTCAGTTACATTGTTGCCTTCAGCGTTGATGTATTCATCGGCCATAGTCTTTGTTTTGGCTGCGATATCAGTTAGTGGAACCAAGTCATATTCAACTGCGTAATCGCCAACCCGTTTGATTACTACGGAACCGTCAATGTTGTGCCATACGGCGAACTGAACCGCTTTTTCGCCAACTTCACGGGCTTCATGCTGATCAACGGTTGAAACGCAACCCAGGAAGCTGCGGGCTGGATAACCAAGCGTATCTGCGCGAACCCGCTTGATAGGAAGATTTTCTTTAACCATATTAGAAAGCACGTCGCCCAGAGCGCCTGTACCGGATAGTTGAACGTTGCCGTGAGCGTCTTTTTCGGCATTACCGACAATGCTTACAACCAAGGGAACTTCTTTGCCGTTTTCGTCTTTGTCGCTCCAGATGCCTTCCGAAGCGGCCACGATGCAGCGTCCATACTTTTTGTAGGTCGCATCGACGTCTTTGATGAATTGGTCTTTATCAAATCTACGTTCCGGGACATAAACCAGATGCGGGCCATCGTCCGGGAAATTGCGGTAGGCTGCGGCGGCCGCAGTCAGGAATCCGGCGTGACGACCCATGACGATAGCGATGTAAACGCCGGGAAGGGCGCGGTTGTCCAGGTTCACTCCGGCGAAGGCTTGAGCTACGTATTTAGCCGCAGAACCGAATCCCGGGCAGTGATCCGTTACAACCAGGTCATTATCGACGGTTTTGGGGATATGTACGCAACGAACTTCATAATTTTCTTCGATAGCGAATTCATTGACCAGACGGCATGTGTCTGATGAATCGTTTCCACCGATGTAGAAGAAATAACGTACGTCATACTTTTTGAATACTTCAAATATCTTTTTGCAATATTCCTTGTCCGGTTTGTCGCGGGTTGTGCCTAAAGCGGAAGATGGAGTCTCTCCAACCATTTCCAGATTATGTGAAGTGGCTTGGCTGAGGTCGACGAATTCCTCATTGATGATTCCACTTACGCCATGACGGGCGCCGTAAACATGAGTTATCTGGGGAAACTTGCGGCATTCCAATGCTGCTCCAACCATGCTTTGGTTAATAACGGCGGTAGGTCCGCCGCCTTGGGCGATTACTGCTTTTCCGATTAACTGGGACATTATCTACTCCTGTGTTTTATTAATGTTATATTTAAATTATAAACAGTTTTCTCTGTTTTTATTGTTTAATCATTAAGAGTTGAGTTATGCTTTGAATCAAAGAAATATCTATTCAGCCTTATTATTAAGAAATATATTTCTAATTTTTAACGAGCTACCTTAGCTTTATCATGCAAAGCAATCAAGTTCCGTGATTTTTATAATTATATTTTTAATTATTTTAGTCGATCATTCTAATAATAATGATGCCTACAGCATAATTTATCCTCGATATTCCGTAAGAATCCACTATATTTACAGGAAATACTTATATAAGATAGATTCAATTATTTTGGGGAGGTACTATTTTATGAAAAAGGGATTTACTTTAATCGAACTTCTGATTGTGGTTGCCATCATTGGTATTCTTGCCGCAATTGCTGTTCCCAACTTTTTAAATGCTCAAACCAGGGCTAAATTAGCCCGGATTGAGTCTGACCTGAAGTCATTATCCACAGCTTTAGCAATGTATAAAATGGATAATGGCCATGCGCCCAGGGATAACTTCCCAAACCATGGCTGGTTTTATTCCTATGCTCTGCTCACATCACCAGTAGCTTACATGAGTTCGGTGCTGCCGGATGTATTTCAAGCCAAGGATGTTTTGGCAGGCTCGGTGGATCATCGTATTGGAGGGCCAAACGGTCCTTTGACTTATGATTATGGCACTGATGTTTATCATGAATATACTGGCTCCGCCAAAAATAATAATCACCCCTGGTATAAAGCATGGAAAAATTCTGAATGGAAAATCGGCAGTTGCGGGCCGGATTGCGCATATACCAATGTGAATTTCATTTTCGCTGGAGGTGGATGGTTAACCGGGAATTATTACAATGTCAGCAACGGCCTTATTTCGCCTGGCGATATCTTCCGGTGTGAAGAATTCTTTGAACGGGATCGACAAGGTGAATGATGCTTCCTGCGTATTTATCTAAGTAAACCAAACAAAAGGCTTGTCAAACACATATTTGGCAAGCCTTTTGTAATTTCTTCTTGTCTCCTCCCCCTCACAAAAATATTCTTTAGGATAAAATAATTCTCCAACCGCTATCGCCAAATACTCTAACAGGAGATTGAATAAATATGAGCACCCCCGAAATATTCGCTGAAAGAACAGGGAAAGATCAGATCGAGGAAGGAAAGCAATTCGCTCCCAAATTTGATGACAAAGGATTAATCACAGTTGTCACGCAGGATCATAAAACTGATGAAATTTTGATGGTTGCATTTATGAATGATGAAGCGCTGAAGAAAACCATCGAAATTGGAGAAGCGGTCTATTTCAGCCGCAGCCGTCAAAAACTATGGCACAAAGGCGAAAGCAGCGGCATGATTCAGAAAGTCAAAGAAATCCGCACCGATTGCGATCAGGACGCCATTATTCTTAAGGTTGAAATGGTCGGCGGCGCATGTTGCCATGTTGGATACCGTTCATGCTTCTACCGTTCCGTGCCTTTTGGTAAAGATCAATCAACCAACGCGCCATTGGAATTGTCTTTCACTGAAAAAGAAAAAGTATTTGATCCCAAAGAAGTTTATGGGAAATAATATATTTCCATTTACCCTTTAGTAATAAATCGACGCCAAGGGCTGATAATACTACTCTTGGCGTCCACATCTTCTCTTCTTCTTCAAAACTATTCCAATTTTTCACCAAAAGATTCCGTCATGATGATATTAAGTGTTTGTGAATCCAGATATTCTTCATCCAAAGAGCCATAGTTAACGTCAAAAAGAATGGGAGCATCGGGCGCCGCTGATAGGATTTTCCGCAGTTTGTCTATTTCTTTGAAATCAGTGAGAGGAGCATTTGCGCTCCAGAGCCGCCCGCTTATATCATAAGCAGGGGCGCCGATCAGCCAGAATCCGATTCGATTCTGTAAGATGTCCGTGATCTTTTTAATATCGGCGTTCTTAGATAGGAGATTGGCCGTGCTTGGCGCCAGGCGTAAATTTGGCGCATCAACCCGTTTTAAGAAATTTACAGCTTCTTCAAGATTCCAGGGCGGCTTGTTGGGCGACATCCGCAAGTGCACGGTTATCGATTTGTTATCTGCTACTGCGCAAATTTCCTTCAGGGTTTTATCAAAAGAATTCCAGGTCTGCTCTGTAGTAAAATTGTTTTCCGGAAAGCGATGCAGCGAAAGCATTAGATCGCGTGATTGAAGGATTTCCATTTTGCGTAGGATATCATCAATTACTTTCATGCTTTTTGCGTATTCATCAGCATCGTTATCGATCAAGCGTAAATCCGGGTATAAATTAATTCCCGATGATATATCCACAACGACGCGCAAGCCTTGCCGGTTGATCCAGCCGGATTCATTGCGCAAGGCGTCTTTTTCCCGCTTTAGAAGATAATTCCAGTCAATCACGACGCCATCGTAATGCTCAAAAAAAGTAGGCCGGGCCAAAACGGCCTCCTTGATAGAATTTATATTATTCAACGTGAGTATCCGGTCAGCCGGGCGGTTCGGGGGATTTTGGTGAGCAATAACTTTAATATTTTCTTCCTGCACCTTTACTGTGAAAATCCGGATGTCGCCTCCAGCGATTGAGTCATCGCTGCTGACGCCGAGATTTGGATTTATCACAGTTTCCGGTAGATACCCGATGGCCTGTTTTTCTGATTGATCGAGTTGCAATTCCTTGATTGATGCAATCGAACCGCATTTTGAATTTATCCGCAGAGGTTTTGCTTCCCAATTGTTATTGTTGATTCCCAACACATATTCGCCCGGATTCTTTCTGCAAGTAATCAGGCTTAGGTTATCTCCCACATCAAACAGTTGTTGATCGCGGAAGATATCGCCTAACAGGATGCGTACATGATTCAGGAGGGGATATGGTTTTGGTAGAGGTTGATCTTCCTGGCTTATGATCTTTTCCTTCATTATCGGCTGATCACAAATTCCAAACGGGCTGGCGAGTACGGTTATGCGACCAGCGCCATGATTGATTTCAATGGCGGCGGGCATATCGCCGCATTGCGCTAACACGCGTGCGTTGGATGGATAAGTGAGCGGATAAAGAGCAAAAGAATTCTTTTCTACGCAGGTATCATTTTTGATATGAAATTCGCCTGGTTGGAAGATTTGCATGGATCCATTAACTTGAATACCTGCGAGTCCATCAGGTAATTTATTAAGGTTGCCAGCTGTTATAACCAGGTGACCGCCGGATTCGATGTAACTAAGAAGTTTGTCTTGTATTTCCAATCCACCATTTAATTCACCAGCGATGACCAGCGCCGCGTATCGTTTCAACAACCATGCTGGAGCGTCGCTGAGCAGACAATCGGCGGAGTCGCCGTATGGCGTGGATGTGATAAAACCTTGCTCGTCATGAAAATATGAGGAATCCTGGTAGCCGGGATATAGCATGTCCAAAACGCCGTCACCCAGGTAGTCGCCTGGTTCGTAGGGCAGGTTGCCCCAGACCCGGTAAACGTTTCCCGAATATAAGTGACGGGGGAACGACCAACCTGAATAAAAATCCATCATCAAGGCGATGGGAGTAAGCATGTCGCCCGGTTGCCCTTGTTCTTGAACCCATTGGCGGGCGGAGGCCTGCATTTGGCCGATGGGTGATAATGCGCCTTGGGCGTCGAACCAGCCGTTTTCAAAACCGGCGAATACGCAGTTATAAAGTATATGGCTGTAGATCAAGCGCTTGAACAAACTTAAACTGGTTCCTTTGGTCGGGCTATGATCATTGCCTTCGCTGCCGTATGTCTTGTATCCCCACCGGTTGTAAATCGAGGCATTGCCAAACCACGGGACGCCATATTGTTTGCCCGCGCCGCGAATAAATGAGTAGTAAACCTGGCCGTTGGGCAGCCCCTGGGCGGTTTCCGCGCCAATCAGGGCGTAGACTCCTTCCTTCAAGAAATAGTGGCCGAAATTGAGCGAGACCAAGGTCGACATCTTATTGCCCAGGTCGTCGCACATACGCTGAAAATGGCGCTGGAAATTCAGGTACTGATCAAAGCGGTCGGATGAATTGTTATTAATTTGCGACGCGTAGCCGCCGATGTATCGCCCGTCCTGCTCCCCGACATCCATACCCAGCCATCGCTCGCCTAATTTTGATTCCAATAGATCGAAGACTCCTTCTGGTGGTTTGTATTGCTGCCAATAGCCTCCAGGACCGGAGCCGGGAACGTAACCCCAGATGTCAAACAGAAAGAGATTTCGGCGCTTTATCTCATCGGCTAACTCGCCCAGGTTTTTGGCGAAAAGAATTGAGTATGACGGCCAGATCACATCGCCTAATTGATAGGTATTAGTGTATTTATCCAATTCCTGAGCATAATCAACAATAAGATCGTCCTTGACGGCGAATCCGCGCAGGCTGGTAAATCGCGTTTGGCCGCCGAAAGTATCCCAATCCGGCGGTTGTACAGAGCGCCGGGAATAATCGGGGTGTTCTTTAGGTTCCAGGCGATGGGCGTAGATACGGTGTTTAGTGACCGTATCGGCTGCGTGAATCTTAGCCGTAGGCAAAACAATAAGAATGAAAAATAAGATAACCGGGCATAATTTAATAAATAGAGAAGGGAATAAACGCATAATAAATCCTTATATGAAATTTATCATAAATGAATTACATACCATCAGTTCGACATCGTGATTGATTGCATCATGGCAATTTGGGAATAACAATTTTTTTAAGTACATTAATTTCTACCGGCCCGATCAAACCGGCGTCAATGAGAGGAACGTCTTTCCAGGGTTTGCCCCAGGCTTTGGGGCCTTTGATGATATTTGAATTAGTACGGCGTTCTTCTGGAGGCAGTTTTCCATCGCCCACCAATCGGTTATTCCAGACATTAGCGATGTCAACAACCAGATAATTTTCACCTGCTTGAATGAATTTAGTGATATCAAGGCAAAACGGCTCTTTCCAGACTACGCCCAAACTATGACCGTTTAGATAAACACGTGCAATTTCTTTTACTTTGCCTAAATCCAACAAAAATTGATATTCACCGTTTACCCAATCAGAAGGAATCTCAAATGACTTCCGGTAATTGGCGATACCTGAAAAATACTGGATGGCCTCCAACTCGCTATCGATCCATGAGATTAATTCAGGGAACTCAACCACGGTAGGTATCCCCCAGCCATGAGGAAAACGAATTTCCCAGGCACCAGATAGCGTAAGTGGAGAAGGGAGGTCTGCTACATTGATCTCCCTGACGCGCTGCTGATTGTCAGTGAACTTATATCGTCCGGCTAAAGCAACGTTCGTCACCCATTCGGTGTCTTCATTCTCTATCACCGTCAGGTATTCATTCTGAGCCTGAGCATCAGGATTCGGGTTACGAATAATAGACTCAATGCGTAGGTCCGGGGCTTTATCTTTGAAAACCACAAAGATTGATCCATTAGGCGGCAACGTAATAGGAACCCAGGTTTGTGCGCCATCTAGACGATAATGATTCTGTTTGTTGATTTCTCCAGTGTCGGGATGCCAGAATTCAGGGATTTTACCTTCAACCCGGAACGCGCAATCAATCTTCTTCCATTGAGCGCTTTTGTTGATAACAAAATAGATATCGCTTTCTCCATGCCGCCGATGAATAAAATCTATATCATTCTGGTCATCTTCCTGGCGCAGTTGGATATCTGGAGAGATTTGTTTATCATCCAAAATCCGGCGTAATGTTTTTCCCCAAACGATTTTACCTTTACCATACTTATTCTCGGTGACGTTTACGCCGTCGCATTCTCCCCAAAGTTTATCGGCTAAAAGTTTTACCTGTGCATCTGTCCGGGTGGCTTGGTTCAAGCTGTATGCGCGGGATGGTTTTGAACCGACTACAGTAGCTCCATTCAAAACCAGTTGCTCGATTCTTTTTAATACATCCCAATCCATAGCGACTTCATCCGGCAGCGCCAACAATGCGTAACTCATGCCATCGGGGAGAACAATGCGACCATCTTTAACGCTCATACGTTCCAGGATTACTTCTGAATTGGTTACATCATAATCATATCCATAACCCAGAGAGGGATCGATGTGTTTGGGATCAACGAAGTTAGGCGCCTGGTCGCCGTAGTAATAGCATACGTCCGCCACGAAAAGGCCTTGCTGTAATAGATGCGAGCAACGGGAAAGATAAGCGATAAAATCATCAGCCATAGGCCACCAAATCCGCGTGGTGTTAACATGAGTCCCCGCATGGTACGCCCATCCGGGAACGCCGGATTCAGGCGGGGTATGGGCGAAAGTATGAAAGACGAAATGATTCAGCCCCTCGCACATGGCCTTGTCAGCTAGTGGTTTTAACTCATAAGGTCCCTCTTGCCAGTTCTCAAAACTGGTAAACGACTCTCCCTGCACCAATTTTTTCCCATAAATATGTGAAGCGCATGCGATTTCTTTTATTAACCAAAGCAGATCGATGCCTTTTTCGTTAAGAACCTGGTGCTTGTTCCAGAATTCGCCGCGTGGAATATCCAAGGCGCCTAGAGCGCGCAGGGCTTCAACCGGGCAATTGTGCAGAGGCTGACCAGGGCCGCCTGCTTCTGAAATGAGTTCAAGACCTTGTTCATGAACCATATTACGGGCGTTGATGTAATGGCCTTCAATAATCAAATCAGACAGGGTTTTTTTATAATCAAAGAGGAATCGTTCCGTTGTCTCTGCATCCTGTATAGTTCTATCAAATAAGGCTGGAAGATAGGGCGCCATATTGTATCCCCGTCTCTTTAGAAATTCTTCCGCAAAGGCAGGCGTCCAGATTTTCCCCCGTACTTCATAACTGCATAGATATAGATATTGTAATGCGGATGAAGCAAGGTCGCCTATTTCAGACTGCAAGCGGTCAAGTATATATTCGAAATGTTGAGTAGTCGCCTGGGGATTAAAATGATCAAGAATCAAACCGTCCGAGTTAGGGCTGGGTAGTTTCAAGGTTTCGCCAGTGTTGGAGCAGACGTAGCGCATGATTTCCCATTCGCCATCCGGCAGCGACGTAGTGAGCAAACCCTTGTCATCGAGGTTGCCTGTTAAATTGATGATTTGATTCATATCGATAGCGTCATTTTTATCAACTACGGGTATCGCCAATACTGCTATATCTTTATAAAACAAAGGAAGACCATCCTCACCCAGAAGGTTTTTGAATTTCATTCTCTCTTTAGGAATTTTTATTTCAGGAAAAGGCAGGTTTATAGAAAGTTCTTGTGCGCCGGAAACTTTCACCGAAGATGTGAATATTCCCATCATAGCCATCTCTGGCGTGATCCAACTGCCGCCAGCATCCCAACTGTTGGAAGCGATTAGGCAGATGCCGAGTCCAAGGCGCCCCGCTTCACGCACCGCGTAACCAATAGCATCCACTGATTCAGGCCCCATAAACGCCGGTCCGGCTGGAACATCGCTTCCAGTACTATAGGCGCCGATATCGAAGATATTGAAGCCGCCCAGCCCTTTGCGCTTGATCTCTTCCAATTCATAAGTCATTTGCGCGTAGTTAAAGTTGCCGTTTACCCAGCACCAATAAGCCCAAGGGCGGGCTGACATTGGAGGCGTTCCGAATTCATCTTCCATGACTGCGGCTTCAGAAGCGCATATGTTCATTGGTAAAAAATAAGCGGCGACAAATAATCCTGATAAGGCTAAAATCTTTTTGACATTAAATATATTCATTGAATTTTTCCTATTTGGATTTTATTTCTATATTCTATTTTGTACCTAATTATACAAAACACTTATAGGTGTATATACAAATCTTGTGAACATAACGTAATGCTATGAATATGTGAATTAATTATAGTTTTTAACTTGCGGCCAAATTTCTTTTAATGTGATTTTCGGCTGACGGCATAGATAAACCGGCAGGTTGCTTTCATAGGGCATCGATAAAGGGTGAACTATCATCGTGGCTTGTTGAACGTTATCAAATACTTTATCCAAACTGTTCCGTGAAGAACCAACGCTAATGGCGATTTCACCATTCTTATCGCCCGGTCCCCAGAGAAAATAACTGTTATGACTGCTTATCGCTTTAGGGAGATCGTATTTCTTCCCGAAATAATCTATGGCCCCGGCTTCACCATAATTTCCGGCGATTATGACGCACTTGGCTTGATCAACTTGAGGCAATTCCTGATAGACCTTCCCGATAGCGTCTACCATTTCCTCCCAGCCCTGACGGTCGGCGAAACTCTGAGGTAACGCGCCCTGGTCATGCTTTTCTTCTGCACTTGTCTTGATACCCAACTTATTGGAATATGCAATAAATACTTCTGGAGAAAGGATAGGCAAGGCCAGCGGAGCGATTATGATTCCACCAATTATCACTACAATCACAACCGCTGGTTTTAACCAATTCCAGCCAAGGCGCCGTATAGCATTTTCAATACAGACTGCTCCTGCGGCGAACAACATGCCGTAAACCGGTGTTAAATAATAGGCTTTACCTTTCATGATGATCATCAAGGGCAGGACGGTCGCATATATCCAGCCTAGCATGCGGAAGCGTTTTCCCTTGTTAGAAAAGAATAACCAGAACAAACCAGTCAGCCAGATTGGCGTCAGGCTAGGATGGGTCATAATGATTTGATCTTTGATGAACTGAAGCGGAGAGAGCGCAATGTTCTTGTAAAGCCGAGCATTGTTCATGAACTCCAGCGTAGGCCAATCGTTACTGAATTGCCAAATTATATGAGGTAGAAAGATTCCGAATGAGATAAGGCCTGTGATCCATAGCCGCTTATTCTTAAACCATTGTCTCTGTGGAGATAGAATCAGTCCGACGAACAATCCAAAGCCGAAGAACAGCATGGAGATTTTGTTTATCAGCCCAATGCCCATTATCATTCCCAGAATAATCCATATCCGGGGTTGATCATCATTTTTAATTAGCGCAACCAATAAATAGGCGCTGAGCAGCCAGAACAGATAATCAAAAATGTTCATTGAGAAGTAGCCTGTAATCGCAAGGCAGATGGGCATAAGCAGCATAGACAACCCGGCCAGTCCCTGTGCGAATAAACCGCCGCCCAACTCGCGCGCTAACCTTCCCGTTAAATATACAATCAATGCTCCAACCAACACGGCGGGCAATCGCAAAGCAAAGAGAGAATCTCCCAACAACGCTTGGGTGATGAAGGCGACGACAGCGACAAATGGAGGATGATCCACATACCCGAAATCCAGATGCTGTCCGCATGCCATGTAATAGAATTCATCCCGGAAAAAATTGTCGTGAAGATTTACCCAGCAATGGAGCAAAACCTTAAGAAGGACTAAAAAAATTAATAAGAGAGTGGCTTTTTGGTCAGAAGAATATGATGAATTTGGCATTTTTATATTTCTCGCAAATTGAAGTCAAAAGATGTAAATTCTAAATGCAATTCTCTCATAATAGAGAACAGCGCGTCAAGCATCATTATCATAATATTATATTCTCAGAGTGAAAAGGAATAAAATGCCAAGTACGTCCAAGGAAATATGAGGTATAATTCTGCTCGTTACAGCTACCCTAAATGAAGACCGCTTCAGCCTGACTCTCTCTTTCGATGATCTATCTGACGTTGGACAATGGAAATTAGGATTCCTGCCCAATGGCGCAACCTCCAGTGTTATGGGATTTCTTCAAGTTGTAGAGTAGAGCAATGATATAGCGGTTTGCGTGTAACGTTATGTTCCACGGAATATATTTGACTTTTTTTTAAATATGATGTTTTATTTTATCAAAAATGGATTATGCTTTTAAAAGTAAAATTGGATTTTATTTTTTGCTTTTATTATATATTTTATATTTGGGAATAATCAGGTAGCAATCAACCATGAAATATCCTGCCAGTTGGAGCCTTCCATAATTCTTAACAACTTGTTTATAGAAAGCAAAAACATTTTAGACATTCAACTCTGAATTTCTACAAAAATCATTAACTGTGAGGGTTATTATGAATCAATTACGTCAGCAATTAAAATTCAATATGCAGTCAGTCTTTGCCTGTTGTTTAGTGTTGTTCGCATTTTTGGGTTTTACGCAACAAAGCTACGGGCAACTCAAACCAGATATGGGCGTCGAATTCAGTCAAGTTGACTTTAATTATGAAAAGGCCCCTTGGCTGAATTCCAGTTGGGGACGTATGAGCATTGATGTAATGATGTTGTATGAGATGACTCAAATCGATCAAGGTTATATTAATGTATTCACCAAATCAGGTTGGCATGTGGTCAATCTGCCAATAAGCATAAATGATTTAGAAAAACAGTCCAATATAGTGACCTATCTAAATCTTGGGTTGGGCGACCAGGAAATTATCGCAAAACTTGAGGGGGAGGAATTAGAAAACTATTTGTTGGAAGTTTCCACCCAATTAAAAGAATTTGAGGCTTTGGTTACTTATACCAAAGAATCTTTCCAGGAAATCCAGCGGGGAGAATATATCCCGTTTCCCTTGAAAGAATCCGTAATCTGGGATGCTCAAGGCGCCAGCGATATTGAACTTTCCACTATCATCTTACCGCCGCTTATATATCTGGAACTGAAATTTAATCCTGATTTACTGAATACATCGCATAGCCTGGACAGTTCCGCGAATGTGGAAGCGGCCAAGAATCAATGCTTCCCTATGTCCATCGCTAATAGTCTGCAATATTTGAAAGATAATTTTGACCTGCCGGTTCCTCACGAACATAAGCCGGGCTTGAAAGGCGATAATTCACTAGTAGGTCAGTTGGATCAGTTTGCGGATCGCACGGCTAGTTCCCGCCGATCAGGTTCAGGAACCTGGTTCACTCCCATGTTGACAGGGAAATTCAATTATCTGCAAGAGAATGGATTAGCCGACAAGTTGATTCATCGATACCAGGGTCGTGGTTGGGGAACACCGCCCAATCAGGCGCTGCCCGCTGGAGATTTTTCCGCTGCTGGCAGCACTGCGCTGGATCAAGGCAGTACGGTCACATTTGAATGGATCTGCGAACAGATCCGCCAGGGAGAAGATGTTGAACTGGTTTTCAGTTACGATAATTCCAGAGGAGAAGCTACCGGAGGACATGCGGTGCGCGTCTATGAATGCGGCGTGGATGATGGAAGACCTTATATAAGATATCTACATGACCGTAATCAAAATAATGATAATGCAGGTTTGGAAACCGTAAAAGTTTTCCTAGAGGATTTAGATAATGATGGCATGTTAAATCTTGGATCAAGAAGCATTGAAATCCGTTTTGCTCTTTCTGAGTCTATGAGGGATAAAGATAGTACTCCTACTCCAACCAATACATCTTATATACCCCCAACTCCGGAAAACACGCCGACAATTGATAAGCCGACTCCTACTAAAACGGCTACGCCGACGCCAAGATTAACTCCTACTCCGACACAAACCAATGGCGATGATCCGCCGGATGCGCCCAAGGATTGTCCTATCTATTTCTCTATCGAAGAGCCTTATGTTTTACCGAATGGCGCATCTCATGGTGATATCCTTGTGCATAATCCCGGCGGTGAGGCCTATGTACTGACTGGCGGCGCCAATCAAGACCTTTTGAAGGAATTTATTCCTTTACCATCTGAAGTGCTTCGAATTGACGCCGGGCTGGATGGCTTTGATATTATCCAACTTGATCAATCAGTTTCTAGCGATGAACCTTATGCACGCCATAAAATAATCTTCACGGTCGAAAAACCGATTAAAGTAAGCAACCCGAATCATTCCGCCTATGGGGTAATTCTAAATGATGGCGATTTGCTACTCAATAATGGAGGAGTAATTCTCGCTCAAGCCCTGTTCGCTCCTCTTCAGTTACTAAATAGAACCGGGGGAGTCATTGAATATTTGGGTATAGATGCGATTGAATTAGAAGGTTTATTGAATATCTTTGATAAATTGGAAAACCGTGTTATTGGGAACTTGAAAGAATTGGTTGAAATCAGCAATGGTGAAGCTATAAACATTTACTTTTCTTTTGAAGAAATTAATGAAGAATACACATCTAGTTCAGGAAGTTTGCTTCCCGAACGTACAATAGTAGGCGCAGATGATCTGATAGGGATTCATGTTTCATCCAGTCATATAAGCGCATGGGTTGAACGGTCCGGCGCTGATGGAACTCCAACAACCGCCCAAAGTTTATTTGTGGAATTTTCATCTCTTAATAATATGGGTTTGGATGCTGCGGGAACCTGTCTGCCTGAAGATAAAGCCTATTCTCATTTAGAAACAGTCTATTTTTCGACGGAATTGAATGATGATATATATCCCATAGAATTCAAAGAAGGCGATTTGTTGGTTGATCGTTCGGAAAAACCATATAACGAAGTTATTGCCACTAATTTTTATCTGACCGGATTTGACTCAAAGGATTGGGGATTGGATGCTGTTGATCTTCATCCTGAACGGTTTGAGGAAAAACCTCAAGATACGCCTACAACGCAACCAAAACCAATGCCCACGCTTACTCCAACTATATCAACCGATCAAAAGAACTGCGTGAAGGCCAGTGATTACTACACCAGCATTATCGAAAATCTGGACTCAGTTGAACTTGGTCTAGTAGCAATCAAGTCAGCTATTAGCGCCAGCGGCAGTCCTCTCGGCTTAAGCATTCGTGATTGTTCTGAAGACGGTTTGATGGACGTTTGGGTGTCATCAAGCGAATTGAGCTACAGCAATCCAGCTGCGATAATCATGTCAGCTTCTATCTGTGCAGGCAACGCGCCATCGATGGTTGAGGTCACCCTGCGTCAATACTACCAATGCAAACTGATCGCCTATGATGATAACGGAACTGTAGTTGATTCAGTAGATGCAGCAGTAGGCAGCGCAGAGCAGACTCTTACCCTGACCAGCGCCACAGGCATTCGCGTAATCGAACTCATCGGCGCCGAAATATGCATAACCAAAATCTGTTGGGAATGCGAGCCGATTGTTAAACCCACGCCGACTAAGCAAATAGTTGAATCAACGCCAACCTTGCCCATTGAAGAAAAGGATTGCGTTCAGGCCAGTGATATATATACCAGCGATATGGATAATCTTGATTCAGTCGAATTAGGTCTAGTGTCGATCAAATCCGCTATAAGCGCCAGCGGCAGTCCATTAGGCTTAAGCGTACGTGATTGTTCAGAAGACGGTTTGATGGATGTTTGGGTGTCATCAAGCGAATTGAGTTACGGTTCGCTCGCGTCAATTATAATGTCGCCCAACATATGCAACGGCAACGCGCCATCGATGGTTGAGGTATACTTACAGCATTTCTATCAGTGCAAACTTATTGCCTATGATGACGGTGGAACTGTAGTTGATACGGTTGACGCGGCGCCGGATTCTACTCCGCAAATCTTGACCCTGACCAGCGCCACTGGAATAAGGATGATAGAAATTATCGGAGCGGAAATATGCATAACAAAAATCTGTTGGGAATGCGAGCTGATTGTTAAACCCACGCCGACTAAGCAAATAGTTGAACCAACGCCTACCTTGCCCATTGAAGAAAAGGATTGCGTTCAGGCCAGTGATATATATACCAGCGATATGGATAATCTTGATTCAGTCGAATTAGGTCTAGTGTCGATCAAATCCGCTATAAGCGCCAGCGGCAGTCCATTAGGCTTAAGCGTACGTGATTGTTCAGAAGACGGTTTGATGGACGTTTGGGTGTCATCAAGCGAATTGAGTTACAGCAATCCAGCTGCGATAATCATGTCAGCCTCCATCTGTGCAGGCAACGCGCCATCGATGGTTGAGGTCACCCTGCGTCAATACTACCAATGCAAACTGATCGCCTATGATGATAACGGAACCGTAGTTGATTCAGTAGATGCAGCAGTAGGCAGCGCAGAGCAGACTCTTACCCTGACCAGCGCCACAGGCATTCGCGTAATCGAACTCATCGGCGCCGAAATATGCATAACCAAAATCTGTTGGGAATGCGAGCCGATTGTTAAACCCACGCCGACTAAGCAAATAGTTGAATCAACGCCAACCTTGCCCATTGAAGAAAAGGATTGCGTTCAGGCCAGTGATATATATACCAGCGATATGGATAATCTTGATTCAGTCGAATTAGGTCTAGTGTCGATCAAATCCGCTATAAGCGCCAGCGGCAGTCCATTAGGCTTAAGCATACGTGATTGTTCAGAAGACGGTTTGATGGATGTCTGGGTGTCATCAAGCGATCCAAGTTACGGTTCGCTCGCGTCAATTATAATGTCGCCCAACATATGCAATGGCAAAGCGTCATCGATGGTTGAGGTATACCTACAGCATTTCTATCAGTGCAAACTTATTGCCTATGATGACGGTGGAACTGTAGTTGATACGGTTGACGCGGCGCCGGATTCTACTCCGCAAATCTTGACCCTGACCAGCGCCACTGGAATAAGGATGATAGAAATAATCGGCGCCGAAATATGCATAACCAAAATCTGTTGGGAATGCGAGCTGATTGTTAAACCCACGCCGACTAAGCAAATAGTTGAACCAACGCCAACCTTGCCCATTGAAGAAAAGGATTGCGTAAAGGCCAGCGATTTTTACGCCAGCGCCGTTGAGAATTTAAACTCGGTCGATTTAGGCTCGGTTTCGATTAAACCAGCCATTGAAATAACCGGCGCCATTTTCGGTTTAAGCGTGCGCGATTGTTCAGAAGACGGTTTGATGGACGTATGGGTTTCATCCAGTGAAGCAAGTTACAGCAGCCCCGCTGCGATTGTCATGTCTTCTGATATCTGCGCAGGTAAAGCGCCATCGATAGTAGAGGTTACCCTGCGTCATTACTTTGAATGCAAACTGGTAGCCTATGATGACGCCGGAACTGTAGTTGATTCAGTATTTGCAGCTGCAGGCAGTGCAGAACAAACTCTTACTCTAACCAGCGCCACCGGCATTCGCGTTATAGAAATAATCGGCGCGGAAATATGCATCACCGAAATATGCTGGGAATGCGAGCCGATTGATAAACCTACGCCGACTGCTACTCCTCCAGAAGGTGATGAAGGATTAACTCCGGATGACGGAATAACCTTCAATCAAGTAGATTTTATGTTTGAAAAATCCCAGTGGCAAAATTCCAGCTGGGGTCGGATAAGTATTAATCCTTATATCCTTACCCGCAACACCAAGATCAGCCGGGGTTACTTGAATGTTTATACTGATAAGGGCTGGCATGTAGTAAACCTACCTATCAATGCGGACAATCTAACTAGCGCTGATACCCAAAGAACAGATTTGGTAACTTATTTCAACCTTGGAATTGTTGATCCAGCGGAAATTAAAGATAAAAGCGATGATGAGATTAAGTCCATTCTGTTAGAAAAATCCTATCAGCTTACATCGTTCGTCGCTCATGTTACTTTCACTCAGGAACCAATTGTCAAGAGGGTATTGGGTCAATTAGTATCTTTCCCCATAGAAGAAAACATTATATGGGATGCTCAGGGCGTAAGCGATATAACCATATCCGCTTTCCACTTGCCGCCGTTTATTATAACAGATATTTCAGATATCATATTGGATTCTATATTCTCTTACCATACTCAACCACAGTCGGCTAACGTTGAAACCGCAAATAACCAATGCTTCCCCATGGCTATAGCCAATAGCCTGCAATACCTGGAAAACGAGTTCAGCCTTTCTGTTCCTCATGACCATGTGATGGGACTCAAAGGCGACAATTCGCTGGTTGGTCAATTGGATTCCTACGCTAACCGCTCCGTCTCATCCCGTCGCAGCGGTTCCGGTACATGGTTCACGCCCATGATAGACGGTAAATTCAAATATCTATCGGACAACAATCTATCCGGCGACCTGATCCATAAATACCAGGGACGCGGCTGGGGATCGCCGCCCAACCAGGCGCTTCCGGCAGGCGACTACACATCAAATGGCAGCACCATTAAAGATGAAGGCGCTGTAGTCACCTTCGATTGGATTTGTCAGCAAATCCAGGAAGGCGAAGATGTCGAACTTGTCTTCAGTTACGATGACGCATCGGGAAACGCCACTGGCGGCCATGCAGTAAGAGTATTCGAATGCGGTAACGTTCTTGGAAAGCCATATATAAAATACCTGCACGATAGCAACCAAAGCAATGATAGCGCTGGGTTGGAAACGGTTCAGGTATTTCTCGAAGACCTGGACGGCGACGGCATATTGAACCTTGGTTCAGCAAGCCGGGAAATCCGCTTCGCTATGGCTGAATCGATGAAAGAGGATACGATACTAATTAATCCTAATATGGGATTAATGCTGGAGCAAGTCATTTTTACTTTTGATGAAACCCAGCAAATTGTCTCCAATTGGGGTCGCCTGGTGATTGATCCTTATGCATTGCAAAAGAACCTTGGCGTCGAAAGGGGCTTTATCAACGTTTACAACGATAATGGCTGGTTGGTCATGAATCTTCCGCTTGATACTTCCTCAGCCGACGCCGACAGCAAGTTAGTAACTTATTTTAATCTGGGTCTGCAAGATGGCGAACAAATCGAACTCGTGAAGAGTATGGCGATTCACGCTGAATTCTCTGTTAAGCCAGTTGATAAAACACCTATGGATCAAGATGGAAAACTGATACTATCGACGTTTGAGTTGCGCAATCCGGCCATCTGGGACGCCCAGGGAATCAGCGACAATGAGAACCCATCAATCAGCCTCGCTCCACCTTATATAATAAATAAAGATATTATCTTTACCTCACTCTTTGAAAAACATACTCAGGAACACACATCAAATGTGCAGACTGCGCATAATCAATGCTTCCCCATGGCTGTAGCCAATAGCCTGCAATACCTCGAAAACGAGTTCGGTTTGTCAGTACCGAATGACCATGTGATGGGATTGAAAGGCGATAATTCATTAGTAGGCAAATTAGATTCCTACGCTAACCGCTCCGTATCATCCCGTCGCAGCGGTTCCGGTACATGGTTTACGCCCATGATAGACGGTAAATTCAAATATTTATCGGAAAACAATCTGTCTGGAGACTTAATCCACAAGTACCAGGGACGCGGCTGGGGATCGCCGCCTAACCAGGCGCTTCCAGCAGGCGACTACACCGCCCATGGCATCACCATCAAAGATGAAGGCGCCGTAGTCACCATAGATTGGATTTGTCAGCAAATTAAAGACGGAGAAGATGTCGAACTGGTATTCAGTTACGATGATGCATCTGGTAACGCCACTGGCGGCCACGCGGTGCGCGTGTATGAATGCGGTAAAATTCTTGGCAAACCATATATCAAATACCTGCATGACAGCAACCAAAGCGACGATAGCGCTGGTTTGGAAACAGTATTGGTATATCCCGAAGATCTGGATGGAGATGGTATATTGAATCTTGGTTCAGCGAGCCGGGAGATCCGCTTCGCTATGGCTGAATCGTTTGTAAGCGAAATTGATAATACACCTACTCCCATAGCGCCTACGCCTACTAAGATAATTACCAAACCTACTCCTACTCCAGTAATTACCAAACCTACGCCTACTCCGGTAATTACTAAACCCACTCCTACTTCAATGATTACCAAACCTACGCCTACTCCGGTAATTACTAAACCCACTCCTACTTCAATGATTACCAAACCTACGCCTACTCCGGTAATCACCAAACCTACGCCTACGCCTACTTTCTGGTATAGCGGAAATCCGGTTTATGACGATCTGGTAATATCCCAGGGATTTGGTGGAGAGACTCTGATCAATATACGTTACTACAATGAGATCACCGATTCATTAACATCTATCCGTCACTCATTCATCGGAGCGCCAGGTGGATTTATATCTCGAGTTGGCGGTGGAACAGGACGAATGACCTATCTATCAGTGGGTGATTTGAATGGTGATGGAACAGAAGATATCATTACTTCTTTCGGACCGATAGTAGAAGAATCAGTTTTCCCCAACATCGTTGTCGTTCGTGATTCCAAAACCAAGCAAGTAATCGGTAATTCTTTTGTAGCATTTCCGGTTGGCGACAAGACATCAGTACAGTTAAATTCAGGTGATGTACGAACCGCGGTAGGCGACTTTATCGGTTCAGGGCTGCCTCAGTTGGCGGTAACTCAAGGACAAGGCGGTAATGGCATCATCCGGCTTTATCAATACACCAACAAACTGCCGCCTAACAGCTGGGAGGTCGTCGGTCAGTTCAACGGTTTGCCTTTAGGATTGGTGGAACAAAAGGTATTGGATGATACCACCTATATCGGATTGACCTTGGCTGCGGGAGATTTGGATCAGGACGGTTTTGATGAATTAGTGGTCGGCCAATCCAATGGTCCCGCCTCGCAAACTATCTTCCATGTTCTGGATATTAACAGCGACGGCGGCATCGCCAAACGGAATATCTATGCCGGATTCAAACCTCAATTCCGTGCTCATGGCGGCATCGAGTTAGCGGTTGGAGACCTTAACGGTGACAAATATCCGGAAATCATTGTCGGCAATATGGGTAATCTGCGCAACTTTGGCGACCAACGTGACACCGTACCTTTGAATTTAGTAGGTATAATTTCACCCGTCATTACGGATAAACAGATTACCGGATTCAGAAGACCTGCTGGAAAAAGCGTATTCAATGCCTTTTCTAATGAAGACAATCCTTCAGGCGCGATCAGCATGACAGTCGGTGAATTCGATGGCAATCCGATCAATGGCAAAGAATTAGTCATTGGAACAGGCGCTTATATGGATATTGAGGGTATGAATACCAATTATCTTCATCCCGCCGATGTTCCAAGATATAAGATTATGAAAGTTGAGTATGAAGAAGAAACCATTAGGAATATTAAAATATTAGGACCGACCAAGGGTTATGTGGCTTTCCTTGGCAAAGCGGTTCCTAGTAGTAAATCCATTTATCTGGCCGCCATTCCAAAATTTGTGATTCCCGATCTAATCAATACGCCAACCCCGACACCTACGGCAACTCCGGTAAAACCATCGGTTGGTTTTACCGTACCGGGAAAACCATTATTCGTCGGTTCGTATGCCAAAATTCCGGTTGAAATCACTCCAGCCCTATTCACTATCGATGAATTTGATTTCTTCGTACAGGAAGGCCCTAAAGGCGGCGCCGTTTCCATCTCCAAAGATGAAGACTTTGATCCATTGAATCCTGATATTATGCTGTTAGCCGGATATCAACCGGGAACCTATAAACTGCAAGCAAAACATACATCAACCGGAATAATCGTCGGTGAGAAGCAGTTTGAAGTGACTGATCTTTGGAAGGGAGAGACGGAAGGTCCTGCAGTATGGTTCACGGGACTCAATCAAAATGGTTACGCCGGTTCAGCCTGGGGAGGCGGTCCCGCCGGTCCTCAAAACATTAACATTAAACCGGCTACCGGAACCAGGCGGGTCGCCATTCTGCTGGTAGACACAAGCTCCGAACGGTATTCAAACGATAATGCCATAATCCAGGGTCATAAAGACCGCTGGTTGAACGAAGCAATTAACGGCGTCAATGATGGCGGCAAGACATACAGCGTTTCTCACTTCTATCGTGAAGTCTCCTATAATAATTTCACCCTTACCGGACAGGTTTTTGGTCCGGTAAGTCTGACCGGAGAATTTAAGGATTACATCAATCCTGATGGATCGCCCAAAGGCAGTTATTATCAATCCTGCTTCACGGCTGGCGATAGCCTTATCAATTACAATAATTTCGACACGCTGGTCTGCGTATCCAAATCAGTCATCGCCTCCGGTTCCAGCGCATGGCCCTATGCTTCAATCGGTGAATGGGGGCCGTTCACGACAGCTGAAGGTAAAGTGAACTATGGTTGCATCTCCATGCCCAATGAATGGGGAACAACCTCAGCGCGTGAAATCTACGAAACCCTGTCGCACGAGATGGGGCATAACCTCGGTTTAGGCGATATGTATACTCCCAAAGTCGCCATGCCCAACTCACCTCCAACTTACCGTAATCTGGAAGACTGGGACATGATGGATGATGATAACATCTTCCCCCATTTCTCGGTTATGCACCGTATGATGCTGGGCTGGGTTCCGGCCAGTTGGCTGCAAACATTCAATTTCGCTAACGGCGGAGTTCCCATAAACCAGACTATCAGTTTGCATCCCATAGAACTGGGCGCTCCACCGGCTGGTAAAAAGACCGCAGTCGAAATCCGCATTGCTGACGGATGGAATTACTACTTCGAGTATCGATCAAAACAAGCTGCTCAAATCGCCGATCAAGGCGTTCCTGGTAATGGTCGCATCCTGGGTTCTGATGGAGTCTCGGCGCCCTGGGTTCCTCCCATCGCCCGGCCTTACATACTATTGCTCAATAATGACGCCGACGGCGATGGCAGCGTCTTGGATAATGGAGATGATTACAAGGAGACCGATTTCTCTGATCCAGCGTATCCCACAGATTTCATGGTTGAAGCCAGCGGGATAGATGGCTCGAAGGGTGATATCACTATCAAATACGGCGTCAATGGCAAGCCTGATCCTTCAATCCGGCCTTGGCCGGCTAGTGCGGATCGTCGTTATCAAAGCCCGGACATCGAAGTTCAGAACACCCGCAATCTGGCGGATGCTGCATGGTTCAACGTGCCCTGGATCAACCACTCCAATACCATTATCGCAAAAGTCAAAAACCGGGGAACGCTCAACGCCCCTGGCGTGACAGTTAACTTCTATATCAAGAACTTTAATGTTGGAGGCGCTCCGGAAACCTATCTTGGAACCAGTACGAAGGATATTGCTGCTGGCGCTACGGTTGATTTCACTTATCCATCCTGGGTTCCACCCAGCGGCGGGCATTACTGCATCATTGTACGGATTCCGCTATATCAGAATCCCAACGATCCCACTGTTGTTGAAATGACCGAACTCAACAACATGGCGCAATCAAATTACGACCGCTTCATCTCAGCCACCGCATCTCCCGCGAAACGCGTCATATCATTTGTTGAAGTAGGCAATCCCTATGATGAAACCAGCCGCGTCTTTGTCACCGCAGGTCAAAGCAACCCGTTCTATCGGACATACCTGGAACATGCATGGCTGGTCTTAAAACCCAATGAGACCAAGAAAGTCAGGGTAATGTTCGAATACGCTACGGATGCTTTGGACAGCGCAGGAATCGATTTCCAGGATGATTGGACCAAGCATCAACGGTTGCCCAATAACGTAGATTTCGCATCCTTCGTCGATTATCCCAGGGATTTTCCAAGACACGCCAAGCATGAATCAGGCGGCGTCCAGGTGCAGGTCGTAACCGGTCGCGCCACCAAAATTATCGGTATGGAAATTGGTAAAGAACGCGCCTATGGTTCAGTCGTAACGGTTGATAATGGAACCGGCGTCTTTGGCGGCAAGGTCATTTTGATTCTGACGGTCAAAGTGAATAACGAAGACAAGGAAGTGTACGAGGAAGCGCAAGTCGATGCCCAAGGTCATTTCAGCGCATCCATAACAACATTGAATTGGGAACGCCTACAGGTCTACTACGTCCCATCATCGGGATATGCAGATTCATACAGCGATGTAATATCAAGTCCATAACATCCAGCCCATAATTCAGACATTAATAAAAGAGGGGAATGAGTCAATCATTCCCCTCTTGATTTGTTTCACATTTTGTAGGATAGGCTAAAATATTAGTAAGGTGGGTTAGCTTTACCGGCACACCGAAAATACACCGTATCAAAAAATCCCCTCACCTTCGCGTAGCCCTCCACCAAAGCAACTTCTCGCAGCCGCCGCGCTACTTGTTATTAGACAATTCCCCAATCAACTCTCGAGTAACCGAGGTCATCGCCTGTGCGTAGGTTTCCATATCGATTATCTGGAACCGTTTAATCGTGCATGAATCAGGGACGTCTTTGTATGACTCTTTACCTGCGTCATCCACATGGACTTTGACTGGTGAGAAGGTGAATATCTCCCATACTTGGTCATCACTGCGCACTTTATCTGCTGGAACAGAAATCCAATCGCCTTCGCGGATCACGTATTTCCGGTTCGCTATATATGCAAAAACAGCGGTGCACCACAAGTTTCGATTGCCCGACAATACTTTCTGTTTTTCATTATCAAGCGCATCTTTATGCAGAAATGCGATGGGGTCGCTTTCGTCTTTATGAAGCAATGCGTAAATGAAATAATTGAGTACCGGCGCGGACGCATCCTGCAGAAGCTCGGCGTGACTGGCTTTCCAGTAAGATGCTTTTCCATCATCGTTATGCCAAAGCCCGCCATCAAAACATGGAACCCAATACAAAGGTAATCCTGCGTTCATCAAGCATTTATAGGCGTTGGGATCAAGTCCGACATTATACTCCTGGAATGCTCCTTGAGCGTCGCCGATGAAATTGAAAATTCTGGAGACCTTTTTCCTGAATAATTCCGGCTTTCGGTTATAAGCAACAGCCACATCACGTAAACTTCCTACTGCTATGATTGTTACAGGAACTTGCGATTGTTCGAGCGTTTCTAATATCAGCAATACGGCTTGCTGGTATTTATCCGCCTCGTCGAGACGTTGGTCGGCGGGATGCTCCAGTTTTTGAGATAGCCCGATAGCACAGGGAACATTGCGCCCGGTCAGGTGATTGAGTTGTCCAACTGGAATGCGTCCCGGCTGTTTATCCTGTTTCATGCCTTGATCGAGGATGATCGCCTTGATATCAATTTCAGGAATGGCGAAGATGGACGCCAGATCAAAATGATCATCGGGATCGTCATGTGGATGAAAAAGATCCGAACAATAGATCAGTGGAATCTTAACATCATCAGCACTTGTGTTGATCATGGAGGATTGCATTAAACAAAACAACATAATAATCGTGATTAATCTATTCATGTTAACTCCCAAATCTTACCGTTACCGGAAGATTACTATTTTGGATTGAACTGTATTATAATGAATGTAACCTGCATTATTCCACTACTGTGGACTACTATGTATAAAATATTATATGAATCATTATGGTAAGGATTGGAAAATGAACATACTCTATCGCGCATATTTAATATTTATCTTTTCTCTAATCGCTGCATTAACCTGGGCGGATGCTGCAAACGAACGTCCGAAAGTAATAGCTGGATTTGGTTCATCAGTCTGTCATGGTTCTGGCGATCATCTAGGGCAAGGCGGCTACATTGGCCGTTTGCAGGAGTTATTGCAAGTACGCGGCTGGACAGTAGTCGATGTTTCGCGCGGCGGTGATAATACCATAACCATCAATGACCGCTGGGAAATTACAGATAAAAAGCCATTAAGAACTGTTCAGCAAGGCTTTCATATACTGCCCCATAAACCGGGCTATGTCATTATCGGTCTCTCCCTCGCTAACGAAGGCATTCGTAAGGATGACGCCGCAGCGCGGGAAAAAATCTTCCAACAATTCCGCACTGGTATGCTTGGCATCATTGAGCGCTGCCGCAGGGAAGGGATGCAGGTGATCGTGGCCAACTGCTACCCGCATGGAGAATACTCGCCGGAACAATATAAAGCCGTAAAGCGTATGAATCTTCTCATAAACAACTGGGATGTTCCCAGCATAAACCTGCTCGGTTCAATAGACGATGGATGTGGACGTTGGGTGAATGGATTCGACAACGATCCGGGACACCCCAATGGCGGTGGACACGAAGAGATGTTTTACGCCATCACCCCTTCGTTATTCGACGCCATTGCTATGGGAAAACCGCAACCATCTTATGTCGATGGAAACGGCTGCGTGCGAGTTGTTGATTCATCCAACGTCGCGTTATCATTCACGCCTGATGATCCAATTCATTCATTTACAACAACATTCGAAGTGCGGACTGATGGAGATTGTATATTGTCTTCAATCTCAGGATCGGCAGGTGTTCTTGAAAATACAAAATACCTATCATCTGGTAAAGAACAAACAAGTCTCCAGGTCAAAAAAGGAATCAGCCCCTTTAGCGCATCCCTATCAACTGAAAATGGAAAATTGGTTTACACTTCTTCAACGGGGAAGAAAATTTTCAGCAAAATTGAACTACCCAAAAATAAATGGCGCCGCATTACTATATCGCACCGCTGCGCTAAAGGTGAAACGCTGGTTTATGTTGATGATCAAATAATTGGCGTACTACAAGAGCGCATTATTCCCGAATCATTCAACCTGGGAATCTCCGGAACCGCCGATTTCAAAAACTGGATGGTCTACCGTTCATCCCTTAATGAAGATGAAGTAAAAGCGCTATGCAGCGGCAAACTCATAAAATCCAGTTTGGAAATCTACGCTCCGCTGAACGATGAATCGTTCATTGCTGGTCAACCAGTCAATAATAAAGCGCAGAGTCTATCTCAAGCGATTGTTAAAGGCAATAACATGATTCATCTGAAATCAGTTGAGTAGATTATTTTGCATCATGATCGAGTGTGCGATAATGTATTCCAGCTGCGTCGAGTCGCTTGAGATGCGACGCAAGGCGAGTTATGAACTGTTCATAATTTAGCGATTCTTTGGGCGACCATACCGTCTCTATCAAGGCGCAAGCTCGAGGGTAGGTCAGGTATTCGCGGTGCTGCTCGCAGGGGATGTATTCACCCCATAGTTGCGCTTGACCACCAAGGATATGCTTAATCAACCCTGTATTAAGTTCAACTGGAACCGGCTCGAAAGTGTAAACTTTATCAAGCGGGACGGGATTGGCGCCAATTGATACCGGTTCAGTTTTGCTCTGGGGATAATCGAAATAGGTATGTGAGGTGGGCGTCATTACCACGTCATGCCCAACTTGCGCAGCCTCAAGTCCTCCCGCCATGCTGCGCCAGCTCATCACCGTAGCGCCTTCAGCCAGACCGCCTTGCAGAATTTCATCCCAGCCCACCAGTTTGCGACCACGGCTGGTGATATGCGCATCCACCTGTTTGATAAACCAACTATGCAATTCATGCACATCGGCCAGACCTAGTTCTTTCATCTGCTTCTGCATTTCCGGTACTGTTGCCCATCGGTCTGCTTGGGCTTCATCACCTCCGATGTGTATGTGAGGACTGGGAAACATTTCGATAACTTCGTCAAGTACGTTTTTCATAAACTCAATGGTGTACGGTCTGGGTACGACCAGGTTGCCCGCTTTTTCTCGACGCTGCTCAATAGGCAGCGCCGCCAGTATCTCTGGATCGAAACCGAGTTTGGGATATGCGACGATAGCAGCGCCAGCATGAAAGGGCATCTCAATCTCTGGAACTAACGTCACATAGTGTTCCGCTCCATAGCGAACTAGCTCGCGGATGTCGTCCTGCGTGTAAAATCCGCCATAGATTCTACCCAAATCGCTTTTTTGACTCATGGAATTATGCCAGCGCGAGCCGATTTCAGTGAGCAACGGGTATCTCTTGATTTCAATGCGCCAACCCTGTCCATCGGTAAAGTGGATTTGCAAGCGGTTAAACTTATGCAAAGCCATGGCGTCAATATAACGCATCATGTCTTGCTTAGGGATAAAATGGCGTGCTGGATCAATCAGCAGTCCACGCCATTCAAAACGCGGGTAGTCTATAATCGACGCGCAGGGCAGGGTCCATGCTACGCCCTGAACCGGTGCATGGCGGTAGATGTCCGGTGGCAGCAACTGGCGCAATGTCTGAATGCCGTAAAACAATCCTGCTGGTTTATATGCTTTGAGTTCGATCCGGTTAACTTTTATATCAAGAGAATATCCTTCATCACCCAAATTATCTTGCAACTCCGAATCAATCGACAAACTGATTAGGTTGCCATCCCGTGTTGCGGCGCCGAGATGTTTGAGACGAAATCCAGTGGCTGGCGCCAGCGCGTCTATCAGTTTAACCGCTTCAGCCGCCGCATCGTCACTTGCGACGATTTGCGTATCTGGTTGAATCACAAACGATCCACTTCCAATAATCATCTCAACCGGCTGCGGTATAATTGAAAGAGTTGTAATATCTGCTGCTGCATGATTTGATCCCATTATAAATAATGAAAAGTGGATTACCAGCAAAAAGATTGAGATCGAAATAAATCTTGAAAATGTCATTACAATTCTCCTGGATTTTTAGAATCGCTTTAATCAAGCCTCTATTTGCTTCTCTATCAAACAGGTAATCGTCACATCATCTTGCCCATCCAGCAGAGACTGAATGGTCGCGGAAATTTGTTCATCCGGTTTTTGATGAGTTGACAATGATCCATTCTTGATACCCAACAGTCTACTCAGAACCTCTTTTAAACTGATCTGATCTGGATTCCCGTTGGGATAATACATACCATGTAAATTATCCTGATGAACCAGTTTCGCTTTTTCCAACTCACGAAGACAGCGTTTCAATTGTAAAAAGGTCATCTCTTCCAACTCTTCCAGTTGAGATTGTGAAACGCCAAATTGTTTTTCCTTAAAGTGACGGCAGATATCCAGAAACACATAGATGGTCTGCAAAGGCGTATGAGACGCCCAGGTTCCGCGTCTGCGTAAACGGATAAGATGACGGTCATAATCCTGAATAGTGGTTGCAATAACAGGACCCAGCAGGAAACATAAATAGCCGTAATACAACCAGCAAATAAACAACGGAATGGCTGCTAAGGTGCCGAATATCGAATAATACCCTTCCGTAGTCAAGGCGTAATTAATGTAGTAGTCAAAAATCACTTTAGCCGTCTCCCACAGTATGGCGGATAGAGCGCTGCCGATCAAAGAAGGTATGAAATCAACATGTAGATTGGGCAGATAGCGGTTGGCTACCAGAAAAGCGAAGAGGGTGAGGGTGTAAGAAACGCCATGCAAAAAAATCCAGGCGCCCCATTCACTGGTCATAAAACTCGATATAGCCTTGGTTGAAGCAAATTGAGTTGTGTAATAATATGATAACGCCAACAACAAAGGCGTTATGGTAAGCAATATCCAAAAAGCCAGGAAACGGGCGAACAGATTTCTCCTCTGCCTCACCGACCATATCTCATTAAAGGCATGTTCGATGCTGTTAAATAAACTGACGCTGGCGATGATCAGAAGAATCAGGATCACAAAACGCAACGATTTGGTATTATCAACAAAACTCAGTAACTCACGTTTGGCGCTCAACACCTCTATGTGCTGACTGTCCGCGCCGGGGATGAAATGATCAAAAAAGAAATCAAATACTCTATTGCTGAATACTTCCTCCTGGAGGCCTTCAGGACTGGTGACGGTCACCGATTCGCTTGAGGTGAATGCGCTTATTATGGTCAATGAAATTGCCAGTATGGGAACCAACGATAGAATAGTTGAATATCCGCATACCGAGGCATGCGCCCATACCCCTTTATCATTGAACAAGCGCCATAAAATTCTAAGGCCATATCCGAAACTAAAAGCTGAATGTTTCAACTTCACTGGAGTCTTAACTGCTTGCTCCTGATTGGCTGAACTAGCCAGTTCCAATGAATTATCCAATTTACATTCCTTCTGGTTTAATTATTGATTAATCCATGCTGTAATATCGCCAGCTGAAACCTTCTCATTGTCGATTTTCAATCGATCCAGCGCTTCGACTGTTTTATACGCAGTTTCCGCCCAATCTGTTTCAAAAACGCCGTTGGTATTATGCATCAAAAGTCTGCTTGGCGCCAGCAGCGCCTGGGCAGTCCTGATATCACCCGCTCTGCGTAATCCCGGAACAAATAATTTTTCCAGATACTGAGCATCATCATTGGAATCAAATTGATCCGCATCAATCACTATGCTTTGTAAATCATTAGTCATGGCCGCCGCCAATAAACACCACAAACCTGCGGCGCCGCTTCCAATCAGATTGATCTTTTTAATCTCGAAGCGTGATTTAAGAAAAGTGATTGAAGTAATAATATCTTGTACGCGCAACGCAGTTTCTGATTGGTTGTAAGTCAGAAAATGAGAAATATCAACATCACGCTTAGCTTTGCCAAATGGAGAATTAAATTCTCCCGTCATGAATGGATCAATCAATAAAACCGCATGACCGTGATTGAGTAAAGTCTGTACTTGCTCTCCAGGTTTACCCGTTGATGCATTAAACCAGCCTTCTTTTCTATCTTGATTGACCAGCAATGTACCATCAGATGATCCATGTAATGGAGAAATAAGGATTGCGGGAATCTCATCACCGACGCCTTTTCTACCGAGTAGCATCTTTTCAACGAATAACTCGCCTTGTTTATCAGCTGCGATCCGTTTTATAACCAGATCATTCATATCAGGATTAATCACTCCCAGGCAGTGGCGTAATGCTAAATCTCCATCCCGTCTCAAACGGCGAATTTTGCGGTTATCTGTAGGATGTATGTCTTGAAGTTGCTTTTGCGCCATTTCTTTCCAGTCAGTTACTAGTTCTTTTTCACTTATAGCATTGTCTGGTAAGTCTCCAGGAAATACGCGCACTTTATTATCTGGTTCCATCGAGAATTTCTGTTCGAGAAAATCAGTTGAATTGTCATTATTCAAAAACCATTTGCCAAACCATGCATAAACCGCTTCACGGCTTAAGCGGTTATAATTATGGTTAGCATCGATTTGGATCACGCCGACATGGTCAGGCTTTTCAAATAGATCATAGATTGATTTAACCGCTGGATATTCAACGCGGAACGTCTCATTAGTCCAGTCACCAGTGCAGGACACCATCATCAAAGGGCGCGGCGCCATCATGGCGCCCAGTTCTAAATTACCAGAGTGGATGCGCATATTAGGCGCGTTCTCGCACAGACAACCCCCCTGAAAATGAGCTGACAGCATATTAACTGGAGCAGCCACTTTGATGCGCTCATCAACCGCCATCAATCCATAAGTCTGCGTACCCCCGCCGGAAGCGCCGGTGCATCCAATGCGATCCTTGTCAACATCTTCCAATTGCTCAAGAAAATCTATCGAACGCACTGAATTCCAGAAGTGCAGACCATGCAGCGACAATCCCCACAACCACTCCGCGCGTCCACCAAACTTATGAGACAGTTGTTTGCTGTCAACATAACCGATCATATCTATGGCCAATGCGATATATCCTTGTTTGGCGAAATTGATGCATCGCCCCGGTATCGAGTTGTTATCCGTGTCGGTCAAACGTCCTTCCGCCCAATGGCCATGAGGGCAGAGAATGGCTGGAAACGGCCCTTGCTTGCCGACCGGACGATATAGGTTGCCGGTTACGAAAAATCCCGGAAGGCTTTCAAAATATACCTTCTCTATCGAATAGTCATCACGTTTGATTTTATCAAATACTTTGGCGTTTAATTGAGTCCTGGGCGGTGTGGGAAAGCACCCCATACTAACTAGAAAATGATCTCTTAGTTCCCGTTTATGCTTTAACCATTCACGTTGAGTATTAAAATGAGGAAACGCATAGAAATGCTTATTGCTCAGCAGGATGCCCAATCGATCATCATCACTTTCATGCACAGCATCCGGGAAGACTTTGCATAAATCAAAATAATTATCCGGTCGCCATTCTGCATCATCTGCAAAAGCCAACCAACCAACGCTATTATGAGCAAGCGCTTTAGTTTCGGTATTAGAATATATTTGAATTGAGACGAATTGGTTAGCGCCTAGCTCACATCTACCGAAACGCTTCCATGAATAAACGCCATCAATAGCTTTGGGATCAGGTGATTTATCCAAGACTTTACCATCAATTTCTATGGTTAGCGATGCAGCATCCAGAGTCCACGCCCAGACGTTGTATTGTCCCTCTTGATCAATTTTTATCCCCTCAAGCGTCGATTGTTGAATCTGGTCATTATCTAATACAACTACCGAACCGCCGCAAAAAACTGTTGCTGGCATTATGATCAATAATAGAAATAATGTTGTTAGAAATACAGAAGATTTTTTTATTACATCGCTAATCATTTCCTTCTCCCTTATTCAAATAAGTTTTGATTAAGTTTAAATATCCATAATGCATTGTCCATAATTTATTAGGAGCTGCAAGATATGATGACCATTTATCGAATATTAAAATTGGATTTTTATGTCTTATCTACTGTGGAAAACAGCATAATAACGTAAGGATGGAATCAAATATCTAGTTATCCGTCCAACTAATATCGTAGGTCAACCAAGTTCCCTCTCCCATCGTGAGATCATGGGCGCCAAGGGCAAGACCGCATTGCGGTCAGCCCTTGATCAAACCACCTATTGTTGGGTGAAAATCACTTAATTTAATGATATTGGCGTCTAGGGTGAGGGGGAATATAAAAACACTAAAAGTAAAACAATAATATATCGATATAAAACTTAAGGCTTATCCGAAATTACCGGCTGTTCAGAGACGACTTTGATGTCTACCTCCATCTTAACGGTTGTTTCGATTGGGTTTCCGCTGCCGAAAGCTGCAATTTTCGTTGATACATTGGACGATTGTTTAACCGCAATTACTGATCCTTTATCAAGGTTGAACTGATAATGCAGCACCTGCTCGGTTGATGACTCTTCAATTTTAATTGGCCCCATCGCCATTGGCATTGCAGCGCCTTTGCCGCCTGCTGACGGATCAATGTCAAAATTTTTCAATATGGTGGAATTTTTGGTCGTGATAAAGGCAATCTTATCCCCTTCAATTTCAGTAACCTCATCAAGCGTCGACTCAAGGCTGGTTTGTCCGTTACTGTCCAAACCAAGCGCTTTTGAATCAAAACCATTTTTCCAACTCTCTCCAACTGCAATCTCTTTATCAGGAAGAGTAAAGAAAATCGAATGCCCCATCTGGGTGATATTCATGGCCTGCATACCCATCATGCCTGATGACGTTTCAACACCACCTCCTATTATCTCTCCACTGGGCGTCACTTGGATCGTCTCAGAATTTTTGGGAATCATGGCCGATGGCAATTCATTTGATTGATTGGCGAAATTCATGGTTCCCTTGAAGTCTTTGACGTCAAATTGAACCGATGCAACGCCATTATCATCCACATCAACTATATTGCTCGATAGCGCCATTTTCATCTTCATCGTGATCGGCATGGACATCGGACCCAATTGAGTCTTGGTCTCAGAAGTGACGTCAAGCACCAGGTACTGGATATCATTCTTTTTCAGTGAAAATTTCAGGGAATATTTTTCCCCCGCCTTTTCGCTTTTAGATACTGCTTCCTCCTGCGCATAAACAACACTTGAACAAATTGCAGTTACAATTATTAAGATTAAGGCCGTACGCATTTTTCTCATTGTATTATCATCTCCAAATCATGCTGATCCCTAATATAACGTTCGGCTAAACGTTTTCTATACTAATAATTTTCAAAATCCACTTCTATACCATTTTATCATCATAAATCAAATTTCAGCAAAAAATGAGGTTCTTGTAAATGGCGGAAATTTCTTAAAGGTAGCAAATGGCAATTGGATTATGCTTGGAAGCGATTATTTCTTATTTTCAATTACTGTTGTTGCAAATATATTGACAGGCGTTGACAAGTTGTATCTATATGAGAGAATATATTACTAATATCATCTAGGTGAAAGCAAAATGAAACGTTATATAACTCTGTCCAGTATTCTTTTGATTAGTCTATTATTTATTCATGCTGCGAGAGCGCAGAATATCAATACAACAGAAAATTTCCCCGATCCCAATTTCAAATCTTATGTGGAAGAATTCATGGGAGTCGCTCCTGGCGGAGAATTCACCGCAACAGAAGCGGCGGCAAAAACAGATATATTTGATTGCAGCGGGAGAAAAATCAAGAGTGTTGAGGGATTGCATTATTTTCCAAATATCACGAGATTGGTTTGTTATAACAACTATCTGACCATTTTAGACGTATCAAACTTCAAGGCTTTGCAAGTGATTTCTTGTGGTCAAAACCAAATCAAAAACTTGGATGTAACCCATAATACGGATTTGTATGCTCTAAGTTGCTCTGATAACCAATTAGCGGAATTAGATGTATCGTGCAACGCAGTTCTAGAACATTTAAGTTGTAGTGGTAACCAAATAACTGATCTGAATCTATCATCAAAACCAAATATGACGGAATTAAGGTGTGGGAATAATCTATTAACAGAGCTGGATTTATCATCCAATACGTCTTTGATGAGATTGCATTGTGAGGATAACCAATTATCAGAACTGGATTTATCATCCAACTTAGATTTATTTTTGATATTATGCGATGATAACAATTTAACTGAACTAGACATCGAATCCAACACTGCTTTGCGAGACTTTAGTTGTAACAACAACCAGTTAACAAAATTGAATTTAACCAATTCGAGTTTGATAATATTGTTTTGTAACTTTAACCAGTTGACAGAATTAGACATATCATCCAACAAATCTTTACGCTGTTTGGAATGCTCTAGTAATAAATTAACCAACTTAAATCTATCATCCAACAGATTTTTGTTTCGTGTTTGTTGTGATAACAACCAGTTGGCGGAATTGGATTTTTCGGGCAACAGGTCTTTGACTTGGTTGAATTGCGGTAACAACCCTTTATCCATCCTGAATGTATCGTCCAACAGGATATTGGAACGCTTTTACTGTGATAACAACCATTTATCGATCCTGGATGTATCTAATAAAAAGAACTTGGAATATTTTGATTGTAGTAATAACCAATTAAGCAATATGGATATATCGTCCAACAAGGCTTTGTATGAACTTAATTGTATTAATAATAAATTAACCGAACTCGATGCATCGTCTAATCCTGCTTTGGTAAATTTGCGATGTAGCGGTAATCAGTTAACAGAATTGGATTTGTCTGCTAATACGTCATTGGCCTGGTTGTATTGCAGTAACAACCAGTTAACCGAATTGGATTTATCAACAAATACCGATTTAGTCTGGTTTCAATGCAATGACAATAAGTTAAAGGAACTTGATCTATTAAATAATACAAGAATAAATGAAATGGATTGTCATAATAACCAAATTCAAGATATATCAAGTATGGTTTCGTTAAGTCATCTAGCAACTGCAAATGTAATGTATAACAACCTCGATTATGACGATTGGCCTGATGTGAAATCTATGATTGAGCATTTGGGTAAACCTGTTTTCTCAGAAGATAAGCTGATACGCGGTTTTGCTTATTCTCCTCAAAACAATTTTGATCCCTATAACTTTAATACAAGTATAAAAGACTGGATGTTACACTACTAAAATGGTTTATAATAATCTCGATATCCCTTAACGGAACATTTGTACAACTCTGTAACTCAATTTCAACGATAATATGAATAATCATGATATAGGATTTTGCATTTAGATGGATTAGTAAGACTGTTTCATCATCTAAAACTGGTTAGAAAGTTAAGCGCATGTCATTGCCTACGTCATTCTTCAATTGGTTAAGAAGAGATGCGAAATTCATAGGCTTAAATGCCATCGGAATTATTCTGTATGGTTTTCTGTTAATTCATTTTGATCGATCAATAGATCTTCCTTTCCTTAATATGGAGGACTTTCTAATCTTTATATGCATCCCAGTTATATATTCCATCTTTTTCTACTCTCGCATAACTTTTCTTTTTATGTTGCTAATCACATTCCTTTCATTGTCTTGGATTATCTTTTTCATCGATTATAAAAATTATTATCAATCGTTCCAAACAATTGTGATTTTTGCAGGAATGATTCTCTGCGTTAGAGAGATTATACATCACATATTAATCAAGCGTGAACATACCGAAGAAGCATTACGGGAGAGTGAGGGACGCTATCGGACGGTTGTGGATCATACTGATGATTTTGTTTGGCAGATTGACATTAATGGATCTATTAAATTCGCTAGTGTCGCAGTTAAACATATGTACGGTTATGATCCAAACGAATTGCTTGGAAAACCATTTCATATTCTACTCAATGATGAATCCGCCCAAAAGGCTATAGAAAGTCTCGATCAACGCAAGAGGGGTGAGTTTGGAAACCGCAGTATCATATTGGAACTCAATCATCGCCGCAAAGACGGAACTGAATTTATCGCTGAAGTCCGCTCTCAACCTATTACGGACGCTGATGGAAATATTACCGAGATTGTTGGTATTACCCGTGATATCACCAATCGTATTCTGGCTGAGAAATCATTGCGTGAAAGCGAGGACAGGTTCCGCAGTCTGTTTGAGCAAGCCCCGCTTGGATACCAATCACTAGATATCAATGGTAACTTTATTGAACTCAATGAGTCGTGGTGTAAGTTGCTTGGATACGCCAAGGAAGAAGTAATCGGCAGGAACTTTTCCGACTTCCTCCATCCAGACTTCCGGGAAGTTTTTTTAGAGAATTTCCCAAAATTCAGGAGTATTGGTTACATACTGGGCATTGAATTCGAGATGATTAAAAAAGATGGCTCGGAGATTATCGTTTCTTTCGATGGTAAGATCGGGCGCAACAATGATGGTTCGTTCAAACAAACCCATTGCGTGTTAAGTGATATCACCAATCGTAAATTGGCCGAGGACGCCCTGCATAATTCCGAGGCTCTCTATTCTTCATTGGTTGAACACCTGCCCCAAAATATCTTCCGCAAAGACGTAGATGGAAAATTCACATTTGTGAACGGCAACTTTTGTGAAACAGTTGGTAAATCTCAGAATGAAATTATCGGTATGACGGACTATGATCTATTTCCAGCTGAGTTGGCTAAGAAATTTCAGGATGATGATAAAAGGGTTATGGCAACAGGCCAATTGTTCGAAACGGTCGAAGAGAACATATCACGACGTGGAGAAAAAAGATACGTTCAAGTTCTTAAGACGCAGTTAAGAGATTTGGATGGAAAAACAATTGGTATACAAGGTATTTTTTGGGATGTCACCGGGCAGAAAAATACGGAAGAGTTGATAAAAAAAGAAAGAGATAGAGCTCAACAGTATCTCGATCTTGCAGGAGCGATGTTCGTGTCGCTTGATGCACAAGGTAGAGTTGAACTTGTTAATCAAAATACCTTAAAAATCCTGGAGTATTCCAAGGATGAAATTATTGGTAAGAATTGGTTCGATAACTTTTTGCCTGAAAAATTGAGGTTGGAGGTTAAAGAATATTTTGACCAAATAATGAGAGATGAAGTTGATCTGGTTGAATTTCATGAAAATCCAATATTAACCAAAAATGGAGTAGAAAAGATTATCGCATGGCACAATACTTTTTTAAGAGATGAACAAAACCGTATCATTGGCATCCTTTCTTCTGGAGAAGACATCACCGAGCGCAAACGCGCCGAGGAAGAATTATTGAAAGCCCGTAAACTTGAATCCATTGGAATTCTCGCCGGGGGAATCGCTCATGATTTTAATAATCTTCTAATGGCCATCATTGGGAACATTTCTTTAGCAAAAACACTATCCGATTCTCCAGATGATGTTGCAGAATGTTTAAGTGAAGTGGAAAAAGCTTCTAAACGAGCGCAAAATCTTACTCAACAGCTGCTTACTTTCTCCAAAGGCGGAGCGCCAATAAAAGAAAATGCAAATGTTTTTGACCTCGTTAAAGAAACAACCACATTTTCCTTGCGCGGTTCGAATAGTTCTTGCACCTTTGATTTTCCAGAAAATCTCTGGAAAGTGGATGTTGATAAAGGGCAGTTTAGCCAGGTTATTCAAAACCTGGTGATTAATGCAGATCAAGCTATGCCAGAAGGTGGAACCATCGAAATTAAGAGTGAAAATATTACTTTTTCAAATAATGGCGCTAATAACGACTCAATCCTCCCTGAAGGAGATTATATTAAACTCTCTATTAAAGACCGGGGTATTGGCATTTCAGAAGAATACCTTCAAAAAATATTCGATCCCTATTTCTCTACCAAGCGACAAGGCAGCGGATTGGGATTAGCCACAACCTATTCCATCATGAAAAATCATGATGGACATATAACAGTAGAATCTCAAATCAGTACAGGAACCACGTTCACTCTCTATCTCCCACGTTCTTCCAAAGAGAGCATTACTACTCAAGAAACTGACCATGATAAATTAGAAACTGGCCAAGGTAGAATCCTCGTCATGGATGATGAAGCAACAATCAGGAAAATCGTAGGCCGGTTACTCGAGAACATAGGTTATCAAGTTGATTATGCAGAGCACGGAGCTGAGGCTATTGATAAATACCAAAAATCGATGGCATCAAATGAACCTTTTGATGCACTCATAATGGATTTGACGATTCCTGGAGGCATGGGCGGCAAGGAAGCCATCCTCAAACTATTGGAAATCGATCCGCAAGTCAAAGCCATTGTATCAAGCGGCTATTCAGGTGATCCTGTAATGGCGGATTATAAAAAATATGGTTTTACTGGAGTAATAAGCAAGCCGTACAAACTTGAAGAATTAGGAAAAGCATTGCAGCGCATTTTTTAGTTATGATTTTATGAGTATAACCTGATTTCCATCAGGAATATAAAATGTTTGTGTATCTTACCTGAGTTAAGAATATGTAACGCCAATCACCCTCAAAACAATGATCTACTGCTTTATATTAAGATGAAAATAAAGTTAAATAGAATTATCGCATGATTGTATTATATTGGATATAAAATGAATTTGAAACAAAAGAAAATAGGAAGAGTAATATTGGTTGGCGCCGGGCCTGGCGATCCCGGATTGATCACGGTTCGGGGACGTGACGCAATCAAGCGCGCCGATGTGGTAGTATTCGATCATTTGGTATGCAAAGAACTGGTGGATATCGCTCCGGCCCACGCCAAACATATATACGTCGGCAAAAAAGTAGGCAAGCATACTTTAAAACAGGAAGAGATCAATGAACTGCTGGTTCGTGAAGCACGTCTAGGCCATGACGTTGTTCGCCTTAAAGGAGGCGATCCTTTCATATTTGGCCGTGGAGCGGAAGAATGCCAACTATTGAGAGCCAACGGGATTCAGTTCGAGATCGTTCCGGGGGTTTCAGCCGTAGCGGCGGTTCCAGCCTACGCCGGGATTCCCATAACTTGCCGGGATTACAGTACTTCGTTTATCGCCGTTACCGGACACGAACATGCCTGCAAAGAAGAATCTGACGTCGATTGGGCCTCTATAGCAAGAGTTAACAGTACCCTGGTCATTTTCATGGGCGTCTTGAATATCGGATGCATTACCAATAAATTAATAGAAAATGGTAAATCTCCCGAAACTCCAACCGCCGTCATCCGCTGGGGAACTTATTCTCATCAAAAAACCATCATCGGCAGTTTAAGTACAATTGCAGATCAAGTGCAACGCGCCAACCTGCGTCCGCCGGGACTGATTGTAATTGGCGAAGTTGTCCGCTTTCGTGAATCTCTCAACTGGTTTGAGACGCGGCCTCTGTTTGGCAAGACTATAGCCGTTCCTAGAGCGCGATCTCAGGCGTCACGGCTCAGCCAGTCATTGATCGGAATGGGCGCCAATGTAATTGAAATTCCCGCCGCAAGACATGAACCGATTCAAGCCGCCAATCCACTGGGAGAAATCCTACACGAAATCCGTGATTATGATTGGATCGTTTTCACAGATGATCAAAGCGTCCATTCTTTCTTCGATTCAATGAACCAAAAAGGGTATGACACGCGCAGCCTGGCTAACTGCCGTATAGGCGCCATTGGCGATGAAACTATCAGCGCCTTGAGTGAACATGGCGTTAAACCAGATTTTATTCCTACCCGTTTCTGTTCCGCCCATGTCGTCGAAGAATTATCCAGCCAATTTCCTTTAGACAAAGTAAGAATATTGATCCCCTGTCAGGATGAAATTCATGAAGGCCTATCACAATCGCTGCAAAATGCTGGAGCAATTGTTAAAAATGCTGTAATCTTCTCTGATTATGACAATGCAACTGAAGAGTTCCTGCTTAATGGCCAACGTCTAGACCTGGTAGCCTTTACCTGTTCAACCACGGTTCACAATTTTATTAACCGGATTGGAATCAATGAAGCGAAGCGTATTGCGGGGAATACCGTATTCGCTTCTATTGGACCGTTGACCTCATCTGCATTGCATGAATATGGATTTGAAGTAAAGGTTCAACCACAGCAATCTGATATCCAATCTTTAACCAATGCAATAGCCGTACACTGCCAGGATGATTCAGAAAAAGATTGAAGGTAGTATTCATAAGTCTATAAATATGAGTAAATAAAATGGAGTAGGCGCCTAGGGAATTATCCTTTCTGCCCTTGACTCACATCCTTGGAGAAACGATATAACTTTACTGTTTTTTTATAGAATAAAGGGCGCATTAAATGCGCCCTTTTTAGTCCATTTAATTTACTGAATACAACTAATTCTACCATACGCCAGTAGTCAGATATTCATGCATTGATTTGGCTGCAATGCGTCCTTGTCCCATAGCTAGAATAACCGTTGAACCGCCAGTGATGGCGTCTCCACCAGCGAAGACGGATTCTTTAGTGGTTTTTCCTGTTGCCGGTTCGGCGATAATAACTCCCCATTTGTTGAGATTAAGGCCTTCTGTCGTTCGAGGGATCAGTGGATTAATACCAAAACCAAGAGCCGAGATAACTGTTTCTGTTGGAATAATATATTCGGAACCTTTTATGGGAACAGGACGGCGGCGTCCGGAATCATCCGGTTCTCCTAGTTCCATCTTGATGCATTTCATCGCTTTAACCCAGCCATCATCCGTACCGATCAATTCAACCGGAGCGGTCAGGAATTGGAAATTAACCCCTTCCTGCTGAGCGTGTTCGATCTCTTCATCACGCGCAGGGGCCTCTTTGAGCGTACGCCGGTAAATGATATTTACGTCATCGGCGCCCATTCTAACGCTGACCCGCGCGGCATCCATAGCCGTGTTTCCCGCGCCGATGATCGCCGCAGTTTTGCCGACGGTGACCGGAGTGCTGTATTCGGGGAACCGGTCGGCGTGCATCAGGTTTATGCGGGTCAGAAACTCATTGGCTGTATAAACGCCTTTGAGGTTCTCGCCGGGGATGTTCATCATACGGGGTAATCCGGCGCCGGAACCCAGGAAGACGGCGTCGAAGCCTTCTTTCTCCAAGAAATCATCAACCGTCTTGGATTTCCCGATCAAAGCGTTGGTATAGAATTTAACCCCTTTTTTGCTAAGACCCTCGATCTCTTTATCCACAATTTCATTGGGAAGGCGGAATTCAGGAATACCATAAATGAGCACGCCGCCTAAGCGGTGCAGGGCTTCGAAGACATGAACCTCATGACCTTTGTTGATCAAGTCTCCCGCTACGGTAAGTCCTGATGGACCAGAACCTATGATAGCTACTTTTTTACCCGTAGGTTCAGGTTTCGTCCACTCAAATTCGCCGCCATTTAAGTTTTCATAGTCGGCCACAAAGCGTTCCAGGCGACCGATTGCGACTGATTCACCCTTTTTATTCAGGATGCATTGGATTTCGCATTGCGTCTCCTGAGGGCATACCCGTCCGCATACGGCTGGTAAGACATTGGTCTCTTTAATAACTTTAGCTGCTTCCAGGAATTTGCCTTCCCTTACCAGGCCGATGAAACGTGGGATATCCACAAATACAGGACATCCATCAATGCACTTAGGTTTTTTGCAAATCAAGCAACGGTTGGCTTCTGCGATAGCTAGTTCTTCGGTCAATCCCAGCGCCACTTCTTTGAAATTCTTGTTACGGACATTCGCTTCTTGCTCAGGCATAACCTGTCGAGGAATTTTCATCCTATCCTTGGCTTTAAGGTCAGGATTACTAAAGTCAATATTTTCAGGATTTTTAGCTTCCCAGAATTTCTCTATTGTTTCAATATCACTATTATAAAGGCACGCCGGTGAGTGCTCCTCTTCACCTCTATGAATGGCATAGGCTAATTTCTCTTCATTGGCATACCATTTCTGACGGTTCATCAGTTCATCAAAATCAACATTATGACCGTCAAAATCAGGACCGTCGCAGCAGGCGAATTTGGAATCGCCGTTGACGCTTACCCGGCAGCCGCCGCACATGCCCGTACCATCAACCATAAGCGCATTCAGAGAGACCGTGCATCCGATGTTAAGCGATTTGGTCATCTTGCTCGCCGCTGACATCATGGGAACCGGACCAATGGCGAAGGTATGGTCTACTACAGTCCCTTCATCAAGGATGTCTTGCAGTACATTTGTAACGAATCCTTCTCTACCATACGAACCATCGTTGGTTGAGATGCGAACTTCGTCACAAGCGTTCTTCATTAAGTCTTCCAGAAGAATAAGCGACTTGTCGCGGGCGCCGATCACTCCGATTACTTTATTCCCATTGTCACGCAGTTGTTGGCAGATGGGAATCAACGCGGCAACGCCATATCCACCGCCCATACATACTACTGTTCCGTATTTTTGCACCGGGCTAGGTTCACCCAGAGGACCAATGATGCTAAAAAAGGAGTCTCCCACATTCATTGAGCAGATTTCGTTGGTGGTCTTGCCAATCGCTTGAATAACGAAATAAAGACTGTCATTTTCATGATTGGAACCTGCAAGCGAGATGGGGATGCGCTCGGATTTATCATGAGGACAGATAATCATAAATTGACCAGCTTTTCGTGCATGACAAACAAGCGGCGCTTTGGCTTCAAACCAAAATGTGTTGGGGGCTAATTCTCTTTTCTCAAGAATCTCAAACATAGATGTCTGCTCCTTTTTCCCTGTGTAGAAAAATATTTAAAAATTCATTTATTATAATGAATGAATTATCGGATATATCTAGGTTATAAAAACGAATATAACGGCGAGAGTCAATAGTTACGGTGTATCGGATTAATCAAAAAGTTGTTTCAGAGAGGTTCTCAAGATTATGTTCGTTTATAATTACCTACATTATAAACCAACATAATCTATTTTACGAGGTTTTTTTAATGAAAATATTACAATATTATCAGATTTATAGACCAGTACTCTATTCAAACTTTAATCTAAGAACCACCCGCTAAAAACCCGTAGGGGCAATCCCTCGTGGTTGCCCTATCTGGTGTAACTACTTTAGATTTAGCAAAAATCTCATTCTACAATTTATTGAGCGTTGCAGGTCAAGACAGCAGCGCTCAATTTTGCTATCATAAAAAAACACACCATAAATATCCTTAACCTTGGGGAACCTTCATGTTCTTTAAACTCGTCTTAAACCAGGCAAGGCATAAATGGGGCATTAACCTCATGATTTTCCTTGCTTTGACAACCGTCGTGTCGCTTTATGTCTACTTAAAAAATACCAGTCAATTCGCTAACCGTTCCATGCAATTGATTATGAAAAACATGGGACACAATCTCTTATTGCTTCCCGATGAAGCCAATCCTTACGATACATATCTCTGCACTGAACAACAGATCCTCTTTTCTGATAACATAACCCGCGAACTCGCCAAACACACTCATTTAGCTTCGCGATATTATGTTTCAATGCTGCAAAAAAGAATAACCTTAGATAATCATGAATTAATATTAACCGGAATTGAACCGGTCAAACGCAAAGATGAAACACGCGAAAAAGGAAACCTTCTCGCTCCAATCAAGCCCGGTTTTATTCGTTTAGGAAGCACGGCTGCAAAGCAATTAAAGCTAACAGGTGGAATGGAACTTGCCATCCATAACCGGAAATTCCAGGTTTCAGAGATACTGCAACCCAAAGGAACTATCGACGACTTTAGAATTTATGTAGAACTAAAAGAGAGCCAGGATATCTTTGAGCAACCGGGAAAGATAAACGCCATTTTGGCCTTTGCCTGCCTGCATGTTGGAAACCTGGAAGAGACCGAAGCCTTCCAAAAAGTGGAAATCCCCAAAATCGCTCCTGGTTTCAAACAAATCACCAAGACCGATATATTCCAGGGCCGCTATCTAGCCCGTATGACTACCCAGGGTTCTCTGAGATATCTGCTTATTATTGTGCTCAGCGTGGTTGTTTTGTTGATCGCTATAACTGGTTTCCAGGAGGTTGCCGAACGCCGCCGCGAGTTGGGAATTCTGGTCTCTATGGGCGCTAATTATTTATATATAACCTCTTTATATTTCGTAAAGATCGTAATTATCGCCTTATGCGCTTCGGTGGCTGGTTTCCTGATAGGTTCGCAATTATCTATTTCACTCAATTCACCTTTATTGTTTGTCCACACTGCCCAGATGCGTATCCTATGGAATCACTTACCCAACGTCATCTACCTGACATGCGCCATTGCGTTGGCCGCCGAATTGCTCCCCATCATTAAATTGGTGAGAATGGATCCCACGGCAACTTTGATTGAGGACTAAACATGATAATCCAAACCAAAAATCTTTTAAAAACCTATACCAAATCAAACCAGACAATCAATGCGATTGATAATCTTAATCTATCAATCGATGAGGGTGATTTCGTCGTGGTTCATGGCCCAAGTGGATGCGGTAAAAGCACGCTGCTGCTTTTATTGGGAGGCATGTTGCATCCCACAGCGGGACAAGTTCTATATCAAGATAAAGACCTCTACGCGAGTCCAGCCTTTCTGCGTGGAACCTACCGCAAACGGGTAGTTGGCTTCATGTTTCAGAAATTCTATTTAATGCCCTATCTGTCAGTCAGGGATAACATCAATTTATCGCTCTCCATTCGTAAAATGAAGCAGGGCAGTGCAGAGCGGGTAAGGTTGCTCATCGACCGTCTGGGCATTTCCCAACGCATGAAACATCTACCAGAAGAACTCAGCGTAGGAGAACAGCAGCGCGTCGCGTTGGCGCGTACTTTAGCGGGAAATCCAGATATAATCCTGGCCGATGAACCGACGGGCAATCTGGATAAAAATAATAAACAAATAATCGCCCAATGTCTAAAAGATGAAAACGCCCAAGGCAAAACAGTAGTCCTGGTAACCCACGACGAATCGCTAATAGAATTAGGCAACCAACAAATCCAATTATCGTCAGGTAAACTAACAGAGTAGCTGGTAGGATGGGACAAAGCGCCAGCGTGTCCCTTCAAAACCACCTATGCATCACAGAAGGTAGGGTGGGCTAAAAGCGAAGCGTAGCCCACCAAAACCACTCTATTTCTTCAAATTATCAAGAATAATCTCAGCCACCAACTTCGCCTGCGCTTCCTTACCCTTATCGTTGAAATGCACTCCATCAGAACCATGAAACTCAGGATGGTCAATCATGGCGTTAAACAGATCATTGATGGGAACGCCATGTTTGATAGCCACTTCACGGGCGAATTTATTCCTTTGGATCACGCGTTCCGTCCGTTCCATCAATTGATCCAGATTGCCCTTCTCGCGCATGGGAGTCGAACTAGCCCAGATCAGCGCTGTATCCTCTGTGTTTTCTTTAAGAGCATCGAACAACTTAACGATGCCATTATTATAAGATTCTTCAGTATACCCGAATCCATGCAGCCCATTATTGAAATGCACCACATCAAAATGATACTGCCGAAGCACCATGAGCAATTCATCAAAGAACACCGGATCGCTGACGCAACGTGAGGTAGACAATCGGCCGCAATAAGCGATTCCATCAAGCTTTTTCTCGACCAGAGGATAATAACCCACCGTAATAGAGTCGCCAACAATCAAAACGCGGGGCAATTCATCTTTATCCGCATAGGGCAGCCAGATATTGCACCATTCAATATGCTCTCTAACTAACGGCTCCGAATCACCAATATCAGTAACCGTAGTGCATCCACACAACGATAACATAATGATGCCTAGCAGAATAAACCGTGGTTGGAAATTCATAAAATTACTCTTCTTCATGGTCTTCGGGATTAGTTTCATTTTATTATACGCCTCACAAAAGTATTTTCTCAATTGTTCTTTTTACTGAATCAAGCATCAAAAGGCGTGGATGCCAAGAGCATGACTTTAATATATGAAGGGTGCCAAGGGCAAGACCGCAATGCGGTCAGCCCTTGATGCAATAACTTAAGATATAGAGTCAACCTCTCTAAGAAAACCGCAAAGCGTCAACCGGAACCAACCGTGAAGCGCGTATAGCCGGATAGATGGAAGCCAGAAAACTGATCACCATAGTATATACGCTAACCCACAGGAAATCGGTGAATATCATCCGGCAGGGCAGGTATTTCATATAATACACCTGCCCATCGCCCGGCAATGTGATGGGGACAGTCTGAATAAAGGTGCACACGCCCAACCCCCCGGTTATGCCCAGGGTCACTCCCAACGCGCCGACAATCAAACCGAAGAATATAAAGATCAGCATAATATTTTTACGTCCGGCGCCGATAGCGCGCAACAGACCGATATCGCGCGTCTTGTCAGTCACCACCATGAAGATAGTGGCGATGATGTTAAAAGTAGCCACCAGGATTATGATTTTCAGAATGCAGTCCATCACCATCTTTTCATAGGCTAAAGCCCTGAAGAAGACTTGGTGTTTACTCATCCATGTATTGCCCCGTGGACGACTATCCAGCATCTCCTGGCTGCGGTTGTAAATATTTATGAAAGATTGCTCTGTTGCATCTTGTGAATGATCATGCAATTTGAATTGTAAAGCGGGGACGCGGCCTTGGGGAATCTCCAGCATGGTCTGCGCCGATAGCAGCGACATATATACCAGAGCCGAATCATACTCATAGTTACCCGTTTTGAATACGCCTTCAACTGCGAATGTTCGTTCCGAAGGTTCAGCTTCAGCAAAAGAGACCACGTCATGAGGTATGGTCATTATGGTCAAGCGCTGGCCGATCACGTATTTGAATGTTTCTTCATCAGCTGAACCTTCCGTCTCCCTGATACCGAAAAAGAGTGAAGCCATCTCTTTGCCAATGATAATACCCGGCAGTTTCTTCTCGCCGGAGCGTTGCGCAACCAGCTGATCCAGTTTCATCATCTCAGAAGATTCAGGCGGTCTCTTCTCCTCTTTTAATCCATCTAAACTACCAGCCACCAGGAATTCTTTGATCCCCGTGACTTTGGATTCACGCTCCGGATCGATTCCTACAAAAGAGACGATATTGACGTTTTCGCTGGGGAAATCAGTGCGTTGAATCAATCCCCATTTCGAGACCATCGGTGAGCAGGCGTCTACATTGGGCAGTTTTTCCAGTTCCGTCATTATAGATTCAGGATCGCTCAAACCACCATCGTCGGGGTATTCCATGATAATATGGGAACTGACCTGGATCATGGATGAACGCAAAAAATGCCCAAACCCATTCATCACCGAAAGCACTGTGATAAGAGAAGCCACCCCTAAAGCAACTCCGGTCATACTGATCATTGTTAGCAGAAAGATGAAAGTAGCTCCACCTTTGGGTTTAAGATATTTTTGTGCAATAAACCATTCGTAGCGCATGAATTAACCTTGTCTAATTATTTATTTGGACAGTTTTTATCCCTCCCCCAAGCCTGGGGGAGGTTAGGAGGGGGTTGATTCGTCAAAGCGCAACCCCCCTCTAACTCCCCCCAATCTTGGGGGGAGAATCTTTACCTGGTCGTTCTGTATTTCACATCTTTTGTTTATGATAGAGTAGTTTAAATACCAATTTCTCCATGAATTATTATGATAGCATGACCCATGAAGGGACAAGAGATGCCGTGAATCGTTCCAACAGAATATTATTATCAATCCTGCTGATAGGTTTCCTGATCCGCGCCGTCGGTTTGAACATAGTCCCGCCCGCCTTGAATTCCGATGAGTTGCTAAAAGCCTTCGATGGCGCCTCGGTTTACCGCACCGGTATGGATCATCACGGCGACTCATGGCCTCTTTTCTTTAAACAATCGGGAGAATACAGCCCCCCGCTATATATTTATTTCGCAGGCTTATTCTCAACCCTATTCGGAGTCAATGAATATACCGTCCGCCTACCCTCCGCTATACTGGGAGCAGCGTCCATCCTGGTGGTTTTTCTGTTTATCCGGCAATATTGGGGAGAAAAAACCGCTCTCATAGCAGCAGCCCTGGTTGCATTCTCACCGTGGCATGTCCATTACAGCCGTATCGGCTGGGAAGCCATCTCCCTGGTTCCCTTGCAATTATTAGCCCTATGGCAATTCCATTGCTGGAGCGCATCCAACCGCTGGCGCCATATCCTTCTGTCTGTCAGTTGCTTTGGCTTGACGATGTACGCCTATCCCGTGGCGCGGTTATCGTCAGTGATATTAATGACCGGGCTGGCCGCGATCCATTGGAGGGCGCTTATAAAGAATCCTAAGCAGGTGGCCGTGTCATTTGCGCTATTCATCCTATGGCTCTGCCCCTATTTATACGCCTTAAGTCAAAACCAAACAGCCATGCAGGCCCGTTGGAACTTCGTCTCAGTATTCAATCGTGATGATGGATTGCTGATTTTTATTAAACAATACTTCATGCACATGTCGCCCGATTTCTTATTCATACACGGCAATCCTAATTCGCTCCATTCCCTGGCTGGAGGTCTGGCGTTGTGCGTTTTACTGCCATTTTTTATCGCCGGAATAGTCAGAATTATCCGGCATAGATCAAAGCAGGAACTGATACTGCTGCTCTGGTTTATAACTTTCGCCATCCCGTCAAGTTTGACCTATGACAAGTTCGATCCTCATAGTATGCCTAACGCATTGCGCACCGTGAACGGAATGCCAATCCTGGAAATAATCAGCGCCATAGGGATAGTCTGGTTGATTGGTCTGATTAAAAAGCCCCGCTGGTCTAGCTGCGCCGCGATAGTGATTACAACCCTCATCGGTCTAAACATATTATACGTAGGATATGATGCAGCGTTTTATTATCCAAAACGTTCTGCCGAAATTTGGCAATACGGTCTACGTGAAGCAGTGCAGTATCTTGAAGCCAACAAGGCGCAGTATGACCGGGTGGTGATATCGCATAAGGCGCGTTTGCATCCTGTGGCATTGGCGGTTTTCGCGGGTAAGACTCCAGCTCCGTTTTCGGGAGAAGATTTTCCCAAGTATATAATACCATTCTATCACTATGTACCAATTTACCGCGATTTTCGCATGAAACAATATCAGCAATACGGTTTGATATCACGCTGGTACACTATGGCAAAAGGCAAGAATCTATTGCTGGCTCAGGCTGGAGAGATCGATGACGAAAAGATGCTCTGGAGCATAAATAATCCCGATGGTACTCCAGCCTATGAGATATACGGAACCGACAGGTGAAAATCAGAGAAACTTGATTGACTCGAACATGAAGGATTGAAGAATGGATGCTTTCAAAATGTTTAATAAATAAGTCAATCCGGGATTAATGCACAGAAACGCGAATATAGGCGAAAGATCAATGAAATCAATTCTGGCCCAGGGCATCAGTCGTTGGAAGAAGCCCAGGTATGGATCAGACATAGAGCGGACAATCTGCACAAGTACGCTATATTGATCAGCGCCGATCCATGATGACAGTATGGCTAGCAGTAAAATCAACCAATAAAAATTGATCAATGCCAGCGCCATATCGATCATGCAGATTGCGAAGGCATTCATAAATGCATCCGGCCCTTGAAACACGGTCATACTCAAAACCGTAGCCAGAAATGCGCCGCAAGGCAGGATAACCGCGGAACTGACCAGAAACAACTTGGTTAAATCATTGGTTTTGATGAATTTCTGAGCATATTTGAATATGGCGAAAGTGCGTTCCTGAAAACACATAAATCCCGCATTGCTGCCCAGCGTGATGCCGCGTCGCGATACCATCAAACTGGCGAACAGAAACCCAATCAATAACTGAGATACCAGCATGACTCCCATGCTGAAACTGACCGCAATAGCATAAATCAATGATATCCGCCCCGCTGCGCTATGCACCAGAACCATGCCATTCATAGTGGCGGCGCCCAGCACCCAGATAACCAGCCCCCGAATCAGCAGCGTTATGCCAATAGCCGCGAAAGGCATGTTTTCATCAAGGTGACGCGCTCCACGGGGCATTATCTGTTTGAGCGGTTTAATTATCTTTTCGGTAATAGTTACGATGGCAACCATAATCGGCCCGAAACCATAAAAGCGGTATTTTTCGATAAAATAGCGCACAAATAAGATGACGATAATAACAGTAAAAAAGAAATTTAATATTGAAAAAAGCATAGTTAACCTATAGATTTTATATAGTAAAATTCACTCTATCGAAGTATCCTTCAAAAAGCGGTTTCACGCAATACAGACTAAAAATCAAAAATTGCATTTATGTAATAGAATCGTATATTTTACTCAAGGGTTTGTAAGTACTAAATGCCCATATATACTCAAAATGCTTGTTAAGTATGACAACCCCGAATTCCCATGTCATTAAGTTAACCTTGTCGTCCCCTCTCCTGGCGGGAGAAGGCTAGGGTGAGGGATTTATTAGACATACTGGGTGCCAAGGGCAGTGTATTTTCTGCCCTTGATGCGATCACCTGTGTATCTCAGCGCGTAGGGTGGGTCACGCCTTATCGACCCACCGGGAATAATTTCTTAATTTGGTAACGCGTAGGATGGGCTAAAAGCCGCGAAGCGGCGTAGCCCACCGGGAATAATTTCTTAATTTAGTAACGCGTAGGATGGGCTAAAAGCCGCGAAGCGGCGTAGTCCACCGGGAATAATTTTTTGATTTGGTAACGCGTAGGATGGGCTAAAAGCCGCGAAGCGGCGTAGCCCACCAAGAATAACTTAATGGCATTGGTTAGAAGGGTTTGCGCTTAGACATAAGTTATTACATGAATCGCTCCAACACAGGAATAATAAATAATATGACCCGCAATCCAAGAATCGGCATAGAGAGTTCAATATTAACGCGCTCACGGGCAGGCATCGGATTTTACACCGACAACCTGGTCAGATGTCTGGCGGATCTACCTGGTGATGAAGAATATACCCTGCTATACAACCGCCCGCTTCCAAAAATGGATTTACCAGCGCGGATGCGTCACTCAATGCAAGGCCCGCGCAGCACCCACTTGTGGGCCCAAACTCGTTTGTCATCTATATGCAGAGGGCAGGGCATCGACCTGCTGCATAGCCCCGGCCAGGGAATCCCATTGTTGTATGATGGACCGTCGGTTTTAACCATCCACGACCTTTCTCCATTAATTTTCCCTCAGCAGAAAGATTTTACCTCACGTTTAATCTGGAACAGTTTGGTTCCAATCATGGCGCGCCGGGCGGATCATATAATAACAGTTTCCGATAATACCAAGCGCGATGTAATCGACCTGCTGGGCATAGCTGAACACAAAATAACCCGAATCTATGAAGCTGCATCAGATATTTTTTATCCCGAACCGGATGAAGCAAGCAAAGCCCGTTTTCGCAAGGACAAGCATCTGGAGCCGGGATATATCCTTGCCGTAGGAACCTTGGAGCCGCGTAAAAAATACCCCTTCCTCTTCAAACTATTCGCCAAGTGGTTGAAACACTCAAAACCCGACGCCACCCTGGTGGTAGTAGGTAAAGACGGTTGGTTATACGATGAAATATACGAAACCTTCGAATCGCTCAATATAAAGCGCAACGTCCGCTTTGAAGGATATGTAGCCGATCTGGATTTAATGAGGATGTACTATTCAGCGGCTCAGTTTTCTATTCTCACGCCGCAATATGAAGGTTTCTGGCTGCCCGGTTTGGAGTCAATGGCCTGTGGAACCCCGGTTATAGCGCCAAACCATTCATCCATAACCGAGGTGGCCGGTAAAGCGGGATGCCTGATCGACAGCTGGGACTATGATGAATGGATAGAAGCCATGGATCGCCTATGGATGACGGATGAACGAGAAGAGTGGTCAAAAAAAGGCATAAAACGAGCCAAAGATTTCTCGTGGCAAAAAGCAGCCAAAGAAACCCTGGAAGTATACAGATCAGTTCTATCCATGTAGGGTGCGCCCCTCGTGGGCGCCCGGAGGTACAAGCACAACAGATTAAAAAAATCAGGGTGCCAAGGGCAGTGTCTTGTCTGCCCTTGAAAGAATTCCCCTAATTGTATTTCTAACCCAACAAAAACTTATTGAGGAAAAAAATGCGAGTTGTTTTTATAGAACCATCCGGCGCTGGAGGCATCGCTCATTGCACCTATGCCCTAGCCAAAGCGCTTGGCGCTCAAAAGGTTCAATGCGACATCATAACCGGAGTCAGGTGGGATGAACGTGACTTGCCTGATAACGTCCACGTCCATCGTGTTTTCCGTGGAAAACGCACCAATCCACTTCGCCTATGGTCGATCTGCCGCCGTTTAAGAAAAGAGGCCGATATAGTTCATTGGCAATGCGCTACCTATCCCCGGCTTATGCTAAATCTTATGCGCTTGATTCCTCTGAAGAAGATTCCCTGGATATACACCGTACATAACGTCCTGCCCCATGAGGCCGATGATTCATCTGTGGCGCTATACCGAAAAATTTATCATCGCATGCAGGGCATGATTTTTCATACCAATCATTCACGGACGACATTTAACAAACTTTTCCCCGAAACCAAGGCGGCCAGTCAGATTATTCCATTAGGTGAATATGGTTTCTTGTTAAATGAATCCAATACAGAAAACAAACCGGATCATCCAGTGATTCTCTTCTTCGGCAATATCCGGCCCTACAAGGGGTTGGATATATTACTGCGCTCTTTCGTCAATATCCATCAGCGCATCCCAAACACACGCCTCAAAATTGTAGGACAGGCGATTTCCTCTTTCGAGCCATATCAAAAGATAATTGATGAATCAGGCATCGCCGCGTCAGTTGATATTCATCTAGGCTACATACCGGACGATGAATTATCCGAGGCGTTAAATCAATCAACTATTGCCGTGTTGCCATATCGCGACATAGATCAAAGCGCCGTGCTGATGTTGATGATGGCGGCGGGCAAGGCTATCGTGGCTTCCAAAGTCGGCGGCATTGATGAAGTGATATCCCATAATCAGACCGGACTGCTGGTAACTCCAGGAGATATTAATGAATTGTCGAATGCGGTAATTACCCTGCTGAGCGATCCATCTAAAGTTCAAGAATTAGAGCAAAACGTTAAGTTAGATGCGCAGACGCGGTTTTCGTGGAAGACTATTGCAGCCCAAACGCTTGCTTTCTATAAAGACGCATCCAAGCCCTGAATTACCAGTTATTGTCTTGTACATAACCAAGTTTGATCAATAAATCACCCGCTTGCTGCTTGAAAAGTTCTTTATCTTCAGCAGGCATATCTGTTTCCCATCGTCCCCTAGCGCTGCTATGTATGGGCTTAGTCACATCCGGCGATGAGGCGTTGTATTCCAAACTGTGTGATTGATTCTTATTTTCATAATACTTAAGCGCATTTTCATCCCAAGGCTCATCTACGAAATCGAGAACAGTTCTCAAAGTATCTTCAGCAGAATGAATCAAATCTTCGTAACGGATTTCCAGGTAGTTGCCTGAATCTCTCCATTCCAGTCCGGCTTTGGTATCATTGAGCCAGCGTTGAATGCATTTGTTGGAATCAATGCACAGTTTATTGTGAATTAGTCTTCCATTTTCCCATACATATTTGGGATGCGTTTTGAGTGAACAAAAGACGTCCCGTCCATCGCGGATCATATGAATCAATTTTGCTTTAGGAAAATAATTGGTGATTTGTTCAAGATTGATAACATTTTTAGGAGTCTTTTCAGCCCACCGTTTTTTGCCCATTTTTGCGGAGTAACTTCTGAAAAAATTCTCTACTAAATGAGCGTAACAGAGAGAATTTTGATAAATCCTCCAAAATTCTTCTGCAGAAAAAGAAAAAGTTTTACATAATTGATACGTTTCAATTTGGTTGTTTCTGAAATTACTAGTATCTGGATGAATAAATCTTCTTTTGTTGAACAGCAGTAATTCCGACTCCGGACCACAGGCAATGTTCTTGTGTGAATCCAGCATGACTCTCAACAAGGTGGTTCCACTGCGGCCGCATCCAAAAATAATGATAGGTGAATCTATTGATATGTATTCTTTGGTGAACCACTGATTATAATTGTTAAAAACAGTAGTAATAACTTCGCATGCTTCTTCGGGCGATTTACCAAATCCCTTACAATTATCAGTAATCGCTGCAAAGCCTTTTGTAACTTTCTCAATTCGAATATTTGAGTTCATGTGAATTTACCTTTTTAATCAATGCGCTACGATGCATTTAAGAATTTTGCAATTCACTCTAATTAATTTTCGTCAATCGAAATAGCCTGATTATGTTTTGTTTAATATTTAAACCGTAAACTGATGAAGCGAATAATAACGTTATTATGAAAAAAACTCTGGATTATATTGACCATTGCCGTTATCTGGCGCTAGCCGCTTTACTGCTCTTGGTTCCTATATTGGTTGATCTGAATATAGGCATCAGCGCCGGGCCGGAGAGCAAATTCCGTTTCTTGGAATGCGGCGTCCTTATTACCGCTTTTCTTTCTCTTCCGGTATGGATATTCAGAAGAAACAACTTGCGTATGCAATTATCCACTGCGGTAATCATGCTGTGGATATGCTACATGCTGTTTCGCGCCGCCTTCGACGCCAATTATGAGTACACACTGGATAAAGCCTTCCAAATCTCCTCATGGCTCTTATTCATCCTGCTGGTTGCCGATGTATGTAAAACCAACCGGGATTTTATGCGCCTAGTCGTAATCGCAGTAATCGGCCAGATTGCTCCGGTATTCCTGGCTGTGGCCAATACATTCGACTGGTTCCCCTATCTACACTTTGTTTATGGTAAAAATACTTATTGGTACAATGTAAATATTGGTTCTGATCGCGGCGTTATCTGGTCCAGCCTGGGCAATCCTAATTTTTACGCCAATTATGGCGCCATCCTGCTGTTATGGTTATTCACCTTATTGGCATTGTCTAAGCGCTGGTTGACTCGTTGCGCAATTATGGTATACAGCGTTTTACTTATTTACACCCTGCTTTATACCTATACACGGGGGATCTGGGCCAGTTTGATCCCCGTTTTTGGCATCATTTCATTAATTCTGTTTTATCGGCAATGGTCTGAACGATTTAATATTTCCGAGATAATTCAGCGCAATTGGAAACCGACTGTTTTAACAGTAGCCGGTATGCTAGTAATAATATCCTCTATATTTGCGCTTGAGACAAGTTCAGGACCGATTCATAAAATCGGCCAACGCTTCTATCACGCCGCCACTCTGCGGGACGCCAGTTTACGCTCCAGGCCATTGTTATGGTACGCCGCATTACGCATGTGGCGCGAGAAACCTCTAATAGGGCAGGGCATGGGACATTATCAGCCGCTTTATCTGGATACCATCTATCAATCCGCCCTGGAAACTGATCCCGAACGCATCCAGCATATTACGCGTGAAATGAATACTACCCGCTCTGACCGGGCGCATAACGATTATCTGCACATTCTGGCCGAGCAGGGTATCATCGGATATGGGCTATTCATCCTCTTTCTCTTATCCATCATATATCCCGCTGTGCATGGTATTCTATGGGGGCGGAAATCAAGGCGCGATTCAATATTGTTAACTGGCTGCGCCGCAATTTTTCTTATGGTCATCATCCAGTGCATATATGACTTTCCCCTGCTGCTTCCAGCCAGTTCCATCCTTTTCGCTCTTTCAGCAGGAGGAATTATTGTTTTAACCGCCAAACCTGCTCAGCCATCAAGAATATGGATATCCTGGAAAATATTAGTCTCCCTCTGTCTTACTCCGATATTAATATTGTCGCTTGGCATGGCGCTGCGTCATTTATGCGCATCACATTATCTGCACAAGGGAATTTATCATCTGAATCTCTATAAAAAGTCAAATAATAAACTGACTAATACCGATTTTCAAAATTCTGAAAAATATCTGGAGCGAGCCAACCAACTATTTCCACAGAGCGGCGTTATTTTATTTGAACAGGGAAGGCTTTTTGCCAGTCGATTAGGAAAATATCAAACTCGCGCTATTGATTACCTGGAGCGTTCCAAAGAGACCTATTGCACGCCGGAAACCTACTACCTTTTATGCAGCCTTTATTTGGATAAAGCCTATTATGCAAAAGCGCAAAACATGGTCGATACCCTTTTAATGATTGATCCTAATCGCGAAGAGGTAAATTATTTAGCTGGAATTGTTTCGTACAGATTACGTAAATATAAAGAGGCTGCCCAATATCTTCAAGAAGAATTAAGGGTTAATTCTTCCAACACCCGCGCACTGTCATTATTGGGCATGATCTATAAGGATCATTATAAACAACCGGATATCGCAGCAGCCGCCTATGAAAAATTGCTTAAAATTGAACCTGGTTCAATCGATACCCATGAAAGTTTAGCCGATGTACTTGTTGAACTTGGCGAATTACCTGCTGCGCGTCATCATTATACTACCGCTCTCGAGGGCGCCAATGCGCTGTCACGCCTGGAATGGATCAAGCGCCTGGAAATGAAACTCGGTAGATTGAACGATAGAATTAATAACTCGAAAGAATAAGCCCATGAATCTGGAAGCCAATCACGTCATTTTAGAAGCCAAAGACCTCAAACGGGTTTTTCATACCGGCGATGAAGATTTGACCGTGCTGCATGAATTGCAATTACAAGTAATGAAGAACGAGATTCTTGCTATTACCGGAGAATCCGGCTCTGGAAAATCAACTCTTCTGCATCTGCTGGGATGCCTTGATGTTCCAACTAGCGGCTCAGTGCATTATCTGGGGCATGAACTCTCTTCTCTGGACTCTTCTGAACAAGATCGCATCAGAAACCGTGAATTCGGTTTCGTTTTTCAATTCCATCACCTCCTGCCGGAATTCAGCGCTTTGGAGAATGTGTATCTTCCCGGCATGATTGCGCGCCGTCCGCAGAGTGAATTACAGGATCAAGCCAAAGCAATCCTCACCGAATTAGGTATGGGGCATCGATTGCAACATAAACCTAATCAACTATCAGGAGGAGAACAACAACGCGTCGCCGTAGCCCGCGCCATGATAAATTCTCCTAAAATCCTCTTCATGGATGAACCAACCGGCAATCTTGATCCCGCTAATAGCGAAGAACTTGTGGCCATCATAAGGGAGCAGCAAAAAAGTAAAAATTTAACCGTGGTTATAGTAACTCACGACCCGGATATCGCCCATAACTCAGATAGAAGCCTTAAACTACGAGACGGGCATGTAGTGACCGACTAAAAACTAATTTTAAAAATCCCAAGTAGGGTGGGTCACACTTTACCGACCCACCGATAAAACTAATGTTATAGAATTAAATTGAAGGAATAATAGTTATGCCGTTATTTCGAGATGGAGAATGTCAACCACTGAGGCGCTGGCATGAAGCTGCGCAGATCATTGGATTCGCCGTCTGCGCTTTACTGGTCAATATGGTAATTGGTTTGATCATAAAACCAATAGGATTCGTAGGCGCCAGAGAAGTCAATCAAGGTTTGATCGAACTACACGGCGCCTTTTTCGCCTTTTTTATGATCGTCATCGTTGCGCCATTTACCGAGACGATCTACATCCAATGGCTTCCCCTGCTTGTGTCCAAGATCGCCCGGCGCACGCCCATTGTTCAGATTTTATGGGCTTCATGCTGGTGTTCGTTGATGCATATACCGCAAGGCTTTGCATATATGCTTCAAAATTTCGGAGTAGGCTGGGTTCTCGCCAGCTGCTTTCTCTTTTGCCGCAAAGAGGACTGGCTCAAAGCATACCGCGTAACATCGCTGGCTCATCTCCTTCACAACCTAACCGTATATATAATAAGTCATAGCGCTTAGTATGGATAAGATTCGCTGTTAAAACCATGTAGTGGCAATCCTTTGAGGTTGTCATAATCTGCTTATTTACTATAACTTACGCGCAATATCCTAATCTATTTTATCACAATCGCCGCACCCCGAATCCACCGCCGACTTCTATCGATGTTCCAGTGGAAAAATCAAAATAACCCTGCGCAATGGCGCTGATGGCTTTACCGACGTCTTCCGGCGTTCCCCAGCGGGGTTGGGGAGTTAAACCTTCGGCAATCAGCTTATCGTATTTCTCTTGTACTACTGAAGTCATATCCGTCGCAATGACGCCGGGTTGTATCTCATAGACCCAGATTCCCTCTGACGCCAGCCGGTCCGCGAACAATTTAGTGGTCATTGATAATGCCGCTTTTGAGAGACAATACTCGCCTCGGTTTATCGATGCGGTATAAGCTGAGATGGAAGTTACAAATACGATGCGGCCAACTTCAATGGTTCCCGCCTGGCGCTGCTCAACCATTTTATTGGCGGCGTATTGGGTAATAAACAGCGGGCCTGTCAAGTTGGTATCCATGACATATCTGTAACTTTCCATCGACATCTCCAGCCAGTCAGCGCGTACTTTAGGCGCCACTCCAGCATTGTTAACCAGAAGGTCCAAGCGCCCGAAATGATCTATAGCATCATCAATCAGGCGCTTACGGTCATCTTCATCCGCAATATTTGCTTGAATAGTAATGGCTCTGCGACCTAATTGTTCGATAATACCTTTAGTCTCTTGGGCGGCTGCTTGATTGCCAGCATAATTAACTACGATATCGTATCCGGCTTTAGCCGTTTCAATAGCAATGCCGCGTCCGATACCGCGGCTTGAGCCGGTAATTATGGCGCATGGTGTATTTGACATACTATTTCTCCTGGAATTATGGGATGCGTGAATGGAACTCATCCAGACTTCGTATATTATGATGTTAAGGTAGGATGTTTATATAGTCGAGAGGCGTAGAGTTTAGAAAGGAATTACAGTATGCAAAAACATAGATACAAGATTCTGATTGCTTTTATAATAACGGTTGCTTTGGTTGTATGTATTGCCGAAATGTACTTTAAGCAGAAGAGAATTGAGAATACCGTTAATCTAGTCCAGATGATACACCAATCATTGACCTTTGAATATGATTTTACCCTGGATCAGACCGAAGCAGATGCAGCCGTCCAGATAACTTCCGCTTCTAGTCAAATTGTCGTTCCATGGCCTGATGATCCGAATATCCAGCAATCCTTAGGCGATTTCGATGCCTTCATCCGTGGAGCGCTTAACTTTGCTCGAACTACCAGGCGGGAATACCTGGAATACGACCTCAACGAAATAACGGCGAAAACAAAAACTGACTATCAGACAATCTATGAATTCGATGAGAATGATTATCAAGTAACGCTCGATTTTTTGGGAGAAGCTAAGGTTCTTCATCAAATAACCAGAAACTCAGTAGAGAAAAAACGCTCGCTCGCCATAACTTATTATGACAATGGCAATCTCAATCGCATCGAATATGGCATGTGGAGCAATGAATCAATGGGCGTCATAATCAAATTCCACCAGGATGGCAACCTTCAGGAATATATGATGATCTACAATTGGATGATGCTTGGTCCGTTTATTTTGCAGGATGAGAACGGCTCAATAACAGCAGAGTTTTATTCGCGTCCACAACCAATATCATTGAACAAAAGCCTACAGGATAATAATTAGTGATGGGTGACATTACTCTGGAAATGCCCTTATATCTATTGGCGCCATTGATCATCTTGGCCCTGATAGGATTCTCATATCTATCCGTGCGTTTATGGAAATACGCTCTGTTGCTTCACAAACTGCTGAAATATGATTCAGATTCAGCCGAAAATGCAGACTATTTGAATAAATCCAATATTTCCACAGTGGATCAGGCCGCGCAAGAGTTGCTCAAAAAAAAAATCCGCGACGCATGGTACTCATTCTCTTCAGTGGAACTGTTGAATCTACCTGTCCTGCGTGATGATTGTCATGACTTGGTTAAACAAATTGCGGCAGTCTATTTCCCCCAATCCAATAATCCTGAATATGAAATTACCATTATGCAATTGCTGCTTTTGAACGAGCGTATTGCCCATCGCACTCGAACAATGTTGGATGATTTACCCTCTTTTCATAAAGTGACCGTCGCCTCAATAATGGAAGCAAAATCAATTCTTGAGAAAACCAGACAGACCATTGATAAAAAGGGCATCCGCACAGGTGGACGCATCGCCGGGCGCATCTGGTCTGCTATAAGTATTGTTAATCCAAACTATTGGATCAGGAAAGTTATATTCAAAGGCGCTTCCGAGATGGCCACCCGGAAAGCCCTGACCTCAGTTTACCGTATCGCCGGTTATGAAGCCATTCGCTTATACCGCGCATCCGCCATGCAAACTGACCCGCTTGGTTTCTCTCTGGAAAAAGAACTGGAAGCCAACCTTGAATTTGATGAAGAAAATACCCAAACTCAAGAAGCAAACGACCAAATCAAAGATGAATTTGACCTGAAGAATGAAGAGGATGTGATGTCTGATAACCAGGAATGGATTTTACCTGACGAAGAAGAGCCTACCCAAAAAGGCAATAAGAATACCGAAGAAACAGGCCATGAAAAATTAGACTTCTCCATCAGCAAAATGCTGTCCAATTTCGTCGAAGGTTCTATGCAATTATGGGACAAAATGGTCAACGTTGACCGGGTGATAGAGTCTTTCCAGAAGAAAGGCGACGACGTACAATGTCTGACAGATATCAGTTCTCTGCCCATATCGCGCAACGATGATATTGCTAACGCCTATATCAGCAAAGGCCGTTGGCTCTCCGCCGCCGAAGGGGCCGCCACCGGATTAGGAGGCATCCTTCTTTTAAGCGCTGATGCAGTATCCCTGCTGGCCTTGCAACTGCGCACCATACAACAGATAGGATACTGCTATGGCTTCGATGTCTCCCGTCCGGAAGAGAAACTTTTCGCCGCAAAACTGCTGGCCGAATCATACAGTCATCCCTCTGGTAAAGAACGCGACGCATTAAAAAATGAGATGCGCACCGCAGCGGGACTGTTAAAAGGTAAAACTCCCATTAATCTATTGCAAAAAAGATTATTCGTACAAGGTTTTGCTAAAATCGCTCAAAAAATCGGCATCCGCTTCGGCAGCAGAAAAGCGGCGCAGATTGTTCCTGTTTTTGGTTCTGCGGTAGGTTGTATTGTCAACCAGAAAATAACCAAGGAGATTGCCGAAACAGCTAAAGAGGTATACCGGGAACGCTTTTTACAAAAACAAGACGCTTCAAGCAACCGGGAAACAAGTGAATAGACTAATATAATAGTCAATATCTCATAACTTCTATTTCAATCATCTCAAAAAAGTTGTAAAATCCCTTATTACTATAATTAGGGGAATTTCATCATGAATTTATCTACAAAGAAATCTACGCATCATTTGAAATGCGTTGTATGTAATAAAGGTTTTAGTTCTCAATATGATGAGAAATCCAAGACCTTTCCGGTTTTTCATACTAAAAGCGAAAATCCAGATATGGAATGTGAGGATACATTTTATAAAGTTTTAATGGGCATCTATAATCATCTCTTAAAAAGCGAATATAGCGTTCCCGCCAATTCAATTGTTCAAGATGTCCGTGCGCTTGACAAAATATTGCAGAAAAAAGATATGTTAGCCTGGTCTCTATCAATGGGATATCTGATGGTGGATGGTTTTGGTCGCATTGATATTCCCGAAGTCATTATGGACGAGTTAGAAGGCGTCTTTTCTGAAGAAGCCATGCACAACCTGGACGAAAGACCCGGCGCAGTTGAATGGATTAAAGCAAAACTCAGCCATTTGAAGGATCAATTACATTCAGTTTCACCAGATCAGATGCCTTTCAAAAAGACCGAATTGAATTTAGGTGAATCTACTATATTCGATAAAATTGATACATCTGGAGTTGAACTAAGAAAAGACAAGAAAAGCGATGCCGACGACTCCTCCCGCACATCCAGCCTTCGCTCAATGATGGACCGCAAAAACCGCAGATAATACGATTCTAACCAATATATAATATAATTATATCTAGAAATGTAGGGTGCGCCCCTCGTGGGCGCCCTGTTTAAAGCAATCACCAATGGCCGGGCGCCAAGGGCAAGACCGCAATGCGGTCAGCCCTTGATCAAACCACTTTAGAGTAACTGCTAATTACATAACTTTAGTCTTACCAGGAACCGCAATGGGATAATTCCCATCAGGATTAGGCAGTTTAGGAGATTTCATATCAAAACTATATTCAGAAGGTCCAAAGGTGAAATCTGAGTTATAGGCTTGATCCCATGTCAATTGCTTACCTGAATAACAGGCCATTTGCCCTAGTACGCCCGCCATAGTGCTGTTTACCATATAATCATTAACTATATGTTTACCAGCTCTGATAGCCGCCAACATCTCCTGATGTTCTACTTTGTATCCACTATCATGGTTGCCATTATATTGCCAGTTTGTTTCGCCGGTTATACGGTTTTCCAGCAGATCGCACCGCCCCTTGGTTCCCTGAATAATATCAGAAACGCCTGTATGGCAATCATGCTGTGTTCGGCAGAAGGCATAAATTTTAGCTCCGTTATCATATTCGTATACTACTGTATGATGATCGAACACGTCACCGTATATATCGCCGAAAGAGGCGGATCGCCCGCCAAGCCCATGGGCTTTAATGGGCGTCTTTTCATTCATGGCCCATAAGGCTTTATCTAAGTTATGCACTAATGATTGGGGAACGTCATCACCCGAAAGCCATGAAATATGATACCAGTTGCGAAAATGATATTCGATCTCGCTGTCCTTGGCTGTTCGTGGAACCAAAACATAAGGAGCGCGCAGGTAATTCTCTTCAATCGACACGATGTCGCCGATAATTCCATCTTTTATTTGGTTGATTGTGGCGCGAACTCCGGGAACGTAGCGGTTCATCAAACCAGACACAATACATAGTTTTTTCTTTTTAGCTGTGTCGCAAACTTCCTTCATCATCCTGATTCCTGGAGGATCAATGCCATGAGGTTTTTCAACGAACACATGTTTCCCTGCATCAATGGCGCATTTGGAATAATATGGGTGAAATGTGGAAGCGCAGGCGATCAGCACCACATCAACATCACTGGCGATTACTTTCTTGTAGGCGTCGAATCCAACGAAACAATGGTCGTTATCCACTTTCATTTGATCCGGCAGATCTTTTTTAAGTTCTTTCCGCTTATTCTGGAGTCGGTCTTCAAAAACGTCGCCCATTGCTACCAGATGTACGCCTTCATCCACTTGCATGGCATCCCTGGCCGCTCCGCTTCCACGTCCCCCGCAACCAATCAGGCCAATCCTGATAACACCACTGCCAGCTGCATGAACCCTACGCGACAAGCCCGATGCGCTTATAGCCGCCAACGACAAACTCGCCGCTGAACCTTTCAAGAAACTTCTTCTTGGTGATTTATTATCTTGTTTCTCATTAAGCCCCATAATCATCATCTCCATTCTCTGAATAGGATACTTTTTAATTGTTTATAAACATCTTCATTATTGTAGAACATCAATAAAAAGATTGCATACATCAAGTAATATCATATAATAAAGCCACCCCAAAAGGATAGGCGGATGAATCTATCAACGATTCACTATTACGGTAATCTATAATAGATTATGCATCAATAATTATTAGCAATTTTACTAATCGTATGTTTATATGAGAACGTTTATAAAGAGGTTTTTAATATGAGATTAACAACCGTCGTCTTATTATTATCGTTATCATTGGCTAGTTTAGCCAATGACGGGAACGATTCGCCTTTGTTTGCAAAAGATGATCCCCGCATTGTTACAGCATTATTGCAACTCTCTTCATTTGGCAACGATCAAGAAGCCAACCGTGATAAAGCGGAGCACTATTGCCGGGAGGCGTCGAAGCAGGGGGCGGATATCGCGCTTATGAGTGAAATGTGGAATATCGGTTACACGCGATTCGATGCAAGTGTTGAAGGCGAACGCGAAAAGTTTTGGAATCGCGCAGTGGCGAAAGATGGGCCGTGGGTGCAACATTTCGCCCGCCTTGCCAAGGAATTAAAAATGGCTATCGCAGTGACTTACTCACAGAAATGGAATCCTTTGCCGCGCAATGCCGTCACCATATTCGATTGGAAAGGAAACGAAGTCTTGACCTATGCAAAAGTGCATACCAGTGATTTTAAATCGATGGAAAGAAACATGACTCCTGGAGAGGATTTTTACACCGGCTCTTTAGAAACTGCTAAAGGAACCGTCACCGTAGGGTCGATGATTTGTTTCGACCGCGAACAACCTGAAAGCGCCCGCATTCTTATGCTCAAAGGCGCTGAATTGGTATTGACGCCCAACTGCTGCGGTTTAGATGATCTGCGCATCCAGCAGTTTCGCATCCGCGCTGTTGAAAACTTGTTTGGCGTGGCTATGACAAACTACCCGAAGCCATATAACAACGGTCATTCCGTTGCGTTTGATCCGGGTGGGCGCTGCCTTGTTCAGGCAGGGGAAGAAGAAGGCGTCTTTTACGCTGCATTTGATATGAAAGATATCCGTCGGCGACGGGCCAAATCCATTTGGGGCAATGCATACAGGCGACCTCACCGTTATTCAATTTTGAGTGAAATAATTCGCGATCCGGTATGGGATCGTATTGATGGAATCGGTCAACCCTATAAACCAGAGAAACGTTGATATATCTCTTGTGATTTTATATATTCCTTTTTGTTTGTTATAATTGTATTTTGTGTAATCTGTAAAAAACACTTTAGTAAACGCAATCCATACAATTATCATAACTACCCGGTTGCATAAAATCTTGAATATCCCAACAATCCAGCAAATCCTGATTCAGACAAAAATTAAAAAAAATCCCCCGGTTCCTCAAAAGAAACCGGGGGATAATTGGTTAGTCTAAACTACCAACGGTCAACCCGTGCGCTTATATTGGCATTAAGCGTACGTTGTATCTTAACCAGTGATTCAGCAAGATGGTCGCGGGTATAGTCATCAATTGTTTCCACGCCTTCAATGGCTTTCACCATAGTCGATAAATGCTTCTCCAGGTCTACCAGCGTACGCCAGGCTTGGGTGCGTGCGTCATCCGGCATTCCGTAAGGCGCCTGTAATGTTATCTCTATCATGCGTTTCAGGTGCAGGCGTTGCAGCGTCCTGCGGTAAGTGGAAATTAATGGATTTTTGTTGCTATAGGATTTATCAAGATCAATATTGACTTTTCCATCAGAATCCAGCCGAATGTTGCTATACACTTCATTCCAGATTCCCTGCTTAAAACGGCGGAAAAACTCTGGAACAGTGAAAGCGATCTGCCCTTCGTTTAGTTGCTTTTCCGCATCAATCAAACGGCGCATTATTAGTGGAGAATAAGCCGAGTACAAAATAACGTCATACATATTCTCAACCATTGAACTGAGTGAATATTCACTGGATGCTGTTGATAAACTTGATCCCCAGTGATACCATTTTTCCGCCGCCATCATATTGAGCATCTCAGGATCAACGTCAAAAATCTTGTCGGAGAATATCGTCTCAACAATAAAATTAACCGCTTCACGCTGACGCGCAGCAGATACTGGCTCCAATGGCGCTGGATCGTTGGGGCCGCCCTTTTTGACGCGGTTAACGTATTGCCCGCCAATGTATTTCAAGGCGAAACTCGTACTGTCGAAATAATAACTCAACAGACGGTTATATGCCATACGCACCATTAGGTAGGTATCGCCATCCTTTACCAGGTTAGGTAATTTCGGGATAGTGTCCTGAACCAACTGAGTGGTTTGCTTGCCGAACGCCAGTGGATCATTGCCTAGATCAAAGGTGTTGCACAATGGATCAAGGCTTCTTCCGTAAGCGTCTTCGTCCGTGCCATAAGTATACTTGGGCGTCTCAGCCTTTTCCGCAATAGCGTTAAGTATGCTGGCTTCCGTCTCTCCCGTGGCTGGATTAATTTCTCTATAGGCGTATTCAACCGCCAGATAATCATAAGGGCCGATGGTCGGTTCGAAATAGTAACCTTGCTCAACTCCTTCTGGAGCGATGTTGATGGGTAGGTATTCCATAATGCTGCTGGTCAGACCTGTTTCTTTAGTCAACGCTTTGTTATGCAAATCCTCCAGGGGATGCAAGGTGCTGGCTTCAAAATTATGCCGGAAGCCTAGTACATGACCCCATTCATGGCATATCAGAGAGAATAAATACTGGTTGATGAAATCGTCTTTGACCTCTTCTGAAATATTATCTATCCCAGCGCGGGCCGACATGATTGTCATTCCGAAAGCCGCTTGATCCGCTTTGGCGCTTTGGTAGTCGGTCATCATTTGGCGGGCATTAACCGGCGCTTCGCCTGTCAAACGTTCTTTTAACATTGCTACGCGGTCCGGTTCACGGACGCGGCGTAAATTCAACAATCCGCGAAGATTCTCCGCTTCGACCAGAAAACTACCGTGTAAAATCTCACCCGTCCTGGGATCAGCCACCCACTGAGCCACTCCGCCATAAGCCATATCATGCGATTCATTCCAATGGATGGTGTTATAACGTGAATCCGAAACATCCCAACTGGCGTCATCCGGTTGCTCTTTCACCACCAGGGCGCCTTTAACGCCGATCTTTTCAAACGCTTTGTTCCATTCCAGCAAACCATCCCGAATCGCTCCACGGTATTTCTTGGGAACCGTGTTTTCGATCCATACCACTATCGGCTTGACTGGAGGTGACATCTCCAGTTCGGGGCTGGCTTTGCGGACGTCCCATTTGCTGATATAACGAACAAAGCGCGTTGCCCGTTCATTATCCGTAAAATCTATATGAGCCTCAAGAAAATGTCCAATCCGCGTATCAGCTACGCGGGGTTTGAAATCAGGATTGTCTTTCAACTCGCGGATATCCAATAACAAGTCCAATTGAACGCTGCCCGAATGAGGAACCGCTATGGTTCCCCCCATGCCGCCAGAACGGAATGCGTAAGATGTACGGACAACTATATTCTCAGGGAACACCTTGGTTTTCTTTACATAACTGTTGCTGCGGTCGAAACCATAGGCGCCGCCCAGCGAACTGTTCACATCACGGCCCATGCTGAAAAAGTCGGTCAGTAAAAATTTCCCCATCTCGATCACGTAAGCCGAGTTTTCCGGATTGGTAACATCAATAGGAAATGAAGCTATTATCGCATCACTATAATTCTTGGCGATAGCCGCTTCTTTTTGAGAGTCTCCAGGAGCGACGAAACGGGTATTTTTTTGGATCAATTGCAACTTATTATCAATTTTACGGAACTGCACTACCAATCCGCCCATGTATGTACCCGGCTTCACCCAACCTGAACCCAATCCAGTAGCCAGTGTTCCAGAAGCCATCAGGTTCTTGTCGGTCTGCTCTGGTAGAATTTCCCAATATATTTTCTCGTCTTTGGCTGTATAAACCGTAAATAATCCGGCTTCTTTGGTGGCGTCTTTGATCAAGGTAGCGAATTTACCTGGTTTCTCAGGTTTATCAGCTGGCTTTGGTTTTGCCGCGCCATTGGCAGGAGGTTTTTGACCGGCAGGTTTAGCTGGTTGCTTCACTGCTCCATTCTCATTTTTGGTCATCTCACCGGAAATTGTTCCTCCGCTGATCGTAACGTCGGAATTAATAAATATAGCCTGTATGCCATAGTTATAGACTTTTATATCGCCTACTTCATTCTCTGTAGAGTTTTCAGATTTGGATTCAGTTTTAGTTTTATTGACGTTACCGTCTTTAGAATCCTTGTCTGATTTAACCTCGACTTTAACTTCACTAGCCTTCTTTTCAGCGGTTCCGCTTTTAACTTCCGCCTCGGCTTTATGCTCTTTTTCACCATAGGCGGGACAGATCATCAGCCCCAGGGCAAGAAGAATGAATAAACTTAAATTTCTGCAAGAATAAAACATCAATAAGCCTCCTGAAAAATTTCTAATGAATATCTTGTACTTTGACCAACTTATTATGCCGTATAACCAAGTCCCCTCTTCCACCGGGAGAGGACTAGGGTGAGGGGGCATAACAGAAAAACACCGCCTGACAAAAGAAATTGGTCGCACTAATAGATAAAAAACTCTTTCTTATAATCGCCATAGATTATACGGTCGTAACGATAGGTCGTACTAGGGATGAAGGTAATAAATCCACAAATCATAATGAGGGCATTCCAGCCGATTATTTCTTACTCCAATTAGTATGAGGAGCACGGTTTTCAATAAACCAGCCATACAACAATTTAGAGTAAGTTTGCTTCTTGATCCCGTGTCTCTCATACAATGGCTCTAATAAGTGATGAACCATAGGCAGGTTATAAAAGGGAATTCCTGGAAAATAGTGGTGTTCCAGATGATAATTGGAATTAAGAAATACAAAATCCCACAAAAAACTCCCTTTCATTAGCGTTGACCATTGGGCGACGTCATCAGGATTAACATTATAGTGCTGCCCCAGCCGATTAAGGGTGAATGCGACCGGAAAAACAAAAAAATATGGAATCAAATAGACTTTCAGCAATATCCACCCGCCGCCCAGCCAGCCAATGATAACCATAATAACCAAATGAATGCTAATAGTAATAAGTCGCTCTGCTTTGATGGCAGCGCGTAGTTGCTCTGGATATCTACTCACTTCTTTAGCGGCGGCGCTGAAATATTTATAGAATAAAAATGGCGTAGCATAAAGCAGTTTATACCATCGCTTATTAATTTTAGGAGTCAAGTGAGCGCGTTTGGGATCATCGCTTGAAGAGCCAAGTTCTGCGTGATGATCCAGATGCCACCGCTTAAACTGGGTCTGAGAAATCCCACTGGGCAGTGCGTATAACCAACCCAGTATACGGTCTAATCTTTTATTCTTTTTAGGCAAAACCAAATTGTGAATAACTTCATGCAGTAAAATAGTGAAATCAAATATTATAAATCCCAGCCCGATAGAGCAGGGCAGCCAATAAAACCAACGATCCGACATAAGAATAACGGCAATGCACAGTCCCGCTAATATTATCTGCCGGGCCGTAACCATAAAATGCCTGACAGATGAACATCGATGCAACTCTTGAACAACATCATGAGGAATAGCATCACGCAATTCACCCTTAAAATCACCGATGTGTTGATAATAGTAATGTTTTTTATTCTGTAAGTTTTCCATTTTAACAATAAATTATAAAACAGATAAACATCTTTGCAAGAAAATGCAGTAAGCCAGTTTGGAAAATCCTACTTGATATAATGCCGGGAAAAATCCACCAATGCGTAGGATGGGTCAGCCTCACCGACCCATCAAAAATCCACTCCTACTTCGGAAACAACAGATCAACATCGCACTTCTTTTTCTTCTTCATACTCGTCGTTTCTATCCCCTGAGAGACGGTAGCTTTCCGTACGCAAGGCGCCGACAACATAATGGCTTTGGGATCAATCTCTTCCAATTCGAGTCTACTAAGCGCCGCCCGGCAATATTCTGGATTCAGGTCGATGCCGATATAATTGCGCCCCAGCGCTTCAGCCGCCACGCAGGCGGCCCCGGTTCCATTGAACATATCCAATACGATATCGCCTTCAAATCCGGCTTCGACGCATCGGCCAAAGCTATACATCATGATCAACCGCTGCGGTAATGATACCGGAAAAGGGCAGGGATGCCCGCCGGATCGTTTAATGTCAGCTGGATATATCGGCCATACCTGCATAGTCAGGTTGCGCCATTCTTCCTGAGTAATCCTGCTGGCTTCCTTTGCTTCTTTTTCAATGCCCGGAGGCGCTCCTTCTTTAACGAAAACATTAATAAATTCTATAGTGTTATCTTCATATAAATTAGGCGGATAAGGATAACTGCCGAACATCTTAACCGTGGTCTGCTTTTGCCAGACGAACAAACTATATCGATTAAATCCTTCAAGATTACTCAATATGGATTGCTCAATATCGCTGCTGATATTCTTAAGATGCCGCGTGTGCTGATCATTGATAATCTTTTTAGGAATCGGCATAATCGGCGTCACAATTGCCAACTTCCCGTTAGGTATCAAAATCCGCTGCGTCTCGCGCCAAATCTCCAGCAGGTCGCTGATATAGGTTTCGTAATCAGTATGCCCCAACTGCCCGGCATGGTCGTAATCGATCACGTCCCAATAGGGTGGACTGGTAACCGCCAGCGCCACGCACTGATCCGGCAGACGCCGTAAGGTCTTCAATGTGTCCGCTTGAATAACCTGATTGACGAATTCTTGCGGCCAGTTATCTTGATTTGGAATACGGTGGTTTTGATTCATTTGATGTAAGATAATTTAGTTTTTATCAAGGGATTTCATATAAATATATGTGCGGGTAAGCCAGTCGCGGAAAATATATTCTCCACGCTGACGTTGAGTTATTACATTCAGTTTCTTCATGCGTTGAATAAAATTATCAAACTTTCTCTTTTCATTTTCATTCAGTTTTTTTACAATATCACTTTTTTTGAAACTCAATTCAAGGCGATCTTCAGCAATCTTTTTTAGTATTCTATGATAATCCTGACTTTGAAGCGCTTTATAAACTTGTTGATCAACAAATTTTCTTCCAACTTCTTCTGATGCTGCAACTACCGCTCTTTGAGCAACATCTTTATTGATGAAATTACTGTCCGTTATCCAAAACGCCGCTTCACCAAGTAAATGCAGTAATTTTGGCAGACCTCCTGAATATTTTGATAATATTTTCAGAGCGTTTTCATCAAGTTTCATATCTACTTTGTTGAATGCATTAAGAAAAAATTCATTGCTCTCTTCGTTGCTCATTATTTCGATCTGCGATATTTCAAATATTCGCTCCACTGGCTGGTGCTTTTCAACGATGGTTCTATATTTTTCATCCGTACCGCACAGGATTAATAATAACGGTAGTGGAGAAGCGCTTATGGCATTTTCATCAACCATAGATTTTATAAATTGAGCGAATTTTGATTGGTTGGAGATGCCGTTTATCTCATCAAATACCAGGATAATTCCATTGTATTCGTCTTGAATTCTTTTATATATTTCGCCAAGAAAAGCCAGGAAGCCTTCCCGAATATCAGGTGAATCCTTTTTTAATTTATCCAGTTTAATAGATATGCCAAAAAGAGATTGCTCTCCAATATAGGTAGATAAAAAATCTTGGATTTTCTCAGCGACGGTTGGTTTTGAAATTTTAGACTGAATGATTGTCTGCACTACGGAAGCCGTCATTTCATCCAAAGAATCCTTGCCGCCCAGCATCACATGATAACTTAATAGTTTATATTTCTCTTCGGCCAGAACGCTGCTATATTTAGCCAGTGATGTTTTCCCGATGCCATATTCACCCATAATAAAAACTGCTTGCGGTTTTCCAGTTGCCACTTGTGAAGCAGCGCGGGATATACGTTGAATTTCGGTCTTCCGACCCACAAAAAGATCAACCGGAACCGGCAATCCCGGATAAAATGGACTCTGACCCTTTTCTTCAAAATTCATGATATCTCCTCAAAAAATAAGAACGGCATCCAAAACAAGGATACCGTTCTTTGATAGATTAATAAACGGGTGAGGGGTAATCTAGTAGGGTGCGCCCCTTGTGGGCGCCCTGTTTGATGCAACAACTCCAAAATCCCCTAAGCTTCTTCCCACTGTTGCTTAAGATAAGCAATCGACTTGGGCATTTCCGAAAGTTTGTTCTGTTCGCCAGCGTCTTGTCCCTTGGCTGGACCATTGCATCCACATTCAAAACTGCAATAATCCTGATATCCGATATCTTTCAATGCGCGGAAACCGGCGCGGAAATCATCGCCGTCGCGGAAGGAATCGTTTTTGTCGAATCCCGGTTGTTGACGGTGGGGACGGCTGGCCAGGTGAACGTGATGCAGCCATTTACGACCCGCTAGGAATCCGGCGTAATCGTCGGCTTCTTCATAACCCATGTGATAAAAATCACCCATCAGGCAGCAATAGGGATTATCCACTTCCTTGCAGATCTGCGCGGCGTCCGCAATCTGCCGGACATACCAGGTCTCTTTGCGGTTCAATGGTTCCAGGAGAAGACGGCATTTAACTTGTTCAGCATATTCAGATATTTCTTTAAGAAAATCAATCAGCATATAACGTCCCGCCACGATACCCGCTTGCGACTGTCCGTTGAAGGCAGGAACGTAAATCAAACCGGTGGATTTTAATTCACCAGCCGCTTCCAGGATGCGCTTCATTGATTCCATGGCCTGCTTGCGCATATCAGGATTTTCAGATGAAGGAGCGCCTTGGAATCCGGCGCAGATAGCGCTTATTTTCATATTACGGCCTTGCAGCGCCTTCTGATATGATTCCACTCTTTCCCACAATTTGCCGCCCCATGGTTCAAGACCAACCAATCCCTGGGCTTCCATGAAATCAAGTTTTTCCGTCAACGATTTCCCCGGCATAGGCCCTTCTTGCGACGAAAGCTTTAATTCTGCATCTTTACCTGTCTGGTTCAAATTAACGCTGGAAGCAGCCGAAGCGGTTTTGGCGGTCATGGCTAATCCAGCGCCAGCCAAGGCGCTGCCTGCGATAAAAGTTCTACGGGTTTGAGACATTAGTTATTCTCCATTATCAGTATATTTTTTGTTAGTTGCTATTTAATCCATCGCGCAACATCGGGAGCATGATAAGTCAAAATAAAATCCGCTCCCGCTCGTTTGAAAGATATCATATTTTCCATCACAACGCGCTTTTCATCAATCCATCCGCGCTCTGCAGCGGCTTTTACTTGTGCATACTCGCCGCTCACGTTGTATACCGCCAACGGAGCATCAAACCGGCTGCGTAGATCACGCAGAATATCTAAATAAGGCAGACCCGGTTTTACCATCAGTATATCGGCCCCTTCATCCAGGTCTAATTCGGCTTGACGCAACGCCTCCAGACGGTTGGGTGGATCCATTTGATGCGAGCGTCGGTCTCCAAATGACGGCGCTGATTCAGCTGCATCCCGGAATGGCCCGTAATAACCGGACGAATACTTAACCGAATAAGACATGATCGGCAGATATTCAAAACCTGCGTTATCCAGTTCATTACGGATAATAGCAACCCGTCCATCCATCATATCCGACGGCGCCGCCATATCGCACCCGGCCTTGGCATGAGCCACTGCCTCTTTGGCAAGCAATTCAACCGATTCATCATTCAGGATGTTTTCACCATCCAACACCCCGCAATGTCCATGACTGGTATATTCACACAGACAGATATCGGTTATCACCACCAGCGTCTTGCAGACTTTTTTGATCTCACGAACCGCTTGCGCAATAATGCCGTCTTCTGCATACGCCTGCGTCCCCTGCGCGTCTTTCTTCTCTGGAATGCCGAACAGAATCACAGCTGGGATGCCCATATCCTCAATCTTCTTGCATTCCCCTCCTATCAGATCGACGCCGTACTGGAAGCAATCGGGCATAGAGGCAATTGGCTTCATGGCGCCTCGCTGATATGTCACAAACATGGGATAAACCAGGTCGTCTAACCGTACATGATTCTCCCGAACCATGTCGCGGATGCGGCTGTTCATGCGCAGCCGCCTTGGACGATGAGTAAAATCGTATTGCATGGCAACCCTCTTAACTTCTCCAGGCCAGTTTGGTTACTTGCCCGTTCATATCCATATTGCCGCCGATAGCATGCATGGTGAATTGAGCGCCTTGAGCATCCACATCAACTTCCATCCATCCGATAGGCTGCGAATCGTTAAAATTATAAGCCACCGCTGGAAGATTAATCATCTGAATCCCTAAACGATCTTGAATTTCCCAGGCATGAGAATGTCCATATACAATGGCTTTAACTTTCCTGGATGGAACAATAATAGAGAATAAGCGGTCGGCGTCCAACAGTGATCCATCCGAATCGCGTAGATCATGATGGAAGAAAAGTATGGTCGGTCTGTCATCAGAGGATTTCAAATATTCCCGCAGCCAGTTGCGCTGCTCTTTACCGATCAATCCCGATACCCGGTTTGAAAATAGCATTGAATCCAAAAGTATGAATCGCACTTGGGGCTGCTCGATAACCAATACATGCTTGCCGCCCGGTTTATGGTTTACGCCGGGATGCTCCTTAAAAGCGTTACGGAAATTTTCCCGGTGATCATGATTGCCCAACGCCATGCCCAGCGGCATCTTCTCAATCAATGGATCAGCCAGGGTTTTCAGCGCCGCGTAATCTCCCGCGAAGCCTTCCAATCTCGCCAGGTCGCCGGTAATCAAAGCCCCTTCCACATCAGAAGCAATAACTTCAGCCACGGCCTGCTTCATATTATCAAACGGACGGAATCCCCGGTATTCATTGGATGGATCGCGTGGAACGTGAATATCAGATAAAAACGCCCATTTGGTTGATTTCGACTCTTGCGCCGCACTGCTGGAACTCTTCAGCACCGTCAGCGCTCCAATACCCGCCAAAGTACTGCTCAGGAACTGTCGTCGATTCTGTTTTGAATTTATCAGAACTGACATTGTATAATCCTTTCTGCAATAATGCCTGGTACTCTATCTAAATAACTTTAAATGTCGGATAACCCTATCCCCTCTCCCCCCGGGAGTGTAAAGGCCTGGGACATGGGTAACAGGTGTTCGGGGACATAGGTAACACATTTTCTGAGTGTATTCTAGCCTTGAAAGGAGGCGAAGAATATGCCCTGGAACGAGGTGGACCTTATGTCTCTGAGAAAAGAATTCGTATTGTTGAGCCAGCAAGAAGAAAGCAACATCAGCCAATTATGTAAACGGTTTGATATCAGCCGTAAGACGGGTTACAAATGGATCAAACGGTACAAAGAAGGAGGAGGCGAAAATCTCCAAGACCGTTCCAAAAAACCCAATACTTGCCCTCATCAAACAGATAAGTCTATCGAGCAAGCCATTACAGAAAATCGCGAAAAAGGATGGGGAGGACGCAAAATTCGCTCTCGTCTGATTCAATTGGGATACGAAAATGTTCCTAGCGCCAGCACTATTACTGCCGTGTTACGCCGACTGGGATTGCTGGATGAAAAGGAAAGTCACAAGCACAAAGCCTATAAGCGTTTTGAAAAAGATACGCCCAACGAATTGTGGCAAATGGATTTCAAAGGAGATTTTCCCACGCTCAAAGCACGCTGTTATCCGCTCAGCATTCTGGATGATTGCACGCGCTTTGTTCCCGGATTATTTTCGTGCGCCAATCAGCAAAGGGAAACCGTGCAAGACTCCCTGGAAAGCGTGTTCAGGATGTATGGTATGCCTCGGGCGATGTTGATGGATAACGGAAGTCCGTGGGGAGGATGCAAAACCTGCGAATACACCAGATTGACAATATGGCTGATACGATTGGGTATTCGCGTGTATCACGGTCGCCCCTACCATCCGCAAACCCAAGGCAAGGTCGAGCGATTTCACCGGACCTTTAAGCAAGAATTGCTGATAAGGGAATCGTTTGTGGATTTGGAATATTGCCAAAGGCGGTTTGATGAGTGGCGTTATGAATACAATTTTGAGCGTCCTCACGAAGCCCTGGATATGGATGTCCCGGCTAACCATTATACGTCCAGTCCTTTTGTTTATCCGGGAAGTTTGCCGGATATCGAGTACGCGCCGGGCAGCATTATCAGGAAGGTGCAACAAGGAGGTCGGGTGGCGTACCGTGGTGAAGATTACCGGGTGAGCCGCGCCCTGGTAGGATGCCCGGTTGCCTTGAAACCCGCTATGACCGATGGGATGATGGACGTATATTTTTGCCGACAAAAAATCAAGACGCTCGATCTGCGTTTGAATGAAATCAAAGAAGATAACTTGGCAATCCAGAAAAAGGCGTCACAATAGAAATTGGTTGGGCGAAACGGAAGCGGGCGCTGCAGGAGTGCAACCCGCCAGGGATAGCCGATCCGAGGTGCGAGGGATAATGCAGGAGGTGAAATATTCACCTCCTCCCTCTAAGCCAACCAATTATCCTGAGCATCTCTAGATGCCTAAAAAAAAACTCAAACAATAACCTGGGATAAATCCGGTTTTGATAAAAAACTGTAACCCATGTCCCCGAACATGTGTTACCCATCTACCCGGTCTGTACAGGGAGAGGGCTAGGGTGAGGGATATTTAAAAATCACTTATTACTCTTAATGCGTGGGCGCCAAGGGCAAGACCGCATTACGGTCAGCCCTTGATTAAACCACTCAAGAGAGATTATAAAACAAATTATATAACCTCATACTGATTATCAATGTCGGGTATTCAAGGTAGTTTTTTATTTCGCCGCTTTAACCTTGTTCTTAATCGTTCCCAATCCTTCAATACTGACAATCATCAGATCTCCAGCATGGGCTGGAAGCGCTTCGGTTGTTGCAGTGAAAATAACGTCGCCCGGATCCAAAGAATAAACATGCGATAAATCGCTGACGATCTTTTCTGGAGTATAGGCCAGGTTGGAAGTGTTATGGCTATAAGTAATTTCCTTGCCGGTTGAAGGAGTGATAACTTTAAGGGTTCGTTCACGGTTGCGCCAATCCGCGCCTTTGTGAATGAACGGTCCATAAGGGGCGAAACCGTCGCATTGCTTCAAACCAAAAACCAACAGTACTTCTTCCTGATCCAGAGGCTCTCCAACTACGCGATGATATGAAGTGACATCGCCCACGATATCATTGCCAACCGTATAACCGAAGATCGCTTCTTTGGCTTCAGCAATTGAACCGTCTTTGATCCTCTTGCCAATAACAATAACCAGTTCGGTTTCAACATTTATTGTATCCAGAGAACCGGGCAGCACTACATCTTCACCGGGAGAGGCGGCGGTGGTTGGCGGTTTCAGGAACCAGCGTATGGTTTTAAGCGGTTTTTTGCCGTCAGTCCAGTTATCTTTATAAGCGCCGGATAGGCCGATCACTTTTTTCGGCTCGCTGGGATGCAGCAGTTTTACTTTATCAACGGATATTGTATGTCCCGTCTCTTTCCCCCGGCCCAAGGCGCAGCGCATAACTGGTGAATTACATCTCCATCAGCCCGTCCATAAAAAACGCCGGCATCTGTCTGATAGCGGCAATAAACCTCGCTGCTCCAGGCGCCCATGGCCAACACGCAGAACAATACTGATAAAAACATCATTTTTCGAGTCATTATTCGTCCCCTTTATGTGTTTATGAATTATGGCAAATCTATAAATCCTACCATAATAATGTACCCATTGATAACAAGATTCTCATTAATTACCAAATCCTCCCCCCAAGCCTGGGGGAGTCAGAGGGGGGTTGAGTTTCGATGATTCATTCCCCTTCTAATCAAATACCATTAACTAAAGCGCATCATCCCCTCTCCCGCCGGGAGAGGGCTAGGGTGAGGGGGATTTTAATACAACCTATTTTAATGAAATAGCAGGGCGCCAAGGGCAAGAGCGCATTGCGCTCAGCCCTTGATCGAACCACCAATGATTGTGCAAAATTACTTAAATTAATGACATTCCTGTTTTTCCCATGCTTCTAGTATCTCTATATCATATTAATCGGTTTTCTTCAATATCGTAATAATGAACTGTGTTGCCTTCAACTTTTTTTTCAGCCAGATTTTCCAGATAAAACAAGGTTGGAGCAGTGATATACATGTTGTTTAGAAACGGTTGGGTATACATTACATCCCCATTAAAACGCCCCCCCGACATGAATGGGAACGTACTTGCCGTTCACGTCGCGGTATTGCCCATTATGATTGTTCCAATCAACCCCTTCAGTCAAAAATCCATATTCACCGTGATGGTGCAGGGCGGCGCTGCGCAGTATGGTCAGCCCTTTCAGTTCGTATTCCCGTATATGATAAAAATGGGCTGCTTCGAAATAAGCCAACGCCGCTTCAGCGTTTTCCCACAGGTATGATGTATCCCATGAATCTTCCATATATAACAGGCCCTGCGTTGCAACTCCATTGCGGTCTTGCCGCATTTCAAAGCGTTCCAGACCATGCAGACATTTGTATCGCGCCCATTCCCGTAACGTATTATCATTCAAATAATCCGCCGCGCGGCTCAGGCAGCGGTAACCAACGCTTAGCGCCACGTTTTCACAATCGTCATAGGTGTCATGATTAATGCTGCCGAATGCGCCGCCCATATCACGATAGACGTCAGCCGCCCGCCGGATCTCTTTGCTATAATCGCGTAATCCTCTTTTGCTCAATTCTACCCATAACCACAGCAGATAAGTCCCGTCGCCGCTGTGGTCGAACTGATCATCAGGATAGTCGCCCCATGCTTTATAATTGGCATGAGAACCATCCGGCGTACATCGTCTTGGATACCATCCATTAGAGCAGGGCTTTACGTTTTTCCATAACCAGTCAGAAGTGAGCAGAGCAGTTTCAATTAAACGAGAGCGTAATGGCTCTGCAACTTCATCCGAGGCCCACAGCAGCTGCAAGGCAATATAGCCTGTAGAACCAGGGCAAAACCAATTCTCAAATTTAGGATTATGCATGTAGTTGATGAATCTCTTGTCGCTGGCAATATCACGGTATGGCCGTACGAATCCATCATCCTGAAAGAAGCCCCCTTCCAGAGCATGATGTAAGACCGAAATCCCTATAGCATTAAGCCGCTGATCGCCGAATATTCGGGCGTATTTGATAATTTCATACGCCCCGCCAATAGCGTTCGCCGCCCAACCAATGCCTTCCAATTCGCCGAATTCATGCCATGTCGCCGGGATTCCATCAGGATCAACAAAAGTGGAATTGGCGCACAGGTTACCCAGATAAACGCTCAGGCATCTATGCGTTGTAAATCTAAGAGAATCAGCAACGCTATCTATTATCGAATAATTACTATTTGCCGCACGATAAAATTTGTTTAACATAAACTAAACTCCGAATAATCCCAGAATAATCCTTTGAATTGATTCCTCTAGTACTCTATAAAAAATCACCTAATATCACCAACGATAAAACATAAAGTAATCCAGTCTAACAGACCGAAACCTAATCTGTGGAGACCTGTCTTGATTTTTTCTGATTATCAGGGGGCTTTTTAATGGTTTTATGAACTTTCCATAGAAAAAGAGATAAGATATAAGTAAAAATAGCAAATTCGGTCTAATTCAAAGGTTGAATATGACTGAAAAAGATCAAGTTATTTTTATTTTACAAAACTATTTAAAATCATTAATAACCAGCTATATTTTTCATGGATTTTTCAGTAAAGTATTGTATGTATTATTAAAGAGTTACGAAAGTGGGAGGTTACAAAGATGCGTAAGTCCGGTTTTACTTTGATTGAATTGCTTATTGTTGTTGCCATTATTGGGATTTTGGCGGCGATAGCTGTACCGAATTTCTTGAATGCTCAACAACGGGCGCGTTATGCTCAAGTTGAGTCAAACATGAAAGCGTTGGGCACCGCAATGATGACTTATCAGGTTGATTGGGGATCTATGCCTTTACATCCTCCTGGTCATTTGACAAATATTTATAATAATGGTTTAACCACTCCTGTAGCATATATTGCCACTGAGCCGGTTGATGTTTATCAGTCCTATCTTAATTCTAAATCCAAAATGTACGGTGATTCAAATGCCAGGCCGGTTCTGCATCCTGAACCATTTTATACTTGCAGCGGCGGCGCTTATGGTCATCCTGCTCTAGATAAAGGCGTTCCAGCCCCTGGAACAGGTAACGATCTGACATTACGATTTATTGATGATCCTCCTTTAAGGCAAAAGGCATTATCTCAATTTAAATATGGCCGCTATATCGTCAGCATCGGTCCTGATTTGGTTCATAACTTTCCGGGAACCTATAATATTTCCAATGGACTAATTAGTTCTGGAGATATTATCCGGGTAATTCCTTGATACAACGCGTTACAATGTTGTATTATTTTAATGAATAAAATATTTATATCTTTTCATTGGGATTTTGTTATGCTATAATTTTGAAATGGGAACTTATGGCTCTAAGTTCAAATTTTTGAAGATGGTATTGTAATCCATGAATAAAACTCCCAATAACTTTTACGAATGCACAGCTTCTCTTGAACAAATATGCCAAGTTCTTGAAATTATCACAGACGCGGCTCGTATAGCTGGTATGGATGAAAAGAGCGTCTGGAAATTAGAGACATCATTGGATGAAGCTTGCACTAATATAGTTAACTATGGATATAAAGATCGTAGTGACGGCAAATTATGGTTTAATTGGAATAAAACCAATAATCAATTTGTGATTACTATCCAAGACGCCGGATTAGAGTTTGATCAATCAGAACCAACTGCTCCTGATCTGGATTGTGATATATGCAAAAGGCAAATCGGTGGATTAGGCCGCTTTATAATGTCTCAATTCCTTGATGGCATGAAATATGAAAGAAAAGATGGTAAAAATTGCTTAACCATGATTAAGAATCTTGATGCTATCCAAGAGCCGGTCAAACAGGCGGCGGTTTCATGATTTTTCCTTAATTCAGCAAAATAGAAACAGCAAATATAAACAGCCCGTGATTAATATCAGGGGCTGTTTTTTTGTAGTTTTTTTAGTATGGGACAAAGCGACAGCGTAGCCCACCACTAACCACTTGTATAATATAGAGTTACGTGGTTTTTTTGGGATGAAACAAAGCGCCAGCGTATCCCATCATCTCCCGAAAATCCAATAATTATCAATACCCAATGGCGCTTTTCATGGGCGCCCAAATTCGATTAACTCAACGAAGCGTAATCCCCCCATGAATCAAACAACCACTCATTCATTCATTTCAACGGACCTGTCGAAAAATATTGATTTGTTAAATCCCGGTAGGTGCGTAATTTACTTTCAATCATTAACGGCGATTGTTTCGCCAGTTCAAAACGCTGCCTAACTTCGTCTTCATTACCGGGCTGGTGGATCATAATACTGATAGCAGCCAGATTTCCTGTTAGAGAGTATTTCTCAAACTTACTCTCTTTGCTTAAACGCCGGTATATATCAAGCGCTTTATCTTTTTCATTTAATTGATTAGAGTATATTGTTCCTAATAAATACAATGCATTATTGCAGGCCAGATCATCATTTTTGTAATTATCCCGAAATTTACTGGCGATATCAAACGCTTCATCATACTTATGCTGCATGACATAACCCACCAGTTTCATATCATAAATATGATTTTTCCAGGTTGTGGAACCAAAAATTTCCGTGTTCGCGTGTAAATCATCCGTAGCAAATCCATTCTCGATCATCAAGTCAGTAAGCGTACAAATCGTCTTTCCACCTTCTACGCCTGCGAATCTTAAGCCGGATATAATCAATGCTAATTGTTCCCGGACAAAGTCGCCCTTGTCATTATTTCTTTCCATGAACAGTTTGACGCATTGGTTGAGAGAACCGGTAATTCCACCGCGTAATGACTGAATAATTATGTAATAATACGGAGTGTTCTTAAGTTCAGGGGATGCAATAATATCTGCATCCAAATTATCCCCTGGCGAATTAGCGTCAAGCGTAGGATCAATACTTATCAACAACTCCAGCGCTTTGAAATATTCTTTATCTGCGGTAAGACATGCGACCTTGGCGATTTGCTGAGTTAAAGCGTCTTGTTTATCCTCAATGAAAAATGGATACATCTTATCCAGGGCTGGTTTGAGAGCATCAATATCATTATCTATGGTCATGTACCGGAAAAACCGGACAAGGTCTTTGCGGTTTTTAGATGAAACGGCAAAATCAGGATCGGGAGTAGCAAGCAGACCATCAAAGGCAATAGGCGCCAGATAACGTGAAACTAGAATAGCAGCGGATTTGCCCATCATACCGCCAATTGCTTCAAGATAGCATTGAATTGCATTGGGTTGTTTTTTATGAATGGCTTGAGCAAATAACTTTATAGATTCCTCAGTTTTCCCTGAATGAAGCAGCAACCGCGCCTGAAGCAGAGTATCCTTTTGATCAATAAAACTCTGCGTACTAAGGTTTGAGTCGTTGGTTATATGTTTCGAAGAAACAAACCTATAAAACCCATAAGAAGCATAAATCAATAGAATAATAATTAAGATGATAATATTCCGGTATTTGCGCATCCGTTTATCCCTTGTTTTCACCGGCTGATTTTTGCTGTCAATCATGAACCATCTGTATTATATTGAGTTATGTGCAAAACAACAATTAATATTACTCACCGTCGGCTTTAAACATTAACGCTGTCTATGTTATATTTATTACAGTGCATCCCTCATGGAAGGAATTAAAATCAATCATGAATAAATTTCCCATATCACTCGCTATCAAAATACTTCTATTGACCTTGTTAACTCCTCTGTACTCTATGGCTGATTCTAGGCAGTCCGTTCTGGATATCGGTTCGCACCGTGAACTATTCGTTGATAATTACTTGATTGATAAGATGGAAGGAACGCAGTTGCGTATGCATTCACCCGTTTCCGCTGGAGCAGTGCTGCAATTCGATAAACCCTGGGAAGGCCGATACTGCGGTTATATATCTGCATTTGCGGATGGGGATCGATTCCGTCTGTATTACCGGGGATTGCCTCAAGCCGGCAAAGACGGCAGCAACAACGAAGTGACCTGCTATGCCCAGAGCTTTGACGGCGTCCACTGGCAAAAACCAGACCTTGGAATATACGAAATAAATGGTTCAACCAATAACAATATCGTTATTAAAGACCAGGCGCCTTTATCCCATAATTTCAGCCCCTTTCTCGACGCGAAACAGGATATCCCCGATGAAGAGCGTTATAAGGCGTTGGCCGGAACTGAAAAGAGCGGCTTGGTCGGCTTTGTATCCGCTGATGGCTTGCATTGGAAAAAATTGCGGGATGAGCCAGTGATAACCAAGGGAGTCTTTGATTCACAAAACGTGGCCTTCTGGTCAGAGTCAGAATCATGTTATGTATGCTATTTCCGCACCTGGAGCGGAGGCGGCTACAAGGGCTACCGCACCGTAAGCCGCTGCACCTCAATTGATTTTATAAATTGGAGCGAACCAGTCGCCATGACATTCGGCGACGCGCCTATGGAGCACCTTTACACCAGTCAAACCCATGCCTACTTCCGGGCGCCACATATTTACATAGCATATCCCGCCCGCTTCATGCCGGGTCGAAAAGTCTTGACCAAAGAACAGTTTGCAGAAATCGGCGGTGAAGCTCAATATTCGTCTGATAGTTCCGAAACCTGCTTTATGACCAGCAGAGGCGGGAACCGCTACAACCGCACCTTCATGGAAGGCTTTATCCGTCCTGGACTCGGTATCAACAATTGGAGTTCGCGCACCAACTATACCGCCTGCGGCACCATCCCGACTTGCGAGAATGAGATGTCGCTCTTCATTCAACGCAACTATGGCCAGCCCACCCATTACCTGGAACGCCTCACCCTGCGCACAGACGGTTTCGCATCAATCAATGCCCCCTTCGTCGGCGGTGAAATAACCACCAAGCCCTTCCGCTTTCAGGGAGAAAAACTGACCATTAATTTCTCCACCTCAGCAGCCGGAAGCATCTGGGTAGAAATCCAAGACCAACAAGGCCAAACAATACCGGGATTCTCCAAAAACGATTGCAACGAAATAATCGGCGACCAAATCAAAAGAACCGTAACCTGGAAGGGAAATCCAGCAGTCAATTCTCTATCAGAGAAACCCATACGCCTGAAATTCATAATGAAAGACGCCGATCTATATTCGATGAAATTTGAATAGATAGGTAGTAGCCCGTAGGGTGGGTCGCGTATTATGACCCACCGAACCAACCACTTTTGATAACAGGCCGCACGTAGGGCTAAAAGCGAAGCGTAGCCCACCATTTATCAATTAAATTTGACAATTAATGTTATTATGGGTAGGATAAGATAAACATTTGAATGAGAAGAAATCATGAATATTTCTCTTACCCCGGAATTGGAAAAAATGGTTCAGCAAAAAGTCGCTGCAGGAATGTATGATTACGCCAACGAGGTTATACGGGATGCTTTGCGATTACTCAACGAGCGTGATCAAATTCAAGAATTACGCTTAAAGGAACTTCAGAAAGATATAAAAAACGGGTTGGATAGCGGCGATCCTACTCCTTTTAATATAGAAGATGTAATTAACCGTGGTCAGAAACGTTGGGCGTCAAAAAAATAGAAGGCTTAAAGGCCTATGGCGATAACAATACTCAAGCGACCGCAAGCCGATATAGATATTGATGAAACTGCGGACTATATCGCAGAAGATAATCCCGAAGCCGCTGTGCACTTTCTATGATTACTGGATGGAAAACTAAAAACTCTAGCCCAAAATCAATTGATATGTCGTTTACGTCCGGAATTATATACTAATTTACGGAGTTTTCCTTTTGGGAATTATGTCATTTTCTATCTTCCCATAGAAAATGGAATAGACATTGTACGTTTTCTTCATTCATCCCGAGACATAGAGCCACTTTTCGATGTTTAAATGCAGTGAGCAAGGTGGACTGCTATTGTTGATAGAAAAGTTATGATAAATTAATATAATTTGAATAATACCAAGTGAAAACTTGTATCATCGTTGTTTTTTATATAATTTATAGAGGTGATATGTTGTGTCTATTAAAATTGTGAATATGATTTTTGCTTTATTTCTCCTGTCATCTTCCACTGTTTTTGGGTGTACTGCGTTTATATTGGATACAGAAAATGGACCAATATTAGCTCGGAATATGGATTTTTATTTCGGTGATGCTTATCTTATTGTCAATAAACGTGGAATACAAAAAAGAGCTTTGTTATTGAATTCTTCAGAAAAATCCAATGGCGTAAAGTGGACATCAAAATATGGATGTATTACATTAAATCCGATATCCTATCAAATTCCTTGTGGGGGGATAAATGAAGCAGGATTGGTTGTTGTAGCTTTATATGATTTGATCAAAGAGCGTCCAAAACCTGACCAACGCACAGTAATAGATATCATTCAATGGATACAATACCAATTAGATAATCATAGAACGGTTGACGAGGTTATTGATTCAATATCAAAGATACGCATTTCAAATGAAACGTTTGATGCTCAGCTTCATTACTTGATCTGTGATTCAAAAGGGCGCCGAGCTGTTATAGAAATAATAGCAGGAAAGGAAATTGTTTACCGAAAAGAACAAATGCCTATAAGTGTTTTGGCAAATGCTAAATACCAGGAATCTCTAAAATATATTAAGAAGAATGATATGATATTTGAATCGTATCAATCAACTAATGAACAAAGAATTACGCGTGCTCTACAAAAAGTGAATAATTATAATTCTTCAAAAGATAAAGCTATTAAGTATGCGTTTCAGGCTCTAGATTTTGTGAAATACAATAGAAATAACCAAAAAACTTATTGGTCAGTAGTATATGATCCAGTAAAACAAAAAGTATATTTTAATAATAGGGATAATATGACAAAAGGAACACTCGATTTAAATTCCATCGATTTCAGTCAAGATTATCCTGAATACTTAGATACAATGAAGATTTATAATACTGATTTAAATTCTCAGTTAAGTAATTATGATTTCTCAACTCATGAAAACTTTACACGAAATATGATTACAAAGTATCTAAATTTGGGTACTTTTTTATCAATTAACAAAGATAATCTAGAAATTATAATTTCTAGGACATTTCCAATAATAAGTACTAAATGCGAATAATTGTATTGTTTGAACTGGCTAAAAGCGATAGCACACCACACCACACCATTTTTCTCTGGTTTTCCAAAAATAAAATTCTTGCAAATATGTATCATATATGATACGATGGGTTATGTATGAAATAGTTCTATACCAAACCAAAAACGGAAAAGAGCCTTTAACGGTATGGTTAAGTGGTCTTGAGAAAAAAACCCGCAGCCGGATACGGGCTCGTATATTAACTATCCAAGCCGAGAATTTGGGTGATTACAAGAGTGTTGGACAAGGTGTTTTTGAATTGCGTTTTTTCTTTGACGGCGGTATCCGCATTTACTTTGGAAAAGATGGAGGAAAAATCATCGTTTTGTTATGTGGAGGGGATAAAAGCACCCAAAAGCGAGACATAGAAACGGCAAAGAAATATTGGGAGGATTACAAAAATGGCTGAACGAAAATTTAGAACATACGATAAATATCTAGAGGAACATTTCAAAGAGCATCCGGAAGAAGTTGACGACTTTTTGCAAGCGGCTTTAGAGGTCTATGAAGAAGAACAAGATCATACTGCATTGCTCTTGGCGCTTCGCCATGTAGTTAAGGCCAAGGGTGGAATGACGGAGTTAGCAAAAAAAACCGGTATAGCCCGTGAAAACCTATATAGAATGTTGGCGCCCACAGGCAACCCAACAGTAAAAACTTTGCAAAGCATTTTAAATGCGTTTGGGTATGTGATTTCTTTCAAATCGATGACGATGAGTACTTCTCAAAGGTAAACTAATTTACCCAAAGTATCAGCCAGTAGGGTGGTCTAAAAGCGATAACGTAGCCCACCATTTACCACCCAGGAATAAAATAATTTAAGGTAAAGACATGATAGATCGTAGACAATTTGTAGGAAGTGGATTATTAGGCCTTAGCGCATTGGGCGCTACAAACCTAAGCGCCACCGAATCATCCAAGACGTACAGAGAACATGAACGATTGATCCCGGTTGTCGAAGATGCGGATGTCATTGTATGCGGCGGCGGTCCGGCTGGAGTCGCAGCGGCATTGGCCGCAGCGCGAACCGGCGCATCAGTTCGCTTGATCGAAGTTAATGGATGCCTTGGGGGAATTTGGACAGCGGGATTGCTATGTTGGATTCTGGATACTAAAGACAAACCGGGAATTCTTGTGGAGATTATGGACGAACTTACCCGGCGCGGGGCTGGTTATCAGAACGGAACATCTACGCTTCCTTATGCGTATGATCCCGAAATTATGAAACTGATTTTGGAAGAACTTTGCATGGAAGCAGGAATAAATATACGTTTGCATACCCGCCTGGTCGACGCTGGATTGGATGAAAACAAGCGCTTAAAGATTGCTGTCACTGAATCTAAATCAGGCCGCGAGGCCTGGCGGGGAAAGGTCTTTATAGATGCAACCGGAGATGGTGACCTGGCTGCGCGGGCAGGCTGCAAATTCGATATGGGGCGGGAAGAAGATGGACATATGCAACCCTTCACTATGTTCGCTATGATCACCGGCGTGGACTATGAAAATTTCAAAGAATTTGTTCGCGGTAAAGAAAAAGATCCTAGCGCAACCAAGCAACGCTTGTTTGATGAAATCAAACAAGGCGGACTATCGGTCTCTTATCGAAAACCTGTCCTTTTTCGGATTTACGATGACCTCTATTGCCTGGGAATCAACCATGAATACGGATATTCCGGCATCGACGCCAATGATGTCACTCAAGCAACATTACATGCGCGAAAGGAAATTCACCAAGCCGTAAATGCTCTACGTTCGTTACAAGGGCGTTGGAAAAACTTGAAAGTGGTTGCAACGAATGAGCAAATCGGGATTCGAGAGGCTAGGCGCATACACGGTCATTATACGGTTTCGAGCAACGATCTACTTAATGGCGTCAGTCAAAAAGATTCCGTTTGCAAGGTGTATTTTGGAGTCGATGTCCACCCTCCGAAATTCAATGAGGGGAAAAATGCTTCATTCAATCTTGGCATCAAAAGCAAACCTTATGATATTCCACTACGAGCGCTGATTGCACGCGATGTGGATGGCTTGTTAACTGCAGGGCGATGCATCAGCGGTGATTTTATTGCACACTCCAGTTATCGAGTCACCGGAAATTCAGTAGCGCTGGGTCAGGCCGCAGGAGTAACAGCGGCGCTTGCCGTGCAGAGTGATTTGTTACCGCAGAATATTGCGTGGGAGAAAATTCAAAAAGGCATTGAAAAACTTAATGCTACTTAACTCCGTAGGGTGGGTCGCGTTTTATGACCCACCGAATCAATCACTTTAAGTTGTTTTCAGTAGCCCACCATTTACTATATTGTTACTTTGGCTGTAACAACGTTATTCGGTTGAAATATAATCTTGCCTTTATATGGCATAATAGATTCAATATAAACATTAAGATCGATTTTGGAATCTTCAGGATTCTGATCATAATCAATATGTATGCTACATTCACCAACAAAGTTTGCATGAAAAGATTTTGTTTTGCCATTCTTTAAGAGTTTGATCTGGTATATGGTTTCATGGTTTGAACCAAGAAATATTTGTATGTTCTCAATATCTTGTCCTGAATTATTCTCTACAGTGATACGGCACTTGTGGAGAAAACTGAACATGTAAATCAGAAGAAATATCAATAGCCCGATAGATGCTATTATTAAAATCTGTCTCCATCCTCGATGAAGAAAATTGAAGATTAAAGCCAAAGTCGGGAAATGTTTCATAGAGTATTCCTTTTTATTAGATACATGAGATAACAAGGTGGGCTACGCCGCTTCGCGGCTTTTAGCCCACCCTACTTTATAGTTTAATCCCGTAGGGTTGGTCGCGTATTATGACCCACTGAATCAACCTAATATCATCAATGAATCATAAAATCACGAACGCCTGTTTTTTCCAAATGTTCAGGTGAATAAGATCGAAAACGTAAGGTTATGGAATGCTCGCCGGGTTGCGCATGGATGCGTAAAAAATCTTTAGCGTGGGGAGTTGGGATGTCCATTCCACTTTGAATGCTTTCTTCCCAGTTAACAACGGCGATTTCATCGAAATATGCGTATGCTTCACCATTAAGCGGTGGATCATGCCGCATAAAAATTCGCGTCGCGCGTGGATTGGCGGTTGAGTCTTCCAGGCCTTCGATATCATCCGGCATATGCATATCAGCCCATACCGGCGTCCATTCAAAATCACCGCCGGGATGCAATACCAGAGTTTCGGCGCCGTAATCCGCATCGCCGCTGCTGGCGTAGTAACGCGCGTATATCTCTATATTTCCAGCATTAACGCCTTTCATGTAACCATATAAAGATAATTTCTTGTTGGGATTACCTTCGGAGTCCCCCATAACCCGGATGCGGTTTCGGAATGGCATGAATGATGGGTCGCTGTTGTTCATATCCCGGTTACTGCACAGTGATGAGATTCCACGATATGAATCGGTGATCGTTACAAATCGGGAAATCCCCGATATATCCCATCGTTCCGCTTCAAATGACATGTCGTCGATGTCCCAATCATCAAAATCTCCGAAATGAAGAATATCGCGTCCTAATTGAATCGTTGCGGACGGCGCATTGATATCAAATCCAGCGAGAGATTCATATTTCATGTTCCATTCACGCAAATCGATGATAATTTCACCTGATTCAGGGACGCTGATTGTAAGATCAACCGTTCGGTCATCAGCGATTACATCTTTATTTTCCAGTGCAATCCAGACTTGATTTTGATAGGGATACACTTGCAGGCCGTACCCATGTGAAAATTCACAGATGTGACGTAGAAAAACATCAGCCAACTGACCTGTGATGGGACGCGGACGGTAATCCTCCAAATATATGGGAATTAAACGAATTTTCTGTACTTGGTCTCCATTCATATCCACACTTGCCAGTAAACCCAGCATGGTTTCCAACCTATCCTGATCAAACGCGAAATTGCCCAGGCTATGAACGGTGATAATCCCATTGATAAGGCCAATGCCTTGCGCAACGTGAGGGTGATGACCAATCACTAATGATGCGCCATTCTCTGCGACCAATTCCATACGTCCATAGGTATAATCTGTGGGTTGGTAGGTGTATTCCTGACCTCCATGCAATTGCGCTATGGGGATGTATCCGGCGTCGATTTCACGCTGGATGGATGCGATAACCTCATCATCAAGGGTTAAGTCAGCGGCGCCGCCTTTTTGAGTTTCGGCGACATAGGAAACAGGATGTTGCCGGCCCGTCACCGAGGTCATGGAGAGTAAGCCGAATAGCGATCCCCCAAGTGTTACGCGGTAAGCCTGAAAGGCTTCTTCGGATGTCAGCCCGGCGCCGCTATGCGGAATTCCTGATTCGTTTAGTGATTGGATGGTGTCAATAATGCCTGATTCTAAATAATCGTAGACATGATTGTTGCCCAGCGAGACGTAATCGACGCCCAGCCACAACAAGGAGGGCAGTGAAGCAGGTAGACTGAAATACGCATAATCCTTTTGCATATGGGGAGTGATGGGATTATCAGTCACAGGCGTTTCAAGATTTACGACTCCCCAATCCGCCGCTTGATAATAAGGTCGGATATACTCAAATAGACTCCGGCTTCCCGGATCAGGATTGGATGTCTTAATCAACGCATCGGGGTCATCAGGGGGAATCTGATCCAATGGCGTTGATTCATCGGCGTCGAGGAATCGGCGGGCGAATGAAGCATCGCCAGCGAAGAGAAAACGTACATCGCCTGTTTCCCGCATAGAAAGATAGATTGGATCAAGGGCGATGGTTTCTATATTGATATCTTGTGCGAGATGCACCGGTATAATCTCGTTATGATATCCAGTGATCGATACCGAAAGAAGGTCGTTTTTTCGCGAAAGCCCTTGGAATTCGAAGGCGCCTTGAGCATCGGCGTATTGCGTAGCCCCGGCAATAGAGACGGCCGCATTTTCCAACGGATCGCCATACAGATTTAGGACAGTACCGATGAGGCTGACCGGATGAACCAGAAATTCATCACGGGCGGATAACTCCCAATTTGGGGGATCTTCAGCATATAATTGGTTTATGGGCATCAATTGCATAAAACAAAACGCCAAAAGATAGAGGTAAGAAAATTTCATGATTAATTTGTTTTTTCATCCTTCTGCTTCTCACCCCAAAGTTTTCTAAGCCGCTGGTCTCTACCGCAATTATAGCGGTAAGACCGATATCTTAGTGGATTCTTTTTGTAGTAATCCTGATGATATTCTTCCGCTTTATAGAATTCTCCGGCCTTTAGGATTTTGGTGACGACTGGTTTTTTCAGTTGTCCTGATTTTACGAGTTTATCTTTGGATTGCTCTGCCAACTCTTTTTGCTCGTCGTTTAGATAAAAAATGGCGGTTGAGTATTCATGTCCCCGGTCGCAAAATTGCCCTTTGGCGTCTGTCGGATCAATGCACCGCCAAAATATATCCAGCAGTTTACTATATGAAATAACTGATGGATCATAAATGATCTGAACTACTTCTATATGCCCTGAACGGCCATAGTTCTGGTAGGTTGGATTCTTATCTTTCCCCCCGGCGTAACCGGAAATCACCTCTTTAATTCCAGCAATTTTCTCTAAATCTGATTCCATGCACCAGAAACAGCCGCCCGCAACAATGGCTTTTTCAAGACTGGCTTTTTCGAGGTAGGTTTTTGGCGAACTCTGTTGGGCGAATGAATCCGTTGATAAAAACTGTCCGAATAAAAATATTGAGATAATGAACAATGAAATTTTTCTCATGATAGATCACCTTTCAGATAGGCTGTATTACAATAAACATAGCATCTTTTATTGGTTATGTAGTTATCTAAGTTTTCCGATCATGTTGTTCAATGATTATGGTGAAAAGTCTGATTAAGTGGGTTACATGACTTGCGTCATAGCAGCCCATCAGAATTCTAGGGCGTCGAATCATTCTTATCTGGATTATAAAGTTTTAATTTGGAAGGTTTTATGGAAAAGTATGTTGCAAAGAAGAGCGCTAGCATGAAAATATTGGATATCTTGAAATCTACAAAAAACAATGAAATAAGCATTAAACCCAGGTTGACTCTAAACAGATTAATAAAAATATGATGAAAATTTCTGGTTATCCAAGTCGGTATGTATTCCCGGTCAAGAAAAGAAAAATAGGTTCTTACTAAAGTTTCTAAGAATATCCATATGATAACCAGGAAATAGCAGGATAATAATAGTAATACCGGACTCAAAGCTAAAAACTCTAGAAATGTCATTAGATATTTCCTTTTTAGAAATGGTTGTTTTTATAATTACATATCTTATCATCATAATATAGATTAATGTATATATATTGCGATTATGGAATATTATATTTAGCAATTAGGCGTAGATTGTTGATTCCTGCTTGAGCAAGGTTCGGGTAGAGATTCAGATTTTTCAGATCCGGGGAGATGGCTGATAAGGAATATCTTTCATTATGTTTCATTCCCCAAAACCAAAAATAGCCGTGTTGGTCTGTCTTACCTATGCTAATGATTTGATTCGCCTTGTTTTTCACAGTTATTTGAACGCCGGGTAGAGGCGCTTGATCTTCTTGAATAAGTTGTCCTGACATGTTGGTTGCAGGAACCAATATTAAATCCTTTTCCACTACTTTATGAATTGACGAGATAGCTAAGGTGTAATTCAAATCACAGAATTCAGTTGTGGACCGTTTTCCCATGTGAGGAGTATCGATTACATGAATTCCCGGTTTTACTGAAATTGTTACTCTTCCCGGTTCGAGATTGGTGATTTGGTATTCACCGTGATCGAGTATTTGAGTTGGAACAGATTCATTATTCTGCATTGCCTGGAGTTGGATGCCATCGAGTTTTGTATAATCCTCACAAATGATTTTCCCTTTGATCATATAATCATTAGTTGATTCACGGATAATGATGTTTACGTTATCCAGTTTTTCACCATTTTTGAATGAGATAGTCTCAATGCCCTTGGCGGTATACTTTGATTTTTTTAGAACAAACGGATTCAACATAGAAAGATTATCATTCTCAGAGGTTTCGTTGATCATTGCTGTGATTCTGGCTGTGTAAGCAATTTTAGCGGAATTGGCGTATAGAGAGATTTTATAATGGCCTTGGGCGTCAGATAAAACCGGATTCTCTATAAACCGTACGTTTTTACATGCAATCCTCACTACTGAATTTTCTATTGGACTGTTATTCAAGCTGACAATGCCGGAAATGGTTACCGGATTTCTATATACGACCGAATATTGCAGATTAACGATATCTGCGTCACGCACTTCCACTTTCATTTCATCCAAGGGGATAGACCGGAAAATTTGATTATCTTGATCACCAATCATGCCGCCAGCAATTGTATGGCTGGGGATTTGACTAATAGTTCTTGAACTTGAAGAACTATGACCAAACCGGCTTTGCGCAACAGAAGTGATAACAGGCGTTGGTTTGGGTATTGGTATCTTAACATTGGGCGCGGGGATTACGCCGCAATCGTTTTCGTTGTCAATAATGGGAATAAGAATGTATTCACCAGATGGAACGTTTCGGAAAACAAAGGCGCCTTGAGAATCTGATTTGGCAACGCTATGCTCGCCCATCCGGTCAGAGGTTCTAAACAATTGTAAGTTAAAACCTTCGATTAGATCATGCGTTTTAATCTCTTTAACTTTTCCCGAAATTGTATATCCAGATGATTTGAAAAGCGCTAATAACTGGCGCCTGGGTTCGTTGATTAAGATATCATTTCGATAAATATCCTCTTCACGGGCATCTGGCGGTTTAACCTCTAAAAGATATTGCCCGAAAGGAACGTATTCAAAAGTTATTTTGCCGAATTCATCTGTTTTACCCGATTGTATATTCGATTCCAGGTTTGGTTGCTTAGGAAACAGCCGCACTGCGGCGTTTTTAATACCTGCGAACTGAAAAGGAAGTCCTGCCAGCCTTGCTCTTATAGTAACGTTGCTAAACCAACGTGAGAGGTAGATTTTTTCACCTCCCTTGGCGGGATGAAGAAATGCAATGGTTGAACTAACTTCATCACCGATGGCTTGAGCGAAATATGATCCCGCTGGAAGGTTTTCGAAGAGGCACGAACCATCAGCGCCGGTTTCACGTTCTTGATATACCTCACCGATGGGATACTCATGTAATTTCGGCAAGTGAACAAAGAGATGTTGATTTTCTCTTTGGATGTCTAAAAAATCGTGCTCTTCGGTTGATCCAGTTGGATTTGAATAATAGGCCAACAATGCATCGTAGATACGCAACCGCGCCGAATTACAGTTGGTTTGTTTTTGGATAAATGACATCGGATTATCAAGCAACGGGGCGCTTTCATCCCACATAAGGCCGGAAATTCCGATAATCTGATCGTTGGTGAATAAATCACTCCACCCGCTGCTATAAACAGGATGAAATGATTGCGGTCCATAGGGAGCGTGGTTTACTTGGATGCGATTTCCATCGAATCGCAGATTTCCCTGCAATGATACATCACCCCGTGCTATGTAGGAAAGATTAAAACTATCCGGCAAAGGGCGAATGACTCCAGTACCTTTGCGCAATACCACTCGAACGTTAGGAGCGGGCGTTTTGAATTCCTTATCCCAATAGACTTGAATCTTGAATTTAGACTGGTATTCCAGGCATATTCTAATAGCTGTATCATTATTGGGATCAATTGGCGCATCCGCTTTTTGGTAGCCGTCGCTTACGACTGATGCCTGAACGATGCCAGGGGGAATACCGGGAACTGTTAGAGAGCCGTTTTGAAATGAGTAATGCTTCGTACCTAATATAACTACTCCAGAATCAATCGGTTGGTTCAATGCATCGACAATTTCAAAGGTTAGGGGGCGTGAATTTTCCGGAGTAATTCCTGATTTTTCGATTGGCGCTGCTTTTGTGGGAATCGGAGAAGGGATGGCAGCAATCTTCTCGTCGGGTGTGGTAAATACAGCGTTTTTTTGCTCTTTGGATTTCAAAAGAAGGGAAGAGTCAACAGGAGGATTGGAGCGATATTCCTGTCGCTGATCCAGAGTCATCATGCAGAACAGAACAATTCCAATTGTAATAATCACAACACAGATGCAAGTGAATTTGATGGACCGGTTCATTCAATGCTCCTTATGTATAAGATAAACAAAGAATCATTATTTGTATAATATAACGAATAAAAGATAAAGTCAGAATATAGTGATAAATGTATTAATGAATATACAATATATTTTTAAACACACTTTTAGTGCGTTGAAATATTTTAACAGTTCAAACACAAACTTAGCGCTTTTGAAACGCTGGATTTATTTAAGAATCTTAATGCTTATACAGATTTCTTTTTGCGCCAGAACGATCCTAATTGTTTCCGGCTTTTGTTTTGAGCCATTAATGACGAATTGGCTTTATCGTTTGGGATATTATTAAAACTGGATTGATTGTTGTTTACCGGATTTCGGGTGTTTTGGTTTTCTTTCTGGCTGGAATTTTGTTTTTCTAAGGCTTGGAGATATTTATTGACTATTTGGTTTTGGATTCTGGATGCTGTACAGAATAAACGGAATAGTGCGTTGGATTCGGGTGAGTCTGGATCATAACGCTTTTTTAGATTCTCTGAAATCTTAATGATGCAATGGCAGAAAGTATCAATGACATCTTCGTTGAATTTGGATATGGCTTCGGCTGTGATAGACATTGGGGTTCTCCTGTTTATAGTTTTTGTTATTGCATTGAAACGTAATATGGCAAGATGTATGCCAATTCGAGGATTTTTGTTTTGAAATAAGTGATTTTAGATGACTGCCATTTCATGGATGAAACTGTACTGATAATATAAGTAATAATAATTTGAGGGCGTTAGAGCGATTCTAAATATTAGGTGCATTAAAAGAAGGAACGTTAAAAAAATCCAGCGCTTTCATTGCTCATATAGTTTTGTGAACCGCGATAACGTTATCGCTAGGGTTTACCAAGTACTATCGAAAATGCTATAACTATACATATTATTTTACAGGAAATGAAAAGAGGTGAATAACATGCTTAAGCTGAGTGGATTTGGCGATGAAATAGCTGAAGATTTTGAGGAGCAGTTGCGTGAGATGAGAAAGATGAACCTCAATCACATAGCCCTGCGGAATCTTTGGGGAGTGAATGTAATTGATCTAAGCCCTGCGCAGAAGAAACGCGCCCGCGACCTGTTGCGTCAATACGGCATGGGGATATCAGAGATTGGTTCTCCACTTGGCAAAGTATCTATTAACAGCTCGTGGAAGAAGGAATGGGCCAGATATGAAAGCGCTATTGAAAAAGCTCATTATTTTAATTGTCCCCGCATTCGTATATTCTCGTTCTATTTCCCCAAGGGAGAACCTAGCGAGAAATACCGCGATCAGGTTGTTAAACGCTTAAAAGAGATGGCAGATCGCGCTGAAGCAGAAGGCATCATGCTGCTTCATGAAAATGAAGCTAATATATACGGTGAGACCGGCATCCATTGCAAAGACTTAGCTGAAGCTGTTGATTCACCAAATTTCAAACTTATCTTCGATCCAGCCAATTATCTACACAGTGGAACCAAGGCTTTTTCGCAATGGTTCCAGATGCAAGCGGATCATGTGGTTCATTTGCATATCAAAGACATCACTTTTGATAAAGTCTTTAAGCCCGCGGGGCAGGGCGATAGCGAGATTCCTGAATTGATCGCGGAATTGGTCAAACGGGGATTCTCCGGTTACGCCACTATGGAACCGCATTTGCTGCAAGGCGGACAGTTCTTCGGTTTTACCGGACCGAAAAAGTTCGTCGAGGCGACTGAAGCCTTTAGAAAAGTGTGTGATGACGCGGGAATGCCGCACCGTGAAGTGCGCATGGGCGTGGTGGGCATGGGCTTTATCGGCATGTTCCATTGCGACAGTATGCAGGAAGTCCCAGAAGCGCATCTGGTTGCGGTAGGCGACAGCGTTAAGGCGCCCAACCTCAAAAAGGCGCAGGATAAATTTAATGTCATGGCTTATGACAAAGTCAATGACCTGCTCAAAAGAAAAGATATCGACGCCATAACCATTGGTACGCCCAGCGGAATGCATGAACCGATTACTTCGCGTGCGGCGAAATCCAAGAAACATGTTTTAACAGAGAAGCCCATCGAAGTTTCCCTTGAAAAAGCCGACAAGATGATCAAGGCGTGCCGCGATAATAAGGTGAAACTGGGCGTAATATCGCAACGCCGTTGGGATCCCGGCATGAAGGAACTCAAGGAAGCGCTTGAGCAGAACAAGTTGGGCGAGCTGATCTTGGGCGAGGCCTATATCAAATGGTACCGCTCGCAGGAATATTATGACAGCGGCGGCTGGCGTGGAACCATGAAACTGGATGGCGGCGGTTGTTTGATGAACCAATCTGTCCATCAGGTAGACTGTCTGCAATGGCTCATGGGTGATGTAGTAGAGATATACGCCCAGACCGCATTGAAAGCGCACAAGCGCATTGAAGTCGAAGATGTGGCTCAGGCACTGCTGAAATTCAAGAACGGCGCCCAGGGAACCATAATCTCATCAACAGCATGCTACCCCGGTTTTGAAGAACGCATCGAAGTTCACGGAACCAAGGGAACTATGGAACTCTACAAAAACTTGATCCGCACCCGCGAAATCATGGGAGAGAAGAAAGTTGAAGCCAAAGAGACTGCTGACCGCGGTTCCGGCGCAGCTGACGCTCAGGCCATTTCCAATGAAGGTCATGTGGCGCAGATCAAGGATTTCTGTCAGGCCATTATCGAAGACCGGGAACCATTGATAACTGGTGCAGAAGGCCGCAAGCCTTTGGAAATTATATTGGCGGTATATGAATCGGCTAAAACCAAGAAACCGGTTAAATTACCGTTGAAGGTTAAGAAGAGTTAAGAGTGATATTCCAATTACCCCATACCCTAGCCCTCTCCCGCAGGAGAGGGGACTTGGTGATTCTCGAATTTTGATTATCAATGTATAATTGGAGGCCGTCATTAGTGGCGGCCTCTTGTTTTATTGATCATGACAGGTTATTTATATGAAATTATCCCCCCAAGATTGGAGGGAGTTAGAGGGGGGTTGTCTTCAACCCCCTCCTAACCTCCCCCAGGCTTGGGGGAGGAATCATTTCCATAGGCTAACCTGTTATGATTAATATTTCGATTACCCAATATTGATATACATTTCTTATAACATGAATCAGTCTTACCGGATTTTGCATATAGATACTGATAAGACCTGGCGCGGGGGACAGCAGCAGGCGGCTTCGCTTATCAAGCATCTTTACACAATGGGGCATGAGAATATTCTCGCCTCGCCGCCTGACAGCGAACTGCTGAGAAGAATCCCCGATGCAATGTGCGCCAAGGTTCCCTTATCGATGCATAATGAGTTGGACATCATGGCGGCGTTTAAGTTATCAGGGATAATTAAAAGCCAGAAGCCGGATTTAATTCACGCCCATTCGGGCCGGGCGCATACTATAGGTTTGATGGCTCGCATGTTGTCCGTTAAATCGATTCCCCTGATAGTTTCCCGGCGGGTGGATTTCCCAATAAAAATGGGATTGTTTTCAAGGTGGAAATATAATAAAGCGGATTACTATATCCCTATTTCTAAAAAAATCGCATCACGTCTGGTCGATTATGGCATCTCTTCTGATCGAATGAAGGTGATTTATAGCGGGGTGGAGCCTGACCGTTTCAGGAATGTGGATAAGGAACATTTACGAGAGGAATTCTCTCTTGATGCAGACAGTATTATTATTGGCAATATCGCCTATTGCGACGCCCCCAAGTGTCAAAGAGACATTATCCATGCTGCGCCTATTGTATTGCAGAAGATTCCTAATGCTCAGTTTTTTATTGTGGGCGACGGGCCATTGCGAGAGGAATTGATTGAGATGGCCAATGAGTTGGGCGTTGCAGATCGTATCCATTTTCCCGGTTTTCAGAGTAATATTGGCGACTACTTGAAACTTATCGATATTTTTCTGATGGTTTCAGAGGATGAAGGTTTGGGATCATCAATCCTGGATGCGCAATATTTCGGCTTGCCTGTGATAGCAACTCCGGTAGGAGGCATCCCCGAAATTGTGATTGATGGAGAAACCGGGATACTGACTCCTGTTAATGATTATCAAAAACTGGCGGATAACATAATTGATCTGGCCAATTCTTCATATAAGAGACAACAGATCGGGGAATTGAGTAGAAGGAAAGTTTTAGATAGTTATACTACTGAAATAATGGCTCAGAATATATTGCAGACTTATCATGATGTTATGAAAAATTTTTAGTTAGAAAAAATAGCACGATGAATGATGATAACAACCTTAATCCCAAAGAACTGGCTATTCCCGGATTCCATGCATTTATGGAAAAGTTCATTATTGAGCAATTCGGTGAGAACTATAAAGGGAAAGTGCTTGATGCCGGCGCCGGGCAAGGCGCCTTCTCGCAACGCTTAAAGAATCATGGTTACAACATTGCGGCCTGCGATCTCGATGACGCCCATTTTAAGTTGAAAGATATCGAGTTTAAGCAAGCCAATATCGCTGAACGCATACCCTGGGATGATAACGAATTCGACTTGATGCTGGCGCTGGAATTGACCGAGCATGTCGATGGAGTGATGGGATTCTTTGAAGAAATAAACCGGGTTCTCAAGCCTGGTGGATTTTTAATATTCACTACGCCCAATATATTGTCATTGAAATCAAGGATTCAGTTTTTGCTGAGCGGTTTTTTCTATTCATTCAAACCGATTTCTGAAACTGAAACAGACGCCGCCGCCGACCATATTACTCCACTGACGCTTGATTTATACGATTACCGGCTGCGGCAATGCGGTTTAAGCATAAAAACGGTTTCTACTGATAAAATTCAGCGTTCATCAAAAGGATGGCTGCTGCTTTATCCACTTATAAAACTTTATTCATTATTGAAATATAAAAATAATCCAGCGGTGCAGAGGCAGAATAGTATGAATTGTCTGCTGGGTCGGAAACTGATCGTCCTCGCTCAGAAAACGGAATAATCTATTTCTCACCAACAACAATAATGGTCCTCGCCGAGAGCGTTCCTATACGATTGATGTGATCCAATAACTTTTTGTTATCTGCATAAAAATCGGGATATTTGGATGAAATCTTCAATCGGTATTTTTGATAAAATAACTGGATTAGAGGATAGAACAGACAAGACAGAAATAATCCTGATTTCTTAAGTCTGTCATAGTGGATATCAATATCTTGAAATCCGGCCCGATAGAAGGCATAGCCCAGGTAGTAGAGTGATATGGGGTGGATATGTCCGCCCAGCATGGTTGGATCGTTGGTTCGCAAGGGCAGGATGTTGAATAATAATCCGAAGCCGCTGGTAAAAGCGCGAATACGCGAGTTGATATTCATGATGTTAGGCGTAGTGACGATTATCTTGCCCCCCGGTTTGACCACGCGGCGCAGTTCACGAATAAATTTGAACTGATCTTCCAGGTGCTCGATGACTTCAATACTGGTCACGATATCGAACTGATTGTCATCATAGGGCAGGGGATTATGAAAATCCGCTGATTGGCACTCAATCTCATCATACTTGAATCCATCCGGATTCAGATCGCAGGCGCATATATGGTCTTTGGGATTACGCTGCAATTGTTCTTTAATGTAATTGCCCAAAATAGAAACGAAGTATCCTTCTCCCGCGCCGACATCCAATACTTTTTTGTCTTGCAGGTCTTCTTGCGTAACGAGTGAATATACTTTTTGATTGGTTTGATTGATGGAAAGCGATTTGATTTGGTTCATAGTAGTTAATATTTTTTATTTTTATCAGGAGCAGATATGTTGTGATAATACCATAGTTTGAAATATTTGGTGAATACATAGAATGCTGACAAAACACAGATCATTAAGCCCGGTAGACCATCCAGGAAACCCAAGCGGATGATATACATGTGGATAAAACGCCAGACCGGGCTAAATACTAATTTGATTATGCTGGATTTTTTGTTTTTGCTGTAGAGAACCTTGGCGCCTTCAGTGGTGTACATCTGAAATTTTCTGAAATAGTCATCCAATGATCGATAGGTGATGTGGATGATATCCCCGGCAATCACGCCTGGCTTTTGATTCAGTATGACGTCGCCATGATGACCGCATTCTTCGATCCGGTTCCGGTCGCGATGAAAGAAGCGCACGATTCTATCATGACCCCAACTACCATGATTAATCTCATGACCAAAAAAATAATTCTTACGGGAAATAATATAGGCTTGGTTATCAGGATTATTATTAAGTAAAGTCTGGATATTTTCTTTTAACTCAGGAGATACTCTCTCATCCGCATCCAGTAGTAAAATCCATTTATTCTCAGCCTGGGGAATCGCCCAGTTGCGTTGGGATGCATGGCTGCCGTATTCACGCTGAATGATTCGCGCTCCGAATTGCCGGGCTATGTCCAGCGTATTGTCGGTGGAGAATGAATCCACCACCAGAATTTCATCGGCCCATGCGACGCTGGCCAGACAATCGCGCAGGTTATCCTCTTCGTTGAATGTGGGGATTAGAGCAGTTATTTTTTTCATAATGATCGCAACGTTTTTGATGTTAATCTACGGCGCCAAAAACCTTTCAACCAGAAATAGGGCGCTTTGGGCAACTGAGTGCAATAAGCGCATAGCAGAGGATATATCTGGTTAATCAGGTCGCAGCGTTTATACCAGTCGAACTCATAGGGCGCGAAATTATTAACAAAGTATTTTAGGCCGAAACTTTTCAAGACGAACCGCAATCGTCCGCGATGATATTTATAGTAATATGTAAAACTATTCTTTTTGGTTCCATAGGTTTCAAAATGATAAACTACTGATGAGGGTTGATAGAGTATCTTGTAACCCGCCTGACGGGCGCGGTTGCTGAAATCAATATCTTCAAAATAAAGCGGAAAGCCTTCATCCAATAATCCCAGGCGGTCAAACACGCTCCTGCGAATGGCCACCGAGGCGCCGGTGAGGTATTCAACCTGCTGTGGTTTATCATAATCGCCATTATCAGGTTGGCCATACCCGCGATGCTGCGTTAATCCGTTAGGCTCCATAATACCACCCGCAAATTGAATCAGCTCGCTATCGGGGAAAAGCAGCTTTGATCCGGCCAGTCCAACCTGGGGATCATTCAACATCGGTTTGATTAACTCTATGAGCCAACCCTTGCGGACTTCGGTGTCAACATTCAGCAGAACAATGACGTCGCCGCGGGCGACGCGGATGCCAAGGTTGCAGCCTTTGGGGAAACCGAAATTCTCTGAATTCTGCACGATGGTGATTCGATCCTGGTAGGAGAATGCCATAGCGACGGAGTTATCGCTGGACGCATTATCAACCAGCAGGATTTCTTTGGGCTGATAGTCATCGGCCAGAACTGAATCAAGGCAGCGGGAGATGAAACGTTCACCGTTGTAGTTAAGGATGATTACCGAAACCATAGGGCGGTTATTATTAGAGTCTTGCATTATAGATATAAACCTAAAACAGTAGTTGTTATCAACCCTCTCCTGACCTCTCCCAATCTTGGGAGAGGAATGTTCGCCCTGAGTATTTGGTTTAATTAAGTCTTAACAATACAACTACATACATCACTGAATCCCTCTCCCCCAAGTTGGGGGAGAATTCAAGAGGGGGTTGTTTTCAAGAACCTTTTCCTAACCAAACAGCCTTTATTAGGATTAAATAAGGGTAGGGAACTTATAGTTTTCTCATGGCGCCGCAATTTTTTTAAGTTCGGAACTTTTATCTTCCAATTCATCCATTTTGGTGAAGATCAGACGACCTGCAGAAGTTTGCAGAACCGATGCCACTGTTACATTTATCTTCTCTCCCAGCATGCGCTTGGCGTTTTCTACGATGATCATGGTGCCATCTTCGAGGTATCCAACGCCTTGTCCCGGTTCTTTGCCTTCACGGATAACATGAACGTTAAGCACCTCTCCCGGAAGAACCACCGTTTTTAATGATTGGGCGAGAAGATTGATATTGAGTACGCTGATCTGTTCGATTTCAGCGACTTTATTCAGATTGAAATCTATCGTAAGAAGCGTTCCTGCGTATTTTTTGGTTAGTGCTAATAATTTTTTATCCACTTCTTGTAGATTAGGAAAATCTTCTTTAAGTATTTCAACTTCACAGTGAGATGCTTTCTGGAGTCGCTTGGAGATATCCAGGCCACGCCTTCCTTTGGCGCGTTTCATGGGATCATTGGAATCGGAAAGGGCTTGCAGCTCATTAATGACGAATGAAGGTATGATTAATAAACCTTCGATGAATCCCGCTTCAGTAATTTCGGTTATTCTACCGTCTATCAATATACTGGTATCCAGAATTTTTGATCCATATAAACGGTCTTCTGATTGTATCAGGAAACTACTGGCGGAAAAATCGAAGCGATGCGCATTACGCAGAGCAATCGCCACCCCGAAATAGCCAAGAAAAAGATGTAGAAAGATGCGCGTTAAATCGAGCGATTCATCTGATAACCATCCAGGCAAGCCCATAACGATCAAGCTTGATGTGATTAAACCAAGAACCATACCCAGAACGCCAATAAGCAATTCCTGGGGAAAAGCTGACCTGATTTGACTTTCAATAATTACCAGGACGCAGGCGGCCAGCATAGCGAAAAAATCAAAATAAATTAAATCACCGTCTACAACGAATGGATTGATAATTTGCGCGGTTTTATGAGTAATAAGACCCACGAGTATCACGAATATTAATCGCACTACTCCTAAAAAAGGTATATCTCTTCCAATGTTTTTGGGTTCTTGTTTATTCATGATTCAAATAAAACCGTTTTTACCTGGTCTACCGTCTGGGCATAAGACAATCCATCTATAGAATTGCCTTGCCTTTGAATTTCGCGAGCATTGCCTTCGGGTATCATACCACCATGATAGCCCAGTTGTTTAGCTTCCCGAATACGATGTTCGGCGCCCCGTACAGCTCGGATTTCACCTGATAAACCAATCTCTCCAAATAGAATGTACTGCGGTGGAAGCGGAATGTCAAAATAACTCGATAAAATTGCCGCGGAAATACCGAGATCCCCGGCTGGTTCAGATATAGTGATGCCTCCCGTTACATTGACGAAAATGTCGCGGGAGCCAAGGGGGATTTGCAACCTTTTTTCTAAAACCGCCAGTATCATGGCCAGGCGGTTGGAATCGATCCCGGTGCAGGTGCGGCGGGGGAAGCCATGACCGTGAAAGGGCGCCACCAGCGCCTGGACCTCTATCAACATGGGGCGGTTACCCTCTAAAGTTATGGTTACCACTGATCCCGCCGGATGCCGTCCTGAACCGGCGAAGGTCGAACCGGGATTCTGGACTTCACGCAATCCCTGTTCGGACATTTCGAAAAGTCCGATTTCATGGGTTGATCCAAAACGGTTTTTGGCGCCCCGTAATATACGGTAGTGCCGGTGTTGATCTCCTTCAAAATATAGTACTACATCCACCAGATGCTCCATCATACGTGGTCCGGCGATATTGCCCTCTTTGGTGACATGGCCGACCAGAATGATAGGCGTAGCGGTTTCTTTGGCCAGTCTGACCAGAAGCGCAGTGCAATCACGTACCTGTCCGACGCTGCCTGGCGCGGAAGTCAGTTCCGACCATGATGTGGTTTGAATAGAATCAATAATGGCCAGAAAGGGCTGCATCTCCCGGATATCGGCTATCATGGCTTCAACTTGAGTTTCCGATTTTATGAACAGTTCGGGAGATTGCGCATTCAGGCGTTCGGCGCGCAATTTTATCTGTCCCGGCGACTCTTCTCCGCTAAGATAAAGTACGCGGCCATAGAGAGAGGCGATTTTGTCTGATGCTTGCAGCAGAAGAGTGGATTTACCAATGCCCGGTTCGCCGCCCAACAGAATGGCTGCACCGGGTAGAATGCCGCCTCCTAAAACGCGATCCACCTCCGATATACCGGTTGAGTAGCGTTTTGATTCCGATACGGATATTTCATTGATAGATTTTGGTTTTTGAACTTTGAGATTAGAAGATTTCAGAGTTAAGTCCCGATTAGAAACCGGACGTACAGTCTCTTCTACGGCGGTATTCCATTCTTCACATTGAGGGCAACGGCCAAACCATTTGGGTTGACTGTGTCCACAGGAAGAACATGCAAAAACTGATTTTGGTTTCGCCATAATTTAACAATAAGAGATTCTATAGAGCGATCATTACATCAAAAACGAAGTCTCAGACCAACATGCGGGAAAACATCATCTGTGATGTTTTGCGCCCCGCCGTAAAGGTAAAAATGCTTCCAGATAAGAAATTCTGAATAGGCGTCAAGGCGTTCTTCGTCATTATCAGTTAAGCCAACGCCTTCCATACCGATCATCCAGCGGTCAAATATCTGCCAATCCACTCCCAGTCCTAATTCGGATTCGATAATTCCTCCGTGAAAAGTTATTGGACCGGTCTGGTAGGCAAGCTGGGCTTCAAAGTCATTGGATGAACCAAGATTATTTCCGCCGATTTGTAGATACATATCATCGTACATGGCGTAACGCAAAGAGAAATCCACCCGTGCGTTATTGTCATCATTATTGAAGCGGGGACTATCAGGGAAATAGAGCATATCCAGTTCCCAATTAAACCGGTCGCCAAGACCAGATATTTGTCCAAGAGCATTTGAAGCCTGAGCAATAGTATGTTTAGCGGACAAAGAGAGTTCTGGATCATAAATCAGATCATGAACCATACCATCACCGCTTTCGATTTGATGGAGGAAAGAATTAACGCGGTTGGAAGCGTCCTTGGCGTTTTCGGAAAACTCCATCAGGTTTTCCATAGCTTTTTCAATCTCGGGATTATTGTTATCAACGATATCGTTTAACTTAACAATCAAAAGATCGGCATGCTTCATCGACTTGTTTAATTGCTCTGAGAGGGTAGTGATTTCAGATGTGATCTTATTAAGATTTTTAGGCAATTCTTCACGCAGGGCGCTGGTTAATTCAGAAGAGTTCTTTAAGGTGCTTGTAAGATGAATGCGGTTCTCATTCAACATATTCCGCGCATCAGTAACAAATAATTCTGAACTGGCGATTAATGAAATCAGATTTGCAGATGCTATTTGAGCGTTTTGCATTATATCTTTTAAGCGGTCTTCTTCTCCACCGAGAAAATCATTGATTTCTTCAGATATTTTTTTCAGATTTTCCGTCAATTTAGTAATATTTTGTTGAAATGCAGAGTCACCCAAAACTTTACCTAAAGCCAAGGTTATTTTCCGGACTTCTTGTATTAAAAGATTCATCTCTGCTATAAGCTGATCCATCTGTTGAGGGCCACGACCTTTGAGGATGGTATATTCGGGCGCTTTTTCGAGATCGCCATAAGATAATTCAATATATTGCTCCCCCATCATTCCAAGAGTGTTGACCGAAGCCATTGAATCGTATGAAACGTGGGCATCCTCTTTAACGCTGATATCTACGACTACAAAGTAAGTCGGGGTGGGCGCCATCACGACTGTAGAAGAGATATTATCGACTTCTCCAATAGGCAATCCAGCTTGTTTGACGGGCGCGCCTTTTTCAAGAGTGCCGATATGGGTGAAATACACCGGATAATGAACCTTTCTTCCGGCGAATAAACCGCTGCCCATATTAATTGTGAAAATTAGAAATACAGCAAATACTACAAGAACGAATAATCCCAAAATGGCTTCTTTGCTCATTATTCCGATTTCACTTTCCAGGGTAATAAATAGATCATCCGACTTATAAGTTTTATTCCTCCCCCAAGCCTGGGGGAGGTTAGGAGGGGGTTGATTAGTCGAAACACAACCCCCCTCTAACTCCCCCCAGGCTTGGGGGGAGAATTCTATTATCTCAAGCGTGGCTATAATCTTATCATTTTATATATCTTAGTTGTAACATTAAATATTATTTAAAGGCCCTTCTGATTTACCTAGAATAAATTGTTGCACAATTTCATTATCCGTGTTGCGAATTTCAGTCGGCGATCCAGTGTAGATGACTTCTCCATTGAGCAGCATGGATATTTTATCAGAAATCATAAAAGCGCTATTCATATCATGGGTAATAACCACCGAAGTTGCATTCAACTCTTTGGCTAATTTCATCATTAATTGGTTGATGGCGTCTGATGTAACCGGATCAAGTCCGGAGGTCGGTTCGTCATACAAGAGAATTTTGGGTTTATTAATGATTGCTCTGGCTAAACCAACCCGTTTACGCATACCGCCTGATAATTCTGAGGGCATTTTATCCAGAATATCACCCAATTGCACCATCCGGAGATTTTCTATGACGATCTCTCTAATCTCTTTTTCGGAAAGCTCGCGTTCTTCAAAAAGAGAGAAACCAACATTCTGTAGTACATTCAATGAGTCGAACAAGGCCGCATATTGGAAAATCAAACCGACTTTTTTTCTGATAGGCAACATTTCTTTTTCATCGTAATCAGATATATCTTCTCCATCAACTAATATTGTTCCCTGATCGGCTTTCATAAGACCGCAAATGTGTTTTATCAGGACGCTTTTGCCTTCGCCGCTGCGTCCGATAACCGACCGTGTTTCTCCCGGAGCGACGAACATATCGGCGCCCCGCAGTATTTGTTTTCCGCCAAGCCGCTTATGGATGCCGCTCATACGGATCATGTCGCCATTGGAACCATTGGCGGAAGATTGGAAATGTTGGTCTTCGATCGCGTTGCTCATGAAAAAAAAATTATGATCCTTAGCGTTGCTCATGGGAAAAGTTGTATGGTCCAAGTAGTTAAAAAGAAATTAGCTATCAAAATCAGTATTGATGACTGCACAACGGCTTCAGTGGTTGCTTCGCCGACGCCTTGGGCGCCGAAACCGGTTTCAAATCCCCGGTAACACCCCACAATCGCGACTATCATTCCGAAAAAGATTGTTTTGAAAATACCGCTGCAATAATCCTCGAAAGTTAACCATGACCAAATATTGGCTATGTATAATCCAGGCGTGATATTTAACAAATATACTCCCACAATAAAGCCGCCGCCAATACCAACCGCTATGGCCAGAACGGCGAGAGCGGGAAACATGCAAGTCGCCGCAATAAAGCGGGGCGCCACCAGATAACTGATGGGATTGGCGCCCAGGCATTTCAGGGCGTCAATCTGTTCGGTCACTTTCATGGTGCCAATCTCGGCGGCGATGCCGGCGGCGATGCGTCCCGCCAGAACCACTGAAGTTAGAACCGGGCCAATCTCGCGGGCGAAACTGATCGATGCGATGCCGCTGGCGTAATTTTTCATGCCCAGCGGCTGCAATTGCGTGCCGGTTTGCAGCACTAAAACCATCCCTGTGAAGGTTGCGGTCAGTAAAGCGATGGGAAGAGACATAACTCCCATATGAATCATTTGATCAACTATCATGCGGAAGCGCCATGGCCTACGAAAAGAGATGGCAATAGTCTGCAAGAAAAGTTGCGCAAGACGCCCGACGCTTTCAAAAAACTTATTGGTTCCTTGACCGATACGGGCTAAAAATGTATCTACATTAGTCTCAATATTTGCAAGAGTATGATTCATAAGAGCATGATTCTCCCCGGATAATAATGCATCAAACCTCCCTGGACGCTATTCAACATTTAATTCGTCAACATATTTAGTCGCTGATATGGCTGCCGTCACGCCATCGCCAACCGAACTGGCCATTTGACGGGCGGCGTCTATCCGGCAGTCTCCGCAGGCGAATATGCCGTGAACGCTGGTATGCATCAGCAAATCAACTTTGATAAGTTTATGCTCGTCGATTTCAACCAGATTTTCAACCAATTTAGTATTTGGAATATGCCCCACGAAAACGAATACGCCATCAATTTTGTGTTGCTTGGTCTCTTTGGTTTTTACATTTTCAAGCATTACTCCGATTACTTTTTGATCACTTATTATCTCTGTGACGACTGAATCCCAGATAATATTTACTTTTTCATTTTTCAAGACCCGGTCTTGAAGCACGGCGCTGGCGCGTAATTGATCACGCCGGTGTACTATTGTAACGGAGTTGCAGAAACGGGTTAAGAAGAGAGCCTCTTCTACGGCGGCGTCTCCACCTCCTACCACGACCACGTCTTTGTCTCTAAAGAAAGCGCCATCGCAGGTTGCGCAATAAGAGACGCCGGTTCCAACATTCTTATCTTCTCCGGGTACGCCCAATTTTCTGGGATCAGCTCCCATAGCCAGGATTATGGAACGGGCCTTAATCTCATTTTTATCAGCCACAATATTAAATACGTCTCCATCCCGGCTGATATTTGTTACTGTAGCGCTTTTGAGTTCCGCGCCGAATTTTTCCGCTTGTTTCTGCATTAGGTCGGCAATCTCAAAACCGCTAACTGATTCCAGAAAACCAGGGTAATTTTCTACTGCATCCGTTAGGGAAATCTGCCCCCCGGCAGCGCCTTTTTCCAGAATAAGAGTACTGAGATTACCCCGCGCCGTATATAATGCCGCCGCTAAACCAGCTGGACCTGCTCCAATTACCACAGAATCATATATAGAAGAAACCATTAAATTATCTCCAATCAAAAAAAATATGTTATTGCGTTTGTCTTTGAATTACTTTATTTTATATCCAAGACAAGAGATTGGCTACTCGACTAGCGGTTATACTTTATCTAAGTTAATCTAGTTTGATGTAAATAGCTGATTTTTAATTAAAATATGCGAAATTATTTGAATAATTATTGATATTAATTGCATTTTGAAATAATTGCATCTTATAAAATACATTATTACTACGTTATGAATCCGGGAAGGTTCTTGATTAGGCAAAATATTTATAAGTATATTCATAACATCAGAGGAGAAAACGCGATGAAAGTTAACTGGAATATCGAAAAACACGCGTTATGTTTGCTAAAGTCATCTTTTTTGCTGTGCGCTTTACTGTTAATAATCCAAAGCGTCACGGCGGGGGGGGCGTTTGATAATTTCCTCAAAGCGGAACGAAATGGCTGGCAGGCTCAAAAAGCCTTTCAAAAATGCATGAATTTTACTTATGGTTGGCTGGGACATCGCGACCCGCGCTCAGGCTTGATTCCAAGAAATCTTAACAGGGATAATTTTTGGAACGCGCAGGATTCCGCCGCCGATAACTATCCCTTCATGGTGCTCACTGCATCTTTATTGAACCGGGAGTTGTTCAAGGGAACCATGCTTGACATGCTGGAGAGCGAAATCATCCGAACTAATCGTCTGGATAACCTGCCTGACGATTTCGATTTCGCCACTCAAAAATTCCGTCTTGCCGAAATTGATATGAATCACTTAATCTTCGGCGGTTCTGAATATGTAAAAGATGGATTGATACCATTAACCGAATGGATGGGGCCAAGCCCCTGGTCGAGCCGTATGATCGGCATCCAGGATTCCATCTGGAAACATGCCGCCATCAATACGCCTTATGGTAAGATTCCCTCGATTAATCATGAAATTAATGGAGAACAATTGCAGGTCTTATGCCGTTTATACTGGATGACTGGCGATGAACGTTATAAAGAATGGGCTTTCCGCTTAGCGGATTACTATCTGTTGGAACATCTACCAACCGATAATGATAACCTGAGCCTTGACGATCATGGCTGTGAAATCATCGGCGGCTTGGCAGGTGGATATTTCCTGGCGGCTCATACTGACGCTGAGCGACGCGAAAAATACCGCGCCCCGATTCACCGCCTGCTGGATCGCATATTGGAAATAGCTATCAATGAAGACGGCCTGTTCCACATGGTGGTTAATCCCCAAACTGGCGAAGTAAAAAAAGAGGAATTGACCGACAATTGGGGATATGACTATAACGCCGTCCTTAATGTCGCGCAATTGGATGATGTAGACCATTATTACGAAGCCATGCGCCATGTATTGGATAATATTAATAAATACGTCTATTACCCCTGGGAAAACGGTGGTTCCGATGGATACGCCGACTCCATAGAAGGCGGATTGAATCTGCTCAACCGTATTCCCAATCCCAAAGGTTTCCAGTGGGTGGATGACAGTATGGAAATCCTACTGGCCAAACAGCGTGAAGATGGAGTTATTGAAGGCTGGCATGGCGATGGCAACTTCGCCCGAACCGCTCTGATGTACGCCCTATGGAAAACCCAAGGCGTTCATCTGGTTGATTGGAGAGCCGATTTGGCCTTTGGCGCTGTTGTGGATCAAGGTTCGCTATATCTATCGATCCAAGGCGATTGGAAATGGTCCGGTCTAGTGAAATTTGATATCGCCCGGCACAAGGTCTATTTTAAGTTGCCATCCGATTATCCAAGAATTAACCAATTCCCTGAATGGTTTACAGTTGACGCAGGTAAATCTTATAAAGTATGCATCAATGGCGCGGAGGAAATAACCAAAACTGGCCAGGAACTGATAACAGGTTTGCAAATATCAACCAAAGCGGGCGTTCCCGTAAACATTAAAGTCTCGCCAGCTGAATAAGTCCGTGTTGATGAGTTATACAAAAAGTATTAGTTCTGAATAAATATTGAACGATATGTACTTGAAAGGTTTGAAAATCTTTCAAGTACATATTTGTTATTGCGCTAATTTCAGTTTAACCTATAATGTAATTGTTTCTATCTTAAATCTTTTTAATTAAATGGGATATAAACTGTATGTTTATTAAGGCAATCACGATGGTAAAGTTGAATTATTCTTATAAAAGTTTTCTTATAGTAACTGGTGGATTGCTTTTCACCATTATACTGTCTGGTTGCGTGACTACCGGGGGTTCTATTCAAGCCAATTACTCAAACATCAGCCAGTTGGAAGAAGCCGATAACTTGTTTGATAATGAGAAATACCAGACCGCTTTGCTGAAATATTCCAGTTACGTATTTTCTCCATTCCCTAATAAAAAGCATGAGGATTACGCTTATTACAAACTCGCCTTGTGTCATTATCTGCTGGGGCAATATTATGACGCCCAAAAAACAGCAGAGATTCTAGTTCAAACTTATCCCAAATTTGAATATAGCGAGCAAGCCAATGATCTGCTGGCCAAGAGCGATAATAAGATCAATGAACGTAAAATTGAGTTCTCCAAACAATGGAATGAGCTATTAAAGGAAATCGAAAAAACAACTCAACTTGCCGCGCAAAATCCTGATAGTGCTGAGCATCAGTTCAAATTGGGCGATCTTTATTGGGATGCGGGTAAGTACGGTGACGCAGTCCGGCAATATGAAAAAGCGGCTCAGCTGGACAAAGCCTATTTAGAAAAAAAAAACTTGCGTACCAGGGTTCGCATCGATCAATCTGGTGAATTCCTGATTCGCGATCCCATGTATCAACACATAGAAAAGCCAGCCCCTGTCAGGGTTACGCAGGTTCGGCGGGATCGCATCACCCGTGAAGACTGGTTGGGTGAGTATGAAGCGTTGAGACTGAGCGGTTATGTTGAGAATGATGGTCTCTATGATGTAAATAATGTGCAGGTGGAAATAGCCATCTATGATTTTTTTGATACAATTCAGGAAACTAAACTGGTTAATATTGGCGCTCTGCAAGCTGGCGGACGAAGACCCTTTACCGTCATGTTCAACCAATACCGTGATATGGCTATCGATATAATGAAATATACTACTGAGATTTTTTTTGATGAATCTGCGGCGGCCCGGCGATGATTTTGATGGGTTATTTTATGAAACATATTAATGGAAGATATTTTCACGAGCATAATACTATGAGAAATCCCCTTATGTCATGCAAAAGATTTACTGCTTCGTTTTTGATAATCGGGATTCTACTTGTTTTTTCTTTCTCCTCTGATGCGCAAATAAAAATCGCACGAGATCCAAAGTTTGCCTTGCCAGCCAATGCAATGACAGACTTGATTAAACATTATGAAGATAAACCTGATGGACCCTATCAGGTGATGGTTGAAATTATTATCTTCGAAGTCTTCATGCGTAATGAAGATAAAATCGGATTTGTTTACAATATTCTGGGGGAAGTCGGCGAATTCCGCGGTAACAACCTTAATGGTCTTGCTTCCACCGAAAGTGATCTTAGCGTTTTAGGCAGCGGCGGTAGGGATTTATTATTGCCATCAGGTTTGAATATTGTATCCAATATATTTGAAAGTAACGATGAAGACCGGGTTGAAGCGGTTATCCAGGCTCTTGCAGAAGATCAGACGGTTCAAGTCTATTCTAATCCCAGGCTTTTAACCCTGGATGGCGTACCAGCCCGTTTGGAAACCGGTGAAGAGATCCCCTTTCTTGAACGTAAAAATCTTGGTACCAGCGAAACCTTTTCAACTAATTTCAGAAAATCCGGCGTTACTATGCAGATTACGCCCTTTGTGAGATTCACTGAAACTGACATCCAAAGAAAAAAACCTTATATAATCGTGGACTTGGATGTCAGCCTTTCCAGCATTTCCCGTTATCGCGAAGAAGAAGGTTTTACTCAACCTATTGTTGATGATAGGAACTTAACAAATCGTGTGACATTAAAGGCCGGACAACGAATTATTGTCGCCAGTCTTTACCGGGATACTCAAGAGAATACCATGCGCGGCATTCCCATTTTGAAGGATCTTCCCGTTCTGGGTAGATTATTTAAGGGGACCACTAATATGAATCAGATTTCGCAGTTATTCATTATGGTGAAACCTGATCTTTTTGATTATTCCGGAGAACTATTACAAAAAACAGGCGTACTGAATCCTGAACAGGAATCCAAGGGATTTAGAAAGATTCTGGAAAAACGCACCCAGGCTCTTGATGGGCGTTCAGGACCTTTTGAAGAATTTAGATCACTATTTCTTGATCGTAATACTCCGCGATAAATATAGGATATTCGAATTTAAAATCATGATTGTAAACCTGGTTAACCTCATAATAAATAATTCAGCTAGAAGAACTCTGGTTAGAAATTTCTATTTAAGCATATTTATATTATGCCTGTTTCCTCTGATCTCTTCAACTCAGGATATTAGTCCGGTAATTCAGATATCGGCTAATGTTTATGTATATCGATTGGATGGAGAGAAACAACTTGGTTTATTCTATCAATACAACAGGACAAGCGGATCAGTTCAAAATAGTGATGTGTTTCTTCATGGAACTGAGAATGTTAATGAACAGGCCATCGGTGCGCTCGATATATCCGGCAGTTTCGCCACTCTCAAATATGGATCAATTGATTACAACTTAAAGACTGCAATTGAAGAAGGACACGCAACTTTAATAAATCATCAGAGAGCCATTGTCTCTGACGGGGAACATTTTTCATTCTCTGCTGGTGAAAAGGTTCCTTTAACCAAAGTTGTAATGAAGGGTAATAATATAACCCTAGATACTGAAGAGCGGCCTGTAGGCATAAAACTAAATGGAACTCCCCGTATTTTTCGCGGTGATAATATAATCATGGATTTGGAAATTGAATCCAGTGAAATCACCCAAATTAATACTTTCGACCGTGGTGACGAAAAAAGATATACTCTTCCGGTTATTGCCAAACGAAATATAAAAACTGTGGTAATCGTTCCCTCGGATCGTCCGGTTTATATAGGTGGTTTATATACGGATACTACTGGAGATTTAACCAGAAAAGTTCCAATTATTGGTGATCTGCCGATAATTGGCTTCTTCTTAAGAGGATTCAATAAAAGCCGGCGCCAGTCTGAAACTATTTTTAGAATTACTCCTGTTATTAAAAAGCCCGGTGAAGGTCTGGATATTGGATCATCTATTTTTGAAGAACTTTTGCAACCGGAAGGCGACTTATCATTAATTCAACAAACCGGCGTCCGTGAAAAAAGTACTGAAGCGAACAGTTCATCAATAATTACGCCTGCAACATCCACCCTTATGGTTCCTTCACCGCTGATTAAGATGGCTACTGAAGTTGTGAATCAAAAAAAGCCTGAGACAAATAAATCCACCGGGGCAAATAAGAAATCATCTAAAAGGTGGAGTAATAAATAATTCCGGTTAACCAAGTAGGGGCGCTCCTTGTGGGCGCCCGAAATTTCCTACTCCCTCCATATAAATCATTGCAATGCTGGTGGATCAACTTTTTCTCCCTTGATCTGCGCCAGTTGTTCATCTTCTGAATAAGTTCCATAAAACGATGCGTTGCCGTCCAGCCATAGATAAAGCCGCTTCATTTCATCATTATTCAATTTGACCATATTTCTCTTAATATGATTACTGATAATCCCAGTGAGAGGGCTATTATCAGAAGGCATCTCTTCAGGCAGCGTAACTGTTTGACGAATGCTGCTATCGCCCCACTCATACCATTTAACATAAGGTTTAAGAGTATGATACGATACTAAAAAGCCGTCTTTTTCTGCTCCGCAAAGATTGGGGCGCTTTTCATTCTTTCCTTTGCCGTCATGGCATCCAACGCAGTGCTGGTCGAGAATCGGTTGAACCAGACGCGAATAGTTCCAGGGTAGGGAACCATCAGGTCCCGGTTTTATCTGAGAAGGTTTTCGTTTAAATGCGATGGGCTGAGTATTCCTGGCAACCGTTCCCGGAGTTTCATGGCACCCGACGCAGCCCCGCTGTTCTCCCGGTTGAAGATAAATCAGGCTGCGCATCCCCTGAACCGCCTTGCCATTATCATCTATGGCTTGGAATAATATTGGCTTACTGGCGGGAACGCGGAAAAAGGCTGAACCATCTTTTTCGACCGGAACTGAACCAAGCAGCATTCGGGCTGATTCAGCATTAGCGTAACCCAGTCTCGGTTTGTTAGCTACATGAGTCTCGCTTTTTGGTAATATCTGAAAGATGTTTAAGGTTTTAATCTTTCGGGCGCCGGATTTTTCATAAAGACTGGTATTGATATCTGAAAGTAATAATTCCCCTTCATTTTCTAAATTTGAGTCCAAAGCTGAAGGTACAACCGGAGGAACGGTTCTCGGCGCCAGAGGTATGGGGTACATAGAGGAGATGCCTTCTTCTCTATAAAGCAGTTCCATATTGCCGAAGCGGTCAAACAGGTATAGACCGGTAGTGGTATCTTCATCAACATGCGGACCCATTCCCGGCAGTGGATCGAAACTGAAGGAGACCAGATAATAATTCTCTGATAATGGCCAGGGGCTATGGAAATAACTGTTAGGCCATCCATTGGCTTCTGGAAAACAGACTTCAGGGGTCAGTAATTCCAATGAGCTGAAATCATCTTCTCCAGTCTTTTTGTGAATCTTAATTTTTGTAGGATCAACCACCACCAACGAACCGCCTACATCTGCATGATGCGCTCCAGCCACAAAAACGATTTTGTTTGATCCTGGAATCGCTCTGGGCTGGTAACAGGCGTTTAGATTCTTGGTGTAATTTCCAAACAGTATTGATGGATTAGAACCATCAGGATTGCTGATCCATAATCCATGGAAATTGGCTGCAGAGCGGTCTATGTAATCCCATCTTGTATAGACGATGCGTCCATCATGGAGCACGCTGGGGTGCCATTCATTGGTTTCATGGAAGGATAGCGTCTTGATATTTTGACCATCACTCTTCATGCGATGCAACGTATAGCAGGGCAGAGGTTCCCAGGGATTATGGCATCTACCGAAGCCGCCGCGCCGCGTCGACATGAATGCAACATCCCCGCCGGGTAATTCGCACGGATCGAAATCATCGTATATTCCGTCAGTTAATTGCTTGAGATTGCCGCCATTACAGTCCATGGAGTATATATGGAAACATTTTCGCTGGTCTGAATAATAATCCGGCTTTTGTTCCGCCCGTTCTGCGAAGGCGAAATAGATAGACTTGGCGTCATAGGATAGTGATAGAGTGGTGAAATTGCCTTTGGGCAAGCGATGCTTAGTCAGATCGCTGGTTTGCATGGAGTAACCCGGATTATCCAGTTTATAAACTCCGCCGCCAGAGATGTCTCTGTAATCATAAAAATAACCCAGATATTCATGGAGCATTTGGCAGATAAAACGGCGGCGTTTGAGGAAAACAATTGGCGATGATTCAATTAGAGGATTCTGGAAGGATATATCACGGATTAACCATCGAATCTGCTTGTACAAAGCAAACCGTTCGGCTTCATCCATAGATTCAAGATTATTGATCTGTTTTTTATAGATTTTAAATAACTCAAACTCTATTTCCAGATTCAACTCGCTTGATTCCGATAAATCAACCAGGAGTTTTTCGCATCTTTCCAATGATTCATAAATAGCTATTAAATCCGACGAGGAGCGTCCTTTTCTTTCTTCCTGTAATTGCCAATCATATTCAATGGCTGATCTGAATTTATCAGAAATGGAATAACAAATCTGGCAAGTTACAAAACAGCAGCAAGCAGTGATGAGTAGACGTGAAAACCGCATTTCTATCTCCTGAATATAAAAGAATCATTGCATCTTTAGAGCAATTCTAACAAAAGAGTGTAAGATTATTTGTGCTTTTATATGTATTTTATTTATAGAATATAGGAAAGAAATACTGGAGGATAGTGATAAATCAGGTCATATATCTCAAATTTACTTATGAAATCGTTTCTTCTCGAATATCCTGGGTGAAATTTGATGTATGAGCAGTAGTACGTATTTTATAAACCGTATCGACAAAATCTTCTTTATCTTCTATAGAGCCTTCACTGCGGATGATCCGGATCATCTCCTGGCTGGCCATATCATCAAAAATTCTTGTTGAATCAAGGACTTGAAGCGCTTTTTTATATGGATACCTTTTGACCATATACTTTAGCGTTAATTCCTCTTTAGGATCCAATCCCAAAAACTGTAATTGATCAATAAATTTTCTATAAATTTTTCTTCTTTGATATATATAAAAACTAAAAGAACAGATAAAGAGCAATAAAATTATGCCTCCAACAGCTGAAAAGATAGAAGTTGGTTCCAACCACTGAGAACTCATGTTTTCGATGATTGATGCTGTAGGTTGTCCTGAAACAATTAATGGCTCAAAATGACTTCCAACTAAAGTTGAAAATATAGACATGTATTTATACCTGGATGTATAAGTAAATACTTATCAGTTAGTTTTTAATAGGTTACGTGACATGCGCCCACAATAATAAAAAATATAGATTGACTATATTACTGTCGTCATCTTATGTAATTTACTTAAACTTTATTTAACTTCAATTTGCTAAATAAATAAACTAGAAAAAACGAAAAACAGAAGATAATATCATATTTAAATCGGACAAATATGATATCCGCTTCAAATAACGCATGTTACAGAGTAAAAATTACATTATTAAGAGATTGTCAGTGAAAATCAGTTTATAAGGTAATTGTATTCTAACTGAAAAATGATAAAAACTCATGCATTCTTTTGAATTTTTTTCCACGAATCGCGTAGAGTTGCGGTTCTGTTGAAAACCAGATTATCCTGAGTTGAATCCTGATCAACGCAGAAATAACCCAATCTTTCGAATTGACAACTGTATCCCGGTTCTACTGAAGCCAGTGATGGTTCGAGATAGCATTCAGTTAAGGTCTTCAATGAATCGGGATTAAGGTTATCTTTCCAATCAGCGCCCTCTGCAACAGCAAGAGGATTCTCGTTCGTAAAGAGATAATCGTATAGATTAACTGTGGCTTTGACGGCATGTTGAGCCGATACCCAGTGGATGGTTCCTTTAACCTTGCGGCCATCGGGAGCATCTCCTCCACGGGTGGCGGGATCATAGGTGCAATGAATTTCCACAATCGCACCGTTATCATCTTTCACCACGTCCTGACAGGTCAAGAAGTAGGCGTAGCGGAAACGCACTTCACGCCCGATGCCCAGACGGAAGAATTTACGCGGCGGATTCTCCATGAAGTCGTCGCGTTCAATATATAGTTCGCGTGAGAATGGAACTATGCGTGAACCGGCTGTTGGGTCTTCGGGATTATTTATAGCGTCAAGTTCATCAACTTGATTTTCCGGGTAGTTTGTTATAACAACTTTAATTGGATCCAACACGGCCATAACGCGGGGAGCGATCTTGTTGAGATGTTCGCGCAGGCAATGCTCCAGCTGTTGGATTTCAATAGTGCCATCGCTTTTACTGACTCCAACGCGCCGGCATAATTCAAGGATGGCTTCCGGTGTATAGCCGCGACGGCGCATTCCACAGAGGGTTGGCAGTCTGGGATCATCCCAACCGCTGACGCAGCCTTGTTCGACCAGTTCCCGCAGATAGCGTTTGCTGAGAACGGTATAAGTAAGATTCAAGCGTCCGAATTCATACTGTTTGGAAGGGAATATGCCCAGCTGTTCGATGAACCAATCGTAAAGTGGTCTATGATTGGCGAAACCGATGTCACAGATGGAATGAGTCACCTTCTCGATAGAGTCGGATTGACCATGGGTCCAATCGTACATCGGATAAATGCACCATTTATCACCCGTGCGGTAATGATCGGTATGAATGATGCGGTACATCACCGGGTCGCGCATGTTGAGGTTGGGATGCGCCATATCTATTTTAGCGCGCAGGGTTTTTGATCCATCGGGGAACTCACCATCACGCATACGCTGGAAAAGGTCGAGATTCTCTTCTACAGAACGGCTGCGGTAGGGGCTATTTTTACCCGGAGGGGTTTCCCGTTTTGCCATCCTCTCCAAAACCGGCGGTGCCGCGATACTCACGAATCTCGTCTTCGTTGAGGTCGCAGACGTAGGCCGCGCCCTTTTTAATCAGTTCAACCGCCCAGTCGTAGAGTTGATCGAAATAATCTGATGCGTAATAAAGCCGGTCTTCCCAATCGAAGCCCAGCCACTTTATATCTTTCTGGATGGCGTCGACGTATTCGGTCTTCTCTTTAGCCGGATTGGTGTCGTCGAAACGCAGGTTGTATTTTCCATTGAACGCTTCCGCAATTCCATAGGTAATGCTTATCGCCTTGGCATGACCGATATGAAGATAACCGTTCGGCTCAGGAGGGAAGCGGGTATGCACGCGACCCTCATGCAGTCCGGCTTCAACATCGGCTTGGACGATATCTCGGATAAAATTGGAAGGGGATTTAATTTCGTTATCTGACATTCAGTTGCTCCGTATGGTTGTTTTGATTTAATTAGGGTTACGTAATTCAACCCTCTCCTAACCTCTCCCAATCTTGGGAGAGGAATGCTTGTCCGTAGGGTGGGTCGCGCTTTTTTGACCCACCGATTTTAACCACCCTAATCACGCTCAATAGTCTTCGCAAATTCGATGGCGTCATTAAGTCGTTGCGCCACTTTCTCGTTGCCTAACAGGCCGATTACGTCGAAGATCGGAGGGCTGACATTCGACCCGGTCAACGCCAATCTGACGGCTTGGGCGAAAAGCCGCATTTTGATATCTCGTTTTTCCATTATTTCTTTAAATGCGTTTTCCCAATCCTCATGAGAGAGTGTCTCCCCTGAATGATCTGCCGTAAATGATGATAAATCAGCGACCGCAGTCATAACTTCGGGCTTAAAAGCTTTACGGGATTCTTTCTCAGGGTAAACATATTCGTCTTGATAAACAAAAGCGATTTTCTCATATATTTCATCCAGCGTACGAACCCGTTCACGGGTGCAGCTGGCGATCTGGTTTACAAATTCAACATCCTGACATTGATCCCGGGTAAGAATGCCCTTTGCTAAGGCGAATTCTACGAAACGGCGCCCAAGTTCTTCAACAGGAAGCAGTTTGATATGTTCGCCGTTGATCCATTCCAGTTTCTGTGGATCGAAAACGGCGGCTGATTTATTACAGGCGTCAAGCGAAAATAGTTCCACCAGTTCTTGTTTAGAGAATAATTCCTGATCTCCATGTCCCCATCCCAACCGCGCCAGATAGTTCATTATCGCTTCTGGCAGATAACCTTGCTCGCGGTACTCCATAACGCCAGTAGCGCCATGCCGTTTTGAAAGACGGGCTTTATCCTGACCTAGAATTTGGGGGAGATGAGCAAAAATTGGTAGATCATATCCAAGTGACTGATAAATCTGTACTTGTTTGATGGTATTATTGAGGTGATCGTCGCCGCGTATGACATGGGTGATCTTCATATCATGGTCATCCACCACAACCGCGAAATTATAGATTGGCGTTCCATCGCTGCGAACCAGGATTATATCGTCAATTTCCCGGTTGGAAATTTCGACGTCACCACGGATTGGATCATTAATTTTGGTGCAGCCATCTTGAGGAGTCTTGAGCCTTACGCAGTAAGGCGTTCCATCATCCGCATGACCTGCGTCACGGCAGCAACCGTCATACATGGCAGTTTTCCCGGCATCCTGCTGTTCCTGGCGCAGAGCATCAAGTCTTTCAGGAGTGCAGCGGCAGCGGTAAGCCAAACCGGCATCAAGTAGACGAAGCGCCTCTTCTTTATGGCGTTCGATCCTCTGGCTTTGATAGACCGGCTCTTCATCCCATTCCATGCCCATCCAGCGCAGACTGTCAAGAATTGCGGTTTCGTACTCTTTTTTAGATCGTTCTTTATCGGTATCTTCGATGCGAAGCAGGAATTGTCCGCCATTATGACGCGCTAAAAGATAGTTATAGAGAGCAGTACGGAAATTGCCAACATGAGGATTTCCGGTTGGACTGGGCGCGAAACGGACGCGAAATGAATCTGATGCCATAATATAAAGACCTACTTTCGTATTATCGAATAATCAAATTACCTCTCCCTCAAGGGTTAGAGTGAGGGCGAAGTGCGTTATTTGAAATGCATATTCTGAAAGTTTATTGCCGGAAGGACGTTTCACAAAGTGGTTTTGGATTAAATAAGGTAAATGAAAGAAGAAATCCCTTCTTCTGTAGTAGAAGAAGGGATTTTCAATCATTCGGGTTAATAGTATATCCTGTTGGTTTTGTTAAGCAGTTTTTCTCATTTCCCCTCACCCTAGCCCTCTACCGGCGGGAGAGGGAACTGGATTTCCTAAATTACTAAATCAACGATTTAACATTTTTGTGAACTTTGCGCACCGCTTCGGCGATTTGATCCATGTCGTTGCGCGTTCCCAGCATCATGTTTTGGAAGAACCAGAGCGCTTCTTCTGTGCATAAACGGTCATTGGCGGGACATTGGTTTTCTTGCAAGTATTTATCGATTATTTCTTTGCTATAAACCTTAGCAAAGGGTTCTGAACGTAGAGTTTTCTCTACAAAAGGTTCTTTGTTTAATGGAGTATATCCACTGGCGCATGGAATGCCTTCAGCTCTTATTGCTTCAATTACTTTGCCACGGGAGGCGCCGCCGAATTTATCTTTATCGTAACGCATCATATAGAGGTGATATGCGTTGCGGGTGCAGCCCTTGTACATCTTAGCTGGAGTGATACCTGGAATCTCATCCAATTGTTTCGATAGATAATCGGCGTTATCTTCACGGGTTTTGGCGAATTCATCTAATCTGCCTAATTGTTTAAGTAAAAGCACTCCCTGAAATTCTGTCATACGCAGATTGGCGCCGTTGTTGGCATATTGAAAACCATAGGTATTGGTACGTTCGCGGCCATTGGATTGGAATGAGAAGATACGATCCATTAATTTTGTGTTATTGCTGATAATAGCGCCGCCATCTCCAGAACTCAGGTTCTTGGTAACCTGGAAACTAAAACATCCAACATCGCCGACTGAACCGGACTTCTTGCCTTGCCATTCGCCCATGTGCGCCTGACAAGCGTCTTCAATCACATGTAGGTTATGTTTCTTGGCGATAGACATGATTTTGTCCATATCGCACATATTGCCGCCCAGGTGTACGGGGATGATAGCGCGGGTTTTATCGGTTATTTTCTCTTCGATCTTGCTGGCGTCCATCTGAAATGTTGCTGGATCAGTGTCGACGAAAACGGGCAGGGCATGCTGTAAAAATACGACATTAACCGTGGCTACAAAGGTATAAGGCGGAACAAGCACTTCGTCTCCAGGTCCAATACTGAGACCGTTTAATGATCCAAACAGGGCGCTGGTTCCACTATTGGTTGCGATGCAATCTGTGACGCCCATTAGTTTTGCGTAATCGGCTTCAAAGGTTTTGACCTTGTCACCATTCAAACGGCACCAGCCGCGATCATGCAAGACATCCAACCATACTTTATCGTAACTTTCGTCGATTTGAGGCCAGGATAGGAATCCATCGGTACGAACCGGTTTGCCGCCCTGAACCGCCAGTTTACTGGATTGTCCAATTGTTTCTGACGCTAAAGCCGGTACAGCAAAGGAAGCTAATCCCGCTGTTGCTGTTGTTTTCAAAAAACTTCTACGTTTCAAACTTGTGTTATTCATTATTTATCCCTCCAAAATTGAACATTTATTTAACCAAATTGTTTTATCGGGCAATGTTATTAAGTTAAGGTATTTCATCCAATCTATGGTGGTTTGATCAAGGGCTGACCGCATTGCGGTTTTACCTTTGCCACTCATCGCGCCCAACTTAGCGATGGTATATGGATTAGAATAATATAGAATATCAAAAAAATGTATAATTAGCCAGATGAGAGTTTCATTTAAAAAAAATAACGCCCGGAATAATTATTTCGGGCGTTATTTGATATGCGGCTAAAACTTGATTTAATCTTGTTTTCCTATAGAAAAAGCTTTACCGAGGCAATCACCGATTTTATAATAGGCCTGGTTGCCTGGAGCATAAAGCAATGGGCGGACTTTTTCTATATCAGTTACGCCAAATTCGTTGACCACATCATTTTCAGCTTTAACATCCATGATCTCGCCTACGAATTGAGTATGCAAACCAATTTTTAATATGTGGATGACTTTACATTCCAAAACCATGGGACATTGGTCGAAATAGGGTGCATTGACCAATTCGCTCTTTACGGCTGTAAGACCTGACTCTTCATACTTATTTACGTTAGGTCCAGACGCCATGCCGGAAAAATCAACTTCTTTAACCAAATCCTCAGAAGGAATATTCACAGTAAATGCCTGGTTCTTTTGAATGCATTCGTAAGTATAAGTCTCTTCTCTGATGGATATGGCCACGCATGGCGGTTGGCTGCAGCAGATGCCTCCCCATGCTACGGTCATAACATGGGGATTGGCGTTTTTATCGTAAGTTCCAACTAAAAAAACAGGAGTTGGATACACAACATTTTTGGGTCCAAGCGATTGTTTCATTGTTTTGATTACTTTCCAAAGCAGTTATTTTAAGAATAGAGAAATAATCTATTCTTTCTCAAAGCCATACATCGCCGGACGACATAGAGTCTATCCTGTGAAATATAGATAAGCAGCAAGAATTATAACCAATAACAGAACTGAAGCAAATATATCCTTCCAGTCCCAACTGCTGCGTGATTCGCGCCGGTGTTCGTCGCTGATAGTTGCAAAGGTCAATCCGCTCAGTTTGGCCGGATCAGGCGCTGGAGTCATGTAACTGACGGCTATCATTATAACCACGCAGAACAGGAATATCATCAAACTATAGTATTGGAAATACATATTATTGATGATCCACAGATATGATCCTTCAGTATATCCATTTTCAAAACCGGCTAATTTGAGAGAAACAGGAGTATCGATGGCTAGTCGGGTGATGCCAAGAATAAATCCACCGATCAGAGCGGCTAAACATCCTGCGCCATTGACTCTCTTCATGAATACGCCCAGGAAGAAGACCACGAAGATTGGAGGGGCTATGTAGCCTTGCACGCCTTGCAGGTAATCATATAAACCCCGTGCGCCTTGAATAACCGGAACCCAGCACAATCCTACGACAACCATAGCCAAGGTGGCCAGACGACCAATCCAAACTAATTGTTGTTGAGTGGCTTTAGGTCGGAACTTGGAGTATAAGTCCATGGTAAAGAGCGTCGAGGAAGCGTTGAAGACTCCCGCCAGCGAGCTCATCAAAGCGGCCAACAAACCAGCCACTACCAGCCCGCGTACGCCTACTGGCAATACATGTTTGACCATTAACGGAAAAGCTGCCTGACATTTGTCTGAATCCAAAACGCCGGAAGTGTATATTTCATTAGCCAATATAGGCGATTTGCCGCTCTGGGCCAGGGCGAAGCATATCATACCGGGGATGATGAAAATAAAAACTGGCAGCAGTTTCAGGAAAGCAGCGGCAATACTGCCGCGCCGCGCTTCTTGTTCGTTAGGGGCGCCCAGGGTTCGCTGAACGATGTACTGGTCGGTGCACCAGTACCATAAACCAATAATGGGAGCGCAAAACAACATGCCCAACCAGGGATAATTATTATTAAAGTACCATGCCATGCGGCCAGTCTCTTTGACCGGCTGCCAAGTGCTTTCCATACCTTCTGGAATCAGGGGTTTCCATAGGTTGAACATCTCTGTACCGCAGAATGAGCGCAGTTCGCCCCATCCTCCCAAAGCTTTCAAGCCAAAATAGGTCACCAGGACGGAACCAAGCACCAGAACCACAGTCTGCAAGGCTTCGGTGTAAGCCACCGCCCGCATACCACCCAGGATGGTGTAAAGTCCCGTCAGGATGATGACAGCAAATGATCCGATCCAGAAACTATCCAATACCACAAAGCCTATATCTAACTGGACGTCGGGCAGCAGGGTGCGGAACACGATTCCGCCCGCAAAGATGCCCACTGCTACTTTGGTCAGTACATAGGCCACTAGTGATATGATGGATAGAATCCAGCGGGCAGTTTCATTGTATCGTTTCTCCAGAAACTCAGGCATGGTGAAGACCTTGGAACGGGCGTAAAAAGGCACGAAAACCCATCCCAACACCAGAAGGCACCATGCGTGCAGTTCGTAATGAGCCATAGCCACGCCGTCGGTGCAGCCCGAACCAGCCAAGCCGACCAGATGCTCTGAACCGATGTTGGAAGCGAAAATCGACGCTCCAACAATAAACCACCCCAAATTTCTTCCAGCCAGGAAATAATCATCGGTTGTACTTTTGCTTTTTAGAATAACCCACCAGGCCAAGCCAAAAAGCAGCAGGAAGTATCCCGCTATCATAATCCAATCAAGTAGTTGCATTGCTCCCGCCTTTCGATATCACGATAAGTTAATAAAAATCATGTAATTGCCGCAGTGATATGCGCGTTTATAGATTTGTTTTGTCTAAAATTCGATAATTTCCGCAATTTAGGATACCCAAATCAACGCATTTTACATGGACAATCGTTCTAGAATAATCAAATTTGTCTAGTTTCTGCAAGTGCTTTCGGTTCATTATTGTTAGATTCAACAGAGAAAAATTTTCTGCTCTTCTTCTATTTATGAGATTTTTTTGACATAATCGTAATCTGTTGCTGTTCTAATATATTTAATCGCTACCAATAGCATCGACAGAAATAGGAGAATTGAATGTCTATAACTGGATTGGATTATGCTGTATTTCTTGGATATTTCTTTGTCGTTATATCCATCGCTCTCTGGGTTTCCCGCAAGCCGAAAGGTGAGGAACGAACCTCAGAGGATTTCTTTCTCGCGGGACGCGCTCTACCCTGGTGGATCATTGGAACCTCGCTAATCGCTTCCAATATCTCCGCTGAACAGATGATCGGTATGACTGGTTCGGCTTTTGCGGGAGGGTTGGCAGTCGTGTCATACGAATGGATGGCCGCTGTAACCCTGTTGATTGTGGCCAAATGGATGCTGCCCGTCTTCTTGAAAATGAAGATATACAGTATGCCGCAGTATCTGGAAGAACGTTTTGACAAACGGGTCAGTATGAGTTTGGGGCTATTTTGGCTGTTGGTCTGGGTATTCGTTAACCTTACATCAATTTCCTACCTGGGCGCTTTGACGCTCAATAACCTGATCGGCGCTGATTTCCTGGCGTTGACTGGAGTACAGTATCAATTATGGCACGGCGTGGTAGGACTCTTCCTGATTTCTTTCATTTATACCTTAACCGGCGGTTTAACGGCGGTAGCCTGGACCGACATTATTCAGGTTGCGGTTCTGTTTATCGGTGGTCTGGCTGTGACATACTTTGGCCTGAGCGCCATGAGCGATGGCGGCGGTCTGGTAGCCGGATTCAACGCTTTATGGCAACAAACGCCTGATCATTTTCATACTGTGATGTCATGGGATCATAAAGAATATCCCTGGATCGGCATCTTTTTCGGCGGCATGTGGGCGGCTAATTTGGGTTACTGGGGCTGCAATCAGTATATTATCCAGCGCGCCCTGGCAGGTAAGAATATCAAGGAAGCCCAATATGGTCTGGTCTTCGCAGCTTTCCTGAAAGTTATCGTTCCCATCGTTGTATTGCTGCCGGGCATCGTGGCTTTCGCCATGTTCAAAGACATTATTAGCAAACCCGACGAAGCTTATTCCATCCTGATTAGTAAGTTAGTTCCTGCCGGATTCATCGGTTTGATCGTAGCCGCTATCGTCGCCGCCATCATCTCTTCACTTAATTCGATGGTCAACAGCATCGCCACTGTCTTTACTATGGATATTTACCGAAAGATCAAACCACATTCTTCGGAAAGTATGCTAGTCCGCATTGGTCGCATAACTTCGGTGGTTGTAGTATGCATCGCCGCTTGCATCGCACCCTATTTTGAGAACCTGGATCAGGTTTTCCAATATATTCAGGAATACACCGGTATGGTCACGCCGGGCGTTGTAGCGATCTTCTTCTTTGGTCTATTCTGGAAAAGAGCAACTTCGACGGCTGCGTTGTGTATGGCGATTCTGACAATTCCGATTTCGGCTGCATTAAAATTCCTGCCTCCTTATCTGAATGTTGAATCATTATTATTCCGTTTCTTGAATCCATTCATGAATCAGATGGGCGTAGCCACGGTTATTATATTGATTTTGGGATATATCATCTCCATGTCAACCGAACACAAACCTCATGAATCATACGATAAGATGGAGGAGAGCGTCTCCTACAGAACATCTATGCTGTTCAATGTATACGCAACTCTCATACTGGGCGTATTAGCCGCCTTGTATATCATATTCTTCTAGAATGACATAGTAGTTGAGTATTATACGTAGATTAATAAAGCCCCGTGGATGTGTATTCACGGGGCTTTTTATATATGGCAGAGCAATTATACGAGCGAGCCGGGCGCTGATTAAAAAATGTCTGAATCTGGATACCCCGGATTAGCAGGATACTCAGGCTTTTTCATCATGAGCATCGTTTCATCCTGGGTATCATGATTCAGATAAAAATTACTCTAAATACATGTAAATCTAATATATTCAATAAGTAAAATGACATAAATCAAGAATATTGTATAATTATTCGCCCGAATCACCCAATGACTTTTATTGAATAATCATGATTGTAATCAATTTTTTCAATGAAACAGGTTGACTAAGTACGACTATTTATGGAAGAATCCTTATATAGATTATTTACAAAAAGATTCTGTTGCGTCTTCAGTAATAAATCTCGTACATAATGTTTTATCAAAGCAATATTTTATGGAGGTATAGAATGGAAAAGCTTGATCAAAAATCCGCATTGAATAGCCGAACCAGCCGCCGGTCGTTTTTACAAACAACCGCTGTTGTAGGAGCCGCCGTAACTGCTCCAATGTTTATTCCCGCCAAGACATTGGGGAGAGGTAATGCGACAGGACCGAATGACAAAATCATTTTGGGTGGTATAGGCATAGGTGGTCGTGGATCGTACGATTTAAAAAATTTCATACTTGAAGAAGATGTGCATTTTGTAGCGACTTGCGACCCGCAAAGAGCGAGAGCCCAAAAAGTCAAAGAATTCGTTGACGAACGTTACGGTAATAATGACGTAAAAGTTTACCATAACATGTTCGAATTTTTAGAACAACGCACGGATGTCGATGTAGTTCTCAGTACAACGGGCGACCGTTGGCATGCGACCGCCGCCGTTCATGCTATGCGCGCCGGAAAAGATATCTATTCTGAAAAGCCATCTTCGATGACTGTTGCTGAAGGACAAGCAGTTGTAGAAACCGCGAAACAGTATGGCCGAATTTATCAAACGGGAGCGCAACGTTTGAGTGAAGCGCCTTTCACGTTCTGCAACGAAATGCTGAGACTGGGCCGCTTGGGAGAAATCAAAGAAGTCCGCGCTCATATCGCACCCTGGAATCCAGCCAAAATGCGTCATGACTGGCTGCCGGAAGAAAAAATGCCAGCCATAGAAGAATGCGATTGGGATCACTGGTTGGGACCCTGCCCGTGGAGACCCTACAATAGTAGTTATGTAAAAGGTGGTTGGCGTGGATTCTATGATTATCACACCAGCTGCATTGGTGAATGGGGCGCCCATACTTTCCCTCAATGCCAGGTGGCATTGGGTCTGGGTGAGACGTCAGGTTGTGAATATACCTATGTTGATAATGATTCAGGCGATCAAATGCCTATTAAGTTTGAAAACGGAATGACCATGATCCTGGAACGTGAAAACATCTATCCAGAAGACGCCAAACTGAAATACTTCCGTAAAGGCGGCTCTTGCGCCGTACATTTCCTGGGTACTGATGGCTGGGTTGCTTGCGGCGATGGCTATGAGCGTCCTGATGTATCCGATCCAAAAATGTTGGATGACTATGACAAAATAGTTGATGCATATATTGAACGTACAGGTCGGCCGGTTCGCGGCTCAATGCGTCATATACGTAATTTATTGGATTGCGTTAAAAACCGGAAGAAAACGGTTGCCAACGAAGTTGTCATGCATCGAACCATGACAACAGTTCACGCTGCGAATATTTGCATGTGGCTAGGCCGGGATCTGAAATTTGATCCTAAAACTGAACGCTTCGTGAATGATGATGAAGCTAACCGCTATCTCGCCAGAGCGCAAAGAACGCCTTGGGCTATGTAAGTGAAAGGAGATCAAACGAATGTTAGAAGATAAACTTATAGAAACAATCCAAGACGAGAAGGCTGAGTTTTTTGACCGCATGGACGCCTGTCGTCAATTGGGAACTATTGGAAGCAAAAAATCCATCAAACCACTGGCCTCTTTATTGCATGGAGACGAAAGATTGGCTCACATGGCGCGTTATGGATTAGAAACTAATCCAGATCCATCTGTGGATAAAGTTCTTCGTATAGCAATGGAAGGAGCGGAAGGCAGAAACCTGATGGGAATTATGCTTTCCTTGGGCCAACGCCGCGACAATAAATCTGTTGATCTAATCGCTCAACATTTAGGCAGTCAAGATAAAGAGATTTCTGGATTTGCGGCCAAAGCGTTAGGTCAAATTGGAACCAAAGATGCATTCAATGCGCTTCGCAGCGTTTTCCGCGACGGTGGAATCGAGGATCGCGCAGGATTATATGAAGGCATCCTTCGTTGCGCAAACCGGTTCGAAAAAACTGACAAAGAAGCCGCCTTGCAAATTTATGAAAATTTACAAAAAGGCAACGCACCAGATTATGTAAAGTTTGGAGCCAAAGCAGGCGCTAAACGCGTGTAATGACTTAGAGTATCAAGCATAAGTAAGCATAATAATAACATAGGGTGGGTCGCGTTCTTTGACCCACCCTATTATTTTCATCTCTCTATTCAGTTATCGGCTCTCCCAAGGCATCCACCGGATTTTCAATGCTCAGTTTCTCTTCAGGAATCAGCGCAGCCAGATCGGGCAGATCGTAATATTTCAAGGCGCCGTGAACCGTGTTGATTAGTTGGTTTCGGTTCATGGTGTTATGAATTACGTTGGACCATGAGATAAGTGAATTTTTGATTTTGACTGATGCAAACATGTCATGCTCCAGCGCGGCGGCATGTAATGCTGACGGCCCGGTTTCTCCATAGGAGACCAGATGAAGTTTTAATGGTTTATCTTCTACAGATAGCAGCTGAATATATTGCGCGCAGTCCAGGATATCCCCGGTTCTCATGCCGACGTAAGTTTTATCGAGCATGTAGGCCGAGAAATAATCTTGCCATCCCATTCCAAAATGCAGGTTGAAACCTTTGCCGTCAGACGGGCGAACTGTTTCGCCGACGCCGCGCAGGTCAACCGCGAAAACCTTTTTACCTTCTCTGAGATATCCCTCAATCTCTTCTAATGCAGCATCCTTGCCCTTATCGTTGAGGTATAGAATTACCTCATTACTTGCGTTATCTGATCCGGTTGTGAAGAAGAGAGCGGGGAGCGCAATTCCCGGTTCAGGTTTTAATATTATCTTGTTGACATAGAAATCATTCCATTTCTGGCGTTCATCAATTTCAATGTCGGCGTTAAATTCTTCTAGCGCCTTGATTCCAGCCAGTTCCCGCACTTTATCCAATACTTTGTCCACTGGATTATCAGCCCAGAAACTTTTGCGTTGCTGCGCCAGTTTCTCTTCCAGTTCCAGATTAAGATCATACACTGACCGGGCGCCTTGCATTAACATAACCTGACCTTTTTCGGAGCATTGCATCTGTTCGTCTGCAAGTATGGGGAAATCCGGTTCGGTTATGGGCGCATCGATGCCGCGCAGCCAGCGCAGCATCCAGCGGGTCATGCCCACGCGCAGTTGAGTGCTGAAGCCATGAGTCATATCAGTCTCGACCAGGTTCATCCGTTCGGCGAAGCCCAGTCGTGAATAAAAGCGTTTGGCCTGCCGGAAGGCGTACCAGGCGCCTTTGATGTCGAAGAAGTCGCGGGTGGCGGTGCACATCAAGGTGGGCCAGGGGGCGCGCATCATGATGTAATCGGCGTGATCCATACCAAAGGCGATCTGGCCATGAATATTCTGTTCGGCGTCCTGGGGCGCCTGATTTCTCAGGGTGGTGATATAACAGCTGGGCGCTGCGCAGGCTACGCGCTCATCCAGCGCCATAATATAACTGGTCAAGGTTCCGCCGCCGGAATTGCCCGTGCAGCCGATGCGATTGGCATCAATATCATCGCGGCTCACTAGATAATCGATGCTGCGCATTCCATCCCAAACGCGGTACATGGCGGTGTTGCGTCCCACCAGAATGCTGCCAACTCCGGCCATAGTGTGTCCAATAGTTCCGCCGATAAGCGGCGTGTTATCCGGTTTTAGCAACTGATACCGCTCTCCCTGGTCTATGGGATCATAGCAGAGCACCGCAAAACCGTTCTTAGCCAGCAGGATGCAACTGCGCTGGTAGGCTTCTTCCGCTTTACCATTGTTACTGTGTCCACATGGGAAGAGTACTGCTGGATATGGCGCTCTGCCTTCGGGAAGATAGAGCACGGCAGTGACGAAATGATTGGGCTGGCTCTCATATATTATCTTCTCCATACGGTAATCATCAAAACTGAGTTTTCCGGTTATCTGCGCGTTCAGTGGAGTACGTTCGGGAAAGCCGCCCAGCTGATCGATGAAGAATTGCTTCATCCTGGACTGATGCTCCAGTAATTGTGCGTCCGTTTTCAATTCTTCATAGGCTGCTTCACGAAGGTCGAATGCTTCATAGGTCAGATTGCGTAAATAGGACGTCATCATCTCCTGATGAGCATCACCATTCAGAACTTTTAACCCATCAGAGAAGACGAGAGAGTTTATAAACAGAAGGAATATGGTATAAATAGATAGCCTAAACATTGTTGTTCTCCTTTAACCGATAGTATGTCGAGTCTATATGGTATATGGAATTGAGGATGAGATGTCAAGCGAAACTGAGGAGTGCGGTGGCAATTATTTTTTTCAATAGGTTATTTTTTTATTCCTCTCCCAAGCCTGGGGGAGGTTAGGAGGGGGTTGGTTGATATAGGCTCAACCCCCCTCTAACTCCCCCCAGGCTTGGGGGGAGAATTTTATCAACAATGTTTTATGTAAAACATTGCTTTTATCTTATCATTTAATACGGCTAAATTGTTTCATAATCTATTAAACACAGGAAACTCATAAAAAATTGGAATCCAACCATGATAAATAATCTACCAACCAAAAGCATTATCCTTCTGCTTACGCTAACATTGAGCGCCATGCAATCTTATAGCGTCCAGAATATCACGTACGTCGAAGATGATGCTCTGTCAGCAGCCAAATTGCATATAGTAGTATCGGATGAAAAGGGCGATAGATTGCCGTGCTGCATCGCATTGACAAATTCCAAGGGCGAACCCCTATGGGGTCTTGATGCTCATGGCAAGCCGCTGCATTACCGCGCTGAACCGAGGATATGGATATCGGGAGACTCTATACTAAGCATCACGCCTGACGTATATCAATATGTCATATCGCGCCCTTATCGCTATAAAACTATTTATGGAACATGCACATTTCAGGCTGGTCAAAGCAAGACGCTGCAAGCAGAACTGGAATGCGTAGTTGATTTGCCCAAGCATGGATGGTATGGCGGCGACGCTCATCAACATATTGTGCATGGCGAGAAAGAGTTCGCCATCAATGTTGAGACGGCGGCGAGGATCGCCCAGTCAGAAGGCGGCGATTGGAGCAGTTTCAATGGTTACTGGTCCAGCGTTGACGGCGATAATCCCACCCTAGGTGAACTGCGGGCTAGATGCGCAGCGCTCTCAAATGACCGTTTTTTAGCATTACTGGGTGAAGAGTATCCCAAGGATCACATGGGGCACATGGCATTCATGGCCGGACCTATCAAAGACTGGGTAAAAGAAATTGGTAAGAATGAATATGACTATCCTGCTGGTCAACATGAGAAACTGGCCCATTTTGAGATATTGCGGTCTGTGTTTCGAGCGGGGGGGCTATCGGTTTATACTCACCCCATCCGGGAATGGGGTGGAACCAAACAGAGCGTGGGCAATATCGCCAGAGAGTTGCCTTTTGACCTTATCACCAGTCCTGAACTGATCCCATCCATCGACTGGATGACTGATGATCCCACAAGCCAGCAAATTATGGATGTATGGTCGATGTACTTGAATTGGGGCTATAAAATCGGTATATGCGCCTTCACTGATTCATGCTATGACCGTAATGACGCCAGACCATTCAATAAAAAGACCTTCGTTTTTTTAGGAGATAAAGAATTAACTGCGGCTAATATTATTACTGCAATCAATCAAGGCGCCACCTATGGTTCATCCGGCCCATTGCTGCTGATTGATATGGATAACCAGCCGCCGGGATCAACCTTCAGGCCTGACGGTATGGATCATATCCTTTCCATAGACGCCTATGCGCCAGAGGTGGATTATGATCAACGCATGGAGCAACCTACGCTCGACCGTATCGAGATAATCCGTAATGGTGAGATATATAAAACTATTAAGTTACGGAAACAAAACATCAGACGGCATAAAACCAAAGTCGCCATTATTGAAAAAGAGACTGCGTGGTATATCATCAAAGTATTCGCCACAGGAAAACGTCAGGTTGCCATAACCAGCCCGTTCTATTTCCGCAGTGATGATTATAAGGCGCCAACCGCCGAGATAGCGCTTGTTAAGGGAGTCATTAAAGATTCGCAAAGCGGAGAGAAACTGGACGCCGCAATTGAACTTGTTGAATTTAATCAAAACAATGTCTGCGTTATAGAAACTATCCAGGTAAATGATGGCGCCATTGATATTCAATGTTCTGCGACGTTCCGGCTACGGATTAAAGCGCCAGGTTATAAAGAGCAGATAAAGAGCATCTTTTTTGATGATCCAAATCTATATACCGACCTGATCTTACCATTGAAACGCACTGATATGCTTGATGCCGAGTACTATAATCGCATCAAAACATCTCTGCAAAATATTACTCTGGATTTCGATTTGACGCGTGAATGATAACCATGTTACTCTCTGATTGATTTAATGTTTTTAGGCAGAATAAAAATTCAGCCTTATTCGTCAAATGATAAGTCAACCAACTATACAGGAGGGTAGTATGAAGCGATTTGTTATAGGTTCTATTTGCGCTGCTTTAGTTATTGCCGGCGTCGTGGGAGTAATTGCGTCGGAACAATTATCGGTCAAGACGGCGCCGCCGGTAGTGATCAAGACATTCCCCAAAGCTGGAGACGATAAAGTTGATCCCAATATCAAACAGATCAGGGTGACTTACAGCAAAGAGATGATGGATAAAAGCTGGTCACCGACTCAAATCAGTAGTGATTTATTTCCAGAGGTTGGCGGTGATCTTTATTATGATAAAGACAAATGCACCTTTGTTATGCCGGTCAAACTAAAACCGGGATCAACCTACGCCGTGATGCTAAATTCCCAGAAGTATAGAAATTTCAAAGATAAACAGGGACGTCCAGCAATGCCTTATTTATTAGTATTTGAAACCAGAGTGGATTAATCAGAGGATTAGATATTATATTCGCCCCGATATATTACCGGGGCGTTTTAATATTTAAAAACGGGGGAAGGGAAGAATAAGTGATGTTTTTCTATTATCGGGGGTTAATGGCTCTGTTCGCTTGTTATGCTATTTATTTCGTTATAGCGACTATGATTAGAATTCCGCGTGACTTGGCTAGCCTTATAACGTTATATAACCAAAGAAAAATGACGGATTTCTACGTAGATGGAACAGTGATGTTGGGATTCTGGTTGGCGTCGGCCATTTTCGCATACCTCTTTATGTACCCGTTAGTTAAGTTTGCTAAAGATATGGTGGAAATATATTCGTGATAGGCGCCGTTTTAGGCGGATCAAATATTCCGGGAGAGATTATGTATATCTATTTTTCCAAATTTTTCTTTGTTTTTGCGCTTTTTGCGCTTTTAATTGTCGGCCAGACCATCAACAAATTACCTCGCGACCTCATAACCCTCAGAGAGTATTATGAGGAACGGAATATGACGGAATTTTACGTCCATTTGGCCATTATGGCGGGATTCTGGATGGTGACGATTCTGCTGATCTATTTCTTAATTTATCCTGCGGGAAAGATGGCGCTATTCGGATTAGGGCAATTATTTAAGTTGGTTTCACCTTTGTTTGGATGAAAAAATAGTATACCTTTCTTTATCATCCAGTTTGTTGCGGGAAATATGAGCAACATACCTATCATGGGGATGATACCGTCAAACAATCGGCTTCCTCCGATCCATAGTTCGCTGACGTCTCCGGTGGTTTGAAACAGGGAACTGCGAAAAGAGAAAAACCATACCCAGCCGCCATGCAATCCTGCACCGTACCATAATGAACCGCTGCGGTATGCGCCATGACATAGCGCCATACCTACAATGAATAGCGCAACCGCATCGGGAAACAAAGTGAATTTATGAGCCATGTTAGAAAGCAACATGCCGCATATCTTGAAACCTGCCAGCCATGAATCAGGATTTACTAAATTTTCGTTGCCGCGACCTTCGATGAAATGCAGCGATGCGAATATCAGACTGGTAACCACCGCCGCTTTCTTCCAGCCCCATGCACTGCATAGTGAATAGAAGATCAATCCACGGAAGATATATTCCTCAATGCCGCTGACCAAGGCGCCGCGCAGCAGACCTTCAATAAATCGTTTACGCAGTTTCGGCGTGTTAAATGTTTCTGGAATCTCCCAAGCCCCGATCATCATATAGAACAAGGATAGGGCTGAAAGAAAAATGAATACCGAACCGAGTCCGATGAACAGGTTTTTGAGATTGCCTTTGCAAAAAGAGAAACCGACATTACCCGGCCTGCGCATGGCTAGAAACTTGCGGAAAACAATCAAACTTATAATGACGGCGATCATCCACACCCGGCGGAATACCCGTGCGGCGGGGTAGGTCATTTGCAATCCGTCCACCATATTTTGAATAAACGGATAGGCCAGGCAAGCGGCGATGCTTGAGCCGAGTAGTATGATTAGTATTTTTAAGAATCTTTTCCAAAACATAGAGCATAAGATGACATCAGCCTATCAAAGCGCCAAGGGGAGTAAAGGATGATTTTATAGATTTTAGAAGATTGTGAAATATGAAACCGCCAGCGGGGAAGCGCTGGCGGTTTACAGGGAGAAAGAAAAGAAAAATAAGAGTGTGTGTGCGTGTTTGTTTTAATATAACGATTGATTAAGCAGCGAATAACTCTTCCATTTTTGCGCGAACGGTCGGGCGGCGAAGTTTTTCCATGGCCTGCTCTTCGATGCGTCGAACGCCTTCAGCGCTTAATCCCAGAATTTGGCCGACTTTGCGCAGGCTGAGTTTTTTGCCGCCATTTTCCAGGTTGTAGCGATGAGTCAGTACGTCACGTTCACGGGTATTAAGAATTCTCATGGCTGAAGCAAGACGTTTTAATGCTTCTTTGTTCCATACTGTATCACGGGCGTCTTCATGATCCTCATCAACCAGAACGCTTTCCCAGCCGTTATGTTCATCAGTACTGGCATGCAGCGTGTGGAATGAGGGTGAATGATTATCGATTTCTTCCACTTTTTTGGCATCAATGCCGAGTTTTTCAGAAACCTCATTCATGGTAGGTCTGCGTCCGTTAGTTTTAACAAAATCATCTTGACATATGCGGATTTTGCGTAGTATCTCAGTTTTGTTAATAGGAAGATTTATCTGACGGGTTTTTTGCTCCAGAGCGCGTTGTAGATAAAGCCGAATCCACCAGGATGCGTATGTTATTAACCGGCAATTCCGGGCTGGATCGAATTTTTCCAATGCTTCGATCAGTCCCAGGTTGCCTTCCTGAATCAGGTCGGCCAAGGAAAGACCCTGGTTGCGGAAATTGAGAGATATTTTAATTACAAATCGTAGATTGCTCTCAATGAGTCGTCTGCGAGCATCCATATCGCCTTTATGGTACTTTATAACCATCTCCCGCTCTTCAGTGACGCTTAACGGGGTTGTCGTTGTTTCAGCGTAAATTTGATGATTTATATTTGAAAAGTCCATTTTCTTAATCTCCATTCAACTAACATTGCATGTTGTTGTAGTTCTTATAACACAAGGATTGTGCCAACATCTTTTCTTGTTTAGGTAAAGTATATTTACCAGTACAGGAAAGGATATGTAAGTGTAATTAATACAGTATAATAAAAAGTTTTGTAATAAGTTTCATCAAGTAAATAACTTAAAAAATCATTACATTATTGGAGTTAAATAAATGTGGTTTGGAAGGATTCTGCACAGAGATATTCTTCACACCTGCGCATTATTCTGCACACTTGGGGGGGGGTATTTATTATGAAGGTTTGAGCTAACAACCCCCTCTTGAATTCTCCCCCAACTTGGGGGAGAGGGATTTTGAGATATAACCAGTTATATTGTTTTGACTTAGTTATACAAAAATACTTTGGTCTAACATTCCTCTCCCAAGATTGGGAGAGGATAGGTGAGGGTTGATACTGTTTATTATTCAGTTTCAATGTTTATACATCTCAATCGCCGCTGCATAGGCCGATTCGAGTGAATCGACATGGGATTTCCAGTTGTATATCTCTTTAGCTTGTATTTGACCTGCTGATGACATGCTTTTTTGAATATCCTTATTATTTAGTATCCATTCGACCTTTTCAGCCATGGCCTGGACATTACCGCATGGCGCGATGGCGCCCGCCTGGCTTGCCATTCTTCTTACATCACCAACGTCTGATGCGACAATAGGTAATCCCATGGCCATATATTCGGCTATTTTAAGCGGTGATTTTGCGCGGGTTACGTCATTTTCCTCAAATGGCGCCAGGGCAATATCAGCTATTGACAGATATTTGGGGATTTCATCGGCAGGAACATAATCGGTAAACAGAATATGTTGAGAAACGCCGATTTCATCAGCCCGTTGGCGAATGGCCTCTAGCTTCCTGCCTCCTCCAAGCACCAGCAGGTTTGCTTCAATACTCTTATTTATAACCTGTTTCAGGGTTTCAACTGCTTGTTCGGCGTAACTGGCTACTTCCAACTGCCCGCTATAAACCAGGAGAGGTTTCTTTAGGTTCAATTGTTTAAGCAATGCATCGTCGCATGGCCTGGGGTAGAATCGTTCTAAATCGGCGCCGACCGGGGCGTCCCATATTTTATGGGGATCAGCGCCCCATTCGATAGCCTTTTGATTAAGAAACTGACTGGCGGTAGTCATGGTATGACAGAGCCTGGGCAGCAATCTATCCCATTTTCCTGCGATCCAACCGGCGGTTTTTGATCCGGTAAGTTCAGCGGCTATGCCGGTTTCCCAGTCATCCCAATCGTAATGCAGCGGGATTTTACCCAGTTTAGAAAGAGCGAGGGCGGGTAGGGAAGCGTCGGGATATGATTTCCAAAGATGAATGATGTCCGGTTTAGGATCAATCTGCAAAAGTCTTTTAATATTATAAGGATAACGATGGACTTTTCTGTCTAAATGAAGCATTTTAACGCCCATTTCAGACAGATTCACAAATGCCGGGATGCTTTCATGGCGTTGGCTATGCACGAAATCGGCCAGAAAAACTTCGCGTCCCCGGCGTAATAATTCCTCAGCCTGACAGATAACGCGTCTGGCGCAGGAAACTGAGGATAAATCGAAGCGTTGAATCATCAAAATTCGCATAGTTTCACTTTTTTATTGATAAGTCGGTAAAAAGGGGATGAAGGCCGAAATTTACACTGTATCTTGTATGAATCTCCCTCGTATAACCACATAATATTGTGATTATACTATACTTTTTTAACTTTTTACCGTTTCGTCATAATATGTTTTTTTAATGAACCGTAAAACCCGTTGGATCAAAAAGAAAGGCGTTGAATTGTAATATTGAATAAAAATATGGAAAATAATGAAAATATAGGTTGAATAATGGTCTGATTTTATATATTGTAGATGACGTATATTTATAAGTCGGGAAAACTGTGTTTATCCCGTGGTTTTTTGTACGCCCAAGAATACGGAGGCACCGATGTTGAAATCCATGATGAAACCCATCGCACTGCTAACCATAATGATGGTTTGCTGTGCGAGTGCATCTTTCGGAGATGCATCGATTACTCTTCAACCTAAAGCCGAATCGGTTAATGTGGGAGGGGATATTGTATACGATGTTCTCCTTTCCGCTGATCAACCATTCAGCGCTTATATGTTGAAAGTAGAATTCAATTCTGCTGATGGAGCCGCCGTTTCCGCGCACCAATACAGTATCGATACAGCAGTATGGACTGCCGCCAATCAGGCCCATGAAGCGATTTTGCTTCCGCCTGAAGTGGATGGCAACACCATTCTTCTGCAATCGTCATTGGTTGGTCCGGATACGGAAGCCGCCTACGCAGACGCAGTCTCTATCGGCCAGTTAAGCGTTAAGGCCGATAACCAGGGGACGCTGATTGCATCTATCGCCGGCGCTAATTTTTTCACTGACGGGTTGCAACAACCCGAAGGCGCAAATATTGGCGTGCTGATAACTGATGCAGCGCCTGTTTCAATTCAGCCAGCGGCCCAGATGGTCTTTGGAGACGCCAGCGGAAATGGAACATTGGGAATTGAAGACTCTTTGATGATCAGACAGTATCTGGCTGGCTTCAGAGATTCAGTACCCGATCCAGTCGCTGCTGATATTAATCCGGGAATCCCCGGCATAGATATCACCGATGCGTTGTTCATTCAGCAGATTCTTGCTCAATTACGGCCTGATCCTAACAATCCAGAGGCGGCAACGCCTGCGGGTAAAGTAGCGAAATCAATCGGGATCAGAAATCTAATCGTTTCACCTTTCGCAGTGCCTGATAATACAATTACTTTTGTTGTTGAAGGCGGACCTTATGGGGTTGGCGATAACGTGACGGCTGCTTTGACCGCAAATGTCGGAGCAAGCGTCTTTGGTAGTTATAATGTCAGCGTTACTTATGATCCCGCTGTTTTAACTTATCAGAGCATTGCTTCTGGCGCTGCAGAACTTGGATTGCCTGTTGCTAACGCCAACACGGCAGGCCTGATTCTGATGAATGGCGTAAACGCGGCTAGTTTTTCTTCTCCAACAGGAGAAGTTGTACTTGCTAACATCACATTCCAGGTTGCTGCTGTCTCTGGTGGTTCAACTAATTTGAGTGTTGCAGTTACACAAATGACTGATGTGAATTTCACTCCAATTAACGTAGCATCTCAAGCGACTGCCGTTGCTTTAGCGGGTGCTGAGCCAACGCCTACTGAGACGCCTACAGCGACTCCAGTGCCACCGACTCCGACTAATACGCCGGAGCCGCCAACGCCGACCGCAACCGAGTCTGCTGTTCCGACGCCAACCGAGTCTGCTGTTCCGACTCCTACTAACACGCCGGAACCACCGACACCGACGGCAACAGAATCTGCGGTTCCAACACCAACCGAGTCTGAAGTTCCGACTCCTACTAACACGCCGGTGCCGCCAACTCCGACTCCAACCGAGTCTGTAGTTCCAACACCAACTCCAACCGAGTCTGTAGTTCCGACACCGACTCCAACAGAGTCAGAGGTTCCAACACCGACGCCTGTACCTCCAACACCGACTCCAACCGAGTCAGAGGTACCGACGCCAACTCCAACAGAGTCTGAGGTACCAACACCGACGCCTGTACCTCCAACACCGACTCCAACCGAGTCAGAGGTACCGACGCCAACTCCGACAGAGTCTGAGGTTCCAACACCGACTCCAACCGAGTCAGAAGTACCGACGCCGACGCCTACAGAGTCAGAAGTTCCGACTCCAACTAACACGCCAGTGCCGCCAACACCGACTCCAACTGAGTCAGAGGTTCCGACACCGACGCCTACAGAGTCAGAAGTTCCGACACCGACGCCAGTGCCACCAACACCGACTATAGAGCCACCGACGCCGACTCCTACAGTTGAGCCGCCAACACCGACTCCGACTGTGACACCAATACCACCTACACCTACGCCAACTGTTGGTGAGGTTGAGGTAACTATGGATAGCGGCTTGATTGCCATGTCTCACGAAGGACTATTCCTAAGCCGTGGCATCGATTCCGGTGCTGAAGTTGATACAGGCGAAGTACTTCGCGGACGACCGATAGATATTGAAGTGATCAACGGCGAACTGGTCTATGTAACAATGGACGGAACCGTTTATCCTGAATCAATGCGCAAAGACAGCGCAGGCGGAACAGCTCTGAAAGTCAATGACGTGATTGATCTGGAACCACTGGGCGATGGCGCAGGTTATCTGCTGCTGGATCGCTGGGGTAACGTACATGCTTATGGCACGGCGACGCATCAAGGCGACGCGGTATATAAGCAAAGCGTTTCTTTTGGCTCCAAACCATTTACTGTTACAGTTCCATTGGCGGTTGATCTCGAAGTTGTTGCTGATCCTGCTAATCCAAACACAAACCTCGGTTACTACATCCTAGGTTCTGACGGAAGCATAACCTCTGTTGGTAATGTTCCCGCTATGCCTGCTGCAATGGATGAACCATCTGACGTTCTTGGCGCAAGAGCGCTTGAACTCAGTGTGACCGGCGGCATTGTAACCGGATACGAAGTTCTTCTACAGAACGGTACTATTGTGTTCTGGAATGGAACTATTAAAGCACTTGGCGCTCCGATCAATCACAGTGTGAATGATCCGGAAATTGTTGACTTCACGAGAGCCGGAGGAGCCATCTTCCTGCTTAACGAGCAAGGCGTTGTATACGGTCCAGATTATCTGGAACTATCCAACGATCCAGGCGCGTTTGGCGGCCTTATAGGAAAGTATGGATTCTTCGATATCGAAGCTGGATTCTTAACTCCCGCACCGGGTGAATAACAAAACCAGGTAAAGGATTGGTAGAAGAATGAACAGGAACACAAATAAACTCTTGACCTTTTGGGGGTTCATGAATATGAGTCGACTACATACGCTACTTTTGGCTCTTGGCATCATCTCAGCCTTTATGGTGGGACCGTCTCCTGCTGAAGCCCAAAACGATTTCCATGCGTTGTATAACCGCTATCGCTTCCACCATGTGGGGTATTCACCCCGCTCGGCGGCGATGGGCGGGGCCTATAGCGCTCTGCAAGACAACGAAAACGGACTGGTTGGAAACCCGGCCAGCCTTGGTTTCAAGACAGCTCCGTTCATCGTTGGTGGTTATGATTGGGAAAACGTCTCAAGTGACTTAACCCTTCTCAATCCTAACGCGCCGGTCGAAGGCGAAGCCGATTTGATGACAGTCAACGTCGGTGGAGCTTATCCATTCGAATGGGGCGCTGTTGGTCTCCAATATGCGTACCGTTGGGATGAACTAGATTCCGATGACGCTCCTTCCGCCGTTGGTTTTATGAACCAGGACGGCGAACTGGATCGCTCTTATATCGGACTTGGCGTTGGTTACAAGATGATGGAAGATATTGCGCTTGGTTATCGTTTCGGATACTTTGATTGGGATCTGGAACGGGATATCAACGTAGTTCGTCCAGCGCCTTTCCAACTAGCTCAGATCGATGAAGATTTCTCAGGACATCGTCACCAGTTCGGCGTTCAGTATTTAGCGCATGAACAATTGGTGTTGGGTCTTGATGGATACTTCGCATTAGGCGACCGTGATTCGGGTACGCTTGGTGATGCGGATGCAGATTCTTACGCCGTTCGCGGTGGTCTGGCATGGCAGGTAACTCCTGATCTTCCATTGACCGTTGCAATGGATTTGAATTATGAAATCCGTGATCTGGATGGCGCCGGTAATGACGCTGAAGAAGATCTCTTCGGAATTCACCTGGGCGTTGAGTATGAGGTTTATGAAAATCTCTTCCTGCGCGGTGGATATCAATTCGAAGATATCGATTATGAAGACGTTCCTGCTAACATTGATGAATCGCTATCAATCAGCGGTTTCAGTTTAGGACTCGGTTACGAGTACGAAAACATTACCTTTGATTATGCATTCCAATTCATTGATACCGGCAGCGGCGACTTGGCTCATTACTTTGGCATCGGCTATCAGTTCTAATTGCTGAATGACAAAGTAACTGAGTAGTAAAAGTGATTATCAATAGAGGGTCGGATTTTTTCGACCCTCTATTTTTTTGTTGCGCCCAGCAACGCTTCTACGAACAGTATGATATGAATAATTCTAAATGTACAAAATGATGGAGAATTACAATAATGTGGATTTTACTAAACTGTTGTTTGCTATTTCTTATTGTGGGGTTCTTTTCACCTGCGACATTGGCCAAAGATGTCTACCTACGGGATTTCGGCGCCTTGCCTGATGACAATGAAAGGGATGACCAATCCATTAACCGTGCGGTAGAAACTTGCCAACCCGGCGACCGTTTGATCTTTGAAAAAGGGACTTACGATTTATGGCGTTCGATTAAAATCAGCGGTAAAGAGAACCTGGATGTTGATGGAAACGGCGCTGTTTTAATGCTGCGCGGCTTTGACCGGAACAAAGGCGGGCCGACATTCAGCGCTATACAATTGACTTCATCCAAGCTCGTGACCATCCACGGTTTCACCGTTGATATGGATGTCTCCCCTAACTCTGCTGGAGAAATAATCCAAGTTCGAGAAAAATCTTTCGATGTTAAAGTATTTGATGAGTTTCCTTTGACTGATGACTTGTTCGTCGATCATATCATGACCTTTCATCCCGATGGGCGACCCAATGGAAAAAATCTTGATCTCTATGGGAATTTCACTTTAACTAAGACTGCTGATCATATTTTACGTATTGACTTAAAAGCAAAAAAGAATGTGAAACAGGGAGAACTGCTCTGCTTCTATCACAAAGTATACGGCGGCAGCGCTATCTATTTCGGCGATTCCTCCGATTGCACATTACGGGATGTAACGATTAATGCATTCGCAGGCATGGGATTCGTCGCCTCAGACCGCTCAATAAACGTCACCCTGGAGAGGTATCGGGTTGAGCGCCCCAAGAATAGTAAAAGGTTAACTTCCACCAACGCAGATGGATCGAAATTTATTTTCACTGGTGGACTCCTCACAGTTAAGGATTGCCAATATGAAGGCATGGGAGATGACGCCATAAATGTTCATAGCTCGTTTGGACAAATTACTGAAATAGATAAAGAACAGGCATTGCTTGAAATAATACGTCCTCACCGGGATGGACCGCATCAAATTTCTAAAAGATATGTATTGCCGGGCGATAAGATAGAAATCTATGACGGGATAACTCTGCTTGCAAAGGGCATAGCTACAGTTTTAAAGAGAGATGATAACAAAATTACACTTGATGCCTTACCGGAAGATGTTGCCGTCAACGACTTGTTCAATAATTTGACCATGAGTCCACGAGTACGTATTTCAGATGTATCGGTGCGGCGTAACCGGGCGCGTGGTTTTCTGTTGCAAACCCAGGATGTGATTGTCGAAAACTGCAAAATTTCCGATCCGACAGGCGTTGGCATATTTGTGACCACCGATATCAACTATTGGTATGAATCAGGTCCGGGAAAAGATATAATTATCCGCAATAACATTATCGAAAACGCCAACAACCATCTTATCAGGGAGGGCGCCATAAATGTGAAATGCGGGCATGACTCCGGCGGCGTCGACAATCCTGCGGGAGTTCACCGCAATATAAAGATTACCGGAAATACTATTATTAATACATCTGGTTCAGGAATATTCGTAAGTGCAACAGATGGTATTGAGATCACTGGTAATGTTATCAAGCAGTGCAGTACGTCGCCTAAACAGGATAGCGGTAAATACGCTGTCTTCTTGAAAAACTGCAAAAATACCAATGTAACCGATAATACCCTTTCGAATGGAGAATTACTATTTGGAAGCATGGATTGTCAATAGCAGGCAAACGTTAGTATAGAATAACGAATGTGGGCGCCTACGCTAATTAATCGGCGAGGGCGCCCACAAGAATATCACACTATACATTATGGTTCCAGCGTTAAATATCCATCGCGGCGTTTGACCTTTAATAGTTTATCTACGCGGGCGTCTAGTGGATCGATGCCCTTCATGCCCAGGTTTTTTCGGATTTCCCGACGCAGCCACCAGTATCCGGAGTTCCAGGAATAAAGGTGGTGTCCGTGGGGTTTTCCGTTTACAGTGCTGATTGATTCATGAAAGGCCGGAATCCAGGCCAGTTCTTTCTCAAGCCGCCACAGCAGTTTGTCATCCACCCATTGAGGGTCCATGCCATGAATCAAGCCGTCCAGGTAATTGGCTGCGTCATTGAGGAACCATGAGCCGCCATAGACGTAGACTCCGCTATGTCCATCCAGCAGGTCGCCATTGGCTTTGGATATCACCCTCATTCCATAAGGCGACTGAATGCGCATGGTGGTTTCGAGGTGACGCCGCACCATGTCATCCGGCAGCAGTTTCTTGCCGAACACGGCATAGGTCAGAACTTCTCCGTAGAGGCTGTCCTGTCCGATATTTTCCTGTTGCTTCAAACTGGTGGCGAAGTAGCCGCCTTTTTCATTGAACATCCTGCGGTAGCCAGCGATAGCCTTATCTATATCCTCATCAGTTACATCGAAACCCAGTTCGCGGGCCGCCATCAGGGCGCCGCAGTGAAATCCCTGGTTCGATGAGGGTGCGTCGTCGTCATCATAGGGCAACTGGTCGTGGTAGGTCTTAAAACAAGCCAGTTCCGGTTTTAGACGCGGTGGAATATACAGACCGTCTTTCTCATGCTTGCGGATGAAATTATAGGCGCGGGCCACGGTTCGATAATCAGGCGTACCGCCAGCCTGTTTTACAATGTATGACCAGATCAGGAAATACTGCGCGTTGTCCTCATAATTTATCCTCTCAAAAAATGTCGCCATATTGGCTTCGGCGTCGTATTTGGGATCATCCAGACCACGCGACATCCAGAATCCGTCGCTGACCCATTGCTTCCAGCCATAACCAACGCCTGAGATGAAGATGTAATCGCTCTCGGGACGCATGTAGTTGCGCCGTAGCAGTAAGTAGGACGTATTGCGCAGAATGGCTTCAACAGAGCCGCTGTTCCAGCCCTTGCCATTGGCCAGAGCCAGGGTGGCAGCTACTTGAACATCGTATAGAGAACTAACCGGCGATGAGAATACCCAGGTAGTGAATGATTGCTCTTCGCCTGATTCAATATGCTGCCAACCGTCAAACGTAGTGCGGTAGATATTAGTGGCATCTACTTCAAAGGGGATCATGCGAACCTGTTTGGCCGATCCATCACCATTAGCTATTGAAATCTGATGCTTCTCGCAATCAAATTTCAGAAAACTCCGGTTTTCCCACAATCCAGGACTGTCCCCGATAAAACCATAAAACTGATCTCCGTCGCGAACGCCAACCATGGGGAAGGTTTGCCCTGAGTTATCAGAAAACCCGGGTCCAGTGCAACCGGGGCTGTATTTGGTTGATTCCGTTTCCTTCTTAATATAAGAGTAATATTCTCCATTGGGCGAGGTTTTCCATGCCATATCAAGATAATAGCGCCCATCGGCGAGCGCTATTACTGATATTGTTCGTTCCCAAAGAGAAGGAGTAATACGCTTCCATGTTTCGGATAATTCAAAGCCAGGCGCAACGCCGCCTGTGAAATTGAAGGCGTCGGGTTGTTTATCGATTTGGGAATAGCGTACCGGGGTTTTGCCCTGTGGTTGAACAATGGACAAAGCGGCATTGGCTTCTGTGGGATTAAATACTGTATTTCCATCATCAACAATCTCGATAGATGTTACATCATTATTAGTGACAGATCTGACATCCAAATTAGCGGCTTTCAAATCAACGGCGCATGTTACCAGCATCAATCCTGCTATTGCAATCCATTTAAGCATTGGTTTTTCCCTTTGGTTATTGTGATTAAATTAACCTTATTATGTGTAATTGGTTATTGGAATATCCCCCTCACCCTAGCTCTCCCGGCTGGAGAGGGGTTTGCGCAGACGACCATGAGAGGCACGTCCTACGCGTAGGCTTGTTTAATCGCAGGTGGTTTTCAAGGGAAGAAAATACACTTCCCTTGGCACCCATGCGCAACCTACTTAGGTGTATTGTATATCCCCCTTACCTTAGCTGTATGGGCGCCGATGAGAGGCGCACCCTACATATCAAGCAAACTGTGGAACCCATCGGGGGTGATCGGCGCCTTTATCATCTATACCTTTGGTTAGCATACGGGCGTTACGTCCATTGGAGTCGCATACCCAAATGGCGGGAGATTCACCTGTTTTGGCACGGCAAAAGACTATTTGCTTGCCGTCGGACGACTCGCTCTGTCTGAAATCCCACACTGGAGGGTTGGAATGGGTGATTTTGGTTATCGATCCATCGCGGGGATTGATGCGGCATATTTCCGTTCCCCCACGCGCCAGTTCCGGTTTGTAATCCCGGTTAAAATGGTCTTGATCGGGGCGATTGGTTTGGAATTCCCACGGAACCTTGGAACCGGGCAAGCGGTGGGAGCATAGAATCTCACCGTCACTAGTCCAGACCGGGACATTAGAGCCGCCGCTACGGTTACCGGGATATCCATAGGTCGCCCCAAACCACAGTGATTGATTTTTGGTCAATAAGCGATTTTCTGAGCCATCCGGGCGGCAGAGATATAAATCCGACCAGTCGTGTCCCGGATCATTACGGAATTGGCAATCCTGAAAGGCCAGCCATTGACCATCAGGAGACCATTCCGGACAGAAATACAGGTGGTCGGAATGTCCAGCGACAAAGGTTCGGTCGCCTCCTTCAATGTTACTAGTCCAGATTTGATAGCCTTTGGGGCTTGCCAGATGATAGGCCACATGTTTGCCATCCGGGCTGAGGTTCATTCCATAAGGCATTCCTTCACCTGCTTTGGTGAACTCCTTTGCGTCGGATCCGTCCAGATTCATGCTGAATGTCTGGGCTACCTTATTGCGAACTACCTGCACCAGGAGACGCTCATCTTTAATAAGTACTTGAGGCGAATAAAAAGGCGCCAGGTTATGCTTGTTGGCGATTTCGGTTAATGATCCGCTGTCCAGGTCATGAATCCAGATATGGGTGGGCGTCTTATGGTAGTACTCGTCGAAAGGCTTTCCGGGGCCGTCCAGCCGTTTTTCCATACTCAAGAACATCACCCGGCGTCCATCGGAAAAGAAAGCCGAGGGCTGCCATGTTACCTGCTTGGGAACATCAAACTCGAAATAACGCAAGCCGCCGCCATCGGCGTTCATCATCGCCGTCTTGCCCTGGGTTGTGAAAAAGAACCGGCCTGGATGCTTTTTACTGGAGCGGTTTTTGGTTAAAGAACCAGTTGAGGCGCATGCAGCCATTGATGATAGAGCTGTGGTGGTTATGAATTGGCGGCGGTTGATAATTGTACTCATTAATTTTCTCCCATATCATTGAATTTCAACAACTAATAATACTCTAACATATCGGAGTCTAGGTTTTTAGTTCGATATTGCATATTCCCGCATAAAGAATGAGGGTGATGGTAGGCTAAATTAAAATCGTAATGGTCAGTCTTTGAGCGATTAATATAAATCCAACTTAGCATAAAAAAAAAAGTGGCGGGAATCAAAACGAAACCCGCCACTTTTTAAAAACATGTCTAATAGAATGCTATTTGATAGACCAATCATCAACAGCAGTTTGTAATGTGTTTATTACAAAAATGCTGTCGCTGGCATTGTGGGAACTGAAAAAGGCATAGGCCTGATCGTCAGTCACTTCAAAAGCGCGGCAGTGGCTGCTGAATGCATCGGTTCCAGTTATATCATTGAGGTCGCTATTGGTGATAAACGCTACGGGAACGCTATTGTTTTCAACTTGCAATCCATCTGATGAAAGTTTATATATTTTTAAACCAGCGATATTACCTAAAATATACAGATACGGTTCGCCAGAGGCTACGCCTGCGATTTTTACGCTTACTGCATCTGCATCTTCCGCTTCACCAGGCTCAAAGACCAAACTTACCAGTAATGTTTCTACGCCTGTTTCTGGATCAAGTACGTAAGCCGAAGAAGTCTTGGTCAATGTATCTCCTTCGCAGTAATAGATCAGGTCTTTGCCATCGATATATTTGACCTCGAAATTACGCAACCGGGCGAGTGAGGTAAAGAATGTTCCGCCATCCTGCCAATCCGTATCCAGTATAAAAGGCATTCCATCTTCGGCTAACGAAGCTGTAACTTTATAGCGGTGAATCTTCATGCGGTTTTCGCCGCCGGAATAATGATTGGTGTACAGATAGGTTCCATCATGATTGAAATTCAAGGTGTCACAGGCTGGGAGTACATCAGCTTCGAGCCAGCTGTCTGATTCGTTGCCAATATTGTAATCATCGGGATATCCGGTGAATGTGACTTCTTCTTGACCACCATTGCCGATGACCAGACGGGTTCCAAATTGCGAACTTCCCTTGGGTAATCCATACATGTGATTGGTAGCCCAACGGTGCGCAACCTGATCTGCGTTATCGGCGTCTCGCAACTCTTGAACTACATATTGCGAGAAAAATGCATTAGCGTTGGAGTCTGATGTGTATAAATAAGTCTGGTCAGATGTTGAATCCGTTGTACTGGGTCCGCCGAAACTCCAGTAATGAGGTGAAGGACCATGGGTTTCCTCATCCATTACTTCCACATATTTCAGGTTTGGAGCATTCCACCAATATGACTTAGCTGCTCCATAGTTACAAATAAATCCAAGAAATAAAACACCCCATAAGCTGCGAAGAAAAATTGATTTGTTTAATGCCATTATCTTACTCCTGTTAATGATGTATTTGAATCATACGACAATATTATAATAAGATAACAAGTATTTTGTTACTAGGATTAGAAGGTCATAATCAGTATTAATTAGTTCTTAATAGCTGTTGCAGCCTTCAATCTATTTACAATCGAAAAAGCGATAAAATTACTCGCCACACCCACGACCAGCCCATCAATTCCGGTGGAGGCGGAGAATAGTTTGTTCCATAGAATCATTCCAGTTATACCCGCCAGGGTTCCAGTTATAAAACCAAGTTTTGAAGTCCTGAAGCCAAGCAGCACAGCGGCCAGAGGGATCAATATGATAGGCGCCCAGAAGTTGTATGCATAAAGCAAAATATCAAGTACGCTCTCGATTGACACTGCGAAAATTATCGCTGATATTCCAACTAACATATTGGTTAGTTTGGCAAGGTTCAGTTCGGCTCTATCTGATAGTGGCTTGCGGCGCAATGGTTTTACGATATCGTTGATTAATCCGGAAGACGCTCCATTCAAGAATGAGTCAGCCGAAGACATTACTATAGAGATCACACCTGCTATTACGATACCGCGTAATCCGATGGGAAGCGCATTTTGGATTAAATAGGGCATAGATAAATTTGGATCGAGTTCAGGATTTAAGGTCAGCGCCACGAGTCCGATCAGGCCGGTAATGGCGAAAAACGGGATGGAGAAGAGTCCGCTCAGCAGAGTCCCACGGGCGGTTTCGCGCGAATTTTTACCTATAAAGAGCCTTTGTACATATGGCGGCACTAATGTTTCACCTAAAACAAATGTCAGGAAGAGCGAGATAAGAGCGATCCAGGTCATGCTGTCGCCGGGAATCGATAAATGACCAGCGGGCGCTGATTGAATAATCGCTTCGATTCCACCGGCCTGGCTGATTCCAAAGAATAAAGTTAGCGGGATGCCGATTCCCAGCACAAGAAATTGGATAACATCGGTCAAGACAACAGCACGCATACCTCCAATGGTCGAGTAGGTAATAACGATGCCGCATCCAATCAGAATGCCCCAGATTTCGCTGATATTTAGAAAAACGTTGAAGATTTTCCCCATTGCGCCGACTTGAGCGCCAACGATGCCAGCACAGAGGAAAACTGAAAATATTCCGGTTACGATCTTTCCAAATTTCCCATAGGCCGGTTCCATTATGTCTCCGGTAGAAATGAAACCGGGGAAATTCTTGGTTCTGGGAGCGATATATTTGGCGACCAGAATTTCCTTCAAACTGAATCCCCAAAGGGCGACGATATTGACGATGCCAAAGCGGAAGACTTTTTCAGCATTGCCGATGGAGAAGCCTCCTCCAATAAACGAAGCCGAGAGCGTAGCGAATATTATCCATGAAGAATAGGATTGATGGGATACGGAGAAATCGCGTAAATTTTTTAAGCCTTTTCCACTATATATTCCAACACTGAGAATGAGAAGTAAATAAACGGCGACGATGCCATGATCAATTTGCATAGGTAATATTTCCTTTGGTTAAAGTCTTAAAAGTGTAACTGGAGGTGAATCAAGATCAAGTGTTGTCTTGGTTTGATGAGATTGTATAAAGTCTGATTGGGGATTTCGGGGGATTTGATATGTCGTGAATTATTATTTTTAATAAATTGATGAAGTTATAGATAAATTAAAATCTAAGCATAATAATAAATTATTTTTTATTAAAAAATGTCAAATATTTTAATAAAAGTTTATTTTTAAAATAAATTCATATTATAAAAAAAATCTAATCTATTAAGGTCTAATATTATAAATTAATGGTTAAAAATGATATTATTTTTGGTAAAATACTTTATAGTCTGATCTATTTTTGTTTCAACTGAAAACGAGTTGTCAATATTTAGGAATCAAGATATATTTAGACAAATATAGTTATCGTTAATTAAAATTAAATAAATATCTAAATTTACGTCAAGAACTAAATAATAAGTAGTTCTATACATTCATGAGAGGAAATATTTAGTATGATGAAAAACAATAAAATATAGTTGTGGAGGTATTTTATTATGGAGAAGACTGATTCCGTCTTTCACTCTCAATCGGATTACAAACTCATCGTGGATATTATTACAAAAATTGTTAACTCACGTCTAAGAGATAATCCAGAACTGGCAAAAGATATTATCTCTGAAAGTTCCTTACGAGCATGGTTATCTATTAGTTCTAATCCGAACATAAAAGATCCATTGGCGTATGCAGCAAGAATTACCTTCAACACAATGAGTTCAATGCTGTCGATAAACACAAAGATCAGAGACGCACATTGCTCATTTGATAATGATAACAATGAAGAATCTTATCAAACCTTCCATAAGATGTTCATCCCGCACGATAATCCATTAACTTATTTAGAAACAAGAGAATACATAGCGGGTTTGGCGAGAATCATTGGCATAACTCATTCTTTTGTACATAATCAATGCACTCCTGAAGAAACACTGATTTATCAGGAAATAATCCGTAGAAAAACAAACATAACTGTATTAGCCGAAATAATGGATTTATCAGAAGATGCATTAAACCAGCGTGTATTCAGGTTTATGAGAAAAATTTCCGATCATGTCGAAAATGAAGTTAGAAATAATTCTCATTTATATGAATTACTCACAAGGATATTAAAGAATGAGGCAATACCTTTTTACAGATTTGTCACTCTTCTTCTTAGAGTGGTAAAAGAAAATGGTTTAGAGACAATAGGTTTTGCCTTAAAGTCTCTAATAGGAGGATAATTCGTATTAATAATTATTGTTGTAAACGCTCAGTGATCTATTAATGATCGCTGAGCGTTTTTTTTTGCATCTACAAATGCAGATTGCAGGGAATCTTCTATACCCCATAACAAACCAAACATATTGATATTTCTTTTCAAATCATCTCGAACCATTTGATCATCACCGCATTTATCCAAAATTTGGTCAGGAGCAATAGATTCACCTTTATTTAATCTGTTTACGTATTCTCCAAAAAGTTTTGCAGCAATTTCTATTTGCTTTTCAGTCAGATTCATTATTCCCTCCGCGAATATTTTTATCCAATGGCGAAAATATTTTCTCTTTTATAGAATATAGAGAAGTGTTTGAACATTTTTTGACAAAAAAAATGAACTTTTTTTATCTTTGCCATTGTAAACGTAAGAATAGATAAAGTAATATTCATTGCTTATCAGGAATATTTTTTATCTTTTGTAGATGGAGAATACACATGAAATTACCTAGACCAAGAGATTTAGGAGAAAAATTACGTGTATGGAGAGAAAAAAAAGGACTATCTGTAAAGGATGTGGTTAATAAAAGTAAAAATTCTGATGTTTGCCAAAAACCATTTGCTGCGGGAGATGTTTCTAAATGGGAGACGAAGAAATCTCTACCTACATATAGAAGGCTAGTTAGAGATATCTTTCCTGCATATGAAATTGATGACATCTCTGAGTTCCTTTTAGAAATTACTCCAGAATATGATTCAATAAATGATGTCATTCATATTACAAGAGACAAAATTTCGATTAAAAATGATCCCGAACTTTGTACTAGAAGTCTTTATATTGATCCACATTACATCCAGAAATATCCATTGAGAGTTGACTTCTTGTATATCGAATCAAATAAATGCAGTGAATGGAGACAACATAAAGGTTGTGAATATTTGCTGGTCACGAAAGGCCAGTTGAATGTGATGATTTCAGAATCTGAAGATAACATAAATGCTATATCCTATGAATTAAATGAAGGCGACGCAATCGCATTCTCAGGTCATTTATTTCACAAACTTCAGGTTACTAAAGGTGAAAGAGCTAAAATTGTAGTAGGAAGGCCTGTGTGGAGTGGACGAGAAGTTGAACCATAATAAAAGAAAAGCATTATGTGACAAAGCGAGAGTTGCTCTGAATGAGATTAGAATCATACAATGCGGTAGGTATACACGGCTTTGAGTCCGAATAGATACTCGATGTATTTCTCTCCGTAATAACACCAGCCCAGGATGGTTAAATCGGCGAATAAGACTAATCCTAATAATACTATAAAAACATAGCATTTTATAAACATTACGATTATTCGCTTTGTCTTCCATAATACAAGCGCATGGTATATTATCATATACGTAATATAATGAATTGGTTAACATATACTTATTTATATTCGGAACTCCGAACTTCTCAAATTCTTGATTAACATATCCTCTTGATTTTTCGAGGCAGATGAATGAGCGATATTTCAAATATTGAGCAGTATAAAACAGGTTGTTTATATCAGGTTCCCCTGGGTGAGATAGAGGCTGATCCCAATCAGCCCAGAAAATTCTTTGATAAAAAAGAATTGAACAAGTTATCTCAATCGATAAAGAATAAGGGCGTACTGCAGCCAGTTATTATCAGGGTTTGTGATAATCAATTGCTTCTGATTGCTGGAGAGCGGCGCCTGCGGGCCTCAAAAATTGCAAGACTTAAATCAATTCCGGCTATTGTAGTCGAGGGCGACTCGGCGGAAATATCACTAATCGAGAATATCCAGCGTGAAGACCTGAATCCTATCGAAGAAGCTGAAGCCATTGCTAAACTTATTGAAATTAATGGATATAAAGATAAAGACCTCGTTCCAATTCTAGGTAAAGCCAAATCAACCATCAGCGAGATGAAGAAGTTGAATCTTCTGCCAGCCAGGATTAAAGACCAGTGCCGCAAGAGCAATCAATGGTCGCGCAACGTTCTACTGGAAATCGCCAAACAACCCACCAAAAAGAAAATGCTCGAACTCTTTAATGAGGTGAAAAAGAATAATCTCAAGGGAAGAGAAGTGCGCACCATCACCCGTGGCAGAAGCCGGAAACGTAATAAAGCCTCAATCATCGTCGATAAACTGCATAACGTTTTCAACTCCTTCACAGAATTGAAATTTGATGAGATTGAAGACGAGCAGAAGAAAAATCTCCGCACTGAACTAAGGGATATCAGAAAAAAAATCGATTCCATGCTGGATAATTTGAAAACTCAGGACGCTCCTGAAGAGTTGTCTTTATTTGATGATTTGTAGGAATCAATTAATTGTGCGCCTGGTTGGATCGAAGGTGATTGCAACAAGGTCTGACAGAATTCCGTGGTCTTGCCCTTGCCACTTGTCAAATCTGGCAAATTTATTAAAAAGGGTGAGCTAAATATCAAATTCAGCCCACCCTTAATAGAAATTTTTGTCTTGGATTCAGGAGATTAGAATAAAGACCATTCCTTAACAACTGTTCCTGTATCCTCGTAGTTGAACAATGCTTCTCCATTGAATTGATAGGAATATTTAGCGGTCATAGTCCAATACGGTCCGCTTGCTCTATCCACCAGTTTGTAAAAATCGGTATATCCATATATAGAGTCGCCGGACGAGTTGAATGTGTAGAATTGGTATGGCGCCAGTATGTGATCGACTAAACTGATCAGAATTTCTTTGCTGGTTGAATCGGTTTGGGGATAATCTTCTTTTACGGAGATCATAGTGAGAAACCATGCGGCATCGTAGGCCATATAATCATAATCGGTTGGTTTGATGCCGATAAAATCTTCCAAGACTTTTCGATAGGCTTTTTCAAACATACTAAATAAGTCCTGTGAAACGGTTCCAGGTGAAAAGGCGGTGAAATTGGTCTCTAGAGCGAAAGCAAAAGATGCTGGATCGTTGGCGATAGACGAGTTTTTGGCTAATCCATCTCCACCGAACCAACGGACGTCTCGCAATATTGAATCCTCAGGAATAGCGTTGAATAAGCCAACCGCTTCATCCAAAGATATAGCCAGGACTGCGGTTTTTTCTGTTCCTGAAATTGCTGCGGCGGATGTGATTCCATCTGTAATTAATCCGATGGTCCCGGTGAAATCAGTAGTATCAACGCTATATGAAATGCCCTCGGCGCAGGTTCCACCGATTGCTTCGAATTTATCTTTGAAAAGCGAATATAAATCGGCGCCATAATTATCATCGCGGTATACGGGTTGAACAAACTCAATCCCTAAATCTTGGAGATATACAGCTAAGGCATTAGCCAGTTTTTCGTTATCTAAAGCAAGACGGAATATGTTATCATCGACGGCCAGATCGAGCGATGTGCTGCTGGGTGAGATTAGGATTAGATCATTCTCGTTGGCGTAGGTTGCTACGGCGCTTAGTTCGCTGCTTTTCAATGGGCCGACGAACAATTCAACTCCCTGACTGTGCAATTCCTGGATTTTTTCCAGAGCAATTTGCGGATCAGAGGCCGTATCTGCAACAACAATATCGATTGATGAATTCTCGGTGAAATTACGTTTTAGATAATGAGTTAAATCCGAAGACGCCATATCCAGAACTTTTTGAATTTCTAAACCCATTGTGGAGTTATCGCCCGTTAAAGGCAGCAACGCTCCAATTTTTACCATGCGGTCGGTATACAATGGAGGATACTCATAATAGTTATACGTTTCGTATAAGTCCCCCAGTTCTGGTTGTGGCTTTTGATAGGAAGCAATCAGAGTCCATCATAATGGCCATTAGATTCCATGAAACTATGGAATGCTGTAACGCCATTTGAACTATCTCCGTTAACATCGAAAACCAAAAAGTTGTTGACGCCAAATACTTCATAGGAGACTTTAATAAATTCTTCTTTGACATCAAAAACATCGGCCATCAAAGCGACGAAAGAAGCAATTTGGAAGGCATCATAAACAAAAGTAACAATATCTTCCTGTAATATTTCATCGGTCGATTTGTAGATTCGAGTCAAAAGGTTTTCGCATGTAGGAACGTGCGGATAAAAAGGATGGTATAAATCCTTAACAGAAGCAGCTGCAAAGGTGAAATTGGTTTGCAGCGCGAACGCTTTAACATCTTCGTCATTGGTGAAAGCAGAAATATGAGCGGCGTCATCATTATTAATCCACCGGGTTTGTTTAAGAGCGTCATGTTGGTAAGATAATTTGACAATAGCCCCGATTTCATCATATGAGATGGAGATAACTGCTGTGCGGGATGAACTATCGGCGTTGATGCTCTCTTCAACAACCTGGTTGAGTTGTTGAACCGTGTCTGCAAAATCAGTTTGTTCGGGTGAATATTTAACTTCTCCGGCAATGGTTCCCCCTGCAGCAACCCATAAAGGCTTAAAAGCATTGGCGTATTCATTACCATAGGTATCATCACGGAACAAAAGCGCTACGGATTTATGATCATGCCTTTGCAAGAATTCTGAGACCGCTGTGGCTTTTTCAATATCATTCATGTGCATCCGGAAAATCATATCGTCAATGGCCAATGAAGGGGATGTACTGGTTGGCGATATGATCAAAATATGATTTTCATCAGCAAAAGGTTTGATTTTCTCTACGCATGAACTTGAGAACGGGCCAATGATGACCTGAATGCCTTGATCATGCAATTGCTGGATCTTCTCCAGTGCCACATCTGGATTGGTCTCTGTATCTTCAGCGACCAATTGAATATTCATATCAGAAAATAAACGTTCTATGTCTGCTTCAGCAATATCTAAAACAGCCTGCGTTGTTTGGCCCATGACGGATAAACCGCCGGTAAAGGGCGCCAAAACTCCAATTTTAACAATTTCCTGGGCGAATAAATTCGGGGTGATCGTCACGAGAAGCAACATGATTATGCCAAACAAAAAAAACGATTTAATTTTTGTTTGACATTTGTTTGAGTGCAATAGTTTGTTATGCATAGGACTTATTTTTTAATCTATCCTTTCATTTTAAAATATATATTAAATATTATGATCTTACTATATAGTTCATATTGCTTATAGCGCATGGGAAGTCTAAAAAGCAAAAAAAGGTGAGTTACATATAAAATTCAACCCACCTTTAATATTAATTTGCTTATCAGGCGCAAATCCTTACGCAGTATTAATATAAAGACCATTCCGCAACAGCTGTTCCTGGTGCAGGATCGAAATTATATAATTTCTCTCCATTGAACTGATAGGAATATTTGGCGGTTGTACTCCAATAGGCGCCGTTAGTTCCATCCTTCAACCGATAAAAGTCAGTGTATCCATATTGTGAATCACCGAACGAGTTGAATGTATAGAATTGAAACGGACCTTGTGCATGGTTGACCAGGTCAAATAGTAATTCACTTTGGGAAGCGCCAGTTTGGTCGTAATCTTCTTTGACAGTTAGCATCGTCAGGAACCATGCTGCATCATAAGCCATATAATCATAAGCGGCTGGTTTGCTTCCGATGAAATCACGTAATACATTACGCCATGATCTTTCAAACATCCCGAAAATATCGTATGAGGTGTTTCCCGGTGAGAATGCCGTGAAATGTGTTTTGAGCGCGAAACTGTAGGCTGAAGGATCGTTGGCTATTGATGCATTTTCAGATAGGCCATCACCACCGAACCAGCGTACTTCACGCAATATCGAATCCTCTGGTATTGTGTTGAATAAATTTACCGCTTCATCTAAAGCAATGACTAATACAGCAGTGTTTGTTGTTTCATGAATTGCTGCTGCCGATGCAATACCATCTTTAAGAAAATCAACGGTTTCACTAAAATCAGAGGTATCAATGCTGTATGAGACGCCTTCAGCGCAGATTCCGCCGACGGCCTCGAACTTTTCCTTAAATACCGTATAGAAATCAGCGCCGTAAATATCATCGCGGTAAACCGTCTGGACGAACTCAATGCCGATATCCTTGAGATACGCAGCCAGGGCATTGGCCATTTTTCCATTATCCAAGGCAAGACGGAAGATATTATCATCGAGAGCCAGATCAAGAGACGTGCTGCTGGGAGAGAGCAGGGTAAGTCCATTGTCATTGGCATAGGTTGCTACAGAACTTAACTCACTGCTGGTTAGAGGGCCGATGAAAAGTTCCACTCCCTGACTGTGCAGTTCCTGAATTTTTTCTAATGCAACTTGTGGATCAGAGGCCGTATCAACCGACACTATCTCAATGGATGAATTTTCTGTAAATTGTCTTTTCAGATATTTCGTTAAATCTGAACCGGCCATCTCCAAGGTTTTTTGCATCTGCAATCCCATAGAAGCATTATCACCGGTTATCGACAAGAGCGCGCCGATTTTTACGGAGCGATCTGTAAAGATGGGAGGATATTCGCTATAGTTATAAGGTATATACAATTCATAGGGCGGTTGGGGCGTTCGGTAGGTTGCGACCAATCCCCATCCTGCTTGACCATCAGAGACCATGAAACGATGGAATCCGGTTGTACCATTACTGCGGTCTCCGTTTTCATCAAAAATTAAAAAACTGCTGATTCCAAAAAGTTCTTGAGAAAGTTCAATAAAACTTTCTTTTGTATCAATGAAATCGACCAGCAAAGCGGCAAAGCAACCTACCTGGAAGGAATCGTAAACATAAAAAATGATATCTTCCTGAAGTTTTTCATTGGTCGATTCATATATTTGCGTCAGGAGGTTTTCACATTTTGGAACATGTAGATAATAGGGGTGGTACAGTTCCTGGACGGCAACTGAGGCAAAGGTGAATTCAGTTTGCAGGGCGAAATTTTTCACATCTGCGTCATTCAAGAACGCATCAATGTGGGAAGCGGATTCATTTTCAATCCATTTCACTTGCGAAAGCGCCTCATGTTGTGAAGCCGCTTTGGCGATGTCGCCGATCTCTTCGTATGAAATAGACAGGACGACAGTTTGTGATGCGCTATTTGCATCGATGTTATCTTGCACTATTTGGTTGAGTTGTTGGACAGTTTCAGTAAAATCAGTTTGATCCGTTGAATATTTAACCTCATCAATAACCGTTCCGCCCAATTCAATCCACAAAGGCTTGAAGGTATTAGCGTATTCATTGCCATAAGTATCATCACGGTATAGCAGCGCAACGGATTGATAATCTTGTTGCTGTATGAATTCAGCAACAGCAGCGGCTTTGTTGTTATCATTCGGGTGCATCCGGAAAATCATATCATCCTCAGCCAGGGAAGGGGCTGTGCTGGTCGGAGATATGATCAAAATGTGGTTTTCATCAGCAAAAGGTTTAATCTTCTCGACGCATGAACTGGAGAACGGTCCAATGATTACCTTTATGCCTTGATCATATAATATTTTAATTTTTTCCAATGCGACATCGGGATTAGTCTCCGTATCTTCGACGACAATTTCGAATTCTATGTCGTTAAATAATTTCTCTACATTTGATTTAGCAGTTTCAAGCGCAGCCTGGGCAGTTTTCCCCATAATAGATAGACCGCCGCTAAATGGGATCAAGGCGCCAACTTTAACAATTTCTTGGGCGAACGAATTTGGAGTGAGCGTACCTTGAAGCAAAATAATCATCCCAAACACCAACAGCGATTTCATTCCACGTTGTATGATTCGATTTTGTGATAAACCAGAATACAAAAAAATCATCTTCTTATTAATTCCTCTCATGTTTGTTTTATAAGACAGTTAATAGTTTACTACTTCCAATTAATTATCTAATCCTTTGTATCTTTTTTTTAAATTATTTGTGTATTATGTAAAAAATAAATACATAAATACATTCGGATATTCGAATTATGTTTGAGATGATATCCAGGGATATTGTTTAAGGAAAAGATTTTCAGGAAAAAAAAACAAGGAGCTTGCAATAAGCCCCTTGTTGTATGCGTATTTCTATTCAATTGAAACAGGAATTAGAACAAACTCCAATCCTGCACAGCAGTTCCGCCATCGAGTAAATTCAAAATAGTCCAACCCGATTCGTTGTTGTATGGTTCAAAGACATTTCCGTTTGCTTCGCTGGAGTGCCATCCCCATTTTCCAGTGCGCACGCCGGGATTGTCGGCATCGCTGCTGTTCATCATGATGTCGAATCCGATCTGTGTGCGGGAAGCCGGATCAAGAATTGCGTCTTTAATCACGCGGTATTCAACTACGAAGCCTGAATTGTCATCTTTGACTTTAGCGCCGACAGCCCAATAGATAATTAGGTCTTCTCCGTCGCGGCCATTTTCCATATACTTACCACCGCCTGGAGCATCAAGCATTTCCGGGAAATACTTGTTGTTGGATGCGGCAATCCTACCGTCGCCCACAACCGTCAGCTGGCATCCTAAATTATTGCTTTCGATGGAAGCACTGCGTGATAGATTTCCATCAAAGTATAATTCCGTGCTATCAGCGTTCCAGAAGCTTGCATCGGGATATTCAAAACTGAGGTTTGGATCGGTAACGTCGAGACTTACGTACAAATAATCCGTATCGTGAAATACGTAGAAGGAGACGTTTTCTTCATCAGCGGGATACTCAACGCCGGAAATATGAACGCCCGGCGCGGTATTACCATCAGAAGTGTCGTGATTGAATGAATAGACATTGGCGTCTTGGTATTCACCATCACTGATGATGCCGTCCAGGGTTACTGTGTTGGAAAGGAATGGAGCTTCCACCATCGTATCTTTGACATATTGGCTGAAATATAGAGGCGTATTTACACCAAAAATGGATTCGCCGTCCACTGTTCCAGACCAGACCGGAGCTAGAGTAATCTCGCTAGGAGAAACAGCATTATAGGTCAAGTTTACAGCCGCATCAGAAGCGACTTCAACTTCCCAGGAAATTACGCCATCAGCAACTGTTCCGCCATTACTGATATCAGATGCCGACCAGCCTTCAGGTAGGGTTTCCAGTACGGTTACGGTATCGGTTTCACCTTTCATGGTTAATGAAAGTTCAATGCCTAAAGTCGCTGAATCTCCTTGATAAATGGTAGCGTCATCGGAAAAGGATCTCACTGCCAGACAGAAAGAAGAGACCAAACCGAAACGGATGTTATCAATCAAAAGATTTTGACCATCCGCGGTATTGGCGTCGCTGCCCTGATCATGATGAAAACCAATAGCGAAATCGCCGCCTTCAATGATTGAATTCATGTGCGGCCCCAAATCCAAAGAGAAACCAAGAGGTCTCCAATTGGCTTGGTTGCCGCTGATGCCTCTAAATTCCACAGGAACGCTTGTTCCTCCTGAGGTGGAGACCAAGTAGGGGCGTATTACGCACCAGGTAGAGAAATCTGAGGTCACGCAGGCATCAAAATAGATAGCGCGAACTCTGGACCAATCTACGTCTTCTTTGGTGTTGATAGTCTTGGCGGAGCGCATGTTACCCTGAGTAATTGAAATCAACATGCAGTTGTCGCCTTCAGACGGCGTGACGAAATCAGCGCCCAATACGGGAGGTAGTGCAGCCTGATCTTTCATCCAACCCAGAGGAGCGTCATCACCGGGATTGGTTTCGTTTAAGCCGTAAACCGGGATAATTTCCAATTCGATAGGATTAAGTGGACGAACGGCATAGATGTTGTCCAGGTAAAAACGTCCTGTTCCAATCGTTCCGGCGCTGATGACCATATTGATTCTATTGAAGTCAGCCATCTCGTTTGATGAGCGGTAAGGATCAATAGGCATAACGACTTCATACCATTCACCCGGGGTAATGTAATCGAAGGACAGGCAATCATCCGGCGGCAAATGTATACGCATGGGAACATGTCCGTTACCATCGGTTGCACTGTCATCCAGAAAATACATAGAGAAACGTAGTTCTGTGACGCCAGTCAAATCATGAGACTCAGGCAATGTGATATTGGCCTGTGACCATGAATTGCTGCTGGTGCAATCATACTCTACGTATACCGCCCAGGGACTATCGATCTCTGGTACATTCTCTGCTGCTACTTCGTCGATCATAGAGAACGTAACTGAACCACCAGCCATCGCTACATCAGATAATTCAAAACTGTCAACAAATACGTTTTCGGTCTGGGCAAAGCCCTGACTCACAATCAGTGATACAAATAGTACGCACATCGCAAATCTTTTTGTCATGTAAAACCTCCAATAGTGGAATTAATTAGCGCCGTTTCAAAAAACGGCCTGCTATTGATTTTACTAGCCGGACAAATGCTATAAAGCCCTGTTTACCTAGAAAAAAAATTAAAAAAAATATTTTAATCTCATTATCGATTCAATCATGATAATTTATTCTATTTCTTTTAAATCCAGTTCCATGTGGGGTTTGGTGATGTAATAGAGGTCGAATTCCCACCAGCTTCTGCCGCCCTCTACATCATTTAGATAAATCGTAACTGTATAATCATTATCTTCACAAGGTTGTTCCAGGATGAAAGGATGCATTGGTCGGCTATCAACTGAATGGGCAATTACCGAAACCTCACTGGAGGGAAGTGGATTGACAACAGTCGATTCGGCAACGGTCATACCATCCCAGCGTAAGTGCTCTAATGCAATTTTACTGCCTCGAATCCGAATTAAGTCACGCCCATCCACTTTACAGAGCCAATGTCCAAGATGGATCAAACTTTCCGCATGAGTATCGAAAATACGCTTGTATTTTTCCTGTTCTTCTCCGATGCGCTGCTCAATGGTTTTGATGTCCGGAGCGGATGCAAAAAGCCTTTCAGCTTCTTTTAGATTACTCAAAACCTGCCTACAGTTTTTGATAAGTTGGTTTACGCCGAATAATTGATAGCGAAATCCGGGAGTTTCCGAAAACATTTTACATGTTGTCTCTAACTCATCACACAGATTTTGTAAAATGGTTTTGTTTTCACTGGTAGGATTTTCTCTGTAATGGAAAAAAGCGAAACATGTTTTAATATAAAGATTGTTGGTCAGGACAAGCAGGCGAGTCAGTTCCAATGAGTTTTCCACCTGTCCGGCAAGAGATTGATTGGTGATTAATGACTTGATGTTTTGAAACGAGCGGGACATGACAATTGCAGTTTCTAAACCGTGATCCAGGTCTTGCAGGGTTTCAGGAATCCAAGGTTTACAGCGCAGATAAATCTTACGTAAGAACTCAAGATGCACTTTCCCGTTATCGATGCTGGGGTAACCATCCGCGATGAACATGCCCACGCGGATATGGGGCAGTGAGTTGAATTCACCATAGGCAACCGGTTCAATATACAATCCATATTTATACACAGTGGGCGACTGTAATAAAATCTGCGCCATTCCCGGCGCCGCCGCCGAACCAAAATGGATGGATGCAAAATCTTCAGCGATATTCCTGACATCTTGGTGATGATCCCAGGAAAGACGAAAAACCGTGTATGCCGTCAGGTTTCTCGTATTCCAACCATCACCGCCGGGCATATCCAGACTGCATCCCTTCAGATTGCTGTTATCTACATCCAGCATCATCTGTAATCCGGATTGGTAATAATGTCCGGGAAAAGTTGGAAACAGGTTGCCTCCTGCGTGATAGTCCATAGATTCGAAAACAACCATCATATTATGAGAGGTTTGATTCAACGTCGGGTTATACCGTTGATGCCACCAGCGGTCATTCTGGGTGAAACTGGGAATCAGATAAAGGTTTTTCACCGGAACCTCGTCAGTAAAAATACTGCGGTAAACCTCAGGTTGAGACTGTTGTTCGTAACTTGTGGTGGTCCAGGTGCGATGCATATATATTTTATCGAATTCACCCACCACAACGCTCCAAACGTTTTTAATATAGGTGCGGTATCTCTTAGCCAGGCTCCAATCACAATGCGCGCCGTCATGCATGAGGTCGAAGGTCTTGTAGTTACCCCAATAATGTTGTTCGGGTCCGGTGAAAGTTGCTACGCCATCCAGTTCGGGCATTGCTTGCAGAAGCCTTCTGTATTTCGCTTTTACCGCTTCCCAAAAACTTGGATCGCTTGGAGATAATCCGGCGCCGAATTCTTTCAATAGTGATGGATGATAGGTGAAATCTGTTCCGAAAGCGACGCATTTAATGTGTAAAGCATGGGCGTAACGCACTAACTCCATCGCCTGGACGCGGCTTTTTGCGTTCTCGCTCTTTTCCGGTTCTATATTCCAGGGAACCAAATTCAATACAGAACTAATGAATACAAGATTCAATCCATAACGAAGCGCACGGCGAATATCATCCTTGCTGGATACGGCGACTCTTGTATAACGGATATCCAATTCCGGTTCATGTTTCACGTTGATATCAGACATGGATTTGCGCACTCTGAGACGATCCCAAATCCAATATAATCCATAAACATCACCAAGGACTGAACCTCCGGATACGACAATTATCTTGCTATCGCCGCGCGACGCTGTAACGATTTCATATCCGTCGGGATTATTAATACCTTCGAGTGATATGCTGCCTTGTTGGTACAAATTTGCAGTTATCTGATTCCGTGTACGATTTCCAAGCACGATTGCATTGGCCGGAAGATTGCTCGAGTCAGGGGCAACGTTGAAAGTTATTCCGTATTTTTTACCAGTGTTTCTCAAATCTTCAAGCGCAACTTTTACTGCTTCATCATCTAGACTTTCAGGTGAAGCAACAATCGTCCATTCTTCATTTGGTTGTGAAAATGTTTGTAATGATGACGCTGTAAGAATGATGAAAATCGTCAGATAACGTAACATAAGAGGTTGACTCCTTGAAATCATTCGACTGGATTCAATGTTGGATATCTATAACAACTTTTTTATAAGCCCTGATGGTGACTGGTCCTATTAATCCAGAAGGCGGTAATGGTTCAAAACCTATTGGACTATGAGAACCTTTTGGTAATGGGGGTACGGCGCTGCCGTAAATTGGAACCAGATGTTCTGGAATTGGTCTGGGATTTTTATAATTGGATACGCGGTTGATTAAAGTATTGGTGACCAGGACAGTCATCCTGTTTCCGATAGGTTGCAGCGTATTGGTTATGTCCAGTGTTTGTCCTCTCATCCACACCGTACCCATTGATGCGTCATTGATCTGGAATTCGGCGATGTTGCCGATTTTCCCAGGGACTAATTCCAATATTATGTTATCACTGAGATAGGATGAAGGTATGTCAAACGATATGTCATAACGGGCTGTTCCGCTGAAATATTTTGTTTGTGGATCAAGCGTCCATGAATCTAATTGATCTATTGTTTTCTCAATGCGGGGAAACTCTACGCCTTCAAATGTAAGTTTCCATTCACCTTCAATGGCGAAGGGCGCAGGAATATTTTCTACCAGGACTGGCTTGGTTTTTCCCAAATCGTGAGATAACTGTATATGGAAGGTTCCGTTATGATCGGTTATGGCTTCAACCGCATCGTAGGTAATCCGTTCGATGCGTTTGAATGGACTTTGCAAGGCGTGAATCTTCGCTCTTCCGTATTCGAACATGATAAAGGTAGATTCATAAGGCGCGAGAGTCAGAGGTATCTCGATGCCATTCTGGTTTTCATGGAATTGATATATTTGACGAATATCCCCTGTGTAGGGATTCCATTGTTGCGGTATAGCTTGATGAACTCGGAAGGTTACCGGCAAATCGACTGGCTGATCTTGAACATTGGTAACGAAGTAGAGTTCGGCGTTCTTCAATTTTCGATGGACGTGAATCAAGCCGTTGTTTCTTCGTAGACTTTCACGATTGAAGTCGATGCCGAAATCCGGGGTTACATGCTGTCGCAAAGTATTGACGAAGGGATCAAGCAGGCTGCTTTTCCAATCTAATTTATCTGTCCGGTGCATAACGTTTTTAATGTAATATGTTGTCCCGCTGCCGTATTGCTTCGGCCCGGTTCCGAATTCGCCTTGGGGTTCATCGAACATTTCACTGATGATCTCATGAACAGCCCGGTCATTCTTATGATAGTTAATTAATCCAGTGGAACTATCAGGTACTTGTTCCAAGGCAATCGCCACTCCTCCCTTTTGAACAAAGGTTTGGATTCTTTCCAGTGTGTTGAGCGGAAGGGCTTTGATATCGGGAAGAATGATGACTTTATAGTCAAATTGTATTTGGTCGTTTATACGCCAAATTTTCAGCTGACCTGGTTCGATAGCAGTGCAGTTTTGTAAAATATCATCATTGATCAGATCAAAATCGTAGCCGTTGGCGGTTATCAACTTACCCAGGTCGCCCCACTGGAAATCTCGCGTCCAACGCCGGGCGTTCAAAACATCAAGCGTCCATTGGTTGGCTAAGGGAGAATAGACGGCGATGTCCGCAGTAAATTCTCCCTGACGCAGCATCCAGCAGCAACGGGCCAGATACTCAGCCAAGCGGGGATAGTGTTTCCACCATACGTTATCATGACTGATATGAATGGCGGCGCCCATGCTTCGCGATGGAACAGCGTCGCGTTCGGGAGAACAGGTATAGCCGTGATTATAAAATTTATTGGCCCCGTTTTTGAGAAAAATATCACTGGCGATTTTGAGTTCTTCCAGCGTGGCGCGGTAGGGCTGCCAATGAAGAAAGGTATAGGCTTCAGTAGATACAATGTTTTTGCCATAGAGATGAGCGCCGGAAGCTACGTACTTTTTGGGTCCGATACGCGTGTCGAACCAGGGTACGGCGTCTTTTTCCCCGGCGGTGATCTCCATTTCGGGGATGTCAGTAATTCCTGCGCCTTCAATATTATCTGTAGCGAAACCGTAGGGTTGGATACGTCCTTGTACGCCATTAGCGCTGCACCATCCCAGAAAAGAGTCGAAGAAAGATTCCATGCCGGTTTGATGCAGGAACTGGTTTACATCATAGCGGATTTTGGAAGTCGCTTCGCCAATGTTCCACCATATTGCCGGAAGGTAATGCGTAAGGTTATAGCCTTTTTTAATCTTGAATTCATCCAGTAAACCGTTTGACCAATATATGCCATTAGGCGCCAGAGCCACTTCAAAACTATCGCAGAAGAATGAATCTACTGTTTTACCAAATTCATCGCCAAATGTTTTATGGAATTGTTTACCCAGAAAGTCGCAATAACGGCGCATGGCGGCTAGATTGAAATGATCCACCGTCTCGCCTTGGCCGGTATATTTCAGCCAGAAGGCCATCAAGCGCCAACGCCCTTCGGGAACGCTCCATTTAAGTGAACGGCCTTCGGTTTGCTGGGTGAGAATTGTAATAGAGTTCTGGTCTATACTTTCGTCTAACAGTTTTGCCGCGACTACTGCGATGAGTTCATCTTCAGCTGTGATTTGTTTGAGTGGTAATTCCCATGAGTGGGTGGGAGCGCTTAACTGGATGGGTAAATCTCCCTTGAAAGTTTGAGGGCCTTCCAGATCGATGAAGGTGGGAACCAGTGATTTGCTGCGATCCTGAGGAGGAACCCAGGCGCCGCCGATCACCCAACCGGGGCCGCCGAAATTGACGGAAAGATTCATGCCAAGCCGTTTGGCTGTTTTTACGGCATGATTCAGTTTTTCAAGATAATCGTCTGAGAGATAGGGAACGTTGCCTTTTTCGTATACAGCCTCCATCGAGATTTGTTCAACTCCGCCAATCCCCTTGGCGAACATCTCTTCCAGTTGCCAGGTGATTTCATCCTTGGTCACAGCGTTCCCCATCCACCACCAACGGGTATGGGGACGACAATCGATTGGCGGATCAACAAACATGCGCTGTATTTCATTGATGCCAATATCAGTGGCGGCATAACTGGATGAAACGCTGAATATAAAAACCGAAAAAACGAAAGTAACTAACATCATTTTAATCAAACTTGGGAATTTGAAAATATTATGGATCATCAATCAGTTTCCTTATATATAGCGGTTAACAAAAATATATTCATTTATTATCACGTTTGGTCTTAGAAGACGCCAATTTTTGATGGCATTTTCTAAGTTATAGTAAAGTATGCACTAGACCAATTAAAGGATCATATGTCTCGAGATAGTAACACCATTAATAGACATGGGAAAATAATTTTTCATAAAAAAACCGTTAGAACATTTTCTTTCTAAGACACAATCATTTTGCAATAGGCTTATTTATTTGATAATTTTTTATAAAATAATGAGACATCATGAGTTGTTTGAGATATATTTTATAAAAAAGTATGCTGTTTTTATTTGTTTTGAGCAATAAGAGCATGATTGATTAAAATGAGTTATTGCCATATAGTTATCGAAAAATCATAAACTTTACAAACCAGCGGGGGGATCATCAAATGGGTCGGTCATTATGGTTGTTGGCGATTATTGGTTGTGCGCTTTGGGTTAACGGGATTGCTTCTTGCGAAGAAATTGTACAAAATCCTCAACATTCGTTGATGGTTAATAGTGAAACGTCTATTGAGACTCCAACGGTCACGCCTCTATCTACCATTACGCCTATTCCTTCTCCAACGCCTACTGAAACTCAGGTGGATTATGTAAACAAATTCCCCGTATGTGGGGATGTTCCTGGAAATATACACGACCTGGATTTCATTCCTGAAAGTAACCGGATTATAACGCTGGATGAAGTAAACAACTTACGTTTTTGGGAAAAAAATCCAGTTAGCCTGCTTTTGCAGCCAAACGTGGAAATTGGTGATGTAACAAAAATTGAACTGACCTGTAATGGAAAGTTTGTTTGGGTAAGTGGATGTATTGAGTTGAATTTAATAATAATAAAAGTAGATGCAATCACAGGGTTAATTATCAAGGAAATTGAAATTGGCGAAAATATTACTACATGGGATATTGATAATGATGAAAAACATCTATTTTACGCAAAACCAAATAAAGGCATTTTTGAAATTGATTTGGAAACGGATCAGCGTAAGCAGATATACCAATTATCTGAAGGTTTTGATTATCTTTATAATTTAATACTCTCTCCTGATAATAGTGAATTAGCCATTGTTGAATGGACTAATAGTTATGACCAGATATATGAATCCAGAGTAGTGATCTGGGATATTACTCAGAATCAGACGAAGCGTGAGTTTCATTACCATAAATACTATGTAGATAAAGTGCTGTGGACTCAAGATGGAGATTACTTATATTTTCAGACTATTGATAGAACTGATGGCTCATATCGTTCATATAGTATGGAATTGTTCGAGAAATCGACTGGTCATCATATTGGACATCTTTACCTAGGTGATAAAAAAGGTGAAGTGGAATTAGCTCCCGATGGAGTTCGTCTTTTATTTTCGGAATGGAATAAAAAAGGCGTTGTCGCCTTGGTGGATTTTTTCTCTGGTGAAATATTACATAAGTTCCATCATCAGGGTCATGTATATTCAATGGCATTTAACCAGGATGGAACAGAAATCCTAACAGGAACCTATTCCTCGTCAAAAGAGATAGCCGCTGCATATTTATGGGATATCTGCGACATCCCGGCAGGGGAATTTCCAGATTCGTTTGTTGCGTCGACCCCCACTCCGACAATGACTATTACTCCTACAATGACTTTCACGCCTACGCGAACACCGGATCGACCACATAGTTATCCCACAGAGTATCAGTTGATGGAGACCGACCTGAAAGCAGATCTTCTGGCGATTAATCCCGTGACTGATGATATTGTAAGTACTTATTTCGAGACTTATCCCCGCAGATTTTTTATTACTACGCCGTCGGGCGATAAAACCGAAATCACTCCAGATTCTGAAGAAGCCCAGCAGATTTTGAGTCAATCCTTTAACGATATGTGCGTATCAGAACAAGGCGTCATTTATTTTATAGGTGACGAATTAGTGGAATTTGATCCCAACCGGATTTATAATCCCGTGCGGCAATTTGATATCAGCGGTCGTAAAATACATGTTGTTGCTGAAACAGATAGAATCCCCGGAGCAACGCCTGGGATGTTGATAATCCTCCGCACGCCAGATAATAAAAATGAAAGGGATGAATTCTTCTATTTGGGCCATAAAGAAAATGAACTGCTTCTGTTTAATCCACAGAGCGATCCTGCTACGCGTGAGATTCTTTTTACCGGGGAAGAATTTCTAAGAGGCGTTATTATAGCGGATATGACTATTGGCCCCGAAAATCGGTTGTTCTTTATAACCAGTGGATACATAAACAAAATCATATTCCTTAATGATAAAGGATGCATTGAAGAATATTCTCATTTATTATTTGATTTTGGATATTTATTCTCCAATTCACATTTCTATTCATTCATTTACAGCCCGATAGAACGTTCTTTCTTTTTGCAAACATATTGTATATTTAAGATACCTATTGATGATTTATCTGAAATAAAATTTGCTTCAACGTCATATTCATCAAAAGGAATATTAGAATCATCAATATCAGGTGATAAGATTTTCGTTTCTCATCGAAAACGATTTCCTTTTGAAGATTCAATTTATGTATTAACTACTGAAACGGCGCCTGCAACTCCCACGCCTCCAGCCATAATCCCGAAACCCACGCCAACGCCGATCAAGGCATGGTTTGTGCTTGATGGATTTGGCGGGATTCATACCACTAATGATGACGTGAAGCCTCCCGTATTACCCTATTTCATGAATTACAACATAGTCAGAGATATCGAACCCGATCCTCAAGGCAAGGGCTGGTACATGCTGGATGGTTTTGGAGGCATACATCAATCATCAACAGAGATGCAGAGACCTCCTATTGAAATGCCCTATTTCGGATTTGATATTGCGCGGAATCTGGAAGTTAAATTTACTGATGGCGAGTATAAGTTCTATATGCTGGATGGCTATGGCGGAATTCACACCAACGATGAGGACTTTAAGTTTATCAATTTACCCTGGAATGATCGTGATGTAATGCGTGATCTTGAACCGGTGGATGATAGCAATGATTGGATGGTTATGGACGATAGAGGATTAATTTATCGTAATGATACTCCTCAGATAGATCGTATTTATTACTGTTTCTTTTCAAGTAAAATCATGAGAAGTTTCGTCCGGTTCCCGGATGATCGAACCGTCATGATCGATTTCTATGGCGGGCGGCATACCAATAGTTATTATCCGGCCAACGATGTAATCAACGGTTTACCACCGGGATTCTATTTCCCAGGTTGGGAGATTATCTGGGATGTTGAGATTGTTCCCGAAAATATGATTGAATGATCAGGGCGTATTTATATATTAATCTTTTTAACGATAATTTATCTTATTTTAAACTATGGAGGGATCATCAAGTGAGCAGTACATTATGGTTGTTAGCGATTATTGGGTATGTGGTTTTATCTTATGGGATTGGGTTTTGCGGAAAAATTACAAAACAATCTCAATATTCTTTAATTTCAGTAGATATTTATAATAACGTAACTGGCGCAAGGCAAGGCCGTAATTTGTATCATGCCAATAGTGAGACTCCAACTGAGACTCCAACCATGACGCCTACGCCGGATCAACCCAATGGCTTTCCTGCAGATTACCAGCTGGTAAAGAGCTACCTGAAAGCTGATCTTCTGGCCATTAATCCCAGAACGGATGATATTATCAGTACTTATTACGATAACTACTCCCGCAAACTGAACATCACAATTCCGTCAGGAGATCAAATCGGAATCACACCTGATTCCGAACAAGCGCAGCAGATTTTGAATCAATCCTTTGGGGATATGTGCGTATCAGAAGAAGGCGTCATTTATCTTATTGGCGGGAAATTAGTGGAATATGATCCAAACCGCATTGATAGTCCCGTGCGGCAGTTTGATATTAGCGGTCGCAAAATTCATGTTGTTTCTGAAACGGATAGAATCCCCGGAACTAAACCCGGGATGTTAATAATTCTGAGTACTCCAAATAATCCTAGCGACGATGATGTGTGGTATATGAATGGCCGCAAGAATAATAAACTAGTTATGTTTAATCCACTTTCTGATCCCGTTGAAACCGAGATTCTTTTCGCTGGTGAAGAATTTTTGAGGGGTGTTAGCATAAACGATATGACTGTAGGTCCCGAAAATCGGTTGTTCTTTATAACCAGAGGTTACAAGAGCAAACTTTTATTCCTTAACGATGAAGGATATATAGAAGAATATGCCCATTTCTTGTATGATTTTGGATATCCTACTTTCCTTTCTCTTACATACAGCCCAATAGAGCGTTCTTTCTTTATATTATCTAATCATAAATTATTTAAAATATTTTCTGATGATTTATCTATTTCAGAATTCGCTTCATTAAGCCTATCATCCTTTATGTTCTCTTCTGTAAATGCAGTTTTGCAATCATCAAAAACAGGTGATAAGATATTTTTTCCTCATGGGGAAAAAATAAATGAACAATGGATTTTTACATTAAATACTGATAAAACTCTTCCAACACCAACCCCTACGCCTCCAGCCATTATCCCGACTCCCACACCAACGCCGATCAAGGCCTGGTACGTGCTGGATGGATTTGGCGGGATTCATACTACTAATGCTGATGTGAAGCCTCCCGTGCTACCTTATTTCATGGATTACAACATAGTCAGAGATATCGAACCCGATCCTCAAGGCAAAGGCTGGTATATGCTTGATGGATATGGCGGTATTCATCAATCTTCTGCCGAGATGCAGAGACCTCCTATTGAAATGCCATATTTTGGATTTGATATTGCCCGGAATCTGGAAGTGAAATTTACCGATGGTGAGTATAAGTTCTATATGCTGGATGGCTATGGCGGAATTCACACCAACGATGAGGACTTTAAGTTTATCAATTTACCCTGGAATAATGACGATGTGATGCGTGATCTTGAACCAATTGAAGATAGCGACGATTGGTTGGCGCTGGATGATAGAGGATTCATTTATCGTAATAATATTCCGCAGATAGATAGTATCTTTAATATGTATTATGCAAATAAAATTATAAGAAGTTTCGTCCGGTTCCCGGATGATCGAACCGTCATGATTGATGTTTTCGGCGGACGTCATAGCAACATTTATTATCCAGCCAACGATGTTATCAACGGTTTGCCGGAGGGATTCTATTTCCCCGGTTGGGAGATTATCTGGGATGTTGAGATTGTTCCCGAAAATATGATTGAATGATCAGAGTAATTCTAACAACTTATCGGCTTGGTTAACTTGACGATGCATAATGTTTTGTGTGATGATTGTCTTGAATGAATCATTGAAGATGATTCGTATTGTTCAACATTATGCAGATAACTCTATACTGCTGAAAAGCAAAACTGGTTGGAGTCGATAAAATGTTAGAAAAACAGAAATTTTCGCGTCGCACCGCATTACAAACCCTAGTACTGGGCGCCGCCGGAGTCATGTTTCCCATATCTGAAGCCAAGGCTCAGTTAAAAGGCCGCATCAAACAATCCGTCACATCAGGGATTGGCAATAAACTCCCTCCTGATCAGTTTTTTCAACTCTGTAAGGAGATGGGATTAGTCGGGCTGGATTTCGTCGGCGCCGACAAATGGCCTCTGCTGAAAAAACATGGCCTGGTCTGCACTCTGGCCAGTGGAGCGGGTTCCATACTGCATGGCGCCGCTGATAAGCGTAATCACGCTGGCATGTTGCAACAATTTAATTCCAACATCAAAGCCGCCGCTGAATATAAATGGCGTAATGTCATCACTATGTCCGGTCAATGTCATGGCATGAGCGATGAAGAAGGTATGGATAACTGTTTGATCGTTCTGAAGGAAGCAGTGAAAATTGCTGAAGATTACGGCGTCACCATCTGCATGGAACTTCTCAACAGTAAAGTGAATCACCCCGACTACATGTGCGACCATACGGCCTGGGGCGTTGAACTGTGCAAGCGCGTCGGCTCGCCCCGCTTCAAACTGCTCTACGATATATACCACATGCAGATTCAGGAAGGCGATATCATTCGCACCATACGCCAAAGCATCGACTACATCGGGCATTTCCATACCGCAGGAAATCCGGGGCGCAATGACCTGGATGATGAGCAGGAACTCTACTATCCAGCCATAATGCGCGCTATAGCCCGCCTGACCGAAGAAGGCCGTTATGACGGCTATGTCGCCCATGAATTCGGCGCTAAAAGCAAAAACAAACTCGATTCCCTGAGACACGCCGTGCAGGTTTGTGATGTTTAAGTCTCTCTAGATACTACTGACGATTTTCGGCAAAGGAGTAATCCCATGAAAATTCGTACCTTGATGCTGTTATTAATATTAAACGCTCTGGTTCTTCCTGCTTTTTCGCAAAACCATCTATACCGTGGACTGACCGGCCGCGAATGCCCGGATGGCTCCGCTTTCATAAGTTGGCGGATGCTGGACACCGATGACCATGACGTAGCATTTTTGCTTACGCGAAGAACCCTGGGCGATCCCGGTTCTTTCGAAGACCTTAAATTGGTCAATAACGGAAACATTAACAACTTCGCCGATAAGGATGTCGAACAAGGCAAAGAATATGAATACTATCTGTTCGACAAAAAACGTCCCCGGCGGGCTATCCAGAAAACCCGGCTTAAAATTACCGGTAAAGCACTACCTTATATATCCATACCGCTCCAAGGCAACTATGATTTCCAGAAAATCGCCATAGGCGATCTGGATGGTGATGGCGAATATGAATACGTCATCAAGCAACCCAATTTCAACACCGATCCATATCAACAGCCCGGCTATTGGAAAAAGAGCATCGATACCTACAAACTCGAAGCCTATGACGGTAATGGCCGTTTCATGTGGCGTTACGATATGGGATGGTCTATCGAAGCGGGCATCTGGTATTCACCCTGGATCGTTTATGACGTCGATGGAGACGGCAAAGCGGAAGTCTATTGCAAAGCGGGTGAAGGCGATCCGCGTGATGAGAAAGGTCTGGTTCAATCCGGCCCCGAATGGCTGGTCAAACTGGATGGACAAACCGGCAAAGTAGTCGCCAAGACCGATTGGTTAAGCCGCGATGGATTTAGTTCATACAACTACTATTGTCGTAATTTCCTGACCGTGGCCTATCTGGATGGAGTCAATCCATCCCTGGTCATGCAGCGCGGAACTTACCGATTGATCAAAATGCAGGCGCTGGATAAGAACTTCAATCAAATATGGTATTGGGACGCCAAAGAAGATGGGCCATATAAGAAATACCGCGGTCAGAGTTCGCACGGTTTGATTTCGGCTGACGTCGACCAGGATGGCAAAGACGAACTGGTCATGGGCGCCGCTGTGATTGATAACGATGGAACAGGATTATGGACCCTGGCTATGGGGCATCCCGATGAATGTTATTGCGCCGATATTGATCCAGATAATCCCGGCCTGGAAATATTCTATGGTTTTGAAACCCGCCAAAAAACTGATGGATTCTGCGTGGTAGATGCTCAAACAGGAAAAAAACTGTGGACTCATAAAGAACCGACCAAACACCTTCACGGTCAGGGCATGTGCGGCGACGTTCTGGCTGACTTTCCCGGAATGGAAGTCTACGGCGGCGAACGCGACACTGAAGACCGCTGGTTGTACAGCGCTAAAGGCGATTTGATCAAACTATATCAGGGCGGAACCTTATCCCCGCGTCCGGTATGGTGGGACGCTGATCCAACCAAAGAAGTAGTAATGAACGGGGCTATTAGCGACTGGGGTGGAGAGGCCATGCAAAAGTTAGAGGGACGTATGATAGCAGTGGTTGATTGCATCGGCGATCACCGCGAAGAGGTTATCACTACCGTAAAAGGGAAGGGCGACGAAAAAGGCGAATTGCGCATCTACACTACTTCTATACCAACGCAAACAATGCGCCCCTGTCTGATGCAGGACCGTCAATACCGGCTGGGCGTATGCGCTCAGACTATGGGGTATTACTATCCTGCGCAGCTGGGATTGGAGAAATGAAATCGTCGGGTGGGCTAAAAGCCGCAAAGCGGCGTAGCCCATCAAAACCACCTGCGTTTTGTTAGTCGTAGTATTAATTGGCGATCACGATGTCTTCGATAATTTCCTGACCGTGATCCCGCTGAGCGATGGCAAGGTCATAATGCATCTGGAGGTTCATCCAAAACTCCGGGGAGTTGTCAAAATAACGCCCGAGACGAAGCGCTGTATCGGGACTGACGGAGCGTTTTCCGTGAATGATCTGACTGATCCTTCCGGGAGGGACGCCGAGCATTTGGGCGAAGCGATTGATCGAGAGTTCTCTCGCTTCCAATTCGTCTTTCAAGATTTCACCTGGATGAGAGGGTATACGTTTCATGGATTTTAACCTTCGTGATAATCAACTAATTCAACATTATATGCGTCACCGTCATGAAAGTCGAAACAGATGCGCCAAGGTCCGTTCACGGAAATCGCCCATTGTCCTTTTCGCTCACCTTTCAGTGAGTGAAGATTGACGCTTTTGAGAGGCGGGATGTCCGACAGCCTACTAGCGGCATGGAGAATATCAAACCGCTTGATAGCCAATTGGACATTCACCGTACGGAATTGACGGACTTCATCTCCCTCATAGAACTTTCGTGTTATCGTGTTTTTGAACGATTTGATCATAGAATAGAGTAGAACGTATTACGTTACACGTCAAGAAAATAATTCTAATCAATTAGATATTTAGGATGGAGATATGATGAAATTTTTTATTAACCTAATGAATAGTTTATTACTCACTTTATGCTTCCTGTTTATTTCGACCTTCTCGCTTATGAGCAGCCAGGCGGCTTCAATCCAAGTCGACTCTATTTGGTGCAACGACAAAATCAATCCTATGGGAGTATCCATAAATGATGTTGATTTCAGTTGGAAATTGACCTCTGAAGAGAGAAATCAGCATCAAACAGCCCTGCGTATAGTGGTATCTTCTTCGAGGACTTTGCTCGAATCCGGCGCTTATGATGTCTGGGATTCTGGGAAGATCGAAACTCAACAAAACCTCAATACGCCTTATGTTGGAACTGCATTAGGCTCAGGAAAAACCTACTATTGGCAGGTGAAGGTTTGGGACAAGGATCAAACTGAATCTGAATGGAGTCAGGTTGGTAAGTTTGTAACTGGTTTAGATCAATCTGAAGATTGGGCGCCAGCTACGTGGATTGGTTATGAAAAGATGTCTGATGCGGAAATTGTGGTTCCCGGTATTCATGGAAATGGCGATAATCTTGGCGACCGCGCTTTGAAACGGCCAGTCGCTCCATTGTTTCGCAAAGAGTTTCAGGTAAAGAAAAAAGTGGTCAGCGCATTGCTCTTCATCAGCGGCTTGGGGCATTATGAAGCCAGCATCAATGGTGAAAAAGTGGGTGACGCTTTCTTATCTCCAGGTTGGACTAAGTATGATAAAACCTGCCTCTATAACACCTATGATGTCACGGAAAACCTGAAGTCCGGGGATAATGCGCTGGGAATCATTGTCGGCAATGGCTTCTATAATATCAATAGGGAAAGATACCGTAAATTAGTCATCGCCTATGGAATGCCGAAAACCATCTGTAAATTGAGCATAAAATACGATGATGGTTCGGTTCAAACTGTTGCAACAGAGGACAGTTGGAAAACCTCTCCATCACCGATCACATACAACAGCATATTCGGCGGCGAGGATTATGACGCCCGCATGGAACAATCCGGCTGGGATCAAACGGGATTTGATGATTCTAAATGGAAAACAGCCATTAGCGCCAAGGTTCCCCAAGGGAAATTAGTCGCAGAAATTGATTATCCTCTTAATGTCATGCAGACGATTAAGGTTAAGGAAATCACTAAATTGTCGTCTGATTCATATCTATATGATTACGGTCAAAACGCTTCCGGCATAATTGAATTGAAGGTTAAAGGTAAAAAAGGCCATAAGATTATTCTTCAGCCTGGTGAATTGATTGACGACAAACATCACGCCAATCAAAATGCATCTGGTAAACCATATATATACAGTTATATATTAAAAGGCGATGGAGAAGAGGTATGGAGGCCGCGATTCACGTACTATGGTTTCCGCTATGTACAAGTTGATGGCGCCACACCCCATGAAAACCAGGCGTTGCCTCAGATATTGAGCCTTAAATTGCTTCATACCCGTAATGCAGCCCCCTTAAACGGTCAATTCAGTTGCTCAAGTCCTTTGTTTAACCGGATTTATACATTGATCCAATGGGCTATCAAAAGCAATCTCCAAAGCGTTGTGACAGATTGCCCCCACCGGGAAAAATTGGGTTGGATGGAACAAACCCACTTGATGGGCGGAGGAATTCACTACAATTTCTCTATCAATCATTTATATCAACAGCTGGTCATGGATATGATTGATTCACAGGAATCCAATGGCCTGGTTCCTGATATCGCGCCTGAGTATGTTGAATTTGATGGAGGTTTCAGGGATTCTCCTGAATGGGGCAGCGCGGCGGTAATACTGCCTTGGTATATCTATAAGTGGTATGGAAATCAGGGAGTTATTGAAAATGCCTGGCCTATGATGAAAAAATACGTGGATTATCTGAGAAGCAAAGCTGAGGATAATATCCTGTCCCATGGACTGGGGGACTGGTATGATTTGGGTCCGAAATTCCCCGGCGAAGCGCAACTGACCCCGAAAGCGCTGACAGCAACCGCTACATATTATTATGATGCCGCCCTTCTAAGTAAGATGTCGCGTCTCATAGGTAAAGTGGATGATTCAGAGAAATATTTCGATTTGTCTGAAAAAATCAAAAACTCGTTCAATCAAAAATTCTTTGATGAAAATACCAATATCTATTCAACTGGCAGCCAAACAGCTATGGCCATGCCGTTATGCGTCGGTTTGGTTGATGAGAAAAACCGTCAGAAAGTATTCAATAATCTAGTATTATCAATCGAAAACTCAGATAAAGCCTTAACTGCCGGAGATGTTGGCTTCCATTATCTGATTAAAGCCCTGGAAGAAGGCGGGGCGGCGCAGTTAATTTTTGAAATGAATAACCGTGATGATATTCCAGGCTATGGTTATCAATTAAAAAAAGGCGCTACGGCCTTAACAGAATCATGGGCCGCCCTAAGGGAAGTGTCGAATAACCACTTGATGTTGGGTCACATTATGGAATGGTTCTATAGTGGATTAGCGGGTATCGGTCAAACCGAAGATTCGGTGGCTTATAAGACGATAGAAATCAAACCACAGTTCGTAGAGGGTATTAATTGGGCTAAAGCCAGCTATGATTGTCCCAGTGGAACTATCAAATCAGGCTGGAGAACAACAAAAGATAGTATATTCCTAAGTGTAACAATTCCAGTTAATTCTGGCGCTCTAGTACATCTCCCGGCGCAAGATATATCCAGTATAATGGAATCGGGAAAGAGATTAAAAGATATAAAGGATATTATTATAGAATCCTCTCCAGGAGACGAGATCATTCTGCGCTTAGGATGTGGGTCTTATGATTTCGAAATTATCCGATAAAACATATAACTATGAGCATATTATCTATGGAAGAGATAGTATTTATTTGATATGAATGATTGCAATGATCTTATTTGAAGCAAACGGCTGGAATTCCTGTGTAATTGATTATTGCATGAATTCATCCCAAATTTATTTCTTAGGAATTTAGGAGACTTGAGAAGTTGTATTTTGTGAAAAATGGGTAATATGAAAAAAAGTGAAAAAAAATCATTTTTCTATTACAAATACTTGAAAGATAGTATATACTGTCTTTGTCTACCAGCTTTTTCTGCATTACCGGATCATACAAAATTTCTTTGGTTTCACCATTGTTGTTTTGGCATCCTTTAGTAGAACAGGGAAAGCGGAGCGTTATCACAAAGGAGGCCGAAAATGGCAACTGGAAAAGTAAAATGGTTTAACGAGCAAAAAGGTTTTGGTTTTATTGAGCAATCAGACGGACAAGAATTGTTTGTACATCACACAGGCATTGCTGGAGATGGATTCAAAAACTTGTACGAAAATCAAGAAGTTGAGTTTGACACAGAACAAGGCGACAAGGGTCTAAAGGCTATTAACGTTAGAGTCATGTCCTAATTACTCAACATCTTATTAGATTTTTCTAATAAACTCAATTCTGTATTTGAAACCGCTATGCGTCACATAATTCATAGCGGTTTTTTTAATGTATAAAATTATAAAAATCTCATTCTGTGAACTCGTGTTTGCGGAGCATCTCGCATTTATGTGGTTCGTCTATTGCGGAATAGTTCTCCATTATGAGCTGGAAAAGGCGTTGAAAGGGTAGGGGAGGCGTTTAGTATACTTGGGTGTGAGTTCCGACACGATAAAACATGACCGTTTGATAATTATTCCCTTCTTCGAAAACCAATCGTAAATCTCCCCCAGCAGAGATTGCGCGTTTCCCCGTTTCTTTTCCATGTAGAGCATGATTTCTGAGTTGTGAATCAAACGGATTCTGTATAAAGATGGTTATGGTTTCATCAACTTTCATTTGTTGTTTTGGGGTGAGTTTTACAAAGGCTTTATCAAAATTTTTGTGATAAATTATCTCCATCTAGGGTTTTCTCATTAATCTGCGTAAATGCTCGTTGGCTTCTTCCCCCACAAAAGGCCCGCTAACATTGATGCCTTGCTTGGCCTCTCGTGCGTCTTGTTCGATCTTAGCCATGTCTTCATCTGAATAGTTCGTGATTTTAAACGATTCGTTTTTTACGGCATTTACAAAATCGGCAACTATCCGCATTTTTTCCGGAGACAATGTTTTGATAGTAAGAGTGAGTTCTTCGACTGTATTCACTTTTGTTCTCTCCATTTTTTATTAGAAGTTCTATAACCTATTATATTACGTAAAAACCCGATTTTGTCAAAAGAAATATGTTTTTTGAAAGGATAAGGCGGGGCATAACTTCTAACCACAGGATAAAAGAGATATTGGGCATGTTCTGGTTTATAATTGTCGGTTTATGAGACTGGGGGAGCGCGGCGGCTCCCCCAGTCAAACAGAGTGACAAGATTGATAATTCGTTATCTTATGCTAATAAGTTAGTCAGAGTACTAGAACTTATCTAATAAACCTTGAACGGTTTGTATAAACCGTAATCCATTACGTCATACTTTTCGCCGGATGGCTGCCCTTCTTTGGGTCCGTTTCGGAACATGCCAGGCCATGCAGCGCCCCGGCCTGATCCATTGTGATATGGTCCTAACAGATTCTTGAGGCTGCCGAATACTGTAACAGTAATGGTATTTTCACCGGACTTCATCTGGTCGCTGATATCCAGCTGCCAGGGCTGCCAGCCGATATAACCGGCGGTTTCGCCATTGACATCAACCCGCGCCGCTGTTCCTTCCCATTCATCCAGAGCAACATAGTGAGCCTTGGATTGACCATCACATTGGAATTTCTGGGTATATGATACTTGGTGAGCGTAATGAGGTTTGCCTTGTTTCGCCCAGGAACCCAGTTCTAATTGCGACGGCTTCTCAATGCTCCATCCCTTAACTGCGCTTTTCAGATTGAAATCTCCCACCAGATAGACTGACTCAGGTTCATGATGAAGAGTAAAGGGACTGGCAATGGTTGTAATAACATTGCGTCCTTTTTTCAGTTGATCTGATTTTAAGATGTAAACATTAAAAAAGTGATCCAGCCACCATTGATCTTTTTCAGGCTCTATAATGGCGCCATTAATCTTCACCTGATAACGGTCGCCGCGTTCGACAACCAGTTTCAAATCAGAACTGGAAGAGAAATCACCAATTACGAAGGGGTAGCGTAACTCAAAGCCGCTATCCTTGGGGAACTTATCTTTTTTGATAAGTTCATCCTTGAACTGAACTGCGCTGTCCCAGGGATTTCCGTTGAATCCATGCGCCTTATAGATTTTGTTTTGCGCTTGGTAGAAATACAGCCCTTCGGTGGTTTCGCCATTCAAAACCAGGTCGACGTAATCCAATGGCAATGCATTCTCCTGCTGCATTGCTATGCTTAGATCACCAACAGCTTTGAGCGGTTTTGTGCTGTATTCTATTTTAGCGATAGCATCAGTATGCCCTTTTTTCTTGGGATAGATAACGTACATCGCGCTGCCCGCCGGATAGAGTTTTGCACTCCAGTTGATAGATGCTTTGGCATCCTTTTTACCCTGAGTGAAATCAACCGTATGGATAGTTCCATCTACCAGATTCCATTCTTCAACCAATCTACCTTGTGCGTTCATCTCTACATCAGCGTTATGAGTTATGCTGGTGTTTGTTACGAACAAAATGTTGGCGTCATCCAGTTCACGCAGATAGTGAAATACGCGTTCGCCGGACGGTGATTTGGAATTTACAGTAACCTTGGGATTGCCCCAGTCTTCTTTTAGTTGCTGGTTTGATATTTTTTCAATCCATCTCTTACCAGCTATTTTCTTGATCTCTTGAGCGGCGTCATCTTCTTGTCCATCAACGTAAGGAGGCGTTCCAACATAACTGATGATGGTTCCGCCGTTTTTAGCGAACTTATTAAGTAATTTAATGGTGGCGCTTTCCAGATTATCCAATCCGGGAGGAAGCACGACAACCTGATACTTGCATTCTCCAATAACAAGGTTTTTGCCTTTGACTTTGGCGTGATCGGCCATTACCGGTTCACTGCCCAGGTCATAGGAAACATGATCTGAAGCAAGGTCTGTTGAATATTTCTGGAATTCGACTCCTAGTTTATTTAATGCATCTCCTTGAGTCGCGCTCCAGTTATACGGCCATCCTGATGTGGTTGGTTCGATAACCAGAATGGGATTGCGTTCTTTACCAGCTGACAAAGCCCAGGATAGGCGGCCAAAATAATCCATTGAAATATGGTAAGCTTCCCAATATGGGGCGTGGTATGAAAATGACTGTGGATGGTCGCGTTTACGGGCGCCGCGTATGGTGTAGTAGCTGAGATGTGGATTCATCAGATTGATGCCGCCGACATAGAGAAAATCGCCGATGCGCTTCATATCTTCAATTGTCAGTTCCCAACCGCCAGCGCCATAGGTCTCGCATAATTTTCTGACGCGACCGAACTGGTTGGCGATGCTGGAAATTTCTTTGCTAGCCCGATAGTTGCCGAATTGGGCTCCGGGGCCTTCGCTGTATTGATTCATCAGACAATCGATGCCGGGCCAGTGCTGCCATGAGTTGTAACTCATTACGTCTGGATTATGAGAAGCGTTGGGCCATCCATGTTCCCAGATATGTCCTGTGGTTGGTAGGCCGCGTTTTTCGCAGGCTTCATAATAGGGTTTGGCGAAGTTATTCATGAACAAATCTAGGATAGTAACCGCATAGTCATGGCGGATTTTCCGCCAGTCGCCTAAATCGGCGTGAATCGAGGGCAGGTGATCCAGAATATCGTATCCCCAGCGTTTTTCAAATGCTTTGGCCAATACGGGAGACCAACAACCAGCCACTTGGGGTTCATCGGTGAAACAGGCTAAAACCTGGTTTCCATATAAATCAGAAAGGGCTGAATCATAAGCGCCTAAGGTAACCTTGATAAACTCATCGGCCACTTTAGGATTCATCAAATCAACGTAAGTCCGGTTGCCGTACCAGGGCGCGTTTTGTGAAAAACGAATGTCGTATTGAATATAAGAGCCGGATTTAAGCCCTAAATCTTTAGCGGATTTTTCGCCTTGAGTTATTTCCGGCAACGCAACCCGCTCATATTCGCCGTTCTGCTCATCGACAATCCGGTACAAGCCTTCGGTATTAGCGCTTACACTGATTTGATCCATCTGGTCGGCGGAATATTGTTTACGGTTTAATGACGCCTGTTGTACATTGGGTAAATTTTCCGGTACATGGCCGCCAGCAAAGCCTGAGGGGTAACTGTTCTCATCATAAATATAGGTTACCATACCTCTTTTTTTAGACTCATCCGCCGTAAAGCGCCACATTTCAAGCCAACGCTCAGATAGATAAGGCGTAATCAAACCGGGGCGGGGATGTACGAACACGCCGCCATAACCTTGCGCCTTGAATTCATCTAACTGCGAGGCGAGTTCTTCTTCCTGCATGTCATCATTCCAGACGTACAAAGGCGCTGGACGATAGGCCGCTGGAGGATCCATGAAATGCTCGCCAACATCGTTGATCTTGCTGATGCGCAATTCTGCAGGATTCTCTGCGCTGAATCCAATACCCGAAACGAAGAAAAGCATAATGAACAATAAACAACTTCTCCTACCAAATTTCATAATATTTACCTCATCTATATTTGTAACAGTTAAGCCGTACAAAGCCACGATATGGCGCTTCAATTGGCAATACTATTACTTTTATTTAATAAGCCCGGTATTTTTTAGCTGCATCCCATAATGCAATTATATTTTCCATCGGTACATCGGCCTGAGTATTGTGAACTGTGTTGAAGACGTATCCACCTCCAGGTTTGAATATTTCCATCAGCTGTTTGACCTGCTCATCAACCTCTTGCGGCGTTCCACGGCTGAAAACTTTTTGCGAATCAATGCCGCCTCCCCAGAAGACTAACTCTTTGCCATACTTCTCTTTCAGTGCAGCCGGATCCATATCAGTAGCGTTGATCTGAACTGGATTCAAAATATCTATCCCGTTATCGATTAAATCAGGGATTAATTTATTGAGCGAGCCGCATGAGTGATACCACAGTTTAGCACCGGTTTTTTTATGGATGAAATCATATAACGCCTTGTGATATGGTTTTACCAGTTTTTGATATAACTTAGGAGAAAATAATGGTCCGGTCTGCATGGCCAGATCATCGCCCACGCTGAGAATATGCAGGCATCCGCCGACTTCATCTAAAAAAACATCCAGGTAATCAGTCCAATATTGCAGGGTATGTTCGAGCAGTTTTTCTACATATTTCGGTTGTTCGATCATATCCATGTAAAGGTTCTCGAATCCACGCATATACCAGCATATCTCAAAAACAACGCCGGTTATGCCGCTGATCAAGGCGTAATCGGTCTCTTCGGTTAATCTTTTTGTGTATTCCCGCAGACCTTTGAATGGCGCAGGATCTTTGCCATCAGGCCATTCATAGTGATCCAAATCTTCATAAGACATATTTGCGAGGGGATGATGGATTATATCGCAATAAAAACCTTCTCCCGGCTTTTGCCCCGGCATGGCCCAGGTTACGCCGAAACCATCAGTAATTCCCCAATATCCTTTTTTGACTTCTGTAAGTTCCGGGGTAGGGCAGAACATCCCCGGACGGATGTACCGCGTATCAATATCTAATAGTTCAAGCACCTTTTCACTGGGCGCCGCCAGTTGCTGAACTATATCCATAATCTGGATATCTTCATCCAGACCGTAATGATCCAGAATTTTCTGATATGCTATGTGATGGATTCCGGTTTGGTTGCCTCCCATATCCAGAGGAACTTTATCGGAAATCTTATGATTAAGCGCAGCAATCATGCGTTCTCGTGAATTCATTTGATATCCTTAATAATTTCTGAGATATTGAGATTATCTCAGAAAATGATGTTATAGGTCAATGGATAGAGATGAAGAGAACTATACGAAATCTATTACATCTGATTTAATTACATAAGCAGCGCAAACTAAAACATGAGGCTAACAGATATTTTATGTACATCTTCAAAAAAATTAGAGACTTTTATCATACCGGTGAGGATCAACCCTTACTAACTGATTCAGCAGAGACCACCAGGGTCTATGAGAAGAAAAGGCGCAGTATTTTTATCGCCCTGGTTTTTGGATACAGTTTTTACTATGTGTGCCGCTTGAGCATTTCGGTAGTCAAACAGCCCATGTTTGACGCCGGCATCCTTACCCCTGAGCAGATGGGCAAGATTGGCTTCGCCCTGTTTATCGTTTATGCTTTCGGAAAATGCATCAACGGTTTCATAGCGGATCACAGTAATATCCGAAAATTCCTATCAACCGGATTGCTGCTTTCAGCCCTGCTCAATCTGGCCTTTGGTTTTACCACTTCATTCGTATGCTTCGTTTTAATCTGGGGATTGAACGGTTGGTTCCAATCGATGGGATGCGCCCCGTGCGTGGTCTCCATGTCGCAATGGTTCAGCAACCGGGAGCGGGGAACCCGTTATGGTTTGTGGAGTGCGGCGCATAGCATCGGTGAAGGATTATCCTTTATATGTACGGCGGTGTTGGTATCTTATTTCGGTTGGCGCTGGGGATTCTGGGGAGCGGGTGGAATTTCTATTATTGCTGTAATACTTATGTATTTCATGACTGCTGACCGTCCGCAAACTTATGGTCTGCCAAACATATCCGATTATAAAAACGACCATTCACAGGAAAAAGAAGATAAACCCCTACCCATAAAAGAGGCTCAGCTGGAAGTGTTGAAGAACCCCTACGTTTGGATACTTGGCATCAGCAGCGCATTCATGTATGTGGCGCGTTACGGCGTTAACGGCTGGGGCGTTCCCTATTTGCAATCAGCCAAGGATTACTCGCTGATCTCCGCCGCTTTTATACTGGGCTGGGCCAAGATGATCGAGACATGCGGCGCCGTCAGTTCAGGATTCGTCTCTGACTACTTATTTAAGTCGCGGCGTAATGTTGTCACTTTGACCTATGGTTTGATTGAAATATCTGGATTGGTGATCCTGTTGATGGCGCCTTCCACCCTGTTATTTACTCTGGATCAATCATATAACCAGTATTTGCAAGAGGGCGCCATAGCGGAAGAACTGAGCTCGGCCTTCTCTGAAAATCAAATTGAACTGCCGCCGAATATCAGCCTCGATTCATTCGTTTTAAAAGAGACTACAACCTGGGTAGCCCATAGCGATAAGTGGTATCAGTGGTTGCAGAACTACTGCATCGAAGATGACGGAACGCAATTGAAGATATGCTCCCGTTATCATCCATTGCATATACTGGGCATATCTTTATTCGGCTTTGGTTTGGGAGGATTGCTGGTATTTTTAGGCGGCTTGATCGCCGTCGATATCTGCTCGAAACGGGCTACCGGCGCCGCTATGGGAATAGTGGGCATGTTCAGTTACCTGGGCGCCGCTATTCAAGACTGGGTAAGCGGTAGTTTAGTGGGCATGACTGCGGTCACGGTTGGAGATAAGGACGTCTATAGTTATGAATACGCCTTTTACTTCTGGCTGGCTTCAGCAACGATCGCTGTAGCGCTTTCTTCGACTTTGTGGAATGTGAAAGCTAAGACTTGATTCTTTCCTTCTCCCGGGGTCTGTACACATTGTTGTGTGATAGTGGGTAGTGGATAGTGGGGAGCATCGGCTTCTAGCCGGTGTGTCAATCCCTTTTTAACCGGAGTGGTTATATTGACGAATAACTTTTCAAGCGCTTGGGTTATGCATCCCTCTCCCAAGATTGGGAGAGGCTAGGTGAGGGTTGATAATAGGCGCTCTCGCAAATAAATCTCCATTATAGTTATTTCACTTTCCTGGTGATTTGGAGAAATTAATAAGATAAACTTTTCTGACTTATCGAATGATATCCAAGGTTTGGAATTACTAATGTCGTCAGGAGGATATTGTATGTGAGGAAGGATTCTACGAGACATTCGGAATTGGTTAGGCTGGTTTATAGGTTTATTTGACGCACACCGGCTGGAAGCCGATGCTCCCCAGTCTATGATGCTCCCCAGTCTATGATATTACCCGTTTCATTCTCATCTCCTGATCTTTGTATGGAGATTAGCCCGGCGGGATAGGGAACTTAGTTGACCGAAATTTATGGTTGGTAAGAGGACTAATGATATAAAGGAACTGATAATGACAAACTGTGATATTTTAGTAATAGGACATGTATCCAAGGATATAATTATTACCCCGACGGATGAGGCGTCCCTGCTGGGCGGCGCGGTTATCTACGCCGCTATCAACTTACAAAAACTAGGCGCCAAGGTTATTGCGCTGACCAAAGTTAATAACAGCGAAACTCATTTATTGGATGTTTTCAAGCAGCATGGAGTCCCTATCCATTGCAGCGATACAGCCCAGACTACCTCGATACGCAATACCTACCACACCGCTGACCGCGAAAGAAGAACCTGTCAGGCCATAGCCGTAGGCGATCCTTTCACCCTGCAAGACATCCCTGCTGACATTGAACCGGATTGCTTTTACTTCGGCGGCCTCATCAAAGGCGAGTTCAGCGAAGAATTGGTGATTGCCTTGTCGAAGAAAGGTAAGACGGCGGTCGACGCTCAAGCCTGGCTGCGAGCCAATGATAACGGCGAGTTGGTCTTTACCGATTGGGATAAAAAGCGCGAAACCATTCCCCATTGCCACTATTTCAAGACCGACGCAGCAGAGGCTGAAATCATAACCGGCATCAGCGATAGGGTGGCAGCTGCCAAAAAGATCAATGAATGGGGCGCCAGGGAAGTTATGCTAACCCATAACAGCGAGGTCATGATCTGCGCTGAAGGCAAAATCATCACATATCCATTCACCAGCCAAAAATTGGATGGCCGCACCGGACGGGGCGATACATGCTTCTCCACCTATTGCTATTGGCGTATGAAACACTCACCGGAAGAATCATGCTTATGGGCGGCGGCTCTAACCTCACTTAAGATGGAGACTCCAGGGCCGTTCACCGGATCGATTGAAGATGTGCAGAATATTATTAAAGAACGATATTAGACTAAACAATCCTGTTGAGGAGGAAATGAGTTATGCGCGTACACCGACGTTCTTTTTTTCAATTAGCAAGTTTGGGCGCCTTATCTTCTGTAGTTCCTAAAACGTCACATTCCGGAGTGGGCGCAACTGCAATAGCAGATAAGACATCCTATATGAGGCGCGTTACATCCGCGCTTAAACAACAATGGCCCAATAACCGTCTGATCAATATTGTATGTCATGGACATAGCGTGCCCGCCGGATTTTTCAAGACTCCGGTGGTTGACACTTTCAACGCCTATCCCCATCTGCTGCACCGCGCAATTAAGAACGTCTATCCCTATTGCGTCAGTAATGTGATTGTCACCGCAATCGGCGGCGAGAATTCACAGAGCGGTGCGTCACGATTCGAAAGCCAGGTGTTATGCCACCTTCCTGATGTGGTTACTATCGATTACGCATTGAATGACCGGGGCATAGGTCTTGCAGCAGCCAGAACAGCATGGGTATCCATGATAGAGAAGGCGAAAACCGTCAGAGGATTAAGCGTCATTCTTCTAACGCCCACGCCTGACGAAGCGCATATCCCCGATGATCCCAACGAACCCATAAATCAACATGCCGCGCAAATCCGCTCATTGGCCGAAGAATTTGAAGTGGGATTAGTGGATAGCCTAGCTGGATTTGATCTGATCCAAAAAGAGACGGGCGATGTAACGGCTCTGCTTTCGCAGATTAATCACCCCAACCGTAAGGGACATGATATTGTAGCCAAGGAATTATTCAGCTGGTTTTCTGATGAACCTTATCAAGCAGCGATTGATGATTGGGATGTTCATTAATCATCATTTTTATATACTGATGACCATTGTTTATCCTGGATACATAGACTTTTGAGTGCAAATAAACAATATGTAGCATAATATTTTGTTTATGCTAATCTCAAGTTACTTTCATATCGTATCTATAGTGAATTAGACATGATAGATAGGTAAATGATGTAAAGGTTTTTGAAGTGCGCCGGAATGGCTGTAATTGACAATGCTCACTAAATGCTTCTGCTTTTCTGTTAATAAGTCCGGTTCTTCTTATGAAAAATCAAAAAGATACCCTATAATTCTTCCTCTTATTTGCGATAGTAATTTCACAAAGTCTTTCCTTTCTATTTGTTTCTGCTTGCTTTACGATAGATTAGTAAGGGCTTCTCTTCAATTTAAACAAGCAAAATTTTTTTAAAAACTGCCTTTTTTGTATTTTGCAAGAGGCTAATGAGTTTGAAAAGTTGAGAAATATTTAAACTCAAGATAAAATCTATGTTCCTTTTCCAATACTTACTTATAGTTGATAAATTTAGTATAGTTTGATTAAAAAGCAATGCGCTTTCAGTAAAATAGCAAGATAATAACAAAAATACAACTACGCAGGGTGTTTGTTTAAATTATATTTCATAATGATTATTATTATATAAAATTATTTTTGAATATTTAAAAATAATGTTGCAAATACCACGACTGCCCTTACATAAATTTTATTCAATAATTAAATATATCTATAATTGCATCTAGTGTCTAAATAAAACACTATTGAGTGCTACTAAAAATCAGGAGGAATGCAATGAGTGAAAAACCGGTTTATGAATTTACTGTAGAGGATGCTGTGTCCGGGATTACGATTAGTCCCAGTGAAGGTTCAATTTCATTGAATATGCCAAATGGTCAGAGAAACGACATCCCTCTCTTTAACGGAGATAAAACAAAAAAACCTGGGATGCTCTGGATCGCTTTGCAATTCGATGAAAAGAATATTAACCAGTTGGACGTATCATTTGATAATCAAGTATTATAGTAATATTTTGGTTCGTTATCTTTCGTCATTTGAGGGATGGTTTTTTGAATGGCTAGATCATAAATAGATAAATCAATTAGCCATTTTTGCTGTTCTTTATCTTTGTGACTAACGATACGGATCAGGCGCGGCTTTTTTTGCCGTCGCCTGCATCCGGAATTTTATTTTTTGATTATACGTAAAACTTGATTACACTCTCGCCCCTCTCCAGATTACCAAGTTATTATTGAACTTTTAATTACTCTTGTGTTGCTTGCTTAATCAATATGCTTTATCCCATGGTGTAAGCAGGATAATCATAAAAAATACCTATTTACAATTGTTATCGTCAATATAAGTAGACGTTTTAAGAGTGTTCTCTGTTTTTAGAGAATCCCTTAAAGATGGTTCTTATCATTGTATGGTCCCAAAAACCTCTCTCCATTAAAATGGATAAGGTGACTGGGGGAGTCGGCTACCCATACTTCGGTTTCCCAACTGATTTCACTTAAATATTTTGCCATAGTCGGACGATCAGGGAAAGCCGTTACATAGACAATACCGGCAGTATTATCCTTAAAAAGTAAAGCCAACTCAGCATGTCGTTTAGCATCAACGGGACCATGACTTGTAACGGATTCTATCAGTAACAACCAATTTTTGGATTGCAAGTAGAGTATTACATCAGGGAATTTTCCATGACTATCAAAGCATAAGCCTAAGTTCTTAAAGGTTCTCTTATTGAAATAGCCCATTTTTGAGCCAGTATCACCAACATAGATCACCTTTGCGCCCGGCGCATACCGTGGCCCGAACTCTGTGATTATTTCTTTGATAAGCTGACTATGCTTACCAGGTGAAAGAACTAACTCTTTTTCACCATTAATTATTAAAGGAATCATTTGTATATCACGTTCATTGGCGTATTGTGCTGCTAAAGCAGGCCTTTGTATAAGATAATCCGCAAGTTTTGCATCCCACAATTTTGAACCAAATGTACGGATAAGTTCTAACATATCTGGAGTGATCTGATAACACCATTTTGGGCTGTTAATCGGACGATTTGGTTGATCTGGATTTGAACAAGCAATTCCTGCATCGATGAATTGATGCATTGTCTGGCGACGAATGGTTTCACGAGTATTAGGTGCATACTCCTTACCATAATGATCTCTAATATAATCCATGATTGGGGTGATACCCATAAGAGGTTGACTCGCTTTTTTCCAACTAGTATCCGGTTTCAAATCGACCATCGCTAACAAGGTTAATGCTGACCGTTCATTGATTTGCCCTTTTGGAAGCCCAAGAGCCTTTAGAATAGATAACGTCTTCTTAATTCGCTTCTGTATCGACAATGGATTTTGATTCTTCGGTTTTGCCATGTTATCGATTTCCTTATCTAAAATTAGATCAATTTCATCCTGTCCAGGAAAGATGCATGATACATATGCGCCCAGCCGTCTAAGCGTCCTTAAATCAGGGTAATGCAGCATTCTAAGATCAGTTGCATTAACCTGTGTATGTCCTGAAAACTGACGGAAATATAGATCTAGCAAGGTTGAATTTAGAAATAATGCCAAACCTTTTGCTATCTCAGGCTCCAAGCCTTGTTTTCGCTGATGGAATACATTCAGATGGTTCTCGAAGCCTATCTTTTGACCAGGTACTTTATCAGGATTATGAAGTGCAGCGACAATACGCCGATTTTCCTCTTTAGAACTGAATCGGCGAGTAATCACATACCAGCCGTTTTCCATTAACCAACGGCTACTTTGTTTACTTTCATTGATTGAGTTTGGTTTTTTGCCTTCCTGGTTCGGCCACTCCACATAGTTATTGGAAAAATGTCCGGGATATACAAGCGGACATGCGCCCTCTTCTGCTACTTGCCTGATATCATCACGAAGACGGAAATCTACTACTGGTCCGGTGCAAACTTCAATGTCGATTTCCTTTAATGAATTAGAGAATACACTGATACGATCAATCACCATTTGATCTAGATCGCAGGTGGCAATATGAATAAATAGGTCTGGATCATCCGGTTTAACCACCTTACTGAATGGTACTTCGCGCTGAGTCATCTCATCGAATTCAAAGCCGCTGCTGGATGTGATAACAACACTGCCTTGCTCTGCACCTTTTATCGCATGTAATATGATATTCTCTTGTAGAATGTCATCATCTTTGAATGCTTTATCTCTATCATCGAAAACATGTATATGATTAATCGCCATATTTTTTAGTAATAGCTCACGGAATGGTCGAAAATACGGGCCATTACAGAAAGAGCGCGGAACAATGGCGACCAGTTCTCCACTAGGGGAGAGCATTTTGATAGCAATTGCCAAAAATCCGCTATATAGGTTACTTGTTTCGATTCCAATCTGCCTTAACCAAGTACGATAATCTGAATCACTTTTGATTTTTTTATATGGTGGATTCATTATACAGTGAGTGAATTGAGGAATTGATTCCTCAAAAAGTCCACCTTTTGTACTAATTTTTTCAACTCCCCATTCAATAAAGTCTATTTGTTTGACTGTTCCTGAGAAAGAAATACCCATCGATTCGCTGGTGTAAAGGCAATCATCTAAAGTGGTTTTGAGATAGTTTTCCATGAGTGGTTCTAACTCATAGCATTCCGTATGGATACTATGAGGTTTCACAATTCGTCCGATCATCTCTTGGAAAAAGCAGGCGGTCAGTGTTCCCGTTCCTGCTCCTGGATCGAGCAAAACAATGTCATCAGAAGTAGAATTAAAGAGTGATGCCATAAAAGTGGCTACACTTAGAGGAGTAAGATATTGTCCAAGTTCACCTCGAGTCTTTGGATCGAGTTTTTGGGATATTTCCAGACGGTAAATATCTGATTGTTCTGCGGGTGTAAGCCTATTATGACGTTCTTCTGTTAGAAATAGCGGATTCATTTTCATCCTTTAAGCGGCTAATAGGTTTACAGATTAGCATGGAACTTCGCACAGACATTATAATAAAGAATACTAACGGGAATAAGATATAACCGCATAGAATTTCAATATATCCCAATATGAATTATAGACAAATATTCTTCTATTATCAAATCGGCAAACCTAAGTATTTGCAGCATATGTTTAGTTAAGTTTGAGAAAAAGAGGTTATTATTCACGTAATCATAAACGAGCATATTTATCAAGAATCAAACTAATTAATTACTATTGATTTTGAAAGTGTGATATGATATTAATAAATAAGTTCAACTGGATATCTATCATTAAGTATTGCAGTCAATCGTTAAGGGGCTTGTAGTTTTGGTGGAATCCAGGTTTGCATCATTCGGTAAATACGGAGTATTATAATGAACCACAGAAGCGCTTTTACCCTTATCGAATTATTAATTGTTGTAGCGATTATCGGAATCCTGGCATCCATTGCAGTGCCGAATTTTCTGAATGCCAACATGAGAGCCAAGATCGCCCGGATGGAAGCCGATATGAAAGCGCTGGGTGATGCTCTGTTAATGTACCGGATTGATAACAAAACCTATTTTCCTCAAATGGGCGGTAATCCCCAGGCGGAATTGCGGCGCTTGACCACTCCAATTACTTATATTAACGCTATACCTGAGGATCCCTACCGGGCCGCCAGTAAAAAATACCAGAGCGTCTCGAATAACTATGACTATTCCGCCTATGGTCCTGAAAAAGCTAAGAAGGATTGGTTATTGCATGGCCTTGGACCAGATACGGATGAGGATATCGGGGTAGGTTCCTACGGCCCGAATACTTCTGATCTTTTTAAGAGATTGCTCTATCAACCATCCAATGGCATAGCCAGCAGTGGAGACGTTATTCATACCTCATGGCACGGCTTGTCATTTTAGCATTACAATGATATCAAAGCTAACGAGTTCCAGCATTCAACACAGGTTTAGCATTGGTAAATTAACCGGTACTCTTACCATAATAATTCAAGTTCCCTCTCCCTCTGGAGAGGGTTAGGGTGAGGGTGAAAAAGGAATCGTCAGTTAATTCAATGACATGAGTTACAACCGCGTTTTTCTAAATACTGCTGGTGATAATCTTCCGCCGGATAGAATATCGAAGCAGGGGTGATTTCCGTAACTATTTCTTTGTTAAAAGCGTCAGATTGCTGCAGCGCCTCTTTAGATGATTCCGCTGAGAATTGCTGCGCCGGAGTCAGGAAGAAAATGGCGGATCGATATTGCGTCCCCATATCAGGTCCCTGTTGGTTTAACTGAGTGGGATTATGACAAATCCAGAAAATATCAAGCAACGCTTCATAAGTTGTCAGGCTGGGATCGTAAGTCACTTCGACTACTTCAGCATGCCCAGTTTGTCCGCTGCACACATCCTGATATGTCGGGTCTGGCTTGGTTCCGCCGCTATATCCGACTTGGGTTGAAACAACGCCGGGCTTATTACGAAACGCTGCTTCCACACCCCAAAAACATCCTGCCGCAAAAATCGCTTTTTCCATTTTTCTAATCCTCATTTTTTCATCATAACCTATTTTGTGGTCTTCTTTTGAGCGTCTTCGCCAGTTCTCTATATCGCCGTTTGACGCAGTATCTACCTCCATCCCCTGGCTGGATGGACCAACGTAAGAAGATATCACTGTTATTCTATTAATTTGTTCATATTTTCTAAAAGAATGTATTGAGATAGAAAATTTATAAGGCTGACCGGCTAACGATCCCCAAGTCTTTACCTTCCATTGCTTTGGGAGGCTTCAGGCCGAAGTAGCGCACTACGGTCGGGGCGAAATCCATTATGGAAACGTCATTCTTTTTAATGGGGCGGTTGCAGAAGAATATGCCTGGAACCTGTTCGGCTGCCATGCTGCAATGATCTCCGCTCCAGGTTTCCATGTTGTCTTCCACCACATTACCGGGAGAAATCCCGCCCAGACAGGTTTGCCAGGAGACGCGGTATGGCGAATTGAAGCAGACCTGTAAATCAGGGCAGTCATGTTCGTCGTTGGCGAATGGTCCCGACCAGATTTCATCGCGTCTTTTTACGTAGGCTACGACTGGCGTGTTGTTTCTACCTTCGCGGTCATCAACCAGGGTTTCCATTTTTTGGGCGATGTCCTTACATACGGCGTCATACTCTGCGTCTTTGACAATGCCCAGTGGTTCACGCCCTGCTTTGTTGATGTATATCTGACCTAAGCCCATTGAGTAGGCTTTGGTTTTTTTCCAATCTACGTATTGGAAATATTCTGCATTTTCGCCCTGGAGCAAGACTTCCAGTTTGATATTGGTGGCTTGTAATTTAGATACTTTCAATGCCAGGAATCCATTATCCAGCAGCCATTTATTGATATGCACTTGATAGCGGAAGGATGAGAAGCCGTGGTCGGACATGACGATCAAAGATGCATCAGGATCATTGCCTAACTTTTCCAACATGCGTCCAACTATCGTATCCATGCGTTTATAAATACTTTTTATGACGTCTTTGTATTTCTTGGCCAATACAGGATCGTACATGGGGTGGCCTTCATCAATAAAGCGGTAGAACATGTGAGCCACGCGGTCAGTTTCGGAGAATACGGAAATAAAGAAGTTATTCTCTGTGCGCTCGAAAGTCTCGAATAATTTTTTCTCACGCTGATTCATTAAATGGTTTAGGTCAGAGATATAACCATCTTCGCCGAGGTGACCGTCTTTCAGTCCATGGGTTTCAGAAGCCCAGCCGCGCGTCTTGTACGGTTCGCCCAGCCAATCGGCCAAATCTTTGGAGAAGCCTTTGGGTTGTGAGATGGGTATAATCGGCTTACGTGGGTCAATATCCGGTGAGGTCATATAGACTTTGAGAGTGTTATCGGTGATTTCCTGTGGATAGAAGCGGCAAATGGCTCTGGCTTTGACGAACGACATAATGGGGAATGAGAGAGAGAACCAGTCGCTCCATTGTTTAAGTTTAACCTGCTGGAGGTTATCTCCGGTTTTGATTTCAACCGTCTCTTTATCTTTGGCGCGGAAATAGACTTTGAGTTTGATTGGTTTACCCATCGTATCTATTTCATCTTTTAGATATTTTGCATTTTTACGAACCTTTTGAATGTTTATACGAGTCTGGGTTGCTTCAACGCCGTCTTCTTTGATGTAGGATTTTCCCGAAAGCAAAAAATTCTTGACCCGTTGAATGCGGTTTTCGAACTCTTCCGACTCAAGATATTCCTGATAAGCAATCAGGCTGCATACATTCATGTTTAAGCGATCTAACAAATTCGCTCTTTCATCTTGTTTAAAGTTCTTTGGACCCTGTAATGATCCTAAATGCGCCCACCACTCGATTTCTTCGAGCAGTAAGTCAACCCGTTCGATGGATTTTTTGCGTTTTTCATCATCAACAATAGGATCATAGGGGCCCCAGATATGACCCATCAACCAGTCACCCTCTGGTTTAAGTTCTTCGATCATTCCCCCGAAGGTACTGGTTTTATCCAATGGCGTCTCGGGATTTTTATCATAAATGAAATGATGGAAAGTGGCTTGAATGCCTCTGATATCTGGTACGCCGAGACCTGATAATGCCCTCCCGTGGTTTAGTTTAGGAGGCGGGAAGGTGATAGGGACTTCGATCATGCTGCTGCGCACGCCGAATTTGCTGAGAATATCCCAGAATGCTACTCCGCCGCGCCGACGTAAGGCTTTAGGCATTTTTATTGGAATCATTTTGAAGATAAAACGTGGATGTCCTTTTTTGACGAATGATTCATAGGTCGGGAAATAAGAGCCGACCGGACGCCGAAGAAAATCGTAGACGCCATGCTGGCCGGGATTCCCGCCAACCGCGAAGCATGACCAGGCTACTGGAGATTCCGGTGGGTAACAGGTCTGCATTCTTTTGTAGACGCCCATGTTCATCATTTTCGAGAGATTGGGCAATTCAGACATCCATTTTTCGACCAGACGCGGATCGGCGCCATCGAATCCGAGGATGATCAGACGTTTCTTGGTTTTAAATGCTTTGGGCTTAAATGGATTGAAGAAATAAAAGCAGAAAGCGACGACAACGACGGTTAGAAGGAATTTTCTACGTAATAATTTCTTAGGTTTATTCACAATTTTAGGTGAAGCGTTATTCATAACAATCTCTCTTTCATAAACTCATGGTGAGTTGTGGAAGAATTTCACCTGATTTCCCAGCCAGGTGAATATCGGCGTATGCTGTCAGAGACGTAGTCCCCGGATTAATCTCGATTAATTTTCCTGTTGAACCTTTGCTGCGATTGGCCCAGTCCATGATGTATCCAAAACTGGCCTCTGTACCTATAACGAAGACGATATCAATATCGCCTTGTGATATAAACGATTCAGTCTGGCTAACCGCATCGGTATCAATCTGTTCGCCGAACCATACCACATTGGGACGCTCCAAAGCGCCGCAATTGGGGCATTTAGGAGGCAACTCCGGCAATGGCGCCTGCAAGTCTTCGCGAATGGTATATTCTTTAGTACACCGAACCTCGTATATCTTACCGTGGATATGAGCTAATCTCAACGATCCAGCTCGTTCATGTAGATTATCCACGTTTTGGGTTAAAAGGAAGAAGCCGTCCTGTTTGGCTTTTTCCATAGCAACGACGGCGAAATGTCCAGGATTGGGGTGGCAGTCTTTGAGTTGAACGCGCCGTTCATCATACCATTTCCAGACAAATTCGGGATCGTCATTGAAGGCTTCCGGAGTGGCTACTTTATAGGGATCAATCTTGTTCCATAGACCTGTGGCATCACGGAATGTGGGTACTCCGCTTTCAGCAGAAATTCCAGCGCCGGTAAGTACTAGTATGCGTTTGGCCTGTTCGACTAAATCCTTGGCGCGTTTGATTGAGTCATTCATTATTTATTCTCCATATAGTGAATCATCGGTCGCTTTGGATAACTGCTTGCAGCATCATTGTTTTATAGTAAACATAGGTTACTATTAACAAAGTATGATCTATGCCTGTCATACTGACAAGGTGATAATTCTTGTTATTATTGATAGTTCTATAAAGAAATAATTAAATGGAATTAAAACGCGCAAACCCGCATGTCGTAATACTGAACAAAGCATACCCCCCCTGGATTGGCGGTATCGAACGCCATGTCTGTGATATCAGCAAAGAACTGGTAAAGCGTGGATGGAAAGTGACCGCATTGGTATGCAACGACTGCAACCAGCTATGCAATGAAACCATAGATGGAGTTGAGGTCATCCGAATGCCTCAGTTAATACGGATTTTCTCTCAACCAATAGTAACAGGGTACTTAAAACGATTGCAGGAGTTAAAACCTGATCTGGTTCATGTCCATGCGCCGTTTCCCTTGGGATGGGGCGTCGTGAATGCCATACCAGAAAAGATTCCGCTTATCTGTACGTGGCATAGCGATATCATCCGGCAGCGTTTTTTGATGCCGTTGCTGGCTTCATTTCAGGATCGTTTTTTAGCTCGTTGCTCAAAAATTATTGCTACATCACAACCATTGATCCATAATTCTTCCGATTTGAGAAAGTTTTCTGACAAGTGCACTGTTATTCCATTAGCTATTCCACCCGGCGACTCGTCTCACGAAGCAGAAATCCTGGAAAAAGCAGCCAAAATAAAGGACAAATGCCCGAAGCCGTTATTTCTTTACGTAGGGAGGCTGGTCGGATATAAGGGACTTAAATACCTGATCGAAGCCATGCAATCGGTGCAAGGAACTTTGTTGATTGCCGGTGATGGTTTATTTAGAAATAATCTGGAACAACTGACCCGTCAACTTAATCTCCAATCACGAGTAAGATTTTTGGGACAGATTTCGGATATTGATAAAAACGCCTTATATCAAGCCGCCGATGTATTCGTGTTGCCTTCCATTACGGCTAATGAAGCCTTTGGGTATGTGTTGCTGGAATCAATGCAGCGGGGCTGCGCGGTGATATCAACCGATCTGCCGACCGGCGTCAAATACGTAAACCGGCATGGCGAATCAGGATTGGTGGTTCCACCAAAAAACGCGCAAGCCCTGGCGAATGCAATGAATCGAATAGTTGGAAATGAAAAACTGCTGCATGAATTATCTGAAGGCGCCAGAAAACGCGTAGACGATCTATTTAATTTTGATGCGACGGTTGACCAGATTGAGGCGGTTTATGATGAAGCATTGTCAGCCTCTTGATCAAGACCCGGTTGGCCTGCCAAACGGTCGACTTCCTCAGTAACTCTACGCATCTCTTTTTGCAACCTTAACCTGCATTCCTCTAGAACTGCTTTATCCGCATTTTCTGGTACATGAATCGCTTCACCAGTAACCAGGAATATTTGTCCGAAGGGCAGGGGAAGCATGAAACGATCCCAACTTTGAAACCGATGACTGCGGGTGCAGGAAAATCCGGTTGGAATTATGGGAGCGCCGGATAATTTGGCTAACTGAATGACGCCCGCCCGAACTTTTTCCCGCGGACCTTTTGGTCCATCGGGAGTGACGACGGCGTTGCCGCTATGCTTAAGCCAATGAAGCAAACCCAGCAGACCTTCAGCGCCGTAGCGGGACGCTGAACCGCGAGCTGAATGAAAGCCGAAACGTTTCATTAATTGGGTGATATATTCACCATCTTTACTATGGCTTACCAGGGCGGCGAGATTTTTGTTGCGAAAATGATATATAGGAAGCATTAAGCGGCTATGCCATACAGAGAATATGAAGGGATCATTTTTCTTGCTTATGGTTTCCAGCAAATCATTATTAACGCAATGCAGACGATTAGTACGGCCAATAAATTGAATCAAAGCCCATGCCGGGAGTGACGCGACAAAAGGAACGAATTTTTTATTTAACATAATTATTCATGTAATCCAAAAAAAGTGGTTTCTATCAACCCTCTCCTAGCCTCTCCCAATCTTGGGAGAGGAATGCTTTCTGCCAGTGTTTAAGATTTTACCGATGCATCAAAGAAACGCTTGATCAAACCCAAAATCTCTCTCCCCCAAGTTGAGGGAGAATTTAAGAGGGGGTTGTTTTCCAAACCTCATACTATCAAATCAAAATACTGTATTAAACCAATAATCATCTCGCCCGTTTTAGGGTGGTCCATTTAGAAGACGAAAACTGTTCGCCTTTGCGAAAATACCTTGTACGGCGCTGAGTGTCGGCGTCCTTCATTCTAGCATCTATATGGACTTCGACTACATCATGCTCATTTCCATTAAACAAGTTCCACATAGTATGCAGCAGTTTAACTTCTTCCAATTTCCAACAAATAGGCGATGGATTGTTCCTGGCATCCGGCAGGCTGCGGGGAAACAGGTATAAACATGGCGGGGGCACTCTTCTATTTTGACCGACGGATATCAGACGTGATTGGTCATCTTTGGTTTTGGGACAAGGCCGGCCAGCTGTGCCGCAGATCATATCCCAGATAATCAGACCATCCACCAGGTGGCGCTTGTGAATAATCTCAGCGCTGAGCCGGGTGTGAATGCCTGACCAGGCGTTATGCCTGGGATCTGAGCCGGGATTCTGGCATAACGACCAGATGATGAAACGGTCCGCATGAGGCGGCCTCTCGAAAATATTGGTATTATTGCCATCCAGACAGCCTTTGGTTTCAATGACGGTCAGACTGTCATCCGGCATTATCACTTCGTAGTCATGCCGTTCTTCACTGCCGACAAAAGACCACTGCTTGATGCCGCCATCATCCTGCAACTTATTGAAAATAATCTCGACGAAACGTTTTTTACGGATCATTGAAGCGGCTTGAGAACCACGCAGCCTTTCTATGGCGCTATGGAAGATGCCGGAATCCCAAAACTCCTGCTCGTTCATGCCATGATCGCCAATGAACGGCGCTGCTTTTTTTAAGGTTTCGACATAGGTATGAATCTGTTTTTTAGTATCAAGCAGCAATTCGCAGGAGATTATGGGTTTCTTTGAACTTTCCATATTATTCCATTTCCGATAAGCGCTTTGCTGAGCGAACCAAGGGAGTGAGTAGGCTTTTTTCCAGCCATGAAACCACTGGCGCGACAACGCCGTCTCCCATTAAATGGTATGCTTCATTATATCTGGCGGGCAGTTGATATGTATCAGGCGCCCCCATGAGACGGGCGGTTTCGCGGGCTGATATAAGTCTGGAGCGGACATTTTTGCCATGAACTTCTAATAAAATCTGTCGGCTTGAACCACCGGCGGGGGTGCGCAGGCACCCGCTGATCTGATCGAAGCGTACTTCGGCGCGTTGTACGTTTTCTCCATCTCGATTGGTGCGGGTGCGCCGGTAGATGGTTCCATAGATTTTTTGTTTACTGCGCATGGCCTCTTTAACTTTATTGATATTCGGCTCTGACATTAAACTCAATAGATAATCGGTCTCTGAAGAAGTATGCCATGCGACGTCTTCCGGATTATCTTCAATGATATCGGCTAAGGTTGATTGGCGTGGCGGCGGATCGGGCAAGCGCCACCAAATCCATTGCTTTTGCAAATTTTGAGGTAATTTATTGTATGATTGACAGATGGATTTTGAATGGAGGAACTCGTATGGTTTGTTATTAATAACCCCGTTAGGGATGGTGATATGATTTTTGACGGCGACTACAAATAAGCGCGGCCTGGATTGGGGTACGAATTGAACAGCATCCATCACGAATGGTCCGACATTATATCCCTCGTCCATTAAGACCCTGATCAGAGATTCGAAATCCTTGCCGCCATTGGAGGTTATGGCGCCGACAACGTTTTCTAATACAACTAGTGGAACAGGGCGCCCATTGTCGCCCATCTCTTTCATCAGGCGCCAGAACGACCAGAAGGTTCCGCTTCTTTTAGCCTTCAAACCACCCCGGTCGCCCGCAAGTGAAAGGTCTTGACATGGAAATGAAGCCCATGACAAGACAGGCGTCCCTGGAAGGTGATTTATTGTAAGTTTTGAGATATCTTCTAAAAGAAAGTGATCCGAAGATGGAAAATTCTCCTTGTAGGCCCAGGCCTTTTTAGCGGAATTATCGTTGGCGAAGAGGCAATCCCAGCGTGATCCCAGGCCGATGCGCGCCATGCCACTTCCCGCAAAAAATTCATAAAATCCCAATTTCTTAGCCGGCATTCATTTAGCTCCAAGAAACTTTCTGACTACTTTTTGCATTTTATCAATATCTTTGATTTGACATTCCCAAATGACCAGCGATTGCCAGCCCAGTTCTTCGAGTTTTCTTCTATTTTGTTTATCACGCTGCATATTGCGTTCGAGTTTTGGAATCCAATAACTTTTATTGGAAGCCGGGCGGTTCTTGCCTGATTTACAACTATGCCCATGCCAGAAGCAACCATGTACAAATATCACTTTGTGGAACTTTGGGAAGGCTAAGTCTGGTTTTCCCGGAAGATCGCTGCGATGAAGGCGAAAGCGGTATCCCATGGCATGAATCAGGCGCCGCATGGTCATCTCCGGTTTGGTATCCTTCGATTTGACGCGGGTCATGGTCTTTTTTCGTTGTTCCGCAGTAAGATTGTCCACTTTTACTTCAATAACTCTTCATGAATATTGATATATTTATCATAAATTTCAGGTAGTATAACATATTTTGTAGGTGGTTTAAAAGATGAAAGTGAAAACGTAAGTGTTTTATCATCCCCCTCACCCTAACCCTCTCCCGCCGGGAGAGGGGACAATAAGGTTAACTTAATGACATTGACATCCAGGAATCCATCATAGGTGGTTTTTATCAACCCTCACCTAGTTTCTCCCAATCTTGGGAGAGGAATACTTATCCCATAAATATTTGTAATAATTAAATTTATTAACCTTTACTTAATAATCTCTATTATCCTGCCTCATGTCGCGTTCAATATCCCGGCGTTTCATATCTTCGCGTTTATCGTGTAATTTCTTTCCCTGCGCTAGAGCGATATCAACTTTTACCCGGCCATTGACGAAATACATTTTGAGAGGAACCAGGGTGAATCCTTTAATTTGAACCTTGGTGAATAGTTTGAATATTTCCCGTTTATGCAGTAGAAGTTTCCTGCGCCGCACAGGATCATGATTGGCGTCGTTGCCATGCGAATAGGGGCTGATATGACAATCGCATAGAAATAGTTCGCCGTTTTGCAGTGTGGCGAAGCTCTCTCCCAGATTCACGGCCCCTTCGCGGATTGCTTTAACTTCGGTTCCCTGAAGCACAATTCCGGCCTGGTAACTTTCCAGAATGTGATATTGAAAACGCGCTTTGCGGTTGGTAGCCGCAATTTTATGACCGGCAGGTTTTGAAGAAGTTTTTCGGTTCATTGATTTATTTTGGTAATTATAAGAGTTTTTATTCCTGAATTTTATAACAAAGTTAAACTGAATTATCCTAATTCAAGTTGTATGATTATAGCGTCTTGTCTACTACAGTAATTCTAATCCAAAATATTTTAGATAATTACTCTACAGATAATACTCATTTTCTTGTTTTTTAGGGAGAAGGGTGAAATATTTGCTTGAATAAACAGTCATCTTGACGAATTGAATGCGCAGCACCATGATAATTTCTTAGAGTGGATTGTATAATATCGTTGCTTTTGTTGAAATGAAACGTGATTATATATTGATATAAACATTAAAAAATCTGAAAGAAGAGATAGCGTAATATTGATGGATAACAAATATATTGAACGATTTGAAAAGAAGACCGCGATACTCGGCGTGGTAGGTTTGGGTTATGTAGGATTGCCTATCGTACTCGAAACCACCCATTCTGGTTTCAAAACGATTGGTTTTGATATAGATATAAAAAAAGTTGAATCATTACAGAACGGCCAATCTTATATTCATCATATTAAGTCAGAGAAGATACAGGAGTTGGTCTCAGGTGGTCTTTTCGAGGCTACTACTGATTACGAAAGATTAAAGGAAGTGGACGCAATAATCATCTGCGTCCCCACTCCATTGAATGAATACCGCGAGCCTGATCTGAGGGCGGTCGACGCCACCGCCAAGGCTATTGCCGAAAATCTGCAACCCGGTCAGCTGATTATACTTGAAAGCACTACTTATCCCGGAACCACAGAAGAACGCATCCGTCCCCTTCTGGAAGAAACCGGCTTGAAAGTTGGCGAGGATGTATTTTTAACTTATTCTCCTGAACGTGAAGACCCAGGCCGCAAGGATTTTACTACCCGCACCATACCCAAAGTATTCGGCGGCTGCACTAAAAATTGTCTGGCAGTGGGAACCGCGCTTTATTCACAGTTGTTTGATAACCTGGTTAAGGTTTCATCCACTCAGGCGGCGGAGATGACCAAGTTGTTGGAGAACATATACCGTTCCGTCAATATTGCTCTGGTTAACGAATTGAAGATGCTGAGCGACCGGATGGATATCGATATCTGGGAAGTGATCAACGCCGCCGCTACCAAGCCTTTCGGTTATCACCCTTTCTATCCTGGTCCTGGTCTGGGAGGACATTGCATCCCCATCGACCCATTCTATTTAACCTGGAAAGCGCGTGAGGTTGAATTTTCCACCCGCTTCATTGAACTGGCTGGAGAGATCAACACCAATATGCCGCGCTACGTCATCATGAAGATGGTCGAAACCCTCTCAGAACAGGGCTGCGTGGTTAAAGGCGCCAAGGTGCTGGTTCTGGGAGTGGCTTATAAACCGAACGTGGATGACGTGCGCGAGTCGCCCGCTTTGAAAGTGGTTGAACTAATGCGAGATTGGGGTATGGAAGTCTGTTATCACGATCCCTACATTCCGGTTTATCCCAAATCCCGGCGCGGCGACATGGGGCTTTCTTCTATAGAATTAACCGAAGAAACCTTACAGGATCATGATGCGGTGTTGATCCTGACCGATCACGCCTGCATCGATTACCAATGGGTGGTTGATAACGCCAAGGTGGTTATTGATACGCGCAACGCGACTGCGGATGTCAGCAGCAACCGGGATCGGATTGTTAAAGCTTAGTATATTATTGAGTGGCTTCGGGCGACCACGAGGGGCGCACCCTACATTGTTTGAATGGATTCGGGTGTTTAGAAATCACCCCTACGCGTTGGGGGATGTATTCCTCTCCCAAGATTGGGAGAGGATAGGAGAGGGTTGATCGCAGCCACCCTTGCATAGAAATGACTGGCGTTTTTAGGATTATATATAATGACCAACCGATCTGATGCTTGCATTGAAGAACGCCTTAAGCAATATTATCAGACCAGCACCCGTTACCGGGATGATTTGGTTACTCATGATGCATCATTTCTGGAACCTTTTCTGATTCTGATTGAACGATATCTGGCTAAGAATAGCCGGATTCTTGACCTGGGCTGCGGCACGGGATTATCTACCCGCTTGATCGAAGAGAGAGGTTATCCGGTTTGTGGAGTTGATTTATCGCCTTTGTTTTTAGGCGTTGAGAAGAAGGCGAATCCCCAAACCAATCTACTGGCGGGCAATGCGCTGCAACTGCCATTCGCCGATAATACATTTGATGCGGTAGTTGCTTTTGAATTTATAGAACACATAACCGATGTTCCAGCGCTTTTGAATGAGATGCTGCGGGTATTAAACGATCATGGTTATATCATTATTCACTCGCCAAATCTGGTTTCTCCATATTTGCCTGCTTTTGATCTGTTGCGCATGATGTTAGGCGGCGAAGGCAGACCGGTGTTCGCCGAGGATGCCAAACAGGCCAGTCAGTGGTTGAAGCAAAACCTTAAGATATCCTTGAAAAAGAAATTTGCTTCAAAACCGGATTTCCTGTATCGCGAGCCGGATTTATCCGAACGCAGGATCGGTGGAGATTCAGACAGCGTCTACCTGGCCAACCAGATGGATCTGGCAAAATATTTCAAGATGAACGGCTGCGCGATTGATAACCTGTCGCACGCCATGAGTTTGAAGAATAAGTTTATTGTAACTTTGACGCCTAATTTTGCGCCCTATATTGGTCTGGTAACTCATAAATTGCCTTAAATAATGTTTAGTATGAAAAGTGATTAGCTAATGGCTGTTCTGAAATCAGTTAATATAAAAAAGCAATACGCCGCCAAAACCGTGGTTGATAGGGTAAACGTGGCCGTCTCCAGCAGTGAAATTGTCGGTCTGCTGGGACCCAATGGCGCCGGTAAGACGACTACCTTCGGTATGATCATGGGCATTGTGAAACCAGATGAAGGCCGGATCGAACTGGACGGCATTGATATTACCAGCCGCCCCCTATCCAGAAGGGCGCGCATGGGCATCGGCTACCTTTCGCAGGAACCCTCAATCTTCAGGCGGCTGACCGTATGGCAGAACGTGATGGTTGTTTTAGAGAACATGCCTCTCAATGCTTCTGAGCGTGAAGCCAGCTGCCGGAAATTGCTGGAAGAATCCGAACTGTTTTATTTAGCCGACCAGAAAGCCGATACTCTATCCGGTGGAGAAAAAAGGCGCATGGAAATCTGCCGCGCTCTGGCCGCCCGTCCCCGTATCCTGCTGTTGGATGAACCGTTCTCCGGCGTTGATCCCATCGCGGTTGGTGAATTGCAAGAGATTATCCTGCAGATGAAAAAACGCCGCATCGGCGTCTTGATCACCGACCACAGCGTCCGGGAAACACTCGAAGTTACCGACCGGGCCTACATCATGCACCAGGGCGTTATCCTGACCCAGGGAACCTCCAGCCAGCTGATTAATGATCCCATCGTCCGTGAAACCTACCTGGGCGAGAACTTCTACTTCAAAAAAACCAAGAAAACAACCACTAAAAAGAAGCCTATTCAAAAATCTGATACCTTGTTTGAAATAAGGGATTAGAATAGGGATTTTGGGATTGAGTGGGTGGTTTTTTATGAGTCGGTAAGGCTGACTTATTCTACGCGATAGGTCATTATTCTGAACAATCATCACGTGAGGAGAAAATATTATGCTTTCTTCCGGTAATGCTTCATCATATTTAAAAACCCGCTTTGGTCTTGCGTTCCTTTTTCTTCTTCCCATAACCATATCAACTAGCGCGGTTGATATGACTACTACGGTTGATGCGACTGATATAACCAGGGGCTTGCTTAAAACCTCTACGGAATATCAGGTTCGTTCCGGGGTATATGAATTGTATTATCCCGAATGGATTCCCGGTATTCATGGTCCACGGAATCCAGTTCAGAATCTTGCCGAAATAACGGTCGCAACCACAAAAGGAAAACCAGTCCAATGGCGGCGCGACCCTCATAATGCCTTTAAATTCCAGATCGAGGTTCCCAAGGGAGTGCGGCGCGTTGTGGTTGGAACAACCTACATCTGCAATCAACCCAGCGTTAATTCGCGCAGCATTGATTCGTATGGCAACTCGCTTGTAGGCGTGATTAATTGGAATACCTGCCTGCTTTATCCAGCAGGGATTAAAGCTAGTGAAGTTGATGTAAATCTAAATTTGAATCTACCCGAAGGTTGGAAATGGGGTTCGTCGTTGATTCAAAAGAGTGATGATGAAAACTCCGTGCAGTTCAAGACCATCTCGTTTGAAGACTTGGTCGATAGCCCGCTGATATGCGGCAAATATCTAAGAACTTACGATTTGACGCCCAAAGATGGTCCTAAACATTCGCTGCATCTGGTATCTGAATCAGAAAAAGCGGTTAAACCTACTGATAAGACCATTGATGGATTAAAGCGGATCGTTCAGGAAGCGGCTTTGATGCTGAAGAAGCATCATTTCGAGCATTATCATTTTCTGCTGGTGCTGAGCGATACCGTACCAGGTATGGGTTTAGAGCACCTGAACTCCAGCCTGAACGGTGAAGGCGAGCGTGGGCTGTTGGATGAGAACCAGATATCAGGAACAGCCAACCTCTTGTCCCATGAATATTGCCATAGCTGGTGCGGCAAGTACCGCCGTCCTGCGGGTATGGTATTGCCTGATTTTAACACGCCGATGGATACGCGGTTGCTTTGGGTCTATGAGGGGCTGGATCAATATCTGGGCAAAGTTCTGGCTGCGCGAGCTGAACTGAACGCCCAGAAGAGAGAATCTTCTTTCGATGAGATTCTGAAAAAACTTGGTGGAACCATCAAGTATTATATGAGCCAGAAAGGCAGACGATCCATTTCTCTGGAAGATACATCTTCATCCTCCTACATCCGCAGAGGTGGCAGCCGTTATTGGAACCGCTTAAACCGGGGGCAGGATTACTACAACGAAGGCGCCATGCTGTGGATGAATATCGACGCCATATTACGCATAGAGAGCGAAGGCGAACTTAGTCTGGATGATTTCTGCCGGGAGTTCTTGGGATATGAAGAAAAAGGCCAAACCATCACTGGTTTTGAAGAATCTGATATTGTTGAGATATTAAATAAATTACATGCCTATGATTGGGCTGAATTGATTGATTCACAGGTGCGCGGCCTGCATGAAGAGTTGCCTCTGGATTTCATCGGAAAATGTGGATATCGCATCCAATATTCCAACCAGGCCACTGATTTCGACAAGGATTGCATAGCCACATCACTGGGACTGGTCGTATCAGGAGACGGCGTTATATCACGCATCGTTCCGGGCGGCGCAGCCGATCAAGCCGGGCTTTATGAAACAGCTAAAATTATCGGAATTAATGACCGCAAATTCAGTAAGAAACGTCTGGAAGACGCCATAGCCGACTCTGTGGCGTTGCGTTCTATAAAACTACTTATGCTAAATGGCGATCTATTTGAAACCGTCACCGTCAATTATGCTGACGGTCCGAAGTATCTTGACCTGGTACGCAACGATGAGCCTGATCTGCTGAAGGAGATTTGGCAACCGTTGTCAGTGGAATAAATCCCGTAGGGTAGGTCGCGTTTTTTTGATCCACCGGAATCGATCAATCAATTATTATCGGTAGGTCGGTAAAACGCGATCCACCCGAAAATTGTGATGATATATAAGTTATGCTTACAGTTCACTTCTTGTTTTGCCGCCATGTTTTTTTAGGATGGCTGCGATTGTGGGTCTGACTTTCTTAATGCGTTCGATGTCAATTTGCATTTGCAACATCCCGCCGACCATTTTATAAATGCCTTCCAATTCCTGGCTCCATTGGCCTGCAACCACATCCATTGGCGTACTGCCATTTTTGTCTTTAACATTGACTTGTGCGCCATTTTCAAGGAGCAGAGTCACTATCTCGGGATAGCCGAAGAACACCGCGCTCATCAAAGCAGTGGAACCTTCGTTATTCTTGATCTCTAAATCAGCTCCATTCTTAACCAATAGTGTTGCTGCTTCGGTATTGCCCGTAACAGTCGTTACCATCAACGGCGTACCGCCTCTTACTGGGTCTTTTTCATTAAGATTTGTTCCAGCGTCAATATGTTTCTGTAATTCTGCTATGTTTCCCGTACTGACGGCAGTCCAAATATCTACATTTGGTCCTTGCGAACTGCACCCAACTGTGAAAATAAGTGCAAGAATAAAAATAAAACGTATTCTCATTTTGCTAATATCCTTTCTTTCATTTCGCTAAGAATCGATGCTTTTATATAGTAGTCAAAATTTAACCTTCTACATTGTAATAGACGATTAATGACTTTGATTATTCATATCCTGCGAGATGTTCATTGATAACTAATCTAAAACAAACGCTCGAAATGTTTCGGATTGTATTCTTCTTTAGATCGATCTACCCAATAGGTTTCGCATTCATCTGGGAATTTGATATCCATCGCATCGCGCCGGATGATTTTCTGAACCAGTGATACGGCGGTAAAGATGATAAAAAAGATGATCGATAATACCAGGCGCGACATCACCCAGCTTAATCTTACTGCAATAGCCGACCAGACAATGAAGATTGGCCGTAAACCAGTAGGGAAGAGAATGGCTGGCGCCAGAAAAACAATTCCGCCTACCATCCACAGCCGGTAACACCATGTCAGGTTGCCGCGCCACATCAATAATCCACCCAGCATCAGGCAGAATAATGTCATACCTATACCGAAGCCGCGCAGGTCTTTGCTGCTTGCATTTTGAGGTGATGGTTGCTTAATCAAGAGGAAACTCCTTACGCCAGTCTGCGTCTTCTTCCCAATCGGGTTGTTTTGTTTTATCCAACAGATATCGTCCCATGGCCAGAAAGTCCATATCGGTTCTCATAAAACAGCGGTAGGCGTCTTCCGGCGTGCAGACGATTGGTTCGCCGCGCACATTGAATGAGGTATTCACCAACACAGCGCAGCCCGTCTTATCTTCAAATGCTTTAATAACTTCGTAATACCTCTGGTTATCTTCCAAAGTGACGGTCTGCACCCGCGCTGAATAATCAACATGAGTAATGGCCGGGATATCTGAACGGGGAATGTTAAGCTTATCAATACCGAAGAGATTCTTCTGCTCATCGGTCATGGGTATACGACGTGATTCTTGAACATTGGCTACCAAAAGCATATAGGGTGATTCAACATCCATCTCGAAATAATCATTAACTTTCTCCCGCAAAACAACTGGGGCGAATGGCCGGAACGATTCGCGGTATTTTATCTTCAGGTTCATCTTGGTTTGCATGGTTTTAGAACGAGCGTCGCCCAGGATGCTGCGTGAACCGAGTGCGCGGGGACCGAATTCCATACGTCCCTGGAACCAGCCAACTACCATATCATTTGAAAGAATATCAGCGACTTGGGGCGCTAGTTCTGTTTCAGAGAGTTCTGTATATGGAATATTGGCATTATCCAGGTATTGCTTGATACGCTGGTCTGAATATGCTGGACCCAGTAACGCAGCCTGCATACGGTCACGGCCATTTTTTGGCGCCAGAGGTTGATTTTTATAGCGGTGGTAAACGCTCAGAGCGACGCCCAATGCTCCACCCGCATCTCCGGCGGCTGGTTGAATCCAGATCGAATCGAACGGTCCTTCGCGCAGGATGCGTCCATTCGATACGCAGTTGAGCGCAACGCCTCCCGCCAGACACAGGTTTTTCTGTCCGGTTGTTTTATGCACATGCCTGGCGATGCGCAGCATGGCTTCTTCGGTAACTTCCTGAACTGACCGGGCCAGGTCCATTTCGCGTTGCGAGAGGTTGGTTTCCGGTTTACGCGGCGGACCTCCGAATAGTTTATCAAAACGCTGGTTGGTCATAGTCAAACCGCAGAGGTAGTTGAAATAATCCATATTCATCTTGAACGAACCATCGTCTTTTAAGTCAATCAGTTCATCCAGGATGGTTTGGACGTATTTTGGTTCTCCATAAGGCGCCAGCCCCATTATCTTATATTCGCCAGAATTGACTTTGAAACCGGTGTAATAAGTAAAAGCCGAATAGAGCAGCCCCAGTGAGTGGGGGAATTTGGTCTCTCCCAACACCTTAAGTTCAGAACCTTTTCCTGTTCCATAGGTCGTAGTCGACCATTCACCTACTCCATCAATGGTAAGAAATGCGGCTTCATCGAATGGAGATGGATAAAAGGCGCTGGCGGCATGGCTTTCGTGATGGTCGCCAAATAATATTTTGCCGTTATATTGCAGTTCTTCTTGAATTATTTTACGCAGGAAGAGTTTTTCTTGCAGCCAGAGCGGGATGGCCATAATAAAAGAACGGAATCCACGTGGTGCAGTAGATAGATATGTTTCCAGAATTCGCTCAAATTTAACCAGAGGTTTATCATAAAACGCAACGTGATCCAATTGATCTACAGTTATATCAGCATAATTTAAACAAGATTTAATCGCATGAATCGGGAAGGATGAATCATGCTTTTTTCTTGTGAATCTCTCTTCCTGGGCGGCGGCGATGATATCACCGTCTTTAATCAGACAGGCGGCGCTGTCGTGGTAATAAGCCGAGATGCCTAGAATGTACATTTAATGCTCCATTATCATTAAAATCAGACGACGCGTGAGTTAACTTTTTTTTTGAAATAGGTATTTAGATAACCAATGTAAACTAGATTCTCTGTTGAAGTTCAGTTATATTCATTATACTTATAGCATATATATAGCTTATGCTGAATGAGTGTTGTTCTATCTTTAATAATTGTGGATTAATGGAAATAAAAAAATGGATATTAATTTAAATAATAAAACTCCTTTGTTTAGTGAAGCGACTCTTTTTCGTATGTCACGTTATTTGAACGTGTTAGAAGAGTTTTCTCAAAAAGGGATTCCTAATATATCAACCAGTAAACTGGCAAATCTTCTAGGCGTCAATTCCGCTGTAGTTAAACAGGATTTTCTTCCTCTTAAGGTAAAAGGTCAAACCGGAGTCGGGTATGATGTTTCTCAACTGCTTGAAACTATTAGAGATGTGTTCTTGTCACGTGAATCCCTAACTTTTGCTATTGCCGGTTTTGGCAATATCGGTCAGGCTTTGGCCAGTTATCAGGGATTTGTACGTGATGGATTTGAATTGAAAGCAATTTTTGACTTGAATCCAAAATTTTTCAGCTATTCCATACGCGGCGTATTGGTAGAAGATATGGAAAATATCGTTAGAGTATGTAGTGAACGCTCTATCGATATTGGCATTATCTGTACGCCAGCCAGCGCTGCTCAGGAAATTGCGGATAAATTTATTGAAGGAGGAGTGAAAGGCATCTGGAATTTCGCCCCCACTGAATTGGTCGCTCCCGATAATATTATTCTGGTTCATGAACATTTAACACGGGGATTGTTGACCATTTCATACCATATCACCCATAGATATGGTAACGATCAGCAAGAAGAGCAGAATTTGGAAGATAATCAGAAAATTGATGCGCAACTGGATGATAAACAGGACCAGAAACTGAACCTGAATCCAGAGGTCTGATTTATTTTCGATATTCAATTACTAATCAAAAAGCATATAATAAGAAAACAGGAACCGTTTCAAAATTGAAAACGGCTCTTTATAAAGTATTTTTAAGTATTCTCATTAATAATAAGTATTTTAACTGATAAAGATATTGAATATTGCAACCTTATTTAATGAAGAAAGAGGTTGTTATTGTGAAAGTCAATAAACATGGCTTCACCCTGATTGAATTGTTGATTGTGGTCGCTATCATCGGCATATTAGCAGCTATAGCGGTTCCCAATTTCCTCAACGCCCAGATTCGCGCCAAGGTCTCCCGCGTTAAAAGCGATATCCGATCTATTGCTCAAGCCAATGAAATGTACAATATTGATAACAACACTTATCCGCCTGAATCTGAAGATGACATATTCACCGGACGTCGCGTAAGGAGTTCATGCGGTTTATTCTTCCTTACTCATCCAGTTGCCTATTTGAGTTCCATTCCCCATGATCCTTTTCAGGATACCGCCCAGCTGCGTTTTGACGGTTCCGCAGCGGCTTATGAGACTGGCGTTTTCCAGAAGAAAAAGAAGATTATTACCTATAACATATTTTCTCAAGGCCCTGATATGATCGAAAACGGTCTACTTTCCGCAAATCCCTTTATGGGAGTTCAACGTAATGGTGGATATGGCAATACCTATGCGCCATCCAACGGAATAAAAAGTTTTGGTGATATATACTGGTATGGCGGCGACTCAAGTATTGTCAGTAATTTGATGGTTGATGGCAAAATATATAACGGCAGTTTCCCGCCTAAATTTGGCGGTTAGTTTCCCCTCACCTTCTTAATCCCTCCATCACCAAATTGTATAGATTGTATTATGCGGAAAGGGATAATTCGTGATCCGAGGTCTTTTTGTTGAGGATATGTGATTTCCAAATGATTTTCATATAATCTGCCATACAAATCCATATTCCAGCTGCCATTGCCTCCAGGCACGGCGGAAGCATTGTCGCTACGGGTTAAACCATGTATTGATCCATCCGGTTCAGACCATGAAACAGAATAGATTATCCCTTCCTGAATCGGCGTCTTTGAATTGTTACCGGGCATATTGCCAATCATAATTCCAACCAGAAACGCGATGACTATTATTATCACTATCTGTGTGTTTTTCATTTATTCAAATCCTTATCGCTATATTTAAAGGCGTCAATGGCATGGCGAAATCAGCAAACACATGATCATAAGTGGCTAGAATCAAGGGCTGACCGCATTGCGGTCTTGCCCTTGCCACCCGACTCGCCCTTAACACCCGACATATCGCGTTCTCAAATCACAAACTATATCTAATTCTTCGGTATAACTGGTAATACCAGATGTGATGGATAATCCTTTGAGTGATGAATTAACTGATTGGCTTTGAAAGTTTCCGTATCGGTTGCGAATGCTTTGCCAGAATTCGGGTTACGGTCAAACCGGGGGAAATTGCTGCTGGAAACTTCCAGCCGGATTTTATGACCCGCTTTGAACATATTACTGGTAACCCACATATCAATCTCGTATTGGTAAATTTTGCCTGGTTCAATCAATTCCAGATCAGTGTTTGAGTTGCGGAACCGGGCGCGGATGATTCCTTCGCACAGGTTATAGGCTTTGCCATCGGGATGCACGTCAATCAACTTGCCGGTGAAATCAGTGTCTTTGGCGTCGCTGGATGCGTATAGAACCAACTTCACTGGTCCGGTAACTTCGATGGATTCTGTTAGTTCCTCAGTTGTATAAACCAAGACATCTTCTCGTTTTTCTATTTTGCTTTGATCATAAGGCCCGGAAGGCACTCCGACGAGGTTATTGCCGCCATGGGTGGGAACAGGATTATCGGGATCATAAATATATTTATCAGCCTTCTCAGATTGAGGCGCTTCTTTACTTAAGGCGCCGTCCCCATTCAGAGTATTGGCCTTTCCATCGCTATGTAGATAAACCTTGGTGAATTCGGTACGAGCCAAAGGCCATTCATGCTCGCCGCGCCATTGATTGGCGCCCATAACGAATAGGTAATAAGCCGGCCAGTCTTCAATTCCGGTATTCTTACCTTTGAGCCAATATTCATTCCATTTGTATTCAAAACCATGTACGCCGATCTTAGCGACTTCGCCGAATTCAAGTTCGCCGCATTTGGTTTGATCCACTCCATGCCCCCAGGGACCAATGATGCAAAACTGGTTGCGCCTGATATAGGGATTCTTTGATTCATGACGCACACGGGTAACCTGATCAAGAGTATCGCGTGAAAAAATGTCATACCAACCGCCTACGTTTAATATGGGCACGGTAACATCGCTGTATTGATCATCTATGCCATGCTTTTTCCAGTAATCGTCGTAGGTGTTATGCTTAACCCAATCGCGGATATAGAAGACTTCAATGCCAAATTGTTTTTCCCATGTGTTCAAGGGCAGTTCATCCCATTTAACTTTGCTTAAATCGGCTGGCTTGCCTGATACAGCGACTCCCCAGCCATTGGATAAGGCCAGTTGATATGCGCCGCCAGTATACATAATGTTATAAGCATTAGTGAATGGCACTCCAGGCGCCATGGCTTTGAGATACTTGCTGGCGTTGGGAGCGGAAGCCCACTGGGTCCAACCTACATAAGAACCACCGGATGTTGCAATTGTTCCATTGCACCAGGATTGCTGACCAATCCATTCCTGGGTATCGAAGCCATCTTCCTGATCGTAACGAAACGGCTCCCAGATGCCTTCAGAATCGCCTTTACCCCGGCAATCCTGTATAACATAGACGTATCCGTTGGAAGCATATTTTATCCCGCCACCGTTCTTTTCATCACTCTTGCCATAAGGTGAGCGCACAAGAATAACAGGGAATTTGACGCCATCTCCTTTAGGCGTAAATATATTGGCCGCCAGATTGATTCCATCGCGCATGGGGATCATGACGTTTTTCTGAAATGTATAGTTCTGTTCTTCACAAATAACGGGTGAATTAACGACGAGTATAAAAACCGCGAAAATCAGTATGATATTAAAATATGCGAACCGTTTCATATTACCGCTCCTTGGAGTTAAATTAAACTTATATGTTTTATCATACAATGATGCTAATTGGGAAGCCTCAAATCGAATTAATATAAAAGTACTTAAATCCTGATTTAACCTATAATATTTACTAAATTTATAGTATTTATAAATCAGTTTGGATATATTTTGTTTATTATATATTTGATTAGGATTAGGAATGATCAATTTATTGTATTCATTTGAAAATGGATTTCTCACATCAGAAACTAAATTTGGGATAAGATCATGAAACAGTTATATGATTTAGTATCACATAATGAAGAATGGCTGATTGAAAGGATATTGTATTATGCAAAAAAGACAGGATATTCTAAATATACATCTACCTTAAAAGAAGCCTGGCGGCTTTCTATAAATGAATTGTCGAAAGCCCTTCTAACCTGCATCGACCAATATGATCATATTCCGGAATTAAGTCCTGATGAGGATTATACCAAGAATCCCAGTGCATCATTTGGCATTTTGGAAGCGCAAAAGCACCGGTCGCGCGGTATTAATTTTGGTATGTTCCTCAGTCTTATGAAATACTACAAGAGAAGTTATATCGATTTAATTAAACAAGAAGAATTTGAACGTAAGCAACAGGAACGATATATTTTATATATCGAAGGATTCTATGATCTAATCGAACTTGGTTTCAGTGTTGAATGGACCAGTATCCATGAAAACCAGATAACCTTGGAATTACAAAATACAAATCGTTTTTTAACAAATGAAAAGAATAAGTATTTGACAATTTTTGAGAGTTTAAGTCATCCCGCTATTTTACTCAACGCAAATCACCAAATTGACAATATGAATCATGCTGCAATGACGCTCTTCCATGGGGAATCCACTCCCGGATCATCTTATTATGGAAAAAAAAGAGAACAAAAGGAATTTCCACATCTCAGTAAAGAATTAGAAATTTTCGCACATGAAGAAAAGCAAAGAGTGTCTTTTGAAAAACAGATAGAAACCCAAGATGGAATGAGATTTTTTCAAATCAGCATAAAAAAAATGCTGGATATTAGTGAAAAATTCGCAGGGATGATTATCCTCTTCGATGATATCACTGAGAAAAAGAATGCTGAAAATATTCTTCAACAGTATGCAACGATAGATAGCTTAACAAAGATATACAATCGGCGTCATTTTTCAGAATTGTCAGAACTTGAAATCAAGCGGGCCAATAGATATCGACATCCCCTGTCATTGTTAATGATCGATGCAGATCATTTTAAGATAATTAATGATACTTATGGACATGAAACTGGTGATAATACTCTCGAAATATTGGCAACTGTATGTAATCAAAATTTGCGGAAGATCGATATATTGGGTCGCCTAGGTGGAGAGGAATTCGCCGTTTTATTGCCGGAAACAGATTTCGAAGGCGCCAAGGAATTGGCTGATAGATTACGGCGTTCGGTTGAAGAGACCATTATTCCTGTTAAGCAAGATTCATTTAACATAACTATTAGTATTGGATTAGTAACATACAGAAGAGATATAACCGATTTACAATCCATATTGAAGAAAGCTGATGAAATGATGTATCTTGCAAAATCCCATGGCCGTAATCGAGTTGAGTCATTTCTTGATTATTGATGAGGAAGATAGAATAGTGCAATTTTGGACTCTGCAAAAAAACTCCTTAAAATAAAATACTGCACTGAGATAGCGGACATCTCAAACTACTTGACAGATTCCGCCATCACTTTATTGGTTGTTTGGCAACGCCTTCGAATGTTATCTTGACCTGCTTAATAGTTCCATCTTGATTAAATTCAAGTTTATCTATGCAAGTAACGCGATGGTCACGCCCTAGATTTGGGATGGGGCGTCTGTGATAAACGATATACCATTGATCGGTTCCAGGAACATTAATCACTGAGTTATGTCCTGCGCCAGTAGCAATCTTCTCATTAGATTGCAGGATGGTCCCTATACGTTTGAATGGTCCAACCGCGCTATCAGCTATGGCGTAGGCCACTTTATATGAAGAATCGCCCCACCCGCCTTCTGACCACATGAAGTAGTATTTCCCATGACGGACGAACATCACCGGGCCTTCTACATAACCTTCGGGAGTAACCTCTTTGAACAGAGAACCATCCTCCCAAGGTTTGAAACCAGTGAAATCTTGATTGAGAATGGTCAGATTACAATGCCTCCAACCTCCATAGAACATATAATACACGCCATCGACATCTTTAAAGACAAACTGATCGATTGGCTGAGCATCATTATGAAAATCGGATAATAATGGTTTTCCCAAATAATCGCGATATGGACCTGCCGGTGTATCAGCCACAGCAATCCCGATGCCGCCTTGATGATTTTTAGGATCATTTTTATCCCACAATGGGCCGCCGGGGCGTTGGATATCATTGGCGGAAAAGAAGAGATAATATTTCTCTTGCTTTTCAATTATCGCAGGCGCCCACATCGCTCTATGCGCCCATTTTATTTTTGAGGTATCCAGCACGCGTGGATGTTTGGTCCATGTTACTAAATCCGGTGAAGAAAAAGCATCAAAGAATGTCTGTTCATCATACTTTGCTGAATAGGTTGGAAATATCCAATACTTTGAATCCAGAACGGCGCCTTCAGGATCAGCATACCAGCCCTCGAAAACAGGGTTGCCTGAAGTTTTTTCTGCACTACAACCTTCTTGCGATGTACATACTATGAATAAGGCGAAAATGGTAATATATGGCAACAATAAAAATCTCATATCGTATATCATCCTTTTATTTCTTCTTAATCAAATCACTATAGGCTTCAATCAATTCAGACTCTTTGCATTGTATTAATAATGCTTTGGCTTGCGTCCCATCATAAGCATTTTTTGCTGCTCCAGCTGAGTAGTAGGTTATGGCCAGATTGCCATTGGGCAGCAGCAATCCACTGGGATATCCGAAATCTCCCCGGACTGGCCGGGAAAAAACTATATCATAGGATATATCCCAGATGCGTCCGTTGTTGCGGGAGATAACTCCGCGAATAACCCGGTTATCAGAACCGCTTCTGTCTCCATAAAGCAACAACAGCCAACCGTTGGATAATTGCAGCAGATCAGCGGGATGTTGTTTTTGGCTGGTGATGCGTAGAGGCGAAGACCAGCTGCGTCCCAGGTCTTTGCTTATGCAGCTGTCCAAGCGCTGCATACCGGCGCCATCTCTTGATGCAGCTATTAGCGTGTTATCCGGTAATAGAAAAATAGCCGTTTCATTGTGGTTGGGTAATATGAGTGATGGATCTCCCCAGGTTTCTCCATTATCTTTGGAGCGAACTATATATGCATAAGAACTGTATGATGGACTTTGGGTTTCCATCAGGGGAACTTTTTTGGTATAAGCGCCATATACATTCATCAGCAAGGTTCCATCGGACAGACGGATGATGCGTCCATAGGGCGAGCAACTCTCCAAACCCGGAATGCCCAATGGTTTAGGTGGAGACCAGGTTGCGCCTAGGTCATCAGACCAGGTAATCATGCAGCGTGATTGTTTCATTGTTGGATTGTACGTTCCATCATTGTTGTAACTGGATTGCTCATGATAGCCGACCACAATTCGTTTGTCGGGCAGTATAGCCACAGCTGGATTACGGTCATCCGCCGTGCTGTTAACAATATCTTTTGGAGCGCTCCATATAATTCCGGTAACATCCGATATGGAGTAATTTAAAGCGCCGTTTTTTCCCAGATGCCCGGCGCCGGTCCGATATACTGCGAACAGACTATCATCCACCATGTTTAATATGGGAAAATATCCTCCACCTTCAGCAAGAATTGAGCGCTGAATCGATGGAAATTGATAAATGTTGATCGACTTTTTGGCGACTTCTAAATCCTGAGCGGAACCATTAAGCGACAATGCGACTGAAAGAAATATGCAATATAAGGCAAGAAGTGAGTGTTTCATAATAGTTAATCCCCCAATATGAATTGATATTTAGAGCGGTTCTTAAAAATACGCCTTTTTATCATTAAAACCTCGTTACTCGGTTTCCTCTTCTGATTTTGTTAATCCGTATTCGTGCAATTTTCTGATCAATGTTCTGCGACCGATGCCCAGGACTTCAGCGGTTTTGGTACGGTTGCCATTGAATTTATCCAAACTTTGGAGAATGACTTGTTTTTCTATGTCTGATAATTTGACGTCTCCACTGGCTATGGTTTTGGGGATGCCAACTTGATCCATTTCAGTTTCTTTCCTGATTTCCAAAGGAACATTGTCCGCATTTAACTGGTCGTTGCGCGCCAGTATAACCATACTTTCTATAACGCCTTGCAGTTCCCTGATGTTACCCGGCCATGAGTATTGTTTGAAAATAGCGACAATTTCATCGGCGAACTTAATGGATGGTCTGCCGTTTTCTTTGGCATAATGTTTGACGAAACTTTTGGTCAGCAACGGGATGTCATCCAACCGGTCCCGCAGAGGAGGCGTATTCAGGGTGACCACCTTGAGACGGTAGAAGAGGTCTTCGCGGAACTTTTCATTATCAACCTGTTTTTGCAAATCCATATTGCTGGCGGCGATGATGCGGATATCAACCGCGATAGTATCCGATCCACCAACCCGCTCGAACTCTTTTTCCTGTAGAACTCGCAACAGTTTGACCTGGAGACTGGTCGATATTTCGCTGATTTCATCCAGGAATATAGTTCCCTTATGCGCTTGTTCAAAACGGCCTTTGCGTTGTTTGATGGCTCCGGTGAAAGCGCCGCGTTCATGTCCGAAAAGTTCGCTTTCCAACAGATTCTCCGACAAAGCGGCGCAATGAATGGGGACGAAAAGATGGTTGTTGCGGGGACTAATTTTGTGAATGGCTTGCGCCACCAGTTCTTTACCTGTTCCGGTTTCACCAGTAATGAGCACGTTCGCTTTAGTCGGCGCCACTTGTTTGATCTGTTGGATCAACTCTTTAACCGGTTCGCTCTGCCCGATGATTCCTTCGAAGCCTTCAGTTTTTTCATCCCGTTCGCGGTGATATTCAATCTCCAGTTCCATCTGATTCTTATTGAGAATCTGTTCGACCAGCACTTCCAGTTCGTCAAGATCAACTGGTTTGGTAAGGTAGTTATAGGCGCCGTATTTCATCGCCTTCACCGCCATTTTAATATCGCCATAAGCGGTAAGAACAATGACATCAATATCCGGTTTTGCTTTTTTGGCTTTTTTGAGCAGCGTCATGCCATCCATACCGGGCATGCGCACATCAGTGATTAAAAGGTCATAGCTGTTTTTTTGAAGTTTGTAATATGCTTCATCACCATCGGCGGCTATATCAATTGAGCGGTATTCATTAATTAATGCTTTACGCAGTCCCTCGCGCGCATTTATTTCATCATCCGCAATCAAAATTTTTCTGCTCATCTTTATTTTGTTCCTTATAAGTTTCACAAATTATAATAGGCGATCACATTATGTAACAGAGCTTGTTGATAAATGAATAATTACAATTCACGAGCACAGTTAAAATTATATAAGATATAATATAGTTATGAGAATTTTTGACGATAACTTAATTGCTAGAAACAAATAAGTTAGGGAAACCGTTAATTATGGAATTGCTTTCTACCGCGATTGGACAATTTATTGATTATATTGCCAATACCGAAGGGCGTTCAGCTCATACTGTAGAGAATTATCAACGCGACCTCGATTTTTTGCTGCAATATCTAATTGATTCAGGATATGCCCAGAGAGGCAATGCGGATTTTTCGCTTAATACTATCGATAAACTGGCTTTGCGGGGATTCATGACCTATTTGGTGGATCGAGGGAATACGGCTAAATCGATCAATCGAAGGTTATCGGCATTGCGTTCCTTTTATAATTTTCTGGAAAGACGGGGTATTATTACCAAAAATCCCACAGAATCGCTTCATTTTATGAAAGAAAAGAAGCGCCTGCCGATTTTTCTCGATCAGGATCGCGCTCAGGAATTGATGGAACACCCCGGCCCTGACAATGTCAAAGATTCGCCGCTGATCATGCGGGATAGAGCCATGCTGGAATTATTGTATTCAACCGGGATGCGGGTTTCATCGCTATCAGGCTTGAATTTGAACGATTTTGATTTCGAAAGCAATTCGTTGCGCATCTACGCCAAAGGCGGAAAAACCCAATCTCTTCCGCTAAGTGATATTGCCCGCCAGGCTTTGGAAGATTATCTGGCCGTAAGACCGATATTACTTAATCGACCCACCAAATCGAGACATGAAAAAGCGCCTCAAGCAACTTTTCTGGGACGTTTTGGAGAACGTTTGACCTCACGGGGAGTGCAACTGCGCCTGAAGCGTTATGCGCAATCGCTGGGGCTGGGCAAGACAACCCCCCACACTCTACGCCACTCCTGCGCCACTCATCTGCTGGAAAACGGCGCCAACCTCCGCTTCGTCCAGGAACTGCTGGGACACAGCAGCCTATCCACCACTCAGCAATATACCCACGTCACCATGAGCCGGGTGCAGGAAGTCTATCAAAAATCGCATCCCCGTTCTGATCAAAATGAACCTTCAGATAGTTAATACATGAGATATTCATATTGTTCATGAAAGTTTAATGACAGGAAAAAGTGTTGTATATTATCTATTCTATGGTAATATGCGAATACAGAAAGGTTTTGCGATGTTGTAATTATCCAATTTAGAAAATTAAGTGAGGAATAAAAATGTCTGAGTTTGTTCTTTACATGATGTTGGTTTTTCTTCCTGGAATAATTGCCTATCAAATTTTTGATTTATTAACTGAACATCAGGAATATAAATTACACGAGATAATTATATATGCATTTCTGTTTGGAGGCATTAGCTATTTTGTTTATTTCATATTCGGGAATATTTTTAGTGTCGTTATCCACTTGATTCCAATATATGAACCTAAATGGACATTTACGTTTCATTTCCTGGACGCCTTGAAGAATCCCCAAAATGCTGAATATGGTGAAATTTTAGTTGTCTCCCTTCTTTCGATCTTGGTGGGCATTGGAATCACAATCATAAAAACACATAGATGGCTTTATCGAATAGCAGAGAATCCACTTGGTTGGTTGATAAAAAGTAACGTGTGGATATCAAAAAAGCATGGGGAGTTAGATACCTTTACTTATTTAATGGATGCAACCAAGGATTCTTGGGTTATTATAAGAGATATAGAAGACAATTTTGCTTATTCTGGATCGATTTATTCCTATTCAGCCGGACATGAAAGAAATGAATTATTCTTAACAGATGTAATAGTCTACGATAATGCAACAGGGGAAAAAATAATGTCATCGCCTGGGATTTACCTTTCCAAACCAAAAGAAAAATACATTATAGAATTATCCGTTTCTGAGAAATGTGATATAATATAAAATAAGAATAAACCATAAGGGGATAAAAATAATGTCAAATGATTTAGAAAAAAAGATTGTTTTCCAAGAAGGATACGTTCATAAAGGTCGAGTACTTGGAAATCCTACAACTCCTCGTCCAAGTTATACGATACAGGGAATGGGTGGGGGATCAAAAACCTCAACAGGTACTACAAATGAAAACGGAGGAAAATCCGAGCAAGGAAATGATATTGCTGATAAAAATGACCCTGTAAACGAATAAATAATCTTCATTCAGCCTACCTCCTATCCTCGCTTATTCTGTTACAAAAATTATAGTTATGCGTTATATATTCAATTAGCCGAATTGATATTCCATGAGAAAATCTGTTCATTATCTATGTATTAAGATACAATTTGAATAATTGGTCAGGCCTGGGCGCCAAGGGCAAGAGCGCATTGCGCTCAGCCCTTGATTGAACCACCTACGATAAGGTGAAAAACCTTAACTTAATGACATTGGGGCTAGGGTGTGAGTAACATCATAGCCTGGGGAGCATCGGCTTCTAGCCGGTTTGCCAAAACCCTTGATCAAGCCACCAACGATGATTTATAAACAAACGCCAATGGATGAATTAAATAACAATAAGTGGAAAGCAACTGAACAATTTCTATTCAAGCATTTAGTAGAAGTATTGATCCTCAGCGGGATACTCTTGCTGCTGATAACTGCTGTTGCGCCTATTTATCAGCGAAGTTTGATAAAATCAAAGGTATCAAGTTCTTATGAGAGCCTCACTGAGTTGGTTGAAGCATTGATGCTCTATTCTCATGAGCAGCCCATTAATCAGGTTTTCCCTCCATCACAATCCACCTCGACGCCGGGGATATCGCTATGTCCCATTATCGATCCATTTCCGGGCAATCTGGCATTTCTAACCACTCCGGTTTCTTATCTATCCAATGTGCCCTGCGATCCTTTTGTCAGCCAAGTGATTGATTCGTCAGAATTTCTGACGCCTTTTGTAGTTCATTGGATTCGTTCTGGAAACGACCATTCACTTATGGCTTCAGGATACACCAATATAGGATGGGGCGCCTTCAGCATCGGTCCGGCCTTAGACTTGCCGCCGCAGTACAACATTACCATCCTACGCCGCGTCCCATACGAAAACGGCTCATTAAGCAGAAATCTTTATAATCCCAGCAACGGCATGACCAGCGTAGGATTAATCTACTACGACAGCCTGGGAAACAGATCATCTGTATCTGAAATGTAAGTTATGATTATTGAGTTCGATTCTTTGGTCAGAATCAGGATTTACCGGATTAAAGTATGAACTTGATAAACATCCTGAGTATCCTTATATCCAGGGTATCCAGATTCAGACAGGCTTTTCTCTTTTGTCAGAATCAGGATTTGCCGGATTAAAGGATGAACTTGATAAAAGCCTAAACTAACATCCAGGGTATCCTTCCATCCAGGGTATCCAGTTTCAGACAGGCTTTTCTCTTTGGTCAGAATCAGGATGTGCCGGATTAAAGGATGAACTTGACAAAAGCCTAAACAAACATCATGAGTATCCTTTTATCCAGGGCATCCAGATTCAAACAGGCTTTTCAGGTCTTCCGAAATAATCGCTTAAACTCGAGTTTAAGACCGCCAAAATTGATGAGCAATCCAATATCGATATTATAGGCTGTCAGGTAGTTTAATCCTTGGGCAATATGGACATCTTCCAATTTCGTTAGAGCTTTCAATTCTACTATAACGATGTTTTCTACTAAAAAATCTACACGTCTTAATCCGATTTCCTGCTCTTTATAAAAAATAGGCATCTCTTGCTCACGGGCAAAACCGATCTTTGCTTCTACCAATTCTATAGCGAGCGCCTTTTGATAAATGACTTCTTGAAAACCGCCGCCTAGAAAGTTATGAACGTTCATGGCGCAGCCAATGATTTTATGCGTTAACGGATCGTCGACAGTCATTTTTTTAGTAGGCCTCTCATTTTATCAGAATCAGGATTTGCCGGATTAAAGGATGAACTTGATAAAAGCCTAAAACAAACATCCTGCATATCCTTCCATCCAGGGTATCCAGTTTCAGACAGGCTTTTCTCTTTTGTCAGAATCAGGATTTGCTGGATTAAAGGATTAACTTGATAAACATCCTGAATATCCTTCTATCCGGGGTATCCAGATTCAGACGGGCTTTTCTATCACAGTTGTTTAATTACATCAATGGAAAATCAGGATTATTGCAAGGAAGCGCTTCGGGTGGGATCAAGTATCAGCATGTGTTTTATCTCAGACTTGGCTTTGTCAACCATGCCTAAGGCCTGGTAGGCTTGCGCCATTTTTTGGCGGATGCGCAGGGCGGATGAATCCAGGTTGGCGCACATCTGGTAGTGCGTAATTGCTTCTTCCTGGCGTCCTACAGTAGACAGAGAATCGGCTAATATCTCATGCAGTAATATCTCATTCGGATTATCTTTAACCGCATGAAGCAGCACGTCTATAGATCGATCCAACTCAGAATGCAGGAAGAATAATCCTGAAAGACGGGCGTATCCCCAAGTAGAAACATATCCATGTTGCGCTGCTATCGATAGTAGCGATTCCAGTTTCTCCGGTTCGGGAGTGGCGGGCAGGGCGCCTTGTTTATAAAAAGCAGTTATTGACTCAGTAGCATAGAGCGCCGCTGCATCACTGCGGTACGGCGTATGATAAAAAGCATTAGCTATGCGTTTTGAATTATCAGATTGTTGTACGGCGTCGAATCTATAGATAGCCCTATCAGTGCGCCAATTCGGGTAGATATTCCAAACAATGCTTACCAATAAGAAACCCGTGATGCCAATGCTGGCCCATTTGATGGTTTTGCAGTCGGGCGATTGCTCATCTTCCATCTCCTCGGGATCTTCATCAGTTATATGCCCGGCATTCTGAATGCACACGATAGCAATCCATGTAAGAGGATGCGCCAGCCAGATATGGACTGAAGGTCCAATGAATAATCCCCCGCAGAACAATAGAGAGACTCCGGTTGGATAGCGTAAATCATCCCTACGGCGTGAAAATCCAGCTTCGGCGATCATCAACAATAAACCAATGGCAATAGCGGAAGGGATGAAATAATCCACCCCGAATTTTGCTTCATTAAAGAATAGAGCCTCTTGGGAAATCCCTCCAATCATAGTAATTGAGGTCTTAACAGGCAGAATATGTTCAAACATATTAAAAGACTGGTGAGCCAACGCCGCTAAGCGGTCAAATAGACCGAAATACCCCAATAGACACAGCATAATATGTAAAACAGGAAAAAAGTAAGACCGGATAGTAAAGTTTCGCGGATTACAAGTAAAAAGGAAAAAGATGACCGTAATCAGGCCTGACAGTATAAACAAATCCCGGCTGACCAATGGACATAGCAGCAACACCCACGCGGCTGGAAACAAACATTGAATACCAGCCAGTTTACGACCGATTCCAGAAAAACTAAAAGCAGCAATCAGAACAGTAGTAATCGCTGTCGCCATCTGCATAAGAAACACGCCGGTTTGGGATTCAGGGGAGGTTATGGCGCAGGGCAACGTTATTCCTGAATCCAGAGTAAGAGAGGATGGTGGATACATATTTGAGGTTAATGATGCAAAATTATTAAATGGAAATAACCAGGCCGGTTCAGGGAAATAAAAAGATAGCATCCAGAGCATGACTGTGGAGATTATCAATCCAACAAAAACCGGCGTCCGGTTGTCTCGAAGTGATATAACCAGAAGAACTCCCATAGCTGATACAGGCCATACCGCATGACGGCTCCATGAATCAGCTATAGTGAAATATAGCAAAAATATTCCGATAATCAGAACAATATGAAAAGGAGATAATTTATCTTTCGAATTGCGTATGACATTAGAATGCAGCGGCAAAAACCGGATTGCCGATAATGCAATAGCCAAGACGGCTAATAACCTTATTCCCGAAGAATATCCGGGAAGCAGGAAGGGAACCGCTAAAAAGGGAATTAAGAGGAGCAGAGTTCGCATGCAGCCCGTAGTCCTAATAAGTAACTCTGTACGCCAAAACCACAGATTTGACCAGCTGCCACGCCAGCTATATATGAATGCTGGCGGAATTCTTCACGTTTATGGATATTTGAAAGGTGAATTTCCACAGTCGGAAGCCCGGTTGCGGCGATAGCGTCGCGAATTGCTACTGAAGTGTGAGTATAGGCTGCCGGATTAATCAAAATCGCATCCGCCCAATCCATTGATTCAGCAATTAAAGAAACAATATCGCCTTCGACGTTATGCTGTGCAATTCTAAGTTCGATTTTAAGGTCATGGGCGAGGTTTTGAAGTTGGTTATTGATGTCATCCAATGTGGTTGAACCATAAATACTTGGTTCGCGTTTGCCTAAAAGTTGCAGATTCGGTCCATGAATTATTAGTATATTGGGCATCGTTACATTCCTGTAATTATTCCGTTATAGTGCTATGTGGAATAACGATATTAGGCGATCAGGCTTATTCAAAGGCCTTTCGCGCAGATTGCATCTTCTATAACATGGTTTATTATATTACCACGATTCTATGGCGTCGGCTAATCCCCAGCGCTAAAAATATGGGAAGGGATTCTTGTTAAATCCATGAATTCTCTAGATTCTTGCGTCGCAAATAAATCTTGTCCTCTTTCATGTTGGGAACGATGGGCTGCATTACTTGGTCGATTATTGATATTTTTTATCATGATTTATGTGCCGATAATCTTTTTTACCTGGACCTGGCGGCATTATCATGTTCCCAAAGTAGCGTCCTTTCAGTTCATGACTTTGATGATGATTGCCTGTTGGGCGGTAATCGCCGTCCGGCGGCGTATGGTTCGGTCTGCTCTTGCAACGCCAGCTTCATTCTTCTTTTTAATCGTTATGATTACTGGATTAGGCGCTGTGAATATGGGGGAAGCATGGGAAACCATAACTTTTTTCGCCGCCAGCATGATCTTTATTGTCTTGATTCCCAAATTCCTGACTCGGTATAAGGATTTTGAAATTCTAATATATTTACTGGGCATCCTGTGTCTTATGGTGGATATTTACGCCTTGGGACAATGGTTCAATTGGACGCAATTATTTGAATTTACAGAAAAATTCGGAATACGTAAATTAACTCACAAGCCAGTGGCGTTTATGGGAAATGAGAATTATGCAGCTGAATTTCTTAATCTGGCCATGCCGGTTTGCTTCGCAATGATGATCTGCTTCAGACGAAAGCCTGCTCAGTTAATATTCTATTCCTTGGTTACTCTGCTTAATGCTATTGTGATGGTTTATATAGACTGTAACGCTACTTTCGCCGGTTTTATCGTAGCCATACCTATTGCGACTGTATTGATGATTTACTTCAAAGCCATTCCCTGGTCTTTGCGCTTGGGATTGTTCCGTATGTCGCAAAAAGAGATGGAGCGGCGCTTCCGCCAAATCATGGTAGTGCTAGTTTTATTCATTAGCATCTTAGGAACCATTACTGCTTCATTTGAAAATAAAATAAGAACAAAAATGGCCTCAATGGCTACCTGGATGGATGTCAACGGCGACTTGATTCCCGACGGGGTTGCGCCTATCGTCTTCCGCTTGCAGTGCATGGACGCCGCCGCCCGCAACATCGTCGATGCTCCTATTCTGGGCATCGGGGCCGGTAATTTCAAAATCATGCATCCCATGTTTGAAAGCCAGCTGGAGCGTAAAGTATTAGGCGAAGAAACCCTGGCTAGAAAAGTTCATAACGATCATCTCTGGCATGCGGTTGAATTTGGCTTATTCGGGCTTTTAGCCTGGTATTGGATTATCGCCGCCTCGATTTACGCCATTCTCTGTTCTTTAAGACTACTGGAGTTCCAGAATATTAAAGCAACCAATAAGAATTCGCAGGATGAAGATTATAAAGGCATTGTTCTGCACTCTGATGTTCGCAAGTTCTATTTCTATCTTCAGTGGGGAATCCTGACTTCACTGATAGTGGCTTTAGTCAGTTGTATGTTTGGTCATACCTTTGTTATCGCATCTTCTGCAGTCATATACTGGTTGTTGACCGGAGTATGCGTTGCGGTTTACCAGAACCTTTATTTGGCTAAAAAGGGAATAAGAAATAATAATCTTGGCGCGACTAATGAACCGGTTACTCCAATTCAGCGTAATATGAGCATGGTGCCGAGATTCGTATGGGCTGGTTTCTTTTTCTTATGTATTCTTCCATTCGGCGTCATGAATACCAAACAATTGATTGGAGAGACATGGCTGCGTCATGGAATGTCGATGCATGAGACTAATAATTACAAAGGAGTGTTTGAGAGTTTCAATAAATCGATGGAATATTATCCATACCAGATGGAAACTTTTTATATTCTGGGAAGGTATTATATTGATTCCATTGTCGCTGTGGAAACCGCTTTATTATCAAATCCCCAAAATAAACCTGGTAAACTACCTTATGGTTTGGACATAAATAAACTGCGGGAATATAACGAAGAGGGAATCGCTATTCTACAGACTGATATCTTTCTGAATCCAAATTATAAATGGGCGCATAATAATCTGGGCGTTATTTATGATCGATACTATGATTTTCTCAATAGTCTTAAACAATCAGTTAAAGGCGATCCCCAAGAACTTAAAAAAGTAGAAGCGCAATTATCCGCAGTTATGGATGCCAGTAAACTAGCTTACAGCCGGGTTCTTGAAATTGATGAAGAACAGGTAATGGCTCTTTTTAATCTCGGATTAGGCGCCATCAAGCAGCATCAATGGAAAGAAGCCATTGAGTTTCTTAATGAAGCCATTTTAACTGATCCCACCCGTTTTGATATTTATGACTATTTATCAAGTTGCTACCGTGAAGCGGGAGATTATAAACGCGCTATGCGCGCGGCGGAAAAATATCTGGAAAAGGATATTATCGAACTGATCAAAAAGAAGGCCAATGTAATAAACGATCCTGATGGTATTGTTAACATCATGAACGCTCTGCGGGAGAATAATTATGCTGTTGCTGTAAATGCCGCACGTTTGATCTTGCATTGGGATAATAATAAAGCTTATAACCTATATCTTGGAATCGCCGACGCACTATCTCAATCAGGTGAAAATCCAAAACTTGCCGCTCAAGCGATTGAGATGGCCGAAAAGTCCAATGCCGCCCCTCGTGGAGATAATTTCGTTTGGCATGCAAAAATATATGAACGTCTGAAGAATTATTCCAAAGCAGCTGAAAAACTTAATGAATACCTGCGTTTGGATCCCAAAAATGATGATATTCGTCATTCGCTAATGCTTATGTACATTCAAATGAATGATGTTGTCCAAGCGCAGAAAACGATGGCGGTTCTGGTCGAAAATCAACCGAATAACTGGCAATATCTTATGACCTATTCAAGGTTGTTGGCCGGATTGCAACAACCCTGGGAAATTATTCAGCCATTCGTCCAGCGCGCCGTGCAAATCGGTGGAGATGAAGCGCGTAAGATTATAGTGGAAAAGCAGACAGGCAACCTTCTTTATCCATACTTGATTAAAGAGTCTGCTTTACAAGCGATTGTTGGTCCGAAATTCTTCTCCGCTGATTCTGTCAACCAGGGTACTCAGTGAGGTTTCCCTCGAATTAGCAGACCGTCGCTGTTACAATTCGTCAACAGAGTGAAACGCTAATATTAACGTTATTTTGCAGAACACTCTAAACTTTGACGATGGTCATAAATAAGGTCTTCCAGGCATGCGCATCCTGTTTGTTGGTCATAATGGCTATGGATATCCCCATACGCGAGTGAGGTGTTACCATTTCGCCCGCATCCTCCAAGCATATCCTGATATAGAGACGGCTGTGTTGTCCTTTCGTGATGATCTCGCTCCTCATAAGAGCGAAGCCGCTATGTATGAAAACCTCAGAGACCGGGAAAAACTGGTGTTAACCGGTAAAGCGGTCTGGAGGTTATTGCGTGAAAAAGACTCAATAATCTACATGCAAAAAGCCCACTTCCATTCCGCTGCGCCATATCTCTTATACCGGCTTGGTCTGTTAAAGCGTTATATTTTAGATTATGACGATTATGATATTCCTCTATCCAATTTCTTTTTCAGGGGCGTATTGAATCGTTTATTCTTTGGAACCCATAAATGGGATGAAATCACCTACCGCATCGCGCGTAACGCATGTGGATGCGTTGCCTCCAGCCGGGAACTCTGTACGATTCTCAAGAAGGAAAATCCCCATACGGCGTATATTCCCACTGGAGTTGATATCAGCATGTTTTCTCCAGCTGATGCTCGATCAGAGGGTGATGAAATCAAAGTGCTGTGGAATGGCTTGATCTGGGGAGAGCCGATTGTTAAAAACCTTCTGATGCTGGTAAAAGCATTTCAAAAAGCTGCGCTGCGGGCGCCCCGGCTCCGATTGCATATTGTCGGCGGCGGCGCTTCATGGGATTCATGTAAGCAACAAATATCTGATAAATATCCCGACGCTCCGGTGTGTTGGCGCGACTGGGTTGATCCGCTGGAAATGCCGCAATTGCTTCAAACAATGGATATCGGCGTTCTACCATTGGATGGGGATGATCAATGGCTGCGCTGCAAGAGTCCAACCAAACTTTTCGAATATATGGCGGCGGGATTGCCGGTAGTATCATCAAAAGTGGGGGAAGCATGTCATGTAATCGAGCATTTAAATTCAGGATTTTTAGCTGAAAATACAGCTGGTTTTGAGGAAGGATTGCTTTTCTTGGCTCAGGATGTAGAACTGCGTAAAAAAATGGGCCTTGCAGCTCGACAGCGAATTGAAACCGAATATGCTTTGCCTGTTCTTGGAGAACGTTTACGCAATTTCCTTCAAAGTTTATTCCCTGAATCAATTTAGTGATAAAATACAATTAAAATGCATGAATAATAACACGCTTACGTCATATAGAGTAACTTCTTCGTAATAATCAAGATATGAGGAAAGGCCTGACTTATCATGAAACAGAATTTAATTAAACCAATATCTATATGGGGATTCATCTTGATGGTTGCGCTGATCCTTGGCGGTTGCACAACTACAGAAAAGAAGTGGGATTCCCCCATACTGGCGGTAATCAGTGATTTAGAGGATGTTACTCTGCCTCCAACCGATCAGAAGAAAGATTATGTTGCTGAGGCGCTTCGGCAAAACCAATCAGTCGATTCAACAATCCCATCGCCTTTGATTGAACAACCATATATAGAAAGCATTCAGCAGGAACAACGATTTGAAAATGGCTGGATTGTTCTACGTAAAAATGACCTCTCTTTGGAGGAATTAATCGCCAAAGCCAAAAAATATAAAGTTACCCAGATTCAAATGGGCGGTGACATCCTGGCTGCGGTTGATGAGTTGATTTTTGATCAAACCAAGCGGGATTACATCCAGCAGGCGGCGCGGGAAATGGAATCTCTCGACATTGAATCCCTGGTATGGAGCCATGAAATATACCTGGATAGCAAGACATTCATATTTCACAAGGATGCTCCATTAGTCGCCGCCCGGCAGGCGGCCTACCGTAATGCCCTGAAAGCCATTCCTGAATTGGATGGAGTTGTGCTTACTTTCTCCGATGCAATGCTGCCAGTCTGGGATGCGGAGTCTCCAGCCAGTCAAACGCTTTCTCCTGTCGAGCGTATAAGATTCATTGTTGATATGGTCAGAAATGTGGTTGTTGATGAGTTGAATAAAAAACTATATATCTATGTTGATACTAATGAATTAGAACGAGTTGCATGGATATCTGATGCTTTAAGCGGTCTGCCACGCGATGATATCGATATTATTCTATCTTCACAAACGGATGATATTTCTATTGATGGCTTCAATCACCAAACATCAAAATTCCAGAATTTTAATAGATTGATGAAAATTGATCCCGCCGGATCGATTTTCGGCGGCCCGGAATTTTTAGTGGGTTTTTGGAGCGACTGGGAGCGATGGAATTTCCTGCGTAATCAAGAGAATATTCAAGGCGTCGTAACTATCGTTAATGGGCAGCAGGGATCAATATTTAATTCTCCTAATGAGATTAATTTGATGGCTCTGGCTAATGATATAGCTGGCGTTTCGATTGATCCGAATATACTCGCCGAACAATGGTGCAAAGAAAAATACAATATTGAACCCTTAACCCGTGAAGGGCAGGTCTTATGTCAGATACTGCGAAATTCTTCTTTATGGAGCGCCAAAATCGGTATGGTTAAAAACATCCTATTTTTAGCCTCTCAAGGAAACTTACCTTCAATTGATCAATTCAAGTTTCCCTCTCAATCCGATTGGGGTTTGGGGCATGATCAGGAAATTCAGCAGTATTTAGCAATACTAAAGAATCCGGATAAACAGGTTTTAACTGATTTAGCCCAGGAAAGCGTGGAAGCCAGTGAACTGCTCGATAAAGCAATTTGGGAACTTGAATCAATACGTGATTATTTGAAACCCATAGATTTTAATGATCTTCACCAACGCTTGGAGCGTCAGCGTTTTGTTTCAGACATTTTTCATTATGCAAAACAAGTTATTTGGGGCTTCGATCTTTGGAAACGTACCTATGATGAAGACGAAGCTCTGCATCTGGAAGCGCATCTTCAAACGCTCGAACGTTTGACCATGATTTTAGAGACCCGATACCAGAATCAATTAACATCTATTAAATCTGAAACTGTCCGGCAATGGATCAGCCTGATTCGTAGTGATTTTCCCAGGGTAATAATTGGATGGAAAGAAAGAGATTGGAATCAAATCAAGGACATAGTTATTAGGCAATCTGGACCGCAAAGCATAGAAATTAAATGGAATAGCGAAGTCCCATCAACTTCGCGTATATTCATATCTACGGCATTGCCTAATTTTGAAAGAATGTTGCCAGTAGAAACATATCCAGAGATGCAGCACTTGGTTCAAGTTAACGAAATTGCAAGCGGTAAGCGATATATCATAAAAATCCAAAGTATTTCACAAAATGGACAAATAACCAACTCTGGTGAATTCTTCTTTAAAATTGAGACCCCTCCTGAAATTTAGAATAAGCTAACTCATTAATAATGAATCTGTTTGCTTGATTCTAATGAAAATATACCGACATTAATAATAAAGACCGCATAAGCGGTCTTTATTATTAATGTCGGTAATCGGAACTTATTTCTTAACAGGCATCTTGAGAAATGCTGATTACATGAGTTATAATTAACGTTAATGTAATGCAAGATCATTGTTTTTTTTTATAACAAGATATAATAATGGTAAAAATGGGAGGTCTTCAATGAAAAAAGGTTTTACGCTTATCGAATTACTTATCGTTGTCGCGATTATCGGTATACTTGCGGCTATCGCTGTACCTAACTTTTTGAACGCACAAATCAGGGCCAAGATTGCACGCTGTTTTTCCGATATGAAATCTATGGATACAGCCGTTCAGATGCTGCAACTGGATACAAATCATCTTCCGATTGATGGATGGGATGATGATACAACTGAAGGTCGCGATATACTTAAGAATGTATTTAATGGCGTCGGCGACTTCCCTGAAGCAAATCGAACTACCAGAGATTATCTTGCAGTATTAACCAGTCCAATATCTTATATGTCTTCCGTACCCAGCGATCCATTCTTCGGTAAAAATATGGATATGGCGGATCGAGGTTTCGGCAGTGGATATAATACCTATATTTATGCTGATGTTGATCCACATATACCTGGTCGCAATCAAGGCATTCAATGCTTGGAACCGGGAGCTTTAGCTACTGAATTTGGCATTACTCCACTTAAATCAGGTCAATGGGCATTTATTGGTATTGGTCCAGACGGATCAGCAGGCATCGGTACCGGTACTGCTGGTTCTCGTGGTTTCCCTTATTCAACATCTAATGGTCTTGTCAGTTTAGGCGATGTCGTCATGGCTGGTGGAACTATACTCGGACAGTAAGTCGTAAACATTTATACATAGTGTGAAATAATTAAAAAGCCGTTTCCTTAAGGAGACGGCTTTTTTTCTAAACCAAAAGTAAACATAAAATAATACCGATTAGGTAAATATCCGGCGTTCGATGATGCGTCGGATTTTCTTATTATCCCGCCAATTTTGCTGTGCTTTTTCAACCAGTTCTGTGAGCAATTCGGTGAAGGGAAGCGCTGGTTCAGCGGCTTCCCACAGATAATATGAGAATGAGCCGGGCAGGGTATTAATCTCATTGAAATAGACTTTATCGTCTTTTTTATCAACCAGGAAATCAAAACGGGCCAGCCCTCGGCAATCCAAACCACTGAAGGCTTTTATGGCGTATTGCCGAACGTTATCTAATACTTCATCTGGAACATCGGTAGGATTGAGGTCACGTTTGAGAGAAGCCATTCCATCGCTGGTTTTATTACCGCCTTTTTTCCCACCGCCTTTGAGGTATTTCTGTTCAAAGGTTAATAGTTGATCATCGCATATCGGGCGTTCGATAGCCGAAAGCCTTGGTTCATCGCCTTCCAGAACTGATATGTTAAGTTCATACATATCTTCCAAAAGCGGTTCTACGATTACCTGATTATCAAATACAAAAGCCCCGGCGATGGATACCATCAGTTGTTCTTCATCTCTGGCTGATGATATACCGATGCTTGATCCAAGGTTGCAGGGTTTTATCATCAGGGGTAAATCCATGTTATGAAGTATTTGCCGGGTTGTATCATCGGCTTTGATTGGTTCCCAATCGCGCTTGTCAAGCAATATTCCCGGAAGCACCGGGATGCCCTGGGCGCTGAGAGTCTGTTTAGCGGTATGCTTGTTCATGCCTATTGAAGCGGCGCGTGGACCGCTGCCAGTATATGCAGCGCCAATGAATTCGAGAAATCCCTGGATGCATCCATCTTCGCCGTAGGTTCCATGAAAAGCGGGGAAAAAGACATCCACTTCAAAGCGCCGCGCAGGTTTTGCTCCAAACCAGCCTTTAGGTGGATCAACTTCTACCAGTTCAGAATCCAGATCGCTGGTCAGCCTGACGCGGCATATCTTCTGTTTGGTTTCTGGAGTCAGCAGATAGTTATTGCGATGGCGCAACTCTTCTCCAGTATACCAATACCCTTCAGGATCAATATACACAGGTACAACTTCAAAACGGGTTGAATCAAATGCATCCATAAGCTGAAGAGCTGTGATGACGCTGATTTCATGTTCTGTAGAACGTCCCCCGAAAAGTACTGCAACCCGGATTTTTCCATCCTGACTCATTATTGATCTCCTAGAGGTATTTTTGATGAGTTGGAAGCGCTTGATTCCACTCCCTCACCCTAACCCTCTCCCGGGGGGAGAGGTGACTTTGTTATATGTTTTGATAGAGTACTAGATATAAAACTAAAACTAAAAAAAGCTAAAAGCTGTTTGCGTTTCATATAAATCGGGCAGATCGTTTTCATACAAAACGATGTCGCCGGATTTCAATTCCTGGTTTAACCACTGTTGCGCTTCAGAAAGAGATGAAAACTGGAGAATCTTTTCTTCCGGGAAGTTATGATCTATTAATCCCTGTCGAAAAGCCTCCAGCCGGTGCGCCGCGACCAATAAAATCCGGTCGCATCTAGAGGCTGCATGAGCGGCGATGCGCCGATGAGCCTCATCTGCTTGATCGCCCAATTCGACCATACCGGGAGTAATCAATATCTTTCTGGCGCCGCTTAATGATTCTAAAACATCTAAAGCATTTTCAAAACCGGTTGGATTGGAATTATAAGCGTCATCTATGGTTGTAACGCCATTGGCGTCTTTATGAACCACTAAACGGTGCGGAATGGGAGGAACGTTCTGCAGCGCTGCGATGGCTGTTATAGGCGCTACACCCATTGTCATGGCGGTTAAGAATGCTCCGGTTGCGTTTAAGGCTTGATGCCTTCCGTAAAGAGGCATTTCAAAAGAATAAGATTTACCTTCATATTCCAGTGTACATTTCAATCCGTTATCGGTCAGAGTTGCTTCTTTGAGTAAGCAATCCAAATGACCAAGCGTTGCATCAACGCCATAGAATTTGGCTTTAACCTTGAGCGAATCAGCCATAGTCCTGACATTGGGGTCATCCCCGTAAAGGATTGCGGAGCCAGTTTGAGGCAGGGCTTGAGGCAGTTCCGACTTTGCCTGCGCTACAGTATCAATAGACTTAAAACGCTCCATGTGGGCCAGGCCTACTGCGGTTACGATAGCCGCGTCGGGTGGAGTCAAGCCGCATAGACGTTTGATTGATCCGATCCCATAAGCACCCATCTCGACAATAAAATAGGCATGATCGTTTCTCAAGCGTTCACGGATTATGCGGGTAATTCCCATCAATGTATTAACGCTGCCCGGAGTGGCCAGGGTGGGCGCATGTGAAGCGAGGATATGGGCCAGGATATGCTTAAATGAGGTTTTGCCGTAACTTCCAGTGATGCCGATGATCTCTGGTTTGATGCGCGCCAGAATACTTTTCGCTTCATTAAGGTATTTTCTTTGCACCAATGATTCATAAGGCGCCAGGCATAAGTTGGCTGCAACTATATAGAAGGGAATGGCAATAAGGGAAATTGCAATGACCAGCATATTAACGAGCAAATGAAATTTCATGTAGCCCGTTATCATCAATAATGAGACGGCGCCCGATAGAAATATGGTTTGCAGGATAAGGCAGATAGTAATAATACGCTTGACGCGCGAGGTCATCACCAGCGCTTTCTTGGTGGAATGCGCGCGATTTGTCCATCCAACCACGGCGATGGATGCTGCAAGGATCGAAGATAACAGAATTACTCTGAATAAGGGGAGGGAAGAGATGCTGGCGGGGGCTTCGGATAACCATAAAGCTAGTGCGAATATCAAGACGAGTCCGGAAGTACGTTTTTCAAACGATCTAGAAGAAATCCACCACTTTAAAAAACGACGGTTATCATATTCTTCCTGCTGAAAGAAATGGATAAAGCGAAGATTGACCGGATATAACGCGGCCATCGCGCCAATTGTAAGGATTAACAGAGAAGAAGAAAAATTGATTAGTGGATATATTTCATTCATTTTATTGGTTTCTAACGAGTTTGTTCACAAAAGCTGTTAATTGATGGACGGTTTGATGCCGCCCCCTATTCAAAATTGAATGATGATCGAATCCAGGCAATTCGATATATTGCGAATTAGGCAAGAGTTCATTCATGTTTTGACCCAATTTGGGCGGCGTCTCCAGATCGTTTTCTCCATAAAGCAATAGGACGGGATTATTGATTTGAGGGAGAATTTCGCTGACATCATCGTTTACGGCCTTTATAAGTATTGGCCGCATTACGCCTGATTGTTTATAATCGCGGGATGCGATTTTGCTGTACAGATAATCCTTGATGCGTTGACCGATGAAAGGCAGGCAGCGCCGGGATAATCTTGCCAGCGAACGAATGACTGATATGCGTAATTGCCGTGAAAATGGCAACCGGGTTTTCAGACCGGCCGAAGCGATAAGAAAAAGCCCCTTAATAACCGCCGGATTCTCAGCCGCCAGCCAAAACGCAACGCGCCCTCCATAGGAATGCCCGATCGCAATACATCTATTGACCGCAATTTTTTTCAGGAATTGGTTGATCAGAGCGGCGTAATCTCTAGGCGCCCAGGCTTCAGGAGGAACAGGCGAATCGCCAAATCCAGGAAGGTCTACTGCAATATGCCTTCCTTTCCCTGAAAGGCTCTCGATAATTGGTAGAAAAGCGGCATGAGATTGCCCCCAGCCGTGTAGATACAAAAATACCTCACCCTCTCCACAATCAATATAAGATATGGGGAGAGAATTACCCTTCCACTCGATAGAAACCGTTAAACTGCGCCCGATGCCGTCGAGCATTACAATACCCTCAACCTTTGATGCAAAATTTTAATTAAATAATCATAAAAACCTTAAACAAGTTTATCATACTATTGGAGTTAACCAAAGTTTTTGCGTTATGCAAACGATGGATTTAATGATTATGGGATATTGGAATGACTCATAAAAGTACTAAATGATAAGTTTTGATTTGTTTTAATATATCCAGGGAAATATTTTAATATTTATTTATACAAAAATGAATTCTTATATTGACTCTACATATTATATTCTTGTAGTATCGTATCAAATTATATTATGTATTAAACTTTTGATTCAACTTGTTTTATTCTGGCTGTCTAGCGATTCTTTTTTTCTTGTGCTCATCGAAAGTTCTATACCTAAAAATCAATGACATCAACAAAAATTCCCCGTAGATTTTATCGTGATGGCTTATTGGATGAGATGATTGACATTCTTCGCGAAATTGATAAAAAAACGTGGACAACGAATAAAATCATCGTTCCTTCAACTGCCATTTTAATCGAGTTGTTTGAAATGAATCGATTGATATTAAAGAAAATCGAAGAGGACATAGATGGAATCACCAAGGATGATGAATGGTATCAAAGACTAGTTCATGTAGCGCATAATATCCAGGATGGGCTTCGAAATGCATATAATGGAATTGATGATGAAATTAATAATGTGATTAACAATATAGTTAATCCCATGTTAGATTAATCTGGATATTATGTTATTAATAATTCCTGCATTAAGTTTACATCTAACCTCCACTTGCTTATTTTATCTTTGAAATTAAAGTGAATATTATACATAGCCTTACAGGTGTTCGTTAAAAGAATATTGCTTAATGATATTCTGACGATTAAAAGGGAAACAGGTTAAATACCTGTGCGGACCCGCCACTGTAACCGTCTAGAGTTTAACTCTATATGTTTTTCCAGGTATTACGCCCACTGTCTCCATGACCGTATTATGGTAGGGATGGGAAGGGGGGAAAAAGATAACAGACGGGAGCCAGGAAACCTGCCGGTAAGGAAGATGTCAGTTCTTCGGGGATTGAGAAACTGGATTATTAAAAGTAAAAAACTACCCCTGGCTTAACTGGCCAGGGTTTTTTGTATTTAGAGTGTTATCAATAATGATTAACCTAAAGAAACCCATAATTCAACTGAGCATAATCCTATTTGTAATGGGAATATTGTTGTCCTTCGGACTAAGCCAGGTCGACTTATTACGCCCTAAAAATGCCAGTAGTAATATGGATTTATATCCCAAAAGAGTAATCTGCGCAGCGCCTAATATCGTTGAGACGGTTTATGCTCTTGGTCAAGAAGACCGGGTAATTGGAGTTAGCGATTTTACCATTTATCCACCGGAAGCTTTAGAAAAAGATAAAATCGGAGGTTGGATTAATCCCAACTTTGAAACAGTATTGTCGCTGCGCCCTGATCTGGTGATTATTCAAGGTGAAATGGCGAAATACCAGGATTTTTGCAGAGAAAAAAACATTCCGATATTGCGGGTTGATATGGAGAACCTGGCTTCAATGTATGACGGCATCAAACTGATTAGCCAAGCATTAGGCTGCGAGGAAAAAGCGAATGAAATAATTGCAGACACCAGGAAAGAACTTGATCTAATACATAATAAAACTCAACGTAACAAGTTTAAGATCAATACCTTTATTACCATAAGCCGCCGCATTGGATCATTATCGGGTATTTATACCATAAACGGTACTACCTTCATAAACGAGTTACTGAATATTGCCGGAGGGCGAAATGTCTTTGAAGACGCTCCCGGTCGTTATCCTGTAATATCCAAAGAATCATTACTAATGCGCAATCCAGATATTATTATCGAGTTGAAGCCGGGTGAAGAAATTGGACCGCCTGATTTATTAACTATGAAGAATGATTGGCAGGCAATGCCTACCCTTAGCGCGGTTGCTTCGGATCGAATTCATTGTGTCACCGATGACAATATTTTAATAATGAGTCCCAGAATAGTTCTTACCGCACGCCGCTTCTATGAGGTTTTGCATGGCGACCAATAACAAACCTCCTCAAACGCTCAGTATCTCTGGTTTAAGGTACCAGTATCCTGATTCAAAATGGAATCTGGCAGTGGATGATTTTTCGCTTAGTGAAGGAGAGATCACAGCTATTATCGGGCCAAATGGATCGGGCAAAAGCACACTTCTGCGTTTGGCGGCGGGGGTTCAACCATTATCTACAGGAACTATTCATATAGGTCAAAACGACCTCAAAAAAATGGACCGGCGCAGTATCGCCAGAGTTTTGGGATATTTACCTCAATCCACCCCTTATGAATTTGACCACCGCGTAATTAATGTAGTCAGCATGGGACGTTACGCCCATTTATCGCTAAGCGGTTTTCTGTGCGAAGAGGATATGAACATCGTTAAGCAATGCCTGGAGCAGACCGACGCCTTATCCTTGATGAACCGACGCTTGTCGCATCTGTCGGGCGGCGAGCGCCAAAGGGTATTGTTAGCCTCGGTGCTTGCGCAAGAACCGGCGATCCTGCTGTTGGATGAACCGACCAGCGCCCTTGATCTTCATCATCAAGTCAACTTTTTCGATATCCTGACCCGGCTGGTCAAAGGCGGACTTTCCGTAGCGGTGGTGATGCATGACCTGAATCTGGCTTCGCTGTATTGCGAGCGTATTGTGCTGATGAATCATGGCCGGATCGTCTGCGACGGTACGCCTGATGATGTTTTCCAATATGATTTGCTGCAGGATGTCTATGGAGGAGATATTGTTCTGTCCAAACATCCCCAGGTTAACCGTCCGGTGGTTTTCCCCCGGTTTGAAAGGGAAAACTGATGAAACGTCCCATTACTCCCCGGACTTACCTGATATGTATTCTGCTATACGGAGCGCCTTTTCTAGCCGTCTTATGCATTACTCCATTCATTGGCGGCGAAACAATTCATTTGAGTGAAATCATCCACGCCTTAAAAGAGGGAGGCTGGAACGCAAGCGCTGAAATCTTCTTCTTCCAACGCATCCCGCGCGTCATTCTGGCCGCTCTGGTTGGCGGAACCCTTGCGGTGGTCGGCGCCTCTTTTCAAGTTATATTACACAATCCATTAGCCGAACCTTACACGCTGGGCATAACTGGCGGCGCCTCTATTGGAGCAGCTGTCGCCATTCTGTTTCCCTGGCTGATGGCCTCATGGTGGGTATTCAATACTGTCCAGATATTCGCTTTGGCTGGTTCGTTCTGCGTTTTGTGGATCATCTATTTTATCTCACGGCGTCCTGAAGGAGTGACTATTTTTACTTTGCTGCTGGCTGGAGTAACTGTATCGATTATGTCCGCCGGGGCCATAATGTTCTTGAGGTATCTGGCCAGCCCATATCTTCTGTTGCAGATGGATCGCTGGATGATGGGCGGCCTGGATGTCATCGGTTACCGGGAACTGGCAGCCCTTTTTCCCCTTTTATTACCTGGTCTGGGCATTCTATTCAGTTGTATGGTTGAACTCAACCACCTGACTATGGGAGAAGAACTGGCTTCCGGGCATGGAGTAGATGTCGCTGGCGTACAGAAGAGAGTCTTCATTGGCGGCGGGCTGGCTACGGCGGCGGTTGTTTCGATGTCCGGCCCTATTGGATTCGTCGGGCTGATCGTGCCCCATACCGTGCGGCAATTAAGCGGATACGACCACCGGATTGTCTTACCTGCTTCGTTCTTTCTGGGCGGCGCTTTCCTGGTAGCCTGCGACACCGTAGCCCGCACCATTTTTTCACCCACCGAACTGCCGGTTGGAATTATAACCGCACTGGTTGGTGGGCCGCTGTTTATTCGTATATTGTTGAATAAGAATTAGTACCTATTGATTTAGGTTCATATAGTATTTCTTGAGTTGGTAAAAATTCTTTGACAAGTACCCACATATGTAGGTATACTATCATCTAGTAGAGTAAATCAAAAAGAGGTGCTCCATGACTACTGAAATTAGCAAAGACAATACCCTGAAAATACGAATGGATGAAGTAACCTTTGATATGATGGAAAAGGCGAGGGATTTTCTTAAACTGGATAAAAGCAAATTTGTCCGGAAAAGTATACGTCAAATGGCTGAAGCCGTCATTACAGAGCATGATAAAACTATATTTAGTACAGAGGATTGGCATAATTTTTTTGCTATGATTGATAATCCGCCAGAACCAACGGAAAGAATGAAAAAAGCTGCAAAAAAATTGAAAGAATTTACTCTTGAAAAAGACAATTGAGTTTTTCAATCCGAAAAAACATGATAGAAATCAATTTGATTGTGGAGTTGATGTATTAAATACTTACTTGATAAAATTCGCGAATCAGGATCAAAAGAGAAGCCTGACAAAAATCTATGTTCTTGCTGAAGAAACAAAAATTATTGGTTACTATTCAATCAGCGCTCATTCTATTCTACGGAATAATCTTCCAGATGACCATAACTTAGGAGGATATAATGAACTGCCTTTCCTGTTACTTGGCAGACTGGCTGTGGATAAAAACTATCATGGACAGGGATTTGGGGATACTTTGATTTTGCATTCTTTCAAAACCACACTTTATGCAGCAGAAACAATCGGGATTATGGGAATAGTCGTTGATGCCAAAGACAAGAAATCTGCGTCCTTTTATGAAAATTTTGGCTTTATGAGGCTCTCTGGAAACTTTAATAGACTTGTATTGCCCATAACGTCCATAAAAAAACTCCTAGAGAAATTAGTATAAAACAACTACTTCCACCTTCAAAAAGCCCTTAATTATAGGCTCTTTGAAGGCGGAATTTTTATTATCATATGACTTTACCGTAATTCTTTGATCTGGGTTTCGCTTAATTCATCCAGACCTTTCTCATCGATTTGAACCATTATGTCATTACGCACGAACGATACATTCTCTCCCAAAGCCAATATGGCGGAGACGTCGGGAGACAGGTCGGCTAATTGGAAATAGGCGGCGCTGAATGGTTTGACCTGAATGGTTTTCTGGTTGGCGTCGTATTTGGTTGATACCCAGGAGTTTTCTTGATTGAAGAACGCCTGTTGCCCGGCGTAACGGACGCCTTGGATGCGCTGAACCTCTTTTTTGTTGTCGGCGCCATATTTATAGAACCAGTTTTGCACGGATAGGGAATCAGCATTTTGCAATTGTTCTTGCATTATCTCAGAATTGGCTACTGCCTCTTTCCCGGATGACTGTTTTAAGCCCAGCGACATATTGCTTGTTGCATATCCCAGAGACCTAAGGTTTTCTCTTGCTCGTACAGCCGGGGCGACTGGTTGTATGGCTATAGGAGCGTCGGTAACCAGGAATGAGGTGAATTCGGTCAAGATGCCAAAACGCTTGCTTAAATCTACTATCTCCTGCACTAGTTCTTTATTTTTGCCATTTATTCTTATCTCATTCATAAGATAACCAATGCGCCGCGCCGCCCAAAGGCGTGGTATGAAGTCGGAACGCGTGTCACTCCTGGTGAAAGAGAATTCATCTTTGAAACGTTTCTTTTCTCCATCAGCTTTGCCGGATAATGAAACCAGACTATCGGCGCCTTTTTCATATCTTCCCAAAACAACTAGTTGCGAACCGCTGAAAAGGTCGGGCAACTCGCGTGGATAAATCTTTGATGTGGATACGTCATCGAAATCCAGTTTCAAGTCAGCCAGGACTGGATCGGATATTTTTGAATATAGCGAAGATACGGATACCTCGATATCCTGATCCGGCTTGACATAGGTGGATAGTCCCTTGTTGGTTTGCGACAGTTGATCGAGCAACAAGGTATTTACGTCGAATCCTACGCCAAAGGTAAAGACTCTGCACTTGGTTTTGTTGCTATCTTTCGCATTTTCAAGGATTTGCTTGGCGTCCCGGACGCCGACGGTAGGAAGTCCATCGGTCAGGAAGATAATGTAGGACGGTTTGTCGCCTTCGGGCAATAGCGCGAAAGCTGTCTGCAATGCATCATTGATATTAGTGCCTCCGCTGGCGTCTATTTTCTGCAATTTTCCACAAATATCATCGATTTTATCCTGCTTGACTTTAGTGATTTCTGACAGTGTTTCAATTTCATCGCTGAAGGATACCAACGCGAAATGATCTTTCTCATTCAAACTACGGATGCAGAACTCCAAAGCATCTTTGGCTTGTTTAATTTTATTATCCTTTTGCATACTGCCGGACTTATCCAGTACAAAAATCACATTTTTGGCGACGGAATCCTTCTTTTTGGCAATATTGGGAGCTGCCAGCAATAGGAAAAATCCGTCTTCATCCTTCTCTTTATAGGTCAAAAGATTTAATCCGACTGCATCAGGCGACACTGAAAAGATCAGTTGGAAATCCTGTTCGGGAGTAACGTTTTCATCGCTGTATTTGATGGATGCTTCGAAATTGGAACTCTTGTTGACCTTGATATCATGACTGGGCGAGTAGATATTTTTGATGGGTGAATTTGAAGAGATTTTCGCAGAAACTTTAACGAATTCAATGGGTTGTTTATTGAGTTTATCGCTGGCCAGAGCATATTGGTAACTACATACGCCTCTATCGTAATCCAGCATCTCTTCATAGCGAATGGTGATTTTCTGGGTGGATTTTGGCTCAATGGGGAAGACTCGCGCACGGATGATTCCGCATCCATAAAATGATAAGATGCCGGGATCTTTAAGTTTACGGACGATATCTTGATATATTTTATCGGCTTCTTTTTTTCCGAGTAGTTCTCCTTTAATATCTTCGCCATTCATCTTCATCTTGAATGAAGAGATGGAGGCATCTTTGGGAACCGCCAACAGATAGGTTCCTTCAATCCTTGAGTCGCCGGGATTGTAGAATACCTGATCGATAGTGGTAACCGCCGCCTGCTCTTGAATTTCAATTGAGACTTCATGGCTGCGGATGGGTAGAGAGATTCCTTTTGAATGAGGATGAGATGTGATTAACGCCTGTGAATAGGCCAGATTGCCTAATGAAACTATGGCTGCTAGAAGACAGATAGTGAATAAACGTTGCTTTAACATTTTGAACCTCCGATAATTGCCTGTTTGTTATAATTAAACGTGCTGATGGTTGAATAGTTTTAAGTTATCAGGAGATTTCTCCATTGTGAGCAGAATGAAATATTTATGGGGAGGGGAGGCGCTTAGTAAACTTGGGAATGGGTTCCGACGGTGAGGAAGCGAACTATCATATAGTTGTCTTTTTCGATGAACACTAAACGTAAATCTCCTCCGGCTTCAATAGATCGTTGGCCTTTTTGTTTTCCGTGAAGCGCATGGTTTCTGAGTCGCGGATTATGAGGATTTTGTCTGAAAAGGGTGATTATTTCATCGACTTTTTCCTGTTGCCTGCGGGGAAGTTTTGAAAAAGCCTTCTCAAAATTTTTGCTGTAAAGAATTTCCATTTATACTTTTCTCATCAATTTTCGTAAGTGTTCGTTGGCTTCTTCTCCTATAAAAGGCCCACTCATATTAATTCCTTGTTCGGCTTCTGCTTGAAGTCGATCCAGTTTGGCGATGTCTTC
>CAXXMV010000004.1:0-130350 GCA_963662285.2 bacterium
GACGCCAATCTCCATAAGTTCCTTAATCGCTGCCGGCCCTTGAGTGACTATCAAGTTTACTGCATCGGGGTGGCATAATCCGGCGCCAGCTTGATGAGTGTCGATGATGTGTGATTCAAAGGTATCGTTTTGATCAAGAACGCTGGCGATGCCGCCTTGAGCGTAATTGGTGTTGGATTCGAAATCCTCTTTTTTGGTGACCAGGCGAACACTGCCGTGTTCAGCTGCTTTCAACGCAGTCTTAAGACCGGCTACGCCTGATCCGACGATTAAAAAATCACTGTGGAAAACAGTCATGCTGCGCTCCCAGTATTCTATGATAGATACAACGATGGTTAATATTATCGAATTACATCTTCAAGTAATCTTCTTCAGTACGCTCATCAATTTTGACTGGTTGATTCTTATCATCCACGTAAACGATTTTATGCGTATAAGAAGCTATATCACTTTCATCTATATTATTAAAAGCCACTATCAAAATGGTGTCGCCCTTTTCCATCAAACGCCCTGCGGCGCCTTTGACCGAGATTATCCCGGAACCTGCGGGCGCGGGTATTGCGTATGTAACCAGCCGCGAACCATTGGTTACGTTATATATATGAATCTGCTCGCCAAACATAATATCGGCGGCTTCCATCAAGTTTTTATCTATTCCCAAACTTCCAGAGTAATGAATCTCTTTATTAGTGACCTTTACTTCCTGGATTTTTGATTTCAGCATTATGCGTTGCATGATTGATTTCCCCCTTGGCCGAATACTAAATTATCAATCAAACGAGTTTTACCCAGATAGATAGCGCCAATATAGAAATTGCCTGATTGGACAATGTCAACGGGTTTAAATGTATTTTGCTCCACGATTCCAAGATAGTCCAGCCGAACTCCCTCAATTTGTTGAATTTGTTGCTTTCCTTGGGTAATAATATCAGCTGCATGGCGTCTTTCGGCTTTATATTGTTGCATACCAAGCACTAGCGTATCATGCAATACCAGCGCTTTGTTTCTTTCTTCAAGAGTTAAATATACATTACGGGACGACATGGCCAAGCCATCCGGCTCGCGAATTATGGGGCACACTACAATCTCAACCGGAAAACGAAAGTCATTGGTCATGGAGCGGATGACCACCGATTGCTGTGCATCCTTACGACCCAAGTAAACTTTATCAGGCCTAACCAGATTAAACAAGATCGCAACAATAGTGCAAACCCCCCGGAAGTGTCCTGGACGGGCATTGCCGCACCATCCCTGGCTGGCAGCTGGCGGTTCGATATAAGTAGAGAAACCTTCAGGATAAATATCTTGATCAGACGGTGTGATAACATAATCCACGCCTTCCGCCTCCAGCAAAGCCAGATCGCGTTTTTCATCACGTGGATAATGCTCAAAATCCTCGCCGGGGACGAACTGTGTGGGATTAACGTAGATCGAAACAACCACCAGATCATTCTGTTCTCTTGCCTTGCGCATCAAAGAAAGATGACCCTGGTGGAGATAACCCATGGTGGGGACGAAACCTATGCTTTTATTGTCAAATAATGATTCTGACCTTATATTAAGCCATTTGGTTATACTACCAACTACCTGCAATTGTTGCCTCCAAGTCCCCTCTCCCGCCGGGAGAGGGCTAGGGTGAGGGCGCATTACCCACAATCCCTATCCACGATTGGGCTTGCATGAATGGGGAATCAATATGTTCCATCTCTTCAAGCACCGCATCATCTAAGGTGTAACTTTCTTCCAAGGTTGGGAAATTGCCATTCTTCACCGACTGGCAGTATTTCTCAAAGGCTTCAACTGACATATCACCCATCTGGGCGAAACGCCGTACGAAATGTGGTTGAAATGAGGTGAAAAGCCCCAGCATATCAGCGTAAACCAATACCTGACCGTCGCAATGCGGTCCGGCGCCGATGCCGATAGTAGGGATTTTGATGGCTTCGGTGATAAGTTGCGCCGCCTGCCAGGGGATAGCTTCGATCACAATAGAAAAAGCGCCCGCTTTTTCCAAAGCTCTGGCATCGTTCACTAACTGTTCTATCGCGGCGACGCTTTTACCCTGAACCTTATGTCCGCCCAGCAGTTTGCTGGATTGCGGCTCCAGACCGACATGCCCCATTACCGGGATGCCCGCTGATACCATTTTTTCTATGGCTGGAACCGTCTTGCTGCCGCCTTCCAGTTTAACTGCATCTGCGCCGCCTTCTTTTAAGAGGCGGCCAGCATTTCTCGCCGCTTCTTCAGGATTAATCTGATAAGAAAGGAAAGGCATATCCGCCACAACCAGCGCACGCTGCGCCGCCCGTTTAACCGGACGGGTATGATATATGATCTCTTCGAGAGTGACTGGTATTGTTGATTCATGACCCTGAACAACCATGCCCAGAGAGTCGCCTACCAGCAGAACATCCACTCCCGCCTGATCCATCAATAAGGCGAAGGTATAATCATAAGCGGTAAGCATTGCTATTTTATCGCCATGCTTCTTCATGTTTTTCAGAGCTGGCGCCGTCACCCGTTTTTTTACCATGATACTATCTCCAAATATTGTTATTACGCCAGAACTCCATTACTGGCCTGGGAGAAATAATTTTCTTCGAAATCGATGATTTCCTGGAAATTATTGAATGGTTTATGCGCGATACCGTTTTCCCGGCAATAATCAAGCAGGTTCAGTTTAGCATAGACGAAATCGCATTTTCCCGCTGCGCAGGAATCGGATACGCCGTCTCCGATATATATCCGCCGGTAACCATTCGATTCTCGAACATGCTGGCATTTGCAATGCGCCATGTCACGTTCGCAATCTTCCTTATATAAAGGAAATTCTACTTGAATTCCTTGATTCGTCCATGTCATTTGATTGCTGAAATAGGGGATAAAATCCAATCCTTCCTGTTTTAACAATAAATCAATGTAAAATTGATAGCCATCGGATAAGATCAGCAGAGGAGATTTTTGTTGCTGCGCCCATTCCACAAAGTTATGAAAGGTGGGATCAATGCCGATGTCACGCACTATATCATGCGCTTCATCTTCAGATAAAGTCACTGATTTGGCAAGCAATAGGTTGCATTCCCGTGATGATATCTCATCACTGATATATGAATCGATTATTTCACGCCAGCCGCTTGGATTGCTGGCTATCAGTAATGTATTCCAGACATCGCGTTTAGAAATAGTATGGTCGAAATCAACGAAATACCGTGTTTTGGGTTTCATTTCATATCCATCATAAAAAATTGTTTACTTTCAATTGATCAAATCGTTTATAAATTATCGGAAAAATAACGATTTTGTTATTGTAGCCCGTATATTATGATATGTGGATAAGCGTAAAACTTAATCCGCAGACAAAATCTGGAAATCTGGTTCAAGCGGCAATTGAGAGATACAATGTTACAATATAAATAGTGTTTGAACTTTTTTGAGTCGTTTTCATAATAATGTTCTGATTGGCGATTCGAAAAAGCCAGAAAAGACTGGCTTTTTCGAAGACCAAAGGTGATAATAAACGAACATAATTTTGTTAATCGCTCTATCCATAATTCAACAAGGAGTAACGTTTTGAATTTCTCACACGGAAATCCCGGTCGCATTCAGGCGACTACAATTCTTGCCGTCCGCAAAGGCGATGAAGTAGTAATTGCGGGCGATGGTCAGGTAACGCTTGGCGATACCATCATGAAACAATCAGCGCGGAAAGTGCGCACTATGTTTGATGGAGAGATTCTGGCCGGATTCGCAGGTACATCCGCTGATGCCTTTACTCTTTTCGAGAAATTTGAAACGAAACTGGATGAATACAAAGGCAACCTGACCCGCTCGGCTGTCGAACTGGCCAAAGACTGGCGCACCGATAAAATGCTGCGTCACCTTGAAGCATTGCTGATCGTTTGCGACGAAAAAACCACCCTGGTTATCTCCGGAACTGGAGACGTGATTGAACCGGACGACGGCGTTATCGCTATCGGATCGGGCGGACCCTACGCCCAGGCCGCAGCGCAGGCCTTGCTGCGTTTCTCTGATTTACCCCTGAAAGATATTGTCGTAGAGGCTATGAAGATCACTTCCGAAATCTGCATCTATACCAACAGCAATATTTTGTTGGAATATCTTCCTCAAGATGAAGAAGATGATGATAATGAATCCAACGGCAAAAACAATAAAAAAGCAAAAAAATAATCGTAATAATTAATGAATCGAGGAATCATGACTGAACCAACAAATCCTTCGTCTTCCACACTGCTTTTATCAACCACTGTGCCTGGACTAACCCCTAAACAAATCGTCCAGGAACTGGATAAATATATCATCGGCCAGGATGACGCCAAAAAATCCGTCGCTATCGCTCTACGCAACCGCTCGCGCCGGCGTATCCTGGATCAGGAAATGCAGGATGAAATCCACCCCAAGAACATTATCATGATAGGTTCTACCGGAGTGGGGAAAACTGAAATCGCCCGGCGGCTGGCCAAACTGGAAGACGCCCCATTCATAAAGGTGGAAGCATCCAAGTTCACCGAAGTGGGCTATGTCGGCCGCGATGTGGAGTCCATCATTCGCGATCTGGTGGAAATTTCCGTAACCAAAGAGCGCACCCAAAAAACCAGGGAATGTCATACTGCTGCCGAGCAAGCGGCGGAAGACCGGCTGCTCAATCTGCTGGTTCCTCACAATGTGGCCCGTACGGTTAGCGATATCGATTCAATTCAAAACCCGGATCATCAAGACGCTGAATCGAGACTCGAAACCACCCGCGAACGCTTCAGAACCATGCTGCGCGAAGGGAAACTGGAAGACCGCATTGTCGAACCCGAAGTCACCGAAAGTTCTTCCAATGTCGTGGTGGGCGTCCCTCCCGGAATTGGACTCGAAGAGATTGGCATCGACCTCAAAGACATGGTTGAGAAAATGATGCCGACCCGCAAAAAACGTAAACAGATGAAAATCTCTGACGCCCGGCCTATCATCGAACAGGAAGAAGCAGAGCGCCTGATCGATATGGATCAAATCGTCAGTGAAGCAATTTCTCGCGTTGAGCAATCCGGCATCGTCTTCCTAGATGAAATCGATAAAATCGTGGGACGCGACGGCAATTCTGGTCCGGATGTATCCCGCTCAGGAGTGCAACGCGACATCCTGCCGCTGATCGAAGGCTCCACCGTCTTCACCAAGTACGGCATGATAAAGACCGACCATATCCTCTTCATCGCCGCTGGCGCCTTTCATGGAACCAGCCCGTCTGACTTGATCCCTGAATTGCAGGGACGCTTCCCCATCCGTGTGGAACTGGACGATCTGGATGAAGATGACTTTCAGCGCATCCTTACCGAACCGAAAAATTCTCTTCTGCGTCAATACAGCGCTTTGTTGAGCACCGAAAAAGTAACCATTGATTTCAAAGAAGACGGTATCAAAGAGATGGCCCGGATGGCCGCTCATATCAATGACGAAATGGAAAACATCGGCGCCCGGCGCCTGCATACCATCATGGAAACCTTGCTCGAAGATATCCTCTTCGAGGCGCCGGAAAAACCGGGTGAGACCATCGTGGTAGACGAAAAATTCGTGCAGGATAAATTAGGCGATATCATCGAAGACACCGATCTGTCGAGGTATATTCTGTAGGATTATCATTATCAAGCAACGATGATTAGAGTAAGTCTGATAGAATAAAGTTGTAGAGAACAAACCCCTCTCCCCCAAACTTTGTACAGACCGGGTAGATGGGTAACACATGTTCGGGGACATGGGTTACAGTTTTTTATCAAAACCGGGATTTATCCCAGGTTATTGTTTGAGTTTTTTTTTAGGCATCTAGAGATGCTCAGGATAATTGGTTGGCTTAGAGGGAGGAGGTGAATATTTCACCTCCTGCATTATCCCTCGCACCTCGGATCGGCTATCCCTGGCGGGTTGCACTCCTGCAGCGCCCGCTTCCGTTTCGCCCAACCAATTTCTATTGTGACGCCTTTTTCTGGATTGCCAAGTTATCTTCTTTGATTTCATTCAAACGCAGATCGAGCGTCTTGATTTTTTGTCGGCAAAAATATACGTCCATCATCCCATCGGTCATAGCGGGTTTCAAGGCAACCGGGCATCCTACCAGGGCGCGGCTCACCCGGTAATCTTCACCACGGTACGCCACCCGACCTCCTTGTTGCACCTTCCTGATAATGCTGCCCGGCGCGTACTCGATATCCGGCAAACTTCCCGGATAAACAAAAGGACTGGACGTATAATGGTTAGCCGGGACATCCATATCCAGGGCTTCGTGAGGACGCTCAAAATTGTATTCATAACGCCACTCATCAAACCGCCTTTGGCAATATTCCAAATCCACAAACGATTCCCTTATCAGCAATTCTTGCTTAAAGGTCCGGTGAAATCGCTCGACCTTGCCTTGGGTTTGCGGATGGTAGGGGCGACCGTGATACACGCGAATACCCAATCGTATCAGCCATATTGTCAATCTGGTGTATTCGCAGGTTTTGCATCCTCCCCACGGACTTCCGTTATCCATCAACATCGCCCGAGGCATACCATACATCCTGAACACGCTTTCCAGGGAGTCTTGCACGGTTTCCCTTTGCTGATTGGCGCACGAAAATAATCCGGGAACAAAGCGCGTGCAATCATCCAGAATGCTGAGCGGATAACAGCGTGCTTTGAGCGTGGGAAAATCTCCTTTGAAATCCATTTGCCACAATTCGTTGGGCGTATCTTTTTCAAAACGCTTATAGGCTTTGTGCTTGTGACTTTCCTTTTCATCCAGCAATCCCAGTCGGCGTAACACGGCAGTAATAGTGCTGGCGCTAGGAACATTTTCGTATCCCAATTGAATCAGACGAGAGCGAATTTTGCGTCCTCCCCATCCTTTTTCGCGATTTTCTGTAATGGCTTGCTCGATAGACTTATCTGTTTGATGAGGGCAAGTATTGGGTTTTTTGGAACGGTCTTGGAGATTTTCGCCTCCTCCTTCTTTGTACCGTTTGATCCATTTGTAACCCGTCTTACGGCTGATATCAAACCGTTTACATAATTGGCTGATGTTGCTTTCTTCTTGCTGGCTCAACAATACGAATTCTTTTCTCAGAGACATAAGGTCCACCTCGTTCCAGGGCATATTCTTCGCCTCCTTTCAAGGCTAGAATACACTCAGAAAATGTGTTACCTATGTCCCCGAACACCTGTTACCCATGTCCCAGGCCTTTACAAACTTTGGGGAGAGGGGTTTTGAGATATCACAAGTTTTATTGCTTTGGCTTTGTTTTATGAAAAACTGTTGGCTAAAATTCCTCTCCCAAGATTGGGAGAGGTCAGGAGAGGATTGATAACAACCACTTTTTTTTATTCTTACAGTTAGTCTTTGAAAACTACTCGTATCTATTCTTCAAATTTCCTGGCTCGATCAAAGAAGAAGCGCATTCCTTCCATTTCACGCGTTCCGGGATGGTAATAAATACACCTGGTATAATAATCCTTAAAGAAATCAACTGATAAAGAGGATTTCCTGGAGCAACGCTCAGAAATTTCATCCAGGTTGTCTAAACCACTCTGCGCCGCATCATTAAAAGGCGCAGCTAGTTCTTCAGGATTCAATCCGGCTCTGGTTATCCACAATGCATAGACGAACGACAGACCGCAATAATCCCTCCAGATTTCTCCCAGATCAAAGTTCAGCAATCCATCTTTGCTAAACTCCAAAGTTGGATCGCCGATAGAGAAGACGGCGTCTGCGATTTTCAAGCCATCTTCTATCGGTGGAGTGTAGGAGAGAAAATCAGGTGTATGCTCCCAGAACTCATCATATAAGATGCGGATCATGGCGGCGGAACTGAGCGAACTCTTATCCAGCGCCAGCGTTTCAATCTTTTTGGGAGGTTTTTTACTGAACATGCAAACGCTGCGCACCGGGCCATCACTGCATATCCCCAATCCGGGGATATGGCTATATTCTGGATGGCGCATCAGTTCAATCGATGAAACCATCGCTACATCCAATTCGCCTCTGCTTAGTTTACCGGCTAAAGAAGAGGGGACGTCATAAATGATTGACGCCCCAGGTAGACATTGCTTAAGATTATATTCGAGGGGCCGCACGTTCGTATAAGGAACAACGCCGACTCGCAAAGAAGATATATCAACCAAAATATTCCCTATATATTTATTAACCAACCATTCTAATGCAAGTCGATCAACTTAATATCTTTCACCAGATTTAATTCGCGCAATTCTTCCAGAACGGCATCAGATACCGGCGCATCCACATTACAAACAGTTACAGCGTATCCACCGCGTGATTCACGTCCTAACGACATATCAGCAATATTGATTGCGGCCTTGCCCAGGACAGTGCATACATGACCGATAACGCCCGGTTCATCCACATTTTTGAAGAACAATACATTGCCATAAGGCTTGGCTTCGATACGGAATCCATCAACCTGAACGAAGCGCGAGTCATCCGCAAAGGTGGTGCCGCTGACTGACATCGATTCCTCGCCAGCAGTCAATTTTACTGTGATTAAATTAGTATAATCAGCCGTTTTGGATGTCTTGCTTTCCGTATATTCAATGTTGCGTTGTTTGGCCAAGATGGGAGCATTAACGAAATTAACCGTTTCCGTCATTACCGGTTGCAGCAATCCTTTGAGCACCGACAGGGTCAGCAGGGAAGGGTCATGGTTTGAAATCGGACCGGAATAGGTAACTTCAAGTTTATCTGGATGTTTGCCCAGATATTGGATAGCGAACATCCCCAGTTTAACCGCCAATGGAAGATATGGTCCCAATGCGGTTCTGACTTCCGGCGGGATGGCAGGAATATTGACCGCGTTACGGACTTCGCCGCCTAACAATGTATCCAGGACATTGCGGCCAATGTCGATAGCAACGTTAACCTGGGCTTCTTCGGTTGAAGCGCCCAGGTGAGGCGTACAAATGCAATCTTCACGCACTACCAGTGGATGGTCTGCAGAAGGGGGTTCTTCTTCGTATACGTCAAGCGCCGCGCCGGCGCATTTTCCGCTTTCCAGAGCGCGAAGCAAGGCTGCTTCCTCTATGATGCCGCCGCGGGCGACATTGATGACCCTGACGCCTTTTTTCATTTTGGCGAAAGCCTGATCATCAAACAGATGGGCGGTATCTTTCGATTTGGGAGTATGAACCGTGATGTAGTCTGAGCGTGCATACAGTTCATCCAGAGTAACCGGCTCAAGCCCCATATTTTCGATGCGTTCATCAGAAGCATAGGGATCAAAACCAAGCACCTTCATACCAAAAGATTTGGCGCGTTCAGCAACAATGCTGCCGATGCGTCCCAGACCGACTATGCCCAGCGTCTTGCCCAGTAATTCGGTTCCCGTGTATTTTTTACGATCCCACCGGCCTTCGCGTAGTGAGATGTAAGCGGCTGGAATGTTGCGGGATAAACTCATCAACATCGCCCAGGTATGCTCCGCCGTGGAGATCGTGTTGCCGCCCGGCGTATTCATAACGATAACGCCGCGTTTGGTCGCCGCTTCGATATCCACGTTATCCAGACCAACCCCGGCCCGGCCAACCACTTTCAGCTTGTCGGCGCGTTCCAAAACCTCTTTGGTCACCTGGGTTCCGCTGCGGATAACCAGGGCGTCATACTGCCCGATTATTTCCTGCAGCTCTTCCGGTGAAAGTTTAGTCTTCACATCAACATGGACCTTGTCATGACTCTGAAGGATATCTATACCTTCCTGTGCGAGCGGATCACTTATCAATACTCGAAACGACATGTTAATAATCCTCACTGACACCATGAGCCGCAACATATACGAATATCCGTAAATATAAGGCCATGTGTGTGTATTGAAATGGCGACCCCATCGCAGCACAACGCTTCATCAATGTTTCCTGATTATGCATCACGACAACGAAAGAATCGATTTTGTTTAACAAATTTCTAAAAATTTCTAAAAATTTCTAAAAAATTATGACCCTTATCTTATCATTCCATCCAGCGCCTTCAAGATACGTGATCGTTGAGATGGAACAAATTTGCCTGATCGGCTATAAAAACATAATTCCGACGGCTTTGCTTTGGTTTTCTGGCGCTAAAAATTCACCTCATAAGTAGTAAACGGCGCGGCGCCTTCTGAATTAAAATGATTCTCTTCACGCCCGCCAGGATAAAGTTCACGCAGCTTATGGATATAAGTTCTATGGTTGCGCACCAATAAGAAGCAGACCGGACCACGCCGTATGACCCGATTCTTGATAAAATCATCCGGCTTCAATATATCTTCGCCCTTGGCGTCCTGCGCGATAAACCGCAAGGTTCCATATTTGAAATAAACAGCTGGCGGCCCGAAGAAGAAAGTGTATTGTTCCGGTCCGGCGTTATCCAGATAGCGGGCGATGCGCGTCCATTCATCCACTATTTGAGGCTTGACCATGATCTGATGGAAATAACGGTTCATCCCCAGGATTATAAATACCACCAAAATCGCAGAGGTGATATGCAGCCGCATGCGTACCGGCCATTGAAAAGCGCGGGATAGTTGGCTCAAACAGCCATCCAGCACCGGCGCCGCCGCTATCAACAGAAACGGCAGCAAACCAACCAGGCGCTGATATGATGGCGCGTGATCCGTCAATGCGCTGCCCGCCAGGGGGATGCAGAAAATCCACAACAATAACAGGCGTGAGGCTGGATTCATCATTGTTCCAAGCATTAGGAAAAATCCCGCAGTAAACAGAACCGCCGCAACCGGATCCAGCATTCCCCCATTAGCCCGGTTAGCTAAATAAGGGCTGTTATCATGATAAGTTATAGGCGCTAACAATGATTTTTCGATCTGTTGTTTTATTAAACCAGTTCGGGATATATCCTTGGGGTAGTCTCTACGAATAAATTCTTCGCCCTGTTTAGATAATAAAGTAACGCTTTGGGCGCGGGAGAATGCCGCATCCGATGCAGCCATATAGACGCCGGATAATGGGGCGATCACAATACAGAACGCAAACAGATAGGCCGCCAGTCCTTTAAGAGCGCTGCGCAGAGTCAACGAGCGCGTCACCCACATAACCAACAATGACGCCGCAACCAATGGACCGAGAATTTTGGTGGCCTGATATGACAGAACGCCCAATCCCGACAAGGCTCCCGACAACACTAACCACCGGGAATCTTTATCCTGCAAGCCGCGCACCAGTGCATACATAACAGCCAATGTAAATAACGTAGTCTGGTTATAACCTATTCCAATACGCGAGAAATGGATAAAGAACGAAGATGCGGTAAATAGCAGAGTGGCGATCACCACCGGAATTGGACGTAAGAATCGCCGCGCCAGGATAAAAAATAGTGGGATGCATGACACTCCTATCAATGCTCCTGCTATCCTTACGCCAAACAGGTTGTCGCCGCAGAGCCACATTACCCATCCGGGAATCAGATAAAACAGGTTAGGTATACCATACCATCCCAAGTTGAAAATATTCCAATTGCCCGAATCGCGCACTTGTATGCCATGAAGAGCCACTTCGGCTTCATCGCCATGCACGTCAGTGGGTATGGAGGTTGCGCCGATTAAGTATAATGCAGCGCCCAGCAGGATTATGATGATCAACAGCGTATTAGCCCACGAATCGGCTAGATGGTCGCTTGATTCGCTTGAATGCAGTTCACCATCCTGTTCGTCAAATTCATCCAGAGTGACGCTGCCTGTAGAGAAAGGTACGGCCATCGTAACCGGTCCAACCTGAAATGTTGAATGCCCGATTGAATCCATCCGCCGTTTTTGCATTAGTATGCGGTAAAACCAATATAGGGCAATTCCCCATATAACCATCGGGGCGTACCAGGGTATTTTGCCGAATAGGGGCATTCCCTTCAGATGAAAATACTGCGCCAACAATGCAGCCAGCGATACAGCAGCCAGTAACAAAACATTCTTGATACTGAGGGGAAAGGTTAAACCTTCATCCGACTCAAGCCATTTATCTTTTGACCAATAACACGCCGCTGCATCCTTATATACCAGGATGCATAGCACTAAAGCCCCCAACCAGAAGATCAGTTCCGGTCTATGAGTAACGCTGGAAACTGCCCGTCCATGGGCGGCGTAGGTAATCCAAAAAATAAAAATATATGAAATAAGCAAAAAAGCGCGGGATAAGACGGATTGCTTTTTAAGCCTTCTGCTGAAAAATCCCAGAACAATAGCCGCAATCAGCAAGGAATATGAATTATTCAGAAAACCACTGATGATAGAAGGTTTCACTTCGGATTTTATAAGAACCTGTGCTGCACCGGGTTTCATTGGTTGTTTCGGGGCGTGAAACTTATCCTGGATAGCGCACAGATACATATTTTCAGTCGGGATAAAGGCAACCGATTGAACTGAATTCATATTCTTACGGATTATGCGCCGCTCCCCTTTAAGATTGATTTCCTCGATCTCCTGCTGATCCGAATCGGCTACTAATACTGATCCCGACGTGAGCAAAGATAACTTATTGGGATGATCAAAACCGCGCAGTTGCGAGACGATATCTCCACTGGGCGATACCGTTATAACGCGATGATTATCAAAATCGGCTATAAGCGTATTGCCATCTACCAGCCGGAGGGCATCCATAGGCTGCTTTAAACCGTCTGAATAACTCCATACTAATTTACCATCGTCAGTTATTTCGACTACGCGCCCGGCTACGGCGTCGCATACCAGAAGGTTTCCGTTGTCCAGTAGGTCTGCGTCAACCGGACCCTGGAATGGATAATCAACCTGTTTTTGTTCTTTGGTATCACGGTTAAAAAAGAAAATCCGTTTGCTGGAACGCGATGTCAACAGGAATATTTTGCCATCTCTATCAGCGCAATCAACATCATTGAGCGAGTCGAAACTGGCATTATAAATCTTTTCGCCTTCGCCGGAAAAAATTAATAACTCTCCCGCCTGCGTCGTTACCGCGAAATGGATCATTGACGGCAGCACTTCAACATCCGTTGGAAAACCTGCGATAGGATACAATGCCTTGATGCCCTGTTTGGCGTCCAACACCGCCACTCCGGGCTGAGTTGGAAAGCCATTAACAATATTTTCCATTTGAGCGATCGATAGGATTGGCAAACAACTCAAGTAGCCTGTAACAATCAATCCAGATAAAACAATACGCAGAACCAGTCGGTTTTTCATGAATATTCACCTGAAACTAGATATATGTAATCCAAATAATCTTATCAAACATAAATGCCGGGCAACCAAGTAGGGGCGCTCCTTGTGGGCGCCCGAAGCCACTCACGCTTTACCGACCTACCGCAAGCCACCTGTGGTTAACTAGAAACGGTGGGTCATAAAACGCGACCCACCCTACGGGAAACCACCACCCGGCAAACGGATTGCATGAATTTTATATTACGAATGAATGCAAAAAAGGGGCGTGGAATTTTTCCACGCCCCTGAGTATGTTTTATGTAGGGTAGGTCACGCCTTACCGACCCACCGCAAGCCACCGAATCGGTGGGTCATAAAACGCGACCCACCCTACGGGACTTGATAATAATTATGCTAGTGGAGCTGGAAGAACCAAGCCCATAATAACGGCCATTACGCATAAAATGATAGCTGTAACTGCCGCTACTACCATTGCGTCTTTGATGGTTTTGCCTTCACCGGAAGCGATCGAACCCATCCAGGCGGGAACGAAGATAGCGCCTAGCAGACCAACTGAGAAAATAATGCTGAAGCCTGTACCGCCTTGAGAGACTCTAGAGAACATTAAACCTGCGATAGTCGGGAAGCATGGAGCGAAAAGTAGACCAATCAGGATGAATAAAATAGTCGCCATGCCTTGGGAGTTAGCGTTTTTGAGCATAAAGAGCACAACCGCTGCGATTAAAGCGGCCCCTGCCAGAAGCCATTGACCATTAGCTGCCAGGTTCAAATATCCACCAATAACCAGTGCCGTGAAGAGTCGGCCTACCATGATAGCTACTGAGAAGAAGGATAGAACGCCGGAAGCTTTGGCTTCGCTGGCGCCGACGCTGGTCATATAAGTGGTGATCCAACCAGCCATTGATACTTCCAATGCGATGTAGCACATCAATGCCAATGCGCATAGAATTATGGTTGGATTAGTGATTAATGCAGCTGCTTCACTAGCGCTGAAATTTCCTCCTGATTTAGGGAAATCTCCGCCCAGTGCGAAAATCAGGGGAATCAAAAGAATAATGGCTAGAACAGTCATGGTTCCGCCGTATGATAATTTTTTAAAGAAGAATGCGGTCAGGAACGGTGCGCAGAACGCGCCCACGCCAAAGAATACGTTGCCCATGTTGCCGGAGCGGCCTGCATCTGCATAGAGAATCGCCGGATCGGCAAGCAGCGTGTTGCCTGCTGTGTTCATGAACATACTACCGGCGCCCAGCAGAAGACAGCAAATAACTGCCAGTTTGTAATTGCTGGCTTGTCCGAACAGAAAAACCGCGATAGCGCCAGCAACAAAACCGGCGACTGCGATAGTCTGGTAACCAAACATATCGCAAGTGATTCCCGCTACGATAACGAAAACCAGGTTGCTGAAGTTATAAGCAGAAAACAGTTTACCCATCTGTGCGTCGTTTATGCCTAACCGTTCCGTTAAGCGAATCTTGACGCTTCCTAGCAAAAACATCGTTAGACCCAGGCCAAATACGCTGCTCATGGCCACCATAGTTGCAAACAACATGGATTGTTCCATTTCTTGCCTCCTCTGAGAAATCTAGATTCTATTAGTTTATAAAGATTTTGGGTATTCCCCAAATACGCGGCCGCAATAAGCGTACCGCGCTCCCCGGCGCAAATTATTTTGCTTGGGAAAATGAATTCAAAACATTGCCGCATTATACGAAATTCAAAGCGGTTATCATAGAGGCTTGCTGCATTAGGTCAACAATTATTATATAGAGGTTTTGAGTTATAAATTCATAAGTTAAATGAATATAGATGTTTATCGTTTTGTAAGTAGGGGCGACCCCTTGTGGGCGCCCGGTAAATATCCACCCAATCATAGCGTTCAGGGATATCCAGGACGCCCGGTAAAGAACAACCTGGATATCCCTGGGCGCCCATGAAAGGCGCTTCTCCAACCACCTATGAATGTCGTTCATACAATCTTTTAATCCAAATACTGATAAATGGTATTTCTTTTCCGGGGGATAAAATTGGCGTCCTGGATGATCTTTTGAATCTCTTGTTCGTTGCTGCAATTATGAATCCCGGTTGCGGCTACTACATTCTCTTCCATCATGGTGCCGCCCATATCGTTGGCGCCGAAGAATAAGGCTATCTGCCCGATCTGCTTACCCTGGGTGATGAATGAAGCCTGGATATTGGTTATATTATCCAGAAAGAGACGCGAGATAGCCAAGGTCTTGAGATATTCAACCGCTCCCGATTCAGGAACATCCTGCATGACGGTATTGCTGGCTTGAAAAGTCCAGGGGATGAAAGCGGTGAATCCTCCGGTCTTGTCCTGGAGCGTACGTATATGATCGAGGTGTTCGACGCGCTCCTCAATGGTTTCGATATGTCCGAACATCATGGTTGCGGTGGTTCTCATGCCCAGGTTATGGGCTTCCTCATGCACTTTGAGCCAATCCCTGGTCAGGCATTTACCGCCGCTCACTTTTTTCCTTACCCGGTCATTAAGAATTTCCGCCCCTCCTCCCGGAATGGTGTCCAGGCCAGCGGCTTTTAATTGTTTCAGAATTTCTGCAACCGGCATCTTGAATTTCAGGCTGAAGAAATGAATCTCCGGGGCGGAAAAAGCGTGCAGGTCGATAGTGAAATTATTTTTGATTTTAGAGAGAAGGTCGCAGTAGTGCGAAAAGGGCAGTTTGGGATGCAGCCCGCCTTGCAGCAGTATTTGCGTCCCGCCGACGTTTATCAGTTCTTCAATTTTCTTGAGCAGTTCTTCGTCAGAAAGGGTGTAGGCGTCGGGATCATCCGGTTTGCGGTAGAAGGCGCAGAAATCGCATCCCGCGGCGCAGATATTGGAATAATTGATATTACGGTCAACCACATAACTGACTATGGATGGATCGGCTTTAGCTAATCGTAGATTATGGGCTTGTTGCCCTAGATCAATTAAGTTGTCTGATTTGAATAGTTCAACGGCTTGTTCAATGCTGAGGCGTTTGTGGGATCGGGGCATCTTGCTTCTCTTTTGGGGGTAGTTCGATCAATTTTTCCTGAGCGCGAATCTCTTCAAAAAGCTCTAAAATTTCCCGTTTATCCTGAGCGAAGTCTGATTCGAGGTAAGCTAATAATAAACGGTTGACGGCGTCTGTCAGGTTGCCTTGTTCAATAAGTAGTTTCCCGACAATGACATTGGCGTATCGATCCCAGGGATGGATTTTAAGCAGCTGTTCGCACCACCGGGCGTGTTCTTCAGTATTTTCATCCAAACGAGTCGCGTTGATCATACCTTGTAAAGATTGAGAATCGTAGGGATTCTTTTTGAGAATGCTTTGATAGGCTTCACGGGCGGCTGCGATATTGCCATTTTTCAGGTATTCAGCTGCATTGGATAGAATATCTTCTTTAGGCGTCGAACAGCCCGCCCATGCAAAGAATGCAGCAATGATTATAAAAAGAAACCGGCTCGTTCTTCCGGTTTGGAGCGTCATAAGCGTTTACCATAAATGCTGGTCAGTAAATTCCCACTCCCTCCGGGAGAGGGCTAGATTGAGAGGGTATAAACAACGCCTAACGTAGGGCGCGCCCCTCGTGGGCGCCCGGTAAGACATAGAAGGAGAATCTAAATCCACCCAAGTGTAGGATGGGTCAGCCTTACCGACCCATCAAAAAACCACCCCAGACAACAAGACGCTTATCCCCTAGTACGCGTTCTTGAAGGAAGTAAATGTCTTCCAAAGAATCTTGATATCCAGCAGGATCGACCAATTCTCAACATAATACAAATCATGCTGGGTTCGTTCGATTACAGATGTGTCTCCCCGCCAACCGTTGACTTGCGCCCAACCGGTTATGCCCGATTTCACCATATGGCGTCTTGTATAGTTGGGGATTTGTTCTTTGAACTTATCAACGAAATAAGGTCGTTCCGGTCTGGGGCCGACTAAACTCATATCGCCGCGCAGTACATTAAAGAACTGCGGCAGTTCATCTAGATTGTAACGACGCAGGAACCGGCCAATCCTGGTAGTGCGCGGATCGTTGGTTGTCGCCCATTTCGGGCCAGTATCTCTTTCGGCGTTATCAACCATAGAACGAAATTTGAGTATTTCGAACTTATTGCCGTCGTTGCCGACTCTCTCCTGCATAAAGAAAACCGGACCTTTAGAATCCAAACGGATTAAAATGGTGATAAACAACATAACTGGTGAAGAGGCGATGATGGCTATGCTGGAAAATAGAATATCCATACTGCGTTTAATGATTTGTCCCAAGCCATATAATGGAGTTTCTCCGAAAATAATGGTGGGTAGAGATGATATGTTTTTGGGTTCCATACTCGTGCTGAGATGATCATACAATTCCGGAATGATTTGATACGACACATTATTATCTAAGCAATGATTAATGGTTTGCAAAACTGATTCATGATGATTGGGAGACAACGCGATAATCACATTATCAATGGGTTGATCTTTAAGGATATTTTCAAGATCAACCAATGATCCCAGGCAGGGCATGGCATCATTGCTCTGTTTTGGTTCGGGATTTGAATCAATGCAACCGATTAACTGGTATTCTGAACCGTAATATTTTTGCAGTTTCTGATTAACGCTAAGGCAACGCTCTATTGATCCAACGATTATAGTCTTGGAAAAGAGTATCCCGCTGCGTATTAAATGAATTTGCAGCCATTTCATCATGTGTTGTTGCACGATCATTCCGGTGCACGCAATAGGAATGGCTATGCCGACGGTTAATCGAGAGAAAGAGAATCCTCTATAATTAAACAGAAGCGCCATCAGGAATATATATGAAACCAGGATGCCCAGGATGCGGGAACTGCTATGCACTTGTCTATCCAAGCCTACCCGACGTTCGTATAAACCCAACCGTTCAAATACCAATACGCCTACTACGCCGATAAACATGGATAGATGGATATATGACATAAACTCCGGGATGTATGGAGGATCCGGGGGAGGGAAATAACTATATATATGGGTATAAAAACGGATCGAATAGGCCGCTAATAGTGAAAGTGAAAAAATTAAAAAGTCTGAGAATAAAAGAATAAAAAGCGGCAATGAATACCGGTCTCTAAATTCGTTTTCAGATATAGTCTTGATAATGTTCATTGATTGATTGTGGTTCAACCTTTAATAATAGTCTCAGCAGGAAAACCCTGCCCACGAATTATTATCCGGCATAAGCCGAATATGCTTAATTTACTTTTGCTGCATTCTTTTAGATAATATTAATAGTAACATAACTTTTTTATAATATTAAAAAAAGTCTGCAAAAAATTCAAGTAACGAATTATAGCTCAATATCCAGGGCTTTGTCAACAAAATAATAAAAATCAGAGAGTTATATTTTAATCGTAAAAAAATACTAAAAATTAGTTCTTTTCCAGTTTATTATGCTTTTAAATGCAAAAAAAGGATAATTTGATATTTTTTAAATTTTTTTTTGAGCGTTTATATAAAACATCTTGGTTTATTATAGAGTTTGAAATTTTATAAAGCCATTCTTTTTCAGCATTCTTGATACGGGAATACCTATGTTATGATGCCAAGCATTAGCACTTATGTTTCTGCGTTTCCCATGAAAAGTAGGTTGCTTTATCAAGCGCCTTATAATATTTTCTATTTAAGGAGTACAAAATACAAGGTTGACGGATGATGATTATCAATGTAATATTCAAAAAATGAATTTTGTATCCTTCAACGGTTGCTTTTCTTTCATCAAAACAGTTTAGTCGGATCTCCGATCATAGAAGCGTATAACTTGTGAAAAAGATTGCAGAAACAAAAGAAGATTCGTTCATGGATCGCGAAGAGCAGATGATATTGAATCTGCTGGCGATGATTGAAAATGAACCTGATACAACTCAAAAAGGCCTGGCCAGCAGGTTGGGCGTGGCTGTGGGTGTTGTTAATTCTTACTTAAAGAGGGTTATTTACAAGGGTTACGTAAAGACTAAAAGTCTCCAGCGCCGCCGCTTGCGCTATCTGTTAACTCCTAGCGGCATTAAAGAAAAATCACGGCTTACATACGAATTTCTGCAATATTCTTATGTTTATATCAGAGATATTCGCCGCAAGTCGCATGATGCGCTTGCGCCTTTGGTTCAGCAAGGTAAAAACCGCATTGTTTTTTATGGAATTGGAGAAAGGGCTGAATTAGCCTATATTACAGTGCGCGAACTGGGCATGGAATTGATCGGTATTGTCGATCAAACTTGCGCCGGTCAACGTTGCATCGATCATTCTATTCGTGATCTGGAATGGCTATCCGGGGAATGTGAAGCGGATGTGATGCTTATATTAAACAATTCATCTAATGAATCAGAATTACATCATGAAATTGACAACATTGCCAAAAAGAAAGAGATGGTTGTGATTTGTCTATAAACGTGATTTGTCTGTAAACTGGAATTGATTTTTGATACGAATAAGTATTCCATAATTAACGGTGAAAAAAAAAGGAACAAGACAAGATGGATAAATCTGGCGCGGACTCAATTTCAAAAGCAGGTGATTCTCTCCACTCAACCTTTTTAGGTTCAAATGAACTTGGCCGGGTTTTACATTCAATTTCAATGACATGCCTTGATGTCGGCGCACGGGGAGGATTTAAGGATGAATTGACGTTGATTGCTCCATCCGTCAATGCCATTGGCTTCGAGCCTGAAGCAATTGAATGTCAAAGACTTAATGAAAAACTAGATTCAGCATCACAGCCCTGGAAAAGCATCAAATTTCTTCCCGCAGCATTAGGTGAACAAGCAGATCACCGCACTCTAAATATATATAAAAGAAGAGGTTGTACTTCATTATTAGAAGCCGATATAGAACAAACATCCCTGTTTTCCCGGCAGGATTATTATGAATTAGTTGACGCCGCCTCTATTGATACTGTTCCTATGGATCAGGCGGCGGAGCAGTATGGTTTTCAGGATGCGATTTATCTTAAGATCGATGTGGAAGGCGCTGAACTGGAGGTTTTGTCTACTGCCAGGACGCTATTATCAGAATCATTGAATTTTATCCGTATGGAAGTGACTTTTGCCCCGGTTAGAAAAAAACAACCGCTTTTTTCAGATATTGAATCTTTTTTAAGACCTTTTGGATTCGTTCCTCTAGGTTTTGTAGAAATGCATCACTGGAGACCTCTATCAAAAGTGAAGCATCCATACCTGGATAATAATAATCTTCCATATTCTAAAGGGCAGATGATTCACGGAGATGTGCTATTTTGGAAACCAATGCCCTGGACCAATCAATCGTATATCAACGATATCTCCTCTATGATGAAGATTATTTATCTTCTATTGGTTCATGAGTATGTAGATCATGCCTATCAGATTGTATGTCAGGATAATATCGCCCGGTTGATCGATGATGCTTATAACATAGATATTAAGCGGGAGATCGAGTTGGTTTCGCGCTTCCTGGCTAAACAAAACAGACGGGCGCAATTCCATTTATTGATCCGTAATTTGAAGGATTTGCTATTACGCCGTATTTAAGTTCTCCTTTTATCATGTCAAAATCAAATAAAAGCAGCCCCCCAATTCGTATTTGCTTCCCCTTTGTCGGTTCAACAATGGGCGGCAGCCATCTCTCCACCCTTCTGCTTATTGAGAACCTTGATAGAAATCGGTTTGAACCGCTCGTGGTTTTGCATGAAGAAGGCCAACTATCCAACTATCTAAATGAACATGGCGCGCCTTATACTCTGTTGCCATTGAAAAACTATATTGGCGCCAAACCGGGCATTCTCAATAATATTGTTCTTCTAATTCAAATTATCTTTATTTTAGTAAATTTCCTATGGAAAAACCGTATATCTATTGTACATACTCAAGACGCCCGCATGCACTATAGCTGGGCGATTCCCGCACGCCTGGCGGGTTGTAAATTCATCTGGCATCAACGCGCGATTTTTTATAATACCGGTTTGATGAAAGTTCTAATCAGGTTTAGTCATCAAGTTGTTTGCATTTCTCAATATGTATTATCGAGTTATCCCTATGGCGCAACCAGTAAATTCAGGATTATCAATAATCCTTTTTCTGCTAATCAGTTGAATCTATCTCGGACGGAATATAAGAAAAAATTGGTTGAGCAATTGGGATTAGAAGACGATTGCTCCTTAGTCGGTTTTTGCGGTAATCTTGTTGAGCAGAAGCGCCCCGTGTTTTTTGTAGAAATGGCGGCTAAAATTCTTGCTTCATATTCAAAACCTGTTGCCTTTGTTATGGTTGGCGCTGATCGTAATGGCATGTCCGATCAGATCGTCGCAAGCCTCAAACAATTGAATATTGAGCATCGATTTCATTTGTTGGGATTTATATCTCCAATCGAACAGGTTCTCGCCGCATTCGATGTTCTTGCTGCTCCCGCTGTAAAAGAGGGTTTCGGGCGTACATTGGTCGAGTCTATGATTGTTGGAACGCCGGTGGTGGCGGCGGATTCCGGGGGGCATAGTGAAATAATGCATAATTGTCCGCTGGGAGTGTTGGCTGCGGTAGACGATGTGGATGATTTTAGCAATTCAATCCTCGGTCTTTTAGATAACCCGGATTCAATAGACATTGCCAGGAAAGAATCACTGGATAAGATTTATCAGCTTTATTCAATAGAGAATCATGTAGAGCAAATTATGAATTTGTATGACGATAGTATTGCCTCATGACTCATGCAATTATTATATAGCGGCGAATAACATTTCTAGTAAATCGTAAATAAGGCGTAATATTAAATGAGTGGTTTGAAGCATAAATTAGGGTATTTCCGTTATATCGCGCAGCCGGTAATCTGGCCGGAAATCTTTCGGCGTCTTAAAACCAAATTGACTTTGATGTTTGGCGACGCCAGTTCCTATGATATGACCAGTCAGCGCGATGAAGCCATTGAATGGTGCAAGACTCTGGCTGGCTCATCAAAAGACGCTCTCCAGCGCATCACCAAAAGTAAAGGCTCTTTTTCTTCACTGAGACAGTTGTATCCCAATGAACTGCAGGAAGCGGAACGTAACGCCGCCGCATGTCCTGTCAAAATGGGCGGTGCAGGCAACTTGGATTTGCTTTATACCTTGTGTGAACATATTAAAGCGGAATCAATTTTAGAAACCGGCGTTGCTTATGGTTGGTCAAGTTTGGCGGTTTTGCTCTCCATTCAACATCGGCCATCAGCCCGTTTATACAGTATCGATTTGCCCTATTTTGAATATATGAATGATCGTTGGGTTGGCGTTGTGGTTCCCGAAGCGTTGCGAAAACAATGGACTCTATTCCGTATGGCGGATCGCGAAGGCGTCCCCAGAGCGATTGCCAAGGCCAGGCAGTTTGATCTGGCGCATTATGATTCGGACAAGTCGTATGACGGAAGAAGATTATCTTATCAACTGGTGTGGGGTGCTTTGAAACCGGAAGGGATTCTTATCTCTGATGATATCGGAGATAACCTGGCCTTTCGCGACTTTTGCAAAGAAATAAATATGCAACCCATGGTTATTGAATTTGACGGTAAATTTCAGGGCGTAATCATAAAGCAATAATGGGGATCATCTTGGATGAAAAAGTGCCATCAGCTGATATAACGCTGGTTATCAGCGATCTGGGCGGCGGTGGAGCGCAACGGGTGCTGACTTTGCTGGCCAATGCATGGGCCAAGAAGGGCAAGCGCGTCTGCGTCATTACCCTGGCTGATCAAAGCAGCGATTTTTTCTCGCTTGATCCTACCGTGCGGCGCATTGTATCCGGCGGCATTCATCAATCCAGCGGCTTCTACGAAGCGCTATCTATGAACTTTCGTAGAATCTGGAATCTGCGCCGCAGCATCAAATCCAGCGGCGCTCCGATTGTAGTATCATTTGTGGGAACCACTAACTTGCTGACCATTATGGCCTCTGTAGGTTTAGGGCTATGTGTGATTATTTCAGAACGCAACGATCCTTCACGGCAGAGTCTGGGACGGATATGGGATTTTCTGCGGCGGCGGTTATATAAATATGCGGATCGGGTAACCGCCAACAGCCATGGAGTTTTGGAGGCGTTAGCTGATTTCACCCCGCGCAGCAAATTGTACTATGTACCTAATCCTCTGGTGGCTCCTGATGAAACGCAAAAGCGTGATAAACTGCCTCTTTCGATTTTAGCAGTGGGACGGCTGCATCAGCAGAAGGGATATGATATTCTTCTGCCCGCTTTCGCCCGGATCGCATCGCAGGCGCCCGATTGGCGTTTGGATATACTGGGCGACGGGCTGCTGCGCGACCAACTGCATCAACAGGCCGGGGATTTAAACATTGCCGACCGGATTGAGTGGCATGGAAGAGTAAGCCAGCCATTTCTGTTTTATTCCAACGCCGCTATATTTGTTCTTGCTTCCCGCTACGAAGGGACGCCCAATGCCATGCTGGAAGCAATGGCCTGCGGACTGCCGGTTATCGTGACTGATGCCTCGCCCGGACCGTTGGAATTTGTGGAAGACGGCGTGAGCGGTTTAGTGGTTCCAGCGGAAAACGAACAAGCCCTGGCTGATGCCATGCTGCGTTTGATAAATGATGCTGATCTGCGTCGTAGTTTAAGCGATATGGCAAGGCTTCGCGTGATCGAATTAGAACTACCCAACGCTCTGGCTACCTGGGAACAGGCCATAGGTTTTGATGAACAATAATGAGAGCCGTTGGCAAATAAATAATGCCGGGTAACTGCGTCCCCTCTCCCCACGGGTGAGGGCGAAATCGCAATCACTCTATGTAGGGGCAATTCCCTTGTGGTTGCCCTTTGGGCGAAATCGTCATCAGTAGATAGACTATAGAGGTATAACCGTATGACAGTTCTAGTAACCGGCTGCGCAGGATTCATTGGCGGCCACTTATGTGAAGCCCTTTTGCAGCGCGGCGATTCCGTTATCGGTATTGATGCGATGACCGATAATTATGATGTCCAGGTCAAGCAGAGGAATTTATCCGCCTATCTGGATAATCCGCAATTTGAATATATAAACGGCAATATAATCGATATCGATTTAGCTCCGGTTTTGAAAAAAGTTGATTGCATTTTTCATACCGCCGGTCAACCTGGAGTTCGGGCCAGCTGGGGCGATTGCTTTGAATTGTATTTACAAAACAATATCGCAGCCACGCAGAAGATTCTGGAATGCATCAAGAATCTCAACAAACCAATTCGGGTGGTCTTCTCTTCTTCCTCTTCCATCTATGGCAACACCGATCAATTGCCGGTTACTGAGTTAAGCCTTCCCCAGCCCTATTCTCCGTATGGAACCACCAAACTGGCGGCGGAGCATCTCTGCCGCCTGTACCACCAGAATTTTCAGGTTCCTATAGTCGCCTTGCGCTATTTCACCGTTTATGGCCCCAGACAGCGTCCCGATATGGGATTCCATATTTTCATCAAAGCCATGATGCAGAACCAGCAAATCTCTATCCTGGGCGATGGCTCGCAAACCCGCGATTTCACCTTCGTCGAAGATATCGTCCAAGCCAACCTGCTGGCATCTCAGAAACCAGTTGAAGGCCGGATATTCAACATAGGTGGAGGCAGCCGACGCTCGCTGATGGATACGATCAATATCCTTGAAGAGGTCTCTGGCATCAAACCCAATCTGGTATTTAAACCAGCCGAAAAAGGCGACGTAAAAGATACCTGGGCCGATACATCCCGAGCGCATGACCTGTTAGGATTTGAACCAAAAGTCGATCTCGAAGAAGGCCTCAAACGTCAATGGCTATGGGAAAAAGAGATTTATTAGTCCCGTAATGTGGGTCGCGCTTTATCGACCCACCGATTATGCCCCATAAATTGCACTATCCGGTCAGTCAAAAAACGCGTCTCCTACAGTGATCCTGAATAGCCTTCCATCCTGATTATCCAGATTCAGACAAAAACATGATACTTCATGCACATCGATGTAATAATCCTGTCATACAAACGTTAACTTTATGATAAGCCGAATTTTTATAATGAATTCGTAACCGGATAAGGGGTGATAATGGGAATTAATAAGTATTCAAAATTATCTTTATTCGCAGGCGCCGTTTTTGTTGCAGTCATAGTTCTCATTATCTTCGTTGCGCTGTCTCAAGAAACAAGATTAAAACCAAATCCGAACGCCACGTTTTATATTGAACCAGATCCATCCTCTCAAACAGAAATTGTGCAGGCGGATGCCCCCTCCAATTCTTCTGATAAAGGGCGCGATGTAGTCGAGTCTGCGTCAGCCGCTTCGTTAGTTCCAAATGATAATAGTATAAATCAGGAACGAATATTGAAATGCACCATTCACGACCTACTGGGCGCCCCGGTAAAGAGCGGAGTGATCCTATTAGGCGAGCAGGAGCATCCATTTCATGACGGCGGGTTGTTGCTGGAATCGATTCAAAAGCCGCCATTTAAATTAGAAGCCCGCGCAAAAGGATATCAACCGCAGACGCAAAATATTGACAATCCAACAGCGTCATCAATAGATTTTGTGTTGGATTATTATTGTGATTTCAAGGTGAACGTCTATAGTGAGGCAAGTACAACTATTCTTCCGAAGCCGCAACCGGACGCGGAAGTCTCTCTGTATAAAGCAACTCAATGTCCCAGACCAATTGCAATCAACCAGCGGGTATTTATCGAAACATCTCCATTTGAGAAACCTGTTCTATATAATCTCCGATTTCAAGATGACCTTTTAGAAATCGTTCAAGCGATAAATCTTCCCCAATCCGCTCTTCAGTTGGATCAATATGACCCAAATTATTTTGTCGAATTTATTACACCTAAAATCGGAGATCGCATTACCAGCGTCGGCGTTTATCCTCCACCATTTAAGACGGTTGACAAGCCTATTTATGATCGCGCATTTAAGTATCTTATTCCCAGATATTCTTCCCGCGACAATATGTTGCGTATGATTGACGCTCTTTCCCTGGGTTTGAAGCGTCTTACGGTAGAGAGAAACGCAACGCCTATTCAAATGGTTCGTAATAATGGGCGTTATGCAATCAGGAGATTGTTTTTACCCACTTTTAGCGGGAGCGAAGAATTGGTAGGAAAAGAAGTTACAAACGAGAATGGAATTTGTTGGTTTCGCAATGTGACGCCGGGATTATACTTTGTCCTGGCAAAATATGAAAATCAAACCAGCCTTTCTCGCCCGTTGCATCCCTCATGTGCAGGAGTCAATCTTGAATTAGCTTCTTGTAGCCAATTAACAGTTTTTACAAAGAGGAAAGGAATTGATTTTAATTATATGTTCGGCGCAAAATCCGTCCCGGATGTTGAACTAACGCTAAAAGCATCGGATGACAACAAAGCCGGATTACATTTGAGTAATACGAAATATGGAGTGGCTCGTTTTCAAAATCTTCCTTTTGGGAAATACACAATTACGGCAAATCCTTTAAATTCTCCTGAATTAAATCCTGTCGTGCAAGAGATTATTGTTTCATACCCCTCCCAAAACGTTCCTATTTATTTCGATGGTTGGAGCCGTCATCGAATAGAAGGCGCCGTAATATTAAAAGATACAGAAACTCCACTCGAAGGAATATCTCTTGAATTATACGAGAGTGTAAGGGGCAATTTTATCTGTAGTTCGAAAACAACAACGGATTCTGCTGGTTCCTTTTCGTTTACTGACCTTCCGAAAGGAACATATCAAATCAACTACGCACCGGAAATGGATAAAAGAGATTATCGCTTGTTTATAGATGATGACGTGCATTTGCAATCGAATCCACCCTTCTATTATGAGACGAGAGAAACAAGTAGCACTCCCGACATAGTAATAGACGATAAACCGGTTTACACAGTCAAACTCGAAATGCTACATGTAAAGAAAACTACATTTTGGGGGATAGTAAAAAATGAAAAAAATATTCCAGTACCCAATGCCGAAATTAAATTTGTTCGCATGAAGGACAATGTTGAACATCGAATTCCCTTAACTGAAAATGTCTATAGTGATACGGACGGGAATTTTGCATTTTCTATTTTGACGGAAGATCGCGAACAATGGAATGATGAGCTCTATACAGGGAGAATAACCGCGGCACTTTTTAATCAGGGATCGACTCAGATTTATCAACCGAATCCTCTTGATGAAACGCGGGGAGGATGGGGGAGGTCCACTAGTCATCGATCATTTTTTAAGAGCGGTTCAATCGACCTGCGTTTTACTCTGGGAGAGCACTATGACTCGCTGAAGATCGTTCTCAAAAACAATGATCTTCTAACCTTGGAAGGACGCATTCTTACGAATGAGGGAGAAATTCCAGATGGAGCGAGAATTTGTGTGAGTGAGAAGAAAACAGGTAATGTTGATGTGCCGGGAGTCTATAATACCGAAGATGGAACGTTTGTTATTGCCAACCTTCGACCGGTTGATTCATTTCTATGTGTCAAGTATGCATATACCCGTGGCGGGAATGGGGAAATAACGGAATATATGGATGAGCAAATTTATATTACACAAGCTCAGATGGAAGAAATGGTACGCCGAATAAATACCAATGAACCATTAATGAAAATGGAAGTGACTCTTCAAAAATCCGGGTATCTTGCCGGAAAAGTGGTCGATCAATACGGTGAGCCTATAGAAAATGTTAGTGTACGACCTTCGGCATTACTCGGCAAATATAAAGATTCGTGTAGTAAAAGCAACGGGGACTTTCATATTTCTCAATTACAATACGGTGAAACCTATTCCCTGTACGTAGTCAATAAAGCTGGCACTCTTGTTGAGTTGTTATCGAATTTACAACCCAATATGGAGAATCTGATTCTGAACTATCCTATAGAGCAATGAGATGCAAACATTCAATAAATATGATATTAATTTCATTATTCTAAGGGATTCTATCCTTGGGCGTTCATGAAAGGCGCCCCTATAACCACTGATTATAAAAAAACAAAACCTCTAAACTAAAGGCAATATCTTAGATAAGAGCAATACCCAGACGAACCCGGTCAATGCAATAACGGTCAGCATGGCGGTCCAGGTTTTGAGGGTTTGGGCTTCGGTCAGTCCGGTTAACTGGCTGAATATCCAGAAGCCGCTGTCGTTCATCCATGAGTAGCCCGTCGCTCCAAATCCAATCACCGCAACCAGATATACCGGATGATAGGGCAGATTGATGGTGGTCAGGGTTGGCGCGATGATGCCGGCGGTGGTTATCATGGCTACCGTGGCTGAACCTTGGGCTACGCGTATCAGGCTGGCGGTCAGAAAAGCCAGCACAATCAGCGACATATCCCAGTGTTCCGCCGCCTGGGCGATGGCGTCTCCCACCTTGGCTTCATAGAGAATCTTGCCGAAGGCCCCGCCAGCGCAGGTGATGAAGGCGATAACCGCGCCGCTGGCGATGGCGGGTTCCAATTGTTTTAAGGATTCCTTCATGCTGAGGCTTTTTTGAGATACCAAAAGCCAGATGGCGATCAGTGCGCCCAGGAAAAAGACCAGGTTCTTATCGCCCATAATGTTGGTGACGGGTTTCATTACTCCAATGCAATAAATCAAGTTATCCTGACTGATTATCCCGGAAATTGCGCTGAATATGCTGGATGCCGATATAATTTCTGAGAGTTTGGCCGGATCATTTTCTGTAGGTATATAAGCTTTTAAGATAGAGGCGCCCGCCAGAAGAATTACGGGAAGAACAAAAGGCAGTAGTGATATGAATAAATTCGGCAACTCGCTGTTGGGTTTATCCGCAATTTCCTCCAACTCCTTCTGTGAAACGCCCAGCGCGTCTTTGGGAGTGATATTAAGGCGCTTGTTGATCCAGATGGGGTAAAGAATTCCACCAATAATCAATGGAACGATAGAGGATAAAAGACCAATCATCATGGTCAGTAATATGGAAACTCGAATAGGATCGTCCATTTGTTTGGTGATATCATCGAATATCTCAGCCACCATGATCGGTCCGGGAGTGGGGGGAACCAGCGCATGGGTTATGACTCCACCGGCCGCCGCTGCGCATACGATCAGTACGTAGCATTCTTTGCGTCGTGCGTAAATGGCGCGGGCCAGCGGGGCCAATAAATAGAATACCGTGTCAAAGAAGACCGGGATCGATAAAACGAAGCCGCTGGAGAGCAGGGAATAATGCTCGTTGCCTTTGCCGAAAATGCGGGTGAAGGCGCGGACGATGCGTTCAGCGGCGCCGCTGTCCATCAAACACTTTCCGATAATGGCCGCCATAGCCAATAATATGCCGATTCCACCCATCATGGCTCCAAATCTTTCCGCAACCATCGGCAGCGCTTGATCGACTGGTATTTGGTCAGAAAGGAAAGCAATCAAAATCGCAGCGGAAATTAATGCCAAAAAAGCATGAAAGCGCAACACCAGCATTAAAAAAATGATTAATCCAATGCCCACAAACAGGCAGGTAAGCGGCCCAAACATATTGATCCCCTTTTAATCGCGATATGAGGTGCAGCGTAGTTATCGAGCATTAAGCAAATAATCACCTGAGTCTACCATAAGCTTAATTTGATTAAAACCTATGCGGTTGCTTGACCTATGGATGTAATAGATCGTTGCTCCGTTAAGGATGTTCCACTAGATTACGGCAGAGATCAGCTGAATCCAACTTTTTTTGAAAAAACCAAAATTTTTACTCAAGGTTTTCTATTATGTTGCCGAAAATAATGTCGATCACGGTTGAAAATGTCTTAAATTATGAGACGCAATAGAAAATAAAAAAGACTTATAAAAAGGCAGAAAAAAAACCGCAAATGAGCGGTTTTGAAAATGAATTGGCAAGAAAGGGGCTAAACTACTGAACTCGTCTGCACAAAAGGCCTCGGAAACCAATGAAAAAGAGAATCGAGCAATCTAACCCAACGATAATTATAAAGACTTTCTAATAAATTTTGTAGTTTATTTCGCTTTATTTATTATCGACCAAGGTGGAAACGTCTTGAGTAAAAAAAACACTCAATAGAGAGAAAGGAAGGTTTTATAATAATTGGATAACGGAAGGGGATAATGCTACTGAACTCGTCTGCATAAAAGGCCTCGGAAACCTTATCACGACGACAGAACTTCCTTCAACTTCCTTCTCCAAGTTTTTTACCCAAAGCGCCAATATTTAATACTCGACAGATTACAAGTAGAGTCGTTTCGGCTGATTCTCCCCGCACGCGGTCGTGGAGAGAAATGGTCGAGGATTCTCAGGTCGGGCACGGAAAATTCTGCATCAAAATATATCAAAATATTTATACAGAATTGCTGAACAACGATCTCTCAAGGAGGAAGAAAACAATGGGAATCACTCGTATAAATACCAATATTTCATCGATAACAGCACAGCGTAATATAAATATAACAGGTAATAGTCTGTCCCGCTCCATCGAGCGTTTATCATCTGGATTGCGGATCAACAGCGCCAGTGATGACGCTGCCGGTATGTCAGTCGCCAACCGGTTAAACACGCAAGTAAAAGGTTTGGGCGTGGCAATCAGCAATTCACAAGACGGCATCAACATGATCAGCGTCGCGGAAGGGGCGCTTGATGAAACCACCTCAAGGTTAAACCGGGTTCGCGAACTGGCATTGCAAGCGGCCAATACAGGCGTCAACGATATCCCCGCCCGTAACGCCATCCAGGATGAGGTTTTCCAGAGTATTGACGAAATCACTCGAATCGCCAGTACAACTCAGTTTGCCTCGAATTATCTGCTTAATGGCGACTTCTCCATTCAATCAGGATTAAAAGCCGGGCAGCAGAATTATGGAATTAATATTGATAGTTCCCCTGTCGCCAGTACGCTTAGCAGTGGAACCGCATTTCTTAATATTCGTCAGACGCAGGCGGGATCATCTCAAATCGTTGCTGGAGATGGCGTCGGGTCTATTCAGGTGTTGAGCACCGGCATCGGCAACCAGACCGATATTGCGGTCAGTATGGCCATGTTCTCTGATGACTCGCATTTTGCCGGTGCTGCTGCTGGCGGTGACACTATACAAGGTAACTTTTTCAATGGCGTTAGTGTCGCTACAGACGATACATTTGTATTTGAAGGCGTTTTGGCGGATGGCATCACAAAATTCACTGGTTCATATAGCGTTGGGGCTGCAGCAACTGTAGCCAATCTGGCATCTGCTGTTCAAGGCGCTATTGATGATGCTGAAAAAGCCTTATTTGGCGTCACAACTACCGCCAGCATTCCAACAACCTACAGAACAACCGTTAGCGCTGGCGCCGGTGATAATTTAGGCCGTCTGGTTTTTACTTCTCAGGCGGAATTAATAAATCAGACCAATTTCAATATGTCATTGATTCGATCTGACTACACGGTTACTCAAACCAAAGGCGTGACCCGTTCAGGAGAAATCGGCGAGTCGTCCTACCTGTCCGGCGTTGGGCAGGTTGGCAATTCTGTAACGGCCTTAACTGGTTCCACCTTTGGCAGCGGCGAGTTTGAAATCAATGTCCAGGATGTTCAATCGGCGCAGCAGAGAATAGTTGAAAGTACCATTGTTTTCCGCGATGCAACCGGTGCGATTATGAACCGGTCGACATCTATTCAATCCGGTGGATCTGCTGTAGGAACCGCTGGTTTGATATTGAACGGAACCTTTGATGGAGGTATATATACCGGCGGTACAACTATCCAGGATGGTGACATGATTGTTTTGCGTGGAACCAATTCTGATGGTACAACTTTTGAAGGTTCGTTTACCTTTGATTATAGCGTCACCAATGCACAGGCGGATACTCTCTTGAATGATTTCCGTTTCGGTAGTATCTCCGGTCTTATCTCTGAATTGAACACCAGAACGCGTGGATATGATCAAAGTTTGGGTCTCGTTGATCAGGATAATGGGGTGCAAACGCGATTTGAAGACGCCATGTTCACCTTCACTTCTTCTGGAACGCTGCAGTTGATTGATGATTTAGGTCGATCCGATTCGAGTCTAAATTTTACTCTGACGTTCCAGAGAGCTCCCAGCGCTACAACCAGAGACAATTACACTATTCAAGATCAGGCGGAACTTATCAAAGAGGGTTATGCTGAACAGGCCACTTTCAGTATTAATGGCGGTGAATCGATACGCGCCGAAGCTGGTGATGTTATTACTCTGTTCGGTCCTGAAGCGACGGTAATTGGAATACCTCAAGAACAGGTGACTCTACGCGTCGGCAGCGGTTTTTCAGTAGGCACAGATAAACTGCAAACCTCGGCCAATGTTTATGAAGGCGCTCTTAACGGTGGTGAAGAGGTTAAGTTTACTGCCGGGCAGCAGGATGTTGTGTTCATTTCAGGCGGAAAGTCTGATGGCCCGGCCAAATTTGTAACTGTCGATTTCGATGCAGTTCTTGATGTAACCAGTGATGGCGGCATCACGAACTCTGGCATTACTGTTTTGATTTCGACCAACAACTCGGGCTTGAATTTCCAGATTGGTTCTAATAAAGGTCAGAATATCCAGTTCGCGCTTGGCGACCTGAAAGCGGATAATCTCGGATTCGGGCGCGGCAGCGGCAGAACGATGTCCGATATTAATGTAACTACTTTGGATGGCGCCAATAAGGCGATTGAAGTGGTGGATGAAGCATTGGCTCAGGTAAACCGCACCAGGTCTATTCTGGGCGCCGCAACCAACCGGCTTGAATCTACTATCGCTAACTTGAGCGTCGCTGCAGAGAACTTAACTGCTTCAGAATCCCGGATCAGGGATGCTGATTTTGCTAAAGAAACCGCGGAATTTACACGGAATCAGGTTCTAATGCAGGCCGGCGTTTCAGTCTTGGCGCAAGCCAATTTCCAAAGTCAAGGTTTTCTTGCACTCCTCGGCTAAGAGAGGTGAAACAAATGACGCAGGTAAGAGCAACATACTCTTACCTGCGTCATGTTTCGAAGAATTAAGATATACCAATTTTTGAAAAATTAACTAAAGAAGGTCATCATGAATGTTATGGATGCCTCAGCAAATTCTTTAGTTTCTTTGGACATGAGACTTGTATTCCAAATCGGAGGTCAGCAGACGAACGATAAAGCATCACAGGATAATGCACCGGTTTCCTCTTCTGATAATAAAACCAGAAAAGAGAATACATCTCCAAAAGAAAGCAATACGTCCAATAGCATAGATTTGCTGGCGTAAATAAAAAACTTGAATTATTTTCCCAATGCTCGCCCGTTCGTAAACGGGATGAGTATCTTTGTATTTTAAACCCGGATTAAAACTCTAACTCGACTCCGGAACCTTCAACTATCTCTCCGATGCAGATACTGCCCGGGATTTGACTGCACACCGATTCTTTATCCGCCTGTTTAATCACCAGAATCAACCCGATTCCCATATTGAATACGCGGTACATCTCTGCTCGAGAAATATCCCCTGCTTCTTGTATCAGTGAGAAAATCGGCAGCGGTTGCCAGGTTTTAGCGTCAATTTTCGCTTTGCAATTGTCGGGCAGGATGCGGCAGATATTGCCTTCAAAGCCTCCACCCGTGATATGGGTGATGCCGCGGATTTCTGTGTTCTTCCGGATTCTGAAAACTTCATCCAGGTATGATCTATGTGGTTCAAGCAAATCCTCGCCCAGCGTCCTTGATAATCCCGGCGCCGGTTGATCCAGGGCGTATCCCTTTTCTTCCAGAAGAACCTTACGCGCCAGGGTATATCCATTGGTATGCAGGCCGGATGATGGAATGCCTATCAGAGCGTCTCCCGGTTCGATGCTGCCGCCGTCAATAATGTCATCTTCATCCACCATACCGACGATGCAGGCGGCCAGATCGTATTCTTCTGGAGCGTAAACATCCGACATTTGAGCGGTCTCTCCACCGATCAACGCCATGCCCGCCGCTTTGCAGGCGGCGCTCATTCCTTCAATCAACTGTAGCACCACTTCATCGTCTTGTTTGGCGCAGGCGAAATAATCCAGAAAGAATAAAGGTTTGGCGCCGCAGGTCAGGATATCATTGATCGAGTGGTTGACCAGGTCGCATCCGATTCCATAGTGCTTTCCTGTAGATACGGCTAACTTGACTTTGGTTCCCACTCCATCAACGCTGGAAACCAGTACGGGCTTTTTCATCGAAATGCCCGACAAGGAAAACATGGCCCCGAATGCGCCTTCTTTATGCAGGACGCGTTCGTTATGAGTTTGACCGATAGCTTTCGCAATGCGTTTTTTTACGCGGTCTCCCGCATCGATATCCACGCCCGCCTGGGCGTAACGGCTTGATGTGTTCATTGATATTCCCTCTATTAATTAATATATCGTTGTTTTTCAAAATATCATTGTCTAAAATTGCCGGGTATAATGCGTAGGATGGGTCACGCCTTATCGACCCATCAAAGAACCACCCATCACTTACAAACCACTATCAAAATTGCCGGGTAAAGATAGTCAAATTCGGCAGCCCTATATTGCCTAAATCAACTACATCATTTTCGATTACGGTAATATTAGGTAAAACTCCCACCTCATGCACCGAGTTGGTTGTTTTCTCGTATACATGAAAAATCAGATCATGATTGCCCGCAGGTATCTCTTCCAGTAGAAATTCATTGCCAAAAGTGGGAAAGACTTTGACGCCGGGGATATTAATCCCGGATAGCGTGGCATTTGATGGTCCGGTGAATCTTCCCTGGATGCTTCCGGTGCTTACCAATGGAAATAACTTTTCATTAATATATTGCAAACGTAGTGTATCTTGAGCAATCTTTACTTCCTGTTCTTTAGGGTGATATCCTTGCGCTAGAAACCTGACGCGATAGATTCCCGGTTCGGTGAATGTTAGTTGATAGGTGCCATCGGGTGTATTAACTTGGCTGGTTTTGACGAAAGGACGACCGCGAGGGTCTTTGGGAGTGCCTTCTACGCTCAGCATATACTGATGAATCAATTGATTTGTATCGTTATCAACAATAGTGCCCATCAGGTTCCATTCACCAAGCACCAGAGATACATCGGCGCCAGTGCTTCCAGCCGCAATCTGGTATAAGACTCCGGTTAATGGTGGATTGGAATCAACCCGGAAATGGATGTCGTATACTCCTTCGGGCAAACCATCCAGGTGATAGATGCCAGCAACGTCTGAAATGGCGTTTGAAATGCCTCCCTGGGGTAATTGAGTAGTTACTGACACGCCTGCCAGTGATTGACCGTTGACATCCAAAACGCGGCCTTCGATAAAACCGCCTTGTTCCATGGTTAAGGTTATGGTTTGCTGTCCTTCTGATTGAAGAATGATCTGTTTACTGATAGAAGCGTAATTCTCTTTTTGGGCGGTTATTTCATGCGTCCCGCCGAATGTATTGAGCGATTGTGATAGTGCAACCTGGTCGATGCGGAATGATCCTGCTCCATCGCTGATTGTTTCCCGTACCTGGTTTTGCGCTAGGTCGCGCAAAGATATGCGTACTTCAGCAACAGCGTTGCCTGATTTGTCGACTACGTTGCCAGTCAGTTCAGTCAATCCCTGGAGAGTAATGGTAATATCGTTGATTTGCGTCTCCAGGTCTGAGGGTAGCGGATCGCTAAGCCCCGTTCCATAATCAGGGTGAGATGCCTGTAAGCGAACAGTATAATTATCCAGGGTTTGGCCTCCAGTGATAGGAACTCCGGATAAATGAAATCTTCCATCGGAACTGCTAGTGGTTTGGACGCTTGCCAGTCCGGCTATAGTGATTACTGCATTGGCGACTGGTTGGTTGCTGGAATCTATTACCAAACCGTTTACAGAACGCCCTGATACGGCGACAAAATCAATATTACTGGCGCTTTTTTCAAACAACCTTACCGATTTGAAATCATCTTTCAGGGGAATGACGTAATTGAGGTGAGCGTTCTCATTCGCCGCGCTTGAAACCAGGTAGGTTCCCTGTTTTAGGTTATCGAAACGATAGAATCCGCTGGCATCGGTCTCTATTATATTGTCTTCTGGAGTTGAACCTGAATTTTGTAAGATGGCGCGGAGCTTAAAGCCAGAAATTCCCTGTTGGTTATCTGAGGCGATAATTCGGCCTGAGATCGAGTATGTAGGACGGTCAAGTTGTAGAATTATCTCATTCCCACTGGGTAGATCGACTTCTTTTGTTCCATTACCTGAATCAGTATAACCTTCCTGAGATGCCTGAAGGCGCACGCGGCTAGACGGTGTATTGTCAAAAGAGAAGCGGCCTTCCGCATCTGCATTGACATCTATTACCCAGATTCCTACCAGGGCTTTGGCTTGTACCTGCGCGATTGCGATAGGTTCTCCGAATTGATCCTGTACCCGTCCGGCGAGTGTTCCTTCAGCAATTAAGGTGAGAATTAGATCAGTCGAGCCAATTTTAACGTCTTTTAGTATGGCTGGTTGGTAACCGGCTAACTGCGCAGCCAGGGTGACGTTTGGTTGGTTGATTTTTTCAATTTTGAATTTTCCTCCTACTTCGCTGAAAGCCATGGGCTGGCCATTGATTTGAATGGCGGCGCCTTGCAATGGAACATCAAGGTTATCTTTTACGATGCCCGCAATTCCATTGGGGAGGGTTTTATTATGGGCATTGGCGTCTTTGGCTGCATCAGATAATGCGCCGGGAGTAGAAGGGTCTGAATGATTGGCCGCCAACTGTGATTCAGTGGAGCTGGGGATATCTGAACCGGATGTTGATCCATCCGACTCAGAACCGCCGCTTGATCCTGTATTGGATAGATGGTTTTGTGAAGGATTATCTTTGCCTGATATCGAGTCTTTTGTATTTGTTGAAGAATCGTTGTTTAGGCCGTTTTTGTTAATAGTTAATGCCTGATCATCACTGATGGGCGATTGCTTTACGTGCATCGCTGGCATAAAAATGATTATGCCCATGACTATAAGAACTACAATAATTAGTCCAACAATTAGAATAGATTGAGAGCGCATACGGTGATCTCCTTAAATATATTCTAAGTATATCACGGCTGGAAAAACAGCCTATGACTATATTAAGGTTGAAAGAAATATCTCTTTATATTGTAGATGTGAGTTGTTCGATTCACATATTATTATGGCTTCTTACGTGATTCTCAAAATAATATTCGTTTATTATCACATTTAGGCTTAAAAAAACTATCTGTTCTAACTGTTTCAAACCGCAAATCAGTACTTTATTATGCATACCACTCTAAAGTTATTTTGAGCCGATTGATTTGTGAATGCTGTAAGGCATTCTAATTAAATAGGATAAGTTTGTATAAATGTGATTTTATGGACAAAATTTTAAATATTTGCTTTATGCGTCTTTTCTTTACTTGAGATATGTGCAATTATAGTTTATGTTATTTAATACCACTGTATTATATTTTGCTTCTTTAGTGCTCATGAAAAACAGAGTTTTTTTATATGTACTGTATATTTAGTATAATCATTTTCGGCTATGATAAAGTCTAAGCATTACTTTATGCTCATTATAATATTGCAGTGATTGACTTGAGGTATGTAAATTAAATTGTTTTTGTTCTATTTTTGCGAATCTAATTGATGGATAATTTGGATAAATATTAATGAAGCTTCTTTTAGATACTCATATTCTTCTTTTGTGGCTTGATGATAATCAAGCAGTATCCGATAAGATACGGAATATGATTCAATCAAGAGATAATTTGATTTTTGTCAGCGCTGCTAGTATATGGGAAATTTCGATAAAATCCGCCTTGGGGATATTAAAAACTCGGGTAGATATTGCCGAGGTTTTACAGACGAATGGTTTTCAATCTATCCCGATAACCACGTCTCACGCGCAAAGGGCCGGTAATTTACCTCCTGGCAATGGCGATACTTTTAATAGAGTGTTAGTAGCCCAAGCCTTGGAAGAAGGTTTGTCCATTATCACGCGAGACAGCCAAATCGAGCAGTATCATGTTGATATTATCCGCTGTTGAGATTATTCACTGTTGATTCTTAATGTCGATCAACTCCTAGGATTCATCCAATATTTCGCGTATTTTTTGAAGTAGTTTTTCTTCCGATACTGGTTTTTGAATGAAATTAATGCCAGGATCAAGGATGCCATAGTGCACTATTTCATTATCGGTATAACCTGACATATATAGATTTTTTATATCCGGTTTAATGGATTTCATAATATTATAGAGTTCAATTCCATTCATTTTCGGCATGATTACATCAGTTAGCAGTAAATGAATTTTTTCGGTGTAATCCTCACTTATTTGTATGGCTTCAGGCCCGTTATTTGCAATTAGAGTGTTGTATCCGTTATTCTTCAAGAAGCGGTAAACGATTTTTCTTACGATTTCCTCGTCTTCCACCAGAAGGATTGTCTCGTCGCCTGATTGTTTTTTGGTTTTTGGTTTACTTTCTATTTGAGATTCAATCTCTTCTAATATTCGCGGGAAATAAATCTTAAATGTTGTTCCCTTATCTGGCTCGCTATATACCCAAATATTACCGTTGCTCTGTTTTACAATTCCATAAACAGTTGATAGCCCTAAGCCGGTTCCTTTGCCCATTGCTTTGGTTGTGAAGAATGGATCAAAAATATGCTCTATGATATCCTTGGGAATTCCGCTTCCGTTGTCGCTTATCGCTATCATTACGTATGATCCGGATTTAACGCTGATATGCATATCGCAATATTCTTTATCAAGATCAACGTTGCTGGTTTCTATGTTTAATCGTCCACCTTTTGGCATGGCGTCTTTCGCGTTAATCGCCAGGTTCATGATGATCTGCTCGATTTGTCCGGGATCCGCCATGATTTTTCCGATTGATGATTCTGGATGAGTAACCAGTTCAACGCTCTCTCCAATCAACCGTTGCAGCATTTTTTTCATATCCTCAACCATGTTGTTGAGGTCCAACTGTTTGGGTTGCAGGACTTGTTTTCTACTGAAGGCTAGTAGTTGTCTGGTTAATGTTGTTGCTCGTTCAGCTGCTTTTAGGATTTCTTCAGTATCTTCTCTTAACGGGCTGCCTTGATCGAGTGCATTGTGCAGTAAACTTCCATAACCTTTGATTGCCATAAGCAGATTATTGAAATCATGGGCGATGCCGCCGGCCAGTTGTCCGATGGCTTCCATTTTCTGAGCTTGGCGTAACTGCGCTTCTAATAGTTCTTTCTCTTGTTCAGCCTTTTTCGCCTCTGTTATATCCTGAACTGTTCCTACTAGTTGGATTGCATTGTTATTACTATCTTTAATCAACTCCGCTTGTTCATAAACCCAGCGTTCCTCTCCATCAGGACGAATGATTCTATGTTCAATGCTATATGGTTGTAATTTTAAAATGGCGGTTTCAGCAGATTTTTTAACTTTATCCAGGTCATCCGGATGGATCAGTGAATAGAATGAACTCTGTTTCCCGTCAAAGTGGCTTTTATCTACGCCAAAAATATGGTGCGTCTCATTAGACCAGGCAAGGTCTTTCGTAATTAGGTTTGAATTCCAACTGCCAATATGCGCAATGCTCTGCGCTGTTTCCAATTGCTCTTTGCTCTTGGTTAATTCTTCTTCGATGCGCTTTATTTCAGTAACATCCGAGAAAACGACTATGCCAGCAATGATCCCGCCATCGCTTTTTCTTATCGGCGCAGCATTTGCCAGCAGCCATCTTTTTTCGCCATCGGCTCGATGGATGATTACAGATACATTGTTTGATGATTTTCCTTGCAAGACAGCTTGTGATAAGGGCCAATCCTCCGGTTTGAAGGGTGTTCCTTCACTATGATAAGTCTCAAATTTATTTGCAAGACTCTGTAATGTGATATTAGTCAATGGTGAATTGGTTTCACCTAGCATTTCCCGGGCCGCGTCGTTTGCAATCAGGATATTAACATCCGGCGCATCGGCTATGATTATTCCAACGGCGGATTGCTGGATAGCCACGCCTAGAAGCGCTTGTAGTTTGGCAATCTCCTCTTCCGTAGTGATACGTTCAGTGATATCCCAGAAGATGCCGAGGATGCTGGTTATGTTCCCCTGCTTGTCCCTGACAGGAGTTACTACTTTTTCAAACCATTTGGTTCCTTCTTCTGTTTTATATTCTTCAATAATTTGAATGGAATTGCCTGTTTCGAGTACATATTTATCATTATTTTGATGCTTGTTCGCCAGTTCATCGGAGAATAAATCGTAATCGTTTTTCCCGATAATCTCTTCTAACGATTTTCCCAGCAGTGTACAAAAACTATTATTGGCGGAAATAAATCTGGATTTTTCATCTTTCATAAATATGAATTGCTTCAGGTTCTCAACTAATGTCCGGTATAGTTCTTCTCTTTCTGACAATTGCCTGGTTCTAGTGGCAACCGTTTTCTCGAGCCACAGATATCGAGAAATGGCAAAAGCTGTAGTAATCAAGATTATCAGTAATCCCACCGAACCGAGTAAAAGTACAATAGGGTCTTTGTACCATGGCGATAGAACAAAGAAATTAAATTGGGCCGGCGTATTATCTATGTTGCCATATCGATCCATGGCGCGAACTTCGAAGATATGGCTCCCCTCGATCAATCCGGATTTAGAAAATTCTGCAATTGGAAGAAAAGGCGACCAGGATATGTAATCCAGTCTGCAAGAGAATAAGAGTCTATCCTTAAGTGTTTGCTTCCACCGGTCTGTTCCATCAAATACCAGCCTGATCCTCCCATCAGGAGGGATGGTCGTCATATTACGTTCAATCGGTATAAATGTTTCTGGCGGATAGGTATCCGTATCGGGTTGGAATTGTCTTAAGCCATATTTCGACAGCGCCCATATATTGTCTGTGCGATCTTGATATATGTTATGAATAGTGGCGTCTGGAAGTCCATCTTCAACTGTATTTGAAATCCATGATCCTTCACGGAACCGGTGTACGCCCGATCCCGATGCTACCCAGATATCCCCGTCTTTTGATTGCATCATGTTGCGAACTGTTTCCAGATTGGGAGAACTGATGGTTCTCCATTGCTTTCCGTAATATTCCAGAATATTGTCCCGCCCTCCAGCCCAGATGCGGCCATTTCTCAATTCTAACAAACAGAAAGCCCCATAACCGGTATATCCATTTTGTGGATTGTATGATTGGTATTCACCTTGGTTAATCCGGGCTATTCCACTTACTCCTCCTATCCAGATATCCCCGTTTCTGGTTCCTAAAAGAGTGCGGATGTTTCCGGTATCTTTTGGTGATAGTGATTGGAATAACGTTTGAAAATTTCGTCCATCATAAGACTCAATTTGCATCGAACTGGCATCTTTGCCTGATGCTAATAATAAAAGACCATTGGCTTGTGGATTATAATGGGCTATATATAAATTATCGGGGTGCTTAATGGCTTCGAAGCGTTCTGCTTCTGGATTAAAACAAATAATTTGGCCCTGTTGAATTCCAATAATCAACTCGCCTGTTGGCATTAAATGTAAAGTAGAATCATTAAAAGTACTATTGGTAATCGTTTGTGGTAGGGGGTATTTGGTCTCTTGATTATTGTTGAAAAGATGCAGATCTTGGCCGGTCAGTAACCATAATCGCTTCTGGGCGTCTTCATGGATTGATAAGGCATTGACATCCACTTCGCTAATTTGTTCAGGCGCTCCCCAGGCCGAGGGATTATATTTCATTAATCCTGTGCTGCTTGCTATCCAGAATTGGTGTTTTGACTCGATTAAAAAATCCTTCAGCTTGCCGGATTGAACCCGGTTTCTTGGAATAACAGTTACCTTATTATTGTGATACCGCTTTAATCTCCATGAGAATACTGTCCCTTCTATTGTCCAAATTTCTTGTTTTTTACAACAAATCCACCCAGCTATAAGGTTTTCTTCGGTGTTAAGGTCATGATGCTTCCATTCCTTCTTATCCAAAGACAATAGCATATTGCGTTTGGATTCTTTTTCTAAGCCAATCACAAATAAAACGCCATCAGCCGATTCTATAGGATTTTTGAGATTATAAATTTGAAGATCACCGGGAATGGGGAATTCTTCCCAGTCAATTGTTAATCTGTTTTGATCATCATAAGAATCTTGAACAAAGACCGCTCCGTGCGAGCCTATAATCCATATTCCATTATTATTTGATTCAATAATTCTTCTGTATTTTCCAATTGCTGTATCGCTGGATTTTTTAATTATTTGCGTTGCGCCTGACTGCGCGTTGAATTGCAACAACCCTTCAGGAATGGTGAATAGTATACGGTCGCGTGACCGGGATATGAACGTTATTGAATGAAATGAGTTTTCATTAATATAGGTTTTATCAACTTCATACCTAACCCATTTATCCCCAACGTATTGGGTGAAACCCTGGGGGTAAATAGACCACATTTGTTTGGCTTGGTTTTCTATGACTTTGACGCCTAGAAATGGGCTGGGAATAGTGCGGAAATGGTGTCCATTGTAGATGCTCATCTCGCCAACATCGCCATGATTGATTAAAAGGTTACCCTGGGGGCTTAACGATATGGCCGATATCCATGATTCCTTCATGCCATCTTGGGATGTATATATTCTAAAAGGCGGATATTCCGTAGGATACGCAATTTTTTCTGGTTTTATGGAAACAAAAATAATTGCAAAAATAATGAAGAAAAAGGTATTGATGTTAAATTTTATATAGAAAAACATAACTCATTTATCCTTGTTATGATAATAAATTTTACACAAAAATCGAATTTTCAGTTATATGTGATATGTTGTGCTTATCACAATTATGAATTAATATTATCTCCATGTAATATTATCAACGATTAATTGCTTTATATATAAACATAACTAAATATTTATTATTTAGTACTAATAATTATCTTGTAATATAAATTTTTAGTATCATTTATATATATTGTATCATAAATTATTGTAATTTGTATCGAAAAACAGGATATTTGTTATATTTTTTTATTCATCTATTTCACTCTTCAATTGAAATAGATGACAGATTATTAAAACATAGATGTTATAAAATTGCTTTTACACCTGCTATACTGGCTTAATCCATAATCCTTCAATGAGGTTTTTATAATGAAAATGAAAAACTGTTTTATTTTTCTGGTAATTGCTGCAATGTTGACAGCATGTTCTGGTGGAGAATCGCCGCAGAAATCTGCTGGTGCTTTCAAGGCCATTCTTATAACTGATGTTGGCGGCCTGGGCGATAAAGGCTTCAATGACGCCGGATGGGCTGGATGCGAACTGGCTAAGAAACAACTGGCGGAGCAAGGCAATGATATAGAGGTGCAATTTATAGAATCTGAAGAACAGACCGATTATGTATCCAATCTCAACATGGCTTCCGAACGGGCTGATGTGGTGATTGCCCTGGGCTTTCTGATCTCTGACGCCGTCATAAAAGTCGCTGCGCATAATCCTGATACCAAGTTCATCTTCATTGATGGAAAAATTAAGGGCGACAATATCGCCAGTTTCGATTTCCGTTCCAACGAAGCGGCTTTCCAGGCTGGCATTCTGGCATCCTATGCCTCCAAAAGCGGAGTGGTCGGCGTGATGCCGGGTATGGATATCCCCCCGGTTCTCGCTTTCGCATCCGGTTTCCGCGCTGGCGTCATCACCGGGGGAGCGTTGCAAAATAAACCTGTTCAAAATTTGTCCGTAACCATTGGCAGTTTCGATGATCCCGTCAAAGCAAAATCCATCGCCTTAAGTTTGATGGATCAAAAAGCCGACGTTATCCTTCAATTAGCCGGCAACAGCGGACTAGGCGTAATCGAAGCGGTCAAAGAAGCTCCGGGACGCGCCTTCGTCATCGGCGCCGATATTGACCAGGATGATCTGGCGCCGGGCAAAATATTGACCAGTATTCTCAAACGCATGGACCTGGTTGTAGCCCAGCAGATATCCAATGCCTATAATGGAACATTCAAAAGCGGCGAGTATGACGTCGGTCTCAAAGAGAAGGCGGTCAGCTTGACTGATATGCGGCATACCCGTTCCATGATTCCTAAGGAGGCTTTTGATGTTACTGCCAAAGCTGAGAAATTGATCAGTACTGGTACGTTGAAAGTCCCCCGCACTTATGCTGAATTGGAAAAATTTGATTTTGATGCTGCTTTGTTAAAACCATAATGAGCGAAGCGACTAATACTGTGTGCGCCCTTAAGGCGCAGGGAATCCATAAGCGTTTTGGTAATATCATTGCCAACCAAGATGTCTCCATCTCTCTTCAATATGGCAGAGTTCACGCTCTGTTAGGAGAAAACGGCGCCGGAAAATCCACCCTGGCGTCTATCCTCTATGGTCTTTTCACGCCTGACCAGGGACAAATTGAGATTGACGGTCAGGCGGTCTGCATCCGGCGGCCTTCTGATGCTATAAGTAATGGGCTTGGTCTTGTCCAACAACATTTCTCTTTGATTCCTGCATTCACAGTCTTGGATAATATCCTGCTGGGCAATGAAGGCTTGCTGATTGACGCCAGTAAAGCGGAAAGTGATATTAAGAAACAACTGGAATCTTTCGGCATCGATTTACCCCTGCATCAATCAGTCGATCAACTGCCCGTCGGCGTCCAGCAGCAGGTCGAGATTGCCAAAATCCTCTTTCGCCGGGCGCGGATCATGTTGTTTGATGAACCCACCGCCGCCCTGGTCTCCAGTGAAATTGATCGATTCCATGAAACGCTGAACCGCCTGCGCGACAAGAATATCGCTATACTCTTAATTACCCACCGCCTGCCCGAAGTCGTCAAAGCAGCGGATGATATTACTGTCTTGCGTAAAGGCAAAGTTGTGTTGCAGGATCAACTGGAAAACACAAACGCCGACGCCTTAGCCGAGGCCATTGTCGGCGAGCGTTTCCCGGATAAAGAATACGATCTACCCCGACCGGGCGAATGCGTTTTGCAATTAAAAAATATTAGTTTCTCGAAATCTAAACCGTCCAACGCATCCCCGCATACCTTCGAGGTTCACCAAGGTGAAATGCTTGGCATCGCCGGAATATCCGGCAACGGTCAGGAAGAACTGATCGATGGTCTCTTGGGCGTTACGAAGGTTTATTCTGGAGAATTTCTATTATCCGGTGAGAATATCAGTAACCTAAATGTTGCGGGTCGAAGAGCCAAGGGAATGGCATATATCCCACAGGATCGTATTGGCCGGGCGCTGCTGAAGGATCATTCCATATTCGATAATTATCTCTTAAACCGTAATGCTCTTCCACGCAACGAGCGATTAATTCCCCAAAGAGAAGCCATTGCTCAGCGGATAGGCTCTTGCATCGAAGAATATAAAATCCAAACCTCATCCTTGCAGCAATTGGCGGGTCAGCTTTCCGGCGGACATCAACAGCGCCTGGTGGTGTCGCGCGAGTTTCTTTCTAAACCGAAATTAATCATCGCCCACGATCCGACGCGGGGATTAGACCTGCGCGCCTCGCGTTTCGTCTATGAACTATTAGTGGAACAATGCCGCAATGGAGCAGCGGTGATCCTATTATCGTCTGAATGGTCTGACCTGTTCCTATTATGCAAAAGGATCGCCGTCTTATACCGTGGCGAACTAGTCGAAATCCGCGACGCCGACCAATGGACCGTGCGCGAACTGGGACGTCGTATGTCAGGTATTATCGAACCGGATAATGATAATGAATAAAACAAAAATAAGAAATGAAGAGTTTTCCCTTCTCCTTATGATAAGGAGGCGGTTTAGCGAATGAGCAGTCTACGCATCGTAAGATTATTGTTGGCGGTCTTGTTGTCTTTGATCCTGATTGCGATTTTTCTATGGATCGCTGGTTATTCACCTTGGGGCGTCCTCAAAATATTGATCTCCAGCACCTGGTCTTCTCCAAATGGAGTGTTGCTGGTCGCCACTAAAACATCACTGCTCATACTCACCGGGCTGGCGGTTGCGTTGCCCTACCGCGCGGGACTCTTCAACATCGGCGGGGAAGGGCAGATATTCCTGGGAGGCCTGGCCGCCTCGCTTGTGGGGATCATGCCATTGGCAATGCTAGGTCCATTTCACCTGCTTTTGTGTCTGCTAGTCGGGACGCTATGCGGCGCCTTCTGGGCCTGGATCGCCGCTATATTAAAAACTACCCGCGGCGTTCATGAAGTCATCTCGACTATCATGCTCAACTACATCGCCTTTCAGATTATCAACGAGCTGACCTTCGGCCCGTTCAACGCCGGAGACGGCGCCAGCCGGACGGACTTCATCAATGATTCCGCCTGTATGCCCATTATGTTCTCCAGCGGCGCCTCAGAAGCGTCATGGGGAATCGTGATATCAATTATCGTCGCCATCGCCTTCAGCTGGATGCTCTATCGAACCTGGTTTGGATTCTCGCTGCGCGCAGTGGGCGGCAATCCCCAGGCCTGTAAATATTCCGGTATATCCACTGGCCGGGTGCTTTGTTGGTCGATGCTGCTGGGCGGAGGTTGCGCCGGACTCTCTGGAGCGCTCCAGGTCACTGGAGTAGACCACACTTTCTACGCAAGATTCGGCGGCGGCTATGGCTTCGACGGCATCGCGGTGGCCTTTCTGGCGTTGTGCGAGCCTTGGGCGACGGTTCCGGCGGCGTTTATCATCGCCACCCTGCGCGCGGCGGATCGTTCGCTGCAACTCGATGCGGGGATTCCCAAAGAGATGGTGCTGATGCTGGAAGGCATCCTTATTATATGTATCGCCATTTTTATAAGACGAAAAAAAGAACATGAATGAAAACTGGTTAGCCCTCATACTGCTTCACGAACTACCCCTGCTGCTTCATGCCGGATTCCTCAAGGGCGCTCCATTGCTATGGGCGGCTCTAGGCGGCGCCTATAGCGAACGCTCCGGCGTGGTCAATATCGGGTTGGAAGGCATGATGCTTATCGGCGCCTTCTGCGCCGTAGTAGGTTCCGGCATGGGCGGCAGCCCCTGGCTCGGTCTGGCGATGGGCGCCCTGTGTGGAGGTCTGGCCGGATTACTGCACGCCTGGATCTGCCTGCATTGGCGCGCCGACCAGATTGTCAGCGGCATGGGCATAAACCTCATGGCGCTGGGTCTAACCGGGTTCCTGCTCTATCGAGTATTCGGCGCCAGAGGCAACTCTCCCGAAGTAGCCAAACTGCCGTCATTGCAAAACGTGGATTGGGCGCCGCAATGGCTCTCCTCATTGTTATTTCCACTATCGATCATGCATTTCGCATTGATCATCATCGTACTGCTATCAATGTTCATCTTTTACCGTACGCGCTTCGGGCTGCGCATGAGGGCTTGCGGCGAAGACCCCAAAGTAGTGCAATCGGCGGGAATCAGGGTGGCGCTTTACCGTTATACCGCAGTAGGCTTCAGCGGAGTACTGGCCGGACTGGGAGGCGTACAGCTGGCCATCTGCGACATCAGCCAGTTCAGCACCGGAATGAGCAATGGCCGCGGCTTCCTGGCCTTAGCCATCCTGATATGCAGCGGCTGGCGCCCCGGACGCGCCGCCATAATCTGTTTCGCATTCGGAGTAGCGGACGCCCTGGCCGAAAGACTGCAAGCCCAATTCCCCTCACTCCCAGCCCGCGCCCTACTTGCCTTCCCCTTCATCCTGGCTCTAGTGGTTCTGTCGCTGAGCAAACAGATCAATCGGTCACCTAAGGCGCTGGGGCAGGTTTGAATCTATCTATCCTACATATACATAAAATAAACTACCAAAGAAAACAAACCACCAAAGCGTAGGATGGGTCATGCCTCACCGACCCATCAAAAATCCACCTAAACGCTTGCTTTACTCAACATCTCTTCCACAGCTTGGAGCATATCCATAGGTGAATAAGGCTTGAAAATAATCCGGTTCACTCCGTTGCTTTCCGCTTCTGCAATGGTATTTGGTTGAGAGGAAGCCGTAACTAATCCTATAGGGATATCGGGATATTTATCTCTGATAAGTGGAACCAGTTCAATCCCGTTAAGACCGGGTAATTGATAATCCAGCAAGAAGACATCGGCATTAATTGACTCCATCTGCTGCAACATCACCTCACCGTTAGGGAAAGAGTTAACCTGATATCCCTTAAATTCCAGCAAATCCTGAAGGTTCTCGCGCAATTCTATTTCGTCATCAACAATTATTACAGTAGACATAATTATTCCCCTTTGGCTGGAAACCGCAAAGTAAACGTTGTTCCACTACCTGGTTCGCTGCTTAATTCTATCATACCATCATGCAATTCGACTAGTTCTTTGGCTATGGATAGCCCCAGCCCCGAACCTTTAGCGAATTTCTGAGAAGCCGAAGTCCGGTAAAACCGCTCCCAAATCTTCCCGCATTCCTCAGCAGTCATACCAATGCCGGAGTCTTTCACTGATAGTTCTATAGTATTGTATTTATGCGACAAACCAACATCGACGGTTCCGTCATTTGGCGTGTATTTTATAGCGTTAGATATCAATTCCCCCACTACCCGCTCAATCTTGCTTCCATCAATGTACAGGGTAATCTCATCACCCAGATTAGCGTTGAGGGTGATCTGCTTCTGCTCAGCGGCGGGTCGGTTTTCGTTGATAATGTTTTCGACAAGCGCCTTGAAAGGGATATCGCTTTTTTCTAATACGATACGCCCGGTTTCTATGCGATTAAGATCAAGCACATCATTAATCAAGTTAGTAAGCCGATCAACTGATGTAGTAGCGCGGATCATAACCTTCTGCTGTTTCTCATTCAATGCTCCGGCGATGCCCATCAACAGGTTATCGAGGCTGCCTTTTATCGCAGTAAGCGGAGTGCGCAGATCATGCGAGGCCTGGGAGACGAATTGGGTTTTCATTTGGTCGAGCTGGACAAGTTGGGCGTTAACTTCCTGCAATTCGACATTCATATTATTGAGTTGTCTATTTGAGTGTTGCAGGTGAATATGTCGGTTGAGCGCGTATCCTGCGAAAAGGAGAATCAGGATAGAACCGATTCCCATCATCATGATAACCTTGGGTTCCTGATACCAGGGCAGCATGACTTGGAATTTATGTATGGCGGGCGTCCCGGAAATATTCCAATTCAAATCCATAGCCCGCACCTGGAAGATGTGATTGCCCGGTTCTATGTTATCTAATGCGGCGACCGTATCTGTGGTATATTCTGACCACTCTTGATCATCAATGCGATAAGAATATTGCAGGCGTTCTTTGCGGGTCTGTTTCCATTTGTCGATTCCATCAAAAACAAATTGAGCGTTGCCGTCGGGAGAGATGCTGCTGCTGTTTTTACCCTTCGCCATCCATACCTTTGGCGGTGCCGCATCGGCTGAAGGATTAAAGCGGCTGACGCCTTTCTCCGTCCCAACCCAGATATCTCCCCGGCTGTCTTCAAACATTTTCCAACACAGGTCAGAGGGTAACCCATCCCGTGAGGTGTAATGAACCCAACTCTTATGTTTATCTGTATCATAACAATGAACGCCGTTTTCGGATGCAACCCAAATACGGTTTTGACTATCTTTAATCATGCTGCGGATTGTGCCGAATCCGGTTTTGACAACTCGCCACTTCTTGCCGTCGTATTCGCAGATTTCATCACGCCCGCCAGACCATATTTTGTTTTTGCCAATATCAAGCAGGTAAAAGCAGCCTGTTCCGGGAAATTCTTCGGGATCATTAAAACACTTGTGATAAATATTATTCTTATAAACAACAGGCCCATATTGTCTGGCATGACCCAACCAGATATCTCCATTGGAACGTTGAACCAGGCTTCGTATATTGCTGTATTCAAGCGACTCCATGAATGGATTTAAATCTAATATTTCCTTAAATGATGAGCCGTCATAGTATTCAAGATAGTCGTTATCATCTTGAATACTATGAATCCAGGCGCCTGCGCCTTCATTATATTGCAAAGAATAAAAAGAACGATTTTCAGGATGTATTAATGGTGTAAATGTTTTTTTGATTGGATCAAATATCTGAATAGAAGAACTGGCGTTAAGAATTGATGCTGCAACTTTATTCTCGGGGAGAATATCTATACCATTAGTAAAAGATGACATTGCCTGCATCCCTTGCTCGAGAGGGAAAATTTCACTTTCACCATTTTTGTAGTGAACAAGTTGGTTAAAACTTAAAAACCAAAGTGATTTATCCTCATCTTCCAATATCTTGGTTGGCATATCTCCGAAAAAAGGTATCGAGTCAGGTGTTGACCAAAGCGAAGGAGAGTAATGAGCCAGTCCCCTATTAGAAGCCATGAAAATGGAGTTATCATTCTCAAATGTTATATCTAAGGTTTCAAAGGGGAGCGCTTCATGTTCTACTGTAACGCTTTCGACATCGTAGCTGAGACATAAGCGATTGTTGGTATCCAGCCATCTAAATACTACATTTGACAGTTGTGCAGTACTTTCACGAATTTCCCATTTATCTCCAGTTAGAATAGCTATACCAGTCTTTCTTGTTCGACGATTGCTTATACCTGCGAATAAGACGCCGTCGTCGCGTTCGATGAAATGAAAGGGGTATTTGTAATTAGCGTTCTCAGGCAGGGGATATTCAGTCCAATTCCATTCAAGTCCTGATTTGGTTTTTTGGTAATGTCCTTTTATGGCTCCATTTATGTATTCGATCCATATTCCTCCATCTTTAGCAATGTATGCATTCCCAATATTCGATTTGGAACTGAATATTGGCATCGCATTGTCTGACTTAATAGATTCTTCAGCTAGCGTCGTTTGCGTGGCGCTTAATATGGTTTCAAGAACCATATTTGAGGGATGAAATGCGTATACTTTATCAAAATATGGAATAATTACATTGTCAGGATCAATAACTTTGTATTGGGCAAATGATAAATATCCCATACCATTTACTTGGATATCGAGATTCTGAGAATTTATCAGTTCTTCAAAAAATGGTATGGGGAATTTTTCCCACTGGTTGGTTGTGATATTAAATCTTTGCAAGCCGAGAAAATGCTCATTTTTATTGGTAAGGTCTGACCAGTAGTTGCCATCGGAATCTTGTTGGATATAGGGATGAATATGCGGCGCCGGGAATTTCTTGACGTTGTAGCCGTCCAGTACGCAGAAATGGGGGACGCTGCCGCTGCTGACGATGATTTCATCATTCAAGCCTTGGGCTACGAAGAAAGTCATAGTTTCGCCCAGACCGTCGCTGGAGTTCCAGAAGCGGAAATCATGTTCTTCAAAAGCATTGAGGCTGCATGGCGCTAAAAGAGTTAAAAATGAAGTTAATAGAAAGAATCGGCGCAATCTGGCGGCATGGCGTTTCATGGGCATCCTCACAAAAAACATAGATGCCTTGATAATCTCAAAAAAATGATAAAAAGTCTACTTAGGATTAACTCTTAAAATAACAGACAATTATATTCATTCTCAAAAGTATGCCCCTGGATTATCATTTTTCTCCTCTTGCTAGATAAACAAAAGTTCACTATTTGGCATAGTACTTGCGAAAATACGTAGCAAACAATTAAAGCGATTATCAAAATTATGTTCGTTTATTATCACCTTTGGTCTTCTAGTCTTCGAAAAAGCCAATCTTTTCTGGCTTTTTAGAGTCGCCAATCAGAACATTATTATGAAAACTACTCTAGTAATACAAAAATACTGCGATCAAACATCCCTCTCCCAAGATTGAGAGAGGTTAGGAGAGGGTTGATAACGACTTCTTTCGAAAAGAAATTACCAACAATATGGTATTTATTTACTGTAACAAAATCCCATAAAACCGGAGCATCTCAAGAGCGGCTTGCTCATCAAAAGGTAAATATGAACTAAATTACTATAAATCAGATGTTTAATGTGCTTTTTTGAAATCATAAATTCCGGAATAATATAAAATACGGCTTGAACCTACTGATCAGACATAAGATTATTGAATTAAAATCAAAAAAACTTTGTATTTATCAATATATCAGTTGAAATTAACGATAATATATGTTAAAAAAGTATCTATCTAACATTCTAACCTTGGGAGGTTCGCATGAAAAAGTGTTTTAGAGTACTCAGTATTGGGATGTTATGCATCCTGACGGCATCAACATCATTTGCTCAGATTGGTATTTTTGAAGCGAATGTGGATGTTGATAATGGAAGTTTAGGCGCCGCAGGAAGCGCATCCTACGATCCCGCTACGGATATGTATACAATAACCGGCAGCGGTCAGGATACATGGTCTGACGTTGGCAGCAATTTCCACTTTGTTTACCGTGAATGGACCGGAGATTTCGATTTCCGAGCTGATGTCACTGTAAGCGGCGGTTTGGAGACGCAAGACTGGATTAAATCCATGCTCATGTGCGCTGAAAGTACAGATGGTTGGTCGAACTATATCACAACTAGAGTACGTCGTGACGGTCAATACAGTACTCAATGGCGCACTGGCGGCGAAGCTTCTGATGGCAGCACTGCTAGCGGCTTGCGCGTATCTGGACTGAATCCAGCCCGTCAACGTCTGGTTCGAATCGGCGATACCTTCTCTACCTATTATATGGGCGAAAATGGTGAGTGGGCGCTAATCGATTCAAATGTAGCAGTGCTATCTGAGACTGTTCTGGTTGGTATGGGCGTTTGCTCTCATGATTTAGGGGAACTAGCCACAGGAACATTCTCTAAAGTTGCTCTGGGCGCTCCTGTAGACGGTCTCTTCGACCTGACTATTGATGTCGATAATGGCTCGCTTGGCGCCGAAGGCAGCGTTGCCTATGACGCTGGAACTTACACAATTGAAGGCAGCGGCCAGGATACATGGTCTGACGTTGGCAGTAATTTCCGTTTTGTCTATAAAGAACTCAGTGGTAATTTCGAACTAACAGCCGATGTTGCAGTTGCAGGCGGTCTGGAAACGCAAGACTGGATTAAATCCATGCTTATGTGCGCTGAAGGATTAGATGGATGGGCGAACTATATCACAACTAGAGTACGTCGTGACGGTCAATACAGTACTCAATGGCGCACTGGCGGTCAAGCTTCTGATGGCAGCACGGCTAGTGGTCTACGCGTATCTGGTCTGAATCCAGCCCGTCAACGCCTGACCCGCAGCGGTGATACTTTCACCACTTCCTATCTGGATGCTAATGGTGACTGGCAAGTACTCGACATTAATGAAGCCCCATTGCATGATCCTGTATTCGTGGGATTAGGCGTCTGCTCTCATGATTTAGGCGAACTTGCGGTCGGTACCTTTAGCAATATCGAACTGACTATGTCTGGACCTACTTCAGTAGTTGATAACTGGGAATTAATGCGGTAATTACATTATTAATCCAGAATTTATAAAACGGCCCGGGATCTATCCCAGGGCCGTTTTTTTATCCTGAAAACGGCAGTTAGATATTGATGACAATAATAAAGCAAAAATCTTCAGTTTTAGTAAACAACCCCCTCTTGAATTCTTACCCAAACTTGGGGGAGAGGGATTTTGAAGATATAAATATTTATATTATTTGAGTGTAAATTTAAAGGGTTTTTCAGCAAATATAACAATAAGTGTAACTTACGAATAGAGAAGCTCCTCCAAAAGAGGCAAAATACATAAAACATCACCAAATGTCTAAATGTATTCATCTCCAAGGAGGAGCCCAAAATGAAAGCGTATGAGATAGAAAGCAGTATAGCAGAAGGCCGCGAAGAATTGGAGCATCTCTTCGAGTTTGTCATAAAGAATGCGGAGGAGATGGAAGCCCACGAAATGGAAGAATCGATATTCAAGAAGATCCTCCATATCGGCCGTGCAGGTTTGAAGGCCTATTTTGCCGAAAAGGGAACGGGGAATGTGGGACAAGAAATCACGCGTGAGGATGGCGTTACGCAAAAGAAGGAATCGGGTTTGCGTTCGCGAACATACACATCCATATTTGGCGAGGTCGCAGTGCCCCGGACATGTTACCGGACCGCTGGAGAGCCTGGGATTTTCCCGTTGGATGAGCAAGTCAATTTTCCGGACCGGCGTTATTCGTATTACTTGCAAGAATGGATGAATCTGCTGAGTATAGATCATCCGTTTGAAGAAGGAGCGAAACGTCTGAGCCGTTTTTTGGGGATCTCCTTGGTGGAGAGTGTCATGGTGTCGGTGGCTCGGGAGAGCACAGGAGATTACGATGCGTATTACGGGCAAAAGACGCCTCCGGCCCCAAAGGAGGAAGGGGAGATTCATGTAGTGTCCTTTGATGGAAAAGGAGTGCCGATGATCAAATCGGAAGCGGCCAAAATCCAGGCGAAGTTGGGGAAAGGGGAGAAAAGACAGAAGAAAAAGGAAGCCCTGGTGGGGGTGAGTTACACGATGGACAGGAAGGAGCGGACGGCGGAGGATTTAGCGGAGAAATTGGTTAATCCGGGAAGGAATCGAGACCGCCAGCCTCAAAAGGAAACCGATGAGAACGAGCCGAAAGGACGGAACATCCGCCGGATGGCCAGCGTGAAGCGCGCCAAAGCGGACATCATGAAAGAGATCAAGAAAGATGCCGAACAGCGGAATCCAGACGGGAGTAAACCGCTGGCGGTGTTATTGGACGGGGCGTTGGGATTATGGAATCTGGCTACCGGCCTGTTTCGTGGCTGGAAAGGTCAAGTGACGTATATTCTGGATATCATTCACGTTCGGGATTATTTGTGGGGTGCGGCCAATGCGCTTCACGAGGAAGGAAGCGAATCGGGGCGCACGTGGGTGCAGGAGAGATTGGAGCAAATCTTGAAGGGAGGCGCCGGGTATGTGATAGGAGGCTTGAAGCAAACGATCACCAAACGGGGATTGAAAGGAAATAAGCGCCAAGCGTTAGAAAAAGCAATCACCTATTTTGAACGTCATAAAAAGTGGATGCGATACGATGAATATTTAGCGATGGGAATGCCGGTGGCGACAGGAGTCGTGGAATCGGCCTGCAGTTCCGTGGTCAAGAAACGGATGGAAGGCGAGGGGAAACGCTGGAGCGTGGATGGCGCTGAATCGATCTTACTTTTGCGCTCCTTAGAAAAAAGCAATGATTACAATACCTATTGGTCTTTTCATGCTGAACAAGAGCGAAAACGGTTATACGAAAATCGCTTTAAGTATGCAATAAATATTCCTTTAGCCGATGCGGCATGATACAACGCAAAAAAGTTACACTCATATTATTTTGACTTAGTAATACCAAATACTGCGATCAAACATTCCTCTCCCAAGACTGGGAGAGGTTAGGAGAGGGTTGATACAAACCACTTCTTCAAGGTAATTGAATACTTAGTAGAAATATATGGAATGCGTTGGTAGTTAGAAAACTGGTTAAACTTCTTCTTCCGGAGCGAATTCCGGTTTTTTAGGGGTTGGAGTCGCTTGAGCTGATTCTTTTGATTTCAACTGGCATTCGCGGAATGAGTTTTTCACGTTATCGACCAGGTCTTCGTCAATAGCAATATTGGCCAGCGATAATGCATACAAGGCGGCGCCTACAACCGCATCCAGTTTGGGAGCGATCACGTTGGCGCCGGGAATGAAATAGTGGATTTTGCGCCGCAGCATTTGGGAGAAATATGAGGTATCGCAGAAAAGCCCTCCACTGAGCACCACGTCAGCCCGTTCCGGGAACGATAAACGCTTATGCAATGCGTCGACGCATTTGGCTAAACCATCCGCCTGTCGGTTCAGAATCTCTTCGGCCAGGGGATCATCTTCGTTGGCGGCTTGTATTACGATTGGAGCAATGGCTGCGATGCGTTCGCGGGTGGCGGAGCTGGAATTGACCCAGCTGATAAAATCACCGATGCGCTCAACGCCGGCATAATTGAAAACCTCATCATGGAAATCAGGCTTTTCTTCCATACCGTCGTGATAACGGACTATCATCTTTAAGGCTTCCAGTCCGATGTGATAACCGCTGCCCTCGTCGGATAGCAGTGGACCGTAGCCGCCGACGCGGCCTTCCATATTTTCTTCGTTGCGTCCATAGACCATAGAACCGGTGCCGGCCAGCACAATTATCCCGATTTCGGATAGCGTCCCACCCACCAGCGCGATTTGGGCGTCGCCCATCAGCAGGTAGGATTCCTTGCCGAACAGATCGTTGAATATTGGTTGCAGGATATCGCGGTCTTGTTGTTGACCGGCGCCCGCCAGACCCAGGCAGACGCCTTTGCACTCTTCCGGCCGGGCGTGAGCTATACTTAATGCATCATTAAAAAGGCGTTTTATAGTGGATGAAACCTGTCCGGCGCCGATATCGTGATAGTTCAACGACGGTCCTTTGCCGACGTAGACGACTTTGCCTTTGTCGGTCATAAGAATGGCGCGGCTATGCGTTCCACCTCCATCAATTCCAAAAACGTAGGGCATAATATTACCTGGATACAATAACATGAGCGATTTTGAAAACCGCCCTGGTCTACTTATTTTTGTTCGCGAAGTTTTTTATTCGATGTTTGCAATAGTTGGACTTGCAGTTTTAAATCATTCAACTTTGCTTCATAATCCTCGCGCAGTTGATCCATCTCTTTTTTATGGTCCGCCCGCAGTTGTTTTATTTCATTATCGTATTTTTGGATAATATTAGAAATTACCGCACCATCTGACTGCGCAGATTGATTTGCTCTGGTCGGCAGTGGTTTGGGCGTTGGCGTCGATAGAGTAATTATAGATAGATCAAGCCCTTTATCGGTAAGCGGGCCGACTCCACCCTTGGTCATTATCCACCCTACAATCAACAGAGCAACGACGCTGACCAATCCTAAAGTAAATAGAACGTTTCCCCCGTTGGGGGCGTCGCGATAATTACTACTCTTTTTTTGGGTCCGCTGGCTCATCCTGATGCGCCTCCAAATCCGATGATGGCTCCTTGGTCAAATCAAATGTAAATGAATGCCGGTCCGTGACATTTGCGGGGATGACGGTAGTCACGAAATCGAAAGGAAACACCAGATAAGCGGGTGAATCTAGATCAATAAATGCTTCCCGCCTGCCGTAGTCTGGATGATCAAGGGTAAGTTTATGGGCGCCCAGGTAATCGACTTCAAATTCAACCGGGGTGATCCCTTTGGGCTGGTAGTCATAATGCACCGTCGCCCCGGGGGGGTTGCTTTCCACCCGAACAACCGACGTATAGCATCCCTCAACCAGTAAGACCAAAATTAAAACCAGGAAATGATGTACCATTCAAATCGTCTCCGTCGCATTTCGTCTCCATTACAGCCGAGAGGTGAGCGAATGTCAATGGATTTTCTTGACTAAATGACATTTATCCATATTTTTCAGTTACTTCAAGATAATAATGATAAACTCGATTAAAAGCCAGAGGTTGATCCAAACAATCTTCAAATCAATAGTAATTGGGTGGTTTTGCGGGAGTGGTTTTGAGATACGTGGATGATCGCATCAAGGGCTGAGCGCTTTGCGCTCTTGCCCTTGGCGCCCGTCTTTGTGTGGTGGATTTTTATTATATTCGGGTAGTTGTTATCAACCCTCACCTAACCTCTCCCAATCTTGGAAGAGGGATGTTGCCCCCATCGTAGGGTGGAATCATCATCGGGCAACCATGAAGGATTGCCCCTACGGGATTCGGGATATCCCCCATCGCGTAGGGTGGGTCGGCCGTATCGACCCACCGAAAAACCACCCAATCGAAACAAAAACCCCTCACCCCAAAGTAATCAATCCCCGCGTTTTTGGTGGATGGCTTGGGCTTTGGCTTCGTACTCCCGCGCTTCGTCTTCACGTCCGGTTTCTTGTAAGAATATGGCGTAATTCTCGTAATCCATTGCTAAATCAGGATGATCATCTGGTAAGGCTTTCTCATCAATCTCAATGGCCCGTAAATAAAGCGGTTCGGCCTGCTCATATTTGCCTTGTGCGCGATAGAGTCCCGCCAAGTTGTTGAGGTCAGTAGCCAGCCCTGGATGATCTTTACCTAAGGCTTTTTCATCAATCGCAATGGCCCGTAAATAAAGCGGTTCGGCCTGCTCATATTTGCCTTGGGCGAGATAGAGATTCGCCAAGTTGTTGAGCTGAGTAGCGAGTTGTGGATGATCGTCATCCAAGGCTTTCTTATCAATCTCAATGGCCCGTAAATAAAGCGGTTCGGCCTGCTCATATTTGCCTTGGGCGCGATAGAGTCCCGCCAAGTTGTTGAGGCGTATTGCAAGATTGGGATGCTCTGGACCAAGCGTCTTCTCTCCAATCTCAATGGCCCGTAAATAAAGTGGTTCGGCCTGCTCATATTTGCCTTGTGCGCGATAGAGTCCCGCCAAGTTGTTGAGGTGAGTAGCGAGTTGCGGATGATCGTCATCCAAGGCTTTCTTATCAATCTCAATGGCTTGTTTATAAAGCGGTTCGGCCTGCTCATATTTGCCTTGGGAGTAATAGAGTAACGCCAAGTTGTTGAGGTCAATAGCCAGCCCTGGATGATCTTTTCCTAAGGCTTTTTCATCAATCTCAATGGCCCGTAAATAAAGCGGTTCGGCCTGCTCATATTTGCCTTGGTCGCGATAGAGTTCCGCCAAGTTGTTGAGGTATGTTGTAAGATGGGGATGCTCTGGGCCAAGCGTCTTCTCTCCAATCTCAATGGCCCGTAAATAAAGCGGTTCGGCTTCTGCGTATCGCGCTTGGTCATCCAGATAATATGCGGTTTGGTTGAGCAAATGTGCGGCTTGATTGGACTCAAGGGAATACTCCACTATCCACTTAAACAGGCTCTGGGCGTGGGGGGTGAGGCGTGAGCATTGCGGCCAGTTTTCAAATTCTGGATCAGGATAAACTTTATTCAGCGCCCTGACGCAATATTCAGCGGTGGCTTTTTGCTTGTCTTTATCCATACCCTGGCGCAGCACCTCTTGCACCAGGCGGTGGATGGAGAAGGTTTTGTTTTTCGGGTCTCGATCCAACAGAGAAAGGCGGGTTGCGGCGGCGATGCATTTCAGTAATGATTTTTTATCTTGTTGGAGGCCATCGGTGAAAATCTCTTCAGGGATATCATCCGGCGCCAGGAAGGCGCACATCTCCAATAACTGAGCCGATTCGGGACTCTTCTTTTGCAACTTATTAAAACAGAGCGAGAAAGTCACCGCCACCGAATCGGGATGGGTTGCCTGGGATAGTTCGCCCCGCTGATCGAGGAGGTCTTTGTTCTCTTGGTATTCTTCCAGATAGTCATCCAACCCGTAGGTATTCTCTTCAATATAAGCCCCCGCCTGATCCAGCGCCAGCGGCAAACCGCCTAAGGTATGGCTGATTGTTTTGGCGAGATTCTGTTGATCATCATCAGCATCCTGCAGGTTATCCTGTTCAGCGATGATTTTAGAGCGGCGCAAGAGTAGCAAGGCGCCGTCAGCATCATTCATGCAATCCAAAGAGTAATCCTTGAATCTGCCCGTTGCGTTGCTGCGGGTGGTGATCAATACGCTTCCAGGGCAGGGTGAGGGGATGATTTGCTGGATCGATGTCAGGTCTTCGACATTATCCAGCACCAGCAGCCAGTTATCGTTTTGCTCTAACCATGATTTTACTTTGAGGAATATCTCCATATCAGAGCCGCTGGCAACTCCCAGTTTGGCGCCGATCAATGCGAAATCCTTTAGCAACTCGCCGGGAGTTTCAGACCTCACCCAGAAGACGGCGTTGTAATCATTGCGATTTCTGTAAGCGTATTCGATGGCCGTCTCCGACTTGCCCACGCCTCCCAGACCTTTGATGGCCTGGGTTATAGCCAGGGAATTGGAGTCTTTGAAACTCTTATGCAAGTTGGTTAGGATATCCTTTCTTCCGGTGAAGAAGGGGTTGCGTTGGGGGAGGTTTACGGTTAGGGATTGGGGTGTGTTTTCAAAAAGTGGCTTTCGTTCTTTAGGTGGTAAAACTTTGATCTGTTTTGTTTCAGGTTTTGGCGTTGCAGGTTGATCGGTTAAATGCCGCAATAAATCTTCATATCCTGGTTTATTGGATACGTTATAAAAGGATGAACCATTTAATAACAATGGAATAAATTTAATATTATCTTCATCAAAAACAATAGGGATAAATTGATAGTTTTTAGAATGCTGGTTGTATATGCTCTGAGTAATTATTGCGCCTTCAAAGGCTACGCCGAAACCTTCATCTTCTTTTTCGTCTTCTTGCTCGAAACGATTCATGTATTTTTCAGTGCATACAATTAAAACAAAATCTGAATGCTTTATTTGTTTAACCATCCATACCGGCCAACCTTCGGGAGGGGATGTTACATATTTATCAATAAAGCATTCGATCCCATCATCATTGAGTTGATCTGATAGAGATAGAACACGTTCTCTATGCTCTTCATTGTCGTGGCTGTAACTAATGAAAACCCGTATAGTTTCGGTCATGATATATCGCCCCGTGGTGATGGAATCGGCATTTTATTTGATCATACAGAACGATATGCGCGAAGTGAAGTGATATGTTTTGATTTGATGGTTTGTTTTTTGTCTGAATCTGGATACCCAGGATTGAAGGATGAGCAGGATTTTATGAGATTAGGTGGTTAGGTGTACCGTTAACTCTGCAAGATCGTAAGTGATCTCATCAAGGGTAGAAAATACACTACCCTTGGCGCCCATGCGTTATCAACCCTCGCCTAGCCTCTCCCAAGCTTGGGAGAGGGATGTTTCCCCCATCGTCGGGTGGATTTTTATCGGGCAACCATAAAGGATTGCCCCTACGGGATTCGGAAGCTCACATCAACCGCAGGTGGAATCATCATCGGGCAACCATGAAGGATTGCCCCTACTTTTTATTGTAGGTGGATTTTTGGTGGGTCGATGAGGCCGACCCACCCTACGCGGCGGTGGATTGTTTTCTTTGGTGGCTTGATCAAGGGCTGAAAATACACTGCCCTTGGCGCCTGGAATATCAACATCCGGCTGGACGCAAGGGGGTTTTGTCCTTGGCGCCCAGCCTGTGACTATTAATTGTCGCCTTAATAAATCGCCCAATCGTTGACATCCATGTCAGAAGAGACGAATGGTCCGGCGTTGAAATTCTGTGATACTTCTTCCTCAGTTAGCGCTCTGCTGTATACAGCCACTAAATGGAACTGACCCAACCAGGCGCGTTCTGATGCGATTTCGTTGCCCAGACCAAATTTATAGGTATCGTCCCAGGTCGTAAAATCACCATTTACGAACTCGGTTGGAGAACTGCCTTCGAGGAGAATTTCCTGCCATACATTGTTGATATAGGCCGCCGCCATCCATTCGATTTCGCGCGTGAAGACGATGTGGGTCAATGCTTCGGTCAAAGTTCCCCGGTGGGTGTTGACCGAGACTACCTGGTTTGGATTAGATACATCCATCATGGCGCGGTATCGCATTTCAAAGCGGTCGCCTCCTGCGCTGTAGCGCCCTTGTCCCATAGTGAAATTCCGGTCTACAGAATCAATAGAACAGGTAATGATCCGGGCTGTGCCATTCTGGGTCAGGTCGGAAGTCTTGATCCAGGCTTCCACGGTAATCTCGTTCGACTCACGGCACGCTTCGATAATCTTGGTCGCTGTACCGGGGCTTTCAATGTGGTTGACGCCAGTGGTTTCCAGGTATCCGTTTTCCCAGACGGCCCGTGTTTCGTCCGCGATAATCAAATCGAGTGGTTCGCCGACTTCGGATACGTCATGAACCACGTTGCCGTTTCCTTCATCGAAGGTGTATAAAACCAACAAGCCGTCTGTGACCCGGTCGCCTCCGGTGATGTCCAGGAGTGGGATGGTTTTGGGTCCGAGAATATTGACGCTTTCCACGCAGACGCCGCTCCATAGGGCCAGATCGGCTGGTTCGGCGGGTGACGAGACCTGGTAAGTCAGGGTTGTTTCGCCGATGGGTAAATTGGAAAGATTCCAGGAAATAAGCGATCCGTTGGCTGTTCCGTTGTTGCTGATGTTGGAAATGGTCCAACCATCGGGAACAGTCTCTTGGATTGTGGCGGTCGAGCGATCGCTCCCGGCAACGAATACCTTGATGGTTACGTCGATTGAGTCGCCTTTTTTAAATGATTGTTGTGAAAGTATGCGTTGAGCCACAGGCGGCGGCGATACGAATTCGACATGGGTTGCTTCGACTTCGCCAATTTCTTCGTCATTGGCGCCACTGCCGACCGCGATGCCGAAGGCTGCTGTATCGGATGACCATTGTATGACCCGGTTATCAGCGATGAACCATTGTTCGCCGTCCGGTGAAAATTCGCCGAAGAAGACGTCGACAGGTTCGATACGCGTTACTCTGAACCAAAGGCCTTCGCCAGTGTCTTCGATGGGATTTCCTTCTGAATCGAACAGTTGGGTAGAGACGTTGCCGCCTGCGCCAATCCTGGTGCGGAACAGGGCGTTGACTGATTCGCCCACCACTCCACCGAACTGCACCGAGTAGAAGTTAGATTCTGAGTCAGCGCCGGATTCGCGGATCATCAGTGCGCAGGGTCCCCAGACCGGGTAGAGTTTGGCTTGCAGGGTCCAGCTGCCGGTTTTTTCGGTATACAGATAGTATCCCTCGTCGCCGAACATATTGTATTCATGCTCGACGCGTCCTCCGTAGGAGCCGTTGCCCAACACCCGGTAGAGGGCGTCATCTCCGGCGCCTTCCAAATGCGCTTCACCATCTAAATGAGAGTCGTTTTCATTGATCCAATCCACTGCTTGATCAAACATCCCTACTTGGGCGTGAGCGGGAAAAGCGTTAAATCCGATAGACAACAAGAGGCTCAAAAAAATTATGGATCGTTTCACTGATCTATCTCCTTCCGTGTTTATTCAAAACATGTTGTATGAATCTAAAAGTAGAATTTGCTGAATTTATAGTAACGTGGTTCTGAAGAGGAGATAAGATTACATGGTATTTTTTACATGCAATGAGTAAAATGTTTTATCATGAAGTTAAGGATTGAGGAAGTTGAATTTTGTCTGGTAGTATCACCAGTTTTTTTTTGTCAGGGGGGGGGGCTGTAATTACCCCTCACCCTAGCCCTCTCCCTGTGGGGAGAGGGGACTTGGTTGTTCGATATAATGAGTTGGTCAGAATAATATTACCAGATGAATACTATTACTAGATATTGAGGATAGCCATGAATGCTTCCTGGGGGATTTCGACGTTGCCTACGTTTTTCATGCGGCGTTTGCCTTCGCGTTGTTTTTCGAGCAATTTGCGTTTACGGGTGATGTCGCCGCCGTAGCATTTGGCGGTAACGTTTTTACGCAGCGCTTTAACGGTTTCCCTGGATATGATCTTGGCGCCGATGGAAGCCTGGATGGCGACATCGAATTGTTGCCGGGGAACCACTTTGCGTAGTTTTTCAGCCAACAATTTGCCTTTTTGGTAGGCTTTTTCTTTATGTACAATGATGGATAGGGCGTCGACTGGTTCGCCATTAAGCATCATATCGAGTTTTACCAGTGGTCCGGCTTTGTAGCAGGATAATTCATAATCGAATGAGGCGTAGCCGCGCGAGATGGATTTAAGTTTGTCGTAGAAATCCAGAATAACTTCGGAAAGAGGGTATTCATAACGCAAGATTACCCGGTCGATGCCGAGGTATTCCATGCCTTTATCGACTCCCCGGCGGTCAAGGGATAGTTTCATGATTCCGCCGATGTAATCCGGATGGGTAATGATAGTAGCGTTGATGAATGGTTCGCGGATTTCGGCGATCAGATTAGTGGGAGGCAGTTCGGACGGGTTATCGACCCGAATTGTTTCGCCGGCGGTATTAACCACTTCATAAGAAACGTTGGGAGCGGTGGTGATAAGGGTAAGCCCGAATTCGCGTTCCAGGCGTTCCTGGGCGATTTCCATGTGTAGCATTCCCAAGAAGCCGCAGCGGAATCCGAAGCCTAAAGCAACGGAGGATTCCGGTTCGAAGTGGAAGGCGGAATCGTTGAGGCGCAGTTTGTCGAGACTCTTGCGCAACTCTTCGTATTCGTTAGTGCTGATGGGATATAAGCCGCAGAAGACCATGCTTTGCGGTTCTTTGTAACCGGGCAAGGGTTTTTCAGCGGGTTTTTTGTCGTAGGTGATGGTATCGCCGATGTGTATTTCAGCAATATCCTTCATATTGGCGATGATATAGCCTACCTCTCCAGCATAGAGGTGGTCGATTTTAACCGGTTTGGGAGTGAAGATGCCTAGTTCTTCGATCTCGTAATCCTGTTTGGTGCTCATCATGCGTATTTTATCGCCGACTGAGAATGATCCATCGACGACGCGAACATAGGCGATGGCGCCGCGGTAGATATCGAACAGGCTGTCGAAAATCATGGCCCGTGGGGTGATATCCTCTTGACCTTTGGGAGGAGGTACGCGGTTGACAATGGCTTCGAGGATTTCTTTAACGCCTTTGCCGTCTTTGGCGCTGGCGAGGATTATTTCATCTTTGGTGCTGCCGATGAGATCATGAATCTGTTGGGCAACATTTTCCGGATCGGCGCTGGGAAGGTCGATTTTGTTGATAACCGGGATAATCTCGACATTTTCATCCAGGGCTTTGTAGAGGTTGGCCACGGTCTGGGCTTCGATGCCCTGGGCGGCGTCCACGATGAGGATGGCGCCTTCACATGCGGCCAGGGCGCGTGAGACTTCATAGGTGAAGTCGACATGGCCGGGAGTATCGATCAGGTTTAGTTGATAGGTTACCCCGTCGTCAGCGGTGTAATGGATGCGAACCGCCTGCGCTTTGATAGTGATGCCGCGTTCGCGTTCGAGGTCCATGCTGTCCAGATACTGGTCGCACATATCACGTTTGGAGACGCTGCCGGTAAACTCAAGAATCCGGTCAGCAAGCGTGCTTTTGCCGTGATCAATGTGGGCGATAATAGAAAAGTTTCGAATGAATTTTTGTTTCATAATTGTTTTTATATGTACGAGCTGAATGAGAAGTATATTGCCGCACTCAAGCGCGCACAATCCCAAGGGAAGAGCAATTTTCTCTCTCAATGTGTTTTAAGTACAATTTTAATTGGTTTTTGCGGCCTGGATTAATCGGATTTGGATGTCAGAATATTGTAACTCACTTGTTGTACTATATTTATGAATGATGTTGTGGTTGGTGTTTGAGTGTTGTAAGTTAAGTAAGGGAAAAATCGTTTAAGTTTCTTTATTTATTAAACTTTGAACAATGACTTCAATTAATGCAAGCGACCATCGTATTATGCTGAAGAGCCAGTAACAAATGACAATTTTCGTACGTTAGATATAATCTATGCAGTAGGATGGGCGAGTTTTTTGTTTTATTGGTATTTGCTTAATCCGGCTGAATTGTTGCGATAGAATTATCAGTAACCAAAGGATGTCGAAATGATGACGAAACGATTTATCAGTGGTTTGAAATTTATATTACCGTTGCTGCCTGTATTGATTTTTATGGAGAGTAGTTGTCCTCTAAATGCGTGGCCGGGTGAGGGGCCGTCTTTGGTTTTCTCTGCTGCGCAGATTGAGAGCGCCCGCGATCAGGCCAAGCGGGTCAGTTGGACTGATGCCGTCGTTGAAGGGCAGATGGGCGATATAAATGATCCCATAGGTAAAATATGGACGTCATGCTTGAAAGCAGCTATGTTCGGGACTGAGGAACGGCTGCAAGCGGCGGTCGATCAGATAAGTGATGCGGCATCCAATTGGTCTTTGAGTCCAACCCTGAATGAGACTGATTTTGTTAAGATATCCCGGCTGCTGCAAGCCTATGATTGTTTACATGCGCTTCCTGAATGGAAGAACTTTGATGATAAATCACGCGAGGAGTTGGCTGCGCGGATCAAAACGGTAGTTCAGGATTTGCTGGATGAAGATGTTTCGGGCATTAATCCAATAGTTGAGCGGTCTATCCGTCTTTATGCAGGATTGTTGACCGGGGCGACTCAATATACCCAAGCCGGCCTTTATGGAAATACAAGCGGTGTTGGTTTGTGCGATGCGGCGGCTGAAGAGATATCTACTGAAGGATTGATGCGCGGCTGTACGATTGCGCGTCATGTACAGAATGGCCGGGCCATGATGCTGGCCGGAGCGGCCTTGAAATCATCTACGGCTGATGGATTCGCCAAGATCGAACCGTTTATTATGAAATCGGTGGAAATAGTCGGTGAACTTTGCTCGCCCAACGGCGTATTACCTACTGTTTTGCAGAAAGAACAACCGGAAGCGCAGGAACTGCTTGGCTTCCTGGAGCAGGGGCGGGCGTTGATTGGCGAGGCGCGATGCAATGGGGTAATCAATGGCGTGATCAATCACATGTATAAAGATCATCCCCGCACGGCGGCGTCTTTGCTTTATGGTTCTTTTTCAGTAAGTGATAAAGTTATGACCCATGTCATGCCGTTGACAGGCGCGGCGATATTGCGCGGCGCCAAGTCGGCTGATGGGCAATCGCTTTATCTGGATACCGGTTTATCGGGCAAACATGCGGCATCGGCTCTGCTATCTATCGAGTGGATGGACGGAGCGAAGGGGACGGCTGAGACGCAGGAGAAATTCACGACGGATTGGTTTAACACGGTGGTGGTTGACCGGGTGTTGCAGCCCGCCGCTCCAGTGAGTATAGATGAACCGCGCAATGGATTTATATCTTCGTGTAAGGTCTTTGAAGACGGCGCGACGTATCTTCAAGCCTCGGCTGCGGGGCAGTATACCGAACGCCCGGCTTATCCGGCGGATTCGGCGTCGAGTCCGGTTTTGACTTATCAGAGAAATCTGTATGTCGGATCGAAACTGGCGGTAGATATATTCCGGGTGCGCGGCGGAAAGCAGCATGACTGGATTTATCATGCGCCGACGGATGTTGAATCGGTCATTGGCGCCGAGATGGCGTCTTTTAAGGCGGAGCGCAATGATTATGAATGGTTGAAGAATCCGGTTGAACCGGCTGTGGCGGCGATGACTAAAGGGGTGTATGGAGTTCAGTTCAAGGCGGCCAAGGGCACGGATCAGCGCCGCCGGTTGTGGCTGGTTGATCCGGTTGGCTCTCAGTTGATCAAGTCGGTGCAACAGTCCGGTTCTTCTATAGTGTTGCGGCGTCAGATGAATGGTGATGAAGGCGATGTCTTTGTCGCAGTTCATGAATTGATAGAGGACGGCAAGAAGGCGGATGTTGAGATAAAACCATTAAAACTTGATCCGGCGCCAAACCTGCGTGGTTTTCAGGCAGTCGCATTCGCCGTGACTCAAGGAGATGAAGTCAATATATTTTTATCCAGTATGAATCCTGATGCGGAGTATTCCACCGAGTACAACGGCGCCCGGATCGTCTTTCAGGGCGCTTTTGGACATGTGGAACTATCCAAGGGGAAATTGTCGCGGCTGCGAATGGTTGGCGGCGTATCATTGCGTTATGATGCGCATGGTTTGAGTATGAAATCTCCCATAAGTTTGGGCGTTGTGCGTAATGTGTTGGTTGATGGAAACGCAATCGAGGTTGATTTCGATTACCGCATCCCGACAGGAGCGATGCTGGCGGGAAATTCTATCAATGTTTTGGCCAAACAAATAGCGCCGGTTATGTATCAAGCGGTGATAGTGGATGAAGTTGAGTCGAAGGATATTCCGCAAAAAATCAGGTTGCGGCATGGCGTCGCGCGGGATAAGGCGCATCCCGGTTTATGCGCGGCCTTAGAGACCGGGTCGAGGGTGATTTTGGAAAATGCCGCTGAACTTATTCGATTTGACGAGGATAAATATTCGCTTGCATATACCGCGCCGGTTGATGTTATGATTGAAAGCGCTGAGAAACGGCGGCGCGTGTTTATGATGACATCAAACATGATCCGTAGAATGCGGGGTGAACTCTCGGTTGGAACTATTCAGTTTCGTATGGCGCCTGATGAGAGCGTTGACGGGATGGTGGAATTTCGCCGCATTCCATAGATTCAGATGTTATTTATTGATTATTGCTCTTGATGAATTATGTTTAGTTGGTTCATACTCTAAAATAAAGCGATGGGAGAATCGGGCAACCACAAGGGATTGCCCCTACGGCGTTGGATTTGCGGTGTTTGTTTTTTTATAGGAAATGCTGGAGAGGGATGATTTGATATGAATATTTTGCTGCTTGGATTGTATTTATTGAGTTGGGTTGCTGTCCCTGTGCATTGTTTTGATTTTGCATCAAAGCAGGATACGGCATTAACCAGGCTTGGTTCTTCTTTTGATGGCAATCTATTCGCTCAGGCTAGTGATGCAAAAACCGGCGCAAAAGAGGATCAACTGCTACCGGATGATAGCCAGAACTGGGGAGCGATGATCGTTTTCGTGATTGGCATCGGGATTTTTCTGGCGGGTTATATGTATATCCGGGAGATGCCCGCCTCCGGGAAGAAGAATAAGAAGAAAAATAAGAAGCGTTTTTGAGGAATGGGTGGCTTTGGTGGGCTACGCTTCGCTTTTAGCCCACCCTACGAGAAGAAACTTTGGGACGCGCTATCGCTTTGTCCAATCCTACACGCTGTTAGAATCGGGCAACCACAAGGGATTGCCCCTACGGTGTTTGGTCTTATATATTTGTCGGTTTGTTGTTGGAATTATGAGAGCAGGGTTTTGTTAAATTATGATTTTGAGACGATTCAAACTGGTTATCCCCATCGGATTGGCGTTGGCGTCGTCGTTGGTTTTGTTGTGCGTTTGGTCGTTGGATAATTCAGAGAAGAGTTATGAATCCATAATTGAGCGCATCGCGTCTGCGCCAGTAGCGGAAGTTGCATCGCATATCGAATCAGCCCAAGCATATATAACATTTCAAAGCAAAGGCGTTTCTGCAAAACCGGGTGCAGAAAGCGCCCGCCCTATTGCTGATCTTTATTTTCAGTTAGGTAATGCCTTGCTGTCGCGTTCTGAAGATGAATTGCTGGATATGGCGCATGAATACTATACTAAATCAATCGAGCTTTATCCCAGTTTGCACATGGGCTGGCCTTATTATCAAATGGGCAGGATATATGAGCGAAGAGGCGAGGATTTTTTTGGCAAAGCCGTAATTCATTACGCCATTGTGGCGCTGTATAATTCGGGCGACCTGTGGTTGAAATCGGAATACCGCATGGCATTGTTGAACCAGCGCATGAACAAGCCGCCCATTCAGTCAGAGCATCTTTATAATTACCTGCGCTATTCATCGCTGGATGTTAATGGGGACGCGGCGCAATTTTCTGAGAATAGCCTGGATGATAAAGATGAGTCTTTGTATGTCTGCGCCTGTATTGCGCTGGCTACGGGCGACCTGGGGCGGTCGGGGGATTTGTTCGCCCGGTTTTTGAAGAAGAATCCAGCTGATTACAGTGCGCAGTATTATCTGGATAAGTGGGTAAAACATAGTTTGAAACCGCTGTATCCTGTGAGCGGCGATCTGCTGTCATCCTGCTTCGCTCCCAAGGCGTTTCGTAATGGAGAGTTGCTGCTGGTGCATAATAACCTGATACGGGCGGACCTGTTTGTTCCTCAGTTGGATGGCGAAGGGCTTAATTTATCGGTTGAGATGGATAATCCATTTCAAAAACGGGTGCAGGTTTTTGCATCGCTCAATCGTCAAACGCAGAACTTTATTTTTGAAAAGGATTCCATCATTAAATTCGATGCCTGGTTTTCCGCCCCGCAACCACGCAATCTGGTTGAACTGCATATTATATTCGAGGACGGCGAGTCGGTTTCCGCTGGTCCATTATGGGTGAGAGTTCGTAAACTGCACGCCGAATTGTCATCGCCGGAGCGTCAGGCGGAGCGCAAACTGTGAGTTTAATTTTACGCAACTCGATTTTCATGGGTCTGTTCAATATCTTCGGGCGGGCTTCCGGTCTGATTCGCTATCTCTTGTTGGTCTCTCTGCTATCCGCGGATTATTACTCCATTATATCATACGCCTTCAGTTTCGGGCGGTTGGGGCGCCATTTTTCTGATGGCGGCCTGGATAACCTTATCTCGCGCGATGGGGCCCGTGACGTTAAAAAAGTGCCGGATTATATATTTCATGGTCTGGTGATGAAAGCGTTGTTGGGCGTCTGTTTTTTGTTCGGCGCCTATTTCTATCTTACAGTGGTGAGAGAGAAGGGCGCCTTTGAACTGGTGGTGATATACACCGCGTTGTGCGGTTCGCTAATGCTGTCGTTAACCGGAGTTCTACGCAGCGGATTCACCGCTATCGAACGAATGGAATATCCGTTTTATACCAACCTGCCTTCGCGTTTTATCTCTATTGTGGTATTGGTTGGCGTATTGTATTGGGGCGCTCCATTGTTTTGCGCGGCGGCGGCGGTTTCGGTTGAGAATTTGATCTGGTTTGTTTTATTGGGTTCCGTGGCGGTGCGGTTTTTCTCTTTGCGTTCATCGCTCTCGTTGTCTACTATTGGTTATATGGTTTCCGAGTCGTGGTCTTTGGCTTTATATGGATTTTTCAATGTGTTTTATCTGAGTTTGGATGTAGTGATGATCGATGCATTGATGGGCATCGAACATGTGGGGCCTTATACCTACGCCAGCCAGTTGATTGAAGGAATTACTATGGTGGTGTCGGGATATCTGATCGCCATTTATCCTGTGTTATCGCGCACCTATAAGACGGATGAGACGGCGTATCATAAACTGTTCCGTCAGGCGGTGGTGGTTTTGGGATGCATAACCCTGCCCGCCGCGACGCTGTTGGGCGTCTGGTCGTATTCGTGGATGGGATTGATTCCCCATAATCAGGCGGTGTCCGGTCTGGTGCTGAGAGTGTTGGCTATCACCATGAACTTATCCATGCTCAATACATTGATTATCATTGTATTTACCTCACGCAACCGGCAGCGCTGGCTGGTGTTGTTTACCGGGGGCGCGGCGGCGATATCGTTTTTCACTAACTGGCTGCTTATTCCAATTTACGGTCAGGCCGGGGCGGCCTATGCGTCTTTGATATCGCAATGCATTCTGTTTGTGATTATGGGGAGCATCGGGCTTAAACTGTTTAAGCTGCGTATTCCAGTGGGCAGACCGATGGCTATTTTGGCGATCTCGCTGGGAGCTGGGGTGGTGGTGTGGTTGATTCCGGGATTGCCATTGTATTTAGTTCCTGTTTTGTACGGGGTATTTCTTTTGGGCTTGGTCTGGTTAACCGGGGTGATGACGGTGGATGATTTTAATCGTCTGCGGAGGGCGACTAAATCTTAGATAATAGAATTAGGTTAAATCGAAAGTTGTCGTATCAAGGGCTGACCGCATTGCGGTCTTGCCCTTGGCGCCCGGCGCCCGCTGGAAATAATAGGTGATTTAATCAAGGGCAGAAAATACACTGCCCTTGGCACCCGTTTTAATTCTCCCACAGGTTTGGAGGATTTTAGGATAAAAGATTATGAAAATATTTATTACCGGCGCTACGGGGTATTTGGGCGGGAAGATATTGCGGGTTGCGCATGAGCAGGGACATTCCATTTGTGCGTTGTGCCGTAAGGCGCCTGAGGCGGGGAGTTTGCCGGATGACGTTGAGCTTGCTTTAGGCGACTTGTCGCAAGCGGATGGATTGGTTGAGGCGTTGCAGGGGTGTGACGCTTTGATTCATACGGCTGGTCTGGTCTCTATTTGGCAGCGCGATCCCCGAGATTTTCACCGCGTCAATGTGGATGGAACGGTTATTCTTCTTGAAGCGGCGCGGGCGGCGGGCGTGAAGCGCGTAGTATATACTTCGTCGTTCTTTGCGCTTGGCCCTACTGATGAAAAGCCGGCTGATGAATCGTGGAATAATCCCGATGAATCCTGTATGACTGAGTACGCCCGCAGCAAGACCATCGCTTTGCAGCGAGTCCGTGAGCAGATCGCCAATGGTATGGATATTATTCCGGTTTATCCGGTTTTGATTTATGGTCCGGGCAAGGCTACTCAGGGCAATTATATAACCAAGATAGTGGATGATTTTCTGCACCGCCGGATTCCCGGAGTGTTGGGCGGCGGCGAGGGGCGGTGGACTTATTCTTATGTTGATGATGTGGCCAAGGGGCATTTGCTGGCATTGGAAAAAGGCCGCCGGGGAGAGAGTTATATCCTGGGCGGCGAAGATGCATCGCTTAATGAGTTGCTCGATCTACTGCATGAATTGACGGGCGTTAAGCGGCCTACGATGAAGATTCCCAATTCGTTGGCTAAGGGTATGGCGTGGGTGGAAGAACTACGCGCCAGGATGTCGAGCAATTATCTGCCCAAATTAACCGTTGAGGTGGTTGACGTCTATAAGCATAACTGGCGCTATTCATCGCATAAAGCGATTACAGAGTTGGGCTATAGCCGGACTCCGCTCAAAGCCGGGTTGATTAATATTCTTGACTCGCTGGGCTTCACCCATCCCGATGAACGTAAGACTATGCTGTGAGTTTTTGGTTGAAATGCCGGGGATTAATTTCTATGACCGTATACTCTGCTTGGAGATTTATGGTATGATAGTTTGAGATTGAATATAACTATTTACAAGATAGGGTGGTTATTATCAACCCTCTCCTGACCTCTCCCAATCTTGGGAGAGGAATGCTTGAAATCAGGTATATTTAATAAGATAGCCAATCATATTCATAACCTAATTGACGTTTTAGGATGAATCAAACTAGAGTTGAAACAGAAGGGGAGATCATGGGAAAAAATAAATTTTCACGCCGTTTGTTCTTGGCCGGTTCCGGCGCATCGCTGGTGACCGCAGGTTGCGCAACCACCAAAATCCGCAGCACTACGTTAGCCAAAAGCAATTATAAATCACCTAATGAAAAACTGAATATCGCCAGTATCGGCGTCGGCGGTAAGGGACGCGGCGATGTACATACCTGCAACAGCGAAAATATTGTGGCGTTGTGCGACGTTGATATGCGGCAAGTGGCCGGAGCGTCGAAGAGTTATCCTAATGCGAAGCAGTATCAGGATTTCCGCGTCATGCTGGAAGATTGCAAAGAGATCGACGCGGTTACCATATCTACGCCGGATCATATGCATGCTTTCGCCGCCCTGCGTTGCATGGAGATGGGCAAGCATGTCTATGTGCAGAAGCCTTTGACCCATACGGTATATGAAGCGCGCATCCTGCGGCAGGCGGCGCATAAATATAATGTGGCCACCCAGATGGGCAACCAGGGCGCGGCGACCAATTTGCACCGTGAAGCGGCTGAGGTGATATGGTCGGGTATGATCGGGGAAGTGCGCGAGGTGCATTCGTGGACCGACCGCCCTACTGGATGGTGGCCGCAGGGGATTCCTGACGCTTTGCCAGCGCAAGAGGTTCCCGATTTTCTGGATTGGGATATCTGGTTGGGACCGGCGCCGTACCGGGACTATAATGTTGGATACTGTCCATTTAAGTGGCGCGGCTGGTGGGATTTCGGCTGCGGGGCGTTGGGCGATATCGCCTGTCATAATCTCAGCCCGGTTGTTAAGGCGTTGCGGTTGGAGTATCCCGTAAGCGTTGAATGCACCCATTTGAAAGATAACAACACCCAGACTTATCCTACTGAATCGATTATTCATTATGAGTTCCCGCAGCGCGAGAATTTCGCGGCGGTTGACCTGTATTGGTATGATGGAAAATTGAAACCTGAACTGCCCGGTAACCCCGCAGATGATAATAAAATATTAAGCGACGGAACGGGAACCATGTTCGTCGGCGATGATGGCGTTATTGTGATGAATTCATCTTTAGGAAGAAATGTGCTGGTGGTGGATGGCAAAGAGGTAGAATACAAAATGCCCAGCCAGATTATCCCACGATTGCCGGATATCAAGACGGCGGATGGTAAACACTCTGATAGCGACCGTATGCACAAGATGGATTGGATAAGGTCATGCAAAACCGGTTCGGTTTCGGGAACCAACTTCGACCACGCCGGTCCGTTGACCGAGTGGGTGGTGATGGGCAATGTTTCGCTGCGTTTCCCGCATCAGAAACTGGCCTGGGACGGCCCTAAGATGCGTTTCACCAATTTCAGTAAAGCCAATCAATTTGTTAGTAAGAAATACCGTAAGGGGTGGGAACTAATTTGATCCGCTTGGTTGGTGAAAGTTTTTTGAATTATATTAGAAGAGGGGAAGGATTTGGTAATCCTTCCCCCTTTGTTTTTGTAGGAAGCGATTTTACACGATGATGGTTAAAAATCGTAAATGATTAAAAGATAAAAAGACTTGTAAATCAAGAGAAGGGTGGATTATACTAATAGAGAACTTTATTGATCACCGTGCAAAGCATAAACATTTCACCTACCCTTGGAGAAGAAATAATGGGAATGGTTAAAAAAAACATATCAGTAACAGACCAACAAGATGGCTGGATAAAGGCGCAGATTGAAACCGGAAAATACGGCAATGAGAGCGAATTTTTCCGTGATCTTATTCGCGACTGTATCAGCCGCGATGCTGAAATAAAGTCAATTAACGCCGCGCTAGTCGAAGGCGAGCAAAGCGGCGTTAGTAATAAGACGGTTGATGAAATATGGCATGAGGCTGAAACTCATGATGGGGCGCAAAATGCCTAGGTATCGGCTTACGAAAAAAGCCGAAAATGACTTATTCGAACTAGCGTTGTATGGCATTCAGCAATTTGGCGTAGAGCGATCCAGAAAGTATCGCGACCAGCTGAAGCAGCGTTTTGAAGAATTGGCGCAACAGCCAGAGCAATACCCCTTGGTTACGCATATTAGAAAGGATTATAGGCGCAGTGTGTGCGGCGTACATTCGATTTACTATCGGATAGATAACGAAGGCGTTGAAATTGTACGCGTATTAGGCCGACAAGACCTTGTGAAGGAACTTTATTCGAAAGAATAAAATTGTTGAATCATAAAAAAAGCCCTGGAGTAATCCAGGGCTTTTTGGTTTTGCGATGGGACACGCTTGCGCTTTGTACTACAGCATTATTTACCGCTAATTGTATTTTCCCCTTGCGCATTCATGTTGTATTTAAGAGAATAAACTGGAGTTTGAAACATGAAACTTAAACACTCTGTTTTATAAGTGTTTATTTGTTAGGAATGGATTAGCAAAATGAAGTCAGAGCGGGCATTCACCTTAATTGAATTACTTATCGTTGTGGCGATTATCGGGATTTTGGCGGCTATCGCGGTGCCGAATTTCCTGAACGCGCAAATCCGGGCCAAGGTATCGAAAACCGAAGCGGAGATGAGTTCTTATGTAACTGCAGCGGAAATGTACCGGCTGGATAACAACGATTATCATCCGCACAACCATACTCCTTGGCAGAATAAGTATCTGACCACGCCGATTGCTTATTTCGCTTCCGTTCCCAGAGATATTTTTGAAAAAGAGAATATCAGCAACGCCTGGACTTTGAAATATGGAGAATATCATCTGGAACGGATTTATTATCCGGATGGCAGTCTCTGGTTGGATCCACGGCTTCGGGTGCCCAACAACCCGGCAGTTATGCAGCGGGGATTAAAAAATAAGCCCTACGCCTATGAACTGTGGAGCGTGGGTCCTAATGGCGTACTCGATTTCAATGTGAATGGGATTGTTGGTTTCACTTTTTATATGGCGAGCAATGGTATGACCAGCATCGGCGATCTGGTATGGATCCGACCATGATTTAGCATGCAAACATAGAAAACCAAGGTGATTTAAGTCCCATCCCCGTAGGGTGGGTCGCGTTTTTTGACCCACCTAATTAATTATTATCGGTAGTAAAATGGTGGGCTACGCCGCTTCGCGGCTTTTAGCCCACCCTACTGGGTGGTTGTTATCAACCTTCTCCTGGCCTCTCCCAGTCTTGGGAGAGGAATACTCTCTAATCAGTTTTTCGTTCGATCAGTTCTCCAAGGCGTTGGCTTATGGCTAGCGCTGGATCTAGGGGGACGTCTACTGGTTTGCAATCCGGGCTGATGGTTATGGTCGGTTTGGCGGTGATCTTCTGGCCTTCGAAGCCGGGCAGCCAGGCGCGTTGGGCTTCTAACATATCGATGCACATGTCGCGGATTTCCTTGAGGGTCAGTACGGCGCCGGTCAGGGGGTCCATAGCCACGGCGTGGACGATGTGTTCTACATCGTTATTTAAGGCCGCCTGGGCGGTGAGTATCTGTGAGTTTATATTGGTCATGCAGGCGGCGGCGCATTGCGGGGGGATGTCGCCGATGCGGGTGGGGTGCAACCCGGTGTCATCGGCGAAAGTGGGAACCTCGACGCAGCAGTCGGATGGTAGGTTGGTGATGTATCCGTTGTTGCGCACATTGCCCATGAAGCGGAACGGTTTTCCGGTGGCTACCGCTTCGATGATGTATGAACAATATTCAACGCTGCGGCGCACGATCTTGGCCGACTCTGTTTCGAGCGGGTCTTGTTCAGCGTATTTAGCGGCCAGGGCGTTGCAGTAATTATAGTAGGCGCCGGTCTCGCCGCCAAAACTTGGTTCATCGCAATAGAGGTCGAGCGCCTTCTGGTTTTTGCGGAACCAGGGCAGGTATTCGCTGAGGTGCCCGGTGGATTCGGTCATGAAATAACCGAAATGGCGGAACACTTCGCCGCGCACTTTCTCGTTCTTGTAATATTCGGGCTTCTCGAACAGTTCGCGCAGTTCGGGGTATAGGTCGCGTCCTTGATGCGAAAGTTCGAGGAACCAATCCATGTGGTTGATGCCGCCGCAGATATACTTAATTTCATCTTTAGGTACGGTGCAGTATTTTGCGATGAGGTCGAGGGTGGTTTGAACGCCATGACATAAGCCGACGAAGTGCGCCTTGGTAGTCAGCCCCAGCGCCAGACAATTGGCGGCCATGGGATTGGCGTATTGCAGCATGATGGCGCCCGGTTTGGCTAGTTCTTCCATATCGCGGGCGATGTCGGCCAGCACCGGGATGGTGCGCAGTCCACGGAACACGCCGCCCGGTCCGAGCGAATCGCCGACGCATTGATCAACCCCGTATTTCATGGGAATCTCATAATCGAGCCGGAAGGCTTCGACCCCGCCGACCTGGATCATGACTACTACAAAATCGGCGTCTCTAATGGCTTCGCGTCTATCCAGGGTAGCCCAGACCGAAGCAGGCGAACCGTTCTCTTCAATCATACGCTTGGCGAAGGCTTCCATCTTGCGCAGTTTTGGTTCAGTGCGGCTTATAAGAGCAAACTCGCTATCGGCTAAAGCGGGAGTAGCCAGAATATCGCTGATAAGGGTTTTGCAGAATATTATGCTGCCCGCTCCGATCATTGCTATTTTTTTTGACATGGTATTGTCTCCCCAAAATTAATTTTAGATTATGCAGGTGGTTTTTGGTGGGCTACGCTTCGCTTTTAGCCCACCCTACCGGCTGTTCTTATAGATTATGTCGTCATAATTATTGAAGTTACGATATAAGAGGAGTTAGGTCAACAGATATCGATTAATATTTTTGTGATTAATTGTGAACGATGTTTATTGAGACCTGTGAGATTGATTATTCACGCGCCAATCATGTAGACAATAAAATATATGTATGTAATTATACAGTTGAAAATTATAATCTATTCAAAGAAGGAGAGGAAATGATTGTTTACAAATGTTTGAAACCGTTGTTATGGTTGAGTTGTCTGCTTTTTGGATTGGTTGGAATAGGGTATTCTCAAGATTTTGGTCCGGTGGATACCAATACTTACGTAGTAAAGTTTATTGATCCAGCCGGCCCGATGCCTGAGATTGGCGGCGATTTCGATACGGGCTGGGCGGCTAATTTAAATGATGGAACAAACTGGTTGATTTATACCGATCCCGAAAACGATCAAGATCCAGTCAATGGTCCACGATCCGATGATATGCACTTTTACGCCGGGATTGTTGATGGCGATACCCCCCGGTTATATGTCGGATTGATGGGAAACGGTTTCACGCCCGGCATCGCTGAGGGCGCGCCAACCGAAAATGATGTGGTTGGATGGTGGGGCAGCGCTCTTTATGAGTTTCTTATTTTGCAGAATTACCCCGATGATCCACGCAACAAAATCGTTTTTGGAGCGGATGGCCATTATGCGGATTATTTGAGAAATCCCAATGAACCGCCGGAAGTCCAAAATCTAACTAATGTGGAATTCAATGTCATTGCAGGCGACGATTTTTATGCGGTCGAGTTTGCCTTCGATTTGGACAGCATGGCTTTTATCGAACTTGACGATCCTGACGATACGGGTATCACCTGGCTGCGCGTCATAGCAAGTATTCAAGGAAGCGGCGCTCCATTGATCGTCTGGCCGGATGGTGATTTTAACGGTAATGTGAATTATATTACTCATGGATCAACCGGATGGGATCACATGGGTTGGTGGGATGTTACGACCGAGCGTAGTAATCCGGTCAGATTCGAAGCTGCAACGAGCGTTGATAGTTGGGAAATATTCTAAGTAGAATTCAATCTATTGGTATGTGGTGGGCTAAGCGCTATGGAGTTTAGTCCACCATATATTAAACGATGGTACACGATATTAAACGATGGTACACGCTTTCGCTTTGTCCCATCATTGTTTTTGTTAGAAAATCATCTATTAATAAAGACCAACTTGTTTTATTTCAGATTTACTTTCCACGATATTTATGGGGAATTCGCGGTAATTATTATTTACTGTCCAGCGGATGCGATATTCGCCCGGGGCGGCGTCTGCTTTCCAGGGGTGAATTAGGTTGCTGGCGCCTGCGGGTTTTTCGGGGTTTCCCTGGCGGATAACGGCAATGCGTTTTTTCCCTTCTTTATCATAAAGTTCAATAGTGACATTCCCCTTAATGCGCGTTTGGCTGATGAGATTGGTTTGTTTGCCTTGTATGATGAAGCCGGGCATGGCGGCGGCCATGATTAAAGATGAATCGCTGTGATAGGGAACCTTGAGTTCGGTAACAGGCAGTGAGGCGTATTGTCGATCAAAGGATGCTGGTTCAGCTATGGAGATGTTTCCCAACTGGCGGACTTTGTTGCTGAAACCGGCCAGAGCGGTCCATAATTCACCAGCCAGTTCGGGGAACTCACCACCAGGGGCTTTGGTTATGGAGGGATGACCGAGTGCATCCATTTCAACGGCGTAGTTGGAGTTACGCCACTGGGGATTTTCTGAGTCTCCATTCCACATGACTTTGAGATTGGTGTTGATAATGCGTTCGATATCGGTCTGGTCGAAGGTGATGCCGGAGTGGAAGGCTTCGGCGATCTGGCTGATCTCACCGGATTGGTAATTGCGGTAGGGATGAACATTGACCCAGTGGCGCAGTTTGTTGGGGCTTGTGTCATCAATATCCCAGTCGCCGAAGGGTTCCCAATAGTTCCAGACGTAGTGGTCGCGAAAAATAGACATACGGCTTTTCATGTAATTAAATATCTTGAGCGCCTTGGTGCGGTAATTTTCTTCGCCGGTTATGCGGTAAAGGCGCAGCGCCGCCAGGGCCATAGTGTTTTGCTTATTGAAGGGCAGGGTGAGACTGGACTTTCCGACGGGCAGTGCACGCCAAGCGTCGAGATTGTCGGCGGTCATATATTGATCCCAAGATACGTAAGCGCCATACGGGCCGTCTTCACGCCAGGTCTGGCGTGAATCCCATTTTTCGAGCAGATGCTTTTTGGCTAATTGGATGTAGCGCTGAGCGTCTTCGCGGTACTTGTCAGACAGGGATGCATCTTGGCTTTTCATGATCAGTTCGGCGAATTCCAACATGGGATTGATGAGAATAGCGTCGCCGACATGCACGTCGCAGATGTAGTTGCCGTCGTAAATGAAAGAACCCACCCAGCCTTTATAGCCATCAGGCGAGGTATAAAATTTTTGAATGAGAGCATTGTAATAAGTGACGGCGGAGTCGAGGAAAGCGGCATCGGAGGTTTTGCGGTATTGATCGACGAAACGGGACATGTCATAGGCGGCGTGCCAGCAAAGTCCTTCGCCTGTAAGGTCGCCTTCCTGCTTGAGCATAGGGGTTCTCATGCGGCTTTGCAGCAGGCGCTCCGCATCGGTTTGGCAAAAGGCGCTCGCAAGGGGTAAAACGATTAAGAGTAATAAATATTGTATGGAATTTTTGGGCATAATTTAATCTCGCTTTATTCGGGATTGCCTATTATACCTGCTCCATTGGAATAACGCCAAGGCGCTTTAATACTTGTCCCCGAAATTGATGATGATCAAAGAGGAGTTCAACCATTTAGTTATGAGTGAACGAAAGAGAAGGCGGGAGGGTGTCTTCCGCCTTCTCTTGGTTTGTATTAGAAATAAGTGGTTTTGGTGGGTTGGTGAGGCGTGACCCACCCTACCTTACAGTAGGTTTTGGTATGCCAGCCATAGGCAGCGGAAGTATTTCATTATCATTACCGGGTCGGGGCTGGTGTGGTGTAGTTCTGCGAGGCAGTATCCGTCGAAGCCGGTTTCGGTCAGTCTTTTTAAGAGATGGCGGTAGGGATAATTTTCATCGCATAGGTCGCGCATGTGGATTGAGAAGATTTTGTCTTTGACCAGGTTGAAATTATAATCGAAGCCTTCGCCTTCGAGGTCCTGTCCGTTGGAGTTCCAGCATACTCCGGCGTTGGGGTGATCGGCGGCGTCCATTATCTTTTTTATATTGGGTAATAAACAGGTTTCGCTGCCATGAACTTCCAGGCGGATCTGGATGCCGTAGTCTGCTCCGAAGGCGCCGACTTCGCGCAGCGATTTACCGATCTGCTCCAGGGTTTTTTCGCGGGGGACGTCTTTGGGGAAGCCGTTGGGGCGGACCTTTATGCCGGTGGCGCCGACATCGTGGGCCAGGATTATGTATTCTTTGGTATCTTCAATCTTTTTTCTTAACTCGCTCTGGTCGGCGGTGTGATAGTCGTAGGCGCTGCCGAGTCCCATTAATTCTACTGGTGAATCCTTGAAGCGTTTTTTGACTTCAGCGCGTTGTGGTTTGGTCAGGTTCAGTTCAACTTTATGGGCGTGGGTGGCGCGTAATTCAACTCCCTGAATTTTCGCCTGGGAGCAGGTATCGATTATGGTTTCGATATCCATGTCTTTAGCGAGGTTATAGGTGACAATGCCGACTTTCATCTTTGAAGGCTTGGAAAAAACGTCGCCCTTTTTTATTTTTTGCGAGGCTTGAGCCGATGCGCCCAGCAGTCCAATGGTTCCCAGTGCGGCGCCAGTGCTCCCCAACATTTGTCTGCGATTCAGTTTCATAACGTTTCTCCTTGATAATCGTCAGTTGATTGAAGCGTTTGATTCCTCCCCCAAGCCTGGGGGAGGTTAGGAGGGGGTTGTTTTGTCGAAACGCAACCCCCCTCTAACTCCCCCCAGGCTTGGGGGGAGAATACTATTATCAATACTTTGTATCAAGCATAGTTTTTATATTAACACTTAATCTAGCTAAACAGTTATAAATAATTATCGTTAACGTGATCTGAGATTATTCTACATGAATTATCCCTAAATAATAAAGGGATGAGTGGTGATGATTATGTAACCATTTCGAAGGGAATATTGCGGATAGCTATGGGCAGGGGGGATTGTTCGAGGGAAGGGAAGGCGTTCATGATTCCGTCGAAATGAGATAAGACTTGTTGATCCAAACTATTTGATTCATTTGATGAATTGTCTAACTCAGGCATTTCGTCTGGAAGTTCCATGATTATGCTGCCTTCGCGGTATGGTTGGAAGATATAGCGCATAAAACGTTCTTTGCCTTCAATCACGCTTTTTTGCTGTAAGTTGACGGGAATTTCTAATAGAAGGTCTTCATATAAATCAGGTCTTTCATTTCTGGCGCGGCGGTATTGCAGGAGGCAGACGCCGATTTGATGCTTCCTGTCATGGTCGTAGATGTAAATTCGGCTGTCAGGATATTTTTTTAGAAACTGTTGCGCCGCGTTGGTATTAAATGCTATGGTCTTGATCCGTTCAGCGCCCAAGCGGCGGGATCGGGATAGTTTAATGAATAGCGTCCTGAGTAGTGGATAGGCGGTAATAGGAAATATAACGAATAGCGCTAAGGGGGCTAGATATGAAAACAGCAAGTTCTGGTGGTAGGAAAAGCGCAGCAGGAAGGCGATGGCGATGTGCAGCATGAAGAGTATGGCGACGATCTGTTTGATGTCCCACATTATTGTCCGGCGTATTGTTACATCCCATATCGTGCGCCGCAGTATTGCGAAAGATAAGGCGAACCAGACCAGCGCGGCGCCTACTTCGAGAATCCAGAGATATGGCGCTAATTCATGTAGGGTTCCGGTCATTGCGAGGAGGACCAATAACATGACCAGCATGATCTCGATGAAGGTGAAGGCGTGGTTATGGGGGGATGGTTTTAGTAGGATCATGGTTTTTGTTTTTTGTTATTCGATGTATCTTTTTAAGTAAGAGTATTGTTATATTTCCCCTCACCCTAGCCCTCTCCCGGGGGGAGAGGGAATTTTGTTGTGCGACGTTTATTGTTTGAAATAGTATTATTATGAACTCATCTTCAAAACGAACGATGTTGTTGGTTGATAGTAACTCGGAATTGTGATTAAGCACGGATATCAAGCCCGCGGGCGTTGATGGTTTTTTGATTATCATGAATTGGCTGTAGGGTCCGGGGGACTTCGCCGACATTCACTCCGATTGATTTGATATCGAATCCCTTGTCCTGCAATGACGATTTTAGCTCATCCAGGGCTGACTGGATGAATTGCTGAACCTCTGGATTGGTTACTACAATGTTAAGCGATATACGGGGATGATCCCATTGCATGGAGATGTGCATAGGGCCGAGGTTGGATAGATCAAGCCGTAAATCTATGGCGCCGTTTTTTTTCTTTTTATCCCTGGGAGTGTAGCGTAGTTCAAGTTGGCGCTCTTCTTTATTATCCATATATGGAATCTGGACGAAAACGGGGAATGCAGTTTCGCCGCTTTGCGGCGGAAGGTTGTGCATGGCTTGGGCGATTAGCGACTCGTGCAGAGTTTTAACATCTTGAAACAGGCTGGCGAATGCCGCTGCGTGGGGTGATAGATCGAAGAGCGGTTGCAGGGTTAGCAATAGCGAGAGCAGTTGTACGATGGATTCGCCGAAGGTTGTGATATCCATGCCTGGATTCTGCAAAAGAAGGGCTTCGGGAGAAGCCAGAGCGGCGCGGAGAAAATCTTCCAGTTCTTTTTCCTGCTCAGGATCAGTTTGATCGTGCATGGGAAGCATGGTCTGCCGCATGGCGCTATGAACTTCTCTAAGCCGCCGGCGTTGAGATGCATCCAGAATGGCGTCGCCTTCATCATCAGAATCGGCATCCAATTTTTTTTCCAGAGTTTTTAGTTTAGTTAGAACGTTGTTGGTGGTTGTAGCGATTTCCGGTTTGGGCGCGAACATGTGGGTTAACATGGCAACGATGGGGGGGCTGGTGGCAATACCCCGGCTGAACAGAAATGATAAGGCCGCAATGTTGCCGCCCGACAGTTGAGGTAAGAGATTAGCCAGGTCTTTTAAGGCGGTTTGATCCAGAGGGATTCCGGCTTGCAGGAATGCTTGAGCGAGTATCTGGGTATTGGAACCGCTGACGCCCAGGTTGGCCAGAACGGCGCCCAGGGAGCGTGAAGCCGCTGTGGATGCGGCGGATGTAGATGGATCAGCCGAACGCCCTTGTTGTTCAAGAACCAGCTTGCCATCGACCAGCCGGGCCAGCACGGCGTCACCGGATTTCAGGTTGGCGCCTTGCATATCCAGGGTGAAAGAGCGGCCCTGGATCAGCAGCGCCATCTTACCACCGGTTGATTGGGCGAGAGTCCCCTGTTGCGGACCTTGCTTTAACAGAGCGGACAGCCCTGAATTGAGGGCCTGCTGAGTAATGATCTGCGCTTGTGATGCGATTGGATCAACCATGATTTTAGTGACTCTCAGAAAACTCGGCGTTATAAACAGTTATTCTTTTATAATCCTCAGTCATTATCGTTATGACCATATTATATTGTCGGACGGAATTTGGCGATGTTAACCGCAAAAAAAAAGTCCCCTTGAGCAAAACTCAGGGGGACTTTGGATTATTCTGGTATGGATTGGCTTATCCCAACCATTTTTTGGCGTGAGCCACGTTATAACGGGTGTCTTCGATAAATTTGTCTTTACGGCCGCTTTCTTCGATGCAGTACCATTTGTCGTAACCGATATCTTTGCATGATTTGGCGACTCTGCCCCAATCGATATCCGAGTTGGGAGAGTCAAAGCGGGTTACGTCTTTGCCATTGTCTTTCAGGTGAATTTCGCAGATGCGGTCGTTGCCCAGCAGCTTGATTTCGCCGGGGACGTCGTAACCATTGCTCCATGAATTGGCGATATCATAGTAAACCTGTACTATTGGAGAACCGACCCGCTCGATAATTTCCAGGTTTTGTTTGGCGGTGATAGTGTTTTCGAGACCGATAGCCACGCCAGCATCTTCAGCGCGCGGTGCGATTTGCCTTAATACCTCAACCACGCGGGTTATTTTGCTGGAATCCAGTTCATACTCTTTGAATTGACCATCGCTGATGTTACGTGTTTTTCCCATGGCGTCTTTGGCTTTGAGGTCGCCATTACCGAAGAAAGCGGTCAGAATGTTCTTGGCGCCCAATGCGGCGGCGGCTTCGATGGCGTCAATAACATAAACAGCTGACTGAGGTTCAGTGGCCAGTGGAATACTGTTGAGGATGCTTCCGGCGGCTACTGAGTGGATGGTGAAATCGTATTTTTTGCATAATTCTTTGTATTTATCCCGGACTGATTTTTCACGCAGGGGCGCGTTATCCGGAGAAGTGGCGACGCTGGCTTGCATGCCGCGTAAATGAGCTTCTACCGCGCGGGGGATGACTTCTGGTCGGCAGTTACCGCCGCGATTGTTTTCATCCCTGACATTCCAGTCGCACATGCCAATTTTGAAATCTGATTTGGATTCAGAACTCCAGGCGTTTGCTCCAAGCAATCCGAAGGCGGTGAGACCGAATCCGGCGGTGCGTAAAAAGTCTCGTCTTTCAAGCGTCATGATACCAAACTCCTTATTTTATAAAAATTATTCATAACTAAAGTAATTATCAGAATCATGTTTATTTCAATATAATGGGTATTATTTATGGTAATGTAAAGAGGAAACAGGATTATAGATGTTGCTGCGTGTATGCCGGGAATGAAAGCCATTATTGAGACATTGATCCATGATTTAACCTTCATGTCATATTAAACGCATTAATATTAGCAGATTATTATGGGATGATGTTCTAGGGGCTAGAGTTATGGGCATGATGCGTCTAAAATTGCCTCTGAAATATAGTATCAGCCGGGGCGTAGCGCAGTCTGGTAGCGTACCTGAATGGGGTTCAGGTGGTCGATGGTTCGAATCCATTCGCCCCGACCATTTCTAACTTTAACCTTCCCAGTGATTTACGGAAACGCTTAAACTCGACCATTTCACTCAATTACTCCTCAAAAATCCCAAATCGTGCAATTCATGCAATTTTCTTTCTAAGCGCCTGTAGAATTTAGAATTATGACATTCTTTTTGGGAGTATTTACGAGTTCCGCTCCGATTGCCAAGCCCGGATATCCTCATCAATAAAGGCCGTGACTTTTTAACGGTAAAACATAATCAACCGCTTCCATTGATTCCCATGATAATTACGCTCGGTGATGGACTGAGGCGAATGCCCAATATCAGACCTCCTGAGCTCACCCGTGGTTTGCGCGGGATTTTGTTAGGATACTGGTTGGAAGGATAATCATCCAGAGATTGAGGGAATCTCCAGTGCGTGAGGTAGTTAAAAAAATGCCGCAGACCTTATTGCCTTTATTCACATCAGGCGAAGGATTCATGTCCTAGTTGATCTCCTATCAAAAAAAAGATGGATCGGTATACTCCTTTCATGCCGGATTACCGGTTTTCAGTCATGGGGAAACCGACCTGAAAAGTTTCCGCATGTTCACCAGTCAGCTGACGGTCAGTGGAGTGTGCCGCCAAGTTGACATCGTTAGAGCCTTTGGCATCAGCGTCATCAGTATGAAGCGATGGGTCAAGAAATACCGCGAGGAAGGCCCGGAATTATTCTTCAAAACTCCGCACCGACTCAGCGAACAATTGCTCAATGCGATTAAAATGATCGTCTATCGGGCGGAGACGGCCATGGCGATGATTGTGCGAACGCAATTGGCCCGAAGCGACGATGCCCGCTCATTGATCCGGGAAATATTAGCGGCGGATGCGGATATCATTCCGGATGAGGAAAACAAAACCTTAACGGTGCAGTTGCACCATTTGACCAACCACCTATCGGATCAAGCCGCCCGCAACTTCGCAGCTAATCTCAACGCCGCAGAAACCATCTACCCCGGCGCGGACTTGCGACTAATCTACAAACTGGTATCGGATGAAATTCCACCAGATCAGGAAGTCTGAAATTATACTTGCATTCTCCACACCCTCACCCTGTACTCCTCATTTCTAACTTTTTTTTATTCGATTTTTTGCCGGTGCATCATTAATAGACGCGCCAGTTGGAAACGTTGGTAGTAATCGGACCCGTTAGTTTATAGATCGTCCATTGCGAGGCGTCTAGCGTTTCTAATAAGATTAATAATGAATGTGAATCAGCGGGGAAAATGCCCTGAATTGTATATCCATCCACGGCTTGAGCGATATCAATAGGGCCGCTTGAGGTATACCAGGTTAAACGATCCGCGCTCGAAACGCTTTCATGAACTACAATGAATTCATCTTCACTGCAGGAAAGTATATTATTGCCAAAAACTTTTATCTTCGTATTACCGGAAAACAATGGGATGGTTGAGAATCCATCCTGTAAAACTATAAGTTCACCCAAAATCGGTTTAAGCGCGGATCCCTGTAGTGGGTCGCCCCAATTCACGAAATCCGTTACCTTGTTTGCCTGGCTATCTGGATTGTATAAGTTAAGTTCGTCTAGCATTCCATAAACATCCCGGTTTATATCGTTTGGACCGGATGGATCCCCCCAATAATTGTGTTGAAAGTCAGCCACTTTTTGTGATTCCATGAATACGCCGAAATTAACATTATTATAGATATCGCTTTGGTTTACATTGACTGTTCCCTGGGTTGATATAATGACTCCAGCATTTTTACATTCAGTAATTAGAAGGCTGTCACCGGTAAAAGAATGTTGCTCGACAATTTGAATCCCATTGACTTCTGAGTTTTTGATGGAGGAACGTAACATATCGGTACGACCCATTCCCAATAACACTAGGCTTACTGATTGGTCGTTCGTAAATATGCAGTCTTGAATAGTCGTGGTTTCCGGCGTACTGGATTGCGATACCACGGAGGTGATATTGTTATCAAATCGACAGTTTTTAATCGTTGCGGAACGATCCAGATAGATTCCGTTACCGCACAAATAGATATTGCAATGATCGACAGGGATGGCGCTGTGCAGTTCCAAAACTCCATGAGTATTTTGACCTCCAGCCCCACAGCGGAAGACTGCATTTGTAACCGAGCCACTGCTTCCTTCATTGTATACAACATGCGACCATTGCATCCATTCCGCTTTTGTCTGGTCTCCATCACCATTTGTATCGCCCGCGATTTCGTCGTCTTGAAGCGAAGTGAAAACAATCTTTTCCGTATCGGAACCGTTTATATGCAGTTCGTCGTTTACAGCAATTCCAAAGACGGATTTAATTTGGATTCCAGGCTGAAAGACGACTCGCACATTATCATTGGTTTTATCCTCATCGCCAACGTTCAAAGACCATGAGTTATAAAGAAGAATGCCGAGATTGGGGACGTCGCCCGATTGCGTGAAAGTTCCACTAACTTCTATGACGTCCCAGTGATTATTTTGCAGGGTCAGGTTGGTAAAAGTAGATGTGATAAGGTTATTGGGGTAGGCGGCCATAGAAATAGCGCTGTTGGTTTTGCAGTTTTCTATCGTACAATTGCTTATATGACTGTTTGTTGTATCTCCAAATTGTATGCCGTGTCCGTAATTTTCTCGAAATTGTAAATTGTTTAATACTCCGTCACCGGCGAGATACACTCCGGACGTAGCGCTCAATTCAAAGATGGAATCCTCTACTGTGATGCTGCCCATATTGTAAATCATTCCCGGAACGAACTGTCCCCCTCCACCGTAGCGGAAGACGGCGTGGGTTATTGTCCCCTGGCTTCCGGGTTGGAATAACAAATAACTCCATTCACCCCTTTGAGGCGTATCGCCCTGTCCTTCGATTCGCTCACCAATCGTATCGTTCCAACTCGTGAAAATGACTGGATTGTCGCTAGATCCTTGGATGTTTAAAGTACCCTGTATTTCGAAACCAGTCATTTTTATTATGGCGCCTGCTTGAATGGTCAACGTTTTCCCTTCAGGTACCAGAATCCCTCCATGATAGGTACCGGCAGTCAACGGTCCGCTGATTCCATCAGGATTGCCGTCATAAACGGCTCCACCGATTGTTGTATAAGCGACGGCTTGTTGAGTGAAGAAAAAAAGGGCGAGTAATAAAAAAACCAGGAAGAAACGATTCATGATACAACCTCCAATGGCAATTGTATCCCCCTAAAAAATGAAGAAAAAAAAGTCATTAAAATTATCTTAAATAATAATATCCAGGATTGTCAATATAAGTCAAGAGTATTTTTCGGACTTTTTAGAGATGCCAACGCGTGATTAATCGACATAGGAATTGATGAGAGAGGGTATATCCAAGATGCGGGCCGCCTCCAACAAAGCGGCCGCCGCGCCATGGGAATAGGATTTGATGCGTTGTTTAATTGGAAATTTCCTGCAGCCTCTGAAGAAGGTCTTCGGTTTTACCCAGATAGGCCAAAACCACCGGCCGGGGTTTACCATTGACCCGCCGGGACTCGACAATATACCAATATTTATCTCCATGAGAAATTTTTGCTGTAAAGTAGCCACGATACTACCTCGTTCAGTGTATACAAAAAAAAGCCCATAAATATACCGTAACCACATATATATACAGTAGATTACAGCATCTCAAAACTGGAAAATCTCAAGTTTCGCAGTAAACTTCCCCTAGATGAACCGAAGATTCTTGGGATTTACTGTTAACGTCTCATCATGTCCATCACGAATGAGTTCACTATGGCTGATGTTATCAGTCCAAGGTTCGACTCCAGCAGCTGGATAAATGTTGTTCCATCCTGCAAATGGCCGTTTGGCAGTATCAGCAATTGGCGTCCACTTGCCATCCAGATTATCTGCCAGGTAGGCCTTGTAGTACCTTCGACCATTTTTCTCAACAACTGTTAGATATTTATCCATTCCTTTGAGTTTGTATGAGTGACTGGCTTCGAAAATTTTTCCTTAAGGGCAAGTTTGAAATTTCTGAATCCATTCGGGAAATCTTCAAGTCGCGTCCACAGGCGCCACATATTGCCGTACAAACTTGTAAGGAATAGATAGGCGCGCTGGTCATCATAGATAATCCAGTAGTCAAGACCGCCTACCTTTAGAGGATCCATTCTGCCACCATCAAGAATTGGCATGGCCTGTGTCCATGAGTCAGGATTGGCGATATCCGATGTCGTAGAATAAGCAATCCATATCTTGTTCGCACCGGGTACACCCATCTGGTAAACCAGGTAGCATTTCTGATGTGGTCTGAAGTGAAAAACCTGAGGAGCACCGTAATAGTTACTTTTTTCTTAATGGCTTCAAAATATGTATAGGCGGATCTTATGCGGGCGGAGCAGGTTATTCGGTTTGGCGCCTGACGACATTGCGTAGCTTAGAGTTTGTTGATAAGAATTGTTGAACATTGTGGATAGATAAAATCAATGCATGTACTAAAAGAGGGGCGCATGCATTGATTTTTTTATTTATAAGTTTAGCCGAGTGAGGCAAATTATTGTCTCTTCGCTATTTAGAGTAGTTTTCATAATAATGTTCTGATTGGCGATTCGAAAAATCCAGAAAAGATTGGCTTATTCGAAGACTAAAGGTGATAATAAACGAACATAATTTTGATAATCGTTCTAGTGATCAATTCAAATCAATATCTTTAAGGAATCAAAAAAAAACGCCCCATCAATAACTGATGGGGCGTTCGTGTTTCTTTGTATATAATAATTGTGTTTAAATGGAAAAGCCGTTGTGGTATTCGGGTTTGAGAAATGGTTCGGCTTTGTCAGTGTTGGTTGCTTTCATGTTTTCGCCATCCCAATAGAGCATTTCGCCGGCGCCAATCGCAGCGTTGCCCAGCATCGCCATTTCTGTCAGGTATGCGCCGTACTCGAAGTTGGAACTCGCTGGATCGCCGCCTTTGCAAGCGTCAAGCCAATCGCGCATGTGGCCTTTTACACGTTTAATGGTTTTTGCCGGACGTTTATAATTTTCGTTCAACGAATGCGGCAGTAGAACCGGATCGCCCGCCCAGCCGGGACACATGATTTTTCCTTTGCTGCCGCAGAACAGAATGCCTTGTCCGTCGCCCACGAGTTCTTCATCCGGACCAAGTTCTTCCGGTTTTGGAGGATCCACTTCAGTGTACCAGGTCAACTTGACGGGAGGCATATTGCCGCGCGCCGGGAATTGATAATAGATCATGTATGCCAGCGGGAAGGTATACTTGGTGACGCCGTATTGCGTGGCCTGGACGGTTGTTGGTTGGCCCAGGTCAAGCGAATAAAATGCGGGATCGGCGTTGTGGCAGAAGAAATCGCCCATTGAGCCGGTTCCAAAATCCCACCAGCCGCGCCATACATAAGGGGTATAGTCGATATGATAAGGACGCTTCTTTGCGGGTCCAAGCCAGAGATCCCAATCCATGCCTTCAGGAACAGCCATCGCTTCTGTCGGGAAACCTTCGCGGCGTCCGACGCGCGCACGGCTTTTGGTCCAGGCGTGCACTTCAGTGACATCACCGATGGCGCCGTCGAGAATCCATTCTTTCGTGTTGCGGAGTCCTTCGCCGCTATGTCCCTGGTTGCCCAATTGTGTGGCGACGCCATTCTTCTTGGCGCATTCAACGATTTTGCGGCATTCATATACCGTGCGCGCCAAAGGTTTTTCGCAGTAAACGTGTTTGCCGAGATTCATTGAATCGATCGCGATGACGGCGTGGGTGTGATCGGGCGTCGCAATGACGCATGCATCGATATCCTTCTCTTTTTCGAGCATCTTACGATAATCGAGATAAACTTGGGGTTTTGGAATATTATCAGATTCGTAGCGTAAATTAACCATCTCTGCTGCCGGGCCGCGCCCCGCTTTGCCGCCGTAATAGAAGCGGCTGTAATCGTTGGCTTCGGTAACATCGCAAATCGCCTTAATCCGGCAATCGTTTTGACGCGTAATTTCTCTGGTATGCTGTAAGCCGCGGCCGCCAGTTCCGATCATGGCAATGTTTAACATGTCGCTTGGAGCGGTGTTTCCCTCTCCACCCAATACGTAGCGCGGGACAAACGCAATAGATGAAAGCGCCGCTGCATTCTTTAATACGGTGCGACGTGATATCTTGTTACTCGATTCTTTGTTCGTATTTGATTTCATGGTGACCGTCTCCAAATATTTTATTAGAATGTCTATCGCAGAGCCAAAATACTTTCCGGGTAAGCGTGCTTGAAATTTTTTAGTTTTCAAAGGATACCCTTTTTACGAATGTAACTTATTTCCACTCTAACATTCGAGATTACTATAACCCGGGAAGAAAATAAACCTTAGTATTCAGGAAAATTCGATATTTAGGTTCGCGTAAAAGCCTTGTGTGAAAATTCTTCCGATAATTCAAGACTTTACAGGATTACTGATCAAGATGAGTTATTCCGGTTTTTGTGACTCGCAAATAATAGAACGTGTAGCGACCATGTGGTTTTGCTCCTTTCGTAACGATGTGGAAGACCACCTATACGGGGCAGTACAATCCGTCTAGCGGATGGAGACGCTCTACTTGAGATAGGATGTTCTTTTGGCCGCGGGATTCGCCTATTGGAGTTTTCCCCAGTTTTTGTTTGGTTTCGATCCCATTTCTAAAATGAGATTTCCACCTTTTAGCAGTTCTCGTGCAGGGAATTGGAATGTACTTAACGTTTCACCATTAAGAGTCGCGCTTTGTATATAGATATTTTTTCTCGAAGCATTTTTTGCTTCAATGGTAAACGTTTTTCCCCGGTTAAATTGCTCGCCTAAATCGATGGTTACTTTCTGGTATATTGGACTTCCTATTTCATAAATCGGATCAACGCGACACCCACCATCTGTTTGAAACAATCCCAGGGAGGCCATGATGAACCAGGCGCTCATTTGTCCCTGGTCTTCGTCGCCCAGATAGGCGTTGGATAATCCATAGCCGTAATAACGGTTTATGATTGCTCTACTCCATTTTTGGGTCAACCAGGGTTTTTCGACCCAGTTAAATAGAAAGGCAAAGTGCATAGACTGTTGATTTCCCTGGATGACAGGATAGTTCCAATACTGATCGTTTTTGCCATTGAATCGCGTTTTGTCGCTCTCGCCAAATCCCCAATCCAAACGTTCAACAAAACGATCTTTGCCGATTATTTCAGCCAGGGCAGGGACATCCTGCGGAACAAAAAATGTTAATTGCCAGGCATTTCCTTCGACATAATGTTCGTTGGCGCCCGACTTGTATGGGTCGAAATCGGGCAGCCAATCGCCATTAGAATCTTTCATTCTCGCGTAACCGCTCTCTGCGTCTATTACATTTTTCCAGTAATAACCGCGTTCCGAAAAAGTTTTGTAATCCTTCTCTTTCCCCAAAGATTTAGCAAACTGGCCGACGGTCCAGTCATCAAAGGAATACTCCAGTGAATTTGAAAATCGTCCCTTATCGTAGGGAACGTACTTATGTTTTAGATACGCTTCCAGGTTTCGATTTCCCGCATAGCCGCCGCCCACTATCTGACCGGGAGTGGTTTGCATTTTCTTCACGGCTTCAAAGGCTTTTTCGGCGTTGAATCCATTTATGCCCATTTGGTGTGCGCTTACAATCAAGGGTATTTCATGTTCGGCCACCATTACCGGAATGTACTCCATGCCAGCAGGGCCTTTGGCTAACCAGCCTCCTGCATCGTACATGGCCAATTGAGAATTCACCCAACGGTTACTCCATTCAGGCGTGACCAGGTTCCAAAACTGATTGAGATTCCAAAAGGTGTTCCAGAAAGCATCGCACCCTAATGCGGGCGATTGGGGATCGCTCATCTGCCGGACCTGTTCATCTGCGTCAACCCACTCGCCGTTAACATCACTGAAAGTATTGCGGCTGCACAGGGCGCGGTACATATTGGAGTAGAAGCGCATTTTCTCGCGCCGGTCGTTGGTTGAAATGGTGAGTCGGTTAAACAGTTCATTCCAGGTATTGAGACTATTTTGTCTCACCGCATTGAAGTTCCAGCCAAAAGTCTTGCTTATCTCCGCTTCCAGATTTTCCGATGCATTGTCTATACTCACATACGAGATCGCTGTGCGTAGTTGAACAATATTATTGTTAGCTGTGTCAAACTCAAACCAGGCGCCGGCGTCTGAACATTTTCCGGTTTTGAGTAGGGCTTTATTTTTCTGGATACCATCCTCAGTCCATACCCCATGTTTCTTGATGGGGTGATCGAATTCCACTACAAAATGAACTGTATATTCTTGAGAAATTCCTCCAGACCAAGTGTTGGGGGAGAGTTGCTTGCTATATCCTTCCACCCGCGTGTCACTGATTTTTTGAATAAAGACTTCTTCTAATTTGTAACTATATTCCGCCGGGTTTTGCAGGTCGAGTAATATTCGTGATTCCTCTCTATCGGTCGGGAAGGTGTAACGATGAAATCCTGCACGGGTGGTGGCGGTTAGTTCGGCGGTTATATCATAATCCGTTAATTCGGCTTTGTAATAACCGATAGGGGCTTCTTCGGTCTCCTTGTTTAATCTTGAACGATAGCCAGTATCGGGTTTTTTTTCATCGCCCACGGTTATGATCAGCTTACCGTTGGTTGGCATAATGGAAAGACCGCCCATGGTCCATTCGTGAATATGACTAAACCCTCCAATGGTTTCGAATATCGGATCGTAGCCTGCTTGCCAACCGCTGTTCTGGTTATCCGGGCTTAGTTTCACCATGCTGAAGGGCATCCAGGGGCCGGGCGCAATCATCCAGCGGGAGTGCGCCGTTCCCATTTTTGTATCGGCGTATTCTGCTAGAGTGATTATTTTTTGGGGAGACCTATCCACCTTCCCTGACTGGATTGCCTTTCCATCAATTAGAATCGTGTACTTACTCTCTTTCGGGGAAGAAACTGCTGGCATGGGGGCCTCAAAAACATACCTCCCGGTTTCTATCGTAGTGGTGAAGATTTCTTCGTTATCTAAAAGCGCCTTTAGTTCCGGCGTTCCCGAAAGATGTTCAAGGTCAATCAGGAGTGGTTGAGCATTTCCGTTTTCACTTTTGATTTCGTAGTGCGCTGCGTTTACATCCCGCAGGAAAACAGGACCGTTTTTTCTCAATTTCGCATCCGCTGGACCTTCCAGCCTGATTTGATCGAACATTAACCATGATCCCTGGATGGATGTCATGGAAACAGCGTTGCCGCCTCTTCTAATCAGTTTTTCTGGAAGGGGTATTTTGATTAGATGTTCCTGTCCTTCGGCCAATTCGTCTTCTAATGTCTTGTTGCCTGAACCTTTGGGTAATTCAAATTTCCATGATTTCCCATTGAAGTTTATTTTAAGAATTGGAGCATCTTCAGGATGGATATCATGAAGATCAACGACTAATGTCCAGTCGCCCTTTGACGGCTGTTCTTCAATGTCGAAGAGTATGGTTAAGGTGTGCGAACGCCATCCTGACGTGCCCCACGTTCCTCCCCATTTATCAGAAGGTCCGGGTAGAACATACGGCCAATCCTCTTTTTCTGAAGAGTAACCAATCAGGAAGAATCGATCTTCCCAACCGAAATCTTTTTCAATGAATTGTTCGTAATCGTCTGGTGCAAGGGCATATTCAGCGCTGCTGTTATCCGCTGTGCCAATTTGCCAGATGGTTTCGCCCCGGGCGTTATATGGATGCGAAAAAATGCAGCCCAGGATGATTAGAATTAGTAATTGGTTTTTCATTTATTTAGTATCCATTCAACTAATAGGGAATTAACTTCTACACCCGTATAGAGTGATTAAAAGTCTTTTAAATATTTCGTTACCGTCTTATTACATATAATTGCCGCGATACGGTCATAGTAAAAACAGAATGTCAGTAAAATAGTATCTTATACTAATCTTGATAAGATATATCTAACAGTCCAATTATTGCAAATATTTAACCTTTTCCCTCTTATAATAAGAGTGGCGGCGGCGGCCAGAATCGTTGGGGCTTATATCCTGTGATGCTATGATGAATAGCATCGTGTGAAGGAATCTCATCTGCTTGGGGTAATTGCATAATGCGCGTCACTGGAACATATAGTCTCAGAAAATTTTGGATCACAGGCGTCTTGGCGTTTGTCATGGCGCTTCTCAATGCCTCCGTACTGTGCGCTGCAACGCCGCGTATCGGATTCCTGGCCGCTGAGCCATCGCTGGATGAAATGGGACCTCACAATCTAGCCGCCTGGCGGATTGCAACGGAGTTTGGACAGGCGACGCTTCTCCTAAGGCAGAAAGACGGCGCCTTTGCTGATTCAGAAGGCCGTGCTCTCGATGCGAATGATTTCGACGTTCTCTGGTACCATCAGGGCGACGCTATTGAGCGCAACGCCATGTATTACGGGCCAAGCCTGAAAGAGATTCGCCAGTTTGCAGCGCAGGGCCGGGGCGTACTGCTCTCCGGCGGAGCACTGGCCATGGTCGCGCAACTTGGTCTCGAAGGGGTGATGCGTCCGCAGCGTCATGAACTGGGCAACTGGCGTGACCCGGCTGGCATGGTTCCGGTAGAGAAAAAGCATCCCGCTTTCCACGGCTTGCCGAACAGCGAAGACATAATCTGGTTGAGCCAAGGGGGTTGTCCAGCCGTCGCTGATTTCTATTGGGGCGGCCCCGTAGAAGGCATGATTCTGGCTAAGACGCCCTCAGGGCCGGAAAATCCTCTCGTCGAATATAGATTGGGCCAAGGACGCATAATTGTTTTTGGATGGCGCTGGCCTGATTATGGTGATTCTGAAAATCCACATCGGGAGAATCTGAACCGGCTGACATCAAACCTGTTGAACTATCTGGCCGATGCTCAGGCATGGCGTCCCTTCGTAATCCGCTCGGAGTATCCCCCCGTCGCCTCGCCGGATGAACCGGGCGTCTCGCAACAACAATGGCGGGCGCTGCGCATGGCTATCGACGACCTCAGTGCGGATTTTCCTGAGCTCTACCGAAATGGCAAAGTCTACCTGCAGCGCTTGCAAGCGCTAAAAACGCAAAATGACCGTCTCTCACCGGTTTCTGATCCAGCCGCCTATGCAACCATCGAAGAGCAGTTCGAAGCGTTGAAGAATGAAGCTCTGTTAGCCAACCCACTGCTGGACTTCGACCGACTGCTGATGATCCGGCGCCGCGCCGATCGATTGGGACTGCCGATGAATTTCAACAGCAATCCAGACATCGCGCCGACTGGTTACGATAACACGCTGGTCGCCCTCTCGCCTGTTCGTTTTGATGGAGCATTGGCGACCGTTTTCAGACCGGAAGGCGACCGATTTATCGGTGACGTCGATTTACACTATGATGCAGATCGCCTGTTGTTGTCGATCCCCGATCCCAACGGGCGATGGACTGTTGCCGAACTCCAGCTGGACAGCGGTCAACTGGCGCCGCTTCCCCTGATTGATGAACCGGACGTGCATAATTTCGATGCCTGCTATCTGCCCAACGGGCGCATCGTCTTCACTTCGACGGCGCCTTTCATCGGCGTTCCATGCGTGGGCGGCAGTTCGAAGGTGACGAATCTATACCTGCGCGAAGGTGAGGGACGCATCCGCCGCCTGACCAACGACCAGGATCATAACTGGTGTCCTACAGTTCTTAATAATGGACGGATTCTCTATCAGCGCTGGGAGTACGCCGACATCGCGCACGCCTTCATGCGGTTGCTCTTTCACGCCAATCCGGACGGCAGCCGCCAGATGGAGTATTACGGCAGTAACTCGTTCTGGCCGACCGCCATGTTCTACGCCCGGCCTGTCCCTGATCATCCAACGAAATTTGTCACTGTCGTGGGAGGTCATCACGACCTGCCCCGTCAGGGACAACTCGTCCTATTCGATCCGGCGCAGGGACGTCATGAGGCTGATGGCGTTGTACAGCGCATCCCCGGTTTCGGCAAGAAGGTCGAGCCAGTTGTCCTGGATGGACTTGTCGGAGGCAGTTGGCCTCTGTTTCTGCATCCGTTCCCGCTCAGCCAGAAATATTTTCTCGTCTCGTGTCAACCAACCAAGACATCGCTGTGGGGCGTGTACCTGGTCGATGTGTTTGACAACTTCGTGTTGATCTATGAGGAGCCGGGGCGGGCGATGCTCGAACCGATTCCGTTGCGTAAAACGCGCAGGCAACCTGTGTTGTCCGATATCGTTCAGCCGGATCAGAAGGAAGGGTCTGCGCTGCTGGTCGATGTCTATAGCGGGCCTGGATTGCGCGGGGTTCCGCGTGGAACCGTCAAGTCGCTGCGATTGATCAGTTATGAATTCACCTTCCACGGTTTCGGCGGTGAGCCGGACCGGGTTGGTTTCGATGGACCATGGGATGTCAGGCGCATCCTGGGGACGGTTCCGGTAGAGGAAGATGGGTCGGCTTTTTTCCGCGTCCCGGCTCTTACGCCAGTGTCAATCCAACCTTTGGATGAAGATGGCAAGGCGCTGGCTCTGATGCGGAGTTGGTTAACCGCCATGCCCGGCGAGGTAGTTTCGTGCGTCGGTTGTCACGAGTCGCAGAATACCACCCCGTCGGCTCAATCGCAGCCGCTCGCTGCATTGCGGGAACCCTCGCCGATTAAGCCTTGGTACGGCCCGCCGCGCGGCTTCTCATTCATCCGTGAGGTTCAGCCCGTGTTGGATGCCTACTGCATCCAATGTCATCATGGCCGTCCGCTGGAGAATGGGCGAAAAACATTCGATCTAACCTCCCGGCCTGCGCAGCGCGTTCCGTCGGCTTTCCAGATGCACTTCACGCCGTCTTATATGGAGTTGCGTCGATTCCTCAACACTCCCACCCTGGAGAGCGACGCCCACATGTTGTCGCCCCGCGATTTCCATGCTGATACGAGCAAACTGATACAAATTCTGCGCGATGATCATTACGGCGTTCAGTTGAACGCCGAGGCCTGGGATCGTCTCATTACCTGGATCGATCTGAACGCCCCCGCCCATGGGACATGGAAAGAGGTCGTCGGGCATATCCCCGCCAAAGCCGCCCTGGCGTCGCCGGGCGCCGCGCGTCGCCGTGAACTGCATAATCGCTATGCCGGGATCGACGAAGATCCCGAGGCGGTCTATCCCGCCGCAATCCTGTCTGTGACAGGTCGCATCAACGCTGAACTTCCGCTGATCCCGGATTTCATAACTAGCGAATCCAAGCCCGCGTCGACTGGGCAACGACATCAAAAAGGCATATCATTCCCCGAAATCATGAGCGTCACATTGGCCGATGACGTAACTATGCAACTGGCGCTAATTCCATCCGGTTCATTTGTGATGGGATCAGAGCAGGGTTATCCCAATGAACGCCCCGCCCATCCGGTCTCTATCGATAATCCCTTTTGGATGGGTCGCTTTGAGATAACCAACCGCCAGTACGCCTGTTTTGATCCCAGGCACGACAGTGGCTTGGAAACGGGCGAGCAGTATCAGTTCGGCGACTACGAGCGCGGTCATCATCTGCGGCGTCCCGAGCAACCCGTGGTGCGCGTCTCGTGGGATCAGGCGGTAGAGTTTTGCGATTGGCTGTCGCAGAAGACGGGCTATCGGTTCACCCTGCCTACCGAAGCGCAGTGGGAATACGCCTGCCGAAGCGGAGGGACGGATCCCCTCTGGTACGGCGCACTCGACGACGACTTCAGCCGTTGCGCGAACCTTTCAGACGCTACGCATTACACCGTAGACTATCCACACGTCCCGACCGCCCTGCCGCCCTGGCGACCCGCTGATATTCGCTTTAACGACGGCTGGCGCGTCTCAGCGCCCGTAGGCGCGTTTGAGCCTAATCCGTGGGGGCTATTTGATATGCATGGCAACGTCGCTGAGTGGACCAACTCGACTTATCGCCTGTATTCACTGTCGCTTAGCGACCACTCAGGCGATCAAGCATCTCGCAAGACAGTACGCGGCGGCTCCTGGCTCGACCGCCCCCGCCGCGCCCGCTCTGCGTTTCGACTGCACTACGAACCATCGCAAGCCATCCACGACGTCGGTTTCCGCGTAGTATGTGAGGATGCCACCCAGTAATGTGGTGAGGTGATGCGTGTGATTAAAAATAATCGAATAACTTATTGTTAGTTTTTGGAATGAGCATTAAAACTGAAGCCGACCGACGAAATAGCGGCTGGACGAATGGGAGATGTAAATTGGATAAAATCAAGAAGACGATGTTGTTTCTATGGGCGATTGCGTTGCTTTTGAGCGGCGCTCTGCATTGGGGATGGTGCGATACAGGTTCTGGCGCTAGTGATCTTCGTTACTATCGGCAAGTGGAGCAAGGCAAGCCGGTGTTGATCGAGTGCGATGTCGCCGTTTACGGGGACACGCCTGCCGGGATAACGGCTGCGATCCAAGCTGCGCGCATGGGTCAAAAGGCTGTGTTGCTGTCATTCAATCGGCACGTGGGAGGAGTAACCTCGAGTGGATTGACTGCTACTGATGTCGGGAATAAGGCTTCCATCGGAGGCATAGCGCTGGAATTCTACACCCGTATCGGTCAGATCAGTAATTTCCGTCCTTCGGAGGCCGAATCGCTTTTCCTGAAGATGCTCGATGAGGCGGGAGTGCAGGTTCTTTTCGAACGCTGTCTGGAGTCAGTACAGATAAAGGACGCCCGATTGGCGTCTATAACCATGGAGACCGGAGAAACCATTAAAGCCGCGATGTTTATCGATGCCACATACGAGGGTGACCTGCTGGCGGCGGCCAATGTATCGTACTGCGTCGGCCGCGAGCCTGCCAGCGCTTATGGAGAATCTCTGGGCGGCCAATGGCAGAAAGTCTCGTGGAAGGACGTCTACCAGTTCTGTAGGCTTCCGCTGAGTCCCTACATGAAACCTGGAAAACCGGAAACAGGTCTGCTTCCTGAAATCTCCACTGAACCGCCCGGTAAAGCGGGTGAAGGAGACTTCAAGGTACAGGCTTATAATTTCAGAATATTCCTTACAGACAAGACGGGGAAAATCCCTTTCCCCAAACCGTATGGATATAATCCAGACCGCTATGCATTATTAGCCCGCTTTCTCAATGCTGATCCTGGCGTTCGATGGGTTCTTAATTATACGACGGCGCCCATGACCGATGGTCCAGTTCAGTTACGGAACGGCGACTGTAACAACGCGGGTAGTTTTTCTACGGATTATGTCGGCGGCAATTACCGCTGGCCTGACGGAACCTATCATCCGGGTTCTTTTGCGGAACTCCCTCCACCACGCCGCGGGGCGCCGATGTCCTTCCACGAATTATATGAATTGCGGGAGCGCATCTTTCAGGATCATGTTCAATATCATCAAGGACTTATGTATTTCCTGGCGAACGATTCCCAGGTTCCAGAAGCGTTGCGTGATAGAGTGAACCGCTTTGGACTCGATCCGCGCGAGTTTCAGGATACAGGATTCTGGCCTCATCAGCTTTATGTGCGGGAAGGTCGCCGTATGGTTTCCGGATACGTGATGACGCAAGCGAACTCTGAATCGAGAAGGAGCGTGAACGATTCCGTCGGACTGGCGGCATACGCGATGGATTCCCACTTCTGTCAGCGTGTCGTCGTGGAAGAAAACGGGATTACGACTGTGAGAAACGAGGGAGGTTTTGGACTCGGTTGTCCATCTCCCTATCCAGTTTCCTATCGGTCGATCATTCCAAAACGGGAGGAATGCTCAAATCTGCTTGTGCCGGTCTGTCTTTCCGCGTCGCACGCCGCCTATGGTTCGATCCGCATGGAGCCGGTTTTCATGATCCTAGGTCAGAGCGCCGGAACGGCTGCTGCGTTGGCGATTGATGAGGGCGTTGCCGTGCAGGACCTTGCTTATGATAAATTGAAGGCGAAGCTGATTGAGGACGGGCAGCGTCTCGGAAAGAATTCGTCCGCCCCGTTGCGATAGCGCTATGAGCCATCGCCAGCTATATATTACTTATTAATAAGTAATATGATTTTTTGCTAATACCGCCGTATCCATTATGAGTGAAATTATTATCATAGCAGAAAGGGGACATTTGAATTATAGAAATGAAAGGAGATCAAGATGAAAAAGATTATTGTACTACTCAGTTTTCTATTATTAATCCCTCTGTTTTATTGCAGTACGTCAAATGCCAAAACCATTGGATTCTGGACGTTCGACAATATTGATATGGGAGCAGGGATCGATCAGAACGCAGGATTTCAGGATGCCAGCGCCAGCAATCTGACCGGTATATTGGGTTTGCCATTCAGCACGCCGGGATTCGCACAGGGGCCTTCTGGTGCAGCCATTGATTTCGCCTTATCACTGGATGGCGAAGCCGGATTGATCGTGGATGATTCAGATGCGGAACTACTCAATATTCTCGAACCGCCTATCACTATTGAAGCGTGGCTTAGGTCGGATGCATCCCAAGCAGGGCATATTGGAATCGTGAGTTATGGCGTCCCGGGAGGCCGTGACGGAGCTGGCGGCTGGAAACTGGGTTTAGTCGATGGCAATCTCATATTCACTACTTTTGGAGTAGTTGATGTGGTTTCTTCTGTTGCTTTTCCCTTTGATGGAGCATGGCATCATGTAGCGACGGTCTATTCCGATGCGGCTGGTCAAGTATTGTTCTATGTGGATGGTGAAGAGATGCAAGCGATCGATGAGAATCGCCCAATGCGGGATCCTTCCTCAAAAGAAATGAATATCGGACTTCAATATACATCCATTGGCCGTTTTGTGGGTGATATTGATCGTGTGCGAATTTCCAACGCGGCTTTGCAAAATGACGAATTAGACACGGATACCGCCGCGATAAAACCTCTGGGCGCAGGGACGCTGGCATTCTACGATTTCGACGAAATAAACGCCCCCTTTAACAGCCAGGGCGCCGAACCAACACGAACGGCGGTTTCCTTGGAAACATGGGTTGAGAATCATATCCCCCGCGTAAATGTGAATCTTCCGACTATTGAAGAATACAGTCCTAGCGGCGACGCCGGTGATATGTCTCTCTTGTTTGAAATGGATATGAACCAGCGCGCATTTGTATCTGATCCTGATGGTATTTTAGACTTCAGTGATGGAGACTGGACATTAGAAGCATGGGTCAGCACCGATTTGCCTGTCGATGAACGGGAAGTGATACTCTATTACGGCTATTCCGGTCATGGGTATTCCTTATCGGTCAATGTGGACGGCACGCTTCAAATCACTACTCTTGGCATAGCCGATATGCCTTCAACGAATGCCATCGTGCCCTACTCTCTGGAATGGACTCATGTGGCTGTATCCCATATAGCAGGGGAATCCATCAACTACTTCATTAATGGAGAGTTAATTGAATCCCGGGATTATACAAGCGGAACCATCCCCGCTGAGGGAGGAACTCTATACATCGGCGCGGAACCGGATGGCGGACTTCCATACTATGGTTCCATCGACCGTATCCGAATCAGTGACGCAGCCTTATCTGCCGACGAACTGGATTCGATAGCTGGTACTGTCGACATATCATCTTGGTCACTGTACTAAGCTAAACGGTATTTATCGTTATCTCTGGAGGGGCGCGGCTTTATGATTGCGCCCCTCTGTATGTTTTTTCAGTCGGTAAAATGAATATTCATTCAGCTGGTTTTTATATAGAGATTGATTGGTGATTTGTATATTTTTGAAGAAAACTAATAATGTGACCGACTCGTTTTGTCTGGTGTGGTTTTAATTTACCCCTCACCCTAGCCCCCGGAAGGCTCCTCTCCGGACACAAATAAGGAGGAGGAGAATGAAACGGGGAACATCATAGAGTGGGGAACATCATAGAGCGGGGAACATCGGCTTCTAGCCGGTGTGTCAAAGAAGCCTATAAACCAGTCAACCAATTCCGAATGTCTCGTAGAATCCTTCCTCACATGCAAGATCCTGACTAAACCTATTTCATTACGTTCAGAACCCATGATATTATTATGCCAAACGAAGTGTTGGCTGTTGTCATAAATCCATGTTTGTGTTGTGGCGCCGGATCACGTGCACATCCTCCTGACACCATTGGAAATTTCAAACCTTGGATATCATTCGATCACAACAATACTTCATTGCATTAAAAGTTATTTATCAATAGAAGCGATCCGGTTAGGAAGGGATTGGTTGAAGTCGTGGAAGAGTATCCGTTTTTGTACGAAGAGAACCGAAGGAATTGGCGCACCGGCTAGAAGCCGATGCTCCCCTTTTTGATGCTCCCTATTTTGATGCTCGCCTTTTTGATACTATCTGGTTATTGGTAGAGCCTGAAATGAGCGCAGATTATTACTCCATCTGAGTAATCCCGGATAAAAGGAGTATCTTCAATGAAAAAGGCATTCACCTTGATCGAACTTCTGATTGTTGTTGCTATTATCGGAATACTGGCATCAATCGCGGTCCCTAATTTTATGAATGCGCGTGTACGCGCCCAAGTTACGCGGGCGCAAGCCGATCTGCGGAATCTTACGACGGCGATGAGCACCTATGCCGTGGATCATGGAACCTATCCTCCCAATTACAATTTTGTTACCGGCGCCACTGGCAACCACTCCATGTATCAACTCTTTCTGACTACCCCGATTTCGTATATCGCCAGCATTCCAGAAGATTATTTCCGATCAACTTCCCCTTACGAGGATCAGCGCTGGTATACGGATGCTGCGCTTGGAATTTATGTCTATATCAACTATCCCATCAACAAAATCCATGAAACGAGTGATGCTCGAAACAAGCCTCCCTTCGATTCATATTTAATGTGGAGTTTCGGTCCCGACCGAGGATTGAATACGGGCAGTTACTACCCGCTGCCTGCGATTGAAGCCTACGAGAAAAACCACCCCGACAAATGTGGTATCTATGAATCCCGCAAGGGTTGCCGTTACGATCCAACCAATGGATTGAACAGTGCAGGAGACCTCTACGAATTAGGTGGAGGAGCGAATAGCACAAGCCACTTGGAACTATACGGCGTTTTATAACCAATGATTGATGGATGGATAGTTTTATCTCAGTGTAAGAGGAGAACTCAATGCTTTCAAATAAACATCACTTCATTTCTATCTATTTGGTTTTTGGTCTAATCATGGTGTGTTGTTCTGCTTTTGGACAGTCAACGGGTGATAAGCCAGTTTATCTTGATTCCGGTCAGCCAATTGACAAAAGGGTCGAAGACTTGCTATCCCGAATGACTTTGGAGGAAAAAGTCGGGCAGATGAATATGCCCTGTTTGTATAAGCAGCGTATGGGCTGGGGTCTTGGTGTGGGAGATGTCTCATTACACCGGTTGATGACGCTTGAAGAACGCCAGAAACAGATGGAGGGATGCAGGAAATTCGCCAGAGGTAATCATAATGATGAGATAGGTCCGGGAGGTGGGTTTTTTACGCTGGCCGATAGGATCATCTATGAAGGCACTCGTAAGCAGGCTGAGTTTTTTAATGAACTTCAGAGAATTGCTGCTGAAGAATCACGATTGAAGATACCAGTGCTTCAGATAGAAGAAGGGACGCATGGTCTGATGTGCGCTGGCGGCACGGTATTCCCAGAAGGGCTGGCCATCGGGGCAACCTGGAATAAGGAATTGGTGAGAAAAATCTATACAGTCGTAGCGAAAGAAGGACGCGCTACAGGTATACACGTTCTGTGTACGCTTGTGATAGAGCCAAATCGAGATCCACGCATGGGACGGAATGAAGAGGGCTATAGTGAGGACCCCTATCTCTGCTCCTGCATCGCTGAGGCCATCGTGACCAGTATGCAGGGATATGACGTCTCCGGGAAAGATAAGGTTGTGGCGGCGCTTTGTCATTATCCGGGTCAGAGTGAACCGGAGAGCGGCTTTGAGCGGGGCGCTTTTAAGGTATCGGAACGAAAACTGAGGGAAGTATTTCTGCCTCCCTGGGTGACGGGAATCAAGAAACACGGCGCCTTGGCCGTCATGGCGACCTATCCCGCCATCAATGGCATTGCGACACACAGTTCGCCGTTTTTGCTGAAACAACTGCTCAGAGAAGAACTGGGCTTTGACGGTATTGTGCTGAGTGAGGGAAGAGGGATCAGCACCATCATCGATGAGTGCATTGTCGACACGCAAAAAGAGGCGGGACAGATCGCTGCGAACTCCGGCGTCGATGTAGGCATCTCATTTGAAGATGCCTATATGGCTCCACTGGTGGAGAGCGTCCATGAAGGCAAGGTCTCCATGCAGGCAATTGATGAAGCCGTTGGCCATATCCTGAAACTGAAATTCCGTTTAGGCCTTTTTGAAAATCCCTATGTTGACGTCGAGGAAGCGGTGATGGCCGTTCATAGCGAAGAACATCAGGAACTGGCTTTGGACGCGGCGCGGGAGAGTATTGTCCTCCTGAAAAATGAGAGCAATCTTCTGCCGCTTAAAAAGAACATCGAATCCATTGCCGTGATTGGCCCGAACGCCGATGCTGGAAAAAACCAGCTGGGTGATTATATCCCCCACAACATTCCTCAAGAGATTGTTACTGTTGTTAATGGTATTAGAAATAAAGTATCCACTGAAACGAAAGTGACCTATGTTAAGGGATGTGAGGTTATCGGGGATAAACTGAATGAAATTTCAGAAGCAGTGAAAGCCGCCAGGAATGCTGATGTCGCCGTCGTGGTTGTTGGTGAAGACGGGTATGGCACCAACGGCGAAGGTAGAGACGTCGGAGATTTGGATCTGACCGGACTACAGCAGGACCTGGTCAAGGCAGTCTATGCAACCGGGACGCCTACTATTGTAGTGCTGATCAATGGCAGACCCTTGTCGATCCGCTGGACGGCGGAGAATGTTCCTGCCATCGTCGAAGCCTGGATGTGCGGCGAACAGGGCGGTAACGCTATTGCTGATGTATTGTTCGGTGACTATAACCCTTGCGGACGCTTGCCGATCACGGTTCCGTATCACGTTGGGCAACTTCCCGTTTATTACAACCACATGCCTTCAAAAACAGGGAAGAAGTATATAAATATGACGGGAAAGCCGCTTTATGAATTTGGCTATGGATTAAGTTACACGAATTATGAGTACAGCAACTTGCAGATTAGCCCCATGGCAATCAAATCCGCTGGTGAAGTAACTGTTACCGTAGATGTCGAGAATGTCGGTAAGCGTGCAGGCAAAGAGGTTGTTCAACTGTATATCAATGATGCGCTGAGCAGTGTATCTACACCGGTAAAAGAACTGAAAGGATTTGAAAAAGTAACCTTGAAAGCCGGAGAAAAGAAGAGAGTCGCATTTAAACTTACATCCGAAGACATCCGTCTTTTAGACAGAAATATGGAATGGAAAGTCGAACCAGGCGCTTTTGAGGTTATGGTCGGAAGGTCATCTCAGGATATTCGGCTCAAGGGAAAATTCGAAGTAATCGAATAACAGTTGTCAATGAGAAAGGTTGATTGAACGAATGGGAAGAATAACCACAGATTTGATCCTTTTGATATCCGTGTTGTTTGTGTTGAATAGCAACCATTGTTTTTCACGCGAAAATGGTTTTTCTTTCAAACCAGAGACGTTGAAGATTGGTGATTATACCTATCAATCGGTTGTTGATGACATGGAAGGCATGACGTTCCACATTGACCGGGCAGGCGAAACTATTTACTCATGCACCAAATATTATGCTGTATGCAATGTAATGCCTGTTGGAGTGGCGGGAGATATAACCAACGATGGAACACCCGAACTTGTGATTGAATCTTATTCCGGTGGAGCACATTGCTGCTTTGGATATTACGTCTTTTCATTGGGACACGAACTGGAACGGATTGTTTATTTGGATGGTATCGATGCCCAGTTCGAAATAAGAGATTTGGATGGAGATCAAGAATACGAGTTCATAGGGCGTGATGATACATTCAATTATTGGAACGCCTGTCATGCCGATTCACCTTTCCCCCTGGTTATTCTAAGGTATGAAGGCGGCGCATTGCGATTTGCGGATGAATTAATAAGCCAAATGAATCCCGCTCCTGAAATAGTCATGAAGAGACTTGATGGGATTTGTGCGCATATGAAAACTTTGGAGAAATCACCCATGCGTTTTAATACAGGATTTTTCATGGATTTTCATCCTCCGCTTTGGTCTTCCATGCTGGATTTAATCTATACCGGAAGCGGGGATAAGGCATGGATATTTTATGACCTGGCATGGCCTGAAAAGAAAATTGGGAAAGATAAATTTCTTAATGAATTTAAAAAGCAGTTACAAAAAAGCCCCTATTGGGACGAGTTGAAGCGAATCAATGGATGGCAAAAAATTGAACCTAAATCTCCGTCCGCAGCCGGTTAAAGAAATACACCGTCAAGAAGAAGCAGATCATGTTAGGGAACCAGGCGCTTTTGAGGTTATGGTCGGAAGGTCATCTCAGGATATTTGGCTCAAGGGAAAATTCGAAGTAATAGAATAACAATCAGTAAAATCAGTCCAGGGCGAATGTTATCAGCCTTTTTAAGGAATGATACGGAATATATCTCTATAGAGAGAGAAAGTTTAACGAGTATTACGCTTTTGCATTGATTTTGCTGGATTTACGTATTCTATTAATTCGTCTTCGCTTCTAGAGCGTCAGTCATCATGACATTTATATTAGCGTATCGAAGACTAAAGATGATAATAAACGAACCTAATTATGACACCCGTTATAATTGGCTTCTGCAACGGATTAAAAATAGCCCTGATGCAAATTTACAAATATATTGAAAAGAAAACAACAAAAATCCAGTAATAATAAACGCTTGCCCTTACAAAATTATCCTGATATTTTAAAAAATGATTTAGCAATTGCTCTAACGTCCTACTGGACGAGCGGCGAATGGTTCCGTAAAATCAATCTAAATATGTTGCTTTATATAAGTATGAATAAAGAGATGGAATGGTGAATTAATAGAAATGACTAAAAATATTATTATCTCATTTCTGGGGATTGTTTTGTTATTCACTGGCTGCTCGGATAAGCAGGGTGAATTGGTGGATAAAAAAACTGATTCATCTTCTGCATCTCAGGTGGTGGATGCAAAAGAGTCTACTAACGTATTGGAAACAGGAAAACCAGCTGATCCAACTAACTTATCATCTAGTCATGATGCTAAACCAGTTGTGCGTGGAAATACAGCTGAGGTTGCGTATTTAAGGTTTACTATCGATGCTTCGTGGCGCCTGGAGCAACCAAAAAGCGCCATGCGTGCGGCGCAATTCCTGCTGCCAGCAGCTAACAGTGAACTTGGTGATGGAGAGTTGGCTATATTTACAGGAATCTTTGGAACCCCGGAAGCTAATATTCAACGATGGATAGGTCAATTTAAGAAACTTAATAGTAAACCGGAGATTGTTAAAAAAACTGTGGGGACTTTGAATGTCCAGGTTTTGGATGTGTCGGGCATCCTGGGCGATACAATGGGAACAATGGTCAACGCAACTGAGGACGAATCTGATTCTAGAATGATTGCTATGGTGGTAGATGGTCAGTCCAAGGGACCATGGTATTTTAAGTTGATTGGACCAGTTGAGACGCTCGAACATTGGAAACAAACTTTTGATGAAATGATTGATTCGCTGGAACCGATTGAATAAGAAATTTTGCAATCTTATAAACCGGGTAAATGGAGTTACTAATGGATAAGAAATCGGTAATAAGAAAATCGGATTTCATCATCGAGATAGCCGATAAAATGGAACTGTCTAATGAGAAAGCCAAAGAGGTAGTGGAATCATTATTCAAAGGAATTATTCAGAGCGTTAAACGTGGACCAGTCAGGATTCCGGGCTTCGGCGTTTTTCGAACTGCGCATCGCAGCGCCAGGAAAGGTCGTAATCCCCGTACTGGTGAAATCATTGATATCGATTCAACTACTTACCCGATATTTGTCCCGGATGAAAAGTTGAATGCTCTTATAGAAGGACGTAAGAAAAAATCCAAGATATAATCCAAGAAATAAAGAGTTGAGAGGTATACCAATATGAAAAAAAGCGTCTTTTATATTTGGACGGTTTGCCTTTTTGTTTTGCTTGCCGGATCGTTATGTTCAGCGCAGGAATTTATCACTATCTATCCCGCTGAAGGGGAAACAATTCGTTTTCAGAATTTAGTGGATCAAGGTTTTCAATGGCAAGCGCCGCCCGGCGCCGGAACTTTCCAGGTTCGGCTGTTTGGACCTGATCCCTTTTTATCGCAAGTTCCATTTGAATCAGAAGCATCGCCCTTGAAATTGGATGCTATTCTTGGGCGGTATTTTTCTGAAGGCTCTGAATTCCAGTGGCGCGTCGAAGAGGTCGATCAGGATGGTAATATTGTTAATACGTCAAATCAGTCAGGTTTTAAGATCAGCAACCAGACAACCATAATCCCCACGCCAACGCCGCGCGTCTGGCCTACTCCACCGGGTGATATTGATGGTTCGTCAAAAGTGGACGCCCGTGATTTATTTATTTTATCTTCAGCATGGGTTAATCCAGATGGAAACCTGCGCGCAGGAGATTTGAATCAGGATTCCATTATCAACTGGAAAGATTTGCTGATTTACAATCAACGGTATGGCGATCCCGCCCCGACGCCAACGCCTGCTCCTCCAATCGGCATGCCTCAGAATGTTCAAATTACTCCCAAGGAAAAAGTTACTACATCAGAGACGCCCAGTCTGACTATTAAATGGTCTGCGCCGTTGTATCCGCCGGAAGGGCAAATTCTCTACGATATTCTTATTCTGCCGCCTTATGGAGATAATATAGAATTTAACGGGACTACCGAAACTATTTATCAGCCATTCGCCAAAGGAATAACAACCCGCACCGGACCATATAAAGTTTTCATCCGTGCGCGGATTGATGGCGTGGGTGAAAGCAATATCGCTGTCGGCGCGTTTGAAATTGTGTTGTATATTCCTGATCCGCCTACACCTACTCCAGTTCCGCAAACGCCCGATATTTCATCCAATTCGGTAACTGATGTACTTGATGTGGCGCTGTTTACCAAGGCGTTTGGAACATACAAAGTGCATGTTCAATTTAATTCCCTGGCCGATTTGCATACCGACGAGAAAATAGACCGTTTGGATTTACTGCTGTTTCAGCAGTACTATGCGGAGCGTCATCAGACCATTTCCGCTCCTCAGTGGATCAAAGCTGAAATCCCGGTCATTACCGGTCCGGTGCTGGAAGCGCCAAGCGAGTTCATTACCGTTGAATTACATGAACCTTATGATTTGAATATGGGGATTTCCGGAGACCAGAACGGTTTGGTGGAAGCGCTTTATACCAAGTTATACTTTTCTGCGGTTGATGGCGCCATCGATTATTTTGTCACAATGGATTATCAGAAACGTGGAATTCACCTGGAGTTTTTTACAGGAGGTGCGGCTTATTTCGATCAGAAGATGATTCCCATTGGTCATGATGAAATTATTTCTATTGTAGTACAGGCTGCTGGAGAAGGATTGCAATTGGGAGAGAATAGCCAAACCCTGAATGTGATTATTCCTGCAAATTGATTGATGGTCTTTTGAACCTTTTTTGTTTTGGAAAGTGGAAGAGGAGAAACCGTTTCTTCTACGAAACGTTAGCATATATAGCATGTCAAAACGCATTTTAATAAGAATTCCAAATTGGCTGGGCGACGCGGTTATGGCGACCGCCGCAGTTAATGCTTATCATGAGCGTCATCCGGAGGATATTATAACCCTGCTTGGTTCTCCGGCCATGCTGACGGTTTTTTCATCATCCTATAATCCATACAATCTGATCCCTTTTGATAGAGAAAAAAATGATTCAGGATTGCGCGGTCTGTCGCGCATCAGTTCCATGCTGCGTGATGAGTATTACGATGCGGGATATCTGTTGACCAACTCATTCTCATCCGCCCTGATGATGTATCTGGGCAAAATACCCGAACGGATCGGATACCGTGGGCATTTTCGTTCTGCTTTGCTTACCGACGTGGTAACGCCTCTTCAATCGCATACGCATCAAATCCAGCATTATTCATATTTATTGAATGGGGCTGAGGATCAAATACCCGCGCCTAAGATTCTCGTTTCTCCTGAAGAAAGAGAGAAGGCGAGGCAGCTGCTCGAACAGGAGGAATGCCTGGGTCGTAATAGAATCGGCATGGCCATCGGCGCCGCTTATGGGCCGGCCAAGCAATGGCCGCTGGAGCGTTATAAGGATTTAGCCAGAGACTGCGTTGAGAAATTGGATGCCACGGTTTTATTATTCGGCGGCAAGGCAGAGATTGACGCCGCTGAACAGATCAAGCAGGATGTTGGTGAATGCGTCATCAATCTGGCGGGGAAGACCACTTTGCGCCAGTTGCTTCCGCTTATTCAGCAATGCCAGGTAGTGGTATCCAATGATTCCGGAGTGATGCACGTTTCTGTCGCGGTCAAGACTCCGGTGGTGGCAATTTTCGGCTCGACTGATCCTTCAAAAACCGGTCCGCTGGGCGCTAATCATCAAGTGCTTTACAAGAATCTTCCCTGTTCTCCATGCTTCGAACGAACCTGCCGCTACCAGCATTTAGATTGTCTCAAAAAAATTGAGACGCAAGAAGTATTCAACAAGATCGAAGGCTTACTGATCCTGGCGGTAGCAAAATAAACGTCTTTATATTCTGGCGCTTAGTTTATGCGCTCCATTAATTTGAATTTGAACCGCAACACTTTTTGTATTTCAATCCGCTGCCGCAGAAACAAGTATCATTACGGCCGATTTTGTTTCTTTTTTCAATAATTTTGTCGTGTAATTTTTTCTCCTTTTTGGGATTGTGGGATTTTTTCTCTTTAATATTGAAACAAGCCCAGTTTTCCATTTCTCCGATTACATCTTGAATGAACTGATAACGTGGATTGTTCTGAAGGTCACAGAGAACTGATTCCTTTTCTCTTGATAGCGTATATTTTAATTGCTCCATAGTTAAATAAAATGCATCAATCATTCCCTCATCATATACTTGCTCAATATAATGAGAAACTTCTTCCGGGTATAATTTATTTGAACACATAGCTAAGTTATCCCATACAACATCGGAATCATCTTTTGATAATTTCCCCTGGAAGAGACTTGTGTAATACTCCATAATCTCATCGCGAGACTTTTTCCCACAGGCGACTAAAGTCAGTAATCCGCGGAGTGAGGCGCTTCGGACGTACTCATGTATTTCTTTGTTTTCTACCAATGCCTTCATCCGGGATGTATCTCCATGTGATACAGACGCCAGAATATTACCAAGATCCTCGGTAACTAGATCGCCGGTTATATCCAAAGAAATTTCCCCGGGAACTGAAAAAAAATCCACAATCAAAGGATAGGCTTTTTTTTCTCTAAACTGCGACAGAAAATAGATTGCATAGATATGAGCCATATCATCCGGATCATCCAACAATTCCTGCATGTGGTTAGCTGCGTATTCGATAATATTCAATAGTTCGGGGGTATATTGTTTTTGATTGTTAACAATTTTTTCGAGAACTTTTCGTGGGAAAACACCTTTGATATATCTGAGTTGTTCTACAAGGTTTTGCGTCATGATTATTTAACCTGAAATTTTAACACTTTCATTCATTCATTCATTCATTCATTTATAGAATAGAGCGATCATCGCCAATCAGAATGTTATTATGAAAACCACTCTAACTCACGGAGCACGATTTGTAATACGTTGGAAATATTATGAACATTATAATATAGTATTGTCAAGAATGATCTCATAGGGGAAAATATCCACGTAAAAAAAGAGGTAAACAATAAATAACCGTGTATGCAAATCGAAAGTGATTATATGCAATCCTAATTAAGATAATCCTTAACCTGAATAGAATCTTTCACTGACGTAAACCGGTTACGAATTACGGGAAATCCAGAAACTCTTTCATATCACCAGGAATAGTTAGATCAAGGATTTGAGTAATAGCTGTTTTAGGAGTATCGGGATCGAGTCCTAGAGCATTTTTTAATTCTTCAAAATCGACGGAGTCATCCATGATATGCTTGTACATAAGTAAGTATTTCGTACCGAATTTGCTGGGGATTTTAGAGCTAAGCTTACTTAAATCTAATGTTTCAAGCCCACGATGACAAACCGGTTTATATTTATAGGTGAATATTTCGGCTGCCTCCGGATTTTCTGAATCTATATTGTCGAAGATGAGTTTGGCGTAATCTGATTTTTGATTACTTAAGATATCCGCAGAAGTAATGAAATATAAATTAAATCCGCCCATGCCTTTTACAGACTTTTTTATGTTAACTTGAACAAAAAATCCTTTGGCCTTTCGTCCATCCTCTGTTTGGATCGACACTAAAGCAGGCTTAATTTCTCGATTGTATGGATCGTATGCAGGGGGTTGGGGCTTCTTCTGGCAGGCGATTAGAAATGCAATACCGATAAGGCAAAGTGAGAATCTGGATTGGTTCATACCATCTCCTTTTGATTTACCCGGTTTGCGTTTGATAATGTTGGATGGAGCGGATTTCTACAAATATACTCGTCTATTATGCAAATCAACTTAGTAAATACAAGCAAGGGTAGGGCTGCGCCATACCCTTGCTATCTATCTGTTATGATATATCTCACTACTATTATTCCATTGTTAAAAGAGAGTCCATTCCGGCAATCTTGAATACCTTTTTGACGTTAGGACCCATATTTATTATGGAAAAACGGTCTACTCCGACTTTTTGAAAAGATGATAGACAAATCCGCAAAAAAGAAGAAGCCACGAATTCAACTTCTTTCAAATCGAATTCGATAGGTTTCTCTGTTTCAGCAATTTGTTTCATCAAATCACTTTCAATTTTCGAGCAATTAAAAGAGTCGAGTCGTGATTCAAAAACGACGCATAGTTTATCATCGGTCAGGTTAAATTGAGTCATGGGTATTCTCCTAAAGAAATATTAATAATTTTTGTTGTATTGTTTTTCAATGGCTTCAGCGCCCAAAGATTCATCATAATACAATGCACTATCAAAACTCATCATGCGTTGATTCTCTCGACGTAAAGCAATGCGCTGAACATTCATAAGGTTACGCGCCGTGACGTTATCTGTAGTGATGTTTTTGCCGCCGGTACCGCATCCCAGGGTGAAGGAAGGGCTCATTTTATTGAACATGTAACCGACCGCGCCCTGTGAGGAAGGCGTGTTTACCACTATCCGGCCTGCATTCATCAGAGACGCGAATTTATTGATCTTCTCCGAATCATTGGAGTACATACCAACCGTATGTCCAATACCGCCATGGAAATTCAAATCGATGCACAGGTTTACGGCTTCTTCAAAATCACCGACTTCATAATAAGCCAGGATGGGGGCTAGAATCTCGAAAGAAAGGGGATGATCTTCTCCAGCGCCCTTTAATGGAGCGATAAGCAATTTAACGTCATCAGGAGCGTTGAGGTTGGCTGCTTTAGCGATTTTCGCGGCTGATTGACCAACCACCGCTGGACTCATGGAACCTTTATCACGAAGGAAAGCCACTTCCTCCAGTTTGGGAATCTCTTCCTCGGTCAGGAAATAGGCATGTTTTTTGATGAATTCTTCTTTTATTAAATCAGTTTGGCTGCGTTCAACGATAATGGCCTGTTCGCTGGCGCAGATGGTTCCGTTATCAAATAATTTAGAAATGCAGATTTGCTCGACTGCGAAGGGAATATCAGCGCTGTTTTCGATATATATTGGAACATTGCCAGGCCCCACGCCTATAGTAGGCGTACCCGAACTGTAAGCGCTTTTAACCAGACCTGTACCGCCAGTGGCAAGAATCAGAGCCAGATCGGGATGAGTCATCAAAGCCTGGGTTTGCTCGCGGGATACTTCTGACAGCCATTGGATGCAATCATCCGGGGCGCCGGCTTTCAAGGCGGCTTCATAACAGATCCGGGCGGCATCCACTGTACAGTTAACCGCCTTACGCGATGGGCTGACAATTACCGGATTTCGGGTTTTGAGGGCGCTTAGAATTTTGTACATCACGGTTGATGTAGGATTAGTAACCGGGATTATGCAAAGAATCGGTCCCATTGGTTGAGCGATCTCAATGATGCCACGCTCTAAATCTTCGCTTAATACGCCAACGGTCTTTAGATTCTGAATATCTTCATACACATATTGGGTGGCTACAACATTTTTAAGAACTTTATCTTCCCAATTTCCCATTCCGGTTTCTTCATGGGCTTTTTTAGCTAATTGCACCCGGACTGCAAAACCGGCTTGGTATACCGCCCGGACAATAGCGTCTGTTTGTTCTTGATCATATTGGCTGAAAACCGCAGACGCTTGGGTCGCTTTTTTCAAAACATCATCAATGTAATTCACGTTGCTGGCATCATTCATGTTTTTCTCCTTGAATTCAATAAATCATAACAATATTATAAATATAGTGATATAGTAGCGGTTATCATCTCCACAAATAGAATCCTTGTCAATTTCCAGATATCCATATATTCCAATTTTATAAAAATTATTAGTTACTTAAATAATATTACAGTCATCTTTGGCGCCTTGATGTAACACTATTTGACATTGGTCTGTGGTTTATTTGATGAAAAACAAGTTAGGAGAGTGTCTAGAACTGATATTAATATATAGTGGATTCACATGGTATGTAACCGAAATATAAGAAGACTCATATAATATAAAAACAAGGAGAGATGGTGGACTACAAGCGTAGTCCACCTTTATCCTCTATTATACAGTACTTGCCGAAAACATTAATAAATAAAAGGCAAGCAGAACAAACAGAATCGAATAGACCGGGAAGAAAAACCAGATGATATGGCTTAAAGAGAATTCGTTTGGCGTATCAATTTTTTTGGCTAAGGCGTCTTCTAACGGATATGAAATCAACACAACCGCTAATAGACCATAGAGTGATGTCAGCAGACAAACCGCCATTGAGGGACCAATTACTGAAGCATCTGTTACGTAAGTCATAATTTGGATGCCGCCGATCATATCACCGAGAATGGCGGAAATAAAAAAAGCACAGGTCAGTAGTTGATAGAGTTTCAATTTGGATGTGTTGTTGGAAGTCGGAACGATTTTTCCCATCAAGATAAATCCCAGAGTGCAGCCGAAAATAATCAGAAACGATGGTACGTCGAGGAAATCCATAATAGAATTGAATCCCCCGACGCAAACAATTGCCGCAATACATAAACCTGAAAAGATTAAATAACCGATTAGGGTTGTTATTCTCATGATTCACAGTCCTTTCTTGAACATTGTTGAGTTTTACTCTGCTGTATCATTTGCTAAACGGCGTTGGATGATGTAATAGGCGGGCAGTGGCAAGATTCCTGAAAAGAAAATTGCGTAGAAAAAGGTGATTAATGCAACGGCCATAGAAGGGCCGATTGTGGAAGCGTCTTCCAGATTGCCAAGCATCTGAATGACTCCTATCAATGTTCCAATGGCGCCGACGGCCAGCAGATTGCGAATCATGGTAAACCAAAAGTATGCCGCTTGACGTAGTTCGTCCCGTCCTCCACTTTCCCCGAACACTTGAGAAAGAGCGTTGCTAATATCTTTGAACGAAAAACTTATGATCGTAAGCCCAAAACAACCTCCCACTATAATTAATAGACTGGGGAAATCCAAAAAATCTAAAGGTCCTCCTCCTGCTATAGACGCAGCTGCGATCAAACCGATAAAAAGGAATTCTCCAACAAAAAACTGAACCATAATACTCTCCTTTCTGTTTGTTAAGCCTTGATAGAATCGATTGATTGTATCTAATGCAAATGCGTATTGTCAATCCATATACCGGTTAATTACGTCCATCTAGAGTAGTTTTCATAATAATGTTCTGATTGGCGATTCGAAAAACTAGAAAAGATCGTTTTTTTCGGAGATCAAAGGTGATAAACTATTCAACGCGCATATATTTTTGATGGTTCATCCTGTAAGTGAGTACTTTGTTTTTTGCCTGAAGCGGGATGTGAAAATTATTCCTCGTTGGAACCATGAGTAAGAGAAATGTTGTGTTCTTTCATCTTGCGGTAAAGGGTGCGGGTGCTGAATCCCAGAATACGCGCGGTGGCTTCTTTGTCTCCACCAGTCATATCTAAAGTTCTGCTGATGATGATTCCCTCAGATTGAGCGGCGGTGAAACCAAGGGGGATCATGATCTTTCCGTCGTTCGATGCGGCGCCGGGTTCTTCTTTAGGAATGGTCTGCTGAATAATATCCGGTAGATGTTCAAGCAGAATGCGGTCGCCCCGCGTCATGATAACGCCGTGTTCTATGACGTTCTCAAGTTCGCGAACGTTGCCGGGCCATGGATAATTTTCTAATGCGTTAAAAGCTCTCTGGCCGACTCCCGCAATATCTTTATTGTTTTTGCTGGCGTATTTTCTGATAAAATGCTGCACCAGCAGCGGGATATCGCCGTGCCGGTCATGCAAGGGGGGTAGTTTGAGATGAAAAACGTTGATGCGATACATCAAGTCTTCACGGAACTTATTATCGATGGTCTGTTGTTGAAGGTCGCGGTTAGTGGCGGCGATGACCCGGACATCCACGCTGATAGAGTCGCTGCTGCCGACCCGTTCGAACTCACCCTCTTGTAAAACGCGCAGCAGGCGAACCTGAGCAGGCAGAGACATTTCGCTGATTTCGTCCAGGAAGATAGTGCCGCCATCAGCGGCTTCGAATCGTCCCTGGTGATCGATATAGGCGCCAGTGAATGCGCCTTTGACATGGCCGAACAGTTCTGATTCGAGAAGAGATTCTGGCAGCGCTCCGCAATTCACTTTTATCATGGGTTTTTTGGATCGAGGACTTAGGGCATGGATAACCTCAGCGATCTTCTCTTTGCCGGTGCCGGTTTCGCCGGAGATGAGCACATTGGCGGTGCTGGGAGCGATTTGTTCTACCTGAGTGATGATATTTCTAATAGCTTGACTTTTGCCGATAATAACGTTCTCGGATTGGAAGCCTTTTAGACGGTCTTTTAATTCCTGAACTTCGATAAGCACTTCATGAGTTGAAAGCGCCTGCTCGACGTGCACATGCAGTTCATCAAGCCGAACCGGTTTGGTCAGGTAATCGAAGGCGCCCGCTTTCATGGCCTGAACCGCCGTATCGACTGAACCATGACCAGTCATCATGATAATGGGTATGGTGGGTGATATGGTTTTAATGCTCTTGACGAAGGTGATGCCGTCAAAGCCGGGCATAACCAGGTCGGTTAGAACCAGGTCGAACCGTTCTTGCTGAATATAATTCAGCCCTTCATCCCCGCTTAAGGCTGCGCGGCAGCGATAGCCCAGGCTTTGCAGCGCTTTAACCAGAGTTGACGCCATTTTCTGATCATCATCCACAAGGAGGATGTAATAGTCTGAGTTGGATTGACCTTTGAGCTGAGGCATTGATTTATTTCCTATTAATAGCCAGTGGAAGACTAATTCTGATAATTGCTCCGCAACCCGGTTCACTTTCAACCTTGACTGTTCCCGTGTGCGCTTCCACAATTTCGCGCACCAGGTATAACCCTAAGCCCGTTCCACCCGGGCGATGAGTAACAAAAGCGGAAAATATTCCTGGCAATTTATCTTTAGGTATACCAACGCCATTATCACAAAATTCAATAACGACATGGTCATGGTTGATCTTTGTTTTAATGGTTATTTGACCGGACTCTTTAATAGCGTATAACGAGTTATCATAAAGGTTACGGAAAACCCGCCTGAAATGATCCATATCTATCTCTATTTCAATATTATCATCAGCCATCAGTTCAATACGATCAATTTTTTGTATTTTACGTTCAGCAAACTCGCCAGCGACATCCTCTAAAAATGGTTTAAGGAGCATGCGTTTTTTAGAAGGCCGTTTGATGCGTGACAGAACCAGGTAATGATCTACAATTTCATTCATGCGAACCACTTCAGTTTGAAGATCAGAGAGTAATTCATTAATTTCATGCCGGTCTTCATCAGTCGATGGATTGACGTTTTGATCCAATACCTTGTCAACCCGGTTTTGCAGCAAGTCAGCGGTCAGGGTAATGACATTCATGGGCGTTCTGATTTCATGAGCCACGCCGGCGGTGATTTTTGTCATAGCGGCCAGTTGCTCCATGTTTTTTACTTTATCCGCCATGCGCTGAATTTCGGTCATGTCTTTGATCAAAAGAGTCGAACCGATATGTTCTCCCTGCCTATCGCATAGATAGGTGAGGATAGCATCCGCGTTTACCGGCTGGCCTGCTTTGTTTTTCCAATATGCTCCTTTGAGGATTGCATAGCCATTTTTTTGGGCTTCATCGATGATATCATCAATAGTTTGTTTTTGCAAAACCAGATCATAGAGCGACATTTCAATGGTATCTAATGTTTTATAGCCGAAGATAGCCTGGGCGCCCTGGCTCCAGGTTGATATTCTATCTTGTTCATCCAGTCCTATGATGGCGTCGTTGGCTTCATTGAGGATGAAGGATAACAAGCGGTCTTCCAACCACAGTTTATTCTCTAAAGCGGTGCGCGTTTCAATCAGTTCTTGTGAATAATGGTTGATATAGGAATCTATCGCCACTTGCATATCCAGCAAAAAAACTTTTAACAGAGCAATTTGGGCTTCTTGTAATTTTTGTGGAGAATCGTGATAGGCCTCAACCATGACGGGTAACAATTTTTCGCAAAAAAGCGAATAAGCGCTGATGTACCACTTGGGAGGTAAATTTATTTCTATATGCGATTCGTCGAAATTCTTGCGCTGCAGGATATACTCTTTGTCAAAAATGCCCAGCAACATTTGTTCGAGGTATTTTAAGTGAGTAGTTTTCAGGTGATCAATATTTTCCGGTAGTTGCACTAACGACTGAGTCATAGGGACTAATTTAAGGTTTTCGTAGAAACTGTTGATAATTTCCGGAAGTTTAGGTAATAGGATAGGCGTCAGTTCTTGTAAGATTAGACGGTCATCATCGGTGACGTTTAAGTACGCCAATTGTTTTTCAAACTGGGTCAAATTAATGGGATTATAAATAGTATCTTTATTCGTCATCATATCAAGCAATTGCTCCCTTTCGCTATTGCAAGCAATGGAGTGAAGCGTAGTATCAAGAGATGATGGTTCTTGCGCCTATATCGCAGCATCCACTGGCGTAAGAAAGCAAGTTGACGGTTTCCTATAGTGTTAATCAGGATTGGATAGAGCGATTGTCAAAAATATGTTCGTTCAATGTCACGTTTGGCCTTTATAGAAGCCAATCTTTTCCAGCTTCTATGAATCACCAATCAGAACATTATTATGACAACAACTCAAGTACTGAGCTGATATGAAGTAGCGCAATGTCTTATACTCAATACTATGAAATGGACGTTCTGATTTGTCAAACTCTAGGAAGGTTTTTTGAGAGTAATAATTGATGTGGTTTTATATAAATATATTTGCCTATTCAAAAAAATACCCCTTATGAAATAGCGGGATTTAATCGGATCAGTTCACACTCTAAACATTAGGAGAATGAACTGATCCGTCTCTTTAGATACTCTTAAACTTAATAATCCTTATCTTTTATTAACCTTGATGCTTCCATTAGTCGTCCGGATGAAAACTTTGTCGCCTCCATCGCCGATGGGGCCGCGCAGGCTCGTTTTGGATGCTTTCTTAACCGGAATGGCGAAGTCGGAAGAGACGCGTCCATTATGCGTACCGGCATCCAATTCCCCGGAATAGTTGGCTGGTAAGGTTATAGTAGCCGAACCATTGGTAGTCGTCATCTCAATGGGGGCGTTTCCGCTTTCAACTTCCAGATTTATACCGCCATTGGTAGATGATAAATTGACTTTGTTTCCCAGGTCTTTAATATTTGCGCTTATTTTCCCATTAGTAGTCGATGCATCTATGCTTCCCCGGCTGTCGTGGACACTGATTGAACCATTGGTGGTGCGAAGCATGATCGAATCAGATCCTCCCGCTAAATCAATGGCGCCATTGGTAGTTTTAGCATCAACTTTTTTTTCAATGCCTTCAACAGTGATTTTCCCGTTGGTTGAGCGGAGGTGAACGCTCAAATCTCTGGGGCATTCAATAGTATAACTGACGCTGACCTGAACCTTTTTCCATCCACTAGGCTGTTCTTTATAAAACCGGATGCTATCTCCGCTTTTTTCAGTGACAAGAGTAACCTGTTTAGCGTAATCTTCCGCCGCTTCATCCGTTTTAGCGCGGACGGTTTTAACGGCGTGAACCTTTACTTCGTTTGTATCGGATGCAGTAAGTTTAATTGAACCGTTGGTGGTGTCGCCATCAATCAAATTGACGCCAGCGGCTTCCAGGGTCCAGTCTTTTTCTTCAATGAATTTGGCATTCAGGTTGCCGAATCCACCAAAAGATACCATGCAACCCGTCATCGAAAAACAACTGGCGGCCAAAACCACGGTAAGCAGCAAGATTTGTACTTTTCTCATTTTTCTCTCCTGGTAAGAAATATTTATTTTATCTAATTCTTGGTAATAGAAATTCTTCCATGATCGTTTCTAACATAAATTTTCGTATCCCCACCTCCGCCAATGGGGCCATGCAACTGGTTTTTCCTGGCAGACTTGACGGCAATGGGGAAATCGGACTGAACCACGTTATGACTAGTTGAAGCGTCGAGTTGTCCCGAGAAATCAGCTGGCAGGGCAATTGAGACGGAACCATGATTGGTATTAACCTGGATGGGAGCGACATGATTGGCAACCGCTACATTAACAGCACCATGAGAGGAAGAAAATTTTCCATGATTGTATAGGGAATCGATTCGCGCATTGATGCCGCCATGCGTCGTGCCTAAATCGAACACGCCGGAACTCCCGCTCACCGTAATAGGAGCATGAGATGTCTTTAGCACTATGGTTTCCTGATCTGCTTGAATGTTGTCGGCGATGATCTTGCCATGAGTGGTATTAACATCCACCCGACCGACGCAGTTTTTGAGGTCTACCGTCGCATGGGTGGTATTGAGTTTTATATCTTTCCTGCCGCCATTAAGATAAATCGAGCCGTGGGTAGTAATGGCCTCAACGGTATCTTCTATGCCTTCAATGACTATTTTACCATGAGTTGTTCTAAGTTTGAGAGCAATCTTTTCGGGGCAACTGATGGTGTAACTGACGCCGATGCTGAAATCTTTGTATCTATCTGGTTTCTTTATATATACACGTAATTTATCATTATCCTGCATAACCCAGACTTCCACCTGACCAGCGAATTGTTCGGCTTTGGCTTCAGTTTTGGCCCTTATGGTTTTGACTGCATGAACTTTTATTTCACTGACATCTTCCGCATTGACTATAACCGAGCCATGCATGCCCTCCGTCTCGATTGATGCGATGCCATCGGCGTCAAAAGTCCAGTCGCGCTCTTCAATGAACTTCGCATTGAAATTCCCTCCCGAAAAATGGACGCCATAGTAATCGCATCCGATTTGCATGACGCAAAACATAGCGACCAGAAAAACCATCGAAGCCGGGTAACTCTTCTTCATCACAACCTCCATTGTTATTGCCATTTTCAATTTACATTTATATATGATGCTGAACAGCGCTTATTTATTCACTATTTAGAGTTATTTTATGCAAAACGCTATAGCAGACATAAGCCGCTGTATAAGCAAAATTCGGGCTTATTGATTAATACGAAAGCAGTTTGAATTAATTTCAAAACTTATTTATATAAATTTTATTATTGTAAAATCATGGAAGCCATATAAAAACCAAAGCCTGAGAATGTGGGACTTATTCTCAGGCTTCTTGTTATTATGTATGAATTAGTAGTACAGGAATCATATCCACGGTGGATTCTTTAACCGTTGTTCTTTTTCGCTAAGGTTAAAAATTTGTCTGGCGTTGCCATTCATGATCGGAGCGATCAGTTCCAGGGCGTTATCCAGGGTGACCCATTGTTCATCCACCAGTTGCGTTAACGCATTGGCGATTCCTTTGCGGGCGATTATGGCGTGGCCTAATACCGGCTCAACCGGGATGTAATCTCCGCCGAAGGTCAAGACCTTGTTAGCGGGCGCGGTGACCAAATACTGCTTGAGAAAGTTAACTCCCGCCACCGGGCTGATGATCCATGCCCAGCACATATCGATATGACAATTAGTGTAGTGTTTGGCCGCTGCGATCATCTCTTCATAATGTGGATAGCAGATATGCATGAAGACGAAGCGGGTTTCGGGAGAATGCTTGCAAAGATCGGTCACTGCTGCGGGATTGCCTTGGATGCGGCTTAGGGGCATACCGTTCTGCCCGGCGTAATACCCGGTATGGAGTTTAACCGGCAGGTTATACTCATTCGCTTTACGTACGCTGTACCAGAACAGATGATCTTCAATTTTCTTGCGGTCATCAGCGCTGAGATCGTCTCCATTCAGTTTACGCTTGAATGCATCTTCGGCTTTTTCGGCTGGGATATCTTCAAAATCCAGTTGCCGCGAATAAGCCGCCTGCGATTTAACCGCTACGGCGTAGGGGCCGTATTTTTCAAACCACCAGTCGATCACGCGATGCCAATCGGACAGGTCTTTAACATCAATACCCGCTTTGGGAGCGTAAGATTTGATATTAGGCCCTATGTGCATACCTATGAAACTTATGTCCTGCATCAGCAGCAATGGTTGACTGGTTTCGCTGAAAGGCGCTTCCAGATAATTGACCTGACACGATTCGATGCCCGCTTTATCTTTGAGGACGGTCTTATAGAATCCCGGCTTTATGGTTTGCAGGTAGCGCTCCTGGATGGTCTTAACCGTATCGCGAGACAATCCATCAACGTTATACAACTCGCGCATGGCCAGCTCGACCGCCTGACCGTAGCCAGTGTTTTTTACAGCAGGCCAATAAGGTTCGAGGATATCCCATTTCTTTATGGGATCAGTTTTGTCGGAAAAGAAGGCGCTATGTTGCTCCGACGGCATCCCGGCGGTTTTCATATCTGAATCAATGTAATGGGAGAACAGCATCGACCAGTCGTTGGCTTTGATGCGGTGATGCTTGCCTTGTAGTCTGACTTCTTCCTCAATCAAATGTTCATGAGTATCAACCAGCGTGGTTTCCGCGATGCGTTTTTGAATTTGTCCGCGGGCATCGGCCTGAGTTGCATGTGAGGTTTTAACCCAAGGCCCCATGGCGCCCAGCATAGCCGCAGAACCAGCGGCGCCGATGCCTTTAATGGTTGAACGGCGGGATATCTTGTCGTTTTTTGGACTCATTACCAATCTCCTGGATATAGATGTAATTATTCATCATATCAAACAATATCATTCGCATTAAGGTCATACGCCGTGCTATTTGCATCTATCAATACCTGATTGGTTTTAAGGAAAAGGGTTTTACAAATCAACTTCAGGAATGTCTGATGGCAAGATGCTTTCAAGCTGTTCGATTAACGGAGGTATATGTATGGTGGCAACATTCCATAACATCTCACAAATAAGTTCGTCATAGTCATGCGCAATGATATGACGCTGGGAGATTATTTGTTTCCAAGGGATTTCGGGATATTGGTTGCGGAATTCTTGGCAAACCCGGTTGGCAGCTTCTCCGACGATTTCAATTTGCCTTTCAATAGCGCTTCGACGTAAATTATCGTCGAGTAAATTTTGCACGCTTTGGCCGATGGAAAATTCGCGAACCAGTTTAGCGGCTTGCAGCATGTCAAATATATAAGCGAAATCATTCTTCTTATGCGGCATGGATCAATATCCGGTTCTGGGCAATATCCAGACGAATGAAAGGATTCCGTACTCCATCCGCTGAAACCAAATCAACCTTCCGGCCAAAGACGCTCTCCAATTCATCAATCATGTCCTGCCATTCATACATCCCGATATTTTTGTAATCGATCAGTTTGACTAGTACATCAACATCACTATCAGGCCCGAAATCGTCGCGCAGCACAGAACCGAATAGATAGAACTCCTTAATCCGCCATTTCTGACAGAAGGCTTTTATCTGTTCCATATCAATAGGAATGCGCGGTTCCATTATTCACCTCTCAGTTAGCCAAACAATTGTGTATTTATTCATCCGGTGTTTCCGGAACGACTTTTTCTTGCTCGAATTCGCGTTCCGCTTCCTTCATATCCTGAATAATCTCTTTTCGCTTTCGATCTGTCAGACGGCGGTGTATTACCTTAATAAGCGTTTCTTGTTCTTCAGCGCTAAGTTGGTCAATGTTTTCTAAAACCTGGTTAAAAGATACGTTTGTTTCCATAATGCCGTTTCCTTTTATCCGCTTTTTTCGCCGACTCGCCTTATTTATTATACTGCATTTTAAATATTCCCTACGTAACTATTTAAAGTACTACCTGCACTTTGAAATTGGATTCACGTTTTTTCCAATCCTACTAGATTTGCAAATTTCCCAGAATACTCAACTTTGAGAAAGTTTCCATTCATAAATTTTCCAAGTCCTTCTTTCTCCATCACATTACCTTTTTGATTTTTTAATTGTATTCTTAATAGATCATTCCAATCAATCTTGAAAAGATTCTTCAAAGAGGGAATATTAAAAAAATCAGTTTTTACACGATTTGGATAAATAACTTTTTCTTGTTCTTTTTCGTCTTCCCATAAATAGTTTTGAGGAGAATTATTTCTTTGATAATAAGGTTTACTAGTCACTTGACCATATCCAAAAAATTTTAATTCTTTTGATCGGCTATCCCTGATAACAATTAAATCACCTAGTTCAAGTTTCATGAATTTAGTTCTAAGTCCATCGCCTGCATCCTTGCAACCAACAATGCCTTCTTCTTTTGAAATATCATAATTTCTTTTATCATTGTAGGTGAAGAGAAAAATATTCATTATAACTGATCCTTATTTTTCATCTAAATATAGCACCCATAGTTATTGTTAACGTGGGCACCAAGGGCAAGTCCGCAAAGCGGTCCACCCTAGATTAGCTTTTCACTTGGGAATCTCCTTATTGTTTCGATTCCTTATTTCTTCACATTCAGATTTCCTATTTGTGTCTTCTTAGTGAATCAATGCTTCGCCAAGTTGTGTCATTGGGTCTAAGGCATTCCCAAAAGCGCCAACCATTAACCATATTTTTTGTAATATGTACTGCTGCTCCTGAAGGAGAGTCAAACCTCTTTCCATCAAATGAAAGAGCACCATTGGCCACTTCTCCAGTGTATAGTGTTCCTTTATAGGAAGCTCGAAATTTAGTTCCTTCCGGGAAAAAAACTTTCCCATAAAACCACCCTTTACCTTCAATTACAGTTTTAGGCTTGGAGGTGATTTTATTACTTTGGACCCCAACAGACTTGTTTTTGTGAGATTCCAATAGTTCACGGATAACTTGGTCATATGTGGTGTCAGGATCAGAACGGAGCATCGTTAATTCTTTGTATAAATCAAAACCAATTTCAATCCTAATAGTTTCCATAGCGCCTTACCTTCCTTATTATGCTTTCTGTACTATATATGCTAAAAGAAACCATGTCAACTACTTTTTTTCTAAATTCAGATATTTGTTCAAACAATCCTAAGCCACAGATTTCCTCAAAGCCGCTCGAGCTAACAGTCTGGTTGAATCCAAGGTTGGCAGCGACGATTCCTGCGGTCTTACCAATAGGGGGATCTCGGTACAGGATAGGGCTACCGCGTCGCAGCCTTCATTTTTGAGCCGTTCGATAACGCCGTAGAAATAAGCCCGCGCTTCATCGGTGAATTTGCCATAGACCAATTCATCGAAGATGATCTGGTTGATGCGGTTGCGTTCATCCTGATTGGGGATGCAATGCTCCAGGTTTTGCGCTTGCAGTTTTTCTGGATATACCGGACCCTCCATCAGGAACTTAGTGCCAAGTACGGCGATTTTTTTATAAGAATGCTGTTTCGCCTGATTGGCCACCTCTTCAGCAATATGCAGCCAGGGGATGGGAGACTCAGCAACGACCTGATCGAAGGATTGGTGAATGGTGTTATCCGGGCATATAGCAAACTGCGCGCCCAGGCTGGCCACTTTTTTGGCTGAGTCAATCATCAATCGCGCCACGCCGTCCCAATCGTAAGATTCAATGTACACCATGTATGCACTAAGCGGATGGGTGTGCATACTGATTTCGGGATGCGCATGACGCCCCATGACCTCTGCGCCTTCCATGCAGATAGTGCGGTAACAAAGCGCCGCGCCTTCAGCGCTGCACGCTACGATGCCGATGTGTTGTGAATTCATGGTTGACTCCTGTTTTTTGATTGCGTAAGTCTATGCTTTGGGCGCCCACGAGGGACGCCCCTACGGGTAATGGGTGCCAAGGGCAAGAGCGCATTGCGCTCAGCCCTTGATCAAGCCACCAAAGATAGTGTGAAATTCCTTAACTTAATGACATTGTCATGAAAGGCGCCCCTACAATATCATTATCACTGAAACCGCTTCAGTTTTTGCTTTATTTTCTTCTTTTTCGGTGTAACCGGTTGAGGCGGCGGTTGTGGGGCATCGGGTTGATCATCGACCGGATCATCTTCCTGCTCCAACGCTTCGATCAGAGGAATGATTCGCTCAGCCAGGGCGCCGCGTTTTTTCGTATCGTGAATCTCGATGCCCACATTTTCATCCTGCGCGGCGACTACCAGTTTGATGCCGTCTCTGCCGTCAAGTTGCAGTATACGCATAGGATTAAAACGTTCGCTCTGTGATATATGGTAACGCAGCAAACCTTGATAACGCCGGATCTGGATGATATCAAAACCAGCCTGATGCGCCCTCACGCGGATGCGCAACCCGAATATCAGGCGTTCCACCTGCGGCGGTATCACGCCGTAAATATCTTTCAATTCCTCCTCCAGAGCATCTATCTCTTCTGGAGTCTTTATCTTGCCGATGCGTTGATGCAGAGCCATGCGCTGCTTGCTGCTTTCCACATAACTTGGTGGAATGGTTCCCTTGGGTGACATCTCCAGCATGGCGTCCCATTCCAGGATCAGTTTCTTGTTGCTCTTCAGGTTGGTCACCGTCTGGCGCAGCAGTTTGCTGTAGAGATCGAATCCGATGGCCGCGATATGACCATGCTGCTGCCGCCCCAGGATGTTGCCCACCCCGCGTATTTCCATATCGCGCATGGCCAGATGGAATCCCGAACCGAGTTGGTTATGCTCCTGCAATGCCAGCAGGCGGCGCCGTGAAATGGATGTAAGCGCCTTCTTGCTGGGAACCAGCAGATAGCAATAAGCGCGGTGGCGGTCGCGTCCCACCCTCCCGCGCAACTGATAGAGCTGCGATAGCCCGAAATTTTCGGCGTTGTTAATGATAATGGTATTAACGTTGGGGATATCGATGCCGTTTTCTATAATGGTAGTCGCCACCAGGATGTCGTAATCCTGCCGGATAAAACCCATCATGACTTTCTCAAGTTCATGCTCCGACATCTGGCCATGCCCCACGCAGATTCGCGCATCGGGAATAATCTCTTGAATCATTTGAGCGATTTTATAGATCGACTCAACCCGGTTATGCACAATATAGACCTGCCCGTCACGCGACAGCTCGCGCAATACCGCGTTGCCGATCACCTCTTTAGACCATTCCATGATATAGGTTTCGATAGGCAAACGGTTCTTGGGCGGGGTGCTAACCAGACTCATATTACGGATGCCTGACAATGACATATACAAAGTTCTCGGTATTGGCGTAGCGGTCAGGGTGAGGGTATCTACCAATTTCTTCATCTGACGCAGCCGCTCTTTATGCTTAACTCCGAAGCGCTGTTCTTCATCGACGATCACCAGCCCCAATTGAGCGAACTTTATATCAACCGACAACAGACGGTGGGTGCCGACCACTACATCGACGTCGCCGCTGGTAATTTCTTCAGCCACCTTTTTCTGTTCGCCAGCGCTGATGAACCGGGATAACATCTCCACCCGCACCGGGTAATCGGCGAACCGCTCGCGGATATTAAAGAAATGCTGTTGACAAAGAATAGTGGTGGGGGTGAGGATAGCGACCTGTTTTCCATCCATCACCGCCTTAAACGCAGCGCGGATCGCCACTTCGGTTTTGCCGAAGCCGACGTCTCCACAGACCAGGCGATCCATGGGGTTTTCATCTTCCATATCGCGCTTGACTTCTTCGATGGCGCGCCACTGGTCGGGCGTCTCTTCGTAAACGAACGATGCTTCAAACTCATTTTGCCATGTCGTATCTTTGGCGAAGGCGTGACCTTTGCGCACCGAACGGGTGGCGTACAGTTCCAGCAGTTCGTCGGCCATATCTTCAATGGACTGCCGGGCTTTAGATTTAGTGCGTTCCCAGTTTTTGGTTCCCAGTTTAGAGAGAGATGGTTTAACTTTATCCCCCCCGATATATCGCCCGATGCGTTCAATCTGGTCAAGGGGCACATATAGAACGCCGCCATCGGCGTACTCCAGTTCGATATATTCGCCTTCACTGCCTTCATGCTCCATACGCGTCATGCGCACGAAACGTCCAACTCCATGATCGATATGCACCACATAGTCGCCGATCTGTAAGTCTATCAAATCGGTGACCGGCAACGCTATTCCTTCGCGCATAGGCGGGCGGAAGCGCTGATAGCGGCCGAATATCTCGCGGTCAGTGCAGATTAATACGCCGGGCTGATTGAGGGAGAAGCCCCGGTGCATCTCTCCGACAATGGTCTGGGGCAGCGACTCATGGTCATTCAATCCCAGGTCTTTGATCTGAGCTTGGAGAATTTCATCCAACCTGCTTTGCTGTCCGGTATTGTCGCACACGATCAACACTGGATGCCCTGAGGTGGATGCCCTGACCAATCCGGTAATGCGTTCTTTACGTTCTTCGCCGAATATTTCAGGCGATGCGCAGCCCAGGTTGATATGATCGGGATTAGGATCAAGGGTGAATTCAGTCAGATTAACCATGCGCAGCGCTTCCAGTTCATTATCCAGGTCGGACATGGTCAGATAAAGCGTTTCGGGAGGTTCCAGTACAACTTCCTGTAATTTATGAAAATCAGATTCCGACAAATGGACCTCATGATCTTCAACTGGTCCAGTCGCTTCGGCGTATCGTTTGGTTATGATCTCATAGAAGGCGGCGCTCTCTTTTTCAACCTGATCGATATTAGAGACGAAGATCACCGCTTCATCGCCGAAAAGT